>OY761144.1:0-3396024 GCA_963664365.1 Dehalococcoidia bacterium
CAAGGTATGGGGGTCGGTCAAAGCGAGACGTTGGAATTCATTCCTTGAGACCAACTCAAGATCAAAGGATTCAATGAGCGATTCAGGGTCATGCTTCACCACTCTGAAAAAGTTGATCAGGTCTTCGTCAATATCGTTGAGGACCTCTATTGGGCTAGGCGGTTTACCAAAGAGGACCCACCCAGCCCCTCCGAAAGGTTCAACGTAGCACTTATGAGGAGGAATCAGAGGGATGATGGATTTCCTAAGTCTGGATTTGCCTCCGATCCACTTGAAGGGACTGTTGATCACTTGGCGCCACCTAATCGGAAAGTCACTGAATGGTATCGCATATCTCAGTCGGCTGGAAGCGCATTATGTCTCTAATAGGGACATTTTAGTGTGAGTGTATAGCTGTGTCAACCCCCCATAACCCTGAATTCGTCCGATTCGGGGAAAAGCTGCGTAACCTCAGATCCCAGCATAGGCTCACACTAGTTCAGATGGCCGAGCGGTTGGGATATAGGACGCACAGCCACCTCAGCGAAGTTGAATCGGGGAAGAAACTGCCGACGTTGGGACTGGTACTCAGCGTCTCTCGGCTATTCGGGGTAAGCACCGATTCGCTCATGAAGGACGAATTGGATATTCCAAGCCAAATCAGTAACTGGTGACACCCAGCCATGCAAGCTGAAGATTTAGTTGTATTCGCTCACCGGCCACCTACTGATGTTGAGCTAACGAGGTTCAGGCTATTGCTGAGCACGTTCCAGGATGGTACGGGAATGTTGGCGGTACCACAGGGTTCAGGTACTCGTCCAGGTTGGCGGGACTTTGAGCGGACGGTTGCACTTGCGTTTGATGGTAGGCCCTCGGAGAACAAAGACATCATCGACGTTCGCATACCTGACCCCTCACGAGAGGGAGTCCACTTCGGGGTATCCTGTAAGATGAGACAAGAGTTGAGGCGGACTAGGCGTGTCGGTCGCGTGACCATTGAGTTGTCTAACGCTGCTCGGTCGTTCTGGGATAGACTAGAGGATGATGGAATAGAACCGGATAACTATCGAGACAACGCTACACAGGTTGGCATGTCTGTCGTCAACCTAGTTCGAGAGTGGCATTTATCAGCAGGCATTCAATCTGGAGGAGATATTGACCTTGGTCGAAGCTGCTACCTCACCCTGATGTGGGACCCAAGCGGCGAGTATCAGTTGCACCAGTTTCAAATGGACTTGCCTGACCCGGACAGTCTTTACTGGTATTGCCCGGAGGTAACAAGCCGCGGCGCTTCCAGATTAGGGAATCATATCCGCGCTGTCGATGACGATGAGGTAGTATTCGAGTGGTATGGGCAGTCAGGGGCGCAACTCAAGTACTATCCCCGAGTAAGTGACTCAGTATGGGAGTCCAAAGTTTTTAGGTTGGAGCCTTTGCCGAATAACACACCTCACGGACTGCTGTCGAAAGCTCAGAGCTATTATCCAGACATCTGGCCGGACAGCTAATGTACGTCACCTTTAGGTAAGGAGGGCCTTGATGGCCAGTGAGAACAAGAGCGAGTGGGCTGACAAGACGCTGGGGCCAGCGCTCAAGCGGTTCGGCGAGAGGCAGGACAGTTTCGAGACCGGTTCCGGGATAGTCGAGGACGTCCTGTACACCCCGGAAGATTGTGAAGGGTCGGACTATGGCGAGAGCCTGGGATATCCGGGCGAGTACCCGTACACGCGGGGAGTGCAGCCGACGATGTACCGGGGCAGGCTGTGGACGATGCGGCAGTATGCGGGCCTGGCGTCGCCGGAGGAGTCCAACCGGCGGTACAGATACCTGCTGGAACAGGGCCAGACGGGGCTGAGCGTCGCGTTCGACCTTCCGACGCAGACCGGATACGACTCGGACCATCCCATGGCTCAGGGCGAGATCGGACGGACGGGCGTCCCGATAAGCAGCCTCGCGGACATGGAGGCGCTGTTCGACGACATCCCCCTGGATAGGGTGAGCACGTCCATGACGATCAACTCGACGGCGTCGATACTGCTCGCGCTCTACATCGCGGTGGCCAAGAAGCAGGGCATCGGCCCTGACAAGCTGAATGGGACGATCCAGAACGACATCCTCAAAGAGTACATAGCGCGCGGGACATACATCTACCCGCCGCGTCCTTCGATGCGCCTGGTCACGGATACGTTCGCCTACTGCTCTGAGAACGTTCCGAGGTGGAACACTATCAGCATCAGCGGGTACCACATGGCGGAGGCGGGAGCGACTGCCGCTCAGGAGCTTGCCTTTACGTTTTCGAACGCGATCGCCTACGTGCAGGCCGCGGTGGACGCCGGTCTGCACGTGGACGCATTCGCGCCCCGCCTGAGTTTCTTCTTCGTGGCGCAGAGCCACCTTTTCGAGGAGGTGGCGAAGTTCAGGGCCGCGCGGCGGATGTGGGCGAAGATAATGCGGGAGCGTTTCGGGGCGGAGAACCCGAGGTCTTGGACGTGCCGCTTCCACACTCAGACGGCCGGCGTGACTCTCACGGCCCAGCAGCCGGACAACAACGTCGTGCGTACCACCATTCAGGCGCTCGCGGCGGCGCTGGGGGGAACTCAGTCACTGCACGTCAACTCGAAGGACGAGGCGCTTGCGCTGCCGACCGAGGACTCGGTGCAGCTTTCGCTCAGGACGCAGCAGATACTCGCATACGAGATGGGAGTGGCCGACACGGTTGACCCGCTGGCCGGGTCTTACTACGTCGAAAACATGACGGACGAGGTCGAGCACAAGGCGTTCGAGTACATCGGACGGATCGACGACATGGGGGGCGCGCTGGCCGCGCTGGATAGGGGGTACCAGGTTGCGGAGATCCACGAGAGCGCCTTCCGTCACCAGAGGCAGGTCGAATCGCAGGAGCGGGTCGTAGTGGGAGTCAACAGGTTCCAGTCGCCCACGCCGCCAATCGAAAAGCTCCAGACCATCGACCAAGAGGAAACTCGCAAACAGTTGGAGCGCCTAGCCGCCGTGAAGCGTGACAGGGACGGCGCTGCCGCAATCGCGGCGCTGACCAGGCTCGAGGAAGTAGCGCGCGGGACGGACAACACCATGCCCGCTATACTGGAGTGTGTTGAAGCATACGCGACGGTCGGAGAGATTTCGGACGTGTTTCGGAAGGTGTTCGGCGAGCAGCGGGAGTTCTCGCCGTTCTAGATCGGCTCTGGGACAAAACACACACCATAGTATCGTTAGGCGTATAATCTATGCACAGTAGGTGAACATGCAAAGGAAGCTCACAATAACAATAGATGAAGACGTTTACGCAGCCCTCCATAGGGTGGTAGGAAGACGCAAGATCAGCGGTTTCATTGAGTCGCTGATCCGTCCGCACGTAATCGATGAGGACAGCAACTCTGCTCGCCGCGAAAACGTCAGCATAGCCGGTGTGGACATGCCAAGCGGCCATTCCCTCATCACTGAGAGCGCCCATACAGATCACACTCGAATGACCATTGAGGGCTACTTGGATACGGTCGGTCAGAAGCAAAGCATGGTAGAGTTGCTGGCTATGCCGGAAACTGCTGGCATCGACTTCGAGCCACCTCGTTTGGATACCGAGTTGCACCGGAAATCGGAACTGTCCTGATGTATCTGCTCGATACCAACGTCGTATCAGAAATGAGAAAGGGGAGATCCCCTAAAGCCGACGGAAACGTCATTGAGTGGGCTAACAGCGTTCCCGCGGCCAGCATGTTCCTGTCGGTAATTTCGGTTCTGGAGATTGAAATTGGCGTTCTGCTGGTCGAGCGACGAGACCCGGCGCAAGGGGCTGTGCTCAGGTCGTGGCTTGATCTGCGTGTGATGGCATCATTCGCCAGTCGGATACTACCTATCGATACCGCAGTCGCGCGACGCTGTGCTAGGCTCCATGTCCCTAGCAGACGCGCGGATCGCGACGCGCTCATTGCTGCTACGGCGATGGTTCATGGGATGGCCGTAGTTACGCGAAATGTCTCGGACTTCGCACCCACGGGTGTAGAGATAGTCAACCCTTGGCTCCATTCGGAATCGAAGGAGTAGTCGGCGAGCAGCGGGAGTTCTCGCCATTCTGACGTTGACGGTATCAGCCCAGGTAATCGACACCATGAGAGAGTCACGCTAGGAGGAAGGACTTTGCCGTATGTGGAAGTCCTAAAGAAGTATGCCGTATTCGACGGGCGAGCGAATCGGTCGGAGTTCTGGCTGTTTGTGCTGGTCCAATTCATCATCGCGATAGCGCTGAATATCTTGGCTCTTGAGGTGGGACCCTGGCTGAACGCCGTGTACTTTCTCTACTTCCTCTCGACATTCTTGCCCTTTCTAGCAGTGATGGTTCGGAGACTTCACGACACGGGCAGGAACGGTTGGCACATTTTAGTCATCCTGATACCGTTAGTCGGCTGGATCATCTTGATCGTCCTCATGGCGCTGGGAAGTGACGACAGCAATGAATACGGCCCGAGGCCGGCATAGGCTAAATTTTCGGAGGTAGAAATGGTCAAGTGTCCAGTATGCCTTGCCGAGGAGAGCCGCGAGGAGCTGGTGGATGAGGTCTTTCAAATAGACGGGCGATATGTGCTAGTCAGCGGCGCTCCAGCAACGGTGTGCTCCCGCTGCAGTGAGCAAGCTTTCAGCCGTGAGACTGTAGAGAGAGTTCGCTCGATGATTCATGGAGATGCGGAGTCGGATGAGGTCGTTGCGATGCAGGTCTTCAGATTCGCCTCGTAATCGAAAAACCTGCAATCACTCTCGCAAAAGATCGGTCACGGAGTTTCAGACATGCCCGAACTGCTGCTGACGGAAGAAGAGACGATGCTTCGGAACACGGTTCGTGAGTTTGCGGACTCGGAGATCGCGCCGCGAGCCGCCGGATATGACCAGGCCGCCGAGTTCCCCTGGGAGAACGTGCGCGGTCTGGCGGAACTCGGAATCTTGGGGCTTGGGATCGAAGAGGAATATGGAGGAAGCGGCGGAACGACGCGGCAGCTTGTGGTCGCGGTTGAGGAGATTGCTAGGGTGTGCGCCGCGACTGCCACGGTGCTCGGCGCGCACCTGTCGCTGTGTACGCAGTACATCCAGATGTTCGGCACGGAGGGTCAGAAGCGGGAGTTCATACCTCCCCTCGTGGACGGGACGAAGATTGGCGCGTTCGCGCTGACGGAGCCGGGGGCGGGGTCGGACGCCGCCGCAATGCAGACCACGGGGGTGCGCTCAAACGGGGGTTACGTGCTGAACGGGACGAAGACGTTCATCACCAACGCCGAGGAGTCGAGCACGATGGTCGTGATGGCTACCCAGGACCGGAGCCTAGGGTCGAAGGGGGTGAACACGTTCATAGTCGAGCGCGACTCTCCGGGCATCACGATCAATCCGCTGCACGGCAAGATGGGGATCAGGGCGTCGTCTGCCGCTGAGGTGGTGTTCGATGACTGCCCCGTGCCGGACGAGAATCGGATGGGCGGAGAGGGCGAAGGTTTCAGGATGACGATGGAGGTACTGAACGCGAGTCGGATGGCGATAGCCGCGCAGTGCGTCGGCATTGCGCAGGCGGCTTACGACGCCGCGCTCGGCTACGTCAAGGAGCGGGAGGCGTTTGGGAAGAAATTGGCTGAGTTTCAGGGGTTGCAGTGGTATCTGGTCGAGATGGCGACCAGCATCGAGGCGGCCCGCCTGATTACGCTGAAGGCGGCTACGCTGAGGGACGAGGGCCGGCCGTTCGTGACGGAGGCATCTATGGCGAAGCTGTACTCCTCACGGGTCGCGGTCGAGTGCGCCGACAAGGCAGTGCAGATGCATGGAGGGTCGGGCTACTTCGCTCCGACCAACGTCGAGCGGTACTACCGAGATGCCAAGGTGACGGAGATATACGAAGGGACGTCCGAGATACAGCGGCTGATAATCGCGCGCAACCTGTTGAGGGAATAGGTTTGTGGTAAGCTGGTTCAAAGTAAGGGCAACCGAGGGAAGCCAGGTGTGAAATGACGCAAGAGACTACCGTTGAAGAGCGGGTGACACGAACAGAAGACAGGGTCGATCTAATGTTGGAAAACATGGCGACCAGAGACGACGTCAGGAACATGGCGACCAAAGACGACATCAGGAACATGGCGACCAAGGACGACATCAGGAACATGGCGACCAAAGACGACATCAGGGCAGTGAGAGACGAAATCAAGATATTACACGATCGTCTAAACATCCTCACGGTCGTCATTGTCGTCGGATTCATATTCAGCATCGGCACTTTCGTCTTGACACGGCTTATCGGCTAGGCAGAAGTACACTGAGGACTGTGACTGTGACACCCCCCTGTAAAGCGCGGCACATCAATCACGTATGCATAGCGGTCAACGATATCGAGGATACGTTGGCGTTCTACCGAGATGTGTTCGGGACGCCGGGGGCTGAGGTGGAGGAGATCGAGGATCAGGGAGTGAGGGCGGCTTTGGTGCGGGTCGGAGGGTCGCAGTTGGAGTTCATCCAGCCGACGGACCCCAGCGGCGGCGTCGCCAAGTTCATAGAGCGTCGGGGTGAAGGAGTTCATCACATCGCCTTCGAGGTCGACGACCTGCAAGGGCGTCTGGACGATCTGGCCGACCACGGCGTTCAGCTCATAGACACCGCGCCCAGAGAAGGGCTGTCGGGCATGATCGGGTTCATCCATCCGCGCGCCACCAAGGGGGTGCTGATCGAATTGGTGGACCAGGACACGGCGCGGAGGTAGTCGCATGGCGGGCAAGCATCCTATTCGCGTGCTGATCGCCAAGCCGGGCTTGGACGGCCATGATCGCGGGGCGAAGATAATCGCCCGCGCGCTGAGGGACGCAGGCATGGAGGTTATCTACACGGGCATACGTCAGACTCCGAAGATGATCGTTGAGGCCGCGCTGGAAGAGGACGTGGACGTAATCGGGCTGAGCATACTTTCGGGGGCGCACGCTGACTTGTTTCCGCAGATATTCGAGGAGTTGGAGTCCAACGACATGACCGAGGTTCCGATCATAGCCGGGGGGATAATTCCGGAGTCCGACAGATCGGCGCTGGAGTCTCTTGGCGTCCGCGCGATCTACGGGCCGGGAACACCTACTTCAGAGATCATAGAGCGGGTGCGGGCGCTTCACGAACATCGGCTCTAACTAATTGAGTTTAAGAACTGTCCTCGCCTTTAGGCGGCGCTCCTCTGAGTAGTAAAAGGGTATGACTACTCAGAAGGAGCGACTGTGCAATGCTACGCCAGCCGCAAAACCGCCTCCAAAGTGTGAATTGGTTGGAGCCGATGCCACGAGGGTTGCCCCCCGTATCGAGCACGGGGCAGGCTCTGCGGATTGCGCGGTCAGTTCATTGTCAGGACGAGCTTGCCGAAGAAACTGCGGCCTTCCATCACCTCGTGCGCTTTGGCGGCGTCTTCGAGCGGGAACGTCCGGTGGATGACGCCCCGGATGAGGCCGCGCCCGGCCATTTCTACGATCTGGCGCATTTCGTCCTTGCGGCCCATGAAGACGCCGAAGACGGTCTGGTAGCGGGTGAACATCACGCCCATCTGGAGCTCGGCCCTGTACCCGGTGGTGACGCCGCAGATTCCGTACCGACCGCCCATGGCGAGCGACGCGGTGGCCGCGGGCCAGAACTCCGCGCCGACGTGATCGAGCACAACGTCTACGCCGCGACCTCCGGTTATCTCCTTCACCCGTTCGGCGATGTCCTCGGTGGAGTAGTTGATGACGTGGTCGGCGCCGATCTCGGCGGCCCTGGCGGCCTTCTCGTCCGTGCTTGTCGTGGCGATCACCGTCGCGCCGATGACGCGCTTGGCGACCTGTACGGCGGCGGTACCTACGCCCGCCGACGCCGACAGTATCAGCGCCGTCTCCCAAGACCTGAGCGCGGCCTTGCGTACCAGGATCGTCCAACTGGGAAGGTAAACCGTCGGGAGCGACGCGGCCTCCTCATAAGAGAGACTGTCGGGGATCGGGACCGCGCTGGTCGATGGGACGGCGACGTACTCGGCGTAGCTGCCGCTCTTGGACGAACCCAGCATTCCGGAGTTCGCGCAGAACTCGTCCTCTCCGGCGGAGCAGTAGCGGCACTGGTTGCAGGTCATACGCGGGTTGACCACGACGCGCCGGCCGACTTCTCGGCCCTTGACCTCCGAGCCGACCTCGACGATGTCCCCGGCGGCGTCTCCACCCAGAATGTGTGGCCCGTCGAAGCTGCGGCGGCGCGTGCCCCTGACCCCGGCGCGCGTGAATAAGTCAAGCCGGTTGAGCGCAGCCGCGCGGACCTTCACCTTCACGTCGTTCGGACCTATTTGGGGTTCGGGCAGGTCTCCATACTGAAGAACGTCGATGCCCCCGTGCTCGGTCATATAGACGGCTTTCATGGCGTCTCCCGTAGTATGACTGCCCTAGCCTGTCAGAGGCCTGACATCCTCGGCGAACCGCTCCAACTGCCCGAACGTCTCCTCCAGCGTCGCGCCCTGGAAACTGAGCGTCAGGTGGTTGACGCCCATATCCTGAAGCCTCTTGACGTCGTCCGACACCTGGGACGCGCTCCCAGTAAGAAGCAGCCGCTCCCCATCGGCCCCCTGCGCCTCGGTGTCGCTGTACCAGTTGACGCTGTATGCGAAGTCGAGAGAGGCGGGGTCTCGCCCTGCGTCCCGGGCGTGTCCGCGCACGCGGCCCATGTAGTCGGCTAGCTGGTCGAACGTGCCGACCGGAAATCGGGGATTGCTGCAAATCGGATACCAAGCGTCGCCAAGCTGCCCCGCCCGTCTCAACGCGGGCGGACTCTCGCCGCCTATCCACAGCGGCGGGTGCGGCTGCTGAACGGGCTTGGGCGCGAAGCTGATGTCCGAGAAGCTGCAATAGTCGCCATCGAAGGACGGATTGTCGCTGGTCCATAGCTCCTTGAATACGCGGAGGTATTCGTTGCCGACGGCGCCGCGCTCCTCGAACGGCGGCGCGTCTATCGCCTCGAACTCCTCCCTCATCCAGCCGACGCCGCAGCCGACGATCAATCTGCCCTGAGACAGCACGTCTATCGTCGCCAGAATCTTGGCCGTCAGCGCCGGAGCCCGATGAGGCAGCACCATGACCGAGGTCAGCAGCTTGATCGACGACGTCACGCCCGCAAGATAAGCGATAGTGGTTAGCTGCTCCATATACTCGCCCGAAACCGAACTGACGAACTCTCCGGTCTCGTTGTAGGGGTAGATGGATGCGATGCTGTTGGGCACGACTATATGGTCGCTGACGCTGATGATGTCGAACCCCAACTCCTCACCCTTCTGGGCAAGCGCGACAAGGTTCTCCAGCGATGCCAGCGGCCCCCGACTGGGCGCTCCGAATCCGAACTCCATGCGACTCCTCCTTTGGAACGCTCCGACTCGATGGGGACAAGGTATATCGGGAGGAATGCTTAGTCAATGCCGCCCGGAGAAGCAATGAGCGCACACCCACCGCCGCCATCGGCGGTGGGTCTATTGAACCGCCACCGTCAGGGTGTAGGCGCCCGTGCCGTATCCGCCCACCACAATGTAATACTCGCCCGAGATCGGAGCTTCCCAGGAGATGCGCGACGCAAGGGAGTCCTCGCGGTCGTCGTTGTAGGCCACCTCAAACTCGTCGGAGTCATAAAGTACTAACTCCGAGTCGGGCAGCGTTCCCAGCGCCACGTCGATCTGGTAGAGCACACCTTCTTCAGCCTCGAATACGAAGGCGTCGATGTCGCCATCGTAGTCCAGAGCGCCCTGCATAGGCTCCCCGACCGTCGCGGACGTAGCCCCCTCGGCCGAGTTGGCGTGGTCGTCGACGATGTCCAAAGCCTCCACCGTCAGCGTGTAGGATCCTGAGCCATAGCCGCCCACCTCAACGAAGTATTCGCCCGAACTCGGAGCATTCCAGACGATGCGCGACGCAAGGGAATCCGCGTGGTCGTCGTTGGAGGCCAGCTCCCATCCCTCGGAGTCATACACAGACAACCACGAGTCTGTCAGCGTTCCCAGCGCCACGTCTATCTGGTAGAGCACACCCTCTTCAGCCTCGAACACGAAGAAGTCGACGTCCTCGTCGTAGTCCAGCGCGCCCTGCACAACCTCCCCTGTCGTCACGGACGTGGCGCCCTCGACTGAGTTGGCGTGGTCGTCAGCTATGTCCGAAACCACCACCGTCAGCGTGTAGCTTCCTGTCCCGAGGCCACCTACCACAGCGTAGTATTCGCCCGAACTCGGAGCATTCCAGACGATGCGCGACGCAAGGGAATCCGCGTGGTCGTCGTTGTAGGCCACCTCAAACTCGTCGGAGTCATAAAGCCCTAACTCCGAGTCGGGCAGCGTTCCCAGCGCCACGTCGATCTGGTAGAGCACACCCTCGTCAGCCTCGAATACGAAGGCGTCGATGTCGCCATCGTAGTCCACCGTACCCTGCATAGGCTCTCCGACTGTCGTGGGCGTAGCTCCCTCAGCCGAGTAGTTGGCGTGGTCGTCAACGATGTCTGAAACCGCCACCGTCAGCGTGTAGGATCCTAAGCCATAGCCGCCCACCTCAATGAAGTATTCGCCCGAACTCGGAGCTTTCCCGACGATGCGCGACGCCGGGGAATCCGCGTGGTCGTCATTGTAGGCCAGCTCCCATTCCTCGGAGTCATAGACAGCCAGCCACGAGTCTGTCAACGTTCCCAACCCCACGTCTATCTGGAAGAGCGCGCCACCCTCAGCCTCGATCACGAAGAAGTCGACGTCACCCTCGTAGTCCAGCGCTCCCTGCACAACCTCCCCTACCGCCACGGAAGTGGCGCCTTCGACCGAGTTGGCGTGGTCGTCGTCGATGTCCAAAGCTGCCACCGTCAGCGTGTAGGATCCTATGCCGTAGCCGCCCACCGCAGCGTAGTACTCGCCCGAACTCGGAGCTTCCCAGACGATGCGAGACGCCAGTGAATCCGCGTGGTCGTCGTTGTAGGCCACCTCGAACTCGTCGGAGTCATAAAGCGCTAGCTCCGAGTCTGGCAGCGTGTCCAGCCCCACGTCTATCTGGTAGAGCACGCCCTCCTCCGCCTCGAATGCGAAAAAGTCTTCGTCTTCGTCGTAGTCCAGCGCGCCCTGCACAACCTCCCCGACCGTTACGACCGTAGCCCCCTCGACCGAGTTGGCGTGGTCGTCAACACCGCAGTTCAACAGAACCACGGTGAGATCCACTTCCAGTGCATCCACGTCTATATCGGCGAGCGACTCCCGCAGACAGGTCGCCTCGTCTTCGCTCAACTCCACATCTTCGCCCAGCGCCAGGGCAGGAACGCAAGAAAGCATGCCCACGGTGAGCTGCACTTCCAGTGCATCCACATCTATATCGGCGAGCGATTCCCGCAGGCAGGATGCCTCGTCTTCGCTCAACTCCACGTCTTCGCCCAGCGCGTCGGCAAGCAGCAGGGCAGGAACGCAAGAAAATATGCCCGCGACGAGGTCCATAAACGCAGCAGAGTCTTCATCGCCGGAAACCAAGGCGTCCCAGTCGGCATCGGTCAGCAGTCCTCGCAAGCACGTCCTCTGGTCATCACTTAGATCCTCCAAGTCTATCCCCATTTCCTCGACCATGCTGGCTAAGAGCATGTCCGGCACACATTTAAGGAATTCCGCAAAGAGCTCATCGACGTTATCGGAGGTATCAGCGTCTGTGAGCGAGGCGGCAAGCATGGCGGCCACATCGATATCCGATACCAACCCCCGTAAGCAGGACTTCTCACCCTCGCCCAGACTCAATTCCTCTTCCGCTATAACTGCTATGAATGTGGATAGGAATATGGCGCGGGCGGTTTCAGGGACGAGACACGAGAATATCGAAACTTCCCACTCCGCGGTGTCATCATCGCTCACGACAAGCTGTCGCAGCGACGAGTCCAGATCGTCGCCGAGCGCGCCGCGGATGCAAGTCTGCTCGGATGCGGTGAGAGTGTCGAACACTTCTCGCCAGACCGTGTCGCTCTCAATATCGATATCGAGCTCGGCGGCGGACGGCTCCGGCGTAGGAGTATTCGTAGGTACGGGCGTAGGAGTGTTCGTAGGTACGGGCGTAGGAGTGTTCGTAGGTACGGGCGTAGGAGTGTTCGTAGGTACGGGCGTAGGAGTGTTCGTAGGCACGGGCGTAGGTGTGTTCGTAGGCACAGGCATTGGGGTGTTCGTAGGTACGGGCGTTGGGGTGTTCGTAGGCGCGGGCGTAGGTGTGTTCGTAGGCACGGGTGTTGGTGTGTTCGTGGGTAGGGGCGTGTTGGTTGGCGTAGGTACGGGCGTGTTGGTCGGCGCGGGCGCGGGTGTGTCGGCAGGTGGGGGAGTTGGGGGCGGCGGGTCATCGCCACACGCGGCGAGAACCGCAAGGAGTATTGCGACCGAGGTTAGTAGAACTGCGGTGGACTTCAGCATTTTGGTCCTCCCCTGCGTAGGATGTAGGGTGATGTAAGGGTCGTCTCCATGTTGCGCTATCACCGAGGTTGTGGATAAGGTTCGTTCGTACCTATTTGGAGGGGTACTTTTGTACCCGTCTCATGGGGCGCTTCTGAATCTTGCCGACGCCGAGCGGGGTATACCCTAGGAGTAGAGCCTTGAATTCGCCGACCACGCCGCTTCGAGGGCGACGAGCTCAGCCGCACAGTCTTACTCGGCGGTGGGTCAGGAGCACCACTCAATGCGCGGCAGCTCGTCGGGATGATCCGGCAGTCTAATCTGAATGCCGCCGACGCTCTCGCCGTCTATGGTGACCATGACAGCCACGCTGAGGCTGGCGGTAATGCTGTCTCCGTCGTACCAGCCGACGAAACTGCATCCTGGACCGGCATAGACATCCAGGGTAAAAGAGCCGTTGGGCACGCTTATGACAAAAGCGCCGTCCGGGCCTGTCCGGTCAAATCCGCTATTGTCTGCCTCCCCTTGCCATGCCCATAGGCCGATACCTTCAATAGGCTCTCCCACCGGTCCGAGCACCACCCCCGCTATTCGATGTCTGGTCGGCAGTAATCCGCTCCGATGCTCTTCAAAGGATTCATAGAATTCGTCAACTGTTATACCGAAGGCGTTTTCGAACGCTACCTGCCAGGTATCGTGTTGCAGCAGTAGCTCGTAGTAGCGAAGGAGCGAGGCATCGCTCGAAAGTTGAACAAGCAACTCCACTGCAAGGAATCCGACTTCATAAGCACCAGAATCATTGAAGAAGTTCTCTGCCAGTTCCAGATCGACTAGGTTGCGAGTAGATTGCGGAGCTTTTCTTATCATTCGGTCGCGCTCAACATGGTAACTCTCAATACCTCTCACGACAGTGTACAACAGTGAATTGTATATAGCTGCTCCTTCCGTCAACCACCATGGACCTTGGTTAGAATATCCTTCGCCATAATTAGGTAGCAAGTGGCCCGGTGCTGTTGCTCCTTGCAGGTAATGGAAATATTCGTGTGCGAATACGGCAGGTCTGCCACATACCGGTTCCAGAGAAATATAAAGACTAACTGAACGGACTCCGCATATGGGATCTGTATGTTCGTAGCCCTCTATCTCCTTGAATCTTCTCCGCAGCGTCTCTTGATCATAAGAAACTACAAGAAGAGGCTCCGGTGCCGATTTGCCAGCAGCGTAATCGTCAAAGAAATTCCGAAGATCAGTGACCAAGGCGCGGACCTCGGCCTGCTTGGCGGCGGACACGTCACCAAGGAATTCGATCGTCGCCTCTTCGCCGGCCTCCACTGATGCCGCTACGGTGTGACACGTAGATGAGATGCTTGTGTCGCCAAAGACCTCCTCGATCAGGTCTGCTATCCTAGGGTCGTATGCCGCCAGTTCATGGCGCGTGTCGATCTGGTTGTGGATTCCATTAGCAGGCCAAGATCTGTCGTTCAATCCGAACCAAGATTGGACCGCCTCAGCCCAGTACTCATCGACGTTCTCAGCAGCGTAAGTGCTTGCCCAGAGACCGGCATCCAACGCGTCTGCGTAGGCGTCTTCGAGCCGCGCCAGAAACTCCACGGCTCTCTCCTGCCGCTTGACTCCCAGACCGAGGACAGTATGCGCGAACTCATGCAAGAGGATGTCCTCATCCGGGAATAAGTCGCTCTCATCGCATAGTATATTTTGCTCCCAGACAACGGTTGGTTCGCTTATGGTTCCACCACTTATGCCTCCACCCTGGTGCCTCTCATTCCAATCGAAGTCGGCGTTAGGAAACCGCTCATATATGTCACGGTAGCCTGGAATGTCCGTAAGAACCTCCGAGCGCGCCGCGATCGCCATGACTCTTCCCGAACCTGCGATTGTCGCCATCAGACTAGGCCGGTTGATGAGCATTTCACCGATAATGTCCCTGGCCCGAAACAGAGCCTCGTCAGGCACCTTAGCGGAAGAAACGATAGGAAGACCGTCGGCGTCCACGTACTTCTCGTAGAACGGGTCCAAGCCGAGGACAGACGGTGGTCGTGGCAACAGCGATTCAGGCGTCGGTATCGGGGTGGGCGTGGGAGTTGGCGTGGACGTATTGGTCGGCGTAGGCTCGGGTGTGGGAGTTGGCGTGGGCGTATTGGTCGGCGTAGGCTCGGGTGTGGGAGTTGGTGTGGGCGCAGGCGTGGGAGTAGGTGTGGGCGCAGGTGTGTTGGTAGGTGTGGGCGTGTTGGTCAGCGTAGGCTCGGGCATGGGAGTAGGTGTGGGCGCAGGTGTGTTGGTAGGTGTGGGCGTGATGGTCAGCGTAGGCTCGGGCATGGGAGTAGGTGTGGGCGTGTTGGTCAGCGTGGGTACCGGCGTGTTGGTAGGCGTGTTATCTGGCGCGGGCACGGGTGTGTTGGTTGGCATGGGTACCGGCGTGATAGTAGGTTCGGGCGCGTTAGTCGGCGTGGGTACCTGCATGCTGGTAGGCGTAGGCGTGTTAGTCGGCGTGGGTACCTGCATGCTGGTAGGCGTAGGCGTGTTAGTCGGCGTGGGTACCGGCGTGTTGGTAGGCGTGTTAGTCAGCGTGGGTACCGGCGTGTTGGTAGGCGCGGGCGCGGATGTGTTGGCAGGTGGGGGAGTTGGGGTTGGCGGGTCATTGCCGCACGCGGCGAGAACCGTAAGGAGTATCGCAACCGCGGCCAGCAGAACTAGAGGCAACTTCAACATTTCCATCCTCCCCTGCGCGGATGAAGGGTGATGCAAGAATCGTCTCCATGTTGCGCTATTACCGAGGTTGGGGATAAGGTTCGTTCGTACCTATTTGGAGGGGTACGTTCATACCTGTTCGACCGAGTGTCGACGCATCAAATGGCCGTGCCGCAGCCGGCGTAGAACCCACTGTCCTGTGGCAGTTGCGTCCCAAACTGGGAGCAGAGATGCCATCTTCAAGGCTACGGTTCCGATAGGGGGTCCGCCGGAGTTGAGACGTGGGGAGACTCGCAGGAGCCGCCCACGTCCGGTGCCGGGTTCAGTGGGTCTGGGCCGTAACGGTTGGGGCCGACGGTTCCCGGAAGGGCACAGAAAATCAGCATCAGAATTGTACTTCCCACGAAGATGGCGGAACAGATATACACTATCAGCCAAAAATGACCTTCGGTTTCTGCGCCTAACGCCTCGCCGGTTGCGATAATTGACACTGCTACCAATAGCCCCAACATCCCAATGGAGAACAACAGGATCCACCAGGCGGAGCGGCCGGTGTCATGCAGGCGTCGCACCGACACTGCCAGAGATGGCATGAGCAAGGCCAAGACGTAAATCTGCCCCAAAAGAGGGATAGAGACTAGGATGAGCGACGAAACAGTGCAGAAAAGGAAGAACCACCAGAATTCAGACCGCCTCGCCCGACCTTTGAAGTCCACGTATTTCTGGAAGCATGTCTTGATTGATTCAGTCAGAGTCCTCCATCTTCCGGGCTCCGGTTCCGATAGGTGGTCCGCCGGAGTTGAGACGTGGGGAGACTCGCAGAAGCCGCCCACGTCCGGTGCCGGGTTCAGTGGGTCTGGGCCGTAACGGTTGGGGCCGACGGTTCCAGGAAGGGCACAGAAAATCAGCAGCGGAATTGTACTTCCCACGAAGATGGCGAAATTGACAAACGCCATTATCAAAATCAAACCCCAGCCTATTTCGGCGTCTGCGCCCCATGCTGCGGGGAATGTTATTATGAATATCACTATCAGCAATACCACTAACCCCAAGATCGCAGTTGGGAGGAGCAACAAGAGCCACCAGGCAGAGCGGCCTGTATCATGCAGGCGTCGGACCAACACTGCCAGATATGGTATGAGCAAAGCCAACATGCACAACTGCCCCAAAAGAGGGATAATGCCTAGGATGAACGACGAAACAGTGCAGAAAAGGAAGAACCACCAGAATTCAGACCTCCTCGCCCGATCATCGAAGTCCCCGTATTTCTGGAAGCACATGCTGATTGATTTAGTCAGAGTCATCCTGATTCTCCCTTCTTGCCTGATTCGACCACACGAGCGCGATCGTCACATGGTCCCACCTGGCTATCGGATCAAATCCCCCTCCATATTGCGCTATCACCGAGGTTGTGGATAAGGTTCGTTCGTACCTATTTGGAGAGGTACATTCATACCTGTTCGGTGTGTACTTATGAACTTTGCCCCCGACACCGAGCGGGGTACGCCCTAGGAGTAGAGCCTTGAATTCGCCGACCACGCCGCACGATGCCGATGCAGAGCTCAGTCGGACCCATCCGGACGATCTGCGTCATAACCTGAAGATTTCGGTGTGGGTGCGATGGTTCGTCACGATTGCATGGTTGGCGCAGCTCAACTACCGGCCCAACTTCGCGGACCCCAACTATATCCCGAACACGCTCTTCGCCATCTTGCTGCTGGCGCTGAACGGCTACGTCCACTACCGCATCGAGTCTAAACGGAGGGTAACCTGGCATTGGGCGCTGGCTCTCAGCACGATGGACACGGCGGCGCTTACGGCGGGCCTGGCGATTTCCGGCGGATTCGCCAACACCTTCTTCGTGCTGTATTACCCCAGCCTGGCGATGTTCGCCGTGGTGTTCACGTCGTTCAGGCTCAGCTTCGCCTGGGTGACAATGGTCGCGGTTATGTATGCGGCGCTGAGCATGGCGGTGGAGCCGAGTCTCGATCTCGAGGCCAAGGAAGAGAAGGTGCTGTTCACCAGGATCGTGGTCATGTACGCGGTGGTCACGGCGGTCAACTTGGTTTCCAGGTTCGAGCGGACGAGGAGAAGAGAGGCTGTGGAACGGGAAAGGGAGCTTCAGCGGGAGCGTATAGAGCTCTCGCAGACCATTCATGACACCATTGCCCAGTCCACCTACATGATCGGGCTCGGACTCGAGACCGCCATCGAGCTTGCGGACGCCCGAGAGGGCGAGAATCGCGATGACCTGCTTGCCAAGCTCTCAGCGACACATGCGCTGTCCAAGTCCACAATGTGGGAGCTCAGACACCCCATCGACGTCGGCCCCATATTCGAGGGGCGCGAGTTGAGCCGGGTACTGAGATCCCATGCCTCTACGTTCAGCACCATCACGTCGATTCCCACAGAGCTTACCCAGTCAGGACGCGAACCTAAGCTATCAACCGTAAGCAAGAGGCTGCTGTTCTCGATAGCCCACAACGCAATGACCAACGCACTCAGGCACGCGCATGCCGGCAATGTCACTATCGTGCTGAGCTTCGAGAGCGATAAGGTCCAGATGTCCGTATCGGACGACGGGATCGGCCTCCCGGACGACTACGCGGAGCGTGGACATGGCTTCAGGAATATGAGGTCGGACGCCGAGCGAATGGGAGGCTCCCTCGAGGTGGGCTCGGGCGAGCAGGGACGCGGTACGACCGTGACCTGCGCAGTACCCTGCGACGCAAACCTATGAGGCGAGTAGATTGACACCGGACGGACGACGAACCATCGCAGGCAGGATGCGCGGTCTGCCCGGCCCTTGTCTCTCATGATCCAGCTTGATGTCTTCCAAACACTGCCGCAGGAACGTCTCTATGTTGCCGAGGGTGTCTGCATCGTCGTTGGTATGGGTGGACATTGCACAGTTGCTCCTTCTGAGTAGTCATACCCTTTTACTACTCAGAGGAGCATCGCCTAAAGGCGAGGACGGTCCTTAAAACCCAATTAGTTGGAGCCGATGCCACAAGGGACGCCCCTACGTCAAAACGGTCCGCAACGGCGCGGAACCGGTCCCCGTGACGGGATGTGAGAGTTATACCACTTTCGCCCCCCGGTCAAGCGTTGAGATATCGAGGGCAAAGAGGTCAGGAATAAGGGGTAAGGAATGAGGGGGTCTGAAGCAGGATTTACGGGATGGGAGGATTGTTAGGATAGGTTGGTGGGGCTTGGGGTTGAACGTAGGTGATCAACCGCGAGTGGGGCAGGCAGCAACTTAGATGAAGGCCGGTATCCGGAGTCTCGCCAACTACGCCGCTAAAGCGGCGCAACCCCGGCCAGGTCTTCTACCTTCATGCCGGCCTGTTCAGCCTGTTGTCGGATTCGTCTAAACGGCATCAGGGGGAAGTCGCTTCCGGGCAGTACCTTATCCGGCCCGACCAGTTTGGCAACTGCCGGAAATACGTCCGGGGTGTACAAAAACGGGGATGCCGCCGTGTCGAACCAGACGTTTGTCAGCGCCTCCCTCACCTCCGGCATCAGCGCGTAGAAGGGCAACCCGCCGCCCCAGTGGGCGCAGACTATCTTTACGTTCGGATAGGCGCGGGCGTTTTCGATAAAGCGCATCAGCGTCTGGGGATTCGTCGAACCCTTGCCCGCGTAGCTGTGGCCCACCGGCTCCGACGAATGTGTCGTGATGACCAGGCCGTACTCTTGGGCCACTTCCAGAACGGGGTTCATGGTGGCCGCGTCGCCGATGTCGAAACCCTGCGTGTCGGGATGAAGTTCTCCGATTCCGCGCGCTCCGAGCTTGGCGCACCGCTCTAACTCCCGCGCGGCGTCATCGCCCCACGCGGGGCTTACTGAGCAGAAGCCGATGATCCGGTCCGGATATTTGCCGGCCGAGTCGATGATGTAGTCGTTGGCCTCTCGCGCCAGGCCGGGGTCCGTCCACCCCATGCCCATGGAAACCGAGCGATCGACACCGTCCTCGTCCATCGCGGCGATCAGATCCTCGGCGGACGCCAGGCCCGCATCTGGGTTGGAGTAAAGCTCCCGGAACGTGGCGTCGCGCCGCAGCCACCGCTCGCGTTCGGCGCTGGCCGACGGCGGGAAGATGTGGGTATGGAAGTCGTTAATCAGGGCTACTGTGTAGTCACGCCGCCGTCTATGACCAGTTCTGAGCCGGTCATGTAGGACGACTCGTCGGAAGCGAGGAACAGGATTCCGTAGGCGATTTCCATGGCGTTCCCGAGGCGGCTCATCGGTATCTGCTGAAGGAACCGCCTTCGGCGCTCCTCATCGTATTCCCAGTTCGCGTTCAGCGGCGTAAGGCAATATCCGGGATGCACCGAGTTCACCCGTATGCCGTCCCCGACAAGCTGGACGGCGGCCGACTTGGTGAAGATCCTGCTGGCGCCCTTGGCCGCGTGGTAGTCCGTTGCCCCCTGACTCGCGATGATGCCGTAGATGGACGATATGTTGATGATGGAGCCGCCGCCCGCCGCCCGCATCGGCGGGATCGCGTACTTCGTCCCCAGGAAGACGCCCTTGGCGTGCAGGTCCATCTGCCTGTCCCAGTTCAACTCGGACGTGTCTTCGACCTTGCCCGAACCCGCCGTCCCGGCGTTGTTGACCAGCACGTTCAGGGTTCCGTAGGCGTCCAGCGTGGACTGTATTGCGCGCTCCCAGTCCGATTCCAGCGTGACGTCGTGCTCGATGAATATCGCGTCGTGCCCTTCGTCGCGCATCTGGGCGACTGTGCGCTCGCCGGCGTCCACGTCTATGTCGGTGAGCGCGACTTTCGCGCCCTCTTCGGCGAAGAGCCACGCGGCGGCTCCTCCGAACCCCATAAGCTCGCCTTTGACCCCGTGCGCCGCGCCTGTGATCAGGGCGACTTTGTTTTCGAGTCTCACGTCGTTATCCTCCGCGCAAGTCTGATAGTCCGGCCCAGGTTCTACCGCCTAGCGATGGAATTGTAGCGGGTGCGAGCGCCCACAAGGGACGCCCCTACGCGCATTCGGCGGTTAGGCGGTGGGTTATGGTTCGATTATAGCAGTTGTCCGCGCTTGGGGTACGTGCTAAAGTCCGGACAATTCTTGCGGGCTCATCGTGGAGGTGGCGTATTGGCAGCGCTATGTTCCGGACGGTAGAGATGCGCCGCAATCTGAAGAAGATCGGGCGGATTGCCGTCAAGACGCTGGCGGCGCTGGCGGTTCTGTCGGCGGTCGCCCTGGGGGTTCGGCACATGTCATTTCTCGACCGGATGTTGATCTATTTTCCCGAGCGTGAGTTGACGGCTGCGCCCTCCGACATCGGCCTCGCCTACGAGGACGTATCGCTGACCGCCGCGGACGGCACGAAGTTGCACGGTTGGCACGTGCCCGGCGAGTCGCGAACGACCCTGTTGTGGCTGCACGGCAACGCGGGGAACATCGGCCATAGGGTGTACAACATCGCCATGCTGGTGAGGAACACGGGCCTTGGCGTGTTCATCATCGACTACCGCGGCTATGGCCGGAGTGAGGGCGCGCCGTTCGAGAAGGGCCTCTACATGGACGCCGAGGCCGCGTTCGAGCATCTGACGACCGACCTCGGCCTGGACCCGGAAGAGGACATTGTGATCTTCGGGCGGTCTCTCGGCGCCAGCGTGGCGGCTGAGATGGCGACGCGGCGCCGAGTCAGGAGCGTGGTCCTCGAGTCGGGGTTCACGTCGGTACGGGAGATGTCCGGCTCCAGGCGTACCAGACTGGTCTCGTTCCTGCTTCTTCCGATGTTGGACGCGAGGTATGACTCTCTGTCAAAGATCGGGTCGGCGCTGTCGCCGGTCATGGTGATACACGGGGACCGCGATGACATCGTGCCGTTCGAGATGGGTGAGAGGCTCTACGAGGCGGCGCCGGAGCCGAAACGTTTCTACCGCGTCCGGGGAGCTTCGCACAACGATACCCACATGGTGGGCGGCGACGCTTATTTCGAGGCGCTGAGGGAGTGGGTGGTGGATAGTGAATAGTGGATAGCTTTTAGTGGGGTGTCTAGGACAGACTTAGGGGGCGGGGTTCGACCTGCCCCCTAAGCTGCTAGATGGAGGACGACCGTTTGTTGAGGCGGCGCTTGACCAGGTAGGCTATCAGCAGCAGCAGGACTCCCAGGAAGTTGCCGGCCAGAATACCCTGCCAGACGCAGTCGCAGCCTAAGATGGTCGGCGCAAAACCGGCGCCCAATACTGAGGTCGGCGATTCGCCGGGCGTAGGTGTCGGCGTGGGCGTAGGCTCAGGCGTCGGTGTCGGCGTAGGCTCAGGCGTGGACGTCGGCGTGGCGGACGGACCGCCGGGCGCCCGACGGGTGCGCTGCCTGACTGCCGAATCGTCACCGGTTGGCGTAGGTGTCGGTGTCGCCGTAGCGGTTGGCGTAGGCGTAGGCGCTGGCGTCAGCGTCGGTGACGGGGTCGGCGTTGCCGTAGGCGCAGCGGTCGGCGAGGGCGCGGTCGCCTGGATAGCAACCGGAGTGGCGATCGGCGTTGGCGTTGGTGTCGGCGCTGAAGTTGGCGTCGGCGTCGGAGCCGAGTCGGTCGAACCCTTGCCGCTTGACGACCAATCGCTCGTTCCTTCGTCGTTGGTGGCGCGCACCTGCACTTCGTAGTCGGCGCCGGCGTCCAGGCCGGTCAACGCGGTGGCCGTTCCGGACCCGGAGAAGCCGTAGTCGCTCCAAGCGCTCTCACCCGATTTCCTGTATCGCACGTCGTAGTCGCTGATCGCGGGCTTGCCGCTCACGTCGGGCGACTTCCACGATGCGTACAGCGCGGTCTGAGGGCTGCCGGAGTTTCTAGTTACGCTCGGAGCGGACGGCGTTGACGGCGGCTCGTTCACGTCGGTCACGTTGATCGTGACTGAGACGGTGGCGTCTATCACGTTGTCGGCGTTGCCGTCGGAGTCGGTCTTGTCGGATACGCCCACGAGAACGCTGTATGAGGTCTTGGATTCGTAGTCCAGGTTCGCGCCTGAGTTCACCGATATCTGGCCCGTGGCCGAGTCTATGGTGAACGCGACCGCGTCAGCGCCGCTCAGGGTGTATCTCAGACTGTCGCCGTCCGGGTCAGTCGCCGTTACGGGATCGCCGACGTTGGTACCGCTGGGCGAGTTCTCGGCCACGCTCAGAGCGTCGACCGGGTCGAAGCTCGGCGCGCCGTTCGTCGAAGAGCCGGAGTCGGACCGCGAGTCGGTCACCATTCCGGTCACGACGGGCGTCTTAGGCGAGTCGTCGGTTTTGGTGACGGTGACGGCGGCGGTGGAACCCGTGCCTGAAGCCGACCACGCGCTCGCGCCGTCGGCGTTCCGGGCCTTCACCTGGACCTCATACGCGGTCCCGGATGTCAGGCCGGACAGCGACGTGTTGGTCGTGGCGCCGCTGTGGCCGTGAGAAGTCCAGCCGCTATCGCCGCTCTTCTTGTAGCGAACGTCGTAGTCGCTGATCGCGGGCTTGCCGGTCATGTCCGGCGCGTTCCACGACACGTTCAACGACGTCTGCCGGCTGCCGGAGTTCTGCGATACGCTCGGAGCGGACGGAGCCGACGGCGGTTCGCTCACGTCGGTTACGCTTATCGTCACCGAGGCGGTGTCGTCTATCACGTTGTCGGCGTTGCCGTCGGAGTCCAACTTGTCGGACACTCCCACGCTCACGCTGTAGGTGGTCTTGGATTCATAGTCCAGGTTCACGCCGGAGTTAACCGATATCTGGCCCGTGGCCGAGTCTATGGTGAATGAACCGGCGTCGCTGCCGCCCAGCGAGTACGTCAGTGTGTCGCCGTCGGCGTCGGTTGCAGTTACGGAGCCGACCGAGGTTCCGGCGGGCGAGTTCTCGGCCACGCTCAGCGATGTCGAGCCGCTGAACGACGGGTCTCTGTTTACCGACGGGACTAGCTTGTCGGTCGTGGCCGAGCCCGGAGCGGACCACGGACCCGTGCCCTCGTCGTTGCTGGCCCGTACCCGGACCTCATAGGTCGTATCGACGTACAGGCTGCTGAGCGTCGTAGCCGTGCCCGTTCCCGTGAAGCTGTGGTCGGTCCAATCGGAATCGCCAGAGGCGCGGTACTGCACGTCGTAGTCGGTTATGGCGGGCTTGCCCGTCATGTCCGGCGCGGTCCAGCTTACGTTCAGGACGCTATGGGGAGACGAGGTACTGCGCCGCACGTCGGGAGCGTCGGGCGCGGGCGGCGGCTCGTTGGCGTCGGTTATGTCGATGGTCACCGTGATGACCGCGTTCATGATCTCGTGGTTGTCGTGCTGGTTGTTCGCGTGGCTCGCCGTCACCGTGATCGAGTGGCCGTGAGCAGACTCGTAGTTCAGGTTCGCGCCCGAGTTGACCGTTATCTGGCCGGTGGACGAGTTGATTGTGAACTCGTTGTGCTGCTGGGTCGTCGTGGACGTTGAGGTCGAGACCTGTCCGATCACGACGTCCGACGTTATGGCGTAGGCCAGCGTGTGACCCTCGGAGTCTATGGCCGGCAGCGAACCGGTCACAGCCGTTCCGGCAGGCGAGTTCTCAGGCACCGAAAGCGAGGCGGTCTTGCGGTCCAACGTCCTCACGCTGCCGCTTGTGGACCAGTCGCTCGTGCCCTCGTCGTTGGTGGCCCGAACCTGGGCCTCGTACCTTGTGCCCCTAGTTAGCCCGGTCAGCGTGACGGACGTTCCCGTTCCGTCGTGCTGCAAGACGCTCCAGGTGGAGCTTGCGGTCTTCTTGTAGCGCAGGTCGTAATCCGTGATGGGCGGCTTGCCCGTCATGTCGGGGGCAGTCCACGACACGTTCACCTTGCTGGTGGGCGAGTCTGAGTTCTGCCGCATCGTCGGGCCGTCGGGAGCGGCGGGCGGCTCGTCCACGTCGGTTACGTTGATCGTGACCGAGATCGTGTCGTCTATCGAGGTGTCGGGATTGCCGGAGTCGTCCTCGCTGTCGGTGACGTTCACTGTCACGCTGTACGAGGTCTTGGCCTCGTAGTCCAGCGCGGACTTCACCTGGATCTGTCCCGTTCCTGAGCCGACGTCGAACTTGGAGGCGTCCGTTCCGCTCAGGGAGTAGGTGAGAACGTCTTTGTCGGCGTCGGTGGCCGTCAGTGGCGAGCCGATGTTGGTTCCGGCCGCCGAGTTCTCGGCTATGCTGAGAGTCTTCGAGTCGCCGTCCGTGAATTCAGGCGTTTCGTTCACGTCCGTCACGTTGATGGTCACAGGGACGACGTAGTCGCCCGGCGCGTTCGGGTCTAGGCTCTGGGCCGATGCCCCAGCCGATGCCGCCGTCACCGTAACGATGACGCTGTACGCGGTCTTGCCGCTCTCGTAGTCCAGTACCGTTCCGGACTTCACCTTGATCTGGCCGCTGGACGATACGATTGTGAAACTGGCGGCGTCCGTTCCGCTCAAGGCGTGCGTGTAGTCGTAGCTTGTGTTTGTGCTGGTCGCCGTCACAGCCGCGCCGACGTTCGTCCCGGCGGGCGAGTTCTCCTCGATGCTGCGTGTGACGCCTCCGGCCATGGTGACGGCCATGCCCGAATTGGACCATTCGCCCGTGCCCTCGACGTTCGTCGCTCGCACCTGGACCTCGTAGCTCTTGCCGTTCGTCAGGTTCGCCAGCGTCGTGTTGGTTCCCGTTCCGGTGAAGGATGCGTCGGTCCAGGTCGAACCGCCCGACAGCCTGTACTGCACGTCGTAGTCGGTGATGGCGGGTTTGCCCGTCATGTCCGGCGCGGTCCAGCTAACGTCCAGCTTGGTCTTCGGCGTCGTCGAGTTGGCGGACACCGTGGGAGCGGCGGGCTTGGCCGGAGGCTCATTCACGTCCGTCACGTTGATCGTGACCTCTATCGTGTCGTCGATCACCGTGTCGGGGTTGTCGTTGGTGTCCTTGCGGTCGCTGACCTGCACGACGACGCTGTACGTGGTCTTGGATTCGTAGTCCAGCGCGGCCTTGACCTTTATCTGGCCGGTGGTCGTCGCGACGTCGAACTTGCCGCCGTCGGTCCCGCTCAGCGAGTAATAGAGCGTGTGGCCCTCGGTGTCATTGCCGGTGACGGGCGCGCCGACGTTGGTTCCGGCCGCCGAGTTCTCGGCTATGCTGCGCGTCGCCGTGGCGGTCGGGAAGTCGGCGTGGACATTCTTGTCCTGGGTCGTCGCGCTGCCGCTGGTGGACCAGCCGCTCCAGCCCTCGTCGTTCTTTGCCTTGACCTGAACCTCGTAGCTCGTCCCTTCCGTCAAGCCGGTGAGCCTCGCGGCGGTGGACGTTCCGTTGTGCGTCCAGTCGCTCCAGGTGGACGTGGCGGTCTTCTTGTAGCGGATGTCGTAGTCGGTGACGGCCGGCTTGCCCGACATCTGAGCGCTGGTCAACGCCGTCCAGCTAACGTCGAGTTCCGTCTTGGGCTTCGGCGAATGCTGCCAGACCGTCGGCGTGTCCGGCGGCGGCGGCGGCTCGTGTACGTCAATCACGTTGATCGTGACTGGGACGACGTAGTCGCCCGGCGCGTTCGGGTCGAGCGACTGAGCGTTAGCGCCTTGGGACTTTGCCGCTGCCCTCACCGTCACGATGACGCTGTACGAGGTTTTGCCGCTCTCGTAGTTCAGCGACGTTCCGGCCTTCACCTTGATCTGGCCGCTCGACGAGACGATGGTGAACTTGCCCGCGTCGGTTCCGCTCAGGCTGTGGGTGAAGTTGTAGTTGTTCGGGTTCGAGGTCGCCGTGACCGGCGCGCCGACGTTGGCTCCGGCCGCCGAGTTCTCGTCCACGCTCCGCGTCACGCCCCCGGCCTCGGTTATGGCCGTTCCGCTGTCAGACCACGCGCTGTCGCCCTCGTCGTTCCTGGACGCCACCTGCACCTCGTAAGTCTTGCCGGGGGTGAGGCTGATGATCGTCGTGCTTTCCACAGTTGACGAGAGCGACCAACTCGATGTCCAAGTCGAGCCGCCAACCACACGATACCGCAGGCCCTGGGCGGTGACCGCCGGCTTGCCCGACATCTGCGAGCCGGACAACTTCGTCCAGGACACGTTCAGCTTGGTCGTCGGAGTCGCGCTGTTGACGCTCACCGTCGGCGCGGACATCTTCACGGGCGGCTCGTGTACGTCCGTCACGTTGATGGTCACCCCTATGGTGTCGTCGATTGCCGTGTCCGCCGTGCCGTTGGCATTCTTGCCGTCGGTTACGTTCACCGTCACATTGTAGGCGGTCTTGGCCTCGTAGTTGGGGATGTTGCCCGCCTTGACCGTTATCTGTCCGGTGGAGGCGGTTATGTTGAACTTCGCGGCGTCGGTTCCGCTCAGCGAGTACGTCAGCGCGTCGCCGTCCACGTCGGAACTGGCGACTGCCGCGCCGACGTTCGTGCCCGCCGCCGAATTCTCGGCGACGCTGCGCGTGGTCGTGGCCCCGTCGTCGAAGGTCGGGACTTCGTTCACGTCCGTAACGTTGATGGTCACCGGGACGGTGTAACTGCCCGGCGCGTTCGGGTCGAGGCTGAAGCCCTGGGACTGCACCTGAGCCTGCGCCGCCGCGACCGTCACGGTGACGCCGTAGGAGGTCTTGGTCTCATAGTCGAGGCTGGTCCCGCTCTTGACCTTGATCTGGCCGGAGTCGCTCTCGATGGTGAACTTGCCCGCGTCCGTCCCGCTCAGGCTGTGGGTCAACGTGTAACTGCTGGTGGCCGTGGCCGTCACCGGCGCGCCGACGTTCGTCCCCGCGGGGGAGTTCTCGGCCACGCTGCGGGTCACGGCGTTCGCGTCCGTTATCGCGCTGCCGGAATTGGACCACGCGCTCGTGCCCTCGTCGTTGGTGGCCCGCACCTGAACCTCGTAGCTCTTGGCCGTGGTCAGGCCGGTCAGCGTCGTGTTGGTTCCCGTGCCCGTGAAGCTGTGGCTGCTCCAGGTGGAGTCCCCGGCCTTCCGGTACTGCACGTCGTAATCGGTGATGGCGGGCTTGCCCGTCATGCTGGGCGCCGTCCACGACACGCTTATCTTGGTCGTCGGCGTGGTGGAGTCCGGCGCAACCGTGACGGTCGGCGCGGACGGCGGCTCCGACACGTCCGTCACGTTGATCGTCACCGCGATGGTGTCGTCTGCCGACGTGTCAGCCGTGCCGCTCGCGTTCTTGCCGTCGGTTACGTTCACCGTGACGCTGTACGTGGTCTTGGATTCGTAGTTCGGGACGTTGCCCGACTTGACCGTTATCTGTCCGGCGCTCGCGCCAATGTCGAAACTTCCGGCGTCCGTTCCGGTCAGGGAGTAGGTCAGGGTGTTGTAATTCGTGTCCGTGTCGGGGTCGGTAGCCGCGACCGCCGCGCCAATGTTCGTTCCCGCCGCCGAGTTCTCGGCGATGGACATGGACAGCGAGGTCGTGGTCGCGTTGAACTCCGGCGCCTCGTTCGCGTCGGTCACGTTGATAGTGACCGCCGTTGAGTCGTCGATGGACGTGTCCGCCGTGCCGTTGGCATCCTTGCCGTCGGTTACGTTTACCGTGACGCTGTACGAAGACTTGGCCTCGTAGTTCAGCGCGGCCTTGACCGTTATCTGTCCGGTGGATGTGGCAAAGTCGAAACTTCCCGCGTCCGTTCCGGTCAGAGAGTAGGTCAGGGCGTTGTACTTCGTGTCCGTGTCCTCGTCAGTGGCCGTGACCGCCGCGCCGACGTTCGTTCCCGCCGCCGAGTTCTCGGCGATGGATCGCGTGGTCGTGGTCGGCAACACCGGCGCCTCGTTCACGTCCGTCACGATGATGAGGATGCCGTGGGTGTAGTCCTGGAGGTTCCTGCTGAGGTTATTCTCCACGATGCGGAGGGTAAGGCTGTAGCTGGACTTGCTCTCGAAGTCCGGGATGTTGCCTGCCTTCACCTGTATCTGGGTGGACTGGTTCGTATTGTAGCCGGTGTTGTTGCTCGTCTTGAACTTGGAGCCGTCGGTCCCGCCCAGGGTGAAGCTCATCGGCCAGTAGTCCGTGGCGGTGACGTTGAACACCCCGCCCACGTTGCCGTTGGCCGCCGTGTTCTCGGCCAGGTAGAGGATGAATGCCGACCCTGACCAGTGGCCCGGCCCCTCGTCGGCGATCTGGGAGCGCACCTGCACCTCGTAGTCCGTACCGGCGGTCAGGCCGGTGATAGTCGCGCTCGTCGCGGTGCTGTTGGTGTTGTCGGCCATCTCCGTCCAGGAGCTTGTGCCGTGCGCCCGGTACCGCACGTCGTAGTCGTTTAGCGTGGTGCCGGTCATCGGGGTCGGCGCGATCCACGACACGTCCAGCGCCGTGGTCGGGTTGGTGGAGTTCTGCGCCAGCGTCGGCCTGTCCACGTTCGGCGCCCGGACGTCGCTCACGTTGATCCGGAGGTCGCCCCCCGCCGTCTTGCCTGCCACGGTGTACCGGAAGGTTCCGGTGTACTGCGTCTTGGTCTCGTAGTCCAGCGTCGTCCCGTCCTTCACCGTGATCTGGCCGGTGGAGGTGGAGATGTCGAAGTAGGTATTCGCGTCGCCGGTGAGCATGAAGCTGCTGCCGCCGGGGTTGCTCCCGCCCACGCTTCCCACCACCGTGTCCTTTGGCTTGTTCTCCTGGATGCTCAGACCGTGAGTGCAACTGTGCGACTTCACCCCCAGTCGGATCGAGTCGCTGAGGCCGCTGGGGTCGGTCGCCGTGTAGTGAACGTAGTACCAGTCCAGGGGCGGGTGCTTGAGGGTCATCACGGCGTAGCCACTGCTATTGATCGTGGTGCCGACCATATCGCTCGAACCCGCCGTGAAGGTCATCGTGTCCCCGTCGTCGTCCACGAAGTGGACGCTGTGGCCGCTGCTGGGAGCAAAGGTTGCGGAGCCGCTGTAGCAACTCATGCCGGGGTTGGTGTGATAGTGGGACCACAACTGCGCCAGCAGCTGGGACGAGTTGCTCTTGATGTTCGCGTACGGCGGATAGTTCCCGTTCGTGTCCGCCACCTGGAATCTGAGATTCGAGTGGGTGCCCTTGTTGGTGGCCGCCGCATTATACACGAATACCCGCTTGCTGAAGTCGCTCGTGGGCGTGCCGCTGATGGTGCGGGTCGAGGCGTTCCAGGACAGGCCCGGGGGCAGATCCAGCTTAGTGCTTTGGCCTGAGTTCACAAGCGAATAGACGATGTAGTCTGCGCCGGTTGCCGCGGGCAGCGTCACGTTGACCGCAACGCCCTGCTGCCAGTTCTGGTGTTGAGGGGTACTGACCCAGGAAAGTCCCGCCTGTGCCTGCGCGCCCTGAGCGCTGACGAGGCCCTCCGTCACCTCGATGCTGAACGACAGCATGGCGGTGTCCGTTCCGTCCGTGGCGGTGTAGCGGTAGGTGGCCTGGGTGGAAGTGGCCGTTGGAGCGCCGCTGATGGTGCGCGCCTCGGCGTCGAAGCTCAGGCCGTCGGGCAGCGCGGGCGTAAGCGAGTACGTCGTCGTCCCGTTGCCGCCCGTCGCGGCGGGCAACGTCAGGGTAAATATGGGCAGGTCCTTAATATAAGACTGGTCTGCCACGCTGGCGTCGCCGAAGGACAGAGGCTCCGTGCTGGTGGCCGGAGTCGTCGTAGATATGGGTGTGCTCGTGGCTACCGGCGGAGTCGTCGTAGCTATGGGTGTGCTCGTGGCTATGGGCGGTGTCGGATCGGGCGTGGGAGTCGGATCCGAAGGTACAAACGGCCCCGCCGCCGGTGAGTTGCGCCAGCCGCTGTCGCCGGCGGAGTTGCGGGCGCGGACGCCCACGATGTACGTCTTGCCGTTATCGACGCTGAAGGTGAGGCTGTTGGTGGGAATGTTCCTGTGACCGTCCACGGGAGCGTGCCAGCTAGACCCGCCGTCTGTGCTGTAGGTGACGTGGTAGCTCGTCGCGCCATCGACCGCGTCCCAGCTTGCCGTCAGGGAGCCGTCGGATCGCGACACGGACACAGATGACGGCGTGTTCGGCGGAGTCGGCTCAGGCGTGGGAGTCGGCTCAGGCGTGGGAGACGGCGTGGGAGTGGGAGTCGGCCTTACGAACGGCCCCGAGGCCGGCGAGTTGCGCCAGCTACTGTCGCCGGCGGAGTTGCGGGCGCGAACGCCCACGATGTACGTCTTGCTGTTATCTACGCTGAAGGTGAGGCTGTTGGTGGGAATGTTCCTGTGACCGTCCACGGGAGCGTGCCAGCTAGACCCGCCGTCTGTGCTGTAGGTGACGTGGTAGCTCGTCGCGCCATCGACCGCGTCCCAGCTTGCGCTCAGGGAGCCGTCGGACCGCGACACCGACACTGAAGACGGCGTGGCCGGAGGCGACGGCTTGGGCGTGGGAGCCGGAGTTGGCTTGGGAGTGGGGGCCGGCGTCGGCTCAGGCGTGGGTTCGGGCGTCGGCTCAGGCGTGGGTTCGGGCGTCGGCTCAGGCGTGGGTTCGGGCGTCGGCTCGGGCGTTGGACTCGGAGTAGGCTCAGGCGTGGGAGTCGGTGTCGGAGGCGTGAAAGGCCCCGCGGACGATGAGTTGCGCCAACTGCTGTCTCCAGCGGAGTTGCGCGCGCGGACGCCCACGATGTAGGTCTTGCTGTTATCGACGCTAATGGAGATGCTTGTGCCGGAGTGATTTAGCGCGGCAAGGCTCCAGCTTGCCCCGCTGTCCGAACTGTAGGTGACGTGGTAGCTCGTCGCGCCTTCGACGGAGTCCCAGCTTGCGCTCAGGGAGCCGTCGGACCGCGACACGGACACAGAAGACGGCGTCTTGGGTACGGAAGCGTCGGCGAGAACGATGCCGACTGACGCAAGCCAGAAGGCCGTCAGCAGAAGAAGCGCCGCGCCTATTGCGGCGAACAGCCGCCACGTGGGGGGCGCGCGTCGGACACGCTCCTGACAATAGGCCAGTTTCTTGAAAGTACGGGGCATTCCAACATCTCCATCTATCGCTGGCCGGGAGTATCGACCCCGACCAACGCGCGGGCCGCGCGATGCGGCCCTGCCACAATGCCGCTATTTCAGCTCGATCTCGAGGGGGTTGGCGGAGTCGCTCTCGACGCTGCCCTTCATGACCTGGAAGCCCACCAAGGCTCCCAGTGAGAGGTACTCGGATCCCTGAGCCTGGTACACCACCAGCGCCGCGATACCGATCAGAACCGCGATCACCGCCATGGTCGTCCAGAAGGTCTTCTTTCCGGCGCTCGAAATGATTCCCGTGAATGCGCCTGTCAGCGTTCCTACCATTTGTTTCTCCCCCATCTGTTGCGCTCTGCGAATCCTGAAGGTTTCAACGACCCGCTATCACAATGTTTGCTGTTGGCATGTACTATACGCCATAATCGTTGACGTTGCAATAGGTGATTGGGCTATTCTTTCAAAATCCAACGGTTTCGGGCAGATTTCATTTGGCATTGCGGTCAGAGATACGCGATAACGGGACTACAACACGCGCCTTATGCCAGCATAGAGACCGACTTCACCACTTTTCCGAATCTTGTGAGTATTACACTATCCCGAAATCTCTCCGTGCCGTAGGGGCAACCCTCGTGGTTGCCCTATGTTCCTTAAATAGAAAACGGCGTGTCCACTTCCCCTAAGCGGGCGGACACGCCGCAAATGCTTTTCGATGGATCGCAGAAGGCGGGATCGACCGCCGCGCCGCTACTTCAACTCGAACTTGAGCTGGCTGGCTGCGTCGCTCTCGACGCTGCCCCTCATGACCTGGAAGCCCAGCAGAGCGAACAGCGGAAGGTAGTCGGAGCCTTGCGCCTGGTACACAACCAGGGCCGCGATCCCGATCAGGACCGCCATCACCGCCGCCATCGTCCAGAAGGTCTTCTTTCCGGCGCTGGAAAAGATTCCCGTGAAGGCGCTTGCCATTTTGCTTCTCCCCCAATTGCGGTGTGCGGAACTCGCTGCCGCAATACTTGTTGATGGCATAGACTATACACGGCAACGATTAGCATTGCAATAGGTGTTGACACTATTCTTGAAATCCCCAACAGTTTTTCGGCGTCGTCATACAGCCTTTCGGTCAGATAGACGGGACAGTCCAGCTAAGACCCACGCCTGACGCCAGCATCATGAATTCTTTCACCACTTTCACGAATCTTTTGAGTATTTATAGTATGTGCGAATCTCCCACGCCCCGCCGTCCGACCCATGCCGTTGTCCCGGCCATCCTGCCCCATAGTTCCCAAGTCAACCGGATGCGAACCTGTGTCAGTGTGGTAACTTCCCCCGATCCGACCCAACCCCCACAATCAGCGAAATCATCCCAATCACAAAAATCACAGTTCAGACACCTCCACCAAAAACTATCCACTATCCACTATCCACTAAATTCACCCCTTGACATCCTCAGACCCTATGCTCTAAACTTATGTTCATGCAGTCCGAAATACATACAGCCACCATCAACCCGGTCTTCGCCGGACACGCCGCCCAGCATCTTCAGGATGCCACCGGCGGAATCCAGCGCGTCCTCGACAACCTCCTAGAAATCGCCAAGGGAAAAGACCCCGAAGCCAACACCTACGACCGCATCAGGGCAACCAAGGTCCTATACGACCGAGGCTTCGGCAAAGTCGCCAAGATTCGGCACTGCGCCCCATCTCCCGAATCGAGTCAATCCCCAAAATCAGAGAAATCCGATGAACAGACGAATCACAGTTCAGACGCCGCCGCATCCAACCGGCCCGTCGCCAAGCTCGAAGAGAAGCTCGACGACGCCCTCGGCCCGCCGCAGGCCCCCGTCAGGCTGCACAACCCCAACAAACTGCCCCACGACCCCAACCATGTGCCCGACCTCGTTCACGAGGCGCAATACTACATCCTCGAAATCACCAACTACGGAGCCGAACTCGCCTCCATCCTGGCCTACATCCACGAACCCGACCCCGAAGACACGTCCGTCAAGCCCTGCCACCGCATCACCGCCGGCCAGATGATACTCGACCGTGTCCTCGGCGCGGTCGCGGACCTCCAAACCCCTCCTGACCACAACCAAGACCCCGCATTCGACGCCGACTGGGCCCTCAAACACCCCGCCGAGATCGACCCCACCCTCTCCCTCGAAGAGATCATCGAGGCCGACGACTTCGCTCGCCAGTACCTTGAAAGCTTTCGGAAAGGGCGCGAGGAGTTCGAGCGAGAATACGGAGACCGCGAAGACACTGGCCCCTGCGGGGAATGTTCCGGTGATGACGACCCGTGCGAGTACCATACCATGGTCAATGAATTCTCCAAGTCGGAAGAAGAGATACTCGAGACCATGCGCGGCATGAGAAACATCGACCTATTCGGCGACCGCTCCTACTTCGACGAAAACGGCCTCTTCCGCCTCCACCCCCCGGACCACATCGACGACTCCTAGAAAAAATCCCCTCTCCCCCACTTGGGAGCGCGGGCGTCCCGCCCGCCGGACTTGGGCATCGAGCAATCCATATCCCTTTGTGTCCTTGCGCCATTGCGTTATATTTGACGCCTACCAATCTGACACAGGCTCCGAGATGCAAGGCCCCTTGACGCCCACACCCGCCGCCACTCCGTAGGGGCAGCCGCGACGGTTGCCCCTTGCTCATTAATTTGCCCCTGGTTCATCTTGCCCCTTAATTAAGGAGAGACCGAGTGCGACCGGACCGGATTCCGGGTTTCTTTTCAGGCTACATCGGTTGCTCTTGACAACTGATGCAAATGCCTGTAAACTACTTGCAACAGGTCAATCAGGAGCCAGGAGTTAGCTATGAACCGCGCCATACCCCATATATCCAAGCGAAGGAACGGCGCCGCGCCCCCGGATGCCGCGCCGACAAACGGTCATGCGAAGAATGGCGCGAGCGTCCAAAGCTGGTACAATACGCCGCAAGCGGCAGAGCCTCACGCCATACGCGCCCCGGGGCGGTTGCCGGCGGAAGCGGAGACACACAGTCCCCGCTTCCTTCTACGAGGAGCGACAGACATGCAGACGCATCCGGAAGACTTGGACACTTATGTGGACGGCCTGGCGAACGCCGTGTACAAGGGGATGGAGGACGAAGTCGGACCCTATGGGCTGTCCCCGCTGGAGTTCAATCTCCTCAGAGCCTGCATGAGGCAGGATGAGTGTACCGCCACTCAACTGGCGGAGATTCTGCCCGTGGACGCTTCCCGCATAAGCCGTGTGGTCACCAAGCTGGTGGATTCCGGACTGCTCCGCAGGCGGCGGCTGCGAAACGACCGCCGAATCGTCATGCTCAGACTGACCGACGCGGGCAATGAGTTGACCTCGCAGATAGACCGGCGCTTGAAGGTGTACGACGCCAAGCTCACCGAGGGCGTTACCGAGGATGAGATGAGCGGCTTCGTCACCACCACCTCCAAGATCCTCGCCAACCACGCCGCGCTGTTACATTCCAACTAGCCGCAAGGGGCGCATCCCCCGCGAACGCGGGGGGACAGAATTACGGGTTGACGGCTATGAGCTCGCCGTGAGCGACGCCGCACAACGCCCCGGGATGGTCCTTCCACTTGTCGTAGGCGATGCCTATGTCGTCGCACAGCTTTTGGGTCGAAGCCCCATACTTGATGGCCGCCTCCGTGATCTCAGGCGACAGGAACCACTCCTGGGCGACGCCGTAGATGAATATGACGTCCTCGGGAGTGTCATAGACGTCGAATGAGAGGTTGGTCCGCACGTCCGTAAAGCCCGCCTTGATGAAATGCGTCTTCATCTCCTTGCCCATCTGAGGATGACCGTCGTCAGCCGCCAGCAGGTCTTCGAACATGTCCCACGATTTTCTGATGACGCCAAAGTGGGGGGCCGTGAACGACGACGCGCCGATCATCTCACGCGCCGATACGAGGCCGCCGGGCTTCAGGACTCGCCTCGCCTCGCGCAGCGCCGCCGCGGTGTCCGGAACGTGCATCAGTACGTTGTGGAAGTGAGCGACGTCGAAGAAGTCGTCCTCGTAGGGGAGATCGACCACGTCGCCAACCTGGAACGTCGCGTTGTCCTGTCCGTCGGACTGGGCTATCGCCTTCGCCAACTCAACCTGCGACTCCTCCATGTCCACGCCGTATAACTCACCGGGTTCTACCGCCTTCGCCAAGCCGACGGAGATCGTCCCCGGTCCGCAGCCTAAGTCTAGAACGCGCTGACCGGTTTCGAGGTGTGGGAGCAGATGTCTGGCGTGAGTCTCGGCGGCGTATCGTCTGAGGGTTCGGATGAACTCTTCGCTAAAGCCCATCGTATAATCGGGCGTTCCGGATTCCACATCAGTCATTTTTCGCTCTTCCTTTCCGCTCCGCGCAACCGGTCCGTAAAGGTCTTCGAATACTCCTAGGTGTCCGGCTGCGACACCCTGGTAAAGTCGGAACTCTACCATAAACGAAGATTTCGGGCAACCATAATCCGGCGGCGGAACCTGTCCCGGATTAGTAGGCGCCGCACACGCGAGCGCGAAAATCCCCTCTCCCTTGAGGGCTGACAAGGGTAGGTAAATGCAAAAACAACCACGAATATCAGTCAACAGGCCCCCTCTCCCTCTGGGAGAGGGTTGGGGTGAGGGTGAATACCTACCCCTTTAAGCTCCCTTGAGGGAGAGGGTTAGGGAGAGGGTGATACGCCCGCCTACCAACTTGGGACAGGTTCCCGGCGGCGCGGCCCGCGCCCACCTTGACAGGTTCGGCCTGTGCCAACACAATAGCCTTCACTGTGACCACACTAAGGAGGCCCCTCGAACATGTCTGATGCCAACTCCACGCTGGATGGTCTAACCGTCGTCGATCTGTCCACCGGACGGGCGGCGGCGCTCGCGTCGATGTTCCTGTCGGACAATGGCGCTCGCGTCGTCCGCGTGGCGCGCCGTGATGAGGACGTGGTGCGCGAGCCTGACATCTTCGCCGTGTACGACAGGGGCAAAGAGGTCACGCTCCTCGATCCGCGCTCTGACGGAAAGACCATACGGAGCATGTGCGGCGGCGCGGACGTCGTACTGGAAGACCTGCCCCCTTCGTCGAGTCTCCGCGACGCGCTGGGGCTGAACGTTCTGACAGGCCGCAATCCGAGCGTCGTCCACTGCTCGATCACGGCCTACGGCGCTGACGGGCCTCTCAGGGACGAACCGGCTGATCACGACCTCGTCGCGGCCAGGATGGGAGTCCTGCCGTGGCTGGACGGAAAACCCGTCCACGTCGTGCATCCGCTGGCTTACGTCGGCGCCGGACTGCTGGCGGCATTGGGCATCGTAGCGACGCTGTTCAGGCGGGAGAGAACCGGTCGCGGCGGACGCGTTGAGACCTCGCTGATGGCGGGCGCGCTGCTGTACGTGCCCAAGGCGGTCGTTGGGGACGCCCCTGACTGGCATGGCGACCCGACGGCGCTCAATCCGCAGGGTGGAGGTCCGTTCTACAGCGTTTACGAGTGCGCGGATGGCCGCTGGGTGCAGCTTGGTTGCATACACGCCGGCTTCGTGAAGAGCGCGGCGGCGGCGCTGGGACTGTCGGAGATGATCGCGTCGAACCCCCAGGTCCAGGGAGGACCCGGCGCCATAGACGAAGAGACGAGGAAGAGGGTCTTCGACGCGGTGGCGGGCGTGATGCGGACGAGACCGGCCGCCGACTGGGTTGCCGACCTGCAGGCGGCAGACGTGCCGTGCGACGTCACCCTGACTCCCGAAGAGGCGATGTCCGACCCGCAGATAGTTCACAACGACCTGGTGCATGAGCTTGAAGACCCAAAGCTGGGCGCGACGAAGATGCTCGGCCTGCCGCTGAAGATGTCGGCAACGCCGGGCAAAATCAAAGGGGCAAGAGCGGGATCGGCGAGCTCCTACGACGTGGAAGACTCCCAGCCACGCGATACTGAATCCTCCCCTTCGGGCGGGCTGCCGCTCGATGGCGTTCGGGTGATGGATATGACGAACGTGATCGCCGGTCCGTTCGCCGGTCGTCTTCTAGCGGACCTGGGAGCGGACGTGGTGAAGTTCGAGCCGCCGTTCGGGGAGATCTCGCGTCCTGGCGGGAGCGCGATGTTCCTTGCGCTAAACGCCAACAAGCGGGGCGTCTCGGCCAACACGAAGTCCGATGAGGGCAAGGAAGTCGCGAGACGGCTGGCCGCATCGTCGGACATGATGCTCGCGAACATGAGGCCCGGCGCGACGGACAGGATGGGGCTGGACGGCGAGACGCTCGCCAGTCTCAACCCTCGACTGGTCCAGACACACATCACCGCGTACGGATGGGACGGCCCCTACGCGCAGCGTCCCGGAGTCGATCCGATATCGCAGGCTATAACCGGACTTCAGCACGCGCAGGGGGGCCCGGGCAGGCCTCCGGTGTACCTGGGGGCGCTCGCCCCGTGCGACTACGCGGGCGGCGCGCTCGGCGCGCTTGGCGCGGCGCTTGGACTGCTCGCCAGAGAGAGGTTCGGGATCGCTCAGAAAGTGGACATCAACCTGCTCGCGTCCGGCTTGATAGCCAGCGCGGGAGGGTTCATGCGGTTCGAGGGACGCGAGCGAGGACGGCGCTCAACCGGAGAGGAGCCGGACATCGGCGCGTATCCCAGGTTCTACCGGACGAAGGACGGCTGGATCTCGATCGCGTCGGGCGAAATCAATGAGGCTGAGCTCGAATCGGCGTTCGAGGGCATGAGCAGCGAGGAAGCGCTGGAGTCCTTGGCGTCTCGCGGCTTGCCCTGCGCCCCGGTCGGAGGCTACTGGCCGGAATTCTTCACAGATGAACAGGCGCAGGCCAACGGCATGATCGTGTCGCTCGATCTTCCGAAACACGGATCGGTCAAATTCGCGGGCAGCTTCTTGTCGTTCGACGGGAAGAACACTCTGCCGAAGCTGCATACGCCCCTTCTGGGCGAGCACACGGCTGAGATGCTGTCTGAGTTGGGGTATTCTGAGGGGGAAATACGGTCGCTTTACGACAGCGGCGTGGTGAAGACAGAATCCCCTGAATGAAAGACGACAGATCATTCTCCACTGACCCGTGATACCCTGAGCAAACCAACGCCATAGCAATAATCCCAGCCCTCAGACAGTCTGAGGCAGAAGACCCATCCTGCCAATCCTCCAATCCCGCAAATCCTGATTCTGCCAACCACAACTCCCCGCCGATGTAGTGCGTGAACCACATCATTGTGAAAATAGTAACAATCAAACCACCCCAAAGAGCGAATCACGCGCCTTGTATCCCCCATTCACCCGTGATAGACTAGGCTGACCAACGTAGCGAACATCTCAAGGGGCCAGTAGAAGGATAAGGTATTATGTGGTCCGAGAGACTCAAATCCCACTGGCTGCCTGTCGGCGTCTTTGTGGCCTTCATCGCATTCGTGGCGGGCTTGGCCTACGGACTCCCAGGATCCGACGGTACGGACGACACCCGTACTGTGGAAGCTGTTGAACCAACACCGGTCCCCACAGTTGGCATGTTCGACATAGCGATCCCTGACGATGTGGCGACTGTGACCGTGGAGGTAATACGCGATCCCGCCGCTCAGTCTGCACCTCCGTCGCAGGCCTATGTCGAGTTCCTCGGTTCCCCCTGGGGCACAGCAATCTACTTGGACTCGATAGACAAAGTCATCCACCTCCCAAGCGACGCTAGAGTCACAGGATATGTGACAAGCATATCCTGTGTACCCGGAACCTATTGTCCACCTACCACACTCACGGTGCTGGAAAGAGGATCAGCGAAAATTAGGATCGACTCTAATGACAACATCGTGACGCAGTGGGCGAGCCCCAAGGATTTACAGGCGTTTCAATTCCTAATAGATGCGCTAAAGTGATATGAACGGGATTAGGTCTTTAGTAACCGTTGCGCTGTCTTTGTTGGCGGTGACAGTCATCAGCTTCGTGGCTGGATTTGCATTAGCCAACAAACACCCCATATTCAAAGCAACCGACCCTAGCAATCAAGTAAATGATCCCTCTGAGCTTCCCGAGAACCACATCAGTGCGTTCTGGGCGCTGACTCCAACCGCCAGTGCAAATGTTTGGTTCGCCTCCGACCCAACTCCCACCTCATCCAGTACTCCCACAGTCACACCTATTGCACCCCTCATGAGAACGGCTGTCGCCGCGTGGGCCGCAGCCACTCCGAGTGTTTCTGAGCTCGCTTGGCATGAGACTACTGACATAAATAAACACAATGTGCTTGTTAGATTTGGGAAATGCGAAGATGGCTACGCACTGGGTAGTTTTACCGTTCCTTACAGTCTTGGTTTCGTTTTCGAAACGACTAGGGAAGCCAACTATTGGGACTACGCCATGATTTGTCTGAGCAATGTTCACAACTGGGGAAACGCGAGGGCCCAAGTGTCCACCCTCGCGCACGAGATAGGACACGCATACGGGCTGGATGAACGCTATCACCATGGCAGATGCTACGACCCTGAGGACACGATAATGGATGGTGGTGACGTCGACGGTGATTGCGACGGTCTTGTTGGCCCGTCCAAGCTTGACGCACAGCGCGTTAGACAACTCTACCGAGAGGGCGGACCCGTCGAATTCACTGCTGAGGTTGTTGGAGGTAATGGGGTGTTCACATGGTTGGACGATGCCTGGGGGGAGATCTACCACAAAGTGGTCTTTTATTACAGGCTAGACGCGTCCGACGACTCCGAACGATGGAAAGTGGCCGCTAGAACGGACCCTGAGCACTTCATCAAGGGTACCGGTCGTCATAGAGATATTGCGGGTGGGTTTCCACGGACACGATTCAGGGGACAGGTTAGCCTTGCAATACATTCTGAGCGCAACGCGGGCAAGGTTCTACCGGCAAAGTCCGCCTACACGGCGTGCGGAGTAGCCTTCTTCCAACAGTTCAACAGGTATAGCAGCGTGAGATGTTCCCCTTACATCATTGTGTCCAACACCGACCACAACAACTCAATTCCGAGGCCTACGCCTACCCCCACGCCGGTTACGCCGACGCCCGTTCCGTCCAAGCCCACAGGCAAGATTCGCGCGGCCTACGCCATCCACTTCGCCGGGACCACGAAGGTGGAGGCGTACGACGTCAAGCCGCCGAACACCGCGGTCCGCTTCAAGACCAGCGGAGCGGTGAAGAAGAAGGGCGAATGCCCCAAGGCCGGCATAGGCAGCGACCAAGAAAACGTGGTTCACTCGCAGGCCGTGGTCCCCCCGGCGGCGAGTATCGTCGTTGAAGGCTGCGACACAGGCAAAGGAACGGTCACGCTGGAGACCGATCCGGGCCGCATCGTGCTGGACAGCGTGACGATCACGGTGGTCATGTGGGGGCAACCGCTACCCAAGCCGCCGCCTACTCCGGTTCCGACCGCTACCTCGCCGCCTACTTCGGTTCCGATCTCCACCTCGACGCCTACTGCGGTTCCGATCGCCACTTCGACGCCCATAGCTACCTCCACGCCCACAACGCCCATAGAGCCTACACCGGCGCCCACAGGCAGAATTGCTCCGGATAGCCTCAACATCAATGTTGGGGAGACCACGGAGGTCTATGCGTACGACGTGAAGCCATCCAGCATCGAGGTCGATTTCAAATTCAACGGAGCGGTCAAAGAGAACGGCAAATGCCCAAATACGTCCACCTCTACCAAGAGCGTGGTCGCCAGCAAGACGTACCCGGTACATTCGAAGACCACCGCTCAAGGCTGTAGCGCCGGAACCGGGACGGTGACGCTGGTGACCGACCCGGGAGGCTTTGAGATTGCCAGCACGACCATCACCGTGAGCAACAACCCCACGGCTACGTCAACGCCGGTCGCCACCTCGACACCCAGCGGAGACCTGTCATGCTCGCCATCTTCTATACAGGTGAACAAGACCATAACGTGCATGCCCAGTAATGTGTCTCCGTCCGGCACGAAGATAAAGTTCAGGATCAGCTCCCACTGGGAACTCTCGAACGCCTCTTGCAGTTCAGCCAATTCATCAGGCAGCCGAGACGTCACCGCCGCCGCCGTGTCCATCGGACTGAAGGCCTGCTCGTCCGGCAACGCTTGGGTTAAGCTGGTGGCTTCAGCTACCAACACAGTGCTCGATACCGAGTACGTCACTATCACCCAACCCACGCCTACTCCAGTTCCGACCGCCACCTCGACGCCCGTGACCGGAGAATTGTCCTGCTCGCCGTCTTCCATACAGTTGGACCATACCATAACGTGCAGGGCCAGTAACGTGTCGCCGTCCGGCGCTAAGATCAAGTTTAGGATCAGCTCCCATTGGAGCCACTCAGACTACTCTTGTAGTTCGCCCAGTTCGTCATTCAGCCAAGACACCACTGCCGCCGCCACCGCTCCCGTATCCATCCGACTGCGGGCCTGCAAATCCGGCAACGCCTGGGTAAAGCTGTTGGTCTCAGCTACTAACGTGGCGCTCGATACCGAGCACGTTACTATCAGCGTACCGACGCCGACTCCTACTTGGACTCCGACGCCTACGCTCGTGCCCACGCCCGTGGTGAGCGGAGACCTGACGTGCTCACGGTCTTCCATGCAAGTGAACCAGTCCATGACGTGTACGGCCAGTAAGGTGTCGCCATCCGGCGCTAAGACTAAGTTCAGGATTAGCTCCCATTGGGAACTCTCGAGCTCCTCTTGCAGTTCGTCCAATTCGGCGGTCAGCCGAGACGTCACCACCGCGGGCACGTCCCTCGGGCTAAAGGCCTGCTCGACCGGCAGCGCCTGGGTAAAGCTGGTGGCTTCAGCCAGCAACAAGGTGCTCGATACCGAGTACGTCACTATCAGTAGCCAACCTACGCCTACACCTACTTGGACTCCGACGCCGACTCCGGTCCCGACTCCCACTCAGCCACCCGTAAGCGGAAACCTGACGTGCTCGCGGTCTTCTATGCAAGTGAACCAGACCATGACATGCACGGCCAGTAACGTGTCTCCGTCCGGCACGAAGACTAAGTTCAGGATTAGCTCCCATTGGGAACTCTCGAGCTCTTCTTGCAGTTCGTCCAATTCGGCGATCAGCCGAGACGTCACCACCGCGGGCACGTCCCTTGGGCTAAAGGCCTGCTCGACGGGCAGCGCCTGGGTAAAGCTGGTGGCTTCAGCCACCAACAAGGTGCTCGATACCGAGTACGTCACTATCAGCAGCCAACCTACGCCTACTCCTACTTGGACTCCCACTCCCACTCCGGTTCCGACTCCCACTCAGCCACCCGTAAGCGGAAACCTGACGTGCTCACGGTCTTCCATGCGGGTGAACCAGACCATGACATGCACAGCCAGTAACGTGTCTCCGTCCGGCACGAAGACTAAGTTCAGGATTAGCTCCCATTGGGAACTCTCGAGTTCCTCTTGCAGTTCGTCCAATTCGGCAGGCAGCCGGGATGTCACCACCGCGGGCACGTCCCTCAGGCTGAAGGCCTGCTCGACGGGCAGCGCATGGGTTAAGCTGGTGGCTTCAGCCAGTAACAAGGTGCTCGATACCGAGTACGTCACTATCAGGAGCCAACCTACACCGACTCCGGTGCCGACTCCTACTCCGGCGCCGACTGCCACCAATACCCCTGTGCCGACTGCCACCAATACCCCTGTGCCTCCAACCCCCACGCCCACGCACGTGGACCCCTATTGCGACTTATTCCCCTGGGACCCGTTCTGCTGGGATCAATACTCTGCGGCAAAGGGCGCTCCGGTCTTCGGCCCCTGAGCGCTGAAACCCCTCAGCCACGGCAACGCCCACCCCCCTCACTACCCCTCGACGGCGGCGGTCATGTAACATCTCTGTATATGGAAACCGTCGTACTGTGTCCGGGATGCGGACAGGAGAACTCAGCCGACCGCGACTACTGCCTGGCGTGCCGAACCGCCCTCGTGCGCGCCGTCGTGAAGACAGAAACCCCTGAATGAAAGACGACAGATCATCGGCCCTCAGGTTTGCGCTGGTGGCGTCATCGGCGCTTCTGGCGGGACTGGCCCAGTATTTCATCAGCGACGGAGACTTGCGCTGGGCGGTCACGCCGCTGGTGGTTGCCGTCGGATGCCTCGCGCTGGCGACCGGCGGCAGTCGTACATCCGCATCTTCCTATATTAAGGATAGGCCGGAAACTCAACGGCCCCTGCCGATTGGGGCGGATGACCGAGTCGGGTGGAAGAGCGTCCTGCGGTTGGACGAGGTGACGCTCGGAGTGGCGGCATTCGCGCTCGCCGCCGTCCTGATGAGCGTCTCGCTCCTCGAATTCGGCAGGCCGGAGGGCGATGACCTGACCCTAGCCTGGTGGTCTTTCGGCATCGCGGTGACGTTGCTGCTGGCGGCGATTCCCGCGATCGACGGCCGCTGGACGGCCCTAGCGGACAGGCTGAAAAGCGCGGGCGGAGTCCGCGTGAGCCTGAACGACCTGGCCGCCTGGAGCGTCATGGCGGCCATACTCCTGCTGGCGGCTGCGCTGAGGCTGTACAACCTGGAGGACATCCCGGCTGGCCTGTGGTTCGACGAGGCCGATAACCTCGTCCATGCCCGTCAATACGCGCTTGACCCCGGCCGCACTCCGGCCTACGCCGAGTCCACCAACCTCCCGACCCTGTTCCTTCTGCCCATAGCCGCGCTGGTCAAGCTGACGGACGTGGCGGTCACCACTCCCAGGCTGGTCGCGGCGGCGTTCGGAGTGGCCGGAGTCGGAGTGACGTTCCTGTTCGTCCGGCAAATCATGGGGACGCACTGCGGTCTGATCGCGGCCTTTCTCGTCGCGGTGATGCGCTGGGACATCATCTGGAGCCGCATTGGAATGCACGGGATTACCGGAGTGCTGTTCGCGGCTCTGACCGGGTGGCTGACAATGCGCGCGGTCAGAAGCGGGCGGGCGTCGGACTACGGACTGGCGGGCATGTCGCTCGGACTCGGCATGTGGTTCTACACGTCGTTCCGCATGTTTCCGATAGTGGTCGGCCTCATCCTTCTGCATCACCTGATCGTCAACCGTCCGCAGATAAGGGGATTTATGGTGCGGGTTGGATTGATGGTTCTGGTGTCGGTGTTCGTCGCTGCGCCCGTCATCCTGCTCGCGGCGAGCGACCCGGACGGCTTCTTCGACCGCACCAAGATCACGTCGGTCTTCACCTACTCTCCCAGGGAGCAGTGGGTCGAGGGTCTCACGAGCAACCTGGTCGAACACAGCCTGATGTTCGGGCGCGAGGGCGACCCTAATCCGCGTCACAACCTGCCGCACGCGCCGATGCTGGACTACGTCACTGCCGCGCTGTTCGTGCTGGCGTTCTTCTTCGCGCTCACACAATGGCGCAACGGCGCGGTGTTCCTGCTGCCCTTCTGGGTCTTCTTCATGACGCTGCCCGGCATCCTCACGCTTCCGTGGGAGGCGCCGCAGTCGCTGAGGTCGATACTGGTGATACCGGCCGTCGCCGCGCTGTCGGCGTATGTGCTCGAACGTCTCTGGAGCGCGGGTCAGGCCGCCCCGTGGCGGCTGGTAAGTCGAATTACGACGCCGGCGATGCTCGCCATTCTGGCGATGATCTTCTACGTGAACGTGGACTTCTACTTCGACGAGCAGGCCAACGATCCCAGAGTATTCGCGGCGTTCTCGACGGACGAGACGCTCATCGCGCAGAGCCAGGTCGAGCGTCAGAAACTTGGAAATTCGCTGTGGGTGTCGCGACAGTATTTGCACTCGCGCATCGTGGATCTGCTGGCCGACCGTCCGAATCTGCGCGTCATCAGCGCGCCGGAAACCCTGCCGCTCGACTCGACCGAGGTCTGGATGGGGGCGTCGGCGTACTTCGAGCCGCGCGAGGCGGGATTCTGGGATGTCATGCGGGCCTACTACCCGGACGGCGACTATCGGGCGGTGACGGCGCCCAACGGTGGAGAGCCGCTGTTCTACACAGGGTTCGTGTCCGGAGAACAGCTTGCGGAGCGGCAGGGACTGGACGCGGAGTACTTCGCCGATGGGAAGCCGGTATTCGGGGAACGCGGCGCGGTCAGCGAGTCGGTATGGCACGCCGACGCCGGTCCGGGCGAGTACCCGCACGAGACCAGGCTCAGAGGCGCTCTGCTCAGTCTGCCGGGCGGCGAATACGAGTTGGTGTCGGAGGGGAGCGCGGAGACCGTGGTCGAGATCGACGGCAGACAGGTCTTGGACGGCGCGCAGACACGCCGCAAAGTCGTCCTGGCCGAGGGGCTTCACTCAATCTCCATCAGCGCCACCATCCATGGGCCTGGGGACTACATCAAGGTCCTGTGGACGCCGCCGGACGGCGAACTCAGGACGATCCCATTCGCCAATCTGTTCCGAGGTACGGTGCGTCCCATCGGACTCGCGGGCCGGTTCTACAAGGGAACGGAGGTGGGAGACGTCCCGGACGCGATGCAGACGACGCCGACGATGGACCTGTTCCATTACGTGCCTGTCATACCGGAACCGTACACGGCTGTATGGGATGGGTCGATCGAAGTTGAGCAGACGGGGATGCACGAGTTTCAAGTGGGCGGGTCAGGACAGATCAAACTGTTCTTGGACGGTCAGCAGATCGCGCAGTGGCCGCCGGGCTCAGGACTGGAGCCGGAAGCCTCGGCCTTCATCCTAGCGGGAGACCACGCCATCCGAGTCGAGTACATCACCGACTCGCCACCGTCGAAGCTAGAGATACTATGGGCGTCGCCCGACGCGGCCCTTCAGCCAATTCCGGTTGAGCTACTGACCCCATCGCCGGAGTGGATGCTGCGCGTGGCGGAGTAGGGTTGACTAGGGTAGCGCTGCATGCCGTGTAATCCGCAGTTTTCCCTCTCGACTCGCTTTGCCATGACGCAACTCGGACTCGTCCCATCCGGCCACACCGTTTGAGCGTGTCGGGCTCACTCATTGCGAAACGCCTTCTCCAGTTCAGCGACGTCCAACTTGTTCATCTTCTGAAATGCCTCGGTGACCCGTTCCACCGCCGCCGCGTCGCCACTCGCCAACATTTCGCCCAGCGCTATCGGCACGATCTGCCAAGAAACGCCGAAGCGGTCGATGAGCCAACCACATCGACTTTCCTCGCCGCCATCCGACGTCAGCCGTTCCCACAACCTGTCCACCTCGTCTTGGTCGATACAGTTGACCGCGAGCGACACCGCCGGACTATGAGTGAAGTGCGGACCGCCGTTGATTATGCAAAACTCCTGCCCCGCCAACTCAAACATGGCGGTCATGATGTCGCCGGTCTTGCCCATGCCGGCTTCTGCGTAGCGTGTGATGCTGGTGACACTGGCATCTTCGAAGCATGACTTGTAGAGTTCGAGAGCCTCCTCGACCCGTCCGTCAAACCAGAGGTTGGTGACAATCTTCTGCATGGCTCAATCTCCTACGCTCAGTTCAACAACGTATGACATCATTCACGGTGACTTTGGTCATGTCAGTTCAGCAGCGGGCCGCCGCCGGCCGACATTGAAATCGAAGGGGCCAAGGCCATGCGGCAGCCTCTGTCTATTGGCCCTCCAACTCCTCCCGCATACGCTCTTCCTGTTCCATTTGCTCCGGAGTCATCGCCTCCGCAAAATCGGCCGCCTCGAACAAGGGCCGCGGTGAGATGTCTCATTGGGTTCTCGGTTCTCCTCATAAGGGTGGTTCCACTGTTTCTATACGCGCAGACTGGCACAATCGGATTGGCTCTCCGCAGGGACGAGTTGGAACCTGCGGCCATATTGCCTTTGGGCTATAATGGCGGTCATTCCACGTAGAAAGGACTGGGGATGACTTACGAGAATCTGCTTTACGACATCGAGGAGCGGGTCTGCACGATTACGCTGAACCGACCTGAGAAGATGAACGCGCTTAGCTGGGATCTGAGGCAGGAGTTCTTGGACGCGATAAAGAAGGCGGAGCGGGACTCTGAGGTCGGATGCATCGTCGTCAAGGGGGCGGGCCGCGCGTTCAGCGCGGGGTATGACATGTCTCCTACTACATCAAATGCGCCGAGGCGCGGATACGTGTCTGAAGACGTCGATCAGATCACGGGACAGTACGCGCGGGACCTGCTCAACACCTGGTGGACGATATGGGACCTGACCAAGCCTGTGATCGCGCAGGTACACGGCTGGTGCCTCGCCGGGGCGAGCGAGCTCGCGTCGATGTGCGACCTCATGTTTGTGGCAGAAGATGCCCAGTTCGGATACCCGCCTGTCAGGGTGATGGCGGGGCCGGACCTGATGTACTTTCCATGGAAGATGCCGATGAGCCAGGCGAAGTATCTGATGTTGACCGGCAAGGCGGTGACCGGAAAAGAGGCCGCGGATATGGGATGGGCGACGAAAGTGTTTCCGTCCGACCAGCTTGATGCCGAGACGGTGAAGGAAGCGAGGGCGATAGCCACGATCTCGCCCGACAGGTTGGCGGCATCCAAGTTGATGACGAACCGCGCCTACGAGATCATGGGGTATAGGGCCGCGATGGAAGTCGGGGTCGATTGGCAGGCCCTGTCGTCATACGGCAGCTCTAGGAGTGTGTGGAAAGAGAAGGTCCGCTCCGAGGGCCTGAAAGCGGCCCTACTGTGGAGAGACGGTCCTTTCGGAGACTACTCGGCGAGGCCGAGGGAGTAGTTGTTTTATTCACCCTCTCCCTGAGGGAGAGGGGGCTGTTGGTTGGGGATCACGCTCGATTTCACCGTTGCCTATCTCCGTCAACCAGCAAAGGGAGAGGGAACTGTGTTACTGGGCACCATGAGCGGGTGCCTGGGGAAGCCTAGCTTGGTAAGGCCGAGGTGGTGAGGGGTGGATAGGTCGAGGGCCATCTTCGTGACGTGGGCGGCTCTTTCTCTATGACGGGAGCCGTGATTGCCCCATGCGAGAATCACCCTGTCGGCCCTCTGGAGTGCGGCTTGAATTGTCGCATCGGTGTCGGGGCCGACCGGGTCTTCGGCGTCCAGCAGTCCCTTGGGGTCGGTGGACATCAGGGCAAATAGGTTGACGACCTCGAGCAGGCCGAAGCCCCAGCTACGGGCGAATCCGATGCACCTGCGGATGGTGGGGTCGTTGCGCTCTTCGTCTGCCACTGACGGGTTGAGCATGATAAAGAGGACGCGGCTCTGAGAAGTACCGACCCTGCGTTTGAGCAGGTATCGATACCGGCGGTCTTCGGAAAAGACGGCGGTCACTTTACTTCTCGATCCTGGAGCGAAGGCAGTCGAAGAACTGGTTCATCATCATTCTGGACGCTCCGCCGAGGAGTCGCTGGCCGACGCGGGCGATGACGCCCGTGACCTGCGTATCGCCGACGACGTGGACGGTGGTCTTGCCGTCGTTCTCGGAGAAGGTGAGGTCGCCGGAACCCTGGACGGAGCCGCCTCTGCCGCTTCCGGTGACGACCATGCGGTAGGATTGCAGGTGGACTTTGTCTTCGATCTTGACGGTTCCTTTGTACGCGCCTCTGACAGTGGCGACGCGGACGGTGAGATCGACCTCGTAGCCGTCTTCGCCTGAGGGGGCGAAGCGGTCGCATCCGGGGATGCAGCCGGAGAGTACGTCGGGGGACAGCATGGAGTCCCAGACGGTCCGGACGTCGGCGTCGAAGGTGTAGGAGCCTGATACTTTCAAATCGCGGTCCGCCTTTCGTGGTTGTGTGCTTGGCGCGTCACCAATTTAGCACAGGGGGCGTGGGTGGAGATGGCCGAAGTTGAGTCGATGTGTATCAACTTAGTTGAATCGATTACTCTCACGGGCGGAAAAAGTTTTTGAAATGCCTGCCCTGGCCTGCCCTAGCTGCCCTGCGCATAGCTGATCTAGCTTTGGGAAATTCAGGGCAGCTATGATTTTTGACCTGCCCTGACCTGCCCTGACCTGCCCTGTGACGATTCGGCCCCTCTTTGAACTGTTGTACGGATTATAGTAGAGGTCGTGGTTCGCGTCAAGGGGTGGGCGGGGCTCTTGCTCCCATCGGCTAAAATACTCCCAGCAAGACCGCTCGCAAGACTGCGGTTGCGGTTGTCCCCCGATCTCCCATCGGCTAAAATGAACCTATTAGAACTGCTGAATCGAGTGGGTTGCGGTTGTCCCCCGATCTCCCATCGGCTAAAATATTTTCCTCTGCCGAACGCGAATGCCGACCGTTGCGGTTGTCCCCCGATCTCCCATCGGCTAAAATCAACTTTTCTTTGACCTCGGTGAAATCGTGTGGTTGCGGTTGTCCCCCGATCTCCCATCGGCTAAAATTGCTCCGGCCCGGGCCCACCACGTCGAAAGAGTTGCGGTTGTCCCCCGATCTCCCATCGGCTAAAATCGGAGCCGACGCGGTCTTTGCCTCCCTCTCGGTTGCGGTTGTCCCCCGATCTCCCATCGGCTAAAATCGCCCGTCGCGGTATCCCCTACTGGGTAAGTTGCGGTTGTCCCCCGATCTCCCATCGGCTAAAATACCCCAGCCTCCGACGCATTCGGCGCGATATTGTTGCGGTTGTCCCCCGATCTCCCATCGGCTAAAATCAGGCTCAAGTTCGGGTTCAGGCTCAGGTTGTTGCGGTTGTCCCCCGATCTCCCATCGGCTAAAATCTGCGCGCGGTCGACGCGCTGGAGGCCTAGTTGCGGTTGTCCCCCGATCTCCCATCGGCTAAAATTGCGGCGCTGGGTTCTTCATTGTGGGTGCCGTTGCGGTTGTCCCCCGATCTCCCATCGGCTAAAATCCCCCGCATCATCACTATGTCAAGCTCTCGGTTGCGGTTGTCCCCCGATCTCCCATCGGCTAAAATTGGATTTGAGCGCTGAGTTCACCTATAAGGTTGCGGTTGTCCCCCGATCTCCCATCGGCTAAAATCAATAGCATGGCGATACACAAAAAGGGCTCGTTGCGGTTGTCCCCCGATCTCCCATCGGCTAAAATGGAAAGTGGGACTTAAGCCGCTTGACGACGTTGCGGTTGTCCCCCGATCTCCCATCGGCTAAAATATGGTGACGGTAGAGGCGTCCCGCTCGATGGTTGCGGTTGTCCCCCGATCTCCCATCGGCTAAAATTGCCCGTTCGAATACTGCGTGGGGTGCGCGTTGCGGTTGTCCCCCGATCTCCCATCGGCTAAAATACGGAGACTACTCATATCATACGCCGGTCCGTTGCGGTTGTCCCCCGATCTCCCATCGGCTAAAATAGACCGCCCGCTCCGCCATAGCTGAATCAAAGCTGGCGGGGCAGGCGTGAAACCGCAAAAAACGGGCGTCGGCGTCTTCAGAACAGCGTGAACTGTTCGGGATTTTTGTTGGCGGGCTTCCGCTTGGGTCCATCGAAGCTCACGATGTTCTCGTATTGCTTGTCGGTAAAGTAGATGATCTGGACGTTGCCGGAGGGCGGCAGGGCGGCCTGGACCTTCTTGGTATAGACTTGCGCCTGCTCTTTGCCCGCGCAGAAGCGCAGGTAAACGGAAAGCTGGCACATGTCGAAACCCTGGTCGAGCAGGAACTTTCGGAACTTGTTGGCGTCCTTACGCTCCTGCTTCGTAAGAACCGGCAGGTCGAAGAGCACCATCATCCACATGAGTCGATAGCCGCTGAGCATTGCCCCAACCCGTCACGACGCCACCGGGAGCGTGGCTTCAGCCAGTCTGCCGGGGAAGGTGAGCGAGGGTTTACCGTCCTCGAAGGATTGGGCGAGCGACTGGGCGGCGCGCTCAAGGCAGGTCTGCAAGGGTGATACTCCCCTGTCGGCGTTCATGTCGATGGTGAGTACCCCGGCGAGGGCGCTCTTGGCGTCGGCGGTCACGTCGTCGCACCCGGACTTCAGCAGGCAGGCGGTGGTGTAGTCCACCAGGGGCCTGAAGGGTTCCATAAGGTCGTCCACGAGGCATAAGGGGTTGGCGCGGTTGTGGTGGTGGATGCCGAGGGACGGATGGAGTCCGGCGGACACGACGGCGCGGGCGACCGCGGCTCTGAGGACGGTGTATCCGTAGTTGAGGAGCGGGTTGGGCATTTGGCCGAACCGGTCACGCCTGAAGCGTCTGCCGAACAGCAGGGGCCAGTAACGCCGCGCCGCTTGCGCTTCGACGTTGTCGGGGTCGCCGGACTTGACTCGCCGCACCAGCGGTTTGAGGTCGCCGCCGGGTATTTCGAGGAGATCCAGGGTGTTGGCCTGCTGGAGTATCTTGGCTTTGACTATGGACTGCCAGAGCCGTTTGTTGAGGGGCTTGGAGGCCTCTAGCTGGCAGCGCATGCGGAGGGCCTGGACGTGGTGGCCTTCGAGGGGCCAGAGCCAGGCGGCGGGCAGGTAGTTGGCGCCGCAGAGGACGACGGCGACGCCTCGGCGCGCGAGTTCGGTCATGAGGCTGTTGGAATAGGTCAGTCCGCGCGCGCTGCACAGCAGGACGCCTATGTCGTCGAGCGGAACGCGCCCGCCCTCGACGCCGTCGCCGGAGACGACCATGAACCCGCGCGATTTGGACAAGTGGCGACCGTCGTTCGCTATCTCGATTACGCGGCCTATCATGGCGGGAACGGTCCTGGGTCATGCACACGTCCGATTTCGTCCACGCGGATTTTGCGGAAGCGCTGTTTCTGGAGTTGGTTGGCGGAGTAGCTCTGCTCCCGTATCGTCTTTTTCTCTATCCGCTTGGGGACGTTTGCCTCGTTGTGGTCATCCATGAAGACTATTACACCGGTGCGCTTATTGGATATTTTCCGAACTCGCGCGATGCGGCGGTCTGCTCCCTCGCCAAATGCTCCCATGTCGTCTATCTGAAGCCTCATGAGTCGCTTTGCGTTAGGGTCCCGCTTTCCCTTGTGCTGCCCCCTGGTAGTTACGGGCCTGAACTTCTCAATGTCGAAGTCGGGCTGGTTGGCATCAAATGTGGGTACCACTACCATCTTCCAACTGCCGTCGCTCATCTGCCATACCTCGGCGAATTCGTTGCCGCCCGGTAGGTATCCTTTCCGGTGTACCTTTCCAACGCTGTCGGTGAACTCGATGGGTATGACGCGCCGTTGATCGATTACTCGGACGCGGCGCACTTTCATCTTGGTTGCAGCCTGTGAAGCGAACTCGGCGGATTTGCCGCCGACTTCATCCCACAGTTCGAGTAGCGCCGCCCGCAACGTGAGGTCGCGAACCCCTTTGATTGGCTTGTCTGGATCAATGGGCTCTAGGTCAGATCTCTTGAGCTTGTCCAGATCTTTGCGCACCACCACCTCGGAAATGCCGTTTTCCACATGATTCACCAGCCCATACGCCGTCTCGTTGTGGAGTTGGCCGGTGGTCTTGCCTTCGACGCCGCGGGTTCCGCGGTCGGGTTTGTGGGAGACGACCAGCTTGTCTAGGAACGGTTTCAGGTCATCCCGGTCGAATCCATCCCAGGGCTTAGGAGTCAGACTTGCGAGGTTTTCGGCGGCATCCTCCCAGTGTGAGCCGGCGGCGCGGGCGAACTGTTGTAACAGCCCCTGTGTGGTGTTGGCCACGATGAAGGCGTCTATGGCGTGGTGACGGTGGTCGTCGCGTTGCTTGCGCTCGGTCTGTTCTTCGCCGGACTCGCTCAGCATCCCGTTCAGGCCCCAGCCGCGCCTGAGGAGGGCGGTCATCTTGCCGGGGATGGCGCGCACCCGCTGTTTGCGCTCGCCCTTTTCGTCGTAGAGGTGGGCGAGATACGTCCGCGCGGTGCGGGACAGGTACTGCGTTTCGGTAAGCTGGCGGTCCAGGAAGGCGCTATCTTCCTCGAAACGATCCATGGCGTCGGGCTGGAAGCGCCAGTGCTTGTTGGCTGGGAAGTCGGAGACGTTGGAGAGTATTTCGCCGTAGTCATATCCGGGCGGGTTATGTCCGAACGCCTCGTGCGGCGACCTGTCGCCCTTTGCGCGGTTGGCAGACGCCATGCAGACGACCATGTTGCTCATGGAGTTGTCCAGAGTACGTGAGAACGGGAGGATGTGGTCGATCTCGGTCTGAGCGGTAATGACCATCTCGCAAGAGAGTTGCCTCCCCGTATATGGACAGATGCGGTTCTGTGGAGCTCCCTGCTCCTCCCATAAGCGTAGCTTTCTGAGCGTGTCCGCGCTGACAGGCTCTTCAGCCCCTTCCAGCATTTCGACGAAACGCTCGTTGCGTTCCCTACCCTCCTTTTGCCGATTCCGGTAGTTCTGCTTCTGCTCTCTATTCATCTTCAGGTCGCGGGCAAGCTCGACGACTATCTCATCGGGCTTGCCGTGAACGTCGATTAAGCTGTTGACCACGCGCCTTAGCTGACCGAGGCCGATATGCACTGTGGGGTTGGCGATGCGTCCGTGGCGGGCGGGTTCACCGTCTATCTCAGGGTCTTTCTTCGGGTCTGCGCCGACGGCGTCTCGTGTGAGCGCTTCGCCGTAGTAGGGCAGGCTCTCGTGCGCTTCGGGGTTGCGAAAGTCGGAGTGGTGGGTATAGCCGGCGTCCAAGACAGCATCCGAATATCTCCGCCCTCTCTCCAAGTGCGGAAGTATCTTGTCGATGGCCTTTTCGCTCAGGTTGCCGTATCCGCTGACAAGCGAGACGTTGGAGACGGCGGCGGCCTGTTCTTCGTTGAGTCCCCAGTCTTGGACGGCCTTCTGCCGGACGATCTCGGGATCCTCGGTGTTGAGCAGGAAATGCACTATGTCGTTGCGCTCGTCGAGAGACAGTCGCGGCCATTTGTCACCGAACATGCCGGGTTGGGCGGGTCTCTTTGCAGTGGCCTTACTAGGAGAAGCCGCCAGCTTTGCGGCTGTCTCGTCGCCCTTGACGGCTTTGCGGCCACCGGCGGCCAGGTTGAAAGTGGCGCCGGACGGCAGGCCGAGGTCTCCGGTGGGATTGGCGGGCTTGTTGTCTTTGCCTTTGCTGAGAGTAATGTCTTTGCCGGAGCGCAGCCGCCGCATGGCGCGGTCGCGTTCCATCGTACACATATCGCGGTCTTCCGTACCGACCTGTATTCTGAGGTTGTTGACCTCTTGAAGCATCCGAAACTCTTGGAATACCGGCAGGGCGCGGGCCGCTCGCCGTTCGTTGTCTTCGAACAGGCACCAGCCGGGCTCCACAGCTTGCAGGTCACGCTGATAGAAGATGATGTAGTTTCGCAGCTTGTCCCACTGATCAGGGCTCAAATCCTGATACGGCTCTTGCGCGTGACGAATCTTGTCGAACTCTTTCTCGTACATTGATCGGTCAGGATAGAGTCCCATACCGGGCCGCGCTCGGACGGCTTTGCCCTTCTTGCGCCGCCGGGCTAGGTACTCGCCGAGGGTTCTCGCGCCGCTCTCGTCGATGCGGCGGGCCAACTCGCTAATGTCGGCGCGGGTCTTCTGGGCTTCGTTTTCGTCGTCGCCGGCCGCTTTTCTGTTGGACTTGAATCCGCGCCGCTGGTTGAGGTGAAATAGGGCGCGGCCAAGCTCGAAGGGTTCGAGTGGGTGGTCGAGCGCACGTGCCCTGAGTTCGTAAGGGTCAAAATGCTCAGCGTCGTTGGCTATGCGCTTGCGCTGGTCCTTGTCGCTTGGCATGAGGCCGTATTCGACAAGCGCGTCTATGAGGTCTTCACGTCGCTTGAGGTAGCGGTCTCTGCGCCGGCGCTGGCCGCGCGCCAATCGACGCTGTACGGCGTTGGATGCCTCGTCCCTCGGATTGCGCCCGTCGGGGAAGATTCGGACGCCCACGTCGAGTATTCCGCATGGGTCGCCGCTCTGGTCCAGTTGGATGGCGGCCCATCCGATGGAGTTGGTTCCCATGTCGAGGCCGAGTCGGTATTTCGGGTGGTTGGCGTTGGCGGTCATGGCGTAGGCTCCGGTTGGGCTGCTCTGAGTTGGTCTCGCGGGCTTGATTTGCGCGGGCGTCAGGTTAATGATAGGATAGGATAAGCCAATGGGCAAACGTTCGACGGGAAAGTTAGCCGATGGGAGATCGGGGGGCTTAGGGCCAATGTCGCTCAGGCGATACGCCCAACCGTTAACAAGCCTTATGGCACCAGATGAGGGCGGGCTACGGTCTGCCCTCTTTCATTTGGGTCTCGTGGGGCGAGGGGTGTATCTGAAGTGGAGGTTGGTGGGCGTCTGGCTACCGCGCTGACGTGTCTGCATCGCGCAGGAGGGCGTTGAACCCGGCCTGCTGGAAGTCGCGGTCGAAGGTCAGCGCATCTGTTATGCCGCGTTGTTCCATGAGTAGAAAGCTGGCGCAGTCGGTGACGCTCCATCTCTGATCAAGCCGGGAAGCGTATCTCTCGACAGCTTGCGTGAATTGAGAACTGGTCTGTGGGACGACTTCTACGGAGCTATCATCGTAAAAGTTCATTACCATGCGAGACGCGATTCGGCGATTGCGTTGGCCGCTCTTGCTCATGGCATTCAGGAATTCCGCCAGGACCGCTTCGGTTGTGACTATCCGGTGTGGAGCCAATTCATCAGTGATCCTCAGCGCCGCATCATGCAGTTGGTCGCGTGGCATTACCAGAGCGACCCAATAGCCCGTGTCGGCAAAGACCTAGTTCACGAATTAATTTCCTTTGGAGCGCCGTAGAGGTAGTGATCAATGTTCTTGGACAGGTCGGGCGGCAAGATATCGTCGTCCGATTCGGGCATTTCTTCCCTCAGTCTATCGATCAACTCGATAATCGGGTGAGTTTCAGAACCGGGTGGATGCGCCTTCGGCAGCGACGGAGTGACGGGGAGCTTGAAGTCGAGTGAGGCGCCGTTTTCGATGTGCAGAGTCACCTCCTCGCCGTCTTCGAGGTCGATGGGTTCAAGAGGCGTCAGCACTCCGTCGGTGAATCTGGCCTTCACGTTCGCAAGCATCGACGCTCCTTTCAGCGGGGACTACGGCCTGACCGCATTGTAGCACGCTCTCAGCGGCGGAAGCGTCTTCGGAGTAGGTGAATGATGAGGCGGGGATTGCGGCGCCAGTTGAGGTTTGCGGAGACGAATTGGGCGACTGGGGGGCTGGCGAGCAGGAGGGGCTTGGACCAGTGTCTGAGTTGGGTAATGGTGGTGTCTCGGTTCCAGGGTTGGACGAGGGAGGTCGATTCTGTCCAGTGGATTGTCGGCAGGAGTCGGAGCGGGCCGGGGCGGTGGCGTCCGACGATGAGGGACGCGCCGGCCTCGGCGGCGACGGCGACTCCGCCGGCGATGTCCCAGAGATGGGGGTGGGAGGTGTACATGTATTGGGTCACTCCGCGGGCGAGGAGGACTAGTTCGTAGGCGATGGAGCCGGTGACTCGGTGGTCTCCGGCGCGTCCGCGCATGGGCTTGTCGAATCGGTATAGCCAGTGGAAGGAGCCTGGGAGGGTGACGAGTTGGTCGTTTTGGGGGCCGTCTAGCCGGAGGGCTTCGATGGGGGTATCGTCGGCGAAGGCTCCGCCGCCTTTGCGGGCGTGATGCACGACTCCGCCCCGGTCGTTGGGCCAGGGGGTGAATACGGCGCCGACGACGGGCTCGCCCTTATAGAGTACGCCTATGGAGCAGGCGTATGCGGGGAGTCCGTGCAGGAAGTTCTTGGTGCCGTCGAGGGGGTCGAGCACCCAGATGAAGTCGGGAGCGGGAGAGTCGTCGTCGGTCTTGTTGTCGTCGTCTTCCTCGCCGAGGATGGCGTGGTCGGGGAAGGCGCGGGAGATCTCCCGTACCAGGAAGTCTTGAACGTCGCGGTCGGCGTTGGTGACGGGGTCGGTGCGTCGGTCGTCCTTGTATTGGATGTCGAGGTTTCCGCCGAAGTGTCGCGCGAGTATGTCTCCGGCTTCGCGGGCCAGGTCCACGGCAGCGCGCTCGATGCGGGCGAGGTCGTCCAAGTCGTCATTCATCACGCGTACACCATGCTTCGTAGCCCGCTTCGAGCCGGGCGCAGAAGTCTTCGAGGGCGGCCCTGTCGGGGAAGAGTTCGCGGGCGCGGGTGATGATCATCCAGTAGCAGCCGTTCTTCTGCTCGGCTACGGCGGCCATGGAGCACATCTCGATAGCCTCGTCGGCCTTCTCAGGCTCCCAGAACCTAGCCTGTACGGAGCCCTGGATGCACCAGACTTTGTGAGTCGGGTCGGCGACGGTGTCTTGGCACATGGAGAGGCCGCGCTTGGGGTCTCCGAGCGTCTCGGCGGCGACGTCGCGCCCGTAGCTCTCGAAGCAGTCGTAGGTCGCGTCGGGATGGGCGTTGGCGCACTCTTTGGCGACGCGCCGGTAGTCGTAGTCGAAGAGCATGAGCATACGGGTGCTGTGGTAGAGGTAGCATGGTCCTACGTATCGGCGGGTGAGGGCGTTGCATGGGTAGTGTGGGTCGTCGTCGGAGAGGTATTCGGTGAAGTGCCCCATCGTGCCGGACAGTCCGCCCACGACGTTTTCCATGAATACGCCTGAGTAACATGCGCGCTGGTCTCGGTCGGAGTCGAGGCGGTCGCAGAGGTCGAGGGCGTCGTAGAGTTCATAGCTGGTCCAGGCCATGAGTCCGTGTCCGACGCCGTGGATGCACTGGAGCCTGTAGAAGAATACGCCGGCGCCGCCGCATATCGTTCGGACGTCTTCTTCCAGATTGGCGGTGCCGCGACTCTTGAACATGGCCTCGGTGGCTCCGTGGAAGGCGCCGGCCTCGCACTCGTGGCTGGAGAGGGCGAAGGCTGCCGCGCCGAAGAGTTCGTAGGTCATGCGTCCCGTCTCGTGGGCGCGCTCGTGGCAGAGTTCGCCGACGACCTGTCCGGCCTCGGCGACCAGTCGCATCGTCTCGGCGGGGCCGTAGCTTTCGAGGTACTGCCTGAGGAGAACGTCGTTGTTGAACAGGTCTCCGAGCGCTTTGGGGGTAAGGTCGGGGGCTTTCTCGAACTCAAGCTGCGACGTGTCCACTTCGAGAGAAGGCGGGCCGGGCTCGAGGACTGCTCCGCTGGCGACGACGAGGCCGCCGTGCTGGGGGTTGACGTGGTTGTGGTATCTCCAGAAGCCGGGTTTGTGGAAGGTGAATGCCCAGGACTCGCCCGATTCCAGCAGGCGGCCGGCGTCGAGTTCGGGCAGTATGTCGTGTGTCGGATGTATGTTGGAGGCGGGCCAGAAGTTGGAGTCTGAGCGGTTGACGAAGACGACCTGCTGTCCAGCGTATATCTCGAGTCTCTGCGGCTGGAATCCGTCGTCGGTGAACTCGACCACCGGGGATTCGGGAAGCGGGGTCTCGGAGGGAGCGCCGGGGCCGGACGCTTTCGGGGTATCCGGTGATTCTCCGGTTTGGCCGGAACATCCCGCCGCGAGCGCGGCCAGGACGGTGAGCAAGAGGTATAAGACTGGGCGGCGGCGTAGTATGGTCGGCATGGCGTTGGCGGAGATGGGCTTCGGGACGTTGCCACATTGTATCATGGGGTATTTGATGGTTGGTGGCAGATTTCGGTGGGCAGAGGCTTTTGACACCCAACGTTCCCACACTTACAATTGAGCCGAGGCGCATGATGAGCGCCATGAACAGCAATTGGAGGAAACTCAATGGCCACGCAGACGATACTGACTAGGGACGAAGTTTATGAAGCGCTGAGAGACGTTTACGACCCGGAGATCCCGGTGAACATCGTGGACCTCGGCTTGGTGTATGGCGTGGATGTCGCGGACAACAATGTCGAGGTGAAGATGACGCTGACGTTCGCGGGGTGCGGCATGGGGCCGTACATCGCGCAGCAGGCGGAGTGGCGGCTCGCGGAGATCGACAGCGTGGAGGACGTCAACGTGGAGTTGACTTTCGACCCGCCGTGGACTCCGGACATGATCACGGACGAGGGCAAGAAGCTACTTGGGCTGGACTAGCTTGCCAATACATCGGGGCGAGGCCGGGAGATTGGAATGAATCCAAACGAGCAGGCGCAGGCCAGGGCGAAGGTCGAGGCGATGCGCCGCCAGTTCGAGCAGAAGCGGGCGATCTCCGAGACGCTGTCGAGGATCAGGTACAAGGTCGGGGTGTACAGCGGCAAGGGAGGGGTCGGCAAGACGACTGTTGCGGTGAACCTGGCGGTCACGCTGGCGAACGACGGCGCGAGCGTCGGAATCCTGGACGTGGACATCGACTGTCCGAACGTCATTCGCGCCATGAAGGTGGCGGAGGCTCCGGTTGTGGGCGGAGACAAGAAGATGATTCCGCCGGAGCGGTTCGGGGTGAAGGTGATGTCGATGGGCTTCTTCCAGCAGAACGAGGAGGAGGCGATCATCTGGCGCGGCCCGATGATACACAACGCGATCAACCAGCTATTGCAGTCCACGGACTGGGGGGAGCTTGACTACCTGGTGATCGACCTTCCGCCGGGAACGTCGGACGCGCCGCTTACGGTGATGCAGACGCTGGACATGGACGGGTTCGTGGTGGTCACGACACCGCAGGAACTTGCGAAGATAGACGCTATCCGCTCGGTCAACATGATCAAGAAGCTGCGGATAGAGGTGCTCGGCGTGGTGGAGAACTTCACGGGCGAGATATTCGGGTCCGGGGCGGGCGAGGACCTCGCCGGGCGCCTGGAGATACCGTTCTTGGGCCGGGTCGAGATGCGGGCGGACTACCGGGACACGTCGAGGCCGACCGCGCTCGGCAACAACGCGGTGCTGGATGAGTACCGCGCTATCGCCAAGGGGGTCGGGGCCGCGCTGGTCGCGGTGGGATAGAAGAAACGATGACTGGAGGGTGTGTTATACCAAGGTTCAGCGGCAGTTATCAATGAAATCTCCTCCTGACGCACCATATAAGATAAGCGCGACTATCACCAGAGCAAATACAACCACAGACGGTATCACGGTCATCAAGTATAAGCGCCAATACGGCGTTATGTAGGCATCGTCGGGCGGAAGCAAGTTGGGAGTCGGGGTGGGTGGATAGTCCCAACTGTCCGCCTTTCTGAGTGTGAATCGTTTCCGCGCCCAGACCCATACGAGCGCCATGATAGCCAGACAGACCCAAGCCGGGATACCCGCATACCATACAGGGGGCTTCGGATCACCCGGACAGGTCAATCCCGGATACATCACGTTGATGACGCCGGCCATGAATACAGTGGTCCCGGCAAGCAGCCACAGGATATGCAGCGCAGCGCAGGCAATCCGCATGGGGACGCTTGGCGCATAGCCGTCGTCTGTGTTCAAGTGTGACATATCTCTCAGTACGTGCCTGCGCAGCAGTCTCCTCAAGGATACGAACCACAAGACGGCTATGAACAAGCCCGCGACGACGAACATCGGGCCTGTGTAGGAGGCCGTAGGAACGTCCGGCGCGACGATCATGCTGTCAGTCCAACCCCAGTAAGCCCAGACTACGCCAAAAGCCGCAAAGGCTAGGGCAATCACTCCCCACACGCCGTATAGAAGCGCGTAGCCCGCGCGCTCGACCACCTTTGAAGCGGGCACGCCAGCCATTCGCAATACTAGGTACATCCAGGGCAGCAGGAACAGTACGGAGTACCGGAAGCCGGCCCACCCGTAACCATCCCACATCAGGCCTCTTTTCCGGGCGATCAGGAAGCAGATAGTGGCGGCAAATGGCGACCACAGTAGGCCGACCGCCGCCAACGCGACAGGAGCGCCAAGTATCCCCCAAAAGACAAAGATTTCTACGATTGATGGCATCCAGAATCCTCCTCAACTATATCTAGCTAGGCGGGACTGGGCGCCGGAGTAGTAGCGCTAGTCTGACGAATGGGTGGGAAGTAATCCCCGTGTAGGAGCGGCATCTATAGTTTAGCAGTTGACCATATCCCCTCCCCCCATCCAATATAAGATGAACGAGAATAACACCAGGGCAAGTCCTACCGGGATCGGAATCAGAATCATCCGGTAGAAATGCGAAAACGGCGTTATGTAGGCGTCGTCGGGCGGCAGCAAGTTGGGAGTCGGGCTGGTTGGGTAGTCCCAACTGTCCGCCGTTCTGAGTGTGAAGCGTTTCCGCGCCCAATTCCATACGAGCGCCATGACAGCCGCACAAGTCCAGAACGGCATGATTCCAGCGAGCCATACCGGGATAATCGCATCTCCCGGACAGAGAGGTCCTCGGAACACCACGTTCACGACGCCTGCCGCGAATGCACTTACTATCCCAAGTCCCCATAGTATATTCAGAGCAACATAGGCAGTGCGAATGGGGACACTTGGCTTATAGTCGTCGTTGGCGTTTGAGTGTGACAAACTTCTTGGCGCATGCCTGCGCAGCAACCTTCTCAACGATACGAACCACCAGACTACCATGGCCAAACCTGCGACGACCATGGCCAAGCCTGCGATGAACGTGAGGAAGATTTCGTTATCGTCGGGAAAATGCCTAGCTTGAATATCTAGCGCCGTGTGCCAAGCTATGGCCGACCCGCCACCAATAAGGACTAGGGCGAGTGATCCCCACAAGCCGTACAGGAGACCGTAGCCTGCGCGCTCGACCACCCTTGAAGCGGGCACGCCGGCCATTCGCAGCGCTAGGTATATCCAGGGCAGTAGGAATAGCAGGGAGTAGCGGAAGCCGGCGCTGCCGTAACCGTCTTCTCTCAGGTCTCTGACGTGGGCGATCAGGAGGCAGATGATGGCGGCGACGGGCGACCACAGCAGGCCGACTATCATCACCGTGATGACGGCGCCGGGAATCCCAAAGACGATATAGGGAACTGCGTCTTCCATCTGGCCCCTCTACCGTATCGAGGTCGGTAGGACTGGGCGCCGGAGTAGTAGCCCTAGTCCCCCCGCTCGGGCAGGGCGGCTACGGCGTAGCCGGGGGTGGTGCGCTTGCCCTCGTGGTCCTCTAGCCAGATTTCGCACTCGACTATGTTCTCGTCGTCCTGTTGGTACTTCTTCTTGATCACGCCCTTGCCGTAGATCGGAGTTCCGGGGATGTCCATGCCCCTGTACTGTACGCTGAGCTTCTTCAGTGTGCCCCATTCGCCGGCGAAGTCGGTCATGACCTGGCCGAGGAAGGCGTTCTTCAACGCGCCGTGTAGGATGACGTCGGGAAGTCCGTTGTTCCTGGCGTACCCCAGATCGTAGTGGATCTGGTAGTAGTCGCCGGACGCGCCGGCGTACTTGACAAGCTGCTGGGTAGTCGGGTCCTTGCGGAGCGTAGGGATCGCCATCCCCTCTTCCACGTCTTCGAAATAGACCTGCTCTGCCATCTGTTCCTCCCTGTGCTATTCGTCTTCGGGCGGCTGGTAGCTAATGCCTGTGGTCCTCTGCTTGGCGACGGCGTTGCCGAACTGGTTGACGTACTTGGTTTCTCTGACCAAGAACAGCATATTGCCCAGGCGTCCGGCGCGCTCGTAGAGGTCGGCGATCATGGTGGTTACCGTAATGCGGTCGCCGGGACGGATTGGTTCGAAGTACTCCCACTCGCTTCCGCCGTCGAGGTTGGCGGAGTAGGGGCTTTTGAAATCGACTTTCAGGGGGCCGGCGCTCATGGAGCGCAGGAAGGTCGGAGGGGCGACCATGCCGCCGTACCTGGACTTACGCGCAGCGACCTCGTCGTTGAAGATGGGGTTGGTGTCGCCTATGGCTTCGGCGAACTTGATTATCGCGCCTTTTTCGACATCGTGGGTGACCGGATCGGACTCGATGCCGATGGCCGCCTTCATCTCCGGGGTGATAGCCGATTCCTGGGTCATTCCGCCCGCTCCTGAGCTTGGGATGTGGTATGTCGGAAAGTCTGCCGCAAGTGTAAGTGTGGACTGGGCGGGTGTCAAGGAATGGGGGTTTCGGCGGTTTGGGGATGGGGTATTCGGGATGGGGATTTTTGGACCAAACACCTCGTGCGCCACGTTCGCGTCTATGATCGCGCACATGAACTAAACCGCCGATGCGGGCTGTCGCTTCAATAGAGAGCGCGTCGTCTCTTCCATGAAGAATCTGCCGTATCCGGGCGGCGCATCCAGTATGTTTCCCTCTTCGTCTATTCTGAGCGAGTGAATCTTCACGTCCAGATTGTCGCGCTCGAAATATAGTATGGAAACGTCGTCGGGCTTTAGGTCTGTGTCGCCGTCGCGGACGTCCATGCGTACTCGGTCCATCAGGTGGTCGCTGTGGGTCTCGACCACTATCTGGCGTCTCGAGCCAGCGACCTGGCAGAACAGGCTGCCAAGAGCGGCTTGGGCCATCGGGTGGAGATGCACCTCGGGCTGCTGGAGCAAGAACAGGGTCGGCGCATCCGGGCGCAGCATCTCCGTTATTACCGGCAGGACCTGGCTGACGCCATATCCCACGTCGATGAGGTTGCGCTTGGGGCCTTTCAGTCCGTTTCCAAACTTCCTGACCTGCACCTGGAAAGGGTCACTTCCTTTCCCGCCCAGCCGCCTGATGAAGATCTCGTCGAAGAGTCCAGCGTCTCTACCAAAATCTTCGAGTCCGTCTTTGAGAGTCTCCCATGACTGTTCATTCTGGGAAGACACATCGGCGAGGTACATCGGAACGTAGTCGCCTTCGGGGTCGGGCGTGGGACGGGATGGGTCGTAGGTACGGCGCGGCTTGGATCGAACGGGAGCGCTGGCAAAGGGGCGCTGTCGGCGAAACCGATAACGGGAGCGAGTTAGGTCACCCAGTTTGTGAAGGTCTTCCGAGTTGATGGCCGGAGTGCCGTCCAGTGGCGCAAACTCAATCCCGTCCACATGATCGTCCCTCCGACTCACTCGCGTCAGAAAATAGAATGGAGGAAACACCAGCCCCTCGTCGCTTGGGAGGGGATTCGTGTCGTCATCTGAATCCCGGACCTCCCAACTCCCTCTCGCAGTTCCCGCTCGACGCAGGTAAGGTTTGCCAACCTCACGGAGTTCGTATATCCAATTCTCTCCGCGAGAAATACGCCTCCCTACGGGGATGGGTGTGGTTCCTCTCCTCCCAAAAGTAAACTCAAAGTTGGTAGCAGGTTCTTTCTTGCCCCTTAACCTCGTACTGAATCCCGCTTTGAATGTATCCGCTCTCCCTCCCCTGGCCCCCCGGTGGTGAGCGATTTCGTCGAAGCTGCCGAGGTCATAGGGGTCTTCCTTGAAGTCCAGGGTCCGGAGAGTGACAGCAATACCGGACAGGATGCGCATCATGGCCATGAAGGACGTTTTGCCCGTGCTGTTCTCGCCCACGAGCAAGGTCAGGGGAGCGAGTCGCGCGGTCTGCTTCTCGCGGAAGCACCTGTAGTTTTCGAGAGTTATGCTTTCCATGAGAGTGAATCCTCTCAGCTACCTCGGCGGCTGCTAGCATCATAGCATAGTCGGATGACAGAACATAGTGTCGCAGTGCGACAGATTCTAGGCAGTGGATGGGTGGCAAGAATGTCAGAATCAGGATTTACGGGATGGGGGGATGTTCGGGATGGGCGTTCAGAGGGAAAGTTGTGAGGCTCTGTCAAAGCTGGCTCTGAGTGAAATGCGATCGCTCTGAGGTGGAGGGCTGTGTGTCTAGATATATGAGTAGTCACGGGCTGATGACCAAAGTCGGCACGTTTAGAACCAGTTCAGGGAGGGGAACGGGGAACCCTATCCCTGAACGGGATAGGGTTCTTGATATGCCGCTGGGCTATTCTGCCGGTGCGATTGAAGCATTTGACAGAGCTCAGAGCGGCTATTTGTGGAAAAGCGTTACGTCGCCTGAACCAGAGTCCAGATGACCGCACTCTGACAGGTACCACACGGCGGGAACGTCTCTTCATAGCTCAGCGCGATGCGATAGCCGCATGCACAGTCGCTCTGATAAATCCCAGACCGAGTACAAGATTGTCCCGTGATAGGCATGACTCTTGCCTCCATGTAGTTTCGCCGAGGCAAGTGGCAATCGACCTAAGTGTTTCACCCTTTACCATGTTTGACCTCACAAAAAGGTTGCAATAAAGTTCGCAACCATCATTATCCTGTGGGAGTCCTCGCCACGGCGCGGATTCTCCAGCGCAAACAGACCTGCCGGACCTCGACGGGACTGTTGACACTATCTGTTGTCAACGTTATACTGTGACTGTCAAGAGGTCACAGTGCCCATCAGAGAACCCGGTACTTGGAGTGCTGGGTTTTCTTTTTAACTCTTCCCAGACTTCTCTACTCGCAATTCGACACTATCAATATAGAAGCTATAGAAGCCGGCTGTCAACGACCGATATGCCGTCCCAGGGCAATCGCATCTTGTTTGGGTTGGCTTTGACAAAACCTCTCACTTCCACCCCTCTGGATTCCGGCCTTCGCCGGAATGACGATTGCGGAGGCACGTCAACGGTTAGGTATGATTGCCCTGACAGCGTCGCAATAGATTCTAGACAACGGGTTGTTGAGCGAGTGTCAAACGGATTCGTCAAGGTAGGTGCATTTGGGTCTATTTCCGCGTGTGCGGGAGAACCATGTGCATACCCCAGTGGTTAGTCGATGACGCCACACTCTTGCAATTCACGCTTAGCGTCCCCGGCGAAATACCAATCTGTGACGTTGCCAAAGCGTGTCATCAAGTCGGCTACTCGAATTAATGCTGTATCGTGACTACCTGTCACGTTTATTATGTAATGGTACTCCGCTTCAAGGTCTTGGCAGGTAAGGGTTGGTCCTGCATGAACCGGCGGCAATGCTTTCGTCGATTCTGGTTCCGTCGATTGTGGTACATCTACGTAATCAAGTGTTGACTGTGTCGACTTGGAGTCGGTTGCGTCCACCTTGTCGGGCGGGGCCGTGTTCTGCGTAGGTGTGGGCTGTTTCATGACCTGTTGAGTAGGTTGCTCGTCTTGCTGTTCAGTATCACCAAAGAACACCACCGCGCAGACGGTGATGGCGAACAGGAACACCGCAATGCCCGCGATTCCGAAGCCGATTCCCTTTAGTACCTTGGTGAACGTGCTTTCTGTGTTCTGATCCGTCATTCTACTACACCTCCTTAGGATCTATCCCCGTGTGTACGCGGAACCAGCTAGGCATCAGTCTTGGGCGGTGTGATTCGGATGCTATGAGTATTTTTCGTAGCCGAGGGTGGAGCCGCAATCACGTTCAAGGTCTTCAAGATAGCGTTGCCATTCTCGTGGCGTATGTCCGTATCCACCGCCGTCTAGGAGAATCGTCCGCATGTAGGCTCGCGCTTCCGGCTTTAACTCCAATGGCAACTTGTCCAATTCGGCCAGCGCATTCTTGTTCAACTCCTCGGCACGCTTACAGACGTCGTTCATTCTCGGGTCGGAACTGTAGGTGCGGACGTCAGTGAATGCGCTGACGCACAAAGTGGCGACAAATATCGTCGCCGAGACGATGAACACGATGAGTGTAATCTTCCGCCAGCCCCTTTTGACCTCGACCTCTTCAGTGGACATTCCGATGCCTCCGCTTAGGATCTCAATGAGTGGCGTGTCTTTCTCACGCAAGACTGACTATGCGTTCGGCGGCGGGATTCTCGCGCGCGTCCCGACCCCGGTTAGTTGGGAGACCATGCTGGGGAAACGTCAAATTCGGAGGCATCTGTCAGTCGGGTCTCACCGCTGCCGTCGGCGTTTATCACGTAGATGTCTAGGTTGTCGTCACGATTTGATCCGAACGCAATACGTTGTCCGTCGGGCGACCATGCTGGGGAACCACCGCCACCGGCGAGCCCGGGGACATTGGTCAGTCGGGTCGGCTCGCTGCCATCGGCGTTCATCACGGAGAGTTCCGCCACCCCATCAACGAACGCAATGCGTCGTCCGTCGGGCGACCATGCTGGGGAATGTCCAGCTGCGAACAACCCGGCGGCATGGGTCAGACGGGTCTGATTGCTGCCGTCGGCGTTCATAGCGGCGATGGTCGGCCAGCCAGAATTGATGTCTTCTGATACAAACGCAATGCGTCGTCCGTCAGGAGACCATGCTGGTGAAGGATCCCACCTTATCTGTTTTTGGGTCAGACGGGTCTGATTGCTGCCGTCGGCGTTCATCACATGGATGTCGCGGACCCATTTACCACCTGAGAGGAATGCAGAGCGTATGAACATAATGCGTCGACTATCAGGCGACCATGCTGGGGAACCGTCCCGCAGTGGATCATCGGTTTCGGTTAGTCGGATCTGATCGCTGCCGTCGGCGTTCATCACATAGATGTTGTCGTTTCCGTCACGGTCTGAGACGAACGCAATACGCTGTCCGTCGGGAGACCATGATGCTGAAGCGTCGTAATCGGAGTCATCGGTCAGGCGGATCTGATTGCTACCGTCGGCGTTCATCATGTAGATGTTTGAGTTCCCGTCACGCTCTGAGGTGAACGCAATGCGTTGTCCATCGGGCGACCATGTCGGAGAAGTGTCATGTGCGGCGCTATCTGTCAGACGGATCTGACTGCTGCCGTCGTTGTTCATTACATAGATGTCCCAGTTCCCGTCACGCTCTGAGACGAACGCAATATAGGGGGGATCGGTGAGTTCGCCGGAGCATCCGGCAAGCACGACAGTCAGTATGACTGAGCAGAGGATTAAGTAGGCGGCGCGGTTCTTCATTCGGGACCCCCTCATGACAATGGACTAGTAGGGCACTTGCCAAGAGTTGACCCAGAGCCGCGTGTGAGCCATGAGAGGGCACAGATGTGCCCACTCAGGTTCATTGCAAGCTCGTACTCGCAGGTCTGGTATTCAACTCTTGGCGGGGTAATCCTATCAGTGGAACCCGTGGGTGTCCAGTGGCAGGGGCGGGTTTCATTTGGGGGCCGCTCGCTTATACTTGGTGTTGTGGAGGGGATGGAGAGAGGATGATCGTGATTGAGATGCGAGGGCTGAGTGAAGAGAGTTCCGTCTTTTGAGCTAGAGTCCGCCGACGGGGGCGCGCGGGCGGGGGCGCATGGGGGCAAGAGACGGCCGGCGGGGGCCAACATGGTAATCTAATCGTTGGTGTCTGTCGGCGGCATACCGACTAGGATGATGCAGGTTCCTATCTGAGGGCATGGATTTTAGATTCCTCGCTACGCTCGGAATGACAGTGGGGGCGGTCGGATTGACAGTGGGGGCAGTCGGATTGACAGTGGGGGCGGTCGGAATGACGATTGTGGAGGCACGCCAGCGTTTAGATGCGATTGTCCTGGTTCCTACCCCAGAGCCGAATTACACAACGCCTAGGAGTATAGTAACATTGATTGGGTGAAGGAGACTTTGAGATGGGATTGCCCTTGATATTCGTTCGCGGGTTGGCGATCGGCGTGTTGACGGTCGCTTGCCTCTTGGCGGCCGTCGCGTGCTCGGATGAGCCCGCGCCCTCGGCCCCTGCCGCCACGCCCACTCCCAACGTGAATGACATCCTCGCGGAGGTGAGCGCGAACGTGGCCGCGATGTCGTCCGCAAAGTTCGGCATGGTTGACGAGACGGAATCGGGGGCGGCGTTCTTTGGGACGACTTTCAAGAGCATGGAAGCGGTGGTGGAGACTCCGAGCAACTTCAGGATGCTGGTGGAGGTGGAGGCTCCGGGGTTTGGGTTCGTGGAGATTGAGATAGTGAAGGTCGGGGACGAGGCGGTCATGAAGTTTTCCAAAGGCGCGCCGTGGCTACCCCTGTCCCCGGACGAGGTGCCCTTCAACTTCGCGGGGTTGAGCACGGTATTCAGCGATTTGCCCGATAAGATTCAGAACGCAGCCGTGAAGGGCCGTGAGAGCGTGTTGGGCGCGCAGACTATTCGGGTGGAAGGAAGTTTCGCGTCCGAGGAGCTGTTGGACCTCATCACGTCCGCCGATCCGGGCCATACGGTGAACCTGACCCTGTGGATAGACGAAACGGACTTCAACCTGCGACAGATCAGGCTGGGGGGCCAAATCTACGACGACGACGCCCCGGAGACCACGCGGCTTCTGACCCTCGAAGACATCAACGCGCCAGTAGAAATTGAGCTTCCTCAATAAATCCCGTCCGGTGAGCGGCTTGAGGTCTGCCCTCGTCCGCCTGAGTTCTTCCCAGACGGGCGTGTTGGGGATTCTGTGCCTGGGGGTATTTTCGACCGCGTTGGACCAGACGGTCGTGGTCGCCGCGCTGCCGCTGGTCATGGTGGACTTGGAGATCCCTCTTACCGACCTGGATATGGCGTCGTGGATCATAACCGGGTATCTGATCAGTTACACCGTGGCGATGCCGTTGGCGGGGCGCCTGTCGGACGTCTATGGGCGGGTCAGGATGTTCCAGGCGGCGCTGATCGTGTTCGCTATCGGGTCGGCGCTGGTAGCGATCGCGCCGAACTTCAACTGGATCGTGCCGGCCAGAGTCATCCAGGCCGTGGGCGGCGGGGCTACGGTCCCAATAGGGCTGGCCATGGCGGTGGCAGCCGTAACGCCGGAGAAGAGGGGAATCGCGATAGGACTAGTGGCCGCCTCCGCCGAAGCGGGGTCGGTCGTCGGCCCTCTATATGGAGGCGCGATCATCGAATGGATCGGCTGGCGGTGGATTTTCTGGCTGGACGTACCCCAGAGCCTCATCCTGATAGCGCTAATAGGCATTTTGCCGAACCGCGCCAATCCCAAGGCCAAGATGGACTACGTCGGGGCGTTGGCGCTAGGGGCGGCTCTCACGGTACTGACGGTCGCGCTGGCGCAAAGAAGCATCTTCACCGGGGAGTCGATCTACCCGTACTTAGGGTTGGTCGCGGGAGCCGTTCTCATCGGCGTCCTCGTCGCGGTTGAGAGACGGACGGTCCAACCTCTGCTGGCGTCTTTCTTATACACATCCAGGGCGTTCATATCGTCGAACATCACGCAGTTTCTGGTGGGCGTCGCGTTGATCATGGCGCTGGTGTGCGTGCCGCTCATGGCGGGCACGGTCATGGAAAAGGAGCCGTGGGAGAGCGCGCTAAGCCTCGTGCGCCTTACGGCGGCGATTCCGGTGGGGGCGTTGGCGGGGGGCTACATTCTTCGCTGGACGGGAGTTAGAGAGGTGTGCATAGTCGGCCTCGCGTTGATGGGAACCGGCCTGCTGTTCATGAGCGGCTGGGATACGGACGTTGGAGAGCTCAGGCTGACCCTGCCCCTGGTGGCCGCGGGCCTGGGATTTGGCCTTGTCATCCCTCCGATCGGCGTCAGCGCCTTGAGCGCGGCGCCCAGCGACTATTGGGGAGCGGCGGCTTCGCTGGTCACCGCGTCGAGAATGGTCGGGATGGCGCTGGGGCTGGCGGCCTTGTCCGCGTGGGGCATAGAGCGGTTCTACAGCCTGACCGCCGACATGACTCTCGGGTCGAGCTTCGAGGAGACGGAGGCCATTTTGATAGGCGCGGGCGTCACGGTGTTCCAGAACCTGTTTATGATCTCAGGGTTCCTGTCGCTGATTGCCGTAGTACCGGTGCTGTTGATGAGAACGGAGTACGTCAAAGAGCCGGATGAATGAACTCGCAGTCGAGGAATTGGTCATGACACAGAGATCGGCGGACGTGGTCGTAATCGGGGGCGGCGTCAACGGGACGAGCGTCGGCCCGCGGCCCTCTTGACACGAGTGCCAACCCATCGCTACTATTAGTGCATGAGTTCTCATGCTGCAAAGTGAGTATGCGAAGTGTCCAACGTCAATGAGTTCCGGGCCTACGTCAGAAGGCTGAACGATAACCTGGCGCTCGGAAATGCTACTGAGCATACGCACAGGTCAGCCTTGAAGACTCTGATCGAGTCTGTCCGGGATGGGGTCACCGCTACGAACGAGCCCAAGCGGATAGAGTGCGGAGCGCCGGACTACGCCGTGACGAAAGACGGTCCGACGCCGCTAACGGTCGGGTACATCGAGGCCAAGGACATCGGCGTCGATCTGGAAGCCATCGAGCGCGACAGCCGCCGGTCTGAGCCGTCCACTGCCAACGGTGGGCAACTCAGGCGTTACAGGAACTCACTTTCCAACCTTGTGCTGACCGACTACACGGAGTTCCGGTGGTACGTGGACGGAGAACTCCGCTTGACCGCCCGACTCTCGGATCTCGACATCAGCGGAAATTTGGCCGCCAGCAAGGAAAACATCGAGGAAACCGCCTCGCTCCTCTCCGGCTTTCTCGACCAAAGCCCGGAACCTGTCTCCAATCCCCAAGACCTTGCGAGGCGATTGGCGCGGCCTACTCACATGATCTGCGACGTCGTTGCCGAAGGCTTTCGCAAGGGCCACGTGTCCGACAGCTTGCGGGATCTCTACATCGCGACACGGGAAGTCCTCGTTCCCGACCTGACCACCATAGACTTTGCGGATATGTTCGCCCAGACCCTGGCATACGGCCTGTTCGCGGCGAGGGTTAACCACGACGAAGGAACGTTCAGCAGGTCGAATGCGGCGACCCGCATTCCTCGAACCAATCCCTTCGTCAGGCGGCTGTTCGACATGGTCGGCGGCGCGGCGCTCGAAGACGAACCCTTCGTGACCTTCGTGGACGACATTACCCAGCTTCTGGACAACGCGGACATGGAGGCGGCGCTGTCCGGCTTCGGGCAGAGATCGGCGCGCCAAGACCCCGTAATGCACTTCTACGAGACCTTCTTGGCTGAGTATGACCCGGAAATCAGGGAACTTCGCGGGGTCTATTACACGCCGGAGCCGGTGGTTAGCTACATCGTGCGCTCGGTGGACCACATTCTCCGGGAGAGTTTCGATTGCCCCGAGGGACTCGCCGACCGCGGAATGACAACCTACGAGACGGTAGATCAGGATGGAAATGTCACTCGACACCAGTCACATAGGGTTCTGGTTCTCGACCCTGCCTGCGGATCGGGAACATTCCTCTACGCGGTGATAGACCACATTAGGGATTACTACCGGACGAGCGGCAACGCCGGGATGTGGCGCGGCTATGCCAAGGATCACCTGATCAAAAGGCTGTTCGGGTTTGAGTTGATAATGGCCGCGTACGCCATGGCGCATCTCAAGCTGGGGATGCAACTCTCCGCTCAAGACATGCCGGAGGAGCATCGGCAGAACTGGGCCTACGACTTCGACTCCGACGAGCGCATTGGCGTGTACCTCACCAACACCCTGGAACAGGCCGAGCGGCAGACCACTGACCTGTTCGGCCCCATGCGAGTCATCACGGAGGAAGCCAACGCCGCGTCAGATATCAAGCGCGATCTCCCCATCATGGTCGTGCTGGGCAATCCCCCGTACTCGGGGCACTCGGCAAACGACAGCAGAAGGGCCGATGAGCTAACTTGGATCGGGAAACTCATCGAGGACTATAAGCGGGTCGATGGGAAGCCTCTTGGCGAGAGAAATCCGAAGTGGATTCAAGACGATTACGTGAAGTTCATCCGCTTTGGGCAGCATCGCATACAACAGACTGGCGCCGGCGTCCTCGCCTTCATCACCAACAACCGCTATCTAGACAATCCCACGTTCCGAGGTATGCGCCAGAAGCTAATGGATACATTCACTGACATGTACCTTCTAGATCTGCACGGTAACTCCCGGATAAAGGAGCATACCCCAGATGGAGAAGTGGACGAGAACGTGTTTGACATACAGCAAGGCGTCGCCATCGCCGTTTTTGTAAAGGAGCCTAGAAAAAGCTCCCCCGCAACGGTGCATCACGCCGACCTATGGGGTACACGGAAGGCCAAGTACGAAAACCTATCCAAGTCGGATATCTCCACAACCGACTGGAATATACTCCAACCCGAATCGCCTCGCTACTTGTTCAAACCCTGGGACAGAGAATTCGGTCAAGAGTACCTTCAGTGGCCGTCGATCAAGGAGATAATGCCTGTGAACTCTGTGGGTGTGGTAACCGCCCGAGACAAGCTGACCATTCAACACTCGTCGGAAGAGGTGATGCGGGTAGTAAAAGACTTTGCTCAGATGACCCCTGAGATGGCGAGAGACGAGTACGGTCTCCCAAGAGACGTTGAAGACTGGAAAGTCAAATGGGCGCAAGATGACCTGAACAAATCGGGGCTGAACGAAAAGCTGGTGACACCGATCCTGTATCGGCCATTCGACAATCGCTACACGTACTATACTGGCGAAAGTCGAGGGTTCATATGTAGACCTCGTTCCAGTGTAATGCGGCACATGCTAGATGGGGATAATCTGGCGCTGTCAACCACTCGTTCAATAGAAATACAGGATGGCTTTCAGCATATCTTTGTCAGCAGGGACATCACCCAGCACCACACAGTGTCGATCAAGGAAGTGAATTATCTATATCCTCTATACAAGTACCCTTCAAAACAGGAAATCAAACAAGGTCTTTATGGTCGCGACTACAAAGAGCCGAACCTGTCATCGGAGTTCACTGAACCCTTGAAAGAGGGCCTTGGCATGGAATTCACACAGGAAGGGCAAGGTGACTTATACGATACGTTTGGTCCAGAGGATGTATTTCATTACATCTACGCGGTTTTTCATTCGCCGACGTACCGGGAGCGGTACGACCAGTTTCTGAGAGCCGATTTCCCGCGCGTTCCCCCGACTGGTGACGTTGGGCTGTTCCGCACGTTGGCAGATCTGGGAGGGCAACTCAAAGACGTTCATCTGCTGGAGTCGGGCAATCTCCACCAGGCGCAGGTGAGTTTCCCGGTCGCAGGGGACAACGTGATCGAAAGAGGCCACCCCAAGTACTGCGCCACTGGCGACACGCCTCTCGGTGAGAAGTCTGCCGTGGATCAGGGCAGGGTTTACATCAGCAAGAGTACGCACAGGTCCGGCAAGCAAGGTCAGTACTTCGAGGGCATCAGTGAAGAGGTGTGGGAGTTCCGAATTGGCGGATACCAGCCCCTCGACAAGTGGCTGAGAGACCGCCGAGGCCGGACTCTATCATTCTACGACCTTGACCATTACCGCCGTATCGTTGCCGCACTGGCCGAGACCATTCGCCTGATGGAGGAGGTGGACGAGGCAATCTTGGAGTCTGGCGACTTGTTTAGCTGACCGTGACACCGTTTACCTCAACCTTAGACTGCGGCTCGTCAGACGCCTTGCGCTGGTGCAGGGTCTATGACAACCGAGTGGATTCTCCAAATAGGAATTGGTCATGACACAGAGATCGGCGGACGTGGTCGTAATCGGGGGCGGCGTCAACGGGACGAGCGTCGCCATGCATCTGGCCCGGATGGGGGCGGGGAAGGTCCTTTTGGTTGAGAAGGGGCACCTTGCGGGAGGCGCGACGGGAAGATCGGGCGCGATGGTGCGGGAACACTACCTGCACCCGACTTTGGTCAAGATGGCGATGGAGGCCAGCGACATCTTCCACAATTTCGGCGACGCGGTGGGCGGCGACGCGCGGTTCACAGAGACCGGAAGGCTCCTGCTGTTCGGAGAGAATGACGAGGAGGCGGCGCGGGCGAACGTCGAGATGAACCGAGATCTCGGAGTCGAAATCGATACGCTCACGCCGTCCGAGATCCTTCAGGAAGTCCCGCAGGTATCACTGGATGGCGTCGTGTTGGGGGTGTATGAGCCGAACTCGGGTTACGCGGACCCTATGGCGACGACCTACGCTTATGCGGAGCAGGCGAAGGAGCGCGGGGCCGAGATTCTGACCAACTGCGCGGTTACGGGAATCATGGTCAAGGGAGGTCGGGTCGTTGGCGTAGAGACTCAGGACGGGGAGATAGAGGCGGATGCGGTCGTGGCGGCTGCCGGTCCGTGGGTCAATAAACTAGCCGCGCCGCTTGGAGAGACGCTTCCGATTACGCCGGTCAGGGTGCAGATGGTACACTTGCGTCGTCCGCCGTCGCTGGAGTCGCTGACTACCAATATAATCGACCATACGACAGGCGCGTACTTCCGAGTGAACGCCGGGTTCAAGACGCTGGTGGGCGGCGAATCCCCGGAGGATATGGGCGAGGTGGTGAACCCGGATGCCTTCGGCCTGAACGCGGACCACGATACGATCACTCGGTTCTGGGAGCGGGCAAAGCTGCGCTTCCCCGATTTCGACGCCGCGACGCCGATGGGTGGATACGGGTCGCTATATGACATGACGCCGGACGGCAACCCGATCTTGGACAAGTCGGGAGTCGTCGATGGGCTGTATTGGGCTGTCGGATTCAGCGGGCACGGGTTCAAGCTGTCCCCGGTGGTGGGGCGGATGGTGGCGGAGTTGGTTCTGCATGGCGAGAGCAAGAGTCATCCGATTGGCGCGTTCCGCGCGAGCCGCTTCGCTGAGGGCGATCTTCTGGACGCCGAATATCCTTATGAGGGGAGGGTTCACCAGTGAGGGGCTGCCTAGGATTGTCAGCTTAACTCAGACGATCTATGCCGGGGCAGGCGTCGAAGCCGTCGTCGAAGCTCAGGATTCGATTGGCTCCGGCTGTACGCATCACGGCCACATGGAGGGCATCCCGAGCAGAGAGTCCATGTACAGAGTCAATCAGAGACCTGGCAACACGGACTTCGGACATGCCGAAGGTCAAGACGTCGTCTGCAATCGCATCCAGGCTCTCGAACGCGGCATCTATCGCGTCGGGACGCCGTATCGCGGTATATCGGTGGAGTATCTCTTGGTACACCTCCACACTGGTCACGAACTGTTCGCCGTCTCGCACCAACTGGGTGAGGACGGCAATAGTACGGTCTTTGTTCGGATGCGGAGCTCCTACGAGGTACATCGGCACGTTGGAGTCAATGAAGATCACGGGAGGCGCCGCCCGTCTTCGATCTCCCGGAGCATGTCTTCAACGTCCGCCGTAGGAAACTGATGCATAGACGCGTCGGCGATAGCGCGCAGCTTGGTTTCCACAGCTCCGGGCTGGTCGTCTCTTACTTTGCGGAGAGCTTGACGAACCCATTCGGCAACAGTCACCCGCTGTCTGCGAGCAACTCCCTGGATTTCGAGGTACTCTTCCTCATCTAGTAGGACTTGAAGTCGTTTCGACATACATACAGTCTAGATGACTCATGTCTAATTAGTCAACTAGACTTCACTAACTGAACTGCGTCTCATGCGGCGCGTGATATACTTGCCGATTCGTCGCGGAGGGCCTTCACCTTGATCGCCAAGTCATTGACGCGCTTGAGTACGTCGTCGAGTGTGCCGGACAGGTCGAGAGCGGCGACCTCAAGTCGCTTGCCGGAGCGCTTGACGTGGTAAGTCGCAGGCTCCCTCTCGCCTTTGGCGTAGATGAGCATCCCTCCCGGCAGGTCGAGGGCGGTGACGTATGCGAGTAGTTGGTAGAGGTCGGCGTTGGGGACGTTTCCGTCCCTGACGTACTTGTACTTGGCGTCGCCGACGAAAACGCAGTTCCCGCTTTGCCACCAGGTGAGGTTGGGCCTGAGACCAACTTTGCCCTCTCTGTCGAGAGTTCCAATGCTCTTTTCTCTGAACTGATGCTGAGAGACTCCGAGCGCGTCCCGCAGGGCCTGGGTCACGAACTCTTGGAATACCTCATTCATGTTCATGAGGAACCCGGCGGCGCGCACACGTCCGCGGTCGGACTCGAACGCGCTGTGCCTCAGGATGAGCCGCGACAGTCCAACGACGACGCGGTAATGCTCGTTGAGCCGATCAAAAGTGACATCGGGCACGTCGTTCGGCGGGAACTCGATAGGTGAGACGTTGTCGAGCATCGCCGCGATGCGCCCGAGTCCGGCGCGGGCGTCCCGTGAGCGCAGCAGCATCCTGCCGAGTCGGGCCGCCGCGGCTTTGACTAGGCGGTTCTCCAGAATGTCGTCCGTGAACTCGTCGTATCGCACCTCGACGGGAAGTGGAATGCCGAACCTGCGTCGTATCTGCTCGGCGAACATGATGCGACCGCGCACGGTGTGAAGCGCCTCCTCCTCGGTGCGGTAGCCGTGGAGCAGTCCGCGCGCGAAGGCGCGGCGAGCGGTGGATGCGAGAGCGAGGGCCAGTACGTCGGGCAGCGCGTATTGATCCGGGAAGTCGAACATTTCCGGCTGGGGTTTGAATTTGCTCATGGCGTAGCAGGCCAGCGATAGAAGCTGCGGGATTGATATCTTTGGCCGTATGAGCACGGAGAGGTCGCCGATTTCGACCGCGCCGACGGTCGAGCCGGGCCTCAGGACGTACTGATCCGATTCACCAACGAGCGGAGTGATCGAGAGGTCGAGGGTTTTCGATTCGCGCAACAGGGCGTCGCGTTCAGGGGTTGAGAGAGTGTGCAGGCTCTCGGCGTACTCATGGAGGTCAATGTGGCGCATCGGCGCTCATTAGCCCCGGGAAATAGGTGGAGGAGAACCCGGTGTCACGGGTGAGGAAAGTGTCGGCTGTCGCCACCGCATGGGCGCCGATGAGGAAGTCGGCAATGATCCGCACCCGCGGACCGCCTGCCTCGCGGTACCGCTTCCAACGTAGTCCCGCCTCATAGGCGATCGAGGAGTCGATCGGGGAGAGTGTGACACGTATCTCGCTCAATGCGCCGTCCAGCGAGTCTCTGTCGGCGAACGCGGGAACGAGCTCGGCGTACACGATGTCGCAGATGATGATTGTGCCTCTATTGTGGGCGGCGCTCAGCCAATCTCTCGACCGACCGAGATGTTCGTCATCGGGTATGAACACATCCAACAAGACGTTGGTGTCGACGGATGTGATCACCCTGCCCTGCCCCTGACTTCCCTGATGTAGTCGTCAACGCTGACACCTTTACCGAGAGCGTCTTTGCCCAGGATCCCCACGACCCGGTCCACGGGGTTTTCTCCAGCCACCCGCTTCCGGATGAGCAGGCCCTTTTCGGTGGGGGTGATCTCGACTTCGACGTTGTGATTCATCCCAAAGCGCTCCCTCAGATGCTTTGGAATGGTGATCTGGCCTCTTTCGGAGATTCGCATGATGCACCTCGTATGCAAAACGGATTCATGCAATCATACTGGTTCAGTCTTCAGTCTATCCAGCTTGAACTTATCAACTTCCTCTTGCTGCCCGTAGAGGCGCTCTTCGATGTATGGTAGGACGCTGTGCTTCCAGATGCGTTCGACCGCTTCCTCGTCGAGGTTGTCTTTCATGAAGTAGCTTGGGCCGATGGCGGCGTGGCGGTCTTCGCGCAAGTGGTCGTTGGCTCTCTCGACCACGTCGGCTACCCACTCCATGTCGGGCGCCTTATCGAGCAGCCAGTTACGGAGGACGCTCTTGACGGGATCTTCGTCGGGGTGGAACTCGACGAAGTAGAAGCGGCGGCGCAGGGCTAGGTCCACCAGCGCGATGGAGCGGTCGGCGGTGTTCATGGTGCCGATGATGTAGAGGTTTTCGGGCAGCGAGAATCTTTCGCCCTGGTCCGAGTATTGGAGGTCCATCTCACTGTCGCGGTACTCCAGCAGGAAGTACAGTTCCCCGAACACCTTGGCGAGGTTGCCACGGTTGATCTCGTCTATCACTAGGAAGTGCTTGGCGTTCGGTTCATTTCGCGCGCGGTTGGCTGCGCGCAGCAGCGGCCCTTTGCGGAGCTCGAATCCGGGCTGTCCATTCACGAGCGCGGGACGGAAGCCCTGCACGAAGTCTTCATAGGCGTAGGACGGGTGGAACTGGACGAGCGTGACGCGCTCTTTGGACCCGGCCAGATGTTCAGCGAGTTTCTGAGCGACGTAGGTCTTGCCGGTGCCCGGCGGCCCTTGGAAGATGACTTGCTTCTTGTCGTTTAGCAGGGTTTGGATGTTTTGGAGGAAGTCGACGTCTAGCCGGAGCTCGTTGGCGAGGGACGGGAGGTTGGGCACCGTTAACTCTGATTGAGTTGGGGCTGGAGTTTCAACAGGGGGCGGAGACGTCGAGTCGTCCCACTGTCTCTGTATATCGCCACCGTCGTAGAAGTTAATGTCCTTTTCGTGTTCGGCCTCCAGGCCTGCGCGGATCTGCTGGATTTTGCGGTCGAGGTCGTCAGTCGGTTCCTTAACATGGGGCGCGAACTCGCTGGCATCGGCAATGCTGTTCCTCTGGTCGAAGCTAAGGATTCCTTCAAAAGAGTCGGGGAACACAAGGTGACGGAGAGCATACCGTTGCCTACGCGGCGCGTCTGTGTTGTTCCTAAGCGGTGTGCTGCGTAAGCTCATGGACTCCATGAAATCTTTGAAAGCCCATGGATCAGCAAGTAAGCGGTCGGGCTCACTCGCCTCCTGCTCCTTCCACTGCTCGACAAACTCAATGATGAGACCGAGTTGCTCAATGCCAGTTATGAAACCCATTCCGGGGCGGGCTATGCCAGGCGTCAGACCGGCAACAAGATCATCGGGAATAGCTACTACCTGGGTTGACCATTCAAGTACTTCATTGATCCGTGCCATTTTGCTGATATGTTTCATGCCCCCTGCCCCTGTAGTCCAGATAATGAGGAAGTGGACGTATAGCACCTCAGCAATCAACTGATAGACCTCAGGCTGGCTGCCTTCCAGTTGCCGTTCCAGCTTCTGCATGAAACTGTCGCCCGATACATCCGGCCTATCCAAGAACCGCTCCCTCAACTCCCCAAGCCACTGGCGCGACCATATTGGCTTGCCCGGCGTAAAGAGCGAGTCGTCGGAACGCAGGGCGCGTTCGACCCACAGGTCGGCCGCCTTGTAAACGTTCTCTACTCCGCCGCCTGTCTTTCTGCTGCTCATATTTCTCCTTGTGGGCCCGATTGTGTGGAGTGAGGTTAGCTCAAACGCAGAATAGCTATCAAGCCAACGGTTGGAGGGTGACATACTTACGGACTAGTCGCGGAGGGCCTTCATGTGAGCCGCCAGGCTCCCGACGGGCCTGCGTACGTCCTCCAATATGCCGGAGAGGTCAAGCGCAGCGACGGTCTCGGCATGGGCGAGCTCGTCTTTTTTGGCGCGGGATGTCATGAGGACGCCTGGTTGCTCATTTCCGGGAAGTAGGTGGAGAAGAACCCGGTGTCCCGTGTGAGGAAGGTGTCGGCTGTCGCCACCGCATGGGCGCCGATGAGGAAGTCGGTCATGATCCGCGCCCGCGGCCCGCCTGCCGCGCGGTACAGTTTCCAACGCAGGCCAGCCTCATAGGCGATCGAGGAATCGATCGGGGAGAGTGTGACACCCATCTCGCGCAACGCGCCGTCCAGCGAGTCTCTGTCGGCAAACGCGGGAACGAGCTCGGCGTACACGATGTCGCAGATGATGACGTCGCCTCTGTTGTAAGCCCACCGAAGCCATCCTTGTGATTGGAAATGGTGAGCCGAATCGCTTCGGAACAGGTCAACCAAGACGTTGGTGTCGACTGCGGTGATCACCTTCCTCGAACTTCCGCAATGTATTCGTCAACGTCGAAGTCGGCGCCATCCAGAATCCCGGCGACCCGGTCCACGGGATGGAGCGCGGCTGCACTCTTCCGGATGAGTATGCCCTTTTCGGTGGGGGTGATCTCGACCTCGACGTTGTGATTCATCCCAAAGCGCTCTCTCAGATGCTTGGGGATGGTGATCTGTCCTCTTTCGGAGATTCGCATGATGCACCTCGTATGCAAAACGGATTCATGCAATCATACTGGTTCAGCCCTCAGCCTATCCAGCGCGAACTTCTCGACCTCCTCTTGCTGCCCGTATAGGCGCTCTTCGATGTATGGGAGCTTACGAAGTGTCGCCGCCGGTCAACTCCTACGTCAACAACAGCCCTGAGCGGTTGAGCCTTGCAGTTGACGTTATGACCTATGCGCTGTTATATTACCCTCCCGACTGACAACTGGCAGCTAATGAGATACCAGTGAGCATCTCCACTCAAGCCCTAGACGAGTTTCGCAGTCGTCATCTTCCACATCCCCCTGTTTCTAGACTCATCCGCGGCCAACGAGAGACTATTCAGCTTGTGGCGAGTGATGGCCTACGCCTGCTTGAGCCGGCCCCTGCGTCCGATGTTCTGTATGGTACCCCTCCGTCGTCACGGAACCAAAGGGTCAATACGTATCTCTGGGTCATAGATGTCAACGGTATCCCCCACGTGCTTGAGTCTCCAGTACCCGCAATTGGCTCCGCCTACCCGAAACACACGAACCTAACCGGCGGAACTGAAGCGTATCTGGGTGGTGAGTTGTGGTTCGCTTCTGAGATAGCCCTCTACATATCCGGGGGATCGGGGCGCTATCCGCCTGAAGACGAAGCCCAACTCAAAGATGCCACTCGTGTATTTGAGTCATTTGGATATGAGGTAGCTTCGTTGGGGTGGGACTACGACGAAGGAGTCCCGAGACGCAGATTGGAGGTCGCGTGATGGATCAGTCGACCTTTATCTTCGGGCCTGGCGCTGAGGGGTTTGCCGCTGAGGATGCTGCAAGACTCTCCACTAGGAATTACGTCCGCTCAGAAGGAGGCCTCGCCATATACGAAGAGAGCCGTCGCCCAACGGGGCACGTCCTCACTGCTTGGGAAGCATACTCTACCTTTGGCCTTGAGATACTCGAAGAGGCCGTGGAATACGGCTCCGCCATTCTTAGAGAAACTCCCAATGCGACGGGCGACGCCTTGCAGCGGCGCAGAGAAGAGATCGGCCTTTCTGCCAAAAGCGTTATGCGGGCCGCGGGAGTTTCCCCAGAGGATGTCGAAACCGCGGAATCGTCCCCTCATAAGGTTTCCATTCAGAAGTTGGAGCGGCTCGCCTTTGCACTTGGACTGGACGAACGACTCCTCAGCTTCAAGAGAGACCCCGGGGGAGACACAAGCCTGGCGTTCCGTCTGAGGACCCTCCAAACCGATCTCTCCGGCCCATTGGGAGCCATCTCAGAGGGAACGGCCCTGCTCTTCGCGGAGGCCGCATCGGTCATACGTGTACAGTACAGGCTTCAAAAGTGGCTTGGCCTTGAGATTGGGAGCGACAGATTCGCCCCAGTTGAGGATTACGGATCGCCGGGGAGGCCGGCATGGAGAGTCGGTTACAACCTCGCCCAACGTGCCAGAGATAAATTGCAACTAGGACACTCACCAATCTCCTCAATGCGAGAACTGGTCGAGGAGAGTCTTGGCATTCCCGTAGTCCAAGCGCGGCTTCCCGGTCGGATTGCGGGCGCGACCGTGATGACGACCGACGACGGAGACGTGTTGCGTGGTGTCGTTCTGAACACAGTGGGTGGTAATAGCAACGTCTGGATTCGCCGAGCGACACTGGCCCATGAACTCGGCCACCTGCTATATGATCCGGACGGAGAGCTTCAGAGCGTTCGGGTAGATTCATACGACGACAGCCAGAAAGACGCCGAAGCTCACTCGACCGACTACGTAGAGCAGAGGGCCAACGCTTTCGCCATCGCGTTCCTTGCCCCGAACGAAGCTGTCCGACAACTCGTGCCAACGCCGGACTCCGAGGAGGCTGTGTCCAACGTTATGCACACGTTCGGAATCAGCCACACCGCTGCGCGGTACCATATCGCCAACTGCCACTACCGCAACTTCGATGTGCCTCACGGAATCTTGGATCGTGGTCCCTCGGATGAGCAGACAGCCGCCGAAAATTTCACGGTTGACTACTTTCCACTTCGTGACACACCGGAACAACGCAGGGGCAAGTTTGCCGGTATGGTGGTGGCGGCTTACCAAAAGAACTTCATATCCGCGCACACGGGCGCTCTGTATCTCAATTGCAAGGTCGATGACTTTCACGAGAACGCTGACCTACTTACCTCACTCTACTGAGGGGTGCAACAACTAGCCAGCCCGTCTATGATGATACTCTCTATGCATAGCCGAATAGCGGCGGAAATATGACAACGACGACCCCCGCCCATACTGCGTAGACGGGCAGGTAGTCGGTCTGCCAGCGCACTAGGGCCGCGAACTCGCCCCGCCCTCTCATAAATCGGGCGTAGAGCCAGGCCGACCACGCGAGGTTGCCGAGCAAGACGAGGTTCCCGCCGAGCGCCGCCGTTCTGTTGGGAGTGAAACCGAAGTCTGAGATGCGTCCCACGATTGCGGAGAGAGCCATGAGGTCGGCAGCGATAGCGGCCACCACCAAGAGGAGCAGCATCGCATCGAAGAGGCCGGGGCGCGTCTGCGGACCCCGCGCCGAGACGGAGAAGAGCAGCATCCCAAGAACCAGGGCCAGCATGATGTCGAAGCCTATGAGCATCTCGCGGTCCATGTCGATCCACTCGCCCGTCAAGAGCATGGCCAGGAGGAATACGGGCAGCATGGCGGCGAACAACGGCGTGAACACGCGGGAGAGCATTGGCGCGATGTTCTGCATGACGCTTTGCCGTCTTTCGACCAGCCACGCGCCCACGAGCACGGCTCCCACCGCGCCGCACGGCAGCAGCCATTCGGATACGACGACCTCGATATCCAGGCCGATGGCTCCGAACATTGCCCAAGTCAGGAGAGAGAACACGCCCCCGCCGAGCGCAATGAGCACGTAGTAGATGAACAACTCGCCTGAGAACCGCACGAAGTCGGCGCGCCGCTCGACGGAACGCCACCGACCGCCGACGTAGGCAAACCCGACGGCCAGCCACAGCGCGAAAGGTAGATGGATCGCCGTGAGTGTCTCGGTATGCGCGCCTTGTTTGAAGGGGAATATGTTAGCGAGGACCGCCGCCGCGACGAACGGCAGAACGAGCCAAAGGGACGCCCGCGCAGTTAGCCCACGCTTCCAAGCGAAGTAGGCCGCGAGCATCGGCAGGACGAAGAGGCTGAGATTGCGGGCATATACCCCGGCGCCGTCGATGATCCGGTGACCGAACAGCTCGGGGACTTTAATCGCGATGGCCGCCGCGATCGCGAGGCCGATGACGACGACAAACTCGGTACGCTCGAACCGAACTCCGCCGTCATCGCCCTCGGATACAGATTCGCTCCGCTCCCACAGCAGATCGAAGCGCTCCCGCGCGAATTCGCGCGATGCCGCGTCGGTCTCGGACACCCGCCTCAGGGCGATCAGGAAGGACTCGGAGTCCGTGAGGCCCGCATCTTGGAGAGAAGCCGCCTCATCGCGCAGACGGCTCTCCAACTCTTCCAAGTCGGGAGGGTGGGCCGCCTCGTGGCGACGTAGATGCGTTCGCCACTCCGCGATGAGGTCTTCCATCCTATCCCCGTTCGCGTCCGGGATTATTTGTGAAGGGCCTGGCGAACCCACGGGCCAGCGTCCTAATCGTAAATCGTGGTGACGCTGCTGGCCCCCGTGAGGGAGACGTGGGTGAAGTCGTGACCGTCGGCGGCGCCGTGCCAATGCTTTTCGCCGGCCGGGATGAACGCGGTGTCTCCCTCGGCGACTCTGACCTCTTCGGACTCGCTGGCGACGTAGCCCTCACCGCTGATTACGAAGAGGACTTGGTCGGTGGTGTGGGAGTGGAACTTGTTCTTGGCGCCGTCGTAGAAGTTGACGAGGCCGAAGTTGTAGTACTCGCTCTTGTCGGGGCCGACGAGCGGCTGCCTGCTGACGCTGCCGCCGTAGAAGATCGGGGCGCTCGTGGCGTCCTGCTCAGGGACTGAGCCTTTTCTTATGATTTCCATGTGCGCTCCTTGTTGGGCGTTAGCTTGTTCTGCCGCTTCGGGAACGGAGGTTTGCGGCGTCTCGCAGATAGACCATTTCGAGGTCCTGGGGGCTTTTGTCGGTGTTGACCAGAATCAGCGCTCGGATGCAACGCTCCTGTCCGCCCCGGACGTCCATCTCGTTGCCGCACATGATGGCGACGTTGGTCCAGCCCATGTGTACACGGGCGGCGACGGCGGGGAACTCGGCGTCGAGGTCATTGGTGGCGCTGAACGTGACGGCGGCGATGTCGTCGATATCCACGTCGTTGGCCTCGACAAGCCGCTCCAGAAGCTCGCGGGTGGCGTCCAGAATGTCGTCCCTGGTGTTGGCGTCGGCGGTTGTCGCGCCCCTCAGACCTCTGACCTTCATCGTGATTCAGCCTTCCCTGCCTTTGAGTGAGATGATAAAGTCCCGCGCCGCGTCGAGCCTACGGTCCTCCTGCGCCCTATCGACCGCGTCCAGAAGCGCGCTTCCGACGGCGACACCGTCGGCGAACTCGCTGATCGCCTCTATGTGCTCGCGCCTGGACACGCCGAAGCCCACTATAATCGGGAGATCGGTATGTCGGCGAATTCGCGCCACGAGTCCGGCGGTATGCTCCGAGTGCGATCTGCGCGCGCCAGTGACCCCCGTGAGACTCACGCAGTATATGAACCCGCCCGCGGCTTTGCAAGCGTCCCTGATTCGGTCGTCCGAGCTTGTGGGGGCGAGCAGCGGTATCAGGTGTATGCCGCGCCCGGCGGCCATCCGGCCCAGTACCTCGGCCTCCTCTGTGGGCAGATCGGGTACGATCATGCCGTCCAGACCGGCGGCCTTGGCGTCGTCCAAGAACCTTTCGAGTCCGTAGTGGAGATAAGGGTTGTAGTAGCCCATGAAGACCATGGGGGCATCGACGCCACTCTGTCGGAGTTCGCTAAGGACTTCAAGGCACTTGCTGACGTTGACGCCGTTTTGCAGCGCGCGGTAGCTGGTCATCTGGACTGTTGGCCCGTCGGCGAGCGGGTCGCTGAAGGGCACGCCTAGCTCCAGCAGGTCACCGCCGGCTTCCAGCGCTGTCCGAGCCAGTTCAACGGAGGTCTCGATGTCCGGGAACCCCACGGTTAGGAAGGGCGCGAGCGCGGGTTGAGCGGAGCGCCGAAGCTCTCCGAGTGTCTCATCAATTCGATTCGGCATACTCAGCCTCCCAAAAGTCCGTCACTGCGCGCCAGCGAAAGAGAGCGCGATCAGGTTCTGCCCGGCGTGGGCGGAAAACGGCGCCCAGACGGACTTCGTCCGATGATACAGCCACGCGAACAGAATCCCGGTGACGAACACCGGCAGCAGCGAACCAAGCGACAGATGGGCGGCAGCGAAGACCGCCGCGCTGATCGCCCCAGCCACAAGTATGCCATACTTGGCAGTCAGGCCGCTGAAGACGAAACCCCTGAAGAACGCCTCCTCCACGAAGGGGACCCAGCCCGCGATAACGATTGCGGTTATCACGAAGAACCTTCTGTCCGCCAACTCTTCGGGGACGGGCTTGGGCAGCAGAAAGTCGAGTTCGAGAGTCGCTACGGTCCATCCGTACAGAGCGGTGAACCCCAGGCTGCCCAGCAGAGCCGCCAGGGACAGCAGGTTGACATATTTGCCAACTGGGCGTCCCAGTCCGAGGGACGACAAGGGTAGGCCGTATTTGCGGACGAATCGCCACAACACCAACAGTATCAATACACCCTGCAAGGCCGCGGCGGCCCAAAAGTACCCGATCCCGACCGAGTCCGGCTCGCTCTCGCCTCCGAGGGCAACCGACACCAGCAGAAACATCAGCGCGAAGGTTCCGAACAGGACGATTGCCGAGCCAACGGCGACGTCGCGGACTGACCATGCGGGCGGGTTTAGCTCTTGAGCCAATCGACGTCACCTTGCAGGTATGCCGGATGATCCTTGGAGGCGAAGACCTCGTACTTGCCCTTTTCGGTCGCCAGGTTGCCGTCGTCGCCGTGTCCGGGGTAGAAGTTGTCAATCCGGTCGAGCGTGAACAACCTGCTTGTGATGCTGCCGATGATCTGTTCGAGCGCGGCGGCGCTTACGGTCCTTCCGGGGCCGCCGGGGAACAGGGTGTCTCCGGTGAACAGGTGGGAGCCGAAGGAGAAGCAGGTGGAGCCGGGGGTGTGTCCGGGGGTGAAGATGGCCTTGAGGGTCAGGGTTCCGGCGGTTATGTCGTCGCCGTCGTGAACGAGTACCTGCGGCGGGCTGGGCAGACCATCGGCGTCGTCGGGGCCGATGCCGACCGGCGCGCGGATGGCGGAGGTCACCTCTTCGAGGCCCTCGATGTGGTCCCAGTGATTGTGGGTGATTAGGATGATCTGCACGTCGGTCTGCTTGGCGGCTGAGATCAGCGCGCCGGGGTCGGGAGGCGTGTCGATGATGATGCTATGGTTGGTCTCGGGACAGACCAGCAGATAGGCGTTGTTTCCGAATGACCCGCACTGTATCTTGTGGATCGTGATCGTATCGTCTTGGAAGTGAGCGGGCATCTGTTCCTCCTGTTGGTCTTCCTGAGCGTATTCGGGGATGATTATATCAAAGAGGCGATGCGCGATTGGGATGCCGTTGGTACAATGGAGGCGCATAGCATCGATCGGTTCAGAGGAGTTTCGCATGGGCGAGTTCGGGATGACGGTCAAGACCGACTCCGGCGGCAAGCGTGTCGAGATGGAGTGCGAGCATCAGAACGGGCTGTTGTACGTGGTGCCCGCGGAGTCTAGCTGGGTGTGCTCTGAGGAGTTGATGCACGCGCACGCGATGGCGGGGTTCTTCAGGCAGTTGATGGAGCTCGAGGATGACCGCGTGTATGAGATCATGCAGCGTTGGGGGTTGTATTACCGATCGCGTCCGCTGGCGGAGGAGTAGGCATTGAAGTGTGGGCGCCCACACCCGCCGGCGCTGCAACGCCATCGTCAGACGGTGGACTTGGTTCCGCCAGGCTAGGTTGACTCAGGTCGCCCATCCACCCCACAATGTGAGCGCTTTGTGAAATATATCGCAGGCCAAAGTCTCAGCAGCGACCGAACATGACCTTTTTTAGACTACTCCCGATTTTGGCAAAGCCGGCAGTTATCCTAACCGCTGCTCTGTTGGCGGTGGGAATCGGAAGCGCGCGCGCTCAGACCGACGAGGGGTTCGACGAACTCTTCAGCGCTCAGGCCGGGCCGTTCGACGTCGCCGTGAGCCTCGTGCCGCCCGCGCCCGAGGTGGGCTTCGTAAACGTAGCCCTCAAGCCCAGTTTGACCGCGACCGGCGAGGCCGTCACGGATGCGAGGGTGATTGTCGTCGCCGAAGACGAGCCCAATAGTCCGGTCTTCGAGGTGGTCGCGGTCAACACGCCCGACAGCCCCAGAGTGTACCGCGCCAACATGAAGTTCGAAGAAGCGGGCAACTGGGTTCTGCGCGTCCGGTTAGACAGCCCCTCATACGGACAGGCCGACTTTCGCGCCCCCGTCGTGGTGCTGCCCGCTCCGATCGCTCCCGGGCCGGAAGGCGGCTGGGTCTTCTTGGGAGTCTTCATCGCGCTGCTGGCGGGCGCGCTGTACGTTGTCAGGTCCATCAGGAAGGCCCAGGCGTCTCGGCCCGAGCCGCATCCATAATATCGGCTATATCAGAATCGCCGTCGTATTCCCTGCGATCTTCCGAGTCCGGAACCTGTCCCTGATTAGTAGGCGCCGCACACGCGAGCGCAAAAAATCCCCTCTCCCTTGAGGGAGAGGGTTAGGGTGAGGGTGACACGCCCGCATACCAACTTCGGACAGTCTCTCCGACTCTCCCCCAGGTTGCCGCCGCCGCGGCCGTCTAAGCCAGTAGAATGATTGGGACTATTCTAATACAATGATTGGATAGAAACTGAACCAGTTTCACGTTGAATGTCTCTAGGAGACTAATCTACTGTCTTAGATACCGCTACCCTTGGGGCAAGAGTAACATGCGGAGATTATTCATACTAACTGTGGTGGCCGCCACGGCCGCTCTTTTCGGATTGGTCGGATCTGGCCTGCCCGCGCAAGCGCAGGGATCCTCCACCGGATTGACCGTCATCGCGATCGACCGTCAATCCATCTCATCCAACCCGGCGAGCGTCCACCTCACCAAGTCGTTCCTGAGCCTCCTGTTCCATCTGAAGGCGCGGGAGACTTTCGCCTTCGTATTCGTGGACGACTTCAGTACGACCTACGGACCTGTCACCACAGGCTCGGAAGATTTCGTATCCGTAGTCACACAGGTCGAAGAGACGATCTCCTCCAACCCGCCGACCCAGCCCATGGATCTTACATCCCTGCTCGCGGAGATGAACAACTATCTCCAGGGGGTGAGCGCGCCGTCCGAATCCGAGATCGTCATCGTCACCGGAGGCCAGGCGCCCTCAGACGTAGATGCAGTATCCGACAGGATCGGCCCGACTATGAACTTGGTAGCCCAGGCAGGATGGGAAATCACCACCGTGACCGCGCCGGGCGTCGCCCCAGCTTTGAAGTCTTTGCTCGACGACATCAGCATGAAGACCGGCGGGGAAGCTTTCGACCTCTCCATTCCCGATGGCTACGAGACGATAGCGGACCGCATCCTCCGGCGCGATGGCAGCGGTTCGCTCTCCAACCTAGGCCGCTCCATAATGGACGACGAGAGCGTGTTCGAAGTCCCCATCGACGTCGCCCCCGGAACCAGCGAACTGAACATGGTTCTCTTCAGAGAGATCCCCGCCGGCGAATTCAGGCTTACTAACCCGGATGGGTTCGAGTCTTCCGAGGGCGACAGGACATCCTCGACGATCACCGAGTTCCACCACGTGGTGATATGGGAACTGGCGGACCCCGTGCCGGGACGCTGGGACCTGGAAGTACGCGGAGGCCAGGGGCACTTCTCGGCGAACGCGTACTATACCAACCGATACGGCATCGAACTCCGGTCCGCGGGAGCCGCTCCGGTCGGACAGCCCCTCAACATAGTCGCCATGGTCACCGACGATGGCGAGAGGACCGCCGTGGACGCCATGCTGACGGCATCCATCACCGACCCGTCCGGTACGTCCATCCTCCACGACCTCAACGACGAGGGACGCGACGGAGACGCCGTTGCGTCCGACGGGTTCTTCTCCACCACCATTCCGCCCGTCAACGCCGAAGGCGCTTATGGCGTTGAGTTGCAGATGTCTTGGCCCGACATCGCATACACGATAACCACACTCGCGTCGTTCGAGGCAAAGAGCTTCCCCGCCATATCCGTCACGCAGGAAGATATAGACATCCTGAATCCGGGAGATCGAACGAAGATTGCGGCTCTGCTTGTGAACATCGCCGGACAGCCTTACTCGATCCCCACCGATGCGCTGTCCGCTTCCGTAGCGGTCGATCAAGGCGACGAGGGAAAGGTGGAGATCGTACCACGACAGATAATCACCGAGGGCAAGGCTTTCGAGTTCGACGTGTTCTACACCCCCGCCGCCGAAGCGCTCGCCACCATCGTAATCAGGTTGGATATCGAGTATGCGGGCAGACAGTTCTCGGTCTTGACCGACCAACTCATCCTATCCTCGGTCCAACCTACTCCCATGCCGGCGCCCACCGCGACCGCGACCCCGCCTGAGCCGACGCCGGCCGCCCCGGTTGATACCCGGCCCGATCCGCCTCGAAGAGGAGCGCAGCTATGGACCACTGCCATCGCCGTCGTCTCCGGCTTTGTCGCACTCGTCATCGTTGCGCTCGCGGCATACTGGCTCTCGAAGCCCAAGCCGTTCGGATACCTGTACAGCGAGGAAGGGGAGTTGATGACGGACTTCGCGAGCATCCCGCGAACGTTGTCCGCCGTCTTGACGCGGCGGAACGTCATTCTCGGCGAAGAAGTGGACGTTGCCGGATTCGGCGGAGTCGCGTTCGTATTCGAGCGCGGCGGCGGACTCTCGGTTGTCCCGACGACCATGTCTCCAACCACCGTCAGGGTCAACAACCAGCCCGTTACGGACTCCAACCCTGTGTTCGACAATAGCTGGATAGGCGCCGCCGGACGGCTGTACACCTTCACCCACGCCCCGAAGGACTCCGCTTAGCGGCCCAGACCGCTAACTAGTACCGCTTCAATTAGTTTTGACGATATCCCCTCTCCCTTGAGGGAGAGGGCTAGGGTGAGGGTGAACAGTAGAATCATCCATCACAGTCATCTGGAACCACTGACTACTCCTCGACTATTCGGATCGTGTCGATCACGTCTCCGGGCTCCGTGGCCTCCGCCGGCCTGCGCCGCGTGAGGTTGTGTACTACGTCCATCCCTTTCGAGACCTTGCCGAACACCGAGTGCGCGTCGTCGAGATTGGGCGTAGGCCCGAAAGTGATGAAGAACTGGCTGCCGTTCGTATTCGGTCCCGCGTTCGCCATCGACAGGATGCCCGCGTCGTCGTGCCGCAACTCCGGATGGAATTCATCCTCGAATCGGTATCCGGGTCCGCCCGTGCCGGTGCCCGTCGGGTCTCCCGACTGCGCCATGAACCCATCCAGGACGCGATGGAAGGTCACGCCGTCGTAGTAACCCTCGCGCGCCAGGAACACGAAGTTGTTGACCGTCTTCGGCGCCCTATCCGAGAACAACTCGATCTCGAACTCCTCGCCCTTGGCAAGCTCGAATACGGCGGTGTAACTCTTGCTCTGGTCGATCGTCATGGCCGGCGGGGAGTCCCACTGCTTGGGTTTGCTCTCGCCGCCCGTCTGCGACGCCTGACTTGACCCAGGTTCCTCGTCGGAACTGCAAGCGAGGGCGATCATTCCCAGCGCAGCCAGCGCGATTATCAATATCTTCCGAATCATGATGGCCTCGGCCTCCGAAAGTGATTTGCGCGTCCAATCTGGGCCGCGCCCGTGCTCCGCATTCTACTGACTTTCGCCCCATCTCGCCACAGCCCCCGCGCAAGCAGGCTGTCCCAAGCATGTCCCGTACTCCGATACGGGGCCGGCAGGCGCTGCTCACCCGTCATTCCTCTGAAAATAGGTTCATGAGCCAATCAGCCAAAGTCCCCTCTCCCAAGTTTGGGAGAGGGCTAGGGTGAGGGTTGTGAATGAGATGCTACCCAATTTCCATCCCCTTATGTGGCCTTCACAAGGCCATAGTCATTCCAAAAGTCCAACCAACCCCATCATCCTGAACATCCTCCCCATCCCGCAAATCCTGCTTCTGACAACCCCCTACGGCGTGCCAGCCGTAGAAGTCGCCACCGACGCCGAAGCGCACGGCGCCGGGTTCGTAGCGGCGGTAGTGGTGCTGATGCTGATTCTGAGCATCAGAAGGTCGCCGTCTTTCCACGGCTTGGCGCAGCCGCTCCACTGAAGCGACGTGTCTCCGCCCTCAGTCACCGCCGAGGCATCGTCGAAGTCCAAACGCAGCGATACCGTCCCGTCCAGCGCGATGAAGTCCGCGTGGTGGTTCGCCAAGGCGGTATGCGGGTCCAACTCAATCTCTACCGCGTTCGACGCCCACTCTATGCGCTCAATCGTGGTCGTGCCGTTGTTGTACCTGAACGCCGCGGGCTTCAGAACCCCCTTCGAGCCGTCCGCGCCAACCGCGCCGCCGCCAAGGTCAACAGGGTCGAAGAAGGCCTCGTGAAGAACGCCGGCGGGGGCGGTTACGTGGACGAACCACTCATACATGCTTCTGTTCTCATCGGGATAGTAGTTGCAGGGGACGTACTGGTTGTCTTGATAGTTGTGATAGACGGAATATACATCCGTAGGAAGTGGTCGCTTCGTGTGAAAGTTGCCGTTGTTGTGCGGATTGATGCCGAAGAGGTCTTTGTCTCTACCCTCGAACCACACTCTTCCAGCCGGAGCGTGACTTTCCTCTACCGTAGTCACCGCTGGCAGGCCGGATCCCAAGTAGAGGTCATACTTTGCGTACAGCTTCTCCCCTCGTTCCTTGTACCCATTTGACAATCGTTCATCGAAGAAACTCGCTCTAACGCACTTGAGATACCCTTCCACTCCCTCGCCATCCTTGAGCCACTTGTCCATCTTCGCTATCTCTGCCTTCAACTCCGACACCGAGATGGTCGCAGGCTGCGCTGTCGCTGCTGACGCCGACGCTGACGCCGCGCCGGGCGGCTCCAGCAGGAAGCGCGTCTCGCCGGACGATACGCCCCCGCCCTGTGTGCTCGACGAGGACGGCAGCCACACTCGATACGTGGTATCTATTCCATAGTCATATATGGGCCCGATAGAGTACCGCTTCGACCCGCCGGACGATGCCGACGCAGCCGGCTGCTGCGTCTCCCGCACCAGTACGAGGGCCTCACGGTCGTCCCAGCGGGTGTCGCGGTCCTTCTCCCACTTCCGCGCAGCCTCCAGCGCAAGATCCTTCGTCGTGTACGGATTCTCCCTATCAACAGAGTGCCATTTTATGATCTCCCCTCTGGCGTTTCTATCCATGATGTCCCGTATCACCTCAGACTTGATATCCACGGTCGCGTCCGCGACGAGCTCGTTTCCTCCAGTACCCTTCAGGTACTCCAAAACCTCGAACCTGAACCGTACAATCCCTCTGTAAACCGAAGAGCCGTCGTCCTCCGTGTAGTGAAACTCTGCCGTCGAAGTGGATCCCTTCAGTCTGACCCGCGCTATGATGGCGGCATCGAACACCCTCTCTCGCATCCCGGCAGACCCCAAGCCTGAATCAACGATACTTGTCCCCGGCGGCGCTTCGGGCGCGGGATCGTCTGAGCATCCCGACAGGAAAGTGGCAAGTAGCGTAGAGATGGCGACAAGCAACACGGCGCCGACGGATGTGCATATTTGACGATGGCGGGTGAAACGCATCTTGCTTGGCATAGCACCCTCCATCGAGTCTGCTGTCAGTATAACGCACGTGGGGTCGTGGGTATGTTGAAAGGCCCAAGCAGACACACCACTAAAAACCACCCACTATCCACTACCCACCAAAAGATCCTGTGTCAGTTCTGTCGGGCCCACTTGGGAGCGCGGGCGTCTCGCCCGCACCTACAATCACAAAAATCACCCCAATCACAAAAATCATAGTTCAGACACCTCCACTATCCACTATCCACTAAAACCACCCCTTGACATCCCAAGACCTTATGCTCTAAACTAACGTTCATGCAGTCAGAAATACATACAGCCACCATCAATCCCGTCTTCGCCGGACACGCCGCCCAGCATCTTCAGGATGCCACCGGCGGCATTCAGCGCGTCCTCGACAACCTCCTAGAAATCGCCAAGGGCAAAGACCCAGACGCCAACACCTACGACCGCATCAGAGCGACCAAGGTCCTATACGACAGAGGCTTCGGCAAAGTCGCCAAGATTCGGCACTGCGCTCCATCTCCCGAACCGAGCCAATCCCCACAATCAGCGAAATCCCAAAATCAGACGCATCACAGTTCAGACGCCGCCGCCGCATCCAACCGGCCCGTCGCCAAGCTCGAAGCGAAACTCGACGACGCCCTCGGCCCGCCGCAGGCCCCCGTCAGGCTTCACCACCCCAACAAACTGCCACACGACCCCAACCGTGTCCCCGACCTCGTCCACGAGGCGCAATACTACATCCTCGAAATCACCAACTACGGAGCCGAACTCGCCTCCATCCTGGCCTACATCCACGAACCCGACCCCGAAGACACTTCCGTCAAGCCCTGCCACCGCATCACCGCCGGCCAGATGATACTCGACCGTGTCCTCGGCGCGGTCGCGGACCTCGAAACCCCGCCTGACCACAACCAAGACCCCGCATTCGACGCCGACTGGGCCCTCAAACACCCCGCCGAGATCGACCCCACCCTCTCCCTCGAAGAGATCATCGAGGCCGACGACTTCGCTCGCCAGTACCTTGAAAGCTTTCGGAAAGGGCGCGAGGAATTCGAGCGAGAATACGGAGACCGCGAAGACGCCGGCCCCTGCGGGGAATGTTCCGGCGATGACGACCCCTGCGAGTACCATACCATGGTCAATGAATTCTCCAAGTCGGAAGAAGAGATACTCGAGACCATGCGCGGCATGAGAAACATCGACCTATTCGGCGACCGCTCCTACTTCGACGAGCGCGGCCTCTTCCGCCTCCACCCCCCAGACCACATAGACGACTCCTAGCCCCAGGATTTCGACCAACACATCCCCTCTCCCTTGAGGGAGAGGGCTAGGGTGAGGGTGAACGCCCCATCCACCAACCAACACATCCCCTCTCCCTTGAGGGAGAGGGCTAGGGTGAGAGTGACACGCCCCATCCACCAACCAACACATCCCCTCTCCCTTGAGGGAGAGGGCTAGGGTGAGGGTGAACGCCCCATCCACCAACCAACACATCCCCTCTCCCTTGAGGGAGAGGGCTAGGGTGAGGGTGAACGAACGGTCGTCGGCGGCCGTCGGAACTGACGGTGGACGGCAGGGCGAAAACCCGAGCCGGTGCCCGACGGACTGAGAGCCGGCAGACCAGAACCAGAGGGTATTACGCCTGATGCCATTCCGATTTCGGCCCTGTTCGGGGCCGTAATTTTCTTGCGCCACTGGATACGCCCTGATCCTTCGGACAACGGGATGGCACACGGACTATGGACGCATCTCCCCAAAACCTGGACGCTGTTCTCACGCTGATCAACGAACTTGCCCGCAAATCCACTGGCAGCGGCTATGTTTATCGGGGGGAACCTGCCATATTTCATGATATTTCCTCAAACCTTTGCCGTCGGTGCAGGGATCAGGGCATTGACGACAAGGGTTCCGCGATTGAGCCATTCAGAACGAGGTTATCGCCCAGGCCGTCAGCCGCTTCACCCAATACCGCGACGAGCTAAGAGAACGCTGTTCCCACATGGCGGCCCGCATCACACAGAACAAGACTCGCCAAAACGCCATAATAGACGCCCTAATGCGAAAGGCCCTCCAATGGCGCCGAGACTAACCAAGTGTGCCCCCCTACTCCTCCCCCCACTCCGCCCACGCATCCTCAACCGCCTTCTGCGCCCGCGCGTGCCGCTTCCCAAGCCGAGCGATAGCCTCCAAATCCTGCCGCTCCGACGCCCGTTCGATCTGCCTCTCGATCTTCGCCACCTCCGCCTCCAGCTTGTGAATGAGCGCCTCATGGTCGATTGGCTGAGCCTGGTCCGCCGACTTCGAGCTGCGCTCCTGCCTTCTCGACTCCCGCTCACGGCGTCTGTGTCGCGCCCGCGCCCGCTTAGACACCGGCTCCGGTTCCGGCGGACGGTTGACCCGCATCCACTCCTCGAAGCCGCCCTCGAAAGTCTGCACCGTCCCATTCTCGATCGACCACACCCGTTCGGCCATCAGGTTGATGAAATGGCGGTCATGGGAAACGAACAGCAGCGCCCCGTCGTATGACTCCAGCGTCTCTTCCAACGACTCCCGGCTTGCGATGTCCAAGTGCGTCGTCGGCTCATCCAGAACCAGCACGTTCGGATACGTGATCAGCAGCCGCGCGAGCGCCAGCCGCGTCCGCTCCCCGCCCGACAGCGAGGCGACCCGCTTGAACACGTCTTCCCCCTGAAACAGGAACCGCGCGAGGTAGTCCCGCGCGTCCCCAATCGGTATGTTCTTTATCTCCAGTAGTGCGTCCAGCGCCGTCTTGTCGTCCGGCAGGTTCCACGTCCCCTGGTGCAGGTGACCCGTCTGGACATTATGGCCGAGTGTCACCGTGCCGGAGATCGGCCTGTGCTCGCCGAGGATCGTTCTCAGAAGCGTAGTCTTGCCTATCCCGTTCGCCCCGACTATCGCCGTCCTAGACCCTCGTTCCAGGTCCGCGTCCGGAATGGTGAGCAGCTTCGTCTCAGAGCCGTTCTCCATGAATCCGACCGACAACCCCCGAAGGCTCACCACGACGTGCCCGGTCCTCGACGCCTGCGCCTGGCCGATGCTGATCGTCTTCTCATGCTGAGGCGCCTCGATTCGCGCCATTCGCGCCAACCGCGTCTCTCGCCCCCTGGCCTCCCTCGACCGCTGCCCCGCCTTGTACCGCTGGATGAAATACTCCTCCTTGGCGATGTACTCTTGCTGACGCTCGAACTCCTTCTGCTGCCGTACCACCTGCGCCGCCTTCAGGTCTCGGTACTTGGAGTAGTTGCCCGGAAAGCGTTCCAGCCTGCCGCGCTCCATCTCCCATATCTCGGTGCAGACCCGGTCGAGGAAATAGCGGTCGTGAGATACCACCAGCGCCGCGTACCTGAAATCCGACAGAAACCCTTCCAGCCAGTTCAGCCCGTCGAAGTCCAGGTAGTTCGTCGGCTCGTCCATCACCAGCAAGTCCGGATCGGCGAGAAGCGCGCGGGCAAGCGAGGCGCGGGTTCGCTCACCGCCGCTTGCCAGAGACGCCGGGGTATCCAGCGTGTCCGGCGGAAGTCCGACGCCCAGCGCCACGCGCTCCATCTGGCTCTGGTAGTCGTAGCCGCCCTGAGACTCGTACTCCGACAGCAGCTCAGCGTAGCGGCTCTCAGCCCGACGACGCGCTTCCCCGTCCCGCCGCTGTATCTCCAACGCGCTGGCCGCGAGGTCCTCCTCCAGCTTGAACAGCGCGTCGAACGCCGACATAACCTCGTCGCGCAGAGCGCCGGGAACGTCGCGCTCCGCCATCTGCGGCACATACGCGATCCTCAGTCCGGCGCTAGCCGTGACCGATCCCGAGTCTGCCTCCAACTCGGACAGCAGCGCCCGCAGCAGCGAAGTCTTGCCGCTGCCGTTCGGCCCAACGAGCCCAATCCTGGCCTGCTCGCCGACCTCGACGCTGACCTCGCTGAATACCTCGACGTCCCCGTAGAAGAGCCTAAGTTGTGACGCGGATAGAAGCATGTTCAGACTGTATATTAACCAGCATCGCGCGCGCGCCGTCAATTCTGCCATATATGCGCGTGCAGAGAATACCGCGATCTTTCTTTGTGTTCCGAACTCCCGCAAAGTGGTAGAATGGTCGTTGTAAGAGTACGTCTCGAAAGGAGGACGCATGAGAGGCTCAGATACCGTAGCGCCCACTCGCCGGCCTCGCGAGGAGACGGCCCGCTTGGGTGACGAGATATACGAGCGGGATATCCGGTCGCAAGTCGAAGAGGCCCACTACGGGGAATTTGTCGCCATCGACGTTGACAGCGGGAGTTGGGCCATATCAGACGACCTTCGGGCGGCAGCAAAGCGTCTGAGTACGCAACGCCCGGGCGCTGTTGATGTCTGGCTGCTCCGAGTGGGGTACAGGGCTTTGCATCACTTTGGGGGGCGTCCCCTTCGGAGCGCCGAGTGATACAGGGCGTGGTGAACGCCGCCTATGAGCCGGTGGTAACCCTTGCCGTGCAAGTGCCATTGGGGCAGACAAGGGAAACTGAAGCCGTGATAGACACCGGCTTCACCGGATTCCTGACCGTGACTCCGGCGTTGGTCGACGAACTAGGATTGGCCCTCGAGGGCATGAGCCGGGCGACCTTGGCCGACGGCAGTGAGGTAACCTTTGATGTTTACGACGTTGCTGTGCTCTGGGACGGACGGCCAAGATACGTCTTGGCCGACGCCGCTGACACCACCCCTCTCGTGGGTATGCGTCTGTTGGACGGCCACAACCTGAACATCGACGTCTTGGATGGCGGGCGCGTCGTCATCCAGGCCAGAGAGAGCCAAACTTGACTCGAATCGACGGACGCGCGAACGACGAACTCAGGCCGGTGTCCATAGAGATCGGCGCGCAGAAGTACGCCGAGGGTTCCGCGCTCATTTCGATGGGAGATACCCGTGTCCTGTGCGCCGTCAGCGTCGAGAACCGAGTGCCGCGATTTCTACAAGACACCAACCGCGGCTGGGTAACGGCCGAGTACTCCATGCTGCCCCGCTCGACTCTGACCCGCACGCGCCGCGAGACTACGCCGAGGGGCCGGACCCAAGAAATACAGAGGCTGATAGGCCGCTGTCTTCGCGCCGCCGTGGACATGGACGCGCTCGGAAAACGGACTCTCAGCGTGGACTGCGATGTTCTCCAGGCCGACGGCGGCACCCGGACGGCGGCGATCACCGGCGCTTATGTCGCGCTGTCTTTGGCTCTCAAGAAACTCCGCGCGAGCCGCGTTCTGAAGACGCAGCCTCTCAAGTTGGGTGTGGCCGCCGTCAGCGTCGGAATCGTGGATGGCGAGGCGCTGCTCGACCTGTGTTACGAAGAAGACAGCCGAGCCTCGGTCGATTTCAACATCGTCATGACCGACGCCGGCGAGTTCGTCGAGGTGCAGGGAACCGCCGAAGACGGCGCGTTCTCCCGCGCCCAGATGGACGAGATGCTGACCATGGCCGAGGCCGGCATACGGCATCTCATGGAGGCCCAGCGGCGGGCAATCGCGGCGCTCGATGCCTAGAGCGGTGCGGTCGCCGTGAGTCTTGCCCCGTTCTTGGGCGGATGGTCGCGTTCGTTTGAGTTCCGCGACTTTCGGCTCCTGTGGTGGGCCGCGCTCATCCAGTCTGCGTCGATGAGCATGAACTGGGTCGTGTCCGGCTGGCTGATCTTCGAAATCACCGAGTCGGCCTTCATGGTCGGTCTCGCGTCGGCCTTGGGGATGGCACCCTCCTTCTTCTTGGGACCGCTATCGGGAGCGGTGGCGGACAGAATCGACCGCCGCATTCTCCTCTCCATAGTCTCACTGGCAGGCGCGGCGGCGGCTGGTCTCATGTCGGCGGCCCTGGCATCTGATGTAGCCGAGATATGGCACATCATGACGCTTATCGCCGTCGGCGGGGCCGCCATGGCCTTCGTATTCACGACGCGCCAGTCGCTGACTTATGACATAGTCGGAAGGAGCCTGGCGCTCAATGGCATGGCGCTCAACTCGGTCGCGATGCAGATCGGAATGGTGATCGGCTCGCTGAGCTCGGGCGTGATCATCGCCTCCGTCGGTGCGAGTGGACAGTTCCTCGTCATCGGACTGCTCCACCTGGTTTCGGTGTTGTTCATAGTGACGATCCGCGTCAAAAGATCTGCGATAGATTCAGGCCGTCGCGAGTCGGTTTTCCGCAACCTGTTCGAGTATGCCAGAATCATCCGCCACAACCGGACGCTCGTAGCGCTGATGTCGCTCGCGGCGGTCATGGAACTGTTCGGGTTCACTCACACGAGCCTCCTGCCGGTCATAGCGAAAGACGTGCTCGGTCTCGGTCCTGTCGGACTTGGAGTAATAACCGGGATTCGCCAGATCGGAGGAATCGCTGCGCTGCTAGCTCTGTCGGCTCAACCGGACTTCCGGCGGCGCGGGCTGCTGCTGTTCGCCATCATGATGATCTTTGGGCTGAGCCTCATGTCGCTGGTCCTATCGACCAACATCGTGTACTACGTCGCCGCGCTGACCATAGCCCACGCCTGCGCCATGTGCGGGGACACTCTCCACATGACGCTGATGCAGGACAACGTCCGAGACGACGAAAGAGGCCGCGCGATGGGCGCGTGGACGCTCAGCATCGGCATCGCTCCGGTGGGACACCTCGGACTCGGCGCACTAGCCGGCAGCATCGGAGCCCCCCGCGCCCTCTTCGTCAGCGGAACGACCCTGCTGATCCTGAGCCTAGTGTCCGCCGCCGGCCTACCGAGGGTCAGGCGATTGGAATAACAACCGTCGTCATCGCAAACGTGGTAAGATTACGGGACCTCAACCTTGTTGCCATTGTTGAGTCAGTTTAGGTTAGCGTACTGTCATGCTGAGCGTAGCGCAGCGGAGTCGAAGCATCTAAAGACCCTGAACTGGGACAAATTCCTCAGTCACGGTATGGGCTTCCGGGAACGAGGGATCATGAAGATTCAACAAGACTGGATCGAACAGAAACTAGCCGAGCAGCGGCGGCTCTACGATCTTTACGCCAAGCGCCTAGAGCCGGAGCACACAGGCGAGTTCGTCGCCATCAGCCTCGACGGTGAGATTCTCTTGGACCGGAGGTTGGGAGATCTTCTCAAGCAAGCGATAGACACCTTCGGACCCGACAACTTTGCGATGGCGCGCATAGGTCACGAAGCGATGGCCGAATGGCTTCACGTCGGGTAGTCAGCAACGACTTTCCGTTCTTGCCCATTCGCATAACGATTCGAGGGTGGGAAAAGGAGGCTGTCGCGCTCGTAGATACTGGATTCTCAGGCGACCTCGTTGTGCCTGAGGACGCCTTACCAGACGATATAGGCCCGCCCAACTACGCGATGACCTACCGCGTCGCCGATGACAGGTTTACCACTGCCGGTTTGTTCTACGGGGATGTTGAGATTATTGGGTTGCCCCCCATCTCTCACCTGTCAATAGGCCCTCTCGGCAGCAAATACATCATTGGTCTTGGGATTATCGAGCGGTATGTCGTGACCCTAGAGCGCGGCGAGCGTGTGATAGTGGAGAATTAGGTGGTGGAGCCGGCATAAATGTCGGCTCCACCACCCTGGATTTCTTAGCTGTTGGGCTACCCCAACCCCCCCAGCGCATCCCGCTGCCGACCCAACCGGCTCTCCCGATCCTCGGCGAAGCGCTTGATGCCCACGTAGATCGAGTCGGCGTCGAGGTGGGCCTCGGCGATCACGTCAGCCTCTGAGCCGCCTGTGAGCCACTGGTTGTCCCAGTCGGAGGTGAGCGAGTACTCGTCCGTCAGCGGGCCGACGTTCTGGAGCGGCCACATCCGGCGGGTGCCGGTTGTCACCACCATCAGGTCGTATTTGGCCCCGGAAGGCAGTACGGAGTCTTGGTACTCCGCAGACTGGTGCGTGAACAACTCTTCGCTGATGGCGGCTATGACCTTGATGTTCACGCCGGCCTCTTCGAGTCTAGGCAGGACGGAGACCAGGTTGACCGTGGAAGACGACCCCTGCACGACGACATAGCCGTGCTTTGGCCTGTCTGGATCGAAGTCGCGTATGACGTAGAGCCCCTTTGCCGCCGCCATGAGGTCGCTGTCGGCGAAGGTACTCCGATCGGCGACGGGGAAGTCCGGCCTGGCGACTTCCAGGACGATCACACCGACTTTCTTGTCGCGCGCCGCGATCTCGGCGGCCGCAAAGTAGCCGGGCGCCACGTCGTTGTAGTCCCAGAAGCTGAGGGTTATCGTCTGGCCGCGCGGGAACAGCTTCCACACCTGCGGCGCGAATATGCCGAAGTGGGTGCGCGCGTCGGCTGCCGTCTCCGGTCCGGAGTGACCGGCGAGGATGTGCAATACGCCCGTCCTGAACGGGCTGTCCTGGTTCTGCTGGCTCCACACGCGGGACGGCAGGTACATGAGCGGCGTGAACGCGCCATAAGTGCCGCTGAGCGCCCAGACGCCGACGTGCTCATCGGGATCGAGCGACGCGGACTGACCCACTAGGCCGATCGCGGTGGATGCGTTGCCTGCCTCCTGGATGGCGGCCTTTAGCCGTCCTCCGCCAGGATTGGCTACGGGATCGAACGTGTCCCATATCGCCCCGTGCTCTACGTTGATCGACTCGGCGAGGTCCGCGGCCACTACGACGAAACGGTTGTTGGTGACGTAGTTGGCCCACTTGATTATCTCTGAGATTGCCCTTCGAGTGCCGCGCACGTTGCCGGGTTCCTCGAACAGCTTGATGGAGAGGTCCTTCTCGTCGCCCGAGACCGGATTGACCACGCTCAGGCTCTGCGGCTCGACGGGCAGGTTCTTGACCTTCAGGCGGGAGTCCTTGAACGGGTCGGCGGCGCGGTCGATGCGCAGGGGCAGGCTGTCGTCAACGCTGTCTCCGATCTCTACGAGGCGGTCGGCTATCCAGTCGCCGAGGCCGTTCTTGTCGAGGACAGACATGGCTATGTCCATGTTCCGCTTGAACTGGATCAGACGCTCGCGGTTGTCTGAGACCGCGCCGTCCCTGATGCCCTCGAACTCCACGCCGAAGCGCTTCTCGAAAGTACCGGCGAGCGCGACGAAGTAGTCGGCGTTCATCGCGAGGTTGTACGGGTGGCTGTGGTAGCTGACGACCTGCTCTCCGTAGCCGGGTATCTGGCCTTCGACAGCGCCGGGCCACCAGCCCTTGACCGTCTTTCCCACCACAATCATGGGGCGGTCGTCCTCGTGGTCCCACTCTTCCATCGTCTTGAGAGCGGCGACGACCTGGTCGTAGTCGTTGCCGTTGTCGAGGGTCATTACGTTCCAGCCGTAGGCAGCCCACTGGTCCTCTATCCGGTAGGCGTCGTACACGGGACGTATGACGCTGCCGACCAGTTCGTCGTCGATGCCGGCGTTGTTGAAGGAGAGCAGGATTCTCAGGCGCTTGCCGACCTGCTGAGCGACGGCGGCGGTCTTCATCTCCTGCGAGTGGCCGGAGGTCATCGCAAACTCGCCCTCGATGGCGATGACCTTGAGGCTGTCGGGCGCGCCGACTATGTCCCAAAAGGCTGCCTTGCCCGCGGCGGTCGCGATTCCGATGCCGGATGGCCCGCCGTTCACGTCGTTAGTAAGGTCGGTCGTCTCCGAGTGGCCCGCGAGGGAGCGGATGCCGCGTATCTTGGCCTGAGCCATCAGTGGGTGGTCGATGAGGTCGTTGTCCTTGAGCAGCGTATCGAGCGCGCCCCTTCCCCGGCGGAATCCGAGCGCGTCTATCGACAGCATCGAGGTATTCGGGTCCGCGCTGTACCTATCGTCGCCGGTGATGGCGTGCCTGCGGGCGAGCGCCTCGCCCATGATCATCCAGAGAGCATACGTCACCGGGGCGTTGTGGCCTCCGGCCAGCATGAACCGGTCGGCGTATGGGTGCTTTGGACGGCGGTAGTCGTATCTCAGACCGCCCAAGTCGGGGCCGACGAGGTGAGACGTAACCGTGTACGGCGTGTAGGCGAGCGGACCGCCGAAGTGACCGGTCTGGGCGTAGTTGCCCAGGAGCACGAGGGTCATTGCCGTGAGAAAGCCGACGTCCTCGATCCGCTCCTTTTCATAGTCAGGCAGATCCACCTGCCGCGCGGTTATGCCGTGCGCAAGGGAGAGTGTGTTGACCGCCGCCGTGGAGCTTTCGCGTGTTGATGTCATCGAAACATACTCCGTCTGAAGGATTTTGGACCGCTTGTTTGCGTGACGGGTTGCCGGGGCGCGAGATGACACGTCCCGACAGGCTGAATGATAAGGCTTACCGCCTTGCGCTTGCAACAACCGGAGCGCCGCGCGCCTCTGCGTCCGGAGCGCCTATTCCTCGGTAATCGTGATAGACGTGACGACGTCGCCGGGAGTTGCGGCTGAGGACGGATCGCGTGGACTGATGGCGTTCACGACGTCCATTCCCTCTACCACTTCCCCGAATACCGCGTGGGCATTGTCCAGGTGGGGCGTCGGCACGAACGTTATGAAGAACTGGCTGCCGTTGGTGTTGGGTCCGGCGTTGGCCATGGACAGGATGCCGGGCTTGTCGTGCCTCAGGCTGGGATGGAACTCGTCCTCGAACCTGTATCCCGGCCCGCCCCGTCCGGTGCCGGTGGGGTCGCCGCTCTGTGCCATGAATCCGGGTATCACGCGGTGGAAGGTCACGCCGTCGTAGTAGCCGTCTCTCGCCAGGAACACGAAGTTGTTGACCGTCTTGGGCGCTTCCTGAGCGAACAGCTTGACTTCAAACTCACCTCCGCCGTCCATCGTGAACGTGGCCGTGTAGCTCTTCGACGGGTCTATGGTCATGGCGGGCGCGGAATCGTACTGCTTGGGCATCTGTGGTCCTTCCTCCGGTGTTGGGGTTGGCTGTGCGTCGGCATCGTCACCGAACGGCAGGGGCGTGTAAATCTCCAGCGTCTCTATAATCTCTTCGAACAGCGCTGACATCTCATCCGCATCCTCGGACGGGCCTGAGAACGTTACGACGACCACTTGGGAGTCGTCACTTAGCATGTACTGTCCGATGGTGACGCGGACAGTATCTCCGTCGCTAAGAAGCTGGTCCACGACGTATCTCAGTACTACCGCCTCGCCGGCCGGAATCTCGATGCGTTCACTCTCGACTTCGCCGACCACGTTCGGCAGCCCCTGGATCTGCTGTACGCTCAGGTCTGCTATCGTGCCTAGATCAATGCCTGGGACATCTTCGACCACGACTACGAAGTTGGGGACGAACCGCGCGCCGCTTTGCGGCTCGGTTTCGTAGCCCAGCATGTGCCCCTGGTCTTGGAACGACCTGACGATGTCATCCAACTGCGTGACGACCCTGGGGTCTTCGTCTGCGAGGTCTTCATAGAGCCTGCTTATGCCCTCACTATCCACCGGGTACACCGCCCAACTTGGCGGGGCGGCGATAGCAAGTCCCTCCGTCGGCATGTCGTACAGCGTCCAGCCGTCGTCCCGCTCGATCTCGAACAGGGGCTTGCCTTCCACCTCGATCGTGTAGTCTTCCGGGGCCAATGCGGGAGGAACGGCTACCGCCCCTTCCGGCGCCTCTATGTCCACCGGGTCGTTGAAGCCGCTCAGCGTTAGCTCTACGCTCACCTCGACGTCGCCGGAGCCGAATCCAACGAGCAGGCCGCCGGGGTCGCCCACGTCCGGAATCTCGGCCTCTCCATGTAGCGTTATCTTGTGGACCAGTCCGTCTTGGACGCCGACCCAGTAGTCTATGGAGTAGTCGCCGGGGACAGGCGACAGGTCCTCCAGGGTTACGTCGGACAGTGAGGCGAGTATGTGATGCGTTTCGATCCCGTTCACGTCCTCGACGCCTATGTAGTCGAGACTTCCCAGCGTATCGACGAAATCATCGTCATCGCCGCCCAGAAGGGAGTCTATGATGAGGAAGAACTGGAGGCCCTCGCTGCCGTCTTCTTTCATCCACGTTCCTGAACTGACGTCCGTCATGTAGAAATCGTCTTGGATGTTGATGAACTCGAACTCCCACTTGAAGCCCGCAAGGTCTATCTGGATCTTCCCCTTGGAGCGGTCGGGCGGCTGGAATGTCCCATCGACGCTGATAGGAACTTCCAACGAAATTCCCCCTGAACTTCCGGCAATCGACATCTCCATCTCGGCGGCGTAGCTGTCCAAACCTTTGGTAGCCCTCATGCCATCCTCAAGAATGGCGGCGGAGTCCGGACCAGGCTCCGACGTAACCGTGGGCGCTGGGACCGGAGTCGCGGTCGGCTGAGGAGTCGCAGTCGGAGCCGGTGTCGGCGTCGGAAGGGGCGTCGAGGTTGGGACGGGAGTATTGGTAGGCGGAACCGGGGTCGGAGTCTCCGGCTCCGGGTTGCCGCAAGCGGAGGCGAGCAGCGCGAGCGCGACCAGAGTCCCGGCGAAGGCCGTCAGCGCTCTCGCGGGCACGACTCCAGGGTTGATGCGTTTCGTGTCAATCATCCGGTCTCGTCTTCCTGCGCTATGTACTTGGAGGGGCACTTGACGATGATATTCTCGCTGAGAAAGACGCCGTCCGGGTGGTATTGGCCTTCCAGAATGATCTCTGAGTGTTCGTTGAAGAACAGGTCCGGCAGCACGCCGTCGTGAGCGGCGGCCATATCCTGCTCTCCGTCCGTCAGGTGGAACTCGGCGAGAGTCGAGCCGTCCGCTCTGTGGAACGAGTCGGGGACCAGCTTGCCGCTGACCCGCACCATCCTGCCCTCGTCGGTTGGGCCGACCTCGTTCATCTCGCCAACCGTGTAGTAATAGACCGTGGCGGCGTCGAATGCCTGGAAGGCGAAGTAGCCGGCTGCCGCTACCAGCACGACAAGGGCCACAAGCAGCTTGAACCTGTTTTCCATTACGACTCTTCCTCTTGTTCGGCGGCTTGACCGTCTCGTTCATCGAGAGCCTGCTTCAGAGCCTCGATTTCGTTTTGCATCTCGCGCTGGCGGCGTGAAACGTAGAAGACGTAGGCGAAGAACGCCGCCCAGGTGATAATGAATACGGCGAACAGGAACGGAAGGTTTGCCTCGGGCTCTGACCCCGCTTGGCCGGGTGAGGCCGCGCTAACTATCGTCGAGACGGCCAGCGTAGATAGAATCGCCGCGCCGACGACTGCCAACCGCGTCCAAATTCGACTATGCCAATCTCTGGTGAAGCTCATCCAGGTCAGACTCCGATTTTCGCAAAGAGTATCGTTCCATCAGCAGATAGAGGTAGATGACGCTGAATGTCACCACCGAGACGAGCAGCGTCAGCAGCATCCGGCCGTCCAGGTCGGACGGGATGTTGTTGTCGGGGTGCGCGCTGCGCCACCAGTCGGTCGCCTTGTAGATTATCGGGGCGTCAATGGCGCCAATGACGGCGATGACCGATGCGAACCGCCTGCCCTGTCCGCCCGCCGGCCCGTATGCGCGCACCATCAGGTAGCCCACGTACACGAACCACAGCGCCAGGGTGGTGGTCAGTTTGGGGTCCCAGGTCCACCACACGCCCCAGACGGGCTTTCCCCAGACCGCGCCCGTGACCAGTATTAGGCTGGCGAATATGACTCCGAGCTCGGCTGTGGAGTACGCCAGATCGTCCCACTTCTGCCGACCTGTGGCCAGATGCAGGATGCTCGCGACGGCCACGACCACGATGGACACCATGCCGATCCATCCCAGAGGTACGTGGAAGTAGAAGATGCGCTGGGAGACGCCGAGGTTCTGCTCGGTCGGTACCCAGAAGTACACCAGGTACAGGGTAAAGGCCATCAGCAACGCGCCTAAGATTAGCAGTGCGTCTCTGAGCAAGCTGCGGCGGACGGGTGTTGCGGTTTCCCGATACTCTGCGACGTGAGCCATTCTATGCGCAATATATCACAAATCGGGCGCGGAGTGCATTTGAGGGATTCGGCGGGCAGCTCCGCATTTGCGCGCGCGGCCATGGGATTGAGGAAGTCTCGATCTGATTGTAAACTGTCAGACGATAACCTCGCGGCGTCGCGTGACTTTGGGGGTCGGTGATGATAAGAAGTGACGAGGTGGAAGCGCCTCAGACCTCGGTTAGCGTCTATGAAGCGATCTACCGCAGGCGCATGAGCAAGGAGTTCACGGCGGCGGCGGTACCCGACGATGTTCTGTCGCGCCTGTTCGACGCCGCGATCTGGGCGCCCAACCACAGGCTCACCGAACCAACGCGGTTCTTCGCGCTCAAGAAGGACAGCGCCGTCCGGACGAGGGTCGCAGAGCTTGCATGGGAGACCGCGTACAAGAAGGTGGTCAACCCGAACCCGGAACAGAGTCGGCGGTCGGCGGATGCCAGCAGGGACCGCGTCCTGAACGCTCCGGCGCTGGTGTACGTGTACAGCGTTCCAGGCCCCAACGAAGAGGTGACGCGGGAAAACTACGCCACCGCGTGCTGCGCGGTGCAGAACATGGCGCTGTCCGCCGTCGCCGAGGGGCTGTGTTTGGACTGGAGCACGGGCGGCGTGACTCAGCACCCCGATCTAGCAGATGCGCTCGGCGCCGACCCGAACTGGATGATGGTGGGCGCGCTGTTCATAGGCGCTCCGAAGACAGTTCCCAATTCGAGGCGCACGTCGCCGTCGGAGTTTGTCACCTGGTTGTCTTGAAGCGATGGGGCGTTGCTCCGCCGTTACTCGGCAAACATCTCCCTAAGCACGCCGAGCGCTTCCGACAGAACTTCCTGCGGCAGAGTCCCACGTCCATTCTTCGTCGTCGAAGTCTGTGGTGAAAAGGTCGTCGAGCGCGTCTCTCTTGTCGGCGTCATGCATCTGCTTGGCGGCCTCGGCCCAGCCGGTACGCGGAACCGGAGCGCTCTCGACGAGTATTCCACCATCGACAAGCCGCAGCTCGACCTCGTTTTCAAGTCCGGCCTCTTCTATGAAGGACTTGGGGATGCGGACGCCGCGGGAATTGCCAATCCGCACAATCTCGGTCTTCATGGTGGTCACAGAGAGACTTTCCATAAGGTAATTACATCATATCCACTGCGTCGCTTTCGGGCAACTCCACTATGCGAGAGACGCCAGCGAGTCCCGCGCCGCCGTCAGGGTGTTGTCGATGTCCCGGTCGGAGTGGGCCGTCGAGAGGAACGATGTCTCGTAGGGAGAAGGGGCGAGGTATATCCCCGAGTCGAGCATGTCGTGGAAGAACTTTCTATACGCCTCCGCGTCTGTCTGGGACGCCTCGGCGTAACTCGTGACCGGAGTATCGGAAAACGCAAATCCCCACATCGACCCTAGATTACGGATTCGCAAGTCGATGCCGACCTCGTCGCGTACAGCCCTGAGTCCGGCGCAGAGCCGTTCGGTCGATGCGGCGAGCGATTCATAGACTCCCGGCCTCCGAAGCGCGTTCAGAGTGGCTATCCCCGCGGCCACCGCTATCGGGTTGCCCGACAGGGTTCCGGCTTGGTACATGGGACCCAACGGGGCCACCGTCTCCATCACGTCCTTGCGGCCTCCGTAGGCCCCGACGGGCATCCCGCCGCCTATGACCTTGCCTAGGCAGGTTATGTCGGGCCGGACGTCGACGTGGTTCTGATAGCCGCCGTAGAGTACTCTGAAGCCTGTGATCACCTCGTCGAAGATCAGCAGGCTTCCATGTTCGAGAGTGATACTCCTGAGTCCCTCGATGAATCCGGGTTCAGGCGGGACGAGTCCCATGTTCCCGGACACCGGCTCAACGATGACCGCCGCGATCTGCTCGCCGTTCGCGTCGAAGATGCGCTCGACCTGCTCCAAGTCGTTGAACGGCGCGACGAAAGTGTCGCTGGCCTGCGCCGAGGTTACTCCCGCGCTGGTGGCCTCGCTGAGGTGGGCCGCCCCCGACCCCGCCTGGACGAGCAGACCGTCCGAGTGGCCGTGGTAGCATCCCTCGAACTTGAGTATCTTGTCGCGTCCGGTGTACGCGCGGGCGAGCCGCAGAGCGCTCATGCAGGCCTCGGTGCCCGAGCTTACGAGGCGAATCATATCGATGGAGGGGAAGGCGTCCGTAATCATCTCGGCCAACTCCAGCTCCAACTCCGTGGGAGCGCCATAGCTGGTTCCGAGCGCGGCCTGCTTCCGAATCGCCTCGACTACTTCAGGGTGCGCGTGGCCGAGTATCAGGGGACCCCAGGACATCACGTAGTCGATGTAGAAGTTCCCGTCGGCGTCTAGGATCCTGGAACCCTGTCCGCTGGCTATGAACGGGGGAGCGCCACCGACGTGGGAGTATGACCTAACGGGGCTGTTCACACCGCCCGGGATGTGGTCTCGGGACCTGTTGAACAGTCGCTCGGATTTTGCCAGTTTCACGGGTTACTCTGCGACCTTCCTAAGGAAGCTTCAGGCTCGCGGTTCAGCCCAAAGAGCTAATGAGCAAGCTCCCTGACCGGCTCCAATTTACCATGAGCGGCTGACTGCCGCGCACGCTAATTTTACGAAATCCGCAATGTGATTGCCCTTGTACAAGATTCGTGAATTTCTTGTCATGCATCCGAGTCGGTGATAGACTCGGATGCAGTCTATAAAATCTCCCTTCACCCCGCAAGCTGTGGTCTAGTGGAGCATGGCTGCCGGAGGTACTGTTTTTGGCATCGCGCGCGACTCCCCGAGGAATCTTCTACGGATGGTTCGTGCTGGCCGCGAGTTTCTTCGCCCTGTTCGTATCGATGGGGTCTCGGAACACGTTCGGAGTGTTCATCCTGCCGATGACCGAGGAGTTTTCCTGGGACCGAACGACCATATCTACGGTGGTGTTCATCGGCACTCTGGTAAACGGCGTGACGCAGCCTTTCCTCGGACGGCTGTATGACAGGTATGGCGGTCGGGTAGTCATATCCCTGAGCCTATTGATACTTGGCGCGGCGACGATGCTGCTCAGCATGACCAACAACTTTTGGTTCCTGTTGGGCATCTACGGATTCGTAACCTCCACCGCCACCAGCGGGGTGTCGCTGGTCACCATTCACGCGCTGCTGTCCAAGTGGTTCCGCGAGAAGCGAAGCTTGGCGCTCAGCATGGCCACCGCGGGGACTTCCGCCGGAGGCCTGCTGCTCGCGCCGTTGGCGGCCAGCCTGATAGAGGCGGCCAACTGGCGCGTCACTTGGCTTGTCTTGGGAGGGATTGTCATATTCCTGGCCTTGCCCGTCGTGCTGTTCATCGTGAGAGACTCCCCGGAACAGGTAGGGGAACTGCCGGATGGGGAGGCAGAGCCTGGGCAGTCATCCTCGTCCGCTCGGACTGCCGCGTCCGCGTCCAAGGGGCCGCTCGAAGCCGACTACTGGCTCGACGCTTTTCGCTCCAAGCCGATATGGCAGCTATCGGGCGCGTACTTCGTGTGCGGAGTGACCACGATCATCATCTCCACTCACTTCGTTCCCTTCGCCCAGGATAGGGGAGTTTCACCCCAGATGGCGGCTTCCGCATTCGGATTGATGATGGGCCTCAACGCGGTCGGCGTGGTCGTGATCGGATTCCTGTCCACCAAGTTCAGCCGAAAGAAACTTCTGGGGACCGTTTACTTCGTTCGCTTTTTGGCGTACATGATGCTGATATTCGGGCCGAACGCGATTGGGGTATGGGGCTTTGCGGCGCTGGCGGGGCTTTCATGGATAGCGACGCCTCCGTTGACCACGTCGCTGACCGCCGACATCTACGGGTTGAAGAATATAGGCACGCTGAACGGCATCTCGACATTCTCGCACCAGATCGGCGGATCCATCAGCGTTCTGCTGGCCGGCGTGCTGTATGATCGCGTATCCAGCTTGGAGATTCCGCTTGGGTTCACGAGCTTGACTCTAGTGGGCTACGAGGTCCCGTTCCTTCTGGCCGGACTCACCCTGCTGGGCGCTACACTGGCGAGCTACTCGGTCAAGGAGTCACGGTACTCTGCGCGGTATCAGCCAATCAGGACGACTCCCGCGGTGGCGTCCTCAGCCGATGGCGACTGATGTCTCTGCCCCTTCTTTGGGCGCCTGCCCACCACGGAGAGCCGGGAGACCCTGTTCTCTTGGAGTGGATCAATAGACAGATAGACGCGATGTTGGGTTTGGGTGACTGGGCGATGGTGGCCGTTTTGGCTTGTGTGGTAGTCGCGATCCCGATGGGTATTCTGGGCTTATTCATGCTCCAACGCGCGCGAGGACGGCGGTAGGTATCGGCCGAGCTCCTGAGTTATAATCTCGCTATTCTAGTGTGAGGCGCTGGAACGTCTATGAACGCAAGACTTGGCCTGAACATCCTGCTGGCCTTGGCTATCATCGCGACCGCCGCCGGCGGCATAGTGCTGATGTTCAGGAGCGCGGACTCATCCGATGGCGTTGTCATCACGATGCCGACGCCCACCGCCGGCCCGGCAGCCGCGGGTTCGACCATCAAGGTCTATGTCTCCGGGCAGGCAAATCTGCCGGGTGTGTACGAACTGCCGGCTGATTCGCGAGCCGATGACGCCCTGCGGGCGGCGGGAGGGCCGACGTCGCAGGCAGACTTGGACAGCGTAAACCTGGCAGAGAGAGTGTCGGACGAGGACCATATTCACATTCCGAGCCGCGGCGAGGGAGGTTCGGCGACGGGCACAGGTCCCAAGGTATCTTCGTCCGGGGGCAAGGTCCTTCTGAACACCGCGACGGCGGCGGAGTTGGAGACTCTCCCCAACATCGGGCCGAGCAGAGCAAATGCGATCATCGAGTACCGCGAGAAGAATGGTCCTTTCGCCAGGGTGGACGACCTGACGAACGTCAGCGGGATAGGGACGGGAATACTGGATTCGATTCGCGATCTTATAGAGGTTCGCTGAGTGAACCGGAGCGGAATCGACCACCCGATGCGCGTGGCTATTCTCATGCCGAACTTGGCGCTTCCCGAATAGGCAGATTTGAGGCTCGGACAGCGCAAGAAGTTCGTGATGGCGCGTGTTAGCATCCGTTCACTGATGTCTTTCGGAGGGTTCCGATGCCACCGGACTTTGTGAGGGAATCCGCAACGGCAGGGCTGCTGTCCGCCTTCGGCGTTGTGATTATATTCTGCATCGCGGCTCTCGTTGCCCGCTTTGTCATATCCACCGCTATCAGACACCGACGCCGGGTCGCTGAGAAATCGCTCGACGTGCAGGTTCTCAGCGCGGTTAGCGGCCCTCTCGTCCTCTTCCTGTTGATTCTTGGCCTCATGCTGGCGTACCAAGCGCTTGCCAGCGTTGACGACCCGGCATTCGAGATACTGGCCGACAATCGCGAATGGGCCTTCAGGATATGGTTGGTGATCGTAGCGATAGAGGTCAGCTATCTCGGATCTCACGTGCTCCAGGCGCTGATGGTCTGGTATCTGGAGAACATCGCGGAGCGGACGGCGACCAACCTTGACGAGAAGCTGCTGCCGCAGGTGCGCCGCGTCACGCCTATAGTGGTCTATTCGCTGGGTATTCTGATGGCGCTGGACCTTGTCGGAATCTCGATCACGCCGCTGGTGGCAGGGCTGGGTCTAGGCGGTCTCGCGGTGGCTCTTGCTCTCCAGCCGACGCTCAGCAACTTCTTCTCCGGCACCTACCTGATTACTGAGGGCGATCTCAACGAGGGCGACTTCGTGGAGTTGGACGGAGGCCCGGCCGGGTTCGTGGTGGACGTCGGATGGCGCAGTACGAAGGTGAGAGACAGGTTCAACAACCTGATTATGATACCGAACTCGAAGATGATCGACAGCATCATGACCAACTACTACAGCCAGACGAAGCTGATGACGGTCATCGTCGCGTGCGGGGTCAGCTATGAGTCGGACCTGAAGCGAGTAGAGGAGGTTGTGCTCGAGGTGGCGAACGGAGTCAGAGAGGATGTCGAGGAGGCAGTGGATGATTTTGAGCCGATGATCCGCTTTACCGACTTCGGCGAATCTAACATCGACTTCGTGGCGGTGTTGCAAGCCGATGACAGGGCCGCTTCGTTCGTGGTGCGGCACGAATTGATCAAGCGGCTACACGACAGGTTCAATACTGAAGGAATCGAGATCAATTACCCGGTGCGGAGGGTGGTAATGCCCAGTGAGGTTGTGACAGAGTGACAAGTGAGGTTGTGACAGAGTGACAAGTGAGGCTTGGATAGGTAGAATGTTGCGGCGCGGGCAGGGCGCCGGGTGAGTAAATGAGCGCGAGGATTGAAATACCACAAGAGAGAATCGCCGAGTTCTGTAAGCGGAATCACATCAGGAGGTTCTCTCTGTTCGGTTCGGTGATACGCGACGACTTCACTCGGGACAGCGATGTTGATGTTCTGGTGGAATTCGAGTCAGGGCATACGCCGGGCCTGAAGTTCTTCAGCATGCAGCGGGAGCTATCAGAGATAATGGGAAGAAACGCGGATTTGAATACGGCGAGTGATCTGAGTCCGTACTTCCGGGACGAAGTGCTTCAAGAAGCTGAGGTCCTGTATGTCTCGACGTGATCCTATCGTCAGTGTGCATCATATGCTCGATCACAGTCGAGAAGCCATTCAGATGGCGCGGGTCCGCTCTCGTGGCGACATAGACACTGATAGAATGTTGAACCTTGCTCTTGTTAGATTGGTCGAGATAGTGGGAGAGGCTTCAGGAAGGGTTCCTGAAACCTTTCGGGCACGTTACCCTCAGGTACCCTGGCAGGATATAACGGACATGCGCAACAGGCTGGCACACGGCTATGATGTGATCAACTTCGATATCCTGTGGGAGGTCATCAAAGATGAACTGCCGCTGTTAGTCCTACAGTTGGAGGCCATCCTGACAGTTGGAGGCCATCCTGAAGGTTGAGGAGAGGTCATGAATACCCTGCGGATGGATCTGAGCCGATGATAGAGCGTTACAGAACGATCAAGCCATATTTCATCGTCTTTACGGCGAGCGCGTGTACGCTGATCATCGAGATCGTGGCGGGCAGGATCCTGGCGCCGACCATCGGGGTGTCACTATACACGTGGACCAGCATCATAGGCATCGTGCTCGCCGGAATCAGCCTGGGCAACTATCTCGGCGGTCGGATCGCCGATAAATATCCGTCGCCCGTCACTCTAGGGCTGATCCTGTTCGCGGGCGGCGTGGCGAGCCTAGGAATCCTGCCGGTCGATCAGTTCCTGGCCGACAGTTTCTTGTCGCTTCCGATCATCCCCCGAATCGTGGCGCTGACGGCAGTTCTGTTTCTGCTGCCGGCGGTGATTCTGGGCATGGTGTCTCCGGTCGTAATCAAGCTGCGGCTGTCTGACCTGAGCGAGACGGGCAACGTCGTCGGGAAGATATACGCCGTATCGACGGCGGGCAGCATTCTGGGAACGTTCCTCACGGGTTTCGTACTCGTGCAACTCCTGGGGACCAGGTTGGTAATCCTGATCGTCTCGTTGATACTCATCGCCATGGCCCTCGCGTTCGGGAACCTGTGGCGGGTGAGGCCGGCGGCTGTGCTGGGAGCGCTGTTCGTCGCGATACTCGCTACGAGCGTGTTTGGCGGAGGATTGGACAGCGGCTGTATCCGGGAGAGCAACTACTTCTGCATCAAGGTCAGGGCGCGGGACATAGAGGGCCGCGAAGTCCGGGTACTCTATCTCGACGCGCTGCTGCACAGCTACGTTGACATCAAAGATCCTCTGTTCCTTCACTACTCTTACGAGAAGGTGTTCGGCGACATTGCCACGACCATCGCGCACAACAAGCGGGACATGGACTCGCTCTTCATCGGCGGCGGCGGCTACACCATGCCCAGGTTCATGGAGGTGATGTATCCGAATACGAGTGTCGAGGTCGTCGAGATCGACCCGGAGGTGGTGGAGGTCGCGACGAAATACCTAGCTCTGCCATTGAACACGCGAATCGTCAGCTACACGGAGGACGCGAGGACGAAGCTTCAGGACCTGCCTCTGGGCAAGTACGAGTTCGTGGTCGGCGACGCTTTCAACGACGTGTCCGTGCCGTACCATCTGACGACGCTTGAGTTCAACGAGATGGTGTACGGGCTGCTCTCTTACGATGGGGTGTACGCGATAAACGTGGTGGACAGGATGTACACGGGTCGGTTCCTGCTCTCGGTTGTCCACACGCTGAGGCAGACCTTCCCGCACGTGTACGTTCTCAGAGACGATAGCCGCTGGACGGACGACGACCGATATACGTTCGTGGTGATGGCGGCGAAGACTCCGATCACTCCACTTGAGATAACCTTCGCAAATCAGGCTGAGGGACGGGGGTTGGCGGTGACCCAGTTCATGCCTCCGAGTATGTTCGCCAGTTGGATGGGAGATGATCGAAAGGTGGTCATAACCGACGACTTCGTTCCGGTGGACGGGATGCTCGCGCCGCTGTACCTGGAGAGCAGGTAGCCATCCACCGTTTTGGAGAGGTGACCCGATCATGTCGGACCAGTTCTGCATCTTCTGTGAGATAGTCGCCGGGCGCGCCGACGCCAGCGTGGTTTACGAGGACGAGCGTGTGATCGCGTTCCTCGACCTGTTCCCTGTGAACGAGGGGCATACGCTGGTGATCCCCAAAGAGCACGCGACGTACCTGAACGAAATGGACGCGGACGTGGGGATGCGGGTCTTCGCGGCGGCTCACAAGCTGGCGCAGGCGGCGCGGGACTCGGGTATCAGATGCGATGGCATAAACCTGATACTCGCGGATGGCGCGGCGGCGGGCCAGGAGGTGTTCCACGTCCACCTGCACGTCCTGCCGAGGTACGCGGGCGACCAGTTCGGGTTCAGGTTCGGCGACAAGAGCCAAGCGGCCCGCGACGACCTGGAGAGGACGGCGAAGAAGATTCGAAGCGCGGTCAGCCTCTAACTTGCTTGTCGCCCAAGCTGTTCGCGCTGTTAGCCCATCTTCATACCGCATACGGTCTTCAGCCGCCGAACTTCCCAATGTGCTGGCACACCACTGAGCCACGGGACGCCGGAGGGTTTGTAGGTGACGTAGGGAGTCACAGCGAGTCACAGCGTCTCGGTTCCCTCGATCAGGGCGTCCAAGTACTTATCGTAGGCGAACAACCGATTGCGAGACTGGCCGGTAATCTCGCGGGCGATGCCCTGTTCGACCAGCCATTGCATGGCCGAGTCTGCCGTACGGAATGAGAGCTTCGTGCGGTCACAGACGGCGGACAGGGACAGGATGGGGCGCTCCTTCAACGCTTCATGTACACGCAACACAGAACCCGCGCGCCGCCCGGCGTCTTTCTCTATCGCGGCGCGATGAACCGCGAACATATCTGTCAGGCTGCGGGCTGTGGCCACCGCACCCTCGGCTGTCGTCTGCACTCCCTCGAGAAAGAAGGAGAGCCACGCCTCCCAATCGCCGGTGTGCCGCACGTGGTTTAATAGTTCGTAATAGGTTGACCTGTGCTGCTTAAGGTACAGGCTGGTGTACAGGAGCGGTTGGCTCAAGACTCCACGGTCCATGAGTAAGAGAACGATGAGCAGCCTCCCGACACGCCCATTGCCATCGAGGAACGGGTGGATGGTCTCGAACTGGAGATGGGCAAGGCCGGCCCGAATTAAGGTGGGAACCCCGTCGTCTTTCTCATGCAGGAAGCGTTCCAAGTCCGCCATGCAGTTGGGCACGACAATATGCGGCGGTGGTACGAACGCAGCGTTGCCGGGCCGTGTTCCTCCGATCCAATTCTGAGAACTGCGAAACTCGCCGGTCAGCTTATCGCTGCCTCTCCCCTTGGATAGCAGGATGCGGTGTACCTCCCGCATCAGCCGGTTGGAGAGAGGGAAGCCATCTTCCAATCGGCGTTGACCATGCTCCATGGCCGCTACGTAGCTTGATACTTCGACTACATCACCAAGCGGAGCGCCAGGAGCCTCATTCAACTCGAAAAGCAACAGGTCCGACAGCGACGACTGCGTCCCCTCTATCTGAGAGGAGAGCAACGCCTCCTTGCGTACGTAGGAGTACAGCAAGAGAGCTCGATCCGGCAGTAGAGTCGCGATGGCGTCCAACCTACCGACGGCGAGAGAGGCATCTTCGAGAACCTGCTGCAATGAGCCTTCCAGCGCCAGGGGCGGATTCGGCGGCAGCGGTAGCGGCACGAAGGCACGGATCCGCTCACCGCCTACGACTCGCGTCTCGTATCTGCCGATTTCCTGACGCCGCATCTGGATGCCTTCTTTTTGCCCTATGGCTCCCTGAAGCAAAATAGGGCTACCAGTTACTTTACTTTTTGCAATAGCGCTGTCTCTTATTATACTTTGCTACATCAGAGTATAATAAAGTCGGGGCGAGCTTATCCTGCCGCCCTCCACCACGCACCTCTCAGATGCACGTCAGTACCCCACAATCTCCCCCACCAGCCCCTCCGTCTCCCGATCCAAATCTAGGATGTCTGATCATATATCCTCTAAGCGGACGCGGGGATAAATACACTGCCCTAGTTCTGCCAGCCTCGTGAGCAATCACCACTACGGTTGTCTCGGAACAGAGTGATGCTGTCGTCCGGCCACGGAGTCTGGCTCCGCCTCAGGAACGCCGTATGGACTTTCGGCAGGACATTCCTGGCGAGTCCACTCCTAGGCCATTCGTAGATAACGGCGAAGGGGTCGTCACCTTCTATGTTGGCCGCCAATCTTGGCGGTATCAGGCGCGGGTTGCGGTCTTCAGGACTCTTGCGATAGTCGGGGTGAGTCGGAAGTAGCAGACCCAACAGACCGCATCGCTGATTGTTCGGCCTATCAATCAGACTGGCCGATATCTCCCAGTCCACATGCTTACGCTGCCATGTGCAACGACCAATCAGAACTATGGTGACGGTAGCGTCGGCTATGTGGTCGTCGCGAATCCTGCGACGTATCTCATCGAGATGAAGTCCCTCGTCTCGAATGTCTCCCTGACTGACTTGTCGACGAACCTGCTGTCCAACGCTTGGATGAGTCGGTTCTTGTATTCTTGGTCATCCTTGTGATAGTAGCTGATGAACACTTTGTGCCTCGGGACATTTGCTGCCATGGTTCTACTCCCAAATTACAACACTAAGAGCCACGCTAGCAGGACAGTAGCGGTAACTACAAGATAGAAGGGTAGAACTGAGAACGACCTGAACATCGCCCAGAACACCCCTTTCACTACTGAGCCAGTTGGCACTATGGCGTAGAGGTCTGTTGTGCTGAGTTGACCGCTGTGAATTTTGTTGACGAAAGCGTTGTACGATGTGCGGAAGCCTCTTTCCAGCGACAAGTAGTAGGCGTCAAGCACATAGAGAACAACTGCTGGGGCTAGAGCTATTAGCGCGTGCCCGGGACCCCCCGTCCGCGCCACCAGTACCAGGACTGCCGCTACCAACGTGACACACCAAATCTTGCAGGCGCGGCTGTTCTCCGCCATCCGTGTGATAACGTCCTGCGTTATCTCGATATGCTTCTGAACGGCGGATGACTCGTGATCGAGATTAGACTCCTGCGCCATGCCGCTCCTCCTCTCGTTACAATTGCCGGAAGCCATCACCGGCGCCGAGGTGATATTTCATCCAGCTTGGCGTTGATGGTCCTCCATCTCCACGGAATCGGCTCTCCGAGACGGGTTAGCCCATTGTAGGGCCTGTCTTGCGGCCTAATCTGGATGATGGGTTTGCCAAAGCTGCGGGCCATGTCCGTTTCGACTATGACGCCCTGGGCGTTGTGGGTGTCCTGGCCGATCAGCACGACCACCACGTCGCACTCCCGGATAGCCGCCTTCGCCTTGTTCTTCCATGCTTCGTCCGGATATGTCTCGTGGAGCGAGCAGTTGCGGATACGGTGTTGGGTATGTTCTTTAGCTTGCGTGTAGAAGTTGTTCTTGAGGTCGTTGTCCTTGTCGAACTCGAAACTCACGAAAATGTTGAGGGTGGGCATACTTCCTCCTTCGTTCTAAAATCTACCCCACCAGCCCTTCCGTTTCCCGCTCCAATGATAGTATATCAGCCCGTGGACTCTGGCATTGAGGCGGCTGCGCCAAAGGCTTCGTCGAAGGTCATTACCTCCCGGACTCCGCGTCTTCGGCAACTTGCAAGGTGGCAAAGGTCTCTGGCCGCCAGCGTGGGATGCGCAGAATGGAGTTGACGGGCGAGGATGACGTCGGCCTCTTCCAGCGGCCATACCTCCACGCCGGCTCGATCGATCAGAGACAAGGCATCTTCGAGCACATCATATTTGTGGACGGGCAGGTAAACGTGCATCAACTCCTGCAGAACCTCGGCGGAGGTGCAGAGCGGTCTGAAATTCCGTATGGAATCGTCGAAGAAGTCGCGGGCGAGGGATTTGAGCGGATGTGGTTTCCCGACCGCGTACATGAAGACGCTGGTGTCGATGAAGATCATACGTCGGGCAGGCCGTCGGTTATCGATTCGTGTAGTGTCCGCAGATGCTCTTCCCAATCCGGTTCCACGCCGGGGCCGCGCCGGGCGTCGCACTCGTCGAAGAACCGCTTGAGATCTTCAGAGGACTGGAACCGTCCCGTGCGTTGCCGCGCCTCGAGCCGCTCATGCGCGGCGGCCCTCAGCCACGCGCTGAAGGTCAGGCCCTCCCTGCGCGCTTGGCGGACGAACCGGTCTCGGTCCTCGTCGGGGATTATCAGTTGAACTCTCGCCATGCCGTGCCCTGTCATTCATTTTGCGTGTGTATGCAGATTACACATCAGCGGCGCGAACGTCAACGGGCGCTTTTCACAGGCTGCTGGATTTTCGATGAACATACGCGAGCCAGACTTGATTTGCCTCCGTATTTGGGCTAATGTCAATCCGCCGACGTGCCGGTTGTCATACGATGCCGATCGTCGTCACGATAGCATGAAAACTCTGGAGGGAAGGAACTATGGCCAGCGACAAAGTCACGCATTCGTTTGAGATCGAGAGCGAGCAAAACGATTGGCTCGACGAGATCGCCGAAGAGTACAGCCTAGAGGATAGCAGCAAGGCCCTTCGGGTGCTTCTCGACTACGCGATCCAAGATGGGGACAATGAATTGATCTTCGCCCCCGAGAACATGCGCTGCCGCTTCTGCGGCTGACACGGCCTGACGCTTACCAATTCAAATACTCTGCCCCTGCTACCTCCGCGTTGTCTCAGGGCTCCGTGTTGGGTTGGGCGCCAGTTCCGAGAGTCACATTGTCTATCAGCCTGACGGAGCCGATGCGGACGGCCAGCGAGACCAGCGTCGGGCTGGTCGGGTCTATCGAGTCGAGCTCAACGAGAGTGTCGGCGTCGGCGACGGAGATGTAGTCGATGGATGCGTCTGGGGCATCCTCCAGGATACGCAGCATCTCGCGTCGGATGACTCCGGCGTCGCGGACCCCATTCGAGTAGAGCCGTTCCGCCAGTTTGAGAGACTCGTACAGCGACAGCGCGGACTCTCGCTGGTCGGGTGACAGATAAGCGTTGCGGCTGGAGAGGGCCAGGCCGTCGGGGTCGCGGACAGTGGGCATGACCACCACGTCGGCGCCTAGGTTCAGATCGGCATTCATGCGCTTGACGACGAGGCACTGTTGCGCGTCCTTCTGTCCAAAGTAAACGTTGTCGGGCCTGACGATGGTCAACAGCTTGCATACGACCGTGGCGACGCCCTGGAAGTGTCCGGGCCGGCGCTCGCCTTCCAGCCTGCGGGCGACGTCGCCCACGTCTATGGCCGTGTCGAATCCGGTTGGGTATATCTCCGATGCGGGCGGAGCGAAAACGAGGTCGATGCCCTCCGCGCTGAGCTTGGCGAGGTCTCCCTCCACGTCGCGGGGGTAGGTGGACAGGTCTTCGTGGGGTCCGAACTGTGTCGGGTTGACGAAGATGCTGGCGACTGCCGTCCGGTTGTCGGCGCGGCATCGGCGCACTAGTGATAGATGCCCGTCGTGCAGGTAGCCCATGGTGGGGACGAGTCCGAGGGGCCTGGACGCCGCGCGCTCGGCGGATCTGAAGTCGGGGACGTTGGTTATGACATTCATCTGGGCTTGGTCAGTGGAACCATACCGAGACGGGTCGGGTCTGTCAATCGTGAGACACCCATCCAACGCTTGACTTGGACAGGGTTGTGATATTAAATGGGCAGAGCGTGATTAACTGACTGTTAATGACTACGGCCGCCCGTCCCTGAGAGCGGAGTATCCACGTTCAGCACATAATCTCGATCCGTTCATCAAGCATCAATGCGGACGATTCACCCAGGAGGGGAGCGCTATGGCACGAGGACATTGGAAACATCTATTGACGGCAGTGGGGGTCATGGCCGTTTTCGCGGCGGCAGTGGCATGCGCCGGGGAAACGTCGGAGCCGACCACTCCGCAACAGCCCGCGCCCGCCGCGCCAGCGGCTGCGGCGCAGCCGGGGGCGATGACGACGGCCGCCCAGCCCGAAGACCCCGCCGCGCCCGCGCCCGCCGCGCCGGCCCTGAAGGCGGGAGACGCGCCCAGCCCTGAGCAGGTCGCCATAAGGGCAGAGTCCATTCTGGCCGTGGAGAGGGAGATACCTGAAATGGACATGGGACCGCAGTACGGCGGCTCCTACATTGCATCGGGCTCCACCGCGCCGGACAGCTTCGACCCGAACACAGGAGGCCACTTCCATGGGAGTTGGCACTACGAGTTCCTGGGAGTTGGGGACTGGACGGTCGATCGTGACGTGTTCGACTACATCGGCTTCTACGTGCCCCCCGAGCTCCAGGTTGGCCTGATCGCGGAAAGCTGGGAGCAGCCCGACCCGGGGACGATCATATTCAAGATCCGCGACGGCGTTTACTGGCACGATAAGTACCCAGCGAACGGGAGGCTCATGACCGCCGAAGACGTCGAATTCGCGTGGCACCGCATGTCAGGGCTCGGAAGCGGATTCACCGAGCCTGGACCACAGTTCCGGGACTACTTCCGTGTCATTACCTCAATTGAGGCTGTGGACGACACGCTTATATTCAAGTACGAGCCAAACGTCTCCCTCCTTGGGCAGCTTCTGACCGAAGGGACGTCGGACCACATCGTCAATCGCGATGCCGTGGAGGAGTGGGGTGAAATCACGACCCCGGACCAGGTGATCGGCACCGGCGCCTTCGTCCTGAAAGAGTACGTGGAAGGCGTCGCGGTTACCTGGGAGAGGAACCCCAACTACTGGGGTTTCGACGAGAACCACCCTGAGAACCAGATGCCCTACGTCGACGTCTTCAAACAGCATATCATCACCGACTTTTCGACCCAGAAGGCGGCGTTCAGGAGCGCCCAGGTCGATGAGATCGGCGGCGTGCATGACCGTCCGCCGGTCACTCCTAGAGAGGCGGAGGTGTTGCTGGCTGACTGTCCTGACTGCGGCTTCCACGTCCGAAGGCCGGAGGGTTGGGGCATAGGTATGTCGTTTAACTGGCAGGAAGACGCGGGCGGGGCGCCCTGGGGCGACATCAATGTTCGCAAGGCGCTCCAGATGGCGATTCCGTTGGATGAGATAGCCAATGTCTATTACCGTGGCTTTACCGACCCCACGCCATATCCCGCTTACGGATACCTGGCCAAGGGATTCTACACCCCGTGGGACGAGGTGTCTGACGACATCAAGCAGTACTTCGAGTACAATCCCGAGCGTGCCAGGCAAATGTTGGCGGATGCCGGCTACCCCGACGGATTCGAAGTGAATATCTGGGTGTCTCCCGCGCAGGACCTCGACCTCGCACAGCTTGTCAAAGGCTACTTCTCCGAAATAGGGGTAAACATGGTCATTGAGGAGTTGGAATGGGGCATCTGGGTCAGCCGCGTATTAGGCGGTGAATTGGACGAATGGGTGTGGGACTACGTCTGTCCGCAGGGGGAGCCCATGGCAAGGGCCGCGAACTTCTACGATCCTCGCGGTGGGCTCATGTTCAAGGAGTGGGTTGACCCCGAGATCGAGAGGCTGATGGACATTGCGGCTACTACCCTGGACTACGAAGAGCACCAGGCAGCGCTCAGGGGAGTCAGCGACCGCATGACAGAGCAGTTCTACAGGGTTATCTTCCCCTGCTTCGCCAGCGTCCCTATCTGGCAGCCGTGGGTCCATGCGTTCAACGGTGAGTACCAGATTGGTGACGGCGATATCGGCTCCATCTACAAGCACGTCTGGTTGGACACCGACTTGATGGTGGATAGGGGTGTCAGACGGTAGCGGCGAATCGAGTCGGCGCCCCTCGACCATAGAGGCCCGGAAGGCCCTGGCTGAAAGTCAGGGCCTTCCTGTTTCCAGTAAAGTAACACCCATGTCGTCCAACCAACCCTCTCCACTTTTCCAACGCTTGACTTGGAAAGGGTTGTGGTACAGAATTGACCGGTGAGTGATTAATCCCGCTGTTGGCGTCCTGAACCCGCTTACCTTGGAGGGTTGCGGGTCTGGTTTCAGGGCGCAGTTAAATTCCGTATGTGTCCTAGTCTGTCAACCCCATAGCTGGTCAAAGAGGAGGATGATACGATGGCGCGAAGACTTCGGAATGTATGGCTTATAGCAGTGGGTCTCATGACTGTCTCTGCGGCTCTAATCGCGTGCAGCAGCGCGGAAGTGGCAGACCCGACCACACCCCAGCAGCCCGCTCCCGCGGCCCCGGCCGAGGCGCCCCAGATGGGCGAGGTGGCGAAGGCTGCGGAGCCCGAAGAGCCCGCCGCTCCCGCTCCCGCGGCTCCGGCCGTTCCGGGCACCTCGCCAGGTGAGGCCCAGATGGAGGCCCGAGCGCAGTCGGCCCTGGCGACCAAGAGGGTTGTCCCTGAGGACGCCATGGGGCCGCAATATGGCGGAACCTACGTGTCCTCGGCCAGCATCGAGCCGAGAAGCTGGGACCCCTTCGACAGCGGCAATTTCTGGCATAGCCACCATTACGAAGAGCTTGGTGTGGGCGACTGGACTGTCGATCGCAACGTGTTCGACCACACCGGCTTCTACGTGCCGGCCGAGCTTCAGAGAGGTCTGGTGGCTGAGAGCTGGGAGGCTCCAGACGATGAGACGCTGGTTTTCAAGATCAACCAGGGTATCCACTTTCACGATAAGTTCCCGTTCAACGGGCGCGAGTTCACGGCGGAAGACGCCGCCTACTCCTGGCACCGCATGACAGGGCTGGGCAGCGGATTCACCGAGCCAAGCCCAAGCATGAGATCAACCTGGGCGCCGCTGAAGTCCGTAGAAGCCCAGGACAGGTACACAGTTGTGTTCAAGTACGAGCCCACAATCTCGATGCTTCCCGCGTTGCTCACCGAGGGCGTCGGCGACGCCCTCTACGGACGCGACGGTGTGGATGAGTTCGGTGACCTCACCATTCCTGAGAACAACATTGGTACAGGCCCCTTCATGGTGAGAGAGGGAATCGAGGGCGAGTCGATCACCTGGGACAAGAATCCCAACTACTGGGGTAGGTCGCAGTCAGATCCGGAGAATCAGCTCCCCTACGTGGACGTGTTCAGGCAGCTAGTGATCAAGGAGTTCGCGACGCAGAAGGCTGCGTTCAGAACCGCGCAGATCGATGAGATCGGTGGATTCACCGACCGCCCGACCGTCACGCCCAGAGAAGCCGAGACTATTCTTCAGGGCTGCCCGGACTGCGGATTCCACGTACGTCTGCCGGAGGGCTGGTCTATCGGCATGAACATGGACAACCCGGACAAGCCCTGGATGGACCTCAACGTCCGCAAGGCGCTGCAGATGGCCATACCAATGGATGAGATCGCCAACGTGTACTACCGCGGCTTCTCCGACCCGACCCCCTATCCGGGCTTCGGCTCGCTGGTCCAGGGATTCTACACACCCTTCGAAGACCAGCCTGAGGATGTCAGAATGACATTCGAGTACAACCCCGAGGGTGCCAGGGATCTGCTGGCGGCGGCCGGGTACCCGAACGGATTCGACGTCAACCTGTGGGTGTCGTCATCGCAGGACCCCGACCTTGCGCAGCTAGTCAAGGGATACCTTGGAGAAATTGGCGTCAACATGGAGATCGAAGAGCAGGAAATGGGCGTCATGTGGGGACGCATGATGGCCAAGGAGCTGGACGACTGGGTCTGGGACTGGGCATGCTCCCAGGGCGACCCGATGGTCAGGGCAGCGACCTACTACGATCCTAGGTCTCCAAGAATGTACAAGAAGTGGGACGACCCCAAGATCATCGAGCTTATAGACGCGGCCGGGGCCACACTCGACTACTCCGAGTACCAGGACATCCTGAGGGAGCTGAACGACTATATCGTCGCGCAGTTCCTGCGGGTGACCTTCCCCTGCTTCGCCAGCGTTCCTGTATGGCAGCCGTGGGTCCGAGACTTCAACGGCGAGTATCACCTCGGCGTCTTCAACATCGGCCCGATCTACGCTCATACGTGGATAGACGAGAGCGCCCGATAGCAACTCCGAGCCGGCTTAATCTGGTAGGGGCGGGATTGAGACCCGCTCCCTCCTGAAGGGTGATGGAGGAAGAACTAAGCCAAGTGCGGGTCCGAGGTAGCTGCCTCGGACCCGCGCATCACACTTAAATGACCAAGTACATCATCAGACGACTGCTCCTGGCCTTTCCAACGCTGATCATAATCACGATCGTCGTCTTCATGACTGTGCGCCTGATTCCTGGCGACATCATCGACCTGATGCTCGCCGAGCTGCAGACCGGCGACATCAGCCGCGAGGACATCGCGGCATACCTGGGGATCGACGACCCGATATACATCCAGTACTTCGAGTGGATCGGCGGCATAATCCTTCGCGGGGACCTCGGTACGGCCCTCCACGGCTTTGATCCCGTTCGGGACCGGCTCATTGACCGGCTTCCAGTCAGCCTGGAGCTCGGCGCCATAGCTTTGGTGGTTTCCATAGTCTTGGCCGTGCCCATCGGTATCTACTCGGCCATTCGGCAGGACACCTGGGGCGACTACATCGGACGGACCTTCGCGATCGTTTTTATATCCGTACCCAGCTTTTGGTTCGCGACTGTCGTCGTCCTATACCCGGCGATCTGGTGGGGCTGGGCCCCCAGGATCGAGTACATCCCGTTGGCCGAAGACCCAATGGGAAACCTGATTCAGTTCTTGGTGCCTGGCACTATTCTGGGCCTGCTCATGTGCGGCACGACGATGCGAATGACCCGCACCATGATGCTCGAAGTGCTCCGCCAGGACTACATCAGGACCGCTTGGTCCAAGGGCCTGAGGGAGCGCGTCGTGGTCTCCAGGCATGCGCTCAAGAACGCCTTCATTCCGGTGATCACCCTCATTGGCTTGGAGATTCCCGTTCTTGTGGGTGGCACAATCATCATCGAGCAGATATTCGCGCTTCCGGGCATCGGACTGCTCACGCTGGACGCGCTCTCAAGACGAGACTACACTGTCGTATCGGGACTGAATCTGATGGTCGCCGTGTTCATCCTGATTATCAACCTAGTCGTGGACCTGACCTACGGATGGTTCGACCCCAGGGTCAGGTACGAATAGAGTGGAGGGTCTGAAATAGTCGCCGCAACTTCACAGAGCGCGCTCACCAAGAGACGGTCGCTGCTGGCCGAGTTCTTCGTCAGGCTGCTGAGGGACAAGCCCCTCGGAACACTCGGTGGCGCGATCGTCCTGATCCTCCTGGTCATCGGCATACTCTCTCCGGTCCTGGCCACTCACGACGTCAACAAGGTGGATATCGTCGCGTGGTTCTCTCCGCCGTCGATGGAGCACTTCTTGGGGACCGACCACCTTGGGCGGGACATCTACAGCCGCCTCATCTTCGGCGCCCGCATATCGGTAGTGGTCGGCCTTACCGCCGCCGCCATCCACGTCGTCGTTGCCGTATTGATAGGAGTGATGTCGGGGTACATAGGAGGCAAGTTCGACCTGGTGTTGCAGAGGTTCGTGGACGCCTGGCACGCGTTCCCGTACCTGATAATCCTGCTGACCGTAATGTCGATGGTTGGACGGGGTCTGACACAGATCATCATCGTGCTGGGGATCTCGTATGGAATCGGGAGCTCGCGCATACTCAGGAGCGCAGTCTTCAGTGTCAAGGAAAACGACTACTTCCTCGCGGCCAAGGCGATAGGAACGCCATTCATATTCACGCTGGCGAGGCACGTCCTGCCCAACATCACTGCGACGATAATCATCATCTTCACCGTCAGCATCGGCAGCATAATTCTGGCCGAGGCCTCCTTGAGTTTCCTCGGTTTCGGACTTCCGCTCGGCACTCCTAGCTGGGGCGCGATGCTGAGCTGGGAAGGCCGCCGCGAGATGGAGACGGCCCCGCAGCTCGCCCTTTACCCAGGCCTGTGCCTAGCAGCCGTGGTGTACGGCGTCAACATGTTCGGAGACGCGATGAGGGACCTGCTCGACCCCAGGCTGCGTGGCACAGACGGGCATTGACGATGTCCCCATCGGCGCTTGCCGGAATCAAGGTCCTCGACCTCACCCATTACATCGCGGGGCCTTACTGCACCAGGATACTCGCCGGCTTTGGCGCGGACGTTGTCAAGATCGAGCGCCCCGGCCAAGGCGACGGGGCAAGGCGCGTCGGCCCATTCCTCGACGACGAGCCGGGGCCTGAGCGAAGCGGACTGTTTCTTTACCTCAACGGCAGCAAGCGGGGAGTCACGCTGGATCTCAAGTCCGAGAGAGGCATCGAGATATTCACTGATTTGGTGTCGGAAGCCGATGTCGTCGTCGAAAGCTTCAGCCCCGGAGTCATGGAAAGGCTGGGTCTGGGCTACGACTCTCTGAAGAAGATAAACCCCAAAATAATCCTGACCTCGATCTCCAACTTCGGGCAGACCGGCCCGTACCGCGACTACAAGATCTCCCACGCCGGCGCGTGGGGACTCAGCGGAGCGCGCTGCACCAACGGAAGAATAGGAGAGCGTCCCGTCCAGCTTGCGCGCTGGATGACGCACTACGTGACCGGGCTTTACGGCACAATCGGCGCTGCAACCGCGCTGTTTCATCGCGCCGTTACAGGCCGGGGTCAGCATGTCGACGTCTCCATGATGGACAGCGCCATTATGATGACCTGCCACCCATCCTCGATCTACTCCTTCACCGGCCTCGTCCATACCAACCACTCGGGACGGCCTGGCAAAGAGGTGCTTGAGTGCCGCGACGGTGGCTATGTCGGCGCTTTCGCCTGGACACTGCCGCAGTGGGAGAGGATGTTTGCGCTGCTCGGAGTTCCTGAGATGGGGGACGACCCTGAGTTCAGGGCCTCGTTCGACGTGGGGAATGAAAAGGCGCGCAGGGCGAACCGCGAAGTCATGAGGACGACGATCGCCGAGCAGGTAAAGTCCCGCGATAGGATGGAACTGTTCCGGACCGCGATGGAGTGGATGGCACCGATAGTCCTGGTAGCGACCACACAGGAGATACTGGACTCGCCGCAGCACGCGGCAAGGGGATTCTTCGACGAGGTCGAGCATCCTGTCATCGGAAATGTGACCATGCCCGGCGCGCCGTTCAAGATGTCAGAGTCGGCGTGGCGTCCCACTGGTCCCGCGCCACTGCTCGGACAGCACAACGCGGAGATCTACGGCGAGAGACTCGGCTACGACGTTGAGGAGCTAATCGATCAGGGCGTCATATAGCCAATGGTGACAAGCGCGACACATCTTCCCCTCAAGGGCATTAGGGTAACTGACGCAACCGCCAGTTTCGCCGGGCCGTACCTGACCAACATGATGGCCACGCTTGGGGCCGAGGTCATCAAGGTGGACTCGCTCCAGCGGCTGGACCTCTGGCGTCCGTCGGCGACTCAGCTGCTCAGCCCAAGAGACAAGGTATGGGAGTGGTCGCCCAACTGGAACGCCGTCAACACCGACAAGCTCTGCATTACGTTGAACCTGACCGATCCGCGCGGCGTTGACGTGTTCAAGCGGCTGGTGTCCATCAGCGACGTTGTGGCTGAGAACTATACTCCAAGGGTCATGCCCAATTTCGGGCTGGACTATTCTGTCCTGAGGAACCTGAATCCCGGCTTGGTGATGATCTCGCTTCCGTCTCACGGCTCGACCGGCCCGTGGAAGAACGTACCCGGCTTCGCGACTCCGAACGAGCTGATGTCGGGAGTCGTCGAACTGATGGGGTATCCCGATGACGCGCCGATGCACAGCGGCACCGGAATAGCCGACCCCATCGCGGGCATGAACGGTTTGATTGCCGTGATGTTCGCGCTCTTGCAGCGTCAGACGACGGGCGTCGGTCAGTACATAGACCTCTCCCAGATCGAGGCCTCGACCTGCCTGCTCGGCGACGCCATCGTGGAAGACTCCATGAACGGCGTCACGCCCACACGGCAGGGCAATCGCCATCCCTTCGCCGCGCCGCATGGATACTACCAGTGCGGCGGTGACGACCTCTGGATTAGCATCTCGGTGTCGTCGGACGAGGAGTGGCGCGCCCTTTGCCGAGTGATGGGCGACCCACCTTGGAGCAGAGACGAGAAATTTGCCTCCGAGGACGGCAGACGGGAGAACCATGACGAGCTCGACCAGCTTATCGAGTCCTGGACGTTGCAGTACGATCACTACGAGTTGATGCACACACTCCAGGAGGCGGGAGTGACGGCCTGCGCCGTCCTCACGAGCGCCGAACTTCTGTCGGATCCGCACCTGAATGAAAGAGGCACGTTCCAGCTTGTTGAGCGTGACTTAATTGGGGCGCGCCACTATCCTGTGCCCACGGCCCCGATGCACTTCTCCGAAACTCCCCTGAAAGTACGCAAGCCCGCGCCTTTCTTGGGTGAGCATAACGAATACGTCTTGGGGGAACTGCTGGGAATGTCCGAGGGCGAGATACAGTCCATGGCCGACGACCAGGTAATAGGAACGGAGCCGTAGATTAGGCCAGAGGTGATTTGCATGGTATGGCAACCTGAAGTCGAAGAGATACGGCGACGGCACAAGCTGGCCGAGAAGATGGGCGGCCCTGAGGGCATCGCCAGTCAACGGCGGCGCGGCAAGCTGACGATCCGCGAGCGTATCGACGCTCTGGTCGATCCCGGCTCCTTCGAGCAGTTCGGCAAGCTCCAAGGGATCGGGGAGTACGACGAGGACGGTAACCTCAAGGGCTTTCAGCCCGCGTCCAAGGTCAGTGGACTCTGCAAGCTGAACGGTCGCCGGGTCTTCGTCACCGGCCAGGACTTCACCATCCGCGGCGGATCCGCTTCCGCCCCGCCCAGCGGCGGATCGGACGCCGGCCATGGCCACCCGACCCCTATTGAGATGCGAGTACCCACCGTACACCTGGCCGACGGAGCGGGCGGCAGCGTGAACGAGGTGGAGCATCTGGGACGGACGTACATCCCCGACGGCCCTCAGTTCGGCCCAATGACGGACATCCTGAGCATCGCGCCCGTCGCGTCCGCCATCGTTGGGCCTGCCGCCGGAGGTCTCGCGCCGCTTCCCTGCCTCTCTCACTTCAGCGTCATCGTCGATAAGGTCGGGCAGGTATTCCCCGGCGGGCCGCCGGTCGTCAAGGCGGCGCTCGGATACGACATCGACAAGGACGATCTAGGAGGCGCGTGGGTCCACACGCGGATAAGCGGCGTCGTCGATAACGAGGCCGACACCGAGCGCGAGGCATTCGAGCAGATTCGCCAATTCCTGAGCTACATGCCGGACAACGTCTGGGAACTTCCGCCAAGAATAGAGAACGGAGACGACCCGAACCGCCGGGACGAGTCTCTGCTGTCGGCGATTCCGCGCAACAGGAAGAGACGGTACGATCCATACTCGATAGTCCACTCGATCCTCGACCGCGACTCGTTCTTCGAGATCTCACCGTACTACGGCAGTTCGCTGATAACCGGACTTGGACGCGCGAACGGCTATCCGCTTGGCGTCATGATTCCAAACGTCAACGTGCTTGGCGCTTCGATGGATGTCGCCGCTGCCGAGAAGACGACCCGGCTAGTCCAGCTTTGCGACACGTTCCACCTGCCGATGCTGTGCATCTGGGACGCGCCGGGGCTGCTCGTCGGTCTCGACTCCGAAAAGCAGGGAATCGAACGGGCCGCAAGCCGTCTGTTCCAGTCGATAAACGACAGCCGGATGCCGTGGATATCATTCCTAATCCGACAGGTCTATGGCGTTCAGGGCGCGATGCAGTACAGGCCCAACTCGCACTTCTACAGGCGCTACGCTTGGCCGTCGGGCCACTGGGGTTCGATGCACATAGAGGGCGGCACCTCAGCCGCGTTCAGAAGGGTGATCGAGTCGGCTCCGGACCCGGAGGCCAAGCGGCTTGAGCTTGAGGCCAAATTCAGAGTCTATGACTCGCCGTTCCGCACCGCCGAGGCCACCGGCCTCGACATAATCGACCCGCGCGAATCGCGTCCGCTGCTATGCGAGTTCATGGAGATGGCGCAGCCCATTCTGAAGACGCAGCTAGGGCCGGGGTCGGGGCCGACATACCGGCCGTGAGGTGCGTCGGTTGGCACATCACCTGCGGGCTTCGACCTGTGTTGTTGGACCCGCGAATCTTGAACGCCGCTCTAGCCCGGTCCTAGTCCGCGAAAGTGGTACAATACTGCCCAAACCCAACACCCACCGCACGGGCCGATGGCCCGAAGAGGTCCCGCATGATCACGAAATACACGGCAACAAGGCCGGTCTTCATCCCGGACCCGCCGGAACACAAGATGGAAGAAATGACCAGCTACGACCACATCGCCCTCACCGGCAACGTCCACCACCTGATACAACACTTCGGCAACCCCGAAACCACCATAGTCAGGGGCGAAAGGTACTTGCTCGCCGAGCCGGGCGTTCCGCTCAGCGAGCGTCGCATACCCGATCTGATAATCGCCTTCGGCGTGGACCCGGAACTGTACAAGGCCAACAACAGTTACATCATCTCCGAGCAGGGCAAGCCGCCGGACTTCGTGATGGAAGTGGCCTCGGAAGGCACTTGGCGGCGCGACCGCTGGGCCAAGCGGGAAGATTACCTTGCCATGGGCATACCCGAGTACTGGCGGTTCGACGAGACGGGCGAATACTACGGCGAGAGGCTGGCGGGCGACCAGTTGGTGGAAGGGGAGTACCGGCCTATCCCCATCGAGACGGTTGAAGAAGGCGTTCTGCAAGGGTACAGCCCGGCGCTCAAGCTGCACATTCGCTGGGAGCGCGGCGAACTGAGATGGCACGACCCGGCAACGGGGCTGCACATCGCCACCTTCGAGTCCGAGCGCCAGGCCCGGATGCAGTCCGAGCGGGCCCAGATGCGGGCCGAAGCCCGCGTCCGCGAACTGGAGGAGCGGCTGCGCCGGCGAGACTCGTAGCGGCGAAGATCGGCCCACCGTCCAATGACCAGACCGTTCGAGGCATTCTCATATAGCGCTTTCGGACTTCATCAGGACAAGGGCAGGCTCTACGGGCGTTTGGCGGGTGTGGGCGTGTCACCCTCACCCCCGTATCGTAGTACGGGGCAGGCTCTAGCCCTCTCCCTCAAGGGAGCTTAAAGGGGTAGGTATTCACCCTCACCCCAACCCTCTCCCAGAGGGAGAGGGGGCCTGTTGACTGATATTCGTGGTTGTTTTTGCATTTACCTACCCTTGTCAGCCCTCAAGGGAGAGGGGATTTTTGCGCTCCCATGGGGGGGTTAGACCCAGATTTTGATGGGGATTCGTTCTATCATCAGTTCGGTAATGGCGTGGACTAGGGCGTCGGCGCGGTCGGGGGAGCCGGAGGGTCCAAGTTCGGCGGACCAGGTACACATCTGGTCTTCGAGTTCGGGGAAGCGGCCTATGTGGTGGACTCGTCCCTGTTCGTAGAGGGCGGCTACGGGTTCGGCGCGTAGGTATTTGCCGGTCCTGGCCTTGATGCCCTTGTATGGGAGAGAGCGGGGGACGGCGGCTTTGAGAGTGGACTTGACGAGGTCTCCGCCGGCGTTGTCTTCGGCGATGATTCGGGAGGCATTGAACTTGTCGAAGAGGTGGACGGCTCGCATCGCCCAGCCCTGGGGGGTGAGCCGGCCGGACTCGTCGGCGATGACGTAGGCATGTTCGCGGTGCATGTCGGCGCCGACGACGACTATTCCGGTCTCGGAGCTGCTGGGCTTGGCGGACATGGCGGGGTCTATGGCGACGACGATGCGGGCTACGGGCGGATGGCTCGCGAGTCGGGCGTCTTCTATCCATTCGCGTTTCCAGAGGGCGTCTTCGTACTCATCGGCGAGTTCGGCGTGGATTTCCTGTCGTCCGAGGCGCGTGCCGTCGTAGCGTTCGATTATGCCGTTGAAGAAGGATGGGGCGAGATTGTCGCGGTTGTCGAAGGTTGAGCCGCGTGTGACGTGGACGCCTGGGCTGACGGGCAGGCTTCTGATCAGTTCGATGGGCCTGGGCGTGGTGGTGATGACGGAGCGGGGGTGTCCTCCGGTTCTGAGGGCGAAGTTGAGGTTGTCCCAAGTCTGTTCGGGGTATTCCCAAGAAGCGAGTTCGTCGCACCATGCGGCGTCGAACTCTGGGCCTCGCATCTGGTCGGGTTCGTGGCTAGAGAATACGAGGGCGTAGGCTCCGGTGGGCCATGTTAGCTTTCGCTTGGATGGTTCGTAGGTGGGTTTGTTCCAGGGCGGGCAGACGTTGAGCAGTCCGGACTCGCCTTCGATCATGATGGCCTGTGCTTCGGGTATGGTTCGGGCGATGAGGGCTATGCGGCGGGCGGCGCGTTCTTCTACCTGAGCGCGTACCCATTCGGCGCCTGTGCGGGTCTTGCCGAAGCCGCGGCCGGCTAGGATTAGCCAGGTGACCCAGTCGCCGGGTGGCGGCAACTGGGAGTCGCGGGCGTGGAGGGGCCAGTTGTATTTGAGCTTTGAGGCTTCGTGTTCGTCGAGGGCGCGCCGGTAGGCGCGGACGGCGGCCACACGCTGGTCGCGCGGAAGCCGGCTCAGCTCGTCTATGATCTCAGATAGCAGGTCGTCAGCGGTTAGTTTCGTCATGGGTCAGGCGGTTTGTCGTCATCTTCATGGTCGTCTGAGTGTGACGGGTATATCTCCTTGTGCTTCCGCCGGCGGCGTTCTTCGATTTCGGGCCACTGCTTTTGGCGTTCGTATCGCAGGTCGATCTCTTCCCAGAACTTGGCGGCTTCCTCTTTGGCATAGGGGGCTACCTGCTCGTCGGTAACGTTCAGGTAGCGGGAGTGGTCGAGTTTGGGGAGGTTTGGGTCGGGGGTCAGTTCGCCCTCGTCCTTCATGCGTTGGAGTTCTGCGCGGGCCTCGGCCACTTTCACGGGATCGACGTATCTCACCTTGGGGGGTTGGGGCGTCTCTTCGGCGGGCTCGGGCCTAGTGAGGGCGCGGCCGGTTCCGAGTATGCGGTCGATCAGGATGCGGACAGCCCTGACGCGGTGGTATGGGGTGACTCTTGGGTAGTCTTCGGAGCGGGCGATTTCTTCGAGCGCCTCGCGGATGGTCTGTCCGTTGTTGGTGATTTCGAGGATGTGGGTCTGGATGGTTTTTAGTAGTGAGTTTTTAGTTTTTAGTGGTGAGTCGGCGGTTGGGGCCGGGCCTAGGGCCTGGTCCAGGGTGTCTTTGATTTGGGTTACGGGGCGGGGGTTGGCGGCGGGCACCGAGGGCGATTCGCGAATCGCCCCTACGTCGTTGGCGTCGTTGGCGTCGGATTTGGGGGTTGGGGCCGGGTTGGGGTCGATTTGCTTGGGGGCTTTGCCGAAGCCTCTGTCGGCTAGGATGGTGGCGGCGGCGATGCGGTCGTTGGTGGTGGCGTTCTGGTCGTTGCCTTGGGCGATGTCGTGTAGGATCTCGATGAGTTCGAGACCGTTGTTGGTGTCCTCGAGTATGGCGTCGGCGAAGTCGAGGGCGGGGTTTGGTGTCTGTTGGGATGTGGTGGTCATTGGTTCTTCAATAAGAAGGATAGTACATAGGTTTGGCGGTTGTCAAGGGTCAGAAGCAGGATTTGCGGGATTGGGGGATATTCAGGATGGGTTGGTGGGTGGATATAGGTTGTCCACGAAGGACACTAAGGGCGCGAAGGGGTTGTTGTGGTTGTCTTGGCCGGGGTTCAGGGATTTTAGATTCCTCGCTGCGCTCGGAATGACAGGAGGGGCGGCTCGGAATGACAGGGGGGCGAGTGGAATGGCGGTTGGTGTATGGTGGTTGATGGGGTTGTCTGAACTGTGCTTTTTGTGATTGGGGTGATTTCGCTGATTGGGGGTTGTCAGAAGCAGGATTTACGGGATTGGAGGATTTTCAGGATGGGTTGGTGGGTGGATATAGGTTGTCCACGAAGGGCACTAAGGGCGCGAGGGGTTGTTGTGGTTGTCTTGGCCGGGGTTCAGGGATTTTAGATTCCTCGCTGCGCTCGGAATGACAGGAGGGGCGGCTCGGAATGACAGGGGGGCGAGTGGAATGGCGGTTGGTGTATGGTGGTTGATGGGGTTGTCTGAACTGTGATTTTTGTGATTGGGGTGATTTCGCTGATTGGGGGTTGTCTGAAGCAGGATTTGCGGGATTGGGGGATATTCAGGATGGGTTGGTGGGTGGATATAGGTTGTCCACGAAGGAGACTAAGGGCGCGAAGGGGTTGTTGTGGTTGTCTTGGCCGGGGTTCAGGGATTTTAGATTCCTCGCTGCGCTCGGAATGACAGGAGGGGCGGCTCGGAATGACAGGAGGGGCGGCTCGGAATGACAGGGGGGGCGAGTGGAATGGCGGTTGGTGTATGGTGGTTGATGGGGTTGTCTGAACTGTGATTTTTGTGATTGGGGTGATTTCGCTGATTGGGGGTTGTCAGAAGCAGGATTTACGGGATTGGAGGATTGGCGGGATGGGTTGGTGGGTGGATATAGGTTGTCCACGAAGGACACTAAGGGCGCGAAGGGGTTGTTGTGGTTGTCTTGGCCGGGGTTCAGGGATTTTAGATTCCTCGCTGCGCTCGGAATGACAGGAGGGGCGGCTCGGAATGACAGGAGGGGCGGCTCGGAATGACAGGGGGGCGAGTGGAATGGCGGTTGGTGTATGGTGGTTGATGGGGTTGTCTGAACTGTGCTTTTTGTGATTGGGGTGATTTCGCTGATTGGGGGTTGTCAGAAGCAGGATTTGCGGGATTGGGGGATATTCAGGATGGGTTGGTGGGTGGATATAGGTTGTCCACGAAGGACACTAAGGGCGCGAAGGGGTTGTTGTGGTTGTCTTGGCCGGGGTTCAGGGATTTTAGATTCCTCTCTGCGCTCGGAATGACAGGAGGGGTGGCTCGGAATGACAGGAGGGGCGGCTCGGAATGACAGGAGGGGTGGCTCGGAATGACAGGGGGGCGAGTGGAATGGCGGTTGGTGTATGGTGGTTGATGGGGTTGTCTGAACTGTGATTTTTGTGATTGGGGTGATTTCGCTGATTGGGGGTTGTCAGAAGCAGGATTTACGGGATTGGGGGATATTCAGGATGGGTTGGTGGGTGGATATAGGTTGTCCACGAAGGACACTAAGGGCGCGAAGGGGTTGTTGTGGTTGTCTTGACCGGGGTTCAGGGATTTTAGATTCCTCTCTGCGCTCGGAATGACAGGAGGGGTGGCTCGGAATGACAGGAGGGGTGGCTCGGAATGACAGGGGGGCGAGTGGAATGTCGGTTGGTGTATGGTGGTTGATGGGGTTGTCTGAACTGTGATTATGGTGATTGTGGTGATGTCAGAAGCAGGATTTACGGGATTGGAGGATTGGCAGGATGGGTTGGTGGGTGGATATAGGTTGTCCACGAAGGGCACTAAGGGCGCGAAGGGGTCAGGGACGACCACGAGGGTTGCCCCCTGTATCGAGTACGGGGCAGGTTCTAGCCCTCTCCCACGTATCGAGTACGGGGCAAGCTCTAGCCCTCTCCCCCGTATCGAGTACGGGGCAGGCTTGGGACAGGTTCGGATGGTAGAGGCTGTACCAGCCTCGTAAGTAGCCGCGGCATAGGGGGGGTTAGTATTCGATTATGGCGCGGCCTAGGATTTCTCCGGCTCTGAGGTCGTCGCAGGCTTCGTTTATCTGGTCGAGTTCGTAGCGGCGGGTGATTAGCCTGTCGAGGGGGAATTTGCCTTCCTGGTGCCAGCGCAGGTACATGGGGAATTCCTTCTCGGGATAGGTGGCTCCCCAACTGGCGGTGTATGTGCGCTGGCCGCCAAAGAAGAGTCGCGGGTTCAGGGTCATCTCGTCGCCGGGCACGCCGACGAGGACGGCGGTGCCGCCCGTGTTGTTGGCGCCGGGTCCGCTGCCGCGAACGGAGGGCAGTATCTGCTCGTTGGTTACGCGGAGGCCAATCGCGTCGAATGCGTAGTCGGCGCCGCCGCCGGTCAGTTCCTTGACGGCTTCGACGGGGTCGGTCTCGGATGCGTTTACGAAGTGGGTCGCGCCGAATTCGGCGGCGAACTCGAGTTTTTCGTCTTTGAGGTCGACGGCGATCAGGGGATAGGCGCCAAGTATGGCGGCCATGCGAATGGCGGACATGCCCACGCCGCCGACGCCGAAGACGGCGACGGAATCTTCGGGGCGCACTTTGGCGGTGTTCAGGACGGCTCCGGCGCCGGTGAGCACGGCGCAGCCGACGATGCAGCTAACGTCGGTGGGATGTTCCTTGCCGATTGGGACGACGAGCTCGCCGGAGGTCAGCACGTCTTCGCTCCAGGTGTACACGGGGCCGTTCAAGACCTCTTCGCGATAGGTCCCGCCAGGGGGCGAGGTCCCGCGGGGCGCGCCGGGCTGCCGCGGGGTTCGGGGGACCCAGGTTACGATGGCGTGGTCGCCCTCGTTGACGTGGGTAACGTCGCGCCCGACGTGGGTCACGACTCCGGTGCCCTCGTGTCCCATGACGGCGGGCCGTTTAGCATTGGCGTTGTGAATCTGATGCAGTTGGGAGTGGCAGACGCCGCTGGACATGAGCTTGACGATGACTTGGTCGGGCTGAGGGTCGGGGAGTTCTATGTCATCGACGACGAGCGGTTGTCCATGCGCGATATCGATTGCGGCTCTGCTCTTCATGGATCCCTCCATTGCGCGGGTCGGGTTGGTCAGGGCCACACAGTATCGCATTGGTGATTTGGCGTCAAGTTCTGAAGCAGGATTTACGGGATTTGGGGGATGGGCAGGATGAGGTGGGTGGGGTTGTCCACGAAGGACACTAAGGGCGCGAAGAGGTAGTTGTAGCTGTTTTGGCTGGTGTTTAGGGATTTTGGATTCCTCGCTGCGCTCGGAATGACAGGGGAAGGTGTCGGTGGGTATGACTGCTATTTGACAGGGTTCCGACTCCGCGCTATGCTTGTATCGTAGTCGATACAGCATGTATCTATGGAGATCAGATTATGGTACAGGCTACAAAAGTCCAGAATGCGAATCGGATGATGATTAGCATCGAACCGTCACGCGAGGGTCTCAATGTCTCGTTCGCGGATGGCCTTGTGTCCTCCGTGCCTTGGGACAGCATCAAGGAAGTGGACGGCCTGGCAGACGTGGACTCGATTGAGTTGGACAGTCCCGACGAAGCGCTTGTCAGAACGAGGCGGGGCGAGGTAGCAGAGATACCGTGGGACTTCGCCAGGCATTTCGGCGACCAGGAGTACAGAGACCGGGTTGAGGAAATCGCCGCGCGGGGGCAGCGCAAGTTCGCGCGCCGCTTGCGAAATCTAAGACGCGAGTCGGACATATCCCAGCAGAAGCTGGCGGATCTGAGCGGCGTCGGCAGGGTCACGATCGCCAGGATCGAGGCCGCGGCCCAATCTCCGAGGCTGGAAACTGTCCAGAGACTGGCTGCCGCTATGGGCTATCCGATTCAAGCCTTGATGATGGACGAGTGGGATTCCCCGGCATGACCTCCTATGCAGGACGTGATGTAGAGTGCGATAATGGAGCCACAGTCCGAGGAGGGTCGAATGAAGGTCAAGTTGGGGCGAGATGGCAGGCTTGCCATACCGACTGAGTTTGGCGAGCGTCTCCGAATCAGAGTTGGTGACATGCTTAGCTTGGAAGTCATGGACGGTGACGCCCGACTTCGGCCGGTTGAACTTACACATGATCGGCAGGCTGTAAACGGCCCCGTTTCGTCCAGGGACCTAAAGGCAACGGTTCAGGTATCATCGTGTGGAGCGATTGAGTTGCCGACCGAAGCGCGGCAGCAACTCGGCATGAAACACGGCGATACCGTCATCATGATCATCGAAGACGGCGACCTGCTTGTGTACACTTTCGCCCGCCTGAATCAGCATGTCCGGAGTATGGCGAGAAAGTACCCGCCCTCCAACGGTCGGCTTGTCTCAGAGGATCTGATTAGAGAACGCCGCGCCGAGGCCAGAGCGGAAGAGAGATATGGATGAGGTTGTCCTAGATGCTTCAGCAGTCTTGGCATACATCTACGGAGAGCCAGGCGCTGATGTTGTGGCGACCTAATTCGCTAACCAAACATCAAAGGAGCGCCCAAATGCCAAATCCCGTTGCGTATTTCGAGTTGGGCGGCAGGAACGCCGCCAAGCTGAAGGAGTTCTACTCGGACCTGTTCGACTGGGAGATCGATTCTGCCGGACAGTCGGGCGCGGGGACGGACTATTTCTACGTGAATCCGGTCGAAGGCGGTGTAGGCGGGGGCATCATGCAGACCGCCGGGGAAATGCCGCCCAACTACGTCATGTTCTACGTGAGCGTCGATGACCTCCAGGCACACCTGGACAAGGCCGTGAGTCTGGGCGGGCAGACACTGGTGCCGCCGATGGCCATTCCCGGAGGCATGGGGCACATCGCGGTGTTCCAGGATCCGGATGGGAATGTCATCGGGCTGCACAAGTTCTAAGGACCTCAAAATGACCAGCATAGACCACGACCTCGCGTTCGCACCCGCTACTGAGCTCCGAGACCTAATCGCCGACGGGCAGATCAGCTCGGTCGAGCTTACGGAGCTTTACCTGTCACGCATCGAGAGCCTGGACGGGCGGCTGAACTCGTACTTGACGCTGACGTCGGAGATCGCTCTGGCGCAGGCGAAGCGCGCTGACGAGGCGACGGCCAGGGGCGAGTCTCTAGGGCCGCTGCATGGCGTCCCGATCTCGATCAAGGACCTGGAGATGACGAGGGGCGTCCGCACGACAAGCGGCTCGCTGGCGTTCGCGGACAGGGTTCCGGATGAGAACTCGGTGGTCGTCGAGCGCGTACTCGATGCGGGCGCGGTCATGCTTGGAAAGACCAACACGCCCGAACTCGGTCACCGGGGCACTACGGAAAACCGGCTCGGACCTCCCTGCCGCAATCCGTGGAACACGGGCTACACTCCGGGCGGATCGAGCGGCGGCGCGGCGGCGGCGCTGGTGTCGGGACTGTGCGCCATATCGACGGGGAGCGACGGCGGCGGCTCCATCCGCATCCCCGCCAGCTTCTGCGGCCTGTACGGGATCAAGCCCACGCAGGGCAGGGTGCCACGCTATGCGGGATCAGCCGCCCAGACGGTCGCCAACCAGCTTAGCCAACCCGGACCAATCACGCGCACGGTGCGCGATGCCGCCATGCTGCTTCAGACGCTCGCGGGGTGGGACGCGAGGGACGTCAGCTCGCTGAGGGAGACGCCCGGCGACTACGCGGCGGCGCTGGAGCGCGACGTAAGCGGTCTGCGGATCGCGTGGAGCGGCGACTACGGTTACGCTCCGGTGGAACCGGAGGTGGTGGACGTGTGCCGCGACGCGGCGCGCGAGTTCGAGGGGATGGGATGCGCGGTCGATGATCCCGGTTTTGCGCTCGATTCGCCTCAGGAGCATTTCCACATCGTCTTCTCGACGAACACATACGCCTCATCGGGGCATCTGCTGCGCGAGAGGCCCGAAGACCTGACCGACTATTTCCGGGCGTCCGTGGAGTTCGCCGCCACACTGACGGCTGCCGACTACGCTAGAGCGTTGGGCGGGTTCGACCAGGTCAGAGTGAAGTTCGACGACCTCTTCGAGGAGTACGACCTGCTGCTGTCGCCGACGATGGCGGTTCCGGCTTTTCCAATCGGGGAATATCCCACAGTCATCGGCGGACGGACTGTTGACGATCCAGCGTTCGCATACCTGCCCTTCACGTACCCGATCAATATGATCGGGCACCCCGCCGCCAGCGTGCCGTGCGGCTTCTCGTCGGACGGGCTGCCCATCGGACTTCACGTCGTCGGACGCAAGGGGGATGAGGAGACGGTTCTGGCGGCGTCGGCCGCTTTCGAGCGGGCGCGGCCGTGGGGGGAACAGAGGCCGGGGGTGTCTTAGTCCACCTCGGTCCGCTCCCCTAGTACCTTGTCAACGTGATTCTGGTAGATAGCTCTAGGGTTCACCCTCACCCTAGCCCTCTCCCTCAAGGGAGAGGGGATATGCTCGGAATACTTCGAGTGGATCGTCAAAACTAAGTTGAAGCAGCACTAGTACCTTGTCACCGTGGTTCTGGTAGATAGTTCTACGGTTCACCCTCACCCCCGTATCGAGTACGGGGCAGGCTCTGAGGGAGAGGGGGCCTGTTGACTGATATTCGTGGTTGTTTTTGCATTTACCTACCCTTGTCAACCCTTGAGGGAGAGCCTAGATCCACCGCCTAACGATGGTATTGCGGTGTCGGCGGGTGCGGGCGGGACGCCCGCGCTCCCAAGTGGGGGGCCACAGAACGACATAGGCTCGAATGGAGGGACGGCGGGTTTCATTTGGGGGCGGCTCGCTTATACTTGGTGTTGTGTAGGGGATGTAGAGAGGGTGATCGTGATCGAGCCGTGAGGGTCTGAGTGAAGAGAGTTCCGTCTTTTGAGTTGGAGTCTGCCGACGGGGGCGCGCGGGCTGGTGTACTGCGTACTCCGCATGGGGACGTTCCGACGCCGTTCTTCATGCCGGTGGCGACGCAGGGATCGGTCAGGGCGGTCGATCCCGTCGATTTGCGGGCCGCGGGGGCGCGGATCGTGCTGGGCAATACGTATCACTTGTACCTGAGACCTGGGACCGGACTTCTGGAACGGGTCGGCGGCCTGCACGAGTTCATGAGGTGGGACGGGCCGACGCTTACGGACAGCGGCGGGTTTCAGGGGTTCAGCCTGGAGCATCTGCGCGAGGTGGATGAGGACGGCATCCTGTTCAAGTCGCACATCGACGGCTCGATGCACAAGTTCACGCCGGAGTCCACTATCGAGGCGCAGGAGAAGATCGGGGCGGACGTGATAATGCCGCTGGACATGTGCGTGGCGGCGGATTCGAGCAGGGAGACGGTCGAATGGGCGCTGGAACGCACGACGCGCTGGGAGGCGCGCTGCAAGGAGGCGCATACGCGGGATGACCAGATGCTGTTCGGAATCGTGCAGGGAGGGCTGTACGAAGACCTGCGGAGACGGTCGGCGGAGGAGATCACGTCTATCGGGTTTCCGGGATACGCGCTGGGCGGGCTGAGCGTGGGCGAGTCGAAGCGGGAGATGTACGATATGACCGAGTTGGGCGTGTCGCTGCTTCCGACGGACGCTCCTCGCTACCTGATGGGGGTTGGGTCTCCCGAAGACCTTGTGGAGAGCGTCGCGCGAGGCATCGACATGTTCGACTGCGTTCTGCCGACTCGCATAGCTCGGAACGGGGCGCTGTTTTCCCGCGAGGGGCGCATCAACATCTACTCCGCGCCGCATCGGGAGCGTGACGAGCCGGTCGAGCCGGGCTGCGACTGCTATACGTGCGGGACGTTCTCGGCGGCCTACCTGCACCACCTTTTCAAGTCGAAAGAGTTGCTCGGATACCGCTTGGCGACGATTCACAACCTGCGCTTCGTACTCAGAATGATGGAGGAGATGCGGGAGGCGATTCCGGCGGGGTCGTTCGGAGAGTACCGGGAGGCGTTTCATCGTCGTTTCACGCCGCCGGACGCGAAGGCGCGGAGGGAGCAGCAGCGGAAGTGGGTCGAGGCGCAGAGGTCGGGCGCTCGAACAGTATGAAGCGATATTCACCCATTTCACGCTAGACGCCCATGTCTGCTTCAAGCATTATCATTTGGCCGTAATCCGTAACGGCGGACGGCGCGAACCAAGCGTGAGCAGAATCACAAGGTTAGACAACCATGAAAGAACAGAGCGGGCGCATTCTGACTCTGGCGGCGATCGTTCTACTTGCCGCCGTCTTCGCTTCCGACGCCTTCGCGCAATCTCCTCCGTTTCCGTTCATCTACGAAGGGACGGCCAGAACCTCCGACGGCTATCCGGTCCCGGATGGACTCAAGATCGTGGCCGTGGTCGGGGACTATACATCCGAGCCGGTGGAGGTGAAGGATGGACGGTATAGCGACCTCACCGTCGGTCCCAGCAGCAACCGCTACTTCAACATGCCCATCAGGTTCGCGCTGTGGGACGTGGAAGCTGAGCAGACGGCTGAGTTCGAGAGAGTGACCTTCCCTACTTTCAAGACGCTCAACCTGACATTTCCCAGGCTTCCGGACACGTCCGCGGCTCCCATAGGGGCCGCGACTCCCGCGCCGACGGTCACGCCGACTCCTGAACCGACGCCCACGCCGACCCCGGTCAACACATCGCCTCCTCCATTTCCGTTCATCTACAAGGGGACGGCCAGAACCTCGGACGGCTCAGCCGTGCCGGACGGATTCCAGATCGTGGCTGAGGTTGGGGACTACAGGTCCGAGCCGGTCGAGGTGAAAGATGGGCAGTATAGGGATCTTACCGTCGCGCCCAGCAGCAGCCGCTATTTCAACAGGACCATCAAGTTCGTGATTTGGGACGTGGAAGCTGAGAAGACGGATGTGTTCAAGAGGGTGGGCTTTCCCGCTTTCAAGACGCTTCATCTGACATTCCCCAGGCTTCCGGACCCGACTCCGACCGCTACGGCGATCACGACACCCACGCCGACGCCTACCGCGACACCCGTCCCGACGCCGACGCCGCTGCCCACAGCGACACCCGTCCCGACGCCGACGCCGGTTCCGACGGCCACTCCGGTCAAGGCGGAGCCGATGGTGTTCGCGTCCGGGTTGGTAGTGGCTCGCGAGGCGCTGATTCCGTCGGGGTCGTCCCTTGTGGCGAGAATCGGCGAGGATTACGAGTCGGATTCGGTACCGATTACTGATGACGGCGGCTACGGCGTGATGATCGTCGATCCCAAGGACACGGCTCTGCTTGGACAGAGGATCGAGTTTTACGTGGGCGAGTACAAGGCGCGCACGACCTCGACCTATGTCAGCGGTGCGTTCGAGAATGACTTCGACATCATAGTGGAAGGTCTGCCGACGCCTACCGCGACGCCCGCCCCGCCGACGGCGACGCCAACTCCCACGCCTACCGCGACGCCGGTCCCGCCGACCGCAACGCCGACTCCCACGCCTACCGCGACGCCGGTCCCGCCGACGGCGACACCGGCCCCCGCTCGGCCGATAACGTTCGTCTCGGGGAAGGTGGTGGCGCAAGGAGCGCCGATCCCGGCGGAGTCGTTCCTGACGGCCAGAATCGGCAGGGCCTACGAGTCAATTCCCGTCCCGATCGAGGAGGACGGCAGTTACAGCGGAATGGTCGTGGACCCACAGGATACGTCTCTCATCGGCCAGAGGGTGGAGTTTTACGTAAACGGCCTCAAGGCGCGCACGACGTGGACCTACTCCGGCGGGGAGGTCATAAGGAGTTTCAACATCGCGGTATCGGGTCTTCCGACACCAACGGCGACAGCCGCACCGCCAACCGCCACGCCTACGCCCAGGCCGCCGACTCCCACGCCCAAGCCGCCAACCGCGACGCCCATACCGCCGACTCCCACGCCAGAGCCGCCTACGCCTACGGCAACCTCGACGCCAGTTCCTGAAGAGCCGGAGCCGGAGTCCGAGAAATTGGATGGAGCGCCGGGATGCTTCTCGATAGCGAGTGTAACGCCGGCGACGGGGGCAGCCAACATGATGCTTCTGCTTGCGCCGTTGGGGTTGATCTTCGTCCTCAGACGCTTCAGGCGGAGAGATTAGGAATTAGGGTCGGGGCGCGCTTCCGCCATAGACAAGATGCCCAACATCGCTTAGGCTGAAATGTGACGGCATCGGCACACAGCGGATACGAAAAGGAGCGCGCAGCGAATGGCTGAACAGGCATCGACGGAACCCACCTACACGATGGGATATGATGAAACCTTCCTGCAACTTCTCGGCCGGCGCAGCCTCGAGAGCAACGGCAAACATCTACTTCCGCATCTCGGCCCCGGCCAGAGAGTTCTGGATTTCGGCTGCGGACCGGGGACCATCTCGGTGGGCTTGGCCAAGGCGGTGGAGCCGGGGGAGATGCACGGCATCGACATGGAAGAATCGCAAATCGGGATGGCCCGGGCCGCGGCAAAGGCGGGCGGGCACGCGAACGCGACATTCCACGTCGGCGACGTGACCGATCTTCCCTTCGAGGACGACTTCTTCGACGTCGCCCACTGCCACGCGGTTCTGATGCACGTGCCCGACACGCAGGCCGCGCTTGCGGAGGTAAAGCGGGTCTTGAAGCCGGGCGGCATCATCGCCAGCCGGGAGATGATTGGCGCATCCTCTTTCTTGGAGCCTGGCTCTGAGAATACCGAGGCCGCTTGGGCGACGTTCATGGGCCTTTTGGCGGCGAACGGCGGCCACCCCAAGATGGGGCAGGAGTTGAAGGGGGTCTTCATGGAGGCCGGTTTCACGGACATCCAGGCGACCGCTTCCTTCGATTTCTTCAGCAGCGCCGAAGACGTCGGCTTCCTTCACGCCTTTATCGCGGACTGGTTCTTCTCGCCTCGAGTAATAGAGGCCGCGACCGCATACGGAGTGGCGACTCACGAGCAGTTCGATGTGTGGCGCGCTGAGATCGACGAATGGAGCGGGATGGCGGATGCCGTCGGCGGCCTCGCGTTCGGCGAGTGCGTAGGGCGAAAGGCGTAGGCCGCCAATCCAGCGTGGGCGCGCCGCTCTGTCGGGTCAATGCGGGGAGGCGACCACCTACAACCCCCGCGTTTTCTTTCTACCGTGGATGTCCTCTTGAGTGTGAGGGTCTATAGGCGGTCCAGCAGGTATACAATTGGGTCTGTGTCTTCGATGGGGGTTGGCCTCTTGAACCCGTCTTTGATTTCAACGACCACAAACGAGCCTGCAGGTTCTCTTCTGAATTCCCCGATGAGGTCATCCTCCAGCCACAAGGCTCCAGAATATGAGCTACCAAACCGGAGCACCGCCACGGGCCTGTCACTGGATTCGAGGTAAACGTTGATCCGGTCACGGAGTACGACGAAATCTGCGGTACGATCTTTGTCAATCTTGACCTCAAACTTCTTACCCACTTCTTCACCAGCAGCCTTGGACAAGACTTCTGTCGTGGGTGGTGTGGCTAGTAGTGTCACGTCCTTACCTCCTGTTGAGATGCATTGATATTCTGTGTGGCCTCTAGTGGCTAGGAGTCGGCCCTGAAGAACTCATCTCAGTTCTGATGCCCCTTGCCCTGTTTACGATGGCTTCTCTCAAGTGGTTGTATGCGTATCCGCCTTCGGAGAAATCTGGCGGAACCGTTGCGTTGACCCTGCGCCCATATCCCAGCGCCCACGCTTTGTTAGGCTTGTCCTTCCCGAGTATGCCCATGACATAACCGCCCTTTTCGGTGATGAGTGACATGCATGGAATGTCGGTTGGGCCATCGCCGATATAGATCATGTTCTCGAAGGGAACGGGGCGCTCCTCATGATCCATAGGTTCGTTAACGACATACTGTCGATTGAGGTACTCCTCACCTACCTTACCCTTGTTGACCATATATAGGAATCTAGTCTTGTCGGTAAACGAAATGACATTCTTCAAGTTGGAGGGTTTTCCCTCAGCATCGTATGCGAAGTCACAAGCCCAAATACGATGGGCAACTTCCGACAAGACGCTAGCACGCAGCATATCACCGATCCCAGCGGAGATGACATAGAACTCGACTCGAATGCCGACATCTCTGAACTCAGAGGTTCCTTGAATCACGTCACGAAGGGTAATTAAGCCTTCTGGAATCCCTGGATAGAACTCTAGGCCTGCGGCAATTTCGTGAAGCTTGTTCTCAGTCAGTCCTTCCAGCGCCCCGCCTTTCCTGGAAAGCTCAATCAGCTTCTGCATGTAGGCCAAGTGCTCGTCCCATCCCGCCTTCACAAGCGGCTGAACATCGTTAGGCCAGAACTCCTCGGGCTTCACACTGAAGTGAGTCAGGAGTTGGTCAGTGGTGTCAGGAGCCAGCGTACCGTCACAGTCAGCAATAATTGCAATCGTGTTGTGCGCCATGTTGTTTTATGTGCCTACCTTTATTTTGCCGTGCAAGGCTATCGCGCAAAGGGATGACAGTCAAGCGAGAGACTTGCGCGGCACCCAACTTCAGATTCCTGCGGTGGACGGGAAACCGACATGCAATTTATGGAGCGGTGCAGCAACCGACTACACTCCCGCTTCGGCGATGAAGACGGCGAGGTCGGCGGTGCGGCAGGAGTATCCCCATTCGTTGTCGTACCAGCCGACGACTTTGACCATATTCCCGCCGAGCGAGATTGTAGAGGGGCCGTCGATGATCGCGCTGTGCGGGTCCTGTTTGAAGTCGGAGCTGACCAGCGGCTCGTCGGTGTAGTCGAGGATTCCGTTGAGTCTGCCGGCCGCGGCCTGTCGGTAGGCGTCGTTGACCTCGTCGGCGGTGGCGGGACGGTCGAGAGTGGCGACGAAGTCCGTAACCGATACGGTCGGGGTTGGGACGCGCATCGCCATCCCGTGGATCCGTCCGTTCAACTCCGGCAGAACCACGCCGACGGCTTTTGCGGCTCCGGTGGAGGTGGGGATGATGTTCTGGGCGGCCGCGCGCGCTCTTCTGGGGTCGGAGTGTACCTGGTCGAGGATCTTCTGGTCGTTGGTGTAGGCGTGGACGGTGGTCATCAGCCCGCGGTCGAGGCCGAAATCGTCTTGGAGCACCTTGACCATCGTGGCGATGCAGTTGGTGGTGCATGAGGCGTTGCTGAGGATGTTGTGGCTGTCGGCGTCGTACTTGTCCTCGTTGACTCCGAGTACGATGGTGAGGTCTTCGCCGCTGGCTGGGGCGGAGATTATGACCTTCTTGGCGCCGCCTTCGAGATGACCGGACGCCGAACCGGCATCGGTGAAGAAGCCTGTGGATTCGACGACTATCTCGGCCCCCAGGTCGGCCCAGGGCAGGTTGGACGGATCGCGCTCCGCTAAGACGCCGATCTCGGCTCCGTCAATGATGATGGCGCGGTCGGTAGAATCCACATCCCCCGGGTATCTGCCGTATGTGGAGTCGTATTTGAACAGGCGCGCGTTGTCGGACGCATTTCCGAGGTCGTTCACCGCGACGACTTCCAACTTGTCCGGGTGTCGCTCCATAATGGCGCGAAGCACCTGTCTTCCGATGCGTCCAAAGCCGTTGATTCCGATGCCTATTGCCATGAGCCAACTCCTGTGTTCATCCTCGCTGGCTAAGAAACTTTTTGTATGCGTCGGCGCCCGCGTACTCCGCGTCGGGGCCGAGGTCTTCCTCGATCAGCAGCAGGCGGTTGTACTTGGCCGTCCGCTCTCCCCTGACGGGGGCGCCTGCCTTGATTTGGCCCGCCGCCGTGCCGACGGCGAGGTCGGCGACTGAATGGTCTTCCGTCTCGCCCGATCTGTGGCTGATAACCGTGCCCCACCCCGCGTCCTGGGTCATTCTAACAGCGTCGAGCGTCTCGCTGACCGTACCGATCTGGTTGAGCTTGATCAGGACGGCATTGGATGCGCCGCGTTCGACCCCCTGCCTGATCAGGGTGGGGTTGGTCGTGTATATGTCGTCGCCCACAAGCTGGACACGGGAGCCGAGACGCCGGTTCATCATGTCCCAGCCGCTCCAGTCGTCCTCGGCGAGTCCGTCTTCGATGGAGATGATCGGGTAGTCGCTAATCCACGAATCGTAAATGCCAACGAGGGCCTCTGCGCGGTAGGAAGTTTCCTGCTGCGGCAGCGTGTACTGTCCGGGTCGGCGGCTGAGTTCGGAGGCGGCGACGTCGATGGCAAGGAAGCAGTGCTCGCCGGGAGTGTATCCGGCGTCCTCGATGGCCTCGATCAGCAGGTCTATGGCCTGGCGGTTGGTGGCGACCGGAGGGGCGAACCCGCCCTCGTCGCCGACGTTGGTGCCCAGGGCGCGGTTTCTGAGGCTGTCCATCAGCGAGTGATAGACTTCGACGCCCGCTTGAAGCGCGCGCTTGAAGGTGTCGAATCCGAGCGGAACTACCATGAACTCCTGGAAGTCGGTGGAGTTTTCGGCGTGGCGTCCGCCGTTGATGACGTTGAACATGGGCACCGGCAGTGTCAGAGGCCCGTCTTGGTGGAATCGGCGGTACAGGGGCTCGCCCTCGCTCTGGGCCGCGGCGTGCGCGGTGGCAAGGGATACTCCCAGGATCGCGTTGGCGCCGAGGCTCGCCTTGTTGCGCGTGCCGTCGAGGTCTATGAGTATCTTATCTATGACATCCTGGTCCAGCGCGGATACTCCCTTGACCGCCGGGGCTATCTTCTCTCTGACGTTGGCCACGGCCTTGAGTACGCCGCGGCCTCTGTAACGTTTGGGGTCGCCGTCCCGCAGTTCGACGGCCTCGTTCGCGCCTGTGGAAGCGCCGGACGGCACGAGGGCGCGTCCCCAGGCTCCGTCGTCGAGTACGACGTTGACCTCGACGGTCGGGTTGCCCCTGGAGTCGAGAACCTCCCTGGCTCGGATGTCTGAGATTTTGCTCACGAGGTTGCGCCTCGTACCTTAGGTGACCTTGGAGTGTACACTACGCAACGACCTATCTTGCGACACCCTCATGGACTCGCTCGCGCTCGGCGAGATGGGTTGCTTTGACAACCTGGACGACAGGGTCCCCGGTTGAGACATAGCTGTCCGATTCATCGATCTCTTCCAGTGATGCGTCTTTCAATCTCAGCGTTTCGTAGCGGTCTTCCCACTTCGGGGGGTAAAAGAGACCAATGCCTACTCCGGTTCCGCCGACGTTCACTCTGCGCGTCTTGAAGGTCTCCGCGACCGATAGTCTGTCGTACACCAGCGTCACCCTGACACTTGCCTTCGGTCGCTGGATGGAGCCGAGGTATTCGTTGGTGTCCGGATCCGACACTTCTTGGACGTCAGAACTGAGAATGGTGAACTCCATGCCGGATTCAACACCATCGGCCTCGCCACGGTTGATGGCCACCTCACGGGCGTTGAGGACGCGAGCAACCTTTCCACGAATGGGTTCAATCTTGGTCGTCATTTTCGTCATACCTTTCTCGTTCCTGATCCCATTCAAGCATCTCGTCCACATCGTCAGGGATGATGTCCCTCCAATCTTCCAGTGCGTCCCGTCCGGCGGCTATCTGCCCGTCCACCACCGCCCGGATCACGTCAAGGCGGTGGTCGTGGTCTTCCTGCTGAAACTCTTCAATCCTAACAGAAAGGCCATACATGCTCTTGTACATGGAAAGGACGCGCCGAAATGCCGAACGCGCGTGAGGGCGAATAACATCCCGCGCCGCGTCCGCCGCGGAACTTCGTCCGAACAGGAACGACCCCGACAGCCCTGTTCCGAGAATCACGACTTGGAACAGGATAGTTTCAACTGCTGAGAGTTCTCTGGACGATGCTGTGTAGATCATTAGAACTGATATGCCGATGGAGACGACAACCAGAACTAAGATAAACAGATGATGCCACGACCATCGCATAAGACTAGTCCACTCCCGCTAGACATTACCTCCGCGCCTGACCTAATCATACCTGCTTGCGGTCTTCATTGCGAAGGTTTGGAGGGAGAGGTGATTTCTTCTAGGAGTCGTCGATGTGGGGTGGGGGGTGGAGGCGGACGCTGCCAAGCTCGTCGAAGTAGAGTCGGTCGCCGAAGAGCTTGAGGTTTCTCATGCCGCGGACGGACTCGATGACCTTCTCTTCGGGCATGGATAGCTCCTCGGCCGTGGCGTGGTAGTCGCAGAGGGTGTCGCGGTAGCAGTCCGCGCAGGGGCCTGTGTCTTCGCGGTCTCCGTACTCTGCCTCGAACTCCTCACGCTCTTTCCTAATGCCCTCGACGTGCCCGCGAGCGGAGCGGTCGGCCTCGATTATCTTTTCGATGGGGATGGAGGGGTCGATCTCGGCGGGGTGCTTGTGCATCCAGTTAGCTTCGAGCGAGGGGTCTTGCCAGTCGTCGAGCGGCAGTTCGAGGTCGGCGACCGCGCCGAGGACACGGTCGAGTATCATCTGGCCGGCGGTGATGCGGTGGCAGGGCTTGACGGACGTGTCTTCGGGGTCGGGTTCGTGTATGTAGGCCAGGATGGAGGCGAGTTCGGCTCCGTAGTTGGTGATTTCGAGGACGTAGTATTGCGCTTCGTGGACGAGGTCGGGGACACGGTTGCGGTCGTGAGGTAGTTTGCTGGGATCGTGGAGTCTGACGGGGGCCTGCGGCGGGCCGAGGGCGTCGTCGAGCTTCTCTTCGAGGCGGGCGACGGGTCTGTCTGAACTGTGATTCGTCTGATTTTGGGATTTCGCTGATTGTGGGGATTGGCTCGGTTCAGGAGATGGAGCGCAGTGCCGAATCTTGGCGACTTTGCCGAAGCCTCTGTCGTATAGGACCTTGGTTGCCCTGATGCGGTCGTAGGTGTTGGCTTCGGGGTCCTTTCCCTTGGCGATTTCGAGAAGGTTGTCGAGGACGCGCTGGATTCCGCCGGTGGCATCCTGAAGATGCCGGGCGGCGTGTCCAGCGAAGACTGGGTTGATAGTGGCTGTATGTATTTCGGACTTCATGAACATTAGTTTAGAGCATAAGGTCTTGGGATGTCAAGGGGTGTTTTCGCTGATTGTGGACGCCGGGGCCTGTTTTGGGTATCCACGAAGGGCACTAAGGGCGCGAAGTGGAGGGGGTGATGGGGTTTCAGCAAAGGCGCAGCAAAACGGAATCTCCTAGATCCCAAGTTGACGCACGCCTTCTTCTTGTGTATCGTCTAGCTACGGGGAGTTAGCTAAGGTTCCCCTATGAGCGCAGAGGGAGGGCACACTCATCCATAGCAGATGCTGCCCCGTGAACTGTCGTACATAATCCTGTTCCTCATCCAATTTCTGATTGGTCTGTCTTTAGTGGTTTGGCATGAGGTTGGTCGTGTAACCACGGATGGCGCGTTGGAAACTACCCTCAACATCCTGCAGAGGATGGGCGGGACTGTAGCGCTCTTCGCGGCAATGGCCTATATTGTAATTGAGGTTTGGCGAATGCTTGCTGAAAGATACGAACAGAGACGATACCAAGAGGGTAAGGCTGAGGGTAAGGCTGAGGGTAGGGCCGAGGGTGTGACAACAGTTCTCGACGTGCTCGACGATAAGACGCGGAAGGAAGTCGAGCGCAAGCTCGGACTCAATCGTGAGTCGGAGAACCGAAACTGACCACATCTCCTCTATAACCTCTACACCACTCATTCCTTACTCTCCCTCTGAGACCTGACTCGGCTTTTGCCTGGCTCCAGCACACCGCCCATCCTGCCCGCACTCCAAATCTGGCATGATTCTAAGAACGAATCATGTCCATTCAAGGGAGAGGGAACTTTCGCGCTCTCGTGCGGCGCCTACTGATCCGGGACAGGTTCAACTAGGTGAGCCTGTGTCAGTTGGGCGGTTCTTGACGCGCAACGCATCTATCACTAGACTCAGAATAATTTTAGACGCGCTATCGGCGTTAGCCCAATCGAGGGACAAATCGCAGTGGCCTCACCCGTGGTGTCGGAATATCTCCAAGAGAACCATATCTACTGCGGCGACGCTCGCTCGATGCTCAAGCTCGTCCGTCCAGGCTCGGTCAGCTTGAGCTTTTGGTCTCCCCCGTACTTCGTTGGGAAGTCCTACGAGAAAGAGCTTACATTCGGCGAGTGGCAGGACCTAATTGGCGAGACCATCGCCCTCCACTTCGACTTACTGAAGCCCGGAGGATTCCTAGCCATCAACATTGCCGACATCCTGGCGTTCCCCGACATGGATATGCCACGCATCCAGGCTGACAACATCTCCAACAAGAAGGTGAAGATCACGAGGGAGCAGGTACTTCAGGCGCAGAGTGAGCATCCGTCCTTCAACAGGTACCAACTCGCGGACCTGCTGGGATGCAGCGAACAGACGATTGACCGGCGGCTGAACAACAACAACGTGCGTGGGGGCAAGTATGCCGTCCAGAGAAAGGTAAAGCTGGTCGGGGGCATGGTGGAGGAGTGGGCGGAGAACGCGGGGCTTTACCTCTACGACCGCAGAGTGTGGATAAAGGACCCTTGTTGGGAGAACGGGCAGTGGCACAGCCTGTCCTATCGCTCAGTGGATGAGTTCGAGTACGTCTATGTCTTTTGGAAGCCGGGCATCACTACTGTCGATCGAACGCGGCTGACCAGGGCCGAGTGGAGCGAGTGGGGTTCGAGAGGCGTGTGGCACATCCCGTCAGTCCGAGCCAATGTCGAGCACGAGGCGCAGTTCCCCGAAGAGTTGCCCCGTCGGGTGATACGGATCTTCACCGCCCCCGGCGACATGGTTCTCGATTGTTTCGTCGGCAGCGGCACCACCTCGGTTGCGGCAATTCGGGAAGGCCGCCGCTACATGGGAATAGAGTTGATGCCACATTACGCGGCGCTGGCCAGCGAGCGATGCCGCAACGCTCAAAGCAGGATGATATGATTCTTGATCCCAGCACGTTGAATGATGACCTTCAGCTTCTCGAACAGATCGAGAAGGCGACAGCGCGCATGGTGACCCAGGCAATCTACGACTTTAGGGACGAGGCTCGCGAGTTCTTCATCCACGAGCCGGATCTGGTTGCCGATATTGGGGAAGACATCACGCGAGAAGCTATGGACAGGATGAGCACATCAGTAATTCCCGCCAGATTGTTTGGGAAGATCGACTACAAGAGGGCGAGGTACGTATTCCATCCGGAGTACTCAGTAAGACAGGCGCTGTTCGTCGATTCCAAGGCTGAAAAGGTAGCAGGAGCCGGCCCAGTCACAATTCAAACCGGCCAGACTTCACTGCGGATACGGCAAGTGAGGGGAGGCGAGCCAATAGACGTCCAGGGCTCTCTGCCGCAGCTTATCCAGATTCAGGGTGACGACTATTTGGTCACGACAGTGTTCGTGAAGTACAACTACGAAGAGTCCGTTGATAAGTCCGAGAAACACCTTGAGAGCATTTCCATATCTTCCCTTCCCAACGGGATGCTCCAGGAACGTTACAATCCGACACCTGAGCAAACATTCTGGCTTGCGGGCAGAAACGCGCCAAGTCGTGGAGAAGCCTTTCGTGTAAGAGTTAGCCTACCGCGTCTGAAGCAGGTTGCCAACTGGCGCGTCCAGACCATAAGACTCGTCCCGGAAGACGCTTACTCTTGGGAGGACTGATTCGCCAATTGACAGCAAGTAGATTAGGACACATTCCCTCTGCAACCCCCATACAGAATATCCTCGTCACCGGGGCCTCATCCGGCATTGGCAAGGTCTCTTGCCTGCATCTGGCGGAGAGGGGGTACAGGGTCATTGGCACGAGCCGGTCGCTGGAACGCCTCGCGTCGCTGTTCGATGAAGCGGAGGCGCGCGGCCTGAAGGTATATGGCGTCGAGTTGGACATGAACTCCGACGAGTCCGTCGGGTCGGTAATGCCCGCGCTGATCGACCAGTTCGGGTCTATCGACGCGCTGGTCAACAACGCGGGCTTCGGCGTGTGGGGGCCGGTCCAGAGCCTTTCGATAGACGAGTTGAAGACGCAGTTCGAGGCCAATTTCTTCGGCGCGGTCAGGATGGTCCACGCGGTTTTGCCCGGCATGATCGAGCGCGGAGCGGGCAGGATCGTGAATATCAGCTCGGTTCTTGGCAGGATAGGCGCTCCTTTCCACGGCGCATACGTCGCCAGCAAGTTCGCGCTGGAGGGCATAAGCGAATCGCTCAGGGCCGAGCTTGCGCCGTTCGGGGTTTATGTGTCGGTCGTCGAGCCGGGCCTGTTCGACACCGACTTTCAGGAGAACCAACTGCGCGCCGCGCGAGCCGATGAGCCGGATATGCCCTACGCTCCCCACGTGCGCCAGTACAGTGACCGCCGCGACCGGTTTCAGTACAGGGGAGCCGACCCCGTGATAGTGGCGAAGGTGATTGAGAAGATCGTCCGCTCTCGGAATCCCCGATTCAGGTATCCGGTTGGAGTCGATGCGCGGGCCGGAATGGTCGGCGCCCGGCTGCTTCCCGAGCGGCTGTTTCACGCCGCCATAGACAGAGCCACAATGAGGTAGCATGTTCGTTGGAGCATCTCCGGGCGGGCGAAGGCGACTTACGTTCGTCGCGGTTATCGCGCTGACGACGGCTCTCGCGGCTTGCAGCGGGCTCGATTCTCCTCAACCCACCGCAACCCCGTTTCCTACGCCGTCGGTCCCGACAGCGACATCCACTCCTCCGCCGACTGAACCCATATCCGCGCCCGCAACTCCGCAAGCCTCGTACCTCGTGCTGAAACTCGTCATCGCGGATCCTCCGCTCGACATGCCGGACTATGACCGAGACGCTTGGGACCACTGGAACGACGAGGACGGCGACTGCCAGGACGCGAGACAAGAGGCGCTGATCGCCGAGTCCTCCGTACCCGTCACCTTCAAGGATGGGCGGACGTGCAAGGTGGCGTCCGGGAAGTGGACCGACCCGTACACGGGGGAGGTCGTCGAAGACCCCTCGAAGTTGGACATAGACCACGTGGTGCCGCTTGCGAACGCGCACGATTCGGGCGGACACGCTTGGGACTACGCTCGCAGAGCGCGGTACGCCAACAGCCTGGACTATCCCGGACATCTCATAGCGACCACCGCCTCGGCGAACCGCTCCAAGGGACGCAAGGGTCCCGACGAGTGGCGTCCGCCCGATCAGTCATACTGGTGCCAGTATGCCATCGACTGGGTGGTGGTCAAGAGGAACTGGGGACTGACGGCCACGCTGTCGGAGTCCACGGCCCTCCTTGTGATGCTGGACACCTGCGAGCGCGACGTGCTCATGCAGACCACGCTCACTAAGGGAGACAGAACGACACCGACTCCGGCAGCCGCTCCTCCGTCGCCGGCGGCAACCGCGCCCCCGTCCGAAACGCCAACTCCCTCTCCGCAGCCGGCGCCGCTCGATACGAAGTACGATCCGGACGGGCCTGACCGCAATTGCTCGGACTTCGATAGTTGGCAAGAGGCACAGGATTTCTACGAGGCGGCCGGCGGCCCCGAGTCCGACCGGCACAGGCTGGACAGAAACGGCGACGGCGTCGCGTGCGAGTCTCTGCCCGGCGCTCCCGATCAGCCTCAGCCGAGCGCGAAGTTGGTCTCGACCGCCGCCGGGTCCGAGACTCCGGCCACGCCGACGCCGACTCCCACTCCCGTTGTGTTCACGCCGACTCCGGTTCCTCCCACGTCAACGCCTGTACCAATCCCGCCCACACCAACAGCCATTCTTCCCACCTCTACCGCGGTCCCATCTTTACCGACACCCATACCTCCCACACCGACTTTCACTCCGACGGCGACTCCAACACCCACTCCGCACCCGCCGGAAGAGCCAGAAGAACCAGAAGAGCCGGAAGAACCGGAGGAGCCGGAAGAACCGGAGCGCAGCTGCTCGGACTTCGATACTTGGCAGGAGGCCCAGGACTTCTTCGAGGCGGCCGGCGGGCCAGACTCCGATCCGCACGGGCTGGACGCGAACGGCGACGGCATCGCGTGTGAGTCTCTGCCCGGAGGGCCTCAACAGCCGCTCTCGACTTCAACGTCTGAAACGTCCGGCGCTCAGTCCGAGGCCGGAGAGCCGGACCGCAACTGCTCGGACTTCAGCGCTTGGCGGGAAGCACAGGACTTCTACGAGGCAGCGGGCGGCCCAGACTCCGATCCGCATGGGCTGGACGCGAACGGCGACGGCATCGCGTGCGAGTCTCTGCCGGGCGCGCCCACGGAGGCTTCGTCTGATTCTACGTCGGAGGCCGAAGAGCCGGACCGCAACTGCTCGGACTTCAGCGCTTGGCGGCAGGCACAGGACTTCTTCGAGGCGGCAGGCGGACCTAACTCCGATCCGCACGGTCTGGACGGGAACGGCGACGGGGTCGCGTGCGAGTCTCTGCCGGGCGCTCCTACGCAGGCTTCGTCTGATTCTACGTCCGAGGCCGAAGAGCCGGACCGCAACTGCTCGGACTTCGATACTTGGCGAGAGGCACAGGACTTCTATGAGGCGGCCGGCGGACCCAACTCAGACCCGCACGGACTGGACAGGAACGGCGACGGCATAGCGTGCGAATCTCTGCCCGGCGCGCCGAAACAGGACTCGTCCGCTCGGACACCCACGGAGGAGGCCACGGCGACGCCCACGCCAGCCGCCACTCAGCCTGACGCCACTCAGCCTGACGACGGGTTCGATGACCGCAACTGCTCGGACTTCGATACTTGGCGGGAGGCCCAAGACTTCTTCGAGTCGGAAGGCGGCCCCGACTCCGATCCTCACAGGCTGGACGGGAACAACGACGGCATCGCGTGCCAGTCTCTGCCGGGCGCGCCATAACCTGACAGCGGCCAACCCATAGCGGTAAACTGTCCCATACCAAGGCGGCCGGGCGGTCGCTGCCTCGGCATAGGCCGGGGGAGAGGAAAGTCCGAGCTTCACCGGACAGGATGCCCGTTAACGGCGGGGCGGGGCGACCCGACGGAAAGCGCTACAGAAACACACCGCCCGCAATAGGGTAAGGGTGAAAAGGCGAGGTAAGAGCTCACCGCTCCGGTGGCAACATCGGAGGCTAGGCAAGCCCCATCCGGAGCAAGGCCTAATAGGGGGATAAGGGAGTCCGGCCCATCCCCGGGTTGGCCGCTCGAGCGCGTCGGCAACGGCGGGCCTAGATAGATGGCCGCCATCCGACCTTCGCGGAAGGCCGGATACAGAACTCGGCTTACAGGCCGCCTTGGTATTCCATGCCATCCCCCAACCCCAAGATACGAGTGGGCGGCGCTCTACTCCCCACCTCTGGATTCCGGCCTTCGCCGGAATCACCATGGCCTTGTCAGGCCACATAAGAGGGATGAAAATGTCTTGGCGCCGGACGGTACAACTAGGGCGGTAGTCATTGGTGCCACGAGCCCGTGCCGGAATCTGCCTGGGAGGCTGGCAGGAACATAAGATTGTCGCCCCGCTACTGCGGTGAGCACGCATGGTAAAGTCGTTGAGAGAACAGCCTCCCACCGGCCGGCAGCTAGTCTCAGGAGGAGAAGTATGGAAGTCGTACATGAACGGTGCTGTGGCCTGGACGTACATAAGAAGTCGGTGGTGGCCTGTGTAATAACGGGTGAGTCTCATCAGACGAGGACGTTTGGCACAACGACGCGCCAGCTTGTGAAGTTGTCTGAGTGGCTTCGGCAGCAAGGTGTCACTCATGTGGCAATGGAGAGCACTGGGATCTACTGGAAGCCTGTCGTCAACCTTCTGGAGGAGGAGTTCACTGTCTGGGTGGTCAACGCGCATCACATCAAGACGGTGCCGGGCCGCAAGACCGACGTCAAGGATGCCGAATGGATAGCCGACTTGCTGCGGCACGGGTTGTTGAAGCCCAGCTTTATCCCGGAGCGTGAGCAGCGTGAGCTTCGGGAGTTGGTGCGCTACCGGCGGAGCTTGGTCCAAGAGAGGTCGCGAGAGGCCAACAGGATACAAAAGGTACTTGAGGGTGCCAACATCAAGTTGGGATCGGTAGCTACCGACGTGCTGGGGGTGTCTGGCAGGATGATGCTGACTGCCCTCGCTGATGGAGAGGAAGACCCGAAGGTGCTGGCAGACATGGCCAAGGGACGGCTTAGGGAGAAGCTCGATGCGCTGGAAGAGGCCCTGGAGGGCGTGGTGGGGTCTCACCAGCGCTTCATGTTGGCCACCCAGTTGCGACGCCTCAGCACCTTGGACGCCGATGTTGAGAGACTGGACGCGGAGGTGTCTCGGAGGGTTCACCAGCACAGGGATGTCATACAGGTGGTCGATACCATCCCTGGGGTGGGCCGTCGCACCGCTGAGACAATCGTGGCGGAGATGGGTACCGACATGGACAGGTTTGCCACGCCCGGACACTTGGCCTCGTGGGCTGGGGTGAGTCCTGGGAACAAGCGAAGCGCAGACAGGAGCAAGCGAAGCCCGGTCAAGAAGGGCAACAACTCGCTTCAGTCGGCCTTGGTGGAAGCTGCCAGGGCTGCCTCCCGGACCAAAACCTACCTGGGAGCACAGTACCACCGCCTGGCTCGACGCATCGGAGCCAACAAAGCCGCCATGGCCGTCGCCCACTCCATCGCCGTCATTCTCCACTCCATCATCAAGAACAAGGAGCCTTTCGTGGACCTGGGACACAACTACTTTGAAGAGCGCGACAAGACCGCCATCGCCCGCAGAGCTGTTCGCCAACTCGAACGGCTGGGGCACAGAGTCACCCTGCAAGCTGCCTGAATTGTCTATTTTCATGGTAATGACGTGTGAGCAACGCCTACCAACTTGGGACAATCTCATTCCAACAATCGTTCTTTACTTTTCGAGAACGACAGTGCTATCATGGTTGACGGACCGAACCGGTCCGACTCGATACCAAGCGGAGTCAATCATGCCGCCACTGCCTAGACAAAACTCCGGAGCGCCGATCTATTGTGACGACTGCGGGAGAGAGAAACTCGCCGAGGTGCGTGACGGAAAGCTCGTAATCGCCGACCGTCGGCACGGCCAGCGCCACGTCGCCGTCATCCCGCTGACGCACCTGCCGTCCTTAGACGCCGAGCCACCGCGCTGACCCATCCCGACGAAGTCCAATCTTGCCCCGAAGAGGAGGCCCTCAATGCCCAACTGGAACGACTGGCTAAAGCTCAGACTGCCATTTCTTAGCCGACAGAGAGCGAATCCGACCGCGCCGCTCGCACTCGACCCGTGGCGCTCGTCCGCCGTCGTGGCCGACGACTGGTCGCCGAGCCACTACGCGAGCTACTTCGCCACCTCCGTACCGGTGTATGCCGCCATCAGGCTGCGCGCCGACGCGGTCGCCAGGGCGCCCATCAAGATATACACGCAGACCGTCCAGGCCGGCAAAGCGCGCAGGCAGTGGGTGGGGCCACAGCACCCGGCGCAGAGGCTGCTCGACAGGGTCAACCCGCACTGGACCGGCGGCGACCTGTGGCGCGCCACGGAGACTTATCTGAACCTCTGGGGCGTCGCGTACTGGGCCGTCGAGCGCGACGAGCGCGGCATCCCGTTCGAGATGTGGCCTCTGCGTCCGGACAGGATGCGGGTCGTTCCGGACCCGGACGATTACATACGCGGATACGTGTACACGGGCACGTCCGGCAGGTCGGTCCCGTTCGCGGCTGACGAGGTCGTCCGGCTGAGATACTTCAACCCGCTCGAAGAGTACGCGGGCATGTCGCCGATAGCGCCCGTTCGCCTGTCACTCGACATGGGGCGCGACTCGCTGCTCGGGAACCGCTCCAAGCTCACCAACGACAGCGTCCCCGGAGTCGTCTTCGAGACCGCCGAGATTGCCAACGACGACGAGGCCTCCAGATTTCTGGAGAGTTGGGAGTCGCGGCACCAGGGATCCAAGAACCGGATGCGGCCCGCGCTGCTCGGCCCGGGCATAAAGGCGTCGCAGGTGGGATTCGCTCCGCGAGACATGGAGTACCTGAGCACATTGCGCTGGACCGTGGAGGACGTTTCGCGCGCCTTCAACGTGCCCAAGCCCCTGCTGCACGACTTGGAGCGCGCCACGTACTCGAATATCGAGACGGCGCGCCGCATGTTCTGGGAGACCTGCATCGTGCCGGAGCTCAGGTTCTTCGAGGAGACGCTCCAGGAGCGCCTGCTTCCGATGTTTGGAGACCCTGCGCTGGTCGCGGAGTTCGACACGTCGGAGATCGAGGCGCTGCGCGAGTCCGAGTCGGAACGGGCCAAGCGACTGCAGATCTACGTGTCAGAAGGCATCATGACGACAGACGAAGCGCGGGCGGAGCTTGGGCTGCCTGGGGTGTGAGGGGGAGAGGGGGGCAATTGACAGCGCTACCCTACCAACGATATGGTCAGAGACAACGCCGAATACTGATCGTATAGGCCAAGAGAGGCGAGAGTAACAAGTCCAACTGCGATGAGACACGTCAGTCCATTGAGGTATCCCGGCGGCAAGGCGTCTCTTGCTGATTTTCTAGCCGAGACGATTGAACTTAACGGTCTCACGGGCTGTCGCTACTTCGAGCCGTTCGCGGGAGGCGCTGGCGCAGCGTTGAGGCTTCTCGCTGAGGATGCGGTCTCAGAAGTCCACCTCAACGATCTAGATCCCCGCATCACTTCGTTTTGGCATGCCGCGCTGAACGAGACGGAGCGACTCACCGATGCCATTATGTCTATTTCCCTAACTGTCACGGAGTGGAGGAAACAGCGCCAAGTCTGCAAGCGCGCCGACGTGAGCAAACCGTTTGAGTTGGGCTTCGCCGCATTCTACCTGAACCGCTGCAACCGGTCTGGTATACTACTAGGAGCCGCGCCCATTGGAGGATATTCCCAATCAGGCAACTGGACCATGGACGCCCGTTTCAATAGGGAGTCCCTGGCTGAACGCATCGTCAATGTGTCCCGTCAACGTGAGCGAATCCACGTCACCAACATGGATGCCAGAGACTTTCTCATTGAGTGTCTCCCCCGTGGACGCGGCCGGAAAGAAGTCTTTGCCTACCTTGACCCTCCCTACTACTCAAACGGGAGACGGCTGTACATGAACTACTACCAAGATAAGGATCATCGAGGCTTGGCGTCCTATATGCAGAAGCAAAGTACCTTGAAGTGGCTAATATCCTACGACGATTCGGAGTTCGTCAAGGATCTGTACACAAAATGTGTGATTTCCCACATCCCGATCCGGTACACTCTCCAACGGAAGCGGGACGCACGTGAATTCCTGATCACGCCGGATCACTTGAAGCTCCCTGACTCGGTTGAGTTAGTTCACACACTAGAAAGCGCCTCTTCGTAGGCGGAAGAATATGGAACAGGGGACTTCGATGAACAACAGCGTGGTCACACCGAAGAGAGTCACCGACCTAGCCTTCGATCTCGACAATCCCAGGCTTGCTGAGTTTGACCTGAAGAAGGACTCTACTGACTCCGAAGTGATCCAGGTTCTTTGGGAAGCGATGGATGTGCGTGAGCTCGTCCTGTCCATTGCGGCCAGCGGTTTCTTCCAACACGAGCCTCTGATAGTTATGAAGCAAGGTGGCAGGAACATAGTGATCGAGGGTAACCGTCGGCTTGCCGCGGTCAGGGTCCTCCTCGATCCGACCCTCGTTGAAGCTCCCAGAGAACATATACCTCCCATAGAGAAGGGGGCCAAAGAGGATCTGACGTGGCTACCAACAATATCTGGCACCCGCCGGGACACTTGGCGCTACATCGGCTTCAAGCACGTGAATGGCCCCGCCAAGTGGAGCAGCTACGCCAAGTCCCAGTACATAGCCAAAGTGCATAGGGAATTCCATGTCCCGCTGGAAGACATCGCGATGCAGATTGGCGATACTCATCGAACCGTGCAAAGGCTCTTCCGCGGGATGATGGTCATCGAGCAGGCCGAACTTATGAACGTGTTTAGCCGCCAAGACCGCTGGCGAAGGCATTTCGCATTCTCGCATCTCTACACTGGGCTAGACTACCCTGGTATCAACTCCTTCATTGGACTGCGCCCGGAGAGCGATGAGGATCCAGAGCCGGTACCTTCAGAGAAGAAAGAAGAACTCAGAGAGCTTTGCCTGTGGTTGTACGGCAGCAAGAAGGGCGATACGCCTCCCGTGGTACAGTCCCAGAATCCCTATCTTCGGCAACTTGATGCTGTCGTCGCAAACAGAGAGGCTGTCGCTGCCCTTCGTGCTGGCGTTGACCTTACCCGCGCTTTTGAGATTAGCCGCCCATCGTCGAATGTCTTCGAAGAGTCCCTTCATAAAGCCAAAAGGGACTTGGAAAAAGCGCGCAGCTTGCTATCTACCGGATACGACGGCTCGGAGCAACTGCTGACAACCGCAAGGGAAGTGGCGATTCTGGCTGATGATCTTTATGAAGAGATGGTCCGCAGTCGTAGTCCTCGCAGGAAAAGGCGGGCTTCGGAGCGCGGCTGATGTTCAAGTGGCCCGCGCCTCCATCTTCTCGCGCGCATGTACATGAACTCGCCGACTTCGCCGAACTGACCTGCTGGAAGGATGGCAAAACGTCAGCAACCGCCCTTTCGCGTCTGCTTGGCAGGCTCGGGGAAAGCGACTACCCTGATGGCGCACCAGAGGAAGAAGAAGTGGATCGGCGAGTCGAAGAAGCGTACGAGGAGATAGAGCGACGCCAGATAGCGTGCGGAAACGGCTATCCGTTCATAATCGGGGATGAGGGGCTGACTCTCCAAGCCAGTCAGGAAACGGGTAATCCCATGTACGTCACGTACAAGTACCTGCTTCTGGCTACAAGGCTCAACATGAGCAACAATCGGTCTCATGCAGGCATTGATGGGACTCTGCTTTTCGAGGAACTCTCTGCCGAAGTCGCTAGGGTGTACTTCGGACATCGCGCCAAGAGTCTCGTCTTTGGCACAGCGGCAGGCAGCGCCAATTTCCCAGAGAGGGTCAACGACCTTTGCTCCCGGCTAGGAGAGGGGGGAGGATTCATAGGTAGAGACATTGAAGACACGGGTGCTAAGGATGGGAAGCTGGATATCGTTGTGTGGAAGCCTTTCACGGATGACCTACCTGGCAAACTCATCGGTTTTGGACAATGCAAGACGGGGAGCTACTGGGAGGACTCCGTTACTCAGCTTCAGCCAAGTGCATTCCGAGAGAAGTGGCTGAGTTCTGCGATTTTTGTTCCTCCTATCCGGATGTTCTTCATTGCCGAGGATTTGGCCTCGTCTCCTAAAAGGCGTGGGGTAGCGTTAGATGCCGGTCTGCTATTCGACCGATGTAGGATTATAGACTTCTGCGATGGAGTCGATTCAGGAGTACTGGTGAAGGTTCGAGAATGGACAGAGGCTGCGGCTAAAGCGGCCGAACTGCCCGTAATGGTGTGACTCGATTGACGCATAGAAGTCACCACCCCTACACCCCCACCCTGACCCCCGCATCCCCCCGCCGACAGCGCGTTCATGTAGGCCAGCGTCATCTGCTTGGTTCTGTATGCGCCGAAGTTCTTCTCGTCTTCTCGGCGGACTATTGGGAACGTGTCCATTACATAGGCCGCGTCGTCTCGGGACAGGCCGTACAGGTGGAAGTAGAGCGCGTCCAATCGGGCGCGTAGGTGTCTGCGGTCCTCGTCGTTCCAGATGAACGGTTCGCCTTCGTATCCCAGGTCTCTTGCGAACGGCTTCATGTCGTGGGCCGTGTACGTTAGCTGAAGTACGTGGTCTCGGACGATCTCGCGGGCGGTCTTGGGATGCCGGGGGTGTGAGGGGGAGAGGGTTGAGCACTCGGTGACTCAGTGGACTATAATAGGCTCAAGCGGCTGGCAATGTACTTTTGAGGACTAGGCACAATGCCCCTTAGCAGAGATGAAGCGCTGGCGCTGCTGAGAGCGCACAAGACAGAGCTTGCGGAGCGTTTCGACGTGACCTACCTCGCCCTGTTTGGATCGGTTGCGCGTGACGAGGCCGGAGATGACAGCGACGTGGACGTCTTGGTTCGCTTCAACGGGCCCGCTACGTCGAAACGATACTTCGGCGCACAGTTCTATATGGAAGACCTGCTGGGGCGATCCGTCGATCTAGTGACGGACAAGGCACTCCGCAAACAGATCCGTCCATACGTGGAGGAGGAGGCTGTAAGTGTCTGACGCCAGTCAGTCAGCGCGAACATGGCGCTTCTTCCTCGAGGACATGATCCGGTTCTGCGAAAGGGTGTTGGATTATACTGCGGGACTGGACCAGACGGAATTCGTCGCCGATAGCCGCACCTTCGATGCCACCATACACAACATCATACTCATTGGCGAGGCGGCTACTCATATTCCACCGGAAGTACGTGACGCTCACGCGGAGATACCTTGGCGTTTGATTGTGGGTGCGCGCAACCGGATGGTACACGTCTATATGGAAGTGGATAACGATACGGTGTGGAGTATCATTCAGGACGACATTCCGTTGCTGCTGGCGAATCTGCGTCGGATGCTGGACACAATAGGATAGAGACAGATAGAGTCAAATCCTCCACAGCGCCTGATCCTCTGCAATTGCCCGTCCTCTTCTATAGACTCAAGAGCAGGAGTCTCTTGTCAATCGCGGTGAACTATTCTACACCGCCACGCGGATTTCGGTGTCACCTGCTGAGAGGGCGTTGATGTAGGCCAGTGTCATCTGCTTGGTTCTGTATGCGCCGAAGTTCTTCTCGTCTTCGCGGCGGACTATTGGGAACGTGTCCATGACGTAGGCCGCGTCGTCTCGGGACAGGCCGTACAGGTGGAAGTAGAGGGCGTCCAATCGGGCGCGCAGGTGTCTGCGGTCTTCGTCGTTCCAGGTGAACGGCTCGCCTTCGTATCCCAGGTCTCTTGCGAACGGTTTCATGTCGCGCGCCGTGTACGTTAGCTTCAGTACGTGGTCTCGGACGATCTCGCGGGCGGTCTTGTCTCCAAACCGCGTGTCGTAGTCGTCGGGGGCGATGACGGGGAGTTGTTCGACTATGAACAAGTTGAGGGTCTGCCCCTGTATCTTCTGCCGAGTCGCGAAGTCGAAAGCCATAGCGTTGAGATTGGCCGCCAGCAGCCACTCGTCGCGCTCTTCCCCTTGTGGTATTAGAATTGGCACCTTGTTCCCGAATCCCACCGCCGGGAACAGAGCGGCAATAAACGTCCTCACATTGGTCGGCGCGGTTATTTCCTTGAATCCCAAGACCCAATTCGATTCTGAAGTCCAGCCGCATTTAGACTCAGGTACCCAGAATTGGTGACTGGGCAACCAGTCCGGATTCATGTGTTGGTCTGGAGTAGCATCCTGAGGCTGTGCGGGCCGATTCAGGTTGTCAGGGTTGACAACCACGCTTGCCGCCCGGTGATCGAACGCCTGCACCATCTTCCCTTCGTACAGCGGCAGATACACCTCATCACCCTTCTTCCAGCGGTTTGCCTCTACCGGGTAGAAACCCTCTGAATCTAGTTGCGCCGCAGTCCTGAACAGGCGTGAGTCGTTGGTCATGTCAAACATTCGGTTATAGCGCACCGGCCACACTTTACTCTCCCCACCTCCTGACCGGTCCACCAGCGCCGGATGCCGTTCGTAGATTCCCCGCGTGATCTCCGCGTCGCGACGGCTCCGGAACACTGGCGCCGTGCCGGTGTTCGGGTTCACTCTCGCGAAGTCGGTTGGGGCCAACGGGAAGCATCGATCCGCGTCTTTGATCGTCTCCGTATCGTGCAGGAAGAACGCACACTCGGTCTCGTCGAATCGCCGCTCCTCCCCGCCGAACGCTAGGACGCAGAACTTGAACCGCGAATCCACGTCCGGGAAGAACGGCGGCAGGCTCGTGCCGAGGCGTCGATTCTCGAAGTCGAATAGCCCGGACACCCGCCCGTCTGTCGATACCGACTTGAAGAATCGCGCCGCCGTCTTGTCCGCGTAGATGCCGGACGGCGTCAGCAGCCCCACGTATCCGTCCGGCTTCACCAAGCCCATCGCCCGCTCTACGAACAGGGAGTAGAGGTTGATGTCTCCGCCGCCCAGCAGTGGGTAGTGTCCTGAGCCTCGCACGAGTTGGCCCAGGCCGTCCGCCCGCTCCTTGGCCTCGTCGAAATCGTCAACAAGATGGTCTTCCAGTTCGCGCAGTTCACGGACCATCGTCCGCCTGGCCGCGGCAGTTGGCGCGAGCGCAATGTCGGGGGCGCGGGTCGCGAACCACTCAACTTCTTGGAGCTTGATCCTGTCCCAGGGCGGATTGCCAATCACGGCGTCGAAGCCGCCGGCGGGGCGTTCGTCCTGCCAGTCATGCCACACACCGGGAAAGGCGACCTCCCAGTGCAGGAACGACTCGCGTTGCGCTATCGCTATTGCGTCGTTCCAAATCCGCGCGAACCCGTCTGATACGGCTCCGTCCTCCGGCCCTCGGGAGAGAAGTCTGTATGCGTTGTCAGGATCCGCCGCCAAGGCCGCCACTAGCGGATTCAAAAGGCTGTCCTTGGCTCTCTTCTTCATCCCCGCCGTCAGCCAACCCAGCCCGCACAGGAAGTCCAGCAGGCCGCGCAGTTCGGCCGTCGTCTCCTCCACCTCTCCGAACAGCGACGCCGACTCCCGCACCTCGCTCACGTCCGCGTCAGACATATCCTCGATGCGCCGCATTCCCGACGTGGCCGCTTCCGCTCCCGAAATGGCGGAGCTCGCGAACAGCCCTCCCAGTCGGTTCAGATCCTTGGTCGCATCCGTCACTCTGAGGCCAATCAGCGAGTCCCCGCATCGCAGGTGGTGGTCTAGGAACGACAGCGGCGCGCCAACCGTGAAGCTGTGCAGCCACAGGGATACCTTCGCCAGTTCAACCGTGAGCGGGTTCTTGTCCACGCCGTAGATGCACCGCTTCAGCGCCATACGCCTGATTATCGTCTGGTCGGTGAGCAGCGACTCGTCCAGCGCCCAGTCCGACTCTCTGGCCCGTCCGATGATGTCCCGCCGGATGGACTCTACACGCTCCACCAGCGGCGAGACGTACTCGCCCTCCAACCACTCAGGCAGGTCGGGCACGCTCTCCGACCGCTCCGCGATCCAGTCCGAGAGGAAATCGACCGCCGTGACCAGGAAGTGACCGCTGCCCATAGCCGGGTCCAGAACTTTGAGGTCGAGCGCGGCCTCCGCCGGATCAATCGCCCGCAACTCCGACAGCCGCTCGGACATGGGCCTGGGGGCGTCCGCCAACTCCTCCGCTCTCTTCCTGAACGCCTCCTCGCGCTCCTCGACCAGCGGCTTCAGCGTCCGATCTACTATCAAGTCCACCAACTCCTGGGGCGTGAAGAAACTGCCGCTGTCCTTCCTCGCATACGGGTTTGGGCGGATGACGATCTCCCCGCCGTCGTCACGTACCGGCTCCTGCTCAAGCAGCCGCTCGTAAATCGATCCAAGCTGCTGCACGGACATGTCTCGGTAGTTGACGAACCGGCGCCCGCCGTCCGTCTCGGCATGGCTCAGGTCATAGACGACCCGCGCGACGACCTCGTCGGACAGACGCACTCTCTCCAGCAGCGGGGCCGCATCCGGCGCGAACAGCCCGCCGTTGTAGGGCGGCAGGCCGATGGACGGGTCGCCTTCATCGGTCTGTCTGAAGAGCGTCATGAGGTGGTCGTAGTACCTGGCCGCCCTGTCCGAGAACGTGTCCCCGCTCGTCATCCTGTCGGCAACGTCGTCGCGCACCCGCTTCCGCATACCGTAGTCGTCGTACCGCGTGTCGTTCACCGGCAGCAGGCCGCGGTCCTCCGCGTACAGCACGAAGAGCAGCCTGTACAGGAAGATCAGCGCCGCGTGACGGACCTGCGGGAGTTCCTCGCCCGATTTCCCCGCGAGCGCCTTCACGAGGCTCGGAAAGACGCGCTCGAAGACCACGCTCGAAAGGTCTTGCGCGACCTGCGCCTCGTACCGCTTGCCCTCCGCCAGCGCGGACTCCAAGAACGTCGTGACCGCGCCATCCCGGAGTACGAACGACTTCCGGCGGAACAGCAGGTAGAACGACCGCAGCGCGTCCTCGTTCTCCGGTTCGAGCGCATCACGCAGGTCTATCTCGAAGTACCCGCTCTCGCGCGGCCGCGCCAGGTGGTCGTACAGTCGCCAGACTCCGCCGTCGGTCAGGATGCCCCACCTGATGCGGCCCTCCGACTCGATCTCGGCGGTCGTGAGGTATCCGAGTATCTGGCGATGCGGAGTCCTGGAGCGGTTGCCGCCGTCCGTCTCGCGCGCGTCCAGAGACAGGCCGAACCGCTTGCTCTCCTGGACGACCAGCGCATCGCGGTATCGTTCCCTCGCGCCGCTTCTCGCGCCGGCGCGCCGCTTGGACTCCGGGTCGGCGAACAGCAGGTGGTCGGGGATGTCCTCGTTTCGTGACGAACCTTGCTGCGGAAGGTAGTCGGCCCACCCCAGAAGTTCCAGCGCGGGGCGGATGATCTCCTGCTCGGTGGTCGCCTCGTTCAGACTGCCGGAACGGCTAATCGCGTCGCGGCATTGCCGGATCCGGTCCGTGAACGAGTCGAACTGCCCCGACGAAATCAGGTCCCGCCATTCGGCGGTCCCCTTTATCCCGTCGGTGAGGAAGTATTCTGTAAATAGCTGGCCTGGCAACGGTCACCTTGTATGAGTTGTCTCGAGGGAAGCCGCGCCCATCCCTCTGCCGAACATAATACCATATACCATTGGGAGCGACCGCAAAGTTATGGAACAACTGCCAAAATCGGATGCTTGAAATGTCTTCTGTCTTACACATATACTTCAAAAGCATATACGTGTACCTATGAACGAGGCGCCAAACCACGATGAAGCAGAAACTCACAATCACCATAGACGCTGACCTAATACCCCAATCCAAGCGGTACGCCCGCTCCAAAGGCGTATCGCTATCTTCCCTGATCGAGCAGTCTCTCAGGCAGGCGGCCGGAGATCATCCCCCGTCCTTCGCCTCACGATGGCGAGGCCAGTTCCAAGCTGCCGAGCGTGACGACCCGCTGGCCCGGAAGTATCTCTAACTTCGAGGACGCGATGCAGGTGGCGGCAGCCCGCGCCTGCGGAGCTCGCTACATCGTCACGAGGAACTTCAGGGACTACGAACGCTCCCCAATCCGCGCCGTCAGTCCCCAGGAGGCGCTCGACGGACTGTTCTGATGCGGTGAGCATCTTCACCCCACCCGTATCGGATGCGGCGCGGGCTGGTTGAACAGGTATCCCTTCTCGTTGAAGGGAACTTGGTCGGGTTGAGTGTTGCCCGCGATGTCCGTGGCGCGTGTCATGATCACATGCTCGCCCGGCTCCGCGTCCCAGGCGAACTCGAACCGCGCCCACGAGAGATCCGGCTGCCGACCTGAAAGCTCCGCGTCCGTCCATGTGCGCCCCGAGTCAACGCTCCACTCCACGCGCGAGATCGGCCCTGCCGGAGAGTGGGCGTACCCGTGGATACGCTGCCGTCCCGCCGAAAGCTCCGCCGGCCACGGTAGGGCCAACGCGCTCTTGATGACCTGCGCGGTCACGGGCCTGCCCCGCGACTCGCCCTCCGGCGGGTACTGGTCTCCTATGAGCGTGTAGGACGTCGTGTTGTTGCGCGTCCACATCCGCTCGGAGGAGGCCACGATGCGCCCAAGCCACTTGATGTTCGCGCTGCCCACCCAGCCAGGCACGAGGGCGCGCACCGGAAAGCCGTGGTCTCTGGGCAGAGTCTCTCCGTTGAGCGCGTATGCCAGCAGCGTATCGGGGCGCATCGCCTTCTCGGCCGGCAGTACGTACCGAAAACCCTCCTCCGGCGATTCCGAGTCCAGCCCCACCAGCAGCACGCTCACCGCGCTCGCGTGAACGCCGGCCAGCGTCAGCACGTCACGAAGCGCGGCACCGACCCATTCGCCGTTGCTGACGCCCCCCGTCATCCACTGCGTACCGGACGCCTTTTGTCCCTTCACCAGGTCGAACATGGCGCGGTGATTCCCCGCGCACTCCAGGTAAGAGATCAGCGTGCGGCTCGGCAGATTTCTGACGTCGTCATAAGTCAACTCCAGCGGCTCTTCTACCGCGTCGCCCTCGACGGAAAGCCGCCAGTCGGAGGCGTCCAGGTCCAGGCTGGCCGAGTTGTTCCGTACGAAGAAAAACCGGTTGGGAGTGATGAGGCCCTGCATGTTTTCCAGCCGGGCCTCCAGGCTCTTCGCGTCGTGCCTGATGAACGGTTCGGGGTCCTTGAACCATCGCGAGTCCGAGGATGTACCGACAGCCTGCCCAGTCTGCGCCGGTTGGGGCGTCTCGCCGGACGGCTGCGTACCGGCGCACGCGGCAAGGACTGCCGCGGCGCCGCCGGCCATCATCAGACGCAGGAATTGGCGGCGGTCCATCCCCCGCCCTCTGGCAAACTCCCACAGAGACTCGCCGTTCCGGTGTGCCGTCGCGGGTTCGGGGCCACTTTCCTTCATGTCTGTCTTCTCCTCCGGCGTGACTCTACATACGCGCTTCACACTCCCGAATATACTACCATTGGAAGTACCCGGCATTTGGATACACCCTTGACAGACAGTTCCCAGTGTCTCACACTTCCGAATGAAGGAGACGGACATCATGGCCACAACCGAGATTCGCCGCATCCCCGTACACAAAGTGCCGGCAGGAACGATGCTTGCTAAACTGGACAAGAAGATGCGCAAGTACGAGCGCAGGTATGAAATGTCCAGCGACAAGATGGCTGCGCTTCTTGAGATGGACGCAATTCGACCTACTGCCGAGATCCTCAGATGGTATTCAGCGTATCAAGGAGCCAAATCGCTCCGCAGAAAGACCCGCACGACTGGAACAGCTGGGACCACTACCGGACAATCCACGAAATCCGACTGAGTGAACACCATGAAAATCACCAACCTAAAACTAGACATGTTCAACTGGACCACCGTCCCGTGGAAGACCGGCGTCGGTATGCAGTTCGGCTCTGCGAAACAGCTCGGAGTCGTCACCGTCGAGACCGACGAGGGCGTCTCCGGCAACTCCTTCCTCGGCTCCGGCAGGATGGGCGCCGACCACTACGCCCTCGGACTCATCGAGTACATCAAGCCCGTCGTCATCGGCCGCAACCCGCTCGACATCGGCGCGATATGGGCCGACATGTACAAGAAGAGGCGATCCGTCTCAACCTTCGTCATCGCCGCCGTGGACGTGTGCCTATGGGACATCAACGGCAAGCTCGCCGGACAGCCCATCCACAGGCTGCTCGGCACCTGCAGAGACTCCGTCCCCGTGTACTCCAGCACCGCCTATTGGGAGACCAAAGAGGAGTATGTGAAGGAGGCCGTCCGCTTCAGGGACATGGGCTGGCCCGCCCACAAGATTCACCCGCACGGCGACCCCGAATACGACATCGAGATCTGCGAGGCCGTCGCCGGCGCAGTCGGAGGCGACATGAAGCTCATGCTCGATTCCATGTGGGCATACTGCTACGAAGACGCCCTCAGAGTGGGCCGCGCCATCGAAGATCTCGACTTCTACTGGTACGAAGACCCCCTCGCCGAAGAGGACATCTACAACTACGTCAAGCTCCACGAGAAGCTCGACATCCCGATCATGTCCACCGAGTACGCCCCCGGCCGCTTCTACGGCATGACACCCTGGATCACCCAGTACGCCACCGACATCTTGCGCGGCGACGTGCCCATCACCGGCGGTATCACGCCCCTCGTTCGACTCTGCCACATGGCCGAGGGCTTCAAGATGAAGTGCGAAATCCACCACGGAGGCAACTCCCTCAACAACGTCGCCAACCTGCACGTCACCATGGCCGTGCCCAACTGCGAGTTCTTCGAGTTCTTCCCTTGCACAGGGGCCAACATGTACGGACTCGTAGAAGATATCGACATGACGGGCGGCAAAGTCCACGCGCCGACCGAGCCCGGTCTCGGCTACCAGATAGACTGGGACCTCGTCCGGCGCGAGCACACCGCGACCGTCGAGTAAGATTCGCCCAAATTAGCCCTTGACAACCGCTCAACAGTTCGCTAAACTAGGTATTCGACTGGCAAGAAACTAACCCCGACGGCAAGTCCGTCCACAACCCAGGTCTGTAAACGGCCCTCCCAGGCGACCCGATCGCCCCGGAGGGCCGTTCTGCGTCTCTCCAAAACCGCACGACCATCAGAGAGAGGAGCGCGACAATGGAAAACCTCACCCGATCCGTCACTACGCTCAAAGACCCCGAGCCGATCGGAGACAATGCCTACTCCGTAACCATCTTCGCCAACGAGAAGGCCAGGGACGGCATCGGCATCGACCCCGACACAATCGACTTCTCCAACTACGAGAAGAACCCCGTCGTCCTCTACGCCCACGACTTCATGGGCCGCACCGAGTCCGGCGGGCTGCCTATTGGGCGAACCCTCAAGTTGGTACGCGCCTCCGACGGACAGATCAGGGCCGACTTCGAGTTTCTCGAGGGCGACCCCTTCGCCGCCCGCGTCCGAAACGCATGGGAACGCGGATTCATACGCGGGGCTTCCATCGGCTGGCGCACCGAACCGGGAGGTCGGGGCCGAGCGCCCAGGTCGGAGCTTATCGAGTGGTCTATCGTCGCGGTACCCGCCGACCCGGACGCGCTCCGCGACGCGTACCATACCGTCATCAGCGCCCTGATCGACGCGCCCGACCCGACGGACGACGAAAGAGTGGTCTTCGACCACACCCGCGCGGCCTCACACGCTCCCGACGAGGAAGACCCGCTCGCCGAGACCCGTCGCCTGCTAACCCAGCTTCGCGACGACTGCCGCGCCGCTTAGCAGACCCAACTACGCAACCAAAATCCAACTTTCACCCGTCATTCCGGCGCAGGCCGGAATCCAGAGACCAGTCAAAACCCAACTACGCAACCCAAATCCAAGCCGAAAGGAGCTTGAACCAATGGCAACCGCAATCGAAGAGATGAACCAGACAGTCGGAGAGATCGGCAAATTCGTAAAGGAGCGCACAGACTCCCTCACGGGGGACGTCAAGCTGCTCAAGGAGGAGGGCGAGCGACTTCGGACCGACGTCGTCGCGCTCCAGGAGAGCCTCAGGGAGCGTCGGCGCTCTCTGGTCGCCCGCGCAGACGAGGCCGAGAGCGGCATCCGCGTCACCACCGGGCGCTTCGCCGGATACAGCCCGCTCGACATCGGCATCATGCGCGCCGTGGCGTACAACCACCGCGGCGACCCCGACGCTCCGCACGCGAGGGCATGGATAGAGCAGCTTGGCGAGGCCGCCAAGTCCATGGTCAGCGACCTCACCCCCAACGACGTCGACCGCCACTTCCAGAGCATCGAGCGCAGACTTCGAGAGGCATACGTCCAGAAGTCGCTTCCCGGCGCTCTCGCCAAGGACCCCGAGCTCCAGTACCGGCAGGTCGTCGCGCCCATGCTCACGCACATGCGGGACATCGCCGTCCGCGCCGCCATGGACTCCACCACGCCCGGAGTCGGTGACGAGCTCGTGCCCACTCTCGAGCGGGCCGAGCTATGGATGGACGTGAACCTCCAGACCCAGGTCGCCGCGCTCATACCCATGTTCCCGATGCCCAGCCAGCCGTTCGACATCCCGACCCAGCTCGGTAACGTCAACTTCTTCCCGGGCACGGAGAATACGGCGACCGCCGAGACCGCCCTGTCAACCGGGAAGGCCACGCTCACCGCGCACGAGCTTGTCGCGCAGGTGCCCTTCAGCTTCGCGCTCGAAGAGGACAACGTCCTGCCCTCGCTGCTCGGAGAGATCAGGACGACGCTCGTCCGCAACAGCGCCGAGGTCCTCGACGACATCATCCTCAACGCCGACACCACACCCAACAACAGCATCAACGCCGCCGGGGCCACCATCACCAAGACCACTCCCGGCAAGGGACACTGGCTGATCGGTTTCGACGGTCTGATTCACCTGCCGCTCGTGGACAACTCCTCAATGTCCAATGACCACAACGACGTGGCGAACGACGACATGTTCAATGAGATCCGCGGCAGGATGGGGCGCTACGGCGTCCGGCCCTCCGAGCTCGTCTGGATCACCGACGTCAACACCTTCATCCGCGCGCAGTCAGCCGACTCGTTCCGCACCATGGACAAGCTCGGGCCGAACGCCACCATCCTCACCGGGATGCTGGGCGCGGTCGAGGGCATTCCGGTCATCGTCTCCGAGCAGATGCGGCTCGCCAACGCCGACGGCAAGGTGCCGGACGCCTCCAACCTCAGGGGCACGGGACGCCTGCTGCTCGTCAACCGCTCCCAGTGGGCGCAGGGCTTCAGGCGGCAGCTAACCGTCGACGCGGTCCGCGACACCCAGAAGCGGCAGACGGTCGTCACCGTCAGCTTCCGGCACGCCCTCACCGAGCGCACCGGAGACCGCTCCAACGCGACACACACCGCACTCCAGTACAACATCAAGGAGGTGTAGCAAGATACCCGTAGGGGCGATTCGCGAATCGCCCCTCCCCTAATCCACCAACCGAAAGGCCCGCCACAGAAATCATGAACGCCTACGCACCCCTCAACACACTCAAGAGCGCGTCCGTCCTAAACCTCACCGACGACACGCACGACGACCGTCTCCTCACGCTCGCCGAAAACATATCCAGGCAGATCGACCGCTACTGCAACCGCCACTTCTTCTCCCTCAAGGCCGCCAGGGTCTTCGACGGCAGGGGAGAGGACACCCTGCTCGTTCCCGACCTGATCTCCATCGACCCGGCCGGTCTGAAGACCGACGACGACCTCGACGGCGCCTTCGAGACCATCTGGCGCGACTCCGACTACCTGCTCTATCCCTCGAACGCCGACCCGGCCGGAGGACTCGACGTCTCGTCGCCCTACAACAAGCTGGTAGTGAACGCCGCCTCCGGCCTGCGCGAGACATTTCCCAACGGACGCCGCGCCATCCGGGTCAGCGGCCTGTGGGGATACTGGATCAGGCTGTGGACCGCCAAAGGCTCGCTCGAAGAAGAACTGGACACGGAGGAAACGGACGTCACCCTGAACGCCATCACCGGACTGTCCCCCGGCCACACCATACTCGTCGGATCTGAGCAGATGTACATTAGGAAGATAGTCAGCAAGACGCTAACCGTGACCCGCGCCGTCAACGGAACGACCGCCTCCACCCACCAGACCGGCGGGGCCGTCAGAGTCTTCGCCTACCCCGGCCCCGTGACCGAGGCGGCCATCTTGCAGATAACCCGTCTCTGGAAGCTCAAAGACTCCACCGACTGGACCCTCACGGGCCTGCGCCCCGACGTCCGCCACCTCCTAAGCTCCTACCGCCGACTGCCCACCGCCGCGCCGGGCTGACAAGCCAACAAGTTGCCCCCAGATCCACCGTCTAGCCAAAGAAGAATACCTCGTTGGAGCCAGCGGCAAACTCCGCATCCGTCGCGCTCTCCCTAGGGCTGTGCTCAAGAGTGAGCAGCTCGACGAACGCGAACGTCGCGTCGGCTAGGGCACTCGGTATCGGCGTGGCGGTTGGGGCGGGTGTCGCCGTTGCCGTAGGTATTGGGGTCGGCGGGACCGGCGTTGGGGTCGGAGGCTGAAGTGTGGGAACGGCGGTCTCTGTTGGGATAGGAGACGCGGTGACGGTAGGGGTTGGCGTATCGGTGGCCGCTGGGGAGGAGCCGCAGGCCGTCAGCGCGACCAGAATCGCGGCAGCCGCAAGCAGAAGTCCCGATGTTAGGCAGATTTAGGCGCAATGTACCGGTGTCCTATTGACGTGATGTGTTGTCGCAGGTTGTAGCGCCCCGGGACTGGGCTCCAGCGGGCCGCCTGAGACTACGCCTTGGAGATTCGCCAGTGATCGGGGCCGACCTTTTCGGTGGTCATCTCGTGAGCTTTGCACACAGAGCGGAATCTAGCGAACTGATTTTGAGACGTATTTGTCAGGTCAATGACGGGTGCGCTAGAACGATCGCCCGGCGCTCGGCCATTGATCACATGCAAAAGCTCATCGAAAAAGGATGGGGTGACGACAGCCATGTTCTCAAAGTCAATAGTGAGAGTACAAACTCCGTTACCACTAGCCAATTCTCTATTGACGCGCGGCGCGAAAGACCGAGCCGTGTCTCTGGAAGACAGCGCTCTACGCTTGGTAGTTTCGTAGAGATTGAGTGTCGGCATAATACTAACTCAGCCTATGCTGGAACATTAATGAATGCTGAAGTTCCCGGAAATAGGTTACCTCGCCTTGATGATGTTTGCAGAGTTTTTCCGTCAGTATGCAAGAATCCGCTATCTGAATTTATGTTCAATTCACGATTGGGAGGGAGAATGTCATTAGCTATGTGATGTAGACCCATCCCACGTGTACGGTCCGATGTTCCGCTAGTGTTCTCTTGTATAGAGTACTCAATCGCACCCCAGTCGGTCAACGCATTTCCACTATATTCAGGATTCTTCCGGAGAGAGGCCCTTATACCAATCCCTCCATCCGCAACCGCGCAGACGAACCTAGGATGTGGATACCAGTCATAGAATTGGACCAAGCCATAAGCATCGATTGGAGATTGTGCGTGTTCGACTGCATTGTTGCCAAGCTCTGCGAATACCACCGTCACATCAGCGTGAAGATTGGTTGAACTGAGATCGCGCCGTTCGAGATTCTCCATGAGAGAGTTCTCCAAGTCTTCGACTTCCGAGATTGAACGCAAGCGCGTAAGTGGCAGAACTAACTGCCACCGCTCCGTGTTGGGTATTTCGAGGTGGTTGATTCCAACACCCGCATCCCGCAGAACGGCGAACATGCCGAGATCGTTGAGGTATGTTGCAACGTTATGTCGGCTCGGAACCACAAGCTCGCACGGGATACCCTTCTCGGCTACCAAGAGCGAGTAGATCGTACACCACAAAACTGCCGGTGGGCGAACAAAGTCACAACTACTCAAGTCTATTCTGACCGATTCCCAATCGAAGTCCTGGTTTCTCGGGTCGTTTCTGACTTGATACTCAGGTAGGTCTCCGGTGTGGTTGAACTGTCGCGGCGCGCGGATCTCCAGAGTTGCCATTGGCGTTGCTCGTTCATGTTCGACCTGTGGGCGCTGGCCTACGTCAAGCCCTCAAACGTCGTCTGGGCGCCGTTGGCGTGGCCGTTGCGGCTGCCGTTGTTCGCCGTCGGCTTCTTGACTTTGAGCTTCTTGCCGGCGTTGGCTGGCTTCGGGCTGTCATCGTCTCTGAGGTTCAGGTCGCTGACACAGGAGATCGAGGCGACGGCGTCACCCTCGGCGGGTTTGAAGATCGTCACGCCCTGGGTGGCGCGCCCCATGCTCCTGATCTCGGACAGGCTGGTTCTGAGCACCTGCGCCTGCTCGGAGACGACGTACACTTCCTTGCTGTCGTCTATCACCTGCGCATCGGCGACTACGCCGGTCTTTCTCCTTATGTTGAACGTCTTGATTCCCTTGCCACCTCTGCCCGTGACGCGGTACGAGCTTAGAGGCGTGATCTTGCCATAACCCAGCTTACTTATGACCAGAAGCCGAGTGTCCTCGCTCCCAACGTCCATGGAGATGACCCTGTCACCGCTTTCCAGCTTCATGCCTCGGACGCCTCCCGCGGCGCGCTGCTGGGGCCGGATTTGGGAGGAGGCGAACCGGATGGACATGCCCTGCTCGGTTACCATGATGACATCTTCATCCAGTCCCGCGGGACGTACCGAGACCAGTTCATCATCATCCTTGAGATTCATGATGATCAGGCCGGCGGGCCGAATGTTGGCGACTGAGTTGAGAGGCGTGCGCTTAATCTGTCCTCCTGACGTAGCAAGCATGAGGTGGCGGTCGTCCGTCTCAAGATCTCCGGCAGACATGCCGATAACGGCGCTGACGGTCTCGGTGTCGCTGATGGAGATCACGTTGGGTAGAGGCACGCCCCGCGTGTTCCGGGACGTATCAGCCCGCAGCTCGAAGGCGGTCAGCGAATATACGCGGCCCTTGTTGGTGAAGAAGAGCAGCTTATCGTGGGTATCGACCACGAGCAGGTGCTTGACCGCGTCGTCGTCGCGGGTCGTCATGCCGCCGACGCCCTTGCCGCCGCGGTGCTGGTTGCGGTAGGTGTTTGCGGGGATGCGCTTGATGTATCCGCCCTGGCTGAGCGTGACGACTATCTGCTCGTGCGCCTCCAGCTCCTCGCGGGAGAGGTCGTGCGCCTCCTGGCTGATGTCGGTGCGGCGGTCGTCGCCGTGCTTCTTCTTGACCTGTCGGAGCTCCTTCTTGATCTCGTTCAGCACCTTTCGGTCATCGGCCAGCAGCGCCTCCATATCGCGGATGGCCTGCCTGATGTCCTGGTACTCTTTTTCAAGCTGCTCTCGCTCCAGCGCGGCCAGCCGTCGAAGCTGCATGTCGAGAATCGCCTGCGCCTGGTCGTCGTCGAGGCCGAAACGGACTATTAGCTGCTGCTTGGCGGCCTGAGCGCTCTCGGAGTTGCGGATTAGCTGTATCACCTCGTCGAGGTGGCTGATGGCGATCCTGAGTCCTGCGAGTATGTGGGCGCGCTGACGCGCTTTCTTCAGCTCGAACTCGGTCCTGCGCCGTATGACCTCTCGCCTGAACTCCAGGAAATGCTGGAGCGCCTGACGCAGCGTGATCACGCGCGGCATACCATTGACCAGCGCGAGCATATTCGCGGAGAACGAGCTCTGCATGGCGGTGAACTTGTACAGGTTGTTCAGCACCACCATTGGCTGGACGCCGGTCCTCAACTCCATGACGATACGCATTCCCTGGCGGTCGGACTCGTCTCGGATGTCGGATATCCCCTCCAACTTCCGGTCCTTGGTCAGCGCGGCGATCTTCGAGATGAGCGCCGCCTTGTTGACCTGGTACGGCAGCTCGCTGACGATGATCTGCATCCTATTGGAGCGGCGCATCGGCTCGATCTCGGCCTTTGCGCGCACAATCACCTGGCCGCGACCGGAGGAGTAGGCGTCGCGTATGCCGGCGGCCCCCATGATCGTGCCGCCGGTCGGGAAGTCAGGCCCCTTGACGAATCTCATCAGGTCTTCCACCGTCGCGTTCGGGTGGTCCACAAGGTAGATGAGCGCATCGCAGACCTCGGTTAAGTTATGCGGCGGGATATTGGTCGCCATGCCGACGGCGATGCCGGACGCGCCGTTGACCAACAGGTTCGGAATCCTGGTCGGCAGCACGGTCGGCTCTTGGAGCGTAGAGTCGAAGTTATCGATGAAATCGACCGTGTCCTGGTCGATGTTGGCCAGCATCTCCTCGGCGACGGCGGCCATGCGGGCTTCGGTGTATCGCATCGCCGCGGGCGGGTCGTTGTCCACCGAGCCGAAGTTTCCCTGGCCGTCCACCAGAGGCAGACGTAGTGTGAACGGCTGCGCCATCCTTACCAGCGCGTCGTACACCGCGCCTTCACCGTGCGGATGCCACTTGCCCAGCACCTCACCCACCAGGCGCGCGCTCTTCTTGTACTGGGAGTTGGGGCGCATCCCCAGATCCTGCATCGCGTACAGGATGCGTCGCTGGACGGGCTTGAGGCCGTCGCGGATGTCGGGCAGGGCCCGCGCCACGATGACGCTCATGGCATAGTCCAAATAAGAGCTCCGCATCTCATCGACGATCTGCGTGGGCTTGATGTATCCGAATTCGGTCTTGGTTACCATGTACAACTCCTGGCGGAGGTCGCGCTATGGGCCGGGTACGTCGTTTGTAATTTCCGTCTGTCGAGAGTTCCGGCGGGAGCGCCCTCCGACTCTCCGCCCCAAAGCCTCCGTTCGGCTTGCCAGTGTGATGACAGACGAAGAATGAGGCGCCTAATCGCTATGGGCGTCTGGCCGCTCACATTGTACCATTCTTAGACTTTTTCTTCACGCGCTTCCAAAGCTGTTTAGAGCCATTTTCAAAGAAGTGCGCTCCGACGCCCGTTCGACCAGAGACTGAAAGAGGCGGTCGAAGTGTGGGGGGACCTCCATCCGCCGCTCAGGGTTGAACTGCACGGCGATAACCCATCTGTGGGCCGGACTCTCCAGCGCTTCGATCAGGCCGTCGTCCAGCGAGTACGCCGACGCCAGCAGTCGCGGCGATTTCTGCGCTTCGCGCACGCCCTGACGGTGAAGGCTGTTGACTCGGACGAATCCGCCGGAGCCGACCACCGCGGCCAGCTTGCTTCCCGGAGAGATGTAGATGTGGTGGAAACTCGGCTTGTCGTTCTCTGACGAATCCGGGTCGGGAGGGTGTCCGCAGAGACGTCCGATCAGACCTCCACCCATCGCCATGTTCAGGACGGCCATGCCGCGGCCTATGCCGTAGATGGGGAGGTCGTCTTCCAGAGCGGCGCGGGCCAGCCGCAGTTCCATCTCGTCACGCGGGTCGTCGTAGCGGGCTTCCTCGCCTGACTCCTCCTGGGGGTTCGGAGGTCTGACGTCCTCGCCGTCGGCGAGCGCCAGCGCCCCGGCGTGAACGAGCATCTCGTCAGTCGTTACGCCCATGTCGGGACTAAGCGGCCAGGGTTCCGCGCCCGCGCGTTCGAGGGCATCGAGGAACGGGTCCAGATGCGTGCCTACCGCTCCGGTCGTAAGCGCTACCAGTGGTTTGGGTGACATAGTGACTCGAGATTGTGCCTCGATTAGTGGACGTTGTCTGAGACGGGTTGGGCGCTAGGCAATTCTATCACAGCGACTTTCGGTTGAATCCGCTCGACTTGCTTTGTACGATTCACGCCATCGAGAAAGCTCAGGAGGTCCGAAATGAAGATTACCGACGTGAAGGCAGTCTATCCAAATTACCGGCACGTCCCGTCGTCTTGGAGGACGAACCTTTGGCAGATCGTGGTTCGAGTAGAGACTAACGCCGGCGTGGTCGGATACGGCTACGGAGGCGGCGGCAAGGCGGCGGTCGAGGTCGTGAACGGCCATTTGCGCGAGCTTTTGATCGGTCGGACGCTGGACGACACTTCCGACATCTTCAGCATCTGGGATGACCTCTACTACCAATCCATCCCCTACGGACGAAAGGGCATCGGCGTCATGGCGCTGAGCGGCATAGACCTCGCGCTGTGGGACCTGCTCGGCAGGGCTGAAGGCAAACCGGTCCACGCGCTGGTAGGACCGCGCGCCAAGGGGCGGATCACGGCCTACGCCACGGGCGCGGACCCGGAGTGGTACGCGGAGATCGGATTCACCGCGCACAAGTTTTCCCACCGCGCGACGGGCGGGCCGGAGGACTTTGAGAGCGCGGAACAGGCCGCCGTCCGCGCCCGCGAGATCATGGGCAAGGACGCGAGGTTGATGATAGACACGTACATGTCCTGGGACGCGGAGACGACGGTCGAGATGGGACGCCGACTCGCCCCATACGATATCTACTGGTTCGAGGACGTCCTGACTCCGGACGACCTGGAGGGGCAGGCGGCGCTCAGGCCGCAGGTCAAGCCGACCTTAATCGCGGGCGGCGAGCACGAGTTTACACACGTCGGATTTGCCGAGGCGGCCAAAGTCGGAGCCATGGACCTATGGCAGCCGGACATCACCTGGTGCGGCGGCATAACGGCGGGGCTGCGGATCCTGGACATCGCCGGAGAGCACGGCATACCGGTCGCGCCTCACCGCGGCGGCGAGGTATGGGGACTGCACCTGATCGCGGCGTCGGACTGCATGGACTTGGCGGAGGTATTGCCGGGTGTCAGAGGCGGGAAGAGGGATCAACTCTGGTTTGGGGAGCCTTTCCCGGAGGGCGGCCGCATCGAGCCGTCGGATGATCCGGGGTTTGGGGTTAGGCTGAATGAGGAGATGGTGTAGATTCAGCCGCTACCGGACTTGGGCCGCTGTTCGGACATATACGTCTCTACCCTCTTGTAGCGCCGGATAGTAGATCATTGGCTTGAAGTCCTTGTACCTGTTGACGCTCTCCGGTGTGGACAGGACAAGGTCAACCGGATGCCCCACGCCGCGCATCCGCCGATATACTCTGCCAGTCAACCCGCGTCGATTGTAGTCGCCGGACTTTATGACGAGAAAGTCCAAGTCCGAATGCTTGCCCATGTCTCCCCTAGCGCCCGACCCGAACAGAATTATCCTGTCGGGGTCGGCGACCTCGACGATCCGCCTGACGATCTCCTGAACGAGCTCGTCGCTGGGTCTGCCGTGCTTTGCGATGTATTCGCGGTGAGTCGTGGTCATTTCGGTTGTCCCGCGGCTTGGTCGGCACTCAATACCCGATGTCCAGCATGGACTCCGGTTTCATATTGTACTATATCTCCGAAGGCGCCAAAATCCAACGGAACTCGGATGCCGCTTTCGCTGGCTGGCGTATCGGGGTAAAATAGATGGTGTATCCTATAAGCTGAGCGGGTTGTAGAATCGCCACACAGCGCAAGGAGTCGATATGGGTAAACTAGGCGGATCGGGACTGCTGGTCGCGGGCATCGTAGTGGCCTTTCTGGGGTTCGTCCTCACGTGGGACCTCATAGACTGGCTGATACAGTTCACCGGGTACATCATGATCATATTGGGAATCATACTTGCGATCGTCGGGGGAATTCAGATGGTGTCCGGCAAGGGCGGCGGATCGTCGGGCTACTGAAGATCACCCGCAATCGGATCGCAACGGACGGTCAAGGAGGATAGAGAATGGGCGTAATGTCCCGAATGTCAACTGTGGTCAAGTCGAAGATGAACAGGCTGCTGGATCGTGCCGAAGACCCGCGCGAGACGCTGGACTACGCATACGACAAGCAGCGTGAGATGCTCCAGAACGTCAAGCGCGGTATCGTCGAAATGGTGACGACCAAGCGCAGGCTACAGCTTCAGGCGGAGAAGGTCAGAGCCAACATCGCCAACGTGGACAACCAGGCGCGGCAGGCGATGGCCGCGGGTCGGGAAGACCTGGCCAGGATGGCTTTGCAGCGCAAGCAGGCCGCGATCATCGAGCTTCAGGGACTGGACCAGCAGGTGGATCAGCTTGAGTTAGAGCAGGAGAAGCTCACCCGAGCCGAGCAGCGCCTCACCGCCAAAGTGGAGGCGTTCCGCTCCCGCAAGGAGATAGTCAAGGCGCAGTACAACGCGGCGCAGGCCCAGGTCAGGATCGGCTCCGCTCTCTCGGGCATCTCCGAGGAGATGGGCGACGTCCAGCTTGCAGTCGAGCGCGCCGAGAACAAGACCGAAAACCTCAGAGCCAAGGCGGGAGCCATCGACGAGCTCGCGGACAGCGGCGTCCTCGACTCGCAACTGTCAATGGGTGGAGGAGGCGACATCATAAGCCGGGAACTCGCCCAGCTAACCGCCGAGCAAAACGTCGAGGACGAGCTTGCGTCCATTCGCGCGAGCCTGCCGGCGGGCAGCGCGAAGAAGTCGCTGCCCAGCGGATAGGCCGTTTTTCATAAACAGGTGAAACAATGATCATACGCATAATGACAGAGGGCCAGTACAACTTGCCGGGCGCGTTCATAGACGACCTGAACGAGTTGGACAACAAGCTGGTCGAGGTCGTCGAGAGCGAGGACAGCGAGCAGTTCGAGGCCACGTTGAAAGAGATGCTGGACCTCGTGCGCGGGAAGGGCGCTGAGGTCCCCGTGGACGAGCTTGTCGAGTCCGACCTCGTTCTGCCCAGGCCCGACATCACCCTCGAAGAGGCGGGAGACCTCTTCGTCGGCGAAGGGCTTGTGCCCGGATAGCTCAGTTCCGCCCGAAAATCACCACCCCGCGCTCCGCTATCGCATGGTAGAATCAAAGTGAAACGTCTTTGCGTCTGAGGGGGTACAGCCACGATGACGGAAGCCGCCATGCCTAAACATGCCAGGGCGGTCATAATCGGCGCGGGGATCGTGGGATGCAGCTTGGCATACCACTTGACTAAGCTCGGATGGCGCGACCTCATCGTCGTCGAGCAAGGGCCTCTGTTCGAGACGGGCGGCTCCACTTCCCACGCGCCCGGCCTCGTCTTTCAGGTCAACCCCTCCAAGACCATGACGGAGTTCGCCAAGTACACGGTCGATCTGTGGACGGGGTTGGAGCTTGACGGAGCGCCATGCGCCAAGACGGTGGGCAGCATGGAGGTGGCCTGGACGCCGGAGCGGCTGGCCGACCTCAAACGCAAAGCAGGCTACGGCCTGAGTTGGGGCGTAGAGGCGCATCTAATCAGCCCCGACGAGGCGCGCGAGCGCATCCCAATGCTGTCGGACCGGATTTTGGGCGCCTTGTACGTCCCTTCCGACATCCACACCAAGGCGACGAGGCCGGCGGAGGCCATGGCGCGAGAGGCCGAGCGGAACGGCGCGGCGTTCTACGGCGGCGTCAAGGTGACCGGATTCGGTATCGCGGGCGGGAGGATCACGGGGGTTCATACGACGCGCGGCGACATCTCGACAGATATGGTCATCGCCGCCGCCGGTATATGGGCGCCCACGGTCGGCGGCATGGTAGGCGTGCCGATTCCACTTTCGCCCATGCAGCACCTCTACGCGGTTACTACGCCGCTGCCCGAGCTCGCGGGCGAGACCGAGGAGATAAGACAGCCGCTGCTGCGCCACCAGGACGAAGCCGTCTATTTTCGGCAGGTGGGACAGTCGTATGGCATCGGTTCGTATCGGCACGAACCTCTCGTGATGGACGCCGACGACATTCCCGAACATGGGGAATCGGCGGTTCCTCCCGCCGAAATGCCGTTCACTCCGGTCCACTTCGAGAAGGCTATCTCGGCGGCCCATGATCTGCTGCCGGGACTCGAAGGCGCGGGACTGACGCGCAAGTTCAACGGCGTGTTCTCTTTCACCACGGACGGATTTCCGATACTCGGAGAGTCGCCTCAGGTCGGCGGGTTCTGGTCGGCGCAGGCGGTCTGGATCACCCACGCCGGAGGCGTCGGCAAGGCGGTCGCCGAGTGGATCGTAAACGGTGAGCCAACCACGGACCTTCGCGAGTGCGACATCAGGCGCTTCCATCCTCATGCGCTCAGCCGTCCCTACGTCCGGGAGCGCGCGGCGCAGCAGTACCGCGAGGTGTACGACATCATCCACCCTCGACAGCAGATGATGAACCCGCGCAACCTCCGGTTGTCTCCGTTCCACATACGGCAGAAGGAGCTTGGCGCCGTCTTCTTCGAGAACGCCGGATGGGAGCGTCCGCAGTGGTACGACGCGAACGAGGGCCTGCTCGACTCCCTGGACGTTACGGGAGAGTCGCGCTCCGGCTGGGAGGCGCGCGAGTGGTCGCCGACGGTCGCCGCTGAGCACGCCGCGACTCGGGAGCGGGTGGCAATGTTCGACCTGACGCCATTCGCGAAGTTCGAGGTGACAGGCCCCGGCGCGCTCAACGCTCTCCAGCGTCTGGCGTCCAACCAGATGAACAAGCCTGTTGGAACTATCACCTACACGTCTATGCTCACACCCAGCGGCGGGATAAAGTGCGACCTGACGGTTACGCGCCTCGCTGATGATCGCTTTATGATTGTCACCGGCGGCGCGATGGGACTTCACGATCTGGCTTGGATAGAGTCGCACCTGCCCGACGACGGCTCTGTCAGCGTGATAGACGTTTCGTCCGGGCGGTGCTGCATCGGCCTTTGGGGGCCGAGGGCGCGCGACCTGCTGAGCCGCGTCTGCGACGATGACGTATCTGACGAAGGGTTCCCGTACATGACCGCCAAGCCGATAACGATAGGCGAGGTTCCGTCGCTCGCCCTCCGCATCTCTTACGTGGGCGAACTCGGCTGGGAGATATACGCGCCCGCCGAGCATGGCCTCAGACTGTGGGACATATTGTGGGAGGCGGGTCAGCCGCTCGGCGTCGTCGCCGGCGGCGGGGGAGCTTTCGACTCGCTCCGGCTGGAGAAGGGATACCGTCTGTGGGGCAACGACATCCACACCGAGTACAACCCTTATGAGGCGGGCATCGGCTTTGCGGTCAGGATGAGAAAGGGCAACTTCATCGGCAGGGACCGGTTGAGGGAGATTCGAGCGCAGGGGCCGGCGCGTAAGCTCTGCTGCATGACTCTGGACGACCCCAACGCGGTCGTCATGGGCAAAGAGCCTATCATGGACGGCAACCAAGTACTGGGCTACGTCACCAGCGCGAACTACGGGCACTCGATCGGACGAGGCATCGTGTACGGATACCTGCCCACGAGCCACGCCGAGGTCGGGACGAGCGTTGACGTGGTGTATTTCGGCGGGCGTCTCCAGGCGACTGTCGCGAATGAGCCTCTTTATGACCCGCGCGGTGAGAAGATGAAGGCATGAGCCCCGGGTTCGACTCCGCCCATGCCGAAATCAAGCAAATTTCATACCCACGCGGCTATTGTCTCGTATCCTCAAAGAAGTGTAAACTCTCTCGACTGACAAGTCTGCCGACTACGAATGGGGCATAGGTTATACAGCCGGACGACCACACACCGAGTTTCGCAGGTCATAGACGCGCGTAAGGGTCTTGGACAAAGGCGGCACAGCCTTTGACATCGCGTGAAGAGGGACTCAGTTGCAGACGTTTTCCGAAGCCTTGAAGTCCGGCCGCTTCGTCGTGACTTCCGAACTGAACCCGCCAAAGGGCGCCGACCTGAGTACCTTGTTCAGGCACGCCGAAGCGCTGAGCGGCATGGTGGACGCATTCAACCTGACCGACTCCGCCGGGGCCAACATGACGATGGCGCCCTTCGCGGCGGCGCACCTCATGCTCGACAGGGGCATCGAGCCTATCCTCCAGGTGACGGGCAGAGACCGCAACCGCATCGCCCTCGAGGGCGAGATACTCGCTGCCGCCGCGCTGGGCATTACCAACGTCCTCTGCATGAGCGGCGATCCTCCCGGTCGCGGCGATCACCCCGACGCCGTTGGCGTCTTCGACCTCAAGGCCGAAACGCTGCTCGACGCCGTCAAGTCCATGAATTCGGGCGCAGACATGTACGGCAATGAACTGAAGGGGACGCCGTCCATCTTCGCCGGCGCAGTGGCCAATCCGGGCGCAGACGACATAGACCATGAGCTTGCCCGCATGGAGGAGAAGGTACGGAGGGGCGCGGCCTTCTTCCAGACGCAGGCGGTGTACGACGCGGCCGCTTTCGAGAAGTTCATGGAGACGGCGCGCGGATTCGGCGTTCCCGTGCTGGCCGGGATGATCGTCCTGAAGTCGGGGCGCATGGCGCGCTTTCTCGACGAAAAGCTCCCCGGCGTGTCGGTGCCTCAGAGCATCATAGACGAGATGGATTCGGCGCGGGACAGGCCCGCCGCCGGAGTCGGCATCGCCGCTCGCCTGATCCGCGAGGTGCGCGATATGTGCGACGGAACTCACATAATGGCCATCGGATGGGAGTCGCGCATTCCCGCTATTCTGGCGGCGGCGGACTTGGCATGATGTATGGTTCTCACCAAGAAAGGAGGTAGAACAGGTACGCGGACAGTACATAGCGTGAACTCTTGAGTTGTGAATCGTGGCCTAGCCGGGATAATAGTCGTACAACTGGAGGTACTCAGGTGGTCCAAACCCTGGTAATCGACGGTCTCAAGAAGCGAACACTGCCGATCAATCTACGTCAGAGCGGAAACAGCGATGCCCGTATGCTCATCTCCACCCGCGTCAGGAAGTCGCCCTGGTGGCACTTGGCGAAAGCGGCCGGTTGCAGGGCATATACGGTGTACAACCACGTTTACCACCCCCGATCCTACGTCGAACCCGAAGATGGAGGTCTGCTGAAGGAGTACGGCTACCTCACCGAACACGTCAGCATTTGGGACGTCGCGGTCGAACGCCAGATACAGGTCAAGGGTCCGGACGCCGCGGACTTCGTGAACATGCTGATCACGCGCGACGTTCACAAGGTAATTCCCACCATGCAGGCGCGATACGTCATCCTGTGCAACCAGCACGGCGGCGTCATCAACGACCCCGTGCTGCTCAGAGTCGCCGACGACGAGTTCTGGTTCAGCATCTCCGACTCGGACGTCCTGCTCTGGGCGCAGGGCGTCAACGTCTCCGGCAAATACGACGTCAGCATCAACGAGATCGACGTCTCCCCGGTCCAGATCCAGGGGCCAAAGTCCGCGGCGCTGATGGAGAAGATGTTCGGCCCGCGCCTCAGGGACATACCGTACTACGGCCTGATGCACGACACGCTGAAAGGTCACGCGGTCACGATTTCGCGCACCGGGTTCTCCGCCGAGGTCGGATTCGAGATATACCTGCACGGGGCGATGCTTCACGCCGACGACGTTTGGCCGTACATACTGGAGCAGGGCGAGGAGTTCGACCTCCACGTGATCGCTCCCAGCCACATCCGCCGGCTGGAGGCCGGAATCCTGTCCTACGGCCAGGACATGGACATTGAGAACAACCCGTATGAAGTCCGGCTCGGATGGCAGGTGGACTTGGACAAAGACGACTTCATCGGGAAGGACGCGCTTGCCAGAATCAAGGAAGAGGGAGTCAAGCAGCGGCTCGTCGGCTTGAAGGTCGGCGGCGAGCCGATAGTCTGGTACAACGAGGACTTCTACCTCGTCAAAGACGGCGACTCCGGCGACGACGTTGGCTACGTGACCAGCGCGTTCTGGTCTCCGAATCTCGGATCCAACATCGCCCTGGCCGTCATGCCGAGTTCCCACTGGAGGCGCGGCACGCGGGTCAAGGTCGAACTGCCCAAGGACGGCATCGTTGACGCCGAGGTCGTGCGCGTGCCCTTCTTCGACCCGACCAAGGAGCGACCAAAGACGGAGTTGTGAAGTCATGCTCAACCCATTATCGGCTGGGCGATGATCCACAAGCTGCTCGCCGTGTACAGCAGCATGAGCGCCAGCATCGGCAGTTGGCCCCTGAGGGGGTTCAAGTCTGCCGATGCGCGGCGCAGGGAGACCACGTGCGCCAAATAAACTGAGAGAACGTGACCTGCCACGATCGCGACGAGACTCAGGAACCAGACAGTCTTCGCGCTGATGATGTTCAGGTCGATCTTGTAGTCCGAAGTGGCGAACAGGTCCCAGCCGAACCCGAACGGGTCCGACGCCAGCGGAATGATTAGCTGCCCCTGGATGAGGAGCAGCGTAATGAAGTGCGCCAGGTTGTAGGCGAGCGCGATCGGAACCAGCGAGAATACGAACCGCCGAGCGATGGTAGCGACGTCGGAACGCTCTCCCGACGCCGCGCGTATTCCCCAGCAGAAGCCCAGGTAAACCACGACGAAGATTAGCGGGGTAGCGCCGAGCGCGAGCGTGTCCACGACATCCGCCGAGGCGATAGTCAGCATGTCGGCGCGCCAGGCCGCCCAGGTCTGGGTGTCCTGAAAGCCGTCGAACGTCACGGAGGACAGCGCGAGTATGACGAATGCGGCGGTTGCCGTCGAGACTCGCTCTTTGATCGCCAGGCCGACGGCGAAGGGCCGCAGGTTCAACTCTCTGCCGCCGCCTCCGGCTTGCTCGTAGCATTGGTGGCAGTCTATACATTCGGACTCCTCGGAGCAGTCAGAGTGGCAGCGGCGGCAGACGCTGCGGTCGGTGACTCTCGCCTCTGTGGGCGAAAACCGAGAGAACATTCCGAACAGGACGGTGAATGCCTCTCCATGTCTAAGCCACGTGTGTTTTCCAAAGGCGGCCATGCCCGCCCACGTGGTTACCGAGTACAGCAAGACCATCACCGAGAGCGTCGTTGGGCGAAACGCGCCGGTGTACACGTTTTCGGCCCACGCGAACACGAAGAAGAGCGCGAGCGCGGGCCATACGTCCAGCCCCTCCGGGTACCTGAACGGCGGACTCTCGCGTCGGCTGTAATCTCCGGTCAACCTCCGATACCATTCGAATGTTATCTTCCAGGGGTTGACCGCCATCCATACGTTGCCGAACAGCGCGACGACGTATCCCATGCCCACCCACCAGATGATCCAGATGAACGTCGGAGAGATGTTGTCTATCGGGCGGTCGGTTCCGATGAAACCCGCGACGATCAGAAGCACTAGGGTCGCGACTGAAAGCGCTCTGAGAGCCGCGGACGCTATCCGGCTGGAAAGTACAGATCCCAGTATTGGCGTCCGGAGGAGGTTCAGGCGAGGATACTCGACCTGCCCGGCGGTCTTCCGCACGAACATGCCAAGCACGACGAACGAGAGCGCGACAGCCGCCACCGCTCCGATCAGGAAGTAGTTGAGCGGTATGGGAAGGTCGTAGCGCTGACCGAAAGCGTGCGCCGAGACCGGCGAGGCGATCAGCGCCGCCAGTCCGACAGCCGCCAACATGAGGGCAACGCGGGTCATCTTGGGCATCTCATTCCAGGGTCCGGGTGTAGTTGATTATGTGCCATATCTCCTCGTCGGACAGCGCAGCCCCGAGCGCGGGCATCGCAGTACCCGGAATCCCGTCATGGACGAAGTCGAAGAGCGCGCGGTCGGGGTGAAGAGGAACATGGACGGTCAGGTCCGCGGGGGGCGGATTCATGGCCGCCGCGGACGGAACGTCGCCCACTCCGTCATAGCCGTGACAGAGAAGGCAGTGGGTCTGATAGAGCGCGAGTCCCATATTCACCGACTCGGAAGACGGCGGAATGGGGTTCCTCTCCATCATTCCGGCGTTTCCGCCCAGCGAGTTGAAGGCCAGCGCCGCGCCCGCGATCACACCCAACATGCCGGACGCCATGGTCAGCCGCCCGGCGCGCGAGAACCATCCTCCCATCGGCACTCCGACGCCGAGGAGTACCAGGCCCAGGACGCCAAGCTCGATGCCCAGCAGCGTCCGTCCCGTCTCCTCGGATGGAGCTATGGCCAGGCTTCCGCCGCCGCCGGACACTTCGAACCTGAAGGCGGCGCGGGCGTCGAAGGAGTCGGGACGCTGGACGACGATTTCCGCCTGCCAGGCTCCGGCGAGGCCGATCAACTGCTCCGACAGAACGTACTCTCCCCCGCCCGCATGGGTCGCGGACAGAGGCGACTCTCCCAGGTCCTCGTCTAAGTACGACAGCCGCACCCTGACGTCGGTCGCGTTCGTTATCGGCTCGCCGAAACGGTCGCGAAGCGAGACTTCGATATTGTTCGGCCCGACGTGCGCAGGGACGATTTGGAGGGTCATATCCGCTCCCTCGTTGGATTCCTGGAACGTGAGCCGTTGGTCCCCGGCGTCGGAACGCGACGCCACCTGTCGCGCCGGTTCGAACGCGGTGAGGAATCCGACGGAGAGGATCACGAGCGCGGCAAGGACGCACTCGACTGCCACCAGTCTCCGGAGCCATTGGGCGGCGCGTCCGCCTGAGATGATCCTCGGCCTGACCCATATCAGGTTGGCGGCTGCGACCAAGAGCAGCAGGGCGACGACGGCTATCTTGACGGTCAGCGTCCATCCGTAGGGAGTGGAGAGCGCCCGCGCAACGGTGACCTGCGCCCAGGCCGAGTAGAGGCCGGTCAGCACCAGGACGGCGACGCTGATTCCGGCGACGATGGCAAACTGCCGCGCCAAGGCGGCAATGACCAGCCGCCTCTCCAATTTATCGAGCGCGCCGGACACATACAGGGTCGCGAACAGGCTCAGCAGGCCCCCGGCCCATACAGACGCCGCGACGAGGTGGGCAAGGTCGTTCAGCAGGGCCATGCCCCTCACGTTCGGAGTCGCGGCGGCATGGCTGGTCATGCTGATCGTCAAGAGCACGCCGAGGCCCAGCGCGGTTACGAGGTATATCGGGGCCGCGCCGCCGCTCGGCTCATCCTCGTTTCGTCTCTTCCGCGATTCGACGGCCAAGACCGCGATCATGAACAGGATGAGCAGGGCGCGCCATATCCAGAGCCGTCCCCAGTCGGTTTGGGTCACGAGTGAAAACATGGGGCTTCCCATCGCTTCCGACACGGAGATTTCGTACACGATGGACGCTTGGACCATGAGGTGGAATGTGGACGCGACAAGCAGCGCGGCCGACATCAACAAGGCCATGCGCATGAGGCCCCACGTCATCACATCGCGGAGGTCGGCGGCGCTCTCGATATGGACGGCCAGAGCGGTCAGCGCGGGCCTCGCCACCAATATCAGGAACGTCATCCCGCCCACGACGGCGAGGATATCGAACAGGACCATCCAGCGTATCGCCGGCTCAAACGGAGATTGGAAGACGGGCTGTTCCAAGTCGGCCGTGGACGCGCTTGGCGAGATCGGCTCGCCCACGGAGAAGACGAACGCTCCGCGCACGCGGTGGCCGTCCACGGTCGATACGTTCTTCCATACGACCGTGTATGTCCCGTTTTCCAGCGACCCTACGGATACGGTCATTAGGCGGCGGTCGTCGGGATCGACCGCGCTGTCTTCGCTATCGACGCGGCGTCCCTGGGCGTCGAGGACGCGTATCTCGCTGAGAGCGGGCTCCAGAGGCTCGGTGAAGGTGATCGCGACCCTCTGCGGGGAATCGGGCAGGACTGAGTTGACGGCGGGGTCGGACTCGACGAGGTTGGCGTGAGCTTTGGCAGACGCGGGCGACAGCGCGAGGAACAAGAGCAAGGCGAAAAGCGGCAGCCACAGAGCGGCCCGCCGCCGCCCGATCGTCATTCCGAACGCAAGGAGGAGTCTAGACTTCATGATCACCAGACCGGATAGGCACACTGTCACTGTACATTATGACAGTAACTTGGCGTTATGTATCCGGCGATTAGGGCGGTCATGGGTCAGGCAGGTCGGAGTGGTCGGCCTCGTCTTCGGAGTGTGATGGGTACATCCGGGCGAGTTTCTTTCGCCTGCGCTCTTCGATGGCGGGCCATGCCTTCTGTCGTTCGAGCGTCAACTCGATACCTGCCCAGAACTTTTCGGACGCTTCTTCGAGGTAGGGGGTCGGATCGAACCACTTGGGTATCTCAGGCACAGTAATAGGCGGGCCGGGGTTGTCATAGTCAGGGGTGAGTATGCCCTCGTCCTTCATGCGCTGGACCTCGGCGCGGGCCTTGGCCAGGTCGTCGGGGTCGACGCGTCTCTTGCTCCTGCGACTCCAGTAATCCGCGGCCCTCTGCTCGGGGGTGGGCTGCGATGGGGCAGCATCGAGAGCGGCGGTTGTTCCGGCGCCGCGGTCTATGAGTATTTGGGCTGCCTGTCGGCGGTGGTAGGCGGTGACCCTCGGACGGGTTTCGGTTGGGTCGTCCGCGTCGGCGTAGGCTATTTCCTCGAGGACGTCTATGAGGGTGTCGGCGTCGTTGGTGATGGCGATGACGTGTTCTTGGACAATAGATTGGATAGGGGATTGCGGCGAGTGGTTAGTGGATTGTGGCGAGTGGTTAGTGGGGGCGGGGCCTAGGGTGTCGTTCAGGGCGTCTTTGATTTGGGTTACGGGCCTGGGGTTGTCAGAATCAGGATTTACGGGATGGGAGGATTGGCCGGATGAGGTTTGGTCCGGGTCGGCGTCGAGGGGCTGCCTGGCGCATTTGCCGTAGCCTCTGTCCAAGAGGATACGCGAGGCGGAGATGCGGTCGTTGGTGGTGGCGTCGTAGTCTCCCTGAGCGATGTCGTGCAGGAGGTCTAGCAGGTCGCGCGTGTCGTTGGATCTCACGCGGATCTTATGGGCGAGACGTTGCGCCGGTGTCTGTTGGGTTGTGGTAGTCATTGGGTTTGGTAGTGGATAGTGGTTAGTGGATGGTGGATAGTGGGTTGTGGACAGTTGTTTCATGATAGGATAGTGGACATTTGAGCGTGTGTCAAGGGTCAGAAGCAGGATTTTCGGGATGTGGGGGATATTCAGGATGAATTGGTTGGTGGATATAGGTTGTCCACGAAGGACACGAAGGGGCGCGAAGTGGTAGTTGTGGCTGTCTGGGCTGGCGTTCAGGGATTTTGGATTCCTCGCTGCGCTCGGAATCACTATGGCCTTGTCAGGCCACATCAAGAGGGATGAAAATGGCGGCCTCGCCCCTCGTCCTGTGGATTCCCGCGTGCGCGGGAATGACGGTGTGGGTCTGGCTCCTATTTTCATAGCAATGACATGAATAACCGAAAGGCCCTGCCTAACTGACCGCCGTCTTGACGCTTACTCGCGGCGTACCTAGACTGACGTAAACGGGCCACGCTGGTGAGAGGGGTAGTGGATGGGTATTCACCCTCACCCCCGTATCGGAGTACGGGGCAGGCTCTAACCCTCTCCCTCAAGGGAGAGGGGATATTCGCGCTTTCGTGGCGCGCCTACTAAAGTGACGCAGGTTCCGTTAGTGAGATGGAGGTGTGGGCTCATGTCGTTTTTGAGAAACTTGCAGGTCAAGGTGCTTCTTTCGGCCTTGATTCCGGGTACGGTCATCCTGATCGCTGTGGCGGCGGTCGCTCTGTACACCTACGACTCGACCGTATTGGAAGCGGTGGGCCAGCGAGACGCCGAGCTTGCGCGGCTCACAGCGGACCGGCTCAGGGACGGCCTCGATCGGCAGATCGGGCATCTCCAGTCAATCGCGGAGTCCGCGGATGTCCGGGAGTTGGACACGGCTTCACCATCCGTGGACTTGGAGGCGAGTATCCGGGCGTTCGACGGAGGCGTGACTATCTACGGTTCCGACGGCCGCGCCCTGTGGTCCAGCATGGCGGAAGACGGCGACGCCCCGGCCGACTTCCCCATACCCCAAGTCTTCGACACGGCGCGGGCGACTCTGCGGCCGGCGATCTCGGGGATATTCCGCGACTCTCGCACGGGCAGCGACTCTATCCTAATGGCGGCGCCCATCTTGGCTCGCGGGGAGTTCGACGGCGTCGTGTCCGGGGTCGCCACGCTTGGCGGGCCGCTCGTCGGCACGATGATCTCAGACCTGCTCGACGTAGCGCCGGGAGACAGGGGACTGGCATATCTGGTCGATGGGTCGGGACGGTCTATCTACCACGTCCACGACCGCCTGGTGGGGGCGGATCTCAGGTCGCACTCTCCGGTTGGAGAGGTGAACGCGGGAGTCAGCGGGGTGGATCTTTCCACGTCCCCGACGGGCGATAATGTAATTTCCGGATTCGCGCCGGTGCCGGGCACGAACTGGGGCGTGGTGACCGAGCAGTTGTGGTCCGAGGTGGAGGGGCCGATTCGCAGCGCCGGCTGGACGATGATCGGTCTTCTGGCACTTGGCGCGGGCGTCGCCAGCGCGGGCGTGTGGTACTCCACTCGCAGGGCGCTGCGACCGATCAGAGACCTGAACGCGGGCGCGCAGCGAATCGCGAGCGGCGACTTCGACTACAAGATACCGGCAGACACCGGGGACGAGGTGCAGGAACTATCCCAGCAGTTCAACGTGATGGCAAGCGCGCTGAAAGAGTCTTACGCCGAGCTTGAGGAGCGAGTCGAGCAGCGGACGCGAGAGCTCGCGGAGTCCGACCTGGAAAACGCGACGATCGCCGAGATCGGGAGGATCATAGGCTCCTCTCTGGACATCAGCCTGGTTTACGACCGATTCGCTGAGCAGACGAGGCGGCTCATCGCGTCGGACTCCGTGGCCATCCTGAACCTTCACCCGTCGCGTGAGACGTTCAGCTTCGCGTACATCTCAGGCATTACCACACCCGGCCGGCAGCGAGGCTTCGAATACCCTCTCAGAGGCACCGCCACCGAGCAGGCGTACCGCACGGGAGAGCCGGCGCTGTTCCAGTCGGAGTCCGAGGAGGAGGTGGAAGCGAATTTCCCCGGACTGCTTCCGGCATGGAATCATGGGCTGCGCTCCTTCCTGGCCGTCCCTCTAATCTCGCACAACGAGGTCGTTGGCGTACTGTGGATAAGCTCGCGCTCGTATGGGGCCTACTCCGAACGAGACGCGGAGCTGGCGGTGAGGGTGACGGCGCAGATTGCCGGGAGTATCGCCACCTCTCATCTTTACGCGGAGATCCAACGCTTCTACGAGCAGGAGCAGCGCCGCGCCGACCAGTTCAGAGCGATAGGGGAGGTGGGAAGACGCATCTCTTCGCTTCTCGATATCGATGAGATACTCGCCAGCATCGGCGAGCTCCAGGGCGGATTGCTGGGCTACGAGATGACCGCCGTCGGAATCATCGAGAAGGATGAGCTTGTGTTCCCGGTGTCCGCCAATCCTCGGCTCAGCGCGCCTGTGCGCCGTTCGCTGTCCGACGACGATGAGAACCGGGGCATCACGGGCCTCGTCGCCTCCACCGGACAGCCCATAATAGCGCCGGACGTCGAGAAGGAGCCCAGATACCGCGGCGTCGGAGAGGAGTCCGGCACGCGGTCCTCGGTGACCGTTCCCATCTCGGCGGGAGGGCAGACGATCGGCGTTCTGCACACGCAGAGCAGGCGTCCCAACGCTTTCGACGAGGCCGACCAGGTGGCGCTTCAGGCTCTGGCTCAGGAGATAGGCATCGCGATCGAGAACGCGCGGCTGTTCGAGGCGGAGCGCAGGCGCAACGAGCAGATGGCGGCGATAAACGCGGTCGCGCTGAACGTCAGCGCGGTGCTCACGCTCGGCGAGCTTCTGCCACACGTCGCGCAGCTCGTTCGGGAGACGTTCGGATATCACACCGCGGGCGTGTTTCTGGTTGACGACGAGTCGGAATGGGCGGTTCTTCAGGCGCTTGACAGCAGCGACGGCACGGCTCCCGCGCGCGGCTCGCAGGTCAGGATCGGCGAGCAGGGCATAGTCGGACACGTCGCGAACACCGGACTCCCCTGGGTCGCGCCGGACGTATCCAAAGACCCGTTCTACACGACGCTGGCGGTCGAGAGTCCGGAGACGCGGTCGGAGCTCGCCATGCCGATCAAGCAGGGCGACATCGTCGTCGGAGTCCTGGACATCCACTCCGCTCATCTCGACGCATTCGACGACATCGACGTGCTGATCGCCCAGACCATAGCCAACCAACTCGCGGTGGCTATCGAGAACGCCCGCATCTTCGACGAGACGCGAGACCTGGCCGTGCTGGAAGAGCGGAACCGGATGGCGCGCGAGATACACGACACGCTGGCCCAGGGGTTCACGGGCATAGTAATCCAGCTTGAGGCCGGGGAGCAGGCCATCGAGGAGCGTCCGGACGAGCTCCAGCAGCACATCAGTGTGGCCAAGGGCCTGGCGCGCCAATGCCTGGCCGAGGCGCGTCGGTCGGTGTGGGATCTTCTGCCCGAAGACTTGGAAGAGCACCCGCTGGACGCGGTCATCGCGTCTGAGGTGGAGAAATTCGACAGGACGGGCGGCGAGGTGATTTCGTTCAAGCTGCTTGGCGGGCGGCGGCAGCTTACGCCCGCGGTCCAGGCGGCTCTGCTGAGGATATGCCAGGAGTCGCTGACCAACATGCGAAAGTACGCGGACGCCAAGAGGGTGGACGTAACGCTCGACTTGGCGTTGGACGCGGTGACGCTTAGCGTCGTTGACGACGGGGTCGGATTCGACCCGGACGCCGTCCGAATCGAGGAGGGGAGAGGCGGATTCGGTCTGACGGGTATGCGTCAGCGCGCGCGCCTTCTGCACGGGGACGTCGAAATTGCCAGCGCGCCGGGCAAGGGCACGAGAGTCGAGGCGCGAATCCCAACGACTTGACCTACCGGCGTTGTTGCAGCAGGACCACCCTGGTCTCTCTCGGCAAGTTCGTCTGCGTGACGTTCAGCCGGATCTGCGCGTCGGGGGCCTGCACGTTCATTTCGCTGAGGAGCGCGGACGCCGGACCCGCTCCGTCCAGGGCCTCCACCCCGTACCGAATCGGAATGACGATCCGCGGACTCAGCACGTTTACGAGTTCCGCAATGTCTCTCGGCCCGAGCGCGCCCTCGCCGCCGGAAGGCGAGATCAGCACGTCGATTTCTCCCAGAGAGCCAAGCTGCCTGGCGGTGAGCTTAGAGTTGAGGCGTCCGAGGTGACAGACGGTCATCCCCTCGGCCCTTATCACGTACACTGTGTTGATGCGACGGCTGCCTTCTTCGTCTCTCAGCGCGGTACCTATCCCCGTTATGTTGTACCCGCGCACTTCGTACTGTCCCGGCCCGCTGATGACCCTGGGGCCCTCGTCCGACACACGCCGAGGAGAGGGGTCGGCCTCGTCCGCGCTGAGCAGCACGATCTCGGCGTCCGAGTCTTCCGATTCTTCGGGATCGGGGTCGGCGAGCAGAGGCACGTCGCCGCTGACGAGCCTCATCGCCGAATGACCGTACCGGGTTATCTCCATGAAGATGACCTCCGAAACTCCCCGCCTAGACCTCTATGACCGTATTCTCGAGAACGCCGATTCCGTCTATGGCGATCGTGACCACGTCGTCTTCTCTGAGCGAAAACTCGGGGGGCGGCACGATGGCAGCGCCGGTCAGAACGGTGGTCATATTCGGAACGAAGTTGTGACGCCGGAGCCAATCGGCCAGTTCCTCGCAGCTTCTCGCCATGAGAGAGGTCGAGGCGCTGTCAGACCAGACCTCCTCGCCCGCCCTGGTGATGGAGCAGGTGACGTCGAGGTCGGACGGGTCCAGGTCGTTGGCGGTCACGAGGCAAGGTCCTATCGCGCAGCAGCGGTCGAATATCTTTGCCTGTGGGAGATAGAGCGGATTTTGGCCCTCGATGGATCGGCTGCTCACGTCGTTGCCGATGGTGAATCCGACGATCTTGCCGCCGAACACCACGAACGCAAGCTCCGGTTCCGGGACGTTCCAGTCGGAGTCGCCCCGTATGCCGACCGCCTCGAACGGCCCGACGCAGCGTTCGGGCGACGCCTTGAAGAAGACCTCTGGGCGCTCGGCGGCATAGACGGCGCCGTACACGTCGGGCGTGTCGCTCTCCCGCCTGCGTTCCATCTCGCTCGTCTTGTAGGTGACTCCGGCGGCCCACACCTCCGGCGGCTCGAATGGGCGGTCGAGGCGATAGTAGGACGATCCGTCCCGCGTTCCGGCCATCACCTCGGCCACGTCGAAACTGTCGGCGTCGCCCACCGACAGCAGCCGATTGGCGATGTTGTCCGTCGGGACGCCCGAAAGGTATGCGGCCTGTATCAGGTCGGCGACGTCGACGAGGTCGGGTTCCACGCTCGTCAGGTCGTATCCCTCTCCCGCCGAGGTCTCGACCACGACGCGCGTGTCTCCGTCGTTCGACACCAGCGTATAGTACTTCATCCGACTCTCCCCGCAAAATCTCAAGGTATTGGCAAGAGGTTGTGTCAGATTGATAGTGGATGGGTATTCACCCTCACCCTAACCCTCTCCCTCAAGGGAGAGGGGATATTCGCGCTTGCGTGGCGCGCCTACTAAAGTGACACAGGTTCTATGGGCAATGCTATCGAGTCATTGCGTCAACTCCGACTACTCAAACATTATGCCGCAGGGAGCGTTTCGTTTCCACCGCGCCGCGGCAGTCCGCCACAAACTGCCGCGAACCATGACCATCTTCCGCTTTGAGCGCGGCAGTCCGCTCATGTTAGGATTCAGAGAGTCGTCGGCATCGGGATGCCTTGCTAGCAGGATGCGCGACGGCTCCTTGGTTGGCTCGATATTGAGGTGAGGAGGCTCGACTTGCGTAATACGTCTCCCGTCTCGCGGCGCGCGCGGGCGGCATTGGTCGTCTCGTGCCTGTCTGCGGCTTTGCTAACGTTGGCGTGCGGCGCTCCGGGTCCGCCGATCTTCTTCGAGTCGGACCGCGGCGGCAATACGGACATCTACTCCATAGACCCGTCCGGCGAGAATGAAACGAACTTCACCAAGTCCGACTGGGACGAGTTCAGTCCGGCCGTGTCTCCGGACCGCCGGTCGGTCGCGTTCATGTCCGGGAGCGCGGAAGTGAACAACATCGAGGTAATGACGGTGAGCGGCTCGGAAAGGGTGGCCGTGACCCAAGCCGACGCGCGGCACGGCGACATTACCTGGAGTCCAAACAGCGAGCGCATCGCCTACGTCATGGAACGGGACGGCCGCCACCAGGTAATGGTGGTGAACAAGGATGGCTCCAAGCGCGGACTATTGACTACGATCCCCGCGCAGGAGGTTGGCGACTGGTCGAGGAACGGCGACTCTGTCGCGTTCGCGGTTCGGGACGAAGCGCGCGGGCTCTACGTCCGCAACCCTGACGGGGTCAACGAGTTCAGGCTCACGGACCAGCCCGACTCTAGTCCGCGCCTGTCGCCGGACTCCAAGCGCGTAGCCTTCATCTCCACGCGCGACGGCAACAAGGAGTTGTACATGGTTGACGTGGACGGCGGCAACCTGGCGCGAGTCACGCAGACCGAGGCTCCGGAGTACGACATATCATGGTCGCCCAACGGCCAGACGATACTCTTCGTCTCCGAGAGGGACGGCAACCCGGAGATATACTCTATATCCAAAGACGGCTCCAACCTGAACCGGCTCACCTACAACAACGTCGAGGACCGATACCCGGTATGGTCGCCGTCGGGAGACCGGATCGCGTTCGTCAGCTACCTGGACGGCGACGCCGACATCTTCATCATGAACTCGGACGGAGGCGACCAGAGACGCCTTACCCTCAACGATTCCGACGATACGAGACCCACTTGGTAGCGGCTGACACACGAGCAAGAGAGGCGCCAATGCAGGGTTCGACAGTTCTCACCGAGCGCGTCGGAGACGTGGGCGTCATCACGCTCAACCGGCCTGAGAAGCTCAACGCTCTCAACCGCGCCTTGATGGAAGAATTCGAAGCCGCGGTCCGCGCCAACGAGGAAGACGGCGTGCGCGCGCTGCTGCTGACCGGGGCCGGAAGGGGGTTCTGCTCAGGCGCGGACCTGACGGCACCAGAAGGCGAAGGTCACATCTCCGGCAGAGAGTCGCTGTTCAAGAACAACATGCCGCTCGGCTACCCGTCCCTGATGCTGCGCGAGTTCCCACGGCCCACGGTCGCGGCGGTGAATGGGCCGGCGGTCGGGGCAGGTCTCGGAATGGCGCTGGCCTGCGATATCAGAGTCGCCTCTGAGAGCGCTAGGTTTTCGGCCATCTTCGCAAGGCGCGCTTTCTCGCCGGACTACGGATGCACTCAGCTTCTGCCTATGGCCGTAGGCATGTCGAAAGCCATGGAACTGCTGTACACCGGCGACATAATAGACGCCGCGGAGTCCGAACGGATCGGACTCGTGAGTTGGGTAGCGCCGGATGACGAGTTCTCGGAAAAGGCGATGGAGTTGGCGCAAAAGCTGGCTTCAGGCCCGTCCGTGGTGCATGAGATTACCAAGCGTCTGGCATACTCCGCCCACATGCGCTCACTCAGAGAGCAACTATGGATGGAGGGCCAGGCCAATCAAGCAGCGGGCATGGCCGAAGACAGGGCCGAGGGTCAGCGCGCCTTCATCGAGAAACGGGATCCGGTCTTCCGAGGCCGATAACCCCCTCTCTCGCCTCATTCGACGCCGAGCAGTCTCGCGACGGTCCCGCCCAGGATCATGTCCCGTTCCCGTTCGGATAGAAAGCCGCTGTGCTTGCGTATCTGGTCGATGCACTGCCGGTAGGTCCAGAAGCGCATGACTATCGGCATGTCCGTCCCCCACATCAGCCGTTCCGCGCCTATGATGCGGACGCACTTCTCGATCGCCGCCCGCGCTTCCGGCATCGGGTAATCCCACTCCGCGCCGAGCGCGATCGGGAACAGGAACTGCAAGCGCAAGTTCGGATGGTCGAATGGGAAGAAAACCTCGTCGGGAATATCCAGCGAGTCCTCGGTCATGAACATCCGCCACTGCAAGCCATGAGTCATCACGACGGGAACGTCGGGATACCGCCGAGTCCAACGCGCGATGGTATCCAACTCCGCGGCGTAACTCTCGGACTCCGGCGACCGCCGAGGCTTCAGCGAGAAGAAGACGGGAATCCCCAAGTCCGCGACGCCGTCCCAGAACGGACGGAACTCAGGCGCGTCCCAGGGACCGCCGTAGTTGTACAGGTCTAGCTGCGGAGGCAGGAAGTGGAGGCCGACGAGTCCCTGTTCATCCACGGCCCGCCTGACGTTGGCGAGCGACCCGGCAGGGTCGGTATGCGTCAACCATTCGGGAGTGTGGGCCAAGCCCAGCAGACGATCCGGGTACCGAGCCACGCAGTCGGCGATGAAGTCGTTGCCGATTCCGAGATATGGCGTGCGGTGCAGCAGCGCTTTGGACACGCCGGCGTAGTCCATCTCGGCCACCAGCCGGTCCGGAGAGTAGCTCATGTCGGTGATGGACGGCGGAAAATACTGCTTGAAATACCGCTCTCCGTCCGCCGTCCACTCGAACCTGCCGTTGGATGCGGCGTGGAAGTCGGACGGCTTCAGAGCATCCAGAGAATGCCAGTTGGCCGATTCGATCAGCGCGTCCGCGTCGCCCGGGGAGAGATCACGCGCCCGCCACACCGGTTGTGGGTGAACGGCCATAGCCTGCTGCAGATGACGACGAAAGACCTCCGGATCTGCGAACCCGCCGTCGCCGCCCATCGGCGGAAAACAGTAAGCGTGACCGTCGAAAATCATGCTGTTCCTGTCCTTCCGTATCTCAACTGTCAGACATGGAAACCTTGTTCAGCCACCGGACATCGCGAACACAGCCTCTTGAAGCGACTGCCGCCTGAGGTGAGCGGTCAGTCCCGCCTTCCTCGGCTGGACAGTGACGAACTGGTTGACCGGCGCGGATGTGAGGATATTTAGCATGTGGCTGTCTACATCGGGTATCTCGATTTCGCGTTCAGCTTGAGTGTGGTATGCGAAATTGAAGATTGTAATACCCGCTACGGTGTCGGTCTTTGTGTCGAGCCGGAGGAGTAGTTGATCCGATAGCTCGTAGCCCGTGGCCGCTCGGGGCTTTCCAAAGGTGATGTACAGGATGTCACCCTCGGAATCGTAGTCAACTGAAATGTGAACTGAAGTCATCTTCTCGTTCGACTATTGCTCGATCTGATACGCGGTAAGAACAAAGTTATTCTGTTCGCCCGATGAGTTGAATCCAAACCTGACTACCGCGACGACAGTTGTGTTCCCCTCTGGCAAATCAGGATAGTTGCGATAGTATCTGAAGACGTCGCTTCGAATTGCTTCTTGGCGACGACGCCCATGCCTGATTACATCCAGCACCTTGTCCTGATGCTCTCGCATTTCCGGGTGCCCCTCACATATATGCTGCCAACGCTCTTCTGTGAGGTATATCTCGTGTCCACGCCGGTCATGGGCACGTTCGATCATATCACAAGTCCAGTTCGTGGTTGTGGGGGGATTCTACGAAGCTACGTATGATAGTCTAACTCAGAACCCGGCGGTCTTGTCGCAGACGTATATGAACGGCTCGTTGGCGAGGAACCGCCGTAGGTTCTCCCTGAATATCTCGCGCCTGCCCTCCCACATCTCAACGGTCAGCGCGGAAGCGTGGGGCGAGATGATGACGTTGTCCAGATCCCACCAGCGGCTGTCGTCGGGCAGCGGCTCGAATTCGAAAGCGTCTATGCCCGCCCCGGCGATCTTGCGATTACTCACGGCGTCGAACAAGGCGTCTTCGTCCACCACGCCGCCGCGAGAGATGACTATCAAGTGCGCCGTCGGCTTCATCAGCGCCAGCCCGCTCGCGCCGATCATGCCTTTCGTATCATTCGTGTACGGCGCGGTCACCACCAGCCAGTCCGACATCCGCATCAGGTCGTCCAGACTGTCCAGACCCCAGACCGCTTCTACCCCCGGCGGCGGGTCGAAAGGGTTCTTATCGACCGCGTAAACCTTCATGCCGAAGCCGGCTGCCCTCCGCGCCACGGCGAGGCCGATGCCGCCAAGCGCGACAATGCCCATCGCGCTGCCCTCCATCTCGATGATGGAGCCGTCGTACTTCCCGGTGTCCCAGACGCGGGCGCGCTGGTCGGCCATCATCTCGTTGGTCCTGTGCGCGAACGCGAGGCATACCGACATGACGTGATCCGCCATCGGCGCGGCATGAGGCCCGCGAGCGTTGGTCAGAACAACGTCGCTGTTTACTATCTCAGGTATCGACATCAGCTTGTCGATGCCCGTCCCCGGACAGTGCAGCCAGCGCAGCCGGTCAGACGCGAGAAACACGTCCCGGTTCGGCGTCCCCATGAACACGTCCGCGTCCTCGATCTCCGCGGCCTGCTCCTCCTCGGAAGCGGCGAATACGAAATCCACCTCTGGGAACTCTTCGGTCAGGCTATCCTCGAACCCACTCGCGAACAGACTGGAAACCACTACTTTCATGTTCAACTCCTCTGAACCGTGGTTTGAACCGTGCATGGGTAATGATACAACAGTGAGCGGAGCGCGGCCTCCACTATCGTTCCGAGCGCAGCGCGCCCCCACTGTCATTCCGAGCGTAGCGCAGCGGAGTCGAGGAATCTCAAGACCCTCAACCGCGCTACCTACTGATACAGCTTCAAACAAACGAAAGCCGCTGGGTGTACGACTTTTCTTTGTATCACATTTCCGCAAAGTGGTAGAATTGCGCGAAGCAAGGAGAAGCCGATGACCACCGAAACCGCCGCCACCGTCTTCTATCCTGAAACGGACGATATGCCATTGCCGGACGGAGAATACCAAGCGCCGATATTCCGCAGGGTCGTCGGACCCCTGGAAGTCCACTTCGGGAATGTCCCCGGCGCCCACGTGAACGGCAACACGTTCCTGTACTACGTCGAGGGCGATCCGCGCCGCTCCGTATCCCCCGACTGCTACGTGGTCTTCAACCTGTCCGAGGCCGAGTTGGAGACGTTCTCGATCGATCGAAACAACACCTACCTACTCTGGGAAGTGGGCAAGCCGCCCGACTTCGTCCTAGAGATAGGCTCGCCCAGCACTGGCAGAGAGGATACCGGCAGGAAGCGCGACCTTTACGCCGAAATTGGCGTACCCGAATACTGGCGCTACGACGCGACGGGAAGCGACTTCTACGGCGAGCCGCTGGTCGGAGAGCGTCTTGTGGACGGCGAGTATCGGCGGTTCGAGATGCGGTATGAGGCCGACGGATCCGTCTGGTCTCACAGCGACGCGCTGAACCTGGACCTGTGGTGGATCGATGGAGAGCTGCGGTATTGGGACCCCGCAGGGGAGAAGTGGCTGCTGAACCATCAGGAAGAGAAGTCGCGGGCTGATTCGGCGGAGTCGCGGGCGGATTCGGCGGAGTCGGAGTTGGAATTAGAGCGAGCCGTTCGCGCAAGGGCGGAGGCGCGGGCCGAAGAGGAGCGCGCGGCCCGACTGGCGCTGGAAGCCGAACTGCGGCGTCTGCGCGGCCAGTAGGCGTAGAACACAGCCGCTCCCCGATGCGGCGCCTGCGCCGTTACTCACGCCTACGCATGTCCCATCCACCGACAGCGCCAAGAACCCGTCATGCCGACCATAGCCCCCTACGGCTCCTGGAAATCGCCAATCACGCCCGACCTGATCGTTCAGGACTCGGTCGGCTTGGGACCGACCCAGCTGGACGGAGACGACATCTACTGGGTCGAGATGCGCCCGGACGAGGGCGAACGGGACGTGATACACTGTGATACAGCGCAACTCAGACGAATGTAAACGACGGGTCGGATGTAATTCATGATTCGGATTGACGGCTTGTCTTGGGATGAGCGCTCCGAGGAGCACGCTGCGCTCCACAGTGTCACATTCGAAGAGATCGAGCAGGTGACCAAGAACTATGGATATGCTAGGAGGAGCGGGGAGTATATGCTCGTCGTAGGACAAACGGATGCCGGACGCTACCTCGTGGCGATTCTGGACTATGAGGGCGAAGGGATATGGTATCCCGTCACCGCAAGACCAGCCACTAATTCTGAAAGGAGAAGGCTGAGACGCTAGACCATCTCACGAAGGGGGGGGTTATGCCTATGGCACAGCACGATAGGAGAATGAGTCGAGAGGAAGCTGCGAGATTTTGGGCTGAGAACGAAATAACTGATGAGAACTCCGAGCAGGTTACTGAAGAGATTCACGTTCGGAAGCCGCTGTCGGCGATGATATCGTTACGGCTCAGCGACGAAGACCTGAACAGTCTGAAGCTGGTTGCGCGGGCACAAGGGGTCGGCGTGACTACCATGGCGCGGATGTTGCTTCATCAGTGCCTTGAGAACCCCGGATCCCAACTCATGTTTCAGGCGCTTCAGACCAATGAGGTACAGGAAGGACTAACTGAAATACTCGAAGACGCCAGTATCCCTCAAGGAGAGCCCAATCCTGAGTTCCTCGTACTGTCGAGGGCGCATCTTGAACATATCCACAACGCGATTACTCAATCAACAATCAAGCTTCTCTTCGAAGGACTCAAGGGACAGTCTGTGTCTGTTACTCCAAACGAAGGTGAGTTGTTCGACAGGCTTCGTGAGTTGAGTGAAGTCCGCCGATAGCAGCGAGGGACCCATCATGCCGACCATAGCCCCCTACGGTTCGACGCTCGCCCGCTTGGAATCATGCCAAGTCGCTCTCTTCGCCTCTGTGGTAGAATTGCGCGTAGCAAGGAGAAGTCGATGACCACGGAAGCCGCTGCAACCAAGATATTCTATCCTGAAACGGACGATATGCCATTGCCGGACGGAGAGTACCAAGCGCCGATCTTTCGCAGAGTCGTCGGACCCCTGGAAGTCCACTTCGGGAATGTGCCGGGCGCCCACATGAACGGCAACACGTTCTTGTACTACGTCGAGGGAGATCCGCGCCGCTCCGTGTCCCCGGACTGCTACGTGGTCTTCGACCTGTCCGAGGCCGAGTTGGAGACGTTCTCGATCGACCGAAACAACACCTACCTACTCTGGGAGGTGGGCAAGCCGCCCGACTTCGTCTTGGAGATAGGCTCGCCCAGCACTGGCAGAGAGGATACCGGCAGGAAGCGAGACCTGTACGCCGAGATTGGCGTACCCGAGTACTGGCGCTATGACGCGACGGGCGGCGACTTCTACGGCGAGCCACTGGTGGGGGAGTATCTTGTGGACGGCGAGTATCGGCGGTTCGAGCTTCGGTATGAGGCCGATGGTTCTGTGTGGTCTCACAGCGACGCGCTGAACCTGGACCTGTGGTGGATCGATGGGGAGTTGCGGTATTGGGACCCGGTAGGGGAGAAGTGGCTGCTGAACCACCTGGAAGAGAACGCCGGTCGGCTGGCGGCAGAGTCGGAGTTGGAATTAGAGCGGGCCGTTCGCGCAAGGGCGGAGACGCGGGCGGCAACTGAGGCGGCGCGGGCCGATGAGGAGCGCGCGGCCCGGCTGGCGCTGGAAGCCGAACTTCGGCGACTGCGCGGCCAGTAGCCGCATAACACTGCCGCTCCCCGACTCCCGCCTACGCATGTCCCCTACTCCGACAGCGCCAAGGAAGCGTTCATGCCGACCATAGCCCCATACGGCTCCTGGAAATCGCCGATCACGCCCGACCTGATCGTTCAGGACTCGGTCGGCTTGGGACCGGTCCAGCTAGACGGTGACGATATCTACTGGGTCGAGATGCGCCCGGACGAGGGGGCGCGGAACGTGATCGTTCGACGCTCGCCGGACGGGTCGACGTCGGACGTCAATCCGTCGCCCTTCAACGTTAGGACCCGCGTTCACGAGTACGGCGGACTGTGCTTCTGGGTTTCTGGCGGCGCGGTCTTCTTCGTGAACTTCGCCGACCAGCGAGTGTACCGCCAGGAGTCGGGCGGTCAGCCAACACCCATCACGCCGGAAGGGGTAGATCTCCGCTATGCCGGCGGGATGATCGACACCCAGCGCAACCGCCTCGTCTGCGTCAGAGAAGACCATCGCGACGCCGGCCGTGAGGCAGTCAACACGATCGTCGCGATAGACCTCGATCAAGGCGGCGAAGGCGACGCGCTGGTGTCGGGAAGCGACTTCTACGGGTATCCCTTGGTCAGCCCCGACGGTTCGACGCTGGCCTGGCTGTCCTGGAATCACCCCAACATGCCCTGGGACCACACCGAGCTATGGACGGCGGACATCGGCGAAGACGGGACACTTGGCGCGGCGGCCCAGGTCGCCGGACAACCCGGCGAGTCGATCTTTCAGCCGGAATGGTCGCCCGACGGCTTGCTGTACTTCGTATCGGACCGCACCGGCTGGTGGAACATCTACCGCCGCCGAGGGGGACACGTCGAGGCGATGGCCCCTATCAGCGCCGAGTTCGGCGTTCCGGCCTGGGAACTGGGCGCGCATACCTACGCTTTCGAGTCCGCGGACCGCATCGTGTGCCAGTACGTCGAAAACGGCTCTTGGACCGTCGCCACGCTGGACACCCGCACGACTGAGCTCAAGCCGTTCGAGACGCCGTACACCGAGATGTCTCGCGGCGACATCAAGGCGTCGCCGGGCCGCGTTATTCTGGAGGCGGCCTCAGCCACCTTGCCGTATGCTCTGATCTCCCTTGACCCGGACACCGGCCGGACGACTGCGCTGCGAGAGTCGCGATCCGTGCCAATCGGCGACGGCTACATCTCCACGCCTCAGCCTATCGAGTTCGAGACCACCAGAGGAAGCACGGCCCACGCCCTCTACTACCCTGCTCGGAACGCGGACTTCGCAGCTCCGGACGGGGAGAAGCCCCCTCTTCTGGTCGTCAGTCACGGCGGGCCGACGGGCTGCGCCAGGACAGCGCTGAGCCTGTCGCACCAGTATTGGACTAGCCGAGGCATTGCGATTGTGGACGTGAACTACGGCGGCAGCACAGGGTACGGCACTGCGTACAGGCGTCGGCTCAACGGACAGTGGGGCATCGTGGACGTGGACGACTGCGTCAACGCCGCGCTCCACCTTGTGCGAGAGGGCGAGGTGGACGGAGACCGTCTGATAGTGCGCGGAGGCAGCGCCGGGGGATACACAACGCTGGCGTCGCTGACGTTCAAAGAGGTGTTCAAGGTCGGGGCCAGCCACTATGGCATAAGTGACCTAGAGGCGCTTGCCAAGGAGACGCACAAGTTCGAGTCGCGCTACCTGGACTCTCTGGTGGGGCCGTACCCAGAGCGCCGAGACGTGTACGTCGAGCGTTCCCCGATCCATCACACCGACCGCCTCTCGTGCCCCATCATTCTGATGCAGGGGTTGGAAGACAAGGTTGTGCCGCCGAACCAGGCGGAGGCCATGGTCGAGGCGCTGCGGAACAAGGGCCTGCCCGTTGCGTATCTCGCCTTCGAGGGCGAGCAGCACGGCTTCCGAAAGCCGGAAAACGTCATCCGCTCACTGGAAGCCGAATTGTACTTCTACTCCCGTATCCTCGGCTTCGACCTCGCCGACGAAATCGAGCCGGTGGAGATAGAGAACCTTCACTGAGCCGGGACAACTGCGGCGTGACTCGCGAGAGTATCCTTGACGTCAGCGGGGTTCCTCGGCATGTCCGCGCTGCTCATCATCCACGAGGCAGTTGATTATGTCTATGCCGTAATACTGGCGGTGGTGTACTGACGAGGTGTAGTGTCGCAGGATACGGACGGACATTCCCTGATCGTCCGTCAGGGCGTGCTCCTCGTCCAGGTACGCCATGCGGTTTTCGATATTCCCGTGTTCGGCGTCGTCCGAAGCGACCACGATTTCCAACTCGGCGGAGCCGCTTTCGGGGCGAATCGAGGCGACTAGTCTGCGCTTATGCTCCGCCTCTTCGTTGCCGTCTTCTTCCAACAGGCTCAACATCACCTCCTCTCCCACGAGCCGCAGGCGGTTCTTGCCTTTCTCAGACCATGAATATCTGTCGGCGAATTGGCTTAGAAATTCGTCAAACACGGGTAGTGAAGACTCGGACAGCGCAACTCGCAGCCTCCTGACGCGAAGACTCGACAATTCGACCAACAGGGTCATGCCGATGGCGGCAATGCCGCCGACGACGATGGTATTGCCCACGAGGTCGCTGGAAATCCCTTCGACGATTCCGCTAAAGAACCCGGCGGACAGGCCAAGTACCACGGAGACGCCGGTGATGGTGGCCTTCTTCTGGTTCATCTCGCCGGTGAATACCGTCTTGGCGCCCTCGAAGAAGAGCATTCCGAAGATAATGACGTACACCGCGCTTACCACCGGGCTGGGAATGGCCACCAATACCGCCAGGAATTTGGAAAAGGGGGCCACAGCCATCGTCAGCAGTCCCAGGTATATCCCGACGCCCTTGGCCGCGACGCCGGTGAAGCCGATGTAAACCACCGTGACCGCCCACGGAGCGGCGACGGGGAGGGTTCCCAGCAGACCGGAGAAGAAAGTCCCCAGTCCGTACACGCCCAGGCCTCCCTGAACCGCGCGGTAGTCGAGCGCCGCCGGATTCCGGTAGGAGGCGCGGTAGATCACCGATAGGTCTCCCACCGCTTTCATGAAGGCGGTCAGGTTCACAAATACGAAGACCGGAAGCAGCGCCCAGAAATCCGCGTCGAAGGTCAGGTCCAGCCCCGGCCAACCGAAATTGGGCAGGCTCACCCACGGAGCGTCGGCTACGATGCCGAAGTCGTAAAATCCCAGAGGCGCGGCGACGACCAGGCCGACGGCTACGGTGACCGGCAAAATCCACATCCGCCATAGCGGCGTGCCTTGCAGCGATATTACAATTCCAACGGCCAAAGCGGCCATTCCGGGAGCCATGAAAGGAATCGGCGAGACGCCTTCCGGGACGACGACCGTGCTGCTCAAGATGTAAGGCACGGCGGAAACCGCCACCAGCATTACCACTACTCCGCTCACCGTCGAGGTGAATATCCGGCGGAGGGAGGCCAGGCGCAAGGTCAAAACGGTCTGCGCCAACGTGGAAGCCATCACCAGGCTCGCCAGCAGGCTCGGCCCGCCCGCTTGGAGCGCCAAGGCGCAGACCGCCAGGAACGGGACGTTAAAATTGGTGACGACGAGCCGACCCGACCCCATATACCGGATCCGCAGGGTGTGCAATATCATGCTGACCCCGGAGACTGCCAGCGCGGTAAATATCACCCAGCCCAAATAGCCGTCGGACTCGCCGGACGCCCGCACCACCAACGCCGCCAGCATGATGAGGCCGATGGTGTTGGGTATGAATATCTGTAAGGCCGAAGTCGCCGCCACCGTCGGCGGCAGCTTCTCATCCGGTTGATAACGTATCTCACTCACATCCGGTCATCCTGTTCTCATCCTTGATCGCGCCACCCCACGGCCCGACACTCTGAGAATTCGTGTCAAAGACTTGCTGCTATACCCAAAATCCACCATCCAATCGCCGGGCGCCCGTAGAGCCTGCCCCGTACTCGATACGGGGAGCGCGGGCGTCTCGCCCGCACCCTTCAACACTGTAATGCAATCATCAGTCGGTGGATCTGGGGATATCATGTACTCTTATCAACCATGCTATACTATCAAGAGTCAAAGGTTAAGGAGAGGCCAACGATGCGTAGAGATGTCAAGTCTAAGACCACTGGGACGGATCGACCGGCAACGAGTCGTACGAGATTGACATCGCATCTCAATTTCAAAGACCCGTTGCGCGTGGCAATCTACTTCCTAATCTTGGCGTCGGTGGCCGCCCTCGGCGCGCTGACGGGATGCTCCGATGGCCTTTCCGAGTCTGAAGTCAGAGAAATAGTGCGTCAGGAAGTGGCCGCAGGTCCCGCCGGACCGCAGGGTCCGGCAGGTCCGGCAGGCGCTCAGGGCGAGGCAGGTCCGCGGGGTCCGATTGGTTCGGCAGGTGCGCAGGGCGAGGCCGGACCGCAGGGTCCGGTTGGCGCGGCAGGCTCGCAGGGCGAGGCAGGTCCGCGGGGTCCGATTGGTTCGGCCGGACCGGAGGGTCCGGTTGGCGCGACTGGTCCGGCCGGCCCGCCGGGTGGGATTGGCGCGGCAGGCTCTCAGGGTCCCACAGGACCGCAAGGTCCGGCAGGCTCTCAGGGTCCCACAGGACCGCAAGGTCCGGCAGGCTCTCAGGGTCCCGCGGGACCGCAAGGTCCGGCTGCTCCCACGCCCGAGCCGACGCCAACACCAATGCCCGAACCTGTCAATCAAGACGACGCGCTGACCCGCGCCTATGTGGAGAAGGCTATCGCGCGCTACCAGAGCGACGGGCCAGAGGCCGCGTTCGCTTACTACAACAGCCGAGAGAGCCACGAAGGAGAGCGGGCTCTGTTCGTCATCAACGAAGACTCTCTATTGAGCGTCGCTCCCTTCCCGGCGTTGGTGGGATCTCCCCTGGGTCTTGGTACAGGGGCCTTCCCCGCCCGAGAGGAAATTACCGAAGAAGGGATCTGGGCCAACTTGGTTGGCTTGAATCCTGCCACCGGCGCTCAGTCGCCGATGCGAGCTATCTTTATCCTGCACGACGGCTTGGTATTCGCCTCAGGACACTTCCCCGTGCGGGAAAATGTCGAGGAGGCCACACAGGATTACGTGGACAGGGCGATTAAGCTCTACCAGCGCGACGGCTTGGAAGCCACCGTTGACTACTACAACAGTCAGGCCAGCCTGGAAGGACAGTTATACCTGTTCCTCATAGACGCCGACGACAAATACGTGGCCCATCCTATATTCCCTCACCTCATCGGGACGGACATCAAGGACGTGGTAGGCTCTGACGGTCAGGAACTGGGCAAGGAGATAGCCCAGGCCACCCAAGAAGGAATCTGGGTGGAGTACCTCTGGCCCCATCCGACCAGCCGCAAAGAAGGGGAGAAGGTCACTTGGGCCATTCGTCACGACGGGATGATATTCGCCTCCGGTTACTACGCCGGACGAGACGTCGAAGGCGAAGCGGCGCCGTGGGAAGGGGTCGACCCGCGCGAGTACACAGAGGACTACGTGAACCGCGCCATTGAGCGTTACGAGCGCGACGGCCTCGAATCCATGCTCAACTACTACAACAGCGTTGCCAGCTTCGAGGGAGAATGGTACCTGTTCGCCACGGACGAAAACGACATCTATATCGTTCACGCGCTGTTCCCCCGTCTCAAAGGGACCGACATTAAGGACGTGGTTGGTTCCGACGACTACGAACTGGGCAAGGCGTTTGCCGCGGCCCAGGACGGCGGCGAAGGCGTTTGGGTCGAATACCTGTGGCCCCATCCGGTTACGCTCAAGGAAGTTCGCAAGGTGGGCTACGCCTTGCGCAGGGACGGGATACTCTTCGCCTCGGGTTACTACCCCGAAATTGAGGACCCCGCAGCCTACACGCGGCAATACGTCGCTGACGCCATTGACTACTACAAAGCCAACGGGTTGGACGCCACCATAGAGTATTACAACAGCCGGGAGAGTGTTGACAGCCAGTGGTGGCTGACCCTGATTGATGAGAACTACCTGTACATAGCGGATGCCTACTTCCCGCACCTGATTGGCACTGACGGCAGGCACAGAGACTCGCCCATAGGTATTGACGACGGCGCTATGTTGACCACGGCCACGGAGAAAGGCGCCTGGCATGACACTCCCTGGTTCAACCCGAATACATCGGAGAGATTGCAGAGAAACTTGTGGGTGGTTCGCCACAACGGGCTGATCTTCATTTCCAGCTACTTCACCGCGGTGGGAGAGCCCGGCCCTGGGGAGTCGGCGGACGACGCGCTGACCCGCGCCTACGTGCAGAAGGCCATCGACTACTACAACGCCAATGGCCGGGAAGCCACAGTCGCGCACTACAAGGGCGAAGCGGGCGTCGAAGACGGGAGGCCGCTGACCATCATAGATGCCGAAGAAAGCGTGGCGCTGGTATTTGGCGCCTTACGCTCTTTGGAGGGACAGTACGTCGGCCCCGGATCGAATTTCTCCGGGTTGAGTAGTTTGATAGCCGTCGCCACCGAAGAAGGCTTCTGGTCCACCAGTCGGGGTATCAACCCGGTCACCAAGCAGGAAGAGCCGCGGAGATTCCTTGCCGTCCTTCACGACGGGCTGGTGTTCGTCTCGAGCCACTCCGCGCTGACGGAAGACGTGGCGGAGTCCACCAAGGGGTACGTACACAAGGCTATAGCCAAATACGAAGAGGACGGTCTTGAGGCTACCATCGCCTACTACAACAGCCAGGGCAGCCTCGACGGTCAGTTCTATCTGTTCCTGATCGGCGCGGACGACATCTATCTTGCGCATCCCATCTTCCCGCACCTGATAGGCACGGACATCAAGGACGTAGTGGGTTCGGACGGCCAGGAACTGGGCAAGGAGATAGCGCAGGCCACGGAGGGAGGCATCTGGGTGGAATACCTGTGGCCTCATCCCGTAACCCGCAGGGAACAGCAGAAGGTCACTTGGTCTGTCCGCCACGACGGGCTGATCTTCTCCTCAGGCTACTACGCCGGGGCTCCCGAAGCCGGAACCCCTGCCTGGCAGGACGCGGACCCCAGAGAATACACAGTTCAGTACGTGAACCAGGCCATAGAACGTTACGAGAGCGACGGCCTGCAGTCCATGCTCGACTACTACAACAGCGTCGCGAGCTTCGAGGGCGAATGGTATCTGTTCGCTACCGACGAGAACGACATCTATCACGTCCATCCCCTGCTGCCCCATCTAATAGGGACGGACATCAAGGAGGTGGTCGGCTCCGACGACTACGAGTTGGGCAAGGAGTTGGCCAAGGCCACTGAGGAAGGCGTGTGGGTGGAATACCTGTGGCCGCACCCGGTGACGCTGAAGGAAGTTCCGAAGGTGGGCTACGCGGTGCGCCGCGACGGAATGCTCTTCGCCTCGGGCTACTACCCGCAGGTCGAAGACCCGGCAGGCCACACGCAGGCCTACGTTCAGAAGGCGATCGAGTACTACCAGTCCAACGGGTTGGAGGCCATGATCGCGCATTACAACAGCCAGGAGAGCGTCGATGGCCAGTGGAGCCTGACGATGGCAGACGAGAACGACGTTGTGCGGGTCGCCGTGCTCGCTCCACGTCTGATCGGGACCGACTTGAAGGACCTCGGGGCGGGCCGCACCCGGAATATTGGCGAAGAGATGGCGGCGGCAACTGAGCAGGGCGTGTGGGTCAGCCACATCTTCCCCAATACCAGGTCATCCGAGACGCTGTACGCTCACAACTGGGCCATCCGGCACGACGGTCTGCTCTTCTCGTCGCGCTACTACGATGACAAGCCTGACGTCCCCGATTCGGCCAAGACAGACGACGCGCTGACCCGCGCCTATGTGCAGAAGGTCATCGACTTCTACGACGTGAACGGCAGGGAAGCCACAGTCGCGCACTACAAGGGCGAAGCGGGCGTCGAAGACGGGAGGCCGCTGACCATCATAGATGCCGAAGAAAGCGTGCTGCTGGTATTTGGCGCCTTACGCTCTTTGGAGGGACAGTACGTCGGCCCCGGATCTAGGTTCTCCGGGTTGGGTAGTTTGATAGCCGTCGCCACCGAAGAAGGCTTCTGGTCCACCAGTCGGGGCATCAACCCGGTCACCAAGCAGGAAGAGCCGCGGAGACTCCTTGCCGTTCTTCACGATGGGCTGGTGTTCGTCGCGAGCCACTCCGCGCTGACGGAAGACGTGGCGGAGTCCACCAAGGGGTACGTACACAAGGCCATCGCCAAATACGAAGAGGACGGTCTCGAGGCTACCATCGCTTACTACAACAGCCAGGAGAGTCTGGACGGTCAGTTCTACCTGTTCCTGATCGGCGCGGACGACAACTACCTCGCGCATCCCATCTTCCCGCACCTGATAGGCACCGACATCAAGGACGTGGTGGGTTCGGACGGCCAGGAACTGGGCAAGGAGATAGCGCAGGCCACCGAAGGAGGCATCTGGGTGGAATACCTGTGGCCTCATCCGGTAACCCGCAAGGAACAGCAGAAGGTCACTTGGTCTGTCCGCCACGACGGTCTGATCTTCTCCTCAGGCTACTACGCCGGCGGTCCCGAAACCGGAACCCCTGCCTGGCAGGACGCCGACCCCAGGGAATACACCGTCCAGTACGTGAACCAGGCCATAGAACGTTACGAGAGCGACGGCCTGCAGTCCATGCTCGACTACTACAACAGCGTCGCCAGCTTCGAGGGCGAATGGTATCTGTTCGCCACCGACGAGAACGACATCTATCACGTCCATCCCCTGCTGCCCCATCTAATAGGGACGGACATCAAGGTGGTGGTGGGGTCTGACGGCTTCGAGTTGGGCAAGGAGTTGGCCAAGGCCACTGAGGAAGGCGTGTGGGTGGAATACCTGTGGCCGCATCCGGTGACGCTGAAGGAAGTTCCGAAAGTGGGCTACGCGGTGCGCCGTGACGGAATGCTCTTCGCTTCGGGCTACTACCCGCAAGTCGAAGACCCGGCAGGCCAGACGCAGGCCTACGTACAGAAGGCGATCGAGTACTACCAGTCCAACGGGTTGGAGGCCATGGTCGCGCATTACAATAGCCAGGACAGCGTCGATGGCCAGTGGAGCCTGACGATGGCCGATGAGAACGACGTTGTGCGGGTCGCTGTGCTCGCTCCACGTCTGATCGGGACCGACTTGAAGGATCTCGGCGCGGGCCGCACCCGGAGGATTGGCGAAGAGATGGCGGCGGCAACTGAGCAGGGCGTGTGGGTAAGCCACATCTTCCCCAATACCAGGTCATCCGAGACGCTGTACGCTCATAACTGGGCCATCCGCTACGACGGACTGCTGTTCACGTCGCGCTACTACGACGACCAGCCCGACGTCTCAGATTAGGCCAAGAGCGACGACGCGCTCACCCATGCCTATGTGCATGGGACAATAGAACGGTACGCACTGCTGGAGGGCAGGCAGGCGCTTGTCGCGCAGCGCCTGCCAGTGGCGTACCTCGGCTTCCACCTCCCCGACCAAATCGACCCGGTGAAGATAGAAAACCTTCACTGGAGATGATGCAAAATCTATGTGCGATCAGGACTATCGTGTGGAGGCTGGTGAGACGTGTGTATGAATCCCTCATGTCCGTGTTCTTCGTATTTGTATGCCCCTGTCATCCTAAGATCGCCTTGGTAATTAAAATCGCCTCTCGGTCCAATAACCCACTTTTCCCCGATGACTGTCCAACAGAGCGACAGACCCTCCCTAGACAGATATTGCCTCAGCAAGTCCTCGCGCACCAGCAAAGTAGAGGGTCCGTCCTCGTGAACCGTGGGATCGAATGCAGCGAGTTTGCCATCCCCATCCAAATAGTCGGCGCCCCGCCCGGACCACTTGAGTCCCAGACTATCAAGTAATCTGTGGTGAGGTAAGCTCAGAGTATAGCTATCATCGACCGAGCAATCGAACCCATTAGACTCCACACGGTACTCGAATGAGGCTGGTTGAACATCCGCTGGACATTCCCGCTTCGGTTTGACCCATTCCATACCGCCATGGTCTTGGTAAAACTGGCGGTCACAATATCTGAAAGCTGGCGCCCATCCGTATTCACCCAAAAACATGTCGTATAAGTAGGCATATGGGACATTGGGCATCCAGTTGCCCCAAAAGTCTTCATCTTTGGCCCAGTCCATAAACGCGTCTGCATCATCAGCGCGAACGAAGTACCCTGTGAAGCTCAGCCACATTTCTCTCCTATCTACATCTGTTGGTTCAACATCCGGAGGATGGTGTTGCTTCCACAGGAAGTATGCATTCAAGTTGATCCAGCGGGTACCATCCGGTCCAGTCACAGCCAATTCGTCTGCTATTGCAGGTATATCACCCTCATACTTGATCCAGTCTTGATGATTTGCTTCTTCTTTCCAGTCTTCGTAAAGGGACACCCCCCACCATGCGCGTCGGTGTCCCTCCCATGAGGTGCCTCCGGGGATAGACAAGAGCGTACAGGAAGGATCGATATCACGAAGAGACTCCTGCCAGGGTCCTTCGTATGTCCTGTCACCTTCGTCTCCGCCGTACCACCCCCGGTACTGATAGTGGTCAGAGATGTAGGCGAGAATCTCGTGGTAGGCAATCCACTGGTACTTCTTCCCGATGCGTTCCGGCTTCGACGCCTGACGGCCCATGTACCTGATCGTGGAATGATCAAAGCACTCAAAACGTTCTGAAGTCCATCCAAGATCAAACACTCGCCAAAGTACATATCGCCGGATGATACTAGAATCAAAGTTTGGGGCATGTCTCTGTTGGTCGTCATTCCTCGCTTCCAAGATCGCTTCAAAATCGGTTCGATGATCCGCCGTCAATGTTGATAGGAGTTTTGAATTCCGAGATACTAACTCCTGTCTTGCCCGACCCAGCTTAGGATCTTCTTTCTTAGGAGTTTCAATAGTAACCTCTAGTATTGAACTATTTTGATCCCGTGCCGAACTTTCGTCACGCTGGCCAACGACGATGTATCTTGACTCTGCCATTTCTAAGAGTCGAATGTCATTTTCGGTTTCCCTAACTTTCTCCCATGCCTCATGCTCAGATTCACTCAACTGGATAATCCATGCCTGTAATCGATCTTCTGGTGATTTCCATTCGTCTTCATTGACAGATAACGATATCCAACCATTGCTTCCTCCTATTACGTATACACCAAAATCTCCAGACGTTACCGAATGGAAAGTCGGGAAGTCCTTAGACTCCAGGGCGTGAATGTTGTCTTCATCTGGAACAATTGGCCAGACGCTCTGGTAGGTTGGTCGGATCACGCGCTCGTTCAAATTAAGCTCTGAACCAAGATGAAGCGCACGTTCAATGACCCCACGCGCGTAGTCCCGAAGAAGGATGTGGGGAGGGGGAGTACGATGGGCAAAGACGTTCTCATGTACAACCAAGGTAAGCTTTCCCACGGCATCTCCATCATGGCTCCGCATGGCAACGCCATAGGCGACCGCATAGATGCGTTCGGTAACATACGGATCATCAACATCAGCGAATCGGGCAACCAGCCGCGTTGTTGAGTCAAGCCGGTCGGTTAGCAGGGCAACGAGAGATTTGGTTGCCCTATCTCGTAGAAATCGGTTCGGAGTAGTGAACATCCAAGCAAGCGTAGTGGCAGTTAGATCAATCACCGAGTCTTCAACGTCATGGTCCTCTGATATGGATGACGCCCAATCTACCAAACGATCTACAGGCCCTTTGTCTCCCCGGGCACGGTGCAGGTAGGTGCTCCACCAAGCATCACGATCAGGCATGGAGTCTCGCTGGAGCAGTTCGTCCAGAAAGTCAGCGTTGAACCGGTGACTCGGAACGGTTGAGACAGTCATCAACATATCCAATGAATGAGTCCAAAACCTTTGATCTCGATTGAACTCGTTGAACACTGTGCGAGTGTCTTCTGAAAATGCGTCCAGCTTCCGCCAAACTATACTTTGAAGAAATGCTTCTCCAATGTATGGACTATCAATCAATTTGGGCGCAAGCCTTACCAGTTCGTTACCGGTCTGCTCTGGAACCTGAATACACATTGCCTCAAGGAGTCCACCCAATGCGTATCTCTCATCTTCGCAAAGGAATGCCAACCCCCCATCTTCAGCAAACGCAACTCCGGGATTGCTACGGTCGAGATGACTGTGTAGCAGAAGGTCGGCAAGTACATGATCCATAAAACGATCGTACGAAATGAACGTGACCTCATCTGATGGATCAGTGGCACGCCAGTCTATATCTTCAGTTAGGACACCCTCGATTACCAAGCCTTGATACAGAGATCTGCTGTAGTCCCGTCCGAGAAGAAGCTCATTTACAACCTCCTCAGCTTGCGTTCTCGCGAGCCATCGGCCTCCCGTTTCTACGAGGCGCTCGGCAATCTTATCCAGAGCTCTGCGGACAAGGTTGTCTCTAGGGTTGTAATCAAGGGACTCGGCGAGACTTTCGTTAATTGCGTCGAGGTAGAGATCGAAAACCGACGTGATACCATGAATCCCCCGGGGAAGTCTGGGTTCACCTTTCGCGCGAAGCCCTTCACAGATTATCTTGAGAAAGAGCGGATTACGAAACTCCGGTTGCAATATTGGCGTCGATGGAAACTCCAGATCATAATACGAAAAGAACGTTCGCACAGCATCATACTCTTCACCCTCGAAGCCTTGGTGAGTCACAGTCACCGCCCCGTCCCTCACATCCTGGGAAATGACGGCTTCCTCGTAGGTCGAGCGGACTGAAAGCACGACTCCAATCCAAGGGGACTTTTCGAGACGTGCTAAGAATGGCGACAAGTGGGCCGGCCAGATCTCTCGACCTCGTCCCTCATTAAGGGCATCCACGACCACCAGCGCACGGCAGTTTGCAGCTTGGGCCGCGGATTCAAGGGAACCTACAAATATCTCGACAGTAGCATCCCCCATATCGAGATGTTGAAGCGCCTGTGTCCATGGATCTTCTAGACTGAGGAAGCGCTGACCCATCAGGAGAAGAGTAGGGGCACCCGATTCGATACGCGTACGAGCTACGTCGCATAGCAAGTGGGTTTTTCCTGTACCTGCCTCACCCTTCAGAACCATCAGATGGCTGTTAGCGACTCTGTAGGCTTCGGAAAGACGGGTGCGGACATCGCAAAGCTCCGATTGAAGACTGTAGATGCGGTGGAGCCAGCGTCTGTACGGGTTGTCTAGATAGATTGATCTATTCTGGCCGTCCTGATTCTCAGGTTCATACCCCTGACTGAGCCTATCCAGGTTCTTGATTACTTCATCCGCCAACGACTCCGCTGTTTTGATCTTCTCAGCGATGTCAGAGAAGGGGAAATTGTCCACCGGAGTCGACTCCAATGCCGCAAACTCCTTCAGGATGATTTTACCTGATTGCAAGAGTTCATCCAGATCAAAATTCTGGCGTGCGCCTCCATCGCCTGAATCTGGGAAACTGACTTTCTGGAACTCGCGACGAACCTCTCTTGCGATCGCCTTTATCCGATCGAATGAGGTATCGGTACGTGCGAACGTTTCCAACTCGCGGGCAATGGGCAAGTCGACATGCACTTCCGGTGTGTACCTAGGACCAGCAGCATTTACAGCCTCCTTGAGGCGATCTTGAAACCAGGCTTGGTCAAACCCTCGATTCCCAAACCAGAAATACACCCGTCCGATGTGTTCTGTTCGAGAGAGTATGTCGAGAAGCTCAAAAGACCCCCACCACAAGAACTCCACATCCATACCACGATCCGTCGCCCAACTCTCCCACTTCTCAACGTGTTCGTCCCATCGTTGCATAGCAGATTTTTGACCTTCGCTGCGGGCATCCGGCCGATCCATTGGGACGCAGATGAAGTAGCGGACCAGGGCAGGGTGCTTGTCGAGCGCAGTTTTCACGGAATGGTCAAGCTGCGACCATTGGGAAGATCCCAGCGAATCGAAATACTTTGCCTGCCAGCCCCACTCATCCCCATTGGCTAGGACGCAGTAACACTCTACGCCAGCATCAGGGGTACCCTTACGCTCAAACTTGGCATCGGCAGGTCTCTCCGCGCGCGCCAACTGAGCGCACAACTCCTCAAAGCCCCCGGATTGAGAGCCATTCAGCGAACGGATTGCATTCCAGTCCAAGTCCATCCAGTTGAGTCCTGATCCCATGTGTTCTGGTGACGATGAGAATATGTCAAGAAGATATGCTTGGTCGCGATCTATAGACAACCTCGGCGGAATCCAAGATCGCCCTTCGCCATAGATGGTTTCGACTTGCCTCAATGCCGCGCCGACTAACTAGGTCCACTTCCCGTCCGAGTATCGCCCCTAGCTCTTCCTCCATGCGGCTCAGATCGAACAGAGTATGCCGGGCGTGTTTCTTAAAGCTCACTAGCACGTCCACATCACTGTCGTGTCCAAAGCTGTCATGGAGAGCAGAGCCAAAAAGCGCTAGTTCCGCGATCTCCCACCGCTTGCAGAACGCCACTATCTCGTCTGATGGCAAGTCGGTACGTGCGGTCACCTGCAATTTGATCCTAGGGTAACTGGTCGTAGGACTCGATTGGCAGCTTGGTCTGGGATCGTGTACGTCGCGCCATGTCGGTTGGCTCCAATCGCTGGATGCGGGCCTTCGGACGGATGCCACAATCTTAACCGCTACGGCGGCCTGTGTGAAGCCTGGCAGATTGGTAGGAGGTGTGATCACCCTCACCCTCACCCTCTCCCTCAAGGGAGTTAAAGGGGGTAGGTATTCACCCTCACCCCAACCCTCTCCCAGAGGGAGAGGGGGCCTGTTGACTAATATTCGTGGTTGTTTTTGCATTTACCTACCCTTGTCAGCCCTCAAGGGAGAGGGGATATTCGCGCTTGCGTGGCGCGCCCACTAAAGGAACACAGACTCCGGGGGCGAATTAGTGTTGACACTCGCAAGCGCTTAGTCTATGCTTATCTACACATTTAGCATGAGATCATTGTGTTGGTGAGGGTAAGTTTATCGAGGCGGTGATTCCGCGCTAAGCGCTCGGGTTAGCGCATTCACCGCGCCCGGTTCAGGGTTGACGACAAGAACGGGACAACGGAGAATTCGGGCTTTGCAGACCACTGCATCCACTACCAAGATCAGCACGGAACGTGTCCGCTCAGAACGGGCCGCTCCAACTGTCGCCGCGCCCTTCGTTCACAAGAGGTTCCGGCAGGCTTTGAACCTTCCCCTGTCGTTCAGGCTGGCCGCCGTCGTTCCGGCGACCGCGGTCGTCGCGCTGGCCCTCATCCTCCAGGCGTAACCGCGCCGACGGCGTTCAGCCGTCCAAGGCTGTCTTTCCCGCCTCCATCGTCTCTACGATCGCGTCCACGTCGAACACGCAGCCTCCCCACGTGCCGCCGGAGGCGTGCTGAAGCGCGGGCCGTTCGGCAGCACGTCCACAATTCGCGGCGTCTGCTTGTTGACGCGGTTCCAGTCGTCCACGCCCATTCGCCTTCGGCCGGCGGCGTGAGCTATGGCGGGGGTGTCCTGTTCGGGGGCGGTGCGGGTGGTCATGGGGCGCTCCGTTTGAGATTTGGCTGGATTCGGGGTATAGGGCTGATCAGTGTCCTTCCAAGTTTTTCAGCTCGGGCCAGATTGAGCGCATCTGCCAGCAGTCGAGGGACAGCAGCCTGGCGTCGGCGCCTCTGGCGAAGAGCGATACGCCTCGGCTGTCGTCGCGTTCGGGATATACGCGGAGGGTCAGGCACTGCCTGTTGTTGGCGAAGACCTCTATGACGCTGCGGTCAATGAAGATGCGAAGTTCCAGCGGCTCGGATTCGGACATGACGATGGGGCCTATCTCTGACGACCGGGCCCAGACGTCGGCCCTCAGCGACGACTCGGACACGTCGATTTGGAGTGAGCTCGTGTTGAATCTGCGGTGATCGTTGGGGTACAGGGATATGCGCGTCCGCTCCGCGCCATCCGGGGAGCGGAGGACGTACAGGCCGACCTCGCGCGCCGCTCTTGGATCAATGACCGCCCTGATCTCGACCGCCTTGCCTCCGATGCCGTCAAGTGGTGTTTCGCTGTTCGCGGAAATGTCCATCGACTCGACGGTGCGGTGATCGAACCGGAGCGACTCGATCTCGGCGACGGGCGCCATTTGGAGCGAGTTGTCGGAGTCCAGCCAGTAGTGACGGGGCAGCGTCATGGTCTGGTCGGTGTCGGGCGAGTCCTTGCCGGTGTGCATGTTGAAGATGCCCAGGTAGCGGCCCGAATCGTCGATGGTCGCCGAAGACGCGTGCAGACTGCCGACTACCCAGGGGCCGTAGTTCATCCGACCGTGGGTTTCCGGCGTGAAGCGGTGCGTGGTCTTGTCGTACCTGCCGATGTAGTAACGGCCAGCGCGCTTGTGGCTGAACAGAAGGAGCATGTGCCTGTCGTTGCCGATGGGCCAGAAGTTGGGGACGGCGCCGTCCTCGCCGGGCTCGGCGAAGAAGGGGTCTTCGAGCATGGGGCCGAGGTACTCCCACTCGGACAGGTCTTTGGAGCGGAAGATGTGATCGACTCCCACGCCGTTCACGCCGCGGTCTCCGCCCTTGTAGGTTCCGGAGAGGGAGTAGTAGCCGTCGTCTTCCTTCCAGATGCAGGGGTCGAACACCCGGTATCCGCCCTCGCCCTCTCCCTGATTCGTGCCGGGAATGACGGGGTTGTTGGGGCGCTTTTGCCAGTTCATCAGGAGCGGGTCGGACGCGGTTGCGATGGCGTTCCCGGACTGTGTCCCATGGTATATCGCGATAACGCGGTCCGGCTCCACGAGCGTCTGTCCGCTGAAGCAGTCGCGCTCGACGTCGGGGTAGAGCGCCGGGGGCATGTCTCGCCAGTGGACGAGATCGTCGCTGACGGTGTGGCCCCAGTGGACGCGGTCCACGCCCGTCGGCTTGAACTGGTAGAACATGTGGTATCGTCCGCGCCACTGGCAGAGGCCGTTGGGGTCGTTCATGTAGCTCTCGGGGGACGAGAAGTGATACAGGGGACGGAAGGGGTCGGTGGCGGCCAGCCGCCGCCTGGACTCGGCGAACCTGAGCGCCCACTCGTCGGATTCTAGGGCGCTAAGTTGCTTGTCGAGGGTCGAGGGGTAGGTGGGGGCAGTCAGGTGTTCGTATGGGAGAGGTTGGGTCATGGGTTTTCCTCTACTCAGGCAGGTTCCGGTCGAGCCAGCGGTTGATTTCGGCTCTTGCCGCTCCCTCTCGGCTGCGGGCCAGCAGGGGGAATGGCAAGTTCAGGTCCAGGCGCTTATCGGTGACGGTCAATGTACCCTCGAAATTGGCGAAGGGGCTTACGCTGAAGCGAAAGCTCAGTACGTTGCCGTTCCATGCGCGTGAGACGCCGGAAACCGAGTCTCCGAACTCGTCCATCATCTCCGAGAGCTTGCGGTCCACCCACTCGATGGCTTCGCGCTCCGTCATGCTGTGCGTTCTAGTGATTCTCAAGTGTCGTTCCTCATCGCCAGGCCTCGGACGGGTACAAGTCGCTGCCTGACTGGATCCACGCCCATAAACGCCGATTCAAGCGCTATCGCCCCCAGAAGTGCTGGTGTTCCCTCATCGTTGAACATGACCGGTGTCATAACTTCCTTTCCCGCGACTCGCACCCACGTGTATCCGACTTCCAGCGCCCTGACCTCACCTTGGGCAAACTCAAACAACTCGCTGCTCTCGGGTTCCACGCCTAACTCGCGAAAGAGCGACGCGGGGCCGATGTCATAGTGGAGCCTGTGTCCACCAGAGCGTCGAGAGTCACCCATCGCTCGCGGGCTGAGTCTCCTATGCTGATCTCTACGCTGAAAGTTCCCATCGGACTTCTCCTTAGACCGCCAGTTGTAGCTTCTGGAACGACCGGACGTTATCGGGTGGAGTCGTATTGTGGCTGTCCACGCAGTGTGTCATAGCGAAAAGACAGGCACGGAGCGATGACCTTCCGGCTTAGCCTGCTTCCCAACCACGTCGTCCATGGCTTTCAACGCAGCGGGACCAAAAAACACATCGCCGCATTGGGTACAGACATCGGCGGGAACGTTGCGGAGAAGGTACAAATCACCCTGCCACCGGTGGACGTGTTCAATATGGCGTTGTTCTATTCGGCCTTTACAGAAAGGACACACGGTCATTGTGAAACCCTCCTACGCCAATCGTACCATAGCTCGGGATCGGGCCTCGCCGTCAGGATGCTTGCATGTGTACCTATGGGATACAATCACCGGGCCGACGGGTATACATCAGCCGAGAATAGGAGAAGGCGACGTGCGATTTGGGGTGTTCTGGCAGGTTCCGGGATTCGTGGGTTCCAGCGTTCCCCGCAGACACTGGGAGACTATCGAGGAGATAACGCTGGCGGACGAGTTGGGGTTCGAGACGGCATGGCTCGCGGAGTCCAACTTCAACCCGCCGCGCCCGATGTCCAACCCTCTGATGGTGGCGGCTGCCGCGGGTCAGCACGCCAGGCGCATCAGGTTCGGGACGCTCGCGGCGCAACTTCCGCTGCACCACCCGATTCACATGGCGACTCAGGCAGCCACTTGCGACATTCTGACCAATGGCAGGCTGGACCTGTGCCTCGGCGGCAGGTGGGGTTCTCCGGCCGGACAAGCAGTTGGACATCGGGCGGATATTTCGAGCCAGGAGAGCAGGGACCGGGTCGCCGAGGGGATCGAGCTTATGAAGTTGGCGTGGGCTCAGGAACAGGTCACGTTCGAGGGCAAGTACTGGAGCGTCAAGGACCTCGCGATTCTTCCGAGGCCACAGCAGCAGCCTCACCCTCAGATTCTGCTTGCGGCGAACAGCGACGAGACCTACGCCTACGCCGCGCGTCTGGGCTTGGGTGTGATCGGAACGACGCTGAGCCAGCCGATGCCTCGCATGATAGACAGGCTCAGGGACTTCGAGGAGGCCAAGTCGAACGACGGCGACGGCCTGCCGCAGCCGTTTCACGTCAACATATCGTTTTTCGTGGGGGAGACGCGAGAGAAGGCGCTCCGCGCGATGGCGCTGAACTGGCGCGACGAGGACGTGAAGTCGGACGTTCCCGACGCCGACGCATCGACCATCGGCACGTCTAGGCACAGCTTTGCCAGCGGGGTCAGGGACTGGCAGTCGTGGGACTTAGAGGAGGCGACGCGGCGCTCGGTGTACGACGATCCGGCCGGCTGTGTCGAGCGGCTCAGGCAACTTCAAGCCGACCTGCCGAACATGGATCAGTGCATACTTGAGTTCAACCGCCGGGGCCGGATTCCAAGCGAGGAGATCAAGAAGTCTCTGCGGCTGTTCGCGGACAAGGTGATGCCGGAGTTGTGTTGAGGAGTGGGTAGTTTTGGCTGCTGCCAATACACGTGGACTTGGAGAGGCTCCGCGCCTCTAGGGAATGCCTATTGTTGACCTCCTTCGAGCCAACGTTCATAATTGCCGCATCACCGGATGAAGGGATATTGAGTCATGATTGAATGGCTTGGCATCGGCCATCTTTTCGAGCTTTCCCAGACTGAAGCGATTGCGGGCTTCTTAACTCCGCTGGCGATCTTCGCCGCGTTCTTCCTGGCGCAGATCATATTGCCGGGAAGGCGAGTGACCGGCTACGTCATCGATAAAGAGACGGGCGAACCCCGCACCTATCGGCTGAACGGCATTCTGGTGTTTTTGATCGCGCTGGCGGTGTGGTGGTTCGGGTCCGATCTCACCGGGATACCGCGCGATTGGTTCTACCGGTCCTCGGTCTATGCCGTGGCCGGCGGAACGGTCTTATGCGTCATCTTTTCGATGTTGGCGGTGTTCACCCAGCCGCAAGACGAGGTGAAGAATCCGATCTTGGCGCTGTGGTTCGGGCGGGCGCTGGAGTTGCCGTTCTTCAACAGCCGCTTCGACGTAAAGATGTATCTCTACGTCGTCGGCGGGACGATGTTCTCACTCAACGCACTGTCGGGGGCCGCGTACCACTACGAGCGCTTTGGCGCGGACTCCAATCCGGGGGTCTTCCTTTACGCGGCGTTCTTCACGTTCTACATATTCGACTACTTCATCTTCGAGCGCGTCCAACTCTATACCTACGACGTGATCCATGAGAAGCTCGGCTTCATGCTGATCTGGGGCGGCCTGGTGGTTTACGGATGGATGTTCATCGTCCCGTTGTGGGGCATGGCCGCTCACCCGGACCCCGGATTCTCGCCCGCGTGGACGTATGTGTGGCTGATAGGGTCGGCCGCGCTGTTCCTGTTGGGATGGGGCATCGGGCGCGGCGCCAACTTGCAGAAGTACACTTTCAAGCGATGGCCGGACCGCAAGTTTCTCGGCATCATAGAGCCTAAGTACATTCAGGCGGGCGACCGCAAGATCCTGTACAGCGGCCTTTGGGGAGTAGCCCGGCACTTCAACTACATGGGCGAGGGTTTCCTTGCCCTCTCAATCGCCCTGGTATTCGGCCACTTCACGAATCCCTGGGCCTGGACCTACTTTGTCTTCGTCGTCACGTTCTTCACCTTCCGTCAACATGGCGACGACAAGCTCTGCGCCGAGAAGTACGGCGCCGAAAAGTGGGCAGAGTACCAGGCGCGGGTGAAGTACCGGATCTTTCCCGGCGTTTACTGAGAGGCCGTTCCGCTTTCGCGGGAATGCTGGGTGAGCCGCGTGCTTGGGGCAGCCGCCTGTCGTCTTCAGGCTAGCGCCGTATCCACATGATTCTGGTAGATGGCCTGATTGTTCACCCTCACCCCAACCCTCTCCCTCAAGGGAGAGGGGGTATGCTCTGAATACTTCGAGTGGATCGTCAAAACTAAGTTGAAGCGGTACTAGTACCTTGTCAATATGATTATGATAGACAGTCTTACGGTTCACCCTCACCCTAGCCCTCTCCCTCAAGGGAGAGGGGATATGCTCGGAATACTTCGAGTGGATCATCAAAACTAAGTTGAAGCAGTACTAGGGTCACCGCGCCTACTAAAGTGACACAGGCTCGCGTGCATCCAGAGCCGCCTTCTGACGATGGCGTTGGGCGTCGGCGGGCGGGACGCCCGCGCTCCCAGGGGTTAGGAGTCGTCGATGTGGTCCGGGGGGCGGAGCTTGAAGCATCCTTCGGCGGGGTCGAAGTAGAGGCGGTCTTTGTTGGCAGCCAGGTTGCCCATGGCGCGGGCGAGCATCTCGATTTCTTCGTCGGTGACGTTGGCGTACTCGTAGTACTCGCTTTCAGGGTCGTGGCACTCGCAGAGGTAATCTTCCGCGCAGTTGGGGCAGGGGCCTTCGTCCTTTTGTTTCATTCCCTCGATGAAGTTTTGGGTCTGGCGGTCGGCCTCCTTCAACTGCTCGGGCGTCAGCCGGGGGTCGATTTCGGCGGGGCGCCTGAATATCCATTGAGGATCTTCGGCCGGGTCGTAGGGGTCGTATTGGAGGTTGGAGGCGGGGCCGAGGACGCGGTCGATCATCATCTGTCCCGCGGTGATGCGGTGGCATTGCCTGATAGAGTCGTCTTCGGGGTCGGGTTCGTGGATGGACATGAGTATGTCGGCGAGCTTTGCGCCGTAGTCGGTGATATGGAGCACGTAATGTTGGGAGTCGCGGATGATGTCCGGGACGAAGCCTTTAGCAAGTTCGGCGGTGGTGAGTGTCTTGGGCCGCTCGGGGGACTGGGCCGGTCCGAGCATGTCGTCGAGTCTCCGCTCGATCTGGGAGACGAGGTGGGTGGCGGTCCCGGGCGGGGCGTCTTTGAGGTCCAACGCCGCGGTTTGGCTTTGGTCGGGTTCGTCTGAACTGTTATCGGCTTGATTGTCTGAACTGTGATTTTCGTGATTATGGGATTTCTCTGATTGTGGCGGCTCCGGCTCGGGCTGTGGGTCCGGCGCGGGGGCCGGGGCCGGAGCTTGGGGAGTATTCTTGTTGACTTTGCCGAATCCTCTGTCGTAGAGGATGCGTGTCGCCCTGAGTCGGTCGTAGCCTGTGGCATCGGGGCGGTCTCCGTCGGCGATTTCGAGCAGGTTGTCGAAGACGCGTTGGAGGTCGTCGGATACGTCGCGGATGTACTTGGCGGCGTATCCGGCGAAGGCCGGGCTGATGGTGGACTGTTGGGTTTCGATCTGCATGAACGTTAGTATCGCACATGCGGTCTTGGGATGTCAAGGGGGGATTTTTAGTGGATGGTGGATAGTGGATAGTTTTTAGTGGAGGTGTCTGAACTGTGATTTTTGTGATTGGGGTGATTTCGCTGATTTTGGGCAACCACAAGCGCCCCTACGCGCGTTCGGCGGTTGGGTGGTGGATTTCGGAGGTTTAGGGGATAAGGCTGAGAGCCTTAGACTCCTCGCTGCCCCTTCGACGGGGCTCACGCCAGGGTCACCGCGCCTACTCCGGCCACCATCAGCATGATGGCGAGCAGCTTGGTCGCTAGTATCCTGCCCTCCAGCGGCTCGTTCAGGACATTGGACGCTCCCATGCTCAGCGCGATTCCGAGTCCGAACACGAACAGCGGCCTGGTGGCCATCACCGTGGAGGCCAGCGACACGGGGCCGTTGTAGATCGCTTCGAGCGTGAACACCATCGCGACCAGCACCAGCGCGCCCTCGGTCAACAGAAGCAGGCCGAGGGCCGAGGGACTCTTGAGCGTTCTCACTATTTCGGGGACGACTTTCGGCCTCACCAGCAGCGCGATGCAGACGACCGCCGCGCCGAGCATCCGCCACATCAGCAGCGTCCATACGTCCATGTCGTCGGCGACGACCTTGCTGAATATCTGGCTGAGTCCGAACAGCAGGCTGGCGGCGACCAGCAGCGCGAACACCATCGTCTGCCCTCTGCCCATGTCGGACGCGCGCGCCGTCGGCCCGAACGACATCAGCCCAACTCCGGCCACGGTGACGCAGATGCCGGTCCAGGCCAAGATTCCCAAGTCCTCGCCCAGAAATAGCTGCGCGAGTATCGCTACGAATATCGGGTACGTCGATGCCACCGGGACGACCCTTGACACGTCCTGGATGCTGATGGCCCAGAACAGCAGGATTAGGTAGGCGCCGGTGGCGAGTCCGGAGCCTATGGCGATGGCGGTATCGTCCGCGCCGTAGCCGGTGAACGAGGCCAGCGGGAGGACGACCAGCGCAAGCAGCGCTTGGACGAATCCCACGAGGATGATGAAGACTCTGGAGTTGGGTATGTATCTCTGAAGCAGGACTTTGTCCAGCGTGGAAATGAGCGCGAAGGTGACCGCGCTGCCGAGCGCGTAGAGTACCCAGATCATCGCGGAGCAGCGGTCAGACCGGAGACAGAGCCGTTCAAAGCGCGGTTCCGTATATGTGGTCCGGGACGACGATCACCGCCGCCCGGCGGTCACTGACCATCGCGCGGTCGTATTCGTCCCAGTTGGGATGCTCCTCACCGGACGCGGCGCGATAGATGCCGCGGAGCGCATCGCGGAGTTCGTTGTCGTCGTCCACTCCGCGTCTCAGCAGGCGCGCGCGTCCTTCCAGAACGACGTAGCCCCACCAGTCCTGTTTCGACACCAGCAGGGAGCAGCGCGGGTCGCGTCTGAGGTTGTGGAGCTTGGCGCGGTCTTCCGTGGTGGTGAATCCGACTCCGCCGCCATACGCTCCGACGGTGACGATACTCATCTGCGCCGACCCGTTCCGGCGAAACGTGGTCAGCACGGCTTGGTGGTTTTCGGACACGAACTCGATGACATCTTTCGGGATCAACGTAACACCTCTGAATGGCGATATGGGTTGGTATGGGCGGTGTCGCAGGCCGCGATGATTGTAACATAGGGATGATCGGCCCCATGAGGGGGCCGTCGTAATTGAAATCGGAGCCAAGTTCAGGCAGTATAGTGAAGGATATCAGTTGGTGGTTGGAGATGGACCTATGAGAAATCGTGATAGGGTGAACGTTCAGCTTCGGGAAACGATACGCGCGGATGAGGAACCCGGCAGAGGGATCAGATTCGCATCGGATGCTGACTCCATGCGCACACCGTTTCGGGACGCGGTTCTTACCTACATGTACCGAACCGCGTTGGATCTGTCCGACGGGTGTCTGGAGGATGCTTCGGTCTCTGTGTGGAGCAACCCGGGTGAAGAGGACTCCGAGATACTGGACTTGACGTTAGTCGTCAGATCAGACTGGGAGGCGATCGGCAAGCTACGCAGGCAAATCCTCGTCAAGATAAGTGAATGGTCTCAGGAGTGGTCGAAGATACAGAGAGAAGACTACAGAAAACACATCTACTTCGGGTTTGTCCCCGCTGACCTGTGAGACCCTTAGATTTCTACAGGCTGGGGGTCGCCTTGGCCCACAGCGCGGACTCCGAGACGGTTCAGCGCACAGTCATCAACCGGCTCTACTACGGGTTGCATCATGAAGCCTGTTGCCGGTTCTTTAGGGCCAACCCCTACGCAAGGCCGCTCAATCGAAATCGGCGACACGCTGATCTTCGAGAACGATTCAACGAGTCACTTGACCCGAATTCTGGGGACGTTGCCGACCTCTTGAGCGATATGATGAGACTTCGCGCCGAATCCGACTATCAATTGGCCCCACCGCTCAGATACAGAAATCGGTCATATCAGCCGCGTCAATTCATGGACATAGCGGTTGCGCTGGCTGAGCAACTCCTGAACGCACTCAATGTATATTCACCAGGAGAAGCCACAGACGGTTGTAGATGCCCCGAGTCTTACTCTAGCTTCTAGAGGAGCGCCCCGACCCGTGAACAAGATCGTTCCAACATTCGCAGAGGCCGTCGCCGACATACCGGACGGCGCGACGCTCATGATCGACGGGTTCGCCGGGCCGGGCGGCACGCCCCAGAACCTGATCCGCGCGCTCAGAGACCACGGCGCGCGCGACCTGACCATCATCTCCAACACCGCCGGGCTGGCATCGGTCACCGGATTCGGCACAGTCCCCGGAGACAGGCCCACGGACATCGGAGCGCTCGTCGAGAACGAGCAGGTGAAGAAGGTGATCGCCTCGTTTCCGGTGTCGCCGTCGGCGTCGCGTCCCACCGCGTTCGAGAGGGCGTACCGCGAGGGCAACGCCGAGCTCGAAGTCGTGCCGCAGGGGACGCTGGCCGAGCGTATCAGGGCCGGAGGAGCGGGGATTCCCGCGTTCTACACGCCGACCGGGGCCGGAACGCTGATCGCGGAGGGCAAGGAGGTCAGGACGTTCGACGGGCGCGAGCACCTGCTGGAGACAGCATTGAAGGCCGACTTTGCCCTGCTCCGCGCGCACAGGTCGGACCCGCTCGGCAATACGCAGTACCGGGGCACGTCGCGCAACTTCAACGGGGTCATGGCAACCGCCGCCGATGTGGTGGTCATGGAGGTGGACGAGATAGCGGAGATTGGGGAGATAGACCCCGGCGCGGTACACACGCCGGGCATCTACGTTGACCGGATCGTCAAGATAGGCTGAGGACTCCGACATGACCGACAGAGAGAGACTTGACCGCGAGGTCGTCGCAATGCGCGTGGCGCACGAGCTTCAGGACGGCGACGTCGTGAACCTGGGAATCGGGATACCGACGTTGTGCTCCCAGTTCATACCGGAGGGCCGGAGCGTCACGTATCACAGCGAGAGCGGAGTTCTGGGCTACGGCCCGATGGCGGAGCCGGGAGAGGAGGACGTGGACCTCATCAACGCGGGAGGCCAGTTCCTCGCGCCGAATCCGGGGATGTCGTTCTTCAACTCGGCGGAGGGGTTCGCGATGATTCGGGGCGGACACATCGACGTCGCCGTGCTGGGCGCGCTCCAGGTGTCGGAGCGCGGCGACCTCGCCAACTGGATGCTGCCTCAGCGCGGTATCGGCAACGTCGGCGGGGCTATGGATCTCGCCGCCGGAGCCAAGCGCATCATCGTCGCCATGGAGCACACCGACCGCCGCGACAACCCGAAGATCGTCAGAGAGTGCGCCTTCCCTCTGACCGCCACACAGTGCGTCAGCATGATCGTTACGGACATAGCGGTCATAGAGGTCACGCCGGACGGCCTGCTGCTGACGGAGGTCGCTCCGGGCTGGTCTGCCGACGACGTTCAGGCGCTCACTGAGCCGAACTTGATCGTCTCACCAGACCTGCGGGAGATAGCGTTCTAGTCGGCCAGATCACACTCGACAGCGGAAGAGTTGCAGGAGTAACACAATGACTTTGAAGCTGACACGAATCTCCATGCTCGGATGGATAGCCGCCGCTCTGCTCCTGATAGCGGCGTGTACCGGTCCTCAAGGCGAGAAGGGCGATCAGGGTCCTCCGGGTCCACAGGGGCCGGCCGGAGCGTCCGGCCAGCAGGGACAGGCAGGCCCGCCCGGTCCACAGGGTGAGGCAGGCGAACCCGGTCCTCAGGGGCCACAGGGTGAGACAGGCGAACCCGGTCCTCAGGGGCCGCAGGGTGAAAGGGGCGATCCCGGCCCTCAGGGGGCGCAGGGTACCCAGGAGCAGACGGGGCAGACGGGGCAGGCAGGCGCGCAGGGTTCGGCGCAGTCGGACCGAGAACTTGCCGAACTGGTAGAGGAGTTGACCGCCAGGATCGAGGAGTTGGAAGCAAGACTGGACGCCTCCCCGTCTGAGGATGACGTTGAGGCTGTCGTGTTCGAAGCTCTAATCGCGGCGTCGGAAGACCTGCTTTCGATGTTGGGCGAGGACCTCCAACCGGGAGACGCCATAGCGTTTTCGGAACAGGAAGCCAGATTCCAGGCCATCGAAGACCGACTTTGCGCGCTCGAATCCGTAGTATTTGGCGAGTGCAGGGGCGGCGTCGAGCCGCCAGACGATGCGCCGGGTGGCGGAAACACCACACTGGTACCCGCGCCGATTGAGTCTGTCCAGATCATTGTCGCCGAGTCTCACCCGCCGCAATACTTCGTCTTGGTGACCTCCGTCGAGACGGACAGTTGCCACAAGTTCGCCGGATACGACGTGGAACGAGAGGGCGCTCGGATCGTAATAAATGTCTGGAACGAAAAGCCGGCGGATACGAACATCGCATGCGCCCAGGTCATTACCGAAGTGGAGACCAGCGTCCCGCTCGGCCAGGACTTCGACTCAGGTGAGACTTACACAGTGACGGTCAACGACAAAATGGAGACGTTCGAGGCGCAGTAGGAGTTGTGGAGGGGGTATCATTCCGTGTACCTGCGTTCTATAATGTGTGAGCGACCATCAAGCAGAGAGGTTGACTCTCATGCAACCAGGGCTTATTATTGCAACCTGAAGAGATACCCACCACTGTCCAGAGAGGGATATACATGACGCGAAAAGAGTTTGATGACATAAAGCCGCGGCTATTGGACATTTTGCGCGATGTATCCCCAGTACCGCCGCGTGAATTGCTTGATGAATTGGTCAAATACGGAGAACTTCCAGACTCTGAAGCTAGGAATGCGATCTGGCGGCTGATTGATGATGGAGACATCCGCTTGAGTCTAGATCGCAGGTTTGAAGTGACGGTTCCGCAGAGGTAGTTCTCTCAGTATGAGCGCACCGGGCCGTGACGATCGGTTTCATGACAACGACCGTCCACGCGATCGACGGACTGAGGGTCAACGCGACCGTGATCGAGTTCTGTATGCATCCGCTTTCCGAAGACTCGGCGGCGTTACTCAAGTAGCCGCGGCCGGTGAGCGGCTAGTCTTTCACAATAGGCTGACTCACACTCTTGAAGTCGCTCAGATTGCGAGAAGGCTTGCTGAAAACACCGTCAGGGATCAACCGGATGAAGTTGCAGCGGTAGGAGGAATTGATCCAGATGTTGTTGAGGCTGCGGCCTTGGCCCATGACTTGGGTCATCCGCCTTTCGGTCACATCGCCGAGAGGGTACTGGATAAGCTAGTCCGCCAGTACGGCAACTCCGATGGGTTTGAAGGCAATCCCCAATCGTTCCGAATCATCACCAAGCTTGCCCTTAGGCATCAGGACTTTCCTGGTCTCAACCTGACTCGCGCGACACTGAATGCGATTCTGAAGTATCCGTGGCTCCGACGTACAGATGGTGGCCTGCGCGAACTCAAATGGGGTGCTTACAGTTCTGAAAGTGATGAATTTGGGTGGGCACGTGAACTGGGGCCTACAGATGCCAAGAGTCCTGAAGCCGAGCTGATGGACTGGGCTGACGATATCGCCTATTCCGTCCATGACCTAGATGACTTCTACAGAGCAGGCCTCATTCCTCTTGATCGGCTCTTGACCGATACCGATGAGCGAGACCGCTTCTTGGAGAAGGCAATTGACCAGTGGACCAGTGAGCCGCAGTACTCTGATTCGCCAAACCGCAGTGAGTTGAATGATGTGCTCGACGATCTGCTTGATGCAATGGACCTGGTACTTCAAAAGCTGACTCGACCATATAGCGGCATTCGCGAGCAACGAGCGTCTCTGCGCTCTCTGACCGCGTGGCTAATCAGACGTTACATCACCGGCGCCATCTCACTTAAGGATCCGGAAGGAAGTGGGCAGCGTTGCGTAACTATAACTCCCGAATTCCTAACAGAGGTCAAGGTACTGAAACAGCTAACATGGGAGTATGTGATCAACGCTCCGGGATTGACAACTCAGCAGTACGGCCAGCGCAGGCTGATTGAAGACCTATTTGCGATCCTAAGTGAAGCCATCTCTAAGTCCGAGATTGGAGTGTTCCCTCCTAGGTTCCGTGAACTCCTTGAAGGTACCCCTTGCATCTCTGGAAATGGGGCATCAAGTCGCGAGGTTAGCCGCGTAATTGCCGATTACATATCAGGAATGACCGACCGCCAAGCTATCGAGCTTCATCAAAGGCTTACCGGCGCGTCACTTGGCTCTGTGTTGGACCCACTCTCGTCCTGACTTCTGAGATAACCGCGACGTTACCCCCTGCTTGCTCTAGCCTGTAGTGGATCTGGAAATGACCTTATTGAACGGAGAGTTCAGACCTGCCTAACCCCTCACCAAGAAAACTCTTCGCTGACGTTGACCTGCATATCGAAGATATCTACCTACTCGAATCATTCCAGATCGAGTACCTCCCGGGTTGGATCCCTGAGCAAAGGCTTGCGGCGGTACTCTGGGCCTATCCCCTTCCATCCACCGTTTCCTCAGAACCAGAAGCCCGGCGACCTCTCGATTCTTTGATTTGGCTAAGGACAGGTATCCGCCGGCGGTCGGCCCTGACGATCTTGCCAAGGCGGTATTCTCGGCCTACGGGTGGTCACCCGACCTCACCGACGGGGAGATACTGGCTAAGCTGCTCGAGTTGAACCTGAGCCGTGAACCTGTATGATGGGGAAGAGGTCTTCAGATTGATTGTTGGCAGACCAGAAGTATGACCCTGACGCAGGGAGGAAATGTGCCATGCTGACAAGGCTAACGGTGAAGATCGGCTACGAGATCAGCTTCGCCCGCCGCCATCTCTACAAGCCCAGCCCCTGCGACTCTTGGAGGGCATTCGGGCTGATATACTGGCATTAGAACGGGAGACGGAGGGCTGCTAAACGAGATTGTGGGGAGTAGTCCAAGATGATCAGACAAGATAATGAACCACTAGATGTGCAGAAGTCGGTCACTCTGAAGCTCAGTGAGCCAGTGGTCGACTCCAGTAACCCGTGGGCGGACGATCTCCTTGCTCGTCGAGGCATTGTCAAACAGATCATGAACCTTGTTGAAAACCAAGAGGCCCCGATGACGATCAGCCTCCACGGTCAATGGGGAACTGGCAAGACGTTCTTGCTGAAACGCTGGCAAAAGGACCTTGAGAGGCAGGGGTTCAGGGCCATCTACTTCAATGCGTGGGAGGATGATTTTTGCGACGACCCGCTCCTTGCGATACTTGGTCAGATGTCGGAGTACTTTAAGAAAGGTGAACTCAAGACATTAGCTACTCGTGTTTTCCAAACCGCAGTCCCGCTGCTCCAGAAGAATCTATTGAGTGTTCTGTCTAAGAGTACTGGGATCACACTTGAGATTGAGCAAGGACAGCAGGCTAAGCGAGACATCTTGAACGAATATCTTGACCAAAGGGCGACGAAAGATAAATTGAAAGAACATTTGGCGAAGATGTCTGCGGCAGTATTCGATGGTACTGGACGTCCTCTGGTCTTCATTATCGACGAGCTTGACAGGTGTCGTCCTACCTTTGCCATTGAGCTTCTGGAAAGGGTCAAGCACATATTTGACGTTCCGCACATTGTTTTCGTCCTTGGCCTTAACCGAGATGAGCTTTCCAAGTCATTGTCGTCAGTCTATGGCGACATCAATACAGATGTATACCTCAGACGTTTCTTTGACTTTGAATTCAGCCTTCCAGAGCTTGATTCACAACTGTTCGCCGAGCATTTGATAGACCAGTTCCAGCTAGGACAAGTCTTTCAGTGCATTAGCGTTGCAACCGGAGATTCGGGTCATATGAAGGACTACGACAACTACAGAGCAGTCTTTCCTAAGCTGTGGGGTGCCTTAGGTCTCTCGCTCAGGGATATTGACTATGGCATAAGATTGCTTGCTCTTCTAGCGAGAAACTTGCCCCGGCATACTTTTACACATCCTTTCTTGCTTGCCGTCCTCATAGCAATGAAATTCAAGAAGCCGGAATTCTATGGCTCACTAGTAGCAGGAAACTTTCGAACGAGCGAGATCATGGACTATATTGACGCAGAATGCGGTGGAGAACTAGTCAGTATAGACCTTTCTTTTTACTTAGATCGTATTGAGGGCTTCCTATATTGCGCCGATGCTACAAACCGTGATGACCAACAGCGCGGCGAGAATGCCCATACAGAGATCTCGAGGTTGTCGCAGGGTGATGTGGAATTTGGATTTCAAGTTATCTCTCGACGCATGCAGAATGCGGATCCAGAACACTTTCGGTGGGTTATTCAGGCGATCATGGATGGCCAAAGACTGGGGATTACTGGCAATGTCTTTGGTAACTTGGCGACACTCATCGATACATATCAGATTCAATTGATACGATAGGTATCAGTCATGAACACCAGCCACCTAGAACCGAATCCCGCCTATAAACCTTCTGGAGTCCTATGGCTTGACCATATGCTTGCACACTGGGAGTTGTCGCAACTTGGAAGCATTGGGAGATTCTCTAAGAGTGTTGGTGGAACAAAGGAAGATGGGCTTCCGAGGTGTCCGGTAGCCTGAAGATCTGATCCTCGGAGTGTACAATGAATGTACGGCTATACACTGACCCTGAGTTGGGCTACCCTCATATCTGTGCGCATGAGAAGGAGGCGCAGATGAACAGATTCCCGCCCGGATGGGACGAGGAGCGTGTCCGCAGCGTTCTTGAATACTACGAATCGCAGACAGAGGATGAAGCCGTGGCGGAAGACGAGGCCGCCTATGAGGATCAGACGCACGCGATGATGGCGATTCCCAAAGAACTGGTTCCTGCCGTCAGGGAGTTGCTGGCGAAGCATGGCAGTCCACAGTCAACGCCAACCGTAAGCTAATCGCCCCGCTTCGGGTGGAATACCCAAGATGTGATCAGCCAGATGTAGGGGGAGCGTTTCATCCTACCCGTAAGATTAGAGCATCAACCGTCCCCACTTACCCCCACGGGTCCAGAACCACCTTGCCGCACGCGCCGGTAGCCTGCAGTTCCCACGCCTGCTGAACCTGACTCATCGGGAAGGTGTGCGAGATGTACTTGTCCAGCTTGTCGCCTGAATCCTGGATGACCTTCAGCAGCTTGGGATAATTCCCGCAGTTCATGGTCCAGTTGCCGCGCAGCGTCAGCCCCTTGTTGCCCAAGTCTCTCAGGACGTGAAGGGTAAGGTCACTGCCCTCTCCTGGGAATCCGACGTGGCCCTTGGGCCGGACCGCGTCGATACAGAGCCTCTGCGCCTGGGCCGACGCGGAGCAGTCCACGGCCTTGTCGACTCCGACTCCTCCGGTGAGGTCCATGATCTGTTCGAGCGCCCTGCCGTCGCTCGGATCGATCACGACCTCGGCGCCCAACTCCCTGCCCAGGTTGACGCGGTAGGGGATGCTCTCGACAGCCTAAGACAGGGATGGCTGAATCCGCCGGTGGACGACATCAACCCAAGCGACCTGAAGCGTCGAACGCTGACGAACCTGTACAATGACCCTCCCACCTGGCTGGAGCTTGCACACAGAAAGCTCGATGAGGCAGTGTCCGCAGCCTACGGGTGGTCCCCCAACCTCACCGACGGGGAGATACTGGCGCCGGGCCTTTGAATGTCATTCTTGCCGCGGTGGTCGGAGACGCCGTCAACTTCCTCGTTACCGAGGACCGCCGCATACTCAGCAAGGGAAGGCGGCTGGGGCTAGGTGAACGTGTCCATAGATATCGAAGACGCGATCACCGTAATCAGGGCGCTTGCTCCACAGCCTTCCAGCCCGTTGCTGCTGGTGAATCACCACTTGCTTGGCGGACCACAGAAGACGTAGCTTGAGATTCTGCTTGATCAGCTTGAACGCCATCTCGATGTCCCATCTGCGCGCGTACAACTGGGCAATGGATTTGATTGAGATGGGATTCGGTTGCAGCTTGACGGTGCGCCACTGATGGCGTCTACAGAACCATCGCAGGCAGGATGCGCGGTCTGCCCGGCCCTTGTCTCTCATGATCCAGCTCGATGTTCTCCAAACACTGCCGCAGGAACGTGTCTATGCTGCCGAGGGTGTCTGCATCGTCGTTGGTATGTGTGGACATTGCACAGTCGCTCCTTCTGAGTAGTCATATCCTTTTACTACTCAGAGGAGCATCGCCTAAAGGCGAGGACGGTTCTTAAATCCAATTAGTTGGAGCCGATGCCACGAGGGACGCCCCTACGACAGGTTTGCGTGGGCCTATTTTGATGGTAATGACAGTGGGGGCGGTCGGGATGACAGAGAGAAGGGCTTGGAATGACAGTGGGGCGCTTGGAATGACAGTGGGGCGCTTGGAATCACTATGGCCTTGTCAGGCCACATCAAGAGGGATGAAAATGGCGGCCTCGCCCCTCGTCCTGTGGATTCCCGCGTGCGCGGGAATGACGGTGTGGGTCTGGCTCCTATTTTCATAGCAATGACAGTGGGGCACATGGAATGACATGAATAACCGAAAGGCGCTGCGCCTGCCCCAGCTTGACCTTGCCGAGTCTGTGGGATATATTCGGGCAGACGAACTCGCCGGCGCAGGCCGCGCGGCGAATGGGAGGACGCTCAGCATGAACGAAGATACGCGCCAGATAGAGGTCAACGGCCTCTGGAAGGTGTTCGGGGACAAGCCCGAGCGCGCCCTCGACCCTCAGTACGCCGACAAGAGCCGCGCCGACATTCAGGAAGAGATCGGCGCCGTCGTGGGACTGCGAGACGTGTCTTTCAGCGTCGGGGCGGGGGAGATATTCGTCGTGATGGGGCTTTCCGGCAGCGGAAAGTCAACACTCGTAAGATGCCTCATCCGTCTGATCGAAGCGACGGAAGGCGAAATCAAATTCGACGGCGAAGACGTTCTCCAATACACGCCCGAGCAGCTCATAGAGTTCCGGCGCCAGAAGGTCGCCATGGTGTTCCAGCACTACGGGCTGCTGCCCCACAGGCGCGTCCTCGACAACGTGGCCTTCGGCTTGGAGATCCAGGGCATCGGCAAGGAAGAGCGCTACAAGGCGGCGGCCAAGGCCATCGATACGGTCGGCCTGACCGGCTGGGAGGACTACTACGCCCGCGAGATGAGCGGCGGTATGCAGCAGCGCGTCGGACTCGCGAGAGCGCTCGCCGTCGATCCCGAAGTGCTTCTCATGGACGAGCCTTTCAGCGGACTCGACCCCCTGATACGGCGGGAGATGCAGGACGAACTCATTTCGCTTCAGACTGAGGTACACAAGACCATCGTCTTCATCACCCACGACCTGAACGAAGCGCTCAAGATCGGCGACCGAATAGCGATCATGCGGGACGGGGAGGTCGTCCAGCTTGGAACTCCCGAACAGATAGTCACCGATCCCGCCGACGACTACGTCGCCGAGTTCATACAGGACGTTTCGCGGTCCAAGGTCATTCAGTCCTCAGCCATCATGCAGCAGCCGAACGCCGTCGTACATGACTGGCAGGGGCCCCGCGCCGCCCTTCTCATCATGCGCAGGAACGATACCGACGTCGCATTCGTTCTCGGCCACGACCACAAATTGCGGGGCATTCTGACCGAAGACCGCGCCGCCGAGCTCGCGCGCCAGAAAGTCGAAAAGCTTCAGGGCGTGGATACCGGGGAGGTCATGACCACCTCGCAAGACTCTTTCATAGAAGAGATCATACCCATGGCCGCGCAGACCGAGCACCCCATAGCCGTTATCGACGACGATGGACGGCTTCTCGGAGAGGTCCACAGGGGCGCGCTGCTTGCCGGAATCGCCGAGGACGGACAGGATAACGGACAGGAGAGTTGACATGGCCCAAGTAGAAGATTCCCAATCCGGCCCCGGCTCCCTGCTAAGAGTCCCCGCCCTAACCGACCTCCCGCCCAAAGTCCTATGGGGAACGGTGAGCGCCGTTCTGCTGGTCATCATGATCGCCTGCCTGGCTATATGGGGGTCGGGTATGGAGTTCCCGACTACCGTGTCCACCTCCGAGTCCCCCACCGCCAGCGGTGGCTCCGTCACGCTCACCAAGACCGTCCGGCAGGTGGTCGGCGGAGAGATCGACGATATTGTTGACTGGCTCACCGTCGAGGGCGCATGGCTCTTCGACGGCCTAAGCTCCGGGGTCACCTACGCGCTCATTCGCATCGAAGACATTCTCAAATGGGTCCCATGGCCCGTAATCGTGGTCGGGCTCGCGTTCCTCTCATTCATGGTCGGACGATGGCCCCTCCTTGCCGTAACCGTCGTCGCCCTGCTCTTCATGGGATTCATGGGGCTGTGGGAAAACACCATAGACACACTGGCGCTGATGGTCGTTTCGGTCATCATCTCCGTGGCGATAGGTCTCCCACTCGGGGTGCTCGCCGCGCGGAGCAGTCTCGCAGATAACATAATGCGCCCCATTCTGGACGCCATGCAGACCATGCCCAGCTTCGTTTACCTGCTCCCCGGCGTCCTATTCTTTGGACTCGGCCCTCCGGCGGGCGTCTTCGCCACCATCATCTACGCCGTCCCGCCCGTCATACGGCTGACCAACCTCGGCATACGTCAGGTATCCGCCGAAGCCGTCGAGGCCGCCCGCTCATTCGGCACCACCCCATTCCAGCTTCTGACCAAGGTGCAAATACCCATGGCAATGCCGACCATCATGGCGGGCATCAACCAGACGACCATGATGGCGCTCGCCATGGTGACCATAGCCAGCATGGTCGCCGCGGGCGGACTCGGCGACAACGTTCTCCGCGCATTGCAGAAAAATCAGTCTGGAAACGGCGCTATCGCGGGACTCGCCATCGTTTTCCTTGCTATAATAATAGACCGGCTAACCCAGTCCGTAGCCCGCAAACAACAAGCCAGCCTCAGCGTAGGCTAGAGAGAAGCGCCCCGGATGGTGACCGCAACCACAAAATGCAACCGGAAGATCCGCAGACTGAACAGAAAGGACAAGGCAAAATGAGAATCAAGACAATCGCCGCAATAGCAGTCCTCGCCGCGACCCTTGCCCTCGCCGCCCTCGCGTGCTCTTCCGAGCCGGAGGTTGTCGAGGTGGTCAAAGAGGTTGAAGTGGTCAAGGAGGTCGAGGTCGTCAAGGAGGTCGAGGTGGTCAAAGAGGTCGAGGTCATGCCCACGCCCGGCCCCAAAGAGACCATCGTATTCAGCGATCTCAACTGGACCAGCGCGCAGGTTCAGGACCGCATCGCGCAGTACATAGTCGAAAAGGGCTACGGCTACCCGACCGACGTGGTATTCGGCGCCACCCTGCCGCTCTTCAACGGACTCCGCAACGGCGACTCCCACGTCACCATGGAGATTTGGCTTCCCAACCAGGACGAGGCGTGGATGGAAGCACAGTCCGCCGGAGAAGTCGTCTCCGTCGGCGAGAGCCTCAGCAAAGACTGGCAGTCCGCGTTCGTCATTCCGGCATATCTCCAAGAGGAGTACCCGGACCTCGACAGCGTCGATGACCTCAAGGACGACAAGTTCAAAGAACTGTTCGCGACCGCCGAGACCGGCGGCAAGGCCCGACTCGTGTCATGCGTCATAGGCTGGGCCTGCGAGGAAGTCAACGCCGCGCAGATAGAGGGCTACGGGCTCGCCGACCATGTTCACATCGTCAACCCGGGTGATGGCGCGGCCGCCAACGCCGACCTCTATGGCGCCTACGAGAAGAAGGAGCCTTGGCTCGGATACCAGTGGGGCACCAACGACCCGCCTCTGCTTCTGGACCTGGTTCGGCTCGAAGAGCCTGCCTATAGCGATGAGTGCTGGTTCACCACCAAGGCGTGCGCCTACGAAGACGCCACCATCCTCATCGCCGTCCATCCCGATCTCCTGAATCGCGCGCCCGACGTCGTCGATATGCTCCGCAAGTGGAGCTTCGACATAGACATCTACAAAGCTGTCGCCGCATGGATGGACGATAACCCCGACGCCAACGCCAACGACGCCGCTCTCTGGTGGCTGAACGGCAACTCCGACGTCTGGGGCAATTGGGTAACCGGCGACGCAGCCTCCGGCATCAACGCCGCGCTCAGCGCCAACGAAAGACCCGACGGCTGGCCCACCGAGTAGAACAGACCAGACAAACCGGGAGGCCGGCCGATGTGGAGCCGGCCTCCCACAATAGACACCAAAACCCGCATACTCCATAATGTCACCCGACGGACGACTCCAAGCTCCGAAAGGTGGCCCATGAAGATCGCGCGATTTCTGTGGAGAGACAGGGTACAGTGGGGCGTCATCGACGGCGGCGACGTTCGCGCCCTCAAGGGCCGACGCCTGTCCGCGGAACCGCGCGCCGGCCGCCGTCTCTGCGCTCTCTCCGACGTCCGACTGATGGCCCCCATAGACACCCGCTCAAGCAAGATCGTGGCCGCCGCCGCGAACTATGGCGAGAAGGCCGGACGCGACGGGCCGGGGCTATTCACCAAGCAGCCCGGAACCGTGGTCGCGCACAACGAGCCGATAGTCTATCCGCGCATCTGCCACACCGTCGTACACGAGGCCGAGGTCGGCATCGTAATAGGCCGAAGCGCGAGCAAGGTCCACCCCGAAGACGCGCTGGATCACGTTCTCGGATACACCTGCGTCAACGACGTGAGCGCTCCCGGCATGACCACCAGCGACATCGGCCGCGGCGACAGCATGAGGCTGAAGCACTTTGACACGTTCTGCCCGGTCGGCCCCTGGATAGTCACCGGACTAGACGGAGACAACCTCCGAATCCAGTGTCGCGTCAACGGCAGGACGGACGTGGACGGATCCAGCGCGGACATGCTTTGGGGCGTCGCGGAGCTAGTGAGTTGGGTGTCGGAGGTCATGAAGCTAAACACGGGCGACATCATCCCAAGCGGGTGCCCCGGAGCGGCGCAGATCGCGGTGGGCGATACGGTCGAGGTGGAGATCGAGGGAATAGGCACGCTGAGAAACCCGGTGGTCTCAGACGTGTGACGATTTACGAATGTATAATGTGAGCAAGCGCCCGTTGAAATTGGAACTGAGGTAAGAACATGAAGATCACCGACATCCAGGTCAACCAGTTGAAGTCCACCCTCGGGCCCGACGACAACTCATTCGTCGGGCGGCCCGGACGCCTCATCGTCCGCGTCTTCACGGACGATGGGTTGGTCGGCATCGCCGAGGGCTCGCGCGGCCTGGGGGTCTTCCGCGCGCACCTGGAGGACGTGGTCAAGCCTCTCCTGATCGGCGTGAACCCCCTGCAGCCGCGCCGCATCTGGGAGATTCTCGCGCTCGGCTCCGGACAGCAGGCGACCCGACTGCCTTCGCAGATCGTCGGAGCGATAGACGTCGCTATATGGGACATCATGGGCAAGGCCGCCGGAATGCCGCTTCACGCATTGCTCGGCGGCGCGGCCAGGACCGACATACCCCTCTACTGGAGCAGGGGCAACGGCTGGAAGAAGTCGCCGGGCGAGATGCTTGAGGAGGTCCAGGAGGGATATGAGCGCGGATTCCGAGCCTTCAAGATTCGCATGGACTGGCGCGACTATCGGCAGGACTCGGACCCCGATAAGGACTTCGCCATCTTCAAGGCGTGCCGCGAGTGGCTGCCGGGCGACATTCCGCTCGGTTTCGACGCCAACTGCGGCTACTCGGTATCGACCGCCATCACCCAGGGCCGCAAGTTCGAGGAGATGGGAATAGCCCACTTCGAGGAGCCGCTGCCGCAGTACGACTTCAAAGGACTGCGCCAGGTGGTGGACGCCCTCGACTGCCCGGTGTCGACCGGGGAGCAGGAACTTTCCGCCTGGCGTTTCCAGGACCTGCTCGACCTCGGCAACCCCGACATTCTCCAGCCTGACATCATCAACGTCGGCGGCGTGTCCGAGATCATGCGCGTGTATCAGATGGCCGTCGCGAACAACAAGGTCATCATGCCTCACAGCCCCAGCGTCGGAGCGAACTCGCTGGCGAGCCTGCACGCTTACAGCACGGTGGGGAACGCCATAAGGCCGCACGAGTACTCCGAGGAGTTCACGGGTCCGGCCGAGCGCGTCGCCGAGTTGTTCGTCGAACCCATCATTCCCGAAAACGGCAGGATCAAGCTCTCCGACCGACCCGGGCTCGGCCTGGAGTTCGACGAGAAGGCGCTGGAAGACTGGATACTGGAGTAGGGCGTCGAACCCCGCCCCTGTCTATCGGCACAAAACGGAAGGGAGGTCCGTGATGAACCCTCGAAACTTGGCAATGGGAGCATTGGCCGGAATCCTGATGGTTCCGCCGATGATCGCTACCATGTTCCTCTTCGACAAGTGGATCAACCTCTCCTTTCCGCCGTTCGACGTATTCGACTGGATAGCCCGCATCCTGCCGGGGCCGGTCGTCACATTCGGTATCGACCTGATGGTAGATGCGCTTGGCATCGTCGGCATGAGCGTCGCCGACACCGCCAAGACCGCCGAGCAGTCGATAGCCATTCTGATGTTCCTGGCCGGCGGCGTGGTTGCCACAATCATCGTCTTCGCGCTGGTCGAACGCTGGGAGCGGCTGCGTCTCTCACCGGACCTCGGCTACCTGATCGGCGCGGTCGTGGGTGTGCCCGTCGGGCTCATCACCGCCAACATCGCGCAGACAGAGGTCAATCAGAGCGTGATATTCGTGTGGACGCTGCTGCTGTTCCTGACCTGGGGCGCGACCTCCGTAAGAGTCGCCAACAGGATCGCGATAGCCCCGCGGTCGGCAGCCGCCTTAGAGGGCGGACCGGAAGACGACGTTTCCGTCCAGGTTCTCGACAGGCGGAAGTTCCTCATTCGCATGGGCGTCGCCACGGCCACGATCACGGTCGCGGGCGCCGGTATCGGACGCATGCTGTCGGTCTCCGAAGTCAGAGCGCGCGAAACTGAGCTTGAGTCCATGGAGACCAAGGTACCGGGCAGCGGCCCCATGATCGAGCTTCCCAATGAGGGCGACCCGGTCAAGCCCGCTCTCGGCACACGGCCTGAGTACACCGCCGTCAGGGACCACTACCAGATTTTCATCCGCTCCCAACCGACCGTGATCGACGGCGACACCTGGGAGCTTCCGATCACCGGTCTCGTCGATAACCCGATGACGATGAACCTCGACTACATAATGAACAACTACGAGCCACGCAGCGAGTTCGTCACGCTGACCTGCATTTCCAACCGCATCGGCGGCGACCTGATAAGCACAACGCATTGGACGGGCGCCAGTCTTCAGGAGATTCTGGCCGACGTGAAGCCGACGCCCGAAGCGCGCTATCTCTATATCATCAGTGGAGACGGGTTCTACGAGACCGTTGACCTGGACTTGGTAGCCGAGGACGAGAGGATCATGCTGGCTTATGCCTGGGACGGGCGGCCTATCCCGTTCGACCACGGATTCCCGCTGCGGATCTGGCTCCCTGACCGTTACGGCATGAAGCAGCCCAAGTGGATAACCGGCATCAAGGTGATCGGCGAGTACAGGCCCGGCTACTGGGTGGAGCGTGACTGGGATAAGGTCGCGCGCATCAGGACAACCTCGGTAATCGACACGGTCGCCGTGGACGCGGCCATAGAAGATGGCGAAGAGAAGCTGATACCCATCGGCGGCATCGCGTTCGCCGGAGTGCGCGGCATATCGAAGGTGGAGATACAGGTTGACGGAGAAGGCCCCTGGCACGAGGCGCAGCTCCGCAAGCCGCTGTCCGAGGCGACCTGGGTGATATGGCGTTACGACTGGCCATTCTCCGAAGGAGGCCACAAGTTTGAGGTACGCACCGTCGAGGCGGACGGCACCCCTCAGATCGAGGAGATCAACTCGCCGAGGCCCAGCGGCGCGACAGGCTACCACTCCAAGAACGCCCGGCTCTAGGCCCGCCATGAACGACCTCGTAAAGCTGACCGCTCGCCAAGCTGTAGATCTCCTCAGGCGGCGCGCCGTATCGCCGACTGAGTTGATCGACGCCGCCCTTGAGCGCATCGCCGAGACGGATGGCGTCCTGAATGCGCTGCCAACGCTGTGCGCCGACCGCGCTCGCAAGTACGCCGCCAATCTGACCGACACACATCATGACGACGCGCCTCCCGGCTATCTTTACGGTCTGCCCATCGCAATCAAAGACCTCAAGGACGTGGCCGGAGTCCGCAGCACGCGCGGGTCGCAGATCTACGCGGACCACGTCCCGGACGAGTCCGACTTGCTCGTGACGATTCTCGAGACCAAGGGTGGGGTCGTCCTGGCGATGTCGAACACCCCGGAGTTCGGCGCGGGCGCGAACACCTTCAACGAGGTCTTCGGCAAGACGCGCAATCCCTGGAACACCGCCACCACCTGCGGAGGGTCGTCAGGCGGGTCCGCTACGGCCCTAGCAGCGGGGCAGGTGTGGCTGGCCAGCGGCAGTGACCACGGCGGCAGTCTTAGGATCCCGGCCAGTTTCTGCTCCGTAGTCGGTCTTCGACCAACGCCGGGGCGCGTCGCGCACGGGCCTAAGCCAACGCCATACGCTACGCTCACCGTCGAGGGGCCGATGGGACGGACCGTCGGAGACGTCGCGCTCATGCTGGACGCGCAGGCCGGGGCGTACGCGGGCGATCCGCTGAGCATTCCCGCGCCTGAAACCTCATTCGTCGAGTGTGTCGACAGTCCGACTCCGCCGGGCCGAGTCGCCTACTCGCCCGACCTCGGGCTGGCCCCCGTGGACTCAGAGGTGGCGGCGATATGCGAACGCGCTATGTCTCACTTCAGGGACATTGGCGCCGACGTGGAGATGGCCGCGCCTGACCTGGGCGACGCCGAGTGGGTCTTCCAGACGCTACGCGGCGTCCAGTTCGCCGCCGACAAGGGCCACCTGCTAAGGGAGCATCGCTCGCTGCTCAAGGACGAAATTATCTGGAACATCGAGCATGGCCTGAGTCTGAGCGTCGAGGAGTTAGTGCGTGCGGAGGTCGAGCGGGGCGGCATAATCAATCGCACCGCCGAGTTCTTCGAGGAGTACGACGTCTTAGTCTGCCCGACGGTCGTATCGCCGCCCTTCGACGTGGACATCAGGTACCTGACCGAGATCGACGGCCACACCTTCCCGACCTACATAAGCTGGCTGATACTCACGTTCGCGCTGACGCTGACGGGATGCCCCGTGATATCCGTCCCGTGCGGGTTTACCTCTTCCGGCCTGCCCGTCGGATTACAGATCATGGCACCATGGAGGGAGGAGGGCTACCTGCTCAGCGTCGCCGCGCTATTCGAGCAGGCCGCGGGTCTGAGCGGATTGGCGCCGGTGGAGCCGCGTGGGGCGGAGTGAGGAAGTCCTTGCGGAGGGCTTCAGCGTCATGGGGGTGTTGAAACGGAGACAGTTGGTTCTGTTGGCGCTCTCTATGGCGAACTTTTATCCTGGGTTTTTGCCAAAATTTCACGTGTCGGGTTGGCTTTGGCGGTCAATATCTGCTCGTGACTTCATGTAGGCTACGTAGACATTTCTCTGGCCGTCTACTCGATATCGGATGTACCAGCTATCATCCATCATTTCTCTACCTCCCACGTATGGGTAGTAGTCTGCTGAGAACTTGGTACGCCCATCTACGTCGGGATCAGCGAGCAGGGAGAATAGTGCAGTCATAGCGTCAATGCGATTATCGCACGACGCCAGGAAAGTCTCGACTTGGGTTGAGAGTGAAAGCTTAGGTGGATCCTGCACGTAAGGTAACTAGGTCTCGGAGCTCTTCAAAGGTACTCACAGTACGATATTCACCACACTCTAGCTGTTCGATGCCTTCTCTTATCTCAGCCTGTATCTTCGGGTCAGAGCGTATCTGTTCTAAAGATGCTTTGGTTTCTTCTTTCCACTCATTCAAGTAGTACTCCTCAATTATCTCGTCCTGGATGAAGTCAGAGTTCTCTGTCCTAGCCCACGGTGCCCCTGGGGCATGTGTCAAGTTAGACAATGCACTACCACTCAAGCGACCATACTCGTTGAAACACCATTTGATTATGTCTCTTTCCCTAGTAGGGAGTTTGGCCTGCTGGGGTATCCGTATAGATGTCCGTATCCGTCTTGAACTATTGACCTTGAGGGCGTCGTACAACCCCCGCGCTACTGGACCATATCGCCACGCCCTAAACGACTCATTGATCAGTGGTCGCTTATGCAAAGCCAACATGCGGGCATGAGCGAAGTAGACCAGCTTCTGAATCTGCATGTGCGTAAGCAGAGGCCCATGCTGTTTTGAGAGAATGATAAACTCATTCGCGATGTGTCGCGCATCAAACATGACCACACCTTTCAACTGCTCCCTGCACTAGAAGTGTACAAGCGTTCCGGGCCATAGTCAAGGTCTCGTTTACTATGTCAAGGGGTAAGCGCAAAGTGTCTCCCCCCTCACCCCTCCTGCGAGATCAGGTCTGAGATGCGCTCGCCTATCATCATGGTGGTGACGTTGGTGTTGGCGCGGATGCAGTCGGGCATGATGGAGGCGTCGACGACGCGGAGGCCTTGGAGTCCATGGACTTTTCCGTGCTGGTCCACGACGGCCATCGGGTCGCTTGCCGGTCCCATCTTGCAGGTGCAGGAGATGTGCTGGCCGGTGGTCGCCTCTTTCATGATCCACTCGTCCAGCGCATCGTCCGACTCGATGACCTCGTCTGGTGGTCCGACCCGCTCGGCCAGGATGTCGTCGAAGTCGGGATGCCCCGCCAGACTTACGGCAAGTCGCAGACCCTCCCGCGCGCGGCGCCGGTCGAACTCTTCGGCAAAGTAGTTGTAATTGAGATGCGGCTGGACTTCCACGTCTCTGGACGTGAGCGTCAGCTCGCCAGCCCCTACCGCGAGCATGACAACAACCCAGAACTGAATTCCGATCGTCGTCGCCCAGTTTCCGCCTCGTTCTACGCGTTCGGTCCCGAAGTTGCTGACAGCGATCGCCATATCGTTTCGCAGGTCCGATCCGGTTGCGGTGTATCTGAGCATAAACTCGCTTCGCGGCGCTAGAGCGTCCAGCTCGATGTGAGGTTTCGTCCGCCAGGCCAACGGAAGCGCCGGATGATCGCGCAGGTTTTGACCAACACCTGGAGCGTCATGGACGACCGTGATTCCGAGATCGCTCAGGGGCGCAGCGGGTCCGACTCCCGACAGCATGAGGATATGCGGCGAGCCGATCGCCCCTGCACTCAGGACGATCTCCTCTCCCTCGACAATGAACTTCTCGCCGCCGCTCTCCACCTCGACCCCGGCTGCGCGCTTGCCGTCGAAGATGATTCGATGGGTGGTGCAGTTCGGACGTATAGTCAGGTTCAGCCGATGCCTCGACATGGAGAGGTACCCGACGTTCGTGCTCCAGCGGATGCCGTTGGGGTTGTTGAACGGTATAGGGCCGATTCCGGTCACGTCGGGGTGATTCTGGTCGGGGGCGTCCGGGTAACCGGCGGCCCTGACGGCGGTGTAGAAAGCGGTCTGCATAGGAGGGTACTCGTCGCGATTGGTGAACCGTCGACAGATGATGGGGCCCTCGGTGCCGTGGAAGTCGCCTCCAAAGTCCGTGTCCGTCTCGAGCTTCCTGAAGAATGGAAGGGTCTTCTCGTAGCTCCACTCGTCGTTTCCGAATGAGGCCCAAGTGTCGTAGTCCTCTGGAATCCCTCGCAGGAACACCTGGCCGTTGATGGCGCTCGACCCGCCGGTGACTCGTCCACGGGGCACCATCATCGGCTCGGCGATGGGGGTGGGCTGTCCCCAGAACTGCCAGTTGTGGTCGCTGGTCATAACGTCCATGCCGGTGGCGTACCCAAGCCTGACCTCTTCGGGGAGACTATCTATGTCCGGATAGTCGGGGCCGGCCTCAAGGAGCAGGACTGAGCGGTTGGGGTCTTCGGATAGTCTGGTGGCGAGTATGGCCCCCGCGGAACCAGCGCCTACGACAACGAAATCGTACTTCATCTGAGTCCCTCTTCTGTATCCGCGCGCAGCGAATCGCGTGAGTCGTATATCCGCGATTCTCTAGCGTCAATTCCGTTAGCCCTCCCGCAAGATGAGGTCTGAGATGCGCTCGCCTATCATCATCGTGGTTACGTTGGTATTGGCGCGGATGCAGTCGGGCATGATGGAGGCGTCGACGACGCGGAGTCCGTCGAGTCCATGGACTTTGCCGTGCTGGTCCACGACGGCCATCGGATCGCTTGCCGGTCCCATCTTGCAGGTGCCGGAGATGTGCTGACCGGTGGTCGCCTCTTTCATGATCCACTCGTCCAGCGCATCGTCCGACTCGATGACCTCGTCCGATGGCGCGACCCGCTCGGCCAGGATGTCGTCGAAGTCGGGATGACCCGCCAGACTTACGGCAAGCCGCAGACCCTCCCTCGCGCGGCGCCGGTCGAACTCTTCGGCACAGTAGTTGTAGTTGAGATGCGGCTGGACTCCCACATCTCTGGACGTGAGCGTCAGCTCGCCAGCCCCTATCGCGAGCATGATAGCTACCCAGATCTGAATTCCGATCGACGTTGACCAGTTTCCGCCTCGTTCTACGCGTTCGGTCCCGAAGTTCATCAAGATTATCGCCATATCGTTTCGCAGGTCCGATCCGGTTGCGGTGTATCTGAGCATTAGCTCGCTTCGCGGCGCTAAAGCGTCCAGCTCGACGTGAGGTTTCGTCCGCCAGGCCATCGGAAATGCCGGATGGTCGCGCAGATTCTGTCCAACACCTGGGGCGTCGTGGACGACCGGGATTCCGAGATCGCTCAGGGGCGCAGCGGGACCAACTCCCGACAGCATGAGGATGTGTGGCGAGCCGATCGCGCCCGCGCTGAGGACGATCTCCTCTCCCTCGACGATGAACTTCTCGCCGCCGCTCTCCACTTCGACTCCTGTTGCGCGCTTGCCGTCGAAGATGATTCGATGGGTGGTGCAGTTCGGACGAATCGTCAGGTTAAGCCGATGCCTCGACATGGAGAGGTACCCGACGTTCGTGCTCCAGCGGATGCCGTTGGGATTGTTGAACGGGACAGGTCCGATGCCGGTGAAGTCGGGGTGGTTATGATCCGTTCCGTCCGGGTAGCCCGCGGTCCTGGCGGCGGTGTAGAAAGCGGTCTGCATAGGAGGGTACTCGTCGCGATTGGTGAATCGTCGACAGATGATGGGGCCCTCAGTGCCGTGGAAGTCGCCTCCAAAGTCCGTGTCGGTCTCGAGCTTTCTGAAGAATGGAAGGGTCTTCTCGTAGCTCCACTCGTCGTTACCGAAGGACGCCCACGTGTCGTAGTCCTCAGGTATGCCTCGCAGGAACATCTGGCCATTGATGGCGCTCGACCCGCCGGTAACTCGTCCACGGGGCACCATCATAGGCTCGGCGATAGGGGTGGGCTGTCCCCAGAACTGCCAGTTGTGATCGCTGGTCATGACGTCCATGCCGGTGGCGTACCCAAGCCTGACCTCTTCGGGGAGACTGTCGATGTCCGGGTAGTCGGGACCGGCCTCAAGGAGCAGGACTGAGCGGTTGGGGTCTTCGGATAGTCTGGTGGCGAGTATGGCCCCCGCGGAGCCAGCGCCTACGACAACGAAATCGTACTTCATCTGAGTCCCTCCCCTGAAGCTGCGAGAAACGAATCGCGTGAATGCTATATCCACGATTCGATTGCGTCAATTCCGTTAGCCTTCCTGCAAGATCAGATCTGAGATGCGCTCACCGATCATCATGGCGGTTACGTTAGTGTTGGCGCGGATGCAGTTGGGCATGATGGAGGCGTCGGCGACGCGGAGGCCGTCGAGTCCGTGGACTTTTCCGCGCTGGTCCACGACGGCCATCGGGTCGCTTGCCGGTCCCATCTTGCAGGTGCAGGAGATGTGCTGAGCGGTGGAAGCCTCTTTCATGATCCATTCGTCCAGCGCATCGTCCGACTCGATGATCTCGTCCGATGGTCCGACGCGCTCGGCCAGGATGTCGTCGAATTCCGGATGCCCCGCCAGACTTACGGCAAGTCGCAGACCCTCCCGCGCGCGGCTCCGGTCGAACTCTTTGGCAAAGTAGTTGTAGTTGAGATGCGGCTGGACTCCCACGTCTCTGGACGTAAGCGTCAGCTCGCCAGCCCCTACCGCCTGCATGACAACTACCCAGAACTGAATTTCGATTGACGACGTCCAGTTTTCGCCTTGTTCTAAGTGTCCGGTCCCGAAGTTGCCCACAATGATCGCCATATCGTTTCGCAGGTCCGATCCGTTTGCGGTGTATCTGAGCATAAGCTCGCTTCGCAGCGTTAAAGTGCCTAGCTCGACATGGGGTTTCGTTCGCCAGGTCAACGGAAGCGCCGGATGATCGCGCAGATTCTGTCCAACACCCGGAGCGTCGTGGACGACCGGGATTCCGAGATCGCTAAGGGGCTCGGCGGGTCCGACTCCCGACAGCATGAGGATGTGCGGCGAGCCGATCGCGCCGGCGCTGAGGACGATCTCCTCTCCCTCGGCGACGAACTTCTCGCCGCCGCTCTCCACTTCGACCCCGGTTGCGCGCTTGCCGTCGAAGATGATTCGGTGGGTGGTGCAGTTCGGACGTATAGTCAGGTTCAGCCGATGCCTCGACATGGAGAGGTACCCGACGTTCGTGCTCCAGCGGATGCCGTTGGGATTGTTGAACGGGACGGGGCCGATGCCGGTGAAGTCGGGGTGATTATGGTCCGATCCGTCCGGGTAGCCCGCGGTCCTGGCGGCGCTGTGGAAGGCGGTCTGCGTGGGAGGGTACTCGTCGCGATTGGTGAAACGTCGACAGATTATGGGGCCCTCAGTGCCGTGGAAGTCTCCGCCGAAGTCGGTGTCGGTCTCGAGCTTTCGGAAGAATGGAAGGACCTTCTCGTAGCTCCACTCGTCGTTTCCGAAGGAGGCCCAATTGTCGTAGTCCTCTGGAATCCCTCGCAGGAACACCTGGCCATTGATGGCGCTCGACCCGCCGGTAACTCGTCCTCGGGGCACCATCATCGGCTCGGCGATGGGGGTGGGCTGTCCCCAGAACTGCCAGTTGTGGTCGCTGGTCATTAGGTCCATGCCGGTGACGTACCCGAGCTTGAGGTCTTCGGGAAGACTGTCGATGTCAGGATAGTCGGGGCCTGCCTCCAAGAGCAGGACTGAGCGGTTGGGGTCTTCGGACAATCTTGTGGCGAGTATGGCCCCGGCCGAGCCAGCGCCGACGACAACGAAATCGTACTTCATCTGAGTTCCTCTTAAGTAGCTGCGCGTAGCGAATCGCGTGAATACTACATCTGCGATTCGCTTGCGTCAATTCCGTTAGCCCTTCCGCAAGATCAGGTCTGAGATGCGCTCGCCTATCATCATCGTGGTGACGTTGGTGTTGGCGCGGATGCAGTCGGGCATGATGGAGGCGTCGACGACGCGGAGACCCTGGAGTCCGTGGACTCTTCCGCGCTGGTCCACGACCGCCATCGGGTCGCTGGAAAGCCCCATCTTGCAGGTGCCTGAGATGTGCTGGCCGGTGGTCGCCTCGCGCAGCATCCACTGGTCCAAGGCATCGTCCGATTCGAGGTCTGAGTCTAAAGGCTCGATACGCTCCTGCAGGATGTCCCCGAAATCGGGGCGCTCCGCGAGCTTGAGTGCGAGGCGGACTCCCTCGCGGGTCCGCCGGCGGTCAAACTCCTCGGCGAAGTAGTTGTAGTTGAGATGGGGCTGGATTCCTACGTCTTTGGACGTGAGCCTCAACTCTCCCGATCCTGCGGCAAGGTCGAGCACGACGGTCATCCGAACGCCGATAGGCTCCATCCTGAGACCACCCCTGTCGATACGCTCGGTCGCGAAGTTATTCATCCCGATTTTCATGTCATTGCGCAGGTCCGAACCGGTGGCGGTGTACCGCAGCATAAGCTGGTTTCTTGGCGCGAGGCCGTCCAATTCAATGTGAGGCTTCGTCTTCCAAGTGACATAGACAACGGGATGGTCGCGGAGGTTTTGGCCCACTCCGGGCGCGTCATGCACCACCGGGACTTCGATCTCGCGAAGGTGGTCCGCCGGTCCGACGCCGGACAGCATCAGAATCTGCGGGGAGCCGACGGCGCCGGCGCTGAGGACTATCTCATCTCCCTCGACGATGAACTTCTCGCCGCCACTCTCCACCTCCAAGCCTGTGGCGCGCTTGCCGTCGAAGATGATTCGATGGGTAGTGCAGTTGGGCCTGATGGTCAGGTTGAGCCGGTGTCTGGACATGGAGAGGTATCCGACGTTCGTGCTCCAGCGGATGTCGTTGGGATTGTTGAACGGGGTAGGGCCGATGCCGGTGACGTCGGGGTGGTTCTGGTCGGGGCCGTCGGGGAAGCCTTCGGCCTTGGCGGCGTCGTAGAAGGCGGTCTGCATGGGAGGGTACTCGTCGCGATTGGTGAAGCGCCGCGCGATGATAGGGCCGTCGGCGCCGTGGAAGTCGCCGCCGAAGTCGGTGTCCGTCTCGAGCTTCCTGAAGAAGGGCAAGACCTTCTCGTAGCTCCACTCGTCATTGCCGAAGGAGGCCCAGCTATCGTAGTCCTCGGGCATACCTCTGAGGAATACCTGGCCGTTGATGGCGCTCGATCCGCCGGTAACTCGTCCACGGGGAACCATCATAGGCTCGGCGATCGGGCTAGGCTGTCCCCAGAACTGCCAGTTGTGGTCGCTGGTCATGACGTCAGCGCCCGTCGCGTATCCGACCCTGACCTCTTCGGGGAGACTGTCTATGTCCGGGTAGTCGGGGCCTGCCTCAAGAAGCAGGACTGATCGGCTGGGGTCTTCGGACAGTCTGGTGGCGAGGATGGCTCCCGCGGAACCGGCGCCGACGATGACAAAGTCGTATTTCATCGAGAGGCCGTCCCTCCTCTAGTCCGCCGCGATGGGCGTCTCTACGAACTCAGGCATGACCTCGGTGGCGAACATCTCGATGCAGCGGAGCGACTTGTCGAGGTCCAGGCCCGCGGCCCCGAACTTGCCGAAGATGCGGTTGATGCCCTTCGACCTCAGAACCTCCAGCCGCTCGCACACGACTTCGGGGGTGCCGACGAGGGGGCGGATGCCCTCTTTTCGGGCGCGCTCGGCGGAGATCTTGCGGTCTCTGTCGCGGTGTACCCAGTGTTTGTAGTTGGCGGGGAAGTTGCCGTCTTTGTCGGCGGGGTTGCCGATGCGGTAGAACTCCTCGTTGATCTTCGCCTCAAGGCCCTTGGTGTCGTTTTCGGCTTCCTCCATTGTGGGCGCGACATAGACGTTGGCGCTGACGGGCAGGTCTATGCGCTCGTGCGGGTTGCCGTAATGCTCCATGCGCTCGTGCCACATCCGCACCACCTCCGGCGTCTGGCCGAGCGTGGTCGTCGGACCGCCGACTAGGATTGGGATTCCGCGCTTGGCGGCGTAGTCAACGCTCTCCGGGCTTGTGCTGACCGCGATATACAGCGGAGGGCCGGGCTTCTGGATGGGCTTGGGGACGACCCAGATGTCTTCGATGTTGACGTAGTCGCCCTTGTAGGTGAGAGGGCCATCTTCCCAGCACTTGACGACGACGTCGAGGTACTCATTGAAGAGTAGCCTCGACTGGGTGATATCGACTCCCATGCCGTGGAACTCCTGCGCCTGGTACCCGGCGCCGACGCCGAGGTTGAACCTGCCGTTGGAGACGATGTCGATGGTGGCGGCCTCCTCGGCGACCTGCACGGGGTTGTGGAATGGCAGGATGACGATGGACGTGCCGATGCGCGCCTGCTTCGTCCTGGCCGCGACCGCTCCCATGAAGGAGAAGATGCCGGACAGGATGCCGTGCCGGGAGAAATGATGCTCACCCAGCCAGATATCCTGGATTCCAAGCCCGTCGGCGAACTCGACCTGGGTGAGCGCGTCGCTGAGGGTCTTCTCGGCGGTGACGTCCTCGTGCCATCTGATGGTGTCGAACATTCCGAATCTCATGGTGGGCTCCTTGTGGCTGGGGGTACTATCGGCGGGACTTGATACACTTCAGCAAAGTTATCCACGCCCCATATCTAGACTTCCGGATACTTTGCCGTCTCAAATTCTAGCATATAGTAACTGCCGAATGTCTGAGCGTATAACTCTATTCGAGCACCCCTGTCATAGAATTGGCGCAGACCAAGTCTTACATCCAAGTCGATTGCCTTGTCCGTGGGTATTTTGACGTAGAGTTTGCCATTCCCCAAGCTGATGCCATGATCCAGCACTAGAGTTTTGTAGATTTGGTACCCATTGGGGTCTGTCCTTATTTCTAGCTGATCTGTCATTATGCGTAACCTCCAGTTGTAGTCAGCCGAAGAATTTATCCAGATCGTAGTTTCCGCAAGCGGCATGAACCAGCTTGGGCCAGTCAATTGTACCTGAAGGGTGACAATAGTCTTTGATGAATGCGGCGGTCAGCAAGTTTTCCACTTGGGCTTTGTTACGTTCGTACTCTTCGTTGTGTTCCTTGGCGCGGTGTCCGATTGGCTCAATGATGTCCGTGTACAGGTATTTGTCTTCACTGATGAAGTACCAGAAGTTCTGTCCGACTAGCTTCAGATACCCTCTTAGGTATGCTGTACGAACCCGACCATAGCATATTCCCAACACGGATTGCACATTTGCGCTGGGCCGCCGTTGTCGTAACCGAGCGACGCCATCGCGTAGGTTTCGTTCCAGTTCATTCTGCTGCGACGCGTTCCCCCAGTTGGGGCCGGATTTGATAGAAACTAGGTAGTGGACGCCTTCGTTGGCAAATTCCAAATCTACCCCTGGCGCGGCTGACTTGGATCCTCCGGCTGTCTGTTCAGCTACAAATACAGCGAGGCCTTCAAGGAACGTCCCAAAGCGTTCTTCTTCAGAGGACGATAGAAATGCGTCCATCATGCCAGTGACGATTTCGGATGCCGTCAGGACGTTCTTTGCTCTGAACAAGTACGGATTCTTTTTCAGCACTCGCTTTATGTCTAATTTCTGCAAGGTGTCTATCCGTCCCTGATGAAACACAGCGATATTTTCATTCACATACTCTCGCACAGCCGCGAAATCGAGAGGTTCCATTATAATACTCCGTGGGTGGCGTGAGCAGAATACTCGTCGTCTGGATCGGCGATACCCGGCAATCCAGATTGTGTCTTGTCCAAGCGATCTTGGGCAAGATCAACGTACTCACCGTTTATTTCTATGCCTAAGTAGTGTCTCCCAAGAGATTTAGCGGCGACTGCGGTACTACCAGATCCCAAGAATGGATCTAGCACTACGTCTCTAGGCTGAGTGAACAGCTTGATGAACCAAGTAGGGAGCGCAACTGGGAATACTGCGCTGTGGTTTTTGTTTGATGACTCCGTAGCCATATGAATTACGTTGTTGGGATAAACCATGTCTCGGCCTAACCAGTTGGATATGTTCTTGCCGAACCCGCTGCCAACCTTGGATTCGTCACGAATTTTATCAGTCTCACTAAGGTTGGTAAGCCGATGTTTTGACCAATCTCCAACCGGTACCATCACAGCCTCTTGGTACATGTTGAATTTCCGATTCTTGTTGAATTGAAGTAACCGCTCCCAATTATCTCTAAACCGATTCGGCCATTTGCCAGGATAAGAGTTCTTCTTGTGCCACATGAATTCTTCGGTCCATAGCCATCCTCGGTTACGCATCTCCAATATTAATTCTATCACGTAGGTATGCCGTTCACCGTTGACAGCACATTCTTTAATATTGAGTACGAATGTGCCAGAGGGCTTCAGTACTCGGAAAAATTCATCGGTCTTGGGGAGGAACCAGTCCACGTACTGATCAGGTTTGACGCCTCCGTAAGTCTTTTGCCTCCGATCTGCGTATGGAGGTGAGGTGAATATCAAGTCTATCGAGTCATCGGGCACGTCCTTCAGGACGCGCTCGCAGTCCCCGTGTACGATTGAGTCTATGTAGTCCATTCCCGCTCCCCAAGTGAATAGGACAAACATACTATATCATTGAAAGGTCGTGTAAGCAACCTCCTGGTGCTGAGGTCCGATGCGTTTTCGGAAACACCAGCCACAGAATACCCGAATCGGGTGTAGGTTGCTAGGTGGCGACGCAGAATTGAGCCTGCCGTCACCAGTTCAGATGCAACATTACGACGTCGCGGCGCCATGGTAGGTTCCTCACCCAGCGCATGACCTGATGGGCATCAGCCGATCCGAGACTTTCCGACGATATGTACTCCTCGGCCACGTCGACTAGGTGGTCGAAGTCGAACTCCATGAAGGCGTTGCCTTCTGATCTCACATTCCAGACACGGTCGTCCCACTGTCCAGCTAGGTGCCAGGCGAACCGGTAGGCCGCGCCTGAAGGGCTGTCGAGGTAGTCAATCTTCACGGCTCCGATGTCCAGTCCCATGTCGTGTCTCCCTCCATGGATTTGGGACCGTCATTCTATCGGACCGCGACGAGTTTGTGAGGACCCTTAAGCGGCGTTGGCCCTAGCTCAACTTGTCGTTCAGGATTCGGCGCGCCCGCCCGAAGCTGGGCAGATGCTGTTCCAGCACGTCGGGATCGAGCTTGCCGAGTACCTCGAACGAGTTCCGACCTTTGCTGTAAGGGTCTTCGCAGAGTTGAGTCGCGCGCTCCAGCCGATCCTTCAGATTGCCCGGACTGAGCAGTTCCAAGCCGTTCAACTCCGGTAGGTCGTCTGTCTGAAGGTTTTGGCCGAACTGTTCTCGCAGGGTGGCGCGGTCAGCGACTATCCATGCCTCCATGCACCTAGTCATGAAGAGTACTTGGTCGTCCTGAGCGTCCGTCGGCTTTTGCCAACCGTCGCTGTTCTCAAGGTGCTTCCAAGTCTCGCTAACGTTTTCAAGAGGAGTTTCACTGTCGATCAGGAGCGCGACATAGTATCGTCCTGGCGCATCCGTATGTGCGTCCTGAAAGTCGTTCCAAGCCTCTCCTCTTCCTCTTCCTCCACAGGCAATCACGTCAAACTTACCGGCATCCAAGCCGCAGTTTTCAAGCAGCCTGGTAAACCCTTCGCGGCATCTGATGTTTGTCATCCTGCCGGGCGGCCCACCACCCTCTGCGTAGATTTCCGCCGTCACCACCGCACACCGCCCAGCTTCCCCTTGGTCCATAGCTGACCTAGACTGTATCGTTTCAGCCACACTTTCAGATCAGAGCGGTCAAGTCGTCTCATGTTGGTCTGGCCATCGCGCTTCTCGCAGACTATGACGGACTCTGGCCGGTGGGACAGGGCGTCGATCAGGATGTCGGAGTGAGTGGTCACGAGGAGTTGGCTCCTGGTCGATGCGTCAACCAGGAGGTCGGCCATCTTGGGTATCAGGTCGGGGTGGAGTCCAAGCTCCGGCTCCTCGATCCCGATGAAGCGGGGCGGCTCCGGGTCGAGAAGGACCGCCAGCAGAGTTAGGTATCTGAGGCTGCCGTCTGAGAGGCGAGAGGCGGGAATATCAAATTCGCTCTCCGTAAACGAGATCTGAACGGAGCCGCCTTTGAAGTTCAACTCAAAGTCAGTGAGACCCTCGTAGAGGTCGCCGAGCTTCTCAAACAGATTCGCCTTGACTTTTGGGTACTGTCTCAGCCGATTGAGAAACACGCCAAGATTGGCGGCCTGCTCTCCCAGTGGACTCTGAGGATACCGGTCATCCTGCGGTATTCTAATACCCGCGAACGGACCGAATTCCCAATCTCGATAGAGCCTCATTCCTCCGTAATAGTCGCTCAGGTAGGTCAGTTCAGGGTAGTGGTCGGGGTCTTTGCGCTGAGATAGGATCGATTTATCAGGGGCGAGGTCATCCTTTTGAAGTTGCCTCTCCTTCTGCCCTTGAGCGTTCAGCACAGGGCTACCATGTCGGTATCTGTAGAAGAAGTGGTTATCGGGTTGCTCTCCGCCCGGATGCTCGTTTTCGATCCGCTCGTCCGTCAGCTTGAACTCCTGGTTGGACTCGGCGAATTCGATCACGTGCCGTATTGCTTGGTCTCCTTTAGGGTTACGGACGGCTGTCTCGACAGTGACTGTCGACTCGGGACGCCTTTTCCATATCCAGTTACGGACGCCGCCGCCGTTTCTCACAGGATATGGGAGATCGAACGGCGCGGCCTTGAACAGGGCGACAACCTCGAACAGGTTGGACTTCCCTGACCCATTCGGGCCAATCAATACGTTGAGGGCCGATAGCTCGAGGTCGATGCCGTCGGATCCGAAGGACAGGAGATTCTTGGCCCTGATGCGTTTCAAGGTTGGATTGTTGGCTTGGGTCATGACGTACGACCTCCGGGGAACTATCGCCGGTCGTATTGGTGTGTCATGGTACGCGCGCGTGTGCGATACTGTCTATAACATATACTAGGATGGAGCCTGTGTCAGTTTGGTAGGCGGGATGCTACTCTCCCCACTTCTGGATTCCGGCCTTCGCCGGAATCACCATGGCCTTGTCAGGCCACATAAGAGGGATGAAAATGTCTTGGCGCCGGACGGTACAACTAGGGCGGTAGTCATTGGTGCCACGAGCCCGTGCCGGAATCTGCCTGGGAGGCTGGCAGGAACATAAGATTGTCGCCCCGCTACTGCGGTGAGCACGCATGGTAAAGTCGTTGAGAGAACAGCCTCCCACCGGCCGGCAGCTAGTCTCAGGAGGAGAAGTATGGAAGTCGTACATGAACGGTGCTGTGGCCTGGACGTACATAAGAAGTCGGTGGTGGCCTGTGTAATAACGGGTGAGTCTCATCAGACGAGGACGTTTGGCACAACGACGCGCCAGCTTGTGAAGTTGTCTGAGTGGCTTCGGCAGCAAGGTGTCACTCATGTGGCAATGGAGAGCACTGGGATCTACTGGAAGCCTGTCGTCAACCTTCTGGAGGAGGAGTTCACTGTCTGGGTGGTCAACGCGCATCACATCAAGACGGTGCCGGGCCGCAAGACCGACGTCAAGGATGCCGAATGGATAGCCGACTTGCTGCGGCACGGGTTGTTGAAGCCCAGCTTTATCCCGGAGCGTGAGCAGCGTGAGCTTCGGGAGTTGGTGCGCTACCGGCGGAGCTTGGTCCAAGAGAGGTCGCGAGAGGCCAACAGGATACAAAAGGTACTTGAGGGTGCCAACATCAAGTTGGGATCGGTAGCTACCGACGTGCTGGGGGTGTCTGGCAGGATGATGCTGACTGCCCTCGCTGATGGAGAGGAAGACCCGAAGGTGCTGGCAGACATGGCCAAGGGACGGCTTAGGGAGAAGCTCGATGCGCTGGAAGAGGCCCTGGAGGGCGTGGTGGGGTCTCACCAGCGCTTCATGTTGGCCACCCAGTTGCGACGCCTCAGCACCTTGGACGCCGATGTTGAGAGACTGGACGCGGAGGTGTCTCGGAGGGTTCACCAGCACAGGGATGTCATACAGGTGGTCGATACCATCCCTGGGGTGGGCCGTCGCACCGCTGAGACAATCGTGGCGGAGATGGGTACCGACATGGACAGGTTTGCCACGCCCGGACACTTGGCCTCGTGGGCTGGGGTGAGTCCTGGGAACAAGCGAAGCGCAGACAGGAGCAAGCGAAGCCCGGTCAAGAAGGGCAACAACTCGCTTCAGTCGGCCTTGGTGGAAGCTGCCAGGGCTGCCTCCCGGACCAAAACCTACCTGGGAGCACAGTACCACCGCCTGGCTCGACGCATCGGAGCCAACAAAGCCGCCATGGCCGTCGCCCACTCCATCGCCGTCATTCTCCACTCCATCATCAAGAACAAGGAGCCTTTCGTGGACCTGGGACACAACTACTTTGAAGAGCGCGACAAGACCGCCATCGCCCGCAGAGCTGTTCGCCAACTCGAACGGCTGGGGCACAGAGTCACCCTGCAAGCTGCCTGAATTGTCTATTTTCATGGTAATGACGGCCCCCTTGTTTTCGTGTCCTTTAGCGGCATACCTACTAAAGTGACACAGCATCCGGACGCCGGATACCGCTCCGATGTCCAGTCCCATATTCTCCCCCCTGCAATGAAGACACTATGCCTGACCGGGCGTCGTCAACCTGCTCGTGGTCATAGTGAGCATGTCGGATCCCGGCGTCATCCTCCTGGAAGCCGGCCTCAGCTTCCTCGGTCTGGGCCTGCCGCCCGGCGCGCCCGGATGGGGAATTATGGTAAACGAGGGGCAATCCGTTATACTGGACGTCCGGCGGCTGTCTGCGCTGCCCGGCTTGGTCATTACCTTCGTCGTCATGGCATTCAACTTCCTCGGCGACTGGCTGAGGGACGCGCTCGACCCCAAGGAGCATAGAATAGGGGCATAGGATGAGAGGCTGCCACTCTCCCGGCAAAGGTGTTTCGTCATGAACGGTGACGTAGTCCTCAGGGTCGAAGACCTGCGGACCTACTTCCACATGAACTCAGGCGTCGTGAAGGCCATTGACGGCATCAGCTTCGACCTGTGCAGAGGCGAGACCCTCGGCATCGTCGGCGAGTCCGGCTGCGGCAAGAGCATGACCGCCTGGTCCATCCTGGGCCTCGTGCCGGAGCCGTTTGGCCGCATCGAGAGCGGCCGTATCCTCTACATGGGCGAAGACCTCCTCCAGAAGGACTCCCACGAGATGCGCGAGATTCGCGGCAAGGGCATCTGCATGGTCATGCAAGACCCCCTCACGTCCCTAAACCCCGTGTACAACATCGCCACACAGATGCTGGAGACCCTCAGAATGGACTCCAACGAGCCCGCTTCTCGACTGCGCGAGCGGGCGGCGAAACTGCTCTCGAATGTCGGCATCCCATCGCCCGAAGCCCGACTGGAAGCCTTCCCGCATCAGATGAGCGGCGGTATGCGGCAGCGAATCGTCGGCTCCATAGCCATGTCCCGCTCTCCCAGCATTCTGATCGCCGACGAGCCGACAACCTCTCTGGACGCCACCATTCAGCTTCAATACCTCCGCCTGCTGAAAGACGTTCAGGCAGAGACCGGCGCCGCCATCATCTTCATTACTCACGACTTCGGCGTCGTGGCCCGCATGTGCGATAGAGTCGCCGTCATGTACGCAGGCAAGATTGTCGAACAGGCCGACGTCGTGGAGCTCTTTGATAACCCATCGCACCCATATACGCAGGCCCTCTTGAAATCGGTGCCGGACCTCAGTGAAGACGTGGAGCATCTGCCATCCATCGAAGGACAGCCTCCCTCCCTCGATGACCTGCCTGTCGGATGTTCCTTCGCCCCTCGCTGTGAGTACGCATTCGAGAAGTGCGAGGAGTATCCGCCCGAGTTCACGATTGCGGATCAACACCTGGTTCGCTGCTGGAGGCATGACGGTGCAGACTAACGGCCACAGAGACGACGGCAGCCTGATACGGGTTGCCAACCTAAAGAAACACTATCCCGTAACCAAGGGCCTCGTCATTCAGCGTACCGTCGGCCAGGTCAAAGCCGTGGACGGCATCAACTTCAACATCCCCGTGGGAGAGACCTACAGCCTCGTGGGAGAGTCCGGCTGTGGCAAGACCACGACGTCACGGCAGATCCTCATGGTGGAGACGCCAACCGAAGGGGACATCTACTACCGGGGCAAGTCCATCAGAGAGTTCGACAGGCAGGAGAGAAACGAGTTTCGCGCTTCCGTACAGGCCGTTTTCCAAGACCCTTGGAGCTCGCTCAACCCCAGGATGCGCGTTAGCTCAATCATCTCCGAGCCGCTCATAACGCACCAGCGCCTCACGAAACAGGAGGTCAAGGCTAGAGTGGACGAGCTCCTGGGAGTGGTCGGCCTACAACCCTTTCACGGCAGTAGATACCCTCACGAGTTCAGCGGCGGTCAGCGCCAACGTATCGCCATAGCCCGCGCCCTCTCGACACAGCCCAAGCTCATCGTGCTGGACGAGCCGGTCTCCGCCCTGGACGTCTCCATCCGCGCCCAGATTCTGAACCTCCTAAAAGAGCTTCAGCGCGCGTACAATCTCAGCTATCTTCTAATCTCTCACAATCTCGCCAACGTTCGCTATATGAGCCAGAAAGTCGGTGTCATGTACCTCGGCAAGCTGATCGAGGAAGCGGAACCCGCCGAACTCTTCACGAACCCTCTCCATCCCTACACAAGAGCGCTTATCTCAGCCTCGCTGCCCGCCCACCCCAGACGCCAGCGCGAAGAGATCGTCCTCCCGGGCGAGGTACCCAGCCCCCTCAACCCGCCAACCGGTTGCAACCTGCACCCGCGCTGTCCCGTAGCCTTCGAGCCGTGCCCGGACGAGGCGCCTGAGCTGAAAGAAGCCGCGCCGGACCACATAGTGGCCTGCCACCTCTACTAATCCGATTCGTCCCCAGACTTCCCAAAGCGCGAAAGACCGAACCCACCAACCGGAACATCGGTCACGCCGCGCACAACCATGTCCGCCACCGCCTTCCCGATTCCGGGACTGAGCAGAATCCCCTTCTTTCCGGCCCCCGTCGCCAGATACACGTTGTCCCATCCCGGCGCCTTGCCTACTATCGGCAGCCAGTCAGGGGTCAGTGGCCTGAGACACGCCGTGTGCAGTACCAATTCCGCGTCCCCCATCGCCGGCATCAACCTCACCGCTCCATCCATCAAAGTTCTCTTCGCCGAATCTGACGGACTCGCATCGAACCCCTTCCTCTCCTCCGTCGCCCCGATCCACACTTGGTCGCGCTCGCGCCGATACAGAGTCACCCCTGCGCCCTGAAAGTCGCGCTCCGTCGGACTCCGGCGCGGACGCATCCTCAGTATCTCCCCCTTGTACGGCTCCACCGGAACCTCGACTCCGAGCCATCTCCCGACATCTTCCGACCACGGCCCCGCTGCAAGCGCCACCGCACCGCAGGGTATCTTCCCGCTCTCCGTCACCACTGAAGTCACCCTGCCGCCGCGAGTCTCTATCCCAATCACGGCGCCGGACACCATCTCCGCGCCCATCTTCTCAGCCGTACTTCCAAGCGCCTGAGTATATCGGTAGCTGTCGAGCGCGCCGTTGCCCGATGTTTCCAGAGCGCACAGCGCATCATTGGAAATACGCGGCTCCAGTTCTCTCAGTTCGTCACGGTTCAACCACACCGCGCTGAACGAATCGTCCGCCGAATCGAAGGCGTCGAAGGACGCCCCCAATTCAGCCACGTCCGACTCGTCGAACGCTACCCTAACCAAAGAGGTCACTCTCGGCCCGAAGTCGATCCCCGACCGCTCCACAAGGTCCGGCCAAATCTCCTTGTGCATCCTGAACGACGTGATCGCCAGCGGAGCCAGCGGCCCCGGTATTCCCGCCCCCTCCAGAGGGTTCAACCCGCCGGCAGAGTACCCCGACGCGTGCGCCGCTACCCCGTCTCGCTCGACTATCGTCGCTCCCACTCCTTCCCTACCCAGATAGTAGGCCGCCGCGCACCCCATCGCTCCCGCGCCCACGATCGCCACGTCGTTGAGTTCACCGCTCATTCATGATCCCCCGTGTCCGGTCAACATAACCCAAGCCTGAGAATATGGTACAGCATAACAGTGTGATAAGCTGGCAGACAGCAACTCGGAACCGCCACGACCGGACCGCACGAGGGTTTCTGGCAATTGACGAAACGCCTGCTGGACATTGCGCTCGCCGGCATTATGCTAATACTGGCCTCTCCGGTCATTCTGGCTACTGCCCTGCTGATCTTCGTCGTCAGTCCCGGATCGGTTCTATACCGTCCGAAGCGGGTGGGACTGCATGGCCGCGCCTTCACCATGTTCAAGCTGCGCACCATGCGCCTGAGCCACGAATCCGGAGGCAGCGTCATCACCGCCAAGCACGATCCCAGGCTTATTCCCATGGCCCGCTGGATGCGCCGCTTCAAGCTCGACGAGCTCCCCCAGCTTATCAACATCCTGAAGGGAGACATGGCCGTCGTCGGCCCAAGAGCGAGACATCCCAAGATCGTAAGCTGCTACCGGACTCCGACTCAGCGGGAAACCCTCGAAGTCCTGCCCGGCCTGACCAGCCCCGGAAGCATCTATGCCCTTACGCACGGTGAGAACGTGCTGGACTCCGACGATCCCGAAACCGTCTATCTGAAGCGCGTCCTGCCCACAAAGCTGGCTCTCGATGTCGTCTATGTGCGCGAAGCCTCACTCGCATACGATCTGAGGCTCATCTTTCGCACCGTCGGAGTCATCCTGAATCTCTGGGGAGCGCGGTCAGACCCGCCCGAATTGGAAAGAGCCAAACCCTTCATTGAACCCGTGGAAGTTCCCGGCGGCGGAGTTGAGGGGTGAACCGTCTAAAACTATAATTCCGACATGCTTGTCCAAGATGTCGGAGAGTTTGAGCTTATCGACCTGCTGGAGTCGTCGATCCGGCAGCGAAACTCCGCGCGGGTTGCGGCCTTGCGAGAACGAGGGATAGAGGTCACGCTCGGCATCGGCGACGACGCCGCCGCATGGACTCAGCCCGCCATGACCGTCGTCTCCACCACGGACACGATGGTTGACGGCGTTCACTTCACGGCGAACACCACCGGTTGGCATGACCTCGGCTGGAAGGCGATGGCCTCGAACCTAAGCGACGTGGCCGCCATGGGCTGCGCTCCGACGCTCGCGCTGGTGACACTGGGTCTGCGGGGAGACATCCCCGTCGGTGGCCTCGAGGCCATGTACTCAGGTATGATGGACGCCTGCGAGTCTGGCGGCTGCGCGATTGCAGGCGGCGATATCGTGAGATCAGACGCCCTATTCGTGACCGTCGCGCTCCAGGGCGTCGCCCCTCAGAACGCGGCGCTACTCACGCGCGGCGCGGCGTCCGAGGGGGACGCGCTCGCGGTCACCGGATACCTCGGATCGTCGGCCGGCGGACTCAGACTTCTGCTCGACCCCGACGATGCGCCCGTCATCTCCCAAGAAGCGAGAGCGCATCTCACGTCGGCGCACAACAGGCCCACGCCGCGCATTCACGCCGGACAGACGCTCAGAAAGCTCGGCGTCCGGTGCGCTATGGACGTTAGCGACGGCCTGATCGCGGACGTTGAAAAACTCTGCGTTGCCAGTGGCGTCTCGGCGTCTATCGACATCGACGCCGTGCCGGTGCATCCCTATCTCAAAGAGGCATTCCCTGACTCTTGGAGAGAGCTTGCGCTGACCGGAGGTGAGGACTATGAGTTGGTATTCACAGCCGACCAAGATACCATGCGAGCCGTCGTGAACGAGCTCGGAGATCCGGTCACGGTCATAGGAAGGATCGAACGCGGCGACGGGAGCGTGAGCGTCGAGGACGCAAGCGGACGAAGCGTGCCGTTCGCTGGCACGGGCTGGGACCACTTCGCGGGATGACATCATGAGAGCAACCCGTCGATATAGAAACTAGGGCAAACGCATCATAGACCGCGCCGGTTTTCCAATACGCTTGATACGCCCCTTGGATTAGAGGAGAATGATTACTCTCCAAGTCGAAGCATAGTTGCGTTATACTAACGGGAGAGTTCGAGTGATGTCAGGTGAATCGCGTAATCTGTACTCGCCCCTCAGCATCAGCAGGGAGTTGCTGCCTTGGTGTGTCTGGGCAATCTGTCTGCTGACAATGATCTGGACCGCGCTCACGGCGTGGGAAGAAGTATCGAGCGGCAGACACGCGAACATTCTCGATACCTCGCTTGCGGTCGGGTCGAACGCGGCGGATGGCGTACCGCTTATCATAGTCTTTTCGATACTGGGAGTAATGGTCGGAAACTTCATCTCAGGAGGTGGAATAATGATAATGGCGCGAGCTACCAGAGATTATCTGTACGACAAGATCGAGCGCCAACGCGAAAGGCTCCGGGAAGAGGGCCGGGAAGCCTTGGCTGCCGAGGTAGAGGCTTGGAATCTGCGACGCCTGGATGCTGAGAGGCGCGGAGAACCCTTCGATGAGCCACCCCCGAGCGCGTAGCGCAGCCCCAAGACCCAGCCATGACCGCACAAAGCTAACCGTCCAAGAGATGCGGAAGTCGCTCGCGCCATACGCGCCTTATCCGTTGCAGGACCTCTTAACTCGGGCCGCGGGCAGTTACGGAAGTAAGCTGGCCGTCATCGACGGGGACCGCAGATTCACCTACGCGCAGCTATCGGAGCGCTCCAACCGGTTCGCGTCGGCCCTGGCAAAGCTGGGCGTCCAAAAGGGCGACCGTGTCGCCATACTAGCGCCCAACTGCGTCGAGTTCATCATAGCGGTCTATGGCATCCTGAAGGCAGGGGCGATAGCCAGCACGGTCAACTCCGGGTACCGGGAGCGCGAGGTCGCGCACCAACTCAACGACAGCGGCGCCTCGACCCTAGTGATCCACGAATCACTGAAGCCGCTGGCCGACGCCGTGCGAGGAGATGTCCCGGCGCTGACGAGACAGATCGTCATCAAGCCGGACTCTTCAGAAGAAGGCTCATTCTGGAGCCTGCTAGAAAACGCCCCGGCCACGCCGCCAAGCGTGTCTATCAACCCGATGGAAGACGTCGCCATGCTCCCCTACTCATCGGGCACAACGGGCCTGAGCAAGGGCGTCATGCTCACGCACCACAACCTGACCTCCAACGTGCGGCAGTTCCTCGAACGCGAGAACGAGCAGGCGACCATAAGAGAAGACGACGTCATTCTCACGCACCTGCCACTCTTCCACATCTACGGCATGAACGTGCTGATGAACGGCGCCATCGGCGCGGGCGCCACCCAGGTACTCATGGGAAGGTTCGACATGGACGAGTTCCTGTCGCTGCTATCCACACATCGCGTGTCGATGCTGTTCACCGTGCCCCCGGTGGGACTTGGCCTGACTCAGTATCCGGGTGTCGCGGAACATGACCTGTCCGCGCTCAGAGTCGGGTTCTTCGGCGCCGCGCCTCTGTCCGCCGACATGCAGCAGCGCGTCCAAGATGCGCTCGCCGCTCCCGTCGTTCAGGGATACGGCCTGACCGAGACGTCACCCGTCACAAATGCCGACTTCATCGAGCCGCACCTGGCCCGCCCCGGTTCGATCGGCCCCGCCATGCCGGACACCGAAGAGAAGGTCGTGGACCTCGAAACGGGCGATTCTGAGGTCCCTCCCGGTGAGACGGGCGAGCTTCTCATTCGCGGCCCACAGGTGATGAAGGGGTACTACGAAAACCGGCAGGCGACGGCGGAGGCAATCACCGAAGACGGCTGGCTGCGGACCGGAGACATCGTGCGCATGGACGCCGACGGATACGTCTGGGTCCTCGACCGCAAGAAGGAGCTTATCAAGTACAAGGGCTTCCAGGTGCCGCCCGCCGAGATCGAGGGCGTGCTCTTGGAGCATGAGGGTATCGCCGACGCCGCCGTCATTGGCAAGGCGGACCTCGAAGCGGGCGAGATACCCAAAGCGTTCGTCGTCCGAAAGTCGGGGGCCGAGATCACGGCAGACCAGGTCATGGACTTCGTGGCGACCAAACTCGCGACGTTCAAGCACGTCCGCGAGGTCGAGTTCATAGACGCCGTGCCCAAGAACCCCTCAGGCAAGATACTAAGGCGCGCGCTTATCGACCTTGAGCGCAGCCGCTCATAGCGTGAACACCCACTCAACAAACGCGCTGTTCACCGACCTCTACCAGCTTACGATGGCCCAGGCCTACTACCGGAGCGGGCGGTCCGCCGACGCCACCTTCAGCCTGTTCTTCCGCCGGTTCCCGACCAACAGGGCGTACTACGTCTTCTGCGGCCTTGAGACCGCGCTGGACTACTTTGAGAGATTCGCCTTCACCTCTGACGACATCGACGCCCTGAAGCAACGCGCCATATTCGACGATGACTTTCTCGACTTCCTGCGCGACCTTCGCCTGACGTGCGGCGTCCGCGCGATGGACGAGGGCCAGGTCTTCTTTCCAAACGAGCCGGTCATGGAGGTCAGCGGCCCCATCATCCACTGCCAGCTTGTCGAGACCGCGCTGATCAACCTAGTGAACCTGGAGTCGATGCTCGCCACCAAGGCCGCGCGGGTTATCGACGCGGCCCAAGGTCGCGCGGTCGCCGACTTCAGCGCGCGCCGCACTCACGGGATCGATGCCGCTTTCGCCATGGCGAGGGCCTCTTACATCGCCGGGTTCGCCGGGACCAGCAACGTTGACGCCGCGCTCCGTCTCGGAATCCCCATGCTCGGAACAATGGCCCACTCGTACGTCTCCTCGTTCGACGACGAGACCGAGGCGTTCCGACAGTACGCCAGGTCGTTCCCCGACAGCAGCATTTTCCTGGTCGATACCTACGACACCCTGGCCGGCGTGCGGAACGCCATCACGGTCGCCCTGGAGATGGAGGCCGACGGCCACAGCCTCCGCGCCGTTCGGCTGGACAGCGGAGACCTCGACGACCTATCCCGTCAGGCGCGCGATATGCTGGACGATGCCGGACTCCACCACGTGCAGGTCTTCGCCAGCGGCGGACTCGACGAGTACTCCATCGACACACTGTTGAGCAACGGCGCCCCAATCGGCGGCGTCGGCGTCGGAACCCGCGCCGGGACCTCAGCCGACGCGCCCTTCACCGACTTCGTGTACAAGCTCGTCGAGTACGATGGCCAGCCGGTCATGAAGCTCAGCGAAGACAAGGTGACACTGCCCGGCCCGAAGCAGGTCCATCGTGCATACGACGATAGCGGGACGATGACCCGCGACATCATCCACCATGCAGACCGCCACGCCGACGAACCGCCACCATCCACCTCTCACCCACTGCTGAAACCCGTCATGGAAGACGGCACACGCACCGGGCCCCTGCCCTTTCTCGACGAAGTACGCGACTTCCACGCGGGCAGGATTCGGGAGATTCCCGATGATCTTCGCGGCGTCAGACCCTCGGGCAGCTATCCTGTGGACGTATCGGAGATGTTACTGAGATTGTCTCAAGACGAAGAACGGAAGCTTAAGCTAAGTACGACGCAAGACGACTCCACTTGCCCCACAAATTGCCGGTTGGTGTAGAATGTAACCTGTAGAAGAACGCCATTGAAAGATAGGAACTGAGAGAGATGACGACGCCGGTACGCCGACCCAAGGACGAGACTGCCCGCCTCGGCGATGAGATTTACGAGCGGGACATCCGGCCACAGGTCGAAGCCGAGCACGATGGAGAGTACGTCGCCATCGACGTGGACAGTGGGAAATGGGCGGTCTCCGACGACCTTTTGGCCGCGGCGAAGCGTCTGCGCGCGATGCGCCCGGAGGCTGTCGACGTCTGGACCGTGCGGGTTGGGTACCGCGCGACAGCCAGCATTGGAGGCGGGTCCCCGCGGAGAACTCAGTGATCGAAGGTGTCGTGAACGCCAACTATGAAGCCGTCATAACCGTCCAAGTGCGTGGCCGCGCGGAACGTAGAATCTGGTACAATCTTGTCCGGACTAGGACAATCCAATGACAACGATCAACACAATTGAAGACCTCATCCACATTCTCGACGAGAATCCTGAGTGGACCGAGGCTCTGCGCAGCCGCCTGCTGACTCAGGAGCTCTTGGAGTTGCCCGCCCGGTTCGCCGAGTACACCGAGGCCACCGACGGGCAGTTCGAAGCCATCAACAGGCGTTTCGAGGCCATCGACAGGCAGTTCGAGGCCATCAACAGGCAGTTCGATACCGTCAACGCGCATCTTAGCGCGCTCGACCTCCGCTTGGGTAGGTTTGAGCAAGACATGGCGTTCTTCCGTTCTCGTCATGCCAGCGAGATGGTAAGAGACCAAAGCAGGCGCGTCGCTCGTGAAGCGGGCTACCGTAGGGTTCGCACTCTCACAACCGACGACCTCTACGACATGGTTGATGAGGCTGACACCGAAGGCATCTCTGTGAGCGCGCTGCGCAGCTTCAGGGCCGCCGACTTAATCATGGAAGCGGAAAAGGCCGATACGGGAGCCCCCGGTTTCGTTGCCGTGGAGATTTCCTACACGGTCAACGGGCGCGACACCGAACGCGCTATACGCAACGCCGACTTCCTGAAGAGGTTTACGAGCAAAGATGCCGTCGCTGTGGTCGCGGGAGTGCGTAAGGACGACCGCATCGACCCTGACATCGCTGCTGGGAACGTAGCCTGGTTCCCAGTGGAAGTAGAAGACCTGGCGACGGAGTAAGAGACCTTATAGTTCTGAATAGGAGCTCTGGTTTAGTATCAAAATGACTCTGTCTATAATGATAATGCCAGAATGGAGTACATGTGTTAATATTATTCAAGAACAATAGACACAAGAGTGGATTAACAAGTGGTCCTGCACTTAATAAACACAGGCCTAAGATCGGTTCTGGGCTATACGTTGATTTGGAAAACCTGCAAGTCAACGGCAAGCAACTGCTAGAGACCTTGATTAATGAATGGCCGGAGTCGACTCCAAAGCCTGTACGTATAATGCTAACCGTTCGGGCAGATTTCGTAGAGTTATGGCGACTATGGGCAGTAAATCGATTTGACAGTTTGGACGTTGTAGTGAAGGGGACACAACACTTCAGCGCGTCCAAGTCAAAGAATTCAGCCGACATCGCTCTCGCCACAAGTGCGATGGCAGACTGGCTCCTTAGAAGGGTCAGCCACATTGCTGTATTTAGCGACGACAGCGACTTTGTTTCTTTGTACGCCAGCATCCGGGACGAGATGGTGCGTTCTGGTGTAGGTGACCGCGACGTGCCTTTTCTTTGGGTGGTGACTAACCGGAATGGCACACTTTCTCCAATAGCGAATCAGTTCTTTCCAAGTGATAAATTGCATGTAGTACGAACCCGTAGCGACAGTGGAGCACCTGCGGCAGACAAAGAGCCTGCATCGGCAGCAACGGCAATAGTAGACAATGGCTCAGGCGAGCACATATACACTCAAATGGCACAAGCTATCTTGGAGAGTATTCCAGTTGGTCCATTCAAGAGCACGGATTGCAAAAGCACGATAGAGCAGCGATGGCCGAATCATCCATTGGCAACAACTGATCCAGCCAAATTTGGTTCCGAATTCAAGGCAAAAATCTGGCCGATCATGAAAGTGTGGGGTGTAACAATTCCCAATGCAGGCAAGCAGCCTATCCGTTACGAAATGACTCAGGACGCGAAAGGCAATGCGCAAAAATAAACTTGCATTAGAGAGGTCTGCTCAGCCGGGAAGGACGTCAATACATGGAGCAGGCGCCATAGCTGGCTCTCTGGCCCGATCTTGCTCTGACCGTCACAGTATACAGTCTAAACATGTTCGGCGACGCCATGAGAGACCTCCTTGACCCCAGGCTCCGTGGCGGCGAATCGTAGAACCTGACCGCCAACAGACCCACCCCACAGAGTCATGACACCGCGCCCGACTATCGCAAACTCATTATCTGCTCGCGTGAGTATCCCAGCCCAGCCAGTGCCTCGCCAGTGTGCTGCCCGACGGTAGCCCCCAGCGAGCGCACGCTGCCCGGCGTGTCGGATAGATTCGGCCCAATGCCGACCTGCCTGACCGTCTCCCCGTCCAGTGTACCCGCTTCGACTACCATTTTCCGATGTAGGTTCTGCGGGTCCCCCACCACCTCGTCGAAGGTCGATGCCTTGGGTGACGTCGATGTTGTCGATCCCCGACAGCAACTCCAACCACTCATCGCGGTCCTTCGTCATGGAAGACGGCACACGCACCGGGCCCCTGCCCTTTCTCGACGAAGTACGCGACTTCCACGCGGGCAGGATTCGGGAGATTCCCGACGGTCTTCGCGGCGTCAGACCTAGGGGCGCCTACCGCGTGGACGTGTCGGACACGCTCCGGGCGCTGGCAAAAGGAGTTCAGGGGAGATTGGGACCTGCCCCTGCATTGACACCCCGCCCTTGTAAATGATTACCTTGCGGAACGTAGAATCTGGTACAATCTTGTCCGGACTAGGACAATCCAATGACAACGATCAACACAATTGAAGACCTCATCCACATTCTCGACGAGAATCCTGAGTGGACCGAGGCTCTGCGCAGCCGCCTGCTGACTCAGGAGCTCTTGGAGTTGCCCGCCCGGTTCGCCGAGTACACCGAGGCCACCGACGGGCAGTTCGAAGCCATCAACAGGCGTTTCGAGGCCATCGACAGGCGTTTCGAGGCCATCGACAGGCGTTTCGAGGCCATCGACAGGCAGTTCGAGGCCATCAACAGGCAGTTCGATACCGTCAACGCGCATCTTAGCGCGCTCGACCTCCGCTTAGGTAGGTTTGAGCAAGACATGGCGTTCTTCCGTTCTCGTCATGCCAGCGAGATGGTAAGAGACCAAAGCAGGCGCGTCGCTCGTGAAGTGGGCTACCGGAGGGTACGCACTCTCACAACCGACGACCTCTACGACATGGTTGATGAGGCTGACACCGAAGGCATCTCTGTGAGCGCGCTGCGCAGCTTCAGGGCCGCCGACTTAATCATGGAAGCGGAAAAGGCCGATACGGGAGTTCCCGGTTTCGTTGCCGTGGAGATTTCCTACACGGTCAACGGGCGCGACACCGAACGCGCTATACGCAACGCCGACTTCCTGAAGAGGTTTACGAGCAAAGATGCCGTCGCTGTGGTCGCGGGAGTGCGTAAGGACGACCGCATCGACCCTGACATCGTTGCTGGGAACGTAGCCTGGTTCCCAGTGGAAGTAGAAGACCTGGCAACGGAGTAAGAGACCTCGACGCTCTCTCGGCAGGCGCGCGATATGCTGGACGACGCCGGACTCCCCCATTCCCAGTTCTTCGCCCCCGGCAGCCGGCCCCACTCGTGGTTGATCACCTACGTTCAACCCCAAGCCCCACCAACCTATCCTGAAAATCCTCCCATCCCCAAAATCCTGCTTCAGACCCCCTTATTCCTGACCCATATTCCCTCGATACCTCAACAGTTGACGGAGGAGGGAGAAAGTGGTATAACTCCCACGTCCCGTTAGGGGGGCCGGTTCCGTGCCGTTGCGGACAGTCAAAATCCCCTCTCCCTTGATGGGAGAGGGCTAGAGCTTGCCCCGTACTTGATACGGGGTGAGGGAAATTCACCAACACGGAGGCATCGTCATGCTTACATCTAATTCACTGCGTTGGCTGGTCGTAGTTGCAGGAGCCGCAATGCTGTTGGCGTTCGCCGCGGCTTGCGCCGGAGAGACCGTCGAAGTTCCCGGCGAGACCGTGGTGGTGAAAGAAGAGGTCATCAAGACCGTCGAGGTCCCCGGTGAGACCATCGTCAAAGAGGTGATCAAAGAGGTTCAGGTGCCCGGCGAGACCGTGGTGGTCGAAAAAGTGGTAAGGGAGACCGTCGAGGTTCCCGGCGAGACCGTCGTGGTGGAGAAAGAGGTCGTCAGGACAGTTGAGGTCCCCGGCGAGACCGTCACCGTAGAGGTCGTCAAAGAGGTGATGGTCCCCGGTGAGACGGTGGTGGTGGAGAAAGAGGTCGTCAAGACCGTCGAGGTCCCCGGCGAGACCATAGTGGTCGAGAAGCAAGTGCCTGTGGAGGTCGTCAAGACTGTTGAGGTCGTCAAGACCGTCGAGGTCCCGGGTGAGACCGTAGTCAAAGAGGTCGTCAAAGAGGTGCCGGCGGGGTATGTGACCGACCCAACCACCGGCAAGGCGGTGACCGCGCCACAGTATGGCGGGATACTAACCGTTGCCCATGATGAGCTGCCTACGCATTGTGACAGCTATTCTCATGTCGGCTTTGCGAATATCCTTGTCAGCGCCGTTATAGAGAGATCTGCCCTCATGGACTGGGCAATAGATAGGGACGAATGGCACTTGGCGTCAACGTACAAACCTCCGGTTTACCATGTTCCGCACCTGGCGGAAAGCTGGGAGCAGCCCGACCCGCTAACTGTTGTCCTAAACATCCGCCCAGGCGTTCACTGGCAGGACGAGGCGCCGGTGAACGGTCGCGAGCTGACTGCCGACGATTTCGTATATAACTTTCACCGTGTAACAGGTACGGGATCCGGCTTCACCGAACCAGGCCAATATGCTGGGTTTCTCGGTTATCAACACATCGAATCCGTAGAGGCCACCGACAATCATACGGTTGTTTTCACGCTGAACGAAGATACCACTGGCAAGAATTTCTTTGGCGGCCTTAATATGGCGGAGGTAATCGCCTGGGGCTACCACTCTGATATATACCCACCCGAGGTAATCGAGGAACACGGCGACGCTAAGGATTGCAATAACATAGTTGGCACCGGACCCTTTATGCTTTCTGAATACGTCCCGGAGAACACCATAACCTGGGAGAAGAATCCCAACTACTGGGGCGCCGATCCAAAATACCCCGAGAACCGCCTGCCCTATGTTGACGAGATGGTCGGTCTCTTTATGCCGGAACGAGCGACACGTATGGCGGCGCTACGCACGGCCAAGGTTGACTTTGTAGGTATCGGGGCTCGAATAAAATCTATCGACCAGGTGGAGAGCTTGGCGCGGACCAACCCCGATCTCCAGATAACGAGTGTTTGGTATCGGTCGGATAACTCTTTTGCATTTAGCTTGCATAAGGAGCCATTTGACGACCTCAGGGTGCGCCAGGCCATGCAGATGGCGCTGGACCATGAGACAATTAACTTTACCTACTATAAGGGTTATGGAAACCCCGTACCTCAGGGGCTCTTGTCGACTGACATGACAGGGTGGACCACCCCATTTGCAGAGTGGCCCGAAGAGGTCAAGAAATACTGGACCTACGATCCTGAAGGCGCCGAAGCGTTGCTTGATGAGGCTGGGTTGCCGCGTGGTGACGACGGCATTAGATTCAAGACCGTACTTAACAATGGCGCCGACCGCGATATGAGCTATCTTGAGATAGCTACAAGTTACTGGCGTGCGATTGGCATCGAGGTAGAGATTAGGGTGGTGGATGAGCCTACGTCCGCGGCCATGAAAGACTCGTTGGATTTTGAAGGTTTCTGGATCTGGCACTTGGCCCGTAGGGTGGACCCTATGAGTGATTACGAGTTGCTCTACTCGAAGACGGGAATATGGGACTGGATGGGCATCGCTGATCCGGCTTATGACGCCCTGTATGAAGCCGCCGCAGCCACGAACGACATTGAGGAGAAGAAGCGGCTGGCTAGACAGATGGACCTGCGCCAGGCAGAGATGCACTGGATGGTATGGGGTACCGAATCGCCACAGTTTAACGCGAACTGGCCGTGGGTCAAAGGTTATAACGGTGAACTCGGACTCGGAACCGCTGAGTTCAATTGGCCCTATGTCATGCTCTGGATTGACCAGGACTTGAAGAAAGCAATGGGTTATTAGCGGTTTAGCCCCTTTTAGCTGCTAACCTTAGGGAAAAAGGGAGTTGGGAGGTTCAGGCTTCCCAGCTCCCTTACTCATTGGACAATGGGAAGGATGCCTATGACGAAAAAGGGTTGGCAATGACGGGGAGATCGCAATGAGGAGTGTCGCATGAGAGCCTATATCATCAGGCGGCTATTGCTCGTAATCCCCACCCTGTTCTTACTGAGCATACTGGTCTTTCTCTCGGTCCGCTTCATCCCGGGCGATACAATAGACCTAATAGCGACTAAGATGGAGACCTTTATTGGTCCGGGGGCCAAGGTTGACCGTGAACTTATTGAGCGTAGGCTGGGATTGGACGTGCCGGTTTACGTGCAGTATGCACGTTGGGTAGGAGTGTTGCCGATCCCTGACTGGGCAACCGGTGAGACCCAGTTCAAGGGTCTCCTACAGGGCAGCCTTGGCAAATCGCTGATACGTGATACTCCAATAACGGAAATGATAGTTTCTAGATTGCCGGTAACCATTCAGCTCGGCGTCATGGCGCTCGTACTCGGGTTCTTGATTGCCCTGCCCGTCGGCATCTACTCGGCGATGCGTCAGGATACGGCCGCCGACTACGTGGGACGTACCGTTGCCATCATCGGCATGGCAACGCCTAACTTCTGGCTGGCGCTTATGGTCATGATCTTCCCCGCCATCTGGTGGGGCTGGTCGCCGCCGATGAAGTGGGTTCCTTTCACGGAAGACCCGCTGGGGAATCTCGGGATTCTCATAATTCCCAGCCTGATTCTGGGGACGGCCGGCGCTGCCGGCACAATGCGGTTGACGCGCACCATGATGCTGGAGGTGCTCAGGCAGGACTACATCAGGACAGCCTGGTCCAAGGGTCTCAGTGAGAAGGTAGTCATTATGAGACACGCCGTCAAGAATGCGTCCATCCCGGTTGTTACCGTGATAGGCATGGATTTGCCTACCGTGGTAGGCGGCTCCGTTATCATGGAGAACATATTCAACCTGCCGGGGATGGGTCGTCTCCTGCTGACTGCACTCGCCGAGAGAGACTACCCGGTGGTCTCTGGAGTAAACCTGTTTTTCGCCACCATAGTTATTGGGAGCATTCTACTTATCGACCTGATTTATCCGTACTTAGACCCCAGGGTCCGCTACAGCTAAAGAGGGGACATGAACGACACCACAGGGATACCATCAGTAGTAACTGCGCCAAAGAGACGCTCCCGGCTGGCTGAGTTATTTGGCAGGCTGGTCAGAGAGAAACCACTGGGTACTATCAGTGGAATAATCATACTGATATTGATTCTTGTCACTATCTTTGTCGAAGCTCTGGCTCCTTATCCGTATCATGAAATGCACCTGGCAGACAGGCTGACTAGCTCATCAGCCCAGTATCTGCTGGGTACCGACCAGTTGGGGCGAGACGTCCTGAGCCGCGTTCTCTACGGGGCTCGAATCTCGTTAACCGTCGGTCTGGCAGCGACCGCTATCAATGTTGTGGTCGCTCTCCTGGTAGGCGGCGCTTCAGGATTCTTTGGTGGTAAGTTGGACCTCGTGGCGCAGAGATTTGTCGATGCCTGGATTGCTTTCCCGGGACTCCTCCTGTTGTTAACCATAATGTCCATAGTGGGGCGGGGTCTGTTGCAGATAATACTGGTACTGGGGATAGCAGGGGGCATCGGCGCCTCAAGAGTACTCCGAGGCGCCGTTATCGGCATTAAAGAGAATGACTACTTTCTGGCGGCGCGGGCAATTGGGAGCCCCACCACCGCAACACTGATGCGGCATGTCCTGCCCAATATTATGCCTGTCATAATTATTATATTCAGCATCAGCATAGGAGGCTACATCCTGGCGGCGGCTTCTCTGAGCTTCCTCGGATTCGGTCTGCCACCCCAGACTCCTGACTGGGGAGGTATGCTCAGCCGAGAAGGACGTGAGTTCATGGAGCAGGCGCCATGGCTGGCTGTCTGGCCCGGTCTTGCCCTGACGATTACCATCTACTGTCTCAACATGTTCGGCGATGCCATGCGGGACCTCCTCGACCCCAGGCTCAGAGGCAGCGAATCGTAGATCCTGCCCAGCGCCACGGTACTGGGGCCCCGTACCGCCCCTTGACACGAACACAAGTACTCGATGCCATCTGGTGAAATTATGAAGATTCTGGTCACAAACGACGATGGGATTGACTCCCCCGGCATCCGGGCTCTCGCCGAAGCGATGAGCCGAGTCGGGGAGGCGCTCATTGTTGCCCCGGACCGAGAGCAGAGCGGCGTTGGCACCGCCCGATCTCTTCATAACGGCATCGCTGTTGCTGAACGAACGTCTGCCATCGAGGGAGCGCGTGCCTATGCGGTCAGCGGCACTCCGAGCGATTGTGTGGTCCTGGGCCTAGGTCCATTGGCTGAAGGCGAGATTGACCTCGTCGTCTCCGGCATCAACACGGGGGCCAACGTGGGCATCGGCGTACTTGGATCAGGGACCGCCATGGCGACCCGGACGGCTTGGGATCGAAGGATTCCGTCAATTGCCATGTCTCTGAGCAGACGTGGACCCCATGACCGTAAAGAGTTGCTTTTCGACCTCGCCGCTGCGGTTTCCGAATTGTTGGCGCGCGGCGTGGCGGACGGTGAAATGCCGCCGGGCATAGCGCTCAATGTGAACGTTCCCAGTGTCCCCCGCGGAGAATTCCGGGGTATTGCCGTCACAAGACTCTCTCCTATCGGCTACTGGAGGTTGAGTACGGAACAGGACGGCGATGGACTCTACTACAACAAGCTCTCCGCAATCGCGGCGGACCATCCCGACATCGAAGAGGGGACGGATGTCTGGGCTCTCAATCGGGGGCTCATATCAATCACCCCGATACGCTTCGAGGTCACCGACCATAGACTCATACCAACGCTGAGTGAGCATACTAGTCGCTTAGAATCCGGTCTCAAGCAGATGATGGTGGGGTTACACTGACGAGTATATCCAAGGAAGGGAGAATACAGTGACAGACAAAAATGGAAGACTTGCAGGCAAAGTGGCCATTGTAACTGGCGCCGGGCGTGGAATCGGTCGGGCCACGGCTCTAGCGCTCGCTCGGGAGGGGGCGAACGTTGTCCTGGCGGCGAGGAGCGTCTCAGAGATCGAAGCGGTCGCCGACGAGATCCGAAGCGCGGGGCGGGAGTCGCTTCCGGTCCCGACGGACGTATCCAAGAAGTCCGAAGTGGAGTCGATGGTCGAACAGGCCCTGGACCGCTTCGGCAAAGTTGATATCCTGGTGAACAACGCGGGGGTGGGCGGTCTCAATCCTATCCCCCTGATCCGTGAGGAGGACTGGGACCTGAACATCGCCGTCAACCTCAAAGCGGTCTTTCTCTGCACGCAGGCCGTCTTTAGTCACATGTGTGAGCAAGGACACGGGCACATCGTCAACGTCTCCTCTCTCGCCGGCAAGCACCCGGGCGCCAGGTATGGGGCCTACTGTGCTGCCAAGTTTGGGGTTACCGGATTCACAGGAGTGACCAACGCGGAAGGTCGTCCGTATGGTGTGAAGGCCACCCTCGTCCAGCCCGGACCGGTGGACACAAAGATGCGCCGCGACAACCACGAAGACGACCTGTCGAAGCTGGGCCAGCCGGAAGACGTGGCTGATCTCATCCTGCTCGCGGTGAAACAGTCGCCGCAAGTCCATACGCCCACACTGGACCTATATACGACCTCGAATCCTGAGATCAGAATGAAGGCGGCAACCTATCGCCCCGGCCAGCGGCGATGAGCCCAGCGAAGTTCTCTTCGCAAAGCACAGAGCGCAAGTCTTACACAAGCATTTTATGACAGTTCCCGATTTTGTACAAAAACTATACTAGAATGAGATTTATCTGCCGGACGCCTTTGTAATAATATCGAGATTGCCAACCTGGGGCGACTTGCCTCGTCAACGCATCGTGGCTCCTCATTACGCATGCCGCAAGTCTCTTGGGTTGGCTCTTCTGTGTCCGGGGTGAAATGCCCGGACTACTCTTCGTCCCAGGTCGTCTGGACGTTTGGAGTCGGGTGTATCCCGTAGATCAGGGCGGGCGTGTTGGTCTTGTTGGCGAAGCCGTGCTTGACGCCCGGCGGCGCGAGGACGAACTGCCCCGCGCTTACCGGATGAATCTCGTCCCCGACGTATGCTTCCAAGTCTCCGTCGGCTATGAGAATCGTCTCCTCGGTCGGGTGCGAGTGAAGGGGCGGCGAGGCTCCCGGCTCCATCACCACTTCGGCGATTGATAGCTGCGTCGAGCCGCGCGTCCCATCGACGACGGACCACCGCTTGAATCCGGGATACATCTCGGCCATCTCGACGGCCGACTTGTCCAGTATGGGCATCTGACCCTCCTTCGTGGATGGGGCGTTGGCAGGTACTTTATCAGATAGCGCCGCGCAATTGGGGAGTTTCGGAAGCGAAATTGCGTCTGAATCGCCCGGCTGCGCCATTGCCATATTTTGAGAAAAGTATTATTTTCATACTATGCTCAGAATCAAGAGAGGATCCCCTATGCGCCGGACGAGCAGTCCGCTGCCTCAACAGTTAGACAAGCCCCTGGACGAGTTCCTCAGCGTCCACGTGCCGCCGTCGTCCAGTCGCGTGCCGCCGCTGTACCGCGAGACCACCAAGTGCATCTCGTACATGTGCGTTTACGCCTATGGCTGCTCCGAGCGAACCGAGCGGCCCGCGCAGGTGCTCATGCGGCGGTGTATGCGATACATGCCCGATGCTCTGAGGGTGCCGCCGAAGGTCTCTGAGTTCGCGCTGGACCTGCTGGCCAAACAGCGCCAGGCAGGCGTGGAGCACGGACGGGAGACGGCGGCCATCCTCGACGAGCGCCGCCCGGACGGTCCGTTGAGGAGGGTGGCCTGACCCCGGACCGCCCCCCACGGACCGTATCCGTCCTCACTGGGAGCGCGGAGACTGTCCTAAGTTGGTAGGCGCTGCTCACCCGTCATTACCATGAAAATAGACAATTCAGGCAGCTTGCAGGGTGACTCTGTGCCCCAGCCGTTCGAGTTGGCGAACAGCTCTGCGGGCGATGGCGGTCTTGTCGCGCTCTTCAAAGTAGTTGTGTCCCAGGTCCACGAAAGGCTCCTTGTTCTTGATGATGGAGTGGAGAATGACGGCGATGGAGTGGGCGACGGCCATGGCGGCTTTGTTGGCTCCGATGCGTCGAGCCAGGCGGTGGTACTGTGCTCCCAGGTAGGTTTTGGTCCGGGAGGCAGCCCTGGCAGCTTCCACCAAGGCCGACTGAAGCGAGTTGTTGCCCTTCTTGACCGGGCTTCGCTTGCTCCTGTCTGCGCTTCGCTTGTTCCCAGGACTCACCCCAGCCCACGAGGCCAAGTGTCCGGGCGTGGCAAACCTGTCCATGTCGGTACCCATCTCCGCCACGATTGTCTCAGCGGTGCGACGGCCCACCCCAGGGATGGTATCGACCACCTGTATGACATCCCTGTGCTGGTGAACCCTCCGAGACACCTCCGCGTCCAGTCTCTCAACATCGGCGTCCAAGGTGCTGAGGCGTCGCAACTGGGTGGCCAACATGAAGCGCTGGTGAGACCCCACCACGCCCTCCAGGGCCTCTTCCAGCGCATCGAGCTTCTCCCTAAGCCGTCCCTTGGCCATGTCTGCCAGCACCTTCGGGTCTTCCTCTCCATCAGCGAGGGCAGTCAGCATCATCCTGCCAGACACCCCCAGCACGTCGGTAGCTACCGATCCCAACTTGATGTTGGCACCCTCAAGTACCTTTTGTATCCTGTTGGCCTCTCGCGACCTCTCTTGGACCAAGCTCCGCCGGTAGCGCACCAACTCCCGAAGCTCACGCTGCTCACGCTCCGGGATAAAGCTGGGCTTCAACAACCCGTGCCGCAGCAAGTCGGCTATCCATTCGGCATCCTTGACGTCGGTCTTGCGGCCCGGCACCGTCTTGATGTGATGCGCGTTGACCACCCAGACAGTGAACTCCTCCTCCAGAAGGTTGACGACAGGCTTCCAGTAGATCCCAGTGCTCTCCATTGCCACATGAGTGACACCTTGCTGCCGAAGCCACTCAGACAACTTCACAAGCTGGCGCGTCGTTGTGCCAAACGTCCTCGTCTGATGAGACTCACCCGTTATTACACAGGCCACCACCGACTTCTTATGTACGTCCAGGCCACAGCACCGTTCATGTACGACTTCCATACTTCTCCTCCTGAGACTAGCTGCCGGCCGGTGGGAGGCTGTTCTCTCAACGACTTTACCATGCGTGCTCACCGCAGTAGCGGGGCGACAATCTTATGTTCCTGCCAGCCTCCCAGGCAGATTCCGGCACGGGCTCGTGGCACCAATGACTACCGCCCTAGTTGTACCGTCCGGCGCCAAGACATTTTCATCCCTCTTATGTGGCCTGACAAGGCCATGGTGATTCCGGCGAAGGCCGGAATCCAGAGAGGCCCGGGGCTGGGCCACGCCATTTTCATCCCTCTTATGTGGCCTGACAAGGCCATGGTGATTCCGGCGAAGGCCGGAATCCAGAATTGAGGTCAGTCTGAGAAAGGCAAATACATCTGGAACCTGTACTATCCCCTGGCCACGCCTGCAATATCCGCCCGCGCCATCTGCTAGAATAGACAGACAAACGGTTGTGAACAGTGCCGCGCCAAAGGCTCTGAGAGGGCTTTCGACATGGTGGTAAAATCAGATTCCCCCGACATCCTAAAGAAAATAGTCGAGGTCAAGAACAGGGAGGTCAGACGCCTCAAGAGCGATGTCCCTGTTGACGACCTGCTGCGCCGAATCGAATCCCAGCCCGACCCGCTGGAGTTCGGAACCCGGCTCGTCGGCAGACGGCTGAGCGTCATTGCCGAAGTCAAGAGGGCCTCCCCTTCCAGGGGCGTGTTGCGAGAGAACCTCGACCCCGAATGGGTCGCGACCAGATACGTCGAAAACGGCGCGGCGGCGGTCTCGGTTCTGACCAACAGCGACCACTTTCACGGAAGCCTCCAAGACCTCGAAGCCGTCGCGTCCGTCGCCCACGCCGCCGGTCTTCCCGTCCTCAGAAAAGAGTTCATCTTCGACGCCTACCAGGTTCACGAGGCGCGCGCTTACGGCGCGGACGCCATCCTGCTGATCGCCTCCATGCTCAACCGCAATCAACTCACGTCCCTCAAGGAACTATCCGAAAGCTATGGCATGGAGACCCTCGTGGAGGTCCACGACGAGGAGGAGTTGGCCGAAGCCGTCGCAGTCGGGTCCAAGATCATCGGCATCAACAACCGAAACCTCAGGACGTTCCGCACGACTCTGGACATCACCCTGGAGCTCGGGCCGCTAGTCCCCAAAGACTCCGTGCTGGTCAGCGAGAGTGGCCTGAAGTCTCCTGACGACCTCAAGCTGGTCCGAGATGCCGGGGCCTCCGCCGTCCTCATTGGCGATGCCCTCGTAACCGCCCCCGACCCCGGAGAAAAGCTAAGGGAACTGCTCGCGTGACGCTCTTCAAGATATGCGGACTCCGTGACCCGGACAGCGCGCTGGTCGCCGCCCAGTCCGGCGCAAACTTCCTCGGTTTCGTCTTCGTAGAAGGCGTGCGAAGGCAGCTGCTGCCCGAGCAGGGCGCGGCGGTCATTTCCGAATACCGATGCTCACTTTCCCCCTCTCCCTTGATGGGAGAATACTGGGGTGAGGGTGAGCGCCCCAAGATCGTCGGCCTGTTCGCCAACCAGCCCGCCGACTTCATCAACTCCGTTGCCGACCTCTGCGGCCTCGACTATGCCCAGCTATGCGGCGACGAGCCGCCCGACTTCTGGGGCTGCCTGTCCGTCCCGGTAATCAGGAAGGTAAAGGTCATCGAAGACCTCGATAAGCCCGACGCCGTAGCCCTCGCCGCTGGGGAAGTCGAAATGGCCCTCGACGCAGGCCATCTTGCCGTGCTCGACAAGCACATTGAAGGGGCTCTGGGCGGCACCGGATTCTCATTCGATTGGGATCTGGCCCGCGAAATCGCCCGCGACCACAAAGTTCTGGTCGCAGGCGGCCTCACCCCCGAAAACGTCGCCGACGCCATTAGGACAGCCCAACCCTGGGGCGTAGACGTCTCCAGCGGCGTCGAGACAAACGGCCAAAAAGACCCCGCCCGAATCCGCGCCTTCGCCAATGCGGTCAAAACGTCGTGAGAGTGAGTCTATGCTCAGAACTCTTGCCCGCCGATTATGCTATAATGACCTTCAACTGTGAGAGACCTAAGACGAACCTGCATGACAACCAAGCCGACCACCCCACAACCGGAGACCGCCGATGGCTACTAAGCTCGACATAGCCACCCCCGTCATCGAGGCGTTGCCCGACCCGCCCAAGAAGTACGATATGCAACAGTACGGACACTGCATAGATGCCTCTTCCACCCTCAAGGCTTACTTTGGCAGGCGCGGAGATGTTCTCGTGTCCGGCCAAGGATACCTGATCGTCAGCGCTGGCAGCGTCCGAGACTGGGGGCAGCATTTCTACCCCGACTGCGTCGTCGCCTTCGGGGTGAATCCCAAGTCCATCGTCTCCCGGAACGGCTACGTCATCTCCGAGGTGGGCAAGCCGCCGGACTTCGTTATGGAGGTGGCCTCTAGAACGACCTCCTCGCGTGACGAGACGGTCAAGTGGGAGGGCTACGCCAATCTGAGGGTCCCCGAATACTGGGGATTCGACGGCTCCGGTGAAGGTTACTACTCCCGGAAGCTATGGGGAGGCCGCCTTGTTGGCGACGCCTACCAGTCCATTGAGGTAACGGAAGAGGCCGACGGCGAGTTGCGCGGATACAGCCCCGTCTTGTCGCTCTACCTGTGCGCCGACGCCCAAGACCGCCTGCGCTTCTGGGATCCGATGACCCGAGAGTACCTGCTCACTCACATTGAAGCCCGAGATCGCGCCGCCGAAGCCGAGAATCGCGCCGCCGAAGCCGAAGCCGAAATCGCCAGGCTCAGGGACAGGCTTCGCCGTTCTCAACAGGGCTGACGGAAGGCGCATGGCAACCCCATCCTGAACATCCTCCAATCCCGTAAATCCTGCTTCAGACACCCCCGCTAAAAACCAACCACTACCCACTATCTACTAGATATGCTATCTTCATTGAAGAATCCGACACCCGAAAGGCAAGGCTGAATGTACTCCCATGACGTGCTCATAGTCGGCGCTGGACTCGCGGGAATGCGCGCCGCGCTCTCCGCCCGACAGAACGGCGCGGACGTAGCCGTCATAACCAAAGTCCACCCCGTCAGAAGCCACTCCAACGCCGCCCAGGGAGGCATCAACGCCGCCCTCGAACACGCTGGAGACGACTGGCGAGACCACGCTTATGACACGGTCAAGGGGTCAGACTACCTCGGAGACCAGGACGCCATCGAAATCATGTGCCGCGAGGCAGGCTCCGAAGTCATCCGGATGGAGCGCTACGGCGTCACCTTCAGCCGTGACGAAGAGGGCAGGCTCGGAACCCGCGCGTTCGGCGGACAGGGGAAGGCCCGAACCTTCTTCGTCGCCGACTTCACCGGCCAGGCCATGCTCCACGTACTCTACGAACAGATCATGCGCGCCGGCGTCCGCGTTTACGAGGAGTGGTTCGTCCTCGACCTGATCATCGAAGATGGCGAGTGCGCCGGAGCCGTCGTCATGGAGATTCGCACCGGCGACGTTCATGTCATCAGGGCCAAGGCGGTCATACTCGCCGCCGGCGGACTCGGCAGGGTCTTCGAGCCTTCCACAAACGCCCTTATATGCACCGGCGACGGCATGGCGCTCGCCTACCGCTCTGGCGCGCCCCTCATGGACATGGAGATGGTCCAGTACCACCCAACCACGCTCAAGGGCAGCGGCGTCCTAATCACCGAGGGAGCGCGCGGCGAGGGAGCGCACCTGCTCAACTCCGAGGGCCGGCGCTTCATGGAACGATACGCCCCCAACATGATGGAGCTCGCCTCCCGCGATGTCGTATCCCGCGCCGAGCAGACCGAGATCAACGAGGGCAGGGGTGTCGATGGCTGCGTGCTCCTCGACATGACCCACCTCGGCGAGCGAGTCATACGTGAACGGCTTACTCAGATTCTCGACATTGCCCGCGACTTCGCCAACGTCGATCTGCTCAAAGAGCCGGTGCCCATCCGCCCCGGAATGCACTACCAGATGGGCGGCGTCAAGACCGACGTGGACGGCCGGACCGTCGTTCCCGGCCTCTACGCCGCCGGCGAAGTCGCCTGCGTCAGCGTACATGGCGGCAACCGCTTGGGCGCGAACTCGCTCCTCGACACACTCGTCTTCGGACGTAGGTCCGGCGAGCGCGCCGCCGAACTATCAGGGTCCAAGCCGCACAAAGACCTGGACGACTCAGCCGCCGACGCTCAGAAGAACGAAATCCAGCGCCTGCTGGACAACGAGCGAAACGGCGACATGTTCGGCCAGATTCGCCTCGACATGGGCGCCGCCATGAACGAGCATCTCGCCGTTTACCGCAACCAGTCGGGAATGGAGTCCGCGCTCGACACCATCCGGAGCCTCCGAGAGCGATACCGGTCCGTGTACGTCCAGGACAAGGGCAAGACCTGGAACACCAACCTCGTCTTCACGCTCGAACTCGGCTTCATGCTCGACTGCGCCGAGGCGATCACCCTCTCCGCCATAGAGCGCACAGAGAGCAGGGGCGCGCACACCCGCGAGGACTTCCCCGACCGCCACGACGAGGAGTGGCTCAAACACATCCTGGTCAAAAGCGCCGAAGACGGCCCTTCGCTCGAATACCTACCCGTAGTAATCACCCAATGGCAACCCCAAGTCAGAAGCTACTAGCGCGGTTGCCGAGTCTATTGAAGTAAATGACCCTACTTCGTGAAAGAGGAATATCCAACGGCAAGGTAGATGCCGGCCCGCAATCGCCGTCGGCTATCTACTCGCCGGCAACTCCGCGCCTCCACAAAGGCGACGTGATGGCTTGGTATGCCGCTTGGCCCGAACCGACCGTGATTGTTTCCGATGGTCCTTATGGCTTGGGGAGCTACCCCGGAGACCCGCCCACTCCCGACGAATTGGCGGACTGGTATAAACCCCACGTCGAGGAGTGGTCGAAGAAAGCGACTCCGCAAACGACTCTGTGGTTTTGGAACTCCGAAATCGGCTGGGCTACGGTGCATCCGGCGCTTGCGGCGGCGGGATGGAAGTATCGCGCCTGCCACGTATGGGATAAAGGCAAGGCTCATATAGCCGGAAATGCCAATACCAAGACTCTGCGAATGTTCCCGATAGTCACCGAGGTATGCGTCCAGTATGTTCGGGAGTTGGAATTCGGTTCCGGCAGTCATAGGCAATCTGTAAAAGAATGGTTGCGTAGTGAGTGGGAACGCACGGGACTCCCATTCCGGCTGGCGAACGAGGCCTGCGGCGTGAAGAACGCCGCCACGCGCAAGTACTTGACGGCCGATCACCTCTGGTACTACCCACCGGCCGACGCATTTGAACGACTGTCGGACTACGCAAACCGATTCGGCGACCCTCGTGGCGCGCCGTACTTCAGCGCCGATGGGGAAGAACCAATACGACGCGACGAATGGGATAGTATGCGCGCTAAGTTCCATTGCGAGTATGGGATAACCAACGTATGGCACGAGCCGCCTGTCAGTGGAGAGGAACGGCTAAAGGTAGGCAACGGACGTGTTGCTCACATCAATCAAAAACCTCTGCGGCTGTTGGAGATATGCATTCGCGCGTCTTCAGACGAAGGCGATGTTGTTTGGGAGCCGTTCGGCGGCCTTTGCTCAGTGGCAGTAGCGTCGCATCGACTTGGCCGCCAATGCTACAGCGCCGAAATCAACGAGCGCTTCTACCTGGAAGCGAGTAGCCGGCTCCGACGCGAGTGTGCGAATAGAAGATGGACGGAACTAGGTTGAGTCCCAAGCCACCGGAGAGATATGATCCCGATGCGGACTGGGACCATTATGAGTTGTGGGTTCGCGTTCGGGACGCGCTGAGAGCCATGCCCGACTATTTTTCATCGGAGACCGTCATCGAAGGGATGCTGGCAACGGACATCTTCTCGTTGAATGCCCCGCTTGCCACGACGATCGAAGAACAGGTTGTAGCGACGCTCAATCAGATGAGACCTGTATGGGATCCCACTAGGGAGTACCAGACCTATTCGTTTGTTAGGCAGAGTCAAACGTTCCCGGACGTGCTGTTGCGAAAACAGACTGACGGGCAGGATGTGATTCTTGGAATCGAACTCAAGGGGTGGTACTTACTGGCGAAAGAGGGAATGCCGAGTTACCGGTTCACCGTAAGTCCGGACGCGTGCGAGCCGGCGGATATGCTGGTTGTAGTTCCTTGGGTTCTTTCCAACGTACTGTCTGGGACGCCCATCGTTCTTCGTCCGTTCATCGAGTCGGCCCGATACGCTGCCGAGTACCGGAACTACTACTGGCAGTATGTACGTGAGTCGCGAAGTCGGGATAGGTCGGTGACTCTAGCTGAAGGAGTCTCCCCCTACCCTACCAAGAGCGATCGAATCTCGGACAAGGCGGCGAGCGACGCCGGGAACAACTTCGGTAGAATTGCGCGCTATGGAGTTATGAGAGAATACACGGAAACCATGAGAGGCATGGACGTCAGAGGGATTTCCGCAAAAGACTGGTCCAAATTCTTCAGCGACCATACCGACACCCGTTAAACTACGAGGCGAGAGAGCGCCCAACTCTGCTAGACTCACCAACAAGGAAACTACATGCAAGTCACCTTCAAAGTCAGAAGATTCGACCCGGACTCCGACCGGCCCGTAGCCCGCTACCAGGAATACGAACTGGAGATGACCGAGTCCAACACCGTCCTAGACGGTCTTATACGCATCCGCGAGGAGTTCGACGGCACCCTAGCCCTCCGATGCTCATGCCGCAGCGCGATATGCGGCTCATGCGCCATGCGGATCAACGGCCAGGCCGGACTCGCCTGCAACACCCTGCTCATCCACGCCATGCCCAAAGACGGCGGCCCGATCTTGGTCGAGCCTGCCGGCAACCTCGAAGTGCAGAAAGACCTCATAGTCGATTTCGGCCCGTTCTGGAGCAAGGTCCGCGCCGTCCAGCCCTGGCTCCAGCCCGACGGCCCCGAGCCTGAGGCCGAGTACATCGCGCCCGCCGAGGACATGCAGCATCTCACCGGCGTCATGGCATGTATCATGTGCGGAGCATGCGTCTCGGACTGCACGGTGCTCGAAGTGGACGACAACTTCCTCGGGCCTGCCGCCCTAGCCAAGGCGTACCGCTTCGTCCGAGACCCGCGAGACGACGCCGACAACTCCCGACTCGGAGCGCTCGACGAGTATGGTGGTGTCTGGGACTGCACCCGGTGTATGCAGTGCGTCGAAGTCTGCCCAAAGGGCGTCGACCCCATGGGCCGTATCATGGCCCTGCGCGACCGAGCGATGGAAGAGGGCTTCACCGGCACGACCGGCGCGCGACACGCCAATGCCTTCGCCGATTCCGTAGAGCACAGCGGATGGCTCGACGAGACCAAGCTCGTCGTCAAGAGCCACGGCATAACCAACGTCCGCGAGATGATAAAACTCGCCCCCGTCGGCCTGCGGTCTCTCGCAGCGGGCAAGGTGCCGCCGCTCATCCACAAGAAGATACCCGGCGTCGAAAACGTACAGCGCGTCTTCGACAAAGTACAGAACCGAAAACAAGACTAATACCACTCATATCCCCTCTCCCTTGAGGGCTGACAAGGGTAAGTAGTCAGGATTCAGTGCCGACCGTCATTACCATGAAAATCCCCTCTCCCAAGTCTGGGAGAGGGTTAGGGTGAGGGTTGAGAATTAGATGCTAAGCAATTTTCATCCCCTTATGTGGCCTTCGCAAGGCCATAGTGATTCCGGCGAAGGCCGGAATCCAGACAGGAAGGGCACGGTGAACAACCGCATCGTCTCTCTAAAACAACATAGTCACAAGAAATCCCTAACGAGGTTGAACTAAACAATGATCTACGCCCTATATCCCGGTTGCGTCTCCCGAGGAGCCTGTCCCGAGCTCTACTCGGCCACTCTCGAAGTTTGCAGACGCCTCGGCATAGACCTCGACCTCGCCATCATGCAGAGCGCGTCCTGCACCGGCGCGGGCGTGCTTCAGGAAAAGAACCTCAGGCTCGGAGACACCCTCAACGCCCGCACATTCGCCATGGCCGAGCGCGCCGGAAGGCCAATTCTGACCATCTGCTCGACCTGCCAGGGAGTCATGTCACAGGCCAACGCCCGACTCCAGGACGACGAATACAGGGCATCCATCAACGAAGACCTGGCCGAGGAAGGACTGCGCTACAACGGCACAGCCGAACCCAAGCACCTCCTATGGGTCATCGTCGAGGACATCGGAATAGACAAGCTGAAGGCGATGGTCACGCGGCCCCTTCCCAATCTGAAACTCGCGCCGTTCTACGGCTGCTACATCGTCCGCCCCACTTCCGCCCTCGGCTTCGACGACCATCCCGAACGCGAAGACTCTTTGGAGAGTGTAATCGAGGCGGTCGGCGCGCAAGTCGTGGACTTCCCCGGCAAGACTCTCTGCTGCGGCTTCCCGATACTCACGATTAACGAGACCAATTCGCTCAAGATGGTCGCCACTCACACTTTGGACGCCAAGGGCAGGGGAGCCGACGCGATGGTGACTCCGTGCCCACTTTGCCACCTGAACCTGGACGGCTACCAGCCCCAGGCCGCGAAGGCCAACAGCCCACTGTCGCCCATCGACGTTCCCATCCTTCACCTGCCCCAGCTAATCGGCCTAGCGATGGGAATAGACCCCAGAGCGATGCGACTCAACCGCCACATCGTCTCCACGAAGAACCTTCTCAGCGAGCTTGCCGTATCCCCATAATTCCAGCCTACTGAACCGGCAGCGGAGGCTGCCACCACGCCGGGGCCTCGCTGACCTCGATCTCCGTAACCCACTTCACCCACTCGAAACCGCGCCTGCCGGGCGCGACGAGCCTGACCGGAAACCCGTGACCATGCGATAGCGTTTCATCGCCGACCTCCGTCGCGAGCAGAAAGCCGCGCGCCGCCTCAAAAGAAAACCGGCGGTAGTACCCGGTGACCGATCTCACCACCACGCTCCTAGCCGACCCGCTCGGCTCCACAACGTCCAAGATCTCCGACACCCACACCCCCGACCACCGTTGCGTCGAGTGCCAACCGCCGGTGCAGTCTAAAGTCGCAACCGTCTCAGCGCCGCGACTCAGGTCATCGTAGCTCAGGGTGAGTTGCCTCTCCGCGGCTCCAAAGACGTCCAGATTCCACTCCTCGACATTCACGCGGTCCGGTCTGTCGTTCAGCCACGAGACCCTCGGAAAGCTGTTCCCCGAAAAGCTGCCCGTCTCGTATGATCCGGTGAACCGCCGAGATTGTCCGCTCAGTTCCGCCGCCCGAACGACACTTTCAGACACCCGCCAGCCAACGAATCCCGCAACGGCAAGTCCGGCGGCCCGGAGCAAAAGTCGGCGCTCCGCGAAAAAGCCGATCTGTACGTGGCGGACCATGTGCCATGCGTGCCACGCAAGCAGCGGCACGATCGCGACTCCGACGTAGATATGCCAGCTAACGCCGCTGAAAGGCCCCCAATAGAACGGCCCAATCCATGCCCAGGCGAATCCGAGCGCGAGGGTCACAAGCAGCAGTAGCGTCAAAATCAGTGAGGCTACTCTGACCCCGGCCCTCGCCGGCCACTTCAGCGACCGCAGCACGTTGACCGTCTTCCATCCCAAAACCGCCAAAATCCCGTACCCGGCGACCCGATGGACCTGTATATGGAAAGCCCGCTCCTCGGACCCGGAAGTCAGCCCGAAGTACCCGGAGACCAACTCGGCCCCGATGAACAGCAGCAACAGCGTATTGGCCCACGGATAACTCAATTCAATGATTGGATGCGGGGCTCTGCCTATCGGATGCGAAACGGGCGGAAGCCGGAGACCGCCTACCCCGCGGACGGATGACTCGTGTACTCCAGGTGCCCGACGTGATGATTCTCGGTGCAGCCGGCGACCGACGTCTCCAATTGGATCGTGACGTGATCTATCCCGAAATCGTTATGAGCGATGTCCTTCATTCGGTTGAGGAGCAGCGTCATGTCTCCCGAGTAATCTGGATCAACAAGTATGTGCGCGGTGAACGCTTCCCTTCCCGACGTTATGGTCCAGACGTGGACATCGTGAATGAGCGTCACTCCCTCCAACTCTTCGATGTCGCTGCACAGTTTGTACACGTCTATGTGCTTCGGGACTCCCTCCAGCAGCGTATTGAGCACCGTGAACATCAGATGCCGGCTGCTCCAGACGATCAGGAGCGCGATGAGGACGCTGAGGATGGGATCGATCAGCACCCAGCCGGTGGTCAAGATGACTATGGCGGAGATGATGACGCCAACCGAACCCATCAAGTCGGCCAGAACGTGCTGGAATGCGCCCTCCACGTTCATGCTGTGTTCAGACGACCGGTGCAATATCCACGCCACGATAATGTTTATCAGGAGTCCGCCCGTGCCGACGATTAGCACCGGCAGTCCATCTATGTGGACCTCTTCGGTAAAGGCGCGGTGGTAAGCTTCGAAGAGTATCCAAGCCGCGATCAGCCATAGCGCGAGGGTATTGACCAGAGCGGCGAGCACCTCGGCGCGCTCGTATCCAAACGTCCGCTCGATGGACGCTTCCTTATCGGCAATCCACATAGCCGCAAGGGCCATCAGGATGGCGAGCGCGTCGGTGAGCATGTGACCCGCGTCGGCTATCAGCGCCAGGCTCCCCGACAGGATGCCGCCCACCACCTCGGCAATCATGTAGGTGGAAATCAGCGTAAGGGAGATAATCAGGTTGCGGCGGCTGGCTCCGCGCAGGTCGTGGGCGTGGTCGTGATGATCATGACCGCTGTGGTCGTCGTGGTCATGGCCTTCGTGATCGTCGTGATCATGACCGCTGTGGTCGTCGTGATCATGGCCCTCGTGACTGCCGTGATCATGGCCCTCGTGACTGCCGTGATCATGGCCCTCGTGACTGCCGTGATCATGGCCCTCGTGACTGCCGTGATCATGACCGCTGTGGTCGTCGTGATCATGGCCACTGTGGTCGTCGTGGTCGTGGCCCTCGTGATCGTCGTGGTTATGCCCTTCGTGATCGTCGTGGTCATGCCCCTCGTGACTGCCGTGGTCATGGCCCTCGTGGTCGTGATGGTCGTGGCCTTCGTGACCGTGCTCGTCACTACCGGAACGACTCGAGCGGTTCATGTGATGTCCTTCGTGTACTTGGGTCAGACCAAATGAGACTAATGCTCACGCGCCCCATTGTAGCGCTACCCCGATGTTTTGGGTAGAACCTAGTCCGGCGATGAGTTGTCCGCTCGCCCAGTCGGAAAGTTAAGCGCACTTAAACATCGACACCTGCCGACTCACTTGAGGAGCGGCAGGTATCGTTGGGTGAACTCAACCCGGTCCGTAAGCGCCCTGAAAGCAGGCCGATTCCAACTTGGTTGGCCCCGAAGCGGATTGAGATCGGCTGAGCCTAGTGGTCGTGGTGCTCGTGCTCGTCGCACTCGTGCGTATCGTGGACGTGGGCGTGATGCTCATGCTCGTCGCACTCGTGCTGGTCATGCACGTGTCCCGGCTCGTCGCCGTGGTGCTCGTGTGTGTCGCATTCGTGGACGTCGTGCTCGTGGGCGTGGTGCTCGTGTGTGTCACACTCGTGCGTGTCGTGCGCCATAAGAAACCTCCGTGCGGCCTCTGGTATCGGGCCGTGAATGTATTGGTGTGTTAGTAATTGTCCCATACGGCGGGGGAGTTGACAATAGCTGTAACAAGAAAGCGCATTATTGGTTTTAACTCACGTTAGCTCGGCGTGTAGTAACAATGACACGGCGGAAGGGGGTTGACAGAATCGCGCTGACTTGTAAGAATTGAAGCAGTACTAAGATACAGTATCAATGAACGCAGACTTGGCAGTTCGACCGGACATTTTGACCGTTCTTCAGGACTTGGGCCACCGGTCCACTGTCCCGAGGCGTGCCATTGTCCAGTTATTGGAGGGAATGCATGAAGGCTTCACCGCCGAGGAGATCGGCAAAGAGTTGCCGGAAGTGGGAAGGGCCACCATATTCCGCACGCTCAAACTCCTCGTGGAAGCAGGGGTTGTATGCAGGCTGAGCCTCTTGGACGGCGCTCCGAGGTACAGCCTGTCTCCAATCGAGGACCATCATCACACGGTCTGCGTGAAGTGCGGGACGATAGGCGAGTTCCGCGCTTCGGAGTTCGAGCGCGTGATGAAGGGGATAGACCGCGATATTGTCGGCGACGTCGCCAGCCGCTGTATCGAGTTGTTCGTCACCTGCGGCGAATGCGCTAAGAGCGGGGACGGCTAAAGAACATATCCGCATGGCGGCGCGGCTAATTGAGACTAGCTTTCTCCAATAGTCTGCGCGCCATGTTAGACAACTGAAGTTCTACCGAGAAAACTCAAAGCCAAAAGGGAGTTTAAAGCAAATCATGAGACTGAGTACTAATCTTTGCAGATCGAAATTGGGCAAGGTCGCGCTCGCCGCTGCCGCCCTGCTCTTGTTCGTAGTTGCGTGCTCCGGCGATAGCGGCAGCCCCGCGCCAACGGCCACGACTGCCCCGGCCCCAACTTCGACGCCAATGCCTGCGCCTGAGCCGACCGCCACGACTGCCCCGGCGCCGACTTCGACGCCAATGCCGGAGCCGGAGCCTATCAGCGTAGTCTCAACGACCAACATCGTGGCTGACTGGGCCAAGAACGTCGGCGGAGACCGCGTGAATGTATTCAGTATGCTGCCGGTGGGAGCCGACCCCCACTCATATAAGCCGGGCGCCCAGGACGTCGCGAAGATCGCGGACGCCGACTTGGTGCTGAGTATCGGGCTGGGTCTTGAGGAGTCGTGGCTTCACGATCTCTTGGAAAACGCCGCCCGCGACGAATCTTCTATTGTGGAGCTAGGTGAAATCATCGAGCCCATAGAGTTTGCTTCTACTCACGCCGAGGAGGTCGAGCTTCTGGAAGGAGTCAGCCACATCGTCCACGAGGTGGAAGAGGGAGAGATCAGCCCTGAGGAGGGCTTGGAAGAGGTGAAGGAACTGGTGGAGTCCATAGAGGCCATGGAAGAGGAGGAGGGCGAGCACGCCGGCGAGGAAGAACTGCCTGAGCACATAATGGAGATAGTCGCCGAGGTGGAAGCCGGAGCTATGGCGGCCGAAGAGGCGATCGAGGAGCTTGAGCGCCTGGCCGAGGAGGGCGAAGGAGAGCACGAGGGCCATGGGCACGGTCTCCACGACCCGCACTTCTGGTTCGACCCGCTGAAGGTGAAGACGGCGGTCGAAGACATAGCCGCGCGCCTGTCGGTACTGGCCCCTGAGAGCGGAGACACCTTCAGGGCCAACGCCTCGGCGTACGGTGAACAACTCGACGATCTCCACGCCTGGACGATGGAGCAGACCGACCTTGTGCCGAACGATCGCAAGCTGCTGGTAACTTCCCACGACAGCCTCGGCTACTTCGCGAGTCTGTACGGGTTCGAGGTTGTGGGCGTCGTTCTTGGCGTCGGCACGGAGGTTGAGCCTTCCGCCAAGGACCTCGCTGAACTGATTCACGAGGTCGAAGAGTACGGCGTCCCGGCGGTGTTCGGCGAGACGACGGTCAGCGAGCGGCTGGCCAAAGCCGTGGCGACCGAGGCCGGCGTCGAACTGGTCCGGCTCTACTCCGGCTCGCTGGGCCCTGAGGACAGCGACGCGGCGACTTACATCGAGATGGTGCGGACGAACGTCGAGCGCATTGTCGCCGCTCTAAAGTGACGGACACGCCGGCCGCCAAAATCCACCACCTAACCGCGGATGCGCGTAGGGGCGGTTCGTGAACCGCCCGCGCCCGCTAGGCGGTGGATCTGGGCAGTGCTACCTTGTTGCCCGGATGTAGTATGATGCGACATGTATGGCAAACAGAAGGGGAAATGAACGAGTGGCAACCAACTCCGAACCGGGCATAACCGTCGAAGACATGAGCGTCGAGCGCGGCGGTCACGTGGCCCTGACCGGCATCACCTTCGACGTAGGCCCCGGCGCCCTGATGGGCATTCTCGGTCCGAACGGAGCGGGCAAGAGCACGCTGTTCGATGCCATTGCCGGCCTGCTGCCGGTCGCTCGCGGCAGTCTGACCGTGCGCGGCGTGGAGCGCAGCGGCGCGATGGCATACGTGCCCCAGCGCGACAACATCAACTGGCGCTTCCCGGCCACCATTCACGACGTGGTGATGATGGGACGCGGCAGCAACATCAGTTGGTTCGGACGCCCGAGTAAGCTGGACAAGAATATGGTCCGCGAATGTCTGGAGCGGGTCAACCTGTGGGAGATGCGCTCGTCCCCGGTTACGGAACTGTCCGGCGGCCAGCGGCAGAGGGTGTTCATAGCCCGCGCGCTGGCCCAGGAGGCCAGCATACTCCTGATGGACGAGGCGTTCAGCGGCGTGGACGTCGGCGCGCAGGAGGGGATCGTGGAGGTATTGCAGTCGCTGCGGGACGAGGGGAGGATTGTCATCATATCCACCCACGATCTGACCAATATCGCCGAGCGCTTCGATAAGATTCTGTGCATCAACCATCACATGTGCGCGTACGGGCCGCCGGACGAGGCATTCACGCCCGAGGTTCTGGAGGAGTTGTACGGATCGCACGGCCTGGAGTTCTCCCACCATCATACCGACCCCCACGACCATGACGAAGGGCACACACACTAATGGGCGACCTCGCAGGTTTCTTTATAGATCCGTTCCAGCACGGCTTCATGAAGCGGGCGCTGATCGTATCGGTGCTCGTGGGGGTGATGTGCCCGGTGATCGGATCTTATGTGGTCGCGCGCGGTCGGGCCTTCATGGGAGACGCGCTCGCCCACTCCGTGCTTCCCGGCATGGGTGTCGGGCTGCTCGTGACGGGCAGCGCGCTCATTGCCGCCGTGCCGTTCGGCGTCGCTATCGCGCTTCTGATGGGATACATCAGCAGGCGCACCGGCAGCAGCGAGGACACGTCTATCGGGATAGTCTTCGCGGGAATGTTCGCGCTCGGCCTCGTGATGCTCTCCAGTCCCGTTTACATCGACACATTCCTTGATCTTCGAAACACGCAGGCGCCCAACATCGAGGACCTTCTCATCGGGGAAATCCTGGGCGTCAATACCGGCGAAGTTTACATGTCGCTCGGGCTGGCCGCGCTGGTGATAGTCGGACTGTACGTCTTGCACCGTCAACTCGTGTACACCACCTTCGACCCCGTGGGCGCGGAGGTAGTCGGCATCAAGACGCGCGTGGTGGAATATGTTCTGCTCGCCCTGCTCGCCCTGGTCATCGTCATCAGCATTCAGGCAGCCGGAATCGTCCTGGTGATGGCGATGCTCATCACCCCCGCCGCGACCGGATTCCTGCTCGCCAAGAGATTCGTGGGCGTCATGATCATAGGCGCGCTGATAGGGGTGGCGTCGGCGGTGGTCGGCATGTACCTCTCCTACCATGCCAACATGCCCACAGGCCCGGTTATGGCGCTGGTGGCGACCGTACTGTTCGGAGTGGCCGCCGCGCTGAAGAGGCGCTGACAGACACACCCGCCAAAGACTAAGAAACAATCACTGCCCACCATCCACTCACGCCCAAAATCCTGTCCATCCCACAATCCCCAAAATCCTGCTTCAGACATCCCCTTACGCCTCACCCATTATCCATGACTATTTCCCCCTCGATATCTCAACGCTTGACGGGGGGGAGAAAGTGGTATAACTCTCACATCCCGTCACGGGGACAGGTTCCGCGCCATTGCGGACCGTTTCGACATAGGGCGTCTTGTGTGGGCGCCCAGAACGTAGGGGCGACCCTTGTGGACGCCCAGAAGGAGGCATCGTCATGCTTACATCTAATTCACTTCGTTGGCTGGTCGTAGTTGCAGGAGCCATAATGCTGTTGGCGGTCGCCGCGGCTTGCGCCGGAGAGACCGTCGAGGTCCCCGGCGAGACCGTGGTGGTCGAGAAAGTTGTAACTGAGACCGTTGAGGTGCCCGGCGAGACCGTCGTGGTCGAGAAAGAGGTTATCAAGACCGTCGAGGTCCCAGGTGAGACCGTCACTAAAGAGGTCGTCAAGGAGGTGATGGTACCGGGCGAGACCGTCGTGGTGAAGGAAGAGGTCGTCAAGACCGTCGAGGTACCCGGGCAGACCGTCGTCAAAGAGGTCGTCAAAACCGTCGAGGTCCCCGGCGAGACCGTGGTTGTGGAGAAAGAGGTCGTCAAGACCGTTGAGGTCCCCGGCCAGACCGTGGTGGTGGAGAAAGAGGTCGTGAAAGAGGTGCGGCAGGGATATGTGACCGACCCCGCCACCGGCAGAGCGGTGTCCGCGCCACAGTATGGCGGGACATTAAACCTAGCCGCTATCATCGCCTGGGACCGTGAGCATGCTGACCCGATGACCGAAACCGGTGCGTACCGCCTTCTTAGACCGATAAACCAGGACTTGGGCCGGGGCGACTGGGCGATAGATAGGGACGTATTGAGCTATAGCTTTGTCGAGCCGGCCGCAGATCAAATGGTAGGGGCTCTGGCGGAAAGCTGGGATATTTCCCCGGACGGCCTCACCTATACCTTCCACATCCGCAAGGGTGTTCGCTTCCAAGATAAGCCACCGGTGAACGGTCGGGAGATGACTGCCAACGATATCCTATTTGGCTGGCAACGTTATTTGGGACTGGGAGAATTTACCGAGGATGGGCCAACCCAGTTCATTGGCCAAATGGCCCGACCACTGGAATCGATAGCGGCCCCCGACAAATATACGTTTGTTGTTAAGGTAAAGCAGCCAGAGCTCGAAATGCTGGCCACTCTCCTCAAACCCCACCCCAATCCTTACCTCCATCCACTCGCCCCCGAGGTGCTCAAGGAATTCGACGACCTTCAGGAGCAGGAGAGTCACATCGGCACCGGGGCCTTTATGTGGACTGACTGGGCCAGAGGCACCTCACTGACCTATATCAAGCATCCTGACTACTATGGCTACGATGATAAGTACCCGGAGAACCGCCTGCCCTATGTTGACGGCTTCAAGGTCCTGTTTATAGAAGAACTGGAAACACGTATGGCGGCGATGCGTACGGGTAAGATTGATATGATTGATAGCGGGTTTAGCTCTTTCAATTTTTGGACTATGGAGGTGGCAGAGGGCCTCCAGAAGACCAACCCCGACGTCGAGGTGTGGCCGGCCGTGATTCGGAGTAACTTCGCTCTTGCTGTAAACACGCAAAAGCCGCCCTTTGACGACATCAGTGTGCGCAGGGCAATGCAGATGGCGCTGGACCTTCCGACAATTGTCGCTACCTACTTTAAGGGTTATGCAGATGCGACACCTCAGGGGATTACTGGGGCTAATAACATAGGGTATATGGTCCCATTTGAGGAGTGGCCCGAAGAGATCAAGAGATACTACACCTATGACCCGGAAGGGGCAGAAGCGTTGCTTGATGAGGCTGGGTATCCGCGCGGCGCCGACGGCATTAGATTGAAGACCAAATTAACCAATAACACAAAAATGACTGACTATATGCTAATCGCCATCGAATACTGGAAGGCGATTGGTGTTGATGTAGAAGGTGTGGGAACGGCAACATATGCGGAATATAGAAAACCACGAGACGACCGTACTTATGAAGGAATGATCAGGTATCATTCTGGCTTCCAGGGGAATCGCAACGCGGTAAAGGAGAATTACTACTCGACCAGCATAAACCCATCTAACGTCCAGGACCCGGTTCTTGACGCCATGGTTGACGCCATGAATGCCGCTACCACCTATGAGGAGCTGAGGAAGCTGACTAGAGAGGCAGATATGTACGGGATAGAGCAGCACTGGACTATATGGGGTCCTATGGCAATGAGTGCTAATGTGAACCAGCCGTGGATCATAGGTTTCAACGGTGAAGACTCTTATCAAATCGGTGTCTACGCCCGCATCTGGATAGACCATGAGCTGGCGGCAGCAATGGGTCGTTAGGGGTTTCACCCCTTGTGGCTGATTTCAGGGAAAAAGGGAGCCGGGAGGCTTGGGCCTCCCGGCTCCCATACTCATTGAATAGTGAGAGGGGGCCTTTCTCACTGTCATTGCGAGGCTTGTCCTGAACCGAAGCTCCGAGTGCAGCGAAGAGGCAGTGAAGGAACTTGACGAAGCCCCGATAGTCTACTGTCCCAGAAGTGCGCTTAACAAACAGCGGCCCTTCGACGGGCTCAGGGCGAACGGAGTGTTGGATTTTCCCGTTCACGGGGTGTTGGATTTTCCCGTTCGTGGTGAGCCTGTCGAACCACAGGCCCACTCCAGAACACGATGCGATTTATGCAACGGACTTCCGAGTCGGGACAATAGAATCGGGGCTCGCAATGACGAAAGAGCGACGGCAATGACGGGGGAAATCGTAATGAGGTGTGTCACATGAGAGCCTATCTCATCAGGCGGTTATTGCTGATAATCCCCACCTTGTTTATACTGACCATCCTGGTCTTTCTCTCGGTCCGCTTCCTCCCGGGCGATATAATTGACGCGCTGGTGCGTGACTTGGAATACTTGGGTGCGTTTGATTTTGACCAGTATCAGGCGATTGAGGATAACCGTGAAGCTCTTGAGCATTTTCTGGGAATAGACGTGCCTGTCTACGTGCAGTATGGACGCTGGATAGGAGGTATTTTCCTGCACGGCACCCTTGGCACATCACTGATGGGCGGTTTGGCGATAGAGGAGCAGATATTAATGAAATTGCCAGTAACCATTGAGCTTGGTGTCCTGGCAATCGTAATCGGGCTCCTGATAGCGCTGCCAGTCGGCATCTACTCGGCGATTCGCCAGGATACGGCCGCCGACTACGCGGGGCGCACCGTTGCCGTCATCGGCATGTCAGTTCCTAACTTCTGGCTGGCCCTGATGGTCATGATCTACCCGGCAATCTGGTGGGGCTGGTCGCCATCAATGGAGTATATCCCTTTCGTGGAAGACCCGCTGGGGAATCTGAGGATGTTCATCATTCCCAGCCTGATTCTGGGGACGGGCATGTCTGCAGGCATAATGCGGTTGACGCGCACCTTGATGCTGGAGGTGCTCAGGCAGGACTATATCAGGACGGCCTGGTCCAAGGGTCTCAATGAGAGGATAGTCGTTCTGAGACACGCCCTCAAAAATACACTCATCCCGCTGGTTACCGCAGTAGGCGGGATGTTGCCTATGCTGGTAGGTGGCTCCGTTATCATCGAGAACATATTCAACCTGCCGGGGCTGGGTCGTCTCGCGCTGCATGCACTCGAAGACAGAGACTACCCGGTGATCTCCGGAGTAAACCTGGTTTTCGCCACCCTAGTTATGCTTAGCATCCTAATGATCGACATCTCCTACGCCTGGCTTGACCCCAGGGTGCGGTATAAATAAAGGGGAGAAATCGGGAACATGAATCAAACCACAGTGCCCCCTTCGGTAGTAATCGGGCCTAAAAGGCGTAGCCGGCTGGCAGAATTCTTTATCAGGCTGGTCAGAGAGAAACCGCTGGGTACTGTGAGCGGGATTATCATATTGATCTTGATTTTTGTTGCTATCTTTGCCGATGTTGTGGCTCCCTATGATTATAGTGAAATACACCTGGTAGACATACTGAAGGGCCCATCAGCCAAGTATCTGCTGGGGAACGACCAGTTGGGGCGAGACACCTTGAGCCGCCTTATCCAGGGGGCTCGTATTTCGATACTTATCGGTCTGACCGTGACCACTATTGATGTTGTGATCAGTACCCTGATAGGCGGCATTTCAGGATTCTTTGGTGGTAAATTTGACCTGCTTGTGCAGAGATGGTGCGATGCCTGGACGACTTTCCCGGGACTGCTCCTGTTGTTAACCATAATGTCCATAGTGGGGAGGGGTTTGCCACAGATAATACTGGTCCTGGGGATATCAGGAGGCATCGGCGGCAGTAGATTAATCCGAAGCGCCGTTATCGCTATTAAGGAGAGTGACTACTTTCTGGCGGCGCAGGCGATTGGCAGCCCAAGATTGAGAACATTTTTCCGACACGTCCTGCCCAATATCATGCCTGTCATAATCGTTGCATTCAGCATAAGCATAGGGGGCGTAATCCTGACTTTGGCTTCTCTGAGCTTCCTCGGATACGGTCTGCCCCCCGAGATTCCTGACTGGGGTGGTATGCTCAGCGTGGAAGGGCGTCAGCACATGGAGAAGGCGCCACGGCTGGCTCTCTTGCCTGGTCTTGCCCTGACTATTACCATTTACAGTCTAAACATGTTCGGCGACGCGGTGAGGGACCTGCTCGACCCCAGGCTCAGGGGCAGCGAATCGTAGGGGCCGACCCCAAATAGACCCACCCCACAGAGTCATGACACCGCGCCCGACTCCCGCAGACCCGCTATCTGCTCTGACGAATACCCCAGCCCAGCCAGCGCCTCGTCTGTGTGCTGCCCTACGGTAGCCCCAAGTGAGCGCACAGACCCTGGAGTGTCAGACAGCTTCGGCCCGATGCCAACTTGCTTGACCGTCTCCCCGTCCACCGTACCGGCCTCCACCACCATCTTGCGATGCAGGTTCTGCGGGTCCCTTACCACCTCGTCGAGCGTCGATACCTTGGCCACAGCGATGTTGTCGATCCCCGACAGCAACTCCCACCACTCATCGCGGTCCCTGGTCAGGAAGATCGACCTCAGCTCCCGTTTCACCTCCTCCATCCTCTCCGCGTCGAACTGCCCCGCGAACAGGTCTTCGCGTCCCAGCGCTGAGCACAGCGCCTGCCAGAACCACGGCTCGATGCAGCCGATGCTCAGGTAACGCCCATCCTTGCACTCATATACGTTGTAGTACGATGCGCCGCCGTTCAGACCCATCACTCCGCGTTCTGGAACGGCGCCGCTGGAGAAGTAGTCGGACATCAGCGAGGCGAGCATGTAGGCGACGCCGTCCGACATCGCCACGTCCACGTACTGGCCGCGCCCCGTGTGACCCCTGGCCAGGACCGCAGCCAGGATCGCAGTCGCCGCGTGAAATCCGCCCCCAGCGTAGTCCGCGACAATGTTGTACGGAATGACCGGCGGGCCGCCCTCCGAGCCGATGACCCCAAGCGCGCCGCCCACCGAGATGTAGTTGATGTCGTGCCCGACCAACCCGACGTAGGGGCCGTCCTGTCCGTATCCCGAGAGCGAGCAGTACACCAGCCTCGAATTCAGCGCGCTGAGCGTGTCGTAGTCGCATCCCAGCCTCTTGACCACACCCGGCCTGAACCCCTCGACGAACACGTCCGCATCCTTCACGAGGCCATGCAGAACTTGCTGTGCCTCCGGAGACTTCAGGTTCAGCGCGATACTGCGCTTGTTGCGATTGAGCGCGTTGAACGCCGCCCTCCGTCGCGCCTCGGTCTCATCCACGACGCCTCCCCTCGCCTGCGCCATCCTCCCGCCGCCCGGCTCCTCGACTCTCAACACGTCTGCCCCCAGGTCTCCCAGCGCCATCGTGCAGAACGGACCCGGAGCCATCCGTGACAGATCGATTACCTTGATTCCATTCAGCGCCGTCGCCATGTGATTACCCTCCAACCGGCTAAGAAGACTCCAGCGCTCCCGCGGCAATCAATGCCGCGATTGCGTCGTCGTCCATGCCGAGTATATCCCGCAGTATCTCCGCGTTGTGCTCTCCCACGAGAGCCTGTGGACTTCTAAGCGCGCCGGGCGTTCTCGATAGATGGCTGACAAGGCCGTCATACGGCATCGGACCGCACTCCGTATGGTCCAGCCACTGGAAGAAACCCCGATGCGCTATCTGGGGGTCCTCCCAAAGGTCGGCCTGGCTCTGCACAACCCCGGCGGGTACGCCAGCCTTTTGAAGGTCGTCCATGAGCTGCCGAGCGTTCTTGTCGCGCGTCCACGAGCCGATCTCATCATCGATCAACCCTGCGTGCCTCCGACGGCCATCGAGAGTCGCGAACCGAGCGTCTTCCATCCAGTCCGATTTGCCCATCACCTCGCACAGCGACCGCCATTGCTCGTCATCGGCTATCGCGATCGCGATCCAAGAAGGCCCGACGCCGGTATAGACCCTCTCCGCGTCGGCGCACCGGTAAGCGTTGTGCGGAGCGTGGCGGTCGTCCTCGTTGCCCCGTCGCTCCAGCGTCCCGCCGTTTGTCAGATGGTCCATGATATATGGCGCGAGATAGTGAGTCGCGCACTCGAACTGCGACAGATCGAGGTGCTGACCCTTCCCCGTGCGCCGCCGAAACTCCAATGCCGCGACTATCGCCGCCGCCGCGTTGGGCGGGTTGATGAAGTCGGAGTACGCCCCGTAAGGACCTGCCGGGTCCCTGTCCGGCCAGCCCGTCACGTAGTAGAACCCGGCGAGCGACGCGGCAAGCTGACCGAAGCCCGCATAGCTTGAATGCGGCCCCGTCTGACCCTGCTGGCACGTGCTGAAATAGACCACGTCCGGCAGCATCTCTTTGACTTCCGCATAGCTCAGTCCCCACCCTCTCATCACCCTCGGAGTGAAGCTCTCGGCAATCACGTCCGGCTTCCACTCCACGATGAGCTTCTTGACCAGCCCAAGCCCTTCGGGAGTCGCCAGGTTCAGCCCCAGCCCGCGCTTGCTGGTGTTGTAGCTGGCCGCGAATTGGCTCCTGTTGATTCCGGCCTCACCGTCCTTGTATGGAGGGACGCCTCGAAGCACGTCCGGCCTCGACACGGACTCGATCCGTATCACGTCCGCGCCAAAGTCAGCCAGGTGCTTCATGGTGATCGGCCCAACCCCAACCCACGTGAAGTCCAGAACCCTCAAGCCATCGAACGGCATCTCGCCGGACCCCGGGGCACAAGATTCCTCCTCTCCCTTGAAGGGAGGAGACTCGCTGACAGATTCCTCCTCTCCCTTGAAGGGAGAGGATTGAGGTGAGGGTGAAAGCATACTTGGCGATTCTTGACATGGCTCCTCAACGCCGGCGAAAACCTCTCCGTCGTGCTCCCCAACTTCAGGCGCCGGACGCCTGACACATATCGGACTTTCGCTCATCTTGATGAACGGGCCGAGGTGCGTCAGGCTACGCCCAAGCGCCGGGTAATCGACCTTTGTCCAGAAGTCCCTGGCCTCTAACTGAACGCTCCGGGCGATGTCTCCGGCGGAGTTGCACGGCGCAAGAAACATTCCGTCCCTGACCGCCCTGAGGTACAACTCGTCTTTGGTCTTGGAGGCGGCGAACCCCAGCGCCAGCCGCTGAATCTCTTGAAACTGATCGGCGCGCTCAGGCTCCTCCTCCGGGTTCGGCGCCCTCCATTCGGCCCAGTCGATCTCCAACAGCCAACCCGGCGCCGTCCCTTCTTCAGCCATCCACTCCGTGAGTGGCGCCATCGTCCTGGGATTCGGGAGCATTGTGACGTGACCGTCCCTGCACGGGAAGACATGGCGAAACTCCCTCTGGCCCGTGTACCGAAACGCGCCGCTGCGCTCCAAGTTGATGCCATGCAGCGGCGGAAACGGCGTCGCGTTCATCAGCGTCCACATAACCGAGGTCTGCATCGACACATCGACGTGCTGCCCCTGCCCCGTCTTCTGACGGCGCCAGTACGCGGCCATCGTTCCGAAAGCGGCCTGCCCTCCCGCGTGAAACTCCGCCTGCGGCGCGCCGACCCTCACCGGTGGCCGGTCCGCATCGCCGCAGATGTACTGCATTCCTCCCATCGACCAAGCCACCAAGTCGGGAGCGAGGTACTGGGAGTACGGCCCCGTCTGGCCGAACGGCGTCACCGACGTATAGACGAGGCCCGGATTCGACGCGCTGAGGTCTTCGTACCCCAAGCCTAAGTCGCCCATGTAGCCGGGTCGAAACGACTCGATCAGTATGTCCGCCCCGTCGGCCAGGCGTCTGAATCTGTCAGCCCCCGACGGTTCGTATAAGTCGATGACGACGCTGCGCTTGTTGACGCAGTACGCCGCCCAGTACAAAGACCGCTCCGCTCCGGGGCGTCCGTCCACAAAGGGACCGAGGCCGCGCGTCGGGCTGCCGCCCGGAGGCTCCACCTTGATAACGTCCGCCCCGAAATCTGCCAGGACTTTGCCGCACCAGTTGACGCCCCCCTCGGAAAGGTCGAGGACGGTGCAATCGGACAGGGGCTGTCGAGGCTGTGACATTCTTCAAGGGGCCATGTTGAAAAGCGTCATAAGCGTATTGAAGGGCCTCTGAACTGTCAACAGCGCCCCGCCGCTGTGACAAGGATTGGCCCATTGGTTAGAATGGGATGGGCGGACATGAGTGGTGAATTTTGACCAAGCCGGTTCCAAGCAAAATGCGATTGCGTCCGCGTAAAAACGACCGCGATTGACCCGAATCGAAGTTTGCCGCGATTGCGTATTGGATTCCGTGCTGTCATACTTACGCAAGTTTTGGCCGGGGGACTACGTTTGAAGTTCGGCAGAACAGGCAATAGAGAAAGCGGTTTGACCTCGGACTCCGCTCATAAGGATGAGTCCGGTCCGAGTTCGAACGGCTTCAAGTCGGAATCCACGTCCGCGCTCAGTCGAACGCGGCGTCTGGGTCGAGACGCCAGAAAAGTCGCCGTCGAGACCGTGACCGGCGCGATCAGGGCGGCGGACGAGATAACGGTCGAGACGACCGAGTTCGTGCGCGATGCGGTGGTCGGCGTTATAGAGAGCACGGGCGAGGTGGCGCGGGCCAGCCGGTCGGTGGTGCGCGATGTCGTCTCCGCTGCGGTACGCAGTTCCACCGAGAGAGGCGGCAGCGTACCCGAAGTCAGCAAGCGCGCGGTAGAGGGAGCGATGGTCGGCGCCACGTCGGTAGGCGTCAACAGCGGCAGGGCGGGCGCCCAGGCCTCCGCCGGGGTGGCTGAGGCCGTCCAGCGGATGGGAGGCGACTTCCGCGAGGTTGTCGGTCCCGCGATCCATGGAGTGGTGACAGGCGTTGTAATTACCACCGGGAACATGCTGGTCGCAACCCGCGACACCGCCTACACGCTAATGGTCAAGGGCCGGCAGTCGGGAGAGGATGAGGCGGTCATCGCGCGGCTGGTCGTGGACGAGGCCATCAACGCGACCAGGCTCCACAAGGTAGGCTCCACCGACGCCGTGGTGGGCGCGGTCCAGGGATGTGTGAAGGCCGCTTACGAAAAGGACCAAGCGACCGGAAAGGCGGTGGAAGACGCGGCGTTGTCGGTGGTCAACGCTCCGGTGAGCGTGCTGAGCCCGACGATACGAAGGTCCGTGTCCGAAGCCATACTGGACCTGTCCGGCGAGTTGGGAACGCGGCCCCAAGCATGGCGGGGAGTGGCCCTGTGGAGGGCGGCCATACAGATTATCAGCGTTACCGGTGTGGATGTCGGGGCGGCGCTGGCTTACTACACTCTGCTGGCGTTCTTCCCGATGGTCGCGCTGATCGTACTGCTGCTGTCGGGAGTTCTCGACCCCCAGGTGATTCGGAACACTCTGACCGAGATACTGCTGTACTACTTCCCCGGCACGAGGCAGGTCATAAACGAAGCGATCGATCACCTGTTTGAGGCGCGCCTGGTTGCGGGATTGATCGCTCTCGGTGGAATGACCCTAGGCATCGTCGGGCTGTTCACGGCGGCCAACCGGGGCGTGAACCGAGTTTTCGGGCGCGAACCCAGGAACTCGCTGCGCGTGACGGTCTCTTCGGCTCTGATCGTGTTCATGTCGGTCACGCTGTTCCTGACGTCTCTCGGCCTGACGGTTGTGCTTCAAGTGGTAGTGAGAATAGTCGAGCAGATCCCCGCCGTAGGTTGGACGCTCAACCGGGTCATGCTGCTGGCGACGGGCCTTTCTTCCGGTCTGCTGCCGCTGATCATCGGGGGATTCGTGTTCGTGGTGGTGTACAGATACCTTCCCAACGGGAAGGTCAGTTGGCGCGACGCGACCTTTGGCGGCCTCGTCACGGTGCTCGTATTCGAGGTTGCCAAGCACGTATTCCTCTGGTCCGGCAGCCTTCTGAACCATCGCAGCTTGGTGTATGGGTCGCTGTCGTCGGTGATCCTGCTGCTAATCTGGTCGCACGTTGCGGGAGTGATATTCCTGTATGGCGCGGCGCTGACCAAGCAGGCAGGCGACCTTCGGCCCAAGAGCTCCGTCCCCCAGAGCGGCCCGGATGGAGCGGCGGCTGACGACCCTAAGAGGAACGGACACGTTGCCCGCGGCAGGGGCAGGTTCCTTCGCAGACGCAGAGGGTTTAGACTCAGGCGCAGGCGGTGACGATCGGCGAATCCTGACCGCGCCCATGTCCCCGAACGTCGGGTGATACATCCAATATCGCCCCAAATATCGCGCTAACCTCCATGCAGGCGTATCCCTAGCCGCCGGATTCCCCCAACAACCTCTCATAGATGCGGACCATCGCCTCCGTGTCCCTCGTGCAGTATGCAAGCAGCGCTTCCCTGATCTTGGCTTCTTCGTCCTGCGGCGCTTCCCCGGCGATCAGACGGGCGTAGGCCGCGGTGGCGGCCAAACCCTCCGGTATTTCCAAGTCGTCGTATGCCAAATTGGGAACCAGGGCCGGCAGCGCCGACTTGATGGAAAAGCTGCCGTGGAAGCCGGGATGGTAATAGCTGCCCCTGATGATTCGCAGCAGGTCTATCGCGCGGTCGCACAGAGCGAGCAGCGGACTTTCGTAACTTGGAAACTCCTGCGCCAACTCCTTCAACACCCTCTCTTCATAGCCTGAGTAAACGACTATCGATCCATGAGAAGGAACCGCCTCCAGCAGGCCGACGACGAATCGCTCCCTCGGATCGCCAGCGCCGTCGTCCAGAAACGACCTGTGCCGCAAGCCGCCGTCCGAGTCGAGTACGTGCATAGACCACTGGAAAGGTATCGCCTGGTACGGCCTAGTGCCCGCGTACATCGGGACGGCGGGAACCAGAGTCTCGAAGTCCAGGAAGGCGGCGGGAAAGCTGACCTCTCCCAGTCGCGTTGCCAGATCTGGGCCGACGAAAGGCCGCCCGGAAATCACGCTCTCCCGCACGCGGCGCTGCATTCCTGAGAGGCCGGCGAAATCGGACGGGATGCCCCCGATGTCCCGTATTCCGGCCTCCTCAAAGCGTTGGTAGCCTTCTGGCCTCAAGCCGGGCAGATCTCTAACCGGGTGCTCCGGTTCGTCACGGTGGCAGTGCCCGAAGAAGGGACACCGGTACGGCGCCGTGCAGTGTCGCCCAGTCTCGATGTCCGGCGTCTCGGTCAGCCGCAGCGACTCCCACATCAGTTCCAAATGGCTGGGCATCTCCTCCGCCGCATACGCCCTGGCCTCGTCCGTAACGTCCTCCAGCGAGAACAGCCGAGCCACGTCATGGTCTCCGCCCTGATAGACATAGGTGTTGTCTATATGCATCAGGTACGCCCTTCGGACCGGGACGCCCGAACCCTCCGCCACGTACATCTGGACCGCGACATCGGGGATGTGCTCGCGCTTGACCCTGGTGGTGGACTTCACCTCGACCAGATCGAATGCCTGCCCGCTTCGCGCAAGCGCATCCACCCTCGTCCTGATTCCCCGGAAGGCGAACGCGGCCTCGAATAGGGCGGGAACCGAGGCATCCGACAGCAGCGCTTGGGTCGTTCCCACCGCCTGGGAGTGATCGAAGTACTCCTCACCGACGAGGACGCCGCCCGGAAACCTTCGCCGGGCCAACTCGCCAACCGCGGTCCCGGCATCGAAGATCGCCTGCCGGCCCGCTTCGATCGGGTCGGCAAGCTCACGCTGATGACATTCGAGATAGAGCCGTTTCAGGCACTGAAGGCCCGCGAGGAACCTGGACTTGGAGAGTTGAGGAGATATTTCCGTGGTCATGGGTCGCGCTCGCAGTGTATCCGGCAGAGACCGGGGCTGCAACTCACGCCTCGCCTGAGTATTCGTACCCGCCGCCCTTCATGGCCGACGCGATCAGCCCCACCGCCATGACACCCGCCATAGCGACGAATGCGATCCGCAGGCCCGACGTGAACGCCGCCAGCAGTCCCTCGCCTCCCTCAGCCGAAACTGCCGCCAGCGACGGCTCGAACCCCATCGACCCCATCGTAGCGGTGACGATGGCCGTCGCGACGGCTATGCTGCACAGGCTCCCGGAGTTGCGGACTAGATTGAGGAACCCGGAGATCACGCCATACTTGCTGGGCTCGACCGCGCTCAGAATTGAGCTGTTATTCGGCGCGTTGAAGACGCCGACGCCTGCGGTCTGCATGATCATCCCCGCCATCGCGAGCGCGATCGAAGAGTCGGGCTGAAGCGTGGCAAGTATCAGCAGACCCGAGATCGCCAGGAGCATCCCCCCGACCGTGAACCATCGCCAACCGAACCTATCCGACAGTCGACCGCTGATGGGCCCGACTATCATCATGCACACCGCGCCCGGCACGATGACCAGCCCGACCTGCGTCGGGTTGAGTCCGAGCACCGCCTGGAGATAGAACGGCATTAGAAAGCGTGACGAATTGCTCCCGAGGAAGTTGAGGAAGCTGGCGATGACGCCCAGCGAGAAGAGACGGCGTTTGAAAAGTCGCACGTCCATCATCGGTGACGAAGACCGCAGCTCGTGGACAATGAACACTGCCAGGAACGCCGCGAAGACCGCGAAAGAACCCGCGATGACCGGGTTTCCATAGCCAAGCCTCGGCGCCCAGGTCATGGCCATCAGGAACACGATGAGCGCGCCCGCGGACAGCCCCGCTCCGGCCCAGTCGAACCTCGCCCCACTCCGGTCGGCGGCGGCCCCCGACCGCGCGGGATCGACCACCACCAGCGCCGCCAAGATAGCCACGACCCCCATGATCGCCGTCCCGAAGAACGCCCACTCCCACCCCAACTCTCCGACGAGCAGACCGCCGACCGCCGGGCCTCCGACCCCGCCCAGTCCCACGATGCTCATCTGAAGTCCGAGCGCCCTGCCCCGCTCCTGGCTCGGAAAGCTCGCCACGATCATTGCCATCGAGGTGCCCTGGGTCATCGCCGCGCCGACCCCTTGCGCAAGCCGCGCGACTATCATGACCGATATGTTGGGAGACAGGCCCGCCGCCACTCCCGACACGACGAATATCAGGAAACCCAGCAGATACACCCGCTTCCGGCCCGCGATGTCCGCGAGACGGCCCATCGGCAGCAGCAGCGCGCTTATCGTGAGCGTGTAGCCGATTACAACCCACTGCGTCGTCGGAAGATCGGCCCCGAAATGCTCTGAGATGGTCGGCAGCGCTACCGATACGCTGCCATGATCCGCCACGGACGTAAAGAGGCCGATCGCGAGAGCGGCGAACGCCCAGTATCCATAACTTTCGCCCCCGAACCGACGCTGGGCTGCCCGCGTTCTGGACCCCGAATTAGACAGGCCAAGTCTCCATTCGCCACGCGGCGTCCCAAAACATGTACTCATACCGGCTGCTGGTGACGAAAGCCCGCTCCATCGCCTCTAGCTCAGACTCCCCCGCCACAGACGCGCGCCGATCCAGGAAGTCACGCAGCCACTCGGCAAGCTCCGCGAACTCAGGCGAGTTGTACATCTCGATCCACCGCGCGTACAACGGCTGACCGTCGGGAAGCCCCTCGGAATACAGCTTCTGCCCGATCTCCGAGTACCCCCAAGAACACGGCAGAATCACCGCCGCGATCTCGCCCGCCGTCCCCTGGTGCGCCGTGCTGATAATATGCCGCGTGTACGCCCACGTCGTCGGCGACGGCTCCGTCGCTAGCAACTCATCCTCCGTAATCCCGAAGTCAGCGCAGAAGCCGACGTGGAGCGACATCTCCGTATTCAGCGTCTCGTGGATTAGCTTCGCGAACCACCCCATCTCCTCCAGGCCCGGCGACTTCGCCACCGCCAGCGAGATAGCGCGGCAGAAATCTACCAGGAACACGTAGTCCTGGCGCATGTAATACTTGAACCTGTCGAGTGAAAGCGTGCCGTCGCCTATCCCCGCGACGAACGGGTGGTTATGCTCACTCTCCCAGATAGATGAGGCCCGAGACCTCAGCTCCTCGGAATATCCCATGCCAATTGCCTCTACCTCTCTCTAATCTCGCTCCACCACCACCTGCTCACCGGACGACACCGACTTCAACGCCGTCGGATCCCCCTCGATGCTCCCGAATACGTTCACCGGACTCGCCGGACGAATCTCGTCACCGACGCTCATAGGCGTCGGCCCGAAGAACAGGCAAATCGCCTGGCCCGGAGGCCAGTACGCCACAGCCCCCATGTCCACCGTCTCGACCGCATCCTCCTCGTCCGCCCGTACCGGCGTGCGAAAGTATATCTCGTCGCCCCAAGTGCTGGCCGAAGCCCGTATCGGCAGCGCATCCCATACCATGTCCGCCGTCGGGCTGTCGTCAATCCGCGCGACAACCTCAACCCCACCCGCGCTTATCGAAATCATCCTCTGGCTCATATCCGTCACTCCCAGAGTCTTTTGATTGTCACCCTGAACGAAGTGAAGGGTCTAAAATCTCTGCTGAGGAACAAAGTTTTCTTCATACAGAGCTTTCAGATTTCTCGCTGCGCTCGAAATGACGTGAATAACCGCAAGTCCCTGCTATCACTCCAGCCCAACCTTGCACCCGTCCATGATATTATCATTCATGGCGAGTCTTGGCACAACCTGACCCCAAGTAAACTGAAATCCACCACCTAACACGGCTGGATGTCCGTAGGGGTGTCCCTTGTGGGCGCCCACACCCGCCAGCGCCGCAATACCATCGCTAGGCAGTGGATCTGGGTAAACTCCATGACCAAACCCGGCTACATCCTCTCCCTCGACCAGGGCACCACCGGCACAACCGCCATGCTGATCGACTCGACCGGCGCTCCCCTCTGGACCGTCAGCCGCGAGATCAGGCAGATTCATCCCCGGCCCGGCTGGGTCGAGCACGACCCCAAGGAGCTTTTCGAGTCCTGCCTCGAGACGACCGAAGAGCTTCTGGAGATGTCCGAGACGCATCCCCGCTCAATCGTCGCCATAGGCATAACCAACCAGCGCGAGACCCTCGTCGCATGGGACCGCCGTACCGGAGAGCCCGTCGCCAACGCCATCGTCTGGCAGTGCCGCCGCAGCGCGCCAATCTGCGAGCGGCTCAAGGCCGAAGGACTGGAGAATGCCGTCCGCTCCAAGACCGGCCTGCCCATCGACCCTTATTTCACCGGAACCAAGATAAGGTGGCTTCTCGACAACATCCCCGACGGCCAGCAACGCGCCGAGCGCGGCGACCTCGCCTGCGGCACCGTCGACTCCTGGCTCGTCTGGAACCTCACCAACAAGCTCGTTCACGCCACCGACTCCACCAACGCCAGCCGCACCATGCTGTTCGACATCGACGCCATGCGCTGGGACCCCGATCTACTGTCCGCGCTCGACATTCCCGCCGCCATCCTGCCCGAAGTCCGCTCCTCCTGCGAGATATACGGGTACGTCTCAGGCGACCTCTCCGCCGGTCAGCCGATCCCCATAGCGGGCATCGCCGGAGACCAGCAGGCGTCGCTATTCGGCCAAGCCTGTTTCGAGCCTAGATCGGCCAAGAACACCTACGGCACGGGATGTTTCCTGCTCGCCAACACCGGCGCGCGCAGAGTCGAGTCCGACGCCGGGCTGATCTCCACCGTCGCCTGGACACTCGGAGGCGAAACGACCTACGCCCTCGAGGGCAGCATCTTCTCCGCCGGATCCACCATCCGGTGGCTCCGGGACGGACTCGGCCTGATCTCCAACGCCGCCGAGTCCGAGGACCTCGCCCAGCAGGCGCCCGACAACGGCGGAGTCTATCTCGTTCCCGCCTTCTATGGACTCGGCGCTCCCTACTGGGACGCCTACGCCCGCGGCGCAATCGTCGGACTGTCCGGCGGAACGACAAAGGCGCACATAGCAAGGGCCGCCCTCGAGTCCATCGCCTACCAGACCCGCGACGTCCTCGACGCCATGCGCCAAGACGCCGGACTCGACCCCGGCTCGCTCAGAGTTGACGGCGGCGCGACCGCCAACGACCTCCTAATGCAGTTCCAGGCCGACATCCTCGGCATTCCGGTCGAACGCTCTGCCGTTAAGGAGACCACCGCCCTCGGAGCGGGCTACCTCGCAGGCATCGGAGCAGGCTTCTGGAGCGGCCCAGACGACATCGCCGACCTCTGGAAACCCGACAGTCGCTACCAACCCCACATGACCGAAACCCAAAGAACCGCCCTCCACGCCAACTGGCAAAGAGCCGTCCAACGCGCCTCATCCTGGTCCCGCGAGTGACGCTTGCCAAGTTCCCCAGCAAGGTATTCGCCATCAAGTCTCTCCGGTCCTACTTCTTCCGACCTAGTAAGACTGAATTCACAGTCGAGGAGCCGGCCAATGTTGGACGCTATTCCAAATCGATCCTGTGTGGTAAGAGGACTTGTCCAAAGCGCCCTTAGCAAATACACTACAGTTGCTTGTAGGTTGTTCATCATATGGGGAGAAATGAGGAAGTGACAAGGCGTGGAGCCTGCGCCGCGCTTGCTGAGTCAATGACTTTGAAACCTAAAGTACCAACCTTCGCCGGAAGCCCAGAGCAAGATCAGTTCGTCAATCCCCAAGTGTTCTGGGGAGAACCGAAGGCAATCGACTTGTTTTGCGGCGTTGGTGGTTTGTCCCTAGGCCTGAAGTGCGCAGGGTTTAGTACTGCCCTCGCAGTCGACAACTGGGCGGCCGCCCAGGAAACCTTCGCTTGCAATTTCCCAGACGTACCGTTCCTACTGGCGGATATCGACCAACTACGGACCACCGACCTACTGGATGCTGCTGGCATTCAAAGAGATGAACAACCGACGCTCATAGCAGGAGGCCCACCTTGTCAGGGGTTCTCCTCTGCTGGACGGCGAGAGCCCAAGGACCCGAGGAACACGCTGGTGGGTACATTCGCGCGCCTCGTAGCCGAGTTGATGCCTCAGTTCTTCTTGTTCGAAAATGTGGAAGGGTTCCTAACGACGGGCCGAGGATCCGCCATCGTCGCTCTTCTTGATCCGATACTTGAAGCCGGCTATCAGATCCACCTCCGGAAAGTAAATGCGGCAAACTACGGAGTGCCACAGCTACGCAAGCGGGTCATCGCTGTAGGAGCCCTCGGTGCGGCGCCTTCATTCCCGGCGCCCACACACTCGGCCTATGGCGCGCCTGGAGCACACCTCGCTGGTAGGTATCTTCCTCGCACGCCGACCATCCAAGAAGCCATCGGTGACTTGGAGAAGGGATAAACACATTTCGATGGCCACATTCGGGAACCTCTCGAGGGACTTGACCTCCAGCGCTGCATTGCACTCGGGCCAGGTCAAACCATGAAGGACCTACCTGTTGACTTGCAGCATGAGAGCTATCAAAGACGCGCGAATCGAAGGGTGAAGGATGGCATGCCCACAGAACGGCGCGGTGGGGCGCCCTCGGGCCTCCGGAGGCTCCGGCCAGACGAGCCGTCAAAGGCCATCACTGGAGCAGCAACCAATGAGTTCCTCCACCCGTCCCTGAACGGCTTTCTGACCATCCGTGAGTGCGCGAGGCTCCAAACTTTCCCAGACGAGTTTGACTTCCTCGGAACCAAGAGTGAACAAGCCTTATTGATAGGCAACGCGGTGCCGCCGCTTCTGGCCGAGGCGTTCGGTCAAACGGCGCTCTCCGACTACCAAGCATCTCTGATAAATGGGTCTCTGACGACAAGAGGCAAACTCCTGAGCTTCAGCCCAACGTTATCTACCGGAATGAGTCCCATTCTGCGTGAGACCGTTCACCAAGTCACGAAGCGATACGGAGTGAGTACTCGTGAGGAGATTGGAACTCAACTAACACTCCATGCTTAGTCAGAACCAAAAGGCAATCCTTGAACGAGCTCGCGCCCTTGGTGGAGGTAGACAGGGTATAGCCCTCACTGACGACCAGTGCGTAGGGCTCATTGCCGTTGTAGTCCAAGATCTTGGACTCGGTGAGTCATTTCCGGACATTCCACTGCAGACACAGTCATTCTTTGACATTCCTCCCGAATCTTTGGACGTTCCGTCGTTCGATCTCTTCGAGTTGTTCGAACAACTGCTTAACCTCAACAGAGACGCCGACACCTACTTCCAATGCTTGGCAACCCTCCACAAGAGTCGCCTTAAGTATCAACGAATCTTATCGACGCAGCCGATTCCTACTCTCGACCAAGTAGGACTAAGAGGCCTTCTCGAATTCGGAATGCTGCCGTCTCCGGAACTCGCCGCGGTGTTGTACTGGAGGAAGTGGATGTATGACATCGACAATCGAGCCGGCCAAGAAACAGGGTATCTCTTTGAACCTATTATTGCGAACGCGATCGGCGGTGTCTCTGTAAGCGCTCGGCAAAGTCCGATCAGGAGACGTAACCGCCCTAGCCAGGGGAGGCAAGTAGACTGCATTAAGGGTCAGCTAGCGTACGAGATCAAGCTCCAGGTAACCATTGCCGCCTCAGGCCAAGGAAGGTGGCAGGAAGAGTTGGACTTCCCGAAGGACGCAGTGGAAAGTGGGTTCAGACCGATCCTCATAGTCTTGGATCCCACACCCAACCCGAAGCTCACTGACTTATCAAACGCATTCGCTGGAGCAGGAGGCGTCGTATATGCAGGTGAGGCAGCTTGGGCACACTTGGAAGAGGAAGCAGGTGATACGATGGCAAAATTCCTGGAAATTTATGTGCGTTCTCCTTTAGATGACTTGCTCAATTCGGCTCCGGTTGACCTCCCTGACCTCACTCTCTCAATGCAGGCTGATGCCGTCGTGTTCAACATTGGTGTCGTTGAGTATTCCGTACCACGGGAACCAACGGCAGACGCAGAAGCTGATCAGTCAGCATGAGATCGAGGAGATCCATCAGGTCTTGCGCTTCACGAGCTAGTATGCCTAGTGTCTGCCACCCGAGAAGACTCAAACCCCACAACCAAGCATAGTTCCACCCACCCTTGACACCCTCAGACCTTATGCTCTAACCTAATGTTCGTGTAGATCGAAACCCACCAGTCCACCGTCAACCCCGTCTTCGCCGGACACGCCGCGCGGCAACTTCAGGATGCCGTCGGCGGAATCCACCGCGTCCTCGACAACCTCCTTGAAATCGCCAGAGGCAACGATCCCGACGCCAACACCTACGACCGTCTCAGGGCCACCCGCGTCCTCTACGACAAAGGCTTCGGCAAGCCCGTCCTGACAATGGACTAACCGCCCAAACCGTAGAGCCTGCCCCGTGCTCGATACGGGGGGCAAACCTCGTGGCTGCCCGAATCCTCTCTTGCCTTAGCCCTAGTCCAGCGCCCCCTTTGGCCACGGCGGCTGCGGACTCTTGATCTCGCCGACGTAGGTGCGTCCGCCGAAGAGCGACACGAAACTCTCGAATACCTCCACGGCCTCGTCCTCCGGCGGGATGAAGGTCTTCATGTACGCGGTGTGGCCGTTCTCGAACAAGAACGTCGGCGTCCCGAATATCCCCATGTCTCCCGTCGCCTCTTCGTGGTCCGAGGCCACCGCCGCCAGTACCTCCGGGTCGTCCAAGTCATTCTTGAACCGCTCGACGTCCAGCCCCGCCTCCGCCGCGATCTCTATCAAAGGCTCATCCTTGTTCAGCGGGACCCTGTCTCCGGCGTGCCTCGCGGTCAGCAGGCCCAGGTGGAAGCGTTGGAACGCCTGCGGGTCGCCTTGGCGCTTGGCCGCCTCTCCCGCCACTGACGCAAGCAGCGCCCGCGCCTCGCGCAGGTCGAGATCGTCCCACACCTTCCACTCCGGCCCGTTCTTGCTGTTGATCTGCTCCAGCGAGAAGTGCCGCCAGTTGACCTCCAGATTGTCTCCGTACTTGCTCCTTACCCTATCCAGCCACACGGCTGCATTGTAAACCCAGGGTCAGGCGTAGTCGAACCAAACATCGACCTTCACTTTCTCAGCCATCTGTGCCTCCCATCATGCTGTCTAGCGTTGAGTCCCGGTCAGCCGCATTGTATTCCCGACTGCCGGGCGTGTCAAAACTCTGAGCGTCCTTCAAATCTGCGTCAGTGCGGAGACTTTCGCTGCCAATGTCGGTAAACTAGGCGCATGTCTTGGCACACGATCGAACTGGGCGAGGCCGCCATCAAGTACGAGGTGCGGCGCAGCGCGCGTCGCAAGAAGACCGTCCAGATCAAGATGGAGGACGGCATACCCCGCGTGCTGGTTCCGGCCAGGCTGCCGGATGCCGAGATTCAGGCGATAGTCCGCAAGCGGGCGGACTGGATTCTCGAGCATACGTCGAAACCGAAACCCGAACCCGCCTCGAGGCGATTCGCTCATGGCCGGATACTCCCGTACCTGGGACGCGGCAACAGAGTAATAGTGCGCCGCGACGACGTATGGTTCCCGCGCGTTCGCCTCGATAAGCGGCGCTTTCGTGTGGTCGCCCCCAAGAACGGCAGAGACGGCGATCAGATATACCGCGCGTTCATCGAATGGTACAGCGCGCGCGCATACGAGCGGCTGCCCGAGGTGGTGGACCGTTGGTGGCCCGAACTCGGCAGAGGCGACAGAGCCGGAATCGCGATTCACGTCCGCGACCAGAAGTCGCGCTGGGGGAGCTGCTCAACGAAGGGGTCTCTGAACTTCAACTGGCGCCTCATGATGCTTGAGCCCGCGCTGTCGGAGTACGTGGTCGTACACGAGCTCGCCCATCTCACCGAAATGAACCACTCCCCCGCATTCTGGAACGTCGTCGAAGCGGCGATGCCGGACATGCGCCAGCGCCGTCAGCGTCTCAAAGAGGTCGAGAAGACGATTCCGTTTTGACCGCAGGCACGCGCCGCGCCTTCTTCTAAGGCAGCCGAACTTGGTATAATCCGAGCGGGAGTGCAGACTTGACCATCAACACGGACGCAGATGTAATCAGGGTCATTCAAGAGAACCCTCGACTCTTGCTGCGCGCGCTAACCGATAACGCCGAGCTCTTGGCCGAGGTGCGCCGCGTCGTCCTGACCGACGAGCTACTGGCCATGCCCGGCCAACTGGCCGAGGTCGTCAAGACTCAGAACGAGATGCTAAAGACTCAGAACGAGATGCAAAAGACCCTGAACGGGGTGCTAAAGACTCAGAACGAGATGCAAAAGACCCTGAACGGGGTGCTAAAGACCCAAGATGAGATGCAAAAGACCCTGAACGGGGTGCTAAAGACCCAAGACGAGATGCAAAAGACCCTCAACGAGGTGCTAAAGGAGCAAGCCAACGTCCGCAGAGACATCGGAGCCTTGCATCGGATGTTCAGGCAGCAGCACGATGACTTCAGCAATTTTCGGGGCAACTTCGCGATTTCCGCCGCGAGGCGGAACGACGCGGATATAGCGCTGCTATTCTCCAAGGCTCACGGCTTCAATCGCCTGGATATGAGAGATTTCACTCGAAGGGATCTCAGCGACTTTCTCACCAGGCATTACGCGAAAGTAGATGCGTTGCATCTTCGGGAAAGAGCTTGGCGCACGTTCCCAAGGGGAGACATCATAGCCAGAGTCACCGAGCGCATGGGCGACAGTCCGGGCTTCTATCTGGCGGTCGAAGCGTCATATACCGGAGACCTCGAGGACGTGCAGCGCGCGACGGACCACGCCAAGATACTGAGATGCGCGGGCGACCTCGACGCCTACGCGGTCGTCGCCGGAGTCAGGATGAACGACGCCATCGAGGGCAGCCTGTACGAAGACGTCGAAAGTTTCATCAGCGCGCGGGACGAAAACGCCGCGTTCTGGTTTCCGCTCGATCCGAAGAAGTTGGACCCCGACGAACTATACTAACGGCTTACGGCCGCTGCCCTCGATTCAGCGCTTCTTGACCCTCATTCGGGCCGTTCCTATAATGGCGCAAGCCAGACCCGCCATTGGAGACGCTATTGACCTACGAACACCTCCTACTCGACATCCATGACCACGTCGGAACCATCAAGCTCAACCGCCCGGAAGTGCTGAACGCGATGAACCGCAAGCTGTTCAGCGAGATAGACCAGGCCGTCACCCAACTTGAGAACGACGACGACGTGTACGCGATCATCTTCACCGGCGCGGGCGAGAGGGCGTTTTCGGCCGGAGCCGACATCCACGAGATGGCCGAGCAGGCCAAGATGGACAACCCTCCGCCGCCCGACCCACTCCGCGCGGAGTACTCCTGGCACATCGCCGCCGCGCGCAAGCCGACCATCGGCGCGCTGAACGGCCTAGCCTTCGGAGGAGGCGCCGTGCTCGCGTCGAGCTTCGACATCCGCGTCGGCTGCGAGCGCACCCGCTTCCGTTTCCTTGCCGTCCAGTACGGCAGAGTCAACTCCACCTGGAGCCTGCCCCAGCAGGTCGGCTGGCCCGTCGCCAAAGAGCTTCTCTTCACCGCCCGCGTGGTCGAGGCCGAGGAAGCCTACCGCATCGGACTCCTCAACCACCTAGTGCCCTCAGACCAGTTGATGGACAAAGCGATGGAACTCGCGGGCCTAATCGCGGCGAACGACCCCCGGATGGTGCAGGGAGTCAAGGAACTCCTTGTGGATAACGTCGGCGACGACTGGAGGAGGCGCTACCAGAACGAGCTCGACGCCCAAGCGGACAAACTCGCCCCGACCCCGGTGCTTGAGGGCTTCAAGCCATTCCTGGACAGAAAGGGCAGGGCATAGCATTTCAGACCCAGAAGTCCCCCTCTCCCTTGGGAGAGGGCTGGGGTGAGGGTGAAAAGAGGCAAAACGGCATGACAGAGTTGAATACGCCCCTCGAGGGCCTCAGACTCCTCGACCTCGGACGCTACCAGGCCGGCCCGCGCTGCGCCCTCATGTTCGCCCGCATGGGCGCAGAGGTCATCAAGGTCGAATCGATCGCCGGGGACGAGAGCCGTCGCAACGGCCCGCGTGTCAGGGGACAGAGCGCCTACTGGGTCCAGTACAACTCCGGCAAGAAGAGCCTCGCCATCAACCTACGCGCCGACGCGGGCAAGGCCGTCCTCAGAGACCTCGTCAAGAAGTCCGACTTCCTACTCCAGAACTTCAGGCCCGGCACCATAGACATCATGGGGTTCGGATACGAGGAGATAAGCAAGCTCAATCCCAAGATCATAATGATAAACGTCTCCGCATACGGCCAGTACGGACCCTATCGAGACCGCGTCGGCTTCGACCCCATTGGCCAGGCCATGGGCGGACTCATGTCCCTGACCGGCTTCCCCGACGACCCGCCGGTGAAGACCTTCTTCCCGCTGATAGACCGCATAACCGCGCTCCACGCCGCCATCGGCGCGCTCGCCGCGCTCAGGGAGAGGGAGATTTCAGGCCGCGGCCAGGCCCTCGACGTCTGCCTGGCGGACACCGGCTACACCGCCAACGAGATACCGATCTCCGCGTACCTCGGCGACGGTTACGAGCAGCCTCGAGAGGGCAACGGCAGCGGCACAGGCGGCGCCTACAAGACAAAGGACGGCTGGATCATCATAGCCGCCACCAACGAGTCGATGTGGAGCAGGCTGAGCGAAGCGATGGACAGACCCGAGTGGCTGGAGGACGAGCGATTCTCCAGCAGGGACCTGCGAAGCAAGAACGCCGACGCCCTGGAGGCCGAGTTGGGCGCATGGTTCATCGACCGCAACATGCAGGAAGCCGCCGACCACCTGGCTTCTTACGGCGTGCCGTGCTCGCCCGTCAACAACACCGCGCAGGCCGCCAACGACCCCCACATGACCGAGCGCGAGATCATGATGGAGGTCCCGGACCCCATCGCGGGCACGATGTGGGTGACGGGCAAGTCCATCAAGTTCAGCAGGACGCCAATGGTCGTCGGCTCCGCTCCCGTAGTCGGCGAACACACCACCGAGATTCTCCGAGACATCCTCGGCTACGACGACACCCGCATCCGCTCCCTCCACGATTCCGAGGTGGTGAGTTCGGGGACTTCGTAATTCGCCAGGGAGACACCGGCAAGCGAAGGGAGGAAGAGTAATGGCTGACACGGAAGACACGACAAGGCAAGTAAATGTCCGAGAGAAATGGCCGCACGAAGCTCTGGACTTCACCCCCTGGCTCGGCAATAACCTGGACCTATTAGGTAAGGCACTTGGATTGAAACTGGGGTTGATCCAGACGGAAGCGCCGGTAGGCGGTCCCCCATACTCCTGCGACATCCTGGCAAGAGAGACCGAGAAAGACAAGCCAGTCGCCATCGAGAACCAGTTGGAATGGACTGACCACAGCCACCTAGCCCAGACGCTCATCTATACTGCCGGACTCGACGCTCGCATCACGATATGGGTCGCGACCGAGTTCAGACACGAGTTCGCCGAGGTTCTGAACTGGCTCAACAAGTGGACGAGCGATGAGATCGAGTTCTACGGCGTCAAGGTAGCGGTCACCAAGACTGGAGACTCGTTCAACGAACCGAGTTTTCACAAGGTTGTGTGGCCGGGAGGCTGGTCGAAGGACGATACACTGCCACCAGTTCCGCCGCCATCCCCGCGTCGTCAGCAGTTCGATAACTTCTTCCAGCCGCTGACACGAGAGATGCTTCATAGGCGCTTCGCAGATGGGGCAACTCAGTACTATGACTTCACAGGTCGGTTCTTCCGCTCTCGGTTCGACAAAGACATAGGCTACGCGGCCAGCTTTTGGGAGAGCGGCGCATGGGTGTCACTGCATGTCCACACTTGGGACAGCATTGAGCGAAACAATCGGATATTTGACACCCTGAAAAAGGCCCAGACTGAGATTGAAGAGGGTATTGATGCCGAATGGAAATGGAGTAGATTCGAACGCAACTATTTTTTCACCGTAAACCTGAGAAGAGATGGCGCCATAGACGACCCACCCGACAAGCTGGATGAAATCAGGGCTTGGATGATCGACCACCTCCCCAAGCTCAAGGGAACCTTCGACCCACGCATTGAAAAGATCCTGCAAGAGATTCCACCGGCCCAAGAGACGAAAGGGTAGGGCACATGACAATGAACCAGGACAACCTACAAGGCAAAGTCGCCCTAGTAACCGGCTCAGGCCGCAACATCGGACGCGCCACCGTCCTCGAGCTCGCCAAGCGCGGCGCGGACGTCGTAGTAAACGCCCGGACGAATCGCGACGAGGCCGAGTCCGTCGCAGCCGAGGCGAGAGAGTTAGGCGTACGCGCCATCGCTAGGATCGCGGATGTCGGAGATCGGAATCGGGCCTTTGGCTTGATAGGGTCCGTGTTCTCCGAGTTCGGACGAGTCGACATACTTGTCAACAACGCCGGTATGAGGCAGTCGAAACCCTTCGTCGAAATGACCGTAGATGACTGGCGCGAGGTCAACGCCGTCAACATGGACGGCCCCTTCTTCACCTGTCGGGCAGTCGTCCCAAAGATGATCGAAAATAGCTGGGGCAGAATCATCAACGTGTCCGGCCTCAACGCCTTCAAGGGCAGGGCTGAGTGGGCGCACGTCTGCGCCGGAAAGATGGGAGCGCTCGGCCTGACTCGCGCGCTCGCCGCGGAACTCGCCCCGCACGGAATCCGCGTCAACCACGTCGTCCCCGGCGCGTTCGACACCACCCTCGTTGAGGGCCAAGCAACCCCGTCCGCCGCCGCGTCCGAAATCCCCGCCGGCCGCCTCGGACTTCCAGAGGAGATCGGCAAGACCGTAGCATTCCTGGCCTCAGACGGAGCCGACTACATCACAGGCCAGACCATCCACATAAACGGCGGCGCCCTGACGTGGTAGATGGGAATGTTAGAATAGTACATATCTCATGATCATTACTAGACTCAAGCTGACCAACTGGCGCAACTTCGCTCAGGCGGACATCACTCTGCGTGATCGCGCGTTTGTCATAGGCCCCAATGCGTCGGGCAAGTCTAACCTCCTCGACGCCATCCGATTCCTGCGCGACGTGGCGAAGAGAGAGGGCGGCGGACTTCAGGCCGCCGTAGCTCGGCGCGGCGGCGTTCGTCAGGTGCGCTGTCTATCGGCGCGTGGCAAATCTTCCGTCGGAATTGAAGTGCATCTGAGCAAGGACGCCGACGCGCCCGCGGAGTGGGTGTATCGACTGGCGTTTAGTGTCGAGACGGCAGGCAATCGCCGGGTCTTGGTACAACAGGAAACGGTCGAGCGCAATGGCGAGATAGTCCTGGACCGTCCGGACGCTGACGATGTTGCTGACTCGGATCGGCTTACTGAGACCGCCTTGGAGCAGATAATCGCCAACCGTCCGTTCCGAGACGTGGCAACCTTCTTCGATGCGGTTACTTATCTGCATCTGGTTCCCCAGCTAGTGCGGCACGGAGCCGAACTCGGCGGCAACAGACTTGAGAATGACCCGTTCGGGCAGGGTTTCCTGGAGAACATCGCGTCCACCAATGCGAAGACTCGCAAGAGCCGCTTGGACAAGATTCAAGGATCACTCGTCCACGTTGTGCCGCAGTTGAATGAGATTGCATTCGAGCGTGACGAAGTTACCGGGCAGCCCCACCTGAAAGCACGCTTCGACAACTGGCGTAGATACGATTCCTGGCTGAGAGAAGACCAACTCTCGGATGGTACGCTGCGCATGATTGGCCTGTTCTGGTCATTGCTCGACAATGACGGATTGCTGCTGCTCGAGGAGCCGGAAATCTCCCTGAACCGCGACATCGTCTTGCGTCTCCCGTCGCTGGTCTATCGCCTGAGTAGGCCGATCAGAAGGCGGCGTGGTGACCAGCGGCCCACGGAACAGCGCCAGGTCATTCTCACTACGCACAGCTCGGACCTGCTTTGCGATCGTGGGATAGATGGGCGGGAAGTTCTCTTCATCACGCCGGACACGGAAGGGGCGAGAATAAGCTCCATGGACGACGACCCCAAAATGCGCCAAGTGTTGCAGGCGGGTGTCATGCCCGGTGAGTTGGCCCCCTTCCGCGATCAGGAGCATCAACTCCCCATGGACCTCGGCCTTACGATCTAACACAATGTTTGTGACCATAGGAGCAGAGGATCCTGTGTCCGACTCAGTGGCCAGACGTCTAGTTGGCGAGTACGCGCCCGGCGCGCAGGTAGTGCGGACCATCGGGCTGCGCGGCAACGACTATCTCAGGAGACGAATGAGAGACTTCAATCAAATTGCGGCCCACTACGGACCGGTCTTGGTCCTGACCGATCTCGACCGCCCACAAAGTTGTCCTCCCCAACTTGTGCGGGAATGGACCAGGGGAATGAGTCCGTCTCCCGACCTGCTGGTTAGGGTCGCCGTGTTGGAGATCGAGGCTTGGATAATGGCGGATAGGATGGGCCTGGCTGAATGGCTAGGTGTCGCCCCTAACGTTGTTACTCGCCGGCCCGAGGAGATACTCGACCCAAAGAGGGAGCTTACAGCCCTCGCACGGCGCAGTCGTATTCGCAACCGTCGATCCGGAATGGTTCGCGAGCTAAGAGATGGCTCCTTCATACCCGGCCCGGACTACAACACACAGTTAGGGGGTTTCGCAAACGGCCGGTGGGACCCGGAGGCGGCTCGGCTTCTCTCGCCTAGCCTCGACAGAGCTATCAGAACTATCGAGGGTATTCTAAGGCAGCAGTGAAAATCACCGTGTACCTCTTCGCAACCTACCGTGAAATAGCCGGAACCGGACGGCTGACCCTCGATTTGGCCCCCGGCGACACGGTAGCATCCTTGGCGAGTTCCGTAACCGCCTTGGTTCCGGGACTCCCGCCCGCCGATCGACTTGTCGTAGCCGTCAACAACGAGTACCGTGACCACGACTTCATCCTCTCCGACGGAGACGAGGCCGCCCTGATTCCACCAGTCAGCGGCGGCTGATATGGAGGTATGCCCGACCATGATCGAAATTACCCATGACGAGCTAAACGCCGCAGAGGTCGAGGCGCGGGTCCGTCATCCCGGCGCGGGCGCGATCGTCGTCTTCGTCGGCGCCACGCGCGACAACACCGCCGGACGCAAGGTGCTGGCCCTCGAATACGAGGCCTACCGCCCAATGGCCGACGAGCAGTTGGAGCGCGTAGCGTCGGAGATGCAAGAACGCTGGGACCTCACCGGCGTCGCTATCGCGCACAGGCTAGGCAGGTTGGACATCGGCGAGGCCAGCCTCGTCGTCGCCGTTTCGTCCGCGCACCGCAAGGAAGCCTTCGACGCCTGCCACTTCAGCGTGGACCGCATCAAGCAGATCGTCCCCATCTGGAAGAAAGAGTACTTCGAGGGCGGCGAAGTCTGGGTCGGAAGCCAAGCCGACTTCGACCCCATTGGCGTGCGCCCGTGATACAAACAACTCAAATCTTCACAGAGTGCCCTGTTCCCATATCCACCAACCTTACCCCATCCTGAACATCCTCCACATCCCCTAAATCCTGCTTCTGACACCCCCACTAAAAACCATCCACTATCCACTATCCACTAAAACCCCCCCTTGACACCCTCAGACCACATGCGCTAAACTAACGTTCATGCAGTCGCAAACACAAACAGCCACCATCAGCCCGGCCTTCGCCGGATACGCCGCCAAGTACATCCGCGACGTATCCGACGACCTCCAACGCGTCTTCGACAACCTGCTCGAAATCGCCGATGGAGACGTCCCCGACGCCACAGGCTACGACCGCCTAAGGGCGACACGCATCCTCTATGACCGAGGATTCGGCAAAGTCAACAAGAGCGTCCCCCAATCTCCGGCCCCGGTGCCGGAGCCACAGCCCGAGCCGGAGCCGGCACAATCAGAGAAATCCAATAATCACAGTTCAGACGAACCCGACCAAAGCCGGACAGAGGCGTTGGACCTGAAGAATGCGCCGCCCGGCGGTACCACCCAACTCATCTCCGGGATACAGCAAAAGCTCGATGACATCCTCGGAACGGCCCAGTCCCCGGAGCGGTCAAAGCCGAGCGCCCCCGCCGAAGTCCTGGAGGGATTCGTCCCCGACTTCGTCCGCGACTCCCAGCGCTACGTGCTCCAAATCACCGACTACGGCGCGAAGCTCGCCGACATACTCATGTCCATCCACGAGCCCGACCCCGACGACACCTCTATCAGGCAGTGCCACCGTGTCACCGCGGGCCAGATGATGATCGACCGCGTCCTCGGCCCCGCCGTCAGCCTCCAACAAGACCTCGACCGCGACTACGACCCCGCCGAAGATCCGCAATGGGTATTTAGGCGCCCCGACGAAATCGACCCCAACCTGACGCCCGAGGAGTTGAAAGAGGCCGACCGCCGGACCCGCGACTTATTCGAGGGCATGAAACAAAAGGACGACAGCCCCTGCCCCGACTGCGAAGACGACTACCTCTGCGAGTACCACCACCCCGAAGGGGAGTTGCGCGAGTACGCCAACATGACCGACGAACAGGTCGATATTATCGCCCGTGGCATCAGCAACCTGGTTGCCAACCAAGACCGACTCTACTTCGACCCCGCCGACGGCGGACTAAAACTCCGACCCAAAGACCACGTCGACGACTCCTAAGCCCTGAAGATCCACCAACATATCCCCTCTCCCTCAGGGAGAGGGCTAGGGTGAGGGTGAAAAGGTCCAATTACTACCCTGTCTGCCCTTGATGGGACAGGGCCAGAACCTGCCATGCGCCACAAACCCCGGCTTACGGGAATTTGTGAAAAATTTATCGAATCGTTCCGTCTTCACCATCCGGGGCTATATCACCTGTTGTGAGAGCGTCATCCAACCGAGTATTCGGTAGCTTATTCGTAATGGCGGGTTGCGATAGTAACGAATTTCACAATCTCTTTCCTTGATCGTAAGTGTATTCTCTGATATAGTTTTCTCCAACCTGCGCGGTACGCATACTACTGAGAACCCGGCGCCTGCCAAACTCTCCCGGCTTCGGCGGGCGCGTTGGCACAGGAAGCAATCCCGCAAGAATGAGAGAACTGGCCTGAATGCAGAGCTACTTCGTCTGGACGATAGGCTGTCAGATGAACAAGGCCGACTCCGAGCGCCTCGAAAGCGCACTGGGTCAGATGGGCCTCGCCCCAGGCGACTCCGCCCGCGATGCCGATGTCATTGTCCTGAATAGCTGCGTCGTCAGAGAGAGCGCCGAAGACCGCGTCGTCGGTATGCTCACCCACCTAAAGCCCGTCATGGAGCGCGACCCCGACAAGGTGCTCGGACTCATGGGCTGCATGGTCGGGCCGCGCAAAGACGCCCTCGCCGACAGGTTCCCCTACGTGGACGTGTTCATGCAGCCTCAGCAGTACGAGCCGCTGATCGATCTGCTGGGTGACAGGCTCGGCATCGACCCCGAAGGCTGCGTTGGCCCCCTGTCGGCGACGCCCAACGTGACCACCTACATTCCCATCATCCACGGCTGCGACAAGTTCTGCTCCTTCTGCATCATCCCATACAGGCGGGGCAGAGAGGTCAGCCGCACAGTCGAAGACGTTGTGAACGAGGCTGAACATCTCGCCCGGCGCGGGGTGAAAGAGGTCACGCTTCTTGGGCAGAACGTCGATTCCTACGGACACGACCTCCCAGGCCGCATAGACCTCGGCGACCTTCTGGCCGCCGTCAACGCGGTCGAAGGACTGGACCGCATACGCTTTCTAACGTCGCACCCAAACGACATGAGCGACCACATCATCGACGCCGTCGCAGACCTCGACAAGGTCTGCGAGCACGTCAACCTGCCCTTTCAGGCCGGAGACGACCGGATTCTCGCCGACATGCGCCGCGGATACACCAACGGGGAGTACAGAGAGAAGATAGACAGGATACGTGACAGGATTCCCAACGTGTCCCTGGCGACCGACCTGATCGTCGGGTTCTGCGGCGAGACCGAGACGCAGTTTGAGAAGACGGCTGAGTTAGTGCGCGACATCAAGTTCGACAAGGTCCACGCCGCCGCCTACTCCACCAGGCCCGGCACCATCGCCGCCAGGCTCATGGACGATGACGTTCCCTCTGAGGAAAAGCAGCGGCGACTAAAGGTGATCGAGGAGATTCAGGAGCGGGTATCGACCGAGATCAACTCGAAACTCATGGACACCCGGCAGGAGGTGCTGGTCGAAGGCGTCCGCAGGGGCAGGTGGTTTGGACGCAACCGCAACGACAAGCTGGTCTTCTTCGATTCGCCCGATGACCTGGCCGGAAAGCTGATAGATGTCAAGATCGACCGCGCCGGCCCATGGTCCCTCCAAGGCGAGCCAATGGAGAAGGCCGCGGTGAGACAATTGCAAAAGCCCCCTCTCCCTTGAGGGAGAGAGTTGGGCGAGACAGTTCAAAAGCCCCTCTCCCTTGAGGGAGAGGGTTGGGCGAGACAGTTCAAAAGCCCCCTCTCCCTTGAGGGAGAGGGTTGGGGTGAGGGTGATTAACTACGATCCCCTAGCCCAATTCCGACTAGAGGTTGGAGCAACCATGGTAATTGCCGAAAAGAAGACCCCCACAATCCCTATCACCGAAATAGAGCAGTCGGCCTTCTGCACAGACGATGACGAGATCATATCCCGAACGCTGGCCGACGAGTTCGCCGTAGGCGTGCGCTGGCAAAAGCTGCCCGTCGAATACATGCGAATGACCCCGGAAGACCTCGACTCCAGGATATTCGAGGCGCGCGCCAAACTCGCCGACAGCCTCGTCGTTCTCGGACATCACTACCAGCGCGACGAGGTGATACGCTTCGCCGACTTCCAGGGCGACTCCTTCAAGCTGTCCCAGTTCGCCGCCTCCCAGGAAGACTCCGAGTTCATCATCTTCTGCGGCGTCCACTTCATGGCCGAGACCGCCGACATTCTCAGCGGCCCGCGCCAGAAGGTCATACTCCCCAACCTGACCGCCGGATGCTCCATGGCCGACATGGCCCAGATAGACGACGTGCTAGACTGCTGGGACGACCTTACCGACGTCCTTGGAGACCGCGGCGGCGTAGTTCCGATCACCTACATGAACTCCACCGCCGACATCAAGGCCCTCTGCGGACGCAACGACGGCATCGTATGCACCTCCTCAAACGCCCCCTCCACCTTCGAGTGGGCATTCGAGCGCGGCAGCCGCGTTCTCTTCCTCCCCGACCAGCACCTCGGACGCAACACCGGCCTAAAGATGGGGATCGGCCTCGATGACATGGTCCTTTGGAACCCGTTCAAAGAACTCGGCGGCAACACCGAGCGGCAGCTTGCCGACGCCAAGATCATCCTCTGGCAGGGACATTGCTCAGTCCACACCCGATTCACCGTCGAGCAGATAGCGCAGGCCCGCGATAAGCATCCCGACGTAAACGTCATCGTCCATCCCGAATGTACCATGGACGTCGTGGACTCCGCCGACTACAACGGCTCAACCGAGTACATCCGCGAGATGATCGAAGACGCTCCGCCCGGCTCCAAGTGGGCTGTCGGAACCGAGATCAGCCTCGTCAACAGGCTGGCAGCCCAGAACCCCGACAAGCTCGTATTCTGCCTCGACTCCGTCATCTGCCCCTGCTCCACCATGTACAGAATCCACCCCGCGTACCTCTCATGGGTGCTGGACGGCCTAAACGAGGGCGTCGTGGTCAACCGCATAGAGGTCGAAGAAGACACCGCCCAAGAGGCCAAAGTCGCCCTCGACCGCATGTTGGCAGTAGTTTGACGACCAAAATCCACCACCGATGCCCGTAGGGGCGCTTCGTGAAGCGCCCGCGCCCGCCAACGCCGCAATGCCATCGTTAGGCGGTGGATCTGGTCATACTCGTAGAGGCGGGTTTCAAACCCGCCCAAAATCAGCCAAATCACCGCAATCACAAAAACCACAGTTCAGACACCCCCACATTGACCTCCACATACGAACCAAAAACGCCTTGCTAATCACCCCCGACATCCTAAGCGCCATAGACTCGGCCCTCGCCGAAGACCTCGGCATGGGCGACCCCACAACCGACATCCTCATCCCCCCCGACCTGTCCGGTAGGGCCGACGTGACCGCCCGCGAGCCCGGAATCCTGGCCGGAATTGAGGTTGCCGCCGCCGTTTTCAAACGACTCGATCCAAACCTGACCGTCGAAACCGTCACTCAGGACGGCTCCAAACTCGCCCCCGGCGACCGGCTCGCCACCGTAGCCGGCAGCATGGTCTCGATTCTCAAGGCCGAGCGCACCGCCCTGAACTTCGTCCAGCGCCTGAGCGGAATCGCCACCGAGACGAACCGCTACGTCAACGCTATCGAAGGCGCTCGCGCCCGGATAGTCGACACCCGCAAGACCACCCCCGGACTCCGAAAACTGGAGAAATACGCCGTAACCATGGGCGGCGGTCAGAACCACCGCCACAACCTCGCCGACGGAATCCTGATCAAGGACAACCACATAGAGGCGATGGAACTGCAAGGCTTGGGCATCGGAGACACGGTTCGCCGGGCACTCGACGCCGCGCCCCACACCATCAAGGTCGAAATCGAAGTCGAGACCATCGAACAGCTTGAAGAGGTACTCGAAGCCGGCGCAGACCTCGTCCTTCTCGACAACATGGGAATCGAGCAGATGGCTTCCGCCGTCAAGATCGCGGCCGGCCGCGCCGTGCTGGAGGCCTCCGGCGGCATTACCCTCGACACCGTCCGCGCGATCGCCGAGACCGGAGTTGACATCATCTCCGTCGGCGCGCTCACACACTCCGCCCGCGCCCTGAACGTCGGCCTCGATATGGCTATTGACCGATGATCGGCTCGTTCAGACTCTACGCCGGCGTCGCCGTGCTGGCATCCGTGGTCATCGTTCTGACCATCGTCGGAGGCCGGGGAGGATCGACCGGCGATGGATTCGAGTGGCCGCCCGACTACGACGTCAACCGGATTGCCGTCGTCAGTCCCGACGCCCGTATTCGCACCTACTCCCCCGACGGCACGGAAGAGTTCCTGCTCACCCCCGACGAAGGCGTCTTCACATGGCCCACCTGGTCCCCGAACGGACGCAGCATCGCCTATTCGAGGGTTGTAAGAGACGCCCAGCGTCAACAGATGATCGCGCTGGACTCATACGACCGTGTTTCCGAGGAGTACAGCGTCATCCACCAAGGCGAGCCCGGATTCGCCGGCCTGCTCGCCGAAGGAGTCGTCCACTACCCCCTCTGGTCGCCCGACAGCAATAAGCTGGCTTTCGTTCTCGTTACCCAAAATCACGGCCTGTCGCTCTACCTCAGCGACACGACGACCGACGATGAGCCCCGATTCCTGCTCGATAGAGGGCCGTTGTGGATGTCATGGTCATCCGACTCCGGCCATCTCGCCGTGCATCGTGGCGGCCAGCATTTCCTCGTCCCGATGGACGACGACCCGAAAGCGCAGAGCCTCTGGCTCGAACCCTCCGACGGATACCGCGTCCCCGCCTGGCGTCCCGGCCGCGACGAGATCGCCGCGTCCAGCCCGGTAGGCGGTCTGGCTCACGGCGTTTACACCGTTCCGGTTTTGTTGACCGACAACAAGGTCTCCATAAAGGCGACGGTGGTGGACGGTCGGGACGCTGCGTTCCTTTGGTCCGCCGATGGCTCCTACCTCGCCGTCACGGACGACGCTCAACCCGCCCTCTACGGCAGAAGTCCCGTGCTTGTGTACCGCAAACTCAGGATCCTTGACGGCGACTCTTTCGAGGAGGTCGCGCGAGTCAATCGGCACGTCCTGGCCTACTTCTGGTCTCCCGACGGCTCCAGAATAGCGGTCGCGGCGATCAGGGGACGAGGGCAGGGACTCGGATGGACGATCCTTGACCTGGAGACCGGCGCCGCCGAGGACATGGTGGACTTCATTCCGTCCCCCGACCAGATGACGATGTTCCAGTTCTTCGACCAGTACGCCTACTCGCACCGGCTCTGGTCCCCCGACGGACGCTACATCGTCTTCGCCGGCATACTCCGCGAACGCGCCGTCGATGCCGGACTCAGTTCCCAGACCTCCAGCCGCGTTTACATACTAGACACCGGCCCAATGCGTACCATCGAAGTCCTAGCCCCCGGAGTCCTAGCATTCTGGTCACCCGTCTAAAGACCATTCCACAACCGCCATTCCAAGCGCACCCACCTGTCACTACCATGAAAATAGCAACCATGCCCACCCAACCGTCATTCCGGCGAAGGCCGGAATCCAGAGGGGAAGGGTGCGGGGCGAGGGTGAAAACCCGCCCATCATTCCGCAAACATTTGCCGCAAAACCGCCATCCGAGCATACAAAGAGTTCTCAGCCTGTCGGTAGAACGCCAGCCTCTCGTCCTCCACCGCTATCGTGAAGTCCCCCGTCCGCTGCATCGGATCCATGATGATGCAGTGCGGCTTCAGCGAGTCCATGAACGACCCGTCGATCACCAGCCGCTCGTGTCCCCGCGACACCAGCAACTGCACGTGCGCCGCCGTCCTGGGACCGTTCAGGTAGATGGCGTCGGCCTCCGACACCGCGGATATGTCGTCCACGGTCGTCAGATCCAGCCCATTCTCAGCGCAGTGCTGGACGACCTCCTGTGGGACCCCACCGCTGAACGGCACGACCACCGCCTTCACCCCGTCGAACATCGCCAGCCCCGTAAGCAGCGCGCTGACGTTCCGATGCTCCGGCCTGCCGACTATGGCGACCGTCTTCCCGTCGATGCCGCCGAGTTCCCGGTGCAGCGTGTACAAATCCGCCAACGCCTGCGTCGGATGATCGTTCGGACTGCCGCCGTTGATCACCGGAACCGCGTCCACCGCCGCGGCGCGCTCGATAACATTCGCGTCCCCCGTCCTGATTACGACCACGTCGATCTTCAGACTCGCGAGAATGCTCGTGATGTCGTCGATGTTTCTCGGATTGTGTACCGGGAAGAACTGCGATGCGTCCTCCGTATGATGCGCCTCTCCCCCCAGCAGCCCGGCGGCCCGCTCGAACGACGTCCGGGTCAGAAAGCTCGGCTCGTAGAACAGGCAGTAGAGCGCCTTGCCCCACATAACAGGTTCGCGCTCATCCTGGTTACGCAGCGACTCGCACAGCGGAAACAGATCGCCCTCGACCCACTCCCGCGTAACCCGCGCCGTCTGTATCAAGTGTCGAAGAGTCGGCATCTACAAGCTCCAAAAGTCTGATTCAGCAACACACCGCCTCCATGTCCATCCAGGAATTGGGTAGTGGATTTCGGTTCAAGAGGTTTCAGGTTCACAAACCCTGCCATTCATCGCGAGTCAATTGAGCCTGACGCATGATGCTGCGCTGGGTGCCGACGGATACCTCTCTGTGACGAGGCACGATGGCTACAAGGGTTCTCTCATCAGTTTGTTTGGTAAACTTGACGTGGCTCCCCTGTTGACTGACTGCGATGAATCCCGCTGCCAACAGCTTGCGTACAACACGCCGATATGGGAGTGGTCTAACCGGCGGCAATCTCTATATTCAGGTGGTGGAGTTGTGGAGTAGGTTCGGGCCTAGGCGGCGCGAAGTATAATTCGAGCGCCTCTCGCAGATTGGCTAGAGCGTCATCTACAGACTCCCCCTGGCTGGCTATGTCCACGTCCAGGGCTTGAGCCACGTACCAGTTGCCTTCACGCCATACGCTGGCGGTTATCGTTCGCTCCATTTGTTCACCCGTCCTAGCGATTTCATTTCACAGCCCGACGTATGCGATTCTCCACCAATTCTACCACACCCTCATGCCCGCGTTCCGTTCCCCAATAGTCAGGACCAGCGCGTTGAGCGCAGCATCGTCCAATCTCACACATCGTAGCACAGGCTACACGTTCGGCAGAAACAGGGTAGAGGACGTTCACATAGTCAGCGACTCATCGCGCAACAGCGCGACGAACCCCGTCTGCTCTACCACATCCACATCAGGGTTCGTTCTGATTGCGGACACGCCGTCATAAGCGAGTCTGCGCTTATATTCGCCCAGCCCGCTCATATGGTTGAGCGCTTCAACGAGCGTCATGTCAGTCGTGACTATCCGATGCTGTCCAAGGCATGAAACTATGTGCCGAGCCGTCGCGTGCAATTGGTCATCCTCATCAAGCGCGGCTATCCAGTATCCGGCGTCAGCGAAAAGAGTCTTCACCGCTACTCTTCTTTCGGATGCCCGTAGAGGTAGTGCTTATAGTTCTTTGCGCCGTCTGTCGGACCATGTTCCTTGGGGATGTGAGACAGCGACTTGCGTATGTTGTCGAACATATCATTGATCGAATGAGTATTGGGATTATCAGACCCTTTTCCGCCGCCGGAAGCCGACATCCTCGTCTTGGGACGGTCCTCGTCGGAAAGTTGAGTCTGAGGCTTGATGGACACCGTCACCTCCTCACCCTCCTCCAGGTCCAGCGGTTCCAACGGCGTCAGCGCCCCATTCGAGAATCTGGCTTTCACGTTTGCAATCATCCCGATTCCTCCCAGCGAGGTTTTGCATTTCGTGCGTGTCCTCACCCAATTCTGCTTTTACGGATTTAGTGGATTGTTGCGATCTCGTAGGTCATGCCGCGCCGACGGCACCACTCTCTCGCCGCACTTTCCTTGCGAGTCACGGCCGACGAGTCCATCAACGCTGGATTCTTAACCTCGATCAGCGCCTTGCGACCGTCGGCGTATTCCACTAGGAAATCGGGCCGATAGTTGCACTTTCGCCCCCTGGTGTCGATCCACGGAATCGAAATTCCGTGCCGTTTCTGCCACTTGGCGACCTCGGCGTCATTCTCGAGTCTCAGCATCATCTTTCGTTCGAGGTCGGAGTCGTAATTCTCAAAACTGAACGGGCTTTTACCCGGGCTCTCATACCTGCCCCGTTTACTTATCGCCATACTTCACCATCCCTTCGATCAGGCCAGGGACGGCCTTTATCTTCTCCTCTACCTGCGGCAGCATTCGCCGCGTAGCTTCCAGGCGATACCTTTCGGCGAGTCCAAGTGACGAACCGTCAAGGAACTTTAGCCTGATGTGCCCCAGCAAGATGCCATATATTCGACCCTTGAACTGCGAAGAGTGTCCGGCATGTTCCAGCAGTCCCTCCGCCATGCCGAGCAGTTCCTGCTTGATGCCCTCCGCCAATTGTTCCGAGTCGAGGTCAACATCTGACCCGGCTTCGTAAGTAGGTTCCTCTTCCCGAATCGTCCAGCCCTCCGAGGTAAGCTCCGTGCTCTCGACGCCTGAAATCTCCTGGTCGGTAATTGTCACAGTCTCGGTCGGATAGGCCAACCCCTCCAGTACTTCACGCCAGTTTTTCAACGGATCGGCTGGCTGATCAGGTAGATCGAGAATGAACTCTTCAAAATCATCTTCGGACGGCTCAGGAACGTCGATCAGGTTCTCCGGGTTGACCAGTTCTTGGCGGGGTGGGGGCTCGGGTAGGTCCTCCTCCTCGTCGTATTCGTCATCTACGCCGACACCCGTACGGACTTTGCTCGTAAATATATCCCACAGCCACTGATGGTCCAGCTTGGGATGGTCCACCACCGCGCATATCTGAGGCTCTTCCTCGGTGACTCCACCACTTCTTACACGACGCAGGCCGCGCCCAACAACCTGCTGGCCGTAAACCCGACTTCCGAACTTGCGCAGGAGTAGTATTGTGCCCACCTCTGGTACGTCCCATCCTTCTCTAAGCATCAGCACACTCACCACCGCTTCATACGGTTTACCGCTGCGGCGGGCTTTGCCCAGTTCCGTCGCCTTCCTGCGGTCTTCGACAGGACTGTCTTCGGTGACCAGCAGAGTTTTAACCTTGAAGTAGTTGCTGAGCGTCCGCTCTGCCTTCTGAGCATCCAGTTTGCACACGGCAACCACGAATAGTATCGGCTGGTAGCGGCTCTTGGCGCGCCGTTTCTGCTCGGCTAGCCGTTGGAGGGCGATGGCCATCTGCTGCTGCATAGGCTTATCGTCCGTAACCCACTGCGTCGCGTTCAACCCAAGCCGATCAATCTCATCCCAGTCGATCTCTTCGACACTACGCGTCTCCCCCGTTTGGGCGTCGGTATAGGTAAGCTCCACGGTTTCTATATTGGGCTGATATACAACCGGCGTCTTGACGAGTCTATCTGCAAGCGCGTCTTGAATCAGATACTCGTAAATCATGCTGCTATCAGGAGATTTGCCGTCCGCGCGGTCAGGTGTCGCCGTGGTGTCGACGCGCAGAATGGTCTTGGGCCGCATCTTTTCAAGTGCTGCGTCCCACTCCGGCGCAGGCGAGTTGTGCGCCTCGTCATTGAACAGAGCGAACGATCGGCCGTTCATCAGGCCCGATAAGTTGCTCAGACCGCTGGCGTTGCTGACATAGAACTGGTGGATGTTGCCCAGAACAAGATTGGCCCCCAGCATATCGGCCCAACCGCCGGCCCGGTCACTGCCCAAGGTGGTCAGCGCAAAGTCATCCTTGCTTACAATGGACCCCTTGGGGATCAGATCCCGGTCCTCGAACACCTTCCCGTTCTGGAAGTCTTCTTCTAGCCGGTCGCGCACGATTAGGTTCGGACAGAGCATAACGAATTTCTGCACGTCGTGAGCTATGCGCAGCCATGCGATCAGAGCTGCGATAATGGCGGTCTTGCCCCCGCCTGTCACCACGTTCAGCAGAACGCCGTTGGGCAGCGCGAGCGCGTTACGCTCTATCTCAAAAGAGTAGATGACACGAAGAAAGCTATCCCACTGGTGAGGCCACAGAGTTCCCACACGCGGTTTTGTGTCGTCTTCCGGATCGCTTAGGTGCCGTATGTAGTCTAGGGTCTCAGGCTTGGCGTCAGGGTAGCCGCCCTTGACCCACTGCTGGAACTCGTCTTCATATCGGCTGAACTCGTTGAACATGATCTATCGCACCTCAACCGTACAAACCTGCATACCCTCGCCGCCGCGGCTGTCCTGCACACGGCAGGCGATAGAGAACTTACCCATGCGGGAGAACTTGTGGGTAATCTGGAGCTGAGGCCTCTTGTTGTTGCCGCTGCCTTTCTGGAACGAGTAGCCAGGTGTAGCGACAAAGCGCTTTCCATCGTGGTCGAGGTCCCACTGGACGTTGATTATCTCCGCGCCTGAGTTGACGACAACCGAGTCGCCGGCGTCTAGTGTGACGGAACGACTCCCAAGAGCGCGGTACGTGACCGACACTTCTGGCGGCTGTATGAACGTGAGAAACTCGCCGTAGTCGGCCCTGTCGGTCGAACGTCCGACTATGTGCTCGCGGAAGTCGGATTCACCAATACGGATCTGTTTAAGACGCACAAAGTTGACATCGATGTGCTCGCGCTGTCTAAGTGTGTCGGCGGCTTGCCTTGCGTTTTGTCCGAAGCCCCAGGCCAGCATCACGCCGTCGCGCAGACTGGAGTCGCGGTACTCTACTGTGCGCCGTATCGCATTGGCGAAGTCCTGAACGTCACGGGCGGTGGCCTGCGAATCTAGACCGGGAGCTCCTACCCAAATAGGAAGCCGGTTTCGCCAGCCGTGAATGTAGGGACTGTCTCCATCATCCCCAATTCGGCTGGCCCCGTATGACCGCAGAACGAACTCCCTGAACTCCGTTGGTTGCATGTGCGACAATCGATTCGCTTCATATATTCCCCATTGCTCGATAGTGAAGTCGGGTACAGCCGCTCCTTGCATGCTTCGCGTTACTGCCTGTTGCTTCAGACGCTCGGCCGTAACAGCAACAGCAACGCGAGACTGATCGCAACCTATGAATCGCCTGCCAACTCCTGCACTGAAGTCAATAGCTGGGCGTCCTTTCTGCGTGCGTGTTGATCTAGCACCTAAAGCTGCAACCACAAAGCTCCCACCTCCCACGAAGAAATCTGCCACTAGATCGCCGGGGTCACTTGCTGCTTCGATTAACCGCTGAAGTAACTCTAGTGGCTTCTGAGTCGGATAACCAATTCTTTCTACCTTCTCTGACGGCATGATCGGCTGGACTTCAAAATAATCCTCTGGATGCTTCCCTTTCTTATTGGGCCTATATGTGTCGTATGTTCCGGATTGCCGGAACGCGCGAGCAGTATAGTTCAATCTTTCCACGGACTCATCAGAGTAGGGCACCCTTACGGCATCCAAGTTGAACTTGCATGTAGGTCCTTTCTTGTACCAAAAGATAATGTCATGCTTCCTCGCGAACCGATCCTTTGGCACTCCGCCGCCGCGGTAACACCACACGAGTTCATTCAAGAAGTTTTGATACCCGAATATCTTGTCCATCTCCACCTTGATGTAATGGCTAGCGTGCCAGTCGCAGTGGACGTAGATGGAGCCGGTGGGCTTGAGGAGACGCTTCATCTCGTAGAGGCGCGCATTCAGCCAGATAAGGTAGCCCGGCATGCCGTCTTCCCATATGTCGCCGAAAGAGCGCAGTTCGTTGGCATCACCCCATATCACGTTGTATTGCTTTCCCGAGAAGAAGGGAGGATCGATGTAGATCAGGTCGATGCTATTGGGTGGAAGCTGACGCATGACGTGCAGGTTGTCGCCCCAGATCAGGCGGTTCGGCTCGTGATCTTCCGAGTTGCCCATGGGCACACGCTCGATAATCTGTGTCGGCAGATCGACCCGGGGATAGTGCTTGCAAAACTCCTGTCGCCGGTCCCAGCCCAGCGGCTCGGCCTCTACCGGGATCGACCCGAACCGCGCCGGCGGACGCCAGAACTCTTCCTGCTGCGGCAAGGGCTCATGGACTTCTACGTCGTCAGGATTTGCGTTGGTGACGAATTCTTGCACGGCGCCTTCTCGACTCGACTGTTGCTTGCTGGTCGGGCAAATGGGTCGGCGCTATTCTATCAGCATGTGCCCAGCCGCAAAAGGTCGCAGAGAACCGCCATGTAGCACAGGCCCGCGCGTTCAGCGGAGACGGCGTAGAGGTCGTTCACGGGGTCAGCGACTCATCGCGCAGAAGCGCGACGAACCCCGCCTGCTCGAAATCGCGGTCATACGCCAGCGCTTCGGTTATGCCTCGTTCTCCGAAGACCAACGCCATCAGTCTTCCTCTTTGGGATGACCATACAGGTAATGCTTGTGGTTCTTGGCCAAGTCCGTCGGGACATCCGCCCATTCTTCTGGTGGGATGTCTTTCTGTCGTTCCTTCACCATTTCCACAATGGCGGCCAACCCTCGATTCGGCGCCGGCGTTGCCTCAACCGACACCATCACCTCGTCGCCCTCCTCCAGGTCCAGCGGTTCAAGTGGCATCAGCGCCCCGTTGGAGAATCTGGCCTTCACGTTCGCGATCATCCCAAGTCCTCCGGTTCCACACTCATACGAATCCAATCCCACACATCGTAGCACAGCCGATGCGCGGGCAGAGACGGCGTGGAGGACGTTCACATGGTCAGCGACTCATCGCGCAGAAGGGCGACGAACCCCGCTTGCTCAAAGTCCTGGTCATAGGCCAGCGCCTCGGTTATGCCCCGTTCTTCCATCAGCAGGAAACTCGCACAATCGGTGAGGCTCCACCGCTGATCCAGCCGGAAAGTGTATCTCTGGACGGATGCCACAAACTGGGTGCTAGTCTGGGGGACGACTTCCACGCTGTCATCATTCTGAATCCTCTTCACCGTATCAGAGGCGAGTCCGCGTCTGTGCGCTCCCGTTCGACACATAAAGTTGAGAAACTCGACAAGAACCATCTCGGTTGTAACTATCCGACAAGGACCTAGCCGTTCCGTAACCATGATTGCTTCCTCGTGGAACTGATCATCAGGGTTCTGGACAGCTACCCAATATCCGGAGTCTGCGAAGACCTCTCTCATCGGTCATCTTCCTTCGGCCACCCATACAGATAATGCTTTAGGTTCTTGGCGCCGTCGGCAGGAAGGTCGTCCCAACTAACCTTTGTCGCAGACTCACGAATCTCCCTGAGCAAATCCGAGATGGATGGAACTTCCGGAGCGGGAGAAAGCTTCCCTTCCGACTCCTGGGAAATTGTATCCAGTACGGGGCCGTCTTCAATCGACACCATCACCTCCTCGCCCTCCTCCAGGTCCAGCGGTTCAAGCGGCATCAGCGCCCCATTCGAAAATCTGGCCTTCACGTTCGCAATCATCCCAAGTCCTCCGGTTCCACACTCATACGAATCCAATCTCACACATCGTAGCACAGTCGATGCGCGGGCAGAGACGGCGTGGAGGACGTTCACATGGTCAGCGACTCATCGCGCAGAAGCGCGACGAACCCCGCCTGCTCGAAATCGCGGTCATAGGCCAGCGCCTCAGTTATGCCCCGTTCTTCCATCAGCAGGAAACTAGCGCAGTCGGTGAGGCTCCAGCGCTGATCGCCTCGGTCAGCGTAGCGTTCCACTGCGGCCCTGAACTGCCTGTCTGTCTGCGGGACGATTTCGACGTCGGGATTATCCTCTAACTCTCGAATCATCTGCACCGCAAGACTACGAAGGTGTTCGCCCCCTCGCGACACGTAGTTGAGCGCTTCGGTGACTACCATCTGACTTGTCGTGATCCTAAACGATCCCAACTCCGCAGCCACCTCACTCGCCCGTTCGTGAAGCGGGTCTCTGTCGTCCAAGTTCGCTATGAAGTATCCAGCGTCAGCGAAGACCATGGTCATTAGTCTTCAACCTTTGGATGACCGTAAAGGTAATGCTTGTAGTTCTTGGCGCCATCCGTGGGCATATCGTCCCATGCCTCGGGCGGGACTGATTTGCGGAGCCTCTCAAACATCTCCAGAATGGACTCCTTCCTTTTGGCAGGCGGAGACGAGTCCCCTATAGACACCGTCACCTCTATAGACACCGTCACCTCCTCACCCTCCTCCAACTCCAGCGGTTCAAGCGGCATCAGCGCCCCATTCGAAAATCTGGCCTTCACGTTCGCGATCATCCCAAGTCCTCCCAGCGAGGTTTTGCATCTCGTGCGCTCTCGATATCACACATCGTAGCACACGCCGCATAGAAACTTGCGAGGATCACTAATCTACGATAGAATTAGTACAAATGCCCGTGCTGATGTGACGACTTGGGGCCGCTCCCTACCGGCTGCGGACTCAGGCAATTGGAGCGATTATGGGTGGCGAAGGCCGTGTAGTAGTAGTCTCCAACAGGATACCGTCTGTATCCGCGCCTTCCAGCGTGGAGGAAAGGCGCAGCCTTCCCGTCGGCGGACTCGTGAGCTGCCTGCGGCCCTTCCTCGAGAACGTGGGAGGCGTCTGGATGGGCTGGGACGGAAACTCCGACGCCCCGGAAGGCGCCGCCTCTGTCGCCGTCAACGAGGTCGAAGGCATGAGCCTGGCCTCCGTCGCCCTTTCCAATTACGAAGTCGAGCGCTTCTACGACATCTTCTCCAACCGCACCCTCTGGCCGCTGCTCCATGGCTTCTCCGACAAAGCCACCATTAACCATGACAGCTACGATGTTTACCGCAGCGTAAACCGAAAATACGCCGCCTCCCTCATAGACATCCTGAAGCCCGGCGACCTGGTCTGGGTCCACGACTTCCACCTCTTCCCCCTTGGCCATGAGCTTCGTAAGCTCGGCTGGAAGGGCCGGATCGGGTTCTTCCTTCACATCCCCTTCCCATCCTCCGAGATCTTCGGCATCCTGCCCTGGGCCCGAAAGCTGCTTACCTGCCTCTTCGACTACGACCTCGTAGGTCTTCAGACCCCAAAATATCTTCACAACCTTGAGGAGTCCTTGCGTGACGAGCTTGGCGCCGTACTCGTCGGCGACACGGTGCGCCACCGCGACAGAACCCTGAAGGTGCGTTCATTCCCCGTTGGCGCCGATGCCGAAGCATTCCGCGAGATGGCCATCAGCCAAGTCCCGACCCCCGTTAGCCGTTTCCTAGAGGACTTCCCCAAGGACACACAGATTCTTCTAGGGGTGGACAGACTTGACTACACGAAGGGGATAGTCCAGCGGATGCAGGCCATCGAGCGGTTGTTCGACGACCGCCCGGAGCTCCGCGGTCGCGTCACTCTCATCCAGATCTCCGCGCCCAGCCGGGTCAGCATCCCCGAATATGCCCGTGAACGCGAGCGATACGACTCACTCGTCGGCAAGATCAACGGCAAGTTCGGGGAGGCTCATTGGATGCCCATTGTCCCCCTGCACCGCCCCTATTCCCAGCAGGACCTGGCCCACTTCTACCGGGAGGCCGACGTTTGTCTCGTCACCCCTCTCCGGGACGGCATGAACCTGGTCGCCAAGGAGTTCGTAGCTTCCCAGACCTCCGACCCCGGCGTCTTGGTCATCTCCCGATTTTGTGGCGCCGCGGAGTCCATGCAGGACGCTCTTCTGGTCAACCCTTACGACTTTCAGGGGACGGCCTCCGCCATCTACCGCGCCCTGACCATGCCCGGACCCGAGCGGCAGCGGCGCTGGAAAGCCCTCTTCGACGACGTGAGCAGTCACACCGCCCCCGACTGGTGTTACAGCTTCCTTGCCGCCCTCGGCGACGCGTAAGCCATCCAATGCAGAAACTCCTCCACCTCACCCGACCCCGACAGGCAGTAGTCCGCCTTCCGCAGCGCGGATTCCGGCGTTTCCTCATCCACGACGACCACCGCCGCTCCCTTCAGATCTCCTTGACCCATCAGCCCGTGCAGCGCATCGAATGCGTCACTGTCCGTCACGTCATCCCCAACGACTATCGCTCCCGCCAACTCGAACTCGCGAGCCAAGCGATCCACTGCCGTGCCCTTATTCACCCCTTGCCCAGGCCCGATCTCCAATACCATCTTGCCTTCCCTGACCTCCAGACCACGGGCGGCAGCCAACGACTTCAGCGCTTTCCACAACGCGGACCGTGCTTCTGTGACATCCGGAGCGTTCCGGTAATGCGCCGCCACGCTCAGACCCTTGTTCTCCACGGACAATCCGGAGATCCCAATTCCCGCAACTCCCATCTCGACTTCTTCCAAGAGGCCATCCGAGACCCGCATATCGTACTCCCGTTGTTCTACTCCGCTTCTCCACTCCTCCAGCCCGTGATTTCCGACATACGTCAAACTCTCCAAGCCGACCATCTCCCGCAGAACTCTCACCTCTCTCCCGGACACCACCGCCACTAACTCCACCCTCTTTGACAACTCACATAGTATGTCCCTTATCGCCGAAGACAATACCGTGTCCCGAGGATCATCGAATAGAGGAGTCAGAGTCCCATCGAAGTCGCTGAACAGTCCCACGCGGCCCGCGTTCAGGATTTGGGAGAAGGAATTGAGGTGGTCCAGGACACGAGGCGGAAGAGTCATCGGTTATATTTACCAGTTTGGGGGTGACGAGGACATTGTAGCGCAGGTTAGGTATCGCGGCTGTGGGATGCTAGAATGGTGCAACCGTCATACACCTGACCCCGAGGTGGCGATATGTACGACTACGGACTAATCGGAGATATGTCCTCCGCGGCGCTGGTCGGCGCCGACGGCTCCGTTGACTGGTGCTGTCTGCCCCGGTTCGACTCGCCCAGCGTCTTCGCGTCCATCCTCGACGAGAACGTCGGCGGCCGGTTCCGCATCCAACCCAGCGGCGCGTATGCAGACGCGCGCCAAGCCTACATGCGGGACACCAACATCCTGGAGACCACCTTCACGACCCCAGACGGCGTCGTAAAGATTACCGACTTCATGCCAATTCAAGATAACGACAAGGATGGCAAACCCGACACCAACCCCGCCGTCCCCCCCGAACTGCACCGCATCGTCGCGTGTACGTCCGGGAGCATGGAGATGCGCTGTGACTATGAGCCTCGGCACGATTACGCCCGCGCCATGCCGGTTTTTCGCCAACTCCGAAGCGACGGCAACGGCGGCGCGGTCGAGACGAACGGCGGCGGACAAACCATGATGCTGCTCAGCAGCGTCCCGCTGTCGGTCGGCGCCGATGGCGCAATGGGCGAGTTCGCGCTGTCGCAGGGCGAGTCGGCAATCTTCGTAATGGCCTACGGCGCCGGGAGACCGCCAAGTCTAGATCGTTACCGCACGCGGGAAAAGCTTCAACTGACCCGGCGATACTGGCAAGACCTAGTCGCGGGGATGAACTACGGCGGCCTGTGGCGCGAGCAGGTAGTGCGATCGTTTCTGGTCTTGCACCTGATGATGTACCGCGGCACCGGCGCCATTGTGGCCGCGCCGACGACGAGCCTGCCCGAGACCCTCGGCGGCTCAAGGAACTGGGACTATCGCTACTCGTGGCTGCGCGACACGAGCTTCACCGTCGACGTCCTCTACCGTCTCGGAGACCTCTACGGAGCGGACCACTACATCCATTGGCTTCTGGAACAGTGCCAGTTGAATCGCCGCGACACACGAATCTTATACGGGATCACGCAGTCGTCGTCACTCGAAGAAGAGATCCTCGACCACCTGAGCGGCTACGAGGGTTCTCGACCCGTTCGCATAGGCAACGCCGCCGCCGAGCACCTGCAGTTGGACGTATTCGGCGAGGTCATCGCGACGATCCACTCGCTTCTGGTGCTGAACGGCGAGATACCGGAGGAAGCCTGGGAGCTGGTCTGCTCCTTTGCCGAAGTGGTCATCAAGAACTGGCGGCGGCGCGACCGAGGCGTTTGGGAGGTGCGCGGAGAGCAACAGCATTTCGTCTATTCCAAGGTGATGTGCTGGGCCGCCCTCGACACGGCCGCGTACATCGCGGCGGCTGTGGAGCGGAGGCGGCTCTACCGACGCTGGGCGCAGGCGGCGTTCGACATCAAGACGGAGATACTCGACCTCGGATGGAGCGAGTCGAAGCGGGCGTTCCGGCAGCGGTACGGCAGCGACGCCCTCGACGCCTCCAACCTGGCCATCCCCTTCTTCGGATTCATCCCCGCCGAAGACCCGCGCGTGCGGCAGAACCTCGACGCGACCGAGCGGGAACTGGCCGATGGGCCGCTGGTATGGCGCTACATCCCGGAAGAAACGGACGACGGCCTCGATGCGCAGCCGGAGGGCGCATTTACGATGCTCAGTTTCTGGCTGCTTGGCAACCTGATCTACACGGGACAGGCTGATAAAGCCCTTGACCTATTCCATGAAACCATGACGCGGTGCTCCAACCACCTCGGCCTATTCGCGGAAATGTTAGACCCCTCAACCAACCGCCAATTGGGCAACTTTCCGCAAGCCTACTCGCACATCGGCCTCATTCACACCGCCCTGAACCTCTCCGGCTACATCGCCGACACCCCAACGCGGCTCATTCGCAGGCGCGAGATGAGCAAGGCTCAGCAGTAAAAGCGGTCCTAGAAAAACCGGCCCACGCCATCCCATCCTGACCAATCCCCCCACTATCAGTCACGCCATGAACACCATCATCGGCCAGGAGTCTTGAGCGCGTACACCCGGTATCTGAACCAGTCTTCGTCCGACTCCACCGGCTCGTACTCAGACTCCACGAAGTCGAACAGCGCTTGGAACGCCGCCGGGTCGTGCTCGTACCTCGCCTTCGGCTGCCAGTTCGCCCGGTCAGGTTCGTCCAGGGGAGGCAGCCGGCCGTTTCGCGTGTCTATTATCATGGCGGGACGCGCGCTTATCACGTCCGAGATGAACTCGCCCCTGTTGACCTCGTCGGCGTATCCCGGCTTGAGCAGCGGGTACTGATAGAAGAACCGCGTAGGCGAGTCGCGCCCGGCGAGGAGGTAAATCCGCGTCTGCGCTCCCCATACCAGTATGGTATCGTCGGCGTCCGTAGCCTGTTTGACCAGTTCGGCCGCCCGCTCATCCGCGTTCGGAACCGGCCCCGCCGTCCCGGGGCGCATAATCCCATACACCGCATCCTTTATTCTGGGGTAGTGGGTGGGCACGAAGTGAAAGTTCACGACCGCCAACATTAGCAAGAACGTCAGAAATGCGGGCGCGACCAGCTTATTGCTAGCGACGAGCCAAACCAGAAATCCAACGTACACCACACCGACCGGAAGTAGAGCAAGATAGTAGTGAGACCACGGAAAGCCCGACATCAGTGTCAGAGCGACTTCGATGGGCCCGAGAATCAGCGCGAACGGCAAAATCCGCTCGAACGCCTCACCGCGCTTCTCCCCTCTAAACTGATGCCAGACCCCGGCGCACCAGCCGACGGCAAGCGGCAGGGCCACCCACGACATGTGCCGCGCCAGCGAATCGCCCGCGTCGAGTATGTCATAGAGCGAGGGATCCGAGTACGCGAGATTGTAAACGACCGTCGCGTCCCAGTACTCCGCCCACGCCCCGACGGCTGCGAGCACAGCCGAAACCGCCGTCAGAACCGAAAGACCGCCGACCACGCTCCACGCGATCCGTGCGCGAGAGTCCCGCCACCTGAACAGCCAATAGACGCCCATCGCCAGCCACACCCCCACCAAGTTGCCGCGAAGCAGAAACGTGACGCCGCCCAGCGCGCCGATTGCCAGGCACGTCCACACGTCCGCCCGCTCCCTCCTCTCCACGCGCGCGAACAGCAGAAGCGCAAGGAGTTGGAACGGCAGGGCATGTTCCTCCGTGAGTCCCCCTCCCCCGAGTTTCTCCGAATAGACCAAGAAGATGGCTACGGAAAACAGTGCGGCCTGAACACCAAAGTGGAGACGTGTCAGCCTGAACGCGAGCCATGCCGAAACAAGCAGAATGACGGAGTTGACCAGCCAGGCGCCCCAGGATCCCGACACAAGCAGCCCCAGAGCGTGAATCAAGTAGGTGACGGGCCCCTTGTGGTCCCACCTGTCGAGGTAGGGCGCTTCCCCCCTCAGGATTCCCTGCGCCACGTACATAAACGCGCTGGTGTCCCGGCTCGGAGGCGAGGACAGCCCGTGCAGAGCGTCGAAGGCCAGGACCGCCAAGACCGCGGCCCAGCCGGCCCACGCCAGCTTTTGCGGCACGGTCATGCCCGAATAGCCCAAGCGGAGCTTGTCCAGACTCGTCAGAACCGGGCGCGCCGCCATGTCCGCCCTAAAGCTCCGTCAGCAGCGACGGCAGTTCCATCAGCGTCTCGATACGCGGGCACTCGCTGAATCCGTCGTGATTGCCGTCCCGGTCCAGAAGCACCGGGTTGATCCCGACGTTCGCGGCCCCCTGAACGTCCGACATCGGCTGGTCTCCCACGTGGACCGCGTTCGCGGCCTCGGCCCCGGACCGTCGCAGCGCCTCTTGGAAGATCGGCGCGTGCGGCTTCTCGAAGCCCACCTCGCCCGATGTCACCGCGAAGTCCAGGTACGGTGTCAGCCCCATCTCCTCGACCATGTTGTGCGCCGGGACGTCCATATTCGATATCAGTCCCAGCGTCAGCCCCTGCTGCATCAGGATGTCCATTGCGGGGAGAACGTCGTCGAATCGCCGCATCCGGTAGGGGATCTGCCTGATCGCGCTCCATATCCGCCCCGCCTGCTCGGGCGTGACCTCGACGCCCGAACCCCGAATCACGCGCCTTTCGTACTCGGCGAAGAACGCTTCCCTCTCGTCGCGGTCCAGCAGCCGCACCGGGCGCGTGGCGTTCTGCTCGGACATGAAAGCGTCCGCGAGAGCGTAGCCGCGCAGGACGCCCTCGGGCGTAAGCTCGATGCCGAACTGGGCGCAGGCCTGAGACTGCACCTCGAATCGGTCAGGCTGGAATCCCGCGAGGGTTCCGTAAAGGTCGAAGAAGACAGCTTGGATCATGTCGATGGTATGATAGCACGAGTTCATGACATGAAACCCGGCAAACTCCCTCTCCATCTTCTCGCTCGTCTGCTGGACGACGTTCAGCCCTCAGACCCGAGGGTCGTCGTCGGCCCGCGAGTGGGCGAAGACGCCGCCCTCATAGACTTCGGCGACCGTTGCCTCGTCGCGAAGACCGACCCCATCACATTCGCCACCGACCTGATCGGATGGTACATGGTCAACGTCAATGCCAACGACATCGCGGCGATGGGCGCGACCCCGAAGTGGCTGCTCGCGACCTTCCTGCTGCCTGAAGCCGCTTCCGAGGCCCAGGCGGCAGAGGTGTTCCGACAGGTCCTGTCCGCGTCCGCGGAACTTGGCGTCACGCTGGTCGGGGGGCATACCGAGATCACCGTCGGACTCGACAGGCCCATCGCCGTCGGCGCGATGCTGGGCGAGGTGGACAAAGACCGCGCGATCCTCAGTTCCGGCGTCCGCCCCGGCGACGCGGTGATCCTCACCAAGGGCATCGCGCTGGAGGGGACTTCCATTCTCGCGCGCGAGGCAAGGGACCGCCTCGCCGAGTCGAGCGTCGGCGCCAACCTGCTGGAATCAGCCGCGAACCTGCTGTTCGATCCCGGCATCAGCGTGGTGGCCGATGCCCGCATCGCTTGTTCCGCCGCGGACGTCCACGCGATGCACGACCCGACGGAAGGCGGACTTTCAGGCGGACTCTACGAGTTGGCCGTCGCCGGCGTCGGGTTCGAGATCGACGAGGCGGCCATTCCCATCCTGCCGGAGTGCGCCCGGATCTGCGAGTCTCTGGGCCTCGATCCGCTCGGCCTGATAGCCTCCGGCTCGCTCCTAGTCGCGGTGGACCCCGACGACGCGCCCGCTGTGGTCAACTCACTGCGAGACAACGGGATAGGGTCTCGCGTCATCGGCTTCGCCAACACGAGGGCCGGCGAAGTCACGCTCCGGACACGCTCCGGCGTGGTGGATTTCCCCCGATTCGAGCGCGACGAGCTCGCCCGCTGCTTTGGCGGCTTGGAGACAGCTTAGAGCCTCGTCCCGGCCCCTCGAATTGGTCGCCGATTTTCAGAGTTCCCGCCTTGCGAGGGCAGCCTTTGCCCATGATATGATCTGACCTCTCAGAGGAGCCACATGACCACAATCGCCGCCGGCCCCAGGCAGTTGTGGGAGGCCACGCTTGGTCACCTGCAATTGCTTGTCACCCGGCCTAACTACGATACTTGGCTGAAGCATACCGTTGGAAAGGACTTCCGCGACGGACTGTTCATAGTTGGCACACCGAACGCATTCGTCTCGGAGATGCTCGAACAGCGCATGTACTCGGTCATCTCCCAGACCCTCGAAAGGGTGGTCGAGACGCCCGTCGAGATCAGGTTCGAGGTGGTGTCCGCCGAGGCCGCGCTTCCCGCGCCGGAACCGGACGCCGACGAGTCGCCCGCGCCGCTCATGCCGCCGGCCCCGGCAGATTCCGCGCGCGCCAACGGCCACACGCCCGTTGCGCTCAACCCGAAGTACACCTTCAACTCGTTCATCGTCGGCAAGTCCAACGACCTGGCGCACGCCGCCGCCGCGGGAGTAGCGCAGAAGCCCGGCGAACTGTACAACCCACTTGTGATGTACTCCGACGTCGGGCTGGGCAAGACACACCTCATGCAGGCGATCGGCCACGCGCTGGCGAGACGCGGAATGGCGCCGCTGTACGCCACCACAGAGGAGTTCACCAACTCATACATCAAGGCAATCCGCGAAGGCACAACCGAAGACTTCAGAGAGCGCTACCGAACCGCCGACGTGTTGCTCCTCGACGACCTCCAGTTCCTAATCGGCAAGGAGCAGACGCAGGAAGGCTTCTTCCACACCTTCAACGCGCTCCACATGACCAACAGGCAGATCGTGCTGACCTCGGACCGTCCCGTGTCCGGCCTGAAGCTGCTCGAAGATCGGATACAGTCGCGGCTCGCGGGCGGCCTCGTCGTTGACATCCAAACGCCCGACGTCGAAACCCGCATCGCCATTCTCAGGGCCAAGGCCGAGGGATCGCGGCAGCCCGTATGTGACGACGCTCTCCAATTCCTGGCCGAGCGCGTACACAGGAACATCCGAGAGCTTGAGGGGGGCCTCAACAGGGTTCTAGCCCTCGCCGACCTCACCGATCAGCCTGTCACCGTCGATCTTGTCAAGCGCACTATCACAGACGTGAGCGAGGACGACGCCGGTCGCAGAGTTCCCGAATCGGACGTGGTCAAGGCCGTCGCTGCTTACTTCAGCCTTGAGGTCGGTATCCTCAAGGGACGCAGGCGTGACAAGAAGACCGCTAGGGCGCGGCAAGTCGCGATGTACCTGCTGAGAGAGGAATCCGGACTCAGACTGTCATCCATCGGCTCTATCCTGGGCGGCAAGTCGCATAACACAGTCAAGCACGGCTGTGACCGCATAGCGAACCAACTCAACGTTGACCCCAACCTGCGGCGCGACATCCTCAACATCCGCACGTCCCTTTCCGGACGGTAACGGCCCCGTCGGGCTATTAGTTCCAGACAAGGGCTAACCTATTTCTGATATAGAATTAGACTCACCCCGATACAAATATGTCGATAACTCGGCATATAATGTCGATAAGTAGGTTGGCATGAACATAACCGACCTCCCAATTCCCCGGATTGGCAATGTACAAACATGAGAACCCCGATTTGTCTCACCGCCATCGACAGTGAATCTCCAAGATACCCAACCCCTCTCCCAACGTAACCGAGAATGGAACCAAGTAACTATTGACAGCGCCGACACCCTTATTACTGTTATTGAGACACACAAAATATGATTGACCAAGTTTTCATCAATATAAAAAGTGGCAAGGGCGGCGATGGCGCGATTAGCGGGCGACGGGAGAAGTACGTTCCAAGAGGCGGGCCGGATGGAGGAGACGGTGGAACCGGGGGTAGCATCTACTTAGAAGCCGACTTGAACGTCAACACCCTGCTCGCCTACCGCTACAAGCGACATTTCACCGCCCCCGACGGCAGACGCGGCGAAGGCAGTCTGAAGCATGGCCGTGACGGCAAAGACTTGACTCTGCCGGTTCCCGTCGGAACCCAAGCATGGACATCTGATGATCCCCCACATCTGATCGCGGACCTAGACGAGCCTGGTCAGTCCGCCCTCGTCGTGAAGGGCGGCAAGGGCGGCGCGGGCAACGCTCACTACGCGACCTCCACCAATCGCTTTCCGCTCTTGGCCCAAGCAGGCGAACCCGGTGAAGAAATGACTCTTCGCCTTGAGTTGAAGCTGCTGGCCGATGTGGGCATCATCGGTGCTCCGAACGCCGGCAAGTCCAGCCTGCTGTCGGTCGTCTCCGCGGCGAGACCCAAGATCGCCGGCTATCCGTTCACCACTCTTGAACCGTCTCTCGGGATGGTGGAGCACAGAGATGACTCATTCGTCATGGTTGACATCCCGGGTCTGATTGAAGGCGCGCACGAAGGCGTCGGCCTCGGCCTCCGGTTCCTGCGTCACGTCGAGCGCACGAGAGTATTGATTCACCTAGTCGATGGTTCACTGGACGACCCCGTTGCCCAATACCGCCGGATCAACGCTGAGCTTTCCCAGCATGAAATCGACCTCACTCTGAAACCTCAGATACTCGCTGTCAACAAGCTGGATCTCACCGATGTCCGTATCCTGAGGGACGACCTGGAAGATGCCTTCCGTGAAGCGACTGGGGGAGCCGACGTCTATTTCACCTCGGCGGCAACTCACGAGGGGGTTGCTCAGCTCCTTGACGCTGTCGTCTCAGCCCTGCGGAATCCTCAAGCGGAACCTCCAGCTTGGGAGAGTGCCGCTCAAGATAACCTGCCCGTCGTCCGCCCGACTCCAAGGCAGCGTCGCCCCTCGGTTCGTATTGATGAAGAAGGCGCATTCATCGTCGAGTGGCCCTCGGCGGCGCGAATGGCCCCGATGGTGGACCCCGACGACTGGACAGCGAAGATACAGTTCTTCAACCGCTTGGAACGCATGGGAGTCGTCAGAGCGCTTGAGGACGCGGGAGTCGGCCCTGGGGACGTCGTCAGGATCGGCGAAGTGGAGTGGCTGTGGGAGTTGGAGGAGTAGCGGCGGACTTCAGACCCGCCTCGTCGCTTACCGACGCCGACGGCGTCGGATGCGCCGCAAACTCCGCTGCTTGTCGAGGCGCGCCTGCTCTCCCTTGGATCGGAAGAACCGCCGGTTCCGAAGCTCCCTGAGTATGCCCGACCTCTGCATCGAGGTCTGGAACCGCTTCAGCAGAGCTTCCGGCTCTTCCCCGTCTCTAAGGCTTACGAATGCCAAATCATCTTCTCCTACAATCCTGACGTCGGAAGTGTTCTCTCACGTTGCGAATTGGATTATAGCACAGGACGCCCCACTACACGAACGGCCACGGGATGTTGTAGTTCGGGTCGAGCCGCGGAACTTCCCGATCCTTCAGCAGAAACCTGATCCGCTTCTTCATAGCTTTGATCTCAGGCCCCCGCAGATGCTCGAAAAGCCCTGCGGCCTCCGGCGACTCTCCGTCCAACTTCCGGTGGAGCTCGCCCAGGTCCTCTATCAAGTCGTCCGGGATGCGCGAACCCCAGAACTCCATCATCACCGTGCGCAGCTTGAAACTCGTGTGGAACGTCAGCCCGTGGTCTATGCTCCAGATTCTGCCGTCCGCGCTCCTGATGCAGTGGCCGCCCTTCCGGTCCGCGTTGTTCGTCACCAGGTCGAAGACCATGATCTTGTGCAACTCCCGGTGAGCGCTTTCGTCCTTCACCATCTCGAAGTAGGTGTCGTCGGGGTCGCAGTCCACGAAGCGCTGGAACATTCCGACGCCGTAAGGACCGTCCCTAACCAGCGTCAAGGGGATGTTCGGCCACCCCAGCAGCCGGCTCAGAAGGAACGACGCGTACTCCCGATTGTAGAGCGTGCCGATCGGGAAGTCCCACAGAGGACGCTCGCCATCGCGCGGCTTGTAGATCGCCCTGAGATACTTCCCCGGCCCTGCGTCGATCCACACGAGGAAGGTATAGTTCGACCCCCAAGGCATCCGGTGGCCGCCCGTGATCTCTCCCGACTCCAGCAGCGGGCGCGCCGCTTCCTCGTCCAGGTTGACCGCCTCCGCGTCTTCGGGAACGGGCAGGACTATCCGTAAGTCTTGTCGAGAGAGGCGCGCCATGACGTGAGATGGAGTTGTCTGGAACCGCTACTCTGAGTCCGGGTCCGCAAGCTGTTCGGGCGACAACTCTATGTGGCCGTTGACGCGCGCGCACCTATGCCCATCCGCGTCGATGGAACGACCGCACAGCGGGCACAGAGGCCGTCCGGCGGCGCACACCCGCAGAGCGCCTTCGGAGAACGCTTCGAGCTGCTCCCTGCTGGCCCATACCCGGACCGCGGCATCCTCCTCGTCCGTCTCGTCGTGCGCCTCGATGGTGAAGATGCCACGTCCGGGCACGTGCCCCAGCGCCAGTTTCATCACCTTGAAGTCCAAGCTCGTCAGGCCGGGAGCCTCCCGGTCCGTGGGCGGGTCCGGAGGCCCAATGCGGCTCTCCGGTATGCCGGCCATCATCTGCTGGATCGCGAGCGCCAACTGGAAGAGTTGCTCCTTCTCGATCCAAATAGACGCGCTGCTGCTCGCGCTGTCCACGTGGATCCGGAACGTTCTCCTCCCAGGCTCTCCGAAGGCCTCCGCCTCAAGTCTTGAGACGCTCGTGAACTCGTTCTTGGGTACTGCCATGATACTAGGGTCATGTTAGTCTCTCAGCCCCAAGACTCGCAAGTTTGCCCGCCGCCGCCGAACTTCCCATAACCTTCAAACTTCCTTAACATTTACCCTATAAAGTGTCTGTCACAAGGGTCGGAGACCCGCATACACCCCAAAGGAGGTGACGGAACGTTGAAGAAGAGATGGTTGATAGGAAGCGTACTCGCCGCGCTGATGGTCTTCGCGATCACCGGCGGCGTCATCATGGCGCAGGAGACTTCGGACTCCAAGAGGTCCGGCTTCGCGGCCAGGGTTGCCGACATCCTGGGACTGGAGGCCGACACGGTCGAGGATGCCATGGAGCAGGCCAAGAAGGAGATGTTCGAAGAGCATCTGGACGCCAAGCTGGCCGCAATGGTATCCAGCGGCCGCATAACCCAGGAGCAGGCCGACGAGTACAGGGCGTGGATCGAGTCCAAGCCGGACGGCGCGTTCGGCGGGCATCGCGGCTTTGGGAAGTTCGGCAAACGCGGCTTCAAGCGTGGCTTCGGAGACCGCGACGGCAAGATGCACCCCTGGAAGAATGACTCTGATGAAGGGGCGCCGACCGGCTGATCGCGCCTAGCGCCCCAATAGAGAACTACACCCATGCCCGGCAAGATACTGATCATCGAGGACGACCCGGACACCAGCAGGCTGGTCGGCCTATACCTGTCCCTCGACGGCCACAAGGTTCTCGCCGCGTTTGACGGGACGGAGGGCCTACGGCTCGCCCGCGAGACCAAGCCGGACCTCATCGTGCTCGACCTCATGCTGCCGGGCATGGGCGGCATGGACGTATGCCGCCAACTTCGGGATGAGTCTATGGTTCCCATCGTCATGCTCACCGCGCGCGTCGATGAGAAAGACCGCCTCGAAGGACTGGACTCGGGCGCGGACGACTATGTGACCAAGCCGTTCAGCCCCAGGGAACTCGCCGCCAGGATAAGGGCCGTGCTGCGCCGCACAGCGAGAGAGGCGCTGGAGCGCGGCCCCGAGGAGATCGCGCACGGCGAGGTGATTCTCAATCTCCGCCAACACGTCGCCAGGGTCGGCGGAGTCCCGGTCTCGCTCACCCCAACCGAGTTCCGTCTGCTGTCCCTCTTCGTCCGCGAGCCGGGCCGCACCTTCACCAGGGATCAAATCATCGACCGCGTCTTCGGATACGACTTCGACGGCTACGACCGCACCGTTGACGCGCATATCGCCAACCTCAGGCGAAGGCTCGGCGTCAAGCGCGGGGACGCCGAATACGTCAATACCGTTTACGGCGTGGGATACAGGTTCGGAAATGCCTAGCTGGATATTCAGCCTCCAGTTCCGACTCGTGGTCAGCTTCGCGCTGGTGCTCGCGCTGGTTCTGGGGAGCGTCGGCGTGTTCATCGGATTGGCCGCCGACAGAGAGGCCGAGCGCCTCGCCGGTCTGAGCGACAGGGCGCACGCGCTCCGAATCAAGCAGGTACTGGCCGAATACTACGAGCGCAACAAAAGCTGGAACGACGTCCAGCCGGTGCTGGACCGCACTGCTTTCGTCGCTGGACGCGAGATAGTGGCGCTCGATAAGGACGGCAAGCTCATCGGGCGAACCGGCGCGGACAAGGACAGGGCTGCGGCGTCGTGGAGGCGCGGCAAGCTCGCGACCCCGCTCGTCGTAAGCTCCGGCGAGGTGGGAACCGTGTACGTCGGGCCGGGCAGGAGAGACCCCAGGCACGTCGCGTACGCTAAGCCCGACGCGCCGCCTCCGGTCGAAATGCTCGACGCCGGCGGCGCGCTGCCTCTCGTCGGGAACGGCGAACTGGAGGAGCCGTCCTGGTCGCGCTTCTCGGACGTCACCAACCGCACTCTGATGTGGGGCGGGGCCGCCGCCGGAGCCGCCGGACTGCTGCTCATGTCATTGACCTCTCGCCGTATGCTCCGCTCGGTCCGCGCTCTCACGTCCGCCGCGCGGAAGATGGGCGCGGGAGACCTATCTCAGCGCGTTCCCGAAGAAGGCCGCGACGAGATAGGCCAACTGGCCCGGACCTTCAACAACATGGCCGACGGCCTGCAGAGCGCCGAACGCCAGCGGCGCAACATGGTCGCGGACGTGGCTCACGAGCTGAGGACGCCCCTCTCCAATGTCCAAGGCTACGTCGAGGCTCTCCGTGACGGCGTGCTGCAGCCCGACGCGCCGACCCTCGGAGCCATACACCAGCAGGTGCGCTACCTCGCCGACTTGGTGGAAGACCTGCGGCTCTTGGCCGACACCGAGGCCGGCGACTTCAGCCTGGACCGCGAGCCCGCTTCGCTGACCGACGTAGTGCGGGAGTCCGTCGAGGGCATCCGCGCGAGGGCGGACGCCAAGGGCGTCGCTATCGAGGCCGACCTTCCGACGGATTCGCCAAATGTGCGGTTCGACCGCACTCGGATAGCCCAGGTCGTCGGCAACCTGCTCGACAACGCCGTCCGCCACACGCCGACGGGCGGAAGCGTGAGAGTCACCGCGTCCGTCGGCCCTCCCGCCGCCGTCGTCTCAGTCGAGGACACCGGCGAAGGCATCCCCGCCGATATGCTGCCGTTCATCTTCGAGCGGTTCTACCGTGTGGATCCGTCCCGAAGACGCGCCACCGGCGGCGCCGGACTGGGGCTGACCATCGCCAAGCAGCTTGTCGAAGCTCACGGCGGCTCGATACGCGCCGAAAGCGCCGCGAACGAGGGAACCACCATCACGTTCGACCTCCCCCTCGACGCCTAGCCGAACCTCCGCCGCGGGCGGTCGCGCCACTTCCTGCGGGCGTCACGGACGGCGCCAAGCTCAGCGCTCGCCTTGCTTCTTGGTCTTTCCCTATGTTCTGCATCGCCTCCGCGTAACGCAGGTAAGGCTGGGGCGCCTCCGTCTTGTCCGGTTCCGCGTCGAAACGCTCGAAGATCGACGTGGCAAGATCCACCTTGTCCAGTGACGCGGCATACTCGATTATCTGGCCCGCGAGAGCGCCCGAACCCGGCTGATCCTGTGCGGCCTTCAGCAGGTGATCCAACGCTCGGCGTCTGTCGCCCGTCGCCCACATCAGCGCGCTCTCCCTGAGCGCGTGCAGTGTCCTATACCGCGGATGGGCGGGAAGGGTTACCCTGAAGTATGTGCGCCCCGCGTCAAAGTCGAAGAGCGGTTCAGAGGACCCGTTTTCGCTCATGCGCCGGCGCATCTTCGGCAGTCCCGTTCCCCTCGCCTCCGCCAGCCTGAGCTCCTTTAGGAGTTCTCCAATCTTCCGATTTCTGGCAGGGACGGGAGGGACCGAACTCCCGCTGGCAAGGTGGCCCAACTCGACCCCTTGCACCGGACCAGGGTAGCTGATGATCTCCATTCGGTCCGGGTACATGTAAATCTTCGTCGGCTCCATGCTCTCATACGACCGGTGGTACACCGCGTTCACCACCGCTTCCCGGATAGCTTCGTATGGGTAGGTCACCGTCCTATCTACTTCCGCTCTCCCCGGCGTCTTTTCAGAGAGAACGTCGCCCAGCGACTCCAGATAGATCAGCGCCTGTCTGACCTGATGATGAAGCGGGCCTCGAATCGTCCTCTCCTCCATGAGGTCCCCCCCGGCGTCGTCGGCGAACTGGACCACCTCGATTCTGGCCCCGGGGAATATATCGTCCGGATCGTCCATGAAGAACAGGAGGGCAAAGTTTCTTGCGGCAAGGTGGGCATTCAGAGGGGAGACGAGCCGCATATTCGAATAGACGCGATCCCTCTCGAACGCGATGTCCCGCCCAATGTCGCTGCCAACGTCGGACAAGAACTCCCTTACGAGTCTCTCGGATATCTTCTCCACGCTTGCCGACAGGTTGCGCCGGTCGTCGAACGGAACCCTTGCGGCCTGCTCGAATAGCTGCGAGCGCGACGCTCCCACGGCTTCCACGGTTTCAGAGCCGCGCCGGACGTAGTAACTCCTGTCCCCGCCTCTTGCCGGAGCCTCATACGGACGGTTATCTCCACCCGGCGCCCATACCACCAGCACCCTTCTCCCTTCGTACGCTTCGGGGAACAGCACGGGCTGATATGAGGGACTTATTCTGTTGCACCGGCCCCGTATCTCCCTCTGAATCCTGTCCAGGTCGGCGTCTTCCATCCCTATTGGAGGAAGAACCGGCTGCCCCGTCTCGTCGGTGTCGATTCCTATGACCACGTACCCGCCGTTCAGGTTCAGCAGGTCGTTGGCGAAGGCGCAAACCGTCCGCACCACCGAATCACGGGTGAATTCGTTCCAAGCTGACTTGAACTCCCGCCGATTGTCTTCTACCGATTGGGCGTGGATAAGGTCACGCAGCGAAATAGGCAGACCGCTGCCCATTGCCGACGATTGTTTATTCACTGTCATGCCAAGTTCTCGGAAACGGTGGTGTGCGACTCTAGTCCTGCCGCTGCGATGGTTTATATCGGACTGACGGGGCAAATCATAGCACAGCACGGTTGCTGAAACACCCCGCCCCCACCCAGCGTTGACCCCCACTGCCTGAAGCGCTATCGTTGACGCCACTTCGAGCGTAGCCAAAGAATACTGACCGCATCCCAAGAGGTGTGACCCGTGCGGATGTATCTGTTCAGACGGGCGATTCAAAGCGTCATCACGCTTTTCGCGGTGGCCGTCGTCATCTTTGCCATGACCAGGCTGACTGGCGACCCCGCCGCGATCATGCTCGGCGAGACTCCCGAGTTCAGCCAGGAGACCTACGAGCAGATGCGGGAGGAGATGGGCCTCAACGACCCCATCTACGTCCAGTTCTGGATCTTCATGAGCGGAGCGCTCCGCGCCGACTTTGGCGAGTCCTTCATATACCGCGAGCCCGCCGCCAACCTCATCGCCTATCGCTTCGGAGCGACACTCCAACTCATGGGCGTGGGGCTGGCGATCTCGCTGGTGGTGGGCATAACCATCGGCGTCCTTACCGCCGTCAGGAGAGACACCTGGTTCGACAGGTTCGGAAAGGCCCTCGCCCTCGTGGGACAGGCCGCCCCGTCCTTCTGGATTGGGATCATGCTCATCGTCGTGTTCGCGGTCAACTTCAAAATCCTGCCCTCCGGCGGATACGGCTCTCCCCAGCAGCTTATCCTTCCGGGTTTCGCTGTCGCGCTTGGCCCAATCGCCGCCCTCCTGCGCCTGACTCGCTCCAGTATGCTAAACGTCCTAGACAGCGAATACGTCAAGATGGCTCGGCTCAAGGGACTGCACGAGGGGCGGGTCATCTGGAAGCACGCGCTCAAGAACGCCGCCATTCCCATCGTGACCCTCATCGGACTGAACCTCGCCCACCTCATTACCGGCACCGTCGTCATCGAGAAAGTGTTCGACTGGCCCGGACTTGGAACGCTCGCCGTCAACGGCGCGTTCGACAGAGACTTCTCCGTCGTCCAGGCCACCGTCCTAATGTTCGCCGCCGGCTACATCATCGCCAACCTGCTCGTTGACATCACCTACGCCTACATCGACCCCAGAATTCGGTACTAGAAGCTAAAATCCCCTCTCCCTTGAGGGAGAGGGCTAGGGTGAGGGTGAGAATCTCCCTACCAAGGTCAATGACAAGAGATAAGCGATGAGAGACCTGCAACGCTCCCAAAATCCAGACGCCACCCGGACGTGGTTGAGTAGCGCCTCGGCGCAAGTTGGGGACATCGTCAAACAGGCCCCCCTGATACCCTCGACGATCCTGGTCATATTCGTAATCGCCGGCATCTTCGCGCCGTGGCTCAGCCCCCGTGACGACCCCAACTCCGGCACTCTCAGGCAGCACCTCGAACAGCCCTTCTGGGAGGGCGAGGTCAGGGAGTGCTTCCTCGGATGCGACCAGCAGGGACGCGACGTTCTCACAAGGCTGCTGCACGGCGCCCGCGTCTCTCTCATCGTGGCCTTCTCAGCCATCGCCATCGCCGGAAGCATCGGCGTCACCCTCGGACTCACCGCCGGCTACTTTGGCGGCCCCGTCGATTCGTTCATAATGAGGCTCGTCGATATATGGTACGCCCTGCCGTCCATCCTTCTCGCGCTCATCCTGGTCGTCGTGCTTGGACCGGGGCTGATCAACGTAATCGTGGTCATCGGCCTTACATTATGGGCCTTCTATGCCAGGATGGTCAGGGGCGAGGTGCTGAGCGTCCGCGAACTGGACTACGTGGCCCTCGCGAGGGTCGCAGGCTCCGGCGGCTTCAGGATTGCCGTGCGCCATATCCTCCCCAACGTCTTCAACTCCGTCATCATCATAGCGACGCTCCAGGTCGGCGGCGTCATACTGTTCGAGGCGTCGCTCAGCTTCCTCGGCCTCGGCGTTCCCGTTGACGTGCCCTCCTGGGGCCAGATGGTCGCCGACGGCAGGCAGTACATGACCGTCGCCTGGTGGCTCGCCGCCATTCCCGGACTCGCCATCACTTTTGTCGTCCTATGCTTCAACCTCTTCGGCGACTGGCTGAGGGACTACCTCGACCCCAGGCTCAGGCAGGTGGTGAACAACTAACGTCGGATGCGCCTCTGGCAATCCAAGGTTGGGGAATAGAGCGCCGCCTACTAAGCTGACACAGTCTCCACGCTTCCCGTCCCACTGGACACCTCTCAGAACCCACTGGTAGGATTGTCTTTGCGAAGAGTCGAATATCGAAAAGCATTAGCGTGAGAACCACGCAATGGAGTTGGGCACCTGCCGTGCCCTTCTCACGGTTCACGCTGAGGCTTTTGGACGACTCTTCGCAAGGTAGTTCAAGTCCGTTGCCGTGAGGGGGTCCCAGATGAAGAGCTGCACAAGCCCATTAGCCCTTTGCTCGATCATACTGATTGCCATATTCGCCGGATGTTCCGACGATCCCGGTCAGCCCACCGAGTCGCCCCCTCCTATCAACACGAGTACACCTGCTGCTAACACACCTGCGCCGCTTGCCACAAACATACCGGCGCCGTCCGACAGACCCGCGCTCAACATCCAGTTCATCGGGGCCGCCGACCTCTCAGACGAGAAGAAGTCGTCCCTCGCGGACCTCATCGAAAGCATCCAAGCAGGCGTCGTTCAAATCACCACGAGTAGCGGCAGCGCGTCGGGGTTCATTATTTCCACGGACGGACTGGTGATAACCAACGAGCACGTCGTATCCGGCGAGAGCGGCGTCGGCGTCTGGCTGACCAACGGACGCCGCTACGACGCTGCCGTGCTGGACCAAGACTCGACCTCAGACCTAGCTCTGCTAAAGATTGACGGCGTGAGCTTGGATCCCATCGCGGTCGGAGATTCGGACCGCGTCCGCATGGGCGACGAGGTTCTAGCGCTCGGCTTCCCGATCGCGGACACGATCGGAACCAACCTGACCGTCACCCGGGGCATCATATCCTCCACCAGAATTGAGAACGGTGTCCGGCTGCTCCAGACCGACGCGTCGCTGAATCCGGGCAACAGCGGCGGGCCGCTGGTCAACCTCGACGGCGAGGTGATCGGCGTCAACTCGTCCAGAATCGAAGAGACCGACAGTGGCAGGCCCGTGACCAACATCGGCTTTGCCGTCTCCGTATCCGAGCTTCAGCGTAGGCTGCCCACGCTGGGAGGCCAGATCGCAAGTCCTGACACGCCCACGCCTGAACCAACTACAATACCTACATCCGATCCCACCTGGACGCCAGCGCCTACCTGGACGCCTGAACCCACATTCACGCCTGAGCCAACCTCCACACCCACACTGACGCCGACCCCGACGATAACACCCACGCCGACCCTCACGCCTACTCCAACGGCAACGTACACCCCAACAGCCACAGCGACCTTCACGCCCACTCCGACGCCGACAATCACACCCACGCCGACACCGACGTTCACTCCAACCCCAACACCCACTCCGATACCGCCATTCGTAGCCGTGAGCGTTGGGGGCGGGTTCACATGCGGGCTGCGCTCGGATGGCGCCGTCGTCTGCCGTGGGGACGATAGCGACGGCCGGGCTTCTCCGCCGGAGGATGAGCGATTCACGTTTATTAGCAGCGGTTACGACCACACCTGCGCGTTGCGCGCAGACGGGGTCGCTGTGTGCTGGGGAAACGACGACTCTGGACAGTCCTCTCCACCCGATGATCAGCGTTTCATATCTATTAGCAGCGGTTACGGCCGCACTTGCGGTTTGAGAGAGGATGGCGTTGCTGTCTGCTGGGGAGACTATCCATATACTTGGTACAACCGCGGGCAATCCTCACCAGCGGATCACGAACGTTTTATAGCCATTAGCAGTGGTCAGTTCTATAACCCAGACTATCAGCTCAATGCTCAACACCACGCATGTGGGTTACGTAATGATGGCTACGTCGTCTGCTGGGGGTACAACGAGCATGGCCAGTCCTCACCACCACAACATGGCAGCTTCACAGCCGTAAGCAGTGGCGGTTGGCATACCTGCGGTCTTCGTGATGACGGTACTGCTGTATGCTGGGGATACGATGTGGATGGCCGAACCGATGAGCAGAAAAAAGAGCGTTTCATAGCGATTAGCAGCGGCAGTGACTACACCTTGGGATTGCGTGAAGATGGTAGAGTCGTCTACTGGGACGAGGACAGTTACTCTCAGGGGCCAGACGACGATCCCTCCACAGCCATAGCCGCTGGCTACAGTCACGCTTGCAGGCTAGTAGAGGATGGCGTTATCGTCTGTTGGGGCAACAATGACTACGGGCAGTCTTCACCGCCGTTGAGGTGAGGCTGAGCAACGTCGGATAGATTCGCCATCAAAGTTGGGGCCACTGCCACATCTCACATGACGTGGCGTACTATACCTAAAACAAGTGGTTAGTATCTGCACTACTTCTTGACATCATACCTACTATGATGTAATGTATTCATATCCTTTGACAGATTGAACAGCCTTGTGCCAGATACTAGTAGTGCTGATGCTTGACGTTCCGAACTGAACTATGAAATTGGGAGTAACCGATGATATTTTCATGTTTTCCAGCAAGCAAAAAATGCGAATGGCGCGATCTCATAGGTTTTGTAAACCACTACAATAATATTTCCCAGAAAGCATATCGTAGGTCGAAGTGCCTTGACGTAGAATTGAGAAATCAGAAAGAACCTGAGTTGTTATTGGAAGCACCTGGAGAGGTTCCTATAGTAATTGAACGCAAATCTGTTGTATGGCCATCGGAATATCTTTCAGACCATGCAAATGAGCACGATCTTTATCACACCTTTGTTGACAGGATTCGCTTACGCGGCAATCTGTTCTCAGATTCAGCATACCAACTGACTGTGAATGCTGAATCTCTGAGAGGAAAAGGGAAGAGAGAAGTTAGAAACTTTGCGGAACAGATTGCCGACTTCGTTGTATCGGCCCAATTTTCTGTAAAATCTCCAAACGGTATTTCCAATGAAGATCCAATACCGTGGCGGTTTCGCCACCTTTCCCTTCACGAGAGAGACGAAACCGTTCCTGATATTGGTATCGGCCTAGTAACACACGAAAAGCTAGAATCCTTTGAATCGTTTCAGGATCTTCACAGGATTACAATTGCGAAATCTGGATACAGCGATGAATTTAACCGCATAGTAAAAGCTGCCGCTGAAAAATTTACGAAATATTCCGATTGTGAAAGATTGCTCGTGGTTCAGTTCTTTGGAAATAGTTCGATCTATCTACAAGACGAAGAAATCGTCGAAATAATAACGACGGCTCAGTTGCCGGATGCAATTGACCAAGTTTGGCTTGCCAGACAGGAATGGATCAGCGAATCTGACTATGAAATAGCTTGGGACCGCGTCCGGTAACCGACTATTGGAAGATCAGATACCTTCCTGGCAACTGGAATAAAAGTGAACCTAAGTATGGGGAGAGGCTATGTCCACAATGGAACCTAACGAAATTGCTAATAATGTTATCATCAAACCTAAGGAGGGAGCGAATTTGGATACTCTCTCGGCTGAAGTAGACAGTATCCTGAATAGCATCAAGGCAGAGTACCTTGGTCGACTTATAACCGCAGAACTTCGCAACGAGATTCGTGAAGAGATAGGTAATAGGGTTCGGATACTTCCCGGGGTCACTGAGGTCCTTGTTACAACTCCTATTTCCGGCAATCCTCCAATGATTCGAGAGACATTTGTTGCTGATATGAACAGGGGCACAATTACTAAGACCAACACGGAGATCATTGAAGGTCGCCCTGTCCCTCGACCTCGTTGGACAGACAAGCCTGAAGACGATTAACGTCCGTTCACAGTTCAGACACACCCCTTGACGCGAACCGCCGTTCCCCAATATCATAAAGCGCATCGGTTCATCAACCTCAGTCACAAGGTGCAAGACCATGATCGACCCGGAAATCAAAAGCCTCCTCTCCGAATTCGACAAGCTCACCACGCCCGAAGAACTGTCCGGGGCCTCCTCAACCGCGCCGACCTCTACGCCGCATACAAAGACTGGTGCGCGGCCAACCGCCAAAACCCCGTCAGCGCCCACCGACTCTACACCTCCGTCTGGGACATCTTCAGGATCGACACGCATAATTCTCACGGACGCCGCCTGTTCAAGGGCATCCGGCTAATCCCCGAGACACCACAAACGGGTGCAGAAGGTGCAGATAGGGAGCAGGAATGACTTCCCCAAAATGCGCCGTCTCCCAAAGCTGGACCGCTCCCCTCTCAGCTTTGACGGGTGCAGAGGGTGCAGAAGGTGCAGGTATTTCAAAAAACTTTTCACACCCATAAACTATACGAGTCAATAAACTTGATACAATCAGACTCAACCCCCTACCCCAATAAGGGACCGGAACCCGCGCAGCGGCTCGCCGCTCGGCAATCCGGAGGAGCGGGGCAAGTGGGGTGATACCTTCACCTACCAAACCGACACAGGCTCCACAGCTATTGACATTTCGCGCCAAAGGCGTATGATTCACCCCAATACCGAGTATCGAGGCTGGACATACCCCATCACGATTCAGAATAGACTCCCGGCGAAGGATTGGCCTCCGCCGGCCCACACCTCACTGGCAGCGGCAAAAGAATAGAGGGAGGGACCGATGCGTACACCATTCAAGATTAGTGCCCTGATTCTAGTCGCGGCCTTGGCAGTAGCCCTGCTTGCGGTCGCGTGTACTTCGGAAGAAGAGCAGACACCCGAGCAGCCGGTCGCTCCGGCCGTCGCGGCCACTGCGGCCCCCGCGCCGACTGCGGCGCCCGTGCCAACTACCCCGCCCCCGGCGCCGTCTGAACCGATGACGGGACCTCAAGGCTCGATCACCGTGGCCACAAGGCTAAACGTCGAGAGCAGGCACGCCGACCCGCATCAGCAGGTTCACGGCGGATACAGGACCACCCACCTCAACGCCTACGAGGGCCTCACCTGGCGCAGACCCGACAACGGGGCGCTTGACGGGCTGCTCGCCAAGAGTTGGGAGATCGGTTCCGACAACCAGAGCTTCACCTTTACCCTTCAGGACGACGTGACGTTCTGGAACGGTGAGACCATGACCGCCGAAGACGTGCAGTATAGCTGGGACCGCGCCGTCGATCCCGAAAACAAGCAGTACACCGGCCAGGAGATGCGCGACGGCGTGGGGTCGGTGTCCGTCATAGACGGCTCAACCGTCAAGTTCAATCTCCTCAAGCCCTATGGCGGCCTGCTTGAGCGCCTGTTCCTATTCGCTCACATCTCGCCTAAGGCGGCTCTTGAGGCTGGGGGAATGGACTTCTGGCAGGACCCCGTTGGTACAGGCCCGTTGAAGTTCACGGATCTGCAGCCGGGTGAGTTCGTGAAGTTCGAGGCGCACGCCGACTACTGGAACCCCGACTACGTCTCCAGCGTCCAGAGCGTCGACATGCAGAACATCGAGGACCCGACCGCCCGCACGGCGGCCTTGACCTCAGGGCGCGTCGACATCATCGGCCGCGTCAGAGGCCCTATGATCGCGGAGCTTGAAGCAAGCTCCGACGCTAGGATAGTCACCGTGCCCGGAGCTTCCATCACGGTGCTCAAATTCGATCACTGGGTTGACGACATCATCGCCGACGAATACCCGATCCTGGACGGCCAGGAGGCAGTCGACAAGTACAACAGCCCGCTGGGTGACATGCGGGTTCGTCGCGCCATATCGCTCGCAATCGACCGCCAGCAGATAGTCGATACTCTCTACGGCGGCTACGGCATTCCTTGGGCAACGGCGATGTGCCGCACCTCCAACGGCTTCAACGATTCGCTCCAGCCCCATGAGTACAACCCCGAAATGGCCAAAGAGCTTCTCGCCGAGGCCGGATACGCCGACGGCTTCGAGTATGCCTACAACATGAACGCGGGCAACAAGGACCTCGCCGAGGCCATCGCCGGGTACCTCAGAGAGGTAGGCATCGAGCCTGAACTGGTACTCTGGGACGACGCCACCTACCGCGACAAGAAGCTGGTCAACCGCGCGGACGGATTCCGCGGCATCAGGGAAGACCCCTTCGGCTGCATAGCGATGGGCGAGAGCATGGCCATGCTTGCCACCTGGTACACGCTCAATCCCGCCCAGGGCTCGTTCGCCACGCCGGAGCTCGACGCCCTCATCGAGAAGGTGACCAGCACGCTGGACTCCGACGAGAGAGCCGGATACGGTCGTGAGGCCGCCTTGGAGCTTTACGACAACATGGGAGATGCCGGACTCTGGCACCTCGACGCGCTCTTCGGCGTCGGCAACAGGATCGAGAGCTACAACCCCGGTCCTCCTAACAGCCAGCTTGTCCGCCTCTACACCGTCCAGCTAAAGTAGCGCGCCTGCGCCCTGCCGACGTAAGGCCCGAAAACGTCAGGCAATGAAACGGGGTAGGTCAGCAAAGACCTACCCCGTAATTCGCCAAACTAACCGCCCGATGCGCGTAGGGGCGATGCGCGAATCGCCCGCGCTCGCTCCGGTCTCTAAGCGCCGTCTCCCTCTCTCAGCCAGCAGGCAGACGTCTGCCCGTCGCCGATGTCGAACGTCGGCGGGTACTCCTCGCACCTGTCGTGGACGTGCGGACACCGGGGCGCGAAACTGCATCCCGAAGGCAGGTCCCACAATGCCGGAGGCTGTCCGGGGATCGAGTAGAGCCGGTCCGCCTTGCCCTCTACCTTCGGGACCGCGTTTATCAGCGCCTCCGTGTATGGGTGCGACGGATTGTTGAATATCTGCCGCACGTCCCCCTGCTCCACGATCTTGCCCGCGTACATCACCGCGACGCGGTCGCACATCGTCGCCACGATGCCGAAGTCGTGAGTGATGAAGATGATCGCGCAGCCCGTCTCTTCCTGGAGGTCCCTCAGCAGACGGAGGTACTGCGCCTGAATCGTCACGTCGAGAGAAGTCGTCGGCTCGTCCGCAATGAGAACCAGAGGCCCGCACGAGATGCCGATTGCTCCGGCGACTCGCTGCCTCATGCCTCCGCTTAGCTGGTGTGGGTAGTCCCGCATCCTGATGTCCGGGGCCGGAATCCGCACCCTCCGCAGCATCTCCGTGACCTGCGTCTTCAGGTCGGGGCCTGACATGTCCCTGTGGACCTGCAGCGGCTCGCCCACCTGGTCCTCTATGTCGAACACCGGGTTCAACGCGGTCATCGGGTCTTGCAGCACCATGCCGATCTTCGCGCCCCGGACCTCCTGCATCTCTTCCATGTCGATCTGGAGGATGTCCTCACCCTCCAGGATGACCTGCCCGCCGACGATGTGGCCCGGCGGCGAGGGCACCACGCGCATTATCGAGAGCGCGGTTACCGACTTGCCGCAGCCCGACTCGCCGACGATGCCCAGTGTCTCGCCGCGCTTCAGCGAGAAGCTGACGCCGTCAACCGCCTTCGTCGTGCCCCACCTAGTCACAAAGTGAGTCGTGAGGTCTCGCACCTCCAATACGGTGTCTTCCGTTGCTGCGTTTGCCAAGTCTCCCTCCGCAGAATGTTCCCAGATGCGGGAATCGTACATTGCGAGTCCACAAGACGCAACATGCGCAACGCTGCCAAAATCCACCGCCCAACCCGCCTGCCGCGCGAGGCCCCCCCTACCCAAATATCTCCCGAACCGGCATCCTCCACCCCTCCACCACGTCGCTCACGTCCAGCGTGTCCGACTCCTCCAGGACAACGACGTCTGTGAGCGAGCGGTGTACCCTCACGACTCTGCCGCGCGGATTTACGACGACGACCGCCTGCGCTCCGGCATTGAGCCAGTCGGCAACCTTCTCATCCACCTCTGCGTAGCGGTCGCTCGGCGATATAACTTCGACCACAAGGTCCGGCGCGCCAGGGAAGTAACCCGGCGCGTCCATAACCGCCTCGGCCCTCTCGCGTCGGACGAAGGCCGCGTCGGGAGCGCGAACGTGGTCCGGATCGGACGCCAGCTTGAAGCCCGTCTCAGCCGCGTACACTTCGCCCAGCCCGTTCGACTTCACATGAACCGCTAGAGAAGCCCCTATGGACATAGCGTATCTACCGTGAACGTGTCCTGGAGGCGTCATCTTCCGCAACTCCCCTCTCACAAGCTCGTACCGGAATCCGTCGTCCGGCATGTTCAGAAGCTCTTCCGCGGTCATGGGTCGAGTTGTCGTTACCATCTGTCAGTCCCCCAGCCCGTGAGAGAGTCGTTAGAGCGCTGGCGCGTCCGGCCGCGGCCTCCGTAGATGGGCGAATTATACACCCATCCGATTCATTGGGTGAAGATGCCCCACAGACGCGGCACAGGGTCTTGGAGAGCGGGCAAAGCCGCTGGCGACCCCGACCGGATTCGAACCGGCGATCTCTGCCTTGACAGGGCAGTATGTTAAGCCACTACACCACGGGGCCGCGCGGGTATCAATTCTAGCGCGGGACATTGGCGCCGGTCAACGCATTTCTCAGAACCAAGCGTCCGACTCTGCTATACTTGCCTCTTGTAGAACCTCCGACATCCGTATCGGGGATTCAAGACAGCCGGAGCCCCTTCGTCTGTCAGGCGATACCGGCTGAGAACTCCGAGCAAGAGACTCTAATGACTCTAGACGCTGTGCCCGTTGTGGGCCTGAGAAATCAGGAGAACGAACTTGTCGCCCTTCTGCGGCGGCAGTCTATCCACTCCGTCCTGCTGACCTCGGACGAAGACATCGGCCTTCTTGATACAATCGCCCAAGGCGAGTCTCATCAGCTTGCCCTGCTGGACACCGGCTACATGACCGCCGCCGAAATAGAACGCTGCCTGCGCGCCTGCGTCGAGTCCGGCCTGCCGACCATCGCCCTCGTGCCTCGCAACCGCGTCCCGAATCTCAACACCACGCTTCAGCTTACAGACTTCATCGTGAGTCCGCCCGACCCCGACGAGCTGGTCATCCGTGCCCAGTTCGCCCTAAGAGCGGGGAAACGCGCCGGCAAGAACGACAGCAGCGTCATACGGGTGGGCGACCTTCAGATCGACACGTCCAGCTACGAGGTCACCATTCGGGGCCGCCGTATCGGGCTGAGGTTCAAGGAGTACGAGCTTCTGAAACTGCTGGCCGAAAACCCCGGCCGAGTCTTCTCCCGGGACGCCCTGCTCAACCAGATTTGGGGCTACGAGTACTTCGGCGGCACCCGGACGGTGGACGTGCATGTCAGGCGTCTAAGAAGCAAGCTGGAAGACGCCGAGCACAACTTCATCGAGACGATCTGGAACGTCGGCTACAGGTTCAGAGAGTCGCGCTAACGCCGCATCAGGAGGAAGAAATGACCGCTGAGAGAGTCGCTTATGTAAATGGCAGCATCGTTCCGGAGAGTGAAGCGGTGGTCTCGATCAGAGACAGAGGCTTCCTGCAAGGCGACGCCGTCTTCGATACGACCCGCACCTTTGGCGGGCGCATCTTCCGTCTGGACGAACACCTCGACCGCTTCTTCAACTCGCTCAAGTACATGCGAATAGACCCCGGCCTAACGAAAGACGACTTCGCGCGCCTCACCATGGAGGTGCTTCAGGCGAATCTGCCGCTTCTGGATGACGATGACGACTACTGGGTGTCTCAGCGCGTGACCCGCGGCGTCAGAGTGGACGGGGAGAACAGGCCGACGGTCGTCATCGAGTGCGCTCCGCTTCCCTTCGAGGCCAGGGCGCGCTACTATCGCGACGGACTGCCCGTGATCGTCCCATCGGTGCGCCGGACGCCGCCCGAGTCGCAGAGTCCGAGGGCCAAGATGCACAACTACGTCAATCTGGTACAGGCGGAGTTGGAAGTCAAGTCGCAGAACCCCGACGCCTGGCCGATTCTGCTCGACACCAACGGCAACCTCTGCGAGGGTCCCGGCTCCAACATCTTCGTCGTCAAGGACGGCGCGGTTATCACGCCAAAAGAGCAATTCGTACTCGCCGGCATCAGCCGCCGCGTGACCATAGAACTCGCCCAGGAACTCGGAATCGAGGTCCACGAGACGGACATAGACCTCTTCGACGCCTACACCGCCGACGAGGCGTTCGTCACCTCCACCAGCTTCTGCATCTGCCCGGTGTCTTCGTTCAACGGCTCGACCGTCGCTGACGGCGCGGTTCCGGGGCCTGTCACCGACAGGCTGACGCGGGCGTACAGCGGCATGGTCGGCCTCGACGTGGCCGCGCAGTACCTCGCGCGGCTCCAAGAGTGATGTTTTACCGACATGACCGACCGCAAAGTTACGGTAAGAGCGCCCGCGACCTCGGCCAACATGGGGCCTGGGTTCGACTGCCTCGGAATCGCTCTCGACATCTGGAACGTCATCACCGTTGAGACGGGCGACGAGATTGCCGCCGAGGGCTTTCATGTCTCAGGCCAAGGCGAAGACGACCTTCCCCGCGACCGCTCCAACATGGTATGGCAGAGCGTCGCCCGCGTCTTCGAGGAGACCGGCCTCCCGGTTCCGCCAATGTCGATCGCCTGCCGCAACGACATTCCCACCGCTCGCGGACTCGGCTCCAGTTCCGCGGCGTTGGTCGGAGGACTGACGGCAGGCAACGAGCTATGCGGATGTCCCTTATCCCAAGAAGACCTCCTCCAAATCGCCGCCGAGGTCGAGGGACACCCGGACAACGTCGCGCCCGCCCTGTTCGGCGGAATGCAGATAGCCGTCTATGATGGTGACAAGGTTCTCAACGCCTCGGTCCCGGTTCCCGAAGACCTGTCCGCGGTGCTGTACATCCCAAACCTGCCCATGCCCACCGAGGAAGCGCGCGGACTTTTGGGGGACGAGGTGCCGCGCTCCGACGCCGTCTTCAACATCGGCAGGGCCGCGCTTCTAGTCAGGGCGATGGCCTCCGGCGACCTAGAGCGCCTCGACATCGCCACCGATGACCGTCTCCACCAGCCCGCCCGCCGGACAATCTTCTTCCCGATGAAGAACATCATCAGGGCCGCCCTCGGCGCGGGAGCTCTGGGCGCGTTCCTGTCCGGCGCCGGCTCGACCATCCTCGCGCTCGCCACCGAGAAAGAGTTCACCATCGGCTACGAGATGGCAGACGCCGCCGCCAAGTCCGGCATAGACGGAGAGGTCCGCATAACCCGCCCTATGACCGAAGGCGCAAGCGTGGTTGAATGAGGCTTTCATTGCCTTTCAGAAACCCGGTCATTGGTGCATAATGTGAAACGGCAGACATAGAAGCGAGACGGGAGGGCAAAGATGGTTGCCGTTGAAAGTCCGGCCAAGCTTACTTATGAAGACTACAGGAACACGCCCGAAGACGAGCGGTACGAGCTTCTGGATGGGGAGTTGGTCATGTCTGAAGCGCCACGAATAGTTCACCAGCAAGTCGACATGGACCTTGGAACACTGTTTAATTTATTCGTGAAGGAAAACGACTTGGGAAGGGTCTTTTCCGCCCCCACCGACGTCTTTCTGACCGACACCAACGTCGTTCAGCCCGACCTGCTGTTCATCTCCAAGCAGCGCGCTCACATCATTACCGAGCCGAACATCCAGGGCGCGCCCGACCTCGTCGTGGAGATTCTATCCCCATCCACCGCAAACCGGGACTGGACCATCAAACGCGAGCTATACGCCAGGCACGGCGTGAAAGAACTATGGATCGTGGACCCTGACGCCAGAATCATCTGGACAATGCTGCTCCGAGATGGAGACTTCAAGCTTGTCGGTGTGCATGGCGCAGGTCAGTCCATCACCTCGACGGTCATCGAAGGCTTCGCCGTAGATGTGGATGAGATCGTCTAGCCTAGAGCCCGCCCGTTTGACAAGGCATGAGCCGCCGCGCTAAAACCTTTGGTGACCTATCCCTAGAAGCCGGTGGCAAGCATGGCTCTGATTGTCCAGAAATACGGCGGCAGTTCGCTGGCCGACGCCGACAAGATCAAGAACGTCGCCCAGCGAATCGCGAGCGCAAAGGACAGTGGCAGCCGCGTCGTGGCCGTTGTCAGCGCCATGGGCGACACCACCGACGAACTAATCGACCTAGCCCGCCTGGTGGCCGACGACCCCGACCGCCGCGAACTCGACGTCCTCCTCTCCACCGGCGAGCTTAGGTCCTGCGCCCTGGTCGCCATGTCCTTGGTATCCTCCGGCCATCCCGCTATTAGTCTGAGCGGCGCCCAGGCTGGCATCCGCACCGACGACCGGTTCGGAATGGCGCAGATATCCGGGCTCGACCCAGACCGCATCATGAGCGAGCTTGACGACGACAAGATCGTCATCGTCGCCGGGTTCCAGGGCATCACCCCCGACATGGACACGACCACGCTCGGCAGGGGCGCGTCCGACCTGACCGCCATCGCCATCGCCGCCGGACTTGGCGCAAAGAGGTGCGAGGTCTATACCGACGTGGACGGCATCTACACCGCCGACCCTCGGCTGGTGCCCCGCGCGAGCAAGCTGGACGAGATCGGATTCGAGGCGATGCTGGAGCTTGCCAGCTACGGAGCCAAGATGAACCCCAGGTCTATCGAACTCGGAATGGTGTACGATACACCCATACTGGTCGGGTCGAGCTTCGAAGACCTGCCCGGTACACTCATTCACGGTGACGCGGACATGAACAGAAACGTAGGCGAAAAGCGCAACCGGGTTTCCGGCATCGCGACGGATACGAACGTAGCCAAGATAACCGTCCAGGGCGTCCGAGACAGGCCCGGTATCGCGGCCAGCCTGTTCGAGCCTCTCGCGGAGGTGGGTATCAGCGTGGACGTGATCGTCCAGAACGCCAGCATCGGCGGGACCACAGACCTGACCTTCACCGTAAAGCGCGACGACCTCGGCAGAGCCGAAAGCGTCGTCCGCAAGGTCGCGGAAGACCTCGGCAGCGAGCGATTGGTCACCGCGCAAAACCTGGCGAAGGTCAGCGTGGTCGGCACCGGAATGCAGGACGCCCCCGGCTACGCCAGCACGATGTTCCGAACACTCGCCGACGCGGACATCAACATCGAGATGATAACTACTTCCGAGATACGAATAACCTGCATCGTCGCTGAGGAGCAGGTAGGCCCCGCGTCACGCGCGCTCCATACCGCCTTCGACCTCGATGCGCCCCGATAGCGCTTTGGCAACGCCCGAAAGCCCCCTGCTCTCAGTCATCATTCCCGCTTTTAACGAATCGGATCGAATCGTTCCAACCCTGGACAAGATCGCGGCCTATCTCGAACGGCAGACATTCTCATGGGAAGTCCTGGTCGTGGACGACGGCAGCGCCGACGACACCTCCGACCTCGTCACCCGGTGGGCCGGGGATCGTCAGAACGTCAGGCTGATCGCCAGAGAGCACTTCGGCAAGGGCTGGGCCGTGAGGGCCGGTATGCTGGAAGCAAAGGGCCGGTACCGCTTCATGTGCGACGCCGACCTCGCCATGCCGATCGAGTGGATCGACGCCTTCTTAGAGAGGATGGAGGCCGGAGCGGACATCGTCATCGGCTCGCGCGAGGCTCAGGGTGCCAGGCGATTCGACGAGCCCGGCTACCGGCACCTCATGGGCAGGGTCTTCAACAGGGTCGTTCGGCTGATGGCCGTGAAGGGGATCGAGGATACCCAATGCGGATTCAAGTGCTTCCGAGAAGGCGCCGCGACGGACCTGTTCAGCCGTCAGCGCATACGCGGAATGGGTTTCGACGCCGAGATCCTGTACATGGCCCAAAAGAGGGGATACGCCGTCGAAGAGATGCCGATAGACTGGTACTTCCAGACGGTCAGCAAGGTCAGGCCCGTGGCCGATACTATTGATATGTTCAAAGACACCGTTCTTATAAGACTCAGGGACGTTTTCGGAAAGTATGACTGAACAGGATACATCCAACACGGCGTCCGCCCCCCGCGTCGCGGTCGTCGTCCCGACCTACAACGAGGCCGACAACCTGCCCGAGCTTTCCAAGCGGCTCTTCGACCTGGGAATCGCCGACCTCCGCCTGTACGTCGTGGACGATGGCTCGCCCGACGGGACCGCCGACGTTGCCCGTGCCCTCTCCCAACGCTGCGACGGCCGTGTCCACGTCATATCGAGGCAGGAAAAGCAGGGACTTGGGACGGCCTACATAGCCGGGTTCAGAAGGGCGCTCGACGACTGCAGCGACTTCGTCGCGCAGATGGACGCCGATCTGTCCCATCCGCCCGAGCAGTTGCCCGCGATGCTCGAAAGATTGGAACAGGCCGACGTCGTCGTCGGCTCCCGCTACACCGCCTGCGGACGTGTTGACCCCGGTTGGAGCAAGAAGCGCCGACTGCTTAGCGCGTTCGGAAATCACGCCATACGCATCGTGACCGGCGTGACCGTCAAGGATGTCACGTCCGGGTTCAAGATGTTCAGGGCCGACGCGCTCAGGTCGCTCGACGTGTCCGCGCTGCGCTGCAAGGGCTTCGGATTCCAGGCTGAGGTGGCCCACCAGTGCCAGGCTAGGCGATACACGGTGGTCGAGCATCCTATCACGTTCATAGACAGGATAAGGGGCAGGTCGAAGATGTCCCTGCATATCGTGGTGGAAGCGATCTGGCGGCTCTCTATGCTCAGGCTAAGAAACATCTTGACAAGCGCCAAATCTCGCTTGCCCGGCTTTTTCCGAATCGGCTAAGATTCTTCACACTCTCAAATGGGCGGACGCAAATGAGCACACGCGGATTTGTGGACAAACGGAAAATCAGAGATGAGAGGGCAAAGAAGGCCGTCGCCCTCGCCATGAAGAACAGGTGGGAGGATGCGGCGGCGGTCAACCGCTCGATTATCAGGGAGTTTCCCAACGATATCGAGGCGTACAACCGCCTCGGCAAGGCTCTGAGCGAACTGGGCCGGAACCGCGAGGCCCGGCAGGCTTTCCGGTTCGTCCTTCAGCGCTCACCCAACAACTCGATCGCCAAGAAAAATCTCAGCAGACTAACAAAGCTGGCCGACGCCGACGAGCCCAGGGCGATCAGCCGCGCCAGCCGAAATCCGCACACCTTCATCGAGGAGAGCGGCAAGGCCGGCGTGACCCTCCTGACCAAGCTCGCCCCGCCCGACGTGCTGCTGAAGCTCACGCCCGGCGACCTCGTCCACCTCCATACCGGACCCAGGGGGCTGAGCGTCACGGACGAGTCGGGCGCCTACCTCGGCGAAGTCGAGCAGAAGGTAGGCAAGCGCATCGCCAGGCTGATTCTGGGCGGCAACCGCTACGAGGCCACCGTCACCAGCGTCGAGGAGGGAGAACTTGCGATCATCATTCGAGAGACGTACAGAAGCGCGGCCCAGGCCGGATTCGTCTCGTTCCCCTCGCGCGGCGGCGTGGACTACCGCGTGAACATGGCCGCGGCGTCCGTCGGATACGGGGTCGGGATCAGGGAGCGAGAATTGGCCGTCGCCGAAACCGTCGCCGTAAAGGACTGGTCCAGCGACGATACCGAGCCCGGCGACGACGAGGCTTTCACGCCCGTAATCCACCGCATCATCAACTCCCCCGGCGAGGACGATGAAGACGACGTGGGACTGTTCTAACCCGCGCTATTCCCCCAAATCCACCACCACGTCCGTAGGGGCGGTTCGCGAACCGCCCCTACGGACATCCGGCGACTTGGTGGTGGATTTTGGCCAGACGGAGTCGAGATGAGAAGAACACTCCTCCGGCAAGGACGATTGCCACGATCGCGATGACCGCCATCGTCCATAGTGGGAAGCCGCTCTCCTCGATGTTCGCATCCGCGCCGGCCGGAGTTGGCGTCGCGGTGGGCGTCGGCGTAGGCTCAGACGCCGGCGCCGCGGAGGGCAGCGGTGTGTGAGTCACGGGGATCGCCAGCGTGAGTATCTTGATGGGCGTTGGCGCAAGAATCCCCTCAGGTTCAGGCGTCGGCGTTATAGTGGGCGCCGGGATTGGCGTTGGGGTCGGCGACGCGGCGGGCCGCCTCGCAGGTGTGGGCTTGGGCGTCTGCGTGGGCGTTGGGGTAGGCGAGAGCGTTGGCTCAGATGTGGGCGCTGGGGCAGGCGGGAGCGTATGCGCCGGTGTGGGAGTAAATGTCGGCGGCGGCGCTGGAGTAGGCTCAGGGGTTGGCGTGGATGTCGGCGGCGGTGTGGGAGTAGGCTCAGGGGTTGGCGTGGATGTCGGCGGCGGTGTGGGCGTTCGAGTAGGCGGGAGCGTTGGCTCAGGCGTTGGCATGGGTTGGGGCGTGGGGGAAGCGGTAGGCGTGGGATCGGGTCGAACAATGTCACTCGCGCCTGCCTCGGGCGTAGTCGATGCCAGCGCCATCGCGTCCGGATCGGGCGAGGGCAGAACCGGCAGCGTGGCCGGGCTCTCAGCCATCTTGCCGGGTCCGTGAGCGTCGGCGTAGGCAGCCGTCACCCTCAGCAGCTTGTCTTCGTCACCGGGCGTTGGCGCGTAGTCGGGGGACGACGCTCCTTCCACGTCTATCCAGACCGTCCCGTCAGATGATGTCTGCCACTGCCAGGCGGTATCCGATACGCTGCCGTCGGGGTCGGACAGGATGGCTGTGACAATCTTGCCGGTCTCGGGTTCGTTGGAAGAGAGCGTTATCGCGCCGGGTTCGTCCACGTTGTTCACTTCGATGGTTATGGCGATATCGGCGCTCGAACCTTCCCTGTCAGTGGCGAACACGATTATCGAGTAGGCGCGCTTCGTCTCATAGTCCAGTTTTGCCGCGACCGTAATCTGTCCCGATTCCCGGTCCACGCGGAAAGCCGAAGCGTCGGCTCCCAAAAGCGAGTAGGCGACATCGGCGTCGGGGGCCTGCTCCTTGACGATTACAGGACTGCCAACAGGAGACCCCTCAGCGGAGTTTTCATTCACCTTGAGGGTGATCCTTCGGGAATCGAATTGGGGCGCCGTCCACTTCACATTTGAGGTAGTCGCCTGGTTATCCGCGTTGGTTGAAACCGTCACGTCGCCGGGGGAAGCCGGCGGCTCGTCAACGTCACTCACAGGGTTGGCTTCATCGTCGTCTATGACGGTGACTGTGGAGGTAGAAGGACTGCCCGCGTTCACGCCGTCGTCGTTCGTGTCCAGTGTGAGCGTGACTTCGTCGTCCGCGGCGTCGTTGTCCTGGTCTCCTGATATCGTGAAACTGACGAAACTCAGGCCTCGGGAGATGGTCAGATCGCCGTTTGAGTCGAGGCCGGAGAGAGTCGCGCCGTTCCCTGTCTTGGTGATCGTCAGCGTTACGTCGCGGTCGGCGGACGGGGTTACGTTGACCGTGGCGGTGGCGGTCGCCCCCTCGGCGACTGAGTAGGCGACCGCGCTGAAGCGGACGGTCAATGGCATCTTGTCAGTAGCGCCGCTGCCCTCGGCCCATGGGCCTTCGCCCTCGTCGTTGTTGGCGCGGACCCGCACCCGGTACGTGGCGCTGGAGTCCAAATTGGATATCGTCGTCTCTCTGGCGTCGTCGTCGAAGTTTAGATCGATCCAGTCAGTCTCTCCGTGAGCTCGGTACTGTACTTGGTACTTCAAGGGCGGACCAGTATTCTGAGCTATGGGCCACCGCGCCAGCAGTTCACTCGTACTCAGCGCGGATACCGTGACCGGAGCGACGCTGCCCGGCGGCTCAGCGACATCGCTCACCGTAACGTTCAGCGTGACGCTGGCGTCGGTTTCAGAGTCGGGGTTTCCGACGTTGTCCTTGCTGTCGCGCACACTTAGAGTCAGCGTAAACGATGACGCATCCTCGTAGTTCAGGCCGGATATCAGCGTGACCTGGCCGAGGCTGCTCACCTCGAAGCGCTCCGACCCTTCACCGGAGAGCGAGTAGGTCAACGGGTCGCCTTCGGGGTCAGTGGCAGCAATAGGATTGCCCAGCAATGCCCCTACTGGTGAGTCTTCGGGGATTGTGCGGTTCACAGTGGTAGATGCGAACGCCGGCGGAAGATTGGGGGTCTCGTCGTCCATGACGGTCACGGTGGAGGTGGAAGGATTTCCTACGTTCACGCCGCCGTCGGTCGTGCTCAGTGTGAGCATGATCTTGCCGTTCGTGGCGTCGTTGTCATGGTCGCCTGAGATCGTGAAACTGCCGGAGCTTAGGCCGCGGACGATGGTCAGGTTGCCTTTTGAGTCGAGGCCGGTTAGTGTCGCGCCGTCCCCGGCCTTGGTTATCGTCACCGTCACGTCGCGGTCGGCGGACGGGGTTACATTCACCGTGGCGGTGGTCGTCGCCCCCTCGGCGACTGAGTAGGCGGTCGCGCTGAAGCCGACGGTCAGCAGAGCCTCCGCGGTCTTGGCGCCGGACGTCGGCGACCACGGACCTTCACCCTCGACGTTGACCGCTCTTACCTGTGCGCCGTAGTAGGTATTGGAGGATAGGCCGGTAATCGTCGTCTCGGTGGTAGTGGCGGTGGATGCAAAGTCGTGAATGATCCAGTCAGTCTCACTCTGCGCTCTGTATTGCGCCTCATATCCTGTGACGCTGGGAGCGCCAACCGGGAGGACGGGCGCGACCCATTTGAGTATCAGCATACTGGTCATGTCGGAGGCGCCGGAAGCGGAGAACCCCGGCTGTTTCATCGAGGGCGGCGGCTCGTCGATGTCAGTCACGTTTACCGTAATCGTCACCGGGGCTGAATTGTCTGTACCGTCGCTGGCGGTGACTGCCAACTCGTATCCGTTGTCTCCGCCCGTGTCGCTCGGGCTCTCGTAGTCGGGGGCGGTGACGAAGGACAGAACGCCTCCGTTGGTCACGCTGAACAGCGCTCCGTCGGCCCCGGAAGCGATGCTCCAGCCGGTTATCGCGTCTCCGTCCGGGTCGGTAGCTTGCAGCGTGGCGACGGACGTTTGGTTCTCCGGCACGCTGATAGGCGAGGTAGTAGCGACGACCGGCGGGCTGTTGGGTTCTTCGTCGTCCAAGATGGTGACGGTGGAGGTGGAAGGACTGCCTACGCTCACGCCGCCGTCGTTTGTGTTTAGGGTGAGCGTGACTTCGTCGTTCGCGGCGTCGTTGTCCTGGTCTCCGGAGATCGTGATGCTGCCTGAGCTTTGGCCGCGGGAGATGGTCAGGTTGCCGTTTGAGTCGAGGCCGGAGAGCGTCGCGCCATCCCCCGTCTTGGTTATCGTCACCGTCACGTCGCGGTCAGCGGACGGGGTTACATTCACCGTGGCGGTAGCCGTCGCCCCCTCGGCGACTGAGTATGCGGTCGCGCTGAAGCCGACGGTCAACAGGACTTTATCCGTAGTGGATGTACTCGTGGTCCATGGGCCTCGGCCCTCGTCATTCTTGGCGCGGACCTGTACTTGGTATGTTGTGTTGGAGGTGAGACCGCCGATCGTCGTGCTGGTCGCTGTCCCATTCGACTGAGAGTCGTGGGTTGTCCAGTCTCCTGAACTTCCCGCTCGGTATTGAACGTCGTAGCCCGAGATTGGCGGAATGCCTGACTCGGCCGGCGCGGTCCAACTCGCGTCCAATGTCGTGGTGGAGTTCTCCGTGTTGGGTGAGACGGCCAAGTCTGTTGGCGCGCCGGGCGGCTCGTTTACGTCGGTCACGTTCACCGTAATCGTCACCGGGGCTGAAGCGTCTTTGCCGTCGCTGGCGGTGACTGACAACTCGTATCCGTTGTCTCCGCCCGTATCGCTCGGACTCTCATGGTCGGGGGCGGTGACGAAGGACAGGACGCCGCCGTTGGTCAGGCTGAACAGCGCTCCGTCGGTCCCGGTGGCGATGCTCCAGCCGGTAATCGCGTCTCCGTCCGGGTCAGTAGCTTGGAGAGTGGCGACGGACGTTTGGTTCTCCGGAACGCTGATGGGAGTAGTGGTGGCGACGACCGGCGCGTTGTTTGGTTCGTCGTCGTCTATGATGATGACGGTGGAGGTGGACGGACTGCCCACGCTCACGCCGCCGTCGTTCGTGCTTAGTGTGAGGGTTACCCGGTCATCCGTGGCGTCGTTGTCTTGGTCGCCTGAGATCGTGAAACTGCCTGAACTCAGGCCTCGGGAAATGGTCAGATTGCCTTTTGAGTCGAGGCCGGAGAGAGTCGCGCCATCCCCGGTCTTGGTTACCGTCAGCGTCACGTCGCGGTCTGCGGACGGGGTTACGCTCACCGTGGCGGTGGCAGTCGCCCCCTCGGCGACTGAGTAGGTGGTCGCGCTGAAGCCGACGGTCAGCAGAGCCTCCGCGGTCTTGGCGCCGGACATCGGCGACCACGGACCTTCACCCTCGACGTTGACCGCTCTTACCTGAGCGTCGTAGTACGTGTTGGAGGATAGGCCGGCAATCGTGGTGTCTGTGGTTGTGGCGGTGGATGCAAAGTCGTGAGCGATCCAGTCAGTTTCATTCTGCGCTTTGTATTGCACCTCGTATCCTGTGACGCTGGGAGTGCCAACCGGGAGAGTGGGCGCGACCCATTTGAGTTTCAGCATACTTGTGGTGTCGGAGGCGCCGGACGCTGAGAACCCCGGCTGATTCATCGCGGGCGGCGGCTCGTCGATGTCGGTCACGTTTACCGTAATCGTCACGGGCGCTGAAGCGTCTTTGCCGTCGCTGGCGGTGACTGACAACTCGTATCCGTTGTCTCCGCCCGTGTCGCTCGGACTCTCGTAGTCGGGGGCGGTGACGAAGGACAGTACGCCGCCGTTGGTCAGGCTGAACAGCGCTCCGTCGGCCCCTGTGGTGATGCTCCAGCCGGTTATCTCGTCTCCGTCCGGGTCGGTAGCTTGGAGAGTGGCGACGGACGTTTGGTTCTCCGGCACGCTGATAGGCGAGGTAGTAGCGACGACCGGCGGGCTGTTGGGTTCTTCGTCGTCCAAGATGGTGACGGTGGAGGTGGAAGGACTGCCTACGCTCACGCCGCCGTCGTTTGTGTTTAGGGTGAGCGTGACTTCGTCGTTCGCGGCGTCGTTGTCCTGGTCTCCGGAGATCGTGAAACTGCCGGAGCTTAGGCCGCGGGAGATGGTCAGATTGCCTTTTGAGTCGAGGCCGGTGAGTGTCGCGCCGTCCCCGGTCTTGGTGATCGTCACGGTCACGTCGCGGTCGGCGGACGGGGTTACGTTCACAGTGGCGGTGGTCGTCGCTCCCTCGGTGACTGAGTAGTTAGTCGCGCTGAAGCCGACGGTCAGCAGGACTTTATCCGTAGTGGATGTACTCGTGGCCCATGGGCTTCGGCCCTCGTCGTTCCTGGCTCGGACCTGTACTTGGTATGTTGTGTTGGAGGTGAGACCGCCGATCGTCGTCTTGGTCGTTGTCCCATTCGACTGAAAGTCGTGGGGCGTCCAGCGGCCTGAACTTCCCGCGCGGTACCGCACGTCGTAGCCCGATATTGGCGGAATGCCTGAAGCGTCCGGCGCGGTCCAACTCGCGTCCAATGTCGTGGTGGAGTTCTCCGCGTTGGGTGAGACGGACAAGTTTGTTGGCGCGCCGGGCGGCTCGTCGACGTCGGTCACATTCACTGTAATCGTCACGGGCGCTGAAGCGTCGGCGCCGTCGCTGGCGGTGACTGCCAACTCGTACCCGTTGTCTCCGCCCGTGTCGCTCGGGCTCTCGTAGTCGGGGGCGGTGACGAAGGACAGAACGCCTCCGTTGGTCACGCTGAACAGCGCTCCGTCGGTCCCGGCGGCGATGCTCCAGCCGGTTATCGAGTCTCCGTCCGGGTCGGTGGCTTGCAGCGTGGCGACGGACGTTTGGTTCTCCGGCACGCTGATGGGAGAGGTGGTAGCGACGACCGGCGCATTGTTGGGTTCTTCGTCGTCTATGATCGTGACTGTGGAGGTGGAGGGATTGCCTACGCTCACGCCGCCGTCGTTCGTGCTCAGTGTGAGGGTTATCCGGTCATCCGCGGCGTCGTTGTCCTGGTCTCCGGAGACCGTGAAGTTGCCGGAGCTTTGGCCGCGGACGATGGTCAGGTTGCCGTTTGAGTCGAGGCCGGAGAGAGTCGCGCCGTCTCCGGTCTTGGTTATCGTCAGCGTCACGTCGCGGTCGGCGGACGGGGTTACGTTCACAGTGGCGGTGGTCGTCGCTCCCTCGGCGACTGAGTAGGTGGTTGTGCTGAAGCCGACGGTCAACAGGACTTTATCCGTAGTGGATGTACTCGTGGCCCATGGGCTTCGGCCCTCGTCGTTCCTGGCTCGGACCTGTACTTGGTATGTTGTGTTGGAGGTGAGACCGCCGATCGTTGCGCTGGTCGTTGTCCCATTCGACTGAGAGTCGTGGGTTGTCCAGTCTCCTGAACTACCCGCTCGGTATTGAACGTCGTAGCCCGAAATTGGCGGAATGCCCGACGTGGCCGGCGCGGTCCAACTCGCGTCCAATGTCGTGGTGGAGTTCTCCGTGTTGGGTGAGACGGCCAAGTCTGTTGGCGCGCCGGGCGGCTCGTTTACGTCGGTCACGTTTACCGTAATCGTCACCGGGGCTGAATTGTCTGTACCGTCGCTGGCGGTGACTGCCAACTCGTAGCCGTTGTCTCCGCCCGTGTCGCTCGGGCTCTCGTAGTCGGGGGCGGTGACGAAGGACAGTACGCCTCCGTTGGTCACGCTGAACAGCGCTCCGTCGGTCCCGGCGGCGATGCTCCAGCCGGTTATCGAGTCTCCGTCCGGGTCGGTGGCTTGGAGCGTGGCGACGGACTTTTGGTTCTCCGGAACGCTGATGGGAGTAGTGGTAGCGACGACCGGCGCGCTGTTTGGTTCTTCGTCGTCTATGATAGTGATTGTGGAGGTGGACGGACTGCCTACGCTCACGCCGCCGTCGGTCGTGTTCAGTGTGAGGGTTATCCGGTCATCCGCGGCGTCGTTGTCCTGGTCTCCGGAGACCGTGAAGTTGCCGGAGCTTTGGCCGCGGACGATGGTCAGGTTGCCGTTTGAGTCGAGGCCGGAGAGAGTCGCGCCGTCTCCGGTCTTGGTTATCGTCAGCGTCACGTCGCGGTCGGCGGACGGGGTTACGTTCACAGTGGCGGTGGTCGTCGCTCCCTCGGCGACTGAGTAGGTGGTTGTGCTGAAGCCGACGGTCAACAGGACTTTATCCGTAGTGGATGTACTCGTGGCCCATGGGCTTCGGCCCTCGTCGTTCCTGGCTCGGACCTGTACTTGGTATGTTGTGTTGGAGGTGAGACCGCCGATCGTTGCGCTGGTCGTTGTCCCATTCGACTGAGAGTCGTGGGTTGTCCAGTCTCCTGAACTACCCGCTCGGTATTGAACGTCGTAGCCCGAAATTGGCGGAATGCCCGACGCGGCCGGCGCGGTCCAACTCGCGTCCAATGTCGTGGTGGAGTTCTCCGTGTTGGGTGAGACGGCCAAGTCTGTTGGCGCGCCGGGCGGCTCGTTTACGTCGGTCACGTTTACCGTAATCGTCACCGGGGCTGAATTGTCTGTACCGTCGCTGGCGGTGACTGCCAACTCGTAGCCGTTGTCTCCGCCCGTGTCGCTCGGGCTCTCGTAGTCGGGGGCGGTGACGAAGGACAGTACGCCTCCGTTGGTCACGCTGAACAGCGCTCCGTCGGTCCCGGCGGCGATGCTCCAGCCGGTTATCGAGTCTCCGTCCGGGTCGGTGGCTTGGAGCGTGGCGACGGACTTTTGGTTCTCCGGAACGCTGATGGGAGTAGTGGTAGCGACGACCGGCGCGCTGTTTGGTTCTTCGTCGTCTATGATAGTGATTGTGGAGGTGGACGGACTGCCTACGCTCACGCCGCCGTCGGTCGTGTTCAGTGTGAGCGTGACTTCGTCGTCCAGGGCGTCGTTGTCCTGGTCTCCGGAGATCGTGAAGTTGGCGGAGCTTAGGCCGCGGGAGATGGTCAGATTGCCTTTTGAGTCGAGGCCGGAGAGAGTCGCGCCGTCCCCGGTCTTGGTTATCGTCACCGTCACGTCGCGGTCTGCGGACGGGGTTACGCTCACCGTGGCGGTGGCAGTCGCTCCCTCGGCGACTGAGTAGGTGGTTGTGCTGAAGCCGACGGTCAGCAGAGCCTCCGCGGTCTTGGCGCTGGACGTCTTCGACCACTGACCTTCACCCTCGACGTTGACCGCTCTTACCTGAGCGTCGTAGTACGTGTTGGAGGCTAGGCCGGTAATCGTCGTCTCGGTGGTGGTAGCAGTAGATTTAAAGTCGTGAACGGTCCAATCGGTTTCACCCTGCGCTCTGTATTGCGCCTCGTATCCTGTGATGCCGGGAGTGCCTACCGGAAGGACGGGCGCGACCCATTTGAGAATCAGCATACTGGTCGTGTCGGAGGTTCCGGACGCTGAGAACCCCGGCTGATTCATCGCGGGCGGCGGCTCATTTACGTCGGTCACGTTCACCGTAATCGTCACCGGGGATGAAGCGTCGGCACCGTCGCTGGCGGTGACTGACAACTCGTATCCGTTGTCTCCGCCCGTGTCGCTCGGGCTCTCGTAGTCTGGGGCGGTAACGAAGGACAGGACGCCGCCGTTGGTAAGGCTGAACAATGCTCCGTCGGTCCCGGAAGCGATGCTCCAGCCGGTTATCTCGTCTCCGTCCGGGTCGGTGGCTTGGAGAGTGGCGACGGACGTTTGGTTCTCCGGCACGCTGATGGGGGAGGTGGTGGCGACGACCGGCGCGCTGTTTGGTTCTTCGTCGTCTATGATAGTGACTGTGGAGGTGGAAGGACTACCTATGTTCACGCCGCCGTCGGTCGTGTTCAGTGTGAGCGTGACTTCGCCGTTCGCGGCGTCGTTGTCCTGGTCTCCGGAGATCGTGAAGTTGCCGGAGCTTAGGCCGCGGACGATGGTCAGGTTGCCTTTTGAGTCGAGGCCGGTTAGTGTCGCGCCGTCCCCGGCCTTGGTTATCGTCACCGTCACGTCGCGGTCTGCGGACGGGGTTACGCTCACCGTGGCGGTAGCCGTCGCCCCCTCGGCGACTGAGTAGGCGGTCGCGCTGAAGCCGACGGTTAGCAGAGCCTCCGCGGTCTTGGCGCCGGACGTCGGCGACCACGGACCTTCACCCTCGACGTTGACCGCTCTTACCTGAGCGTCGTAGTACGTATTAGAGAATAGGCCGGTGATCGTCGTCTCGGTGGTGGTAGCAGTAGATTTAAAGTCGTGAACGGTCCAATCAGTTTCACCCTGCGCTCTGTATTGCGCCTCGTATCCTGTGATGCCGGGAGTACCAACCGGGAGGGTGGGCGCGACCCATTTGAGTATCAGCATACTGGTCGTGTCGGAGGCGCCGGACGCCGAGAACCCCGGCTGATTCATCGAGGGCGGCGGCTCGTCGACGTCGGTCACGTTCAAGGTAACCGTCATCGGGGGTGAGGCGTCAGTACCGTCGCTGGCGGTGACTGCCAACTCGTAGCCGTTGTCTCCGCCCGTGTCGCTCGGGCTCTCGTAGTCTGGGGCGGTAACGAAGGACAGGACGCCGCCGTTGGTAAGGCTGAACAATGCTCCGTCGGTCCCGGCGGCGATGCTCCAGCCGGTTATCGAGTCTCCATCGGGGTCGGTGGCTTGGAGCGTGGCGACGGACTTTTGGTTCTCCGGAACGCTGATGGGAGTAGTGGTGGCGACGACCGGCGCGCTGTTTGGTTCTTCGTCGTCTATGATAGTGACTGTGGAGGTGGAAGGACTACCTATGTTCACGCCGCCGTCGGTCGTGTTCAGTGTGAGCGTGACTTCGTCGTCCACGGCGTCGTTGTCCTGGTCTCCGGAGATCGTGAAGTTGGCGGAGCTTAGGCCGCGGGAGATGGTCAGATTGCCTTTTGAGTCGAGGCCGGAGAGAGTCGCGCCGTCCCCGGTCTTGGTTATCGTCACCGTCACGTCGCGGTCGGCGGACGGGGTTACGTTCACAGTGGCGGTGGTCGTCGCTCCCTCGGCGACTGAGTAGGTGGTCGTGCTGAAGCCGACGGTCAGCAGGACTTTATCCGTAGTGGATGCGCTCGTGGACCATGGGCCTTGGCCCTCGTCGTTCTTGGCTCGGACCTGTACTTGGTATGTTGTGTTGGAGGTGAGACCGCCGATGGTCGTGCTGGTCGTTGTCCCGGTTGACTGAAAGTCGTGGGGCGTCCAGCTACCTGAACTTCCCGCGCGGTATTGCACGTCGTAGCCCGAGATTGGCGGAATGCCCGACGTAGCCGGCGCGGTCCAACTCGTGTCCAACGTCGTGGTGGAGTTCTCCGCGTTGGGTGAGACGGCCAAGTTTGTTGGCGCGCCGGGCGGCTCGTCGATGTCGGTCACGTTTACCGTAATCGTCACCGGGTCTGAATTGTCTGTACCGTCGCTGGCGGTGACTGCCAACTGGTAGCCGTTGTCTCCGCCCGTGTCGCTCGGGCTCTCGTAGTCGGGGGCGGTGACGAAGGACAGAACGCCTCCGTTGGTCACGCTGAACAGCGCTCCGTCGGCCCCGGAAGCGATGCTCCAGCCGGTTATCGAGTCTCCGTCCGGATCGGTAGCTTGGAGAGTGGCGACGGACTTTTGGTTCTCCGGAACGCTGATCGGAGAGGTGGTAGCGACGACCGGCGGGTTGTTAGCTCCTTCGTCGTCCACTACGATGACGGTTGCGGTTGAGGTACTCACGCGGATAAGGCTGTATTTGTAGTCTTCCGCGCTCAGAGTGAGGGTTATCCGGTCGTCCACGGCGTCGTTGTCTTGGTCTCCGGAGATCGTGATGCTGCCTGAGCTTTGGCCGCGGACGATGGTCAGATTGCCTTTTGGGTCGAGGCCGGAGAGTGTCACGCCGTCCCCGGTCTTGGTTATCGTCACCGTCACGCCGCGGTCGGCGGACGGGGTTACATTCACAGTGGTGGTGGCCGTCGCTCCCTCGGACACTGAATAAGCGGTCGTGCTGAAGCCGACGGTCAGTTCCGCAATGTCAGTCATGGCCCAGAACTCCGCCGACCAAGGTCCCTCTCCATCGGCGTTGACGGCGCGCACCCGAGCGTAGTATGCCGTATTGGATTTCATGCCTGTGATCGTCGTCTCGGTGGTGGCGCCATCGGAGTCGAAGACGTGGTCGGACCACTCGGTCTCCCCATCTACGCGGTACTGCACTTCGTAGCCTGTGAGGCTGGGAGTGCCTACCGGAAGGCTGGGCGTTGTCCATGTGAAGCGGAGCATTGTGGACATATCGGACGTGCCCGACCGGGAGAAGCTCGAAGGATTCACCTGAGGCGGCGCCTGAGCGCCGGAATCTTTCGGCGTCGTCAGCGTTGCGGTTAAAACAGATAATGTACAGACTAACAGGGTTGCGGCAGTGAGCCTTGTCGCCATAGCGCTCTTGGCCAGTCACACCCCGCGAAGGTTATCCGCAGGGCGATTGGCTGGATGGCGACTCTTACGGTAGGCTAATCTACGTTGAGGATTAGAGGTCATAGCATCGTGGCTGGCGCATTGTATATCATTTGCGGCTCTTGCGCTCAAAGCCCCTGGGACGGCGATAATGTGAACGGTCGCTTGCTGTGCTATGCTACGCCGAACTCAGGGTTTGGCAGGCGCGAGTCATGTTCGTTGTGGGAACAGCAGGGCACGTGGACCACGGCAAGTCCACGCTGGTCGAGGCGCTGACGGGCATCGACCCGGACCGTCTCGCCGAGGAGAAGGAGCGCGGTCTGACGATAGACCTCGGCTTCGCGTGGCTGGAACTGCCTTCGGGCAGCGAGGTCAGCATCGTCGATGTGCCGGGACATGAGCGCTTCGTCAACAACATGCTGGCCGGAGTCGGGGGCATAGACGTTGCGCTGCTCGTGGTCGCCGCGGACGAGTCGGTGATGCCGCAGACGCGCGAGCATCTGGCCATCTTGGATTTGCTCCAAATACCGCGCGGTCTGGTCGCGCTCACCAAGAAGGACCTTGTCGATGACGACTGGCTGGAGCTTGTGACGGCGGACGTCGAGGACACGTTGAAAGGGACGGTATTGGAAGGCGCGCGAATAGCGCCGGTCTCGGCGCAGACCGGGGAGGGGCTGACGGAGTTGGTGTCTGCCATCGAGTCGATGATCCAGGGGATACCCGCGAAGCGCGACCTCGGGCGGCCCAGGCTGCCGATAGACCGCTCGTTTACCATCACCGGATTCGGCACCGTGGTGACCGGGACTCTGATAGACGGCCACCTCGAAACCGGGCAGGACGTGGAGCTATCGGTATCCGGACAGCGGACGCGGGTCCGGGGACTCCAGACGCACAAGAGCCGGGTCGAACGCGCCGAGCCGGGCACGCGAGTCGCGGCCAACCTGATAGGCGTCGCCCACGACAGCATTTTCCGGGGTGAGGCGCTCAGCAGTCCGGGGTGGCTGAGGCCGACGACGGCGTTCGACGTTCACCTGCGGGTTCTCGAAGACGCCCCGAACGCTCTGCGCCACAATATGTACCTGACGGTGCATACAGGGTCGGGCGAGTCGGTCGCGCGGCTTAGATTGCTGGAGGACGACCGCGCGCAGCCGGGCGCCACGACGTGGGCGCAGCTCAAGGTCGAGAGGCCCGTCGCGGTCGCGAAGGGGGACTATTTCGTCATACGCTCGAACATGACGACGCTCGGGGGAGGCAACATCGTCGTTACGCACGCGCCGCGTCCGCGCCGACACCACGCCCCAACCATCGAGCGGCTGCAAGTGATGGAGCGGGGATCAGACCGCGAAATACTGCTGAAGACAATCGAGGGGCTAGAGCCGGCCGAGTTCGGGACGGTGGTACACCGCGCCAACCTGAAATCGGATACAGCGAAGGTCGAGATCGAGGCGATGGCCTCTGAAGGCCAGGTCGTCGCGCTGGGCGGGGACATTCGACAGTCAACGCGGCTGTACACCGCCGGGGGCTGGCGCGCGCTGGAGGAGACGGCGAAGAGCTCGCTGGGGGAGTATCATCGGCAGTTCCCGCTGCGGCCGGGCGCGCCAAAGGAGGAACTGCGCTCACGCCTAAAGCTCGGCCCGCAGGTGTTCAACGACGTACTGAAGCGGCTGAACCGGGCGGGGGTCGTCTCCGAGCGGGGGTCCGCCGTCCGCCTGCCCGGCCATACTCCCAGCTTGGGAGAGGCGCAGCGCAAGGCGGTGGACGACTACCTGCGTCAACTCGATTCCGACCCGTTCTCTCCCCCAACCGACATACCTATCGACTCGGAGGTGGTCAATCTGCTGGATGAAGAGGGCAAAGTGGTCAAGGTGAGCGAAAGCGTGGTCTTTTCGGCCTCGGCGTACCGCGAGATGGTGGATAGAATATCGGCGCATCTGGGAGAGCACGGCGAGATTACGGTTGCGGACGCGCGCGACCTTCTGGGCACGAGCCGCAAGTATGCTCTCGCGCTGATGGACCACCTCGACCACGTCCGAATCACTCGGCGGGTCGGCGACGTTCGGGCGCTCAGGTGAGGATGTCGCATGGCGTCTGACAACACAGACTACAGCCTGAAGTTGAGCGTGAGGCGCGACGGCCTGGGGGTGTCGCACGTGTCATCTACGCTGCGCGTGATACAGGCGGCCGTGAGGGAGACCGCGCTGGGCGTCGGTGAAAGCTCGCCGCGGTTCGAGGGCAGTTCCCAGCCGCTGCTGCTGGTGGACGCCTGGGTGTCCGAAGATTCGGGCCTGACGCTGAGTTTCTACTTCGCCGACTCGGACGGCGCGCCGCTGCGTGAGCTTTCGGCGCAGGCGCTGGGGGAGTTCATGGACGAGTTCGGGAGAGCGCTGGCGAGCAGGTCTCAGCTTGGGTTGTGGGGACGAATGGCGCGGGGCTCGTCTCAGGGCGGCGCGGAGTCGGAGAGCAACCGGAGGATGGACGAGATCAGGTCGATGCTGCGCCGCTTCGGAAGGGCGTCTCTCAGTCTCGGGGACCGTTCCATCACATTCGACGGGGACAGTCTTCTGATTGAATAGCGTCTCATTCATACCCCGACCTGAGTGCCATAGCCAACGCGTCCACCGGTATAAGTCGCTGATTCACCGGGTCCGCCGCCAAGCCAAAAGCCTCCAGCGTAAACGCACCCAGAACCGGAGGAGAGCCATCGTCGATGAAGACTACCAAGTTGAACAGAACCTCATCGCCGATTTGAATTGTGGCCTGACCAATATCTCGCCGTATTCGCTGCCCGTTGGCGATTACGAAGTTGCGCGCAGTGACAGGGGTCACTCCGAGCGACCTCAGCAGCGTCGTCGGAAGCATGGTGTAGGTCGCGCCGGTATCGACCAGCACTTCCACCGTCGCGAAGCGGTTGAAGTTGAGATCGCCGACATCTATCTCTGTCGTGAATGTTCCCATTGACTGCTCCTTAAGTGTGTTCATCCGCGAGGCTCACCGCAGCGGGAGAACTTCCAGCACCTGTGGGTTGACTAGGCTCATGGGCTTGCGCCCGTCGAGGACGGCGGCGACATCGGCTCCGTAGCGCCTAGGACGGATCCGCATGGAGAGTTCCGAGTAGTGGGCGGCGTGGGGAGTAAGGACGACGTTGTCCATGGTCAGCAGGGGATTATCTTCGTCGGGCGGCTCCTTCTCGGTCACGTCCAGGCCCGCGCCCAGTATCCAGCCCTCTTGGAGCGCCTTGATTAGGGCCGCCTCGTCCACCACCGGACCGCGCGCGGAGTTTATCAAGATCGCGTTCGTCTTCATCTTGCGCAGCGCGTCCTCGTCGAATAGGTGGTGCGTGCTGTCGTCAAGCGGCATGTGAATAGAGATGTAGTCCGACTCGGCCAGAAGCTCGTCGAAAGACACAGGCCGCGCTCCCACCTCCTCGAACGCCTCGTCCGGGATGAACGGGTCATACGCGATAAGCTCCACCTCGAAGCCCTTAATCCGCTGTGCGAACGCCCTGCCGATTCGTCCGAGGCCGACGACCCCGACTGTCTCGGTGTGAAGAGGGCCGACATGAGCCGAAATCCCCGGCGACCACCGGTTCTCGCGGACGTTTCGCACCTGCTCCAACAGCTTGCGGTTGGCGGCGAGCAACAGCATCATGGCTTGGTTGGCGACTTCGCGGGTCCACAGGTCGGGCACGTTGATGACGGCGATGCCGTTGTCTGTGGCGGCTGGCACGTCTATGCAGTCGAAGCCGACGCCTGTTCTGAGCACGGCCTTGCAGTGGTCGAATGACGACAGCACTCGGCGCGTGATTGGAGACTCGATGACGATCAGCGCGTCGGCGTCGGCGGCCTGCTCGATGATCTCGTCTTCAGATTCGAGCCGCGGCAGCAGAACGAGCCGCGCGCCGACATTTTCCAGTTCCTCGATCAGGTCTTGGTGGTTTCCGCCGCCGAGAGAGTAAACGGTGAGTTTCGCATCTGGCATATTCTTTTTTCTATCCCCTCATGAGATTTGGCGTACAATTGTAACACGAGCCTAGACGAGCTTACTTTATATCGCATCGACATCGATGCCTGAGCCACGTCGGGGCAGCCTGAGTGGAGAGTCCACAACCGATGAACAGAACTTCACCTCTATCTATCCTCAAGTCACGATTCGGTTACGACAGCTTTCTGCCCTTGCAGGAAGAGGTCATAGACAACGTGCTGTCCGGCCGGGACAGCCTAGTACTGATGCCCACCGGAGGCGGCAAGTCCCTTTGCTACCAGTTGCCTGCGCTGATGTTCGACGGCGTTACCTTGGTGGTATCGCCGCTGATCGCGCTGATGAAGGACCAGGTTGACGCGCTGAACGCGGATGGCATATCCGCCCGGTTCATCAACAGTTCGCTGCCAGCATCGGAGATAAGCAACTTGCAGACCCAGGTATGGAAAGGCCAAGTGAAGATTCTGTACGTTGCCCCGGAACGACTGGCCCGGCCCGGCTTCCGCAGCTTCCTGCGCGGCGTGGATCTGAGCCTCATCGCAATCGACGAGGCGCACTGCATCTCTGAGTGGGGTCACGAGTTTCGCCCCGACTACCGGAACCTGCGACAGTTGAGGCAGGACTTCTCCGAAACGCCCGTGATTGCCCTGACCGCGACAGCGACGGAACGGGTGCGCGAGGACATAGTCGTCCAACTGGGACTGCAGAGGGGCGAGGTGTTCCTTTCCAGTTTCAACCGGGCCAACCTCAGCTACACGGTACTCCCAAGGATCGGCTACATGGCAACGCTGGCGGCGCTACTCAAACGGGACATGAGCCAGTCGGCCATCATCTATTGCTTCTCACGTAAAGATACCGAGGAACTGGCCGAAGACCTTAACGCCCGGGGCCTGTCGGCTCGCGCATATCACGCCGGCCTCGACGCTGAGACTCGGCGCCGAGTCCAAGAAGACTTCACCCGCGACAGGGTACCCATCATCGTGGCCACCATCGCCTTTGGCATGGGGATAGACAAGCCGGACATTCGCCTCGTGGTCCATGTCAGCCTGCCCAAGTCTCTGGAGGGGTACTACCAGGAGACTGGCCGAGCAGGTAGGGACGGGCTTCCGAGCGAATGCGTCCTTTTCTACGCCTATGGCGACAAGGTCAAGCAGGACTATTTCATCGAGCGTATCGAGGACGAGCCTGAGCGGGAAAGCGCGCGGCAGAAGCTGGATAAGATGTTGGAGTTCGCGCAGCTTCACACCTGTCGCCGCCGGTTCATCTTGGAATACTTCGGGGAGCGGTGGACGGAAGAGAACTGCGGCGGCTGCGATATCTGTCTGAGATCGGGAGAGGAATTCGACGCGACCGAGATAGCGCAGAAGGTCCTCTCAACGGTAATCCGTACCGGGGAGAGGTTCGGAGCAAACCACGTCATTCAGGTGTTGCTCGGCAGCCGGATGAAGCGAGTCTTGGAACTGGGCCACGACCGGCTGAGTGTGTTCGGCATAGCCAAAGACTTCGGACGTCCCCAACTCAGAGACATCATCGGGCAGCTTCAGGCGCGGGGTCTGCTGGCACGGAGCGAGGGGCAGTATCCGACTCTGGCCGTGACCGAGAGAGGGAGGGACTTTCTGAAGACGCGCCAGGGAATCTATCTTCTCGTGCCCGCGGACGGGGGCAACGCACAGGAATCGGGACCGGGGGCGGCCGGATCGCCGGCTGCAACGATTGAGTATGATGAGAACCTGTTCGAGGAACTTCGCGCCTTGCGGAAGCGTTTGGCAGACGCCCAGGGTGTGCCGGCCTTTGTGGTCTTCGGAGATGTTTCCATCCGGCACATGGCCGCGGCCTTTCCTCAGAGCTTGGAAGAGTTCTCGCGCATCTCGGGGGTGGGAAAGGTGAAGCTGGAACACTACGGCCCGGAGTTCCTGAAGGCCATTCGCAGCTACGTTGAGGTCAACGGCCTGCCGGATCGCAGAGACATCCCCCGGGCAGACCAACAGCCGAGCAAACTACGGGGAACCAGTTATGACGCAACGAGGGAACTGCTGTCCAAAGGACTGTCCGTTAGCCAGATAGCCCAGCAGCGGGGTCTGGCTGAGACTACCATCATCAGACACTTGGAAATCATGGCTACACGTGGCATAAGCCTAGAACTTGAGCACCTGATGCCTTCTGAGGAAAGACTCAGGAGTATAGAGGAGGCCTTCAAGGTCTGCGGCAGCGCTTTCCTCAAACCGGTCTGGGAGTTCTTGGGCACGGAATACACCTATGATGAACTGTGGCTGGCGCGGATGTATCTGAATCAGGAAGGGCGGCTACCGGACAGTCGTACCGGGTAATGCTCAATCCTGTCTTTCGGGTTGCTCTAGCCCTCCCTGTCAAGCGAGAGGGAATTTTTTAACCCTCGCGCGCGACGCCTACTAATCAAGGACAGGTTCCACGGGCCTAGAGACTTTGACGAGGTCGTAGCTGGCGCTCCGTCCGCCGCCGGGATTGCGAACGAGGATGCCATGTGCCATGAGGTCGGTGATGTCCCGGTAGGCGGTGTCCTGGGAGCACTTCGAGAGCTTCGCCCACTTCGACGTGGTGAGCTTGCCTTTGAATTGGCCCTCCAGTAGGCGATTGAGTATGCGACGCTGGCGCTCATTGAGGGGGACGTGCGCGGCCCGCTCCCAGAACCGCGCTTTGTCGAGCACGCCGGATAGGGTCTCCTGGGCGCCGTCGATAGCCCGACCGAGACAGTCCAAGAACCAGCCCATCCACGCCGAGACGTCCATAGCTCCCTTCTGCGTCCGCTCTAGGATGTCGTAGTAGTCGGCCCGCTCACGCCGGATTTGTGACGACATGCTATAGAAGCGTTGCGCGCTCCTCTCCGAGCGCGCCAGGGCCATGTCCGCAATGGCTCGCGCTATTCGCCCGTTGCCGTCGTCAAAGGGGTGGATGGTCACGAACCACAGGTGGGCCAGCCCCGCCTTGAGTACCTCGTCGATTTCGGCGGGCGCGTTGAACCAGTCCAAGAACGCCCGCATCTCCCTGTCAAGACGCGCGGCGTGAGGGGCCTCGAAATGCACTTGCTGACGACCAATCGGCCCGGAGACGACCTGCATGGGGTCGGCGTTGTCGTCGCGCCACGCGCCAACAGTGATCCTCCTCATGCCGGTTCTGCCGGTGGGGAATAGAGACCCATGCCAGGCGCGCAGACGCTCGGTCGTAAGCGGCTGATCGTAGTTCCCGGTTGCGTCCATCATCATCTCGACGATGCCCTCGACGTCGCGCTCGACGTGCCTGAGGCCGCCGATGTCCATGCCGAGGCGGCGGGCGATGGAAGAGCGAACCTGCTGCCCATCAAGCGTCTCCCCTTCGATTTCGCTGCTCTTGAGTATGTCCTCCGTAAGGGTTTCGAGCGCGGCCTCCCGTTGGAGGTCGAAACCAAGCGCCTCCATGCGGCCAATGAGACGGCCCTGTCGGTTGCGTACGTCAGCCAGCGGCACTGCCAAGCCGCCCTGGTCCCAATGAAAGTCGGGCCAGTCGGGATGCTCGTGGATGTACTTTCTCCGCATCATTTGCGGATATTATAGATTCTAATCGCCGAACACGCAATTATTCTCCGCAAATAATGCGGTGAATAGTGCCCCTATTCACCGCATAACTGGAGCGGGGCTGGCGCTCACAGCCAGCGGAGGCGCTTGGAGCGGTTCTTCTCAGAGGTGAACACGGGCAAACGACGGTCTTGAAGCGACGCCTCGACCAAGTCGGCGAAGTATCGGCGGTCGGAGGTGGTTATCACCGCTTGCTCGTGGGACTCCATCAGAGCGATGGGATAGCCGGGACCGCGTCTGCACTGGTCGAGAACTAGTGAGTGCGTCAGGCCCAGCAGAGCCTCGTCCTCCGCCACCCATGACGGCACCTCGAGGCGTCCCATCTCCTCTCCGGCGTTGAGGTAGAAGAAGCTCACGCCGTGCCCACCGTAGTGGTCTTCCACGAGCGGGTTGGAGGTGCGAAAGACCGCCGAGCGCTGGCCGGAAGACAGGATGCCGGAGAAGACGTTTCTGTCCAGCAGTCCCTCCGCGACCTCGTCGCACGGTCGGCTGCCGGACGGGATGTCTCCACAGTGTCGGCCACAGTCCGAAACCTCGTATGGACAGGCGCGAACGCGGAGCGCGCCGGTGAACTCCGAGCTTGCGGGCAGGCTTATGTAGCTGGCGACGGCGAGTTGGCGACCGGAGGAGAGTTCTCGAAGCTCGTCCAAAGCGCGGACGATGCTGCGTTCGACAAGCTCCTCGATCACGAATTGCTGCGTCCCGCGTCCGAGGTACATCATCAGCGTTCCATCCAGCAGGGCCAAGGTGGGCAGGTCCGGCGGCAACTCTCTGACCACGTCGGCCAGGGCGCGCAACTCTTCCACGGCTCTCAGGGAACTGAGAACAGATCCTTGTATCGGCTGCTCTTGGTAAGGGCCGCGACTGGAGCGTATAGTCAGATCGTCATCCGAGGCGTAGAGCGTCGGATGGCTGGATAGGACGGCGTTGGGGGCTGAGCCGTAGGTCAGGACGCAGGAGCCGATGTTTACGAGGCAGCATCGGGCTGGCAGGTGGCGGTCCACGTCTATGTGCGAGCCGTCCACCGCGGCGACGCAGAAGTCGTCCGGGATTGAAGGCGGATCGAATCTGGCGGACGGGTCATGGTCAACGCGGGGCGGGGTCCAGTTCAGCGTATCGGAGCTTCGGGCGCGCTTTGTCTCGTATTCGGCGGTGTCGAACGATTCGACCTGACGCCTAGCGTGATTCAACCGCGCCTCCACGTCGCTCCGACGGGAGCGCATGTCGTCGGCCATGAGGTCTATCTGAGCCGCGGTCTTTGCAAGGTCCAGTGACATTTTGACTCTCTACTGTCCCAGCGTATCATCTATGGCAGCCATCAACTCGTCCTCGCCGACGAAGCCTTCGTACTTGGCGCGCACGATGCCCTCTCCGTCCACAACGAACGTCCACGGCTCGCTTGCCAGGCCCCACTCGGCCATCGCCGGGGTCAGCCGCCCCACCTCGATACCGGCGTCCCGTATCTCCGCCAGGTTGTCATAGACCTCGACGTGGATGACGTTGACGCGACCTTCATAAGTATCTTTCAACTGCTTCAGTACGTCCACCTGCGGGCCGCACGTGGCGGTATGGCAGTAGGCCGGAGTCGCGAATGAGACAAGCAGGGAAATGCCCGCGTCCAGCGCATCCGTGACAGTCATCCGATACAGGTCGGGGTCGGGGTTGGTATCCGTGGTTAATTCCGCCAGATCCGAAATGTCGCCGGCGGTCTTGTTGCGGCTGCGGGGCGCGGCGGAGCCTATGGAGGGGGTCGAACTTGACTCTTTCACCATCACTTTGGCACTCGCCTTGATGAGGGAGTTGTCCGGCTGCGGCGCCTCGATGCCGAGTCCCCATTCGCCGGGCTTGTCGAAAGTCAGATTGGCGACGTAGGCTCCGCCTGACCCGCCGGGCCACCGCCGGAATGTCGCGGGCGCGGTCTGCATTGGACCCTCGGGGCCGCTGGCGGTCAGATAGAAGGTCTTCACCTGGACCTGCTCGTCTCTGAGCGCGCCCTCTCCCTGGACGATGACGCCAAACACAACGCGGTTGTCGCCGACGGCCAGATCGGTCGAAGCCATTCCGACGATGGTCTTGGCGGTGTGCTGAGCGGTCGGCTGGAGGGTAGGGACGGGTGTTGGATCATCTACGGAACCGGACCCGCATCCGACTGATGCCAACGCTAGAGTCATGGCGAGGGCTATGAGTAGAGGCGTCGAGCGGGCGCCCGGCGTTCGACCGGGTTCATGGAGACTCATGGGGACTCATAATGTTAAGGCTCGACCCTCCGGATACCATCGATATGATCAAAGTCCCCATCGTAGCTAACAATCTCCGTTACCGAAGAATGACGTTTGTATCGAGGAATCTCACGATCGGCTCAACTCGCGCAATGTCTTCTCGGCCTTGGACTCCTTGGCCATTCCAGAAGCTTCGTCAAAGTCTTCCAGACTCTTGGCGGGCTTCACGGATCCATACGCAGACTCAAGGCTGAAGGGTACAGAGGTGAGACGCACCTGGTTGTCTTCAATGGTGAAGGTGACCTTGTCTCTGGGCTTCAATCCCAGTACTCGCCGCACTTCCGCGGGGATGGTTACCTGGCTTCTCTGCGTGATGGTCGCGGTGACTTCCCTCATGTCATCTCCACAGCGTCACTCAGTTCAACATCGATATCTTACAATGACTGTGCGACTATACAATGCAATGTTACCATATCATTGATCCTCACTCTTCTTCCTACGCAACCCTGCCAGCACCTCGTTGAGGCTGCCGGAGCGGAAGCCTTCTAGGTCTAGGGTCACATAGGAGTAGCCTATGGAGCGGAAGTAGTCCGCGACCTTGGCGCGGGTGGTCTCTTCGGTCAGGGTTAGGAGGTCTTCCGGCTCGACCTCGATTCGAGCGATGGTGTCGTGGTGCCGGACTCTTAGCTGACGAATGCCGATCTCGTCGTGCAGAAATTCCTCGGCCTGGGCGATGCGGGTCAGGGCCTCGACGGTGACGGGAGTACCATACGGGATTCGGGATGACAGGCACGCCTGCGCCGGCTTGTCCCACGTCGGCAGATCCATGTCGCGGGAGAGCGCGCGGATCTCGGCCTTGGACAGATCGGCTTCGACCATCGGGCTGCGCACTCCATACTGCTTGGCGGCGTTGAGCCCGGGCCGGAAATCGCCGAGGTCGTCGGTGTTGGTACCGTTGACGATGTGACCGTAGCCTTCGTCCTGTGCGTAGCCGGAGAGGTAGGTATAGAGCTCGTCTTTGCAGAAGAAGCAGCGATTGGGGTTGTTTTCGGCGTAGTCGTCGCGCTCGACCTCGTGGGTCTCGATGACGCGGTGGTTGAGTCCGAGACGCTCGGCGAGTTCGACGGCCTCGCGGAGCTCGGACGGCGCGAGGCTCGGCGATTTTGCGGTGACGGCCAGGGATTTGTCGCCCAGGACATCGTTGGCGGCGGCGGCCAGAAAGGCACTGTCCACTCCGCCGGAGTAGGCGACGATGACGGTGTCCATCTCTCGCAGAATGGAGTTCAGCGTCTCCATCTTTTGCCGGCTGGTCTGCCGGTCGATTATCTGGATGTCTGTTTGTGTAGCCATTGGTGTGTCTCCAGCGTCGCTAAGCCTGTGCCGCTCGGTTAGGAAGATATACCTTCGGCGGCTTCCAGCTTGCGTATCAACAGTCTAACCTCTTCCACTCTCTTGATTACGGTCTCGATATCCATGTGACCTTCGTAGAAGTTAGCATGAAGACCGTTGGCTGCGCTGAACAATCTGCGAATGTCCGGGTCGTTACTTTGCTCTGCTATCCTGCGAACCACTGTAAACAGGTACCTGTGGCTGTCATGTTCCCATCCTCGTCTAGCAGCAGTGGACTTGACGGCTCGGGCTGCGGCTCCCCAAGCTTTCTCCGATGCTTGAAGGACATCACCCCGCTCTAGCTCCTCCTCTGCCTGCTGAATAAATATACGGCTGATCTCGGTGTGGTCGTGTGCGGATGTCATATCTGCTTCAGCAGGCCCTCCTCCAGCTTACCGAGTAGTAGTTTGACGTCCGCTACGTTATCAACGACGGTTCCATCATCCATCCACCCCTCTTTGGAATTGATGTGCAGACTATAGGCCAAGCCGAATAGTGTGTCGATGTGATTGTCCCCCGTCTCCTCAGCGATCCGGCGGGCCGCTATGAACAGATGCGTAATGTTGTTGTGTTCCCATCCACGCCGTTCGGCGACGGACTTGACTGCATGTACAGCCGCGCCCCAAGCCTTCTCCGACGCTTGGAGGTAGTCGCCGCGGTCTAGTTCTTCGTCGGCCTGCCAAATGAGGTGGCGACTGGTATCAGGATGGCTTCGGATGAGTGTCAATTGCTGTCTCCTGACCTCTCTGGGTCGCTCAAGGGGCCACTCCGACGAGCCCCATTCGGCTTCGTCGGGTCATAGACCGGCTTGCCCATTGGACGAGTCCGTAGCGTTCCGTTCCGCAACGCTCTCAGCCGATCATACGCTATGTCAACGTACTCCCGCACGATATCGCAGCCGTACCCAACGCGATTGTGCTTCACCGCCGCAATGACAGAAGACCCTACGCCCATGTACGGATCGAAGACCGAATCGCCTGGGTCGGTCATCGAAAGCACCAGCCGTTCCACCAACTCGACGGGGAACTGGCAGGGGTGAACCGTCTTCTCGACATGGTTGCTCTTGACGTTTGGGAACTCCCATACGTCGCTGGGGTTCTTGCCTAAAGGGTTGCCGGACAGCTTGCCGACGTTAGGCCCTTTGAAGTGCCGCTTGTTCGGGTACTTGGACGGCACTCGTATCGGATCGAGGTTGAACGTGTAGTCGTCCGACTTCGTGAACCAGTTGATGGTCTCATATCGCCCAGACAGCCGCTTGGACGAATGCAAGCCGTGTCCGAAGCGCCACACGATGCGGTTGCGCAGCTTGAGTCCGTGCGCCTTGAACATGGGGTAGAGTACGGTGTCAAGCGGCACGACCTCGCCATCGCTCACGTAGTTGCCTACCTGCCAACATATCGACCCTTTGGGATTAAGGAGGCGTACGCACTCGGAAATCACCCGCGCCTGACCATCCAGGTAGTCGTCCAGAGGCGACCGACGCTCGTAAGACTTGCCGAGATTGTACGGCGGCGAGGTGACTATCAGCTTCATGGACTCGGATTCGAGAGCGTCCATGAACTCAAGATTGTCCCGGCAGGCCATCACGGCCTTGCCGTCGATCTCATGGGCCTCTTGCGCGCCGTTTTCATCGCCGCGTTCGAGTACGAGTACTCCCTGTCCAACCCCATCGCCCGGGGAGCGATGGACTGTCATCATCGCGTCTCGTCCTCCTAGTTCGGTTGACCATGTGTTGCGGCCTGCGGACAGCCGAGCGGTCCTTATCTGTCCTTCCAACTCGGCGCGGGGTAGATGAGAGGGGCGACAGCCGTGTCCGCGGGCGCCACCACTCGGATTTCGCCGTCCTGAATCTGGATTGCCCCCATCGGCCTGTTCGCGTTCTTGCCGGTGGAGTCGAAGCTGATTCTGCCGTAGAAGGTGTTCACGTTCAGGCCGCGCAGGGCCGCTCGAACGTCGTCCGTGTCCAGAGTGCCCGCCGACTCAATCGCCAGGTGCAGCGCGAGCGCGGCGGCCGTCGCGTTCGCGGACTGGTAAGCGGGGGATCTTCCCCACTTTTCCGAGAACCGCTCCGCGTAGTCCGCCGCCGAGCCGAAGTATTGGCCTTGGTATGTCATCGACGACTCCCACTGCGTCGGCCCTATCAGGTAGTTGGCGTCCTCCCCCAACTCTTTGATCAGCTCGGGGTCGGTCGGTCCGACGGTGAGCGCCATCGCCTTCGGGTTGAAGTCCATATCCTTGGCCGTTCGCGTAAACAGGAGCGCGTCGTTGAAGTATCCCGCTCCTATGAACACGTCGGGGTTTAGCTGCTTGAATTCCGATAGGATGCCCGAGACGTCGGTTACATCCTGCGGGTAACTTTCGACTCCCAGCACGTCAAGGCCGTACTCTTTGGCCCAACGCTCGGCTCCCTGGGCTACGCTGGCAGGGAACAGGGCGTCGGCGTGGGCAATGACGACCGACTTGGCGCCCTTTTCGGCGAGCGCTTGGAGAGCGGACCGGGTGTAGTCGCCCGCTGGAGTCAGCACGGCAAACAGGTTTTGGAACGACTGGCTGAAGAGGGTTTCCGAGGATCCGCTGCCCTCCACCAGGACAACCCCGCGCTCCTCCGCGACCTGTATCGCCTGCAGGGTGAGCGTGGAACTATACGGACCCAGAAGGAAGTCCACCTCGTCTTCGTCGATGAGCTTCTCGGCCAGCGAGGTGGTCTTGTTCGGGTCGCTCTCGTCGTCGTACAAGATGAGTTCCACCTCATACTTGTCATCTCCCACCTGGATGCCGCCGCGTTCTTCGTTGACCCAGTCCTCCCAAAGAAGATAGCCTTGCCGGGTATATCCACCCTCCTCGGAATACCTGCCCGTCTCGCTGACGGCGGCCCCTATCTTGACTACCTTCTCTCCACCGATAAGGGAACACGCCCCCAAAGCGATTGACGCCGCCAGCAGCAGCGTCAGACTCAAGATGATTCTGAACATCGTTTCTCCCTGTTTGGCTGAGATGAGCGTTTCGCGCCTTTGACAACTCCACCCTCAAGTCGAGCTTGCGAGCGTCGCGCTAACCCTCCATCATATGCCGAATGATCTCCCTCATTTCGCCGATATAGCGCTGGTAGCTGCGATTCTGGTACCCCAGGATGCGCTGCGATTCCTCCGTGTCGTACCAGTCCACCCAGCCCGGACTGTCGCGGTACGTGGCCATTTCGACCGGCGCGCCCATTACCTCGAAGAAGTCCCGAACGTAGTCGCGACCTCGTAGCTGCCACGTCGGACCGCCGCCGATGTTGAGCGTCTTTCCGCCCGCGTCCGGCGCGCTGACCGACGCGAAAAGCGCGTCCGCCACGTCATCCCGATGCACCATCTCGACCCTCTGGTCCTCCATGAAGGGCCACGGATTGGGCGGCTCCAGGAACGCCGGGACGGCTATGGCCGCTATCCGCAGCGACACGGTGTTTTCCAGGGACGAATCCCTGATCAGCTTCTCTCCCTCGATCTTGCTGTCCGCGTAGATGTCTATCGCGCTCTGCGAGTGGCCGGTCCGCACCGGCGGCGGCTCCGCGCTCGTGTCGCCGTAGGTGCTGATAGACGACGTGAACACCAGGCGCGCGCCGGGGTTTACGCTCTCCATCGCCGCGATGATGTTCTGCGTACCGCCCACGTTGACCCTGAAGGTCAACTCGCGGTCCCGTTCGCTGTTGGGGGGAAGCAGCGCGGCGAGGTGCAGGACCGCGTCGGCTCCATCGACCGCCGAGCGCACACCGTCGGCGTCTGTGATGTCGCCCCGGACTATCTCGATGCCGTTCCTGCCTTCCAGACCCGAGAAGTCCATCATCGGCAGGTCGAAAATCCGCACCGCGCGGCCCGCTTCGGCGAGCATCTCCACAAGCTGGCGGCCGACGCTGCCCGCGCCGCCCGTGATGAGTACGGCGGCGCTCACGTCAGCGTGGTTCCCTTCATGCCAGCCTTCTCGATCACGTCCTGCGCGCTGGCGATGAGCTTGGTCAACGCGGGTCCGAAATCGTCCCAGTTTCCTTGGGACTTCAAGCCGAGCAAGGCGTCGGCGTCCCGCATGGCCGTGCGGGTCGGGGGTATCGAGGGCATCGTGTTGAAGAAGAAGGTGCCGCTGACCTCTCCGAACTTGTCAACTATCTCCACGACCGAGGTCTCCCAGGCCGCGTTTTGCGACCCCAATCCGTCGGCTATCTGCTGGCAGGTCGATATGCTCTGGTCGAGCATCTGCTGTCCCGAAAGTGGCATTTCGCTGTCCTCCGTAGATAAAGTGGCGGGTATAAGCGTAGTGATAAAAGGGCGGGTACAAGACCCGCCCCTACTGTTCCCAACTCAAGTTGCCGGAGAGGGCGTTTTCGGACCTCTCCGGCGCGGATGTCTAGTCGTCATCGTCGTCGGCCGGGACGAGCTCCTCGACCTCAACCTCGGCGTGGTGACCGTTGGTGGCGTCCTCGTAGTGGTACTTGACCTTTTCGAAGTCCACCTCGTCGTTGCGGGCGAAGCCCTTGCCCTCGTGCCTGTCGTACGGGAACGGCATGAACTTCTCGAAATTGGCCATGTACCGCTTACGGCTGGGCCTGCGGTCATACGGGAACCTGTGCGCCTCTTCAGGCTGCGGCTCCACGTCCACCAGATCGTAGTTGCGGTTTCCGAGGCCGATCTCGTGGCCGGTGTTGATGCTGGCGACCTCGCTCTGGCCGTGGAAGGTCGCGGCGGCGGCCTCGAACTTCTTGTCGCCCGGATGGTGGGCCTCCATCATCTCGGCGGCTGAGCCGGGCATACCTGGGGAGCGCCTGGCTGCGTCCACGCAGGCCATGTCGATCGCCACAGCGTCGGTCGAAGCGAAGACGCCCAAGTGAGGCACGATGGGGATGTCCGCGTGGTTGCCGCAGTCGCAGCGCGGCGACACGTCTATCGCCATGTTGATGTATCCGACCTTGCCGTTCAGCGCCTTCTCGACACCGAGGCAGGCGTCGGCGATGGCCACGTCCACGGCGTCGAAGTTCACAGGCGGTATCTCCAGGATGCCCTTGCTTCCCATGACTCCGAAGCAGCCGAGACAGGTCGCGCACTTCTCACGCTCCCACTCGATCTCGTCGTTCTCGTTGATGTGCCACAGGTTGTACGGGCAGCAGTCTTCCAGTATCTCCCAGTCCGGCGTGTTGGCTTTGCCCTTGAACGCCTCCGGGTGGAACACCGCCGCGCCGCCGAGTCCGTAGTTCGGGTGGCCGCCCATGTGTACGTTGAGCTTCCCGCGCTTGGACTGCGCGCCGATGCCCAGGTTCTTCAGCGCGCCGCCAATGACGCCCATCCCGTGGCCCTTGAAATGGGTCAGCGCGATCAGAACGTCGGCGGCGGCAATGGCTTCCGCGACGTAAGCCTCCTTCAGGAGGTAGCCCTCCGGTATATCGACGCGGAAGTCGGCCGTGCCCAGCCAACCGTCGGCGCAGACGAAAGGACAGCCCAGCGTGCCGGAGTTGAAGCCGTTGCGCTCGGCGGTCGCCAGGATGTCAAGCTGGCTGGACCGGGAGCCATAAGGCGCGTAGGTGGACGTGGTCGTGTCGCACACGAACGGCCGCCCTCCAAGCTCCTTGATCCGGTCGGCCAACGCTCTGGGGTACACGGGCCTCAGGTACGCCGTGTTGTTCCACTCGCCGCAGTGAATCTTGATGGCCACCACGTCGTTGGGCTTGATCATCTCGTCCAGGCCCGCCGCGTCGAAGACGGTCAGCATCTTCGCGACCAGGCTGGTCTCCGTGGACTGCGAGTGCGCGTCCATCCAATAGACTTTGGACTTGTCCATAGTTCCCTCCCGTGTTTCTGGTTCCTACCTCATTTTACCCTAAAAGTACGCGAAGGGCACGCGCTTGAAAGTGATTGGGCTGAGATTAGCATTGAGGTAAGGGCTTGTCAATGCAAGTTGGCCGCCAGATCAACCAACCCAGCCGCATTTCGAGCGTGGTACACTACGCTAATCGCTTCAACACTTCGCAGGATCCGGCCATGAATACGCCTAGGGAATCCGCCGTACTCCAAGCTGCTCCGCATCTCGGTGACTTTCCGCTTGGGCTTAGCGTCCCCATGCTTACAGAAGATTCTAGGCCTGTGGAGTACGCCGAGGCGTTTGGAAAGGCCTACATTTCGTTCTCTCGGCACAGCCACAGGAAGAATGGCGGACACTACCTGACGCCTGCCGCCATCGCAAGGTTCATGGCTGGGCAGTCCTCATACTCGGAGCCGCACATGCGCGTCCTCGACCCTGGGAGCGGCACGGGAATCCTATCCGCTGCCGTCTGCGAATCAGCCAACCGCAGCGGAACCGTTAAGACTCTCCACGTCGATGCCTACGAAACTGACCGGCTGCTGGCTGCTCTCTCGCGATTGGCGCTCAGTTTTTCGCAAGACTGGCTTGCCCGACGTGGTATAGCGCTGACTTTTGACGTTCGACATGGAGACTTCGTTTTGGAGTACGCGGCGGCCCTGGCAGCGCTATCGAATAGCAAGGGACCCAGCGGAATCCTCGATGGAACCAACACCGAGTACAGCTTCATCATATCCAATCCCCCGTACTTCAAGATTGGGAAGGACGATCCCAGAGCCATTGCCTCGGCCTCGGTAGTTCATGGACAGCCCAATATCTACGCGCTCTTCATGGCGATATCCGCCGAACTTCTCGCGGAAAGCGGCAAACTGGTGTACATCGTGCCACGAAGCTTTGCTTCGGGGCCGTACTTCAGAAAGTTCCGGGAGGTCTTCTTCCGAAGGGTCATCCCCACAGCCATCCACCTTTTCGAGTCCAGGAAGGATGTGTTCAAGAATCAGACTGTGCTCCAAGAGAATCTGGTAATTGCGGCCCGGAGCCGAGTGGACGGCGAGAACCTCAACGGGGGCCAGGTTCTCGTATCCCACAGTAAGGCGGCACACGATCTATCCGACCGGCAGCGCCTTCTAGTGGACGTTGACTCCGTGCTCGACTTGGCTAGTGAGAACATAGAACTGTCCATTCCTCTCTGTGCGGAGGACCTGGAGTTGGCGCGGGCCATGCGGAGTTGGCCCAATACGCTCCACTCTCTCGGCCTAGAAATCTCCACCGGCCCGGTGGTTCCGTTCAGGGCTACTCAATTCCTGGCACATACCGCATTCGGGAACTCCACGGTCCCGCTGCTGTGGATGCAACACGTTCGTCCCATGCGAATGGCTTGGCCCTCGCCCATTGCAGAGAAGCCGCAATGGATCAAGGTGGCGCCGGGATCAATGAAGTTGTTGGCGCCAGATGCGACCTATGTCCTTCTACGCCGCTTCAGCGCAAAGGAGGAGAAGCGCCGTCTGGTGGCCGCTCCCCTAATTCGGGGAACTCTAAATGAAGACCTCGTAGGACTCGAAAACCACCTGAACTACATTTGGGGTGTATCAAGGGTGTTGGATGAGAATTTGGCCTATGGCCTTTCAGCCCTCCTAAATTCAGCCTTTCTGGATCGTTACTTTCGCATCTCAAACGGGAATACCCAGGTCAACGCCACCGAGCTGCGAGCCATGCCTCTTCCAGACGAACGAGACATTCGCTCAATTGGCGCGGAGGTACAAATGCGACTCGAATCCGGGGATGACCTGCCCGGATTCGATGCTCTCGTCGCCAAGAGACTGAATCTATCCCCCGAACTTTGTAAGGGGTGAGGCCGGCGGCAAGATGAGCAAGATTGATGAAGCGCGGGACATACTGGAGCAGATGGGACTGCCCCGGCCCAGCGCAACGATATCTCGTGCCTGACCCTTCTAGCTCTCACTGGGCTGTCTGAGGATGACGCTTGGAATCAAGCTACCAAGCCGTCGCGCACTATCCACCAGATACTCGGATTCATGAGGGACACGTATGGAAGGGAGTATGCCGAGAACACGCGGGAGACGGTAAGACGTCAGGTCATACACCAGTTGGAGCAGGCGCGCGTTGTGGATCGCAACCCTGACGCGCCCGACCTTCCCACCAACAGCCCCAGGACGCATTACGGTCTTACCGACGAAGCGTTGAAAGTGATCCGTCTCTATGGGACCAGCGGCTGGGACTCCGAACTGCGCTCCTTTCGCTCCAGCCACGGCGTTCTCCTAGAGATTTACCAGCGCCGTCGCCGAATGCGGGAGATACCCATCCGAACCTCGACTGGAGAGGAGATTCGCCTGTCCCCAGGCAGTCACAATATATTGCAAGCTCAGATCGTAACGGACTTCGGACCGAAGTTCGCGCCAGGGGCAATCTTGTTGTACTTGGGGGACGCCGCCAACAAACTCTTGCACCTAGACAAGGAGAGACTAGCCAAGCTTGGCATCCCGCTGACCGAACATGACAAGCTACCCGACGTTGTGCTCTACGACGAAGAGAGGAACTGGCTGTTCATGGTTGAGGCAGTCACGTCCCACGGCCCCGTGAGTCCCAAGCGGGTGGAGGAGTTGGAAGTGACTCTGGAAGACTGCGCCGCAACCCGCGTATATGTCAGCGCCTTCCCAGATTTCCGGCAGTTCAAGCAGCACGTGGACAATATCGCCTGGGAGACTGAAGTTTGGATCTCTGAGATTCCTGACCACTTGATTCACTTCAACGGAGACAAGTTCCTCGGACCTAAAGAGGACACCAGCGCGGGCGGCTGAACCGGATCACGGCGAGCTTGCGGCCCCGGGTGGTATAATCGGACATCATGGATCGGATACTTGCTAAGCTGTGCCCAATCGCGCTGGGTGGGCTGCTCGTCTTGCTCCCTTCGCTGGGTCCGCTGATCGACCATCACTTCGCGGAGCGGCAGCCTTACCACTCTCACTTGGGAGCGGACCGCGGACACGATCACGGGTACCGCTACTTCCACGCGCACGGCGCCGAAGCCGACCCCGATTCCAACCCCGCGCTGTATAACCTCGACACGTCGCTCGCAGGCTTCACCACTGCCACGCTGTCCGAGTCGGATCTGACTCAGGCCCTGGTCGAGCCGACACTCCTAGTCGGCATTCATGCGGCGGCGGACGCCGCCCTTAGATCGATCTATCCGGCCCCTCCGCGCAGACCTCCACGCATCTAGCTCCAGCCCCCGGATCTGTCCGACGGCGGCGCCTCTTTCCTCTATCTTCCGCCTTGAGCGCGTAGTTGTGAGTGAACGGCGCTCTAGCTATATCTGTGTCCCATCCTCGATACGGCAAGGAGCCGATGAGTACTTGGCTGAAAAACGCGCTCGCCATATTTACGCTGGCAACGCTTGGCTTCCTCGCGCTGTCAAATCTCGACAGCGCGAGCGGACACGGCGGCGGCTTCCAGTTGACCAGAAGGGAGATCGCCGGGCCGTATGAGCTTGTGCTGGGGACGATACCCGATCCCCTGGTGGTTGGCGAGGCGATCTTGATACTGTCGGTCGCCAACCCAGACACGGGCGCCCGCGTGCTGAACGCGGACGTCACCATCACGCCCACGGGACCGGGAGAGGCGAGCGCCAGTTCGCTGATCGCAGGCCCGGACTCATACGACCCGACGCTGTATGAGGCGAGGGCCGAACTGGACGCCGAAGGGCGATGGGTGTTCACCATCGACGTCTCAGCACACGCGGGCACGGGATCGGCCAGTTTCGCCTACGACGTGAAAAAGCTCAGCCCAATCGCCGGGCTGATCACGTTGGCCGCGCTTCTGGCTTTCTTGACCATACTCGGCCTCTCCATACGTGCGTTCATAAAGGACAGAACCAAAGGCAACAGAGCGAGACGCCGCAAGGCGTAGTCAACACGGCGCATAGCGCGCAGAATTCTGCGCTCGCCCACGCCGCCGATAACCGCTCAGGAGGCAAATTTTGCTGACAAAAATGTCAATAGTAGCTGCGGTGGCGTTGATGACGATGGTCTCCTCCTCCGCCGTTTTCGGACACGAAGATCGCGAAGAAGGAGACTACAAATTCATAGTCGGATTCCTCGACGAACCTGCCTACGAGGGTCTGAGGAATGCGGTGAGCCTGCGCGTGAGCAAGGCGAAAGCCGAAGGTCACGGCGGAGCCATGCAAAAGGACGCCGCCAATGAGCCGTCTCACCACGGCGGGTCTGCTACCGCGCCCGTCGAAGGGCTCGAGGCCACGCTCCAGGTCGAGGTAACTCACGTCCCGTCCGGCGAGTCTAGGGTGATGAGTCTGCGCGCGGCGTGGCAAGACCCGGGACACTACCTCGCCGACCTGATACCAACGTCGCCGGGCCACTACCGGTTCCGGTTCTTTGGTACTATCGAAGGTAACGAGATCGACTTGACCTTTGACTCAATGGCGGGAGGGGGCAGTTTCGATGACATTCGAGAGGCTTCAGCGATACACTTCCCTGAAGCCGTCGCCTCCGGCCGGGAGTTGGAGAGCGCGGTGCGCGGCGCGCGGACGGAAGCGCAGCAGGCCAGGGACGCGGCAACCGGCGCCGAGGACGCCGCTTCCGGCGCGTCGATGCTGGGCATAATCGGCATCGTAGTCGGCGCGATCGGAGTTGCGCTCGGCGGCGTATCATTACTGAGGTTGTTTAGGAGCGGGGACTAGATACCGGAGAGGAGATCGGTATGAACTACCAATGGATTGTGCGCGGGGCGGCGCTGTTAGTCATGTCGGCTGCGCTGATTGCGCTTGTCGGCTGCGGCTCGGAGTCTGAACCGAGCGGCGATACCGCCCGGTTTCCTGTTCCAACCGAGGTCGTTCCGGCCGTATCGACTCCGGTACCAACCTCCACTCCGGCACCTGAGCCGTCCCCAGAACCTGCGGCAGCGGCCACACCGCCGCCCGAACCCTCGCCTTCAGAGGGGTCGGAAGCGGGCAGGCTTCCGGCCCCGGACTTCACCTTGCCCTCGGCAAGCGGCGGCTCCGTCACACTGACTAACCTTCTGGAGGACAGCAGAGGCGCGGTGCTGGTGTTCTACCGGGGCTTCTTCTGAGGCACATGCAGAAACCAGCTTGGAGAGCTGGTCATGGTACACTCCGAGTTCATCGAACGCGACGTGGAGTTGGTCGCCATCAGCATGGACAGCAGGGAGAACGCTAAGAACATGGCGGACCTGGTATTCGCAAAGTTCCACGTGCTCGCCGACTCGAGCGGCGCGGTCACGAATAGCTACGGAGTGTTCGACTTGCTGGGCGACGGCGTCGCCGCTCCGTCAATGTTCATCATACGTCCCGACAGCACCATCGGCACATACTACGTCGGACAGCACATTAACGACAGGCCGATCCCAGAGGATATTCTGAACCAGGTGGACCGCGTACTGAAGTGAGTCGCCGAATTGGGAGCGTTCCAAACGCAGCGAGTCATCCCCGCTGTCATTCTTGTAAATGTCTGGCAGGCGGATGGAGTCGCGCTGCGGCGCCTGCCAGCTTGGGGCAGGCGCGCGCGGTTGACATTGGGCGGCAAGGGTGAGAATCTTCACGAAAGAGATAGCGGCGTCCGACTCGAAAGGAGGACACTCGTGGCCAAGGTAATGCTGGACCTCGAAGACCCAAAGGTGTTGGAAGAACTGGGAACCGAGTGGCGGTTCGGCTCGGGGTGGGACCCCGGGAAGCCGAACGAAGGGCTGGTATCGCAGGCGAGCGAGAGCACTGCACGCCTAGCTGACTATGACGACTCGGACTGGGAGGTTATTGAGGACATGGAGGCGGGCGGCATGGGCCGGGGGTCGGGCAGGCCGCATCATCCGGGGATAAGAACGCAGCGCTCGATAGGCTTCACGTTCGGCTGGTACAGGATCAAGATACCTCTGCCGGAGCGGGTCGGGGACTTCGAGGTCGCGGGGTCGGAGGTCTGGTTCGAGACGGACATCGACGATTACGGTGAGATCTGGGTTGACGGCGAGTGGGACCACGACAGGGGCGCGATAAACGGGTTTAACGTGACCAACCGGGTGAAGATTACGGACAGCGCGGCGCCGGGGACCACGCACGTTGTGGCATGCCTAGCGGTAAACGGACCGCTGGGCCGGCCGGGCGGCGGCATATTCATGCGATACGCTCACCTTGACTTCATAAAGTAGGCAGTTCTCATGTCGGGCAACACGCGCAGGCTGCCCCTGTTTCCCCTCAACACAGTCCTGTTTCCGGGCGAGTCGCTACCGCTCCAGATATTCGAGGAGCGGTACAAGCTGATGCTGCGCGAGTGCATGGAAGCGGACAGCAGGTTCGGAGTATCGCTGATTATGGAGGGGAGTGAGGTCGGGGGGCCTGCGCTCCCTTACGTGGTGGGCACGGTGGCTGAGATGGCGCAGGTGAGCCGAATCGAGGGGGACAGGTTCTTCGTGGCGGCGGTCGGCCGGCAGCGTTTCAGGGTGTCGGAGATTACGCAGTGGACTCCGTTCGTGGCGGCGGATGTTGAGCTTCTGGACGAAGGGGCGGATGAGGCCGTTCCGGACGCGCTGGTCGAGGAGACGGTCGGCGCGTTCTCTGAGTACTACCGGATTTCGATGGGCATGGCGGGCGGATGGGTGGGCGAGCCGAGGCTGCCGAAGAGTCCGCTTGCGCTCTCCTACCACATAGCCTGCAACCTACAGTTGGACCTGCCGGGGAAGCAGGCTCTGCTGGAGCAGGAGTCGGCGACGAGCAGGCTTCAGGCGGAGTTGGATATCCTGAGTCGAGAATCGGCGGAGCTGCGACGGCAGATGGAGTTGCAGATGCTGGGGCGTTTCAGCAGGCAGTAGGGTCTTTTCGGGTTCACAGCAGTTCCGCGTATCGCTCGGATGGCGCTTCGTCGAACAGGTGCGGGTGGAGTATGCGGGTCAGAAGCTCGATGCCGTCCACGAGCCTGGGGCCGCTTCTGCTGAACAGGGCGCCGGAGTCGACGGCGTAGGCGCGTCCGTTTTGGAAGGCTGAGAGCCTACGCCAGTCGGATTGGTCGGGCAGAGCGTCGAACTCGGATCGGGCGCGGGCAACGCCCATTCCGCAGGGCATGAGAATCAGGACGTCGGGGTCGGCTTCGGCCAGTTGGCTGAAGTCTATTCTGATGGAGGGTGACGCGGGGCGGACGAGCGCATCTGTCCCGCCCGCGGTCTCAACCATCTCGGGAACCCAGTGTCCGGCGGCGATTATGGGGTCCATCCACTCGATGCAGGCGACGGTCGGGGATGTCGGGGCACTCTTCACAGCATGGCGGACCGACTCGATTCTGGCGCGAAGATCAGTGACGGTCTCAGCGGCGGCGTCTTTGGCTCCGGCAGCCTCACCGACTCGGATGATGTCGTTCAGCATGTCGTCGATGTCATGAGGATCAAGGGACAGTATAGCCGGGACGGGACTGAGGGCGGCGACCGCGTGTTGTACGTCTTCGAAAGATACGGCGCAGACTTCGCATAGCTGCTGGGTTATGACGAGGCCGGGGCGCGCTTCAGCCAAGACATCGGCGTCCACCTCGTAGATGTTTTCGCCGCGGGTCATCATGTCGGTGACGATGCGGTCTATCTCTCGGCTGGTGAGGTTGTCGGAGTCGAAGCGGCTGCGGACGACTTTGGGCTTGCCGAGGGCGTCGGGCGGGAAGTCGCACTCGTGGCTGACGGCGTGGAGGGAGTCTCCAAGTCCGAGGAGGTAGATGATCTCGCTGGCGCTGGGTAGGAAGGAGCAGATACGCATGGGGCGGTTACTTCAGAAAGCGCCTTTCTGTTGGAAGGCTTCAGCTAGGCGGGCGATGCCCTCGTGGATTTCGGGGGGCGAGTTGAAGCCGAAGCAGAGGCGGGCGCAGTTTTGGCCGGTGTTGCCTTCGGGGGAGAACTGGACACCGGGCAGGTATCCGACATCGTACTTGTCGAGCACATCGTCGCGGATGGATACGAGGTCACTGCCCTCGGGCATCTTGAGCCAGATGAACAGTCCGCCGTTCGGGCTGCTCCACTCGGCGCGGTCGCCGAAGTTTTCGCCGAGGGCCGCGAGCATGGCATCGCGCTTAGCGCGCTGGATGTCGTTGATCTCGTCGATGTGACCGTCTAGCTGACCGGTGGAGTACCTGTGGACGGCGTAGGAGGCGAAGGTGTTGACGGCTCCGCCGCTCTTGGCGACGAGGGCGCGGTCGAGGACCTCGGGCGGCCCGGTCCCGTAGCCGATTCTCATGCCGGGGGCGATTATCTTGGAGAATGAGCCGACGTACAAGGTACTGCCGATGTCGTCGAGGGAGTAGATGGAGGTGGGCGACTCTGGGCCGTCGAGCCTGAGATCGACGTAGCAGTCGTCTTCAAGAATAGGTACGCCGTGACGTTGGGCGATTTCGAGCATGGCCTGGCGGCGTTCGAGGGTCATGGTCCAGCCCATGGGGTTCTGGTAGGTGGGAATGGTGTAGATGAGCTTGGGACGCCTGCCCTGCGAGGTCGCCTTCTGGATCGCGCCCTCAAGGGCGTCGGGCAACATGCCTTCTTGGTCGGTCTCGACGCCGCGGATTTCGGCGCCGAATCTTCGGAGTTGGCCCAGCGTTCCGGCGTACACGAAATCTTCGGTCAGGGCCACGTCACCGGGGTCTAGGAGCACCTCGAGAAACATGTGGATCGGCTGGCTGGAGCCGTCGCCGAGGATGATGTCGTCGGGGGAGACGTGGATGTCGCGGTCTCGCGCGATCTTGTCGGCGACGAACTCGCGCAGGGGTCGGTAGCCCTGGTGGTGGGCGTAGATTGCGAGGTCTTCACCCTCGTCGGCGAGCGCCTGCTTGAGGCCCTCGACAAGTCCGTCGAACGGGATGGACTTGGGATCGGGGTATGCGACGGCGAAGTCGTACTTTCCGCGCTTTACGGCACCTGCTCGCGCGCCGCCCGGCGGCGCGCGCTTCGAGAATAGATTATCGAAGCTGAACTTGGTGTCTTGGGGCATCAAGGTTCCTCCTAGTGGTTGCCTGTGACTTTGTTGGGTTGGGATGGTCGGCGTAATTCTATATGAAGATGTCGTTTACGCTGATCTCGAACCCTTTCAGCGTGGGTGAAGTTATGGTGTCCCCGCCGGCGTAGGTGTTTATGATTTCAAGGATGCCATCCTTCAGAAGCATCTGAAAGACTACACGGTTGGCGGTGTCTGCGACCCAGTATTCGTTTACGCCGTGATGGGCGTAGAGGTCGCGCTTTTCTCGCCAGTCGCGGCTGGACGTGGATGGTGACAGAATCTCTACGATGAGGTCCGGCGCGCCCTGTATGTTGGCCTCGGCGATGATGTGCTCGCGTTCTTTCGAGATGAACAGCACGTCGGGCTGGACGGTGTCGGTGTCGGTCAACACAACGTCGGTTGGGGCTAAGAAAACACGACCAAGGTCGCACTGTCTAACGAATGACCACATCTGAGAGCCGAGGCTGGCATGACTTTCCTGGTGGGCGATGTTGGGAGCCGGAACCATTAGCAATACTCCATCTATGAGCTCGTACCGTTCATCGTCTGGCGTTTTCGCGTAGTCGCGATATGTGAGTTTGGTTTGCGTGACCATGACTGTCCTCCTGGTGGACACTCAGCGTATCACAGAGCATCCGGATACAGGCCCGCTACCCGTTGTCGAACGCGCCCTGGCGTTCGAAGACTTGGGCCAGTAGGGCGATGCCTTCTCTGATCTCGTCGGAGGTGTGGTAGCTGTAAGTCAGCCGGATGCGGTCGTTGCCGGCCCTGTCGGCGCGGTACATTGGGCCGGGGTTGTACCTGACCCCGGCCTCGACCGCCTTTTCGAGGGTGTTCCAGGCGTCGGCGCCTTTGGGTAGCTTGCCCCACAGCATCATGCCTCCGTTGGGGCTGCTCCACTCGCAGCTTGGGGGGAAACTTTCGTTGAGGGCGGCGAGCATCGCGTCGCGCTTTGCTCCGAGCGACCGGGCGACGGCGGCGACGTACTCGTCGCCGTGCCGTGTCAGGTACTCGTAAACGGCCATCGACGCCAAATGGCTAGGGGCGGTCCCGAATCGGAGCCTGCCGACGACCTCTTTGACCTGCTCGGGCACGACGGCGAAGCCGAGCCTGAGGCCGCAGCCGAGCAGTTTGGTATAGGCGGACACGTACATGACGTTATCCTGGTCGTCCATGCCGTACATCGCGGGGGGCAGGGGGGCTCCGTCGATGCGGAAGTCGGCGTAGGACTCGTTTTCTAGGATGGGGATGCCGTAGCGCTGGGAGATCTCGACCATGCGCCTGCGACGCTCGGCGCTGAGGGTCATGCCCATGGGGTTCTGGTACACGCTGATCGTGTAGATGAGCTTCGGCTTGGCGCCTTTGGCGACGAGGTCTTTGATGGTGGCTTCCAGCGCGTCGGTGTCCATGCCGTCCGCGTCGGTTGGGACGTGGATGATGTTGGCGCGCTTGCCCATCAACATTCCGAGCGTGCCGGAGTAGCAGAACTCCTCGATGAGGACGGTGTCTCCGGCGTCAACGAGCGCGTCGAGGATTACGCCGACGGCTCCGCCCGCGCCGGAACTGAGGAAAATGCTGTCCAACGGGACGTCCATGCCCCTGTTCTTTCGCAGGGAGTCGGCGATGTACTCGCGCAGCCCAGGGTGACCCTGCGGCGGGGGATACTTGGCTAGGTCAGTCCCCTCGCGGGGCATGATTTCGGCCAGCGCATCGACGAATCCCTCAACCGGCATCGTATCGAGGTCGGTGTAAGTGACGGAGAAGACGTACTTGGTGTCCTCGGCCAGTCCGGGCGGGGCGTCAACATCGACGGGCAGGTTTCGGGAGAATAGGTTGGCGTAGTTCATGATGAGTTTTCGCCTTTAGACGAATGGAAGCGTGACGCGATCGCCGGACTGTATGCTCAGGGTCACGGCGTCGGTGAACTCCATGTATCGGACGCCGTCTTGGAAGTTGGTGTGGGTCACGGGTTCGAGGCCGCGGATGGCGTTGATGAACTCCTCCTCGACTCGCCAGCCGCCCTGTTTCTCTACGGGGACGTCGATCTCGGCAAGCTCGTTGTCTCCCCTGCGTCCGCCTCGCAGGGTCATGGAGCCGGAGTTGATGTGCAGTGTTCCTTCGGAGCCGAAAATCCAGACTCCATCGGCCGGGGCCAGACCTGTAACGGTACTCACCCTGAGACGCACGACGGGGCCGGAGGCGAACTCGATCAGAATCTCGACGTGGTCCGGTATGGTGACGTGCGCGGGCCGTCCGTCCCAGCCGGTCCGGCTCTTGACGTTGACCCTGCCGACGGCGGTTACGGCTTGGGCGGGTCCGAACCAGCGCATGATCGCCTCGTACCAGATGCCCATCTGCATAATGTTGTTGCCGGAGAGGTCGCGGTCGTGCCGCCAGTGGAGCTCCGAGTCGTAGTCTATGAAGTCGCCCTGATGCACGGTGACGTCGGCGGAGAGGACGTCTCCGAACCAGCCGTCGGCGATCATATCCCTGATGGTATTGTCCACCTTGAGCGTGTGAGGGGCGGGCACGATCTGAGTCACCAAGTCCGGGCTTTCGAGCGAGGCGGCGAGCATGAGCTTGGCGTCGTCCGAGTTCATGGTCATGCGGGCCTCGGTGAGGACGTGCTTGCCGGCGTCGATCGATGCGAGCACGAGGGTCTTGTGCATGTATGGCCAGGTGCCTACGCAGATGGCGTCGGTGTCGTCTTCTTCGATCAGGTCGATCCATGAGTCGTAAACCGTGCTGAGGCCGAATTCGTCGGCGACGCGCTGGCTAGATTCGCGGCTGCGGTTCGAGACGCTGACGTTCTCCACGCCGTCTATGGCGGCAAAGCCGGGCAGGTGCCTAAGCTTGGTGTTCGCTCCCGCGCCGACGTAGCCGATACGAATGATGTCTTCTGCCATGAAGTATTTGCCTCCGTGTGGTGGTGTGGAGATTATACAGGTGTCATGATTGGGGTGTCAGGTGTCGTTGCGCTCATTCGGTTCACTTCAGGGGCGCCCCGTCTCTTGTCAGCATATCGGGTTTCAGCCAGGTGGAGCGGCCATAGTTGATCGGCTTGCCTATGTGGAAGCTTTCGACGGGGGCGAAGTCTCCGGCGCGGAGAGCCTCCAGCAGGTCGGACTCGTTGCGCACGTCGCCTTTGAAGACGGTTACTCCCCTGGCGAGTCCGTCCAGCGAGTGGGCGTCCGACCCTCCGGTTCCCCAGAAGCCGTGCAGGGCGGCGACCTCTTGGGCGAATCGGTTCTCTACCTCTATGTTGCCCCCGTTGACCACCTCGATCTCGTCCACCAACTCAAACACGGGGTGTTTGGCGGCCTCGGCGGCGGTCTTGGGAATGCGGTCGGCATCCTGGAACAGCATGTTTTGGGTGTAGTGCGGCAGGTCGAATAGGAACCTGAAGGGGTGGGCCAGAGCCATGAATCCGCCGACCTTGTCCACCTCTCGGCGCAGGGTTCGTATGACCTCTATGCTGTCGCCATAGCCCGCTACGTGCCCTTCCAACCCAATTGTGATGACGTGTCCGAGGGGAGTGTAAACCTCAAGGGCGCGGACGAGGACGATGTCTTCGACTGTGCGGGCGAATGCTTCGAAGTCGTGGCGCGGCCAGCCGTCGTGCTCGGTCACCATGATTCCGGTGAGTCCCAGGCGTCTGGCGTCCTCGACCATCTCTTGCGGGGTCAGTCCGCTGTCAGGGCTACCCTGGTTGGTGTGAACGTGGAGGTCGAATATAGAAAACATTCAGAAGCCGGGGGCGAGGGTTTGGCAGGTGTTGATGATGGGCAAAGTGTCCTCATACATTGATGGCGCGGATGGCAGTATATCGAATTGCGCTGGGAGAATGCACCATACGCGTCGGACTCGGTAGAGGGCTGAACATGGTCAGGGCGCCCCATCTGACGCGAGCCAGTCTAGCAGGCCGAAGCCTATCTCGGCTGACCAGCCGAGAAGGTTGGGTTCGACCCATTGGAGCTTGTCTTCCGGCGTGTGTATGCGCGTGAAGTCGTCGGACATGAGGAACATCGCCGGGATGCCGGCGTCCTGGAATGGCGCGTGGTCGCTGCTCGTGTTGGGAGACAGTGTTGTCGGTCGGATGAGGTTTGGGCCAAACTGCTCTCCGATTTTCAGCGCCTCCCGCGTCAGCCCGCCGCTGCCGAGAACGCCGAACCCGCTTCCAGAGCCTACGGAGTCAAAGTTCAGCATCGCTAGGATGTCGTCGATTTCCTCGGCGCTCAACGTGTCAACGTAGTGTCGGCTGCCAAACAGACCTATCTCCTCCGAGCCGAACAGTACAAATCGTAGCGCAAATGGATAATCGTTGGCGGCGGCGCGCTTGGCGATGGTCATGATCGTGGCGATGCCGGAGGCGTTGTCGTTGGCGCCGGGTGATTCGGGTACGGTGTCGTAGTGCGCCCCGACGATGACGGTTTTGCCCGTGTCTGCGCTCCCCGACATCTCGGCAATCACGTTTCTGGACGGGCGGGTCTCGCTCTTCACCGTGACCCGCGCTTCAACCTCTCCGTTTTCGAGTAGGTCCAGCAGGTCTCGGCCGTCGTCTCTGCTGATTGATACAGCCGGGATCGTGGACGGGTTGCGGAGGTCTCCGTAGAATCTGCCGGGGCGGTTGTTGAACACGATCGCGCCAACCGCGCCGGCTTCGGCGACTCGCTGCACCTTCTCCTCGAAGGTGACCTCTCCACGTTCGATCAGAGCGATCACGCCTTTCAATCCCTCTGCCGGGATGTCCTCCTCGAATGCCTTTTCTACGAATCGTAGGACGCCGGATGCGTCCCCTTCATGCGACTCACCCATGGGGTGGGACCACGGATTCTCCGGCCCCAAATCTGAAGTAATCGTTAGCTCTGACTTGGGAAGAGGGCCAACTGTAAAATCCTGAAGAGTCGTCTCGTAGCCAAGCTCCTCGAACCAGCCTTTCAGGAACTGCGCGGCGGCTAGTTCCGCGTCCGTCGCGCTCTCCCTGGGGCTGTGCTCAAGAGTGAGCAACTCGACGAACGCGAACGTCTCGTCGGCCAGGGCGCTCGGTATCGGCGTGGCGGTTGGCGCCGGAGTCGCCGTTGCCGTAGGGATTGGGGTCGGCGGGACGGGTGTTGGGGTCGGAGGCTGAAGTGTGGGAACGGCGGTCTCTGTTGGGATAGGAGACGCGGTGGCGGTAGGGGTTGGCGTATCGGCGGCCGTTGGAGAGGAGCCGCAGGCCGCCAGCGCGATCAGAATCGCGGCAGATGCAAGGAGAAGTCTGATGTTAGGCAGATTCAGGCGCAATGTGCCGGTGTCCTATCGACGTGATGTGGTGTCGAAGGTTGTAACGCGGCGAGGTCACGTTGGGTTGGGGTGCAGACAGTCGCCCGAAGCTATGCCTTCGGTATTCGCCAGTAATCGGGGCCGACTTCTTCGACTTGGGCAGAGGCCGATCAGATAGTGCATTCTGTGTTCAGAGACGGCAATGTGCCGGCGGGCCATGAGCAACTGAGGATGTTGGAGAAGTCACTACAGTACCTGCCTGATGGGGTGAACGAGGTGATGTTGCGTTCTGACACGGCAGGCTATCAGCAGGAACTGCTGAGGTACTGTGAGGAGGGCAAGGATGAACGATTCGGCGTGATCGAGTTCGCTGTGGGGGTGGACGTGATGGCTGAGTTCAAGGCGGCGGCGGTGGAAGAGGATGGGTGGCACGATCTTTATCGGACAGAGGGTGAACACGACAATCGCACAGGCCAGCAGTACGCTGAAGTGTGCTACGTACCCAACTTCTGCAGTTAGGTGGTGGATCTGGGTTACCTCTCTCTCGATGGGAGAGGGCTAGAGCCTGCCCTAAGCCTATCGAAGGGGTGAGGGTGAAAAAACCCTCATTCGTCACACTCACCACAATCGACGAAAACCTCGATCCTATGCCCCACGATCTCCCCCAAAACCTCTCTGCCTATGGCCCGCATGAGCCTCTCTATGGTGACGTGCTTGAACTCGCCGATGTTCCCGCATTTCACGCACACCGTATGATGATGGTGGCCCACCCTGGCCATGCTGTACATCGGAGTTCCATCCGGCATCGCCAGCTTGCAAATTACCCCGGACTCCAGAAGCAGCTTGATCGTGCGATACACGGTCGCCCGTCCCACGTTCGGAAGCTCGTCGCTGATCTGCTCCGCCGTAAACCCGTCCGCCTTCTCTTTCAGAAGCCGCACCACGCTGCGACGAGGCTCGGTGATCCGGTATCCCGAGTCCTCAAGCACCGACAGCGGGTCCAAGCGTATTTCGCTATGCTCTCTCGCCTCAGTGGTCATACCTCTGTCCTTCCTTGCGAAACTCTTTCATCTCGCTCCCGCCGACAACCTAACCCTAACACCCCCCGCCCGAATAATCTACACTTCCCTACCCACTATCCACTATCCGCCATCCACCATGTACAATGTACCGGACGGGACACCCCATCCCAATAGGCGCGGAGAGCGGAAGATGGCTGAATACGATTACGACATGGCGGTTATAGGGTCCGGCCCCGCCGGCCAGCGGGCCGCGGTTCAGTCTGCCAAACTCGGCAAGCGAACAGTCATTATCGAACGTCACGCCGAAATCGGCGGCGTCATGGTCAACACGGGCACTATTCCGAGCAAGACCCTCCGCGAAGCCGTGATGTATCTGACGGGATACAGGGAACGCGGCATCTACGGCGAGTCCTACTCGGTCAAGCAAGACATCGCCATGAGCGACCTCACCATTCGCACCAACCACGTGATGCAGCAGGAGAAGGACACCCTACGCCACCAGCTTTTTAGGAACAGAGTGGAGTTGATCACGGCCAGCGCGTCGTTCATCGACCGGCACACAATCGCCCTCGACTCGGTGGACGGAAGGAGTCACCGCTCGATCACCGCCGACAATATAGTCGTGGCGGTCGGCACCACGCCGACCAAGCCTGACGGCGTCGAACCGGACGGCAAGCACATCCTGCTCAGCGACGACATACTAAACCTGCCTGAACTTCCGCGCACCCTCGCCATCGTCGGCGCGGGCGTCATAGGGCTGGAGTACGGGAGCATATTCGCCACCTTGGGCATACGGGTCACGCTGATCGACCGCTTTCCAAGGCTGCTGAACTTCGTGGACGGAGAGTTGATCGACACGCTGGTTTATCACCTGCGCCAGAATCGAGTGACGCTTCGGCTGGATGAAGAGGTAACGTGGGTCGAGACGTTCGAGGACGAACGCGGGCGGCACGTGCGGATATGGCTCCTCAGCGGCAAGAAGATAGTGAGCGACGCAGCCCTCTACAGCGTCGGACGCACCGGCGCGACGGCGAATCTCAACTTGGAGGCCGTGGGGCTGAAGGCGGACGAGCGCGGCAGGCTGTCGGTGAACGACTGTTACCAGACGGACACTCCGAATATCTACGCGGTTGGCGACGTGATAGGCTTTCCGAATCTGGCTTCCACCTCCGGAGAGCAGGGCCGGCTGGCCGCATGCCACGCCTTCGGAATGCCCGCCAACAGCGTTCCCGCGCTGTTTCCCTACGGCATCTACACCATTCCCGAAATGTCTATGGTCGGGAGGACGGAGGAAGACCTGACCGAAGACGTCGTCCCATACGAGGTCGGCAGGGCACAGTACCGCGAGATAGCGCGCGGACAGATAATCGGTGACGACTCCGGGCTGCTCAAGCTCATGTTCGACACAAGGGACCGGAAACTGCTCGGCGTACACATCATCGGCGAAGGCGCCAGCGAACTGGTACACATCGGCCAAGCCGTCCTGGCACTCGGAGGGACCGTGGACTACTTCGTCGAGACCGTTTTCAACTATCCGACGCTGGCGGAATGCTATAAGACTGCCGCGCTGGACGGGATAAATCGCCTCGGCGCGTAGCTCCGGCCATCGCTGCGTCCGCTGAGCGGGCCGGACGGGCATCGGCATGTTCGCGGACGGCCTGCCTTGTATCCGCGGGCCGCGCCGCAATGGCCGTCGTCTCGCCGTCGGCGAGCCGCCTTTGGAGCCGCCGAGTGCGGGCTGCGTATGCCGCCAACTCCGCCTCGCGCTGTATGCGGGTGGACTCCAGTTCTTGTTTAGCCCTTTTGACCTTTCTGACTTCGCCGAAGATAGACCATGCCGCAAGCGCCGGCCCCAAGACGATGCCGATCACGTTGAAGGCTCCGAGGGCGAACCTCAATCCGGTCGAAGTCGCCGTGGAAGCCAGTATCGATCCGCCGCCGCTGCCGCCGAACGTGGCGAGTCTGGGCGCGAAGGTCAGCAGTCTGGGCACGAAGCTCAGCAGCCTGCCCGCCATCGGGCGGGCCACGTTCATGATGGGCACAGACGCAACCCTCCAGACCGCCCCCGCGCTGAAGCTGGCCGCGTGCCGCCCGATGATTCCGAACCGGGAGGAGTGCGGGGAGCCGTCCGCCAGCGTGTGGGCCCGACGGCTCAGCAGACGGCTCGACAATCGCCGCCACCATCTGCGCCACCAGGAAGCCGGCTCCTCGGCTTCTTCCGTCCGCTCAGGTTCCCGCAAGACGGGCGGAGGCTCCGCCTCCGGCCAACCCAACTGGCGGCAAAGCTCGGTCTGCCGATCGTAGTTCAGGCGCATCTCGGCGCGGTGCCGCGATTCGAGCTCCTCCAACTCGGCGCGCAGAGCGTTGAGCCGCCCGTGCGCTTTCAACTTGGCGACGGCTTGCGCCACGGCGGACCCGGCGGCTGTGGCCAATGGAATCAGTAGTAACGGTAGTGGCATCTGCTGCTGGTTTATTTCTGGTGTTGTCGGCCGGTCCGAAAGGGGTGAAACCGAAATGGCAAGTCTATTCTAGCAACCGCATGGCGCGTGTAAAACCCCTCACCCGACTAGAGCGCCCTCACGCGCTTCATCACGAATACCCTCAGAAACACGAGGAACAGAAACAGGAACGCCACGGTGAGCACGCTCAGCGCGGCCGCTTGGTCGGAGTCTATCCTGCGAAGATTATAGACCAGGGTGCTGATTACGAACGGCTCAGAGCCGGCGGTCAGAACCTGCGCCAACGTGAACTCTCGGAACGCTATCAGGAACAGGATCAGCCACGCCCCGAATATGCTGGGCGCGACGAGTGGCAGCAGGACGCGCCGGAACGTGGTGACTCTCCCCGCTCCGCTCGTCGCTGAGACTTCTTCCAACTCCCGCGCGATCTGCGTCACTCCCGCGTGCTGGAGACGGTACGCCAACGCCATGCGGAAGGCATAAGCCAGGATCAGCGTCACGATCGTGCCGTGCAGCGGGAGCCAGCTTGGGACTACGCGGTTGATCCAGAGATAGAAGATGAAGAACGCGAACGCGGCCACGACGGCTGGAATAGCCAGCGACGACGAGGTGAACAGGTCCACCGCGACCCTGAGCGCATTGGCCGACCGCGCGCGCGCCACCATCCACGCGGCAATCAGAGCGACCAGAACGGATATAGTCGGCGCGACGACCGCCACTATCGCCGTGTTCGTCACCGCGCCCAGGAAACGCTCGTTGCCGAACAACTCCGCGTATCCGTTCAGCGTGAACTTCTCGATAACGTCGAATCCGGGCGGAATGTACACGGGCAGCAGAGACGTGTACAACAGAATCGCGAACGGGGTGAGAGAGATGAGCGCTACGAAGGCCATGACCGCGCCGAGGACCGGCCAGCGCCAACGTCCCAAGTCCAATCGGTGGGCGCGGAACCCCTTGCCGGTGATGGTGGCGAACTGTTCGGCGCGCGCGGTCAGGCGCGTGTACGCGAAGAACATAGCATACGTGAGCAGCATGAAGTGAAGGCCCATGGCCGCCACCGCGCCGTATAGCGGGTCTTCACCCGATCCTGTGGTAAGCAGTTCCCACACCCGCGTACTCAGAATGTCCGCCTTGGCGCCGGTGGACAGAATCAGCGGCACCTCGAACGACTCGATGGTCAGGATGGTCGTGAGGATGACCGCGCCGAGCGCGGCCGGCCGGATCGCGGGGATCGTCACTCTGCGGACGGTCTGAAGGAAAGTGGCTCCCGAAGTCCTGCTGGCCTCTTCGAGAGCGGGGTCCATGCCGCGCAGCGCGGCGCTTATGAAGATGAACATCAGCGTCACGCTTCCGAATCCTTGAAGCGCGATCATGCCGTACATCGTCGTCAGGTTGAACGGCCCGGAAGTGATTTCGACACCCGGAATCCAGTTCAACGCAGTCCGAGCCACTATGTTGATGAGACCCACTCTCTGTCCGAGCAGAAGCACCCAGCCGAGAGTCGTGACTATCGCGGGCATCATGAGGGGGAATAGGAGGAAGACGAACACAAGGTTCCTGCCGGGGAGGTTTGTCCTCTCGACCAGCCACGCCAACGCAAACCCGAGAACGAAAGCCAAGCCGACAGAGCCGAGCGTGTATATGCCCGTGTCTATCAGAGTGGACCGGAGCGCGCGGCTGCCGGTGTAAACGTCGGCGAAGTTTGAGAGCCCCCAGAAGCTCGAACCTTCGAAGAACAGGTTCCCGGCGGGAGGCCGGAAAGCCTGGACTACCGTCATCACCACCGCGGGCGCGACCAGCCACACCGCAAGGGCCAGCGCTCCGAGGATCAGCAGCGCATCGCCCCGACGAAGCCATGAGAGCCGGCTTGCGAGATTCCGTGGCCCCAATGCCTATTCCGTTCCAAACACCCTGTCGGCGAAGTACCTGGCGTTGTCGCCCCTCTGCCTGAAGACGGGCACGCTCTCGAATACGAGGTCGATATCCTTGAAACTGCCTGTGGTCAGCCCCTCGGCGGCGTGGCCGTAAGCGGCCCAGCCCCTGCCGACCACTTCCCACATTATCTTCGACGCCTCTCGGCTCGTGTGCCAAGCCGCGAAGAGTCGGGCGGCATTGGGGTTCGGAGCGTTGCCGGCCACGGCGACGTTGAACATGTTTACGCCGAATCCGGGATTCCAGAACTGGCCGATCACGCCGCTCTCCAAGAGCGCGGGCGGGTTTCCATAGCCCAAATACATCAGCGGCTTCTCGCCGGACAATATGAAGTCGTTGCAGTCGTCGGTCACCAGTAGATCGTTCTCTTCGATCATCCGCTTGTGGACGTCCACCATTTCGTCCTTGTCATAGTAGAAGGCGATGAAACCGTTTCCCGCGCGGAAGAGAAACGATGGCGCGCATACGAGGCCCTTGTACTTCGGATCCAGCCAGTCGTCGATCGTCTTGGGCAGGTCGGCCTCGTCGAACTCGTCTGTGCGATAGAAGTTGGTGTACTGGTCGTTGCCGACTCCGGCCGCGTTTCCTCCGACGCCCTCCTTGGCCTCCCAAGACCGGCGAGGATCGACTCCGAGCGACTCCCAGTCGAGCTCCGCGCCGAAGCCCTTGTCAACGTACTGGCCCATCTGGGTCATGGACATGAAGACGACGTCCGTCGGCGCCTCGCCCGCCTCCCGCTCGGCGGTCAGAGCGCCGACGATCTGGCCCGCGTCTATACCGCGCCCTTTACACTCGATGCCATACCGCGCAGTGAACGCCTCGCAGAGCGCGTCGGTATGGTCCACGCCGTAGGCGGTGAGGTGGACTTTCCCCTCCGCCTGCGCCATCGGAATGAGATCCTGGACTCCTTGGGCCGACTCGTCCCAGTCGGCGTCCAGACCCGCGTACATCGCGCCTTGCTGGAGGATGGAGTCTGTGGCGGGATCCGCGATGGGCGTCAGTCCTGCCGCTGACGCAGGAGGTGTAGTCGTGGATGTCCCGGCCCCGGGATCGGAACCGTTCGAGCAGGCCGCAAGCAACATGAGCGCGACCGCCGACAGAACCGGCGCGAAAACCCCGGCGCAAAGTCCGAGTCTTGCCTTCGACATTTGGGCCTCCGTGAGTATCGCCAGTCCCGGTAAACGCCTCAACTGTGCCAGTGGACGGGACACTCCCATGCCGTCGCCGCCGGCGCGCCCTTGCAACTGCCGAATACTAGCCATCAGCCCGTCGGGGTGTCAACAGATTCCTGAGCGATGACAACGCAGCTATCCGTTGGGACGTGGACGTACGCGCCGTCGCCGCGCTCGAATGTCTCAGCCGTCGGAGGCATCCTTACCATGAGGTCCTGATCGGACACGCGAACTCTGTACTCCATGTAACTGCCCAGAAACGCGGCGGTCTCGACGACGCACGGCATCGCGTCCGGACCTTTCGGGCTCTCGCGGCTCAGGACGATCCCCTCTGGCCGGATTGCCACAAGCGCGTCCGACCCTATCGCGCAGTCCTTGACCGCCGCGCTGACCAGCAGGCCGAATCCCAACCGAACGCTCGCCGCGCCGCGCTCGCCCGCCTCCACGACGCCCCGGACCACGTTCCCCGCTCCGGTGAAGTCGGCCACGAACCGTCCCTCCGGCCGAGAGTACACCTCGCGCGGAGCGCCGGTCTGAGCGATCCGTCCGCCGTTCATCACAATCACCCTGTCGGACAGCGCCAGCGCCTCGGGCAGGTCGTGGGTCACGTATAACGCGGAGATGCCCGCGGCTGAGAATAGGTCTCTGAACTCCAGGCGCATCTCCTCCCTGAGCCTCGCGTCGAGGTTGCTCAGCGGCTCGTCCAGAAGCAGCAGTTTCGGCTCCCTGACCAGCGCGCGCGCCACCGCGACCCGCTGCTGCTGACCGCCGCTGAGCGTCGTCGCGCCGCGGTCTCTAAGCTCAGGTATCTTGCACATCTCCAGGGCGCCGCCAACCCTCTCCTCGATGTCAGACTTGGAGTACCTGGCCCTCGACACTCTCAACGGGTAGGCCACGTTCTCGAACACGGTCATGTGGGGCCAGACGGCGTATGACTGGAAGACCATCGAGATCGGCCTGTTGTGCGTCGCCACGTTCGAATTGTCGGACAGTGAAAATACCGGGGAGCCGTCTATCGCTATCCGGCCGGCGTCGGGACGTTCGAGTCCGGCGACGCAGCGAAGCAGGGTCGTCTTGCCGCATCCGCTGGGACCCAACAGCGTGACCACCTCTCCCTCGTCAACCGACAGGCTGACGTCGTCGATGGCCTTGACATCGCCTTGCTCAGAGCTGAACGTCTTGACGAGGTTTTCGACTTTCAGCATATTTCGGCCTGTGAATCGCATGGTGATTCCAATGTTACGCAGAGCGGCGGCGGACGGGCAACATTGGGCGGCAATTCGGCTAGGCGGTGGACATGGGCCTGAACGCGCCATTGTTGAACCTACTTTCCTCTGATATACTAAACCCCGTTTCGGAGCCTGGGGCAGCAAACGGACTACTAGGCAGTCCATTCTGCCGGTTTCCCAACCTCGGCTGTGGCACGGCCTATGTGCATGTGGCTGCCTAGGCGCCGAACCGCCGGATACGGGAATCAGGGTTCATCCATGCGCTGACCCAAAAGTTTGAACGAGGCAAAAAGAAAGGAGGTGGGCTATTGAAGTGGATTGATTACGAGGCCCCCAACTCTGTACGGGAAGCTATCGACCTGCTGAACAAGGCCGGAGACAAGGCGAGGCCCCTGGCGGGCGGAACCGACCTGCTGGTCCAGTTGAGGGCGAGAGCATACGACCTGGATACCGTGGTGGACGTCAAGAACATACCCGAGCTCAACGAGCTCACGTATGACCCCGACAACGGCCTGACCATCGGCGCCGCGACACCGTGTTACCTCATATACAACAACGCTGACATCCGCTCCGTCTATCCGGGGATCGTGGACGCCGCCAGCATCATCGGCGGGACGCAGATACAGGGCCGCGCATCGCTGGGCGGCAACCTGTGCAACGCCGCTCCAAGCGCGGACTCGGTCCCGGCGATGATCGCCTACAACGGCGTCGCCCGGATCGCCGGGCCAAACGGAGAGAGGGATGTCCCAATCGAAGACTTCTGCACCTTCGTCCGGCAGACCGTCCTGGAGCGTGGAGAGTTGCTCGTTTCGCTGCGCTTCCCCGCGCCCGAGGCCAACTCCGGAGCCAACTACATCCGGTTCATCCCCAGAAACGAGATGGACATAGCCGTGGCCGGGGCCGGCGTATCGGTCGTGCTGGACAACGGAGACATCAAGTCGTCAAGGATCACGCTTGCCTCTGTCGCTCCGACGCCGCTGTTCGTCCAAGAGGCCGCCGACGCCATAGCCGGCAAGCCCGCCAACGAGGAAACCGCCCGAATCGCGTCCGGGATAGCCCGCGACGCCGCGAAGCCAATTACCGACATGCGCGGCACCATCGAGTACCGCAAGCATCTCTGCGAGGTGCTCACCCGCCGCGCGCTGCTGACCGCAATCGAACGAGCCAAGGAGAGCTAGAAGTGCCCGCTAAGACCTACGTACAGACCACAATCAACGGCGAGCATGTGGATTTCCTCTGCGAGCCTCGCCAGAGCCTGCTCGAAGCGCTGCGGGACGTCATCGGACTCACAGGCACCAAGGAGGGCTGCAACGACGGCAACTGCGGCGCCTGCACGGTCGAGTTCGACGGCCGCATCGTTACCGCCTGCCTCGTTCTCGGCGTCGAAGCCGAGGGCAAGGAGATCTCGACGATCGAGGGCGTAGCCGAGGGAAGTTCGCTGCATCCTGTCCAGGAGGCTTTCCTAGAGAACGCCGCGCTCCAGTGCGGAATCTGCACGCCCGGCTTCATCGTCGCTTCCAAGGCGCTGCTCGAGCAGAACCCGGATCCGTCAGAGCACGAAATCCGATTCTGGCTCGCCAACAACCTCTGCCGGTGTACCGGATACGACAAGATAGTCCGCGCCGTCCAGGACGCGGCGGTGAAGATGCAGGAGGCTTAACCATGACCACCACCGTTGACTACGAACGAAACATGGTGCTGGCCACCAAGACCTACGACGTGGTTGGCACTCGCCCCATCCGCCACGATGGGACCGACAAGGTCACAGGCCGCGCGCTCTACGGAGCCGACTACGACACCGCCGGACTCCTTCACGGCCACGTCGTCCGAAGCCCGCACGCCCACGCCAACATCAGGAACATAGATACCTCGAAGGCCGAGGCGCTCGATGGAGTCCTAGCCGTCGTGACCCATGCCGACTTCACCGGCGATTCCGAAGGCATGGTTGACATGGGCGAAGGCGCGCCGACCAGCCTCAAATGGCTGCGCGACAACGTTCTGGCTTCCGACAAGGCCCTGTACAGGGGCCACGCCATAGCCGGCGTCGCCGCCGTCAACCCACACGTCGCCGAAGAAGCCGCCAGGCTGATCGAGGTGGACTACGAAGTCCTGCCTCCGGTCGTGACCGTGGAGGAGGCGATGGCCGACGGCGCGCCGCTGCTCCATGACGACCTCAAGACGATGGAGCTTGGAGAGGCGACCGACAACGCAAGCAACGTCGCCGACCACTTCCAGCACAAGAAGGGCGACGCCGACGCCGGATTCGCCGAGGCGGACGTCATCGTCGAGCGCGAGTACCGCGCCAAGACCGTCCACCAGGGCTACATCGAGCCGCACAACGCCACCGCCTTCTGGAACGCCGACGGCAGAGTCCACGTTTGGTGCAGCACGCAGGGCGCCTTCGCCGTCCGCGACGCCATGGCCCAGCTTCTGGATCTGCCCGTATCCAACATCAAGGTCACGCCCATGGAGATCGGCGGCGGCTTCGGCGGGAAGATCCCCATCTATCTGGAGCCCGTCGCCGCGCTTCTGTCCAGGAAGTCCGGCCGCGCCGTCAAGCTCCTCATGAGCAGGGCGGACGTCTTCGAGGCGTCCGGTCCCACATGCGGGTCTTGGAGCCGAGTGAAGATCGGCGCGAAGAACGACGGCACGATCACCGCCGCCGAGGTCGAGCTTGCCTTCGAGGCGGGCGCATACCCCGGCTCGCCCGTTGCCGCCGGCGCGCAGTGCGCCTTGGCGGCATACGACATCGAGAACGGAACGGTGGACGGATATGACGTGGTCGTCAACAAGCCCAAGACTGCCGCCTACCGCGCTCCGGGCGCTCCCAACGCCGCCTTCGCCGTCGAGCAGGCGGTTGACGAGCTCGCCCAGAAACTGGGCATGGACCCCATCGAACTCCGCCTCAAGAACGCCGCCAAAGAGGGAACCCGCCGCGTTGACGGCCCAGTCTTCAACAGGGTCGGACTCGTCGAAACCCTCGAAGCCATGCGTGACCATCCCCATTACAGCGCTCCCCTGGGCGAGAACCAGGGACGCGGCGTCGCCGTCGGCTTCTGGTTCAACATCGGCTTCGACTCCGCCGTCGATCTCGCCCTAAACGACGACGGCACCGTCAACCTCACCGAAGGCTCAACCGACATCGGCGGCTCCCGCGCATCCATCGCCATGCAGGCCGCTGAAGTCCTCGGCATTCCGGCCGAGGATGTTCACCCTTCCGTCGTGGACACCGACTCCGTTGGCTACACCTTCCTGACCGGCGGCAGCCGCACCACCTTCTCCACCGGCTGGGCAGCCTACGAAGCCGCCCAGTCGCTCAAGAGCAAGATGATAGAGCGCGCCGCGACGATCTGGGAAGTCGATGCCGACTCCGTCCAGATGGAAAAGGGCGTCATCAGTTCCACGTCCGACCCCGAGCTCAGCATGACCTTCAATGAGCTTGCGGGGCAGCTTGGCGGCACGGGCGGCCGTCTTTCCGCCACCGCATCCGGCAACTACCAGGGCTGGGGAGGCTCCTTCGCCGGCAACATCGTCGACGTCGAGGTCGATCCCGAAACCGGCAAGACGGACGTCGTCCGCTTCACCGCCGTCCAGGACGTCGGCAAGGCCATCCACCCCTCATACGTCGAGGGTCAGATGCAGGGCGGCTCGGTGCAGGGCATCGGCTGGGCGCTGAACGAGGAGTACTACATGAACGTTGACGGCGGCATGGACAACTCCACGCTGCTCGACTACCGAATGCCCACCAGCCTCGACCTTCCGATGATCGACACGGTCATCGTCGAGGTCGCAAACCCGGGACACCCCTTCGGCGTCCGAGGCGTGGGCGAGGCCAACATCGTTCCTCCGACTCCGGCCATAGCCAACGCCATCCAGAGCGCCACCGGCACGAGGCTCTTCGACACGCCGATGAACTCCGTCGCCATAACGGCGGCCAGGTCGTCGAACGGGGCTTAGTATCTCGCCTCCAGCGAGGGCGACACAAGCATGAAAGCGCGGGGCGGGTCTTGAGGCCCGCCCCGTGTGCGACAGTCGAAGCGCAAATCAGGGCATCCACTCTTCCAGGAGTTGACAGGTGATAGCGAAAGTACCCTTAATCCTCGACCCCCAGCCGGAAGGCGGATACACAGTAACATCCCCCCTACTGCGCGGATTGGTAACTGAGGGCGACACAATCGCCGAAGCGCTTTTCAATGCTCAGGACGCCTTCCAGGCGATCGTCGAGATGCACGAGCATTTCAACGAGCCTCTGCCTCCCGATCTCTTCATCGAGCACAACGATGGGGAGCCTCTCCAAGCGGAAATACTGGCTCCGCTTGCGCTTCCTGTTGCTGTATCGTGAGATACAGAGAAGGGGGCAAATTCGAGGATAGGAGTACAAATGGCTGTTTTTCCTCCTACGCGGATGGATGATGATTTGGTCAGAGAGCTAGAGGCTTTCCTCTCTGACAACGACTTTCCATCTCTCTACAAATCGTATAGCTGGAGAAACGATACTCACAGCGCTGGCTTTCCTGACATACATCGCTTGGAAGAGCAGATTGGTAGCCATGCAAAGGTCAGTCGTGTCACACTTGATGACATTGTAGGTATAGTATGCTGGGGAGGATCCAACAGTCCGATAACAATTAGGTGCCCTGACTCACTCGTGAAATTCAACACCATGTTCAGGACAATTGTACCGCCTGACAATAGACGCGTCTCGGATGACCCCCACCTCATGGCAATGCTCTTGGATAAAGCCGTTTCCGGTATAGGGCCTACCAACGTCAGCAAAGTTCTCCGCTTCGCAATACCTGAGAAGTACGGGGCCGTAGATTCAAGGTGTGTCCGAGTGTTCGGACTAGGGGATCCGGCCGCCAACGCACATGACTGGATTAAACTGCAGGCTAGAGAGGACACTCCGAACCGTTGGAACATCCAACAGCACAAGTGGGCCGAAAAATACATACTTTGGATAGACATTTTGGGTCGCCTTGCGCAAAGCCTCAACGAAGACAGGGTAAGGTGCCCTCACCCTGAGAGGTTCGTAAAGGCTGGCCTGAGAAAGCGAGGCTCTTGGACATGCGCCGATGTCGAGATGGCACTGTTTGCCTATGCGAGTGAAGTGATCGAGTCTAATGGGTGTCTGTCAATCAGATGAATGGGCTTGAGGTTCGACGAACCGATGTCTATACACGCTGGTTCAGAGGTCTTCGGGATACGAAAGCGCGCAGGCGCATCAATGCTCGCATCCGACGGCTGACAATTGGAAATCCGGGGGACGTGAGGCCAGTAGGTGAAGGTGTTTCAGAGCTCCGTATCGACTACGGTCCCGGCTACCGTGTGTACTTCATCAGACGGGGCCGATTTCTAATTATTCTGTTGGCAGGAGGCGACAAGGACAGCCAGAATCGTGACATCCGAAGGGCTCTGGAATTGGCGCGTGACATGAGGAAGGAGCAACCATGATAGAGACACACCCTTGGGACCCAACCGAGGGCTTGGATACCGAAGAAGATATGATAGATTACTTGGAGGCAGCTCTTGAGCTTGACGACCCGTGGCTGGTCGCGGCTGCTCTGACAGACATCGCCAGGGCGAAGGGTATGCCGGAAGTCGCCCAAGAGGTCGGACTTAGCGATGAGAGCATGTACGAGTCGAATCGCCGCGGCGACGGGTTGGACTTTGCCATCGTGCTCAAGCTGACGCGCGCGCTTGGACTAAGGCTCCACGCGGGCGGATATGCGCGAATCGCCGGCGATCAGGGAGCGCGCGAACCGAGAGCGGCCGACTGCTCCGGCTCTTCCGATGAGGTTGCACTCGACTCGAATTCTGTCGCCGAGTATGCACAGGCCAGATGAACACGCTTCCCCGTAACCTCGTTCCTATCACATTCGGAGATTGAACACATGGCAACTGTATTCATCCCGTCACTTATGCAGAAGTTGAGCGACGGACAGACTAACGTCGAAGTCGAAGGTTCCAATGTCCGACAGATTGTTGACAATCTTGACGCTCGGTATCCCGGCTTCAAGGAGCGCCTCGTCGAGGACGGCAGGATCAAGGGCAACATCTCAGTCGCCATAGACGGCGAGATAACGCCACTCGGCATTCTTGGCAAGGTGGGCGAGAACAGCGAAGTCCACTTTCTGCCCGCCCTGGGCGGCGGAGCATGAGCCAAACAAAGCCCCAACCGCTCGGCGGCGGAGCATGAGCGAACAAAAGCCGCGACCGTCGCCCTGTCAGCAATGCCCAACTCGAACCCCTACCTCGCTTTGTCTGGTACAATGACGCCAGCGATACTCGGAGGACGCCGCAATGGGACGAACGACGGTAGAAGCCTTCGCCATCGGACCGAATGGAACTCGGAAGTTGGAGTTCCTGGTCGATACGGGCGCGACGTTGGTTGGTCTTCCCCCGGAGGATATCGAGGCGCTGGGGCTGCCGATGGTTCACAACGGAAGGCGCAAGGTTCTGACGGCTACCGGCGTGATCGAGCAGGAGACCTACAGCGGATCGATACGGTTAAATGGCGAGGTCACGCCGGCGCTCGTATCAGAGGCTCCGGTTCCTCTCATCGGTGTGGAAGTACTACAACTTCTGGGATTGAAGGTAAACCTCGTTACGCATGAACTGGAAAAGCCCGGGGAGGACGAGATTCCTTACATGGCCTTGCTCCTTTGACGAGATAGTTGGAAAATCAATACACAGGAGAACTCTATGACAGACACTGACATCAAAGGCGTGGTCGTTCCGATGCTCACGCCGCTTAAGCCGGATGAGACTGTTGACGTTGACTCGCTGCGTCGGCTGGTCAACTATCTGATCGACAACGGCGTTCACGGGATCTGGGCGTCGGGGACCACCGGCGAGTTCGCCAATCTGCCGGACTCTGAGCGGATCAGGGGCATCGAGGCCACGGTGGACGCTGTCGCGGGCCGAGTTCCCGTGATCGGCAACATCTCCAGCACATCTACGAAGATGTCCGTCGAGTTGGCCCAGCAGGTCAGCGAATTGGGCATGGACGGCATCGCGCTGACTCCGCCCTATTACTATCCCGACTCTCAGGACGAGCTTCTGGACCACTACCGCCACGTCCGGGACAGTGTCGGTCTGCCCCTGTGGGTGTACAACATCCCAGTGACGGTCAAGACGGCCGTCGCGCCGGGAACGATCGCGTCGCTGGCCGCCGAGGGCACGGTCGTCGGAGTCAAGGACAGTTCGGGCGCGGGCGAACTGCTGGCCCAGCTCAATATCCTCTGCGACCAGGGAGAGATATCCCTTCTCCGATTCCTGGGGACAGTGTTCAGAATTACGAGCGCGAGCGCGGTCGGCGTTCACGGGGTCATACCGGGAATCGCCAATCTGGTCCCGGGCGTGTGCGCGCGGGGCTGGGAGGCAGGCGAGGCGGGAGACGCCGAGGCTGTCCGCGAGTCGAACGCACAGCTTCTGAAGGCGCAGAAGATCGGCGCGGTGGCGCAGGGCGGAGGCGCAAATGCCGCCAGCTTCGGCGGGATGAAGTCCGCGTTGAAGCAGATGGGCGTGATCGACCACGATACGATGTCCCGGCCCTTCCGTCCGTTGACGGAGGAGGAGAAGGAGCAGATTCCGCCGATCTTGGAAGAACTGGGCCTGGTCTAACTCAGATCCAGCGTCTGACGATGGCATTGCAGTGTTGATGTGTGCGGGCGAGACGCCCGCGCTCCTACGGGTACTAGGCAGTGGATTTGGGTATGATGAAAGCGATTGACAGCGTACTGGCGAAGTTGCTGCCGGACCGATACTCTCAGTACGCCGTTTGAGAGTATCGGAGGGCCACCTGGTCGAGGTGGATGTCGAAGCTGCTCCTCCTAATTGGGCGCAGGGGACGGAAGGCGGTCGGCGGCGAAGGTGTGCCAGATCGGTAAGGAGTGGCTTCACCCTCACCCCAACCCTCTCCCTCAAGGGAGAGGGGGTATGTTGGCTGGTAGTTGTGCCTACTAAAGTGGCATAGGCTTGTTGATGGCCCCAAGGTCTAATTGTTGACTGGGCCTGTGTGGTTTCATTCGGACACCAGGGCGTCTAGGCGTTCGAGCAGTTCTCCGTAGTCTTTGACCCATGTTGAGATCGATTCAGCGGTTTCGGCTGTTATCTTCATTCGTTCGGCGAGGTCGGCCAGATACTCTTGCTCCTCGCTGCTTACGTGTTCATCGGCGAAGGCGAGCATTATCGCATCGCGATAGACTAGCACGCGCGTCGGCCACGGCAGTTCGGTTAGGTCGTCGGGGACGTCGGGCAGGGCGTTTAGGTCGATGCCGAATTGTCCCGCGTGGTGGTCGAGGAGGTCTCGTTCGCTGGGATGAAGGCCATCTGAATGGGCCAGTTTCGACAGCGTGGCGACGTATAGTTCGGGCGAAAAGCCTTCGAGAGGGTTTTGAAGCGGGTCCATGCTCTATTCCTCCAAGATTTTGTCCAGATTGTCAGTGTGGGCCATGGTCTTTCCATGGTGAGAGGGAATCTGTGTCAATCACCCTCACCCCAGCCCTCTCCCTCAAGGGAGAGGGGGTTAGTTGTCCGGTTGATGAGCCTGTTTCTCAGATAATCGCAAGGCCTCTTTGTTGAGCAGCGCGGTGAGGGCGCGGACGTGGTCGATCAGAGCCGACAGGCGTTGTTCCTGACCTCGGCTGAATCGTTGGTAGTTGTTTCCCGCATGGCCTTTGAGCCAGGCCAGTTCGTCGAGGCAGCCTTTGATTCGTTCTTCCGTGCGCTCAAGAAGCGTCTCGATCTCTTGCAGGGTTGTTCTCAGAGATCGGACTTCCGCTTCGACTTCGACGCGCCGCTCGGTCGCTTCTCTGGCGAATCTCTTGTTTCGGCTGTTGAGATATAGGCCGGAGCCGACGAGGGCGGCGCCTCCAACTCCCCATCCTACGGGCCCGGCGAGGGCCATCAGCGCGCTTCCACCGACGATACCACCGCCGCCGGCTGATATGGCCATGGCCGCGGACGGTCCGAGCGCGGCGACGCCCACGCCCGCCATTGCTCCGGCGGCGCCCGCTGCGCTGCCTATCTTCGTTGAGTCGGGGGCCTCGGTCTCGAAATGGCTTACGGTTCCCGAGAACCTGTCGGCTTCTACGCGAAAGTCGGCAGCCGATCTTTGGAGATCATCGGGTGAGGCCACGATGAGGCTCGCGTAGTCCTCGACCGCCAGAATCACCTCGATAACGGCCCTCTGACGCTGCCGGAATAGTTGCATACCGGCGCGCTCTACCTGCTTGCGCGCGATTTCGCGCTCCTCGACGGAGTTGTTGAGTTCTTCTATCGCCTTTCGGCGCGCGGAGGAGTTGAACACTCTCCGTCTCCTTGTTGGCAGGGGTAGGTATTGGGCTTATTCACCCTCACCCCAGCCCTCTCCCTCAAGGGAGAGGGGGTATGTTGGCAGGGTTTGGTATTGACTTATTCACCCTCACCCCAGCCCTCTCCCTCAAGGGAGAGGGGGTATGTTGGCAGGGGTAGGTATTGGGCTTGTTCACCCTCACCCCAGCCCTCTCCCTCAAGGGAGAGGGGGTATGTTGGCTGGTCATCGTGTTGTTTTTGCCTATTCTTGTTAGCCCTTTCCTTGTTACATGCCCTGCCGATCTAGCGGGGCACTTTGTATCCCCCCGCCTGCACTGAGGACAGGCCAGACTCGTCCCAGGGGTGGGCCAGGGCGACTTCCTCGTCGATGTCGGCTCCCCATCCGGGGGCGGTCGGAACGGTCATGTATCCGTCGGTTATCTCGGGGACGGCGGTGGTTAGCTCGTCTTTCCAGGGGACGTCGTCTATGTCGATCTCCATTATCCGCACGTTCGGGAGCGTGGCGCAAAGGCTGGCGCTGACGAAGGTGGACAGGTGGCTGTAGTAGTTGTGGGGCGCGACGTTGTGCTGATAGACCTCGGCGAGATCACCCACTTTCTTGGACTGGCTGAAGCCGTTCCAGGGGACATCGATCATGAACATGTCGGCCGAGTGGTTCTCGAAGTACGGGATGTAGTCGCGCATGTAGAAGAGGTTTTCGCCGGTGCAGATGCGCGTGGTGGTCGAGTCCTTGATCTGGCGCAGGCTCTTCGGCTCGTACATGTCGACCTCGAGCCAGAGCATGTCGAACTGCTCCAGCGCCTTGGCGATGCGGAGCGCGCCCTCGGTCTTGAAGTTGAAGTTGAGGTCTAGGTTGATGTCTATGTCGTCTCCTACGGCGTCTCTGAACGTACCGATCAGCTTTTCGACGTGGGGGATGAGCCATTTCGGGGCGTATTGGTCGGTGGAGCCTATGCCGCCGCTGAATCCGCCCCCGAACGTGGCCTGCTGGCCGGGCATCAGTATGTTGGTCTTGAGGGCGGTAAAGCCGCGCTCCTTCACCTCGCGGCCCAAGTTGGTTACGGCGTCCCACGAGTCTATGGGAGGACAGCCTATGAGGTCGTGATGCCTGATCCGCGATGTGCCGCAGTGGGACCAATAGACGCGGACCTGCTCGCGCGTCGGTCCGCCGAAAAGCTCGGTCACGCTGATGCCGAGGGCCTTTGCCTTGATGTCTATGAAGGCGCAGTCTAGGCCCGCGATGGCCTTGGCGGCGATGCCTCCGGGACTCTGGCGCGTGGCGCGGTACATGTCCTGGAAGCGCATCTCGAACGCCCTGGGGTCTTGGCCGATCAGGAGCGGCTTCAAGTCGCGGATCGTTCCCTCGATGCCGTGGGGAGATCTGCCGTCGGAACACTCGCCCCATCCGGTGATTCCTTCGTCGGTCTCGACCTTTACGAACATCCAGGGTCTCCAGCCGGCATCCACGATGAAGGTTTCGATGTTGGCGATTTTCACGTTCTGTTCCTTTCCAGAGGGGTTTGAATTCGGTTTGGATGATAACATGAGATTGGGGTTTAGGGTGTAAGGGGGTTTGTCCACGAAGGGCGCGAAGGGGCGCTAAGTGGTCTGAACTGTGATTCATTTGATTGGCATGATTAGCCAGATGCGCCTCCCTGCCCCGCACCTCTGGATTCCGGCCTTCGCCGGAATGACGGGTTGGTTGGTTGGGCGTTTGATGTTGCGGGCGGGACGCCCGCGCTCCCAAGGGGGTTAGACCCAGATTTTGATTGGGATTCGTTCTATCATCAGTTCGGTAATGGCGTGGACTAGGGCGTCGGCGCGGTCGGGGGAGCCGGAGGGTCCGAGTTCGGCGGACCAGGTACACATCTGGTCTTCGAGTTCGGGGAAGCGGCCTACGTGGTGGACTCGTCCCTGCTCGTAGAGGGCGGCTACGTGTTCTTCGAGGAGGTTCTCGTAGGCACGGACGATAGCCATACGCTGCGCGTAAGGAAGGCCGGTCACCTCGGCGGCGATCTCGGATATTAGGTTGTCAGATGTCAGCGACGTCATGGGTCAGGCGGTTTGTCGTCATCTTCCTGGTCGTCTGAGTGTGACGGGTAGATCTCCTTGTGCTTCCGCCGGCGGCGTTCTTCGATTTCGGGCCACTGCTTTTGGCGTTCGTATCGCAGGTTGATCTCTTCCCAGAACTTGGCGGCTTCCTCCTTAGCATAGGGAGTGAGGTCGAAGTCGTCGGGGGGCATGTATTTGGATATGTCTATCTTAGGTCGGTTGGGGTCGGGGTTCAGTTCGCCCTCGTCCTTCATGCGTTGGACTTCGGCGCGGGCCGCGGCCAGCTTTACGGGGTCAAGGTATTTGACGGGGCGTCGGTAAGGTTTCTTCTCGGCGGGCTCGGGCCGGGTGAGGGCGCGGCCGGTTCCGAGGATGCGGTCGAGCAGGCTTCGGGCGGCGCGCGTGCGGTGGTAGGCGGTTATGGCCGTGTCTTCGTCGGGTGCGCGGGCTATGTCTTCGAGGGTGTCTCGGAGGGTCTGGCCGTTGTCGGTGATTTTGAGGATGTATTTTTGGATGGTGGTTAGTGGATGGTGGATAGTGGATAGTTGGTCGTGGTTGGTGGGCGCGGCCGGGGGCGGGCCGAGGGTGTCGTTTAGGGTGTGTTTGATTTGGGTTACGAGTCTGGGGGAATCGGGTTCAGGTGTGGCGGTTTGGGGCGATTCGTGAATCGCCCCTACGTCGGTGTCGTCGGTTTGGTTGTCGGTGTCGTCGGTTTGGTTGTCGGTGTCGGAGGCGGGTGACTGTTTGGGGCACTTGCCGAGACCGTGGTCCATGAGTACGTTGGCGGCGGTGATGCGGTCGTTTGGGTTGGCGCGGTATCCGCCTTGTGAGATTTTGTGGAGGACGTCAATGAGGTCGCGGCCGTTGTTCGTCTCCGCGAGGGTGGCGTCGGCGAAGTCTTGCGCCGGGTTGGGTGGTGTCTGTTGGGCTGTGGTGGTCATTGGAGTTTTTAGTCTTTAGTAGTTGGCCGTACTGTTGTGCTGGATAGTATAGAGGGGTGAGAGAACGGATGTCAAGGGGGTTTTTAGTGGATAGTGGATAGTGGATAGTGGGTAGTTTTTGGTTATTGGTGGCGCTATTCACGAAGGGCACGAAGGGGCACTAAGGGTTGTCTGAACTGTGATTTTTGTGATTGGGGTGATTTCGCTGATTGAGTTGGAGGATGTTCGGGGATTTTAGATTCCTCGCTGCGCTCGGAATGACAGGGTGTGTTGTCCACGAAGGGCACTAAGGGTCACGAAGGGTTGTCTGAACTGTGATTTTTGTGATTGGGGTGATTTCGCTGATTTTGGGGATTGTCTGAAGCAGGATTTAGGGGATTCCCGCCCGGATGGGACGAGGAGCGCGTCCGCAGCGTTCTTGAATACTACGAATGGCAGACAGAGGATGAAGCCGTGGCGGAAGACGAGGCCGCCTATGAGGACCCGACGCACGCGATGATGACGATTCCCAAAGAACTGGTTCCTGCGGTCAGGGAGTTGCCGGCGAAACACGACAGTCCACAGTCAACGCCAACCGTAAGCTAATCGCCCCCGCTTCGGGCAGAATATCTAGGACGCGATCAGCCGGGTGTAGGGGGAGTGTTTCATCCTACCCGTAAGGTTAGAGCATCGACTGTTCCCCTCTACCCCCACGGATCCAGCACTACCTTGCCGCACGCGCCGGTAGCCTGCAGTTCCCACGCCTGCTGAACCTGACTCATCGGGAAGGTGTGTGAGATGTACCTGTCCAGCTTGTCGCCGGACTCCTGGATGACCTTCATCAGCTTGGGATAATTCCCGTAGTTCATGGTCCAGTTGCCGCGCAGCGTCAGTCCCTTGCTGCCCAAGTCTCTCAGGACGTGAAGGGTAAGGTCACTGCCCTCTCCGGGGAATCCGACGTGGCCCTTGGGCCGGACGGCGTCTATGCAGAGTCTCTGCGCCTGGGCCACCGCTGAGCAGTCCACGGCCTTGTCAACTCCGACTCCTCCGGTGAGGTCCATGATCTGTTCGAGCGCCCTGCCATCGCTCGGATCGATTACGACCTCGGCGCCCAGCTCTTTGCCGAGGTTGGCTCGGTAGGGGATGCTCTCGACCGCGATGATGCGCGCGCCTCGATAGCTCGCGTTGATCACGCCGCCCAGTCCCACAGGCCCCAGGCCGGTGATGAGAACCGTGTCGAACGCGTCGAGCCGCATTAGGTCCATAGCCTCGAAGCTCGGAGCCATGCCGCACAGTCCCGCGCTCGCGTGCTTGTAGCTGACGCCGTCGGGAATCGGGAAGCATAGCCAGTCCTTTTGGAGAACGTACTGGGCATATCTCGGTCGCAATTTGCCTGTGTAGGTCTCTCGCCGGCAGTGAACAATCTCACCTGTGTCACACATTGGGCAGACGCCGCATCCCCACCACCACATGACCACGACGCGGTCGCCCACCCCTACCCGGCCGGGGTTGTCCACCTCTACCACCTCACCTACGGCTTCATGCCCAAAGCTGTCGCCCACGTTGGGGCCTCCTACGGGCACAGGCTCTCCCAACTCCATATCCCACCTGGCGCCGTCGCGGTATGACTTGTACTCCGTACAAGTTGCGGTGACGTGTATCTTGACGAGGACATAGTCGTCTTTCGGGGCCGGAGTCGGTCTATCGACCACGCCCGCCGTGCCATCTTCGAACACTGCCACTACTTTCATGACGGACCCCCTAGTCCTATGCGTTCTATCAATTGTAATGCCTCTGGAGCTCCGAAGCGTACTCGCTCCCGAGCAGGCTCGCGTTATCGTCCAGCCACTCCGACAGCCGCGTCGTGCCCGGAGGCGGCTCGCCGGACTTCGACACAAGCAGGTCGGCGGTCAGCCCGTCGATCTCGTCGCGGGTCAGAACCACGTCCCGCACCAGAAGCCCCATCAGCCTCGCTCCGAGCATGGCTGCCGACCTGCTGACGCTCACCAGCCGCGACGACGCTCCGATCTTTTCTTTGACGAGTTGCACCAACTCCCGGTAGGTGAACACCTCTGGGCCGACGGCGTCGATCTCTACGTTCTCGCTTTCGGGGGCCAGCTTGACCGCGATGTCGGCTAGGTCTTCTACGGAGATCGGCTGTACCCTGTATTCACCCGACCCGGCTATCGGGTGGATGGGGAACCTGCGCAGCATCCACGCGATGTTGTTTAGCAGGATGTCCTCGCGTCCGAATATGAGCGTCGGCCTGAGAATGGCGTAGGACAGCCCGGACTCCCTGAGCGCCTGCTCGGCGAGCGCCTTGCCCCTGAAGTAGGGCAGCGGGGAGTCTTCGGTCGCGTTGGTTATGCTGACGTGGACGACTCGGCGGACGCCCGCGGTCCTTGCGGCGTCGAACAGCGTCCGCAGGTTCTCGACCGCGCGGTCGTGAGTCAGATCGCCCTTGGCGAACCTGATCCAGTAGGTGTTGAACAGCGTGTCGGCGCCTTCGAGGCCGGAGGAGAGCGCGTCGGGGTCGTCGAAGCTGTAAGGGCGCATTTCGACGCGTTCGCCGAACGGGCTGGGGCGGTCCGGGTGGCCTGTCAGCGACCGGACCTCAGCGCCGCCGTCCAGCAGACGCCGGGCGATGTACCGGCCGGTATAGCCCGAGGCTCCGGTGACGACGTGGGTCTGGGTCATGGGTGGGTCTGCCTGAGGTGTCTCTTGCCGGGACGAACACAGTGGTTGACCAATCGATAATCTATGATACACTATGTATGATCCATGAACTCGGCAGGGCGGGCTAGCCCGTGACCTGAGAGTACATGGAAGGGGGTGTGCATGTGATCAGTGCGTACCTCAGCCATATCGGTATGGCGGTGGCTGGTTGGACGCGGTTACATCGAGCCTAGACACAACGAAGTCTGCGAGCGAGCCATAGCACCACCGCATTGAGCCGTTGATGGTTCAAGAGCTCGAACGGATATCGGATTTAGACTAAGACCCGCCGATTTAGGTGGGTTTTTGTTTTCCTATCGAATGTATCCGACTCGCGTTCTTGGATCCCCGTATGTGGGCGTTCGGGTATATGTTGACATGCCCATTACGTCTTATCTTCCATGTTTCCCATGTATTGGTGATTGTATGAGAATTACGTTGGGAGGAAACGTCCCAGTGAAATCCTTGGACTAAGGTACGACCTGCGACCTGCAAAATCAGTTGGCCATGCATCTGCTGAGCAGGTGGACGCTTCCAGAGTAGTTCATTGTCGTCATACCTTGAGCTCTGCCGTCCATGATCCCGTTCGAATCGTTGCCGACCGTCTGACGTGACTAGATCGTACTTGCCAAGGTCAGTCTCAAACACATGGAACGGCAGGCAGCGAGGATCGGCCTCGCCTTCGCATCCCACCTCCTGAATCCATGATCGAAAGGCATCAGCGGAATCCGCCCACTGCTCACTGAATCTATTGGGGCCAATTCGATGGTGGAACGCCTTGTACTGAACGAATCGTCTCAAAGGTACGTAGCGCCTCGGAGAGTTCTTTGGATTGGGCCTGATGGGCACATTGGCGTCGTTCAACTGCCAGACACCTATACTCCTGGTATGAATGCTCCGGTAGAGGTTGGTCGCATCTTCAGGAGTCACCTTTTGGATTGGCCTGCCGGTCGGGAACCTGATCTGGGATGTAGATCGTTCGTAAAGTCTCCAGCCTTCATCCTCGCACTTCGATCTGACTGCATCTCTAATGGAGTCTCCGCCTCCCCTGGGATAGAACAGCCAAACCTCGGGAGTCGAATCTGTCATACTCTGGACTGTCTCGTCACGCGGAGTACGGCCTCGCTAGGTAGGCTGAGCCCCGACAACTCTTCGTGAGTCATCTTGCGAACCACTGCTATGACCAACTCTCTGAGCCCTTCTGTTTCGGAAGGACTTCTCACCGGCCGCCTATTGGCTGACGACGCCATATCGTCAGGAGGTTCTAATCCAGAATCAGAAAACCATCTCTGAAGGTGAGCAAACACTTTGTCACGAAAGAATCGGTTCCACTTGGGTATCAACTGAGTGGGTAGGCGAGATGTTCCAAGATGTAGTTGTATCCACTCTTTAGTCTGCTCCACCTCCATATGGGTCAGTTCGAGTGTGCGCGTCACCTCGCTAAGGAACTCCTGCCGCCATTCGCGCTGGAGATCGGCAGTAACAGTGTCGATAACTGGGTTGCGGTCAAAGTCCTGCCCGGGTCTGGCATCCTTCCTGGCAATGTCCCATACGTAGGTCGTTCCGCTCGAGTAGTCCAGCACAGCCTGCCAGAGGTCGGACCTTATATGATATGTGGTCGATGTGTAGTCAGTACCCGCGGGCGATAGCTGGTCCGCATCTATACTGAACAACTCAACGATCGGCGGGAATACAGAGTCATCCACCCGTAGAGTATCCGGGTAGCGAGACACGAAGTCCATGAAACTGGACGCGCCGTATTGGGACTCATTGAACTTCCGTCGAGTCACGTCGAGCAATCTATTCTTCAGAACCGCTGTCGTCATCCGACGCCAATCCGGTTTGCCTGAGCTACGCGCCTCTTGAAATGCACGAGTTATCAGACGCTCAGCGTCCTGAGACTTCTCCGCCAAATCTTGGGGCAGAGTGCCACCGTCCGGAAGTTGCTGGTACGGCGATCCGCCTGATTCTTTTATCTCCTGGCCGCCCATAGCGCCTCACCATCCTCGGACACATTATAACCTGCCAGCCTCAACTCCCATTCTAGCCCCGCCTTAGATTCTTGACAACGCGATTGGCCCGTTGATACGATTCCGATGCTCAAATCCCTTCTTGTAGTGAAGCAGGCTGACGCCGGTTTCCCCTCGCTTCAGGCCCGTCGTCCCGTTGCGCTTTGACGGCGGCCCTAGCATGAGAGGACGCCCGCGCACGATGGAGGATCGCGTACTTGTCCCACGTAAGCTGTCTGCGCTGCCGAGGGTGCGACAGGGAGTACCCAGTCGAAGCCCTCAACGCGTGCGACTTCTGCTTTGGGCCGCTGGAGGTCGAGTACGACTACGCCAGCATCTCCAAGGCGGTCAGCCGCGAGAGCATCGCCGCCGGCCCCAACACCATGTGGCGCTACCACGACTTTCTGCCCGTGACCGCGGACCGCGCGCTGGACATGGCGACCGGCTTCACCCCGCTGATACACGCGCATAACCTGGGCAGGCGTCTGGGCCTGAGCAACCTATACGTCAAGAACGACAGCGTCAACCCAACGTACTCATTCAAGGACAGGGTCGTATCGGTCGCCGCGGCAAAGGCGCTGGAGTTCGAGTTCGACACGTTCGCCTGCGCGTCCACCGGCAACCTGATGGGTTCGGTCGCGGCGCACGGGGCCAAGGCCGGAGTGCCGACGGTGGTCTTCTTCCCCGCCAACCTCGAGAAGGGCAAGGTGCTCGGAGCGGGCGTCTATGGCGCGACCCTCATCGCCGTGGACGGCACTTACGACCAGGTCAACCGGCTGTGCAGCGAACTGGCCGACAATCACCGCTGGGCGTTCGTCAACGTCAACATGCGGCCATACTACGCCGAGGGCAGCAAGACGCTCGGCTACGAGGTCGCCGAGCAGCTTGGCTGGCAGGCGCCCGACCACTGCGTCGTGCCCGGCGCGTCCGGCGAGTTGTTCACCAAGATACACAAGGGCTTCACAGAGATGCTCGACGTGGGCCTGATCGACGAGGCGGACTCGCGGATGCACATAGCGCAGGCCGAGGGCTGCGCTCCCATCGTCCAGGCATACGAGCGCGGCGATACCGAGGCGCTGCCCGTCCGTCCGGACACCATCGCCAAGTCGCTCGCCATAGGCAACCCTGCGTCAGGCCCGTTCGCGCTCAGGACTATCCGCGACTCCGACGGCTCCGGCGTCATGGCTATGGAGAACGAGATAGTGGACGGCATCAAGCTGCTGGCCGAGACTGAGGGCATCTTCACCGAGACGGCGGGCGGAGTTGTTATTTCCGGTCTGAAGCGCCTCGTCGAAGACGGCACGATCGGCCCGGACGACCTCACCGTGGCATACGTCACCGGCAACGGCCTGAAGACCATGGAGGTCGTCGAGTCCGTTGTCGATACGGTGCGGATAGCCCCGACGTATGGCTCGTTCGAAGAAGCGATGGCGGCCCGATAGGTCAGGCAGGCGAGAGGCAGGCGCGATATGGCGAGGCGACGAGTCAAATTCACTTTTCCCACTCGGCTAATTACCGAGCCGGTCATCTACGAACTCGGCCACCGCTACAAGGTCGTGACCAACATCCGGCGCGCCGACGTGCGGGAGGAGATGGGTTGGGTCGTTCTCGAGCTCGAAGGTTCAGAGGACGAGATTACCAACGGTCTCGAATGGGTCATGAATACCGGAGTCCGCGTCGATTCCGTCAGCGGAGACGTCATCGAGGGCTGATCGGATAGCCCCCTACCCTCGAAACAGGCAAACGACACAGAACTATTTGCAGCTTACCCTAAGATTTCGGAGGTCCGGCACACATGGCAATTACGGTGAGGATACCGACCCCTCTCCGCCGCGTAACTGACGGTCAGGACAAGGTTGATGCCAGCGGCGCGACGCTCAGGGAGATCATCGACTCGATGGAGAGCCAGTTCCCCGGCATCAAGGAGCGTCTGTGCGACGAGAACGGGGAACTGCGGAACTTCGTCAACGTGTACGTCAACGGCGAGGACGTGCGTTTCCTGGAGGGGATCGACTCGGCCACCGGCGACGGCGACGAGATCAGCATCGTTCCGGCGGTGGCCGGAGGCTGACGTTTAGCCAACACTCGCAACGCCCGACCTCTGGTTCCCCGACCTCCGCCGGGATGTCGGGAGGGTGGTACCGGCGGGCAACGTTTCGGCCGCCTAGCCTTCCTTGATGGCCGCCACCAGTTTCATGACCATCTCCTTCGCGTCTCCGAAGAGCATGAGGGTGTTGTCGGCAGCGAACAGGGGATTCGCAATGCCCGCGAACCCGGGTCCAAGGCTTCGCTTGATGACGACGACGGAGCGGGCCTCGTCCACATTGAGAATCGGCATGCCGGCGATTGGTATCGAAGGGTCCGCATCCCTGGCCATTGGGTTGACGACATCGTTGGCGCCGAGGACCAGAACCAAGTCGGTCTGTCGGAACGTGACGTTGATCTCGTCCATATCCTTCAGTCGCTCGTAGGGAATGTTGGCCTCCGCCAGCAGGACGTTCATGTGCCCAGGCATCCGACCGGCTACGGGGTGGATCGCGAACTCCACCTCCACGCCGTTCGATTCTAGTATTCCCACCAGTTCCTGCACGGCGTACTGGGCTTGGGCGGTGGCCATACCGTACCCGGGAGCGATGACCACGCGTTGAGCGCCGTCGAGCAGCATCGCTACCTCCTCGGGCGAGGCTGACTTCACACGTCCAGCATAGATGTCATCGCTCTCAGCGGCGGTTGCCACGGTCGCGCCCACTCCGGCGAACATGATATTAGGCAGCGAGCGGTTCATGGCCCGCGACATCAGCACGGTCAGAATGAACCCGGCGGCGCCCACCAGCGAACCCGCGATAATCAGCACGCTGTTGTTGAGGACCCAGCCGTGTCCGGCGGCGGCGATCCCGGAGTAAGCGTTCAGGAGCGAGATGACAACCGGCATGTCCGATCCGCCAATGGGGATTACGAGCATGATCCCGAGAAGAGCCGCGGCAGGCACCAGGAGCCAGAACGCCAGGGACGACGTGGGGTCCACCACCAGCCAGGCGCCCAACCCTAGGCATACGACCGCCAGCGCCACGTTGATGACGTGCCTGCCGGGCAACAGCACGGGTCTTTCGGGGAGCAGTCCCTGTAGTTTGCCGAAGGCGATTGCGCTCCCGGTGAGGGCAACGCCGCCGATGAGCCCGGTGGCGACCGCCGACAGGGTGAATTGCACGGATATCTCTTCGACGAATCCACCTTTCAGCGCCTCCTCGATGGCCGCTCCTACGGCGAGCGCAGATGCGCCGCCGCCCAGGCCATTGAATACGGCCACCACCTGCGGCATCGCGTTTATCGACGCCCGATAGGCCATGACCGCCCCGATCAGGCCTCCTACGACGAGTCCAGCGACTATGACCTCGTAGCTGACGATTCTCCGGTCCAGCAGAGTGACCACAATGGCTATCAGCATTCCGGTCGACCCCATGAGGTTTCCCCGCACCGCGGCGCGGGGATGGGACAGTCCCTTCAGCCCAAGAATAAACAGGACCGCCGCAAGGAGGTAGAAAAGGTGGATCGGTTCATTTGGCATGTTTAGTCGTTCCGCCTGAACATTCGGAGCATCCGATCGGTTACCAGGAAGCCGCCAACGACGTTGGCCGTTGCCATCGCCACGGCGATGAACCCCAGTATCGTGGTGAACGTGGTCAGCTGTTGGCCCGAGGTCACCAGCGTACCCACCAGCGTTATGCCGGAGATTGCGTTTGCGCCCGACATGAGGGGTGTGTGGAGAAGGGGTGGCACCTTGCTGATCACTTCGAATCCGACGAACAGGGCCAGCACGAATATGGTCAGCGCCAGTACGAACTCTTCCATTATGAGATGCTCCTCTCTTACGTTGTCTCCGCAGCGGTTGGCACATCCAGCAGCTCGCGCACCCGAGAGTTGACAACCTCTCCCTCGTGAGCGATTAGCGTGCTGCTGACTATCGGGTCGTTCATGTCGATCTGCATCTCGCCGTCGGTCACTATTTCCAGGAGAAATGCCGCGATGTTTCTGGCAAGCATCTGGCTCGCGTGGTAAGGCACCGTCGAGGGAAGGTTCAAGGGCCCCAGAATGCTAACCCCTCCCACCTCCACGGTCTCGCCGGGCCGAGTGAGTTCGCAGTTCCCACCGCTTTCGGCCGCCAGATCCAGGACTACGGAACCCGAGCGCATTCCTCGGACCATCTCCTCCGTGACCAGTGCCGGCGCCGGCCTGCCCGGAATCGCCGCGGTTGTGATGACCACGTCGCTGTCGCTTACGGCGCCGGCCATCATCTCGCGCTGGCGGCGGTAGAACTCGTCCCCCTGGTCCCTGGCATAGCCGCCGTCGCCCTCGGACCCGGAGGTGTCGAGCTCGATCTCCAAGAATCTTGCGCCCAAACTCTCGACCTGTTCCCTGACCTCGGCCCGGACGTCGTATGCCTGCACGACGCCACCCAGACGGCGGGACGTCGCGATGGCCTGAAGGCCAGCGACTCCGGCGCCGACTACGAATATTCGCGCGGGGGCGATTGTGCCTGCAGCAGTGATCATCATCGGGTAGATTCTGGGCAGGGCCTCGGCGGCCAGCAGTACGGCCTTGTAGCCCGCCACTGTGGCCATGGAGCTCAGGACGTCCATTGACTGGGCCCTGCTGATGCGGGGAAGCAGCTCAAGCGCGAAGGCGGTCATTCCGGCGTCCGCGAGCCGGCGGGCCGCCTCCGGGGCGCCGAGAGGGTCGAGAAGTCCCAGCGCCGTCTGGCCGGCATGCACCAGCTCCAGATCGGAGGAGGCCGCTTCGGAGTTCACTCCGAGCCCATGCACACACAGAAGCACGTCGGCCGCAGATATTAGCTGCGTCCGATCCTTCGCGATCCGCGCACCTTGCGCCTCGTACTCTGAGTCGGAAAACCCGGCCTCCGCGCCCGCCCCGGCATCAACATGGACCTCCAGGCCAGCTTTGAGCAGAGAAGGCACGACTGCGGGCACTAGGGAGACTCGCCGCTCGCCAGGATAGCCCTCCCTAGGCACTCCAATGATCATCTGCATTTCCAGCGTAAAAATTCGCGCATCATGGCAACCGCAGGATTATAGACCATCGGGACAAGATTCTCTATCCCGCGCGCGCTCCCGAGCCTGTCCCATATTAGTAGGCGACCTCTACTCCCCACCGCTGGATTCCGGCCTTCGCCGGAATCACCATGGCCTTGTCAGGCCACATAAGAGGGATGAAAATGTCTTGGCGCCGGACGGTACAACTAGGGCGGTAGTCATTGGTGCCACGAGCCCGTGCCGGAATCTGCCTGGGAGGCTGGCAGGAACATAAGATTGTCGCCCCGCTACTGCGGTGAGCACGCATGGTAAAGTCGTTGAGAGAACAGCCTCCCACCGGCCGGCAGCTAGTCTCAGGAGGAGAAGTATGGAAGTCGTACATGAACGGTGCTGTGGCCTGGACGTACATAAGAAGTCGGTGGTGGCCTGTGTAATAACGGGTGAGTCTCATCAGACGAGGACGTTTGGCACAACGACGCGCCAGCTTGTGAAGTTGTCTGAGTGGCTTCGGCAGCAAGGTGTCACTCATGTGGCAATGGAGAGCACTGGGATCTACTGGAAGCCTGTCGTCAACCTTCTGGAGGAGGAGTTCACTGTCTGGGTGGTCAACGCGCATCACATCAAGACGGTGCCGGGCCGCAAGACCGACGTCAAGGATGCCGAATGGATAGCCGACTTGCTGCGGCACGGGTTGTTGAAGCCCAGCTTTATCCCGGAGCGTGAGCAGCGTGAGCTTCGGGAGTTGGTGCGCTACCGGCGGAGCTTGGTCCAAGAGAGGTCGCGAGAGGCCAACAGGATACAAAAGGTACTTGAGGGTGCCAACATCAAGTTGGGATCGGTAGCTACCGACGTGCTGGGGGTGTCTGGCAGGATGATGCTGACTGCCCTCGCTGATGGAGAGGAAGACCCGAAGGTGCTGGCAGACATGGCCAAGGGACGGCTTAGGGAGAAGCTCGATGCGCTGGAAGAGGCCCTGGAGGGCGTGGTGGGGTCTCACCAGCGCTTCATGTTGGCCACCCAGTTGCGACGCCTCAGCACCTTGGACGCCGATGTTGAGAGACTGGACGCGGAGGTGTCTCGGAGGGTTCACCAGCACAGGGATGTCATACAGGTGGTCGATACCATCCCTGGGGTGGGCCGTCGCACCGCTGAGACAATCGTGGCGGAGATGGGTACCGACATGGACAGGTTTGCCACGCCCGGACACTTGGCCTCGTGGGCTGGGGTGAGTCCTGGGAACAAGCGAAGCGCAGACAGGAGCAAGCGAAGCCCGGTCAAGAAGGGCAACAACTCGCTTCAGTCGGCCTTGGTGGAAGCTGCCAGGGCTGCCTCCCGGACCAAAACCTACCTGGGAGCACAGTACCACCGCCTGGCTCGACGCATCGGAGCCAACAAAGCCGCCATGGCCGTCGCCCACTCCATCGCCGTCATTCTCCACTCCATCATCAAGAACAAGGAGCCTTTCGTGGACCTGGGACACAACTACTTTGAAGAGCGCGACAAGACCGCCATCGCCCGCAGAGCTGTTCGCCAACTCGAACGGCTGGGGCACAGAGTCACCCTGCAAGCTGCCTGAATTGTCTATTTTCATGGTAATGACGGTTTGGTTGGTGTGGCTGCTATTTTCATGGTAATGACGGAGAATGTAGTTGTATCCATCAAATCTAAGTGGTCAGAGTACTCTGTCTCTCAATCCAAGGATTGGCTGAGTTCGGCGACGGCGTTTAGTTTGGCTTGGGCGGCGCCGGAGTCTATCGACCTTGCGGCCAACTGCATCCCGATGTCCAACGATGCCGCTTTGCCGGCGGCAAAGAGGGCCGCGGCGGCGTTGAGCAGCACGACATCGCGCGCGGGTCCGCTCTCTCCGGTCAGCACGGAGCGGGCTATTTGGGCGCTGTGCTCGGCGCTCGTTGCCCGGATCGAGTCGGCGGACGACGTTGGGACGCCGAGGTCGCCGGGGTTCACCTCGAACTGCGTGACCTCTCCGTTCTCCAACAGCCAGACGGTGGACGGGCCGGTAATCGTGATCTCGTCCATGCCGTCTGAGCCGTGAACGACGAGGGCCTTGCGGCTACCGAGTTGGCCCAGTACGCGGGCCATGCGGTCGGCCATGGACGGGTCGGCGATTCCGATCACCTGCCTGTCGGCGCCCGCGGGATTGGTCAGCGGTCCGAGGATGTTGAAGACGGTGCGAATGCTTATCTCCCTTCTGGGACCGGCGACGAAGCGCATCGAGGGATGGTAGCCCTGAGCGAACATGAAGCCGAATCCGGCCTCGTTCAGACACCGCGCTACCGACTCCGGCGATAGGGCGATCTTGACTCCGAGCGCTTCGAGAACGTCGGCGGAACCCGTGGAGCCGGACATAGCGCGGTTGCCGTGCTTGGCGACGGCGACTCCGGCCCCGGCGGCGACGAAAGCGGCTGTGGTCGATATGTTGAAGCTGCCCGAGCCGTCCCCTCCGGTTCCGCACGTATCGACGACAGGGCCATCGACAGAAACATGAAGAGACTTCTCGCGCATCACGCGGGCCATTCCGGATATCTCCTCAACGGTCTCGCCTTTGACGCGGAGGGCGGTCAGGAACGACCCGACCTGTGCAGGGGTAGCCTCGCCCGTCATGATCTGTTCCATAACCGCCGATGCCTGGCCGGCGCTGAGCGACGCCCCGTCAACGAGTAACTGTATCGCGTCCTGTATCATGATCGGCCTCCTGATGTGGCGTTCGTGGCGGGCATGTCTAGGAAGTTTTGCAGGATGTCCTTGCCGACTTTGGTCATTATCGACTCGGGGTGGAACTGGATTCCTTCAATCGGATACTCCTTGTGGCGGACTCCCATGATTACGCCGGAGTCTGACCAGGCGGTGATTTCCAGATCGTCGGGCAGGTCTTCAGGGTACACGGCCAGGGAGTGGTATCGGATGGCCTCGAACGGGTTGGGCAGGTTCTTGAAGACGCCTTTGCCGTCGTGGGAGATGAGCGACATCTTGCCGTGCATAATCTCCCCGGCTCCGTCCACCTTGCCGCCGAAGGCGTAGCCGACGCACTGGTGGCCGAGGCAGACGCCGAGCGTGGGCTTTTGCGGACCGAATCGGCGGAGAACGTCGTTGGATATGCCCGCCTCAGCCGGAGTGCATGGGCCGGGAGAGATGACGATGCGGTCGGGAGCCATGCGCTCGATCTCGTCTATCGAGATCCGGTCGTTGCGGGCGACGGTGACGTCGGCGCCCAGTTCGCAAAGGTACTGGTAGAGGTTGTAGGTGAAGCTGTCGTAGTTGTCTATGAGGAGTATCATGTCGGTCTCCTTTCCGGCGGTTGGGGATGAAGGCGGTTTCAATCACCCTCACCCTAGCCCTCTCCCTCAAGGGAGAGGGGAAAAGTTGGTCTCAGATGTCTAATTCGCGTTCGGCTTCGTCTATGGCGGTTAGTATGGCGCCTGCTTTGTGGAGCGTTTCCATGTATTCGAATTCGGGGGTTGAGTCATACACGATTCCGCCGCCGGCCTGTACGTGGGCGACGCCGTCTTTGACGACGAGCGTCCTGATGGCGATTGCGGTGTCCATGTTGCCGGACAGGTCGAAGTAGCCGACGGCTCCGGCATAGACGCCGCGGCGGTCGGGTTCGAGCTCGGCGATTATCTCCATGGCCCTTATCTTTGGCGCGCCGGAGACGGTTCCCGCCGGGAAGCAGGCCCTGAGAGCGTCGTATGCGCTGTATCCGTCCTGAAGTTGGCCGGTGACGTGGGACACCAGGTGTATGACGTGGGAGTATCGCTCGATGTCGAGCGTCTGCGTGACCTCGACGGTGCCGGGCTTGGAGACGCGGCCCACGTCGTTGCGGCCCAGGTCTAGGAGCATGATGTGTTCGGCGCGTTCCTTCTCGTCGTTTCTCAACTCCTCTTCGAGGGCGAGGTCTTCTGCCTCGTTCCTGCCGCGCCGCCGCGTCCCGGCGATGGGATGAACCGCAACCCGCCCGTCCACAACCTGCACCAGCAGTTCGGGCGACGCTCCGACGATCTGGAAGCCGTCGAGGTCCAGATAGTACATGTAGGGCGACGGGTTGATCGCGCGCAGGGAGCGGTAGATCTGGAACGGGTGGGCCGAGGTCGGGCGGGACATGCGCTGGGCGACGACGGTCTGGATGATATCGCCGGCGATGATGTACTCGCGGGACTTCTCCACCATGCCGTCGTAGCTCTCGCGAGTCATGTTGAACTCAATATCGGCGCCGGTCGGCTGGTCGAGATTGGGTTCTGGGAGCCGGGGCTGGGCGCTGAGCCTGCGGATCACGTCGTCGATGCGGGCGGTGGCGGCTTCGTAGGCGGCCCTGGGGTCGCCGTCGAGATAGGCGTGGCTGACGACCTTGATCTTGTGTCTTACGTGGTCGAAAATCAGGTATGTCGTCGTCATCATGAAGATCGACTCCGGCACCTCCAGTGGATCCGCGTCCGGGGTCGGCAGGTTCTCGAAGTAGCGGACGGCGTCGTAGGCGATGTAGCCGACCGCGCCGCCGTTGAACTTGTCCAGGTAGTCGACGTCGGCCAGCTTGTACTTTGACAGCATCCGCTCGACCGGCTCAAGCGGGTCCACGGCGCCCAGGTCTTCGCCGGGGCCGGTCTTGATGACCTCTCTGGGGTCAGCGCCGATGAAGCTGTACCGCGCGACGTGCTCGCCGCCTTCCACGCTCTCCAGAAGGAACGAATACGGTCCGCGCGCGACCTTGAGGTAGGCGGACACCGGCGTTTCGAGGTCGGCGTTGATTTCGCGGTACACGGGAACGAGGTTGGCGCTACCCGTGTGGGACTTCACCTCTTCGAGTGACGGATGGTACATTTGACGGTTCCTCACGCGGGCAGGACGAATCCGACCCGTTCCTTCATCTCTTGCAGCTTTGGGCCGGAGACCTCGCGGGCGCGGTCTGCGCCGACGGCGAGCAGCCTGTCGAGTTCGGCGACGTCGTTCATGAGGTCGTAGTATCGCGCCTGGACTGGGCGAAGTTCTTCTATCACGACCTCTGCGACGCGACGCTTGAGGTCGCCGTAGCCTCGGGCGTCGGCGAAGTCGCGCTCGACCTCGGCCTCGCTTAGTCCGGTCATGACCTTGTAGATGCCGAGAAGGTTGTTCACGCCGGCCTTTTCGGGGTCGTCGCTGAAGGTTATCTCGTTGCCGGAGTCGGTGACGGCGCGCATGATTGAGCGCTCGATCTCTTTGGGTTCGTCCAGCAGGCGCACGGCGTGACCCCTTATGTGGGAGTAGCTCTTGGACATCTTGACCTGCGGGTCGTTGAGTCCCATGACACGGCCTCCGACTTCGGGAATGACGGCGTCGGGAATGACGAACGTCTCTCCGAACAGGCGGTTGAAGCGGGCGGCGATGTCGCGGGTAAGCTCGACGTGCTGGCGCTGATCGTCGCCTACGGGCACCTCGTGGGCGCTGTACAGCACGATGTCGCCGGCCATTAGGACGGGGTAGTCGAGCAGGCCGGTGGATACGCTGTCCATCCCGGCGGACTTGTCTTTGTATTGGGTCATGCGCTCCAGCCAGCCGACGGGGGTGACGCAGTTGAGAATCCAGCACGCCTCGGCGTGGGCGGTGACGTGGCTCTGGACGAACAGCGTGCTCTTGTCGGGACTCAAGCCGCAGGCGAATAGGACGGCGGCGAGTTCACGGGTCTGGCGGCGCAGGTCTTCGGGATCGAATGAGACGGTGATGGCGTGGAGGTCCACGATGCAGAAGAAGTTCTCTTTCTCGTCCTGCTTATCGACCCACTGCTTGAACGCGCCGATGTAGTTGCCGAGCTGCGGGTCGCCGCTGGGCTGGACGCCGCTGAGTACGCGGCGACGGGCCCGGGACTCCGCCGATTGTTCGAGCGTAGGCTGTACCTTTGTAGTGGTTGTCATGATTCCTCCGATTGTCGTCAACTCTGCATTTATCATTGAGCCTGATACGAGATTTTCCAGAAACGAAAGACCCGCCCCTCGAAAGGGACGGGTCTGGTTTTCCGTGGTACCACCCTAGTTCATCGTCCGTAGAGACGGACGACCTCTTGTCAGGCACGGAGGTCTTGAGCCTCGATGCCCTGGGCTTCGGTAACGGCGCCCTCTCCGGCCAAGCCTACAACCGTGGTGTGCGGCTTCGGTTGGCGGCTCCCAGGTCCATTCGTCCCCCTCGCGAGCGCCGGGCTCTCACCCACCCCGGCTCTCTGAGGCCCCGATTGGGGAACTACTAGTCCCGATCTCAGCCTTTCGTGTGTCTGCTGTGTAGGTTAGTATAGCGGAGGGTTGGTGAGGGGTGTCAAGGGGCTGGGAGCGCGGGGACTGGCGGCCTAACCGGACGCAACGGGAACCGCGATAGGCGCGACCGGCTCGATTCCAAGCTCGGCGCACCCGTCCAGATAGACATCTATCGAGACTCGGAACTCACGCTTTATGCCCTCCACGTCGGTCGCCTCGGCATTGGCTATTGGGTATGGGCCGCTGTTGATCACTCTGGCGTGCAGGACCTCGGCCTCATCGTCATAGACCACTTCGCCGACGTATCCCTTATATTCGAGCATCAACCCTCTCCTGTACGCTCGCCAGAGCCGGGCAGAGTCCTGCTGATCGACCCGCTATTCCGTACCCTTCTTGCCTTCCACACGCATACTCTGCCCCGGTCTGATACCGGGTGGCTTTCCGTCATCCCGGGGGACACGAGGACCTACTTTCCTCTCCACGGCTCCGTACTCTTCGACTTTCACTCTGCGCTTGAATAGTTTAAGCACTGGAATCTGCCTCTCTCCCCCTGCGGGTTTCAGAGTTCAGCCTGCCATTGTCTCTTAGCATATCGTGGGCTGTGGTTCTTGTCCAACCCCTAGGTCCCGATACTTCCCAAAGCCACAGTTGATTTCTCCTCTGGGCATTGGGTGGATACGTGCTGTCGTCAATCTTGCCCATGACTCTCAGGTTGTAGAAGTAAGTCGTCAGCAGAACAGACCGAACATAATCCGGGACGATATACTCGAATGTGGCTGTTGCCGATTCGCCTGGTTCAACTATGAGTTCGTTTTTGTTCCAGACCCTTGGTATTTCCTCCAAAACCCTCCAACCCAAATCTTGGTATCTACCGCCGTGGTCGAATGTCTGAGCGTACAGGTTCTCCACATCTTCATCTCTGTGACGGCGTGGACTAGGGCGTCGACGCGGTCGGGGGACTGGGAGGGGCCGAGGTCTGGGGTCTTGCCGAAGCCTCTGCCCGCGAGTATCAGCCAGGTGTTCCAGTTGCCGGGCGGCGGGAGTTGGTCCGGCCGGGCGTGGAGTTCCCATGCGTGATTGAGCCTGAGGGCGTCATGTTCGTCGAGCGCCTGACGATAGACGCGAGCAAGGGCCGCACGCTGGGCGTGCGGGAGTGGCCTCAACTCGTCGATGATTTCGGATAGGATGTTTTCGGCGGTCGTCATGTTCATGGGTCCGGCGGTTTGTCGTCTTCGGAGTGTGAGGGGTATATTTTGGCGAGTTTCTTCCGCCTTCGTTCTTCGATGGCGGGCCATGCTTTCTGTCGTTCGAGCCGCATCTTGATGTCGGCCTCGAACTTTTCGGAAGCTTCGTCCAGGTAGGGGGTCGGGTCGAACCATTCGGGTATCTCAGGCACGGTTATGTTGTCTCTGCGACCGTCCGGGTAGGGTGTGAGTGTGCCCTCGTCCTCCATTCGCCGGAGCTTGGCGCGGAATTCGGCCAGGTCGTCGGGATCGATTTGTCTGACGGGGCGGACGTAGGGTTTGGTCCTCGTTTCGAGTGCGCTGTCGGTTCCGAGGAGACGGTCGAGCAGGATACGCGCGGCTCTTGCGCGGTGGTAGGGCGTGACTTTCGGGTCGTCTTTGGCCCGGGCGATTTCTTTGAGTGTGTCTCGGATGGTCTGTCCGTTGTTGGTGATTTCGATGATGTGCTGTTGGATGGTGAAGTGGATGGTGGATTGTGAATAGTGGTTAGTAGATTGTGGCGAGTGGGTGGTTGGGGCCGGGCCGAGGGCCTGGTCCAGGGAGTCTTTGATTTGGGTTACGGGCCTGGGGTTGGCGGCGGGCACCGAGGGCGATTCGCGAATCGCCCCTACGTCGTTGGCGTCGTTGGCGTCGGATTTGGGTGTTGGGGCCGGATTGGGGTCGATTTGCCTAGGGCATTTGCCGAATCCTCTGTCGGCGAGTATGTTGGCGGCAGTGATGCGGTCGTTGGGGGTGGCCTTCTGGTCGTTGCCTTGGGCGATATCGTGTAGGATCTCGATGAGTTCGAGACCGTTGTCGGTTTCCTCGCGGATGGCGTTGGCGAAGTCGAGGGCCGGGTTAGATGGTGTCTGTTGGGTTTGTTGAGTCATTAGTTTTTAGTGGTTGGTGGATAGTGGGTGTACGACAGTTCTATTTAGAATACATGGTCTTTGGGCTGGTGTCAAGGGGTAGAAGCAGGATTTACGGGATTGGGGGATATTCAGGATGGGGTTGGTTGGTGGATATAGGTTGTCCACGGGTCACTAAGGGGCGCTAAGGGTTGTATGAAGTGGGAGTTTGGGGATGGGGTGGTTTCGCTGATTGGGTTGGAGGATGTTCGGGGATTTTAGATTTCTCGCTGCGCTTGGAATCACTATGGCCTTGTCAGGCCACATAAGGGGATGAAAACTGCTTAGCATCTAATTCTCAACCCTCACCCTCACCCTCTCCCAGACTTGGGAGAGGGGACTTTCGCGCTCGCGCGCGGGGGAACCGATTGGACTGCCCATGGACGCTTGCTCCCTTTGGATTTTCGCGCTCGCGCGCGGGGGAGCCTAGTAAAGTGACACAGGCTCTGGCGCCGACATTGGACTGGCAATCGTGGACTATCTATGCTACACAAGAGACAGCGCAAAACCATTGACGGTATCAGGATAAGAGACTGTCCCAAGTTGGTAGGCGGGCGTATCACCCTCACCCCCGTATCGAGTACGGGGCAGGCTCTAGCCCTCTCCCTCAAGGGAGAGGGGATTTTCGCGCTCGCGTGTGCGGCGCCTACTAATCCGGGACAGGTTCTCATGATAAACAGAGGTTCGCCAATGACCACCGCCGCTATCGAAAAACAGACCGCCGTTCTTGAGTACGATCTTACCGTCGGACTCTCCGCCATGGAGGGCCGAGGTTTCTACTACCCGACCGATACCGCCGTCGCGCCGAACGGCAGGCTCTACGTGCCCAACCGCTCGGTGGACGGGGCCGCCCGCGGCGTTCGCGTCACCGTCTGCGACATAGACAGCGAGTACTACGGCACGTTCGGATACTTCGGCCACGACCCGGGCGAGTTCGTGTGGGCCTCGGGGATCACGGCTGACAGCAAAGGGCGCCTCTTCGTCAGCGACGAGTACGTCAACCGCATCACAGTCTTCGACCTCGACGGGAACTACCAAGCCAGTTGGGGCGAGTCGGGGAGCGGCGAGGGGCAGTTGGACGGCCCATCCGGTCTGGCAGTCGGCGCCGACGGCTCGGTCTATGTCGCCGACACCCACAACCACCGAGTGCAGAAGTTCACGCCCGGCGGCGTCTTCCTGGCAAGTTTCGGCTCATACGGGACGGGCGACGGCGAGTTCGATCTTCCCTGGGGCCTGGCCGTCGCCGACAACGGCGAAGTATATGTGGCTGACTGGGGCAACGACCGGATACAGAGATTCACGGCAGGCGGCGAATTCGCAGCCTCTTACGGCTCGTCCGGCGCGGGCGACGGCGACCTCCGCAGGCCGTCCGGCGTGGCGGTTGACGAGCGCGGGTACATCTACATTGCCGACTGGGGCAACGAGAGGGTACAGGTACTCGATCCCGACGGGCGGTTCGTCCAGAATCTGAGAGGACAGGCCACCGAGTCGAAGTGGGCCAAGATATTCCTGAACGTCAACAAGGAGGAGGCCGACGCCCGACAGCGCGCCGACCTCGAACCGGAAATCGACCTGTTCGACCCCGACGACCCGCACGAAGAGTCCTCGCACATCGAGAAGCTGTTCTGGGCGCCGGTGTCCATCAAGCTGGACGACTCCGGCAGGCTGTACGTCACAGAGGCCAACCGTCACAGAATCCAGATATACCGGCGGGTGTCGTAGTTTCCATTCCGCGTGAACATCATGACGTCGTCGTAATCGGCGGCGGGCCCGGCGGCAGTACCGCCGCAACGCTCCTCGCCCGTCGCGGCCACCGTGTAGCCCTGCTGGAACGCGAGCGCTTTCCAAGAGACCATGTCGGAGAGTCGTTGCTGCCCGCCTCGATGCCCGTCCTGGAAGAGCTAGGCGTCCTCGCCCAAATGGAGCGCGCGCGCTTTCCCAAGAAATGGGGCGCGACCATGCTCTGGGGACGGGACCCCGAACCCTGGAGTTGGCACTTCAAAGAGACCAACCGCTCGTATCCACACGCCTACCAGGTGTGGAGGCCGACCTTCGACAAGATACTCCTGGACAACGCCCGAGCGTCGGGCGTAGAGGTCAGAGGGGGATGCGCCGTCACTACGCCGCTTATCGAGTCCGACCGCGTGCATGGCGTGAAGTTCAGGACCGAGGACGGACAAGAGGGCGTCATGGAAGCCGATTGGCTCATAGACGCCAGCGGACAGGCCGCAATCCTCAGCAGAACCCTCAACCTGAGACAATGGGACGACCAGTTCCGCAACATGGCGGTCTATGGCTATTTCGTCGGCTCCAAACGTCTGCCCGCTCCCGATTCGACTAACATCTTCATCGAGTCCTACGAACACGGCTGGGCTTGGAACATCCCGCTCGCCAACAACGTCGCGAGCGTCGGAGTCGTCATAGACTCTGAAGTCGGCCAGCGCGGCATCAGGGCGAGCGGGGTGGAGGAGTACTATCGGCAGCAACTAGACTCGACCCGCTACACCAGCGACATGCTCTCGACGGCTCACATCGTCTCAGGCCCTGATGTCGTAAAGGACTGGTCATATACGTCGCATAGGATGGTAGGCGACGGCTGGGTACTGGTGGGCGACGCCGCCTGCTTCGTGGACCCTCTTTTTTCGTCGGGAGTACATTTGGCGATGATGTCCGGAGTCATGGCGGCGGCATACGTCCACGCGGCACAGCGTGACCACTCCCTTCGAGGCCCGGCAGCAGAGGTGTATGAACAACTCTATCGAACGGAGTATAGCCACTTCCGCGAGTTGGCACGCCTCTTCTACGCCAGCAATCGCACGATGGAGTCCTACTTTTGGGAGTCGCGCCGCATTCTCGGCTCAGGCGGCGACGAGGAGTCGCGCGCGTCATTCATACGCGCAGTCGCGGGTCAGCCGCCGAGAGGCTACGAGCGGGCCGTACTGGATCGGGGAGACCTTCCCATCGGCCTGCGACGGTCGATCCAAGAAGTGGAGTCGGCACGGCGCACACGAGCAGACGCTTTTGATCCGGCATCGGCGCTCGACGCGGTCCCAGTCGCAGCAGAGGGAGTCCGGCTGGAGCAAAAGCCTATCTTCGCCGGCGGCGAGTTCCAGTGGAGCATCGTCTTGGTCTCCCCACAGCGTCCCAATGGGGCGCCGGTCAGCGACCTCGTGGCCGCGCTGCTCTCCCGCATCGACGGTCATCACACCACGCGCCAACTGATCGGTCGCCTTACCGAGGGCGTCACGTCCGCCGACCACAAACGCGCAGTCTCCGACGCGGTCCTAAACTCACTTCGGATCCTGTACACGGATGGGGCGGTGGAGGTGCAAGCATCGTCGAATTCCTATAATGGCTAAGGTATCAGGCCTGGCAACTCCTCCAACCTTTCCAGCCATTCCCGAAAGTGCGGACACTCAGCCCGAATCGCATCGATTCCGATTTCCAGCGCAGCCAAGTTTCCCAGCAGGGGCTTCTGGTATCCAGGTATCAAATCTAGGAGGCGCGCGGTCAAAAGTCGTTGCCCGACCCGTCTTGGCGACCACAGGCTAATTCAGCGGGGCTAGCCGGTATGCGCTACTGCGACGCCAAAGCGGCGGTGTAGACCTGTTGCATCCGGAGAAGCTCTTCGTCGTTGAAGCACTCCCACATCTTGATCCCATTGTCCGCTATCTCCACCAAGTCCTCAACGCTCGTCGACGAAAAGTCGAGCAATGTTGGGTTGACCAGCGCTATGTAACGCGGGTGCCCGCCGGCGAACTCGGTGATGCAGGCTCGGCTGTTGTCGCTTAGCCCCCCGGTCTGGGACCCGATGACCGACACGAAGATGGGCACGTAGCTTTCTTGAGAAATGCAATCAGTCACGGAGTCCGACATTCCAAAGCCCTGGGTTGCCGTGGCTCCCTGCAGCGCGGCGTAATCTTCGTCCGTCAGCGCCTCCTGGATACAGGCGGCCTCGGACTCCGGAATCGTGCCGATAATGTCCGTCGCCGCCGCCGTATTGACGTCCAGAGCGGCTTGTATGCGGGCCAGGTACCCCACCTTCTCCACCGGGGTCATGCAGTTGTAGAACTCCAGGGCATACGGCCGCGTTGCCGAAGTTTCGTGAGTTTGGCCCGGTGGCGTCATTCCGAGGCCGGTCAGAACCGCGAGGGGACTTTCTCTACCGACCCTGATCATGCATGCGCGGGTGTCGGAGGTCCATCCGGCCTGCAAGTCGAGGAAGGCGATTCCGAACACCACGAGGTTTTCCGGTTTGGCACACTGGAATATCGGCAATACAAGGTTCTCACCGCTGGCCGTCAGAATCGACAGAATCGGCTCGTTGGACATTTTATCGTAGGCAGCATCTCCGATGGTCGTGCGAAGGCAGGAGGTCTCATCTTCGGAGAAGAGCGCCAGCACGTCCTTCCCTGTCGTCGTCGGGGTGAGCCTCAGCTCCTCGAGAGCCGGGGTGGCAGTGGGCGGAAGGGGCGTAGGCGTTGCCGTAGGTTCAGGCGTTGGCGCTGGCGTGGGTGTAGGCGTTGGCGCTGGGTCGGACCCACAGGCGGCAGCTATTAGGACCAGCAGGGTTATCAGCGAAGCTACCCAAAGCCATTGATATAACCTCATTTTCGCTCCCATACTTTAATTTTTGACCAATTCTGATACACCAGCGCGTGTCAAGAATACCAGCAAGTCAGCGTCGAGCCTGTGTCAGTTTGGTAGGGGGGATGCTACCCTCCCCACTTCTGGATTCCTGCCCCGTATCGGGTACGGGGCAGGCTCTTCGCCGGAATCACTATGGCCTTGTGAAGGCCACATAAGGGGGTGAAAATTGGGTAGCATCTCATTCACAACCCTCACCCTAGCCCTCTCCCAAACTTGGGAGAGGGGATTTTCATGGTAATGACGGCCCCCTTGTTTTCGTGTCCTCTAGCGGCATACCTACTAAAGTGAGACAGAATCTCAGCGTCAGCGTCTTGTGGGCCAGCGTGGATTCGAACTACGGACATCAGTCTTATCAGGACTGCGCTCTAACCGTCTGAGCTACCGGCCCCCAATATCGCCGCCAGACGATGGTGAGTATATAATTGGCTCAAAGACATTGTCAATAAAGCGCGCTCGCACGCAGTTTCAGTTTGCTTGACAGTCTGGGGGGCGCAAAGTACCATGAAGTCATTCCCAGTCCGCCCGGCGGCCTGGGTTGAACAACCTTATAGGAGGGTGGGTCGCATGGAAATCGCCATAGCGTTGCTCGCCGTCCTCATAGGCCTATCAGTGGGAGCTGGAGCCGGCTACTATGGCCGCAGGCTGGTTTCAGGCAGACACGTTGACGATGCCCAGATAGAGGCTGATCGGATAGTCGAATCGGCTCAAGAGCAGCGTCGGACCATGGTCATCGAGGCTAAGGAACAGGCGCTCAAGCTGCGTTCAGATTGGGAAGGAGAGGCGAAGCAGCAGCGTTCCGAGTTCAGCAGAGTCGAACGGAGGCTGAGCAATCGAGAGGAGAACCTCGAGAAGCGTTCGTCAAACCTCGACCGACGGGAGCGCAACATATCGAAGAAGGAGCGTCGAGCGCAACATATCGAAGAGGAGGTCGAAGACGTAAAGCAGCAGGCGCAGGCCAAGCTGGAGGAGTTGTCCGACCTGAGCATGTCCGAGGCCAAGGACATCCTCATGAAGGACGCCGAAGAAGAGATCCAGCACGAGATAGCCAGGCGCTACCGCGACATCGAGGAGCAGGCGCGCGAGGATGCCCGGGAGGTATCTTCCAGGGTTCTGGCCACGGCGATACACCGCATGGCCGCCGACGTTGTCTCCGAGATGACCGTAACCTCAGTTCCACTTCCGAGCGACGACATGAAAGGTCGTCTGATAGGCCGCGAAGGACGGAATATACGAGCGATTGAAAAGAGCACAGGCGTCGATCTGATAATCGACGATACACCGGAAGCAGTCACGCTGTCGTGCTTCGACCCGGTGAGGCGCGAGACCGCGCGCATCGCCGTGACGAAGCTGGTCGCGGACGGCAGAATACACCCCGCGCGCATCGAAGATATGGTGCAGCGGGCGGAAAAAGAGGTCGAAAACTCCATCTGGAAAGCGGGCGAGGAGGCGGTCTTCGATACCGGCATCCGGGGGCTGAACCCGGAGATCGTGCGTCTGCTGGGCCGGCTCAAGTACCGGTACAGCTACGGGGAGAACGTTCTCCAGCACTCGCTGGAGGTGTCCCACATCGCCGGGATGCTCGCGTCCGAGATCGGGGCCAACGTCAAGACCGCCAAGGTCGGCGGCCTGCTGCACGACATCGGCAAGGCGCTGACGCACGAGGTCGAAGGGCCTCACGCGGACATCGGGGCGGAGGTCGCCAGCAAGTACAGCGTTGCCAAGCGGGTCTGCGCCTGCATAGCCGAGCACCACGACGACGTGATGAGCTCGCCTGAGTCGTTCATCGTGGCGGCCGCCGACGCGATCAGCGCGGCGAGGCCCGGCGCTCGCAAGGACACAGTCGAGAATTACATGAAGCGGCTCAGAGCGCTGGAAGATGTCGCGGGCGACTTCGACGGCGTCGAAAGGTGCTTCGCCATCCAGGCCGGGCGAGAGGTCAGAGTCATGGTCAGGCCGGACTCGATAGACGACGTCATGGCCGCCCAGATGGCGCGTCAGATCGTCAAGAAGATCGAAAGCAACCTGGCGTACCCGGGCCAGATCAAGGTCATGGTGATCCGGGAGAGCCGCAACGTAGAGTACGCGAGGTAGGACCGCGCCGCCCGCGATGACACTCCCTCGACGCAGCGGACGATGCCTCCCGTCCGCTGCGTCTCTTGCATACGTCAGAATCGATGGATCCAAGACCCAGTATGCCGATTGAGGTCGATCTACACCTGCACACCCGCGCGTCGGACGGGACTCTGTCGCCCGCGGACCTGGTCGATCTGTGCGCCGAACGCGGCCTCAAGGTCATAGCCATCAGCGACCACGACTCCACTGAGGGCCTGTCCGAGGCGTTTGCTGCCGCCGCGAAGCACGACGGTCTCCGGATCATCCCCGCGATCGAGCTGAGTACCGATATCCCGGGATCGGAGATACACCTTCTCGGGTACTACCTCGACACCTCGGACACCGACTTTCAGGCGACTCTCACTCGGTTCAGGGAGGGCAGATACGATCGGGGCAGGCTGATGGTGGAACGCATCAACGAGTTGGGGTACGACATCTCTTGGGACCGTGTGCGGGAGACCGCCGGAGACGCCAGCATCGGCAGGCCGCATATCGCGGCGGTCATGGTGGAGGCAGGCTACTTCGAGTATCCCAAGGACGTGTTCGACAAGCTGATCGGGAGAGAGGGCGCCGCCTACGTGGAGAGGCCGAAGCTGACGCCCAAAGAGGCCATAGGAATCCTGCGCGACAACGGCGCGGTTCCGGTACTGGCCCACCCGACATACTCGCAGGTCAAGTCCGACAGGGGCGAAGTTCAGAGCCTCGAAGACACTCTCAGAGAGTTGAAGGACTGCGGACTGGAGGGGATGGAGGTCTTCTACGGCGACTATACGCCTGAGCAGGTGGACTATCTTCACGACCTGTCGAAGAAGCTGGACCTGATTCCCTGCGGGGGCAGCGACTACCACTGCTCAGGCAACCCGGGCGAGCCGACTCCCGGCACAGTAGGGCCTCCTATGGAGACCGTAGCCAAGCTGGAGTCGGCGCACCGCGCTATTAGCCGGGACGTCCGGCGTTAGGTTCTGAGGTCCAGCGGGAGCAATGGTCGAAAACGCACTCCTGATCGTCGGAGCCTTCCTGGTGGGATCGATACCCACCGCCTACCTCGTGAGCAAGTACGCGGCCGGAATCGACATCCGAGACTACGGCTCCGGAAACGTAGGAGCGTCCAACGTGATAGCCCACGTCGGAATCCGGATCGGGATAGCTCAAGGACTGTTCGACTGCTTCATCAAGGGCTCGGCGCCCGTCCTCATTGGGGCCTACGTCATAGAAGCGGACCTCTGGATACAGGGCGCGGCCGGAATCGCAGCATTAATCGGCCATAACTGGTCTCCATTCCTGCGGTTCACCGGGGGCAGGGGAGTGGCCATCGCAATCGGAGCACTGCTGGCGCTCTCTCTGTGGTGGGAACTGCTAATAGCCGCCGCGCTGTTCGGCATGTCGGCGCTGGCCTCCGTCTTGATCAAGTCCGTGACTCGGGATACCGGCCTCTGGACGCTGGTGTCCGTCGTCCTGGTTCCGGCTCTCGCGTATGTAAGAGGCCAGCCGCATGAGGCGACGCTGACAGTCGTCGCCGTCGGCGCGCTCCTCGTGACTAAGAGGCTTACCGCAAACTGGGAACCTATCTCACCTGAATACGGAGTCCTGCGAGTGCTGGCATTTCGTATACTCTGGGACAGGGATGTTCCCAAGAGGGTGGAATGGACGAATCGGCGTCCCCAATGAGGTCATTGGACAATGTCTCAGGCTGTCTATTGTAAGCGTCACTCGGAAGTCGAAACGAGCGTATCGTGCGGTCGATGCGGCGACCCGATATGCCCCAGGTGCATGGTCCACGCTCCGGTTGGAGTGAGGTGTCCCGACTGCGGGAAGTCCAGGCCCGCGCCGACTTTCGACGTGTCAACGCCTTTCCTGTTGCGCGGGATAGGGGCCGGACTCGGTGTCGCAATCGGCGGCGGCATGCTGGTCTCGTTCATATCTCTGCTTCTCCCCACGCCGTTCCTAACCGCGCTGCTCATCGCCGCGCTCGGTTACGGCGTGGGCGAGATGATCAGCGTCGCCACAAACCGCAAGCGGGGCGCCCGTCTCAGAGTAGTGGCCGTGGTCTCCGTACTCCTGGGATTCATGCTGATTACGGGCGTCACCCAGGGCATGACCTTCAACCTCTTCGCGCTGCTCGGCGCCGGAGCGGCGTGCTACATAGCCGTCAGCCGCGTGTGACCGCGCACGCTCACGTTCGGCCCCGCGCTCTTCAGGGTCTATTTACATAGTCAAACGCGCGTCGCTATCATTAAAGGCGCTGAGCGCACCCGTTCAACGCATCTCCTCAATCCGCGCTCGCCGAAGGAAGTCCCGTGCTCAAGTCCACAAGCTGCGGAAGTCTCAGAACCGAACACGCAAAACAGGCGGTTACACTGGCCGGATGGGTTCACCGACGCCGCAACCACGGCTCGCTGATATTCATCGACCTCAGAGACCGTGACGGCATCACCCAGATCGTGTTCAATCCCGAGATCGCCCCGGACGCGCACAGAACCGCCGAGTCGTTCCGCAGCGAATGGGTCGTCCAGGTAAAGGGCGAAGTATCGCTGCGTCCCGAAGGGACCGAGAACAGGAACATCCAGACCGGCGGTATCGAAATAATCGCAGCCGAGGCGACCGTCTTGAACGAGTCGCTTACCCCGCCGTTCTATGTCAACGAAGACTCCGAGGTGGACGAGCTGCTGCGGCTCCAGTACCGATACCTGGACCTCCGACGGCCCGCGATGCGTGACGCGCTGATCGTCCGGCACAGGGTGGTCAAGTTCATCAGGGACTTCCTGGACGAGCGGGGATTCCTTGAAGTCGAGACCCCGATTCTCATCAAGAGCACCCCGGAGGGCGCAAGGGACTACCTTGTGCCCAGCCGACTCTACCCAGGCACATTCTACGCCCTTCCGCAGTCTCCCCAGCAGCTCAAGCAGCTTCTCATGGCGGCTGGAGTCGAGAGGTACTTCCAGATCGCTCGCTGCTTCAGAGACGAGGACCTTCGCGCCGACCGGCAGCCCGAGCACACCCAGCTGGACCTGGAGATGAGTTTCGTCGATGAAAAGGACGTCTTGGACCTCATCGAGGAGCTGTTTACGGCGATTGTCGAGACTGTGGCGCCGGACAAGGCCGTGCCGAGTCCATTTCCGCGCCTCACCTATGCGGAGGCGATGGAGTCGTACGGCACCGACAAGCCGGACCTGCGGTTTGGCCTGAAGATGTCCGATCTGTCGGATATCGCCGCGAATACCGATTTCCGGGTCTTTACGTCCGCCGTACAAAGTGGAGGGATTGTCAAAGGCTTCTGCGCGCCCGGATGCGCCACCTACTCCCGTCGTCAGACGGACGAGCTTATCGAGTTCGTCAAGGCCTGGGGCGCCCGGGGACTCGTCACGATAGCCCTGAATGGCGACGGCTCGGTCGATGACCTGACCGAGGACCAGATAAGGTCTTCCGCTGCGCGCTTTCTGACCCTGGACCAGGTCAAGGAGATGGCGCGCCGGACGGGCGCTGACGTCGGCGATATAATCTTGATCGTAGCCGGACCTGAGAAGACTACCAACCAGGCCCTCAGCAGCCTCCGGCATGAGATGGGCAAACGGCTGGAGATGGCTGACCCGAACATTGTTGCATTCGCCTTCATTACCGACTTCCCTCTGTTCGAATGGGACGATAATCAGGGCCGGTGGGACGCAATGCATCACCCATTCTCCATGCCCAAAGAAGGTACCGAGCAGTTCATCGAGACCGATCCCGCAAAGGTGATCGGCCATCTTTACGACCTCGTCGCCAATGGACACGAGCTGGCCAGCGGAAGCATCCGAATCCACATGCGGGAGCTCCAGGAAAGGGTGTTCAAGGTGTTGGGGTACACGCCCGACGAAGTGGCCCGGCGCTTCGGGCAGCTCCTCACGGCATTCGAGTACGGCACGCCCCCTCACGGAGGCATAGCGCCTGGGATCGACAGACTGGTTATGGTCCTAACCGGCATGGACAACATACGCGATGTTATCGCGTTCCCAAAGACCCAGAACGGCGTCGATCCGTTATTTGGCGCGCCGGGAACTGTGGATCAATTGCAGCTGGACGAGCTGGGATTGAGCGTAACTTCCAATCGGAGTTCTGACGGTCCGTCAGACGGTGGCTAGCCTGGCGCTATCTGCTTTCCCCGAGTAAACCGACCTGTGCCCTGTTGCCTGAGCCTAGATGAAACGACTCATCCGGGCCCCGCGAGCAAGTTGCAGGGTCTTTTGATTGTCGGGTACGGCACAAGTGAAGGGTTGTCAATCACCCCCGGCCTCCGCCGGGGCAGGCTCTACCCTTCGCCGCCCCTGAGCCTGGGGTCGAGGAGGTCCCGCAGCGCGTCGCCGAACATGTTTAGACAGTAAACGGTAATAGTCAGGGCAAGACCAGGCCAGAGAGCCAGGTGTGGCGCCATCTCCATGAACTGGCGCCCTTCCATGCTGAGCAGACCACCCCAGTCAGGCCTCCCGGGAGGCAGACCGTATCCGAGGAAGCTCAGAGAAGCCACACTCAGGATGTTGCCTCCTATGCTTATCGAGAATATGACGATTATGATAGGCATAATATTGGGCAGGACATGCCGGATGAGTGTTCTCCATTTTGTGGAGCCAATCGCCTCCGCCGCCTGAAAATACACATTCTCTTTTACACCAATAACGGCGCCTCTGACTACTCTTGAGCCGCCGATGCCTCCTGCTATCCCCAGGACCATTATTATCTGTGGCGTACCCCGCCCCACTAGGGACATTATGGTTAACAACAGGAGCAGTCCCGGGAAAGCCATCCAGGCATCGACAAATCTCTGCATAATCAGGTCCAATTTGCCACCAAGGAATCCTGAAGCGCCGCCTATCAGGAGAGCGACCACAACATTAACAGCGGTCGCTGACAGACCGACAAGTAACGAAAGACGAGCCCCTTGGATAATGCGGCTCAAGTAGTCTCGCCCCAACTGGTCGGTACCCAGGAGATACCGGGCTGATGGGGCCTGCAGCCTGTCTACCAGGTGTTGTTCATCATATGGATAAGGAGCCAAAACATCGGCAAAGATACTGACAAGAATCAATATCAATATGATAATCCCGCAGATAGTACCCAGTGGCTTCTCCTTCACCAGCCTGATAAAGAATTCAGCCAGCCGGGAACGTCTCTTTGGCGCAATTACTGCTGATGGTATCCCTATGGCGTCGCTCATGTTCCCCCTTTAGCTGTATCGGACCCTGGGGTCTAAATAAGGATAAATCAGGTCGATCATTAGATTGGCCCCCATAACCGCGGTGCCGAAAACCAGGTTTACTGCGGATACCACCGAATAGTCTCTGTCATTGAGGGCATACACCATGAGACGACCTAACCCCGGCAGGTTAAATATGTTCTCTATGATAACGGCGCCGCCTAGCAGGATAGGCAACTGCAGGCCTATCAGGGTAACTACCGGGATGAACGCATTCTTAACGGCGTGTCTCAGAACAACTACCCTCTCATTGAGACCCTTGGACCAGGCGGTCCTGATATAGTCTTGCCTGAGCACCTCCAGCATCATGGTGCGCGTCATCCGCATTGTGCTTGCAGCCGTGGCCGTTCCCAGAATCAGGCTGGGAATGATGAACACCCCGAGATTCCCCAGCGGGTCTTCCGTGAAAGGAATCATTTCCATCGGTGGCGACCAGCCCCACCAGATTGCCGGGTAGACCATCACCATAATTCCCAGCCAGAAGTTAGGCGTTGCCAGACCGATGATGGCGACCGAGCGCCCTATGTAGTCGGCGGCGGTATCCTGGCGAATTGCCGAGTAGATGCCGACGGGCAGGGCTATCATCAGCCCGATCACGATTGCCATGACACCCAGCTCAATGGTTACTGGCAGTCTACCTATTATCCTCTCCTTTATCTCCCAACGGCTGGCAAACAGTGATCTGCCAAAGCTGCCGTGCAGCAAAATACCTCCTATCCAGCGTCCATACTGCACGTGGACAGGCACGTCTAATCCCAGCTCATGCTCAAGAGCTTCACGGTCAACCTCACCCCCCCCGACACCCATATGCTGCATCCTAGCCAACATTACGTCTATTGCATCGCCCGGGATGAAGCGGACCGTGAGAAAGACCAGGACGGTCAATATAAACAGGGTGGGGATTGCCAGCAATAACCGCCTGATGAGATAGGCTCTCATGTGCTACACCTCATTGCGATTTCCGCCGTCATTGCCATTCCTCTTTTGTCATTGCGAGCCATTCCACTGAAGGGCGTGGCAATCTCGTCCCCTCTTTCCCCCGTCATTGCAGTTTATATCCCAACGACGTCATTCCGGGCTTGACCCGAAATCTAGGGGACCTACCCAAGAACTCCTGGATCCCGGATCAAGTCCGGGATGACAGTAAGAAAGGACTCCTCTCATAATTCAATGAGTAAGGGAGCCGGGAGGCTCAAGCCTCCCGGCTCCCTTTTTCCCCGAGGTCAGCCACAAGGGGTGAAACCCCTAATAACCCATTGCCTCCTTCAGCTCACTATCAATCCAGAAGCGGGCAAGGAGGGCCCAACGGTCCATGTCTCCCAGGTCGACTTCACCGTTGTAACCTATGACCCACGGCTGGCGCACGTTAAACTGCGGAACTCTGCTACCCCACAGACGCCAGTGTTGTTCTGTACTGTAGATAGCTGCCTCTATAACCAGCCTCTGCTGCTCCTCAAGGGTGGTAGCGGCTTCGGCGGCTTCAACCATGGCGTCATAAACCGGGTCATTGACATTGGAGGTGTTCCATCCTGCATCCGAGGTATGAAATCGTAGCTGCCCCATAGGGTTCCACTCGTACGCCGTAGTATTAGGGATCATATGTTCATAAGTACCTTCCGTTATACCAGGGCCCCAAGCAGCAGACTCTATCGGCTTAAGCTCTACATCAATGCCAATCTCATCATAGTATTTTGCGGCCAGTTCCATATAGCTAGCATCATGCGGCCCCGGAACGAACACCAGACCGATCTTAAATCTAATGCCGTCCGCGCCGCGCTTGTATCCAGCCGCATCAAGCAACGCTTCTGCCCTTTCCGGGTCATAGTTAAAGTATCCCTGGAGCTCTGCGGGCCACTCTTCAAATGGGACCGTATACCCGATCAAAGCATCCCCCCAACCCGTCTGAGGTCTCGGGTCTCCATAACCCCTAAAGTAGATATTGTTAATTGTCTCATGGTCCAGTGCCATCTGCATTGCCTGGCGCACCCTGAGGTCGTTAGTGGGCGCCTTTTGCGTGTTAACAGCAAAAGCCGCTTCCGACCGATATGAAAATGGCTCCAGTACGATTTCGGGGTTGGTCTGCGCGAGGCTCACTAGAGTGTCGATAGACTTTATTTGAGTCCCCGCCGCCACATGCAGGAAATCAATCTTACCCGAGCGCATTGCCGCCAGACGTGTTGCTTCCTCTGGCATCATCAGGAACCTTAACCCGTCAATATAGGGCAGGCGGTTTTCCGGGTATTTTTCGTCGTAGCCCCAGTAGTTAGGATTCTTGACATAGGTCATAGAGCTGCCCTCTACCCAGTCAGTCAGCTCATAGGGCCCGGTGCCGACCAGCTTCGCCCATTCCTCAAACTCAAGCGTGCCGCCCGATTCTTCGAGTACCTCGGGGGGGTAAATCAAAGCAGTGTTGACGGTGAGGATAGCCTTCAGCGCAACCAACAAGCTTGGCGCCTTCAGCTTAAAGATAACCGTATATTTGTCGGTCGCCGTTACCGATTCGATTCCCACATCGTCAAGTGGACCGTCCCTGGCAACAAATTCGCTACCTTTGGTAAAGCCGCTGCCGAGCCCCAAATAACGGTGATAGTTATATTCGATATCCTGGGCAGTTAGCTCCCGACCGTTCATCGGTGCCTTATTATGCCAGTTAACGCCCTGGCGGATGTTGAAGGTATAGGTGAGGCCGTCCGGGGAAATATCCCAGCTTTCCGCCAGCCGCCCTATTATGATACTATCAGGTATGTACGTTGTTCTAAAGTTAAATACGTCCCTAGGCGTTGCCCAGTCCGCGATGCCTAGCTTCTCATTAATCATCGCGCTGAAGTCTGCGGCACCATGCCCATACCAGGTGTCAACACCCGTATGAGGGTCCGCGCTGCGGCCTATGTGCAGTGCCCCGCCATACTGTGGCGCCGACACCACCTTGCCGGTGGTCGGGTCGGTCACATACCCCATCGGCACCTCTTTCACGACCTCTTTCTCCACCACCACGGTCTCGCCGGGGACCTCGACGGTCTTCACGACCTCCTTCTCCACCACCACGGTCTGGCCCGGGACCTCAACGGTCTTGACGACCTCTTTGACGACGGTCTCGCCGGGCACCTCGACGGTCTTGACGACCTCTTCTTTCACCACGACGGTCTCGCCCGGAACCTCAACGGTCTCAGTTACCACTTTTTCTACCACCACGGTCTCGCCCGGGACCTGCACCTCTTTGACGACCTCCTGGATCACGGTCTCGCCCGGGACCTCGACGGTCTTGATGACCTCTTTCTCGACTACCACGGTCTCGCCGGGGACCTCGATTGTTTCTGAACTGCATGCCGCGGCGACCGCCAACAGCATTGCGACTCCTGCAACTACGACCAGCCAACGCATTGAATTAGATGTAAGCATGTCGATGCCTCCTTCTGGGCGCCCACAAGGGTCGCCCCTACGTTCTAGGCGCCCACAAGAGGCACCCTAGTCGAAACGGTCCGCAACGGCGCGGAACCTGTCCCCATGACGGGATGTGAGAGTTATACCACTTTCTCCCCCCCCGTCAAGCGTTGAGATATCGAGGGGTACATGCAAGGGATAATGGGCAAGGCGTAAGGGGATGTTTGAAGCAGGATTTTGGGGAATTTTGGGATGGGGAGGATTTTGGCTCTCACCGCCCGGACCGCGATTCAACATCCTGTCTTAGCTTGGAACAGGTGAGCAGGACGAAAAGTCAGCATGGCCTAGTCAGAGCAGAATTGGGCACGATGGACTGTGCCAGAGTATATGCGGGTTCCGGACAATCGAAAGGCCCCGCGAGCAAGTTGCGACTCCGTCACATTGCAAACTCCGATTGTGTTATCATTGTGACGGATTTTTCAAACTTGCGAAGGTGTACTGTTGACTTCCATCAGTGAAGCGGAGAGAGAGCGGCTCCTCAACGCCATCCACAATCAGCGGAGGCCCACCGTAACGGTTCTGTCGTCGCTGCTGGCGGCTCAGGACGAGTTGGGTTACATACCGGACGCGGCCATCGAGGAGGTCGCCGCCCTCAACGACACGACCATCAACGAAGTCTGGGGCGTAGCATCCTTCTACACCAACTTCAGGTTCACGCCGCCCGGAAGTCACAACGTCGAAGTGTGCTGGGGTCCCACCTGCCATCTCATGGGCGCGGCCCAGATTCTGAAACGCATCATGGACCAACTCGGACTCGAAGATGAGGGGGAGACCGCCGACAACCGCATATCGTTCAAGTTCAATACGTGCCTCGGAGCCTGCTCCAACGCCCCGGTGATGAGCATAGACCACCACCTGATCGGGCGTCTGACGCCGGATTCGGCATCGGAGAGGGTTCGTCAGGTACAGAGCGCGCAGACCTAGCGACGGAACAGCAACATTTCCTAAGAATGTCCAGCTACGAAGAAATAAAGAGGGCCGCCGATGACCGGTGGCAGCATCTCGAAGAGGGGCCGAGCCCTTGGATTCGGGTCGGGACCGCGATGTGCGGCCAGTCATCGGGCGCGCTCGAAGTCATCGAAACCCTCCGCGCCGAATTAGACCGACAGGGAATCACTGCCCACGTTGACGAAGTCGGATGCTTGGGAATCTGCTACGCCGAGCCGTTGCTGGACGTTCTAAATCCCGGGACCAAGTCGCGTCTGTTCTTCGGCAATGTGACGCCTGATGACGTTCCGGAGATCGTATCTTCGTATATTGCCGAATCCCGGATTGGGACCGACAAAGCGCTCGGATACTTGGGAGAGGAGCCGATAGACGGAGCGCCGGACCTGTCGGAGACGCCGGGGATCAAACTCCAGAACCGCATCGCGCTCAGAAACGCCGGACACATCGCGCCCGGAGACATCTACCAGTACATAGCCAACGGCGGCTACGCCGGCATTCATAAGGCTCTGACCGAGATGGAGCCGGACGACGTCATAAAGGCGGTGTCCGACTCCGGCCTTCGCGGGCGCGGCGGGGCGGCGTTCCCGACGGGCGTCAAGTGGAGTTTCATGGTTCGGTCGCCCGGACCTCCTAAGTACATGCTCTGCAACTGCGAAGAGGGCGACCCCGGCGCATACAACGACAAGGGTATCTTGGAGAGCGACCCGCATACCCTGTTGGAAGGCTTGATGATTGGCGGCTACGCGACGCGAGCCACCAACGGGATCGTGTTCATAAGACACGGCCACGACGGGCCAATTGACCGCACCGAAGAGGCGATAAGGCAGGCATACGAGGCGGGCATCCTCGGCAAGGATATATTCGGCACGGGGTTCGACTTCGATATTGAGGTCGCCCTGACCGGCGAGTCCTACGTGGCCGGTGAAGAGACCGCTCTGATGGAGGCCATAGAGGGCAAGCGGTCTCAACCCAGGTACCGCCCACCCTTCCCGGCTGCTTATGGCGTTTGGGGCTACCCATCCACAATCAACAACGTCAAGACGTACTCCTACGCTCCTCAGATCATCTCGCAAGGCGCCGAGTGGTTCAGCTCCATCGGCGTCAACCGGAGCACCGGCACGGCGATCATCTGTCTGAACGGCAACGTCACGTACCCCGGCCTCTACGAGGTCCCGATGGGCCTCACGTTGGGGGAAGTCATAGACGACATCGGCGGCGGCGTTCCCAACGGCAAGCGACTCAAGCTGCTCCAGACCGGCGGGCCGCTCGGCGGGGTTCTCAGCGCGGAGAGCATGTCCGTACATTTGGACTTCGACGAGATGCGAGACGCCGGAGCGATACTCGGCTCGGGCGGCATCATCGTTGGCGACGAGGACGTTTGCGCCGTCGATCTGACCCGCGTGCTCGTCGCGTTCTGTCAGTTCGAGTCCTGCGGCAAGTGCTTCCCGTGCCGACTCGGTATGGAGCACCTCTTGGAGATCACCGAGCGTATCGCGCGATGTGAGAGCCGTCCCGGAGACCTCGACCTGATGCGCTCGGTCGGAACTACCATGGAGGCCAGTTCCCTGTGCGGCCACGGCCAGCTTGGATTCGGCCCAATACGGTCGGCGCTGACCCACTTCGAGGCGGACTTCATCTCTCACATAGAGCATGGCGCGTGTCCGACCGGCAGCTGCCTCGGGCCGCATATAGCCCCCAAGAATACGAGACCTTACGCTCACGACTTCGTTCCCGGAGGTCAGAATGGCTGATGAGATCAAGATAAGCGTTGACGGTCAGGAGATACAGGCGCAGCCTGGGCAGATGATCATTCAGGCGGCCATGGACGCCGGACTGTACATACCCTATCTCTGCTACTACCCGGGCATGAAGCCGTTCGGCGCGTGTCGGATGTGCGTCGTGACCGCCGAAGCGCCCGGCCCGGACGGCAGTTATCGGGCTCTTCCCGGCTCTCCCGCCTCATGCACCACGCCCGTCTCGCCGGGAATGCGAGTGACCACCAACAGCTCGGAGCTCCAGGGACTGCGGCGCGGCATCATGGACATGCTCCTGTCGGAGCATCCTCATGGCTGCCTCACCTGTCACCGCATAGAGTTGTGCGGCCCGGCCGACATCTGTCTGCGCCACGTCTCCGTCAACGACCGGTGCGTCACCTGCCCGAAGAACGAACGCTGCGAACTGAAGGACACCGTGCGGTATCTGGAAATGGAGATGGATACCCCGCTGACCTACAACAACCGACACCTTCCCCTGTCGGTCCAAGACCCGTACTGGGACATGGACATGAACCTGTGCATCGTGTGCGCTCGATGCGTCAGGGTTTGCGACGAAGTGCGCGGGGACTCTGCTCTATCTCTCCAATTGCGTTCCGGAAAGAGCATCATCGGCACGTCGCAGGGAACGAGCCTGCTAGAATCGGGATGCGAGTTTTGCGGAGCCTGTATCGACGTCTGCCCCACGGGCGCTCTGGTTGAGCGAGACTACAAGTGGGACAAGGCGGTGGAGACGGTAAACACCATCTGTCCCCACTGTCCCGTCGGCTGCGAGATGAAGCTGGAAGTCAACAAGCGCAACCGGTTGATCAGGTCGATCCCCGAACGCCACGCCGCCGCCAATCGAGGCCAGGGATGCTTCAAGGGCAAATTCGGTATGGAGTTCGTAAACCGCCGGGATCGAATTTCCACGCCTTTGGCGCGCCGGGACGGCGAACTGAGTGAGTCCACTTGGCCCGACGCGCTCGACCTGATAGCTGAGCGGCTGGATGGCTACAAAGACGGCCAGTACGCTCTGATCGCCTCCCCAAGGGCGACAAACGAGGACGCATACATCGCCCAGAAGTTCGCGCGCGCGGTCATGCGGACCAACAACGTCGATGTCGCGTCCAACACTCGCCCGGAGATGCTAAAGCCGCTGCGCGAACAGCTTGGCTCTTCAGCCGTCACCAACCCTATATGGGATCTCGAAGAGTCCAAGAGGTTCCTGATAGTCTCCTCCAACATGACCGAGGAGCAGAACGTGTTGGCTGTGCCGATCAAGAAGGCGATTCGCCAGGGGACGGCCAAGGCCGTCGTCATAGACCAGCGCGAGACCGAGCTCGCCAGGCACGCGGAGATATGGCTTAGACCCAGGCCCGGCAGCGAGTCGGCGCTCATAGGCGGCCTCATACGCGCAATCTGGAACCAATCGCTCGACAACCACGAATTTCTCGCCGAGCACGTCGATAATGTCCAGGAGTTCAGGAACTCCATAATCCGGCAGTTCGACCTCGCCATGGTGGAGCGGATTACGGGAATAAGCCAGTCCGACATTCAAGCGGCGGCCAGCGCTTTCGCCGAACAGCGGCCCGGCGCGATCTTGTACGGACTTGAGACGGTACATCCCGACATTCGCGAGGAGTGCTCCCGCGCGCTCGTGAACCTCGCTATCGTTACCGGAAACATCGGTGAAAGGTCTTCGGGCCTCTACCCGCTGTTCACGGGGGCAAACGAACAGGGCGCGCGAGACGCGGGATGCGTCCCGGACATCCTCCCCGGGCACGCGGGGTTGGACGATCAGAGGAGCCGTCAACGCTTCTCCAGGGCGTGGAAAGTCGAAATACCGGAGTCGCCCGGAATAGGAATCATGCAACTGGGGGACGCCGTCAAGTCCGGCCTGATCAAAGCGGTCCACCTGGTGGGGAACAGCCCCGGATATGCCGATGGCGAGCTTGTCTCCGCCCTGAAGCAGGCTGAGTTTGTCATCGCCCACGCGAATTTCCACAGCGAGATCACCGAAATAGCCGACGTGGTTCTGCCCGCGCTCACATTCGCCGAACGCAAGGGGACATATACCAACCTCGAAAGGCGAGTGCAGATTCTCAGGCCCGCTTTGGGCCCTAAGGGAGACGGGGACGCGGACTGGCGCATACTCGCACAGATCGCCCGCCGAATGGACGCCGACGGCTTCGACCATTCAGACGAAGAGTCCGTATTCGACGAACTGAACAACCTCGCGACGATCTATGGCGGCATTACCTACGGCAGACTCGCCGATGCCGGTATGCAGTGGCCCTGTCTCGCGGCGGACATGCTCGACACACCAATCCTGTACGAGAACACTCTGGACACCGACAGGCCAAAGCTGGCTGCCATGACGCTCCAAGAGGCCCCTGTCCATCAGGACGAGGACTTCCCGATGCTCTTGGCTCACGGGAGGGCGCTTCACCAGCCGGACGCGGAGATGGAAATCATCCAGATCGACGGACGAAACGCCATACGGCGAGAGGAATCATTGCAGGTCCACCCCGACGACGCCGCCGACCTCGGCATCGAGCAGGGCGACTGGGTTGTGGCGGAGTCCAATCGGGGACGGCTCGCCGGCGTCGCGGACCTGTCCGGCCCCCAGCGAGGACTCGTTTCAATTACGACGCTGTTCGGCGACCTCGTCACCGGCCTAGCCCAGAGTCCCGAGCCTGACCCGATGATGAACGTTCCAACGCTCCCATTGATTCCGGTGCGTCTGCTGAAGCCGGTCGCTGAAATTGCCGCAGACTGAGAAAAGGAGAAACTCAGACTTGACAACTGCCCGAAGACGAATCCGACGGCCCAAGCTGGCCCAATCCACCATTAGACGACGAGTGGACTTCACCCACGACCTCTGGACCGTCTGGCTGGACAAGCCAGAAGGGTTCTCATTCAAGCCCGGACAGTACTGCACCATCGGCTCACAGGGAATCGAGCGGGCGTACTCCATAGTGTCCGCTCCCTACGAAGATGATCTGGAGTTGTTCGTAGAGCTTGTGCCCCCTCCCGATGGAAACCTAACCCCTCTGCTCCACGATATGAAGGAGGGCGATACGGTCACCATCCGGCCTCGGGCCAAAGGCATCTTCACCTTCGATCCTAAGCTCCCCAACCAACTCTTCGTGGCTACCGTTACGGGAGTGGTGCCTTACCTCAGCATCATCAGGCAGTATCTTCACGACCGCCAATCTGGACATCACTTCTACATCCTCATGGGCGCGAGCTACCAGGACGAATTCGGGTATGACGACGAGCTGCAGAAGCTCGCGTCGGACCACTCCGACTTCATCACCTTCGTCCCGACGATCAGCCGTCCCGACGAAGAGCCGAACGCAGGCTGGGACGGGGAAACGGGCAGAGTCAACGCGATTGTGCAGAAGTACGTCTCGAAATGGAGCCTGATTCCCGAAGATACGATCATCTACGCATGCGGCCACCCCGGCATGATCGAGGACGTGAAAGACCAGATGATTCCAAAGGGCTACGAGGTCAAGGAAGAACGCTTCTGGAAGGAAGACGACTAGTACCGGTTCCAGATGTATTTGTCTTTCTCAGACTGACCTCAGTTCTGGATTCCGGCCTTCGCCGGAATGACGGAGAATGTAGTTGGTGTCCGTCAAAACTACGTTGAAGCGGTACTAGCCCCTTCCTCCTCGCTTTCCGAGCGCCGCCTCGGCGGGTACAATGGAGCCGGAGCAGACACTCGATGACCACTCCGGCCCGCAGACAGTATCTCCGCATGAAAGGCGAGCGCCCCGACGCCATTCTGCTCTTTCGCATGGGCGACTTCTACGAGACCTTCGACGACGACGCTCGCATCGTGTCCAGGGAGTTGGAGATCGCGCTCACCTCCAGGGAGTTCGGGGCCGGAAAGCGAGTCCCACTGGCGGGCATCCCGTATCACGCGCTCGAACCCTACCTCGCGCGGCTCATCGCCAAGGGGTACAGGGTCGCCATAGGAGAGCAGACCTCAGACCCCGCGAAATCCAGAGGACTAGTCGATCGGGAGGTTGTCCGCGTGGTGACGCCCGGCACGGTGGTCGAGGAGTCGCTGCTCGAGGGCGACGCGAACAACTATCTCGCCGCAGCCCTCGTGGACGGCGAGTACGCCGGCCTGGCCTACGTGGACATCACCACCAGCGAGTACGCGACCGCACAACTCCCGGCGTCCGAACTCCCTGTCGAGCTCGCGCGGCTCCGGCCCGCCGAGCTTCTGACAGCCGAGGACTCGGCCCCAATCGAGGCGGGAGACTCCGCATCCATAACGACCCTAGAAACTGAGTCTTTCGACTTGGACTGGGCAACCGAGTCTCTCCTGCGCCATCTGAAGGTTGCGAGCCTCGAACCGTTCGGGTGCGACCGGCTGCCCCTGGCGATTAGGGCGGCCGGCGCGATCTTGGACTACCTCTCCCAGACGCAGCGGGCGGCGGCGCGACAGCTTACCACTCTGTACACCTACCACCCGGACCGCTACATGGCGCTGGACCCGCAGACGCGCCAGAATCTTGAGTTGTTCGAGGGCGGCCGATGGCGCGATGCGTCCGCCTCGCTGTTCTCAGTCTTGGACAGCACGAGGACTCCCATGGGAGGGCGGCTGCTGAGGACGTGGGTTGGACATCCCCTCCTGGACCCGGAAGACCTCAACAGACGACTCGACGCGGTCTCATGGTTTCACCGCAGCGCCATTCGCAGGGATCGGGTGGTTGCGCTGCTGAACTCGGTCGCCGACATCCAGAGACTGCTGAACCGGATCAGGGGATTCGGCGCGACGCCGCGCGACCTCGTATCGCTGGCGGCAAGCCTCGAAGTGTCACCCCACATCAAGGAGATACTGTCCGAGGATGAAGACGCGGACGCCGTAAGGTGGCTGGCAGACGGGATACGAGACACGTCTGAAGTCGTATCCCTTCTGCGCTCCGCGATGACAGACGATCCGCCCCTCACGGTCGGCGACGGCAGGGTAATCAGGAAGGGATTCTCAAAAGATCTCGACGATATCCGCGACGCCACACACAGCGCCCAGCAGTACATCGCCAAGTTGGAGTCGCGGGAGCGAGAGCGCACCGGCATCAAATCGCTCAAGGTCGGATACAACAAGGTCTTCGGCTACTACATCGAAATCAGCAACGCCAACCTCAAGATGGCGCCGGACGACTACGTCCGACGGCAGACGCTCGTCGGCGGAGAGCGGTTCATCACGCCGGAGATGAAAGAGTACGAATCGCGCATCCTCACGGCCCAAGACCGCCTGGCCGAGTTGGAGGCCGAGCTATTCCGCCAGGTGTGCGGGCAGGTTGCCGCTCATGCCGACGCCATAGCAGCCAGCGCGGAAGCTCTGGCGCGGGTGGACGTGTTCCGCTCGCTCGCCGAAGTCGCGTCCCGCAACGGATACGCGCGCCCAGACTTGAACGAGTCCGACGTCATCGACATCCGACAGGGGAGGCATCCGGTCGTCGAGCGCTCGCTCGACCCGGGCGGATTCGTCCCCAACGACACGGAGCTTTCCTGCGAAGCAGGGCAACTTGCGATCATAACCGGCCCGAACATGGCCGGAAAGTCCACGTACATCCGGCAGGTGGCGGTCATCGTCCTCATGGCGCAGATCGGCAGTTTCGTACCGGCTGAGTCGGCCTCGATCGGGGTGGTGGACAGGATATTCAGCCGCGTCGGACTCCAAGACGACCTCGCTCTGGGCCAGTCAACGTTCATGGTCGAGATGATCGAGACGGCCTCCATCCTGAACCACGCCACTTCGCGCTCCCTGATCATCCTCGATGAGATCGGACGCGGCACCAGCACCTTCGACGGCTTGGCGATCGCGCGCGCGGTCGCAGAGTATATCCACAATCACCCCAGGTTGGGATGCAAGACCCTATTCGCGACCCACTACCACGAGTTGACCCGGCTGGCGGACAGCCTTCCCAATGTCAGGAACCTCAACGTCGCGGTCTCGGAAGAGAACGGGAACGTCGCTTTTCTCAGGCGCATCGTTCCGGGCGGCGCCGACAAGAGCTACGGGATACACGTGGCGCAGCTTGCGGGTATGCCCAACGCCGTCGTAAACCGCGCTTGGGAAGTCCTCAGGACTCTTGAGGTCCCCGACTCGAACGATTCAAGGGGCGCCAAGAAAGGGGCGCGCCGCGCAGGCTCGGCGCATCCGGCCCAGTTGGCCCTGATTCCTACGTCGTCTCCGGCCCTGGACGAACTCAAGGAGCTAGACATATCGTCTATGACCCCCATCGAGGCCATCAACAAGCTCTACGAGCTCCAGGAGCGCGCCAATGAGAGCCGGCCGTAATCGCTACTCCGGCTCCAAGATAGCCGGATCTAGCTCACGCCAGAACACCTCGCCGGATTCGATGACGCCCCTGATACATTCGTCCATTTTAATGCCGGCTACCGCCGCGTGAGAGCGCTGGCCCGTGAACCTGGTGAGGTACTTGGCGTTGCGGATTGCCCTGGTTGTGTCTCTCCCATCCACTGTGAAAGATATCTCCACCGCGACGTATCGGACCTCGCCGTCTCCGTCCACGGTCTCCATAATCAGGTCAGCCCTGCGGAAGCTCTTCAGGTTACCTGCTGAGATGTCCGCCGTATCTGAGGCGTCCGTCATATCCCACAAGTCCTCCGGGGTTAGCGCTTTGGTCCGCCGAAGGCCCATCTCCCTGGCAACGAGATAGGAGTCCTCGATGACTTCGCGTCTCGCGAACAGCCCTTTGAGATTTCCCACGTCGCCTTTGAGAATCCGCATGTCGTCTTTGAGAATCCGCAAATCATCTTCGATTCTGTCGAACCGTCTGTTCGTCGCCTCTACGAACCGGCTCACTTCGGCCGAGAGTTCCGCGAACTTAGCGGGCAGTTCAAGCAGTTCCTTGGACAGCAGGCGGACTCGGAGGGCTTCGAGCCATTCCGGATTCTCGTCCAGAATCCTGATCAGGTCTTCTATGTTGTTGATAGTGGTCATCGAAACATCACACTGCGCGCGCGGCGTCGATCCTTTCCACAGACAGTATAGCGCCACAGACACCGGCGATTAAGGGTCGCTGCCGGATGGAGCCTGTGTCAGTTTGGTAGGCGTCGAATCTAACGCAATGGCGCAAGGACACAAAGGGGTATGGATTGCTCGATACCCAAGTCCGGCGGGCGTTTCACCCTCACCCTCAAGGGAGCTTAAAGGGGTAGGTATTCACCCTCACCCTAGCCCTCTCCCCAAGGGAGAGGGGGTATGTTGGTCCAAGGGAGAGGGTGTCTTCCGCCACACTGCCCACGCCCCTCTGGATTCCGGCCCCGTATCGGGTACGGGGCAGGCTCTTCGCCGGAATCACCATGGCCTTGTCAGGCCACATAAGGGTGATGAAAACTGCTCAGTACCTGATTCTCAACCCTCACCCTAACCCTCTCCCAGGCTTGGGAGAGGGGATTTTCATGGTAATGACGGTTGGATGGTGTTCGGGGCTAGGAGTCGTCTATGTGGTCCGGGGGGTGGAGGCGGAAGAGGCCGTTTTCGTCGAAGTAGGAGCGGTCGCCGAATAGGTCGATGTTTCTCATGCCGCGCATGGTCTCGAGTATCTCTTCTTCCGACTTGGAGAATTCATTGACCATGGTGTGGTACTCGCAGGGGTCGTCATCACCGAAACATTCCCCGCAGGGGCCGGCGTCTTCGCGGTCTCCGTATTCTCGCTCGAACTCCTCGCGCCCTTTCCGAAAGCTTTCAAGGTACTGGCGAGCGAAGTCGTCGGCCTCGATGATCTCTTCGAGGGAGAGGGTGGGGTCGATCTCGGCGGGGTGTTTGAGGGCCCAGTCGGCGTCGAATGCGGGGTCTTGGTTGTGGTCAGGAGGGGTTTCGAGGTCCGCGACCGCGCCGAGGACGCGGTCGAGTATCATCTGGCCGGCGGTGATGCGGTGGCAGGGCTTGACGGACGTGTCTTCGGGGTCGGGTTCGTGGATGTAGGCCAGGATGGAGGCGAGTTCGGCTCCGTAGTTGGTGATTTCGAGGATGTAGTATTGCGCCTCGTGGACGAGGTCGGGGACACGGTTGGGGTCGTGTGGCAGTTTGTTGGGGTTGTGAAGTCTGATGGGAGCCTGCGGCGGGCCGAGCGCGTCGTCGAGTTTCTCTTCGAGGCGGGCGACGGGCCGGTTGGATGCGGCGGCGTCTGAACTGTGATTCGTCTGATTTTGGGATTTCGCTGATTGTGGGGATTGGCTCGGTTCGGGAGATGGAGCGCAGTGCCGAATCTTGGCGACTTTGCCGAAGCCTCTGTCGTATAGGACCTTGGTCGCCCTGAGGCGGTCGTAGGTGTTGGCGTCTGGGTCTTTGCCTTTGGCGATTTCGAGCAGGTTGTCGAGGACGCGCTGAATGCCGCCGGTGGCATCCTGAAGATGCTGGGCGGCGTGTCCGGCGAAGACGGGGTTGATGGTGGCTGTATGTATTTCGGACTGCATGAACATTAGTTTAGAGCATAGGGTCTGAGGATGTCAAGGGGTGATTTTAGTGGATGGTGGATAGTGGGTAGTTTTTAGTTTTTAGAGGTGGAGGGCGTCCGGCGATTTGGTGGTGGATTTAGGTTGGGTAGAAGCTGTGTCAGATTTGTAGGCGTCGAATTTAACGCAATGGCGCAAGGACACAAAGGGGTATGGACTGCTCGATACTCAACTCCGGCGGGCGAGACGCCCTCGCTTCCAAGTGGGCCGATAAAACTGACACAGGTTCTTCGGGTCGATGGGTTCCTTGACTCGATTTTTCGCGTTGTGCTAACGTCATCTCACACAGTTGAAAGGCAATGGCGAAGACGGGGAGTAGTAGGGGGTGACTCAGCCATAGAGAGCCGGGGATGGTGGAAACCCGGCGCGTCGAGTCTCCCGAACTCGCCCCCGAGCCTCCGGCCTGAAGCCTTGGCGGTTAGGGCCGGACGGGAACGCACCGTTATCGCGCAACGAGTGTCCGCATATCGCGGAAACTAGGGTGGTACCGCGGGTAATGATCAGGCCCGTCCCTTGCGAGGGACGGGCCGTTACTTTTTACGACGGCCCGCTTAGATAGTCTAGCGCTTCAAAAGGAAGGTCCAGATGGCTACTGAAACAATGCAGGCGTCGCGCACGGCGTATGGACATAGGGATATAGAGCCCAAGTGGGGAGAGCGATGGGAGCGCGACGGCGTATATACCGTCAGCGACGACGACCCGCGTCCCAAGTGGTACGAGCTTCACATGTACCCGTATCCGTCCGGCGACCTCCACATCGGCCATTGGTTCGCGATGTCCGGGGCCGACGCCCACGCCCGGTTCATGAGGATGAAGGGCTTCAACGTCCTGCATCCGATGGGCTTCGACGCGTTTGGGCTGAACGCCGAGAACGCCGCCATAAAGAGCGGCGTCCATCCCTATCGCTGGACGATGTCCAACATCGAGAACATGAGGCGACAACTCAGGTCCATGGGCGCGATGTACGACTGGGACCGCGAGGTCGTCACCTGCACGCCGGACTACTACCGGTGGAACCAGTGGCTGTTCCTCCAGCTCTACAACAACGGGCTGGCGTACAGGGACGGCGCGCCGGTCAACTGGTGTCCGTCCTGCCAGACCGTGCTCGCCAACGAGCAGGTCATAAACGGGCAGTGCGAGCGCTGCGACTCTCCCGTGATCCAGCGGGAGATGGAGCAGTGGTTCTTCAGCATCACCAAGTATGCGGACGAGCTGCTCGACCACTCAAAGATAGACTGGCCTGAGCGAATCAACCTGATGCAGACGAATTGGATCGGCAGGTCCGAGGGCGTCGAGGTGGGATTCGATATCTCCGAGTACGGCCTGGATCAGGACTCCATAGACACGTTCACCACTCGAATCGACACCGTGTTCGGCGTGACCTTCATCGTGCTCGCTCCCGAGCATCCGCTGGTCGCCAAGCTGACGACAGACGAGCAGCGGGAAGCGGTCGAGGAATATGTAGAACAGGCCCGACGCCAGACCGAGATCGAGCGGCTGTCCACAGAGAAAGAGAAGACGGGCGTCTTTACGGGCGCGTACGCGGTAAACAGCCTTAACGGCGAGCGTGTCCCGATACTGGTCGCCGACTACGTGCTGCTCAGCTACGGAACCGGTATGGTCATGGGTGTGCCCGCCCACGACCAGCGCGACTTCGAGTTCGCCAAGAAGTACGATCTGCCGATCCGAGTTGTCATCGCTCCCCCCGACTGGGACGGCAGCGAGCTTGAGGAGGCATTCATCGGAGAAGGTACTCAGGTCAACTCGGGCGAGTTCGACGGTCTGCCCAGTTCGGAGGGCATGGAGAGGATAGCCGATCACGTCGAGGAGCGCGGACTGGGAGGCCGCGCGGTCAACTACAAGATGCGCGACTGGCTGATCAGCAGGCAGAGGTACTGGGGGACGCCGATTCCGATAGTCTTTTGCGACGACTGCGGCGAGGTGGCGGTCCCGGAGTCCTACCTGCCCGTGCTGCTGCCGGACGATGCCGAGTTCCTGCCGACGGGCGATTCTCCTCTCGCGCTGCACCAGGAGTTCGTGAATACGACCTGCCCCGACTGCGGCGGCCCCGCCAAGCGGGAGACTGACACGATGGATACGTTCGTGGACTCGTCGTGGTACTTCCTGAGGTACGCCAGTCCTACTTACCACGACGGGCCTTTCGACCCGGTTGCCGCCATGGAGTGGAACCCCGTCGATCAGTACACGGGCGGCGTGGAGCACGCCGTCATGCATCTGCTGTACGCGCGGTTCTTCGTCAAGGCGATGCGCGACCTCGGCCTGCTGGACTTCGACGAGCCGTTCGTCCGTCTGGTGAACCAGGGCACCATCGTGTTCAACAGCCAGAAGATGAGCAAGTCTAGGGGCAACGTGATCGCCCCGGACGACTACGTCGAAGACGTCGGCGCGGACGTGGTCCGCACGTACCTTATGTTCATGGGACCCTGGGAGCAGGGGGGAGACTGGAACGACAACGGCATCAACGGCATGGCGCGCTGGACGAACAGGGTGTGGGAACTGTGCCAGAGAGACGCGGACGAGTTGGGCGAAAGCTCAGACGAGGCTGCGGTCGGCAATCTGCGCCGCGCGCTGCACAAGACAATCCGCAAAGTGTCGGAGGACATGGAGCGGTTCAAGTTCAACACCGGCATCGCGGCCATGATGGAGTTTTCCAACACGCTCAACCAGGCGTGGCAGGCCGGAAACGTGGATGCCAAAGTCTGGCGCGAGTCGATGCGGGGCCTGGTACTGATGATGTCCCCGATCACGCCGTTCCTGGCCGAGGAGCTCTGGGGTCAGGTCGGCGGGGAGTATAGCGTACACCAGCAGCCGTGGCCGGAGTGGGACGAGGACCTCGCCGCGGACGAGATGATAACGCTGGTGGTTCAGGTCAACGGTAAGCTGCGGGACCGCATCGAAGTTCCCGCGGATGTCTCCGAGGAAGACGCGCGAGCCGTCGCTCTGGCGTCCGACCGCGTCAAGCAGCATACGGAGGGGAAGGCGGTCCGGCGGGTGATCTATGTGCCGGGGCGGCTGGTGAATGTGGTGGCGGGCTGAGGCTATGGTCTCAAAGAGTGATTTCGAAGCGGCGTTGACCGTTCTGGTTCCGGCACTATCGGGTTACGCAAGTACGGATGCTGGTGAGTGGACTATCAAGGGGTTCATAGATACTCACAAGGAAATCTATACGATTTCATCAGACACGAAAGTCGTGTCCAAGATACTGGAAATTCATCTTTTCCCTAAAATCCTTGAGTTCGCTAATGAATCATCATCGCACAATTGTCCCGCCGATAAAATGCCAAGGCATTAAGACGAAGCTAGCGCCGTGGATTGGGGAACTGGTTCCTTCCGACTTTGATGGGATGTGGATCGAGCCGTTCCTAGGTTCGGGCGTCGTCGTACTCAACATCCTTCCGAAACGCGCCTTGCTTGCTGATTCCAACCCACATCTGATCAACTTCTATGAGGCGATTTCCGTTGGCGCTCTTACTCCCGCATCTACTCGCCGCCATCTCGAAAGTGAGGGAGCGGAACTTTGTCGATCTAACGGGGAACACTACTATACTGTCCGAGAGCGGTTCAATCGGATACACGATCCACTAGATTTCCTGTTCCTAAATCGCGCCTGCTTCAATGGTCTGATTCGATTCAACCGAAAGGGCGAATTCAATGTTCCATTTTGTCGGAAGCCTGGCAGGTTTTCGCGGTCATACGTAACTAAGATATGCAATCAAGTAAAGGCGGTCATGGACATCCTGACGGTGCGAGATTTTACGTTTGCCACTCAGGACTTGTCAGAAACTATCGGCATGGCACAGGCTGATGATTTCGTGTATTGTGATCCACCCTATGTGGGGCGTCATACCGACTACTTCAATAACTGGGACGAACAAAGTGAGAGTGAACTCGCTCTGCTGCTTTCGTCAGTACCGTGTCCTTTCATCTTATCGACGTGGCATAGCAACAGATACCGCACAAATCCTTTCATAGATGAACTTTGGTCCGAATACCGTATTCTCACTCGGGAACACTTTTATCATATCGGCGCGAAAGAGGATAATCGCAACCCGATGTTAGAAGCCTTGGTTATGAACTACGATCCAGCGCTTGAGAAGGATACAGAGGTTCCGGTGGTGTCGCAGGGACGTCTATTGGGATGAACATCGTGCTGCCGGGCGGGAACGCCCTACGCGATCACTTTGAAGTTGTACTGGGTGGTGTTCAGTGGTCCAGCCTAAAATCATTGCACCCTCAGCGACGCTCTATAAGTCGCAGTAGGCCATCCCTCCCGAGTCCAGTCTGCTTTTGACTTAGAATCGCTGATAAGGTCCCATTGGGGATATCGCGCCCAGTATTCTTCACGATGGTGACTCTGGTGCGGGTCCCGAACCGCTTGGTGAGAAACACCCCATGATTGGAGCGACGCTTCACCTCCCATCCGTCAGAAGTCAGGATCCTAATGAGCTGCCGACCTGTTACAGCAGGGAGGTTCGGCATCTACGCTCTGACCAGATGCTCTTGACCCTGGCCTGATCGGTGAGTTGGGAATACGAGTGGTCTAAAGAATGGGCCGCCAAGACCAGACGAGTCCTTGAACAGCTTGTTCCAAGAATCTCCAGAACCTCTGACTGTAAACTCACCCGGCACTTCATCAGCGTGGACGTCTATTCCCCATTCTTGGAAGAAACGTTCGCGTTCGCCGACTTCATCGAGAACATCAAGGTGCTCGGTCACGAGATCCACCAACTCCGATTGACAATCTTCGAGGGTATCCGCAAATGTGCTGGCGCCGAGTTCAAGACACACGCCAACCCAGTAACTTCCTTCTCGCTCAAAGCTGAGAGTAAGCGTCACGTATCCTGAGAGCGTAGATTCCAAGGCAGTCTCCATTCAATTTGTGACCTGTAATTGGCCTCTGGGACAACTGAAGTGTATCACATAACATACACCATCTACCGAAACACTCTACGCGATCACCTTGAAGTTGTACTGGGTGGTGTTCAGCGAGCCGTCGGTGAAGCGGCTCATTCTGAGGGGCGACATGTCTATGAAGCCGGACTCGCCATCCAGTATCATCTCGGCCATGCAGATCCCGACCGCCGGGGCCAGCTTGAATCCGTGCCCGCTGAATCCGGTGCAGACGTACAGCCCTTCTATGCCGTCAACACGGTCGATCACCGGGTGCAGGTCCGGGGTGGTGGTGTAGAGTCCGGCGTAGCCGTGCGCGAGTTGGCCGTCTTCGATTCCGGGGAGCCGGTTCGTGAGCCGTCCCCAGATGTCCTGAACGAAGTCCGTGCTTGCCCTCTGGTTGTACGTGTCCGGATCCACCTCCTCCTCGCGGTTGCCGTTGCCGACCAGGGTTAGGTTGTCGGCCTCGGGCCTGAAGTAGATAAGGTTCGTCATGTCGCCGCCGCCGGGGTGATGCTCGATACCCGTCTCCGAGCGCCTGATCAGGATCACCTCGTGGCGCGTTGGCGTGAGCGGCAGGTCGATGTCGAGCTTGCGCAGAAAGCGTGACGACCATGGCCCCGTCGCTATCACCGCTGTATCGGTCTCGTACCTCTCGGACTCCGTCGTGACCGCCGTTACTCTGCCGCCTGAGACCTCTACGCCTGTCGCCGGCGACTCCAGGATGACCGTCGCGCCGAGGTCTCTTGCCCTCATCACATAAGCCAGCCCAGCGCCTGACGGGTCGCCGTGTCCAGACTGCTCCTCCCACGCGAACTGCTCATCCTCGCCGAGGTGGAACGCGGGGGCCAACTCCCGCGCTTCCGCCCAGTCCACGATCCTGGTGTCTATCCCGACGCTCTGCTGCATCGCGATGTTGTGTCTGAATCCGTCCGCCTCGTGCGGGGGAGCGAAGACCATGTACCCGGTACGGACGAACGCGGGGTCTCCGTCACCGCCGATCACGTCGCGCCAGTTGCGGAATACGTGCAGGCTTTCCCAGGCGAGACGCGCGTTGACCTCGGTTGAGTAGTGCATTCTGATCGCGCCGGACGACCTGCCGGTCGAGCCTGCGCCGAGGGTGGAGCGTTCAAGCAGAGTGGGCGAATCCATTCCCCTGGATACGAGGTTGTAGAGGATGCTGGCGCCCATGACGCCGCCCCCGATGACGACGGCGTTGGTGGTGATACTCATGCGTTTCTGCCCCCTGCCCTTATTTAGATATAATACACCCGATATACTACCGACACAATTGAGGAGTGTTCCAGATGGAGTTCAAGATAGCGGCGCTTCCGGGCGACGGCATCGGGCCGGAGGTGGTAGCCGAGGCGGTGAAGATACTGGAAGCGGTCGGCCGAAGGTTCGGCCACTCTTTCGATCTGTCCCAGGGCAGGGTTGGCGGAAACGCCATAGACGACTTCGGCACGCCCCTTCCCGACGAGACGCTGGAGTTGTGCGAGTCGTCGGACGCGATCCTGTTCGGCGCGGTCGGCGGCCCGAAGTGGGACAGCCCGGATGCCACCACACGCCCGGAGGACGGGATTCTGGCGATTCGCAAGAACTTGGGGCTGTACGCCAACATCCGCCCCGTTAAGGTGTATCCGGCGCTGATCAACTCAAGTCCGATCAAGCCCGCGCTGCTGGAGGGGGTGGATATGGTTGTGCTGCGGGAGTTGACGGGCGGCCTGTACTTCGCGCGACCAAAGCGGCGCTGGACCACCAAGACCGGACGTCGCGGCGTCGATACGCTCAGGTACACGGAGCATGAGATCGAGCGGATAGTCCGCGTGGCATTCGAGTTGGCAAGGGGCAGAAGGGGACGCCTGACGAGCGTGGACAAGGCGAACGTTCTGGAATCGTCGCGGTTGTGGCGGCAGGTGACGGACGAGGTTCACGAGGACTACCCCGACGTGGAGCTCGAGCACATCTTGGTCGATGCGGCGGCGATGGCCTTAATCAGGAATCCGGCCAGTTACGACGTGATAGTCGCCGAGAACATGTTCGGGGACATCCTGACCGACGAGGCTTCGGTTCTGTCCGGGTCGATGGGGATGCAGCCGTCGGCGTCTTTGGCCGGAATGCCCGGCGCCGACGAGGATGCCGTGAGCCTGTACGAGCCGATACACGGGTCGGCCCCGGACATCGCGGGCCAGGGCGTGGCGAACCCGATCGGCATGGCGCTCAGCGCGGCGATGATGCTGCGATACTCGTTCGGCCTCGACGACGAGGCGCAGGCGGTGGAGGACGCGGTCGAAGGCGTGCTGTCGGAGGGGTACAGGACGCCGGACATCGCGGGTGACGGCGGAGAGGTCGTCGGAACGGAGCGGATGGGGTCGGTGATCGCGGGGAGGGTGTAGCGTTTCAAGACGACTACCGACGGACTCCACGCATTGTCTATACTACTCGGCAATACCCAGCGGACTTGGGAGGGATCGAATGGCTGACGGCCCGGCACGGAACGGGATGCCCAGGGCGTATGAACCCGGCGCGGTGGAGCGTCGCATCTACGAAGGATGGGTGGACAAGGGCTACTTCACGCCTGAGATCGACCGGTCCAAGACGCCGTTCACGGTAATCATGCCTCCGCCCAACGTGACGGGCGAGCTTCACATGGGGCACGCGCTGACCATCGCAGTCGAAGACCTGATGGTGCGCTGGCATCGTATGCTGGGGGAGCCGACGCTCTATCTCCCGGGCACCGACCACGCTGGCATCGCGACGCAGGTTGTTGTCGAGCGGCAGATCGCGGCGGACGGGATGACGCGGCACGACCTGGGACGAGAGCGCTTCATCGAACGGATCTGGTCGTGGGTCGACGAGTACGGCGACCGCATTCACCGCCAGATCGAGCGGTTGGGCGCATCCTGCGACTGGAGCAGGCGCAGGTTCACTCTCGACCCCGGCCCCGCCAGCGCGGTCAGGACCACTTTCGTAAACCTGTACCGCAAGGGCTTGATCTACAAGGGGAGCCGAATTACCAACTGGTGTCCGCGCTGCCGGACCGCGCTGTCCGATCTGGAGGTCAGGCATAGGGAGCAAAAGAGCGGTCTCTATCACATCCGGTATCCGCTCGAAGATGGCTCGGGTCACCTGGTCATTGCCACAACGAGACCTGAGACCATGCTTGTAGATACCGCGGTCGCGGTCAATCCCGACGACGAGCGTTACTCCAACCTCATCGGAAAGAGCGCGACGCTGCCGATCGTGGGCCGCTCGCTCCCGATAGTCGGGGATGAGGCTGTCGAGCTTGGCTTCGGCACGGGGGCGCTCAAGGTGACGCCGGGGCACGATCCGACGGACTTTGAGATCGGACAGCGGCACGGACTCGAAACGCTGAACGTACTGAACCTGGACGGCACTCTCAACGAGAACGCCGGTCGCTATCAGGGGCAGACGGTCTCGGAGGCTAGGGAGAATGTGGTCGCGCAGCTCGATGAGGAGGGCTTGCTCGACAAAGTAGAAGACTTCAGCCACGCGGTGGGGCGCTGCGAGCGGTGCGACGAGGTGGTCGAACCGATTGTGAGCGACCAGTGGTACATCAAGATGAAGCCGCTGGCCGAGCCCGCCGTCGATGCGGTCGTGGACGGCAGAATTGCTATAGTCCCGGAGCGGTTCACGAAGGTCTATCTGAACTGGATGGAGAACATCCGCGACTGGCCGATTAGCCGGCAGCTATGGTGGGGCCACCGCATCCCTGTCTGGTATTGCGAGTGCGGCGCGCAGATCGTGGACATGGAAGACCCAACCGAGTGTCCCAAGTGCGGAAACGCCGACATCGAGCGCGACCCCGACGTTCTCGATACCTGGTTCAGTTCCGGCCTCTGGACGCACTCCACTCTCGGCTGGCCGGAGCAGACGGAAGACCTCGACTACTTCCACCCGACTTCGGTCATGGAGACCGGGCACGACATCCTCTTCTTCTGGGTTGCGCGGATGATCTTCTTCAGCCTGGAGAACATGGGCGAGATCCCGTTCCACACGGTGTACCTGCACGGTCTCGTTCGTGATCCAGAGGGCGTGAAGATGAGCAAGACGCGCGGCAACGTGGTCGAGCCACTTGAGCTGGTCGATATGTACGGCGCCGACGCTGTCAGATTCGCGCTGACAACAGGAACCTCGGCCGGCAACGATATGCGGCTGAACGAGCAGAAGCTAGAGGCGAGCCGGAACTTCGCCAACAAGCTGTGGAACGCCGCCCGGTTCGTCGTCAGCAACCTTCAAGATGCGTCCGGCCTGGATGGCTGGGATGACCTGGGGGTGTTGTCCCATCGCGAGGACCGCTGGATCGTCAGCAGGCTAAACCGGGTTGCGGCACAGGTCGATAAGCACATGCGGGGCTACCAGTTCGGAGAGGCCCAGCGGGAGGTCCACGACTTCCTCTGGAACGAGTACTGCGACTGGTACATAGAGATGTCCAAGATACGGCTGCGGTCGGAATCGGAGCCTTCTCCGCTTCCGGTACTTGCGCACGTGCTTGAGAAGACGCTGCGCCTGCTTCACCCGTTCCTGCCGTTCGTGACAGAGGAGGTATGGACGAGGCTCTTAGAAGCGCTCCCTGACTCGCCGGACCAACCGGACGCGCTGATAGTCGCGCCGTACCCATTGGCGGATGAGTCGCGGTTCGACGACCGCGCCGAAGCCGAGGTTGGGTCGGTGATCGAGCTCGTCAGAAGCGTTAGAAACCTGAGGGCCGAGTTCAGAGTTCAGAACAACGACAGGCTTTCCGCCGGTTTCGCCGTCTCTGACGGGGCAACGGTCGTGTTCGAGGAGTCGCTTCCGTTCATACAGTCGGAGGCTAGGATCGATCTCTCGCTGTCCGGGCCATTGACCGGGGCAGCGAAGTCGTCGGAGGCGGTGCAGGCGCTGAGGGCCGGAACGCTGACGCTCGACCTGGGGGAGACCGTCGATCTGGACAACGAGTTGGAGCGGCTCAGGTCCGAATTGGCAGACCTTCAGAAGTACTCACAGCGTCTGAACAGGAACCTGGCAAACGATAATTTCGTCAGCCGAGCGCCGGAAGAGGTCGTAGAGCGTGAGCGCGAGCGGCTCTCCGGCACTCGGGACCGGATTGCGCTGCTGACCGACCTGCTGGATCGTCTGGGGGGGTAGAGGTATCCCTGGAACGTTCCTGAGGTCTCTCATACCGCCGGTCGATAGAGACGGTCGCGTCATCATACTTGCCTCCGCCCGTTTCGGCTGACAAGGGTAGGTATCGAACCTTTTCACCCTCACCCCAGCCCTCTCCCTCAAGGGAGAGGGGATTTCTCATCTACGATTCGCCGCCCCTGAGCCTGGGGTCGAGGAGGTCCCGCATGGCGTCGCCGAACATGTTTAGACAGTAAATGACAATCGTCAGGCAAAGACCGGGCCAGAGAGCCAGGTGTGGCGCCTGCTCCATGTATTTACGCCCTTCCCGGCTGAGCAGAGCTCCCCACTCAGGAATCTCGATTGGCAGGCCGAATCCGAGGAAGCTAAGAGAAGCAATACTCAGGATTACGCCTCCGATGTTGATGCTAAATATGATGATTACGACAGGCATAATATTGGGCAGGACATGCCGCATCAGTGTTGCGGCGCCGGGGCTGCCAATTGCCCGCGCCGCCAGAAAGTAATCATTCTCTTTAATGCCGATAACGGCGCCTCGGAGCACTCTCGAGCCGCCGATGCCCCCTGCTATCCCCAGGACCAGTATCATCTGTGGTATACCCCGCCCCACTATGGACATTATGGTCAGCAACAGGAGCAGTCCCGGGAAAGCGATCCAGGCATCGACAAATCTCTGCACAGCCAGGTCCAATTTACCACCAAGGAATCCTGAAGTGCCGCCTATCAGGAGAGCGACGACAACATTGAGAGCGGTCGCGGCCAGACCGACCAGTAACGAAATGCGAGCCCCGAAGATAATGCGGCTCAAGAAGTCTCGCCCCAGCTGGTCGGTACCCAGCAGATACCGGGCTGACGAGCCCTGCAGCATGTCGTACAGGTGCATTTCATCATATGGATAAGGAGCCAGAACATCGGCAAAGATAGCCACCAGAATCAATATCAATACGATAATCCCGCCCACAGTACCCAGCGGCTTCTCCCTGACCAGCCTGATAAAGAAATCAGCCAGCCTGGAACGTCTCTTTGGCGCAATTTCTACCGATGGTATCCCTGTGGCGTCGCTCATATCCCCGATTTCTCCCCTTTAGCTATAACGGACCCTGGGGTCTAAATAGGGATAAATCAGGTCGATCATTAGATTGATCCCCACAACCATGGTGGCGAAAAACAGGTTTACTCCAGAGACCACCGGGTAGTCTCTTAGTTCGAGGGCAGTCACCATGAGACGACCCAGCCCGGGCAGGTTGAATATGTTCTCCATGATCACGGCGCCACCTACCAGGATAGGCAACTGCATGCCTATCAGGGTAACTACCGGGATGAGGGCATTTTTGACGGCGTGTCTCATAACAACCACCCTCTCCTTGAGACCCTTGGACCAGGCTGTCCTGATATAGTCCTGTCTCAGCACCTCCAGCATCATGGTGCGCGTCATCCGCATTGTCATTGCAGCCATGGCCGTCCCCAGAATCAGGCTGGGAATGATGAGAATCCCGAGATTCCCCAGCGGGTCTTCCGTGAAAGGAATCAGCTCCATCGGTGGCGCCCAGCCCCACCAGATTGCCGGGTATATCATGACCATAAGTGCCAGCCAGAAGTTAGGCGTTGCCAGGCCGATGATGGCGATGGAGCGCCCCAGGTAGTCGGCGGCGGTATCCTGGCGAATCGCCGAGTAGATGCCGACGGGCAGGGCTATCACTAGCCCGATTACGATTGCCAGGACGCCAAGCTCAATGGTTACTGGCAATCTACCTATTATCAACTCCTCTACCGCCTCCTGGCCGCCAAGCAGTGAGTGGCCAAGGCTGCCCTGGAGTAGACCTTTAAAGTGGGACTCACCGGTAAACCAGTCGTCAGGGGTTGGCAACACTCCTATCCAGCGTCCATACTGCACGTGCACAGGCACGTCTAATCCCAGCATATGCTCCAGCGCTTCCCGGTCTACCTCACGACCTATGAATTCATCCTTACCCAACATTGCGTCTATTGTATCGCCGGGGATGAAGCGGACGGAGAGAAAGACCAGCGTGCTCAAAATAAACAGGGTGGGGATTACGAGCAATAACCTCCTGATTACATAGGCTCTCATGTGCTAGACCTCATCACGATTTCCCCCGTCATTGGTGGTAGGTATAAGGTATAAGGGATAAGGTATAGAGGATGTGTTGGTGGATGTTCGGGGTTGGTTGTGAGTATTGGGATTTTAGATTTCTCGCTGCGCTCCAAATGACAGGGGGCTCGGTATGACAGTGGCACTCGGAACTAAAGTAAGAAAGGACTCCTCCCGGTATTCAATAAGCTAAGTAAGGGAGCTGGGAAGCCTGAGCCTCCCAGCCCCCTTTTTCCCTGAGCTAAGCCACAAGGGGTGAAACCCCTAATAACCCATTTCTTCCTTCAGCTCACTATCAATCCAGAGGTAGGCAACGAGGGTATGCGTTTCAAAGCCGGCCAAGCGTCTTTCACCGTTATAGCCTATGAGCCAGGGCTGGGCCAAAAAATACACTGGACTTTTAGGACCCCATATCTGGAAGTGCTTCTCTATCGCGTACATATCTGCCTCTGCAATCAGCCTCTGCTGCTCCTCAATGGTAGTAGCGTTTAGGGCGGCTTCAATGATGGCGTCCAACTCAGGCCACTGGTGTCCGCCGCGGTTCCACATTGCGTCCGACTGATACCGGCCTACAAACATGACAGGGTCATAAGCGGCGCCCGCAATGGCACTGATCATGCCTTCATAAGTACGCGAGAATAGTCTGTCGTTATATTCGGCGTGGGTAAGTGCATCAATCTCAACATCGACGCCAATCTCAGCCCAGTAGGAGGCAGCTATTTCTGCATATTCTAAGCTTGCCCAAGCCCCGTAAGTCAATGAGGTCTTGAATCTAGTGCCGTCGGCGCCGCGCGGATATCCAGCTTCATCAAGGAGCTTCTCGGCAGCTTCCGGGTCATACCTGTAGTATTGCTTGACCTCTTCGGGCCACTCTTCAAATGGGATGTAATGCCCTTTATTCGCTATCCGTCCCATAGGTGTCGCATCTGCCTGACCCTTCCAGAGCGTAGCCGCAATGGTCTCGTTGTCCAGCGCCATCTGCATTGCGCGGACCACGTTGATGTCGTTAAAGGGCGGCACGCGATGGTTAGGAGCAAAAGAATCACTCGACCGAGCCCAAAGCGTGTGCACCGCGATTTCGGGGTTGGTCCGCTGCAGGCTCAGTACCGAGTCCATAGATATAACCCACTCTTTGAGATCAATCTTGCGTGAGCGTAGCGCTGCCATAATTGTTGCTTCCTCTGGAATAACCAGGACCCTGTACTCGTCAACGTAGGGCAAGCGGTTCTGCGGGTATTTTGGGTCGAAGCCCCAGTAGTCAGGATTCTTGGTATAGGTCTTAGAGCTGCCCTCGACTACGTCAGTCAGCATAAAGGGCCCGGTGCCGACCAGGTTCCTCCAGTCCAAAACGTCGCCATGTTGCTCGATTACTTCGGGGGGCATTATGTAAGCAAAGTCGTTGAGGAGGATAAGCCCCAGCGCAGGGAGGTATGGCTTCGTCAGCTCAATAACAACCGTCCATTTGTCGGTGGCCGTTACCGATTCCCATGGGATGGCTTTGAGGCTGGCGGCGCCGCCAAAGGGGGTCGGTCCGGCTTCGGCGAAGTCGCCCATGCCCAGCACACGGTGGAAGTTGTATTCGATGTCGTGGGCCGTGAGCTCCCGACCGTTCATCGGCGCCTTATCATGCCAGCGAACGCCTTGGCGGATTGGGAAGGTATAGGTGAGGCCGTCCGGGGAAATATCCCACCTTTCAGCCAGCCTCCCTGTCACGAAAGACACAGGGAGGAACGATTTAAAGTCATGTACGTCTCTATCTACTCCCCAGTTGCCGATACCAAGCTTCTCTACGACGCCCGAGATGGTAAGGGACGTGTACCCGACATAGGGGTCAGCAGGGACAGGGTTAGGACTTGGGACGGTGTTGGTTATTGTCCCGCCATACTCCGGCGCGGACACCACCTTGCCGGTGGTGGGGTCCGTCACATAATTCTTACCCGGAACCTCTCTGACGACCTCCACCGGGACCGCCACCTCTTTAGTCACCACGACGGTCTCGCCGGGGACTTCAACGGTCTTGACGACCTCCTTCTCGACCACGACGGTCTCACCGGGGACCTGTACCTCTTTGACCACCTCTACGGTGACGGTCTCGCCGGGGACTTCGACGGTCTTGACGACCTCTTTCTCTACCACGACTGTCTCGCCCGGGACCTCGACGGTCTCCGTTACCACTTCCTTCACCACGACGGTCTCGCCGGGGACTTGTACCTCTTTGACGACCTCTTTGACGACGGTCTCGCCAGGGACCTCGACGGTCTTGATGACCTCTTTCTCAACTACCACGGTCTCGCCGGGGACCTCGATTGTTTCTGAACTGCATGCCGCGGCGACCGCCAACAGCATTGCCGCGGATACGGCGACGACCAGCCAACGCATTGAAGTAGATATACGCATGACGATGCCTCCTCGTTTTGGGCGCCCACAAGGGACGCCCCTACGTTCTGGGCGCCCACGAGAGACGCCCTAGTCGAAACGGTCCGCAATGGCGCGGAACCAGCCCCCATGACGGGATGTGAGAGTTATACCACTTTCTCCCCCCCCGTCAAGCGTTGAGATATCGAGGGCAAAGAGGTCAGGAATAAGGGGTAAGGAATGAGGGGGTCTGAAGCAGGATTTTGTGGATTGTGGGGATGGACGGGATTTTAGTCGTGTGTGGATAGTGGGTAGTCTTTGGTTTTGAGTGGGGTGTCTGTCATCGGCATACCGACCAGGACGATGCAGGTTTCACGTTGATCGCACGGCTTTACATCCCGACGACCGTCGTGTACGTTTCGCGGAACTACAGTAACTACAGTAAGGAGAGGCGAAATGATCATTCGAATGAACCACAGCGGCCTGGTGGTCAAGGACATAGACGCTTCGATATCGTTCTACCGCGACGCGCTGGGTATGGAGGTCACGGGCCGCCGCGACCGGAACGGCGGGACGATAGAGAGCCTGGTCGGATACAGTCCCTGCGTCCTGAAGGCGGCTAACTTGGCCATAGGCGACGGTACCACGCTCGAGCTCTTGCAGTACCTGGAGCCTCCGCCGGCCGAGCGTCCGACCGAGGAGCGCGCGGTGCTTGGCGGGAGTCACGTCGCCTTCGACGTGGAGGACATTCAGGGCGTTTTCCAGAGGCTGCTGAGCCACGGCGCGAGAAAGCTCAATCCGCCCGTCGAGAGCGCGCCCGGAAGGTGGGTCTGCTACCTACAGGATCCGGACGGCAACTGGGTGGAGTTGATCGACGCCGCAGCGTCCGCGGACTGAGCGCGCCTGCTAATCTCGGACAGGTTGGGGCAGCTATGTTCTCTTGACACATAGCTTGCCGCGTGGATATTATTGGCCTCACGGCTCATAGGAGAGAAGGTATCCTTAAAGTTCGTGAAATTCGCGCAAACGAGAATGGAAGTTCACAGAGGGGTTTCAACATGAGAGTACACTTTGCAATGAAGACGCTTTGGATGTCAATTGGAGCGGCCCTTCTGCTGGCGGCGCTCGTCGCCTGCTCAAGCGCTGAAACTCAGGACCCGCAGCAGCCGCAGGCTCCGGCGCAAGCGGCGCCTGCCGCCCCGGCGGCTCAGGTGCAGGGCCAGGCCCCAGCCGAGCCGGAAGAGCCGAGGGCAGCGGTCGCGGCCGCGCCGGCCGCGCCGGCCATTCCGGCGCCGATGGCCCCTCAGCCGACGCCCAAGCCCGCCGAGCCGACCACGGCCATGATGGACGTCATAACAGAGGGAGAAGGCTACGGCGGCGCCCTCAACCTCCACAGGACTCAGGGACCCCCCGCCTTCGACGTCGCCCGCGCCAACGGCTGGGTGATGGTCTGGAACATGTCCAACGAGCGCCTGCTCATCTGCGACATAGACAACCTCGGCCCCAGGGGATCTAACCTGACCACCTTCCGCGCCGGCAACGCCTGCCCGCTCGCCGCCATCACCGAGCAGCTCATCGAAAGTTGGGAGATTCCCAATGAGACCACTATCATCTATCGCCTGAAGCAGGGGATACACTACGCCGACAAGACCATCGTCGGCCAGGAAGACATCGTCGGACAGCGTGAGGTGGACGCCGAAGACGTCGCGCTCAGCCTGACCCGTCTGCAGAACGTCCCCAGGTTCTTGACCGGCTACTGGGCCTTCGTCAACAACGTCGAGGCGACCGACAAGTACACCGTCCAGTTCAACCTCAACTTCTTCAACGCCAACTGGAAGTGGCTGTTCGGCCCCGGATGGTACAACTCCATCTACCCGCGTGAGCTGGTCCACCAGGAGAAGGTCAACCAGTGGGAGTACGTGACCGGCACCGGCCCGTACCTCATCTCCGACTACGAACCCGACGTCGGCGCGACCTACGAGAAGAACCCCGACTACTGGGGTACCACGAAGATAGACGGCGAGGAGTACCAGTTGCCGTTCACCGACTCGATCCGGCAGGTGGTCATCGAGGACAAGGCGAGCTACCTGACCGCGTTCCGCACCGGCAAGCTGGACCTCATTTCCGCGCTCACGCCTGAGGAGCGCCAGGACATGCTCGACACCGTGGACCACGAGCTCCAGGAGTTCCTCGCTCCCGCCGTCGGCGGCACCAAGACGCTCGGTATGCGCGTGGACATGGAACCGACCAGCGACATCAGGGTGCGCAAGGCGATCTCCATGGGCATCAACTGGGAGGACTTCCACGAGAAGATATTCAACAACAACTCGGTGCGCAGGTACTACCTGCTGGTGCCGGAGGGCTGGTCCACAAACCTCGTGACGCCGTTCGAAGAGCTTCCACAGGAGCTCGTCGATGGGCATACCTTCAACCCCGAGGGCGCAAAGGCTCTCCTCGCGGAGGCCGGCTATCCCGACGGCTTCAGCGCGACGTTGGACATCGCCAACGATGAGGTCTCAGCGGACATGGCCAGCGTGCTGGTTGCCTACTGGAAGGACATAGGCCTCGACATCGACATCAACACCACAGAGAGGGCCGCCTTCAGATCCAACCTACTCAAGGGGGGACATAGCGTAATCGGCCTGTACCCGCTTGCCGACCCGCCGCTGGCGGCCATCGGCATCGGAAGCGTGAACTCGACCTACAACTGGTCCAGGTGGTCGCCTCCGGGCTACGAGGAGAAGCTGGTGGACACCCAGCAGGAGACCGACCCCAACGTGCTCGCCGAGAAGGTCAAAGAGCTCAACATCATGCACGCGCTGGGATTCCACCTGATGCAGATGGGCGTGCCGTTCGGCTACAACATGGCCCATCCATGGGTTGGCAACTGGTATGGCGAGGTCGATCTCGGCCACAGCCTGCCGCTCCCCATCTGGGCGCGAATCCAGATCGACGAGAGCATGAAGTAGGCAGACATCATCCCTTGAATATCCCCTCTCCCATCGGGAGAGGGCGACCCACCCCGCGTCTGCTCAATCGGGCTGCGGGGTGGGTTCTTTGTATCGTTCTCGCCGTCTAGCAAGGGAAGAATCGGATGGCCAACACAGCAGTAGGAATGGCCGACCAGCCGAAGCGTCGCAACTTGGTCGTGGACTTCTTCACACGTCTGATCAAGGAGAAGCCGCTAGGCACGTTTGGCGCCGTCATCACCCTGATCTTCTTCGCCTGCGCCATCTTTTCCGAGTTCTTCGCTCCCTACGGATTCAATGAGATCGGCGTCGGCGAGAGATTGAGCGGCAGCTCGTGGCAGCATCCCATGGGGGTGGACCAGCTAGGCAGAGACGTCCTCAGCCGCATCATCTTCGGCGCGCGCATCTCCGTCATCATCGGGCTCGCCGCCGCCTGCTTCTCAATCGTCGTCTCCACCGCGCTTGGCACGCTCTCCGGCTTCCTCGGAGGCAAGGTCGACCTCGTCGTACAGAGATTCGTCGATGCTTGGATTTCCTTCCCGGGCCTCCTCGTTCTCATCGTCATGGTCACGATCGTCGGCCCGGGCGTCTGGCAGATCGTAACCCTCCTCGGTGTCCTGTACGGCATCGGCGGCTCCAGAATCGTCAGGAGCGCCGTCCTAGGTATCAAGGAGAACGACTACTTCCTCGCCGCCCAGGCCATCGGCACGCCCACTCACAGGACGCTCGTCTGGCACGTGCTGCCCAACATCATGGCGCCCGTCATCGTCCTGTTCACCACCCGCGTCCCCAACATGATCCTATATGAGGCCACCCTGAGCTTCTTGGGACTGGGCATACCGCCGCCCGACCCAAGCTGGGGCAGGATGCTCAGCATGGAGGGCCGACGGTTCATGCTCCAGGTTCCGAGCCTCGCCATCTGGCCCGGACTCGCCCTCACCATCGTCGTTTACGGCGTGAACATGTTCGGCGACGCCATCAGGGACCTCCTCGACCCAAGACTCAGGGGCGGAGGCGGAAGCTACTCAGGAAGCTGATATGCGCAACTACCTCATCCAAAGACTTCTGCTGGTCATACCGACCCTGCTGCTGGTCACGCTGATAGTGTTCTTCGCCATTCGGTTGATACCGGGGGACGTGATAGACGTCATGCTGTCGGAGCAGGCCAGCATAAACTGGGAGGCCGACGAGGAAACGCGAAAGGTGCTCGAAGAGCGCCTCGGCTTGGACAAACCGGCGCACGTTCAATATGTGACGTGGCTCAGCAACATAGTCCTGCGAGGAGACCTCGGAAAGTCGCTCTGGCGCGAGACGGAGATAAGGGAAGACATCTTGCGCAAGGTGCCGGTCAGCATCGAGCTCGGCATATTCGGCATAGTCATCGGCCTCCTCATATCGTTCCCTGTCGGAATATACTCCGCCATCCGCCAGGATACGATGGGCGACTACGTTGGCCGCACATTTGCCATAGGCGCCGTTGCCATTCCCAACTTCTGGTTGGGCGTCATGGTCGTCGTCTTCCCCTCTATCTGGTGGGGATGGTCGCCGCCCATATCCTACATTCCGTTCACGGAAGACCCGATCGGCAACCTGATCCAGTTCACGCCGCCCGGCATCGTCCTCGGAATGGCCACGTCCGGCATCAACATGAGAATGATGCGGACCATGATGCTCGAAGTCCTCAGGCAGGACTACATCAGGACCGCGTGGTCCAAGGGACTGCCCGAGCGCGTCGTAATCTTGAGGCACGCCATCAAGAACGCCCTCCTGCCGACCCTCACCCTGCTTGGCCTCACCCTCCCCGTACTCGTCGGCGGCACCGTCGTCATCGAGCAGATATTCAACCTGCCGGGCATGGGCCGCTTCCTCGTGGCCTCAGCCGGCGTCCGAGACTACTCAGTCATATCCGCGATAGTGTTGCTGGTGGCCTTCTTCGTGGTGATGATCAACCTCGCAGTGGACCTGTGCTACGGCCTCATAGACCCAAGGATCCGCTACAACTAAAGAGCAAACACGCTTGAATGTCCTCAGGCTCCAGGACAGGGTACTCCTTGAGAATCGTCTCAGCGTCGTCCCCGGCAGCCAACATTCCCAGTATATGCTCCACTGCAATTCGCATATCGCGAATTATCGGCTTGCCGCCAAATACGTCCGAGCGAACCGTAATGCGATCTAGTAGTTCGGGGTTAGCTGTCATGTCAACTTCTCTCCGAGATTCAGTATGCCAAGACTACGCCCACTGCGGCGGACGGTACTGCAACGCCTCCGCCACGTGCGCCGCGCCGATCCGCTCCTCGTCCGCCAGGTCCGCGATCGTCCGCGCCAGCTTCAGAATCCGGTGATACGCCCGCGCCGACAGGTGCATCTGCTTCATCGCCGACTTCACCAGCGCAGACGCCGGTTCGTCCAGCTCGCAGAACTGGTACACCTCGTTCGGCCCCATGTCCGAGTTCGTCAGGATATCCGACCCATCGAACCGCGCCGACTGCGCCTTCCGCGCCCGCTCCGTCCGTCCGCGCACCGACCTCGACGGCTCCGCGTTTGACGGAGCGACCAGCTTGTCGTAGTCCACGCTCGGAACATCGACGAAGATGTCGATCCTGTCCAGCATCGGCCCGCTGATCCGCTTGGCGTACCGGTAAACCTGCGACGTCGAGCACGAGCACTCCTTCCGAGGGTCGCCGTAGTAACCGCAAGGGCACGGATTCATCGCGCCGACCAGCATGAAGTTCGCCGGATACGTCACCGACCCCTGCGCTCGGCTGATCACCACTTCCTTGTCCTCAAGAGGCTGACGCATCGCTTCCAGAATACGATGTCCGAACTCCGGCAGCTCGTCCAGGAACAGAACGCCCCTGTGACTCATCGTTATCTCTCCCGGACCGGGCCGCGTGCCTCCGCCCACAAGTCCGGCGTAGGAGATCGTATGGTGCGGCGCCCTGAACGGCCGCTCCGTGATTAGCGGGCTGTCCTTCGGGAGCGCGTCAGCCACCGAGTATATCTTCGTGACCTCTATCGCCTCGGGGTGCGTCAGCGGCGGCAGAACTGACGGCAGCGCCCTAGCCAACAGCGTCTTTCCCGATCCCGGAGGTCCGCTCATCAGCAGGTTGTGGCTGCCCGCCGCCGCGACCTCCAGCGCGCGCTTCCCGTTCTCCTGGCCTCTGACGCCGGAGAGGTCGAAAGGAGTCTCCGCGTCGCTCGGCGCCAGCGCGCTGTCGTCATACTCAAGAGGGGCGATGTCCGCCTCTCCGCGAAGGTGTCGGATCAGCATCGAAAGGCTGTTCACGGGATAGACTTCGATCCCGTCTATCAGCGCCGCCTCCTGGCCGTCCGGCACGGGAACGAACGCCTTCCTTATCCCCGACTCCCGCGCGAGCGCGACCATCGGCAGAACGCCGTCGATGTGAAGAACGTCTCCGTTCAGCGAAAGCTGACCCAGGAACATCGCGTCTTGCGGAACGGGCTGAAGCTGGCCCGAACTCTGGAGCAGCGCCACCGCCATCGGCAGGTCGTAAGTCGAACCCGCCTTCCTCACGTCCGCCGGCGCGAGATTCGCGGTTATTCGGCGCAGAGGAAACTCACAGCCCGAATTGCGGACAGCCGCCCTCACCCGCGCCCGCGCTTCCTGGACCGCCGTGTCCGGCAGCCCGACCACGTCGAACCTCGGAATCCCCGGCGCGATGTCCACCTCCACGTCCACCACGAACCCGTCCAGCCCCACCACGGCGCAAGACTTCGCCTTTGCCAGCATGAATAGTACTCTCCTCTATGCCCTTTGGCGGCTTCATGCTAAGCCCTCAGCGTCCCCCCGGTCAATTCGGCGAACACGCATCTTGACATCAACTCAATATCGGCACTATGGTTCCCCCATGAGAACCACGCTGACACTCGATGACGACTTGGCCCACTCCCTCAGAGAGCGCGCAAAGCTGTTGAACGTACCGTTCAAGCAGGTGGTGAACGACGCGCTGCGCCGCGGCCTGTCACCTTCCGTTGCCGAGACTCCGCGGCCCGAATACAGAGTCGATCCGATACGGAGCGGGTTCGCGTCGGGGGTCGATCCTCTGAAGTTGAACCAACTCAACGACCAGCTTGAGGCCGAAGAGTTCGGCGGCCAAGTCGCGACGTGATAGTCCCGGACATCAACTTGTTGATCCACACCAACGATACCGACTTCAGCAGATTCCCCGGACTCCGCTGGCGCAACCCCCTCTAACCCCCAAGAGCCACCCCCATGCCCCAGCAGACTGAGCAAAACGCCAACAACGCCCTCGGCGCGTTGCTCCGACGTATGCTGCCCAAGTACGACGTCCTCTACGAGAACACCCGGCAGATCGTCAACCGCCCCAATCTCCGGCCCGACATCCTCATTACCGCGACCGGACGCTCACCCGTCGTCGTCGAGGCCGAGTACATGCCCGCCTACACCGCCGAAACCGAGGCCAAGGACCGACTCGGACTCGAAGTCTCCGGCGCCGCGCGGCGCATAGACGCCGCCATCGCGCTCCGATACCCTGAAGCCGTCAGAGACGCATACCACATAGACGCCGCCGTCTCCGGCGCCCAACTCTCCTACTGCGTCCTCTATTCCGACGGAACGCGCTTCCCCGAGTCCGGCTGGCTGAACGGCGCCGTCGAAGACCTATCGGACCTCATTCGCCTCGTATCCGTGCCCCAGCGCGCCGTCGAACAGGCCGCCGACGCCCTCGAAGAAGGCATCGACCGCGCCGCTTCCATCCTCGAACAACTCGCCAAGTCCAGGCCCGGAGTCGTCGCCGAAATCGCCGGGCTGCTCGGCATGTCCGACGTCATCCAGACCTACCGCATGGCCGGAGCCATAGTCGCCAACGCCATGATCTTCCACGAGCGGCTCGTCGGGATGCACGGCGTCAAACCCCTGTCCCAACTCTGCTCCCCCCGCGCCAACAATCCAAAGGAGAGCATCCTCGAATCCTGGACAGAGGTCCTCGGCATCAACTACTGGCCCATCTTTGCAATCGCCCGCGACATCGTCGACCAACTACCCTTTGCCGAAGCGTCCCAAGTCCTCAGAACATTGCAGCACACCGTAGGGCAGGTGCAGTCAACAGGCGCGGACCAAGCCCACGACCTAACAGGGCGCGTCTTCCAGCGACTGATCGCCGACCGTAAGTATCTCGCTACCTTCTACACCCTCCCTTCCTCCGCGGCCTTGCTCGCCAGGCTCGCCGTTGCCAAGATGGACGTGGACTGGTCCGACCCCGACGCGATAGCCAACCTCAGAATAGGAGACTTCGCCTGCGGCACCGGCGCTCTCCTCTCCGCCGTGTACGAGCAGATAGCGACACGCCACGAGCGCGCCGGCGGAGACCTCGAAGCGCTGCACCCCGCCATGATAGAAGAGGTCCTCTACGGATGCGATGTCATGCCCTCCGCCATACACATCACCGGCTCGACTCTGTCCGGGGCGCAGCCAACCGTCGGATTCGGCAATACCCGACTCTACACTCTCTCCTATGGACGGCAGGACGACGAATCCGTCCGCATCGGCTCTCTGGAGTTTCTCCAATCATCTACTGCCCTCACCCTCTTCAACACCAGCGACCCGGCCATGCGCACCGGTAGCATAGGAGAAGAGACCGCCGCGCAGATCATAGCCGACATTCCCGACGAGGCTTTCGACCTCGTCATCATGAACCCCCCGTTTACACGATCGACGAATCACGGCGGTGTACATGCTGACGTGATCAACCCGGCATTCGCCGCATTTGGAGCCGGCCGGGATGATCAGGAACTCATGGGAGACCGCCTCAAGCAACTCGGGAAAGGCGCTGCGTACAACGGCAACGCGGGTTTGGCCTCGGCATTCGCGGCGATAGCCCATCGCAAACTCAAACGTGGTGGACTACTCGCGCTGGTTCTGCCCTTGGTATCAACCGCAGGCCTGTCTTGGCAGGGTTTTCGCGAGATGATCGCGCAAGAGTACGAGGATTTGTCCGTACTCAGCATCGCCGCCAACAACGTAACCGACATATCCTTCTCTTCAGACACCGGTTTGGGGGAATGCCTAGTCACTGCTCGCAAGGTAGGGACGAAGACCTTATCACCCTCGACACGAGCGAAGTTCACGTCTTTACGCCACCGTCCGCGAGACATTGCCGAAGCCGGCGCCATTGCCGGCGCCATAGCTCAAGGCGACCCACTTAGGGGTATTGAGGACGGTCCATACGGCGGAACCTCCTTGATGGTTGGGGATGAACAGACGGGGGAGATGCTATCCGCTCAGATAGATAGAGATGGCCGGAACTGGGGAGCCGTTCGGATCCGTGACTACTCGCTGGCTCAAACTGCGTTCGCCTTATCAGACTCGAGGTTGTGGATGCCAAGCCATGGCCAAACGTTGAGAATGCCAATCTCCCTTCTGGGTGAGGTTGGAGCATTGGGGTTAGTCCATCGAGACATCACCGGCCCACGACCGCGCGGTCCTTTTGACAAGATCGCAGCTAGCGCCACGGCAACTTATCCGAGTCTGTGGAACCACGACGCCAAGAGAGAATCCCGGATGATATGCACTCCCGATTCACAACTGAGGGTTAGACAAGGGATGGAAGAGAAGGCAGAATCTGTTTGGGTTACAGCAAGCCGAGCACATCTGAATCTCGACTTCCGGTTTAATTCGCAGCCACTAACGGTAGCTCTTACCGAGCACAAGAGCTTGGGAGGACGCTCGTGGCCAAACGTCACCTTTGAATCTACAAGACTTGACTACGCATTCGCCATCTGGGGAAACAGCACGCTGGGTATGCTCATGCAGTGGTGGCGCTCAAGTCGTCAAGACTCTGGACGAGGCGTCGTCACCATCCGCTCCGCCGAATCCCTCCCCGTCCTAGACCTCAGAACTCTGACCGACGACCAGCTATCCACCGCCGAGGAAATCTTCGACGACTTCCGAGACCGGGACCTCATGCCCGCCTACCTAGCCGACGCCGACCCGAACCGCGCCCTCCTGGACCGCCGCGTAATCTGCGACCTACTAGGCTTCGACCAAGACACCTACCGCGCCGTCCGCCGCCTATCCGCCAAATGGTGCGCCGAACCCTCAGTCCACGGGGGGAAGCGGAGGCCGCCAGGGGCTACCCTGGTAAGCTAACGGTGTGGGATTGCCCAAGTCCTCATAAAAATGCCCAACACCAATTGACAACTAGACGCCACAAATGTGAGTGACTCGGTAGTGAGAAATGATAAGCGGATTCGTGAATGATCATCTCCTTCCAATCATTCCGGTCAGTGTCAAGAGACTAGACGAGAATTGGGAGAATCTCGACATCCTATTGGATACCGGGGCAGACACAGGACTCATGCTTGGACGTGCCACAGTAGAGCGACATGGTATTGCACTTAGCCCTGGTCGCAATGTGCCTGCGACCATCGACCCCGGAGAACTTCCGGGCAACTCGATAACCATATCCCCGTTTTGGGTTGAATTGATCTTGGAAGAACACTCGCAGCTAGTTAAGGCGGATATCCGTGAGATGCATAAACTCTCCGGCCTTTTGGGGACAGATTTTCTGCAAGATCGCACGATAACTATGGATGTAGTGAAGGATGGGGCAGTTAACATTGACCGGATACCTGCACCACCATCACCTAGTTTTCTTGCTCGCCTCAGAAGTGGACTTCGTAAGCCCAAGCTGCAATACTACCCTTCCCAAAATCCGAAGTTGCCGAGGAAGTTACCTTGGGCAGAGGTAACAATCAAAGATAGCAAGCGCAGAAGCCAGACCATTTATGCGAATGTGGACACAGGAGACAACGGACAGTTGAGCTTGCCTCCCAGCGAAGTTGAAAGACTCGGTCTTAGGATTCGGGACAAGTTTCGGGTGAATACTATCGACGGCGAAGTCGATGCGAGTTGTGGTGAAGTAGAAATAGTCTGGCAGGGGATCCCCCGCACCGTAGAATGCATCCAACGTCAGGAACTAGACCGTCCAATTATTGGAATGAAACTGTTGTCTGGCAATCGAATCACAATTGATTTTGATTGTGTGTCGCAACCGGCCGTTGAAATTGCTCCCATCCCGCGACCAGCATTGCCCAACGAGGGCTTTCTTCAATCCTTTGGGGATCGCCTTTGGCACAAGCTGGCAGGGCGGCTATGGTGGAGGAGATAAGCACTCGGGCGAAATTGCGAGTGTTCAGGCTAAGTTGTGTATCGTGCGCGGGGCGTGTCAAGGGTGGACAAATGCACCAAGCAGCTATGAATGCAGGTCAACAGTTCCCTCTCCCTTGGGAGAGGGCTAGGGTGAGGGTGACTGATTCCAGAGGTGGGGAGTAGAATGACGCCTACTTATCCGCGACAGCTTCCAAAGCCTGCGATCTGTTGACAGATGGTAAACCCTTTGATAACTTGGAAGATACGTTGACCCCGACCGAGGGGCTGAAGGGCTCTCACAGAGGCCGATCCTCGGAAGGGGTCGATGTGATTCTAGTACCTACCCACACATTTGACAATCGACCTCAAGTCCGCCAGCGAAACGATCACTCATTCCGCGGCGTCAATCCCCTGCCGCCAAAGCTGTATGCCATCCCGCCCTTGACACCCCCCGCCGTCCCCATGCTATCCTACCGCTAAGAACCCATGTACACTTCAACTCCGACATCCAACATAGCCCGCTCCACTCTGCCGGAAAAGAAAATCGACTCCATCCAACGGGGGCAGAAGGTGCAGGTGCGGCAGATGCGCGGCAGCTTTAAATGCCAAACCTGCACCCCGACCTCAAAGCTGGTCCGCATACCACTTAGCTTTGGCCAGTGCAGATAGTGCAGAAAGTGTAGGCATTTCAAAAAACTTTTCAGCCGCCGAAAGTAACCGATGCAACTAATTTGATACACTCCGACTCAACCCTCGTGAGGCTGTCGCAAGCATGTCCCGTACTCCGATACGGGGCAGGAATCCAAGTATGGGGAGTAGAGCGCCGCCCACTAATCTGGGACAGGCCCCGCCTCCAACTTACTCTCCCATTCCGATTGACAAGGGTGTATCATGTCAATCAGGTAGTCATGGAAAAGGAGGACACCATGACCACACTCAGCAGCCAGATATCGGCGTACAAAGAGATGCGCGCTGTCCTGGAGACCGATCACTTTGGCAAGTGGGTGGTATTCCATAGCGGAGAGCTTGCCGGTACATACGACACGTTCGAGGACGCCGCCGAGGACGCGGTTCGTAGATTCGGGCGCGGGCCATATCTCATTAGGCAAGTTGGCGCTCCGCCGATCACGTTGCCCGCATCCGTTCTGTACAGGCCGGTCAATGCCAACGGCTAGAATCGGTTTTCCCAGCAGTGACGCTCTGATACAGATTGGGCCTACAATCTCGGTACGAATCGGTTTGGACATTCAGTATCAACCCGGTGGCCCTCCCCCGACTCTACCGGACCTAGAGTTACCCGCTTTGGTAGATACAGGCGCTTCGGAGAGTTGCATCGACTCAGCCCTCGCCCGCGCTTTGGGCCTGCCGGTCATCGACCGAAGGGAAGTGACGGGAGTGCATGGGACTGAAGAGGTCAATGTCCATCTTGCCCAGATATACTTTCCTGACTTGAACAACACGTTGTACGGCGGGTTTGCCGGCGTCCATCTGACCGCTAGTGGACTGGCCCATTCTGCTCTCATTGGCAGGAACTTCCTCTGTCATTACACAATGACTTATCAGGGACGGACAGGGACTGTCACCCTCAGTAACGACTAGCCCCTTGACATCCCAAGACCGCATGTGCAATACTAATGTTCATGCAGTCGAAAACACATACAGCCACCATCAACCCCGTCTTCGCCGGACACGCCGCCCAGCATCTTCAGGATGCCACCGGCGGAATCCAGCGCGTCCTCGACAACCTACTCGAAATCGCCAAGGGCAAAGACCCCGAAGCCAACACCTACGACCGCATCAGGGCAACCAAGGTCCTATACGACCGAGGCTTCGGCAAAGTCGCCAAGATTCGGCACTGCGCTCCATCTCCCGAACCGAGCCAATCCCCACAATCAGCGAAATCCCAAAATCAGACGAATCACAGTTCAGACAGACCCGTCGCCAAGCTCGAAGAGAAACTCGACGACGCGCTCGGCCCGCCACAGGCCCCCATCAGACTCCACGATCCCAGCAAACTACCCCACGACCGCAGCCATGTGCCCGACCTCGTCCACGAAGCGCAATACTACGTCCTCGAAATCACCAACTACGGAGCCGAACTCGCCTCCATACTAGCTTACATCCACGAACCCGACCCCGAAGACGCCTCCGTCAAGCCCTGCCACCGCATCACCGCCGGCCAGATGATACTCGACCGTGTCCTCGGCGCGGTCGCGGACCTCGAACTGCCGCTCGACGACTGGCAAGACCCCTCACTCGAAGCTAACTGGATGCACAAGCACCCCGCCGAGATCGACCCCTCCATCCCCATCGAAAAGATAATCGAGGTCGACCGCGATGCTCGCGGGCGCGTCGAGGGCATTAGGAAAGAGCGTGAGGAGTTCGAGGCAGAGTACGGAGACCGTGAAGACTCCGGCCCCTGCGCGGACTGCTACCGCGACACCCTCTGCGACTACCACGCCACGGCCGAGGAGCTATCCATGCCCGAAGAGAAGGTCATCGAGTCCGTCCGCGGCATGAGAAACCTCAAGCTCTTCGGCGACCGACTCTACTTCGACGAGCTTGGCAGCGTCCGCCTCCACCCCCCGGACCACATAGACGACTCCTAGCCCCGACCATCATTCAATCCCTCATTCCGCCGCCGGCAAGCGACATCACGTCGGCCAATGCGTTATCATGTCTGACACGCATGGACTCTCCGACTCAGACCGCTCCACCCGCCAAGGTCAAAGACCTGCCCAAGCGCCAGCGCGGCATCATCCGCGCCTGGTGCATGTACGACTGGGCGAACTCCGCCTATTCGACGTCCGGAGTCACGGCCATATTCCCCGTGTACTTCGTCTTCCTGTTCAAAGAGGCGCTTGGCGAAAGCGCCATCTTCTTCGGCGTCACGTTTACGAGCAGCTCGATGTGGACCGCCGGAGTCGTCATCTCGACCTCGATCGTCGCGCTGTCGAGTCCCGTCTTGGGAGTAATAGCCGACCGGATCCCGATCAAGAAGACCCTGCTATGGATATACATAGCCTCCGGGGCGGTATGCACCGTCCTCGTGTTCTTCTCCGTGTACACCGCTCATCCCTGGGCGTGGATGCTTGGGGCGCTAATCCTAGCAGGCATCGGATTCTCAGGCAGCCAAGTATTCTACAATGCGTTCCTGCCCCACCTCGCTCCGCGCGAGCTTCTGGACGACGTATCCAGCCGCGGCTACGCCTACGGTTACGCCGGCGGAGGGCTGATGCTTCTCGTACACCTCGTGGTGATCTTCGCGGTCCAGGACACCGACGTCGCGGACCTCGTGACGCGCCTCGCCATCGTGTCGGTGGGGCTATGGTGGTTCGGCTGGTCCATCTGGACGCTGATGGTCGTCCCCGAGCCTCCGATTCCCAACCCCATACGCGGATTGAGCGTGACCCGCGCCGTCTCCCTCGCGTTCAGCGAGTTGGGGAGAACGTTCAGGGAGATAACCCGCTTTCGGGTTGTCCTCGTGTACCTCGTTTCGTATCTGCTGTTCAACGACGGACTTCAGACCGTAATGGCCATAGCCGGGGCCTTCGCCGCCGACACCGTGGGCATTCCGCTGGTATTCAACATGCTGACGATTCTGATAGTCCAGGTCGTGGCCATCTTCGGCGCGATGGCCTTCGCATGGCTCGCGGGCCGCACCTCCACGAAGGCCGCGCTCACGGCGTCGCTGATTGGCTGGATTCTCGTGGTGCTGTTCGGAGTCGCCATCGTGCGCCTCATCCCGGCCGAGCACGGCGATTTCGAGTACCAACTCAGGTTCCAGCAGACTTCGGGAGACTATCTCGTGGAGAGTGCCCCCGAACTTGGCGAATCGAAGACCGACACGCTATGGGAAGAAGACGCCGGTACGGTAAACGAGGGAGATACGCTCTCTCCCAGACAGGCGACGACGCTGCTCGGACTGGTCGAGAAATCGGAGAACTCTCCATACTCGCTGTCCATCGCCGGCGGAACTCTCGACGGCGAAACCGCCATCGGCGCGTTGCATCCGTCAACCATCGGAGACGGCCTGGTAGCTTGGTGGCCCGACCTGGTGAGAAAGCTGATATGGAGGCCGCTCGGTCTGGACGCCAACTACCAGTGGCTGCTGCTGGGCGTCGGCGTCGGCATCGTAATCGGAGGCAGCCAGGCGCTCGCCAGGAGCCTGTTCGCACACATCACGCCATTGACCCGAAGTGGAGAGTTCTTCTCCTTCTTCGGGTTCATGAGTCGGGCGTCCACGGTGTTCGGCCCGCTGCTGTACGTCGCCGCGACGGCGGTGTTCGATACCCGCGTGGCGATCACGTCGATCCTGATTATCCTAGTAGCGGGGACGATAATGCTCCGGTGGGTGAACGTCGCCGAAGGCGAGAGACTCGCCGCGCAAGAAGACGCCCGAAACCAGTGAACTAGCTACAAAGCCAGCCGCATCACGTGCCTTCTGGTTCCGGCTCGCCCCACCTCCCGAAAGCCCATAGCCTCGAACGTGCCGACGAACCCCATGAATCGGTAGCTCGGAGAGGTCGGATCGACGGGATAAGCCTCGACAACCGTAGCCCCATTCTCCCTCGCGTGATCCACCGCCGCGCCGATCAGCAGTCGCATCATCCCGTTGCCTCTGAGCCTTCGAGGCACGAAGAAGCAGACAATCGACCAAACGCATCCACTCACATCCGGCTCATCCTCAGGTCCGCCCAGACTCCGGTAACTGTCGCGCGGCGCAATTGAGCACCAGGCGACAGGCTCATCGTCGAAATAGCCGAGGATTCCGACCGGCGTACCGGACTCAACGATAGCGTGAATCGCGTCCTTCTTGGCCTGAGAGTCTGAGCGTGACGCGCCCCGCGGCATCCTGCGCCACACCATGCACCAGCAGTACTTCGGCCCGCCCCTAGCCTCGAATAGCCGCTCGAAGTCATCCCAACGCGCGCGGTCGACCTCATGGAATTCAAGGTTCTCCAGAGCCACTTGTACTAGACCGGAGCCCGGATTTCGCCGCGCTATCTCGGCAGTCCGAGGCCGCGCTGGGCGATGATGTTGCGCTGTATCTCCGACGTGCCTGCGGCGATGGTCGCGGACGTTGACGACAGGTACGACTGCTGGATGTAGCCCTGGAGCGGCGCCCATTTCGACCCCTGCGACAGCATCCCCGCCATTCCGAGAACCTCCATGCCGGTTCGGGCGACGCGCTGCGTCAATTCGGTGCCGTACATCTTCGACATCGACGCCTCGGCGTTCGGCACCAGACCCTTGCTCTGCATCCACGCGACCTTGTACGACAGCCAGCGCGATACCTCGGTCTCGACGTGCCGCTGCGCCAGCTTGCGCCGGACATGCGGGTCTTTGCCCAGCGGCTGACCGTTATGCTCGGTTTCGTTGGCGTATTTAGTCAGCGTCTCCAGCGTGCGGCGCGCCGTGGCGGAGTAACCGACTCCCGACCGCTCGAAGTCCAGAGCCACAGCCAGCGTGTACCAGCCGCGGTCTTCCTCTCCCACGAGGTTAGCCGCCGGAACCCGAACGTCGTCGAAATAGACCTCGTTGAACTCGTGCCGCCCTGCCATGTTGACTATCGGGCGGACCGTGACCCCGGGTGTCTTCATGTCGAGCATGAACAAGCTGATGCCCCGGTGCTTGGGCGCGTCCGGGTTGGTGCGCGCCGCAAGCCAGCCCCAGTCGGCGACGTGCGCGTTGGAGGTCCAAATCTTCTGGCCGTTGATGACGTAGTCGTCGCCGTCCCGTACCGCGGCGGTCTGAAGCGAGGCCAAGTCGGACCCGGATCCGGGCTCGCTGTACAGCGTACACCAGTAGCGCTCGCCCGCCGCGATGGGCGGCAGATGCTCCTGCTTCTGCTCCTCAGTCCCGACTATCATGAGCACAGGCCCGACCCATGAGATCGCTCCGGTCCCCAGGTCGGTGCCCGGAACGTTCCAGTACGACATCTCCTCCCGGTACACGACCTGCTCCATGATGGAGCGGCCCTGTCCGCCGTACTCCTCAGGCCATGCGAGCGTCAGCCAGCCCTTGTCGGCCAGCTTCTTGGCCATGCCTCTCGTGAAGGCGTGCCGCTCCTCCGGCGTCTCCCCCGGCTGACCGAGCGGGTCCCAGTCCTCCGGCAACTCCTGATCGAGGAAGTCTCGGAGCTCCTGTCGAAAGTCCTCTTCCTGCTTGGTGAATGTGATGTTCAACGTGGGCCTCTCCGTAGTCCGTTAGTCACCGGCTCGCAGTTGCTCCTCAAGCAGCCTGATACGCGCTTCGGCTACGAGCCTGCCCTCCCGCTCTATCCGACGGGCTTCGCGCTCGTGTTCCAACTCCGATTCGGCTACAAGCCGCGCTTCTTCAGAACGTTGATGGTTGAGCAGCCAGACGCCGTTGAGCGGGTCGTACAGACGAAGTGACAGGTCGGCGAACACGCACAACTCCAGGCCGAGTACCTCGCTGTACCCACGCAGCGTCCCGTCCGCGTCCCGATCAATTGGGATGGGCTGGTACGTCCCGTCCACAAGACGCTCGGCCTCCAGCGGCGCTTCGAAGTACTCGCCCATAGGGTCGAACCGCCAGTACTCGGCTACGCCTATGCCGGCGTATATTTCCCGCTTCTCCTCCCGATCTCTCCTCCAAGTGCTTCTGGACGCCACTTCCAGTACAAAGTCCGGCGCCCTGCCGCCTTCTCTGGATACCACCCACGAGTCGCGTGGGTGATTCCCTAGCGCCCCGAATACGGCGAACACATCGGGGACGACACTGGTAGAGGGGTCGTTCAACACGTAGTACACCAGCATGTCGCCCGCGACATAGACGTCGGTGCGGTCTTTGTAGCGGTTCCTCAGCGTGGACACGGTGTCGGTCAGCGGGATGTATTGGTGGTCCGATTCTGCCAACGGTTCACCGTCCGAGCTAGGGTATTCGATTGTGGGGTCGTCGATGGCGACTGGCGCCTGAGTGGTGGTGTTACGCGCACTCTGTACAGCCATAGTATGCCTCGTGATTCTCGAACGCCTGCATATTGTGCCTTAGGATACCACACCATAGCTAGCAGGCCCTTGTCCGGAGCCGCTGGGACGCGCCGCTTCTTGCCGGGCGAATGTGATATTCAATCTGCGCCTCCGGCCATACTGCCGCCAGGATGAGCCGTAGTCTAGGAACGAGGCGCGCGGGTGTCAAGGTCGGAAACAACTTAGCGGTCCTCGATTGCTCCATCCAATTCTGCATAGTGCGTATGGTCTCGCTCAATGCGGCAGGGATGTGGCGTGCATCGGGAGGTGGTAATGCCTTCATGATGGTATGATAGGGCGGCAACAGATACAGATCTGAGCAGGCAAGACTCGGGAAAGTTTGAACAGCCATGATTTCTGAGAGAATCGCGTGAATCCCGAACTGACCATTGAGGCGCTCTGCCACGAAGCGGCCGCCTTTGCTGATGCGGAATCCTCACACGACGAACCGGACTTGTACGGTGTCACCGACGGCAAGGCCGTAGGCACCTATCTGGAGCAAAAGTTCCAGGGTCTGCTCCATGCCAAATATACTTATGACGAGGGCAGTTCGGCGAGAGGAATTGACTTTCCCGGTCTCAATGTAGATATGAAAGTCACGAGCATTAGGCAGCCGCAATCGTCCTCCCCATTCAGGTCGGCGCGACAGAAAGTGTTGGGACTCGGATACTCCCTCCTTATCTTCGTTTACCAGAAAACTGACGACCACGTGAAGCGTACCGGCAACCTGAACATCTTGCACACGATCTTCGTTGACGAGTCTCGCACAGGTGACTACCAAACTACGCGCGGCATCTTGGAGATACTAGAGCGCGAAGGCAACCTGGACGATCTCGTCGCGTTCATCAACGACCGGAATCTCCCAATGGATGATGTCGGAGCAACACTGTTCGCTGAAGAGCTTTTGAACAACCCGCCGAAGTTGGGCTACCTGACTATCTCCAACGCGCTTCAGTGGCGGCTTCAGTACAGACGAGTCATCGACAGCGCGGGCACGGTCGATGGGATCTTGCGAGTGAGCTAAGCCATGTCACCGAAGACAAAACAGAAAGTGGCGTTTGGAGATTTCCAAACTCCCGACGCGCTCGCTCACAGAATATGTGAATTGCTTCTCTGCTTGGGAGTTTCTCCCAGGTCTATCGTCGAGCCGACATGTGGCAAGGGTTCGTTTCTCCGAGCGTCTTCGGCTGCTTTTCCCAATTGCGCCAGAATACTTGGGTTCGACGTCAACCCGGACTATGTGAAGGAAGCACAGTCTGTTCGACAAGCCGACGTGTACTGCGAGAACTTCTTCGATAAGGACTGGCCTGGAACACTGGACGGCCTTCAAGAGCCTATCCTCGTCGTTGGCAATCCACCTTGGGTGACTAACTCCACTCTGGGCGTAGTGGGCAACTCTAATCTTCCTGCGAAGTCTAACTTTCAGCGACTCAACGGACTCGAAGCGATCACGGGCAAAAGCAACTTTGACATCTCTGAGTGGATGCTGCTGCACTTGCTGCAATGGCTTTCAGGACGCAAGGCGGTTCTTGCGATGCTCTGCAAGACCGTCGTAGCCAGAAAGGCGCTGCGCTATGCTTGGAGCCGGAATTTGCAGATCGCGGAGTCGGCCATCTACCTGATTGACGCTGCCAAGCACTTCGGCGCCTCAGTAGATGCGTGCCTGTTGGTTTCCGTCCTCGAACCTGGGGCTGTCTCTCGTGAGTGTGCCGTCTATTCGGATATTGAAGCATCCGCCGGAGATCATGCGACGTTTGCGTTCCGCGATGGACGACTAATCGCAGACTTGGACTCCTTCAACGTCTATGGCCATCTCTCCGGTGAGTCTGCCTTGAAATGGCGGTCCGGCGTAAAGCACGACTGCTCGCGCGTCATCGAGCTCCGCCGTGTAGGAGACGCCGTGTTCAAGAACGGACTGGGCGAAGTCGTGAGGATCGAGACGGCCAATCTGTATCCCATGCTCAAGAGCTCCGACCTGACGAAGCCGCTCCCGACACCGTCGCGCTACATGCTCGTCACTCAGCGGTCGATAGGAGAGGACACTTCGCGGATAAAGCGAGAGAGTCCTCTCACATGGGATTACCTCCAGTCACACGCCGACCTATTTGATCGGCGTCTAAGCTCAATCTATCGGAACCGCCCTCAATTTTCCGTCTTCGGCGTTGGACCATATAGCTTCGCCCCATGGAAAGTTGCTACTCCGGGCTTCTCCAAGCGCCTCAACTTTCGTTGCATAGGCCCCGTGGACTCCAAGCCGGTCGTACTGGACGACACCTGCTATTTCCTGCCATGCAATAACGAGGACGATGCCAGACTCCTCGCGCAACTACTCAACTCGGAAGCTGCCAAAGGGTTCTTTCGGTCTTTCATCTTCTGGGATGAGAAGCGCCCCATAACGGCTCAGCTACTCGCGACTCTCGACCTGGCGAAGTTAGCCAAGGAGCACGGCGTATCGCTCCCCGCGTGGTCGAATGTCCCGGAGGACACACCCGCTCTCAGGTTGTTTTAGGACTGACGTGCCCCCCGCACCCGCCTATACACCAAATACCCCGCCACCACAACCACCAACCCCAGCGCCGTAGCAATAGTCAACAACTCGAACTGCTCGTCGATGAAGTCCTGGATCGGCTCGCCGAACAGGTATATCAATACTCCGATAGTCATGAACCGTGCGCCCCGGCCTATCAGGGACGCAAGCAAGAACGGCCTGATCGGGAGGTCCATGACTCCGGCCAAGATGGTGAAGACCTTGTACGGAATCGGCGTGAACGCCGCCACTAGTATCGCCCACGCTCCATACCTGTTGAACAGCGTTTCGGCGCGGGCTACTTTGTCCTCCGACACGAGCTGATACAACAGCGGACGCCCGACACGTTTGCCGAGGAGGTGTCCGACATACGCGCCCGCGACCGACGCGAGAGTAACCAGCGCGGCTATCCAGACGGCGGACGACGGGTTGGCGACTCCGACGGCTATGAGCAGCGGGTCCGGCGGGATCGGGAAGAACGTCGATTCGCTGAACGTCAGCAGCAGCAGCGCGCCGAGCGCCCACTCGCTGTCCGCGAAGTCGAGCGTCCAGTCCTTCAGGTCGTGCAGCAGTTCTCGCAGGGTTTCTAGCATCTGGGTCGTTGGCCTAAGAGCTTAGAGTCACGACAGGCCCGCGAGGTCGAGTACACGGCGGACATTTTCGGGGCCGGGCCGTATCTCGCCCGATTCGACCTGCTTGACGATCTGCACGATCGCCGCATTGACCGGCGTCGGTATGCCGACCCTGCGGCCCTGCTCGACGATGTAGCCGTTCATGAACTCGATCTCGGTGCGGCGTCCCTTTTCGACGTCTTGGCCCATGGACGACTTCCAGTCTGCGCCCTCGCCGGACGGCTGCAACCTGGCGTCAAGCTCCTCATAGACCTCCCCGTCATCGGCGCGGGCGTAGGTCTCTGCTGGTACTCCCCTGATCGGCTCGACCTGGTAGTTCTGCGCGAGCGCGACTTGGCACGACTCCTTGCATATCTCGATCTGAACGCGCCGAGCGTCGGGCATGGACGCAACGCCCACGCCGCCGAGTCCGGTCATCGCGCCGACGGGGTTGCCCGACGAGTTCATCGTCAGCTTCGACCACCGCTCGCCCCATAGGTTGGTCGTCGCCTTAGCGTCGTCCACGCACGACAGGATATCGACTATCTCCTCCACCCTAGGTGTGACCCGTCCGTGCAGTTCACCCATCCGGAAGACCACGTGCCCGCGTCCACGACCCGGAGGGCCGCCCCGCATGACGTGGCCCGGCTCCCAGAGCGCGACTGTGATGCCGGACATGATGCAGCCGACGGCGCGCTCGTATCCGACGATGGACGCCACCAGCCGGTCGTTCATGCAATTCTGAGACGAGACGACAACCCCATCGGGGCGAATCAGACGCTTCAGGAAGTGCGCCGCCCACTCTGTATCGTAGCTCTTGACCGCAAGAAAGCCGATGTCGAACTGCTCCCTTAGCTGCATCGCGTCCGACAGATGATAAGCTTTGACCGGAATTGTGAAGTCGTCCTGGGTTCCGGAGGCTCGAAGCCCATTCGAGCGCATGGCTTCGACGTGCTCTCCCCACATATCCAGCAGCGTTACGTCATGCCCCTCCTTGGTCATGTACGCGCCGAGGTAACTGCCCGCTGCCCCGGCTCCGAGTATCACAATGCGACTGTCGCTCATGCTGACCCCACCTCTATCTCGAATTCGTACTGCTGTCCATCCACCGTAGCCGAGACGGTGCGGCTGATTGTCTTGGACGCGCGGACGCCGGATGCGGTGATGGGCCTTCTTTCAGCGTCTTGCACAGATACCTCCGCGCCCTCCGATTTGACGGATATGGCCCCCGTCATATCCAGCCCGACGGCAGCTTTGATCTCTCGAATCATGTCCTCCTGTTCGCGCAGTATCTCGTGGGCCTCCTCCACCGAGACCGCGGCGAACCTTACCTTAGCGCCGGGCATGGCCTGGGCCAGCAGGCCGATGTCAGGGCTTATCACCGTGGCGACCTTAGTGTACCCGCCCGTCGTGCCCCTGTCGGCGAGCAGGATGATCGGCGCGCCCGAGCCGGGCACCTGTATAGACCCCAGCGCGCTGCCGTCCGAGACGATGTCCGGGCCGCGAACGTGGCCCACCGGCGGCCCTTCCAGTCGGCACCCGGTGCGGTCCGAGTCGGTCGATACCGTGTACTCCGAGGTCAGCAGCACTGCGATTCCGGTCTTGGTGAACATCCTATCCTGCGGCCCCATGACGACCCGTATCTCAAAGGTCTGCCCATACGTGGGCTGCCTACTAATCGCCGCGGGAAGCGACTTGGGCGACCAATTCTCGGCAAGAGACGATTGGCCGATGGGAAGTTTGTCACCGGCTTGGATCGCGCGGCCATTCAGCCCGCCGAAGCCGCTCTTGAGATCGGTGGATCTGCTGCCCATCACAGGCGGAACGTCGATGCCGCCCGCGACTGCGAGGTACGCCCTCAGCCCGTCCAGCGGCCCGCCAAACGACAGCGTTGAGCCGCTTGGAACGCGCAGCGACTCCCAGGACGGGATCGGCTTGGAGTCGATCCGAGGGCCGAGGTCTGCGCCGGTGACCGCGACCACGGCGTCCTCCGTGAACCTCAGAGTCGGGCCTACGCCCGTCATCTCCAGTCCGGCCAACGACTCGTGGTTGCCGACGAGTATGTTGCCGATACGCAGAGACACGGGATCGAGCGCCCCGCAAACAGGGACTCCGTACCCCTGGTAGCCCCAGCGGCCTAGGTCCTGAACGGTGGTCAGCAGTCCGGGCTGAATCACTTCGAGCATCTGCCCGCTCATCGCGCCGACCTCGTTCTGATGACGTAAGACCCATCCTCTACTCGCCGGCTGATCTCCTCGAAAGCCGTCTCGCCGTCGATTGGGACGAATCTGACGCGGTCTCCGGGGTGGATGACGGCGGGCGACTCCGACTCGGCGTCGAACAGTCTCAGCGGAGTCCTGCCGATTAGCTGCCAGCCTCCCGGACTGGCGACCGGATATACGCCTGTCTGGGTCTCGGCGATTCCCACCGAACCCGCGGGGGTCGAAGTCCTCGGCGACTTCAGGCGTGGCGTGTCCAATCTAGGATCGAGTCCGCCCAAGTACGGAAAGCCTGGACTGAACCCCATCGCATAGACGAGGTAGTCCGTGCCGGAGTGTATCCGCGCCACCTCCCGCTCGGACATGCCCGCGTTGCTCGCCACGAAGGGCAGGTCGGGGCCGTAGTCGCCGCCGTACAGCGTCGGTATCTCCACGATACGGCGCGTGTCTCCGGCCTTGTCGGAGTCCAGAGATAGGTCACGCAGCGCGGCGGCTACGTCGTTGAAAGTGATCTGAAATGGGTCGTAATAGACAAGCGCGGAGCGGTATGTGGGCGCCACCTCGACCACGCCGTCTATGTCGGCCCGCTCTATCGCGGCGACCGCGCGGTGTACGATGGCGTTGATCTCGGGATCTATCTCGTCGCCATACTCCACCACGACGGCAAGGTCGCCGGCGGGCATGATTATCGGCTGATCGTATGCGGGCATATTTGGTACGGTGTTCACCCTCACCCCCGTATCAAGTACGGGGCAAGCTCTAGCCCTCTCCCATCAAAGGGAGAGGGGATTTTGAGCAACGCTAGACAATCTCTCCCAGGGGGACAATGTCCACCCCCTCGGATTCGAGCGCGCTCTTTAACTCCCGCGCCATCTCCACCGCGCCGGGAGTGTCGCCGTGAAGGCAGAGGCTGTCCGCCTCGAGCTCGATCAAGTCGCCCGTAATCGCCGTCGCCTTGCCCTCCGTAACCATGCGCAGGCTGCGATCGACCACATCGGCGGTGTCGTGAATGACCGAACCCTCCTTGGACCTCGGCACGAGCGTCCCATCGGGATTGAGCGCGCGGTCGGCGAATACCTCCCGTCCGACGCGCAGCCCCATGTCCTGGGCGACATCGATCCAGCGTGAGCCTGCCAGCGCAAGCAGCGCGACGTTCGAGTCCACTTCGATCACCGCCTCGCAGATCGCTCTGGCTAGGTCTTCGTCATCGACGGCCATGTTGTACATCGCGCCGTGCGGCTTCACGTGCTGGAGCTTGCCTGTCTTGGTGAACGCCTGGAGCGCTCCCATCTGGTAGATGACGTCGTTGCGGACCTCGTCGGGCGTCGCCGTCATGTTGCGCCTGCCGAAGCCCGCCAGGTCCGGGAAGCTCGGATGCGCGCCCACGCCGACGCCCCGCTCCTCCGCCAGCTTGACCGTCCAGCGCATCCAGCCGGGGTCTCCGGCGTGGAACCCGCACGCTATGTTGGCCGAGGTGATGTACTTGATGACCTCTTCATCGAAGCCCATCTTGTACATTCCGAAGCTCTCGCCCATGTCGCAGTTGAAGTCGATCCGGCCTGCCATAGAGGTCCTCGCGAGTCTGGTTCAGGTTGTAGTCGCTGCCAATGATTATATCCCCCGTGTTGAAACAATCCAACAGCGCCCGCGTTGCGGGTTTAAACTCTTGACAGAATGGCCCCACATTTAGTTGAATACTGCAACGCTTGACGCGGAGGTCATTCGACCCGGCGCGTTGGCGTGTGAATCGTAAGGCAAGGTTAGGCTGTCTCGTTCAATCTCAAGGAGGCAAACATGCTGGCTACATTCAGAAAGTCCGGAATCCTGGGGCTCGTCGCGTTGGCGATGCTCATGACCCTGGCGCTCGCCTGCACGCGCGAGGTCGAGGTGCCCGGCGAGACCGTGATAGTAGAGAAAGAGGTTATCAAAGAGGTCGAGGTGCCCGGCGAGACCGTGGTAGTGGAGAAAGAGGTTGTCAAGACGGTCGAGATTGAGGTCGAGAAAGAGGTGGAGGTGATCAAGGAGGTGGAGGTGATGGCGCAGCCCGAGGGCTATGTCCACCGCGCCCTGGAGCCGTTCCCACAGCGTGGCGGCGCTCTCAGGACCTCCTGGGGATTCATTCTGCCCCACTTCGACTATCACCAAGGGCCATCCGGCCAGAACTGGGCCGGAACGCTGGTCAACATGTACAACGGCCTGATCCGACGCAACCCGAACGACGGCATGGCGTCGGTCATCCCCAGCCTTGCCAAGAGTTGGGACATCGCGCCCGACGCGAAGAGCTATACGTTCATGCTGGAGGAGGACGTGAGGTTCCACGACGGCTCGCCCTTCACGGCTGACGACGTCAAGGCCACGTTCGACCGCATCATAGACCCGCCCGGCCACATCGTGATTACCATCACCGACGTCTTCGGCACCGTGGACAACATCGAAGCGGTGGACGATACCACGGTGAAGTTCAACCTAAAGCAGCCGTCGGCCTGGCAGTTCGGAGCGTTCGCGCTGCCCGCTCCCACGATATACGCCAAGAAGACGCTCGAAGAATACAACCACGACCTGAGAACCATCTCCATGGACAATACGCCCGGGACCGGGCCCTTCATGTTCAAGGAGTTCGCCGAGGGCGAGTACCTCGATCTCGAAGCCAACCCGGACTACTGGAACCCCGAGCTTCCATACGTTGACGGCATCAGGCACCTTCACGTGCCCAACGGCACCGACCGGGCGATCGCGGTCATCACTGGCATCAGCGACTTTAGCTGGAACGTATCGGTTGACGGCCACAACGAGGCGCTCAGCAGGAGCGACATAGTCGAGACCGTGCAGGTGCCCAACACAGGCGGCGCTCACGCCTTCTTCAACATGACAAAGCCGCCTCTGGACGACGTGCGCGTGCGGCGCGCCATGTTCCTGGTCCTAAACCGCCACGACATGGGCGCCGTGAACCAGGGCAACTTCCAGCTTGCCAGGTGGCTGCCCTCGTCGGCGGAAGGCGTCACTCCAAGGGCCGTGATTGAAACTCTGCCCGGCTACCGAGCCGACAACAGCGAGGACGTGGCCACGGCCCAGCAGCTACTCGCAGACGCCGGCTACCCCAATGGTGATGGGTTCCCCGAGCTCGAATTGGTCTCGCAGGGAGGGGTCAATGACGAGGCCTTCATCGACATGATGAAGCGGTATCTAAACATCGACATCAGGCTGAACGCCGTAGAGCGAAGCCTGGTGCCCGGCCACCTCGAAGGCGACTTCGAGATAGTTCGCTACCTCGTGTGGATCAACCACCTTCGGAACTCCACCCCGTACCTCAAGACGATGTACGCGACCGGGGCGTCTCAGAACTGGGGCGGATACTCCAACCCCGAGCTCGACCAGATCATCGACAAGATGGACGCGGAGTTGGACGCCACGGAGCTTGGCGTCCTGGTGAAACAAGCGCAGGAGGTTCTCGACAATGACCCGCCGGGAATCCTGTACGACTTCGGAAACCACCGCATGGTCTGGGGCAATCACGTAAAGGGAATACCCTTCCGAATTCGGATTCAGGCCATCTGGGACCGCCTGGACACCGTCTGGCTGGATAGGTAGAGTCCACGCGCGATCTCGCAAGCGGACGGGGGCTGCCGACGCGGCCCCCGTCTCCCAAACGGACGGCAACGGTGAGGTGTTATGCAACAGTACATAATGCGCCGCATTCTCCTCGCTATACCCACTATCATCGGGGTATCTATCCTCATATTCCTCGTGATGCGCGTCCTGCCCGGCGACCCTCTCCAGGCGATGGTCGCGGACGATGAGGGCGGGCCGACCTCCTTCACGGAGGAGCAGAAGGAGATAATACTCACCTCGCTCGGCTTGAACAGGCCCCTCTACCAGCAGTACCTTAGCTGGCTGCTCGACATCGCCAGGGGCGACCTCGGCTTCTCATTCTGGCGCGACACCCCGATCAGGGAGACGATCCAGCGCAGAGGGCCGATCACCGCCGAGATAGGCATCTTCGCCGTCATCATCTCGTGGGCCGTGGGGCTTCCGGTGGGCGTCATAGGGGCTATATGGCGCAACTCGATTACCGACTACCTGTCCAGGTTCTCGGTTACGTTCTTCCTTGCCGCCCCCAGCTTCTGGCTCGGACTGGGCTTCATAGTCATCACCGTCATCTTCTTCACCTGGCGTCCGCCCATAACGCTGGTCCAGCTATGGGACGACCCGTGGCGCAACCTTCAGATGACGCTGCCGCCCGCGTTCGCCGTGGGCCTCGGAATGGCGGCCATCATCGCCAGGATGAGCCGCGCCACGCTCCTTGAGGTCTTCAGGGAAGACTACGTCCGCACCGCGCGGGCAAAGGGAGTCGGTGAGCAGATGGTCGTGTGGCGTCACGTGATGCGAAACGCGATGCTGCCCGTGATCACCGTGTCCGGCCTCCAACTCGCCAACCTTCTTGGAGGCTCCGTCGCCGTGGAGAGGGCATTCTCGGTTCCCGGACTCGGCGCCGCGCTTGCTCAGGCCATGAACGACCGCGACTGGATGGTAATCCAGAACCTTGTGCTGCTGTTCGCGGTCATCTTCGTCGTCATCAACCTGATCATCGACCTGACTTATGCGCTGATCGATCCGCGTATTCGTTTTCGGTAGGCGATATTCGTCCTAGGGGGACGTTTTAGTGGACGCAAACACAACAGAAGTAGTCCGTCAGCGCCGGGAACTGACCTGGGCGTCGGCTCCGCTGGTCATATACGGGGCTTCGAGGCGATTCGTCTCGACCTCCCCGATCGGCGCGTTCGCCGTCGCTTTCCTCATTGTTGTGGGACTTGTCGCCCTGCTAGCCGACTTCATCGCGCCCTATCCGCCGCTGGAAGCCAACTACTCGATGCTCCGACACTCCCCGACGGCCAGCCACCCGATGGGCAACGACTTTCTTGGAAGAGACGTACTCACCCGGCTGATGTTCGGGGCGCGCACGTCGCTGATCGTGGCATTCTCGGCAGTGGCTATCGGCAAGTCGATAGGCTTCTCATGGGGAATCGTCTCCGGCTACATGGGCGGACGTTTCGACCTGTTCACCCAGCGCATCGTAGAGGTCCTGCTGGCCTTCCCGGGCATCATCCTGGCCCTCATGCTTCTCGTCGCGCTCGGAAGCGGCGTGTTCACCGTCATCATCGCCATCAGCATCGGCGGAGTGGCCGGCTCTACTAGGGTAATCCGCTCCGTGGTGCTCTCCGTCAAGGAGATGCCTTACGTCGATGCCGCGCGCGCCATCGGCGCGACACAACTCCGCGTCATGCTTCTGCACGTCGCGCCTCAGTGCATCGCGCCCGCGATGGTCGTCGCCAGCGCGAGCCTCGGCGGCGCGATATTCGCCGAGGCCGCCCTCAGCTTCCTCGGACTCGGCGTTCCGCCCCCCAATCCAAGCTGGGGCAACATGCTCAACTCGGCTTCCAACGAGTTCCTCAATCCGTTATGGTGGATGGTGGTCTTCCCCGGCATGGCGATCACGTTCACGATCCTCGCCTTCAACCTTTTCGGCGACGCGCTCAGGGATCATCTCGATCCCAAGCTGCGCGGCGGCCTCAACTAACCGGCAGGCCCTAACCCGGAGGAATCTCACGAATGACCGACGAATCGAACAGCGCGCGGCGACCCAACATCCTCTACATCCAGTCCGACCAGCACAACCCCAATGTCACCGGCTGCTACGGCGAAGAGACCGTCATGACCCCCAACCTGGACGCCCTCGCCGCGCGGGGCACGCTCTTCACCAACGCCTACTGCGCCTCGCCCCTCTGCGTGCCGTCCAGGATGTCCTTCCTGACCGGGCAGCACCCCCACGAGAACGAGGTCTGGGGCAACTCCCACATACTGAACTCCGGGACTCCAACCTACGCCCACGCGATGGGTGCGGCAGGCTACCGACCGATTCAGATCGGCAGGATGCACTTCGTCGGCTACGACCAGCTTCACGGGTTCGCCGAACGCTACGTCGGCGACCACATCGCCAACTACTTCGGCGGCCTCAACCCCTGCGATCACGGGATGCTCAGGGGCGCGGACGGGCCGTCGCGCACCGGCCTTAAAAAATCCGGCTACGGACAGAGTTCCTACCAGATACTCGATGAAAACGTCGCCGCCGCGACTGTGGACTACATCAACAGGCTCGGCATCAGGAAGCGGGGCGGACTCGACTCCGAGCCGTTCTCCATATCCGTCGGCTTCATGCTCCCGCACCCGCCATTCGTGGCGCGCAAGGAGGACTACGACCCGTATGTCGGCAAGGTTCCGATGCCCCGCATCCGCGAGCCGTACTCCGACAAGCTCCATCCCTACTTCCAGTGGTGGCGAAAGCGGACGAACACCGTGGACGTCACTGAGGACGAGATCATGCGCTCCCGCACCGCGTACTGGGGACTCGTGACCCGCACCGACGCGCTGGTCGGGCAGGTCCTCGATGCGCTGCGAGAAAACGGCTTCGAGGACAACACTATGGTCATCTACTCGACCGATCACGGCGAGCACGCGGGTGAACACGACCTTTGGTGGAAGACGACCTTCTACGAGGACTCTGTTCGCGTTCCTGCTATCGTCTCCTGGCCCGGGGTCTTGCCGGAGGGAGGCAAATGCGACCGCGTCGTCAGCCAGTTCGACCTCAACGCGACGATGCTGGACGCGGTCGGCGCGCCGCCGCTGCCGCGCTCACACGGTCGGAGCCTGATCGGCCTTCTCAACAACCCGGACAGCGCTCCGTGGGACGACGTCGCCTACTCTGAGCTGGTCTTGTACCCCCAACGGGAGCAGCCATACGACGTAGATCCCACGCCCGACGGCACCATTCAGCGCATGGTCCGCTGCGACGAGTGGAAGCTCACCTACTACCACGGCATGAGACCTCAGCTCTTCAACCTGGCAGAGGACCCGGACGAGATGAACGACCTGGCCGAGGACCCGGCCCACGCCTCCATCAGAGACGAGCTTATCGAGCGCGTCCTGGACGGGTGGGACCCGGACGAGGTCACCCGCGAGATTGCGGTGGCGCAGCAGGACCAGAGGGTCATTTCAGCCTGGGCCAGGAACGTCGCGCCTCCTGACAACTACCGGGCTGAGCAGGGGCCTGAGATGGACTTCTTGACCGGCCCCCTTACCCTGGAGGAGCTCGACCTGTGACCAACGAGTCCAACGGAGAACAGCGACCCAACATCCTGTACATCGAGTCGGATCAGCACAGCCCCAACGTGCTGGGCTGCTACGGCGAATCGACGGTCAGGACTCCGAACCTGGACGCGCTCGCCGCGCGGGGCACGCTCTTCACCAGCGCATACTGCGCCGCGCCCGTCTGCGTACCGTCCAGGATGTCCTTCTTGACCGGACGATACCCACACGAGAACGAGGTCTGGGGCAACTCCCACACGCTGAGCTCCGCCATACCGACCTACGCCCACGCGATGGGCGCGGCGGGATACCGGCCGATTCAGGTCGGCAGGATGCACTTCAACGGTTACGACCAGCTTCACGGCTTCGCCGAACGCTACGTCGGAGACCACACCGCCAATTACGTCGGCAGCCCTCACCCCTGCGACCACGGGTCGCTCAAGGGGGCCGACGGCCGTCGCGCGCCGGCTTGCAAAAGTCCGGCTACGGACAGAGCTCTAGCCAGATTGTTGACGAAACGGTCGCGGCGACGACGGTTGACTACATCAACAGGCTTGGCATCAGGAAACGGGGAGGACTCGACTCCGAGCCGTTCTCAATTTCCGTCGGATTCATGCTCCCGCACCCGCCGTTCGTGGCGCGCAAGGAGGACTACGACCCGTACGTCGGAAAGGTGCCGATGCCCCGTGTCCGCGAGCCGTACTCGGACAAGCTGCACCCCTACTTCCGGTGGTGGCGAAACACGAAGAACATCGAGGACGTGACCGACGATGAGATCATGCGCTCCCGCACCGCGTACTGGGGACTCGTGACCCGCACCGACGCCCTTGTCGGGCAGATTCTCGATGCGCTGCGTCGCAACGGCTTCGAGGACAACACGATGGTCATCTACTCGACCGACCACGGCGAGCACGCCGGCGAGCACGACCTCTGGTGGAAGACCACATTCTACGAGAATTCGGCCCGCGTCCCGGCCATCGTCTCCTGGCCGGGGGCGCTCCCGGAGGGCGGTCGGTGCGACCGCGTCATCAACCAGTTCGACCTCAACGCGACGATGCTGGACGCGGTCGGCGCGCCGCCGCTGCCGCGCTCCCACGGTCGGAGCCTGATCGACCTACTCAAGTACCCCGATAGCGCTCCGTGGGAAGATATTACGTTCTCGGAGCTTGCCATGTACGCCCACCGCGAACGGCCTTATGACGCGGACCCCACGCCCGACGGCACCGTTCAGCGTATGATCCGCTGCAACGAGTGGAAGCTCAACTACTACCACGGCATGAGGCCGCAGCTATTCAACCTGGCCGAAGACCCGGACGAGGTAAACGACCTGGCCGAGGACCCGGCCCACAGTTCGATCAGAGACGAGCTCGTCGAGCGCGTCCTGGACGGGTGGGACCCTGACGAGGTGACCCGCAAGGTCGCGCTGGCGCAGCGGGACCAGAGAGTCTTGGCGGCCTGGGCCAGAAACGTCGATCCGCCCGACAAGTACCGGTTCGAACAGCGTCCCGAGATGGACTTCCTAGACGGCCCTTAGCCGCCAAATCCGCCCAACGTAGGGGCGATTCATGAATCGCCCCTACACATGCTAACCCGGAGGAACTCACCCATGACCAGCCAACCCAACATCCTGTACATCCAGTCGGACCAGCACAACCCCAACGTCACCGGCTGCTACGGCGAAGAGACCGTCAGGACTCCAAACCTGGACGCCCTCGCCTCGCGGGGCACGATATTCACCAACGCCTACTGCGCCTCGCCAATCTGCGTGCCGTCCAGGATGTCCCTCCTGACCGGCCGCTACCCATACGAGAACGAGGTCTGGTGCAATACCCAGACCCTTAGCTCCGCGATCCCGACCTACGCCCACGCGATGGGCGCGGCGGGCTACCGACCAATTCAGATCGGCAGGCTCCACTTCGTCGGCTACGACCAGCTTCACGGCTTCGCCGAACGCTACGTCGGCGACCACAGCCCAAACTACATGGGCAGCCTTCACCCGGTTGACCATGGCGCCCTCGAAGGCACCGCCGGCCCGGCCCGCGTCGCCCTGGAGAAATCCGGCTACGGACAGAGCTCCTACGAGGTTCACGACGAATACGTCGCCGCCGCGACTGTGGACTACATCAACAGGCTTGGCATCAGGAAGCGCTCCGGGTTCGAGGTCGAGCCGTTCTCCCTGTCCGTTGGGATGATGCTGCCTCACCAGCCGTTCGTGGCGCGCAAGGAGGACTACGACGAGTACGTCGGAAAGGTCCCGATGCCGCGAAAACGCGAGCCGTACTCCGACAAGCTCCACCCCTACTTCCGGTGGTGGCGAAAGAGGACGGGCATTGAGGATGTGCCCGACGACGAGATCATGCGCTGCCGAATCGCGTACTGGGCGCTCGTGACCCGCACCGACGCCCTGATCGGCGAGATGCTCGACGCGCTCCGGCGCAACGGATTCGAGGACAACACGATGGTCATCTACTCGACCGATCACGGCGAGCAGGTGGGCGAGCACGACCTCTGGTGGAAGCAGACCTTCTACGAAGACTCGGTCCGCGTTCCGGCCATCGTCTCATGGCCCGGAGTCCTCCCCGAGGGCGGGCAATGCGACCGCGTCATCAACCAGTTCGACCTCAACGCGACCATGCTCGAAGCGGTCGGCGCGCCGCCATTGCCGCGCTCCAACGGCCGGAGCCTGATCGACCTGCTCAAGGACCCCGCTGGCGCTCCGTGGGAGGACGTCGCCTTCTCTGAGTTCGTCATGTACGCTCAGCGAGACGGCTTCCCGTTCGACATACACTCGCCGCCCGACGGCTCAGTGCAGAGAATGGTGCGCTATAACGAGTGGAAGCTCAACTACTACCACGGCATGAGGCCGCAGCTCTTCAATCTGGCCGAAGACCCGGACGAAATGAACGACCTGGCCGAGGACCCGGCACACGCCTCCATCAGAGACGAGCTTGTAGAGCGCGTCAAGGACGGCTGGGACCCGGACGAGGTGACCCGCAAGATGTCCATAGCGCAGCGGGACGAGCAGGTCATGAGGGAATGGGCCGAAAACATCGACCCGCCCGACACCTACCGCTGGGACCTCCGCCCCGAAATGGACTACGTCGACGGCCCGTAGGGAGGCCGCGCCTGTCCGCCAAGCCTTTGTTCACCGGCTATTGAGTCGCTGCAACTCGCGCATGACCTGAGCGTGGTTTGCGTCAATCTGAGACTTCAAGACCTCGGCGATTGCCAGGACTTGAGCGTGGTTTGCGTCCACCTTAGACTCCAACGCCTGGATCCTAGCGTGGTTTGCGTCGATCTGAGACTTCAAGACCTCGGCGATTGCCAGGGCCTGAGCGTGGTTGGCGTCCACCTTAGACTCCAACGCCTCGAGCCTGGCGGTGTTGGCGTCCACCTTAGTATTGAGGGAGACGAGGGAATTGCGTATCTCCCTCAACTCAGTAGCGAGCGCATCCTCGATGCGGGTTACACGCTCTTCCAGCGTAGTCATCGACACCCCCCTGTCCATTCGGACACCCTTGTTGGCTATGGCCTCATTCTAGCACACGCGCCTAGCTAAATCGCAAGCCCGACCGGACCATCCACCCGTAAGTCACTCCCCCCCATTATCACCATCACCCCGCCCATATCCAACCTGACCCATCCCGGTTATCACCGATATGCCCTTGACCAGCCCGCCATCATAATCTATCCTGACCTGTGCAAAGCAACGGCACGTCCGTTGCTCCCTTCCACGTATAACCCGCGAACCGAGACCTAGGGGGTAGTAAGTGAACAGCAGAACCAGGTTTGTGCCGCTGATAATCCTCGGGGCGATCATACTGTCCCTCATAGCCGTTCTCCCGGCGCTCTCCGCAACCGGCAAGATTCGGTTCTACGACAGCGCCGACCCGTCCAAAGACCAGAAGTGGGCAAGGGCCGGCGGCTTGGTGAACCTTGAGGTCACCGACGCGGACCTCGACGTCCCGGTTAAGTACGTCATCCTGAGAAATGAGCTCGATTTAGCGGTCGGCGCCGGCAGCAACGTACATACAGGTATACTGACAGATGCTGTTGTGACCCTGACCGCCAAGGCAGGCTCCGACACGGTTGAAGTAGAAATCAGGGAGATAGGCCAATCAGATCCTACGAATACCATAGTGCATGGTCTAGTCGCGAGCGTGAATTTGGACAAGGGCGACACGATCGCCCTTGGGTCCAGCTCCACCACCGTCCGAGATGGTGATACTGTCGGCTTTGGGTCCACCACCATCCGAGAGGTGGTGAAGGTTGCCACAACATCCCCCGCGACCACGACGGGCCTCACTGCGGGTCAGACGGATGTCATGGCCACCGTGACTCTGACCCTCAACGCCGGCCTTGACCAAGGCCCTGGCGCCGACGGGACATACGACACCGACGGCGTCATCTGGAAGGTTAGATCCACTGCCCACGAGAAGATAAACGTGGACGACTGCCCAACCTGCGCGGTCGCTCCGGCAATACCATATACTGTTGATGGCCCTCGCACCGATGTCACTAACGCTCCGGTGGTGGACAGCGGAGTCGGGAATAGGACTCTCAACTTCCACGAGGTGCGGTTCAGCGGCAGCAAAGACTCTAAAGTGACCCGTTTCGACGCCGAGATTATTGTCAACGATCAAGGCAGCACCTCCACAAACACGGTCATCACAGTTGACAACAACGAAGAGAGGGTGACTGCGACGACAGATCCTGGCGATACCGCTTACTTGGTGTACTGGGGTTCGGCGATAGACCACTCCAAGGACGTGGACGTGCGCTCATCCGCCGATACCGACGGCGTTAGCGTGGTCCTGACGGAGACGGGCAAGGGCACGGGGGCGTTCAGAGGGGTCGTCAAACTGGTTGACGACGCCGACACCAGCGCGGACGGCATGACCACCTATCAAGGCGACACGAGTCCTCCGATGCTGAAGGTGAACCCCGCCGGCACGGTCACTCTGCGCTACAAGGACGGAGACGGACGCATAACCAAGACGATAGACGTGGAGTCCACGCCTCCGGTGCTGTCGAACTTCAGCCCGGCGCACAACTCGGCGAGCGAGGACGATCGGCCGGAGGTGACGGCTGACGTAACGGACAGCGACTCCGGCATCAAGGACACTCAGATATTCGTGGTGTTCGCGCTGCTGGACGATAACAACAAGGTCGATGATGAAACGACCGGAGACGCCTCGCATATAGCCATATCGGTGAGCGCTGAAGACGCGGGCAGGGTGAGGAACATCACCAGCGGTTTCCGCATCGAACAGCGAATGCCGGACGAATTGGAGACCGGCCAGACCGAGTCCACGATAGCGTGGTGGGTCGTGGCGATTGACGAAGCGGGCAACAAGGCGGTGTCGGACCAGAACACGGACAGCGACAACGTGTGTGTCCCGGATGATTTCCCGGTGGACGGCGCGTCCGTGGATGCGGATGCCCTTCGCGCGCTGGGCGACGTGACTGACGACAACTTCGGTTCGCTGTGCCAGCCGTTCATCGTGATGCACGACGAGAAGGATCCTGTCCTGGAGAAGGCGGTAGTGGGCGCGTTCTGGGACACCGACAGCGCTGAAGACGACAAGACCAGCGACCTGAGCGTCGATTCCTCGGCATCGTCCCAGACGACGAGCGTAATGCTTGTGTTCGACGAGGCAGTTGACAGTTCTACGGTTAGCGCGGACGACTTCAAGGTAGGCGGCAGCGCGCCGCTCGCCGCCAACCACTACGCCGCGGCGCCCTCCCGAGTCTTCCTGGACGTGCCGGCGCAGGATCCGGACGCCAGGCCGGACGTCGAGTTGGTGGGCCTGGTTGCTGACATAGCCGGAAACACCGCGGCGGCGAAGAAGTTGACCGCCACCGACAACAACTCGATAGACGGCATCGGTCCGACGCTCGAGGTGACCCTTGCGGGTTCGACGACGGGCGCGCGTCCGGTGACGAAGAAAGAGATCACGATAACTGTCACGACGAACGAGAACACGGCGAACCCGACAGTGACGATAAAGCGTGTGGGTTCGACGGACAAGGACGGCAAGGGCAACGTGGTGGACCCTGCGGCGAGCGTGACTCCGAAGGTGAAGAGTCCTCGGACGTACGAGGGCACCTGGAGCGCTGGCACGGCGGGACTGTACAACGTGTACGTGACGGCTGCCGACAGTTCGGGCAACGTGGGCAAGCTGGGCAAGGACGGCGCGTCGGCAATAGACCTGTCGTCGGGCACCAGCGCTCTGCTGTTCGAGGTTGACAACTCCGGTCCGACGTTCACGCTGGACCCGGCGAGCGCCGACGACCCGAACGCGTTCGTGAGGGTTGACTTCAGCGCCGAGGGCAAGGAGAACACGGTCTATGCGATGGGACCTGGCGGAGTCGGCTACATAACGGCCGATCCGGACGACGCGGCGACCGCGACGACCACCGACAAGACCAAGGGCAAGATGGACGACCTGGACAGCTACGGCATGGTGACGCTGGTGTCCGCGACGCTTGCGGGTTCCGACATCAGCGCGGACCTAGAGCGTCTGGGAGACAACTCGTTCCTGCTGGTGGCCCCGAACCTGGCAATCGGCAAGCACAAGATCGAGATCGAGGCTGAGGACTCGGCTGGGAACAGCAACAAGTCGAGCGTGGACCTTGAGGTGACGGAGCGCAAGCCGTTCTCGCTGACCATCAGGGCGGGCGTGAGCCTGATCTCGTTCCCAGGCGATCCGATGGACCCGGACATCAACGCGGTGTTCCCGTCTGACCACCCGGTGCAAGAGGTGATCACGTACGACCCGACCCAGCCGGGCAAGTGGTTCGCGTCGAAGCGCGACGATACCAGCGGCCTGCTGGACGGCAACCTGACGATGATATCGGGCGGCCAGGCTTACCTGGTTAGGTCGAACTCGACGAAGGCTGTGAACGTGATCATAGACAGGCCGTCGTCTCACGACCTGATAACGCCTCCACAGATCGACCTGGTGGCGGGTTGGAACCTGGTTCCGGTGACCGACATCACGTTCAAGCTGAAGGCGGGCGACACGATCAGCTACGTGAACTACTTCGGAGACAACAAGTCGATAACGCGGGTGTACGGCGTGGACACGGTGCAGAACCGGCTGATCCTAGTGCAGAGCGCCGGGAACCTGAAAGTCGGCGATGGCTACTGGGTGTTCGCGAGCGACGCGACCAGCATCGCTCCGGGCGTGACTCCGCAGTAGAACGGCAGACACAGCTTCCACTCCGTAGCTGGACGGCGAACACACAGCTTCCAGCTTAACCGGCCTCCCCCAACCCCCGGGGGAGGCCATCTTCCCAACATCCGAAATCCACCACCTAATTCCCGGATGTCCGTAGGAGCGCGGGCGTCTCGCCCGCACCAAGCAACACCGCAATACCATCGTTAGGCGGTGGATCTGGGAACATCATCCCCAATTCCCAATGTACATATATGGACGTATATGTTTTCGCATGATATGATAATCTTGCGTAAATGCTCATTGCCGCATCCAAACCCGCCCGATTTCAATAACCGCAGACTAAGGGGGATAGTAAGTGAATAGCAGAACCAGGTTTATGCCACTGATAATTCTGGGAGCGATCATGCTCTCCCTCATAGCCGTTCTCCCGGCGCTCTCCGCAACGGGCAAGATTCGGTTCTACGACAGCGCCGACCCGTCCAAAGACCAGAAGTACGCCCGCGCGGGCGGCATGGTCAACCTCGAGGTCGATGACCCCGACCTCAACGTGCCCGTCAAGTACGTCATCCTGCCCAACGAGGTCAACATAGAGATCAACAGCGACAATGACGCTCTCGGCGGCAACACGGCTGACTACGTCAGTGTGACGGCCACGCCAGGCTCCGACACGGTGATGGTGGAAGTCAGGAATAAGCACATTGGCCCGAATCCCACCCCCAACGAACTAGTCGCCTTGAATAACTGGCTCAATGCGGTGACGATTGCAAAAGACGACACGATCGCCGTTGGGTCCGGCACAATCCGGAAGGTTGTGAGCTATTCCACGTCAACGCCCGCGACAACGACAGGCATCACAACGGGTCAGACGGACTACATATCCACCATTACGATCAAGCTCAACGCGGGCCTCGACGAGGGGACTTATCCCTCCGGCGCCGTAAATACCGACCCCGGCACCGCCATCCGCGGCTTGACCAGCGCCGCCCACGCCAAGATAAACGTGGACGACTGCCCAACCTGCGCGCTCGCTCCATCAATACCAGCAGACGTTAATGGCCCTCGCATCGATGTCACTTACGCTCCGGTGGTGGACAGCGGAGTCGGGAATAGGACTCTCGACTTCCACGAGGTGCGGTTCAGCGGCAGCACAGACGGCAAAGTGACCCGTTTCGACGCCGAGCTTATTGTCGCCGCCGCCGGCTCTACCTCCACAAACACGGTCATCACAGTTGACAACAACGAAGAGAGGGTGACTGCGAATTCCGACCCTGGCGATACTGCTTACCTGGTGTACTGGGGTTCTGCGATAGACCACTCCAAGGACGTGGACGTGCGCTCGTCGGCGGATACCGACGGCGTCAGCGTGGTCCTGACGGAGACGGGCAAGGGCACGGGCGTGTTCAGAGGGGTCGTCAAGCTGGTTGACGATAAGGACACCAGCGCGGACGGCATGACCACCTATCAGGGCGATATGAATCCTCCGTTGCTGAAGGTGAACCCCTCCGGCACGGTTACTCTGCGCTACAAGGACGGAGACGGACGCATAACCAAGACGATAGACGTAGAGTCCACGCCTCCGGTGCTGTCGAACTTCAGCCCGGCGCACAAGTCGGCGAGCGAGGACGAGCGTCCCGAGGTGACGGCAGACGTAACGGACAGTGACTCCGGCATCAAGGACACTCAGATATTCGTGGTGTTCGCGCTGCTGGACGATGACAACAAGGTCGCGACTGAAACGAGCGGAGACGCCTCTGCGACGGCCATATCGGTGAGCGCCGAAGACGCGGGCAGGGTGAGGAACATCACCAGCGGTTTCCGCATCGAACAGCGAATGCCTGACGAATTGGAGACCGGCCAGACCGAGTCCACGATAGCTTGGTGGGTGGTTGCGATTGACGAAGCGGGCAACAAGGCGGTGTCGGACCAGAACACGGACAGCGACAACGTGTGCGACCCGGACGCTTTCCCTGTCTCCGGCGCGTCCGTGGATGCGAATGCCCTTCGGGAGTTGGGCGACGTGACGGACGACAACTTCACCTCGCTGTGCCAGCCGTTCATCGTGATGCACGATGAGAAGGACCCGGTGTTGGAGAAGGCGGTAGTAGGCGCGTTCTGGGACACCGACAGTACTAAAGATGACAAGACCAGCGACCTGAGCGCCGATTCTGCGGCATCGTCCCAGACGACGAGCGTAATGCTTGTGTTCGACGAGGCAGTTGACAGTTCTACGGTTAGCGCGGACGACTTCAAGGTAGGCGGCAGCGCGCCGCTCGCCGCCAACCACTACGCCGCGGCGCCCTCCCGAGTCTTCCTGGACGTGCCGGCGCAGGATCCGGACGCCAGGCCGGACGTCGAGTTGGTGGGCCTGGTTGCTGACATAGCCGGAAACACCGCGGCGGCGAAGAAGTTGACCGCCACCGACAACAACTCCATAGACGGCATCGGTCCGACGCTCGAGGTGACCCTTGCGGGTTCGACGACGGGCGCGCGTCCGGTGACGAAGAAAGAGATCACGATAACTGTCACGACGAACGAGAACACGGCGAACCCGACAGTGACGATAAAGCGCGTGGGTTCGACGGACAAGGACGGCAAGGGCAACGTGGTGGACCCTGCGGCGAGCGTGACTCCGAAGGTGAAGAGTCCTCGGACCTACGAGGCTACCTGGAGTACGGGAACGGCGGGGTTGTACAACGTGTACGTGACGGCGGCTGACAGTTCGGGCAACGTGGGCAAGCTGGGCAAGGACGGCGCTTCGTCGATAGACCTGTCGTCGGACACGAGCGCTCTGCTGTACGAGGTTGACAACTCCGGTCCGACGTTCACTCTGGACCCGCCGAGCACTGACGACCCGAACGCCTTCGTGAGGGTTGACTTCAGCGGCGAGGGCAAGGAGAACACGGTCTATGCGATGGGACCCGGCGGAGAAGGCTACATAACGGCCGATCCGGACGATGCGGCGACCGCGACGACCACCGACAAGACCAAGGCCAAGATGGACGACCTGGACAGCTACGGCATGGTGACGCTGGTATCGGCGACTCTCGCCGGATCGGACATCGCTGCGACGCTAGAGCGTCTGGGCGACGATTCGTTCCTGCTGGTGGCTCCGAACCTGGCAATCGGCAAGCACAAGATCGAGATCGAGGCTGAGGACTCGGCTGGCAACAGCAACAAGTCGAGCGTTGACCTTGAGGTGACGGAGCGCAAGCCGTTCTCGCTGACCATCAGGGCGGGCGTGAGCCTGATCTCGTTCCCAGGCGATCCGATGGACCCGGACATCAACGCGGTGTTCCCGTCCGACCACCCGGTGCAAGAGGTGATCACGTATGACCCGACTCAGCCGGGCAAGTGGTTCGCGTCCAAGCGCGACGAGACCACCGGCCTTCTGGACGGCAACCTGACGATGATTTCGGGCGGCCAGGCATACCTGGTTAGGTCGAACTCGACGAAGGCTGTGAACGTGATAATAGACAGGCCGTCGTCTCACGACCTGATAACGCCTCCACAGATAGACCTGGTGGCAGGCTGGAACCTGGTTCCGGTGACGGACATCACGTTCAAGCTGAAGGCGGGCGACACGATCAGTTACATGAACTACTTCGGAGACAACAAGTCGATAACGCGGGTGTACGGCGTGGACACGGTGCAGAACCGGTTGATCCTGGTCCAGCCCACCGGGAACCTCGTAGTCGGCAGCGGCTACTGGGTCTTCGCGAGCGACGCGACCAGCATAGCGCCGGGCGTGACTCCCGCCGACTAGAACGGCAGACTTCCAGTGACTTCTCCGTAGCTGGACGGCGAACACACAGCTTCCAGCTTAGCAGGCCTCCCCCATAATACCCCCGGGGGAGGCCATTTTCGCCCGCAATCCACCAACCCTTAGAGGCAATTCCGAACCGCCCCTACACGTTATATCCCGCGCTGACCATGCCTGAACGGAATATGCGGATGCGCCGCCGCCACCTCCTCGTTGAACGTAAGCCCAAGTCCCGGCCCCTCCGGCAGGTCCACGTATCCGTCCTTCTGCCTCGGTAGGCCGTCGTACACCTCGAAGTAGTGCGGCTCGTAGAACTCGGCGTGGTACTCCTGTATAAGGAAGTTGGGCAGCGACGCCCCCAGGTGGAAGCTGGCCGCCGTTCCAACGGCGAAATTGGTGTTGTGCGGCGCCATGAGGACGTGCTGAGACTCCGCCATGGCCGCGATCTTCTTGAGCTCGGTAATCCCGCCCGCGTTGCAGATATCGGGCTGAAGGATGTCCGCCGCCTCAGCCTTGATTAGCTCGTAGAAAGGGAACTTGAGATACAGGCGCTCCCCGGTCGCTATCGGTATGTTAATGCGATTCCTAGCCTGCGCCATCTCCGAGACGTTCTCGTAAGACACCGGCTCCTCGAACCAGAAGGGCCGGTATTTCTCCATCCGCCGGCCGAGATGAACGGCGGTAGATACATTGAACTTCGCATGGACCTCGACCAGGATGTCCACGTTCGGACCGACCGCCTCTCGCACCGCGGCCACCCGGTCTTCCGATAGCTGCGCCTGCTCCGGCGTCATCGTGTAGTAGATGTGCTCGCCGAAGGGGTCGAACTTCATGGCCGTGTATCCCATTTCGACCACGCGACGCGCTTCCTCCGCGATCTGTTCCGGAGTCCCCCGGTTGCTGTACCAGCCGTTAGCATAGACGCGGAGGCGGTCTCGAAAAGGACCGCCCAGAAGCTCGTACACCGGCGCTCCCAGCGCCTTTCCCTTCAGGTCCCAAAGCGCCAGGTCTATTCCAGACAGCATCGTCGTGAACATGCGCCCGCCGCGTCCGACGTTGTCATGGTACGCTCGAATCCAGTGAAGCTCATGGCGCATCGGGTCCTTGCCCACGAGATACGCCTCCACCCACTCCTCAACGAGCTGCGAGACCAGCGGATCAAAACCCAGCATGGTCGCCTCGCCCAGCCCCTCGAGGCCCTCGTCCGTGGTCAGCCGCAGCAGCAGCCAGTTCCTCTTATACTGCATGTGCTGCGACGAGACGATGTGTGTCTTGACTCCGGTGACCTTCATGCTTGCTCTCCACTGCCTGTGATACGACGCGGTCATTGTAACGTAAACGGAATAGCGCGGCGCGCCACTCCGCCAACACTCAATTCAGACAGCCGCATCACTCCGACCGCCCCGGCGCTGTCATTCCGAGCGCAGCGGAGCGGAGTCGAGGAATCCAAAATCCTTGCACTGAGGCAACCATTTTAGATTCTTCGTCGCTGCGCTCCTCAGAATGACAGTGGGCTAGGGGCTGCGCTCGGACTACGCGCCTGGCCCCTAGCCGCCTTAGCTCGCCTCCGAGCCTCTCAGCCTGGGATCGAGCAGGTCCCGCATCGCGTCCCCGAACATGTTGACACCGAGGATTACCACAGCCAGGCAGAGACCCGGATATAAGGCCAGTTCCGGCTTCACCTCCATGTGGCGCCGCCCTTCCCAGCTAAGCATGCCCCCCCAGCTCGGGATCTCGGGAGGCAGCCCGAATCCCAGAAAGCTCAGCGCGGCTTCATCCAGGATTATGCCTCCGATGGTAATGCTGAATATGATGATCAGTTGAGGCATGATATTGGGCATGATGTGGCGCATGATCGTTTTGTAGGTGGGGCTGCCGATTGCCTCCGCCGCCAGGAAGTAGTCGTTCTCCTTGATGCCGATAACGGCGCTTCTTACTATTCTCGAGCTGTAGATCCCGGTCAGTATTCCCAGGACAAGCACTATCTGCAAGATGCCCGGCCCGACGATGGACAGCACCGTCAACAGGATGAGCAGCCCAGGGAAGGCTAGAAAGGCATCGACGAACCTCTGCACGGTGATGTCGTACTTGCCACCGAAGAACGCCGAGGGGACGCCTATTATCGATGCGACCACCACGGTGATGGAAGTTCCCGCCAGGCCGACGACCATCGAGATGCGCGCGCCGTAGATGAGTCGGGTGAGGATATCTCTTCCCACCTGGTCGCCGCCCAGCAGGTGCTCCGCCGACGGCGCCGCGAACCTGTCCATTATGCGCATCTCGTCCATCCCGTACGGAGCTACGAAATCGGCGAAAACGGCGAGGAGTACGATCGTGAAGAATATGACGCCACCCACAACGCCCAACCGCTTATCTCGCGCCAGCCTGACGAAGAAGTCGCCGGACGCGCTGCGCCTCTTCCTTGCGACCTCCTGCGGGAGCGCTTCTCTAAGCTGGCTCATCATTCACCCTTTACTACCTGTATCGGACCCTGGGGTCCAGATAGGCATAGGAGATGTCGACCAACAGGTTGGCCACTATTACCGCGGTGGCGAAGACGAGGTTCACGCCGGAGACGACGGTATAGTCTCTTTGCAGCAGCGAGTTTGTCATCAGGCGCCCCATCCCGGGCAAGGCAAATATATTCTCCATGATTACCGCGCCGCCGATCATTATGGGCAAGGTCGCTCCCACTATGGTCACCACGGGAATCAGGGCGTTCTTCAGGGCGTGCCTCGTGACTACCACCCTCTCCTTGAGACCCTTTGACCAGGCGGTCCTGATGTAGTCCTGCCTCAGAACTTCCAGCATCATGGTGCGGGTCATCCGCATTATCATCGCCGACAGTGAAGTCCCCAGGATGGCCGCCGGGATAAGGAACTGCATCAAGTTTCCCATCGGGTCTTCTCTGAATGAGATGAGCGCCACCGGCGGGGACCACCCCAAGTAGAGCGCCGGGTATAGCATCACCATCATGGCCAGCCAGAAGTTAGGAGTTGACAGGCCGATTATTGCGATGATGCGTCCTACGTAGTCGCCAACCGTATCCTGGCGAATTGCCGAGTATATGCCGACGGGCAGCGCAATGAGGCACGCGATTGCGATAGCCATGAGGCCAAGCTCGAAGGTTACCGCCATTCTCCCCCGAATCATGTCGGTTACGGGCGCGCCCAGCTTCAGGGAAGCGCCAAGGCTGCCCTGGAAGATGCCGCTGAAGCTCTCCTCGCCGGTAACCGGATCAGGCCGGGGCAGCACACCCATCCAGCGGCCGTACTGGACATATATCGGTACGTCTATGCCCCACAGACGTTCCAGCGCTTCGCGGTCGAGGGTCCCCAGGTAAGTGCCCGACGATCGCTGCAACTCCGCGATGAGACTGTCAACTATGTCTCCCGGTATGAGGCGAATGCTCAGGAATACCAGGGTGGATACCATGAAGAGAGTGACCACCACCAGGAGCAGTCTTCTGATCAAGTATTGACGCATACGAAGCCCTGGCAGTAGTCGAAGTCAACGCCGCGCCGCTAGTGTCCCATGTCTCTCTTCAGCTCCTGGTCGATCCACCACCACTCCACTATGCCGCTGGAAAGTAGCCACTCGGCGCCGTTGAAGGACTGTTCGCCATTGTGACCCTTGACCCACGGCTGGGAAATGAAGACGTAAGGCGGTATGGGATACGCCAGCGTCCACACCTCTTGGATGTAGTACATGTTCATGTCTCTGAGCAGCCCGATATACTCATCTCTGTCGGTAGACGCCCGGGCCTTTTCGAACATTGCGTCATAGGTGGGGTCGGTAGCGCCCACGTAGTCGGTGGAGGCCATACGCCCAAATGTGAACATGGGATTCCACATGTAGCCCCGGGCGTAGGCGCTGACTATATCCCCGGCCGTTCCGTCCACGTAGCTGTTCCACCCTGCGGTGTCATCGGTCTGCACGTGAATAGTGACATCGACGCCAATGGCATCGAAGTAGCTTGTCACCAACTGGTTCAGATCTACGTCTTCGCCCCATGGGACGATGTTGGTCCATTCGGCGCTGAATCTAATGCCGTCGCCGCCGCGGGTGTATCCGGCCTCGTCGAGGAGCCTCTCCGCCTCGGCCGGGTCGTACTCGTACTGCCGCTTGACCTCTTCAGGCCACTCGGCATACGGATGGCCGACCTCTACGTTGACGGGGTTGATATTCCCCATGGGCGTCGGGTCGGCGACGCCGTCATAGTAGGCCCAGTTGATCTCCTGAAGGTTTATCGCCTTCTGCATGGCGATGCGCACGTTCTTGTCATCGAAGGGCGGGCTCTCCCGCCGGAAGGCCGGGGTTGTCAACTGGTCGCCGGGTCCAAATAGCACTCTCAGATCCGGGTTGGACTTCTGGAGGCTGAGCGACATCGGAAGCGTCAGCAAGAGCGTGTCCGGCACGGCTACCTTGCCCGTGCGTAGCGCCGCTATCTGCGTTGCCACGTCCGGCATCGTCAGAATCTGGACCTCTTCGATGTAGGGCAGTTGGTTGTTCAAGTCAGGGAATTGATGATCGGTCTTCCAGTAGTTGGGATTCCTGGTGAGGGTCAGAGCGGAGTTGGGCACATTGTCGGTGATCTGATAGGGACCGCTGCCGACGACATTCTGCCAGTCACTCATGTCACCATGCGTATCATAGACTTCCTTTGGCAGCACCAGGTATCCCGAGTCGTTGGCCATGACGCCCGAGATGATCTCAATCGACTCCAGGTTGGGACTGTCCATCTGGAACACAACCGTGTTTTCATCGGTAGCCGTTACGGACTCCAATGGCGCAGCCGTGAACCTCCAGTAGGTTGGGTTCTTTCCCTGTCCTTCGAAATCGCCCAACCCGTAGTGCCTCTGCCATGTCCATACAACGTCATTGGCGTCCAGCCTCCGGCCGTTCATCGGCGCCTTGTCGTGCCAGTGGATGCTGTCGCGGATGTTGAAGGTATATGTCAAGAGGTCCGCTGAGACCTCCCAGCTCTCCGCTATCTCTCCCGCCATCATGTCCGCTGTCATGAATGGACCTTGAAGGGAATGCTGGTCGCGGGGCAGCGTGTAGTCTATCTGCGTCAGCTCTTCGAATACGAGAAATCCCCACTCCCGCACGCGGGATGTGCCGGGGTTGAAGTTCTCGTAGCCCCAGGACAGCGGCACGACAAGCGATCCGCCGTACTGCGGCCTCTCCGCCAGCACACCATTTACGTTGCGGACATACCTCTCGCCCTCGACCTCTTTCAACACCTCTTTCTCAACCACCACCGTTTGGCCGGGGACCTCGACCGTCCTCACGACCTCCTTTTCCACCACCACAGTCTCACCAGGTACTTCCACCTCCTTGACCACCTCTTTGACGACGGTCTCGCCGGGTACTTCGACGGTCTTGACGACCTCCTTCTCCACCACCACGGTCTCGCCGGGGACCTGTACCTCCTTGATTACCTCCTTCTCCACCACCACGGTCTCGCCCGGCACCTCGACTGTTTCCGTACCGCAGGCCGCGGCGACCGCCAGCAGCAAAGCCGCGGACACGGCGACCGCCAGCCAGCTAATTGAAAAAGACTTACTCATAGCGCGATCTCCTTTGAATGCAAAGCCGGCCCGCTAATACAGGTGGCAGACTACTCTGTGACCCGGGACCGGCTCGGTCTCGACCGGTTCTTGGTTTTCGCACGGCTCGAACCTGGACGGGCAGCGCGGGTGGAAGTGGCACCCCTCCGGCGGATTCACCGGCGAAGGCACCTCGCCGGTCAGGATGATCTCCTCGCGCTCGACGTCCGGGTGGGACGGGAGCGCCGCGGACATCAGCGCCCGCGTGTACGGGTGCAGCGGGTTGTCGTACAGTTCGTCCGTGGCGGCCTCCTCCACGATTCGGCCCAAGTACATCACGCCCACTTTGTCGCACATGTACCGCACCGTCGCCAGGTGGTGCGCTATGAGAAGGTAGGTCAGGTTGTGCTCGTCTTGGAGGTCTTCCAGCAGGTTCATGATCTGCGCGCGGATCGACACGTCCAGCGCGGAAACAGGCTCATCGAGAATGATCAGCTTCGGATTCAGCGCGAGCGCTCTCGCCACTCCGATCCTCTGACGCTGGCCGCCCGAAAACTCATGCGGGAACAGAGAGGCTTGGTACTCCTGAAGTCCGACCTCCTCCAGCAGGTCTCCGACGCGGGTCTTGATCTCGCCCCGCGTCATCGGGCTGTTGACCTCCAGCGGCTCGCCTATGATGCTTCCCACTCTCATACGCGGGTTGAGAGACGCCCACGGGTCTTGAAAGACCGCCTGGACGTTGGCCTTGTAGTTTCGCTGCTCGTCGCGGTTGAACTGGGTCACGTCCTGCCCCTCGAAGCTGAACGTCCCGTCCGTCGGCTCTTCGAGTTGGAGTATCAGCTTGGCCGTGGTGGACTTTCCGCAGCCGGACTCGCCCACCAGCCCGTAGGTCGTCCCCTCCTCGATGTCGAAGGTGATGCCGTCGACCGCCTTCAGCATCGCCTTGTTGCGCCTGAAGAGAAAGCCCGAACCCACCGGGAAATACTTCTTGAGGTCATCTACGTGGAGCAGCGCGCCGTTGCGTGTGGTCATGCCTATGCCTCCAAATCGGCCTTTAACCGGCGGCCGCGCCGACTTTCGCGCCTTCGCTCTCGCGCATCCAGCACGCCGCCGTCTGGCCTCCGCCGACGTCGAAGTCCGGCGGAAACTCTTCATGACACTTGTCGAATACATACCGGCATCTCGGCGCGAACGAGCAGCCCTGGGGCAGGTCCCAGAGCGCGGGCGGCTGGCCCGGTATGGAATATAGCCTCTCTTCGGCCTCTTCCATCTTCGGCACCGACCGGATGAGGGCCTCGGTGTACGGATGGGACGGATTGTTGAATATCTGCCGCACGTCGCCCTGCTCGACGATGCGCCCCGCGTACATGACCGCCACCCTGTCGCACATCTTGGCGACGATTCCGAAATCGTGAGTGATGAAGATGATGCCGACTCCGGTCGCCTCCTGGAGTTCCCTCAGCAGCCTTAGGTACTGCGCCTGGATGGTCGCGTCGAGCGAAGTGGTGGGCTCGTCCGCTATCAGCACCGCGGGGTTGCACGAGATGCCGATTGCGCCGACGACGCGCTGGCGCATCCCGCCCGATAGCTGGTGAGGATAGTCCCGCATCCGCAATTCGGGCGCCGGAATTCGCACCCTCCGCAGCATCTCCACCACGGTGTTCTTCAGGCCGGAGCCGCCTAGCCCCTGGTGAATCCTGAGAGTCTCGCCCACCTGGTACTGGATGTCGAAGACGGGGTTGAGCGCGGTCATCGGGTCCTGAAGCACCATGCCGATACGCTGTCCCCGGACGTTCTCCATCTCGCTCTCGCTGAGCTTGAGGATGTCTTCGCCGTCGAGGAACACCTCTCCGCCGACGATGTGGCCGGGCGGAGACGGCACGAGGCGCATCACGGACAGCGTAGTGACGGACTTGCCGGATCCCGACTCGCCGACGATTCCGAGCGTCTCCCCGCGCCTTAGCTGGAAGCTCACGCCGTCCACCGCCTTCACAACGCCCCAGCGAGTTACGAAATACGTGCGCAGGTCCCTTACGTCGAGTACCAAGTCGCCGTTTCCGTTCGAGGAAGCCATGCCAATCCCGTCCTTACACACGTGGGGCCGTTTTCGTTCTGCCCCAATATAGACAATGAAGGCGCAAAGCGCAACAGGGAGTAGGGGATAGGGGATGGTGGTTGTCTGAATCAGGATGGGCGGGATGAGAGGATAGGTAGGATTCGATTAAAAGCCGATTCGTACACGCAGGATCGGCCCCCATTGATACAAATCATTGGGGTTATTGAAGCCAGCCTCAGTTTCTGGCACGTATGCCTCCAAAGAGTGCAGAGACCGGCAGAGTCGTGGGGGGCGCGCCTATCTGCCTGATCAGATAAGGCCCTCGTCCAAAGCGCTCGATGGCAAACCTGGTGGAGTCTTCGGAGGTGTCGAAGAACCCAGCGGCCCGGCCTTCGTGGATGACCACCCATTCGTTGAAGTGGTCCCGCTCAAGCTCAATCCGCATCGCGCCGTAGGCTTCAATTTCCTGTTCGAGTGTTGCCATAGATGCACCTCCTCGGGCAAAGGATATACCCTACACAGTGTACCACATACAAACTTCAGCACGGTGTGCGCTCCTCCTACGGCCGTCTCATAGAACCTTCAGATTTGAAGTTTTCACCCTCGCGTGTGGGACCCTAGCAGCCCGGTATCGGGGCAAGGGGTAGGGTTATGCGGGGTGTCCGTAGTTGATACGCTCCGTATCAACTTAGTTGAAGTGAATGGTTTCTGCGCTGGAAAAGTTTTTTGAAATGCCTGCCCTAGCTGCCCTTTCTGCCCTGCCCAAAGCTGGCTCAGCTTTGGAAAATTCAGGGCAGCTATGATTTTTGACCTGCCCTGACCTGCCCTTTCTGCCCTGAGATGTGACGATTCGGCCCTTCTTTGAACTGTTGTACGGATTATAGTGGCAGCCGTGGTTCGCGTCAAGGGATGGCGCGCGGCCCCTGTCCTGATCGGGTAGGCGGTGTCACTCCAATCACAGTTCAGACACCCCACCAACAACTAACCACTATCCACTCACGCATAAAATCCCGTCCATCCCCACAATCCCCAAAATCCAGCTTCAGACTCCCCCTTACACCTTACCCCTTATTCCCTACCTGTACCCCTCGATTTCTCAACGCTTGACGGGGGGGGAAGAAAGTGGTATAACTCCCAAGTCCCGTCACGGGGACAGGTTTCGCGCCGTTGCGGACCGTTTCGACTAGCGCGTCTTGTGTGGGCGCCAACAGGGAGGCATCCTCATGCTTACATCTAATTCATTGCGTTGGTTGGTCGTAGTTGCAGGAGCCGCAATGCTGTTGGCGTTCGGCGCGGCGTGCGGAGACGATCCCGAGCCTACGCCTGCCCCTGCGCCCGCAGGCATTACCGCAGCGGACTTGCAGGCCGCGATGGCGAGCATCCAGATACCGGAAGGCCTGTCCGAGGACGACGTCACCAAGATAGTCGAGGGCGCGGCCCAGCCAGGGCTCTCTGCCGACGAGGTCAGCAAGATTGTCTCCGACCAGCTGGACGCGCAGCCCGGCATCTCTGCCGAGGACCTGCAAAAGGCGGTCGATGAAGCTGTGGGCATGGCCATGGCGGAGATGCCGACCGCCGACCCCGGGGTGACAGCGGCGGACTTGCGGGCCGCGATCTCGGGCATCGAGATACCGGAAGGTCTGTCTGAGGCCGACGTCACCAGGATTGTCGAGGGCGCGGCCCAGCCCGGGCTCTCCGCCGCCGAGGTCAGCAAGATAGTCTCCGACCAGTTGGCCGAGCAGCCCGGCATCTCTGCCGAGGACCTGCAAAAGGCGGTCGATGAGGCTGTGATGGCGGCCGGTGGCATAACTGCCGCTGATTTGCAGGCGGCGATCGCGGGTATCCAGATACCGGAAGGGTTGACTCAAGACGACGTCAGCAAGATAGTCGAGGGCGCGATGCAACCCGGGCTCTCTGCCGACGAGGTCAGCAAGATTGTCTCCGACCAGCTGGACGCGCAGCCCGGCATCACCGCCATGGACCTGCAGAAGGCGGTAGATGCCGCGGTGGTGTTGGCGGTTGCGGCGGCGGTTCCAGCGACTCCCGCGCCGGCAGATGTCATGCAATATGACACCTTCGACGTTGCATTTCAGCAAGTCGTCACGTTCGGCAATGACTACACGGTCAGGACCGCCCCGGAAATAGGGTTTGCCGGCTCCATCTCCAGCGAGCCAATGCTTAAGCTGAACGGGAATGGAGAAGTCGTCCCCCAGCTCATTTCGGAGTGGTCTCTCGACGACTCCGGCACGGTGTGGACGTTCAAGGTCCAGCAAGGCGTCGAGTTCCACAGGGGCTGGGGCAATGTGACCAGCGATGACGTCATCTTCTCCCTGCAGGAAATCGGCGGGGAAGACAGCCTCAACTCTTGGGCGGGTACGGCGCGAGAATATGCTGCCGTTGAAGGCGGAGGGGCAACCAAAGTCGATGACTACACGCTGAGCGTGGACCTGGTTGCTCCTAAGAGGGGCATCCTGGATTTCTTAATTCAGCCGGCGATTGTTGTTCTCAGCAAATCCGTCTTCGACTCGCTGGGGCGGGAAGCGGCAGGTCCGCTGGGTATCGGCACCGGGCCCTGGCTGTTTGAGGAGGAAAGCCTCCACGAATACTGGAGGTTCAGCGCCTTAGAAGAACACTATCGTAAAGCCCCTGAGTTCGCCGAGCTAGTGTTCTGGCAGATTCCCGAAGAGTCCGCCCGGCTGGCTGGCTTCCTGACGGGAAAACTGGACTCCTTCCTGATGAACTTCGACTCAAAACCCTCCCTGGACAAGGTACCAGGCATCCAGTACATGGCTATCCCCAACGGTACCTCCGCGCACCTCGGGCTGCATCCGAACCACTATGTGGGGATGGGAGAAGCGGACTTCGAAGAACGGCGTCCGGGCGCGTTCAACTGCCTTAAGGACGACGCATGTCCCTGGGTATCCCCGAACCCGGACATCAACTCTCCAGAATGGGAGCGGGCCAGAAAAGTCCGGGAAGCCATGCTTATCTCCGTCGATAGGCAGGCAATAGTGGACAGTTTCCTGGATGGAGAGGGGTTGGCCCAGTCTTTGTGGACCTGGGAAAACGCGGTACACAGGCTCCCTCCCAAGTACAGGGAGTGGGAGTTCAACCCTGGCCGGGCCCGGCAGCTTCTGAATGAAGCCGGCTACGGAGATGGCTTCGATATGATCGTAACTGCCAGTACCCGCGGCGTCGCCGGTGAACACGCATCCTGTGAGGCCGTGGCGGAATACTTCGAAGATATCGGAATCCGTACCCAAATCGACCGCGTGCCCTATACCGTCATCGGGCCGAAACTTAACGGCCGGGCTTACGTTGGTCTGAACTGCCATGGCACAGGTGGCCGGGCCAGCCCGGCGACCATAATGCACATTCTTTATGGAAGTGGGTCGGGCTTTTCGGGAGGATTCGACCATCCCATAATGGACGACTTGATAGACCAGATGAATGCCGCAGTAGATGAGGAGGTCCACTGGGCAAAACTGATCGAAATCGCTGCCTTCGTCTACGACAACGCTCTGGACAGCGGGCTGTACACTGTCAACCTTCTGTTCCCGCTGGGCCCCGGGGTTGTCGAGTGGTCGGAACACATTAACTATGCTGAGTCAAGGAATCTGGGATCGTACGAATACGCGAAGCACCGGGAAGAGTAGCGCGCCCGTTCAGCCTGAATACGACCAGATACCAACCACCCCGTCCCGTCATTACCATGAAAATCCCCTCTCCCAAGTCTGGGAGAGGGTTAGGGTGAGGGTTGTGAATGAGATGCTGCCCAATTTGCATCCCTCTTATGTGGCCTGACAAGGCCATGGTGATTCCGGCGAAGGCCGGAATCCAGAGGGGCGGGGTGGAGCTATAGCAGGTCGCCGGTACTAGACACAGCCATAAAGTGTTGCAGCAGTTCCCCACAGTGGTAGCTGTGTCAGTCTAATGTGCGCCGCCTCGCGGGAGCGACAAGCCCCTCTCCCTCAGGGAGAGGGTGAAAAGAATGACCCTAGAGGGCTAGCCCAGCAACATGCAACGGTTTTTGGCGCGCCGACTCGTTTTAGCGATAATCACTCTATTTGCTGTATCCGTGATTGTTTTCGCTATGGCTCGGATAGCAGGCGACCCGCGCACAATCATGCTGGGCGACTTTACCACCCGACAGCAGTACGAGAGGGTCGGTGAGAGGCTGGGACTGGACAAGCCCTACTACGAACAGTACTGGATCTTTCTGACGGGCGCCTTACGAGGCGATTTCGGCACCTCAACCGCAACAACAGCGCCAGTTACCGAATTGATATTGGAGCGTCTCGCAGCAACGTTACAGCTTGCGGGCGTCGCCTTCCTCTTCTCAATAATAGCGGGGGTGCCGTTGGGGGTCCTGTCCGCGGTGAAACGAGGCAGTATTTACGATCAGATCGGCAAGTTTGTGGCGCTCGTCGCCCAGTCCGCCCCATCATTTTGGATTGGCATTATGCTGATCTTTTTCTTCTCCGTTGGCCTGGGGTGGGTGCCTTCTTCAGGTCGCGGAGAATGGAACAGCATCTTTCTTCCAGCCATTAGTTTAGGATGGTTCTTCGTGGCGGCCAACATGCGGCTGGTGCGCTCAGCCATGCTCGATGCACTCGATTCAGAGTACATCAAGCTGGCCAAGGCCAAGGGAGTGGGCAGCACAGGGGTCATCTGGAAGCACGCCCTGCGAAATGCCTTGATCCCCCCACTGACCCTCGCAGGGGTTGCCCTGGGCAATTTGGTGGCCGGATCGATCTCCATAGAGCTGGTCTTCGCCTGGCCTGGGTTGGGGCAGTTGTCAATTAGCTCCACTCTGCAGTCCGATTACCCGGTTCTCCAGGCGGTGGTGATCGTCTTCACCCTACTGTACCTTGCGGCCGCGTTCCTGGTGGACGTCCTGTACGCCTTCATCGACCCTAGAATCCGTTACGCTTAGAGGTCTCGAGAGTTTATAGTGACAGAATCAATCCTTGACCGCCCATCGCGCCGGATTGACCGAGTATTAGGCATTTGGCGGCTGATCAGACGGCTGCCGATTGTATCCATAGTCCTTTTGTCTTTGGTGGTGGTTACCGGGGTCTTCGCAAACTTCATAGCGCCCCATGACCCAACCGACGCCAGCGTGAGACAAAGACTCCAGCCGCCATTCTGGGGCGGCCCAAGGACTGCGGAAAAGCTGGTGGTGGAAGTCCCTCAGCCCGGACAACTCAGCTCCCAAGTGTCACTGGAACAGGCCCGCGAACAGGATCCGAACGTAAATCTGGGCGACACGATACTGATGGCCTCCGGGCCTGGGACAAAGGCCGGAGGCAGTACCGAATACTTGCTGGGCACAGACCAATTGGGGCGAGACATCCTGAGCCGGATTGTATTCGGGGCGCGCATCTCGCTGGTCGTAGCGGCGGTGACTCTTGGGATCGGCGGCGGGCTAGGAGTGTTGTTGGGGCTGGTATCCGGCTGGTATGGGGGATGGGTGGACGAGGTGGTGATGCGCCTGGTGGACCTTATTCTTGCGATACCGTTGGTCCTCGTGGCGCTGGTTTTGGTGGTCACGATCGGCCAGTCCTTCGAAATGATCATCGGGGTTCTGGCGGTGTGGATATGGCCGCGGTTTGCCCGAATGGTGCGCGGCGAGGTATTACAGCTAAAGACGCTGGACTACGTATCCCTGGCCAGGGTCGCCGGAGCGTCCACCCCCAGGATATTGCTAAACCACCTGCTGCCGGGGACCGCCAACACCATCATAGTCGTGGCCACACTGCAGGTGGGCATCGTCATCCTGGTGGAAGCGACGCTGAGTTTCGTGGGCGCCGGGATACCCCCGCCCGAGCCGGCCTGGGGCGCCATGGTGGCCGACGGTCGAGACCAGATGGCCGATGCCTGGTGGGTGGCTGCCATGCCAGGAATTGCAATTCTTCTGACGGTTATGTCCCTGAACCTCTTCGGTGACTGGCTGAGGGACAAACTGGACCCGAAACTGCGCCAAATAGAATAGTCGCGGGCAAGCAGCGGTGAGAGAATGCTGCGAAGTTTAGTAATGGAGGTCATTCATGTCAAGCGAACTGGAACAACGCTCCTTCGGACGAACCGGTGAGAAAGTCAGTGTCATCGGCCTCGGCGGCGCCGCTCTGTACAAGCACTCGTACGAGCTTGGGGTAGCGACCGTCAAGCACGCGCTCGATCTGGGCGTCACATATTTCGACACGTCGCCCGCTTACGGTGAACGCAGTCCGGAAGGCCGGTGGCTGGCCGGCGGAATGTCGCAGCTGATCATGGGCGAAGGGCTAGACGGGACCGCGAAGCCGCATCTCCTGGCAACGAAGCTGATTAACTACACGACCGAGGAGAAGGGCTTCATCTCACGGTCCCCGGCTGAGACAGTTTCAATTGCCTACCGCACGGTGGAAGACTGTCTCGCGCAGTTACAGGACAACCTGCGCGCCCTGCGCCGCGACAGGGTCGACGTGCTCCTCGGGCACGACGCCGAGTTCGCGAAGGCCTGGATACCCGACGCACGGGAAAACGACGAGCTTCTGGACCTCGACAAGGAGCACGATTTCGCGAACGCAGCCATCATGCAGGCGCTTCGTGAGGCAAAGGCGCAAGGGCTGTGCAGCTACATTGGCCTAAGTGTAAACCGGTCCGAGCCTATGGCGCATCTCCTGCGCCGGGTGGAGCTGGACATGTGCCTGTCGGCCGGCGAGTTTACGCTGCTGGACCGCCGTTCCCCGCAGACGGTTCTGCCGGTCGCTCGTGAGCAGGGAATCGCCTATGTGGTGGGAGGGATATTCGCCAAGAAACTTGATTTGCCGGGCTCGCAGTCTCAGCCCCTCCCCAAGGATACGGTTGGAGCCGCATTCACAGATGAGCGCCTCATCGAGCTGGCCAAGGAGACTGGCATCTCGATCGCGGCAATGACGGTCCGTTTCCTGCTGGCCAACCGGGAGATTTCTACCATCCTCGTGGGCGCTTCCACGCCCGATGAGCTGGAGGAGAGCGTCAAAGCCGCGCAGGCAGGCCCGCTGCCGCCCGATGTTCATCAGGCCATTGAAAGTATTGCATAAGGTGGGCAATGGCGGTGCCAGTGCAGGCGATGGTAGAGTTGTGCCCACGAGTTGAATCCAATGAGGGAAGAAAACAGTGACAGAGAAAAAGGGAAGACTTGCAGGCAAAGTGGCGGTTGTCACCGGCGGCAACAGTGGAATGGGGGCTGGAACGGTGGAACTATTCGTGGCCGAAGGGGCCCGGGTGGTGATCGCGGCCCGCGGTGAGGAAGCAGGACAGGCGCTGGCCGATCGCCTGGGTGAGAATGCAGTTTTCAAACGCACCGACGTTTCCGTCGAAGCCGATGTGCAAGCCCTGGTCGATGCCACAATGGAGAAGTGGGGGCGAGTGGATGTGTTGTTCAACAATGCAGGCATCGGGCAAGCCTTTGCCCCTCCTGAAGAGTTTACTCTGGAGGATTTCAACCGAGTGATGATGACGAATCTTGGCTCCTGTTTCCTTGGTCTCAAATATGTGACCCCGATCATGAAAAAGCAGGGCGGCGGCAGCATCATCAACAACGGCAGCACAGCCGGAGTGACGACCGATGGCTCCGGTCCGCTCTATTCCGCGAGCAAAGCGGGAGTCATCCATATCACCAAGGTCTGGGCCACTCAGTTGGCAGAATTCGGGGTGCGTGTCAATTGCATCTCCCCCGGTGCGATCGTCGCCCCCATCTTCTGGGGCGGCCACCATACCCAATCGGCAGAGGAAAACGAGCGCCGGACCCAACGGCTGACAGAATACTTTGCAAAACAGTTACCGCTCAATCGCGCAGGTACGCCGGAAGATATTGCTTACGCCGCGTTGTATTTGGCCAGTGATGAAAGCCGTCACACAACCGGACACAATCTGATGATCGATGCGGGCATCAGTGTACGGATGGCCCCCCCATCGAACTTAGAAGCAAATAGCAAAGAAAGGTACGAGTTCATTACTGGGGAGTGAAACGCAACAGAAGGATGATTGGAAAACCTCCATCCCACAATGTCTCAATTCGTTAACACTCCAACTAGGAGGTGAGCATGTTCAAGTTCAAGCGGTTGGACCACATAGGACTAGCAACGGCCGATGCCGAAAGATTCGTCGATTTCTACAGCGGAATACTCGGCTTTGAAGTCCGGGAGCGGTGGACGACTAAAGGCAATGAGCGGTTGAAAGAGGTGGCCAACCTTTCACTCAACGCCCCGAATGCCGGGGAAGACGGCTCGATCATCGAGCTGTTTTCGATCGAGCCGGATGCGCCGGCCAATCCCGATTACAACGAACCTGCCCTGGAGCAGACGGGCTTTCGGCTCCTCGCGCTCGAAGTTGACGACGATAGCATGGACGAAGCCATTGCCTATCTCGAGAGTAAAGGCATCGAAGTCCATTCTGCGCACCCGACTAATCCGGCTCGATGGTTCAGGGACCCGGACGGGAACCAGATCGTCTTCTTCCCCTCCAGCGTCTATCAGAGGTACAAGAGACTGGACGAAACGCATTAGAGGACTTTCTATAACAGGGACACTGGAACAGCGCCCCTTCGGGCGTACCGGCGAGAAAGTCAGCGTCATCGGTCGCGGCGGCGACCCTTTGTATGAGGTGAGCAGCGTTCAAGCGGCTTGATCACATAGGCGTTGTGACTACGGACATGGGGAGACTTATCTAAATCTCCCAGGCGGAACGATAGTCGAGGTTATCGTCGCCGGTGCAGATGAACAGCTCGCCGTCCGGGACGGACCTATCCTGGTTTCGGCAGCCGAACTTTGCCGTGCAGCGGTCCTGGGCGTTCTTGTATGGACAGCGATACTTAGAGACGACGTTCACCGTTTCGTTCATGTCGCTGAAGATCGCCTGGAGGCGCGACATGCTGCGTCGGTAGCGGTCGGGGTCTATGGTGGAATCGGTCATGAGGACTCAGTATGCCGCCGGCGCCGCTTCTTCGACCTCCTGGAGTCCGAGGAAGCGCTTGGCGATATCGACGCACTCGATGGCGTCCTTGCCGTAGCCGTCGGCGCCAAAGTCGTCGGCGAACTCCTGGGTCAGAGGCGCGCCGCCGACCATGATCCTGACCACGTCGCGCAGTCCGTTCTCCTCGAATGCGTCGATAGTCTTGCCCATGTTGGGCATGGTGGTCGTGAGCAGCGCGGACATGCCCAGCACCTCGGCCTCGTGCTCCATAACCGCGTCTATGAACTCGTCGGGTGAGGTATCGACGCCGAGGTCGTGAACTACGAATCCCGCGCCTCGCAGCATCATGTTGCAGAGGTTCTTGCCGATGTCGTGCAGGTCGCCCTTGACGGTGCCCATTATCACGGTGCCGAGCGGCTCGATGCCGGACTCGGAGAGGATCGGCTCGATGTGTGCCATCCCAGCCTTCATGGCGCGTGCGGCGACCAGCACCTCCGGCACGAAGATGATGTTGTCCCTGAACTTGATTCCGACGACCGCCATGCCCGCAATCAGGCCGTCGTCCAGGATCGTGTTAGCCGAAAAGCCGTCGTCGAGGGCCTGCCTGGTTAGCCGGTCGACCTCGTGGTGGCTTCCCACGATCAGGTTGTAGCTGATCTCCTGCATGAGCGGGTCGGCAACGTCCCACTGCGCGCGAATGTGCGTCTGCTCGAAAGGCTTTGTGACGTAGCCGAGCTCCTGCTCAAGGCCGTCGTGGACTACCGGCATGTGTTGACCTCTGCTTGGGCGGATATGAAGATTCTAGCAAGTGGTGGCGCTAGCTTCCAGCGAACCAAACTTGCGAAACGGTATGGAAATCAGTAAACTGTTGCCAACTTGCATTTGAAGCACGCAAGTTTTATACTTAGGCGGAGAGGATAGTATCCACTATCAAGGTGGGTGAGCTATGACATCAGACCTGCAACCAACCTACAACGAACCCAAGTTCCGGGAATTGATAATACACATATCGGTGAAATGTGCCGATGACAGATACTACAGTGCAACCAAGCTCAATAAAATTCTGTTCTATTCAGACTTCCTTGCATACAAGTTGTATGGTGAGTCTATCACGGGGGCAGACTACTTCGCTCTTCCGCATGGACCGGCGCCCCGCCGGCTACTACCTGTGCGAAGCGAAATGGAGAAAAACGGCGACATATCCATCCAAAAATATATCCAGCATAGGGTCTTGGCACTGAGAGACCCTGACTATGACATATTCGCAGCCCGTGAAATTGCACTGGTCGATAAGGTCATAGATATTCTGCGTGACCATGACGCAGATGAGGTCAGTGAGATTACTCATCTCTTCCTCGGATGGAGAGCGGCAATGGCGGAAGGCGAGCAAACCGGTGAGCATCTGTCGATCCCGTACCAAACCGTTTTTGTACAGGATCCCACTATCGACGAATACGAAGAGGCTTATGGAATTGAGTTAAGCAAGAAACATGGCTGGCGAGTCTAATCCAATTTTTGACTCCATCCCCTTCGAAGTAGTCTATGACGAACTTTTCGAGGAAGAGTTCGCCAAAATCGACCCTGACCCAGTGACTAGAGACAACAGATTGATGGGTATAGAGTTCATTGTGTCGAGAATTCCCACGACCCTCAATCACATCCAAATCGGACAACTGACACTGTACAGGGTGATACATGATGGCGATCCCGCTGTTCGCGTATGGTACACGTTTGACGGGAACACAGTAAGGATGCGTCTTATAGAGGCATTACCCTGAATCTGTGCCTCATGAGCTTCACTGTGCGACCGATGCCACCGTTAACTCGTCACCTGACCGAATCTCGCACCACTCTCTGACAGCACCAGGTATCGCCATGAGGTTCTCCAGCTTGGTCGCCAGTGGGATGGCACACTCGGGCGCGATCATCTGGACCCCGGCGTCCAGGCAGGCGAAGACTTCATCACGGACCTCCGCCGGTCCGCGCGCGTACAGCGTCGTCGGGTTGTTGATGTTGCCCACGAGTCCGATCTTGCCCTCGACAGTGTCCATCGCGGCCTGCGGATCGTTCTTGGAGTCGAAGTGGAAGTACGCCATGCCTGTGTCGGCGATGTATGGCATCCTGTCGAGCGTGTTGCCGCAGATGTGAAGTATCAGGGGGACATCGAGCCGCTCCGCCATCTCGATGTGAATGTCCTGGAGGAAGCGACGGTAGTATTCGCCGCTCACGAGGTCGCCGGTTGCGTGGTCCGGGAAAGTGAGCGCGTCGGCGCCCGCCGCGATCTGCGCCTCGCCGAACAGCACGGAAAGCTCCTTCAACTTGTGAAGACAGCGCATCGTCTCGTCGGGGTCGTCCACGGTCATCAGCAGGAAGCTCTCGACCCCAAAGACGTGGTAGGCGAGCGTCCACGGGCCCATTGTCTTTCCTATTATCGCCGCCTCGCTCCCGATCTCCCTCTTGAGCATCTCGATGGACTTGGTGATGGTGATGTTGTCGGGGTGTTCGAGGAACCCGGACGGGATATGAACGTCGCGCGAGTCCTTCCATATCGGTCGGTACATGCGGACGGTGGGCCAGTTGTCCTTCTCCTCCCACTGCATCTCGCAACCAAGCGCGGAAGACTCCTGGATGATGCTGAAGTACGGGGCGACGGCATCGAAGCCGAGCTCCGTGTACCCGGTAGCGGCGAGACGCGCAGCCAACTCAGGGTCGCGGCAGGCGTCCGGGAAGGGCGCGTCGACGAGGTCCATCAGCTCGACGGTCGCGACGTTGGTAGGGTTCGCGACGGGCGGTCTATCAACGGGCTCCCGGTTCAGGGCGGCCAAAGTCCGCTCTCTTGAGGTCATGGTTTCTGTTAGTGGCATGTTAGAGCCTCCTTGCGGGGGGATAAATGTCCTTGGCCTCTCTTTCCAGGGCTTCGCAAGCTGCGCCGATGGTAGCGACAAGCTGGTCGGGGTCTGCCGACGGGTAATGGTAGTGGAAATCCTTCATTGTTTGACCATCCGCCAAGAAATCGAAGAAAATCCTAATCGGCAGGCGCGTCCCCATGAAAACGGGAGCGCCACTCACTCTTGCGCGGTCGCTGTGAACGACGCCGTTGGCAAGTCCACGGTAAGCGTCAAGCTCAAGAATCTTCCCTGATGTCACCACCGCATCCCATGTGTCCTCTACAAAAACTGACGGAAAGTCCCAGTGGAAATCCTTCAGGTCTTGTCCGTTGGCCAGATAGTCGAACAGGCGCTTCATAGGCACGTCCGATCGCTCGAACTCAAGTGCTCTGTCCAAGCCACTTTGGACGATGCGCTTGACCGTTCCTCGGACGGTTCTCTCGATCTCATCCAACGCTTGCTCGCGGCTGACGGATGGGAACTTGTACAGGAAGCCATACAGGTTCCAGTCTTCCCTCATGTGCCTATGCAACTCTTCGACGGGTACCGATGTCCCTTCAAAGACGGTTGAGTCGGCTGCGAGCGTCCCTGCGCTGTGCGTGATCTTCTCTGCTATCATGACTCCTCCTGCCGAACTAGCTCCACTCATACTTGATATGCGGCCTGAAATCGTACCCAACACCACCACTCTTGATATCGCACATGTACTGACTTCCGCCGCTTGCTATTTCCAAATCAACAGCATCTTTGTCGAGTCTTATCCTGAACACATTTTCCAAACATGGAAAGGTGTTCGCTTCAATTCGCAACCAAATCAACCCGGGATTCTTGGCGAGCAGTATGTGAAGTTCGCTCTTGAATTTCCGCGTACTTATGTTGATCCACCAAACAGACTTACTTCTGTTCACACTAGCGAACGAAGTGTTGTCGGATGTCAACACACCATCGCGCAAGTGATCGTTGACCATCTCTATTGCTTGTGATCTGTTCATGTTACTGTCCTCCCAGAAGGTCGGCAATCGCATTGTTAAAGCCCTGGGGTGGAGTAGCATGAATGTAGTTTCTGGCAATATTGATGAGGTCAGAGTCGGATGATACAAGTAGGTGACATTTGAAATAAAGCGCAGTAGCGAGATGCAAGGAGTCTGCCGCAGCCAGCGTCGTGGCCGAGCAGATCTCCTCAGCTTGGCTCATTAGTCCTGGAGTAGGCTCCGGAAAACCTACGATGTCGAGATCTTCCCGTAGCGTTTCTCGAATGGCTGCGTACACTTCCGCAAGTTGCTCTCTTGGCAATGCTGTTGGGCCAGCACGTCTTGACCCCATCCGCCGCGAAATCTGAACCACCGTGTAACCTCGTTCCAACATGCTTTCGGCCCACCGGTCTGTCTTCTTAGCCTCGATCATTTCGAGTATGCCGAACGGCGATGACAGGACGTTGAATCCCCGCTCTCTGATGGCATCCATCATCGGCAGGACGCTTTCACTTCTGCGATCTACGACATCAATCAGCACAGTCGTATCCAGATAGATCGTCGGCCGATCAGTGGAATACGTCGTCATGGCTTGCTATCTATCCTAGGCGGCGGTTCTGGGAGAGTCTCCCGTCTCTTGATGGGTGGGTTGCGCAGCTTCGGCTTAGGCGTGGAACGGCCCTTTGGCTTCTGCGTAGTCTCAGGCATTGTTGTCTCCTTACGTCACTCGGTCTTCAATTTACTTTAGCATCCACTACAACCTCAATTCCTCTCCGCCCATCACTCCGCTCCGGCCGGCCTCGATACCACCCGCGCCCAGCTATACTTGCGGCAGGTTGGGCAGGTGACTCCTTTGCGGCTGCCCATGTTTGGCGAGAAAGTCCAACTGCCCAGGCTCAACTGAAACGTCGCGCCGCACTGTTGGCATTGGAGCGCGAGATTCTCGGACTGCCACTTCACCAGACGATAGGAAGCGTAGCATACGCCAGCCAAGTACGCCGCGAGCGCCATGTATAAGGTCGGCGATCCCTTTAGGACGAACAAGACTCCAACAAAAGCCGCCGTGAGCAGCCCGATGGCCGCCAAGTATCTTCCCATTCCGCTCATGTGCGGACCCTTGAACTCCAGCATACCCCAGCGATATGACAAATACATCAAACCCGCAATGCCGGCCGCCGTCAGCGCCAGGTACGGCCCCAGCGCATACCACAAGAGGTGAGGACTCCCCAGCGCGACCACCAAGACCGGAACAAGCGCGAGCAAGTCCACGACGACGTAAATCGCCACAAAGACAAGCAACGTCCCCCGTCTTTCGTCTGTTGTCTGGGCCATGTTCACTTTGTCCTAGAGCGGCGTGAATCCCAGCGTGCTGGTCGTCATCTGGCCTCGGGTGGCTTCCGCCTCCAGCATCGACTCCACCGCGCTGATGTTGCGCGAGTATGGCATGAGCAGCCGGACCAGTTCATCGTGTCTCCGGCCGCAGTGGAACGCGACCTCCGTATCTCCGACCTTCTCCATCTCGCCGTATCGCACGAACCCTGCGACCACCATACGCAGTCGCAGCGCCGGATTCCGAGTCTCGCCCTCGCCTGAGACCTGGTAAACGAAGCGGTCCTCTCTCTGTATGCCCGTGACGCTGAGCATGAGGTCGGACTTGGAGTCCTTGATCCTCATTGGGCCTTCGGGGTGCGCGAAGTCCGGGCTCTTCGTCACCGCCTGCGTCAGCAGGAACTTGACCGGCCTGACGTGGATCATCCCGCACGGGAAGACGAATTGGTTGCCCTGTCTCTCCACCGGCTCGACTCCGCCGAGCCTCACCATCTGGTCGCGGATCGCCCTCAGCCGCTCCTCGATGCCCTCAGCCCGGCTGAAACTCCAGACCGTGCAGACGCCGTCCTTGATGTACAGGCCGACCGAGACGCCGCTGAAGTGCGAGTCCATCGGAACAAGCTCCAGGCAACTCCCGATCTCTTTCAGCTTTTCTGCTACGCGGCCACGTCTCGCAATTGTGGTTTGTGTCGTCATAGTGTCGTCCTCGTTAGCCTTATCCACTGTCATACGGGTCAAAGCTCAGCCTTGTCAGCCTTGCTTTATCGCCGCTCGGAGCGCGCGGATGTGGTCCGGGCCGGTGCCGCAGCAGCCTCCGAGAATGTTGATGCCCATGTCCGCCAGCCGTTTGAACCGCTCAACCATGTACTCCGGCCCCTCGTTGTAGATTATCTTGCCGTCCTTCATGTCCGGTATGCCCGCGTTGGAGTGGATCAGCATCGGGCCGTCATCCACCGCGCGCATCTGCGCCGCGAGATCGATCATTCGGTCGATGCCGTTGCCGCAGTTCGAGCCGACGACATCCGCCCCCGCCGCCCGGAGTTCCGACACGGCCCTCTCCGGCGTCACGCCCATCATCGTGAAGAACCCGCGCGGGCCGAGGTCGAAGACCATGGTCGCGAAGACCGGCAGACCGGCGCTCTCCTTTGCGGCTCGGACTCCGACGACCGCCTCCTCAAGCGCCATCTGCGTCTCGACCAAGATCGCGTCCGCTCCGCCCTCAGCCAGCGCGGACACCTGCTCAGCCAGCGCGTCGTACATCTCGGACTCGCTCACACCGTCCGGCAGCGGCTCCATCATCTCGCCCGTCGGCCCGACCGACCCGAGCACGAAATGGCCGTCCGACGGCTTCCGGCTCGCGGCGTGCTCCGATGCGAGCCTGTTGAACTCGCTCACACGCTCCCCGTACCCGTACTTCTTCTGCATGAACCGCGAGCCGCCGAACGAGTTGGTCAGAACCATGTCCGACCCCGCGCTGAAGTACGCCTCCGCCATCCCTTGCACCACTTCCGGGTGGCTCGCGTTGAACTCCTCGGGGCAACCCCCGGCCTCCAGTCCATGCTGCTGGAGATATGTGCCCGTTGCCCCGTCGGAGATCAGTATCTCGCCGGAGGCGATACGCTCCAGGATTCCGTTAGCCTTCGCCCGTTTTGAAGTCATCTGATACGCCTCTCAATGCTGCTCTTCCATCCAGTGGTCGATCGCGCCCGGAGTCGGGTCGCGCCTGCCGTTGCGGTGCAGGTTCCGGATACGCGCCGCGAAGTCACGCGGAAATCCGGCCTCGATCCGCTCAGCGACCGAGTCCGCCGCCTCGTCAGCCGTCCCTTCCACCTCGCTGAACTCGCCCCACTCCCATGCCATCAGGTAGTCGTCAGTCCCCGCGGAACCGTCGAACATCGCGACCGCGTCCACGCCCTGCTGGAACCTGGCGTCAAGCTGCCTCGATACCGTCCCGGATTCACCCTGCGCCTGTACCTGGACGGGGATCTCCTTCCAGTACATGATTCGGATCTTCGCCAATGTATCAAAACTCCGCACAATCTCAATCTGCGGTATATTATAGCGTAGCGTCACTCAGGCTTGCGCCGCATGATTTTCAGTGAGGATAAAGATGACAGACGATCTTGCACGCGAGTTTCACTTCGCCCCCGTCAATGGAATCAACATCTACTACGAAGAGCGCGGTTCCGGCTTCCCTCTCGTCTGGAGCCACGAGTTCGCGGGCGATTACCGCTCCTGGAATCAACAGGTGAACTTCTTCAGCCGACGCTACCGCGTCATCACGTACAACGCGCGCGGATACCCGCCGTCCGACGTTCCCGAAAGCCTTGACGACTACACCCAGGAGCAGTCGGTGGACGACCTGAAAGGTCTGCTCGACCATCTCGGAATCGAGCAAGCGCACGTCGGCGGACTTTCGATGGGCGGCAACGTCGCGCTCAACTTCGGCCTGACCTATCCGGAGATGGCGCGCTCCCTCATCGTCGCGGGCACAGGGTCGGGATCGACGGACCCGGAGGCTTTTCGCCGCAACGTCAACGCGCGCGCCGAGCAGATGCGTTCCGGCGGCATGGAGGCCATGGGAGACTACTCCAACAGCCCGACACGGGTTCAACTGTTGCGAAAAGACCCGCTCGGATACGAGGAGTTCAGGCGCGGGCTGATGGAGCACTCGGCGCTCGGTTCCGCGCTGACCTTCTCCGGCGTGCAAGGCCGAAGGCCGACGATCTTCGAGTTGGAAGATCGGATGAAGGCACTGGACGTGCCCACGCTGATAATGACCGGAGACGAAGACGGCCCCTGCATCGAGCCCAGCATTTTCATGAAGCGCTGCATCCCGAAGTCCGGGCTGGCCGTCATTCCGCAGTCCGGCCACGCGATCAACCTCGAAGAGCCTGATCTGTTCAATCGTCTGGTCCTTGATTTCCTAACCGCCGTCGAGCAGGACGCCTGGGCGACCCAGGGCGCGGGCGACGAGTCCGGCAACCTGATATGAACCCCGACGACGCCGCGCTGCCAGCCGTCGGCTACGACTTCATCGCCCACCTGACAAGGTTCTGCCGAGCGCTCAGGGAGCACGGCCTGCTCGTCGGACCGCAGGAGAGCGCCGACGCAGTCCGCGCCATGGCGCACGTCGATCTGATGACAGAGGGCCGCATCTACTGGTCGCTTCGCCCGCTTCTGGTGTCTCGGCAGGAGCATCTGCCGACGTTCGACGCGCTGTTCGAGCGGTTCTGGAACTTTCTGCCTCTGAACCTGCCGCCCGAATCCAACGCGGACCCGACGGCCAACTTCGGTCAGACGCGCACCGCCGGACGGCTCCCGCGCGGAATCGGCGTTCCCGAGGACGACCCCGAGTCGAAGGACACGGTGATCCAGCTTCTTCGACACGGCGCCAGCGCGCTTCACGTGACGTCCGAACGCGACCTCTCCGCGCTCGCCGGCGGCGACTTGGCCGAGTTGTCTCGCATCGCGGCGAGAATGGTCCGCGCTCTCTCTTCCAGGCCCGGACGCCGTCGCAAGCGCGACCGGCGAAAGGGCGTCCCCGACCTGCGCGGCGCGATGCGGCTCAGCCTCAACACGGGCGGCGACGTGGTCAGAGTTCCCCGGCTGCGCCGAGCGCCCAGGGTTCCCAGACTGTTGGTTCTTCTCGACGTCAGCGGCTCCATGGACCGCTACGCCCGCCTGCTGCTCCAGCTTGTTTTCGCCGTCGGCCAGCAGACCAAACGGGTGGAGACGTTCGTATTCAGCACAGCCGTAACTCGCGTGACCCGCGAGTTGTCCGCCCCCAGCTTCCCCGAGGCGCTGAACAGGATCGGGCGCGCCGTGAACCACTGGTCGGGAGGAACACGGATTGGCGAGAGCATCCGCCGCGTCAACACGACTTACGAGCACCTCGAAGACAGGTTCACCACGGTCATTCTGCTGAGCGATGGCTGGGAGACGGGAGAGCCGCGCGAGTTGGCGCGCGAACTGGCGCGTATGCGTCTGCGCGTCAGGAATCTGCTCTGGCTCAACCCGCTCGCCGGGTCTCAAGATTTCCAACCCCTGGCCAGGGGTCTCCAGGCGGCCATGCCATACGTGGACCACTTCGTCCCGGCCAGCAGCGTCGAGCACCTCAAGCGCCTGCCCGCGCTGCTGAGAGCGTAGTCCGCCTACGTTCCGGCGATCGGGACTACCCACTTTTGGCGCTCGCTCAGTATAATGCGGTTGTCCTGCCCAAACTCTGCCCGATACCGACTCCAGGAGCGCGTACCCATGCCATTCGACAACAGGCCGCTCTTTCCCTTCACAGCCGACGTGAACGAGCGGGACCATCTTTCTATCGGCGGCTGTGATGTGACGGAGTTGGCGTCGGAGTTCGGGACGCCGCTGCTGGCGTTCGACGACGCCACGCTGCGGGGGATGTGCCGCGGGTTCGTCGAGGCGTTCACGTCGCGCTATGCCAACAGCGAGGTACTGTACGCCTCCAAGGCGTTTGTGAACGGGGCTATCGCGAAGATCGTGGCGGAGGAGGGGCTTGGGCTGGACGTGGTTTCGGGCGGCGAACTCGCGGTGGTGGAGGCGGCGGGCGTGGATATGCGCCGGGTCTATTTTCACGGAAACAACAAGACACCGGACGAGTTGGAGTACGCGCTGGACGTGGGCTGCGGACGGATCGTGGTGGACAGCTTCTACGAGCTTGCCCTGCTGAACGACCTGGCGAAGTCGCGGGGGGTTACGCAGGACATCCTTCTGAGGCTGTCGCCGAGCGTGGACCCCCACACTCACGTCCACACGACGACGGGAATCCTCGATAGCAAGTTCGGGTTCTCGATAGAGACGGGGGACTCGACGACGGCGATACGGCAGGCGCTGGCGGCGTCGAACCTCGACCTGGTCGGGCTTCACTTTCATCTCGGCTCGCCGATCTTCGAGCTTGAGCCTTACGCCATAGCCATAGACACCGTGCTGACCTACCTCGCCCCGTTCAAGGACGAGGGTCTGGACATGCGCGAGTTCAGTCCGGGAGGCGGATTTGCCATCGGGTACGTGCGCGACCAGTTGCCGCCCGCGATAGAGGACTACGCGGAGGTCATAACGTCGGCGTTCAAGCGGCGGTGCGCGGACCTCGGATTTGGGGAGCCTACTCTGTTCGTGGAGCCGGGGCGTTCGATAGTCGGCAGGGCAGGGGTCGCGCTGTACACGGTGGGGGCGATTAAAGACATTCCGACGGTGCGGAAGTACGTGTCGCTTGACGGCGGCATGGGCGACAACATCAGGCCCGCGCTGTACGGGTCGGAGTACGAGGCGGTGGTGGCGTCGCGGATGTCGGCTGAACCGTCGGAGGTTGTGACGCTGGCAGGGAAGTACTGCGAGTCGGGCGACGTTCTCGTCCGCGATATAGAGATGCCGGCGCTGGGGTCTGGGGACGTTGTGGCGATTCCGTCGTCGGGGGCTTATGCTCCGTCGATGGCGAGCAACTATAACCTGAACGGCAGGCCGGCGATCGTGGTCGTTGCAGACGGAGAAGCGCGGCTGATCAGGCGTCGGGAGTCCTTTAAGGATATGATGGCGCTGGACGTGGGGTAGGGGAGTATCCCCGGAAGCAGTGTTGCCACGAGTCTAGTCTGCAACCTCCGCTGCCCGCAGCGACTCGGCTTCGCGCTCGCGGTGAAGCCGGTAGTCGGAGTCTATGCCAAGCCAGATTCGCGCATCCAGTCCAAGCGCCTTCTGAAATTGGAGGGCCATATCCGGGTGTATTGCCACTTTGCCTTCAATTATGTCGCTGATGAGCTTGGGAGACCTGTTGCATCTTCGGGCCAATTCTTCCTGCGACATCTGCAGAGCATCGAGACGCTCCTCCAGTATCCAGCCCGGGGGAACGGCATAGTCAGGTTCGTACTTGTAACTCTCGGTTGCCATTCCTGCAACTCCTCACGTTATGCACATGTCCTCAATACTGTAAACTGTCGGAGAGTCCAAAGTGAAATGAAGGGTATCTGCTATGAGCGACATCATCTACTCGTCGGCGAGGGGGATTGCGGAGGCTATTCGGCGGAAAGAGGTCTCGGCGGTGGAGGTGGTTCGGGCGCACCTGGACCGCATCGACGAGGTCAACGCTGACTTGAACGCGGTCGTCCACCTGTGCGCTGAGCGCGCGCTGGACGAGGCGCGAGAGGCTGACGCCATGCTCGCTCGGGGCGAGTCGAAAGGGCCGCTGCACGGCGTCCCGATGACGTTGAAGGACTCGCTCGATACTGAGGGAGTCGTCACGACCGGAGGGACTACGGGGCGGAGAGACTTCGTGCCTGACGAAGACTCGACCGTCACGTCGCGGCTCAGAGCGGCGGGCGCGGTTCTGCTGGGGAAGACCAACACGCCGGAGCTTACGATGGCGGGTGAGACGGACAACCTGGTCTTTGGGCGCACGAACAACCCGTTCAACCCGGAGCGGACTCCGGGCGGATCGAGCGGCGGCGCGGCGGCGATCGTCTGCGCGGGCGGGTCGCCTTTCGACATAGGCAGCGATACGGGCGGCAGCGTTCGTATGCCGTCGCACTTCTGCGGCATCGCGGGCATAAAGCCGAACTCGGGACGGGTTCCGCGCACGGGTCACATCATCCCGTGGGGCCTGGGAGCGGAGGACGCCAAGACGCAGAACGGCCCGATGGCGCGGTTCGTGGAGGACCTCGTCCTTTTGCTGCCGGTCATATCGGGGCCGGACTGGATCGATCCCGCCATAGTGGATATGCCGCTGGGCGATCCTGCCGACGTCGATCTGGGCAATCTGCGCGTCGCCTTCTACACCGACATGGACGGGTACAAGTCGCCGGACCAGGATACGAAGGACACGGTCGAGAAGGCGGTCGAGGCGCTGGATGAGGTGGTCGAGTCGGTTACGGAATCCGCGCCGGGGCCGATCAGCCGGGTTCCCGACATGTCGGCCAAGATAGGCGGCGCCGACGGCAGGGCCTGGGTGCGGAGGCTGCTGGACAAGGCGGGAACGACGGAGTTGTCGCCGTTCTTGGTCAAGAGCTTCAACGAGGCTGAGCCAATTTCGACGGCTGAGTACACGGCGGCGCTCGAAGAGTTGGACCTGTACCGCAGCGACATGCTGCGTTTCATGAGCGACTACGACGTTATCGTGTGTCCGACGACGGCAACCGCCGCTCCCCCGCACGGGGACACGTTCGAGGAACGCAATCGCAACGGATTCTATACAGGCCCGTACAACCTGACGGGATGGCCGGGTACGGTGGCGCGGTGCGGGACGTCGTCGGAGGGGCTGCCCATCGGAGCGCAGGTCATCGCGCGGCCCTGGCGAGAGGATGTTTCGCTGGCGGTGGCGGGATGGCTGGAGACGGCGTTCGGAGGATGGCGGAGGCCGCCGATATAGGCATAGGTTTGAATTGTGGTGTGGATCACCCTCACCCCAACCCTCTCCCTTGAGGGAGAGGGGGTATATTGTCTGACATTCACAGTTGTTCTTTATGTTCGCCCGGCCTGCCAGTCCCTCAGTGGAGAGGGGGATACAGTCTTGTTGCCGGGCCTTCCTAGGGAGTCATGCGGTGGTCTTGGATCTGAAGATGCCGAACGAGCTCGTGTATCCGTGCAGATACGTCGAGCCTGAGACCTGGCCGATTTCGCCGTTGCAGAAGAAGCCCGTCAGCGGTATCGCGCCGACTTTTTCCCTGAACATGTCGGTATCGTGGTCGGCGCGTCCGTATAGGTAGGAGCCGCGTCCGAGGCACTGGAACAGCAGCGCGCCGGCGCCGGACGTCTGGACTCCGTCAGCCGCGTAATGGGTGAGCATCTCGTCGAGGTCCTGGGATGAGGTTTCGGCGTCGCGCAGGTGGAACTGGACGGTCTGGCCCTCCTTGAGGCGCTCGCCCACGGCGATCGCGCCGCGCCGCGCGTCCAGCCCGATTATGTTCCTGATGAGGAAGTCCCCCAGCTTGGGGTCGTCGTTGAACTCGTCCATTACCACGCCGAGGAACAACGAGCGCTGGGCGAGCTTCATGTCCCGTTCGTCCAGGCGGTACAGCATGTCGCGCACCACGTCCATGGTGTTCTGGCCGTCGAGTTCCAGCAGGACGTTGCCGTCGGATGAGGTTATCTGCATTCGGCGGCCGATGGGACGGCAGCCCTGGGCGACGATGGTATCGACCGCGACGTTGCCGTGCATGGCGACGCCGACGGCGCCGTCGTTGTACGTCTCGTCTCCGAGGTACAGCGCGTTGGATCCCGGCTGCTGCCCTCCGGACGCCAGGCCGCCGATCTTCGCGCTGCGCGGAAAGGCGTAGTCGAGGCCCATGAGAAGATTCTCGCCGCGCATACTGAACGGGTCCGACAGCAGCAGGAACTGGGGATCGTTAGCTGCCGCCACCACCGCGATATTCTCCCACGCGGAGGGCGGAGCGTCGCCGTCGGGGAGGTCGGCGTCCTCGATGCGAAAGCCGACCAGATTGATGTCGGGCAGGACCGCGGCGGCAAGGGAGACGCCGGGCCGGTTCTCCACCTCCATGCCATCGCCGATGATGCCCCCTCCCGAACAGCCCACCATCACCCTGGGCGCGAGCAGATGACGCATGAGAATCGGAATCTCATGGTACTGCGCCGAGTGGTGCGCCGATACGAAGGCCACCACCAGGTCCAGATCCTGACCGGGCATTACGGTCCTGATTCTGGCTACGCACTCTGCCACGGCGTACCGGAGATTCTCGTGCTCGGATACGGCGGATGCCCATTTCATCGCTGACCTCTCTCTCAAGTAACGCGGGCCGTCCCAACACCGCCATTGTACCAGCTTAGCAGGTTGGGCATTTGGCGATAGACGCGAGCAGCGGCCTTACGCTGGGCGTGCGGGAGTGGCCTCAACTCGTCGATGATCTCGGATAGGAGGTTTTCAGAGGTCGTCATGTTCATGGGTCCGGCGGTTTGTCGTCTTCGGAGTGAGAGGGGTATATTTTGGCGAGTTTCTTCCGCCTTCGTTCTTCGATGGCGGGCCATGCTTTCTGTCGTTCGAGCCGCATCTTGATGTCGGCCTCGAACTTTTCGGAAGCTTCGTCCAGGTAGGGGGTCGGGTCGAACCATTCGGGTATCTCAGGCACGGTTATGTTGTCTCTGCGACCGTCCGGGTAGGGTGTGAGTGTGCCCTCGTCCTCCATTCGCCGGAGCTTGGCGCGGAATTCGGCCAGGTCGTCGGGATCGATTTGTCTGACGGGGCGGACGTAGGGTTTGGTCCTCGTTTCGAGGGCGCTGTCGGTTCCGAGGAGACGGTCGAGCAGGATACGCGCGGCTCTTGCGCGGTGGTAGGGCGTGACTTTCGGGTCGTCTTTGGCCCGGGCTATTTCTTTTAGGGTGTCTCGGATGGTCTGTCCGTTGTTGGTGATTTCGATGATGTGTTGTTGGATGGTGAAGTGGATGGTGGATTGTGAATAGTGGTTAGTAGATTGTGGCGAGTGGATAGTTGGAGCAGGGCCTAGGGCCTGGTCCAGGGAGTCTTTGATTTGTGTTACGGGCCTGGGGTTGGCGGCGGGCACCGAGGGCGATTCGCGAATCGCCCCTACGTCGTTGGCGTCGTTGGCGTCGGATTTGGGGGTTGGGGCCGGATTGGGGTCGATTTGCCTGGGGCATTTGCCGAATCCTCTGTCGGCGAGGATGTTGGCGGCAGTGATGCGGTCGTTGGGGGTGGCCTTCTGGTCGTTGCCTTGGGCGATGTCGTGTAGGATCTCGATGAGTTCGAGACCGTTGTCGGTTTCCTCGCGGATGGCGTTGGCGAAGTCGAGGGCCGGGTTAGATGGTGTCTGTTGGGTTGAAGTAGTCATTAGTGGTTAGTGGATGGTGGATAGTGGATAGTGGGTGTACGACAGTTCTGTTTAGAATACATGGTCTTTGGGCTGGTGTCAAGGGTCAGAACTGTGATTTTTGTGATTGGGGTGATTTCGCTGATTGGGGGTTGTCAGAAGCAGGATTTACGGGATGGGGAGGATTGGCAGGATGGGTTGGGGTATTATCCACGAAGGTCACGAAGGGGCGCTAAGGGTTGTCTGAACTGTGATTTTTGTGATTGGGGTGATTTCGCTGATTGGGGGTTGTCAGAAGCAGGATTTACGGGATGGGGAGGATTGGCAGGATGGGTTGGGGTATTATCCACGAAGGTCACGAAGGGGCGCTAAGGGTTGTCTGAACTGTGATTTTTGTGATTGGGGTGATTTCGCTGATTGGGGGTTGTCAGAAGCAGGATTTACGGGATGGGGAGGATTGGCGGGATGGATTGGGGTATTATCCACGAAGGGCACGAAGGGGCGCTAAGGGTTGTCTGAACTGTGATTTTTGTGATTGGGGTGATTTCGCTGATTTTGGGCGACCGCAAGTGACGCCGCTATGGACATTCGGCGGTTAGGCGGTGGATTTAGGTTTAGGGGATAGGGTGTAAGGTTTAAAGAATGGCAGAGGGGGCGGGTGGGTGAATCAGGTTGTGACTCGGCGTTGGCAGATGCTAGAATCCGATATGGCAGCCCTCGGCCCAAGCGCTCAGGGCAGGCAGTTGGCATAACCTATATCCACCGCCTAACGATGGTATTGCGGTGTCGGCGGGTGCGGGCGAGACGCCCGCGCTCCTACGGGCATCCGGGTATTAGGTGGTGGATTTCGGCATAATAGGGAATCGACGCGGTCATCCTCGAACTCAGGCAGTTGGCATAGTACGGAATCGACGCGGTCGGTTCGAACTCAGGCAGGTGAAACGACTTTGGCAGACATCAACGTAGCTATCATAGGTCTCGGCAACTGCGCCTCATCTCTGGTCCAGGGAGTCCACAAGTACGCCGACGCCGGGCCTGACGACTCTATACCCGGCATCATGCACCCGGTGCTGGGCGAGTATGGGATAGGCGACATCAACGTCGTCGCGGCGTTCGACGTGGATTCCAGCAAGGTGGGACTCGACATCTCGGAGGCCATCTACGCGCCGCCCAACAACACGGTCAAGTTCTTCGACGTTCCCCACACGGGCATAACCGTGCAGAGAGGCATGACGTTGGACGGAGTCGGGGAGTACATGTCGGACGTGATCGAGAAGGCTCCTGGCCCGACGGACGACATCGCGGGCGTTCTGAGAGAGCGGGAGGTGGACGTGGTGATCAACTACCTGCCGGTCGGCTCCGAGGACGCCACTCGATGGTACGCCGAGCAGATACTCGCGGCCGGAGCCGGGATGATCAACTGCATCCCCGTGTTCATCGCGAGCGGCGAGGGCGACTACTGGCAGCGCAGATTCCGCGACGCCGGCGCGCCGATCATCGGCGACGACATCAAGTCGCAGGTCGGCGCGACTATCGTACACCGCGTGCTGACCAGGTTGTTCATGGACCGCGGCGTCGATCTGGAGCGGACGTACCAACTCAACTTCGGCGGCAATTCGGACTTTCTGAACATGCTAGAGCGCAGCCGCTTGACCTCGAAGAAGATATCCAAGACCAACTCGGTGCAGTCCCAGGTGGACGTGGACCTGCCTTACGACGACATCCACATAGGCCCCTCTGACCACGTGCCGTGGCTGTCCGACCGCAAGTGGGCGTATATCAGGCTGGAGGGCACGAGCTTCGGAGACGTGCCTCTGAACGTCGAGTTGAAGTTGGAGGTATGGGACAGCCCGAACTCCGCCGGAGTCGTGATAGACGCGATTCGCTGCGCCAAGATCGCCAAGGACCGCGGCCTCGGGGGTCCCATAATCGGCCCCTCGGCCTACTTCATGAAGTCGCCTCCGGTGCAGTACACGGACTCTCAGGCGCGCCAGATGGTGGAGGATTTTATTTCCGGCAAGGACAACTAGGGGATGGATGATTTATTGTTCACCCTCACCCCCGTATCGGAGTACGGGGCAGGCTCTAGCCCTCTCCCTCAAGGGAGCTGATAGGGGTAGGTATTCACCCTCACCCCAACCCTCTCCCTCAAGGGAGAGGGGGCCTGTTGACTGATATTCGTGGTTGTTTTTGCGTTTACCTACCCTTGTCAGCCCTCAAGGGAGAGGGGATAATCGAATTGCCCTAGTAGAGGTGGCGGCTAAGCTAGCGGTTTTCTCCCAATGCCGATACAATGGCGCTGCCGTCGGATCGTCGGCAACGTAGAGGACACGCTCGCCAATCGAAGGGAGGGGGCATGGACAGACCATTGAAAATCGGCCTGTTCTCGCCCTACGACCATGCTGTTCCCGGCGGCGTGCAGAGCCACATAATCCAACTGGCGGACCAGTTCCGAGAGTGGGGGCACGAAGTCAGGATAGTCGCTCCCGCGTCATCTCCCCAGTCGATAGACGACCCCGACTTCATCCCGATGGGGCGCCCCGTGCCTCTGCCCTCCGCAGGATCGGTCGCCAGAGTATCGCTTTCGGTCTGGCTCAGGCCGAAGATCAAGGGATTGCTCGCGCGCGAGCAGTTCGACGTTCTGCACTCGCACGAGCCGCTGAGCGGTTACGCCACGATCGGCGCGGTCGGCCTGGTTGACACGAGTTCCACCGTGAATGTGGCCACATTCCACAGCTACCGCGGGCGCAGGGTCTGGTGGGCCATAGGCACCGACAAGCTGGCCAAACCTCTTCTCAGGAGACTGCACGGCAGAATCGCGGTTTCCGAGCCTGCGGCCGAGTTCATCAGCAGGCACTATCCGGGAGAGTATGAAGTAATACCGAACGGGATTACGGTCGATGACTTCACTTCAGCCGAGCCTTTGCCCGAGCTTCTGGACGGCAAGCTGAACCTGCTGTTTCTGAGCCGGTTGGAGAAACGCAAGGGGCTCAAGTATCTCCTCTCGGCTTACAGCAAGCTGAAGTGGGACTGGCCGGAGCTGCGGCTCATCGTGGTGGGCTCGGGAAAGCCGGACGCGGACTCTTACAGGACCATGGGCGAGCACAACCTTCAGGACGTGGTCTTCACGGGCCGCGTCTCGGATGAGATGAAGGCGCGATACTTCAAGTCGGCGCACGTTTACTGCTCTCCGGCAACGGGAAACGAGAGCTTCGGAATCGTGCTGCTGGAAGCGATGGCCGCCGGGGCGCCGGTGGTCGCCACCGACATCAAAGGATTCGCGAGCGTCGTCCAGCACGGCCACGACGGCCTGCTGGTGACTCCTAAAGACGCGGACGCGCTGGCCGAGGCCATTCAGGCACTGCTCAGGGATCCGGACCTTCGGGACCGCCTCTCCCGAAACGGCGCTCAGACCGCCGACCAGTTCCGCTGGGAGAAGGTGGCGGCGCGGGTCATGGACTACTACGGCAAGTTCGTGACGGAGCCGAGCGTCACGCTCAGCCGATAGAGCGAATCCGTTTTGTTCCAGCCAATGAAGACTATCCGAGACTGTCCCAAGTTGGTAGGCGGGCATGTCACCCTCACCCCCGTATCGAGTACGGGGCAGGCTCTAACCCTCTCCCTCAAGGGAGAGGGGATTTCCGCGCTCGCGTGTGCGGCGCCTACTAATCCAGGACAGTCTCAGACCATCCGCTATCCACTCCACATGCCGGTGACATGATGTTCGGTCGGTATCAGGCGCGGCAGATGCTCACGGACTACGTCGAGAACCCCGTCGTCCGTCTTCTGCGCCGCTTGGGGCTAAATCCGAATCTGGTAACGATGATCGGGCTGCTGATCTCCGTCGCGGGCGCGTACTTCATAGCCGTCGGCGAGTGGTGGATCGGCGGACTCGTCGTACTGTTCGCTGGCATATTCGACCTCTTCGACGGCGCTCTGGCCAGGGCTACCGGCAGCGTATCCAGATTCGGCGCGCTGCTGGATTCGACGGTGGACCGCGTTTCCGAGGCGGTCGTCCTGCTGGGTTTACTGGTGTATTATCTGTCCGGGAACGATGACGTTGGCTCGATTCTTGTGTACGCCGCTATCATTGGGTCCATCATGGTCAGCTACCTGCGGGCGCGGTCGGAGGGGCTGGGGATAGATTGCAAGGTGGGCGTGATGACCAGGCCGGAGCGAGTCGCGGCGGTCGGAATCGGCTTGATCGTCGGGCACTGGGCGCCGTGGGTCATGCTCATCGTACTGGGGGCCATAGCTCTCCTGACGGCGTTTACGGCGGTCCACAGGCTGGTACACACTTGGAGGATGTTGAAATCGGAAGATGAAAGCACGCGCTGAACGTCCGCATCCGGAGCCGCCCAAGAGACTGTCCCAAGTTAGTAGGCGGGCGTGCCACCCTCACCCTAGCCCTCTCCCTCAAGGGAGAGGGGATTTTTGCGCTTGCGTGCGGCGCCTACTAATCCGGGACAGGTTCGCGGCGCAATCCCTTAGGGGAAAAGTTGCGTATAATAGGGTAATATAGCGAGGGGCTCGATTCCTCGGCCCGTCGCCGACGTGGGCAGGCAGCAAGGACCGACATTGATAACATTCACGAAAGACCTCATTGGCAGCCGACTGGTCATCGTTCTGATCGGCTGCGTTGCGCTGTCGGCGGTCGTGGCGGCGTCCGTATTAGCGTCGTCGCCGAACCCGATCAGCGTCGTTTCGGAGGATGTCGTCAGCGAGTTCCCTGAAGGGATGCGCTTCTCGCTGGAGTTGGAGAGCGAGCACGACATAGAAGAGATAGCGGTCAGGTTCCGAGTCGGGCAGCAGACGTCCGGCGTCTATGAGTACATGGAGGTCGAAACGAGCGACTCGGTGCAAGCGGATCTCTTCTGGCGGACGGCTTCACGCGGCAAGTACATCCCTCCCGGCACGATCATCACGTACAACTTCGAGATCGAGGACGTGGAGGGCAATCGCCTGGATACGGAGCCGGCGGAGTTCGTGTTCTACGACGCCCGATTCGAGTGGGAGGAGGTCTCGGAAGGGCCGATCGCGGTGGCGTACCACGGCCCGGTCAAGAGGCGCGCGGACATCATACTGGAAGCTATTCTCGAAACGATGGACATAATGGGGCCGCTGCTCGGCGCGGATACGGTCGAACCGATCCGCGTCACCATGTACAATAACGTGAAGGAGATGCTCGAGGCTTTGCCTCCGGGTTCCAGCACGATCAGACGGGAGTTGATAACCGAAGGTCAGGCTTTCACCGACATGGGCACGCTTTTGGTGCTTGGGGGCGGAAGGCTGGCGAAGGGCACCGCCTCCCACGAGGTGATCCATATTCTGACGCACCGCGCGGGGGATAGCACGTTTGGCAGGGTTCCCGCCTGGCTGGACGAAGGACTGGCGGAGTTCGGCAATGTAGATCCCAGCTTCTCCTATGACATCGCGCTCGAGTTCGCGCTGGGGACGGACAATCTGCTGCCTATAACGTCGATGCCGGCGCTCCCCGGCGACCCGGAGGACGTGATCATCTTCTACGGCCAGGCCAGCAGTATCGTACGGTTCATGGTCGCGGCATACGGTCCGCGAGCGATGAGGGACCTCATGACCCTGCTGGGAGACGGGACCAACATAGACGACGCCATCGTTCAGGTGTACGGCGTTGGGCGAATCGAGTTGGAGAACCAGTGGAGGGACGCGCTCGGAGCGCCTCTGTACGTGGAGCCCGACAAGGAAAGCCTGAGGCCCACTCCGATCGTGAGGCAGACGGTGCAGTTGTACAGCCTGACCCCGGTCGCCGGGACTGAGACCATAGCGACGATCGAGGCGACCGCTACCCCGGTTCCCGACGCGCCGCCCGTCCCGGCGCCTACCGAGCCGCCCTCAGCGGCCGCGGGCGCGCCGGAGTCCGGCGGAGAGGCGTCGGAAGACGAAGAGACGACGTCCGGAGCGTCGGGAGGATGCCTAGCCCCATCCACTCCGGGCATGGCTATGAGCGGGGTCGCGATGCCGCTGCTGGGCATCGGCCTCGTCGGACTGGCGCTCCTGCGTCGGAGGCGGTAGCAGTGGAAGACGAACTAGACTTCATCAGGGCCGCGGAGCAGACTTGGGTGGTGAGATACCCAACCCAGTACCTTGCCACGTTCGGCACGACCACGCTCTCATACTTCGTGGTCACCGAGCCGATCTACCGCGACATCGCGCCGGGGAAGCCGGAGGGCGTCGTGAGGTCCGGGAAAGTGCTCGCTGAGAAACCGTCCATAGTCACTCCCAGCTACGCTATGAGCCTGGACGGATTCAGCCCGGACGCTTACAGGTATCTCGAACACCTCGTTCAGCAGTACGGCCCCAACAGCCCGGGGATTCTCTACCAGTACCGCAACCAGGCGGAGAATACGGAGATAGTCAGCGGCCCCCCGTCCGACATCGCCCAGAACATCAGCAAAGACTTGGACGAACGGCGCGAAAACCTCTCGGTGGTCATGGTCGGAGTCGATGAGCTGTGGGACGTGTCGCTGCTGAAGTTCATGTACGAGTTCACCTCGCGTTCCGCCGTGGAAAACGCCAACGAGTTCCGCTCCCGCGGACTGTTGGAGCCGAACTCATCCATGGGCGGCCTGCCCATGGCGGCGATGCAGCGCATCGAGCAGATGTTCAACGAGGTCGGGCAGGGCAGGAACCCGGACGATCTCAAACGCGAGTTGGACCGATGGGGCGCGTTCGAGTTCTACGAAGACAGATTCCTCAGCCTGTTTCGCAGACGATGAGAATCGCTTTGGTCTCCTTCATACTGGTGGTGACTCTGTCCTCGCGCGGCGACGTCTTCGCGCTCAGTTCGACCCAGATGGCCGTGTCTCCTCACAGATACGACCTCGTGCGGTGGCACGCTTGGAACGTCCTCAGCAAGTGGATTCACCTCGTAGTCAGGACGATTCCGGGCATGGGCATTTCGGAGGCCGAACGGTTCGCCGCGGTCGAGCGGTACTTCCAGTTGGGACAGCGTCTGAACGAGCTAGAACCCCACGTTGAGGCGGCGTCCTCAGCCGGCGCCGGCGGCGAATCGGACCTGGCGATTCTCGAAGCGGAACAGAGACGGCTCGAAGAGCGGCGCCTCGCGATCCGCAACGACGTGGAAGAAGCTATCGAGTCCGAATTGAGCGCAACCGTGAGAGCGTTCGGGCTCGCCGACTTCGGGCCCATCACGTTCCCGCCGGTGGACGTGAGGTTTTCAGTACCGCCTAAACTCCTCGTAACATCACGGAGAGACCGGATCGAGAGACTCGAGGACACGCTAATGGACCCGGACATAGCCGTCGGCACGCAGGAGCGGGTCGAGGCTGCGATCATGGCCGACTCCGACCTGTCCGCGCTTGTGGTTGACATCGGCGGCGTGGCTACGTATCCGGCGTCGATACACGCTTCCGGCGACCTCCGATGGACGCTGACCGTCGCCGCCCACGAGTGGACACACCACTACCTGTTCTTCAAGCCGCTCGGACGCAATATGTTCCGCTCTCACGAAATGCAGACCCTGAACGAGACGGTGGCCGACCTTGCCGCGCAGGAGATCAGCCAGCCCGCCTACGAGCGCATTCAAGCGGAGATGCCCGGAAATCCGCTCCCTCCATTCGGACGTTCCCTCCACCTGACCACGGCTTCTCCGCCGGTGGACGCGGACTTCGACTTCAACGCCGAGATGCACGAGACGCGGTTGAGCGTGGACCGTATGCTTGCGTCCAGCGACGTAGATGGGGCGGAGGCGTACATGGAGTCGAGGCGCGAGGAGTTCGCGTCGGGGGGCCACCCCATCCGCAAGCTGAACCAGGCATTCTTCGCCTTCTACGGGACATACGCAGAGAGTCCGGCCTCCTCCAGTCCAATCGGCGGTCAGGTCAGGCGCCTGAGAGAGTCGGCTCCGGATCTCAGAACGTTCCTCGGCCTGGTCTCGTCCGTATCGGACTACGAGGAGTTCCTATCGCTGCTCGAGGAGACCGAAGTGGGGCGGGCGTCCGCTGAAACCGGGCCGCCGTCTCTCTCATCTGTCTTCCCCGTCCGAAAATTGCTGTCGAACGGGGCGGCGGCGATGTGATAATATACATAAGTGACCCACTGATCACGCTCAAGTTTTGAAATGGCTGGATGACCCGCATGTACCGTCCCGAAGAACCAGAGGTAAATTTCGAACAGGTCCTGGATCGCATCCGCGGCTTCTTTGGCAAGTTCCGGCTTGGCGGCAAAGGAGGATCGGCCGGCTCGCTGATAGTCATCGTTCTCTTCCTCATCGCGCTCGCGGTATGGATGGGTTCCGGCTTCTACACCGTGCAGCCCGGAGAAGAAGCCGCCGTCCGCCGACTCGGAAAGTTCGACAGCATCACCGGCCCCGGCCTGCACTGGTGGTGGCCCACGCCGATCGGCGCCCGCGACGTCGTCAAGGTCGCCGACGTGCGACAGCTTGAGGTCGGCGTCAGGGGGAACACGCCAATCCTCAACGAGTCCCTAATGATCACGGGCGACCCCGACGAGGCAGGCCAACCCGGAGAGGCTCCAAACATAGTTGACGTGCAGCTTCTGGTGCAGTTCGACATCAAGGATTTGGAGAGTTTCCTCTATCGCGCCGTCGATCCCGCGGGCCAGTCCATCAAAGACGCCACCGAGACCGCGCTTCGGCAGGTCGTGGGCAGCAGGCCGATAGACGACGTTCTCACCGACAAGAAAGAAGACACCCAGGCCGAAACGAAGATCGTGCTCCAGAAGCTCCTCGACGACTACCAGACCGGCATCAACGTCCGAGAGGTCAAGCTGCTCAACGTCTTCGCTCCCGAGCAGGTCAAGGACGCCTTCGACGACGTCGTCCGCGCCAAAGAGGACAAGGCTCGGATCATCAACCTCGCCGACGCCTACAAGGAGGACATTCTTCCCAAGGCCAGGGGCGAAGCGGCGCGCCTGACCGAGGCCGCCGAGGCGTACAAACAGGAGCGAATCGCCATAGCCGAAGGCCAAGCCCAGCAATTCCTATCCGTCCTGGCCGAGTACGAGAAGGCGCCGGACGTCACGCGCCAGCGCCTCTACCTAGAGGCCATGGAGGAGATACTGCCTGGAATCACCAAGTACATCATCTCGAAGGAGCAGGGGGGCAGTCTTCTCGAACTGCTGCCCCTTACGAATGACGCCCAGTTGCCGCCGCCGCTGGGCGCGAACCAGTAGAGAGGCCAATGCTGAAGATACTCGCAATTGCGCTTGTGGGGCTGTCGGTCATAGCGGGAATCATTGGGCCGCAGGCCCTGTTCATCGTTGACGAAAAGCAGCAAGCCATCGTCACTCGATTTGGCGACGTCAGACAGACCATCAGGGATCCCGGCCTGTATCTGAAGACCCCGTTCGTGGACGCGACAACGTACTACGATAAGCGTCTTCTCACGTTCGACGCGCCTCCCGACTCTCTGTTGACGAAAGACAAGAAGCGGCTGATCATCGACGTTTACGCGCGCGGTCGGATCGTGGACCCTAAGCTGTTCCGCGAAACGGTGCAGACCGAGAGCCAGGGGAGAGCCAGGGCGATCAACATCATCGCCTCGGAGCTCAGAACCGAGATCGCCAGCGACAATCAGTCCGAGATCATCACCACCAAGCGCGAAGACATCATGGCGCGCATACTCGAAAACGTTAAGCCCAAGCTCGCCGAGTTGGGACTTGAGATGCTGGACGTGCGCATCAAGCGCGCCGACTTCCCGCCCGAAATCGCAGAGTCGGTCTATGCGAGGATGCAGGCGGAACGCAAGCGCAAGGCGGACAAAGAGCGCGCCGAGGGCGCCGAGATCGACGCTCAGGTACGCGCTACCGTCGATAAGGAAGCCACGATCATCAGGGCCACCGCCCAGAGGCAGGCCAACATCACGCGCGGCGAGGGCGAGGCGCGCGCGGTAGAGATATTCGCCGACGCCATTTCAGCCGACCCAGCCTTCTATTCGTTCCAGAGGTCGCTCCAGGCCTACAAGAAGATATTCCAGTCCAACTCAACCGTCGTCCTGCCCGCCGACAGCGACCTGTTCGAGTTCCTGCAATCCTACGACGGACTAAATGGTACGTTCGACGGGCAGTAACGAGGTTGCCCGTCAAGATATTCTGCCCAACATCTCCGTACAGGTATTCGAGCAGTTCCTCGACGACGTCTCCGGCGAGTGGATCATGGACATTGCCGGCGTCGCCCTCTCGCAAGACTCCCAAACCGCATCCCAAAGCCTGAGCGTCGTGGTCGCGGACGATGAGACCGTGGCGGCCATAAACGAAGAGTACAGGGGACTGCCCGGCGTAACGGACGTCCTCTCGTTCTCAAACGTTCACTCAGGCGCATACTACGGCGACGACGACAGAAGACCTTCCGACGAGATGATAGACGGGTTCGTGATGTCCCCGGACTTAGACCCCGGCTTGGGTGAAGTAATCGTCTCTTACCCTCAAGCCTGCCGGCAGGCGCGGGACGCTGGGCGCGCGCCGAAAATAGAACTGGCCCAACTGGTTGCCCACGGGATATTTCATCTGATAGGTTACGACCACGAGGAACCGTCCGAGGCCGCGCAGATGCGTTCGAAGGAGCGCCAGGCCATGACCGCGTTCGACGAGCGCGGCCTGCTGGATTAGCGCGCATCCGCAGTCTGACGACGCTTGCCCGCGTCGCAAAGCCTCGAATCGAGAATAGCCGTCAAGATAACCAATGGCTGAAGTCCTATACAGAAAGTGGCGTCCGCGCTCCCTATCCGAGGTGGTGGGGCAGGAGACCGTGACCAAAACGCTCCGGCAGGCGGTGTCATCCGGGCGTCTGGCTCACGCCTACCTCTTCTGCGGTCCGCGCGGCACCGGCAAGACCAGCACCGCGCGCATCCTGGCCAAGGCGGTCAACTGCCTCGATTCGGTTGACGGAGAGCCGGACAACGAGTGCGGCCGCTGCCAGGCGATCATCGAGGGCAGGGCGTTGGACATGATCGAAATCGACGCCGCCAGCAATCGCGGCATAGACGACATCCGCGACCTGAGCGACAAGATAACCTTCATGCCTTCCGAGTTCAGGTACAAGGTTTACATCGTGGACGAGGTCCACATGCTGACCGAGCAGGCATTCAACGCGCTGCTCAAGACGCTCGAAGAGCCGCCCGATCACGCGCTGTTCATCCTAGCCACGACCGAGGTACACAAGGTGCCCCTGACCATCGTATCCAGATGTCAGCGATACGACTTCAGACGGCTGTCTCTGGACGTAATCGCCGACAAGTTGGCGGAGCTATGCGCTGCCGAGGAGGTCGAAACCGCGCGCGACGCCCTCGACCTGATAGCCCGCCACTCCACGGGCAGCCTTCGAGACGCCGAAAATCTGCTGGAGCAGGCCGTCGTCTCTTATGGCTCGCCCCTGAGCATAGACCAAGTCAGCGACATGCTGGAGTTGTCCGGCGACGAGGACGCGCTGGACCTCTGCGAGCACGTCGTCAATCGGAATGTGTCCGAAGGTCTTTCGGTGATCAACAGAGTCGCCGCGCAGGGCGCGGACCTCAGACAGCTTCAACGCGCCGTCACCGAGTTTCTGAGAGTCGTGATGCTCACGTCGGCCGGGGCAAAGGACCACTCGGGATTTTCCGACTCGACCGTGGCCCGTCTCAACAGAATGTCCGTCTCCGCGGACCAGGCGCGCGTTCTCGCGGCCCTGAGAGCCTTCTCGGAAGTGGACATGCGAAGGGACACGTCCTCGCCGCTTCCGCTTGAGCTTGCGCTGATGGAAGCCAGCTTGGACCGTCCCGCCGCTCCGACTCAGCCCGCGCAGTCAGGCCGCTCCATGCCTCAACCGGCCGGGGCCAGGCAGCCGAGCGCGCCGGCCCAACCCGCCTATCGGCAGCGGCCGACTTCCACCGCCGCCCAGGGCGGCCCGCGAAGCCGTGAACCCTCTCGCCCGTCGCCGCCGAGTCCGGCCCAGCCGGTCCGTCCCGATTCAAACGGCCCGCTTCCCGACCCGCGTCTCGCCGACGCTTGGCCCGGATTGCTGCGCGCGCTGCGAAACACGGGGCAGCGGTTCAAGCTCGGGCCTCTGCTCAGGAGTTCGCGCGGATACGACCTGCAAGACGATCGAATCATCGTAAGATTCGCCCACAGTTCCCACATAGACCGCATTAGGGAGGAAACCGGAAACCCCGCGGTCAACCGGGAGCTAAAGCAGATCATCTCCCAGACTATGGGCGGAGACTATGAGTTGGTGGCTGAACTGGTGTCGGGCGAAGGCGGAGTGGACGCGCGGCAGGCCAACAATAGCCACCTGGTCAGAGCGGCGCAGTCGATGGGAGCGAGGCTCGTTCAGAAAGTAAAGATAGAGGAGGGTGTACCAGAATGAACCGTCGGATGATGCGACAGGCGCAGCAACTCCAGCGCAAAATGACGCAGCTTCAGCAAGAGCTTGAGTCGGCCACCGTCGAAGCCACCGCCGGGGGCGGAGTCGTTACGGTTGTGGTCAGCGGCAAGCTGACCGTCGAGTCGATAGTAATCGATCCCGAAGTCGTCTCCCCCGACGACGTGGACATACTCCAAGACCTCGTTACAGCCGCCGTGAACGAGGGACTGAGCAAGGCTCAGGAGATGGCCAACTCCCGTATGAGCGAGTTGACCGGCGGACTGAACATCCCCGGGCTGACGTGACATGGCAACTCACATGGCGGCGCCGATAGCCAACCTCGTCGAGCGTCTGAGCAAGCTGCCCGGAATCGGTCCGAAGACGGCCCAGCGCCTCGCGTTCTATCTGGTTCGCGGCGCCGACGAGGACGCCCGCGCGCTGGCCGATGCGATTCTCGCCGTCAAAGAGCGCGTCATCACCTGCTCCAGGTGCTTCAACATCACAGAGTCCGACCCATGCGACATCTGCGCCGACTCCGAACGAGACCAGTCCACTGTCTGCGTCGTCGAGGAGGCGCTGGACGTGATGGCCCTAGAGCGCACCCGCAGCTACCACGGCCTGTATCACGTTCTGCACGGCGCGGTCTCTCCGATGAACGGCGTCGGCCCCGACGATCTCAGAATCCAACCGCTTTTGAAGAGGCTGCAAAACGAACCCATCCGTGAGGTCATTCTCGCCACCAATCCCAACCTGGAAGGCGACGCCACCGCGATGTACATCCACCAGCGCATCGAGTCCGACGACGTATCCGTAACGCGCCCGGCTCGCGGGCTGCCCGTCGGCAGCGACATCGAATACACCGACGAGTCCACCCTGGGCCGCGCAATAGAAGGCAGACAGTCCTTCTAGCCCGCCCTCTCCGGAGACTCCATTGAGATTCCGAACCTACACCGCAAGAGGCATCGTACTCAGGCAGTTCAACCTCGGAGAGGCGGACCGCATCCTGTCCATTCTCACGCCCGGACAGGGCAAAGTGCGCGCGATCGCCAAGAGCGTCAGAAGACCCAAGAGCAAGCTGCGCGGCTCGCTTGACCTGACGAACCTCATAGACTTCTCTGCCGCCTACGGACGCGACCTCGACGTGGTAAACGAGGCCCAAATCCGCGATGACCATCCTCGCGTCCGCTCCGACCTGTCGCGGCTGTCCAAAGCCATCTACGCCTGCGAGATTGCCGACTCGTTCGCTCAGGAGCAAGTTCCGAGCGGCGGCCAGTTCGACCTCATGGTGAACGTCCTGGACGCTCTCGGCGACGCTCCCGACCCTTGGCCGGTGGTCAGGTGGTTCGAGACCCGTATGCTGGACGTATCAGGATTCAAGCCCGAACTGGAGTCGTGCGTCGAGTGTTTCGAGCGCGTCGAACCCGGCAGCCACCTGCTGGACCTCGGAGCCGGCGGCATTCTATGTCCCCAATGCCGATCTCAGGGCGTCGGGCATAAGGTACAGGTATCGGAAGGCGCCATGAGAGCGCTCAGACACCTCCAGCGCACCGTCAAATGGCGTGACCTGGCCCCTCTGAGAAACATTCAGGCCAGGTCGGAAGTCGAGTTCATCCAGACTAGATATATCCGCTCAGTGATAGAGCGCGACCTTCGCAGCGCGGACTTCATGCGCCTCGCCGCCGAAGCCAAACCCTCCGCCACTGGAAGCATCTGACCGCTACTGCTAAAATCCAAGTTGCGCCCGCGCGACGCTTCAAGATCGTGCCCCCGTAGCTCAGGTGGATAGAGCGCCGGTTTCCTAAACCGGGCGCCCCGGTTCGAGTCCGGGCGGGGGTACCACACTCCACCAGTCCGACAACAGGCGTCTTGAGATTCGTTACCTCTATGACCACCGCCGCCGAAGCCGACGTCGAACAGCCCACCGTCGGCTGAAAGCTCACCCACGGCCCCGACATCTCCCCCCAAAGTTTCGATTGGACGCATCATGACGCTGCGTTTGGCCGCTAGCCCATGCTGAGGATGGGCGCAAAGGGCCTTGGAGAGACCTATGTCCACACATTTGTGGACTAGCTCCCCCCGTTGGCTAGACTGGTCTATCTGGGAATCCTGTATCCATAGATTGCGATTGGACGCATATAAACCTTGCGATTGGCCGCGGTCGGAGCTTACAATGGGACGATGAATAGTCAAGGCTTCTATCCCCGATATATGCTGCCCCGACTGCGCGAGGCGCTGGCGGACTCGCCCGTCGTCCTCATCCACGGCCCGCGCCAGTGTGGCAAGTCAACACTGGCGCAGACCCTTAGCGAGCCGGCTTATCCGGAGCGGCGCCCCTCCAATATAATCCCAATCAGCAATCCGATCACCCCGCTCTCTGCGCCGCCACCGACCTACGGCGCCGCGCATCATGGGAGCGAGTCGCTCGGCGGGTATGTCTATCACTCGTTCGACGATGATGTACTTCGAGAAGCAGCGCAGGCGGATCCGGTGGGATTCGTGTCCGACATGCCTGAGAGGGTGATACTCGACGAGGTACAGCGAGTGCCCGAACTGTTCACCTCTATCAAGCTGGAGGTGGACCGAAATAGAACGCCCGGTAGATTTGTCCTGACAGGTTCGACCAATCTGTTACTACTTCCACAGCTTTCCGAGTCGCTCACAGGTCGGCTTCAAATAGTACGACTCCATCCCCTGGCTCAGCGGGAGCTTACGGGTGGGGGCGCTCCCATAGACCTGTGGTCGGATACCAAGCCCGGATTCTTGGATGCGTTGTTCGGCGGAGGCTTCAAATCCGGACAAACGACACGGCTGCGAGATGAGCTTGTGGAACGGATCACGGCCGGCGGATACGCGCCTGCAATAGCGCTCCCGTCGGGTAGGCGCAGAGCGAACTGGTACCGCGATTACATCGAGACCCATGTGCTGAGAGACGTACGCGACATGTCCCGCATCCGACGCCTGGCCGAGCTGCCGAGGCTTTTGGAGGCTGCCTCTGCACAGACGGCAAGCCTGTTCAACCAAGATTCGCTCTCCAGAACTCTACGCATCACTCGCCCAACAATCGCGGACTACGTGGCGTTGTTGGAGAGGGCATTCCTGTTGGAGCAATTGCCGGCTTGGTTCACCAACAGGTCAAGCAGGTTGGTCAAGACCCCAAAGCTCCATATCAGTGACACTGGCGTCGGTTGTGCCCTGTTAGGCATTGATGCTTGGGCGCTGGCCGCGGACAGACGGATGATTGGGCAGTTCGTTGAGACGTATGTGTACCAAGAGCTTCGAAAGCAGGCCGGTTGGTACGAGTCCCACATGTCGTTCTATTACTACCGGGACAAGGATGGCGTGGAGGTAGATATAGTCATCGAGAGGGACGGGTCTGCCATTGCTGGGATCGAGGTGAAGGCCGGTGCAACCGTGACTTCATCTGACTTTAGGGGACTCCGCAAGCTTGCGAGGGTCTGCGACGACCGGTTCAGGATCGGGGTCGTTCTATATGACGGCGAGGCCACCGTCAGGTTTGGAGAAGGGCTATATGCCGTACCCATAAGGCGGCTTTGGGAGCAGCCATGACCACCATCACCGAAGCCGAGGCCAATGTAGGGACAGTTCTCGAACCACCCCCAACCCTTGACACGACCTCTGGCTCCCTCATACAATCGCACATCGGTTCACTATTCATCCTCAGAGCGATGTCGCCGGGGGCAGATAGGGCAGGTCAGGGCAGCTCAAAAAGCTCATCTGCCCTGATTCTTCCAAAGCTAGCTCAGCTATGGACAGGGCAGGTCAGGGCAGCTAGGGCAGGTGTTTTGGAAAACTTTTCCGCAATCTAAGGCGGCTGACTCACCTAAATTGATACAATCAAACTCAACGACGGAATTCGCATGACTTCCAAGGTAGTCATTCCATCTAGGGCCTGATCGAGGGCATTTGGTGAGAGTCCCGTCCAGACAGAAAAATAGGAGGTGAGCGCGAAAGATGGATCGAACGACTCTGGGCAAAACGGGCATTGAGGTCGCCAGGCTAGGCGCCGGCTTGGTTAAGATTGGGGACCTTGAAGTCGAACAGGGCGGACGTCTGCTCAACCAAGCGCTGGATGCCGGGATCGACTTCCTTGACACTGCCGAGTGCTATTGTAGAAGCGAGGAGATCATCGGGCGCACTATAGCTCACCGGAGGAGCGAGTACTTCCTCGCTACCAAAGCGGGCCACGCGGTGGACGCCAATTCTCGTCCGGTCCCGTTGGGTGTCCACGGCCATCGCCCCTGGACCGCAGAGACCGTGACGCACAGCATAGATCGAAGCCTTAGAAGGCTGGGGACCGACTATGTTGACCTGTTGCAGGTCCACGCGTACGACACGCCCTGGCCTTTGGATGATGCTGTCCTCCGGGCGTTCCAAGATGCGAAGCAGGCGGGCAAGGCCAGGTTCCTGGGCTTTAGCCAGGAAGGCGCGCCTGCTGAACAGGCCGTGATGAGTGGCGTGTTCGATACCCTTCAAGTCTCTTTCAGCCTTATTGACCAACGCCCTCGCTACAGCCTGCTGGGACTTGCAAGAGACAGGGGCGTCGGAATAATCGCCAAGCGGCCGATAGCCAACGCTGTGTGGGGTGGAAGCCCGGCTTCCGGCGCTAGCGAAAGTCAGAGAAATCGCGCCCAGCACTCCGTTGCCCAGTTGATGGCCAAGGATGGACCGATACCTGGAGCCCCGGACGACCCGATAGCCATGGCCCTCGGATTCGTGCTGGCACAGCCGGAAGTGGACACCGCAATCGTCGGCACCGGCAACCCCGATCACATGCGTCACAATATCGCCGCCGTTGAGAATCAGCTTCCACTTCCCGCTGAGGTCGTTGAGGAGCTGCAACGGCGTTATGACGCGCTGGATTGGAAATGGGAAGGTATAGAAGAAGGCTGGTAGGGCGCCGCGAATTGCTCTCCGGCCTCGAATTCATCCGCGACTGGAAACACCTGACCGCTACTGCTAAAATCCAAGTTGCGCCCGCGCGACGCCTCAAGATCGTGCCCCCGTAGCTCAGGTGGATAGAGCGCCGGTTTCCTAAACCGTGCGCCCCGGTTCGAGTCCGGGCAGGGGTACCACACTCCACTAGTCCGACAACTACCGTGTTGAAACTCGTTACCCCTCATAACCACAGCGCAACGGAGCAATCGCATGAACGAAACAGGAGCCGCCACCGACTACCGTTCCGAGCTGTGGCGCATGGCCGACGCCCTGCGCGGCAGCATGGACGTTGCCGAGTACAAGCACGTCGTCCTCGACTCATCTTCCTCAAGTACATCTCAGACGCCTTCGAGGAGCGCCACGCCGAAGTACTCGCCGAGTGGGGCGAGGAGGCCGCCGAGGACCGGGACGAGTACATCGCCGAGATCATCTTCTGGGTGCCGCCCGAGGCGCGCTGGCAGTATCTCAAAGGCCAGACTCGCCAGCCGAACATCGGCCGATTGATCGACGACGCCATGAACGCAATCGAGCGCGACAACTCGGCGCTCAGAGGCGTGCTGCCCAAGGACTACGCCCGCCCCGCGCTCGACAAGAACCGGCTGGGGCAGGTCGTTGACCTGGTGAGCAACATCAAGGTCGGCGGCGCCGAGGCCCGCGCTACCGACGTGCTGGGCAACGTTTACGAGTACTTCCTCGAACAGTTCGCCATGGCCGAGGGCAGGAAGGGCGGCGAGTTCTACACCCCGCGCTCCGTCGTCCGCCTGCTTGTGGAGATGATCGAGCCATACCAGGGTCGGGTGTATGACCCCTGCTGCGGCTCATCCGGCATGTTCGTCCAGTCGGTCGATTTCATCCTCGCCCACGCCAGCGGCAACGGCAACGGAGGCAGGGCCAAGGAAAAGATCTCCATATACGGCCAGGAGTCCAACTACACCACCTGGCGAATGGCGAGGATGAATCTTGCGATCCGGGGCATCGAGGGCCGCATCGAGCACGGCGACAGCTTCCACAACGACCGTCACCCGGACCTCCGCGCCGACTACATCCTCGCCAATCCGCCCTTCAACGTCTCCGACTGGGGCGGCGGGCGGCTGCGCGACGATAGGCGATGGGAATACGGCGTCCCGCCGCCGGGCAACGCCAACTTCGCGTGGGTTCAGCACTTCCTGTACCACCTCGCGCCGCGCGGAATCGCGGGCTTCGTACTTGCCAACGGCTCCATGTCGTCGAACCAGTCCGGCGAGGGCGAGATTCGCAAGAACATCATCGAGGCCGGCCTCGTGGACTGCATTATCGCCCTGCCGGGCCAGCTATTCCGCTCCACGCAGATACCCGCCTGCCTCTGGTTCCTGCGCCGGGGACGGAGCGGCGAGGAGCGGTCACGCGGGACCCTCTTCATCGACGCCCGCAAACTCGGCCACATGCTCGACCGCACGCGCCGCGACCTTTCCGCAGAAGACATCTCCCGTGTCGCCGGCGCCTACCACGCCTGGCGAAAAGGCAAGGACGCCGGCGAGTACGAAGACGTCCCCGGCTTCTGCAAGAGCGCAACGCTCGAGGAAATCCGCAAACACGGACACATACTCACCCCCGGCCGCTACGTCGGCGCTGAGCCGCAGCCCGACGACGGCGAGCCGTTCGACCAAAAGATGACCCGCTTGGCCGCCCAGTGGCGAAAGCAGCAGGCCGAGGCGCGGAGACTGGACGTGGAGATAGAGCGGAATCTGGAGCGGCTTGGGTTTGGGAATGACTTCTGAGAGATAAGAGTTCGACAATGATGACGTTTGACGTCCGACGTTGAAATCGTGGACTATCATTAGAAACGGAGAGACAAATATGTTCAGGCGAGCCGTTCATCCGGGACAGATTCTCAAGGACGAGTTGGCGGAGTTGGGGTATGCGCGGTAGTGAAGACAGAGTACGACTATGGTCATGACTATGGTATGATCGGCACAAGTCCGGTCTGGAGGAGCAGCGTCATGGATACGAACGGCGACACAACAAGCAACACTCGGACCATGAAGGCGTCGGAGTTCAAGGCCAAGTGCCTCAAGCTCATGGACGAGGTGGCGGAAAATGGCGAGGAGATCGTCATCACCAAGAACGGCAATCCCACGGCGCGGCTGGTCCCCTACCGGGCAAAGCCCAAGGAATGGTTTGGGGCGGACAGGGGCCGAATGAAGATCGTTGGAGACATTATCAGTCCCATCGATGTCGAGTGGGAAGCGGAGACCAATCCGGACAGGGTGTTGAACCCATGATCCTCGTGGACACCCATACCCTCATCTGGTTGCGGACCGGCGACGCCCGGCTGGGAGCAGCCGCAAGGAGGGCGCTCGATGACGCGCTTCGTAGCGAGGATCTCGCCGTATCCGCCATGACGTTTTGGGAAGTAGCAATGCTCAAGAGCAAAAAGCGTTTGGACTTTCCAGAGGATGTCGGGCTGTGGCGTCGAGAGTTGCTTGGACAGGGGCTCGTAGAGATCCCCGTCGATGGAGAAATCGGCATCCGCGCCTACGACCTCGCGGGCTTCCACGCCGACCCCGCCGACCGAATCATCGTCGCCACGGCGCTGCAAGACCACCGCCTCGTAACGGCAGACGAGCGCATACTCGGCTGGCGCGGGAATCTCAACAGACTGGACGCGAGGGAGTAGGCCTTGATGCGTAACGAGAGACCAGTCGTCTTGGGCAGGGACAGATTGGCAGTATAGATGACCATCTCGCAACGCCGAGAACATCTTCTGGGCGCCGCCCGAGGCGCGCTGGCAGTATCTCAAAGGCCAGACTCGCCAGCCGAACATCGGGCGATTGATCGACGACGCCATGAACGCAATCGAGCGCGACAACTCGGCGCTCAGAGGCGTATTGCCCAAGGACATCCTGCTCCAAGAATCGGGCGTCGCTCTGGCTGAGAATAACGACTGAGGTACGCATCTACGGAGGTAAGCTCGTGACTGTGGCGGGTGTCGAGTTGAGCGAAGTGGTGACAGAACGAACCAACAGGAATGAGTGGCGTGAGGCGCCACTTGGTGATTGCGCCGCGTTGATTCGCGATTCGGTGTCACCCTCTATCATGGGTGATGCACTTTATATCGGCCTAGAGCACATTGGAGAAGGCACTCTATCCCTTGTGGGACAGGGCGTTGCTACGGATGTTACTAGTACCAAGACCCTGTTCCAGCGCGGCGATATCTTGTTCGGCAAGCTGCGCCCATACTTTCGCAAGGTAGTCCGCGCATCTGCCAAAGGATTGTGTTCGACTGACATTTGGGTAGTGCGCTCGAAGAACGAAGTCAATCAGGACTACCTTTACTACTGTATGGCCTCCCAACAGTTCGTCGATTTCGTTTCGGCTGGATCAGAAGGTACAAAAATGCCACGGGCCATTTGGGAGTACGCATCTAGGTACAAGTTGTCCCTCCCACCTCTCCACGAACAGCGCGCCATCGCCCACATCCTCGGAGCACTGGACGACAAGATCGAAATCAACCGCCGGATGAACGAGACCCTGGAGGAGATGGCTCGTGCGCTGTTCAAGTCTTGGTTCGTGGACTTCGACCCCGTCCGCGCCAAGATCGACGGACGCTGGCAACGTGGCCAGTCCCTCCCCGGCCTGCCAGCCGACCTCTACGACCTCTTCCCCGACCGTCTGGCGCCGTCGGAGTTGGGGGAGATTCCGGAGGGGTGGGAGGTGAAGGGGTTGGGGGAGGTGGTCGAAACTCTAGTCTCAGGGACACGTCCGAGAGGTGGGGCGGTAGATAGCGGCATACCCAGTATCGGTGCCGAAAATATAAATGGAATCGGACGCCATGACTTTTCCAAGGAAAAGTATGTGCCCGCAGACTACTTCGACAGGCTTAAGTCCAAGGGCGCGGCGATTCAAGATGGTGATGTGCTACTCTATAAGGACGGTGCGCACGTCGGACGAAAAACTTATGTGGACTGTAGCTACCCGTATTCGGCATGTGCCGTCAATGAACATGTGTTTATTATTCGGCTACGAAATACGGATGACCAGAGATTTTTGTTCTTTTGGCTTGACCAAGACTGGATGACCCAAGAAATCGTTAGCCTGAACTCAAATTCGGCGCAGCCGGGAATCAACCGTGTAGGAGTACGGAGCTTGCCATTCATGGAGCCATCCAATGAAGTCATGAGAGCCTTCAATCTTCGTGTAAGCCCCTTGACCGATAGGCTCTTCACGAACTGCCACGAATCCCGCACCCTCGCCATGCAACGGGATGCGCTGCTGCCGAAGCTAGTGTCGGGGGAAGTGCGGGTAGGGGACAAAACGTAATGGACATCAACGTAAGTGTGCGGGCAATCGAAAAACTTGTGGACTATACGGCGAGTGGAATAGGTAGTACAGCCAGCTTCTTCTTCTCTCGTATGGTGGCGCGACATGGTGCTGACGCAAGACTCATATCTGCTGAAGGTGAAGCAAGAGCTAGGAGGATCTTAGCTGACAGCCAAGCTAGCACTATGGGCATCATTGCCAAAGCTCAGGCTGACGCCCGCGCAACTCTAGTTTCCCCTGAAGCTGTTGTTGAGGGCGAGATAGATTTTGGAGCCCTTGTGGATCAGCGAATTAAATTTCAGGAACAAAAACGGCAATCCAACATCGGATCGGTGGTTGTGCATGCAGCCCAAGAACTTGGAGATAGAGAAGTCCAAGATCATGAAGTTGATCACGACTGGACAGCGCGATTCTTCAGCGATGTTCAGGACGTATCCTCTGAAGAGATGCAGCAACTTTGGGCCAAGATCCTTGCAGGTGAAGTAGAAAGACCTGGAAATACATCTGTCAAGACTCTCGGAATTCTGAAGAATCTAGATAAGACCACTGCCGATTTATTTCGGCAGTTTTGCTCTATCTGTGTATCACTAAGCCCTGACGGCATTAACTTCCATGATGCTAGAGTTCTTTTCTTGGGCGACTACTCAGAAGGTAACGAGCTCCGTGATTATGGTTTTGACTTTAGTAAACTGAATGTGCTCAGCGAACACGGGCTCATAAGCACGGAATACAATACTTGGTACGATTTTGTCACATCAACTGGTGTAATCCCATCAGAAACTCAATCGTTGGTGTATTTCCCTTTCTGTTTTCAAGGGAAATACTGGGTGCTTGTGTCTACGGGAGATAGTGTCCGAAGAAAAGAGTTTAGGCTGTCTGGCGTTGCTTTAACAAGATCAGGACAAGAGATATCGAGGGTCATTGATCTAGTACCTGCGGGGCAATACACTCTACAGTTGGTTGAGTATTTTAAGAAGATGAATCTAGTAATGACTGAGGTTCCTAGCTGGAAACCCCGTATCGTTTAGGTAGCCCCCCCATGACCACCATCACCGAAGCCGACGCCGATGTAGTGGCGGTTCGCGAACCGCCCCGTGGGAGATGCATCGTTGAAGCGCCGATACGACCCTGATCTCCATCACCGTAGGTCTATTCGGCTGAAGGGATACGACTACTCCCAAATCGGCGTGTACTTCATCACCATCGTCGCGCAGGGCAGGCTCTGCCTGTTCGGCGATGTGGTGGACGGCGAAATGCGGTTGAACGATGCGGGGCGGTTGGTTGTGAACGCCTGGGAGTGGCTGGCAACACGGCACTCATACGTGGAATTGGACTCGTACATCGTCATGCCCAACCACCTGCACGGTGTCATCGTCATTACGGGCGATTCGCGAATCGCCCCTACCAAACGCAAACCCTTGGGACGACTGGTTGGCATGTTCAAGACCGTGACCACGAAGCAGATCAACCTTGATAGAGGTACGCCCGGTCAACTGCTGTGGCAGCGCAACTATTACGAGCACGTCATCCGAAATGATGAAGAATGGGACCGGGTTCGGGAGTATATAGCCAGTAATCCGATGCGATGGGAGACTGATGTGGAGAACCCAGATGCCACCACATAGGCGCGGCTCGCGGGCGGCGTCCGGCGCTAATGGCATTCTCCAAGCTCCTCCGTTTGGCGGAAGGCAGCGAGTAGGTTGTGTATCATCTATTGAAGACAACGCGCTTTGCATATCACGTAAGCCATTTCATGATGTGCAAAAATGCTTGTGGTGAATACATGATACACAACGAGAGTCACGGCGAAAGACGAGCGTCCCCATGACCACCATCACTGAAGCGGACGTTGAATCCGCCGCGCTCGACTGGCTCTCCGGCCTCGGTTGGGAAGTGGCGCATGGGTCGGATATCGGCCCGGATAGCCCCAACTCCGAGCGCGCCGACTTCGGCCAGGTGATCTTGGAACGTCGGCTGCGCGACGCTCTCTCCGAACTCAACCCCGGCCTCCCCACCGACGCCCTGGACGACGCCTACCGCAAGCTGACCCGTCCTCAGGGCTCGACCCTCGAAACCCGCAACCGCGAGTTCCATAGAATGCTCGTGAACGGCGTGGAGATCGAGTACCGCGATCCGGAGGGAGAAGTGCGCGGCGACCAAGTACGGGTCATCGCCTTCGACAAGCCCACCGACAACGACTTCTTGGCCGTCAATCAGTTCAGCGTCACCGAAAACCGCAGTGCCCGAAGGCCGGACGTCGTCCTGTTCGTCAACGGCCTGCCCCTGGTCGTCATCGAGCTAAAGAACCCTGCCGACGAGGACGCCACCGTATGGACCGCGTACCAGCAACTTCAGACCTACAAGTCGGAACTGCCCACCCTGTTTTCCATGAACGAGGCGCTCGTGGTCTCAGATGGGAACGAGGCCCGCGTCGGCACACTGACGTCAGGCAGGGAGTGGTTCAAGCCCTGGCGCACCGTCACAGGGAAGAAGTTGACCGACCCAAGCATAACCGAGCTTCAGGCGATGCTGGAGGGCATGTTCGCGCCCGAACGTCTCCTCCCGCTCCTCCAAGATTTCATCGTGTTCGAGGACGACGGCAGCGGCGCGCTCGTCAAGAAGATGGCGGGCTATCACCAGTTCCACGCCGTCCTCGTCGCGGTGGATCAGACACTCCGCGCGGCGAGGCTGAGGCACGAGGAACGACGGCTTGGGGACGAGTTGGTCGGCAGGTTCGAGGCCGGATTGAGGCCGGGCGGAGATCCGGGCGACCGGCGCATCGGGGTCGTCTGGCACACCCAGGGATCGGGCAAGAGTTTGACGATGGCGTTCTACGCCGGGGCCATCGTCCGAGAGCCCGCGATGGAGAATCCTACCGTCGTCATCCTCACCGACCGCAACGACCTTGACGACCAGCTTTTCGGCACCTTCTCGCGCTGCTACGACCTGCTGCGCCAGCCGCCGACTCAGGCCGGCAGCCGCGCCGACCTGCGCAGCAAGCTGTCGGTCAACGCCGGCGGCGTAGTCTTCACCACCATTCAAAAGTTCTTCCCGGAGGAGAAGGGCGATACTCACCCCACGCTGTCTGAGCGGCGCAATATCGTCGTCATCGCCGACGAGGCCCACCGCAGCCAGTACGACTTCATAGACGGCTACGCCCGCCACATGCGCGACGCGCTGCCCAACGCCTCTTTCGTCGGCTTCACGGGGACGCCCATCGAGCTACAGGACGCCAACACGCGCGCCGTCTTCGGAGACTACATCAGCGTTTATGACATCCAACGCTCCGTCGAGGACGGGGCTACCGTGCGCATCTACTACGAGAGCCGCCTAGCCAAACTGACCCTGGACGAGGACCAGAGGCCGAGAATCGACCCTGATTTCGAGGAGGCCACCGAGGGCGAGGAGGTGGAGCGCAGGGAGAGGCTCAAGTCCAAGTGGGCGCAGTTGGAGGCGGTCGTCGGCGCCGAGAATCGGGTGAAGCAGGTCGCGGAGGACATCGTCGCCCACTTCGAGCAGCGACTGGATGCGCTGGAAGGCAAGGCGATGGTCGTCTGCATGAGCAGGCGCATTTGCATCGACCTATACCGAGAGTTGATACGCCTGCGCCGGGAATGGCATGACGGTGATGACGGCAAGGGTGAGATCAAGGTGGTGATGACCGGCTCGGCGTCTGATCCGCCGGACTGGCAGCCGCACATCAGGAACAAGCCCCGTCGGGAGACGCTCGCCCAACGGTTCCGAGACCCTGACGATGAGTTGAAGGTCGTGCTGGTGCGGGATATGTGGCTGACGGGCTTTGACGCGCCGAGCCTGCACACAATGTACGTTGACAAGCCGATGCGCGGCCACGGGCTAATGCAGGCCATCGCCCGCGTGAACAGAGTGTTCAAGGACAAGCCGGGCGGCCTGGTCGTGGACTACCTCGGACTCGCGCAGGACCTCAAGCAGGCGTTGGCAACCTATACCGAGAGCGGAGGCAAAGGCCGGACTGCCTTCAATCAGGAAGAAGCCGTGACCGTCATGTTGGAAAAGCACGAGGTATGCTGCGCGCTGTTCCACGGCTTCGACTGGTCCAAGTGGACTACTGGCGCTCCCCATGAGCGGTTGGGACTGCTGCCAGCCGCGCAAGAGCATATCTTGGCCCAGAAGGACGGCAAAGAGCGCTGCCTGAACGCGGTGCGGGAGTTGTCGCAGGCGTTCGCGCTCGCCGTGCCCCACCCGGAGACCACGCGCATCCGCGACGACGTCGGATTCTTCCAGGCGGTGAGGGCGGCGCTGTCGAAGCGGGCGGCTACCGAGGCGCGCGCCGAGGAGGAACTGGATCTTGCCGTGCGGCAGATCGTCTCCCGCTCAGTCGCGTCAGAGGGCGTGATGGACATCTTCGCCGCCGCGGGCCTGGACAAGCCGGACATCTCGGTACTCTCCGACGAGTTCTTGGCCGAGGTGCAAGGAATGCCCCACCGCAACCTGGCCGTGGAACTGCTTCAGAAACTGCTCAGAGGTGAAATATCCACCCGGCGGCGCAAGAACGTGGTGCAGGCCCGCTCCTTCGCCGAGATGCTGGAACGGTCGCTGCGCCGTTACCAGAACCGCGCGATAGAAGCGGCGCAGGTCATCGAGGAGCTAATCGAGCTTGCCAGGGAGATGCGGGAGGCCAGCGCGCGCGGCGAACGGCTAGGACTGTCCGAGGAAGAACTGGCTTTCTACGACGCGCTGGAGACGAACGACAGCGCGGTTCAGGTACTTGGGGATGAGACGCTCCGCGCCATCGCCCAAGAACTCGTCGATACCGTCCACCGGAATGTCACCATCGACTGGACGCTGCGCGAAAACGTCCGCGCCAACCTCCGCCGCCTGGTCCGCCGCATCCTGCGCAAGCACGGCTACCCGCCCGACAAGCAGGAGAAGGCGACGCAGACCGTGCTTGAACAGGCGGAGGTTCTGTCTGAGGGGTGGGCCGCGGCATGACCACCCCACACTTGACCCGAACGCCCGTCCTTCGATACCATCTTATCCATGGACTCCTCAAGCAGACAGCGACGCCCATATTGACACCCACCGCCGGCAGTTAGAAAATAGGCCGGCCGCGCCTGCGGCTACGGAGTCCCAACTGTGCCTCAACTGGCCCTCGACGGTATCAGGGTTCTGGAGTTGACCGACGGTATCGCCGCGCCCTTTTGCGCCAAGATGCTCGCCGACTACGGCGCTGAGGTCATCAGGGTCGAGTCTCCCCGGCACACGCCCCGCCGGTACGAGCATCTCAACTGGGCCGAGAGCGCCGGCCTCTACCTGCATCTCAACCTCAACAAGAAGAGCGTTACCCTCGACCTCGAATTGGACAGGGGACGAGAACTGCTGCTCGATCTCGCCCTCCGCTCCGACGTGGTAATCGAGAGCATGAGGCCCGGCGCGGCTGAGGGTCTCGGCATCGGCTACGAAACGCTTTCCGCGCACAGGCCCGACCTCGTCATGACCTCCGTCACCCCCTTCGGCCAGACCGGCCCCTACCGCGACTGGAGCTTCACCGAGTTGAGCGTGTTCGCCATGTCCGGCGCGATGAACCGCGAGGGTCTGCCGGGCAGGCCGCCGCTCAGGTACGGCGGCGAGATAGCCCAGTACTTCACAGGCGTCGTCGCGTCCGCCGCCACCATGGGTGCCCTCGTCGGCGTCGCCATGACCGGAATCGGCGACTGGGTGGACATTTCCATCTTCGAGTCCATGAGCGGACACCCAAACCAGATAGCGCGGCGAGGCGCCTACGCCTATCTCGGCGAGAATGACAAGCGCGTCGATCCGCGCACCACTTCCGGCAGCGAGCAGTACGCCATCGGCACGTTCAGGTGCGCCGATGGGCACTTCAACTTCCTGCCGCTCGGCCCGCGCATGTGGCCCTATGTCGCCCAGCTAATCGGCCAGCCCGAACTGACCCAAGACCCGCGCTTTCTCACCCCCGAGGACCGTATCGAAAACCGCGCCGAACTGGAGAGCATCTTCCAGGCATGGCTGGACGGACACACCAGGTACGAGGTCTTCGCCGCCGCTCAGGACGCCGGACTTCCATCAGGTCCGGTCCTGGAGCCTTCGGAGATCATGGAGGACGAGCACTTCATTCAGCGCGGCTACTTCCAAACGATAGATCACCCCGACTTCGGAACGCTCCGATACCCCGGTCTGCCCTTCACCCTGTCCGACGCTCCCAAGTCGGAATCCACTCCCGCGCCGAAACGGGGCCAGCACAACCGCGAGGTCTTGACCGGACTCCTCGGCCTGTCCGACGAGGATATTTCGGCGCTGTCGGACAGGGGGATTATCTCCGATGCCTGACGCCGCGAAGTCTCCCGCCCGCCCTCTGGAGGGAATCCGCGCCCTGGAGCTCGCCGAGATCTGGGCCGGCCCCTTCTCCGGCGCGCTTCTAACCGACCTCGGAGCCGAGGTCATCAAGGTCGAGGCCATACAGCGCGTGGCGAGAAACCCCGCAAGGCCAAATTCGGATGATCCCGCAGCCAAACCCTGGAACACGAACGGCGATTTCAACGCGGTCAACCGGAACAAGGTCGGCCTCACGCTCGACCTCACCACTCCGTCCGGCGCGGACGCTTTCAAACAGCTTGCCAACGTCAGCGACGTCGTGCTATCCAACTACGCTTTTGGAGTCATGGACAGGTTCGGACTCGGATACGAAGACCTACGCAAGGTCAAGCCGGACATCATCGTCATATTCATGCCGGGGTACGGAAACACAGGCCCATACAGGCGATACCGCAGCATGGGTCTTGTGCTGGACGCCGTCTCCGGGCACACACGATTGCGAGGCTACCCCGACCTGGACCTCTCTTACAACTCCCTGGTCCACCATCCCGACGCCGTCGCCGCGGGCAACGCCGTGTTCTCCATCTGCCTGTCGATTCTTAGACGTGCGCGCACCGGCAAAGGCCAGTTCATCGACCTTGCCCAGTCCGAGAGTTTCATGACCAACCTCGGAGAGGTCTTCTTGGAGTACGAACTGACCGGCCAGTCTCGGTCTCGTCGCGGCAACCGCCATCCAGCCATGTCACCGCACGGAGTGTACCCCTGCGCGGGCGAAGACCAGTGGGTCGCGATCGCGGTCAGAACCGATGAGGAGTGGTGGGAGATGTGCGAGGCGATGCGGATGCCGCAGCTTGCTCACAATCCCAGGTTCGAGACCCTCCCCGCGCGGCTGAGGAATCAGGACGAGTTGGACGACATCGTCAGCCGCTGGAGCCGCCAACTGGGAAGATACCACGTCACCGAGTTGCTTCAGGAGCGCGGCGTCCCCGCCGGGCCTGTTCTCGACTGCGGCGCAGACACCTACGACAACCCGCATCTCCAGGACCGCGACTACTTTCAGGTCGTCGATCATCCGGACGCGGGAACGCACCTGCTCAGCGGCCAGATCTGGAAGATGGCGAATCGCCCCGAAGTGCGTCACGGCCCGGCGCCCGGCCTCGGACAGCACAACCGGCACATTCTCGGTGACCTCGTGGGAATATCATCAGACGTACTAGACCAAATGGAGCGCGATCAGGTCATCGGAACGGCGCCGATGCCGGGCGCGGACATGGGCGGCGTCCGGCGCGCGCGGGCGCAGGGGATAGTTCCGCCGGAGTAGTGCGCGGTGGCGCTATGCGCCGAACTACGTTCGCCTACGATACGGGCGGGGGAGCGGCATCGTCATCGTCGGTGTAGATGTGCGGCTGCTCGGGCGTCGTAACCGCCAGTCGGAACGATATGTCGTCGCCGACCGTGCTGATGAAGTGTCGCATCCCCTCGGGGACGAACACGATGTCGCCGTCTCTGGCCTCGATCAGCGGCCTGTTCTCGCCCACCTTCCAGGTCAGTTCTCCCCGCATGATCATCCACCACTCGCTGAAGTCGGGATGCCAGTGCGCGTTGTTGGTCATTCCCGGACCGTGACAGATCAGGTTGGCGCTGTTTCGGTCGTCCCGCAGTATCGAGGTTGACCAGGGCGGATCTCCGAACTTCTCCAGCATGTACTCCGGCGTCGTATGCAGCATGTTGGGCGGCCCGTCCTGCTTTGGGAACGGCTTGAGGATGTTGGACCTTCTCGCCTTGACGTCGTGGTTGGAGTCCGGCTTTGTAATGCCCAACCTGATCGCGTTCTCGCTCCCGACGGTTTTGATCGCGTGCCTCTGCCCCTTTGGAGCGATCACGACGTCGCCCTTGGAGGCCCTGATCGGAGGGTAGTCGCCTATTTCCCAGACCATCTCTCCCTGGAGCACGATCCACCACTCGTCGAAGTCGGGGTGAACGTGAGGGTCGTTTACTGCGCCGGGCGCGTCGCAGATCAGCACGGCGTCGTTGCGTCCGTCGTGAAGAATCCGCTCTGCCCATGGCGGATCGCCGTGTCTCGCCGCCACGTCTGAGATTCTGATATGAAGCGGCTCAGCGCTGACGGTCCGTTCCGTCGTTGTCATGACGCTAACCCCTGAAGTATATGTCGATCAAGAGGGCCATGGCGATAACCCACGGAACAACGACCACCAGTTGCCATCTGTCGAATCCGCGTCTGAAACCTTTGAACACGCCTTGCATTTCGTCTCTTGACCATTTCGGTCTGTTTGCCAACAAGTTACCTTGCGTTTGGCATCTTACCATAGAATGACCGAAGCTGCCTTCCGCAGTTCGGGGCGGAAGTCGGGGTGGGCGATGGCGATGAGGGCCTCGGCTCGTTCCCTGTGGTTCTTGTTGAGCAGGTGCGCGACTCCGTACTCGGTGACTATCGTGTCTGCCCAGAAACTGGGCATGGTGACCATCTCGCCGGACTCCAGCTTTGGGACGATGCGTGAAATCGCCCCCCGGAGCGCCGTCGAATAGAGCAGCGTTATCGCGCGTCCGCCCTCAGAGTAGAGCGCGCCGATGTGAGTCTCGGGCTGGCCTCCGATTCCGTTGTACATCTGGCCGCCAAAGACGCTCTCGGACGCTATCTGCCCGGTCAGGTCGACGGCGAGCGCGTTGTTGATGCCGACCTGGTTCCGGTTCTGGGCTATGACCCACGGATTCAGGACGTACTCGGGCGAGTACAGCTCGAACACCGGGTTGTTGTCGATGATTTCGAGGTCTATGTCATCAGCGCCTGTCCACGAGGTGGCAACGGCGCGCCCGGGGTGAAGGGTCTTGCGGACGCCGTTGATGACCCCAGCGTCCACCAGTCTCGCGATGCCCGCGACGCTCAGCTCCGAGTGCAGGCCGAGGTCCAGCTTGTCATCGAGTACGCCCAGCCGGGGCAGGTATGACGACGGAGTGCCGACGCCGATCTGGATAGTCGAACCGTCCGGTATAAGCGCCTTCACGTTCTCGGCGATTGCCCTCGATTCGGCTGAAGGATCGTCGATTCCAAGCTGGATCTTGAGTCTGTCCAGGTTGATCGTCTCGAAGTGTGGCGCGGCTGATGCGAGACGGTTCGGGTTGACCTTGTGGATTATCTCCTCGACGGCGGCCCGTCGATCCTCGGGGAGCGCGGAGGCGATTTCGAGAAGTCCCTCGCGGGTCTGGCGCGACGGCTCGACCTCCACCATCTTGTCGATCTCGTCGGCGGGCATGAAGCCGTCACCGAACGTGCGGATTAGCGACGGATTGATCTCGAGGGCGACCTTACGCGCCCGCTGTACCAGGCCGCGCTTGTACCAAGGCTGGGGTCCGAAAGCGATCTGTCCTTGGCTGTTGGGAGGGGCGGCGACGGCGAGCACGACGTCTATAGGCTTAGCCTCGGCGGGACGCTCATCATTGGCTTTGAAGGTCAGGGAGAAGGCGAGCGGCGAGAAGGGGGCACGACCCTCGTTTTCGTACGGCCTGCCAATAGGCCCGATGAAGTTCTCGATCTCGACGTTCCAGCCCGCTTCGATGAACGGTCCGAGGTCGAATTGGGGCACGGAGACCGTGAGTGTCGCGCCGCTAATCTCGTGGGCGCGCTCCGAAAGGGCGCGGACGAGCGTCATCGGCGGCTCGGTGAGCGGGACTATTACCCGATCGCCGTCCTCGACGATGGAGACAGCCTCCTCGGCGGTGCATAGTCTTTCTTTATGGTCGTCTTGCCAGGACATCAATGAAGCCTCGTTAGTCACCCTCACCCCCGTATCGAGCACGGGGCAGGCTCCGAGGGAGAGCGGGTATTTGGTCTGGTGCAAGGGTATGCCATATATCGCAATAGGGCAATTGGGGCGGCGCATCCAAAAGGGGCATGAATGGGATGCTTTGGGACGAGAGTAAGAATCAGGGAGACAGTTCGCGGAACCTCACGAAATCGGCGTAAGCCAGCTTGGGGTTTCCTAGTATGTGATGTAGCGCGCTGCGGTGGCGGTAGGCGGGCCAGTAGGACGGGTCCAGTTCGAGCGCGCGGGTGAAGTCGGCAAGGGCGCCGTGAAGGTCGCCGGTCTCGGTTCGGGCGAGGGCGCGGTTGTGGTGGGCGTCGCGGTAGTCGGGGTCTAGGTCTATGGCGGCAGAGGTGTTTCGCACGGCCTCGTCGAAGTCGCCGAGGCAGAGGTTGGCTACTCCGAGATTGTTATGGGCGAGTGCGTTCGTGGGGTCTAGCTCGATGACCTTTCGCATGTCCTCCCTGGCCTGTGAGTAGTGGGCGAGGTTGGAGTGGGCGTTGCCGCGCCGAAAGTAGGCGTCGGGGTCGTTGGGGTTTCGGACTATGACGTCGGTCATCTGCTCAATGATGGATTGAAGATCGGATGGACTGGATCTGAGGGTCATGAACTAGGCGGGCTTGGCGGAGTACTCGGATAGCGCTTCCACGACGTCTTTGTTGAGGCGGTAGCTTTGTTTGTCGGTGGGGAATTGGCCGTCGCGGACGTCTTGGGCGTACTCGGACGTGGCGCGGGTTACGGCGTCGCCGAGGTTGGCGTACTTGCGGGCATGCTTGGGGCTGAAGTCTTTGTAGAGTCCGAGCAGGTCGTGGAAGACCTGCACCTGTCCGTCGCATCCGGCGCCGGCGCCGATGCCGATGGTCGGCACGCTTACGCGGTCGGTGACCATCCGGGCAAGCTGTGCCGGGACGCACTCAAGGACGATGGCGTATGCCCCGGCGTCTTCGAGCGCGCGGGCGTCTTCCATAAGCTCGACGGCGGCCTTGAGGCTTCTGCCCTGAACCCTGTATCCGCCAAGCTGGTTGACGGCCTGGGGCGTGAGTCCGACGTGTCCCATTACCGGGATGCCGCTCTGGACGATGCGGCTGACGGTCTGGGCCTGTGCGCGTCCGCCCTCCAGCTTGACCGACTGCGCGCCGCCCTCTTTGAGGATGCGTCCGGCGTTGCGGACGGCCTCGGGGATATCGGCGTGGTAGCTGAGGAACGGGAGGTCGCCGACGACATGGGCGCGCTCCGTGCCGCGGACGACGGCCTTGACGTGGTGGACCATATCGTCCATGGTCACCGGCAGGGTGGAGTCGTACCCCAGCGCCACCTGTCCGAGGCTGTCGCCGACGAGTATCAGGGGGATGCCTGCCGCCTCGACGAGTTGCGCTGATGTGTAGTCATAAGCGGTAATCATGGGGATTTTCTCCCCGTTCCGCTTCATAAGCTTCAGGTCTCTGATGGTTACTCGCATCGCTGGTACCTCCTCGCGGTGAGTGAAGTCCGGATTGAGTTTTCTGTAATCACCCTCACCCTAGCCCTCTCCCATCAAGGGAGAGGGGACTTTGGCGGTCTGGTTGCCTGTAACTTCTAATTATATCAGCTATCCGGTCGGCTATGGTGGGGTCTAGGGAGCCTTTCTCCACGGCGAACGGAAGACCGGCCAGGGCAAGCTCGCAGTAGAGAGGGAGGTACTCGGGCGCGGAGGACTCCAGGGTATCGAGGTGCTTGCGGATCGTCCCCACGTCTCCCCTCGGGTATGGTCCGGCGACGCCCTGCGGCACACCGTTGGCGTCGAGGTTCCGCGCCACGGCGCGCATCATGGGGGTCAGAGCGCGTATGCCGTCGTCGCGGGAGTGGTCGAACTTGGGCCACGTCGAGGCGGCGACGGATGCGAGTACGGCGAGCAGGTTGCCCATGAGCACGCCGGACAGATGGTACAGTACCTTATCCTGCGGCCTCAGGAAGATGGGGACGCCGCCGATGTCGAGGGCCATGTTTTCGAGGTAGTCGTGAAGTTCGGGAGGCGCCTCGATTCCGAATGTCGAGCCGGGGATGTTCTCAACTCCCTCCTCGACGGAGGTAAACGCCTGGAGTGGATGAAACGCGCCTGCCGCCGCGCCCTGTTCGACCGCGCTTTGCAGCGGCTCCAAGCTGACGACGCCTGAGCAGTGGGCTACGCCCTGACCACGTTTCCAGTTCAGCGAGTCGCAGACGGGGGCGATGGCGTCGTCGGGGGTGGTGATAAAGACAAATCCGGCGGAGTCGGCGAGCTTTTGGGGGCTGCGGTAGGGAGCGCAGCCCGAAATCTTGGAGGCGAACGCCTCGGCAGACGCCCGCGCGCGGCTGGCGACGCCCACCACGGGATAGCCGGCGCGGTGAAGGGCAAGGGAGAGAGAGCCGCCGACCGCTCCGGCGCCTATGAAGCCAATGGTGGTGTTCTTGTCGAATGGCCGCAAGGGTTAGAAGCCGAAGTCCTGTTCGATGTTGAAGCTCAGATACCGCTCCGACTAGCTTCAAGGTGAATGTTAGCAGTGGATGGGGGCGGGCGCAATGGGGTTTGCGATTGACACCATATTGGCGTCACCTTAGAATGCAGACACTTTTCCGTGGATGGGCGAAACACCTATTTGAGACGTGGTTCGCGGCATCCCCAGACCCCCGGAGGCGTACCAGATGAGCACCAAGGCCTACGTTCTGATAGAGACCGCCGTCGGCAAGCCGAGCGAGGTGGCTCAGGCCCTGAAGGAACTGCCCGGAATCAACGCCGTGGACACGGTCACCGGCCCTTACGACATCATCGCGGTGGTGTCGGCGGACGACCTGAACGCGGTGGGCGAGGTCGTTACGCGCGAGATTCACACTGTGAACGGGATCGTACGTACGATAACGTGCATGGTCGTCGGCGGTCCGTAGAGGACCGAGGGCGTGTTCATCCGGTCGCGCGCCGGAGCAATAGAGCGACCTTGCAGGCGGGGCGCGCCGCGGCGCTCCGAATGCGGTTTTGTCAGGGAGAGATTGGGAGGCCGACTTGGACCTCGGACTGAATGAGACGCAGCAGATGCTCAGGAACAGCGCGCGCGAGTTTCTGGAGGTCGAGTGCCCAATCGAGTACGTCCGCAACATGGAGGAGGACGAACGAGGGTACACAAGGGAGTTGTGGGAGAAGATGGCGGCGCTGGGATGGCTGGGCCTGGTCTTTTCGGAGGAGTACGGCGGCGAGGGGCTGGGAATCGTCGAGTTGGCGATACTGCTTGAGGAGATGGGGCGCGCGCTGCTGCCGGGTCCGTACTTCTCAAGTGTGGTGATGGCGGGCGCTACGATAGCCGAGTCCGGCTCCGAGGAGCAGAAGCGGGAGTACCTTGCGGGTATCGCGAGCGGACGAGTGGTCGCGACGCTCGCGCTCACGGAGCCGAGCGGACGCTGGGACGCGCGCGGCGTGGAGACGACGGCTGAGAGGTCGGGCGGCGGGTTCGTCATAAACGGCGTCAAGCTGTATGTTCCGAACGCGCACGTGTCGGACTACATAGTAGTCGCGGCTCGGACGGGTGGCGGAGAAAGGGGCGTCAGCCTGTTCATAGTCCCGCGTGGCTCGGACGGGCTGAGTGAGACGCGCTTGAGGACGATAGCTTCGGACAAGCAGTCGGAACTTGTCTTCGAGGATGTGAGGTTACCGGCGTCCGCGCTGTTGGGCGAGATCGACGGGGGCTGGGACACGTTGGAGAGAACGTTGGCGTGGGCGACCGTGGGCAAGTGCGCGGAGATGCTGGGCGGCGCTCAGCAGGCGCTGGACATGACGGTGGGGTACGCCAAGCAGCGCATCCAGTTCGGCAGGGCGATAGGGTCTTTCCAAGCCATTCAACATTACGCGGCGGACATGGCGACGGACGTGGAAGGCTGCCGCCACATCACTTACCAAGCGGCGTGGAGGCTGGGTGAGGGCCTGGCGTCGGAGCGTGAGGTGGCGATGGCCAAGGCTTGGGTGTCGGATGCGTACCAGCGGGTGTGCGCGCTCGGCCACCAGAGTCACGGGGCGATCGGTTTCACGAGGGAACACGACATGCAACTCTACTCTCGCAGGGCCAAGTCCGCTGAGTTGATGTTCGGCGACGCGGACGTTCACCTGGAAACGGTGGCGTCGGCGATGGGGCTGTGAGGGGGTGGGACTGAAATGACACAGCTTAGCATGACTGAAGCTCGGGCTAAAGTATCGGCCAACGTTGAAGTGAGGCCCCCGGCAGACGTACTGGAAACGCTTTCAAGCGTGTCTGAAAGAGTCTCTGCGACGATCCTGGATCCTTGGTACAACAAGGGTGTTGGCGGCTACCGTGAAGACTATGACGAGTGGCTTAGCGAAGTGGTTCTAGCGGCATCCAAGGTTTCCGATCACATCTTCGTCTGGGGATTTCCTGAGATAATCGCCCAGCAGGTGTCGCGCATCCCAGATAATTTCACGCTCACGGCGTGGCTGACGTGGTACTACAAGAACTGCCCTTCAGTGATCAGGGGCTGGAGGTCCGCGCAGAATACGTGCCTGCACATTTCCTCTGAGGGCGCCCAGACATACCCAGAGCATTTTCTGGAAGGGGCGCAATTGGAAAGACTTCGCTCAGGAAAGATGCGGTTCGTCCCTGGGCCGCCCAGTGTACTAGAGGCTCCATTGAACGTCGGCTTCGTGGGAAGGAACGAACAGACGGGACATCCTGCGCAGAAGCCGCTGTCCGTAATAGAGCCCCTGATACTAATGTCCACAAGAGAAGGTGACACTGTCCTTGACCCGATGTGCGGATCGGGGACGACAGGTGAAGCGTGTATAAGACTTAGACGGCGGGCAATACTGTGCGATGAATCGGAACGCTGGCTCGCCACAACCTCAGAGCGAATCCGAACCGCGGCTGGTATCGGTAGCAATGGTCCAGTGACACATGGCGCAAGACCAAGTTGAACACCAGTATGCCGTTGTCGGGGGTCCATATACTCAGAACTCCGTTCGAGCGAGGATAGAGGCGTTCTTTTTGGACAACGTCGGCAGGGTTGCGACAAGGGAACAGATAATTGAAGTAGCGACAGACCCCAAGACAGGCCGGCAGCCGGAAAACTGGCATCAGCGTCTTTCTGAACTCCGTACTGATTATGGCTACACAATCCTATCTTGGCGTAACAGAGGAGACTTAAGGGTCAGTGAGTACCTTATGCCCAGCGCTGAAAGGCGAGACACGACCGGGAGGAGAGTGCGTCCCTCAGCGGGAGCATGGCGTGAAGCTCTTGAATCCGCAGAGTTCAAATGTGCTTGGGATGAAGATGGCCAGCCGTGCGGACTGCGGCAAGGGGACATCGACCCTGTCGGTGGAGGAACCGTTCGCTTAACTCCCGATCACAAACGGCCACATTCACTCGATCCTGATGCGGACTCCGAAGATCCGTCCAAGTGGCAGCCCCTTTGTGGCAGGCATCAGGTCATGAAGAAAAACTACTGGGACGACGAGACCGGATGGTTGAATATAATAGCCATCGCTCAATCCGCATCGGAATCTGAAAAACTTCGGTTGTACGAGTTCCTGAAGTCTTACTTTGAGGAAGATTGACCTTGGTAATTGTGCTTGATAACAGGATGTGGCCATCGGGGCTCTTGGAAGACAGTCGATCGGCGCTATGACGACATCTTCGTTCGTTTTCAAACGACTAGCAGACGATTGGAAGTTGCTTCTGGCGATATTCGCCGGGATAGCGATTGCCGCAACTTTACTTGCCGGCGCGCCGATCTACGTGGCTACGCTCGAACGTCAGGGGATCAACACGGCCATAGACCGGGCCGACCAGTCGTTCCTGAACATATTCGCCGCCGCCACTCACATCACTCTCAGCAGGGCGGAGATCGACAGGACCGAGCAGGCCCTGGATGACGCGATAGCGGACAACATCCAGACGATCTATCGCGGACGGGAGCGCTATCTCAAGACCTCGGTATTCCTCGTCGGGACTCAGAAAAACCCTTTCCCGGAGAGGTTGAGTCCCGGGGATGAAGCGCTCGTATCGAGGGGTTACTTCCAGTATATGAGCAACCTGGAAGACCACGTGACCTTTACACAAGGGCGCATGGCCGCGGACAGCGTCACCTGGGACGGAGACCTTCCAAGATTGGAGGCCGTGGTTGGAGTCGATTCGGTCAGCGCGTTCGACGTGGAGGTCGGGCATACGGTCCAGTTCGCTCCGTCGCTGTCCAGCCCAACGCGCGTGGCGGTTGAGATCGTCGGGTTTATCGAGCCGACGGACCCGACGGAAGAGTTTTGGCAGCAGAACCCCAACCTGTTCTTGAACCCGGCGCCGCTCGACGAATTGCCCGACCAGGATGTCGAGATCGACCCCGAAGAGCCGCCTCTGGCGGTGTTCGTGACTCGCGAGGCGCTCATCGAGGGGGTCGGCAAGGCGTACCCGGGCGTGCAGGTAAACTCCAACTGGTACGTGTCCATCGACAAGGAGAGCCTGAAGACCTGGAGCAAGGACGAGACGCGAGCTCGGATCGCTCAGATGGAGTCGGACGTGTCGCTCGCCATGTCGGGCTCGGCGGTGTTCACCGGCATTACCACGATGCTGAACAGGTTCGAGCGGCGGAGCTTCTTCACGAGCGTTCCGCTGCTTCTGCTGCTCGTGGTCATGACGATAACGGTCTTGTACTACATCCTGATGATGGTCTCCTACCTGGTGACCAGCCGGGAGCCGGACGTAGCGCTCTTGAGGAGCCGCGGGGTCAGCTCATGGCATCTCGCGCGCATCTACGCGCTTGAAGGCTTGGCGATAACGCTGATCGCGGTGGCGATCGCGCCGTTCCTGGCGGCGGCGGTCATCGCGCTCGCGGGGAAGCTGACCTACTTCGAGCAGATCACGCTGGGTAGATTCCTGCCGGTGTCCTTGGGTTGGATGCCCTTTGCGGTCGCTGCCGGTACGGGTCTTCTATGTCTGGCGATCTACGTCGTGCCGGGCGTCGTGGGCGCCAGGAGCGGGTTGATAGTCCACAGGCTGCGCTCGTCGAGGCCGCCGTCCGCGCCGTTCTTCCAGCGATACTACGTGGACGTTGGGCTGATGGTCATTGGCGGGCTGGTGTTCTGGGAGCTGTTCTCGCGCGGCCAGGTGGTATCGGGCGGGCTGTTCGACCAGGCTCGCGTCAACGAAGCGCTGCTGTTCGCTCCGGTGCTGCTGCTGACGGTAGTTGCGCTGCTGTTCATGCGGTTCTTCCCGCTGATAGTGCGCTACTTCAGCGGCGAATCGCCGGCGCTGCTGCACCTTCTGGCGTCGGCGACCTGCCTCGCGCTGGCCCTGATAATCGCCATCGGGAACCTGGGCGCGGCGGGCGCGGATTACGGATGGATCGCGAGCGTGGCGCATCTGGCCCTGATATGGCTGCTGTACTTCGGAACGTGGCGGGCCGAGCGCCGCTACTTCATGATCGCGGGCCTCGTGGCTCAGGCGGCGCTAATCTCGCTGTTCATATACTTGGACGTTCCATCTCGGGACGAAGTCAGGTACATCCCGACGATAGCGCTGGGAGCGCTGGTCCCGGCACAGATTCTGTTCATAGTGTTCCGCAGGCTGGCGAGGGTATATCCTGTGTGGGTGTCCATGGCCATCTGGCGAATGGCGCGCAATCCCTTGCAGTACAGTTGGCTGGTTCTGCTGGTGGTCATGGTGTCCGGACTCGGCATCCTGGCGACGACGGTGGGCGGAACGCTGGACCGGTCTTACGAAGAGCGGATACTCTACGAGGTCGCGGCGGACGTCCGCGTGACCGGGATACCGACGTACTTCACGCGGGGGACACAGGCGCTGAAGGAGCGCTACATGGACATACCGGGCGTGAGCGCGGTCGCGCTGGCGCTGCGCGGGGACGGAACGATCGGGGCCACGTATTCGGGCAGCAGCTTCCGGGTGTTTGCGGTCGAGTCCAACGACTTCCCGTATATGAGTTGGTACAGATCGGACTTTTCAGAGCGTTCCCTGGCGCAGGTGATGAGCCTGCTCAAGACCAGCGCTTACCTCCCGCCGATCGAGCTGCCGGAGGGGGCGCAGTCGGTACGGGTGTGGACGCAGCCGGCGGAGAACTACGACAACATGTTCCTGTGGATGGTGCTCCAAGACAGCCGCGGCGTCACGGACACGATAACTTTCGGCCAGGTGGAAGGTACGGGATGGTCGCTGATGGAGGCGGAGGTGCCGGACGGTCTCAGGCCGCCGCTGAACCTCATCAGCGTCCAGATATACCAACCCGCTTTCGGTCCGACAGGGACGGCGGGGGCGATAATGCTCGACGACATTCAGGCCACGATGAACGGCGGCGCCGAGAGCGAGATTCTGGACGATTTCGAGGGCCAGGTCAATTGGACGGCGCTGTCCACGTCCATGATCTCGACCGACGTGATCGGCGTCACCGCGCAGGACGTAAAGAACGGGCGAAGGTCCGGCATATTCATCTTCGGCAAAGACACCGACCGCGGCATACGCGGTTTCTATCGCAGTCCTACCGGCGGGCCGGTGCCGGTGGTGGCCAGCGCGAGTTTCATGCGCCGGTCCGGGCTCGAGGTCGGCGACGCTGTCATTGTCGGCATGTTCGGCAGGCTGGTTCCGGTCAGGGTCATGGACACGGTCGATTACTTCCCCACGATGAACCCGGCAGGCCACGGGTTCGTGATAGTGGACCTCCACTATCTGCTTCAGCACCTCAACCTCCTCAGTCCGATCGGCGTCATCAAACCCAACGAACTTCTGCTGTCGCAGGCGCCGGGGTCAGAGGAGGACGTGTACCGATTTGCGGTGTCCCTCGCGCCTCAATCGAACCTCGTACACGACAGGAACAAGCTGATGGAGTCGTTCGAACTCGACCCGCTCATCACCGCCGGGTGGCGGGCCATGATTCTGGTGGCGGTGTTCATAATCATCTTCGCCGCCGCCCTGGGGTACATAACCTACCTGCTGCACTCCTCGGGCCAAAGCAGGATGGAGATGGGATTCCTCCAGGCCCTGGGACTAAGAGGCAGACAGATGACGTGGCTTCTCGGCGCGGAGCACCTGGTCATAGCGACGATCGGGCTGGTTATCGGCACTATGGCGGGGTTCGCGATGAGCGGTATAATGGTGTCCGCGGTGGCCGTTACCGAGGAAGGCGCTCCGGTGATTCCGCCCTTCATCCTGACGACGGACTGGGCATTCATGGGGCCGATATACGCCGCTCTCATAGCGATATTCGTGGGGGCGCTGCTGTGGTTGGCGAGGTCTGTGACTCGCGTGAAACTGCACGAGATGACACGCTTGGAGGGTGAATGATTACGCTAGTCTCCAGGCTGATAACCGCATGGCCTCAGGTGGTGCGCAGGATGATCGCCAACTGGCAGTTGATGTCAACGGTCGTCGTGGGCGTCCTGCTCGCCTCGGCGATCATGGCGGGTACGGTCATATACTTCGACGCGCTTAGAGAGCTTGCGCTCAGGAACGCGCTGTTGCAACTAAGCGCCAACGAGACCAACATAACCATCAAGGCCGACCGTGGTCCCACCACTTATCCCGAGCGCGACAAGATAGTGAGCGCGGTGGAACCGCTGGTTGCCGGACACTTGGGTTGGATGCTCAGGGACCAGACTGCCGGAGTCAAGACCGCTACGTTCTTCCTGTCCGACATCGGCCGGGAGTACTCAGCCGACACCGACAATCCCAGGACCTACTTCGGACACCTTCCCAGGCTGCATCAGCATATCACGCTGCTGCCCGGCAGCAGACCGCCGGGAGACGGCCCGGCTCGCGGGATGGGCGGCATGTTGACCATCGAGGCGCTGGCGCCGGCCGACGCGGCGCGCGAGATGGGCGCCGACGTGGGGGACAGGTTCGCGGCAGTGCCCTACTGGAACGATACCGCGCCGTACATCCACGTGGTAATCTCCGGAATCTTCACGCGCGACGACCCGGACGACGAGTTCTGGCATCTCGACGACCGCGTATTCGCGGCGGCGACGGCCCACAGCTTTCAAACACTTCCGTTCTACTTGACCGAAAAGGGCTACTACGAGACGCTCGGCGCCCACTTCCGACAGATGGACAGCACGTATGGCTGGCTGCTGATGGTGGAACCCGACAGGCTGGACGCCCGAAACGCCACGCTCGCGCGATTATCGCTGGGCGCGCTGGACAACAGGCTGTCGTCCAGCCTATTCAGGTTCAGGATGATCACGGATCTGGAGGACACGCTCACGGAGTACGACAAGAGGCTGTTCTTCTCCAAGCTGCCGATGTTCGTCATTCTAATCTTGATCGCGGTGGTGATCGTGTACTACGTGATCACGCTGTCTTCGCTGGTTGTCGAGCAGCATCGGGGGGAGATCGTGCTGCTCAAGAGTCGGGGCGCGAGTTCCATCCAGGTACTCTCAATCTTCGCGATCGAAGGCTTGACGATAGCCGTGCTGGCCGTCATCTTCGCGCCGCTGATGGCCGCGGCGGTAATCAGCCTGCTGGGCTACGTCCCGGACTTCCAGGCGCTGAGCGGCGGCGGCAGGCTGGATGTCCACATATCGTCGAGCGCATACTTGATGAGTGCTCTCGGAGGCTTGATCAGCCTGGCGGCGCTGATGATTCCGGCGGTCCAGGCGTCGCGCATGAGCGCCACCACGTTCCGTCACCAGTCGGCGCGTCCATATACACAGCCGGTGTACCAGCGTTACTACCTGGACGTTCTGCTGCTGATAATCGGCGTGATACTCGTCAGGCAGCTATCCGAGCAGGGATCGGTCGTGGCCGTCGGGATATTCGGCGACGTCGCGGTGGACCAAATCCTGCTCGCGGTTCCGGGCGTGATCTTGGTGGCATCCGCGCTGGTTCTTCTCAGGCTGTTCCCGCTGTTCATGAGGATTTCGAGCGCGCTGCTGTCTTCGTTCCTCTCGGCGGGCCTGGTGCTGGGTTTATGGCAGATGGCGAGAAACCCGACTCACTACGCGCGGCTGGCCCTGATGCTGATCCTGATGGCGGGGCTGGGCATATTCGCGGCGAGCTTCGGCGGAACGCTCCAGCGCAGCTTCGAGGAGAGGGCTCTGTACGAGACCGGCGCGGACGTGCGGCTCGAGGGCGTGCTTCTGAGCGGCGTGGGCGAGTCGAGCCCCATGCGTACGGTGTTCGAGGACCTTCATCCGGTGGAGGACGTGACCCTGGCGTACAGAGGGTTTGGATCGGACCTGTCCAAGCTGCTCAGCGATTCCTATATTATGTTCGCGGTCGAGGGGGAGAAGATCAGGGAGGTGGGCTGGTTCAGGGACGATTTCTCCGAATCGTCCATGAGGTCCATGCTGGGGTCGCTCCCGTCGGACACGCTGCCAACGGGGGTAGAAGCCCCCGATGGAACATCGTCTATCGGAGTCACCTTCAAGCCGGACCGCCCGCATCCCAGCGTGGCGGTTGCGTCCCGTATCAGGGATGCCAACGGTCGCTACTTCACGTACGTCATGGGAGCGCTGGAAGACGGCGAGTGGCAGACGATGGAGCGCCCGCTCGACGGCCGCGCTCGACGCGGAAGGCCCGCGCTCAGGCCGCAGTCGCCCGTATCGGTGGTCTCATTGAGTGTATTCGAGACCAACGGGCGCAGTCGTTTGAGAGCCGGAGCGATGGTGATCGACGAGATCTTCGCGAGGACGCCGGACGGGGACAAGCATGTCCTGGAGCCGTTCGCGTCGCCCTCCGAATGGACTGTGCTCAGGACGGTGCCCGAAGCCCAAGCCGACCTGCTGAAGTCGGCGGACTTCGGCATGAACAACTCGTCCGCCGTCAACTTCATCTGGGGAGAGGGACGACCGACGGTCAGCCGCGGGATCTTTCACGGGCCGCCGCTGGAGCCGCTGCCCGCAATCGCCAGCAGCCGGTTCATGAGGAACAACGTCCACGAGGTGGGAGACACGATAGAGGTCTCGACACAGGGCCACCGATTCGAGGTCGATCTTGTGGGCGAGATGGACTACTTCCCAACCCTCAATACTTACGAGAGATCATTCCTCGTGACCGATCTTGCGTCTCTGGCCGCGTACACGAACTTGGAGTCGACCGGGGGCGAGTTGCGGGCGAACGAAGTATGGATGACCACCAACGGACAGGGCGACGCGCGCGCGGAGCTTATCGATGACCTGGAAGATAACAGCCTGTTCCACGTCAGCGCTATCTACGACCGCGAAGCGGCGCTGGCGGCCTCGCAGGTCGATCCTCTGGTGGAGGCGGGGTGGCGCGTTCTGCTGTTCGCGGCCTTCGCCGCCGTGCTGATACTCAGCGCGATCGGGTTCATGGTCCACGCGTACGTATCGTTCAAGAGCAGGGAGATACAGTTCGCGCTGATGCGAACGGTGGGGTTCTCGATGGGACAGCTCACCACGCTGCTCCTGCTGGAGCAGGTTCTGGTGATGGGCGCGGGCCTGGCGCTGGGCACCTGGATGGGCGGAAGGCTGGGCGCGACGATGATGCCGTTCCTGGGTCATGACGACCAGGGGACGCAGGTACTGCCGCCCTTCGTCGTGGACGTGAACTGGCAGACGCTGGGCGTCACCTATGCCGCCATGGCGATTCTGTTCGCGATAATCATCACGGGCGTCATCTTGATGGTGCGGCGCATATCGCTTCAGAGGATATTGAGACTCGGAGAGATGTGAAATGGTTGGGGACATCATGAAGGACATTCTCAGGGACAAAATATAGCGTATAATCTTTTGACGGCTCCGATGGACAAGAGAGAATGTGTTGTTGTTACAGTGAAGTATCGGAGAACACACCCATGGATCAGCTTCGAGCTGGATTTGAGGAACCTGCCGGCGAGGTTCTGGATGCTGCTTGGAGACGCATGCTCCAAGTGCGAGTGCATAGCCGGCATTCCTCTGCTGCCGGAAACCGCGGAGCGTCTGCATCGTGTCTATCTTGAAAGAGGCGCGCGCGCCACAACCGCCATAGAAGGCAACACCCTGTCGGAAGAAGAGGTAGCCAGTCTGGCGCGTGGAGAACTCGACCTGCCGCCGTCGAGAGAGTACCTGGGAATAGAGGTGCGGAATATCCTGGATGCGTGTAATGAGATGCTTGCCGACCTGAGTAAGGGGGGTACACTTACATTAGACTTGGATCGAGTGAAGGCTTTGAACGGTCAGGTCTTGCGGGACCTGGAAATGGATGACGATTTCGTTGCGGGGGAGATACGCACGCATGAAGTCGGGGTCGCCCGATATAGGGGCGCGCCCGCGAAGGACTGCGAGTACCTGCTTGCCCGGCTGTGCCAATGGCTCAACGAGATGGATTTCGATCTGGGACACTCAAAGCTGGCTGCGTCCATAGTGAAAGCCATCGTGTCGCATCTGTATCTGGCGTGGATACATCCATTCGCCGACGGAAACGGGCGCGCCGCGAGACTGGTAGAGTGCCAGATACTCTTGACCGCCGGCGTTCCGAGTCCGGCGGCGCACCTGCTGAGCAATCATTACAACGAAACCAGGTCGGAATACTACCGCCGGTTGGACAGGTCGAACCGGACGCCTGCCGGGCCGGTAGAGTTCCTGACCTATGCCCTGCAGGGCTTTGTGGACGGTCTGACGGCGCAGGTCGAGGAAATAAAGGCGCAGATATGGAGGGACATTTGGACGAACTACGTTCATGCCCGGTTTGCCGGCCGGGACGGCGTTGCCGACGCCAGGCGCAGGCATCTTGTCATCGATCTGTCCGAGCGCGATGACCCTGTCCCGCGCGGCAGCATACGAGCGCTGACGCCAAGACTGGCCGAGGCCTATATGAACAGAACGAACAAGACCATCACGCGAGACATCAACTCATTGATGGAGATGGGGCTGATAAGGCAGACGGAAGAGGGCATCGCGACGAACAAGGAGCGTGTGCTGTCATTCCTGCCAATGACCGGCCCTTAGGAGCGATCCGGATGACATACGCGGACAACGAGCCTTACGTCCTTTGCCAGGACCTGTTCAAGATATACAAGATCGCCGACCTTGAAGTCGTGGCTCTGCGGGGGCTGGACCTCGCCGTTGACCCAGGTGAGGTCGTCGCCATTGTGGGCGCCAGCGGGAGCGGCAAGAGTACCCTGCTCAACATTCTGGCCGGATACGACGCGCCGTCGGCGGGCGGCGTGCTGGTGGGAGGCAAAGACCTGCTCAGGATGGGAGCGAGCGAGATCGAGGAGTACCGGCGCAGCGAAGTCGGCTTCATTTGGCAGCAGACGAGCCGGAACCTGTTCCCGTACCTGACCACCCTGGAGAACGTCATGCTCCCCATGATGCTGACGAGCGCTCCCAGCGGCGACCGCCGGACGTGGGCGGAGGAGATTCTGGGCTTGGTGGGGCTGAGTCACAGGCTGGAGCATACGCCGGAGAAGCTGTCCGGCGGCGAGCAGCAGCGAGTCGCCATCGCCGTCGCGCTCGCCAACAGGCCGCCGCTTCTCCTCGCCGACGAGCCGACCGGAGAGCTCGACGATACGACCGCCGCCGAGATTCTGGACCTCTTCGGGACGGTCAACCGGGAGATGGGGACGACCATCCTGATAGTGACACACGACCCGGACATAGCCTACAAGGTCGGGCGCGTGGTGATGATACGGGACGGCAAGATGTCCACTGAGATAAGGCGCAAGGTGACGTTCCAGCGCATCAGGGGCGAAGTCGAGACCGCCCAGCCGCTCGAGGAGTTCGTGCTGGTCGATGGCAACGGCAGAGTCCAGATTCCGAGAGAACTGCTTGAGCAAATGAACATCGGTGAGAAGGCCCGCGTGCAGATCGAAGACGGCAGGGTTACGATAAGGCCGGGAGGAGACTAGATGAGTAGAGTCTTGCCACTAATTACCACCGTGGACCTGTGGAGGACGTACCTGCTGGGCTCGGAGGAGATAAACGCGCTCCGAGGCGTCAACTTCAGCGTGATGCCCGGCCAGTTCATAGCGGTCGTCGGGAGGTCGGGGTCCGGAAAGACCACGCTCCTGAATATCCTCGCGGGCCTGGACAAGCCGACCTCCGGGAAGGTTCTGTTCCAAAATCGTGACGTCGCGGACATGACCGAGCACGACCTCACTGAGCTGCGACGGCATCAGATAGGCTTCGTCTTCCAGTCGTTCGGTCTGCTGCCGCTGCTGTCCGCTTTGGAGAACGTGGAACTGCCTCTGCGGATCGCGGGCGTCCGTTCACGCGAGCGGGAGGAGCGCACGCGGGACGCGCTGGAGATCGTCGGCCTGTGGAACAGGGCCAATCATCGGCCCTACGAGCTATCCGGCGGCGAGCAGCAGCGTGTGGCGATAGCGCGGGCCATCGTGAACGAGCCGCCGCTGATCCTTGCGGACGAGCCGACCGGGGAACTGGACTCGAACAACGCGAGGTCTATATTCGGGCTGTTCAAGGAGATGGTCCAGAACCGCGGAATAAGCGTCGTCTCCGCAACGCACGACTCGACATTGCTCGAAATGGCCGACGAGGTCAAGGAGATACGCGACGGCCAACTCTCGGACGCGACCGACCTGGGTCAGCGCTACCGCGACTGAGCTTTCTTTTTCGGAGCCTGAGGAATCTCGACCGGCGCGTAATCTGCGATCTGCTCGGCTTCGACCAAGACTCCTACCGCGCCGTCCGCCGCCTATCCGCCAAATGGTGCGCCGAACCCTCAGTCCACGGCGGCAAGGCAGGTGTGGGGCTGGTAATGTGAACACGGCGCCGACTCAACGCTCCTCGATGATGACCTCGCCAACGGCGTCCCCTGAACTTGCGACATACTTGCGACAGCCTCCTTGACAACCCCCGCTACACCTATGCTATCCTACCGCTAAGAACTCATGTACACTTCAACCAACCAACCCGCCATATCCCGCTCCACGCTCGCAGTGCGGAACCCCGGCCCTGTCGAAAGCGGACCGGACTCCCTCCAACGGGTGCAGAAAGTGCAGGTCGGGTGCAGCTTTAAATCCCAAACCTGCACCCCGACCTCAAAGCTGGACCGCTCCTCACTTAGCTTTGGCGGGTGCAGATGGTGCAGATGGTGCAGGCATTTCAAAAAACTTTTCCGCCGCATGAGGTATCAGGATCAACTAACTTGATACACTCCGACTCAACCCTCGTGAGGCTGTCCCAAGCATGGCCCCGTACCCGGATACGGGGTTGGTAGGCGCTACTCACCCGTCATTCCTCTGAAAATAGGTCGATGAGCCAAGCAGCCAAAGTCCCCTCTCCCAAGTCTGGGAGAGGGCTAGGGTGAGGGTTGAGAATCTGGAACTAAGCCATTTTCATCTTCCATGGTGCCGGTGGCAACCGGCATGGGCAATTACCATGAAAATAGCAGCCACACCAACCAAACCGTCATTACCATGAAAATAGCAGCCACACCAACCAAACCGTCATTCCGGCGAAGGCCGGAATCCAGAGAGGCCCGGGGCTGGGCCACGCCATTTTCATCCCTCTTATGTGGCCTGACAAGGCCATGGTGATTCCGGCGAAGGCCGGAATCCAGAGAGGCCCGGGGCTGGGCCACGCCATTTTCATCCTCTTATGTGGCCTGACAAGGCCATGGTGATTCCGGCGAAGGCCGGAGTCCGGTGGTGGGGAGCGGATGATGCCTACCAACGCCCCGCCATTGCGCTGACTACTCGGTTTCAATAGAATGAACCCCAGATAGAAATCTATCCCTAGGAGTAACGGCATGGCCAACGTCCCCACTGAGCGGATCAGAAACATCGTCCTTCTGTCGCATAGTGGAGCGGGCAAGACCATATTGGCAGAGGCAATGCTCCACACCGCCGGCGTCACGACCCGACTTGGCAGCGTTGAGGACGGCACAACGTCGTCCGACTTCGAGCCTGAGGAGCAGAAGCGAGGCTCCAGCGTCGGCGCCGCGATTCTGAACACCCCATGGCGCGCGCACAAGATCAACGTCATAGACACGCCCGGATACGCCGACTTTCGAGGAGAGGTCATGTCCGGCATCCGTGTCGCCGACGCCGCCGTCCTCGTGGTGGCCGGACAGGCCGGCGTCGAGGTCGGAACCGGCCAGATGTGGCGGCTCGCCGAACCCCGCAACATTCCCACTGTCATCTACGTCTCCAAGCTGGACCGCGAGAACGCCAGCTTCGAGACCACCGTGGCCGCCCTCCAAGAGCGGTTCGGAAGGCATCTGATCCCGGTCCAAGCGCCGGTCGGAGCCGAGGCCGAGTTCTCGGGCGTGGTGAACCTGCTGAGTCCCAACCCCGACGTCCCCGACTCCGTAGCCGGCGAGGTCGAGGACGCCATGGAGCGCCTGACCGAAGCCGTCGCCGAGATAGACGACGACCTCGCCGACAAGTACCTCGAAGGCGAGGAGATAACGAACGCAGAAATCGTCGAAGGCGTCAAACAGGGCCTGCGCGAGCGTACCCTAGTGCCCATTCTCACGGGCGCGCCGCTGAAGGAGTTGGGAGTCTCCGACCTGCTCGACTTCGTGGTGGACTACCTACCCTCCCCTGCCGAATCCGACCCGGCGGAAACCGCCGACGATTCGACCCTCCCCTGCGACAGCGGCGGGCCGCTGGCCGCGCTGGTCTTCAAGACCGCGGCAGACCCGTTCGTCGGCAAGCTGTCCTACTTCAGGGTGTACAGCGGCGCCTTCACGGGCGATACGCAGTTGCTCAACGCGAACCGAGGCGAAGTCGAGCGTGTCGGCCAAGTCTTCGAGGTGCGCGGAAGGCAGCAGGATGCCGCGCCTGAACTGAGCGCCGGCGACATCGGAGCCGTGACCAAGCTCAACTCCGTAGTCACCGGAGACACCATCAGCGCGCGGGACAAGCCGCTGTCGCTCCAGGGAGTGGACACGCTGGAGCCCGCGCATCACATGGCGGTCTATCCCAAGACCAAGGCGGACATAGACAAGATGACGAGCTCCCTTTCGCGCATTGTGGAAGAAGACCCGTCAATCGTGATCTCCAGAGACGCCGACACCAACGAGGTGATCATGAGCGGCTTGGGCGACACGCATCTCGACGTGACCATAGAGAAGATGCGGCGAAAGTTCGGCGTGGAGATGGTTCTGGACATCCCTCGCGTCCCATACAAAGAGACGATCTCGCGCCGCGCGCGCGTCGAGTACAGGCACAAGAAGCAGACCGGCGGACACGGGCAGTTCGGCCACGTCTGGATCGAAGTGGAGCCGCTGCCGCGCGGTTCCGGTTTCGAGTTCGACCAGACCATCGTCGGCGGAGTCGTCCCCAGAGAGTACATCCCGTCCGTCGAAAAGGGAGTGCGCAACGCGCTTCACGGAGGCGTCGTCGCCGGATACCCGGTCGTGGACATGAAGGCCACCCTAGTCGATGGCAGCTATCACACAGTCGATTCCTCGGGCGTCTCATTCGAGATCGCGGGCGGACACGCCGCGACGAAGGGCATTCAGCAGGCGAACCCGATCATCCTCGAACCGGTCATGAAGATCGAGATTACCGTCCCGGACAACTTCACCGGAGACATCATCGGCGACCTCAACTCCCGACGAGGCAGAATCCAGGGAATGGTCCCCAACGGCGACGGAACAACGTCCGTCCAAGTCGAAGCGCCGCAGGCAGAGATGCTAACCTACGCGATCGACCTCAGAAGCCAGACCCAGGGCCAGGGCAACTTCACCATGGAGTTCGACCACTTCGAGGAGGTCCCCAACCACCTCGTCAACCGCGTGGTGCAAATCACCCAGGAGCAGAAGGAAAAGGCAGAGGCGCGCGTGTAGCCAAAGATTGACCGAAACACTCCTATGACAAGTACTTTCAGTCTTGTTGTCGCGCGGATTGGGCGTTGCTCAATCGCTTTCACACTATGCGTACTCGCGCACGTCGCGTTGATCTCATGCGCGTCCGCGCCGGACGAGAGCGGACCCGCGCCGGAGAACTCCGCCGCCGCGACTCCCGACTCCCGAACCGGCCAGCAGATATTCGCCGCCACCTGTGCCGCGTGTCATGGAGCCGACGGACAGGGACAGCCCAACTGGCACGTCACCAAGCCCGACGGCACACTCCCCGCGCCGCCCCTCAACGGCGACGGACACACATGGCACCATTCGGACGGCTTCTTGTACAAAGTAGTTAGCCGGGGCGGGAAGTTTCTGGAAAGCCCCAGCATTCCCAGCTTCAAGAGCGGTATGCCCGCGTTCGGAGAGCAGCTAAGCCACGAAGAGATAATCGAAGTCCTCACATACGTCAAGAGCCTGTGGGGAGACAAGACAGGCCGCGGCATGTCTATCCGCGAATGGCAGGCGGAGATCAGCGCCACCGACCCATTCCCAACCAGCCCCAAATAACCCGCGGCCACCTTCAAACTTCAGGATTGCGTCTCTCATGTCATTGCGGCAGCCATGATTGACGCGCTATCGGGCCGTTGATACACTCAAGCCGAATTAAGACCGGAGAGGTGAACGCAGTGCCCAACAGCGTCTCTTTTCAGGACCTCACACCCCTTTCGTTCCTAGACCGCAGCGCGTCGGTGTACCCGAACAAGCCCGCGGTCATCTACAACGAGACGACGTACACCTACTCGCAGTTCGCCGACCGGGTCAACAAGCTCGCGGGCGCGCTCAGACAGGAAGGCGTCAAGAAGGGCGACAGGGTCGCCTTCATGGCGCCCAACATACCCCCCATGCTGGAAGGACACTTCGGCCCTCTCAAGCTCGGAGCGGTGCTGGTCGCGATCAACATCAGACTCTCTCCCCGGGAGATCTCCTACATCCTCAACCACTCAGGGGCCAAGATTCTGGTGTTCGACTCCGAGTTCGCCGACACCGTCCGCGCCATGATGGACGGGATACCCGGCGTGGAGAAGTTCGTCCAGGTGGTGGACGCCGCGCCGATGTCAGAGGATATCCCGTCAACCGAGTACGAGGAGTTTCTCGCCTCCGCGCCGGCCGGAGAGCATCGCGAGGAGCTCGACTCGGAGACATCCCCCATAGCGATCAACTACACCTCCGGCACCACCGGCTTGCCCAAGGGAGTCCAGTACCACGCCCGCGGCGCGTACCTGAACGCGCTCGGCGAGATACTGGAGTCCGAAGTCACCTGGCGCAGTACCTACCTTTGGACGCTGCCCATGTTCCACTGCAACGGCTGGTGCCACACGTGGGGAGTGACCGCCGTCGGCGCGACCCACCTATGCCTGCGCCGCGTGGATGCCGGAGAGATATTCCGGCTGTTGAAGAAGCACGACGTCACCAACATGTGCGCCGCTCCGACGGTGCTCACCATGCTCTATTCGTCGTCCGACGCCCAAGGTCAGGACCTATCAGGTCTGACCATCATGACCGCCGGCGCTCCGCCCGCTCCGCAGGTAATCAGGACCATCGAGGAAATGGGCGCGTTCATCCACCATACCTACGGCCTGACCGAGACCTACGGCCCCACCACCATCTGCGCCATCCAGCCGGAGTGGGCCGACCTTCCCGACGATCAGAGGGCGCGGCTCAAGTCGCGTCAGGGAGTGCCGTTCGTCGTCTCAGAGCCCGGCCTGCGCGTGGTCGACTCGAATATGGAGGATGTGCCGCGAGACGGCGAGACGATGGGCGAAGTGGTCATGCGCGGGAACATCGTCATGTCCGGCTACTTCGACGACCCGGAAGCGACCGCCACCGCGTTCGACGGCGGATGGTTCCACTCCGGAGACCTCGCGGTACGGCACCCGGACGGCTATATCGAGCTTCAGGACCGCGCCAAGGACGTGATCATCTCAGGCGGCGAGAACATTTCCAGCCAGGAGGTCGAGAAGGTCATCATGGAGCATCCCGGCGTTCTCGAGGTGTGCGTGGTCGGCGTCCCGGACGACCGTTGGGGCGAAGTGCCGAAGGCGTTCGTCGTTCCGCGCCAAGGGGCCGCCGTCGATACGGAGGAGGTCATCGAGTTCACCCGCGAGCGCATAGCCCGATTCAAGGCGCCGAAGTACGTGGAGTTCACGGAGTTGCCCAAGACCGCCACCGGCAAAATTCAAAAATACGTCCTGAGAGAGAAGGAATGGGAGGGACGCGAAAAGCGCATCCAAGGAACGACGCAGTTCTAGTTGAGACTAGGACAACAGGCGGGTTATCACCACAGATGCTATCGTGATTATGAAACCTGTCAATATCACGACGTTCTGGCTGTTGAGCCGATCATGAAGGATCTTGACCTGCTCCCTGACCTCCTCCCGCAGCGTCTGGACGTCATCTTTGACCACAGTCCTCAGGTTCTCAATGTCTTCCGTAGTAGCGAGTGTTTCGACCATCCGGTCAACTCTCAGTTCCAGCCTCTCCACCCGCGATTCAAGTACGTTGAGTTGTGTCATGTCAACTCCATCTTACAATTCAGTGGCCGGGCAGCCGGCAACGACTAGCCAGCGTCTCAGCGAGAGTTTACCACATGCGCGCTAAGTATGCGTGATTCAAGGAGGATGACTATGCCCCAATGCGCCGTATGCGGCAAAGACATATCTGAAGAGATCGACACGCCGGTCCGCACGACCGTCGTCGGCACGCCTGAGTTGGATCCCAGCCGCGGTACCAAACGCTACTGGGACGGCGTCTGGCGCTACTTCTGCGGCCTTGCGTGCAGAAGCCGGTTCGACTCGGTCCCGGACGACTACGTTGTGACCGGCCCCGTGTAACAAAGTTAACACTTGTAACAATTCTGTTAACTTTGTCTCCTGAGCGCCTCACAAGCGGGTGAACGCCTAGACTCAGACTCGTCACACTGGATACACTCCGCCAAGTGGTTCACAAGCTGACGGAGGTTGCCCCCCATGAACACAGGCGACATCGCTTGGATACTCCTCGCTTCTGCTCTCGTACTACTGATGACGCCCGGACTCGCGCTGTTCTATGGCGGGCTGGCCCGCAGCAAGAACGCCGCGGCGACGATCATGCACAGCTTCATGTGCATGGGAATAGCCGGAGTGGTCTGGGTGCTGTGGGGATACACTCTGGCGTTCGGCCCCGACGTGGGCAGATTCATCGGAGATTTCTCATTCTTCGGACTCAGCGGCGTCAGCGCGACGGAACCCGGCCCGTACGCCGACAACATGCCCCATCAGGCGTTCATGATCTTCCAGGGCATGTTCGCCATCATCACGCCCGCGCTCGTGACCGGCGCATTCGCCGAGCGCATGAAGTTCAGCGCCTTCGTCATCTTTACCATCCTCTGGGTGACGATCGTGTACGCTCCGGTCGCCCACTGGGTATGGGGCGGCGGCTGGCTTGGCGAGCTTGGCGCGCTCGATTTCGCGGGCGGCAACGTGGTTCACATCAACTCCGGCGTCGCCGCGCTCGCGGCCGCGCTCATCTTCGGCAGGAGGCTCGGTTTCGGTTCCGAGCCGATGGAGCCGCACAACGTCCCCATGGTAGTCCTGGGGGCGGGTCTGCTGTGGTTCGGATGGTTCGGCTTCAACGCCGGCTCCGCGCTGGCGGCGGACGGCACAGCCGTAAATGCCTTCGTCGTGACCAACACGGCGGCGGCGGCGGGAATCCTCGGCTGGGTTGCCATGTCCTGGATCTTCGACAGCAAACCCTCGGTAATCGGCGCCGCGTCCGGAGCCGTGGCCGGCCTAGTCGCCATCACTCCGGCGGCAGGCTTCGTCGGACCCATGCCGTCCATCATAATCGGACTCATAGCGGGTATCCTCTGCTACCTTGCAGCCGGACTTCTGGTCAGGCTGAACCTGGACGACTCGCTGTCCGTCTGGGGCGTCCACGGAATCGGCGGGACCTGGGGAGCGCTGGCGACCGGACTGTTCGTCGGAATCGGATTCGGCGAACTGGCCGAAGGCGTGGCCAGAGGCGAGCAGGTCCTGAACCAGGTAGTCGCGATAGTCGCGACCTGGGCATGGGCCTTCGTCGTCACCGCGGTCATTCTCTGGGTACTGAAGGTGACCATTGGACTGAGGGTATCCGACAACGACGAGGCAGTCGGCCTAGACGTAGCCGAGCACGGCGAGACCGCATACAGGCTGTGATGACGCCCAAACAGACACGCCCAATTGCCAACATGCGGCAGTCAATATATTATGTCTAATGCCTCTCCTTCCGAGAGGGAGAGGCGCGACGACTCCGCGTAGAGGGAGGACTTCCGATGAAGAAAATCGAGGCAATAATTCGCCCTGAGCGCGTCAACCACGTCAAGGACGCTCTCGTAGATGCCGGATTCTCCGGACTGACCACCACTCAGGTCACGGGCAGAGGCGCGCAGCGCGGGATCGTACACACCGGCCGCAGTGGGCAATCCATTACCATAGACATGCTGCCGAAGGTCAAACTGGAGATGGTCGTCACCAATGAGCATCTCGACCAGGCCATAAGCGTCATTGTCAAAGCAGCCCGCACGGGCGAGATTGGCGACGGCAAGATATTCGTCCAGCCCGTTGAGCAGGTCATCAGGGTTAGGACGGGCGAGGAGGGCGAAGCGGCGGTCTAGACTACGGGACTGGCGGCCGGAGGTTGTGCCACTCCGTAGCCTGCTCGTAGGCATACCCCGCCCTGCACAACAGCGGCTCCGACAAATGCTTGCCCACAATCTGAAGGCTTAGCGGAAGGCCGTCGCTGCTGAGTCCGCAGGGCAGCGTCAGCGTTGGAGCGCCGTTGAAATCGTAGGGTATGGTATAGCGCTGGAACGGCGTCCCGCGCCTCTGGTCCATCGGCCCATACATCATTTCGGGAGTCACAGGGTGCGCCGGTCCCAGAGTGCTCGGACAGGCCAACAGATCGATCTCTTTGAACACCTCGCGCACCAGTCCATTGCACTCCGCCCGCATGTTGTTGGCCTCGGCGTAGTCGGCGCCTGACTTGGCGGCGCCCATGTCGAGCCAGTCCCTGAACCATGGCCCGTAGTCATCGCGCCTGGCGGGGTAGTTCTCGCGATGAGCGGCCACCGCCTCTGCCGAGCACAGCGCCGGCCAAGCCGGAAGATACCTGTCCACGTCCGGCATCTCGACCTCGACGACTTCCGCGCCAAGTCCTTCCAGCGCCTTCACGCCCTCCAAGACGGCCTCAGTCACCTCGGGATCGACGGAGTCGCTGATGTGGTGATGGTCCACGCCAACGCGAACGCCCCGGACTCCGTCCCCTATCCCTGAAAGAATGTCAGGAACGGAATCTGACAACGTAGTAGGATCGTTGGAGTCCTGGCCCGCAATGGCCTGAAGCATGATCGCGGCGTCGGCGGAGCTCCGAGTCATCGGCCCGACGTGGTCCAGCGACTCCGCCAGCGCGAACACCCCGTACCGGCTGACACGGCCCCAAGTGGGCTTCAGTCCGACGATTCCGCAGGCGGACGCCGGAAACCGTATCGAGCCGCCGGTGTCGCTGCCCAGAGACCCGAAGCACAGTCCGGCGGCGGTCGCCACTCCGGACCCGCTGGAAGACGAGCCTGTCCAGCGGCCATTGTCCCAGGGGTTGAGCGGCAACTGTAGCTCGGGGTTGTAGCCGCCCATCGCGCCCTCGGTCAGGTTGAGCTTTCCGAGAAGTACCGCTCCGGCGGCCTCAAGTCTTTCGACCACGGTCGAATCGAACGACGGCACGTGGTCTGCATAGACCTTCGCGCCGCCCATGGTGCGGACTCCCTTGGTAAAGCAGAGGTCTTTGACCGCTATGGGGACGCCGTGAAGCGGGCCGCGATAGTCTCCCGCCGCGATCTCCCGCTCGGCCCTCCGAGCGCTTTCGAGCGCGTGGTCCGCCATGACGGTGGCGTAGCTCTTCAGATGGCCGTCGAGGGCGTCGATGCGCTCAAGCATCGCGTTGGTGACATCGACCGGAGACAACTCGCGTCCCTCGATCAGTCCCGCGATTTCGGTGATCGTCCTGTAGTAGAGTGGCGTTTCAGACATGGTCCGTCCCCTTAAGCAGTTTCTTCTGTGGCCTGCGGAATTATATCAGTCCACCGGAATGGCGACGGAGACCCTCGGCACGTCTCCGACGGCGCGGGTCGTGTGTCCCTTGCCCGTCGTGTCATCGGCCAGCATCACGTCCCCAGGTCCGAAGCGTCGGAGCGTACCGTCGTCAAGACCAATCTCCACCTGCCCGGACAGGGTGATGATGAATTGGCGTCTCGGCGCCGGATGCCAGTCGAGGAACGTGCCCGGCTCATCGCGCCGAAACATTATGCCGGTGGCGGTCCTCAACCCGTGCCATGGGTAGGGACCTGCGTCCATATCCAACTCTTCGAAATGTGACTGGCCGTCGTCTCCAGTGTACAGCCTGGTGATCATCTGCGGACTCCTGCAAGTAGGGAATGTCATCATACTACACCCGCTCGGTGGCGTCCTACTGTTCGTGGGCTGCGACCACTTCGACCGCAACTCGCGCTTCACGCTCCAGAAACGCCAAGTCCATTCCGTACGCTATCCAACGAATGCCGCTCTCCAACAATGATCTCACGTTGCCTGGAGTTGGCGGTAAAGCCCATTGACAGAACGCTACGCCTTTCGCCTCGCACATTGCGCGGACGTGGTCCCTGGCTTCAGTTATCTTGGGATGGTCAAACTGGCCGGCTATGCCCAGGAGGTGTGAGAGGTCGGTATGGCCTACCCAGACCACGTCTATCCCGGGGATGAGAATCTCGTCCAGGTTTTCAAGCGCCTCCGGAGTCTCGATGATAAGGCCGAGCAACGTGTTGTCGTTAGCGTAAGCGCACGCTGCCCGTAGATCAGTTACTCCGTACATGCCAAGCGCACGCTTTCCTTCGGGGTGGTATTTGGCAAACTCTATGAACCGTCGGGCCTCCGCTCCGGTCCTGATACTTGGCAGGACCAGGCTTTGGCACCCGTTGTCCAGTAATCTGGTGATGAAATGCTGCTCCAGGGCAGGAACGCGCACCATAGGCGTGACACCGGCCATGTGCGCGTAGTTGACGGTCTCCACAAGCTCTTTCAAGTCAAAGTTAGTATGCTCGGCATCCAAATCCAAGTAGTCCACGCCAGCCTGTGCAAAAGCCTCCACCACGTATGGCCCGCGGCTCTTTACCAATGTTCCGATGACAACTTCACATCTCTTCAACTTTGCCTTTAGCTTATTCTCGCGCAATGGCATTGTTTCCTCCCTCTTGCTTCGTATAGCGCGCTTAATGCATCACCAACCCGCCGTCGACGTTGAAGGCTTGGCCGGTGATGTTCCGGGCGCCGGGACCGGCGAGAAACACGGCCATCGCCACAATGTCCTCGGGGTCGTTGGGCCGTCCGATGGGGATTCGCGCGTCCCGGGCTTGCTCTAGTTCTTCGATGCTCTGTCCCGAGTTTTGGGCCAGGGTCGCCATGTTTCTCACCACCATGTCGGTCAGGGTAATGCCCGGACAGATGGCATTGATGTTGATATCGTGTTGGGCCAACTCATGGGCGGCGATCTGGGTCATGGCCAGCACCGCGCCCTTGCTTGCGGAGTATGCGGCGTTGGAAGCCCCTGAATAACCTTTGCCGGCGATGGACGCAATGTTGATGATGCGCCCTCCGGTACCCTGGTCTATCATCTCCCGGGCGGCCCGCTGCAACCCAAAGAAAACGCCTTTGGCGTTAACACGGTTGATCCAGTCCCAGTCTTCCTCCGATATGTCCATAATACCTACTTTCCGGGTGACGCCGGCGTTGTTCACCATGATGTCGATGCGTCCAAAGGCGTCTTTGGCCTGGCTGATCATCCGGTCGATGTCGTCAACGTTGCCCATGTCGGCGGGCGCCGCCAAACTTTCCCTGCCAAGCGCCTTCACCGCGACGGCGGTCTCTTCCGCCGAAGCCGCGTCGATGTCCGCCGCCGCGATGTGGGCGCCGGCCTCCGCAAGTCCCAGAGCTATGGCCCTGCCCATGCCTCGACCGGCGCCGGTAACCACCGCGATCTTGTCTTGAAGCTCCATCGATTTACTCCCTCGTGAGGTCCCGATTTCGGCCCCATGATAGCTTGCGTTGGCTGCCGCGGTCTAGAGTTGCCTACTACCCGGAACGCCGCAATTTGGGGTCCAACGTGTCCCTTAGCCAGTCGCCAAAGAAGTTGAGGGCTAGCACCACTATGGTGATAGACAGCCCTGGGAAGAGAGATAGCCACCACATGTTGGTGATGACCGCCTTGCCATCCGCGACCATGACGCCCCAAGCCGGCGCGCCGGGTTCCAACCCCATGCCCAAGAAGCTGAGGCCCGCCTCCAACAAGATGACCTGCCCCACCATTAGACTGGACACCACCATCAGGGTGTTGACGGTATTGGGGAATATGTGGCGCCACAGGATTTTCGGCGTGCTCACCCCTGTAATCTTGGCCTGAATGACGAAGTCCTGGTCCCGGACCGCGATGACGTCGCCGCGTACCATCCGCGCGAAACGGGCCCAAACGGTGATGACCATGGCCAGTATGATAGCCTCGATGCCGGTGCCCAAGACTACCACCACAATCAGCGCCGCCAGGATGGTGGGGAACCCCAAAGCAGCGTCCACTAAGCGCATGATGACCGCGTCCAGCGCCCCGCCCTCATAACCGGACACCAGACCCAAGACGGTTCCAATCACCATGCCCACCGCCAGGGCCAGCAGGCTGATCTTGGCGGTCGTCTGGGCGCCGTAGATCAGGCGGCTCAGGATGTCCCGGCCCATGATGTCGGTCCCCAGCGGATAAGTCCAACTGTCGCCCGGCGCGATTCGAGAGTCCAGCAAGTTGATTTCCCGGGGGTCATGGGGCGCCAGGAGTGGGGCGAAGATGGCGCAAATCAGCAGCGCCGACATGATGCCAATGGGCAGCCAGGGCAACCTGAGCTGCCGCGCCCGCCGGAGCATTTGGACCGGAGAGCCCAGGCCGCGCGTTATCAGAGTCGTGGGCTGTGCCATCTTAGCCTCCCCGGCTAGTCATACCGGACCCTGGGGTTCACGTAGGCGTAAAGGATATCCACGATAAGAGACGTAGCGATATAGAAGAAACTCGCCGCGAGCACCGTCGCTTGAATTATCGGGAAGTCCCGGGAGGTGATTCCCTGGAGCATCAGCCTGCCCAGGCCTGGCCAGGCGAACACCACCTCCACGGCGACGGAGCCGTTTAGCAACCCGGCCAAGGTGAGGCCGGCAAAGGTCAGCATGGGGACCAGGGCGTTGCGCAGGGCGTGCTTCCAGATGACCAGCTGCTCGCTCACTCCCTTGACCCGGGCGAACCTGACATATTCGCTGTCCAGCACTTCCAACATGCTGGAACGGGCCAGGCGCACGTACCCAGCCATTCCCGCCCAAGTCAATACGAAGGTGGGCAAGATAAAGTGGGAGATACCGCCCCGGCCATACGTGGGCAGCCAGCCTAAAATGGCGCCGAAGAGCAGAATCAGCATTATCGCTATCCAGAACGGGGGAGCCGCGAGGCCCACCACAGCGAGCAGCTTGCCGATGCTGTCAAATGCTGAGTCCCGTTTCACCGCCGATAGGATCCCTAGGGGGATGCCAATGAGCATGCTCAGCAGGAAGGCGGCCCCGGCGAGCTGGAGCGTGGCCGGGAACCGCTCGATCAGCACTTCTCGGGCGGACCGGCCCAGATAGGTCGACGTGCCGAAGTCGCCCCGAACGATGTCTTTCAGGAAATTCCAATACTGTACGGGCAGCGGCTTGTCCAAGCCCAGGTTCTTCTTGAGCTGCTCATAGGCCTCGTCGGTGGTTTCCGGGCCAATCATGTAGGCTGCCGGGTCGCCGGTCAGGTGGACGCTGCCGAACACCACCACGCTCAGGATCCACAAGGTTACGATGGCCTGAAATGTCCGGACTATGATGTAGCGTTGCATCCACTATCACATACTGGTTATCTGCCGAGGTGGAGATTCGGGACAGGAGCTACCAATAGACATAGACCCCGGCGGCGCGTTTGCGTTGGCGAGAGCGCTGAAGATGCCCTCCGGCGCTATTGCAATCGCGCGACCGGGGTCAAATTGCCGCTTACCTCAGGGTTATGTTATGGCGTCCGGTCGGGTGCAAGGCCAGGGGCCAAGGTTCCCAACTGTCGATTCTAGGTCCAAGCCCCCAAGGGGTGTTCACGTAACCGATGGCCAGCTCAAATTGTTCATCCCAGAGCATCTTGTACAACTCATTCAAGACCTGGGGCCGCGTTTCCTGGTCGAAGACGGCGACGGCCTCTTGCACAGCCTCGAAAATCGCCGGGTCGTCGTGGAACCGGACTCCGACGTCCGTTCGGCCGTAGAGACCGTTAGTGATACCGGCGGCGTCCAACCGGGCCTGGTTATCATAAAAGACGATCTGGCCCGCCAGCTTCCCCTCCCGCCATGCGCCTTTTGTGGCAGCCTCCTCTGAGATCACTACCTCGACATCCAGGTTCAACTCCCTCTTCCAATAGTCGGCCGCCACCTGGGCTGACTCCGGCAGGTACGGATGGACTGGGGACACATAGGTATTGATGATAACCTTGCCGAACCCTTCCCCATTGGGATAACCCTCGTCGGCCAGAATCTGCCGGGCCTTGTCCGGGTCGAAGGGCAGGGGGTCCAGGTCGGGGCTGTATCCGATGGTGCCGGGAGTCACCGCGCCCCACCCCTTGGCCACAGCCACCACGGGCCCGCCATACAGCCGCTCCATCATGGTTTCTTTGTCGAAGGCGTAGGACATGGCCTTGCGGATGTTCTTATTGTTAAACGGGGAGTCAATGGCCCACTCGGCCGGGGTAGAGCGGCAGCAAACAAAGAAGGCCATAAAGTAACCCCCTTGATCGCTGAACATCATGCGTCCGCCTCCGGCCTCAACCTGGTCTCTCGTGTCCAGGCTGAGGGGGGCAATGTCGGCTTGCCCGGCCCGAAGCGCCGCCGCCCGGGTCGACTCCTCGGGCACCTGCAAAATGTCCAAGGTCTGGAACTTCATCCTCCGGTCTTCCGGTAACCCGTTGGCCGGCTGGTAGTAGAAATCGCCGAAGCGCTCAAAGGTCATTCGTTCGGCGGCTACGTGCTCGACGAACTTCATCTGCCCGGCAAATATGGGGTTCCTATCGAACTCCTCTTCCATCCCGTACAGCGACTCCTGCTTGGGCATGACACCCCGAACGGCGGGCCCCACTTCAGAGAACCAAAGGTTGAGCATGCCGGCGTCGGGCGCTTTCATGGCGACTGTCACTTGGTTCGGTCCGGTCTGCTCTATGGAGTTTATTTGGAGCGCAAAGTCCGCGTTGCTATTGCTGCAATTCTCCGGGCATCCTTCACCGTAGTTATGCTGGATGGTCCAAAGATAGTCCTCGATCGTCGCGGTCGAACCATCGTGGAACTTCACCCCTTCTCGAAAATCGAGGGCCCAGTTTAACCCGTCGGAAGAGACGGCCCAATCGGTCACCAGACCGGGGATCATCTCCCCTCTTGCGTTGCCAGCCACAAAGTTGGTGTTGATAAATGCCGTGAACTGTACGTTGGCATCGAAGACGTGGATGTTGTCGAAGCGCTCGTTCCCCCAGGAAGATACCATGAAAGTGACCTTGCCCGGACTGACGTCGCTGACGGGGACCTCGACCGGAACCTCGACGATCTTGACGACCTCTTTCTCTACTACGACGGTCTCGCCGGGGACCTGTACCTCTTTGATCACCTCTTTGACGACCTCGACGGTGACGGTCTCACCTGGCACCTCGACGGTCTTGACGACCTCTTTCTCCACCACCACCGTCTCGCCAGGCACCTGCACCTCTTTGACGACCTCGACGGTGACGGTCTCGCCGGGCACCTCGACGGTCTCGGTAACTACCTTCTCCACCACCACCGTCTCGCCCGGTACCTCGACGGTCCTGACGACCTCTTTCTCCACCACCACAGTCTCGCCGGGCACCTCTACTTCTTTGACCACCTCTACGGTGACGGTCTCGCCCGGCACCTCGACGGTCTCGGTTACGACTTTCTCGACCACCACTGTCTCGCCCGGCACCTCCACAGTCTCGGTACAGGCAACGGCGACTGACAACAGCATAGCGGCTCCTGCAACTACGACCAGCCAACGCAGTGAATTAGATGTAAGCATGTCAATGCCTCCTTGTTTGGTGAGTCACCCTCACTCTAACCCTCTCCCTCTGGGAGAGGGGATCTGATCCGCAATGGCGCGGAACCTGCCCCGATGACGGGATGTGAGAGTTATACCACTTTCTCCCCCCCCTTTGTCAAATTGTTGGGAGATCGAGGAGCAACGGGTAATAGTACGAGAACTAAGCGCTCATTTACACAAGGCTTAGCTGTCTGAGGTGTGATTGGCGTGATCTATGTGATGAGCCAGATGCGCCCGGCTGCTCCGCCCCTGTGGATTGCGGCCCAGTTTCGGGGCACGGGACAGTCTCCCGCCTACCGATATCCAACCACCTAATTGTCGGATGCCCGTAGGGGCGCTTCGTGAAGCGCCCGCACCCACCGACACCGCAATACCATCGTTAGGCGGTTGATCTGGGGCCTACCGATATCCACCACCTAATTGTCGGATGCCCGTAGGGGCGCTTCGTGAAGCGCCCGCACCCACCGACACCGCAATACCATCGTTAGGCGGTGGATCTGGGGCCTATACCACCCCTTGACAAGAACAGGGGTGCACTATTACATTCATACATGAGTTCTCGAATCGATAGCGCCGTCAACCTGTGTCAGACAGTGGCGAGAGCCGTCGGGCGTCCCTCAATCGGTCCCGACGGGTGCAGAAGGTGCAGAAGCGGTGCAGATATATTTTCCCGAAAGTGCATCCTCTCCCAAAGCTGAGCCGAATTTCTCTTAGCTTTGACGGGTGCAGAGGGTGCAGAAGGTGCAGGTCTTTCAAAAAACTTTTCCAGCGCAGAAACCATCCACTTCAACTAACTTGATACGAACCGTATCAAGTACGGACAGTCTTCACCCCCCGTTGACGCTCCGGCATGGCGGCGATGGCCGCCGTCTCAGGGGCTTTCTCGACCCGCGGCGGGTAATGTATTCGTCGTTCATTCCCTCTATAATAGGCCGACTGACTTCTAGCCGTGACAGGGAGGGAACATCACCATGGCGACGACTTTGACCGGCGAGCAACTGGAGGAAGTAAAGCAGCAGGCCTCTGACCACTTCTGGCCGCATGCGCGGCAGGCGGCCGATGTGTCCGACGAAACGGGCCTGAAGGTCGTCACGGCCGCGCACGGCGTATGGGTCGAGGACGCCGCCGGCGAAGAATGGTTCGACCTCATCTCCGCCATGTTCCTCAAGAACATCGGACACGGACGCAAGGAGATCGCCGACGCGGTCTATGAGCAGATGCAGGACATCAGCTACTCGCCGGGCGGGACGGTGACTCCGGCCACCGCTCAGCTCGCCGCCAGGGTCGCGGCTCTGGCTCCTGACAAGGAGTCGAGGATCTATTTCATCAGCGGCGGCTCAGAAGCTGTCGAGACCGCCCTCAAGATGGCAAAGCAGTACCACAACAATAACGGCGAGGGGACACGCTGGAAGGTGCTCAGCAGAAAGGGCTCGTATCACGGCGCGACGCACGCCGCAATGTCGCTCGGGCAGTCAGGCGCTTTCCACGCCCCAATTGGCCCGCTGATGCCCGGCAATGTCCACGTCGCCCAGCACGACCCGTATCGCGGTCTGTGCGGCGACGCCGACGGCAACTGCAACCTCCAATGCGCCAAGGAGATAGACAGGGCCATCGAGCACGAGGGGCCGAAGACCGTCGCCGCGTTCATCGGCGAGCCGGTCTCAATGGCGGCGGGCACCCACGTCCCTCACCCCGAATACTGGCCGACCGTCAGGGAGATATGCGACAAGCACGGCGTCATCATGATCTGCGACGAGGTGATAACCGGGTTCGGGCGGACGGGCAAGATGTTCGCCACCGAGCATTGGGACGTGCAGCCCGACATCACCACCGTCGCCAAGGCGCTGACGAGCGGCTACCTGCCAATCGGCGGCGCGATAGCGCGCAAAGAGATCGCCGACGCCTTCATCGGAGATGAGGACGCGACGTTCAAGCACCTGATCACCTTCGGCGGCAATCCGGCGTCCTGCGCCGCCGGATTGGCAAACCTCGATATCATGGAGGGCGAGGGTATGGTGGAGAACTCCGCCAAAATGGGAGACTACCTCTATGAACGCCTTCAGACCCTCTACGAACACAGCATAGTCGGAGACGTGCGCGGAGGACTCGGCCTGCTCGCCGCCGTCGAGATCGTCAAAGACAGAGACACCAAGGAGAAGTTCCCCAAGGAGGCCAAGCTCGGCGAAAAGCTGACCGAGTTGTTCAACGAGAACCGCATCCTCGGACGCGGCCAAGACGTCATTCCGATCGCCCCGCCCCTGTGCATCACCAGAGACGAGGTGGACGGACTGGTAGAAAGGCTGGACGACTCGATAAGAAGGGTGGAAGCCCAGCTCTAAACGAAACCCCAAAATCCCCTCTCCCTCGATGGGCTGACAAGGGTAGGTGAATGCAAAAACAACCACGAATATCAGTCAACAGGCCCCCTCTCCCTCTGGGAGAGGGTTGGGGTGAGGGTGAATACAGCCATAATGGTTCATTGGCAGCCCGGCCAGGATTCGAACCTGGGTCAGAGGATCCAAAGTCCTCTGTGTTACCACTACACCACCGGGCTGAGATCGCGCTACGCGCTACCGCTGCTCTAAGTCTTGGTCCGACTCGATCAGGCCCATCTGGAGCCCGGCCTGGTAGAAGTTGATCGACCATCCCGCCCCGAACACGGGCGGCGTGAGAACGCGAGGGTCGTCCGGGTTCCACAGCCTTTCGAGCGCGCGATCCACCGTGGGAATCCGGAAATCATAAGGGATGCAGTAGTAGCGTCCGTGGCTCTTCTGCTCTCTGTATGCGTGTACGGCGGTCGCCACGAACGCGGCGGCTGCCGCCACCTTGACTATCTTGCCTAACATGCTGATGCCTCCGATATGTCTAGTACCGCTTCAACTTAGTTTTGACGATCCACTCGAAGTATTCAGAGCATACCCCCTCTCCCTTGAGGGAGAGGGTTGGGGTGAGGGTGAACAATCAGGCCATCTACCATAATCATGTGAACACGGTGCTAGTACATGATAAGGTGCGTTGGGATCAACCTCTGTCCCAAAGGGTCCACCGCCAGCCCCAGGCCCTCCAGGGTGTAGGCCCCGAGCAGTGGCGGGGCGTTGTCCCCTCCAAAGACGACTACGGTGACCTCGCTCTCGCCGTCTATCGTAACCCAAGCTCGTCCAATCTCCATGTCGATCCGACGCCCGTCGGCCAGCAGGAGCCTACGCTTGCCGATTGGCGCTACCCCCAGTTCACGCAGAACGGGAGCCGGGAGCGTCGTATATGCGGCGCCGGTGTCCACCGTCGCTTCTATGTCCCGGCTGCGTTGGCCGTCCATGCTGGAAATCCGAATCGGCCAGTTGAATGTTCCCATAGCATAAACCTCGCCCTACGCTATATGTTCATTATACTTAATGTCGATTCCTCTAGCATCTGCTCGGTTTGCTAGGATGCAGACAAGGGAGGCGCTACCTATGACATACAAATTGGCGCTGGTTGGCGGCGACGAGTTCAGACGCGGCTGCGAGTCGATGGACGACGCAATTCTCCGCGCGACGGGGAAGCCAAACCCGGTCGGGTTGATCCTTCCGACGGCGGCGGCTTTCGAGAACCCCAGACGCGCCGCGGATAACGGCGTGATGCACTTCAAGGCATTGGGCGCGGACGCGAGGCCGCTCATGGTTCTGGACCGGTCAGACGCCGAGAACGCTGATTTCGTGTCCGAGATCGAGTCGGCTGACCTGGTGTACCTGACCGGGGGCAGCCCGATTCACCTGTTGGAAACGCTGCGGGAGTCGGCTGTCTTGGCCGCGATCCTCGAAGCGTTGGAGCGTGGAGCGGTCCTAGCGGGATCCAGCGCCGGGGCGATGGTGATGGGAAGCTGGATGCGGTTTCGTCAATGGCGTCCGGCGCTTGGAATCGCGGAGGGCATCGCATCCCTGCCACATCATGAACGAGCCGACCCGGATGCGGTGAGTCGCGAACTTAGAGAAGGCGCGCCGGATGACCTGGCCGCCGTGCTCGGAATCGACGGTCGTTCAGGCGCGATCGGCGGACCGGAGGGATGGACCGCGTTGGGCGCGGGCGGCGTAACGGTCTATCGCGAAGACGGCTGGGAGCGTCTGAGGTCCGGAGACGTGTTCACAGTTGCGGGCGATGCCTAAGAATCCGGAATGAGCGGTCAGGCTGGAGGCTGACCGAACCTGGACTCCATGTCCAACACCTTGTCCAGGCGACGCTGAAAGCGCTCCTCCGGCACGTACTCCGCCGATAAGAAGGCTCCGGCCAACTCCCGCGCCAACTCGATTCCGACGATGCGCGCGCCGAGACAAAGCACGTTCATATCGTCGTGCTCGACCCCCTGGTGAGCCGAGTACGTGTCGTGGCAGACGCTCGCCCTGATTCCCCTCACCTTGTTGGCGGCTACCGACGCTCCGACCCCGCTCCCGCAGATCATGATGCCTCTGTCGGCTTGGCCGGAGGCCACCGACTCGGCTAGAGGCTTGGTGAAGTCCGGGAAGTCGTCGGCCGGGTCCAGAGTGTGCGCCCCGACGTCGATCATCTCGTGACCGAGAGATCCGAGGAACGTCTTCAACTCGTCCTTGAGAGCGTATCCGCCGTGGTCCGCCCCTATCGCGACTCGCATACCCATCCCTTTCGACTCGTGGTTTCCATGCCTCGCTCGCAGTGTAGAAAGACAGTCGGCGGGGCGTCAACCTAGACGCAGCCGATGAGCCTGTGTCATCCTAGTCGATATGCCGCTGACAGAGACCAAAACAAGAGAACCGTCATTACCATGAAAATAGCAGCCACACCAACCAAACCGTCATTACCATGAAAATAGACAATTCAGGCAGCTTGCAGGGTGACTCTGTGCCCCAGCCGTTCGAGTTGGCGAACAGCTCTGCGGGCGATGGCGGTCTTGTCGCGCTCTTCAAAGTAGTTGTGTCCCAGGTCCACGAAAGGCTCCTTGTTCTTGATGATGGAGTGGAGAATGACGGCGATGGAGTGGGCGACGGCCATGGCGGCTTTGTTGGCTCCGATGCGTCGAGCCAGGCGGTGGTACTGTGCTCCCAGGTAGGTTTTGGTCCGGGAGGCAGCCCTGGCAGCTTCCACCAAGGCCGACTGAAGCGAGTTGTTGCCCTTCTTGACCGGGCTTCGCTTGCTCCTGTCTGCGCTTCGCTTGTTCCCAGGACTCACCCCAGCCCACGAGGCCAAGTGTCCGGGCGTGGCAAACCTGTCCATGTCGGTACCCATCTCCGCCACGATTGTCTCAGCGGTGCGACGGCCCACCCCAGGGATGGTATCGACCACCTGTATGACATCCCTGTGCTGGTGAACCCTCCGAGACACCTCCGCGTCCAGTCTCTCAACATCGGCGTCCAAGGTGCTGAGGCGTCGCAACTGGGTGGCCAACATGAAGCGCTGGTGAGACCCCACCACGCCCTCCAGGGCCTCTTCCAGCGCATCGAGCTTCTCCCTAAGCCGTCCCTTGGCCATGTCTGCCAGCACCTTCGGGTCTTCCTCTCCATCAGCGAGGGCAGTCAGCATCATCCTGCCAGACACCCCCAGCACGTCGGTAGCTACCGATCCCAACTTGATGTTGGCACCCTCAAGTACCTTTTGTATCCTGTTGGCCTCTCGCGACCTCTCTTGGACCAAGCTCCGCCGGTAGCGCACCAACTCCCGAAGCTCACGCTGCTCACGCTCCGGGATAAAGCTGGGCTTCAACAACCCGTGCCGCAGCAAGTCGGCTATCCATTCGGCATCCTTGACGTCGGTCTTGCGGCCCGGCACCGTCTTGATGTGATGCGCGTTGACCACCCAGACAGTGAACTCCTCCTCCAGAAGGTTGACGACAGGCTTCCAGTAGATCCCAGTGCTCTCCATTGCCACATGAGTGACACCTTGCTGCCGAAGCCACTCAGACAACTTCACAAGCTGGCGCGTCGTTGTGCCAAACGTCCTCGTCTGATGAGACTCACCCGTTATTACACAGGCCACCACCGACTTCTTATGTACGTCCAGGCCACAGCACCGTTCATGTACGACTTCCATACTTCTCCTCCTGAGACTAGCTGCCGGCCGGTGGGAGGCTGTTCTCTCAACGACTTTACCATGCGTGCTCACCGCAGTAGCGGGGCGACAATCTTATGTTCCTGCCAGCCTCCCAGGCAGATTCCGGCACGGGCTCGTGGCACCAATGACTACCGCCCTAGTTGTACCGTCCGGCGCCAAGACATTTTCATCCCTCTTATGTGGCCTGACAAGGCCATGGTGATTCCGGCGAAGGCCGGAATCCAGAGAGGCCCGGGGCTGGGCCACGCCATTTTCATCCCTCTTATGTGGCCTGACAAGGCCATGGTGATTCCGGCGAAGGCCGGAATCCAGATGTGGGGAGTGGCATCCTGCCGCCGCCCCTCCTCACGCCCTTATCCCTACTGAATCTCAAACGGCCCATAGACGACTCCGTTCCCGCTCACGTCCTCCGCCCACGTCGCGTACTGGTACTCGATTGGTTGGCCGAACTCATCTATGAACTCGAGAAACTCCAACTGAAAGACGGGTTCCTGTTCGAAGGTTATGACCTCGCTCGCTTCGAACCATTCGTCCTTGCTCGGATCCTCCAAGTTGAAGCTGAAACTCCAGAATTGGACGGCATCCCCCGGGACTATCTCATAAGTCGCTTTGTCGAACTGCAGCGTGCCCTCATCATCGTCAGGCCCGGAGTACACGTATTGGTAGGTCTGAATGTAGTAATCGACGATCTCCATATTCTGATTGACTATCAGCGCCATCACGGCGGGTTCCGCGGCGTCCGCGCCCGCTGGCTGATAGTCTATCTCGGCGGTGTAGGTCGTGTATTCCCGTCCGCCCACCTCGAAACGGCTCTCGAAAGACGCCGGTATCCAGGCCGTTCGCTCCGCCGTGTCGTACTCCACGGTGAACCACCACTGATCCCAGGCGGGAGCGAAATACTCGCCCGCGTCCTCCGTAGGATACGCCTCGAGCTCTGCGACCACGGTAAAGTAGTCCTCGAACGCGATCCGTTCGACAAATCCGTAGAGAGTGCTGACCTTAGCCAGGTATTCATCCTCGAAAGTGACTAAGACTCCAACCTCGAACTGCTCGGAGATTTCGGGGTCCAATTGGAGAGATTGCGGATCAACGTCCGCGACCGAAGACACCACCGACGGCGGCGACGTATCGCTCTGCCGAAGGTCGTAGTACGCGCTTTGAAAATCGAGCCATGTGTCGCTGACCTTGTAGGCCGAGTATTCGGGCTCCGTGTTCTCCGGCGCGTCTATGGCGACTCCGAATGAGTTCGGCCTTGCGCCGTCATGGTTGGAGTGGACGACGAAACGGTCGACTGCCTCCATCAACTCGTTCAGGCTTTGGCCGACCTCCGCGCTCGGAGCGCTTTCGGCCAGCAGGCGCGCGAAGTGCATCAGGTCGATTGAAGACCGCGTGCGCTCTCTCGCCGATTTGCCGTATGACTCGGCGCGTTGAGTCCCATTGACGAGGCTGCTGGAATACTCATCGCTCGAAAGCAGCCGACCTCCGAAAGCGGAGACCACCGGATTCAGCGCCGCCACCAGCCCGTCGTACTCGCTCAGGTCCAGAAGCGAAAGAGTCTTGCCCCACTCATCCTCCTCATGCACGTTCCGGACATAGGTGTCCACCATTCGCCTGCCGGCCGCTGAGATGCTGTCTTCTTCCGCGTATGACTGAACGACCGCGCTCCAAAGCCACCCGTGCCCGGGCTCGGTCTCCTCCGACGCTATCATATACCTCGCTTTGTCCTCGAAGACCTTCGCCACCTCCAACGATGCCATCAGGCAGGCGTCGAAGCCTATGAGGTCGAAGATTCCCGGCTGGCTGCGTCGGAACGCTCGCTCGATCTCGTCCATGGACAGTTCGTCTCCATTGAAGTTGGTGTCGTTGCCAAACCCCTTGTAAGAGTTCCCATGGTCCCAGAAGGCAAGAAACTTCAGGTCGAAGTTGACGTACCCGTCTTTCAGGTAGTCCAGAAACAGCTTGAGAGAGGTCTCGTCGCCCATGTGAGCGCCGTCCGCGCGGTAGAGATAAGCGTCCGAGCCGGTCTCGTTTCCGAAATCTTGGTCTTCAGCGTCCGCGATGAGTTGGGAGATGTTGGCGATCTTCATGCCGCGCCAGCCGTCCTTGTTGGCTCCTCCAAAGGCTGCGACCACTTCGACCTCTCGACTGTCCGGCAGACTCTCGTAGCCCTCGATCAACTCTCCAAAGTCATTCGTGCCAGCCAGATCGTCTTCCTCCAAGTCGCTGCCTACCATGTAGATGGCTAGCAGTTTCCTTCCCGACCCGTCTATTTCGGCAGGCTCGACGTACGGACTCAGCGCGCCGGAGTCATCGGAAAAGCCTCGCTTGGACTGAACGGGCGCTTGCTCGGGATCGCTCGTCTGCACAGGCGTCGAGGCAGGCGCGGACGTCGGTGTCGGCGTGGACATGTCCGTCCGTACCGTCTCGGCAGCGCCGGTCGCAGTCTGCGCTGGAGTATTCGTAGGGATGGGCGTGGGCGCGGGGCCGTCGCCGCAGGCGTTGAGAGCCAAGCCTACGAGTGCAGCCCCCAAAATCCACCACCAAATCGCCGGGTGTCCGTAGAGCCTGCCCCGTACTCGATACGGGGGGCGTCCCTTGTGGGCGCCCACACCCGCTCCCAAGAGCGCGAGCGAGCGAATACACAGAGGCATTAGGGTCATCATGACAGTGGACCGTCGGCTCGGGATCGTTTTAGTCGAGGCGGCCGCGCAGCTTGGGGTCGAGGAAGTCCCTGAGCCCGTCGCCGAAGAGGTTCAATGCCAGTATCGTGAACGTGATGGCCATCCCCGGGAACAGCGCCAACCACCAGGGGGGCTTGAAGCTCTGTTGGAGGGTGCCTCCCAATATGTTGCCCCAACTGGGCGCCGGCGGTGGGATGCCCATGCCCAGGAAGCTCAGGGCCGCCTCGGCGAAGATGGCCGATCCAAGGCTGGCGCTGACCAGCACCAGCAAGGGCGCTATGGTCTGGGGCGTCACGTGCCTGATCATGATCCGCAGGGGAGACGCCCCTAGCGCGCGCGCCGCCTCCACGAAGACCGTCTCCCTAACCGACAGCGTCACAGATCTAATCACCCTGGTGGTTCCCGCTATTCCGGTGACGGCTATGGCGATGATGACGGTCATCATGCCGGTCCCGAGAGCCACCAGGAGCAGCATCGCCAGTATCACACCGGGAAACGATATGAGGACGTCGAGGAATCGCTGACTGACTAGGTCGAACCTCCCGCCCAGATACCCGGACATGACTCCCCACGCAAGGCCGACGAGCTTGCTGATGGCCACTGAAATGACGGCAACCCGGAGAGAGACGCGGGTTCCGTGGATTATCCTGCTCAGCACGTCTCTTCCGAGGGCGTCCGTCCCGAACACGTGCCCGGGACTGGGGCTGTCCCAGATGTAGTCGTAGTCCACCTCCAGCGGACCGTAGGGCGTTATCAGGTCGGCGAAGACGCCGGCGAGCGCCACGATGACGATGAAGGCGGCCGCCGCGGCCGCGATCGGGTTGCTGACGGAAAACCGCCTCGCGACATCGAAGGCCCTATTAGCGCGAACGGCCGCAGTTGCCGAAGTCAATACCGCTTGTGCGCCTGTCGTATCTCTCATGTTCATCCGTTTCGGAACGCTTCTGACATTCCGCTACTCGTATCGTATGCGCGGATCGATCCACGCATACGCCAGGTCTATCGCCAGATTGACGAAAATGAAGACGGCGGCGTACAGGAGCACGAGGTTCTGGATGAGCATCCAGTCCCTCTCGTCCATCGCCTGAATCAGGGTCCTGCCTAGTCCGGGCACCCCGAGTGCGACCTCCACCGCGACGGAGCCCCCCAACAGGGAGGCCAGGTGGAGTCCCGACACGGTGATAACGGGAAGTAGGGCGTTCTTGAGCACGTGCCGCCACACGACCGTTTGCTCGCGCAGGCCCTTGGCCCGGCTAGTACGCACGTAGTCCTCCCGGAAGACCTCGAGCACGGTGGCGCGGGTCATTCGGGCGAGTATCGCCCCGAGCGCCAGGCCCAGGACGATGGCTGGGATTACCGTTATCTGCAGGTTGTGTACCGGGTCGTTCCAGAAGTACTCGATCGTTATCGGGGGTCTCCACGTGAAGAATATCACCCCAACCGTTACTATCATAATGCCTATAAGGAAGCTGGGAATCGCCATGAACAGCGTGACGAAGAAACGCGACACATAGTCCATCAGGGAGTTGCGGCGCACGGCGCTGAATATGCCGACAGGCAAACCGATCATCCAGGAGAACAAGATCGAGAGCAGCGCCATCTGGCCCGTGATGGGAGCGCGCCGCTCGAAGACCTCCCGAATGGGCTCGGGACGCCAGAACGAGGTGCCGAAGTCTCCCTTGAGGATGTCCCTTATCCAGCTCAGGTACTGGATGGCCAGGGGCTCGTGCAGGCCCAAGCTCTCCTTGAGGGTACGTTTCTCCTCGTCCGTGACGGTAAGCGTGCCCAGCTCACCGCTGAACATCGCCTCGACCGGGTCGCCCGGAAGCACCCGCATGGCGATGAAGATGATCAGGGTGACTCCCAGGACGGTGGGTACCGCCAAGAACAGGCGGCGGAGCGTGTACTGCCGCATCTAACGCGCCCGACTCGAACGCGGTCTTTGGCCGCTCTTTAGTCTCAAGACTCTACCTCCGCTACTGGCGCCGCTGGGAGCGCGGGCGTCTCGCCCGCATCGGGAGGTCCATCATTTCGTGAAGATGGTTCCCCGCACGTAGTCAGCCTCGTCCGACGCCAGGAAAGCCAGGACGCGTCCCACGCCCTCCGGCTCGGCCAGCGGCCTCCACATGTCGGCGGCGTCGCTCATCATCTTCCCAATCGGACCCGGATCGTCACCTTCTACGTACCGCTCCACGGCCCTCAACGCCTCGGTCGTGCGCTCCATCTGCTCGCGGTCATGTCGGGTCCTCTGCATATCCGGGCCGAACCCCGTGATGTTGGTCGCGACCCTGCCTGGGGCGAAGCCGTTGACCCGAATGTTGAACTGTTCCAAGTGACTGGCGAGCACCAGAGACAGCCCGTGCGCGCCCCCCTTGCTGCTGCCGTATGGCACGGAGGCGCTCCCTCCTATGACCCCGGCCCCCGAGGCAACGATTATGATCACGCCCTTCCCGGCTTTGCGCATGATCGGGACCACGTGCTTGGCCGCCAAGAACGGGCCCTTGAGGTTGGTGTCGATCACCTCGTCCCACACCGACTCCTCGACTTCGTTGACCTGAAGTCGAAGGGCCCTGAAGATTCCCGCCACGTGGATGAGCGCGTCCACGGTCCCCAGGCGGCTCTCGGCCTCCGACATGAGGCGCGCGACGTCCTCCTCGACGGAGACGTCGGCCCTCACGAAGATCGCCGAGCCGCCCGCCTCCTCCGCGAGCCGGACCGTCCGACTGCACTCCTCCTCGTTGACGTCCGACAGCACCAGCCTCGCCCCTTCCTCCGCGCAGCACACAGCCGCGGCTCGCCCAATCCCGGTGGCGGCGCCCGGTATCACGATAGCCTTGTCCTTCAGTCGCACGTTAGCTGCCTCCTGAGAGTTGTTGCCACGTGACCCCAGCCTCCCGAGCCGCTTTGTCCAGAGAGACCTTCGCACGGGGTATGTCCTCGACGGCCAAGTGCTCGATGATCACGAACCCCTCCGGGCAGGCCTCCTGCATCCTTGTCAGGAACGTGACTTGATCCAGCAGACCGTCGCCGAGAACGACCTCCTCCAGATGCAGGACCAACCGGTCCTGGCACTTGAAGTCCTTGATGTGGGCCGAAACGGTGTGCGGCCCCAGCACGTCGAAGAGGTGATTCACCAGCCCTGTGGTGTCGTATGCGTCCGGCACGCCGCTCACGAAGTTCACGGGGTCCGAGTTGAACCCCAGGGCCTCGGAGCCGACCTCGTCGATCACCTCCTTGACTCGCTCCGCATCGTACAGGGGAGAGAGTACGTGTCCTTCAATGGAGAGCTGGACTGCGTGCTGTTCCGCGGCCTTCACCACCTCTTTCAGGCTTTCGATGAGCGTCTCCATCACGCGCGGATGCCGATTCTCAGGGTGCGGAAACCAGGGCCCCCTGCGGTTGAGGCTTCCCGGCCTTACGTACAGTACGCGGGCGTTGACGCGGCTGGAGATCAGGCACATGCGCTGCATCGCCTCGATGCCGGCCCTGCGCTCGCTCTCTTCCGGGTGGACAAGGTCGGGATTGAGCGTGCCCACCTGTGCGAGCGCAACGCCGCCGGCCTCCATCTCAGACCTGAGCCTGTCCAGCTCCCGCATGTCCACGCCGAAGGGGTCGGGAAAGGACATGCTCCCGCCCGTGAAGCCGGCTTCACGGACGCGGGCCAGCGCTGCGGCGTCCACGTCCGCTATCCTATCGCCTAGCATTCCTGCGATAGCGCTATGCATCTGTCTCTAATCGTCCGAGCGACTACTTGTCCAGCCAGACCGTTTCGAACCGGCCCCACTCCGTGAAGCGGCGAAGCTCTATGTTTATCCCCTTCACATAGTTCTGCCAGACGGGTAGGTGGTCCGTGAATCCGTGAACCGACTGAGGCGGGTCCTGGTCGAGAATATCCTCCCCTATCCGCCACAGCGGCGCGCGCTCGGCCGGCGTGAGCGCGCTGTTCAGATCGGCCACGACCTTGTCGAACTCGGGGTTGGAGTAGCCGTTCCCGTTCTGGGAGCCGCCCGTCGTCCACATGACCAGCCACAGCGGAGTGTGGTTGACCGTTGGCGAGTGGAACGACGTGTTCATCACGAAGTCGAAGTCCTTATTCAGTTCCTGGTTGACCAGGCTCCTCTCCACTCCGCGCAGCTTTATCTTGATGCCGATCTTCTCCCACTGCTCGGCGAAGAACGGGGAGACGGTGTCGATGGCGGTCCCCAGGTTGCTGGAGACGTGGTCGAATTCGGGCAGCCCCTCGCCGTTCGGGTACCCGGCCTCAGCCAGGAGTCTCTTCGCCTCCTCGATATCTTCAGTATTGTCGAGGCGGTACCCCGGGATGGTGATCAGCTCATCGAAAGACATCGCTCCCTCGCCCGCGGGAGACATCCACCTGCTGGGGTTCACGCTGAAGTTGGCGTACACCTTGGAGAGGTCGTGGCGATTGACCGACAGGTGAAGCGCGCGGCGCACGCGTACGTCGTCGAAGGGCGCCTTGTTCACATTCCACAGGGTCTGTATGGTGCCGAAGTTCGCAAGCTTCGCCGCGCTTATATCGGCGCGCCTGTTCGCCTCGTCCCAAGCCTGTTTGCCGGTGTTCCAGGTGAAGTCGGCTAACCCCGTGATCACCGCCGTTCCCCTGTCCTCACCCGACGGCACGTGCAGGTTGATGAGACCGTCCACGTAGGGCAGCTCGGGGTTCCAGTAGTTGGGATTGGCGTCCCACACCCAACGTTCCGCCGCCAGGTGCTCCTGGAGTATGAAGGGCCCGGTCCCGGGCGCCTTCTCCACCTGGCGCAGGTCGAAGTCGTTCTCCTCCAGTGACTTCTTGGAGTAGATGACCGTATGGGTGCCTACGCCCCAGTGGTTGAACAGATCGAACATCCACGACCTGGGCTCGCTGACGGTGAATTGGACAGTCAGCCTGTCTATGGCATCGACGCTGGTAATCGCCTCGAAGAGGCTTCGAGGGCTCATTACGATGCCCTCGGGCGGGTTGATGATCCGGTCGAAGGTGGCCTTGACGTCTTCGGAACTGAAGTCCGTGCCGTCGTGCCACTGGACCCCGTCCCGGAGATAGAAGGTCCACCCGAGGCCCTGGGGGTCGAACTCCCACTCCACGGCCAGCGAGGGGATGACGCTGTTCAGCCCGTCGTTGGGGTTCTTGCGGATGAGGCTGTTGTACCCCGCGCCCATGACCCAGACCGGACCGCCCGCGTGCTGATCGAAGTTGGCGGCCGTGGCGCCCCACGCGGTCTTGACGATACCGCCTCTCTTGGGGTTGGCCTGCGCCGCCCTCAGCACGAAGCCCTGCTCCGCCATCGGTACGGGCGTGGCGACGACTTCGACGACTTTCTCGACCACCACGGTTTCACCGGGAACCTCGACCTCTTTCACCACCTCTTTCTCGACCACCACGGTCTCGCCGGGAACCTCGACCTCTTTCACCACCTCTTTGGTGATAGTCTCGCCGGGAACCTCAACGGTCTTGATTACCTCTTTTTCGACCACCACGGTCTCACCGGGGACCTGAACCTCCTTTATGACCTCCTCCTTCACCACCACGGTCTCGCCCGGCACCTCTACCGTGCGAGTACAGGCAGCGGCCATGATCAGGAGAAGGGCAAGGAAGATTGAGAAACCCATTAGAGATAGATGTCTGCGGCTATTGTTTGACATGGCTCACTCCTTAGGACTCAGGGCGGGTAGGTCACCCAATTACTGCTTCTCGGTACACTTCGGATTACAGACAAAGGAGTTGGTAGTGAAAGGGTTCGTTCAGGGCGGTATGAAACCATAATTTAGGGCGGGTGTCAAGTTCAGGTCGCGTCTGGGAACTACGTCACCTATCAGCCCATCAAGGAAGAATGGACTACTTGGTCTAGTCTAGGCGGCCGCGCAGCTTGGGGTCGAGGTGGTCGCGCAGGCCGTCTCCGAAGATGTTGAAGGCCAGGATGGCGATCGTGATGGTCACGCCGGGGTAGATCACCAGCCACCAGGGCGGCTTGAAGACGTCGCCCAGAACTCCACCGAGCATGTTGCCAAGGCTTGGGTGAGGCGGCGGGATTCCGAGACCGAGGAAGCTGAGCGCGGCCTCAGCGAAGATGGCTCCTCCAAGGCTGGCGCTGGCTACGACCATCAGAGGCGCGATGCACTGGGGCGCTACGTGCCTTACCATGATTCGCAACTGCGACGCGCCCAACGCGCGCGCGCCTTCGACGTAAGCCATCTCCCTTACGGAGAGCACGACCGATCTTATCACCCTCGTCGTGCCCGCGATGCCGGTGAACGCAATGGCGATGATGACCGTGTACAGGCCGGCCCCCAGGCCGGCAAGCAGCAGCAGGGCGAGTATCACCCCAGGGAAGGATAAGAGCACGTCGAGGAATCGCTGGCTTATCAGGTCGACCTTGCCGCCGAGGTAGCCGGACAAGACTCCCCACGAGAAGCCGACTATCTTGGCCAGGGCCACCGACACGAAGGCGACGTAAAGAGAGGTGCGAGTCCCGACTATGATCCTGCTCAGGGCGTCTCTTCCCACGTGATCGCTGCCGAGCAGCCGCTCGCGTGAAGGCGGCTTTTGAAAGTGGAGAGCAGAAGTATCGAGGGGATCGTAGGGGGCAAGCTGGTAGGCGAAGATAGCTACGAGTCCCATAAAAATCAGGACTGCCGCGGCGGCGGCGCCCGGAGGTGATGTCCTGGTGAACCGCTGAGAAACGCCAAAGACCGTATTCCAAGTCCTCAGCAATGGGCTGAGGACTCCGCGGTCGGCGGCAACGTCTCCTACTTCTCTCATTTACGATCTCTCAATTCCAACCAACTGCGTTTATCCATAGCGTATGCGGGGGTCCAAGAACCCGTATGCAAGGTCGATTGCCAAGTTGATGAACACGAAGACGACTCCGTATAGCAGCACGACATTTTGAACGATAACCCAGTCCCGCTCCTGAATCCCCTTGACCAGAGCGAAGCCCAGGCCGGGGACGGAGAAGGCGCGCTCCACCGCTACCGATCCACCCAGGAGAGCAGCCAACTGCAACCCGGAGATGGTCAGGACAGGCAGGATAGCGTTTCTCAGAGCATGTCGGACCACCACGAGCCGTTCGGCCAAACCCTTGGACCGGGCGGTGCGCACATAGTCCTCGCGGAACACTTCGAGCAGTGTTGCTCGCGCCATGCGGGCGAGTATAGCTCCCATGGCCACGCCGATGACGATGGCGGGACCGAGGATGATCTGCATATTTTGGACCGGGTTATCCCACAGGTGGACAATGCCCAGAGGCGGTCTCCAGCTCCAGACGAGCACGGTAATCAAAATCACGGTGAGACCGAGCCAGAAACTCGGGATGGCCATGAACAGGGTGACGAAGAAGCGAACGACGTAGTCCACCCATGAGTTGCGCCACACGGCGGCGATGAGTCCCACCGGCAGACCGACGACCCAAGAAAGAATCACCGCCAGCAGGGCATACTCCACCGTGATGGTGCCTCGACGCTGGATCGTCTCCCGGATAGGCTTTTGGTGCCAGAAAGACCTGCCCATGTCTCCTCTGAACACGTCGATCATCCAGTCAGCGTACTGAATGTAGAGTGGGCGATCTAGTCCGAGGTTCTTGCGGGCTTCGAGGTACTCCTCTTCGGAGAGAATACGAGCGCCGCCGCCCTCGAAGTAGATAGTCTTCAGCGGGTCGCCGGGCAGCACGCGCATCGCCACGAAGATGAGCACGGTGATACCGAACAGGGTTGGGATGGCCAGAAGCAGGCGCTGGATTACGTAGGTTCGCATTGCGTTATTCGTGTCACCCGTCAGGCATTGCAAAGAGGGCGAGGCGCGTGGCGTCGAACCCACGCCTCGCCCCCTTGTCTAAGGCTTCCTTCTCAGAAAACCGTGAGCGGACCGTCTATCTGCCGGTTACTTGTCCAGCCAGGTCGTCTCCCAGCTATCGGTGTTGCTCCCGAGCGACCGGATCTGCAGGTTGAGTCCCTTCACGTAGTTGTACCACATGGGAGACCAGGCGCAGAACCCGATATGGTAAACGGGAGGATCCTCGTCCATGATGTCCATGCCCTCGTTGAAGAGCTCCTGCCGCTTGATCGGGTCGAGCTCTCCGGCCAGCTTGTCGAGCACCGCGTCCAGATCGGCATTCGAGTACCTGGACCAGTTCTGGTTGGCCCCCGTCCTGAAGAAGTTGTTCCACATCAGGTAGGGATCGAGGAGCGACCCGCCAAAGCTGTAGCCCCTGTCGAGCTCGTAGTCGCCGGATGCGAGAATCTCGCCGCCGGTGAACCTCTCTATGACCCTGATCTCCGCGTTGATGCCGAGGGCTTTGTTCAGCATATCGACGAAGAGCGGCGTGGCGACCTCAGCGGTGGGAGCGCCATTCCACGTTACGATTTCGGTGTCGAACCCGTCGGGGTAACCGGCCTCCGCCATCAGCCTCTGGGCCTCAGCGATATCCTCGGTTTTGTCCGCGCGGTAGCCGGGCATAGTGGCTATTTGGCCCAGCCCGGTCGCGTATGGGCTGGGAACGGGAATCCACCGGGTTACGAACGTCGGCTCCCAAACCGGCCTGTAGCCATCAATCTGAACCTGTCGGCTGACGGCCAGGTGGATAGCCTTGCGAATTCGCGGGTCGTCGAACGGCGGCTTCTCGTTGTTGAACGCCACGTTGTGGGACCACAGGCAGGGCGTCTCGGCCACGCTGATGTCGGCGCGCTTCTGGCCCTCGTCCCAGGTGCCCCTGGAAACGTTGAACGAGTAGTCGGCCTGTCCGGTCAAGACCGCGGTGCCTCTCTCAGGCCACGTGACGGCGTGAACGACGTCGACTCCGTCGAGGTACGGCAGGCCGGGGACGAAGTAGTCCGGGTTGGAGCGCAGCTTCCAGCGCTCATCCGGCGCGTGGTCGTCGAACGCGAACGGGCCCGTGCCGGTCGGAATCTCGATCCGCCGGAGGTCGCCGTTGTTCGCGTTCAACTCCTCGTCGGAGTATATGACCATGTTGCCCGCCACCAGTATCTCGAGGAAGTACGGCGTGGGATTGTTCAGTGTGAACTTGACGGTGTAGTCGTCGATCTTGTCAACCGAGTCCACCGCGACCAGAGTGTCCTTGGCGGCGCTGGTCACTCCCTCGGGCGGATCGATCATTCGGTTCAAGTTCGCTATGACGTCATCGGCATTGAACGGAGAGCCGTCGTGATATGTCACCATCTGGCGCAGGTTCAGGGTGAATTCCTTCGCGTCGGACGTCGTCTCCCACGTCTGGACCAGATCGGGGACGATGGTGCGGAGCCCGTCCATCACGTTGCGCTGCACCAGCTTGTTGTACACGGGCGCGATGATGTGAATGCCGCCGCCTTGGAGCACGTCGAAAGCGTTCAGCGATACGGGGATGGCCTCCCTGAAGATGCCGCCGCGCTTGGGATTGGCCTCCAAGGCGCTGAGGACGAATCCGGGGTCCTGTATCTCGGGCACCGCGGTGGCGATGACTTCTACGACCTTCTCCACCTCGACGGTCTTGACGACCTCTTTCTCCACGATCACGGTCTCACCGGGAACCTCGACCTCCTTGATCACTTCCTTCTCCACGATCACCGTCTCGCCGGGAACTTCCACCGTCTCGGTGCAGGCGGCGACCAAGGTCATGAGAAGGGCAAGGAAGATTCCGAACCCCATGAGAGGCAAATGTCTGCGGCTTTTCATTGACATGGTTTACTCCTTTGGACTCTGAGTGTGCGACTTGCCTAAATTGCTTTCTTTCCGGCGCGCCTCGCATTGCGGCCGTGCCTGTTCAGAGCGGCCACGCTCGGCTAGAGGCGTATGAAACCACATTTCGGCGCCTATGTCAAACGCCGCCCGCGCCCAAGATTGTCCCAATTTGGTAGGCGCTACTCACCCCCCTTGACACGAACCGCCGTTCCCTAATATCATAGAGTACATCGGTTCCCTGATACTCCAAACCAAAGGTGAATAAGACCATGCTCGACCCAGAAGTCCAAAGCCTACTCTCCGAATTCGACAAGCTCACCACGCCCGAAGAACTGTCCGGACTCCTCAACCGCGCCGACCTCTACGCCGCATACAAAGACTGGTGCGCGGCCAACCGCCACAACCCAGTCAGCGCCCACCGACTTTACACCTCCGTCTGGGACATCTTCAGAGTAAAAACGCATAATTCTCACGGACGCCGCCTGTTCAAGGGCATCCGGCTAATTCCCGAGACAACACAAACGGGTGCAGAAGGTGCAGGTAGGGAGCAGGAATGACTTCCCAAAAATGCACTGTCTCCCAAAGCTGGACCGCTCCCCTCTCAGCTTTGACGGGTGCAGAGGGTGCAGAAGGTGCAGGTATTTCAAAAAACTTTTTCCACCCCTAACAACATACGAGTCAATAAACTTGATACAACCCGACTCAACCCCCTCCCCAATAAGGGGTCGGAACCCGCGCAGCGGCTCGCCGCTCGGCAATCCGGAGGAGCGGGGCAAGTGAGGTGATGCCTTCACCTACCAAACTGACACAGGCTCGGCCAGATAACCGGCCCATGCCGCGCCCCAACGCTCTGTGGTAAGCTAAGAGTAGAGTCCATCGATAAGACTCAATCACCCCGGCAGGTGGAGAACCCCCTATGCAGGACGTGTTCCACGAAGCGGTAAACCTACTCCAGAACGACGAGCGGCTTGTCATGGCCACTGTGGTCAGGACCAAAGGCTCCACGCCGCAGAAGCCGGGCGCGAAGTTGCTCGTGCGCGCCGACGGCACAGGCGTCGGCACCCTGGGCGGCGGATGCGTCGAGGGCGACATCTGGTACGCCGCCACTCAGCTTATGAAGCGCGGTGGCGCCGCCCAGTACCGCGAGTACGAGTTGAACGAAGACCTAGCCGCGGAAGACGGCCTCGTCTGCGGCGGGACGATGTTCTTCCTCATCGACCCCGTGTACCGCCCCGACAGGTACATAGACTACGCCAAGGAGATAGACGCCGCATACGCCGGAGGTCCGTCCGTCGCGCTCGCCAGCCTGATCAGATCGTCCGAGGGCCTTCACCACGCCGTCGGAGCCAAGATGCTGATTCGAGAGGACGGCTCGACCGAAGGGACTCTCGGATCGCTTCCCCTCGACCGCGACGCCGTCAAGCGCGCCCGCGCCCTCATGGCCATGGGCCGGAACGAGTACGTCATCACCGACGACGGCGTCGAATACTTCATCGAGGCATACACAACCCCGCCTCAGCTTGTGATATGCGGCGGCGGACACGTCTCCAAGGCGCTCGCCAGCCACGCCAAGCCCCTCGGATTTCGGCTCTTCATCACCGACGACCGCGAGGAGTTCGCCAACCCCGATAGGTTCCCCGAGGCCGACATCATCGTCGCCAAGAAGCCCGAGGACGCCCTCGAAGAACTGCCCATCAACCCCAACAGCTTCATAGTCGTCGCCACACGCGGCCACAGGTTCGACAACGTCGCGCTCGCCGCCGCCGCCGCGACTCCGGCGCGCTACGTCGGACTCATGGGCAGCAAGCGCAAGACCATCCTCATATACGAAGACTTGGTGAGGATGGGCATAGACCTCGACAGGCTGAACGAGATCAGGTCGCCCATCGGCCTAGACATCCACGCGCGGACTCCCGAGGAGATAGCCGTCAGCATCATCGGCGAGATACTCATGTACCGCTTGGGCGGCAGCGGACAGCCGATGAAGCTCGAACAGCATCGCATAGACCGCATCGTGGCGAAGGTCGAATCCGAACAGCCAGCCGCCGTCGCCGACTGACACATCCTCAGACTCCTTCCCCTCTCCCTTGATGTGTTGATCGAGGCATGTACAATGCGCAACACAACCACGAACGTCCGTCAACTATCCCCTCTCCCTCAAGGGAGAGGGCTAGAGCTTGCCCCGTACTTGATACGGGGGTGAGGGTGAAAAACCCCTTCCAGACCCAGACACCTTGATAACCGCCGTCCTGACAGCCGCCGGCCTAAGCTCCCGCATGGGCAGACCCAAGCCCCTCCTTCCATGGTGGGGCGCAACCCTCGTCGAGAGCCAGGTCGAGACCCTCATCGAGGGCGGAGCGGACAACGTCGTAGTCGTACTCGGACACCGCGCCGACGAGATAGTTCCCCACGTCCAACAGACCGGCGCGCAGTCCGTCGTCAACGAGTGCTACCGCGAGGGCCGCACCTCCTCCATCAAGGCCGGACTCGACGCCTTGCCCCCCGACACCCGCCACGTCCTCATGATCGGCGTCGACCAGCCAAGAACCCCTGAGATAATCTCACAGGTGATAAACGCCCACCTCGCCGCTGACGCGCTGCTCACCTCGCCCCGTTATCAGGGCAGGGGAGGGCACCCCCTCATGTTTTCCGTCCGACTGCTGCCCGAACTCAAGTCGATCTCTGAGGATAACCACGGACTCCGAGAGGTCTTCGAGCGCCACCGCTCCGAGATCAACGAAGTCCACTTCGACGACCCCATGGTCCGGCTAGACCTCAACACGCCGGAGGCGTACCATGCCGCCTACGAGACCTACGGCAGCCCCGACTAGTCGAATTGGAGGCCGCTCCCCGTTATCCGGAAAACATGCACGTCGACAAGCCAACACTCCCCTCTCCCTTGAGGGAGAGGGCTAGGGTGAGGGTGATCCACTATAAATACCCCCAACTAGGGGGACTGAACATGACCGCAGACCTCATACAAGAAATCCGCCAAGCCCTCGCCGACCAATCCGATCCGGACAAGGCCGAGGGTATGCGCGCCTACATGAAGTCCGAGATGCCCTATCGAGGCGTCCAGAAACCGGCGAGGATCAAGATATGCCGCGCCGCCTTCCGCCGCCATCCGATCTCTGATAAAGACGCCTGGCGCGATGCGATCCTCGACCTCTGGCGCAACGCCGAATACCGCGAGGAACGCTACGCCGCCCTCGACCTGGCCGGAGCCAAGCAGTACGCGGACTTTCGCGCGTTCGACACGCTCCCCATGTTCGAGGAGATGGTCGTCACCGGCGCATGGTGGGACTACGTCGATGAGGTCGCCACGCATCGTCTGCGCGAGCTTCTTGAGCGATACCCCGTGGGCATGGCACGCCGAATGAGGACATGGAGCCGCGATGATGATATGTGGAAGCGCCGAGCTTCCATCATCTGCCAGATCAAACGCAAGCGCGAGACCGACCTCTCCCTGCTCTTCGACTGCATCGAGCCTAACCTCTCGCACCCGGACTTTTTCATCCGCAAGGCCATCGGTTGGGCCTTGCGAGACCTAGCCTGGACCGACCTCGGCGCCGTGGAGTCCTACGTCACCCGAAACCACGACCGCCTAAGCCCTCTCAGCCGCCGCGAGGCGCTCAAGAACGCCGCCAAAATCCGCGCCCACCAAAATCCACCACCTAACAGACCGATGCGCGTAGGGGCGGTTCGTGAACCCATCGGCTCCAACTAATTCATACTTTGGAGGTGGTTTTGCGGCTGCCGAAACCAGGACCGCTCCGTCCCGGACGGCGAGCTCTTCATCTGCGCCGGCGACGACAATCTCGACTACCGCTCCGCCTGGGAGATATAGCCAAGAATCCGGCTCTCCCAACCCCAGTCTGTGCCACACCTGAACGATCCCTTAATTGGTCGTTGAATCTGCCTTTTGGTGGGAGGCCCTGTCGGGGCCGCCGTGTATGAGCGCCATGAGTACCTACTTGAGGTAGTTACTTATCCCCTACCCTTCGCTGCCCCTGAGCCTGGGGTCTAGGAGGTCCCGCATGGCGTCGCCGAACATGTTTAGACAGTAAACGGTGATGGTCAGGGCAAGACCGGGCCAGAGAGCCAGCCAGGGGGCTTGCTCCATGTATAGACGTCCTTCCCCGCTGAGCAGACTTCCCCAGTCAGGACTCCCGGGTGGCAGACCGAATCCCAGGAAGCTCAGAGAAGCCAGACTCAGGATTACGCCTCCTACGGTTATCGAGAATATGATGATGACGACAGGCATGATATTGGGCAGGACATGCCGCATCAGTGTTGCGGCGCTGGGACTGCCAATTGCCCGCGCCGCCAGAAAGTAGTCATTCTCTTTAATGCCGATAACGGCGCCTCTGGCTACTCTTGAGCCGCCAATGCCTCCTGATATCCCCAGGATCAGTATTATCTGTGGTATACCCGGTCCCACTATGGACATTATGGTTATCAATATGAGCAGTCCCGGTAAAACTATCCAGGCATCGACAACCCTCTGCACTATAATGTCAAACTTACCACCAAAGAATCCGGAAGCGCCGCCTATCAGGGTACTGATCACAGTACTCAGAGCGGTGGTGGACAGACCGATCAGTATGGAAAGACGCCCCCCCAAGATCAGGCGGCTCAAGAAGTCTCGCCCTATGTGGTCCGTCCCCAGGAGATACTGGGCGGATGGGCCAGTCAGCCGGTCTGCCAGGTGCATTTCATCAGGTGGATAAGGGGTCAGAACATCGGCAAAGATCGCCACAAGAGTCCATATCAATATGATAATCCCGCTGGCGGTACCTAGCGGCTTCTCTTTGACCAGCCTGATAAAGAGATTAGCCAGCCGGCTACGTCTCTTTGGCTCGATTACTGGTAATGGTATCCCTGTGGCGTCACTCATATGCCCCCTTTAGCTGTAGCGGACCCTGGGGTCTAAATAAGGATAAATCAGGTCGGTCAGGAGAATGATGACCATCACGAGGGAGGCGTAAAACATGTTTACTCCGGAGACCACCGGGTAGTCTCTGAGTTTGAGTGCATTCAGCAAGAGACTGCCTATCCCCGGCAGGGTAAATATGTGCTCCATGATAACCGAGCCACCTATCAGGAGAGGCATCTGCATGCCGATCAGGGTAACTACCGGGATGAGGGCATTCTTGATGGCGTGTCTCACAACGACTACCCTCTCATTGAGACCCTTGGACCAGGCCGTTCTGATATAGTCCTGCCTGAGCGCCTCCAGCATCATGGTGCGTGTCAGCCGCATGGTAGCGGCCGCCATCGCCGTCCCGAGAATCAGGCTGGGAATGATGAGAATACCGAGATTCCCCAGCGGGTCTTCGGTGAAAGGAACCCACTCCATCGGTGGCGACCAACCCCACCAGATTGCCGGGTAGAGCATAACCATCAGAGCCAGCCAGAAGTTGGGAGTTGCCATCCCCATGACGGCCGCGGTGCGCCCTATATAGTCGGCGGCCGTATCCTGCCGAATCGCCGAGTAGATGCCGACGGGCAGAGCTATCAAGAGCCCGATTACGATGGCCAGGACACCAAGCTCGAGGCTTACTGGCAGTCTACTTATTATCCTCTCCTCTACCGCCCACCGGCCAAACAGTGACGTGCCAAGGCTGCCCTGGAGGAGACCTTTAAAGTGGGACTCACCGGTAACCCAGTCAAGGGTCGGCAACACTCCCATCCAGCGTCCATACTGCACGTAGACAGGCACGTCTAATCCCAGCATACGCTCAAGAGCTTCACGGTCAATCTCCCATGCCCCCCCTCCCAAGTGATCTGCTACCATCATTGCCACCATCATGTCTATTGCATCACCGGGGATGAACCGGACCAGGAGAAAGACTATGATGGTCAGTATAAGCAGGGTGGGGATTATCAGCAGTAAACGCCTGATAATATAGGCTCTCATGTGACACACCTCATTGCGATTTCCCCCGTCATTGAGATCGTCGAAGGGCAGCCGAAGGCTTTCTGGTTGTTAAGCGCACTTCTGAGACAGTTGACTATCGGGGCTTCGTCAAGTTCCTTCACTGCCTCTTCGCTACACTCAGAGCTTCGGTTCAGGACAAGCCTCGCAATGACAGTAAAAAAGGCCCCATCTCATTATTCAATGAGTATGGGAGCCGGGAGGCTCAAGCCTCCCAGCTCCCTCTTTCCCTGAGCTCAGCCACAAGGGGTGAAACCCCTAATGACCCATTGCTTCCTTCAACTCCTGGTCAATCCAGAGACGGGCGTAGATGGCAGCAGCTTCGCTCTGGGTGGACAGAGCATTTTCACCGTTGTAACCCATGACCCACGGCTGGCTCGCGGAAAACTGCGGAACTTTAGGACCCCATATATACATGTGCTGCAATATCTGGTGCCAATCGCACGCTTTAACCAGCCTCGCCTGCTCCTCAAAGGTGGCAGCGGCCATGACCCCTTCATGCATTGCCTCCCAGACCGGATCATCCGGAAGCTTCATGTAAAATGCCGAGGGCTTTAAGCACATGCGCTCAGGGGGAAAGTCCATGCCCGCATGCCACCCCTGCAACACTAACCCGCCCCCGCCCCAAGTACCGTCTATGGCCATAGCCACCCAAGTAGCTTGGTCTACTGTCTCAATCTCTCCTCCATCAATGCCAATCTCAGCAAGGTAGGCTTTAAGTATTTCAAGATAGCCCAAATCAGAGTTTATCCGGTGTACCAGGGGGAGCGAGAATCTAATGCCGTCCGGGCCGCGCGGGTATCCGGCCTCATCAAGGAGCTTCTCGGCGCCTTCCGGGTCATAGCGCCAGTATTGCTTGACCTCCTCGGGCCACTCTTCAAATGGGTTGTTATACCCGCCGATGATACCGTCCCCTACTTTCCCCTGAGGTATCCACTTGCCGTGACCCTTAAAGTAGGTAGCGGTAATTGTCTCAAGGTCCAATGCCATCTGTATTGCGTGGCGCACCATAATGTCGTCAGTTGGCGACGGTATCAAAGGGTTATAAGCCGCCAAAGAGTAGTTCGAACGAGAATACCACTTCCACAACGTGATTTCGGGGTTGGTCCGGCTGATGCTCTCTGCAAATTCGAAATTCATATGCCCCGGATCGTAGATAATCATATCAATCTTAGCCGTGCGCAGTGCCGCCGCGACTGTTGCGGCTTCCTGAATTTTCAGGTTCGTTAACTGGTCAATATAGGGCAGGCGGTTCGCCGGGTATTTTTCGTCGTAGCCCCAGTAGTCAGGATTCTTGGTATAGGTCATAGAGGTACCCTCGACCGAGTCAGTTATCTCATAGGGCCCCGTGCCGACTAGCTTACTCCAATCCGCATTCTTAATAATGCCCTGTGGCACTTCAGAAGTCCTTGATTCCTCGATTACCTCAGGGGGGTACATATAGCCACAGTAAGAGGTGCCGATATTCACAAGAAAATTGAGGTCAATGTGGCTCAGCTTAAAAGCAACCGTCGATTCGTCGGTTGCCGTTACCGATTCGATCACGTCGCAGCTACGCAACACGGGGGAGGGTTCGGCTTCACTGAACTCGGTCCCTGTCAATCTATTTCCCAGCATACGGTGATAGTTGTATACGATGTCATCGGCGGTTAGCTCCCGACCGTTCATCGGTGCCTTGTTATGCCAGCGAACGCCCTCTCGGATGTTGAAGGTATAGGCGAGGCCGTCCGGGGAAATATCCCAGCTTTCCGCCAGCAGCCCTTTTACCTGTTCTGAATCCAGGTACGTTGGGGGAAAGGTCCATTTGTCCCGATCTACTGCCCAGTCCGCGATGCCTAGCGTCTCGACGACGCCGGCGATCTCCCACGGCCCCCCGCAGCAGTAGTAGGTGTCAAGAGGGGGCGAGTGTGGAAGGACATAGGTCAATGTCCCGCCATACTCTGGCGCGGTGAACACCTTGCCGCTGGTGGGGTCCGTGACATAATTCTTCCCCGGCACCTCTTGCACGACCACTTTCTCCACCACCACCGTCTCACCAGGGACCTCAACGGTCTTGACGACTTCTTTCTCCACCACCACCGTCTCACCAGGGACCTCAACGGTCTTGACGACTTCTTTCTCAACCACCACGGTCTCGCCGGGTACCTGCACTTCTTTGACCACCTCTACGGTGACGGTCTCGCCGGGGACTTCGACGGTCTTGACGACCTCTTTCTCTACCACGACGGTCTCGCCGGGGACTTCGACGGTCTTGACGACCTCTTTCTCGACCACCACAGTCTCGCCGGGCACCTCTACTTCTTTGACCACCTCTACGGTGACGGTCTCACCCGGGACCTCGACGGTCTCGGTTACCACTTTTTCTACCACCACGGTCTCGCCGGGGACCTCGACGGTCTCACCGGCGCAGGCCGCGATGACCGCCAACAGCATTGCGGCTCCTGCAAATACGACTAGCCAACGCATTGAATTAGATGTAAGCATGACGATGCCTCCTTCTGGGCGCCCACAAGGGACGCCCCTACATCATGGGCGCCCACACGAGGCGCCCTAGTCGAAACGGTCCGCAATGGCGCGGAACCTGTCCCCATGACGGGATGTGAGAGTTATACCACTTTCTCCCCCCCGTCAAGCGTTGAGATATCGAGGGAGTATGGGTCAGGAATAAGGGGTAAGGAATGAGGGTGTCTGAAGCAGGATTTTGGGGATTGTGGGATGGGCAGAATTTCGGGCGGGTGTCTGAAGCAGTATTTTGGAGATTACAGGATTTTCAGGACGAGGAAACCGAAGGCTCTTACCACCAACGAACTCACCCGCCAACACATTATCAGCGCCACCGGAGCCCACTTCTGCAGTTAGGCGGTGGATCTAGGGCCCAAAACGCCCCTTGACAGCAGGCCCTGTCGCGTGCGATAGTTAGTATGTCACTAACTATTAGGATGCATCAATGCAATCCCGCAAAGAGCTTGTAAAGAATCTGGTTGAATACATGGGGCGCATGCAGAGCAAGATGCGCACCAGGCCCGGGTCGGCGTGGTCGGATCTGGACCTCACCATGCCTCAGGCCAAGACTCTCCTCTACCTTGCCGACGAACCCTGCCGTATGAACGGCATAGCTGGAAGTCTCGGCGTCGAGATGCCGTCCGCCACGAGCATGATAGACCGGCTCGCGACCAAAGGACTGGTTGAGCGCCGCCAAGACCCGACCGACCGGCGCGCCGTCGTCTGCTCCCTCACCCCGGCCGGCAGGGATGCCGTGGAAAAGTTCTGGTCCCTGCGGGCGGCCAAGACCGAGTCCCTGGCCGCGGTTCTAACCACCGAGGAGCTCGAAATCGTCGTCCCCGCCATGCGGATCATGGCCGACGCCGTTCGCAGGCCCGGATTCAGGGAAGCGCGAACCGAAGAGGCCCGCCTATGAGAGTGATCCTCCGCCTGACCAAGTACGCCTTCAGGCACAAGTGGTACCTCGTCGGCGCATACGTGGCAATGTTGGCGGCCACTCTTTCGTCATTGGTAATTCCGAGGTTGCTGGGAGACGCCATCGACGAGGCGATCGCCACCGGCCTCCAAAGTCGCCTCTTGCTTCTGGCAGTCGTGATCGTGGTGTTCAGCCTTCTCAGGGGGGTATTCTCCTACGCCCAGCGGTACCTCTCGGAGTCCCTATCCCAGAGAAGCGCATACGACCTCCGCGAAGACTTCTTCAAGAAACTCCAGGGAATGAGCTTCGGCTTCTTCGACCGCGAGCAGACCGGAAACCTCATGTCCAAGGCCACCCAGGACGTAGAGGCCGTCCGCATGTTCATCAGCTTTGGCATGGTGCGCGGCATCTCGCTCTTCGTGATGCTCGGAGCCGTCGCCTCAATCATGGCCGTCACCAACTGGCGGCTCGCCATCGTGAGCATGGCCTTCGTTCCCCTGATACTCTGGCGCGCGTTCGCCATGGCCAACGTCCTCAGACCCACCTGGATGAAGGTGCAGGAGGAGACCGGCGCGATGACCACCGTCCTCCAGGAAAACCTCTCCGGCATGAAGGTCGTCAAGGCTTTCGGCGCCCGCGCGTTCGAGGAGTCCAAGTTCAACGCCAAGGCCGACGCCGTCGCCAGGCTCACCTACGCCGCCGCGCGCCTCTTTGCGTCCCAAGGCTCCCTTATGACCTTCATCTTCACAGCCGCCACCGGAGCGATTCTCTGGTTCGGCGGACGTGAGGTCGCAGCCGACAGGCTCACCGCGGGCGGTCTCGCGTCGTTCATCTTCTTCATGGGCCTCCTGGGGTTTCCCATCAGGATGAGCGGATGGATGGTGAACACGGTCTCGCGGGCCTCCTCAGCCGGGCAGCGGATATACGACGTGCTCGACGCCGAATCGCCCGTCACCCAGAAGCCCGACGCCGTCCCCCTGCCTCGAGTCGCGGGCCGCGTCACCTTTGAGAACGTCGCCGTCAGCTATGACGAGGCCGAGAGCGCGGTTCGCAACATCGACTTCGAGGCGCAGCCCGGCCAGGTAGTCGCTCTGCTCGGCGCGCCCGGCTCCGGCAAGAGCACGATCGCCCACGTCATACCGCGCTTCTACGACGTGTCCGAGGGCCGTGTCACCATCGACGGCTACGACGTCAGGGACGTCACCCTCTCGTCGCTCAGGCAGAACGTCGGCATTGCAATGCAGGATGTCTTCGTATTCGCCGCCAGCATCAAGGACAACATCGCATACGGCATCGACGACGTGGACATGGAGGAAGTGGTCAGAGCCGCGAAGGTCGCTCAGCTTCACGACTTCATCCAGGGCCTGCCCGATGGGTACGACTCGTGGGTCGGCGAGCGCGGCATAACGCTCTCGGGTGGCCAGCGCCAGCGCCTCGCTATCGCCAGGACCATCCTGCTCGATCCTCCGGTCCTCATTCTCGACGACTCCACGTCGAGCGTCGATATGGCTACCGAGTACAGGCTCCAGCAGGCTTTGGACGAGGCGATCAGAGGCCGGACCACATTCGTAATCGCCCACAGACTCTCGACCGTCCGCAGAGCCGACCTGATACTCACGCTCAAGGATGGCGAGATCGTCGAACGCGGCGCTCACGACGATCTCCTCGCACTCGACGGCCTCTACCGCAGCATATACGACTTGCAGCTGCGACCGCAGGAGGACGACGTCGCCGCGGTCCCGGCCGTGATGGGAGGTGACTCCGGATGATGTTCGGAGGCGGAAGCTGGATGGCGCGCGGCGGAGGACGCGGAATGTCTGGGCGGCTCGACATGGATCAGGACGATGCCGCCCGCTTGTACGACCATTCCGTGGTCACCAGGCTGTTCAAGTACATGCTGCCCTACTGGCCCAGGCTGCTCCTCACCGTCGCTGCAATCATAGTCTATACGGGGAGCGTCGTCGCGATCCCCTGGATGGTCGCGCTCATAATCGACCGCTACGTCCGTGTCGGCGACCTCGCGGGCCTCAATGTCATCGTACCGGTCTTCCTGGGCCTCGCCCTGCTCCAGTTTGGCGCCCACTATCTCCACCAGAGGACAATGGCATTCGTCGGACAGGAGGTACTCTACACCCTGAGAGTTCGTCTCTTCCGTCACCTGCAGAGTCTCTCCATGAGCTTCTACAACAAGAACGAGGTCGGCAGGGTGATGTCCAGGGTCCAGAACGACGTCCAGCAGCTCCAGGAGTTTCTGACAATCGTCATGATCACCATTGCCGACATTCTAAGCCTCGCCGGAATCATCACCGCCATGGCGATCATGAACGCGCGGCTGGCAGGGATTACTCTGCTGGTCATCCCGTTGCTATTCATTATGGTCGCGATATGGCAGAGGTTCGCGCGACGCGCCTTCATGAGAGCCCGCCGCTCCATCTCCGCCGTGAACGCCGACCTCCAGGAAAACATATCCGGCGTCCGAGTCGTCCAGAGCATGAACCGCGAGGGCGCCAACATCCGCTCGTTCGGAGCCGCCAACTCAGAAAACCTCGGAGCCAATCTCGAAGCCGGAAAGATGCAGGCATTCCTCTTCCCGTCCGTCGAATTCCTATCCGCGCTCGGACTCGCGCTCGTCATATTCTTCGGCGGCTCCCTCGTGCTCGACAATGCAATAGAAGTCGGCATACTTGTCGCCTTCGCCCTCTACATCCAACGATTCTTCGAGCCGGTGATGAACCTCACGATGCAATACGGCTCTCTCCAGCTTGCCATGGCCTCGGGCGCGCGCATCTTCGAGCTGATGGACGTGGAACCGGAACTGAAAGACAAGCCCGACGCCAAGAAAGTCGAAACCGTCAGCGGCGATGTGCGCTTTGAGGGTGTTGGCTTCCACTACGTGGAGGACGAGCCTGTTCTCCAGGACGTGGACCTCCACGTCCCAGCGGGCCAAACCGTCGCCCTCGTCGGGCCTACCGGCGCGGGCAAGACGACCATCGTCTCCCTCCTCATGCGCCTGTACGACGTGACGGAGGGCCGCGTCCTGCTGGACGGCATCGATGTACGCGACATCACCCTCGACTCGCTCTCCAAGCAGATGTCCATCGTACCCCAGGAGCCATACCTGTTCTCCGGCACCGTCCGCGAAAACATCCGGTACAACCGCGCCGACGCCTCCGACGAAGACATTGTCCGAGCCGCGACCGCCGTGGGCGCACACGACTTCATCATGAAGATGGACAACGGATACGACACTCCCCTCCAGGAGCGAGGCGGCAATCTCAGCGTCGGCCAGCGACAGCTAATCAGCTTCGCCCGCGCCCTCGTCGCCGACCCTCGCGTGCTGATACTCGACGAGGCGACCGCCAACATAGACACCCACACCGAAATGCTGATCCAGAACGCGCTCGACGAGCTGCTCAGAGACCGCACCGCCATCGTCATCGCCCACCGCCTCTCCACTATCAGGAACGCCGACCGCATAGTCGTCCTGGACCACGGCCAGATCGTGGAAGAGGGCAAGCACGCCGACCTGCTGGCCCGCGACGGCCTGTACTCCCAACTGCACTCATACTCCGCCGAGGGCGGCGAGCTCGATCAGGTACCCGCCACGTCCCCATCGACCAAGGGAGCCGCCGCGCCGCAGAGCGCGGCCGGCCTATGGAAACTTACCCTCGAATCCCCACGCGGAACGCGCGAGGGCATCCTGGAGCTTGCCGTAAACGGCTCATCGCTGAGCGGAACGTGGACCGGAGAACGCGGAACCCAGCAGTTCACCGGAGGAACCGTCGAGGGGCAAAGCCTCTCATGGGAAATACGGATGTCGGGACCTATGGGCGAAATATCCCTCCAATTCTCCGGCCTCCTAGCCGACGGCGTAATATCCGGCGAAGTCGAATTCGGCTCCTTCGGAAAGGGCAAGTTCCAAGCAACCCGCGCCGAGGCCGTGTGACCACAATCCCGTGCGGAGGTCTGCCATGACAACCGATAAAGCGCGCACAGAGCGCATACAAAGAGTTTACGAATCCGAGAATCTCGACGAGCTTGCGAGCGAATACAACGTCTGGGCGTCAGACTACGATACCGACCTCCGAGCCTTGGGGTTCAGCGGGCCGAGGGCCGGCGCCGAGACTCTGGCGAAATATGTGACCGACAAAGAAGCCAAGATACTAGACGCCGGCGCGGGCACGGGGATGGTCGGCAAGGAGTTGGCGCGCCTGGGGTTCAAGCATATTACGGCGCTGGACCTGTCCCCGGGGATGCTGATGGAGGCCAAGAAGACGTCCGTATATGAGGAGCTTAAAGTCGGAAACCTTGCCGAGCGCCTGGAGTTTGAGACAGGCCGATTCGCCGGGACGACGTGCATTGGGACCCTCACCTTCGGCCATGCGCCCCCGGAGTCGCTGGACGAGCTCGTTAGAGTCACGAAGACCGGCGGGACTGTGGTGTTCTCCATGAGGACCGATTACTACACGGAAGGCGGGTTCGACCTGAAACAGCGGTCACTTGAAGAGGCGGGCAAGTGGCGGCTGATCCGGCGCGGCGAACCCTTCCGGCCAATGCCCAACGGCGAACCGGACATCTGGTACGAAATCTGGGCCTACGAGGTTCTCCTCTGCTAAATCCCCACCAAATCCCACCACCAGCGGACGCGGTGGTGCGCTCGACTAGCTACTACATAAAGTATCTAACTCTCCTACAAGGACAGGGGCAAACCACTGCCACCGAGGATAGCGCGGTCACTGACCGGAGAGGGCAGGATCTCCGTGGCCGGTTGACGACTATATCAAGGAGGAAAAGTATCGTGGGACCGTTGAAGATAGAATACACTAGGCGCATGGTAGGAGATAGACGATGAGATCATTCGACAGGATTACGGTCGATCCCGCTGTCATGGGGGGTAAGGCGTGCGTCCGCGGTATGCGAGTAACGGTCGGGACGGTGGTGGGCCTGTTGGCGGCCGGTCGCTCACCCGCCGAGATACTTGAAGCCTATCCATATCTTGAGCGGGAGGACATTGACCAGTCCCTGGCCTACGCGGCTAGGCGTGCCACGCAAGCGCGAATATCCCCTCTCCCTTGAGGGAGAGGGTTAGGGTGAGGGTGATGACACCACCTACCAATCTGACACATCCTCCAACCCAAAATCACCCCTTGACATCCGTTCGATCTATGCCGTACACTAGTTCCCATGCAAACAGCACAACAGTCCACCATCAACCCCGTCTTCGCCGGATACGCTGCACAGCAGCTTCAGGACGCCGTCGGCGGCATCCACCGCGTCTTCGACAACCTCCTAGAAATCGCCAGGGGCAACGACCCCGACGCCAACGGCTACGACCGCATCAGGGCAACCAGGGTCCTCTACGACAGAGGCTTCGGCAAAGTCACCAGGACACAGCCCCGTACTCCGGCGCCCCCCTCACAGGGAGACCCCGAATCAGAGAAATCCAATAATCAGACGAATCACAGTTCAGACGTCGCCGCCGAGTTCACGAGACCCCTCGCCAAGCTCGAAGAGGTCAGGCAGTACATGGAGGAAGAGAAAGCATCGTGGAACCACTGACTCTGGAATACACCATACATGCGGTCCATGCTATGGAGGAACGCATGATTCCCAGGGATTGGGTGGAAACAGTGATGACGGAACCCGCCTTGCGCACTCCAGACCCGAACGATCCCGAGGTGGAGCGGTTCTATCGCCGCATACCGGAACACGGCGACCGCGTTCTGCGAGTTGCCGTCAACACCCGTGTTGCTCCCTGGCGCGTGGTGAGCGTATTCTTTGATCGAAGGATGAGAGGTGAACTATGAAGCTGAACGTGGACAAGGAAGCAGACGCCCTCTATCTGCGCTTGGACGACTCCCCAATAGTGGAATCCGAGGAGGTTTCGCCCGGCGTGGTGTTGGACTACAACGAAGAGAACGAAGTGGTAGGGGTGGAGATGCTCCACCTATCCAAACGCTCCTCCAAGCTGAACCTCTCGGCGTTGCAGTTCGAGACGGTGTGAGTGTCGACGGGAATACTGACCACTAAAGATTACCCTTACTAAATCCACAGTTTCGCTGCCGCCGGAACCACCCACCACGGCATACCTACCCAATACCCGGACGCCCTCCACCTCTAAAAACTACCCACTATCCACTACCCACTAAAATCACCCCTTGACATCCTCAGACCGCATGTGCAATACTAATGTTCATGAAGTCCGAAATACATACAGCCACCATCAACCCCGTATTCGCCGGACACGCCGCCCAGCATCTTCAGGATGCCACCGGCGGCATTCAGCGCGTCCTCGACAACCTGCTCGAAATCGCCAAAGGCAAAGACCCCGAAGCCAACACCTACGACCGCCTAAGGGCAACCAAGGTCCTATACGACAGAGGCTTCGGCAAAGTCGCCAAGATTCGGCACTGCGCTCCATCTCCCGAATCGAGTCAATCCCCAAAATCAGAGAAATCCCAAAATCAGACGAATCACAGTTCAGACGCCGCCGAGTCCAACCGGCCCGTCGCCAAGCTCGAAGAGAAACTCGACGCCGAGCTAGGCCCGCCGCAGGCTCCCATCAGACTTCACAACCCCAACAAACTGCCCCACGACCCCAACCATGTGCCCGACCTCGTTCACGAGGCGCAATACTACATCCTCGAAATCACCAACTACGGAGCCGAACTCGCCTCCATCCTGGCCTACATCCACGAACCCGACCCCGAAGACACGTCCGTCAAGCCCTGCCACCGCATCACCGCCGGCCAGATGATACTCGACCGTGTCCTCGGCGCGGTCGCGGACCTCCAAACCCCTCCTGACCACAACCAAGACCCCGCATTCGACGCCGACTGGGCCCTCAAACACCCCGCCGAGATCGACCCCACCCTCTCCCTCGAAGAGATCATCGAGGCCGACGACTTCGCTCGCCAGTACCTTGAAAGCTTTCGGAAAGGGCGCGAGGAGTTCGAGCGAGAATACGGAGACCGCGAAGACACTGGCCCCTGCGGGGAATGTTCCGGTGATGACGACCCGTGCGAGTACCATACCATGGTCAATGAATTCTCCAAGTCGGAAGAAGAGATACTCGAGACCATGCGCGGCATGAGAAACATCGACCTATTCGGCGACCGCTCCTACTTCGACGAAAACGGCCTCTTCCGCCTCCACCCCCCGGACCACATAGACGACTCCTAACCCCAGTATTTCGACCAACATATCCCCTCTCCCTTGAGGGAGAGGGCTAGGGTGAGGGTGATTGACTCAGTCCACCCCTCATTCTGGCGAAGGCCGGAGTCCAGAGGGGTAAGCGTGACACATCCGCCTACCAATTCATAGCCCAAGAGACTCTGGACTTTTCCCAGCGCATGGTTTTCAATTGCGCCAACGGCAATCTGGAACCCCGCTGCGTAGACCTCCGGGTATTCGCGGTACAGGATGGCAACGGTCGCGTGACCGTGTTTCCCGGCGGTCTGACCGGAGCGGCTCTTGAGGGCGGGCGGAGCGCCAACAACTCTTCGGGTGGCCTATGCAAACCGACCTGGGTAGTCAGATAGATGCGCGCGCCGTAACCGCCTCATATCTCTACGCGGCGCGCTACCGATACTCTGACACCGTCCTCAGCAACGACAACCAACTCCGCATATTCCCGCGCGAAGGCGAAGGACAGAGCCTGTTGCAAACTCAACTCTGGATGCTGCCCGAAGGTAGAGGATTCGACTATGCCGACAGGTTTGGCAACAGCGTCCGAAGAGTGAGAGTCATCGAGCGTCACACGGCCCTAATCGTAGCCACCGCGGGCAAGGTGAGACTATCCACGCAGCCCCCCAATCCTGAAGACGTAAATCTCGAAGACGTCGGCGACCTCACTGAGGGATCCGAGTACACCCTCCGCTCGCCATTGGTCAATCCGGAGGGCGTCGAGGCGCTCGCCATGCACGTAGCCGGGTCGGCCAATTCGCTTCTTGGCAGAATGAGCGCGGTCACGGACTGGGTGTACGAGTACATCAGGTACAGGCGCGGCGCAACCGACGTCACCACCACCGCCGAGCAGGTGGTATCCGCGATGGAGGGCGTGTGCCAAGACAAGACTCACCTCGCGCTCGGAATGTTGCGCGCCCTCCGTATCCCATGCAGGTACGTCAGCGGACTGCTCACCGGCCAGACCGGGGAGACACACTCCTGGGTGGAGGCGCTGCATCCGAGTGACGGCTGGCTGGGCATGGACCCCACTCGCGGCATCACGCTTCCACCCGCCAGAGATTACGTCAAGCTCGCCGTGGGACGCGACTATTCCGACGTCTCGCCCATATACGGCTCGCTAGAGCCCAAGTCTAGCGACAGAGATTGCGCGGTGGCCGCCAAGGTCACCTTCGATGAGTCCGAACCGGCTTTTGACGACGCGCTGGATCTGCTCGAAGACGCTTATGTGGTCAAGAGCGGCCCGCCCTGACCATCCTCACGACGGCGGACGCTCTTTCCAGAGATCGCGCGCGAAATCCATCTGCTCGCCGAGCATGGCGTCCAGGCGCGCCGGAGACCTCATGCCCAGCCGATGCGCCAGGTGGTCGAACTCCTTGGAGTCCGGAGGCGGCACGTCCAAGTCCTTCGAATGTCCACGAACCGCGCGAAGCGCCTCTATCAACTGCCTCAGAAACTGGTACGACTCTCGCAAGCGATGGGACAGATCCTCAGGCAAATATCCTCTTGAGCATAGCGACTCAACCGCCTCCACCGTTCCGGTCATTCGCGCGTCCCGGTCCTCCCTGCCGCGCGAGATCTGCCACGCCTGGACGTAGTATTCGATATCCACCACACCGCCCGGGCTGAGCTTGGCGTTCAGCTTGCCCGGCTCCACAAGCTCGTCGGCCTGCCGCCGTCTGAGATGAAGCATGTTGTCCACGTCCAGAGGCTCGGCTGAATAGACGAACGCCTCCTGCACGGATATGACCCGCCGTGCAAGCTCGCAGTCTCCGGCCACCGGACGCATCCTCACCAGGGCGAGACGCTCAAACGGGCGGACGTCGCCGCTCGGTCCGTAGTAATCCGCGAAAGCCGCCAGCGACGACGCCATAGGCCCCTTGCTTCCGTATGGCCTGAGCCTCAGATCTATCTCGAAAACGCCGTGCTCCCGCGTCTCGACGGTCTTGAGAAACTCCCTCACCGCCTCCTCGAAGAACGTGGAATTGTTGACGGTTCCCCGTTCGTCGGCCCGCCCCTCACCCTCATACACGAAGGCCAACTCGATGTCCGACCCGAACCCCATGTCCCTGCCGCCGAACTTGCCCAGCGCCATGATTGCCCACGTACACGGCGCTTCCGTCGGAAGTCCGTGACGCTCCGCGACGTTTACGATACTCATCTCGAATGCCCGCTCGACCACCGCCTCTGCCAGCGTGGTCACCTCTTGCCCAAACTCGCTGAAGTCAGTCCTTCCGGTGATGTAACGCAGATCCACCCTGAACATCTCGCGGTCCTTGATCTCATTGAACACGCGAACCCGCTCCTCCGGCGATGCCGCGCGTGACGCCGCGCGTTTCATCTCCTCGGACAGTTCATTCCGAGCGCGGACTTGGTTGAGACCCTCCGGATCGAGCAGCACCGGGAAGAGGTTCTCGTGCTGCATTCGCAGAAAGTCCTCCCACAGAAAGCGGCTGAACCCCATCAATTCGGCCAGCGTCTCCAACACGCCCGGAGATTCGAGATCGTGCAACTCCGAAATCCAGTCCGGCCTGGCGAGAAGCTGAGCCGTGAGCGAATTGAACTGGCGCAGCGCCTGAGCGGGGTCCGGCGCGTTGGGCAGCAGGTGCGTAAACTGCTTGATCAGCGCCGCCGCCACTCGCGCCTGCCGCAGCCGGCGCTCGGATTTGATCTTTCCAAGAGACGAATCGGTCAGCCAGAAGGTGTCTTCCACCCGACCTTCGACCGTCCGCACCCTTGCCCTGCGGACGTTCACCCGCAGACTCGTCAGCGCGTTCGTGAACGCGAACAGGAACCCCACGGTATCGACCGACCGGATCGTCAGCAGCGTGTGCCGGGGGTAAGACGTCGAATCGGTAGAAATCTCCGTCTCGGCCCGTATCTCGTTCCGATGAGACTCCCGGCGCATCTTGTGGGCGAAGCGGTCGATTACGCCCGCTCTGGCCGTTTCGATATCGCCCTCCGAGACCTGATCAGCGAAGGTTCCTAACTCCCCGCGGATCTTTTTCCAATCAGGAGACCGGCCATCCGCCGAGCGTAGCCGGAATACGATCAGCGCGTGTTCCCGCCGACTCTTGGCTACTGTCGGAAAGCGGCGTCTTGGAACGGTGGGCTGCGGCCCCGGCTCCCGTCGTCTGCGCATGCGGACAGGCAGCGGCGTCTCGACCTCAGTGACCAGCGTGAACGTGTCGGCGCGGAAGATGTCCAGTCCCGAATTCGTGAACAGCCCCGAAACGACCGACAGCGTCCCCAGCCTGTCCGGAATCCGCACCCCGACAGTCCAACTCCCCTCGTCATTCGGCTCCACAAGCAGATGCGCGCCGCCGCCCGAATCCCATCGCTCCAAGAGAGCGTCTATGAGCGACGCGGTAGGCGGGTCGAGATCGGAGCGCGCGTCCGGCCACTGCTCCTGAAACTCGTCCAAGACTGAGGGGGCGATTTCGGTTGTCACGGTCGGGGGCCTCGGACTCCTTGCGAAGCGGCACAGGTCTTCATACCCATGATAGCATGGGGCGTCAGCCTCCGAGCGCGGGCTCTACCCTTCGCCGCCCCTGAGCCTGGGGTCGAGGAGGTCTCGCATGGCGTCGCCGAACATGTTTGTTCCGAAGACGACCACAGCGAGGCAAAGACCCGGCCAAAGAGCCAGCTCCGGTTTCATCTCCATGTATTTGCGCCCTTCGTGGCTGAGCATACCCCCCCAGCTGGCATCGCCAGGAGGCAGACCGAATCCCAGGAAGCTCAGACCGGCCTCAGCCATGATCATCCCCCCTATGCTGGTACTGAATATGATGATCATGATAGGCATAATGTTGGGCATGATGTGCCGCATCATTGTTCTTCTGGTGGGGCTGCCAATTGCCCGCGCCGCCAGAAAGTAGTCACTCTCTTTTATGCCGATAACGGCGCCTCTTAATAGTCTTGAGGTACCGATGCCGCCGAATATGCCCATAACAATTACTATCTGTAACATACCCCGCCCCACTATTGACATTACCGTCAACAGAATGAGGAGCCCCGGGAAGGCCAGCCAGGCATCAACGAGTCTCTGCACTACGATGTCATATTTGCCGCCCAAGAATCCCGAGGGGACGCCTATTAATGCGGCGAACACTACAGTGATGATAGTTGCCGCCAGGCCTATGATTACTGAGACGCGGGCCCCGTAGATAAGGCGGCTGAGGATATCTCTTCCTAGCTGGTCCGCGCCCAGCAGGTACGTTGCTGATGGCGAGGCCAGCCTGTCAAAAAGGTGAATCTCAGACATCTCGTAGGGAGCCAACAAGCCCGCGAAAATGCCGCAGAACAGCAGTATCACGACAATGACACCACCTGCGAACCCCAGTGGCTTCTCTCTTACCAGCCTGACGAAGAAATCAGCCAAGGCGCGGCGCCTCTTTGTTTCGGCTTCTAGTACAAGGCTGTCTCTAACCTGACTCATCTTTTCGCCTCGACTACCTATACCGGACCCTGGGGTCCAAATAGGCATAGGAAATATCCACCAATAGATTTGCTCCCACTACCGCAGTAGCGACGAGCAGGTTTATTCCAGAGACGGTGGTATAATCTCTTTGAGACAGCGCTGTTAGCATGAGACGCCCAATCCCCGGCAGGACGAATATCTGCTCGATAATTACGGCGCCGCCGACCAGGAGGGGCAGCCCCGCGCCTACGTCGGTAACTACTGGGATGAGCGCATTTCTCACAGCATGCCTCACTACCACGACCCTTTCGCTAAGCCCCTTTGACCAGGCAGTCCTGATGTAGTCCTGCCTCAGCACCTCCAGCATCATGCTACGAGTCAATCTCATCGTCCCACCAGCCCCAAGCATACCTAGAATGAAAGACGGGATGATGAACTGCCCCACGTTACCCAGTGGATCCTCCATAAAAGGAATAACCTCAATAGGTGGCGACCAACCCCACCAGATTGAGGGGTAGAGTATTACAATCGTTGCCGCCCAGAAGCTCGGCACGGAGATAAAGATTATGGCACAGCTACGACCTAAAAGGTCACCGAAAGTATCCTGCCGAATCGCCGAATAGATACCTATGGGCAGGGCTAACAACAGTCCTATTACCGTGGCGAGAAAGCCAAGCTCAACAGTTGTAGCTAGTCTACCTAAGATCTTCGTCGTGACCGGATCCCCGGAGCGCAGGGAATCACCCAGGCTACCCTGTAAGAGACCGTTGTAGCTGGACTCACCGGTACGCGGGTCAGGGTCCGGCAACACTCCCATCCAGCGACCATATTGAACATATATTGGTGCGTCCAACCCGAGGAGGCGTTCGATTGCTTCGCGGTCAAGGTCGGGCCTCTCGCCTGATCTTGATATCATGTCCGCCATTATGGCGTCTACCAATCCACCCGGTAAGAGGCGAACAGTCAGAAAGACTATCATAGACACAATGAAAAGAGTGACAATCACTAACAGTAATCGTCTGATCAAGTAAGCACGAATGTCAGACCTCCCCAACCCTAAACGTTGCTGGGGGGCTCAAGCCCCCCAGCAACGTTAGACGGTGCCTCAAATGGCCAGACAACTATGTCATTTCATCGGCAGGCTCAGAACGGCGTCTGAGCCCACAGGGCGATGAATCTCCAGTACGCTTTGCATGCTCGCAGGCAACAGATTCTTTGGTCGCTTCGCTCCCTCAGAGTTCACTATGGCCTTGCGAAGGCCACGCAAGGGTATGAAAACCCATTGTCTGAGACTTCACCCTCACCCCTTCGACAAGCTCAGGGCAGGCTCTAGCCCTCTCCCTGAGGGAGAGGGGATTTTCATGGTAATGGCATCTCACAAACCCTCGCAGAGTCGTGAGTTATCCCCAAGTTCCAGGCACTAATGCCCCATCGCTTCCCTCAGATCATGGTCAATCCAGGTATAGACCGAAACGGCTAGGCCCGAGGAGGTCGCAACGAACCCCCCTCCGCCTTGACCATAGTAACCCTTAAGCCACGGCTGGTAGAAGACCAGATTAGGCTGTATAGGCAGAAACAGAGTCCACGCCATCTCGATGGAGCGCATGTCCATCTGTACGGCAAGCTTCCTAATTTCCTCTTCGTCAATCGAGGCCGCTGCCTTATCATACAGCTCATCATACACCGGGTCATCAACCAAGCTAGTCCCCCACTGCCAACCCGACCTAAAGAATTGCAGATTGTCCATCGGCTGACGGTTAGAGGCTCGGTTCTCGCTATAGAGCATACCTTCATAACTCTTATCGATGTAACGGTCTAAGGCAGCGCCGCTTTCAAGTATGTTAAGCTCGACATCAGCGCCAATCTCCGCCCAGTAGGCTTTGAATATCTGGTTCAGGTCTAGATCCATCCCCCACCCGGGGACGACGTCGTATTTGGTCTTAAATCTCATGCCGTCGGCGCCGCGGGGATAACCAGCCGCCTCAAGCAATGCTTCTGCCCCTGTCGGGTCATAGCGAAAGATATCTTTAGTCTCTTTAGGCCACTCATCAAATGGCACGAAGTAGCCTGGCCAACCCGGCCCAATAGTCCCCATAGGCGTAGTGTTGGCAAAACCTAGTAAGTAGGTCTCGTTGATTGTGTCCAGGTCAAGCGCCTTCTGCATTGCGTGGCGTACCCGGATGTCGTCAAAGGGCGGCTCGTTGACTTTCAGAGTGATATGGATTGAACGAGGCCTAGATTGTCCAAGCATAAGATCCGGGTTGGTCCGCTGGATGCTCTCTACCTGATCAAGCGGGATTTCTTCCATCAGGACATTCTTGCCCGTTCGTAGCGCCGCCATCCGCGTGGCAACATCTGGCACGAGTAACTGCCTAACCACGTCGGCATAGGGCAAGCGCATCCCAGGGTACCGCTCGTCAGTGCCCCAGTAGTTGGGGTTTTTGGTGTAGGTCCAGGAGGTCGCTTCGACAAAGTCAGTCATCTCATAGGGACCGGTGCCGACCAGTTGCGTCCAATCCTTAATGCCTCCATACTGCTTGACGACTTCTGGGGGAGGTATTGGATTCCAAAAGACTAGCTGGAAAAGTGTTTTAGGACTGTAAGAAGCTGTCTTAAAAACCACAGTCCATCTGTCGGTAGCCGTCACTGATTCTATTACGTTATCGCCAGCCGTAAAGGCGCTTGGTTCGGTAAAGCCACTGCCCAGCCCTAACATCCGGTGCCAATGGTACTCGACGTCATAGGCATCGAACTCCCGACCGTTCATCGGTGCCTTATCGTGCCAGTTGACGCCCTGACGGATTTTGAAGATCCAAGTGAAGGGATCCGGCAGCTCATAACTCTCGGCCAGATTCCCTCTCATGACGGATAGAGAAACCACCCCCTGTCGGAAGTCGTATTCTTCATGGGGTATTGCATAGTTAGCTGTCATCAGAGGATCCAGAACGGGACGCTGTGCGAACGAATAAGCGTCATAAACGTCAACCTGGCCCCCGATGTCATTCCCGGTTGCATATGTGATTGTCCCGCCATACTGGGGCTTCTCCACTAGCTGACCCCAGACGTTTCGAACATACCCCGCCCGCACCTCTTTCACGACGACCCGTTCTGGTCCAGGGACCTGGACGGTCTTGACGACTTCCACCGGTACCTGTTTCTCCACCACCACAGTCTCGCCGGGCACCTGAACTTCTTTGACCACCTCTACTGTGACGGTCTCACCGGGGACCTCGACGGTCTTGACGACCTCTTTCTCCACCACGACGGTCTCACCGGGCACCTCGACTGTTTCGGTTACCACCTTCTCCACCACGACGGTCTCACCGGGCACTTGCACCTCTTTAACCACCTCTACGGTGACGGTCTCGCCGGGCACCTCGACGGTCCTGACGACCTCCTTCTCGACTACCACGGTCTCGCCGGGGACCTCGACTGTTCCTGAACCGCAGGCCGCGGCGACCGCCAACAGCATTGCCGCAGATAGTGTAACCACCAGCCAACGAAGTGAAGTAGATGTAAGCATGACGATGCCTCCCTGTTGGTGAATCTCCCTCACCCCCGTATCAAGTACGGGGCAAGCTCTAACCCTCTCCCAGAGGGAGAGGGGATCTGATCCGCAACGGCGCGGAACCGGCCCCCATGACGGGATGTGAGAGTTGTACCATAACCTCCCCCCCTCGTCAAGCGTTGAGAAATCGAGGGGTAGAGGTCAGGAATAAGGTATGAGGCGTAAGGGGGTGTCTGAATCAGGATTTTGATGATTATGGGATGGACAGGATTGGGAGGCGGTGATAGGCTTCTGGTGCCAACTCTAGGCGGCCATCACAATATGAGGAGTGATCATGAGCAGCTTATTCGACCTAACGGGCAAGGTCTCAATCGTTACCGGTGGAAACGGCGGGATAGGCAGGGCCATCGCAATCGGACTCGCGGAGCATGGTTCGGATGTTGTCATCGCGGCCCGCAATGAAACGAAAACGGAGCGTGTCGTCGAGGAGATACTATCCATCGGCGGGCGGCGCTGTATTGGAGTTCGGTGCGACGTGCTCAAGAGGGAGGATATAGTCCAGACAGTAGATACCGCCGTTAGCGAACTGGGGAGGCTCGACATCCTGGTCAACAACGCGGGAGTCGGTCACGGAGGAGAACCCGCCCAGAATGTCGCGCTGGAGAGGTGGCAGAACGTCATCGACACCAACCTGACCGCGCCTTTCGTGTTTTCCCAGATCGCCTACCCCGAACTGGTCAAATCCGGAGGGGGCAAGATCATCAACATCGGCTCGGGGTATTCGCTCAAGGCCGCCGGCGGGAACGCGCCGTATGCCTCCAGCAAGGCCGGACTGTGGAACTTGACGCGGTCCATGGCGCTGGATTGGGGCAAGGACAACATTCAGGTAAACTTGATCGTACCCGGATGGATCCTGACTGAGATGGCGGCAGGAGCGCTGGACGACGTAGAGCGAAGAAACAGGATCATATCCGACACGCCGGCCGGCAGGGTCGGGAAGCCTGAAGACATAACCGGCGCAGCCGTATATCTTGCTTCCCCAGCATCGGACTTCATGAGCGGAAAGTACATGCAGCTAGATGGAGGAAGAAACGCCGGGGATATGATCTGGCCGCCAAGCCCCGACCAGCGAGAGTAGATGCGTCTCCATAAAGGAGGGATGGGCGCCACGGACACCCAGCCCGTGACATCAGACCTCGAAGGTGACGATACGCACGTCGGCGTCGGCGGCATGTTGGCGCACTTCGTCGCTCATCGCGGCGCCAGCCGCCAGAGGAACCGCCGTCTTGTCAACGAAGACCTTTTCGATGAGTCTGGCAGACTCTTCTACCCTTGCCACGTCGTTGCTATCGATCGTGTTCGACACCTCCACCGGGAACCAGTGAAGTACGCCCTGAACGGTCCCGCTGAACACCAGGTCCGTCTCCATCAGACTCGTACGTTCGGGAAGCGTGATTATGCCATCATCGAAAGCATCCTCTATGGGAGTAATGTAGGACTCGATGTCGGGTTGGAGCGACCTGCGCTGACCATATCTGAGAGCAGTCCGCCGCACCCTAGAACCGACGATTGTTCCAAGCTGCGCTTGGATAACGTTGACCGCTTTGTCTTCTGCCTGGTTGCCCACCACGACCGACTTCAGAGTGTTGATGTCAGCGCTCATAGTGTCGGCCCTTCCATTTAGAGTAGTGACGTGCTGACTTAGAGTAGTGACGTGCTGACTTAGAGTAGTGACGTGCTGACTTAGAGTAGTAACGTCCTGACGAAGCGCCCGCAACTCTTCACTATGCTGTTCGAGTATCCTGCCCTGCCTCTCCAACTCTTCACTATGCTGTTCGAGTATCCTGCCCTGTCTCTCCAACGCTTCGCTGTGCCGCTCCAGAATTTTGCTGTGCTGCTTGAGCGTCTCCAGCATCCCCCGCTGAGTGACCAGCATCTCCTGCTGGGTCGTCTCGAAGGTGTCCATCCGCGCGTAGAGCCCAGTCAGAGACGAAAGGCCGAATACCTCAAAGAATCGGAGCCTGATCTCGGGGTCGGAGTTCAGGACATCGAGGATGTCTTCTATTGTTCTGATCTGCGTCGTCATCCGTATTCCTCGCGGGCATTGTACTATATTCGTGGGAGCCGGCGCATTCTCCTTCGCCCTCGTGATACCATGTAGCATCCTATAACGAGTATGCACTCAAGTTGATCGACACGGAAATCTTGTTGGACGCCTTCCGGGATCAGGAACTCCTGACCCCTCTCTCGGCTGGCTCGAATCTAGTGGACTTGGCGCAGGCCATCGGGCGGCTGTGTGGCGTAGAGGGCTTGGAGGTATCACCGGAGGCATCCAACATAGCGACGGACATAGGCGATGCGGACCACATAGCGCTCGTCCTCGTCGATGGAATGGGCATGAATATGGTGGAGTCGCTGCCGGACAACTCCTTCCTGCGCCGACATCTCCGCGACGAACTTCGGACGGTGTTCCCGTCCACCACCGCCGTCGCCCTCACGTCGCTGACCACGGCGCAATGGCCCGCCGTCCACGGAGTGACGGGATGGTGGACGCACCTGCCCGATCTGGGGTCGGCGGCGACCGTCCTTCAGTACACCGCCCGCAGCGACGATAGAGACCTCCTCTCGCGCGGCATAGACCCCGAACGCTCTTTTCCAGTCAAGTCCATCTGGGCCCTCATTCCCAGGGACGTGACCGTGATAGCCCCGGACAAACTCGCAGGCTCCGTGTACTCCAAATACTTCAGCGGCGGACGCGCGACCGTCGGATACCGGTCGTTATCCGATGGCGTGGACAAGACTATCGAACGAACGCGGGCAACGTCGGAAAAGACCTTCACATACCTGTACCTGCCGCAGGTGGACAGCCTTGCCCATCTGCACGGAATCACCCGCCCCGAAGTGAAGCGCGCTCTGGCGCAGGTAAACAGTGAGATCGAGCGGCTGCACGCGGCAGTCGCTTCCAGGACGCGGGTGATCGTCACCGCCGACCACGGATTCCTCGACGCTCCCGCGCCGAGACGCCACACCCTACGACCGACCCGGGAGCTTATGCCCCTTCTCAGATTTCCACCCTCCGGCGACGCCCGCGTAACCTATTTCCACACTTGGGACTGGGCGCGAGACCGCGTCCGCAGACACATCCACCGGAAATTCGGCGACAGGTTCGTCGTCATAGACACCGAAGACGCCATAGCCGTCGGCCTCTTCGGGCCTGAGTATCCCACCGACGAGGTCGCCGAGCGATTCGGCGACGTCATGTCCATCTCCATCGGCCCGGACATCCTCGAATACAACGTAAAGCGCGGTCCCGGAAGAATGCTGCGAATGAACTCCCACCACTCCGGCCTTTCTCCGGACGAGATGCGAATTCCATTGGTGGTCGCTTAACTCCCGCTTAACACCCCATCGGCGTCTGTATGATATAAATGACTCTGCATCCACATATCCATTTGGAGGCTTCTCAATTGCCCCCCGCCACAAACTCACTCCAAGCGCTCAGACAACTTGGACAGAGCGTCTGGTACGACAACATGTACCGCGCGCTGATCGGGAGCGGCGAACTCCGGCGGCTCATAGACTCCGGCGTGACCGGACTCACCTCGAACCCTACGATCTTCGAGAAAGCCGTCTCCTCAGGCAGTGACTATGACGACTCTCTGATCGCCTACGCAAAAGCCGGTCTCACGCCCGAGGAAGCATTCGAATCGCTCGCCATTGAAGACATCCGCTCCGCCGCTGATCTGCTCAGGCCCGTGTACGAAGACACCGGCGGCGCGGACGGCTTCGCGTCCCTGGAGGTCAACCCTCACTTGGCCCACGATACGGAGGGCACGATCCGGGCTGCAGGGCGCCTATTCTCCAGTTTAGGGCGTCCAAACGCGATGATAAAGGTGCCCGCCACCCCGGAGGGCATCCCCGCCATCCGCCGGCTCATCGGCCAAGGAATCAACATCAACGTCACTCTCATATTCTCGCTTGAGATGTACGCCAGGGTCCGCGATGCCTACGTCTCCGGACTCGAAGACCTCGCCAACGCCGGAGGAGACCCCGCCACAGTGTCGTCCGTCGCGTCGTTCTTCGTGAGCCGAGTCGATACCGCCGTTGACGGACTGCTGCAAAACCGCGGCGAGGGTGTAAACCACCTTCTCGGCAAGGCCGCGGTCGCCAATGCGAGGGTCGCCTACCAAGACTTCAAGCAGACTTTCGCGACGCCGCGGTTCCGAGCCCTTGCAGACAAAGGCGCGCGCGTACAGCGTCCGCTCTGGGCCTCCACCAGTACCAAGAACCCCGAGTACAGCGACGTGATGTACGTCGAGACGCTCATCGGCCCCGATACCGTCAACACCATGCCGGACGTGACCCTCGCCGCCTTCTTGGAACACGGGACGGCGCGCCATTCGATTGAGGACGACGTTGACGAGGCCCGCGAGACGCTCAGGTCGCTGGAGTCGGCGGGCGTCAGCATGGACGCCGTTACCACCCGGCTGATGCACGAGGGAGTGAAGGCGTTCGCGGACTCGTTCGATGAGCTGATCGAAAACATCTCCGCCAAGAGGGAGCGGCTACTGGCGACCAGCGCCGCGCCCGCCGGAGTGTCGCTGGGAAAAGCGCGAGCCGCCGCTGACGAGGCGGTGGCATCACTAGAAGAGTCCAACGTGATAGCCCGTACCTGGGCCAAAGACCACACCCTCTGGTCCGACGACCCCACCGAAATAGCCGACCGCCTCGACTGGCTGGATGTTGCCTCCTTGATGCTCGATGAGGTCGTCGACCTCACCGCGTTCGCCGACGATGTCCGACGGGACGGCATCGAGCAAGTCGTCCTGCTCGGCATGGGCGGCGGCAGCCTCGGCCCTGAAGTCTTGGGCCAATGCTTCGGCAATCGCGACGGCTTCCCCGATCTGATAGTCCTCGACTCCACCCTGCCCGCGCGCATCGGAACTGTGGTCGAAACCATTGACCCCGCGCGCACGCTGTTTCTCGTCTCGTCCAAGTCCGGTACCACCATCGAGCCGAACATGCTCTACAAGCTCTTCAGAAGCCAAGTAGAAGATGCCGTCGGACCCACTGGCGCCGGCCGCCATTTCGTCGCCATAACCGACCCCGGCGCTCCGCTTGACCACCTAGCCGAGCGCGACGGCTTCCGTCGGACGTTTCGCAATCCGCCCGACATCGGCGGACGCTACTCGGTTCTGAGTTACTTCGGACTCGTGCCCGCCGCCTTGGTAGGCTGCGACCTCTGCGCTCTGCTCAGAAACGCAATCTCCATGCAGGCCGCGTGCGGCCCGGATATGCGAGCGTCCGCCAACCCCGGAGCATGGCTCGGCGCGGTCATCGGCTCGCCCGCCCTCTCAGGGCGCGACAAGCTGACCATTCTAACTTCCCCATCGCTCGCTCCATTCGGCCCCTGGGCTGAGCAGCTTGTAGCCGAGAGCCTGGGCAAGCGAGGCGCCGGAATCGTGCCCATAGTCGGAGAGCCGCCGATGGCGCCCGAGATCTATGGAGACGACCGCAATTTCGTCTACCTCAAGCTGGCCGGCGAGGACTCCGACGTCGATACCCTATCCGAAACCCTGTCCGCGGCGGGGCATCCCGTCATCCGATACGAGCTTGAAGACCTCTACGAACTGGGCGCGGAGTTCTACCGCTGGGAGTTCGCCATAGCGACCGCCGGCGCAGTCATGGGCATAAACCCCTTCGACCAGCCCGACGTGCAGCGCGCAAAAGACCTCAGCCAGCAGGCCCTGGACAGATTCGTGTCGGACGGCCTAGCCCCCGACCTCAGCCCGCGCGGTTCGCTCTCCGACCTGATCGCTAACGTCAAGCCGGGAGACTACATAGCCATCCTGGCATACGTCGAGCAGACCCCCGAAAACGACCGCGCCCTGAACAAACTCAGGTCCGCGCCCACCAACCGATACCGGGTCCCCACCACTCTAGGATACGGCCCGCGATACCTCCACTCGACCGGCCAACTACACAAGGGCGGAGCCGACAACTTGGCAGCGCTGATGCTTACTGCGCCTCACGCTGACAACATCGAGATACCGGGCGAGAAGTTCACCTTTGGAGCGCTGGCCGACGCCCAAGCCGCCAGCGACCTAGACGCGCTGAAATCCGCGGGGCGCAGAGTGGCGAGCGTGGCCCTCGGTGGCACAACCACCACGGCGGATGACATCGCGGAGATGGCCGAAGGCCTGTGATCGCCTGCGAACGACCCTAGCCATTCCCGTGTCCGGTGTGAGATAATGACAATGTGGCCGGAACGTGATGATGGGTTTTAGGAGACTCGAAATGGTCCGCAAGACGAAGAGAACTCAGATTCGTGAAACGCCGCTCGAACGGTTTGAGAGGGTGACGAAGCGGGTTTTGGAGCGTGACCGTAAGGCTAGAATGAGGAAAGCCGGCCAGCCAAAACAGAAGGCTGTCACCGCTGCAAGATGACCTCATTCACCATATCACGGAATTCGCTGATGTCTGTGAAGTAGTTGGGGTAGGTCCTCCGGAGTGCGCTCAGCGAGTCGGTGGACACTAAGACTACGTCGACTTTTGGGTTGTCCCTGCTGTCCGCTCGGAATCAAGCCGCCCCTCCCCCTGTTTGTCCCACGCGCGCCATTCCAATATACTTTGGCGGCAACCCAAACCAGAGATGCTCACCCATGCCACAAGAGTCCAACCCGGCGTCCAAAGACTTCATCCGCGCCATCATTGCCGACGATATGAAGACTGGCAAGTTCGGCGGCCGCGTACACACGCGCTGGCCCCCCGAACCTAACGGCTACCTCCACCTCGGACACGCCACGGCCATCAACCTCAACTTCGGCATCGCCAGCGACTTCGATGGCCTGTGCAACTTCCGATTCGACGACACCAACCCCACTGCTGAGGAGATTGAGTACGTCGAGTCCCAGAAAGAAGATACCCGCTGGCTCGGATTCGACTGGGAAGACCGCGAGTATTTCGCCTCCGACTACTTCGAGCAGCTATATCAGTACGCCGAACAGCTTGTGACCGATGGCAAGGCTTACGTCGATAGCCTCACCGCCGACCAGATCCGCGAGTACCGCGGAACCCTGACCCAGCCGGGACGCGACAGCCCGTACCGCGACAGGCCCGTTGAGGAAAACCTCGACCTGCTCAGGCGTATGCGCGCCGGCGAGTTCGCCGACGGCGAGCACGTGCTCCGCGCCAAGATCGACATGGCCTCTCCCAACATGAACATGCGAGACCCCACGATGTACCGCATCCGAAACGTCCCGCACCACCAGACCGGCGACGAATGGCACATCTACCCCATGTACGACTACGCCCACCCCATCTCAGACTCGATCGAGGGCATCACTCATTCCCTCTGCTCCATGGAGTACGAAGACCACCGCCCGCTCTACGACTGGTTCTTGGACGCGCTGGACATCTACCATCCGCAGCAGATCGAGTTCGCCCGTTTCAACATATCCCACACCGTGCTGAGCAAGCGCAGGCTGATTCGTCTGGTACAGGACGGACACGTAAACGGCTGGGACGACCCACGTATGCCCACGCTCGCCGGACTCCGTCGGCGCGGCTACACGCCTGAAGCCATACGCGCCTTCTGCGACGAAGTAGGCATCAACCGCACCGCCGCCCTCACCGAAATGGCTCTGCTAGAGCACAACCTCCGCTCAGACCTCAACCTCCGCGCCCCGCGCCGCATGGCCGTGCTGAACCCCCTGAAAGTAGTGATCGAAAACTACCCCGAAGGTGAGACCGACCACCTCGACGCCGTCAACAACCCCGAATACCCCGACGCCGGAACTCGCGCCGTGCCATTCTCACGCGAATTATACGTCGATCATGACGACTTCATGGAAGATCCCCCGCGCAAGTTCTACCGTCTCGCGCCGGGCCGCGAAGTCCGTCTCAGGTACGGCTACTTCATCAAGTGCGATAAAGCGGTCAAGGACGACTCAGGCCGCGTAGTCGAACTCCGCTGCACATACGATCCCGAGACGCGGGGCGGCTCCGCCCCTGACGGCAGACGAGTCAGGGGAACTATCCACTGGGTATCCGCCGCCCACGCCATCGACGCCGAGGTGAGACTATACGACAGCCTCTTCACCGTCCCCAACCCCAACGACGTCCCCGAGGGCAAGACCTGGTCCGACCTCATCAACCGCGACTCCCTGGCCATACTCTCCGGCTGCAAGCTGGAGCCGTCCCTTGCAGACGTCCGACAGGGCGACATATTCCAGTTCGAGCGCGTCGGATACTTCACAAAGGACCGCGACTCCACCCCTGAAATGCCCGTCTTCAACCGCGCCGTCTCACTCCGAGACACCTGGGCCAGAATCCAGCGCCGGACTCGTAGCTGACGAGGCAATCTAAATCATTGAGATACAGCGCGTTCACGCCCAAGCGTACCCTCCACTCCGCGCGCGGAGTGTTCTACGGATGGTGGCTCGTCGGCGTGGCGTCGGTACTGTTGACACTCATGGCCTTGACTGTGTTTCAGGGACTGGGTACCATGCTCGTCGCCCTCGAGAGACAGTTCGGATGGAGCCGCACCGCGCTATCGGGTGCGTTCTCTCTTGGGCGAGCCGAGGGCGCGGTGCTGGGCCCTCTGGAGGGTCTGGTAATCGACCGCGTCGGCGTCCGGCGCATGGTGTTGATCGGGTACATCGTGATGGGGCTGGGCTTCATCTGGCTGTCCCAAATCGAGCCGCTCGGCCAAATGGGGCTGCTAACCTGGCTCGACTTCACCCTTCACGTCCTCCCCTTCTCAGAACTGGATGAGAGCCTCATCCACTTCTACGCCGCCTACATGCTGATAACCATAGGCTCCGGATTCGGCGGTTGGCTGGCGCTGGTCGCCATGGTAAACAACTGGTTCTTGCGACGCCGCTCTTTGGCTATGGCGATTTCGATGACCGGAATTCACCTGGGCGGCCTGCTTGTTCCCCTTTTGGCCCTTGCCATCGAGACCTTCGGCTTCGACGGCGCGTCGCTTGGGATCGGAGCGCTGCTGCTGATCGTCATCGGTCCGGCGGCCAAAGCCATACGGACGCGCCCTGAAGATATGGGGCTGACTCCAGACGGCGATCCCAAGACGACCGAATCAGAGGATTCGCCCCCTGACGAAGAGTGCCCTGTCAAAGACGATGAACCCGAGTTCACCGCCACGCAGGCGCTCAAGACCCCTGCGTTCTGGATGCTCACCATCGCGCAGGTCGCTTCCAGCGTCTCCATCGTCACCCTAGCGCTGCACTTGGTGCCTAAGCTGACCGATACCGGCATGTCGCTGAGCGCCGCCGGGACCGTCGTGACCACCTACACCATTGTCGCCCTGCCCGCGCTGTTCGTCTCAGGATACTATGCGGACAGGCTGCCCAAGACCGTAATGATCGCCTTCTTCCTGTTCTTGCAAGGCGCCGGGATCCTGGTCGTCGCGCTCTCCGACAGCTTTCTGATGGCATACGTGTTCGCCCTCTTATACGGAGTGGGGTTCGGAGGGCGCACTCCTCTTACCACCGCCATACGCGGCGACTACTTTGGGCGAAAGGCCTTCGCAACCATAATGGGAATCTCCCAGCTTCCGATGAATCTAGCGATGATCGTCGCGCCGCTGTTTACGGGCTACATGTTCGACACTACGGATACCTACATAGTCCCGTTCACGATGTTCGCCGTCTTGTCTTTCCTCGGGGCAGCGCTGATGCTGTTCGTGCAGAAGCCGAAATCGCCACTACCTTGAGTGAACCGTACCCTGATACAATGGACCCAAAGCGAAGCTGACACCATGGCCACTATCGACACAATCGAAGACCTGATCCGCCTGCTCGACGAAAACCCCGAGTGGGTAGAGGCCCTGCGCGCCCGTCTCCTGACCCAAGAACTTCTCGAACTTCCCGAAAGGTTCTCCCAGTTCGTTGCTGAGATGAACGACTTCAGAGCGGGGGTCGATCGCTTCGTCGAGGCCACCAACAGGCGACTCGACGCGATCGAGGCCCGACAGGACAGAATGGAGAATGACATCAAGGAGATCCGTAAAGATGTAGGAGCGCTGCAACAGGACGTAGGCATACTCAAACAAGACGTAGGCGTACTCAAGCAAGACGTAGCCGTACTCAAACAAGACGTAGCCGTACTCAAGCAAGACGTAGGCGAGCTCAAACAGGACGTGAAAGACGGCCGCCGAGACATAGCCGTACTCAGGGGCAGCCACGCAAGAACCGCCGCCCGCAGAAGCGCCACCACCATCGCCAGAAGAATGGGACTGCGACGCACCAAGACCCTCTCTGAGGACGACCTTTGGGACATGACAGATTCCGCGGACACATCCGATATTCACGCGAACGTCTTGGACAGTTTCCACAGCGCCGACCTAGTGATGGAGGCCACCGACCCAGAGGGCGATGTCTGCTACATCGCCACGGAGGTCTCATTCACGGTGCATGATATAGACATCTCTAGGGCCACGCGCAACTCACGGCTCCTGACGAGGTTCACCGGCAGCCCCGCATTCGCTGCCGTGGCGGGCGAGTATGCGCACGAGGGCATTCAGGACGCGCTGGATTCAGACGGAGTCTTCTGGCATCAGCTAAAGCGATCAGACCTGGATGTGGAGTAGCCTTTCACCCCATCTTGATCTGCTGCCTGGACGTCAGGTGCCACTCGATCCAACCGCAGCGACCATAGCTCGGACGCGGCGCCACCAGCTTGCACAGAGCCCCCTTCTTTACTCTGATCACCGCGCCGTGCTGCCCCGCCACGACAACCGAGATCAGCCCGCTCAGGTGCGGCTCATGCCCCACGACCATCACGTCGTCCTCGGACGAGTACTCCGACGACAACTCCTCCAGCAGACTAGCCGGATGCTCCGACGGCCTCAGCGCGTCGGAAGTGACCAGACGACCCGGCTTCCGAAGACCTCCGTGAACTATCTCCGCCGTCTGCGCCGCCCGCACCAGCGGACTTGTGACTATCACGTCCATGGTGAGTCCAAGCGCCCTCATCCCCTTCACCTGCCGGATCATCCTCTCGACACCCTTCGCTGTAAGCGGACGCTCGTCGTCGTTGGCGTACTCGCGCCCGTTACGCTCTCGCGCCAACCCATGCCTCAGCACATACAGATTCATGGTCAACAGCCCTCCTAGCGCCGCCCAACGGCGGTGTTCTCAATTGCATTTACGCTTCTCCCGTCATAATATAGCGGACTATGGGGGCCACGTCTGTCTGAACGTGGGGAGTAAACCGATGACGAACAATACACTGACGGGTCAGGATGGCGCCGGAGACCACACCGCCCTCCTAAGTACGGAAGAACACACCGTCCAGAAGGAGCGCGTCCGTATCCTGGAGTCCGAGCCGCTCGACGACCCCCTTAACATCAGCCCCGAAAACCGCGTCAGGTACTTCCGAGAGAACCTCTACCCATACGCCTATCGGATGCGGACCAAGGAGTACGAAGCGCAGAAACTCCCCCTCCAGGTGGAGCTAGTGAAACTCCAGAACTGGATGAAGAAAGCCGGCGAGCGCGCCATCATCCTATTCGAGGGCCGCGACGCAGCGGGCAAGGGCGGCACGATCAGGCGGTTCATGGAGCACTGGAACCCGCGCACCGCCCGCGTCGTGGCCCTGGACAAGCCGTCGGAAGTGGAGGCGGGCCAGTGGTACTTCCAGCGTTACATTCGGCGCTTCCCATCGGCCGGCGAGATCGTCCTGTTCGACAGGTCATGGTACAACCGCGCGGGCGTCGAGAGGGTCATGGGATTCTCCACCGACGCCGACTACAGACTGTTCATGCGGCAGGTTCCCCAGCTTGAGAAGATGATCGTCGATTCCGGCATCCATCTCATCAAGCTCTACTTCTCCGTTAGCCGCAAGGAGCAGCTCAGAAGGTTCGAGAAGCGCTCCAACGACCCGCTCAAACAGTGGAAGGTCAGCCCCGTCGATATTCAGTCCAAGGACAAGTGGAAGGAGTACACCGAGGCAAAGGAGGCGATGTTCCTGCTGACCCACAGCGACATCGCCCCGTGGACGATCATCAAGTCCGACGACAAGATGCGCGCCAGAATCAACGCCATGCGCCATGTGCTAAGTGAGATGGACTACGAGGGGAAAGACACCTCAATCGCCCAGCCTCCAGACCCCTCCATAGTCGCGTCGTCGCATGAAGTCTATACTGCCGGAGCGCCCCTGGCCTAGCCAACAATCACCTGAACCCGCAAGACCCAGCAACCCTTCACAGAGGAGTACCAATGAACATAGAGCCATTCACCATCAACGTCTCTGATGAGACTCTTGAAGACCTCAGAAACCGCTTGAACCGAACGCGCTGGCCGGACGAGATCGAGGACTCGGGCTGGGACTACGGCTCGAACCTCCAATACATGTGGGAGCTTTGCCTGTACTGGGCACGCGAATTCGACTGGCGCGCTCAGGAGGAGCAGATAAACCGGCTCCCACACTACCGAGCCGACATCGACGGGCTGGGCATCCACTTCATCCATGTCAAGGGCAAAGGGCCGGATCCCATCCCTCTGATAATCACGCACGGTTGGCCGAGCACGTTCGCCGAGATGCTGAAGATCGTTCCCCTGCTCTCCGACCCGGCGAGCCACGGCGCGGACGGCGCCGACTCGTTCGACGTTATCGTCCCGTCCATGCCCGGATACGGTTTCTCCGATAGGCCCTCCCAGCGAGGCATGAGTCCCCAGCGAATCTCAGAGATCTGGCACAAGCTCATGACTGAGGGCCTGGGCTACGACCGATTCGTCGCCCAGGGCGGCGACTGGGGCGCTCAGGTCACGACGACGCTCGGACTGGAGTACCCTGAGAACACGATGGGCATCCACCTAACGATGGCCGGCGGCTCTTACGTCCCCGACGACGCGGACATCTCAAAGGACGAAGAGGAGTTCCTCGCGCATCGTGACTGGTGGCAGCAGGCCGAGGGCGCATACGGACATCAGCACCGCACCAAGCCGCAGACGCTCGCCTACGGACTGAACGACTCCCCTGCCGGACTAGCGGCGTGGATCGTGGAGAAGTGGAGAACCTGGAGCGACTGCGGCGGCGACATCGAGTCTCGCTTCTCGAAGGACGAGCTCCTCACGCATCTGACCATCTACTGGGCAACGAAGACCATCAGCTCGTCAGTGAGACTGTACTACGAAAGCGCGCTTGCTCCTTCAGCCCTGTCGCCGGACAACAAGGTAACGGCGCCCACGTCTTTCGCCAGGTTCCCGGTAGAGATCAACTACCCGCCCGAAGAGTGGATGAAGCGCTTCTACAATCTGGTCAGGTACACGAAGATGCCCAGCGGAGGCCACTTCGCCGCCGCCGAAGAGCCTGAGCTATTGGCCCAAGACATCAGAGAGTCGTTCAGAGCCTTGAGATAGAGGAGCAGAGGCCGCAAGAAAGACGAATCAAATCATTCCGTCGGCCTTTAGGCCCGCAACTTCGTCACGGCTCATGCCCATCTCGCCGAGATAGATCTGCTCGTTGTGCTCACCAAGCAGAGGAGCCCGCCGCTGAATAGACCACGGCGACTCTGGCAGCTTGTACGGCGCTCCCGCATATATGAAACTCTTTCCCAATTCGGGATGCTCGACCTCAGTGGGGAAGCCCCGCGCCTGGAAGTGGGGATCGGCAAGCACGTCTTCCGGCGCGTTTATGACTCCCCACTGGAAATCCAGTTCCTGAGCTTTGATGAACAGATCATGGGCGTCGTTCTTAGCCGCAAGCTGCTGGACCGCGCTCGCCACGCGACGGCTCTGTTCCCTGGCATAGCGGTCACCGCGCCGCACCGCCGCGCGATCCGGGAACTTCACGTACTCACCCAGCATCTCAATCAATCCCTCCTCTCGCAGCCACTCCAGCATGACCTCCCACTGCGCCTCTGTCCGAGCCGCCATGCCGGCGTTGATGTATCGGCCATCCTTGCATAGGAACTGGCCCTGGGAGGTCGGGACTACGGACGCGTGCCGCCCGGTCTGACGCTGCACAGTCTGTTTAGCCACAAGCCAGCCGTAGCTGCCCCCTTCAGTGCTTACGTTCAGCGAGGCGTGCATGTTGGCGTCGATGAATTGCCCGACGCCGGTGAACTGCCGGTGAATAAGCGCGATCATGACCCCAATTACGGCGTAGTGGCATACGGTGTGATAGGCCTGATTGCCGCCGCCGCGCACAGGCGGAATCGTGTGATCGTCGTATCCCGAACTCCAGACGGGGCCGCCGAAAGCCATCGCGGTGAGGTCGGTAGCGGCATAGTTACTGTACGGCCCGTCCTGGCCGAAAGGAGTCATGGAGACCATCACTATCGCCGGTGACATCCCGCTGACATCAGAGTATCCAAGACCCAAAGACGCTAGATACCCCGGCGGAGATCCGTCAACCAGCACGTCAGCCGTGGACGCAAGCCTCTTGAACACCTCCCGGCCTCGATCCTTCGCCAAGTCCAACGTAATGCCGCGCTTGCTGGTGTTGTAGTGCCAGAAGAAAAGGCTGCGATCAGGGCCAGGCTCATTCTGGTAGAACGGCTCGTATCCTCGCATGGGGTCTCCGGACGGAGGCTCTATCTTGACGACGTCGGCGCCCATGTCGCCGAGCAGCTTCCCGCACCAAGCGCCGATTTCGCCGCCGACCTCCAAGACACGCACGCCTTCGAGTACACTCGCCGCCGGGTCAGCCCGCATCAGATCACTCCTCTGGCGCTCAGAGCTCGGACAGTTTCGCAGCCCATCCCCAACAGGTCGCCGAATATCTCGTCGTTATGCTGACCGAGAGTTGGCGCGCCACGCTCTACCACCGCGGGCGTCTGCGACAGCTTTATTGGCGAGCCGTCCACTCTCACCTGTCCCATCTCAGGGTGATAAACTTCCGGGAACAGACCCCAAGACAGAGTATTGAGGTCATGGTCGGTACGGTCCTCAGGACGCTGGACCGCCGCAGACGGCACTCCCCTGCGCTGCATCGCCTCCATGACCTCCATCGGAGTCCTCGTCGATGTCCACTCCTCGATCCGGCCGTCTATCTCGTCGTAATGCTCGAATCGGCCCTCTACATTCGCAAGCCGGCTGTCGGATGCAAGGTCGGCCATCCCTATGACCTCGCACATGGCAGCCCAGTCATCGTCGTTTCGCACGGCGATTGCGACCCACCGATCTTCGCCCTTGCAACGGTATATCCCGTGCGGGGCCATCGATGGATAGATGCTCCTGTTGCTGTGCGGACTGCCGGGACGCCTCGACGGAACGCCATTGGCGGTAAAGTCGAGCAGCGCGGGACCGTTCAGCGCCGCCGCCCCATCGGTGCAGGACATATCCACCCACTGCCCAACTCCGGTTCGATTGCGGTGATAGACGGCCATGAGGATCGCGATTGCCATGAGATATGCGCCCGTGTGGTCCATGTACGAGAAGCCGTATCCGGCAGGAGGCATGTCCGGAAGGCCGGACTGAAACGTCAGCCCTGAAACCGCTTGGACTATCGGCCCCCATGTCTTGAACTCTGAGTACGGCCCCACGTGCCCGAATCCACAGTTGGACACGTAGATGATATCCGGCTTGATCTTGGTCATCTCCTCGTAGGAGAACCCCCACCTGACAAGGACTCCCTTGCTGAAGTTCTCCGTCACGACATCGCTGATGGAGATAAGCTCCGCGAGTATGTCCTTGGCGCCGGGCTTGCGCATGTCCAGAGTGACGCCGAGCTTCTCTACGTTGTGATTGTTGTACGCTCCGCCAAGCTCGATGCCCCGACGGTCGTCAACATACGGCCAACTCCCCCGAAAGATGTCCCACCGGCCTTCCCTACCCCGATCCTCGACCCGGATAACCTGCGCGCCGAACGTGGCGAGAATCTTCGTGGCCCCGGCGCCGGCAAGCTGACCCGTAAAGTCGCATATCCGGATGGGTGAGAGGGCGGCGCAGGGCTCGCTGAAGACGCGGTTATCGTTCTTTTGACGGCTTTTCTGCATATTGATATATTTTCCCCGAGCCTAAACGCGACTGTGGCAGGTGTCCTTCCGGACCCTGCCACAAATAAGTCAAATTGCGTCGTCGGCGTCTCAGATCTAGGTAACCTCCAGCGTCGGGTTGCGCAGCGGCGCCGCGAACTGTGTCCGGTCCAGCTCGATTACGTCTTTCTGGTATATCTGGACCCGGTAGCCTTCGTAGTCGGGGATCATGAGGCGGAACTGATCGTCGATTCTGACAGACCTGGGTCGGCGGAGGTACTTCTCATTCTCGATCTTCCCCATCTCTCTCAGCCTGTTCGAGACGGCATTGGTGAGCATGTAATTCCGCGCCACTCTGGACAGCGACGCGTCCCCACGGAAACTGACAAGGTAATGCCCTTCTGCGTTGAACATCTGGACGCGGTTGTTGCCCCAATCCGACACATAGATGTCACCGTGCGCGTCGACGGCGATTCCGGTTGGCCGCTCGAACTCCGCATCGCCGGAGCCTCGCTTGCCGACGACGTTCTTCACCTCGCCTTCAGAGTCGAACACCTGGAATCGGTTATTTCCCCAGTCGGCGACGTAGATGTCGCCAAGCTCATCCACATGCACGCCCCACGGCAGGTCGAACTGTCCTGGGCCGTCCCCGTGCGACCCGAAACCGCCGAGGTACTCGCCGGAGGTGGCGTACCGCTGAACCCGGTGGTTCTTCGAGTCAACCACAACCAGGTTGCCTTCAGTGTCGAAGGATATCCCGGTGGGACCGTCGAACTCGCCGTCCGCGTCACCCCGAACGCCGAACATGGATTGGAACTCACCCTCGGCATCGAACTTGTTGATTCGGTGCGTGGCCTCGTCGCTTATGTAGAAATAGCCATCTCCGTCGGTGATGATCTGGACGGGCCACATCATCTGGCCCTCGTCCGACCCGTATGCGCCAAAGCCCTTGAGGTCATCGGAGAGCGATTCGGCGTCCTCGAATGGCCATATCCTTACCGACGCGGCTCCTTCTGAGCGCATCAGAATGTAGGCATCGTCACCCGACCAGGAGATGTCGACGGCGTATCCGATGACGCGCCGCATTCCGAGAGTCTTGAGATACGGGTACCCGGCTCTCAGCAATCCGTGTGGTCTGCCCATGTTCCGTCTCCTGACCTTATCCTCACCTCTGCCATCGATAGTAAGGGGCTTTTCGGCGCTAGTTCCTGAACGGAGAGAGCTGCTCGTACTCGCCCTTGACGATGGGCTTGGAATCGACTTCGAGAATCTGCTCGAGCAAGGTGGCGTAGATACCTCTGAAGTCGAAGGTGTGCTGCAGGTCCTCGCCGTGCTCCCAATCGGCGGGGTCGAGCGACGGGTACTCGCTGTACAGTCCGCCCTTGACGTTCTTGCCGAAGATGTACGCGCCTCCGCCCGAACCGTGGTCGGTTCCGCTGCCGTTGTCGCGCATCCGGCGCCCGAACTCAGTGAACACGAACACCGTCACGTTGTCGGCGGCGTCATGCTCTTCGAGGTCATCTATGAAGTCGGAGATCGCGCCCGAAACATCCTTCATCAGCGTCGGGTGGTTCGGCATTTCATTGGCGTGGGTATCATACCCACCGTGCGCGGTGTAGAAGATGCGGGCGCCGAGATCGGCGAAGTGGATTCGCGCAATGTCGCGCATATTCTTGGCGATCTGATTGTCGGCGTACTCGACGTTGGACTGGTACTGGTCGGCAACGTCGGCGAGCATGTCTGCGCCTTTAAGCACGTCGAGGCCGGTCTGCCCAATGTACTCTGCGACCGGACCGGTACCGATGGCCTGTCCATACATGCCTTTGAACGCCTCGAGGGCCTTGTCGCGAAGGCGCTGCTGCTCGATGCTGTTCATCACACCGTAGCTCTCCAGGTCGCCCACTGAGGTTACCGGAACTCCGGCGACGGACATCGCGCGGGGCAGTCCCATCCCTATATTGATGCCGGTGAGCACGTTTTCGCCGTTGGGGTCGAGCTCCCGGATCGCCTGTCCGAGCCACCCTTCGCTGCCGACGCGGTCCGGCTCAGCGGTGTGCCAGATGTCCATCCCGCGGAAGTGCGAGCGGTTCGAGTCTGGATATCCGATGCCCTGGATGATGGCCATCTTGCCCTCGTCGTACAACCTCTTGAACGGCGCGGCGTTGGGATTGATCGCCAACTCGTCGTTGATCGGCAACACCTCGTCCTGCTTCAGGACGACAGTACTGCGGGCGTCGTAGTAGTGCCCATTCGTGTAGGGCACGATGGTGTTCATGAAGTCGTTCCCGCCGGTAAGCTGTACGACTACTAGGGTCTCTTCTGGGGCGCTGGTGGTCATCTCTCTCCTCACATTTCTCATGTTGGATCGGAAACACGCTTAGGCGAACTGGTAGTCCACCGTGGACGCCGTCATCTGGATCAGGTTGTGGACCCCCACGGACTCCTCTTCCTCTTCACTCTTCGCGCTAGCGAGGTCGGCGGCGTAGGACACTAGGCCGTCGTAGGTGGACTCGCTGACGGTGACTCCGCCGAGCAGGTCGAGGCAGCGGTTTACTAGCTGAGACGGGTCGTCGTCCAAGGAACCGACGCGGTCAACCATCTCTCTGACGCCCGGCTTCGATATGTCCGCGAACTGGCTCTCAACGAAGCCGATCCGCTCGCTCAGAGTGCCGGAATCTATCCATTCGTGGCCCGTGTGCCAGCCCTCCACCGTCGGCGGATTCATCAGTCTCTGACCCATGATCGCCATAGGCCCCTCGAATAGCGAGCCGTTGAGCGTGGTAATCGCGAACTGATGAATTCCGGGAGCCGGGCTGCTGAACTCGCCCGTCTGGCGTATCACGCCGACAACCAACTCAGCCGGACTCTTCACCTTCTTGAATCCCCTCGCCTCCTTGAACCACTCCGAACTGAAGAGTGTCTTGAGAACCGGGCGCATCTGCCCTCCGGTCTCCATGAACACCCCCGCAAGCTCGTCGATGGCCTCTGGGTTCTTCGGTGGCTCGGTCTCCCACGACGGCACCTGCAACTCGTCTTCTACGAAGAAGTTGTACAGGTGGCGGCAGATGAAGCGCGCGGTGGCGGGTTGCTTGACGATGATGTCTATCACGTCGTCGCCATTGAAGTTGCCCGTCTCGCCCAAGAAGGTCTTCTCGCCGTAATCGTGGTCTTCTTCCAGGAACTCGAACTCCGCAGGGTAGTGCCCCACGGGGTAGAGCGACAACGGCTGCCTGAATGTCCAGCCCGTAAAGGCGCGCGAAGCCGCCTTGATGTCGTCCTCCGTGTAGTTGCCGACGCCCATCGAGAACAGTTCGAGCAGCTCGCGCCCGTAGTTCTCGTTGATCTCGTCCTTGTGATTCTCGTTGTTGTCAAGCCAGAATATCATCGCGGGGTCGCGCGAAAGCTCCAGCAAGATGGTCCGCATGTCCGTAAGGCCGACCCGCCTGAACATGTCGATCTCCTCGTAGAGCGATGGCCCGTGCTCACTCTTGCCCCACGCCACAGGGAAGATGTGGTGCAGGAACAGCGACATCTTCTCCTCAAGCGGGCGCCGGGTGTTGGCCATCCGGTACATCCACATCCCAACGTGAGCCGCGACCGGCTCACCGCCGTAGTACCGCTCAATGAAGGATTGGTCTAGCGGCTCGAATCGCTCAGGATTCACGAGGTCATCGACGATCTCCTCGTATGTCTTCTCCGCCGTCAGCCTGTCGAGTTCGGCGGGAGTGGCCCCAAAGCCCGCTCGCCGCATAAGATGGGCTACAAGAGATCGGTCTGATTTCATAAGGCAATCCTCCTTTAGCCGTAAATCAGCGGATGCGCCACGCGACGCACTAGAGTACATGGCGGCCACGCATCACCAATTATAGTTGAGAAAACGCAAACCGCAAGACCCTTTACCCTTTGTTCAAGAATTTAACGCAAACCGGCATCGGAACGCGCGTCACCTGGCCTGTGGGATCTAGCAGGCCGGACTCCAAGTCGATGCGGAACGTGACCACGCTGTCGCTGTTCTGGTTCTCGGCCACCAAAAGAGTCCCGGACGGGTCTATCTCGAAGTTGCGCGGCGTTCTCCCTCCCGTGGACTGATGCCCGACGGCGGTCAGCCGACCCGTCTCGCCGTCAACGGCGAATATGGCGATGCTATCGTGTCCCCGGTTCGACACGTACAGAAAGCGACCGTCCGGGTGAACGAGGATGTGGGCCGTCGTGTTCGTCCCCGAAAATCCGGCGGGGAGCGTGCCGATGGTCTGGAACTCGGTTAGGGCGCCGGTCTCCGCGTCATGCTCGAATGCCGTGACTGCGCTTCCGAGCTCGTTGTTCAGGTAAGCCCACCGCCCGTTGGGATGAAACGCGAAGTGGCGCGGGCCGAACCCGGGGTTAACCTCCACGAAGGCCGGATCGGCCGGAGTCAGCTTGCCGGAGTCCTGATCGAACCGGTAGATGAAGACGCGGTCCACACCTAAGTCGGGAACGTATGCGAAACGGTTCTCGGGGTCCAGGTTTATGGAGTGAGCGTGCGCCTCTCCCTGCCTGCGCGGATTGACGCTCGATCCTTCATGCTGGATGAACTCGCAGGCAGCTTCGAGGCCGCCGTCCTCCCTGATGGGCAGGACGCAGATGCTGCCGCCGTGATAGTTCGCGGCCAACAGATAGCGACCCGAGCCGTCCACGACGAGGTGGCACGGACCCGGCCCAACCGAACCCTGCCGGTTGATAAAACTCAACTCTCCCGATTCGGCATCCACCGAATAGGCATACAGAGCCCCTTGCGACTCCCCCTCGAACTCCTCCACCTCTGACGTGGCGTAGATGAACCGACCGCTCGGATGCAGCGCGAGGAACGATGGGTTGTCGGCCCCGGACGCGACCGAGACCGGCTCCAGCGCCCCGGTATCCCGATCGAAGCGGTGAACGTAGATCCCCTCGGATGTGCTGTGGGTATAAGTGCCTATGAAGGCCAGGGGTGCGGTATTGGATGTCGTCATGGGTACGGTTCCCTCCTACGCTGATACTTTACACCGTTTGGGACGGTGGGTGAACACACCGGCCGCGCGAACCACGTTCCAATCCCAACGGCGCCTGTCCTCTACCCGTCTGCTCAAACTCCCAATTGACTATTCCGAGCCCGTGCAATAGTCTTTTGGAACCATAGCCGGAGGCCACAGATGGCTACTCAACAGAAGCAAGAGACTACCAAGCAGGAGCTCAAAGACCTGATCGACGGCCTGCCCGGTCAGGAGCTCCACGCCGTCAAGCGGTTCATCCAATACATTAGGGATGTGGATGACCCGCTGATAAGGCTAATGGCTGAAGCCCCCTGGGACGACGAGCCGGTTACCCAGGAGGACCTAGACGCCATAGAAGAGTCCAACCGAGACATTGTTGCTGGGCGAGTTGTCTCTCACCAAGACCTGAAAGCAGAACTTGGCATTTGAGTTGGAAATCGTCTACACGAATCGTGCCCGCCGGGATGTCGATCGGCTCGACATCTCAGTTACCACGAGGGTTTTGCGAGCTTTGGAGAGACTGGCGAACGGGGAACCGTCAGATGTTAGGAAACTTCGGGGCGCCTCGGGTGACAGCCGGCTCCGTGTAGGCGATTGGAGGGTAATCTTCGAATTTGACCAGCACGGGCGCACAATAAACATCAAGAGAATAGTACACAGGCGCGATGCCTACAGGTAACAGGAGCAACACATGACCAATCAGGAACACGACTGGGAATTTGGACTGCGTGACGAGGGCCACGAGGGCGGCGGAGAAGGCCCTTCGATACTCGGCGAGGGCGACTTCAAATACGAGGTCTCAGGCGAGAACTGGGGCAACCTGCCCGACGGCTGGGTGTACAAGGAAGGAACGGCGGTCGCCGTCAACTCCAAAGACCATGTTTACGTGTTCAACCGCGGCACGTGCCACATGATCATCTTCGACACCGACGGGAACATCGTCGGCGCTTGGGACCAGCACAAGTTCGCCAACCCGCACGGAGTCACCATCGCGCCGGACGACACGGTCTTCTGCGTGGACAACGGCGACAGCACCGTCCGCAAGTTCACAGCCGACGGGAATCTGCTAATGACACTTGGTACTCCGGGAAAACCGGCGCCCAAGATGAGCGGTGAGCCGTTCAGCGTTCCCGCCCACGTCGCGATTGACAAGCGGACTGGCGAGTTCTACGTGGCCGACGGCTACTCCAACGCCCGCGTTCACAAATACTCGCCGGACGGCGCCCATCTCTTCTCTTGGGGCGAGTCCGGCACTGCCGAGGGCCAGTTCAACATCGTCCACAACGTCACCACCGACGGCGATGGCTGGGTGTACGTCGCCGACCGGGAGAACCACCGCATCCAGATATTCAGCCCCGAGGGGAAGTTCGAGACGCAGTGGGGCAACCTCTCCCGCGCCGCCGCGATCTGCATAGACGGACGCTCGGGACAGGAGTTGGTGTACATCGGCGAGTACTTCTGCGGAATCGGGTCGAATGACATCGGCACAGACCTCGGCCCGCGCGTCTCCATCATGAACACGAAGGGCGAGCTGCTGGCCCGTGTCGGACGCTGGAGCTACGGCGCGCAGAGCGGCAGATTCTACTCGCCGCACGGCATAGCGGTCGATTCGCGGGGAGACATATACGTCGCCGAAGTCTCGTGGAGCGACTACGGCAGCAAGATGGACCCGCCCCGCGAACTCCGGTCCATGCAAAAGCTGGTGAAACTGAACTGAGAGTAGAAACATGTCAGAGAGACCAGGTGATCCTGGGTTACAACTCCAGTTGGACGCACCTCCAAAGTCTAGGAGGAGACGGCGAGTACAAGGTGGTATATCCACGAGTGACGTGATCACTTCGGCACATGTCGGGGGGAATGCGGATGTGTTCGCCCAGATACTTCAGCTACACGTCCCACGTGGGGCAATCATAGCTGACGTAACATGGGGCAAAGGGGTTTTCTGGCAAAAGGTAGATGAGTCACTCTACGACGTCAGGGCCACGGATATTTCAATGGGTGTGGACTGCCGAGAGTTGCCTTATCACAGCGGTGAAATCGACTGTGTAGTACTTGACCCACCTTACATGGAAGGGTTCTACAGAGATCACGGAAGTCAAAAGGCCGGAGGGGGCAGCCACTCAACATTCCGGGAACACTACTCAAATGGCGACGAACGGCCTGGTCGGTTGAAGTGGCACGCCGCCGTGATCGATCTCTATCGAGAGGCTGGATGTGAGGCGTATCGTGTTCTCAAGACCAACGGCGTCCTGATAGTCAAATGCCAAGACGAAGTAAGCGCAAACAAGCAATGGCTTACTCACGTAGAAATCATCAACTACTACGAAGGGCTGGGTTTCTACACGAAAGATCTGTTTGTTGTAGTCCGCCCGAACAAACCTTCAGTAACCAGATTGAAAAAGCAAGTGCATGCGCGGAAGAACCACTCATATTTTTTGGTATTCGTGAAGACACATCGACGCTAGTACACTACCTACCATTAGATTCACGCTTCATCAGTAGTTCATCGAGTATATCTCTCAGGTTACGCCTGAACGGAGGATCGGGAGGCCATGACACAGGTACAAGGCTGGCAAGCAGTTGATTTCGCACTTCTGGAGAGTACCCTCTATAGGCGCTTCGAGGAAGGTCAGCGTTCTTGGCGAAGAGGAAATCCCATTCTTGGGTAAAGGCGAAACAGTTCACTGCAAGAATGTCGAACTCTCCGACCATCAGTAGCGTTGTCTCAAGTTCGGACCCATCCTCCAAAATGATTGTACGCCGATCGCTTGCATCCACCTGTGCTTTGCCCCGCCAACCATCGTCAACCTTCTCGACCATGCTGCTTTGCAATGACTTGCTCTCGATAGTGAACTGCTGACCTGAGTATCTGATGACATGATCGCCTTTTTTCGTCCGATCATGATCGTCCGGCTTTCCAAGATATTGGAACTCCTCCCCTGAAAGCAGAAACTGCTCTAACTTGAACTCCGCCACGTACCCGAGTAGCATACCTCTCAGACTCGGATTTTCGTCAGTGAGCCTAGTCAGTTCACTCGGTGTGAGGTTCCATCGTTCCAAAATGTCAGGTGTTTCAGACGAGCGTTTTCCGAATCCAAGAGAAGTCAGAACATCAGAAATATCTAGATTGAGCGCTTGAAGAATCTGCAAAAGCTCAATGACGTCCAAGCGCCGCTCGCCCCGTTCGTATTTCGAAACGAATGATTGGGGCACTTGGAGCGCCTCAGCGACCTTTGCTTGAGTTAACCCGAGATTGAGCCTCGTATGCGCAAGTAGCTGATTCAACGCTAGGTAGGGCGCAGAGTGGTGTGGAATCATAGGCAAGTTCAGCTTACTTCCACTTGCCCCCATAACCCAAATTAGGATATTTTACTACTCAGCATCAATTTCCCGGAGGCCCCACCATGACCATCGGACTCTCCACACCGCTTCCCGCCTACAAGGTCAGGCCCGCGTTTCTCGCGGCAAAGGCCGAAGAGCTCGGTTTCGACTCCATCTGGTACGCCGAGCACCCCGTCCTGCCGGTGTACTCTACGAGCCGATTTCCCAGCGCTGCGGACGGCGCCATCCCCTGGACATACGCCCACTTCACCGATCCCTACATCGCCCTCGCCCAGGCGTCCGGCGTCACCAGCAAGATCAAGCTCGGGACCGGAATCACGCTCATCCCTGAGCGCAACCCGCTGGTTCTGGCCAAGGCCGTCTCTTCTCTCGACCTCTTCAGCGGCGGACGATTCATCTTAGGAATCGGCACCGGATGGAACCGCGAAGAGACCGAGATAATGGGCGGCGACTTCGACCATCGCTGGACCCAGACCAAGGAGTCCCTGCTCGCGCTCAAGGAGTTGTGGACTCAGGACGAGGCCGAGTTTCACGGACGCTACTACGACTTCCCCCCTGTGCGGATGTACCCGAAGCCGGCGCAAAAGCCGCATCCGCCGATACTGATCGGAGGTCACGCGCCCCGTGTCCTCCAACGCGTCGCCGAGATCGGGGATGGATGGCTCCCAAACCGGGCCACTCCGGCTACGGTCGAGGACAGCCGGAAGCAGTTGGACGCTCTCGCCGAAGAACGTGGGCGCGACCCCGGCTCGATCACCATTACAGTCTATGGACAGCCGCCGGACCGGCAAGTCATACAGGACTACTTGAACGCCGGCGCAAACAGGGTCACCGTTCGCCCGGAACTGACCGAAACTGAGGAGGACGCTGCGGCGGAGTTGGAGCGGGTCGCGGCGGCGGCGCTCTAGACCCTGCTACCCGCTCTAAATCAGCGAAATCACCCCAATCACAAGAATCACAGTTCAGACACCCCACCCAAAACTAACCGCTGATGGTAACTCCGGCCATGTCTTCGATGAAATTGGCGATCGCGGAGTGGTCGGAGTTGCCCTTGCCGTCGTTCATCAGGGATACGATCATCTGCTGGACGAGCGAGGTGACGGGAAGTCCGACGCCCAACTCTTTTCCGGTGAGCAGCGCGTTGTTGAGGTCCTTGTGATGGAGCACGATCCTGAACCCGGGATCGAAGTTGCCCTCGATCATCATAGGCCCTTTGGCGTTGAGGACGTTGGAGCCGGCCAGACCGCCTTTGATGGCCTCGAAGACGACGGCAGGGTCTAGGCCCGCCTTCCTGGCGAGCGTGAGCGCCTCTCCGACGGCCTCGATGTTGGCCGCGACGATGATCTGGTTGGCGAGCTTGGTGGTGTTGCCCGCGCCATAGTCTCCGCACAGTACGATGCTGGATCCCATGGCCTCTAGCAGGCCGATATGGGCGTCGAAGACGTCCTTCTTGCCGCCGACCATTATGGCGAGTGTGCCGGAGACCGCGCCGGGTTCACCGCCGGACACCGGCGCGTCCAAGAAAGCGACGCCCTTCGCTTCGCAGGCCGCGGCGATCTTCTGTGAGCTTGCGGGGGCGATGGAACTCATGTCGATGACGACTGAACCCTCCGATGTGCCCTCCAGGACTCCGTTTTCGCCGAGGATGGCGGCCTCGGAGTCGGCGGAGTCCGGAACCATAGTTATCACGGTGGGAGATGAGGCGGCGACCTCGGCGGAGGAAGAAGCGGGCTTCGCTCCCTCGGTCACCATCTCCTCCATTGCCGAGCCGACGACGTCGTAAACGGTGAGCGAGTACCCGGCTTTCATGAGGTTTCTGACCATGGGGCGTCCCATGATTCCGAGACCGATGAATCCGATTTCTCTGCTTGGCATGATATGTCTCCTTTCAGTGCGTGGGGTGGTTGGTGTCGAGAGGTTACTTGAGCAGGCCCTCGACGGGAATTAGACGCTTATTGTGGGGGTCAACGCCGAGTAGTACGCCTTCCAGCGTGTAGGAGCCAAGCAGCGCTCCTCCGGCGTCTTCGCCAAAGACCACCCATGTGATGGTCTCGCGGCCTTCGACGCGAATTCGGATCTGGGCGAGATCCAGTTGGACGCGTTCTCCGCTGGCGTAGGCGAAATACTTGCTGTCCGTAGGCTCGATTTCGAGGTCTCTGAGAATGGATCGTGGAACTACCGTGAAAGTCGCCCCGGTATCGACCAGCGCCTCCATTTCTTCGAAGCGCTGTCCGTCGAAGTCGGCGACTTGGATCGGTACGTCGAATGTGCCCATTACAGTCTATCCTCAGCGGGTCTCACGCAGATGTGCGGGATGGTGGAGATTATAGCAGATTGGCAGTGTCGAGGTTGCCCGGGTCTGTGGCGCGTGTACACTCGTCGAATTGAAGCAGACTCGGAGATTGACTGAAAAATGCGGTATGGATACCATGATGTTGGGTTGTGGGCGGGCATGAAACCCGCCCCTACGGTCCGGCGGCATTAGGAGCGGCGATTGACGACGGGGGAGACAGTGACCTGGCGCAGGATTCAGGGGATGTTGCACGGGATCATGGGCCGGTGGGAGCGCAAGCAGGGTCGGAAGGGTCTTCCGGGCATCCACGATTATTCGTGGGAGACGCCGGACCACCTGGCGAACGACAGGTCCATGGGTACGAGGTTCATCGAGCCGGGAGTTCCGGCGGAGGAAACGGCGTTGATAATCTCCCTTCGCAAGGGGTTCGGGAGTATTCCACGGATGCCGATGGGCGGACCGTTTCTGAAGGATGATGAGATAGACGAGATCGCCCGCTGGATAGACGCGGGGATGCCGGAGTAAGAGACGTAAAGTGAGCGACAGACCGGGGAGCAGTGTTAGACTTAGCTGGGAGGGCGGGTTCAGGTTCGAGTCGGAAGACTCGCACGGGCACACCCTTACGCTGGACGCGCCCCAGAGCGACGGCGACGAGTTCGGCGGCTTCATGCCGGGGGACATGCTTCTGACGGCGTTGGCGGGTTGCAGCGGGATCGACGTGGCAAATATTCTCGTCAAGCAGAGGCAGCGGGTGGACGGCCTGGAGATAGAGGTCCGGGGCAGCCAGAACCCGGATCCTCCGTGGACGTGGGAGGACATCGAGCTTCACTACGTCATCCGGGGCAGAGGAATCAACGAGCGGCTGGTCAGGCGGGCGATAGATTTGTCGGAGAACAAGTACTGCTCGATAGGAGCGACAATCAGCGGCAGGACGCGGATCAGCAGCAGCTTCGAGATAGTCGAGAGCTGAGCGATCCGTCGGAATCAGACAACTGAACACAGGACACGGAGGACTTGAAATTGGCAGACATCACCCCAATCGACTCACAGCTTCTCGAAACGCTAAGGCAGATTCCGTCGTGTGCGATAGCAAACGCGATAGAGACTTTCAACATCCAGCCCCGGAACCAGGGGTTCATGGGACCCGAGATCAAGAGCATCTTCCCCGGGATGGGGCACATGATCGGATACGCGGTGACGGCGAAGATAGTCGCCGACGCGGCGCCCTCGGGTCACATGAACGTCTCGCGCACCGAGTGGGTGGACGAGATCATGAAGGTTCCCGCGCCGAGGGTGCTCGTAATAGAGGACCTGGACTATCCGAACCCAATCGGCTCATTCTGGGGAGAGGTGCAGGCGAATCTGCACAGGGCGCTCGGCGCGGTCGGGACGGTCACGAACGGAGGCGTTCGGGACCTCGACGAGATGCAGGAGGTCGGCTTCTTCGCGTTCGCGTCGTGCGTGCTGGTGTCTCATGCCTACGTCCACATAACCGACGTCGGCGTGCCGGTGAAGGTCGGTGGACTGGAGGTGAACCCGGGCGACATAATCCAGGGCGACCAGCACGGAGTAATCGCGGTCCCGAGGGATATCGCGTCGGAGATACCGGATGCGGTCAAGCGAGTGGAGCAGAACGAGCAGGAGATGATCGGGTACGCGAACTCGCCGGAGTTCACCGTCGAGGGCCTCAAGGCCATGCTGTCGCAGAGGTACTAGATGACTGTAATCGTTCACCCTCACCCCAACCCTCTCCCATTGAGGGAGAGGGGGTGTGTCGCGTCTGATCCTCGTTAGATATGGCTCACGTACCTCCTCGCAGCAAAGGCAGTCTGAGAGTGCAGGCGGAGCGCTCTATCGTAAGCCGCGCGATCATGCTGCCCGTGCAGCAGTACATCCACACTGAAACCATCGGCGGCCTGGTGCTGTTGATCGCGGCGGCGGTGGCGATAGGCTGGGCCAACTCACCGTGGTCAGACCAGTACCATCACATCCTGGAACATCATCTGACGCTCAACGCCGGGCTGTTCAAGGTGGAGCTGTCGATAGAGGAGTGGATCAACGATGGCCTGATGGCGATATTCTTCTTCGTGGTTGGGCTGGAGATCAAGCGCGAGATTCTGCACGGGCAGCTTTCGACCCCGCGCCGCGCCGCGCTGCCGGTGGTCGCCGCCTTTGGCGGAATGGTGGTTCCGGCGACTCTGTACCTCTCTCTCAACGCGGGCGGCGAGGCGGTCCGTGGGTGGGGAATCCCAATGGCGACGGACATCGCGTTCGCTCTGGGAGCTCTGGCGTTGGTGGGACGGCGTATGCCGCTGGAACTAAGAATCTTGCTGCTCGGGCTGGCGGTGGTGGACGACCTCGGCGCAATTATGGTCATCGCGGTGTTTTACAGTGAGTCCTTGAACCTGATGCAGCTTGGAATCGCGGCGGTTCTGATCGTGGCGATGCTTCTGGCTAACCGGTTCGGATTCAGCCACGCTCCGGTTACGGCGGCGCTGGCGTTCTTGATCTGGGTTGCGGTGCTAAAGTCGGGGGTTCACGCGACGGTCGCGGGCGTGCTGATCGGCGCGTTGACGCCGACGCGGCCTAGTTTCAGCCGGGATGAGTTCGCGGAGGAGTCGGAAGGGCTGCTGGCGGAGTACCGCGCGTCGCTGATCATCGACGGCGACGATCGCACCGAGACGATACTCGGCGAGTTCGAAGAGTTGGTGAAGGGAACCGAGTCGCCGTTGGAGCGGCTGGAGCGGATGATTCACCCCTGGTCCAGCTACGTGATTCTGCCCGTGTTCGCGCTGGCGAACGCGGGAATTCCGGTTTCAGCGGAAGGGATTCGGGCCGCTGCCTCGAACCAGGTGACGCTTGGGGTAGCGCTCGGTTTGGTGGTGGGGAAGGTGGTGGGGATAACGTTGTTCCCGTGGGTGGCGTCCAGGTTCGGACTCGCGGAACTTCCGGACAACGTCTCGTGGACTCACATCGTCGGCGTGGGTCTGCTGGGAGGAATCGGCTTCACGGTCGCGATATTCATCGCTGGCCTCGCGTTCGACAGCCCGTCGCTGGTCAACGATGCCAAGATAGGGATAATGGGCGCGTCGCTGATGGCGGGACTGATGGGGTACGCGGCGCTGCGGTTCTTCGCGCGTCCGCCGGCGTCGGGGGGCGGCGCTCACCACTGAATGTCACTTCTTGGATCTGAGCTCGTTGAAGACCAGACCCACGCCGAACGCGATCAGCAGCACAGGCCAGAACTTGCCAAGTCCACCTTCTATCACTCCAAGCTCATCCAGCAGAAACACCGCGCCGATGGCAATGACTATCAAGCCGATCCACATTTTATCCCCACCTATCTTCAATCCTAGTTCCGTAAGATACGGGTACTTTGTACACCCGTTGTGGCGGGTCAGTAGTTGTGCAGGCCAAGCGCAACCAGCAATTCGTTAGCAAGCTCGTGAGCGCCTTCTGTTGTCCAGTCCTGTACCAGATGGGTCAGGTCAATCCATTCGCTTTCAACATCCAGATCGACTTCTGGTGAATCTCTATCATCAAAGAATGTCGAGAATCCGGCGCCTGAGGTCTGGTATCCCTTCTCTCTAGGAAACGCCGAACTCTTGACGCCCTGATCGCTGGGTATTGTGTGTCCAAGCTATGCGGCGACCCCCAGTTCCCCGTAACGCTGCCATACTGCCGGATTCTGAGATGCTTCTAAGTCGCTCACGTATCGTCGTCCATCATCAAGTGCAACCTTGCTGCTTGGCAGCCGAGCGTCCTCAACAGGCACGTCTCCCTCATATTCGTCGAGCCAGTGCCAGTCCAATTCTGACCTGTCCAGCCACGGCGTAAGCGTCCCTCTTTCCCTGCGAGTCTCCACTGCGGAGGCGAACATTCTTTTGACTTTGCCGGACGCCTCTTCCTGACTGCTCCCGTAAGCTGTCAGACCGAGAGGCCTGATGCGAGCGGCGAAAGTGCTGGTCTCCCTGCTGTACAGGTGTTCAACGGACACAATCACAACTACCTTCCGTTGCGACCTATCAAGATTCGTCACTTTGGCCTCCTTTCTGACAACTACGCTTCATGGCGAAGTGGGATGATGATAGCAACCTGTGAAAACATATGCAATATCGAATCGACAAGCTGACTAACGCCCTCTCTCATCGTAGTATCAAGTACGGAGCGCGCTCTGCGAGTGTGGGAGTCGGCGTACACGGGGATGACCAGTCGCAACGCTGGATCGCCAAGTTACCTCCGCATACCTTGTGTTGCCTCGCGTCCTACTCTTGTATAATCCTGCCCACCGGATAGACTCAAGCGAGGTTTGACATGGAAATCGGAGTAGGACTCGACCCCACGCTCGGCCTTAGCTGGGGCCAGCAGCGCGAGGTCTCGAAAACCGCCGCCGAACTCGGCTACACGAGCATCTGGACGCCGGAGGGCAACGGCCAGGACTCGTTTCACCTCTGCGTACAGCGTTGGCAGGCGACCGCCGAGGTGGTCGCGGGCGGCCTGACGACGGGCATAGCCGTCTCTCCCGTCATGTACCGAACGCCGCTGTCGTTCGCAATGGAGGGCGGCACGGTCAGCGAGATCACGGGCGGCAAGTTCATCATGGGAATCGGCTCCGGCGGCGCGTACAGGCCGCAGGCGAGAGCCGCCCTGGGCGTCGGGCGGATGTCCGCGCTCGCGCTGATGCGGGACTACCTGACCGTAGTCCGCGCGCTGGTCCACGGTGAACGGGTTGACCACGAGGGCCCGACGACCACGCTGAAGGGCATGAGGCTGGCGATGCGCCCGGCGCCTGAGACTCCCGTATATCTTGGCGCGCTCGGCCCCAGGATGCTCGAACTGAGCGGCGAGCTTGCGGACGGCGCCAGCCTCAACTGGTGTACTCCTGAGCAGATAGCTTGGAGCCGCGAGCGTATAGCGGACGGCGCGGCAAGGGTCGGGAGAGACCCGTCGGAGATCAACGTGGCGGAGTACATACGGATCTGTGTGGACGATGACGTCGATGCGGCGCGGATCGCGCTGGCGAAAGCCACCATGGGCTACGCGCTCGGGGCCTCGGTGCCCACGGAGCGGGAGCGTCAGCTAGGATACCGCGCGCACTTCGAGCGAATGGGCTTCGCCGACGAACTGGCTGAGCTTGACAGGATGCGCGAAGCGGGAGCGTCCGGCGACGAGGTTGCGGACGCCTTTCCGACCGAGATTCTGAGCAGCGTGGGGTACTTCGGGAAGGCCGGAGGCGCGGCCGCCGCGTTCAAACGGCTTTCGGAAGGGCTGGACACGGCGATCGTCAGGGTCGTGGCGGCCAGGCGAGGCGTGGACTCCACCCTCAACGTGATGGAAGCGTGCAGGCCGGACGCGGCGCCGGCGGCATAACATTTCCCTCTGGGAACAGGCGGAGCGGACTTCGACAGATGACAACCGAAAATCAGATTCAGCTTGTGATCGATAGTCTGGACTGGATTCAGCCGTGCCAAAGCTGCGGCATGAGGTACTGCGTGGGCGACTACGACTGCCCCCACTGCGGTACGGACCTGGACGACAACCTTCGCGCCTGGGCGGAGGCGCTGCTTGGGCGTCTCGCCTCAGCCGACTCGGAATCCTGACGACATTCGGAGGCATCATCCAATGCGGATAACCGACGTAAAACATTTCCTGGCGCACCCCGGCAGGGGCAAGAACCTCTGCTTCGTCAAAGTCGATACCGATGAGGGCATCTACGGATGGGGTGAGGCCTACACCCAGTCCGACAGAGACGTTCAGGTAACGGCGCACATAGACCAGATGCGACGCTACCTGATTGGACGAGACCCCCGCAACATCAAGCACTTTATGCAGTGGGCTTACGAAGATTATGCCTCTCGGCGAAGCTCCATGGAGTTCTGGTGCGCTTTTAGCGGCATAGAGCAGGCTATGTGGGACATCGCGGGCAAGTCGGCGGGCCTGCCCGTTCACATGCTGCTCGGCGGGAAGTGCCGCGCCAGGATTCGGGTGTACGCGAACGGTTGGAGCGGCGGTGACTCTACCTCTCCGCAGCGCCTCGCCGATCGCGCGCTGAAGGTCGTGGAGATGGGGTTCACCGCGATGAAGTTCGACCCCTTTCCGGGGCCCTGGCGGACGTACGTGAGCAGAGATGTGGAAGACAGAGCTATCGAAAACGTCCGCGTGGTGCGGGAGGCCGTCGGCGACGACGTGGACTTGCTGATCGAAGTACACCGCAGGCTGGCGCCGATGCACGCTCGGAGGGTAGCCCGCGAGATCGAGCAGTACCGTCCGTTCTGGTACGAGGAGCCTGTGCTTGCGGAGAACCTCGATGCTCTGGCCGCCGTGACCCGCGACGTGAATATCCCGGTGGTGACCGGCGAGGAGCTATACACCAAGTTCGAGTTTCGCGACGTATTCGAGAAGCAGGCCGCGGACATCATCAACCCGGACGTCTGCAACGTGGGCGGCATCTTGGAGCTAAAGGAGATCGCGGCGATGGCCGAGCCTTACTACGTCGTCGTCTCGCCCCACAACTACAACAGCACGACCCTCGGACTGGCGGCTACCATCCAGGCCTCCGCCATGATGCCCAACTTCCTGATTACGGAGTACTTCGTCAACTTCGAGGAGTTCGGAAAAGACATCGCCAAGAATCCGTTCCAGGTCGAAAACGGCTACATCGAGATACCCGATACACCCGGCATCGGCATAGACCTGGACGAAGAGCAACTGGCCAAGTACCCATACAAGCCCTTCCCGCCCCGCGCGATACGCCAGTATTACGAAGAGGGGCCGTAGCAACGCCATCAAGAAAAGGCGCAACTGACCCCTAAACCTTACACCTTAGACCCTAGACCTCATTCCTCATTCCTCCGCTCCGGCGGCTGCTCCAAAACCTGGACGATGTTCCCGTCGGGATCAAGAAAAGACGCTACCCATCCGCCCCAATGCTCCTTCTCAGGAGGGCGGATGAACTCGACGCCCTTGTCGGTCAGCGCATTGTGAAAGGCGTGGATGTCATCTATGTCGAAATTGACCATGATGCGGTGCGGATCTCGGGCCTGGCCGCGCACGTGGTCGTGACTGCCGATTGAGAACCTGAGTCCGCCCCACTTGAACGACACGAAGCGCGGCCTGTCGGAGTGCGGTTGCAAGCCCAGGGTCTCGCAGTAGAACTGCCTCAGGCGAGGCAGGTCCTCGGTCCAGATGATGACGCCGTTCAAATGTCCTATCATTACGGATTCTCCCTAACATGACGCTGCGGCCGGTTACATCCACTTGACCCGTAGTCTATAATAACCGCTAGGGAATCGGGCGGAGGCAGTTGACAGTCTTTGGAAGTGTCCCTAGAAAGGAGGTTGCGCGTTGGATAGTAGTATTAGGAGGTGCTCCAAGTAGGTGTTCCTCGGAGCGCCTCTAATGTGGGCGGGGCGTCGCGTTGCGGCGCCCCGCTCTTTGCCTATTCCCTCCCCTCGAAGAACCGGCGCGGGTTGTCAACGAAGATGTTGTGGATGTCCCCGTCGGTCGCGCCGAACTCCTTCAGCCTGGGAATGACGCGGCGGGTGATGAACAGGTAGCCGTCCGGGTTGTGGCGGCGCCTCGCCTCCTGCATCTCTTCGCTGGCTATCGTCAGCGTCACCGACCAGTCGTGGCCCAGCATGATGCGCCGACCCCATCCGGCCTCGATCAGATTCCAGGCGGTCTGGGTCCTGCCCTCCCAGTCCGGAGTCAACTCCGTCTTCCGTCCGGGGTATCTGTCCAGACCGATCCAGACGCCCCGCTCCATCAGCCCGATCAGGTACTCCGTGTCGGTCGTGTCGTTGCTGTGTCCCACGTAAACGCGGTTCAGGTCGACGCCCTCGTCCTCGAAGATGCGGACCTGCTGCTCGCCGACTCGCTCCGGCGCCCAGGTGTGCGTCGAGATGGGCACCCCCGTTGCCTTCTGAGCGCGGGCGGCGGCGCGCAGGATGATCTCGCCCTCCGCCGTAACGCCTCCCCTGTCGTTGGCGACCTTTATGATCCCGGCCCTGATTCCCGTGCCCTCTATCCCTTCCTCGATCTCGCGTATGTAGAGCGAGGCGACTACGTCCGGCGTGGCGGTCCAGAATACCCTGGGGATGTCCCGCCAAGTCCCGGTGGCGCAGATGACGTTGATGCCCGACTCCCGCGATACGTGTTCGATCAGTCGAATGTCGCGCCCCAGATCCATGGTCGTGACGTCGATCATCGAGCGCAGCCCTTCCGAGTAAGCCGCGCTCAACTCGGATATTCCCCGCTCGATCGATCCCTCTCGGTCCAGGAACTCGGGATAGACGTACTGAATCCCGGCCGAGGATATCAGAACGTGCTCGTGGGAGAGCGTGAATCCCAGGTCCGAAGTGTCCATCGGCCCCAGAACCGAATTGATAGTGGTCATGTCTTGCCTCCTCGGTTGCGCGCCATTATGCCGCAGGCGGCGTCGGCTTTCCAGTGCGCCGCGGGGAGGTCTCTTCTAAACCGGCTGTTTATCTAAGGTTCCGACCTCTCCCCCTTCGGCATCCGGTAGCCGACCCGAGGTTCGGTGAAGATATAGGTGGGATCGTCTGCATCGTCGCCCAGCTTGCGGCGGAGATTGCTTACGATGGTACGCATTGGCCGCACGTCGCCGCTCCTCTCGCCCCAGACCCGTTGCAGCAGATGGTCGTAGGTCAGCACGCGTCCGGAGTTGGACGAAAGCTCAGCGAGCATCCGATACTCGATTGCCATCAACTCTACCGGGCGGCCGCCGAAGGTCACTTTGCGCTCGGCGTAGTCGATACTCAGGTCGCCCAGCGCATACGGCTCCGACGGTTCGGACGTCGCCCGCTTGCGCAGCGCCGCCCTGATTCTGGCGGCAAGCTCCGACTGAGAGAAAGGCTTTACGACGTAATCCACGGCCCCCATGTCGAAGGCCCTGACAATGAGGTCCTCCTGCCCGTAGGCCGACAGGAAGATGACCGGCGCGTCGCTCATCGTCAGTATGTCTTTCATCAACCTGATCCCGTCCGTGCCCGGCAGCATCAGGTCGAGCAGGATCAGATGGGGCCTTTCCGTCTCCACCAGACGGAGCGCCTCTTCCTGCTCCCCGGTCACTATCGGCGTGTAGCCGGCCTTGCTGAGAGCGTCCCGGACATACCTGAGATCCTCGGGGTTGTCGTCCACCGCGAGTACACGCGCCCGCTCCCCCGCTGCCCTCGCCGACGGCGGCGACGAACGAGTCGGAAGCGGAGCGGCGCCGCTGGCCTCTTCGACCGTCGGAAGCGTGAAGGAGAAGCGGGCGCCCAGGCCGGGCCCGTCGCTCTCCGCCCAGATGCGGCCCCCGTGCGCCTCCACTATCCCCTTGCAGATCGCAAGGCCCAGGCCCGTGTTGCCCCTCTGCTCATCGGCGTCGATTCGCGAAAACTTCCTGAACAAGTGCGGCAGTCGTTCAGAGGGTATGCCCCTCCCATCGTCGGCGACCGAGAACACAACGTGGACGTCATTCCGAACGACGGCCATCCTGATGGCCGACGACTCCGGAGAGTGCCTGGCCGCGTTGGAGAGCAGGTTGACCAGCGCCTGGACGATGTGTCGCCTGTCCGCCATTACCAGGGGAAGGTTCGGCTCGATCTCTATGGCGAGGTTGTTTCTGCCTCCCACGCTGAAGAAGGCGTTTCTCGCGCGGTCCACCACCACGGCCGCTTCTGACGGTTCGGCGTTGACGGTCAGCGTGCCCGTCTCGATGCGGGCCACGTCCAGCAGATCGTCAACCAGACTGTGCATGTGGTCGGCCTGATCCTCGATGATCCGGAAGAACTGTCGGACCACGGCCGGGTCGAGGTCGGTGGTCGAACCCAAGGCGGTGGCGGCGGAACCCTTGATGGAGGTCAGAGGGGCGCGCAACTCATGGCTCACCATCGCCAAGAACTCCGCCCGCAGCCGCTCCATCTCCTCCAGCGGCGTCATATCCTGCATGGTGATCATCGCGGTCTCGATCTCGCCCTCATCCGATAGGATCGGCGTTGCGTTGATGATGAGAGGGATCGTCCGACCGTCGAGAGACTCCACGACGATCTGCTCGGCTCGCGTCGTCTCGCCGGTGCTCAGCGCCTGGGCCACCGGGGACTGCCCCAGAAATATCTCCCTGCCGTCAGCACGCCGAAAGGTCAGCGACCCAATCAGATCATCGTCCGACTGGTCCGGGGCGCGCAGGGTGTCGGCGATCCTTTTCGCCTCCCTGTTGAACGACAACGGGGCGCCCGTCGCGGCGTCGAAGACCGCAACGCCCACCGGCGAGGTGTTGATCAGCGTCTCAAGGTCGGTTCGCGCGCGCTGCTCCTCCCGGTGCCTCCGCGCGTTGGAGATTGCCATCGCCGCCTGGGAGGCGAACATCACCAGCGTGTCCTCATCCTCCTGGGTGAACTCAACGCCGCTATACTTGTCCGATACAATGACGATGCCGAAGCGCCTCCCCCTGTGACGGATGGGCGCTCCCAAGAAGCCATTTACAGGTCCTAGAGGCGGAGCCACGTGGGGAAGGCCAAGCGACGCGGTGTGGACGCGGAAGTCCTCCACCCTGAAGGGATCGGACATCCCTATCAAGTAGTGGAAGAACTCGATGCCGCCCGGCAGGGCGACCGCCAGCCGGTGCTGCTCCTCAGTCAGGCCGGAGGTGACGAACGCTTGGAGCTGCCCGGAGTCGTCGAGAACGATGAGGGCCCCCTTGCTGGCTCCGCTCAGCGCTCTCGCCCCGTCCACCACCTCCTGCAGCACAGTGCCCAAGTCTAGATCCTCGGTGATGCGAAGGCTCACCTCGCTCAGCTTGGAGAGGCGCATGCGCAGGTCCTCTATCTCTCGCATCGGATCTTCCGGCCGATTCATGTCGTCACCTTGAATTGCGCCCTGCGCTCCCTGACCTCGTTGAGTGCCTGGATTCGAGACATTATGGGCCAATTATCCCATCCCTAGAGATAATTTACAAGACTTTATGGAAAACAGGCCCAAACTTTACGGCTACTTTACATGAAGGTTGTAGAATGAGAAGTGGCTTTGCGCCAACTAGGAGATACTCGAATGGTACCCCGATATTCTTGAGACGCCGGGCACGCTGGCAGTGTCCGCCGTCGAGATGCCCGCTGTTGAGGCTTCCTACGCCAAACTCGACCATTCGCATGAAGGCTTCTCATAATCCGGAACTATGTCATCCATCAATTTTCACCAGTTATCCATCTTCAACGTCGTCGCCCGCGTTGGGAACATCACGAAGGCCGCTGCCGAGTTGGACATTAGCCAGCCCGCGGTGTCGCTCCAGATCAAGCAGTTGGAGCGCAGCCTTCGGACCACGCTCGTGATCCGACTGCGCACGGGCATCGAACTGACCGACACGGGCGAGGCGGTGTACAGGTACGCGAAGCGGATATTTTCGCTGGCCGATGAGATGCGTCACGCAATCCAGGATATCGAGGGCCTGAACGTGGGCAGATTGATAATTGGATCGTCGTCCACCCCTGGGGAGTGCATACTTCCCGCGATTATCGGCGCGTTTCACTCACGCTACCCCAAGGTGGAGGTGTCGCTTGCCATATCGAACACGCAGACGGTAGTGGACCAGATACTGAATGGGCAGTTGGATCTTGGGATGGCCGGTGCTCCTGTCAAACGCAACGGCCTGGTGTCTTTCCCATACGCAAACGACGAGGTGGTGCTGGTGTCCTCGTCCTCCCATCCGCTCGCGTGGAACAGTCGCTCCAGTATCGCCGACATCGACGGTCAGCCGTTCATAATGAGAGAGTCGGGCTCGGCGACGAGAAAAGCGGCAGAAGCCAGCTTCGCCCGGAGCGGCGTGCGAGTGAACGTCGTCATGGAGTTGGGCAGCAACGAGGCTGTGAAGCGCGCCGCGGCGGCAGGCCTTGGACTGGGCGTGCTTTCCAAGTTCTCGGTTGGCCCGGACGTCGCGGCAGGATATCTTAGCGTCCTGAGCGTGGAGGGTTGGAAGTGCGAACGCCCGCTTACAGTCTTCTATCGCGACGACGGGCACATTTCCATGGCTCAGCGCGCGTTCCTGGCCGTGCTGAGGTCTGAGAGCCCGCTTCCGCCGCCGCCGTTCTAGCTATTCATGCGTTCCGTCAACTTCGGAATATGTTGGCAGTCTCCTATTTGACGGAACCTGTGTCACTTTAGTAGGCTCCCCCGCGCGCAAGCGCGAAAATCCTTCCGTCTATCAGGATCCGCTGGGTGTCTATGTCTCCCCCCCGCGCGAGCGCGAAAATCCTCCTCCGTTGCTGAAGGTGAACCCCTCCGGCACGCTCCCCCCCGCGCGAGCGCGAAAATCCCCTCTCCCTGAACATCTCCCAATCCCCCAACCAACCCATCCTGCCAATCCTCCAATCCCGTAAATCCTGCTTCTGACAACATCCCGACCGCCCCCACTGTCATTCCGAGCGCAGCGAGGAATCTAAAATCCCTGAACATCCCCCAATCCCCCAAACCAACCACCATCCCAATCCCCCAACCAACCCATCCTGCCAATCCTCCAATCCCGTAAATCCTGCTTCTGACAACATCCCGACCGCCCCCACTGTCATTCCGAGCGCAGCGAGGAATCTAAAATCCCTGAACATCCCCCAATCCCCCAAACCAACCACCATCCCAACCCCCCAACCAACCCATCCTGCCAATCCTCCCCATCCCGTAAATCCTGCTTCTGACAACATCCCGACCGCCCCCACTGTCATTCCGAGCGCAGCGAGGAATCTAAAATCCCTGAACATCCCCCAATCCCCCAAACCAACCACCATCCCAATCCCCCAACCAACCCATCCTGCCAATCCTCCAATCCCCTAAATCCTGCTTCTGACAACATCCCGACCGCCCCCACTGTCATTCCGAGCGCAGCGAGGAATCTAAAATCCCTGAACATCCCCCAATCCCCCAAACCAACCACCATCCCAATCCCCCAACCAACCCATCCTGCCAATCCTCCCAATCCCGCAAATCCTGCTTCTGACAACATCCCGACCGCCCCCACTGTCATTCCAAGCGCAGCGAGAAATCTAAAATCCCCGAACATCCCCCAATCCCCCAAACCAACCACCATCCCAATCCCCCAACCAACCCATCCTGCCAATCCTCCCAATCCCGCAAATCCTGCTTCTGACAACATCCCGACCGCCCCCACTGTCATTCCGAGCGCAGCGAGGAATCTAAAATCCCTGAACATCCCCCAATCCCCCAAACCAACCACCATCCCAATCCCCCAACCAACCCATCCTGCCAATCCTCCAATCCCGTAAATCCTGCTTCTGACAACATCCCGACCGCCCCCACTGTCATTCCGAGCGCAGCGAGGAATCTAAAATCCCTGAACATCCCCCAATCCCCCAAACCAACCACCATCCCAATCCCCCAACCAACCCATCCTGCCAATCCTCCAATCCCGTAAATCCTGCTTCTGACAACATCCCGACCGCCCCCACTGTCATTCCAAGCGCAGCGAGGAATCTAAAATCCCTGAACATCCCCCAATCCCCCAAACCAACCACCATCCCAATCCCCCAACCAACCCATCCTGCCAATCCTCCCCATCCCGTAAATCCTGCTTCTACCCCTTGACACCAGCCCAAAGACCATGTATTCTAAACAGAACTGTCGTACACCCACTATCCACTAACCACTATCCACCAATGACCACCACAACACAACAGACACCATCTAACCCGGCCCTCGACTTCGCCAACGCCATCCGCGAGGAAACCGACAACGGTCTCGAACTCATCGAGATCCTACACGATATCGCCCAAGGCAACGACCAGAAGGCCACCCCCAACGACCGCATCACTGCCGCCAACATCCTCGCCGACAGAGGATTCGGCAAATGCCCCAGGCAAATCGACCCCAATCCGGCCCCAACACCCAAATCCGACGCCAACGACGTAGGGGCGATTCGCGAATCGCCCTCGGTGCCCGCCGCCAACCCCCGCCCCGTAACCCAAATCAAAGACTCCCTAGACCAAACCCTAGGCCCTGCTCCAACTACCCACTCGCCACAATCTACTAACCACTATTCACAATCCACCATCCACTTCACCATCCAACAACACATCATCGAAATCACCAACAACGGACAGACCATCCGAGACACACTCAAAGAAATAGCCCGGGCCAAAGACGACCCGAAAGTCACGCCCTACCACCGCGCAAGAGCCGCGCGTATCCTGCTCGACCGTCTCCTCGGAACCGACAGCGCCCTCGAAACGAGGACCAAACCCTACGTCCGCCCCGTCAGACAAATCGACCCCGACGACCTGGCCGAATTCCGCGCCAAGCTCCGGCGAATGGAGGACGAGGGCACACTCACACCCTACCCGGACGGTCGCAGAGACAACATAACCGTGCCTGAGATACCCGAATGGTTCGACCCGACCCCCTACCTGGACGAAGCTTCCGAAAAGTTCGAGGCCGACATCAAGATGCGGCTCGAACGACAGAAAGCATGGCCCGCCATCGAAGAACGAAGGCGGAAGAAACTCGCCAAAATATACCCCTCACACTCCGAAGACGACAAACCGCCGGACCCATGAACATGACGACCGCCGACAACCTAATATCGGAGATCATCGACCGGCTGAGCCGATTTCCATGCGCACAGCGTGCGGCATTCCTAGACGCCTCTTTAAAGATGCTCGACAAAGATGACCGACTCAGGCTCCAACACGCATGGGAACTCCACGCCCGGCCGGACCAACTCCCGCCGCCCGGCAACTGGAACACCTGGCTGATCCTTGCCGGACGTGGCTTCGGAAAGACACGCACTGGCGCCGAATGGGTCCGCGCCCAGACAGAGACCGGACGCGCCCGGCGAGTAGCCCTCGTCGCCCGATCGCTCGACGAAGCCCAATCCGTCATGATCGAAGGCGAGTCAGGCATCCTAAATACCTCACCGCCCTGGCACATGCCCACCTACGAACCATCCAAGCGCAAACTCACCTGGCCCAACGGCGCCCGCGCCCTCACCTTCTCAAGCCACGAACCCGACCAACTAAGAGGCCCACAATTCGACGCCGCATGGTGCGACGAACTCGCCTCATGGCAGTACCCCAACCAGACCTGGAACAACCTCAACTTCGCCCTCCGGCTCGGGCAGCCCCCTAAGTGCGTCGTCACCACCACGCCCAGGCCCATCGAACTGATCAGAAGCCTGCCCGTCAGCCCAGGCGTCCACGTCACACGCGGCTCAACCTTCGACAACCGCGACAATCTCGCCCCATCCTTCTTCAACGGCATTATCGAACGCTACGACGGCACGCGCCTCGGACGACAGGAAATCCACGCCGAACTCGCCGATGAGTACGAAGACGCCCTCTGGAAACGCGAATGGATAGAAGACGCCCGACTCGCGAACCACCCGCCCGTAGCCCGCATCGTCGTCGCCATAGACCCCGCAATGTCCGCCAAGCCCAGCAGCTCCGAGACCGGAATAGTCGTCGTCGGCGCCGACATGCACCGCGAACATGCCTACGTCATCGCCGACGAGTCCGGCCGGCTCACCCCCCAGGGCTGGGCGATGCGAGCCGTCCACCTATTCGACAAGTTCAATGCCTCCCGAATCATCGCCGAAGACAACGCCGGCGGAGACCTCGTCAAGTCCACTCTCAAAGCCGCCGTCCCCCGCTCTCTCCCCTACAAGGGCATCAAAGCCAGGACCGGCAAATACCTACGCGCCGAACCCGTAGCCGCCCTCTACGAACAGGGACGAGTCCACCACGTAGGCCGCTTCCCCGAACTCGAAGACCAGATGTGTACCTGGTCCGCCGAACTCGGACCCTCCGGCTCCCCCGACCGCGCCGACGCCCTAGTCCACGCCATTACCGAACTGATGATAGAACGAATACCAATCAAAATCTGGGTCTAACCACCATCCCATAAACCCTATCCTGAACATCCTCCACATCCGGCAAATCCTGATTCAGACACCCGCCCAAAATCAGCGAAATCACCCCAATCACAAAAATCACAGTTCAGACAACCCTTCGCGCCCCTTTGTGTCCTTGCGCCATTCCGTTAGATTCGACGCCTACCAAACTGACACAGCTTCGTGACCTTGACTGAGACTCAGCCGGAATGTAGCATTGTGATATGCTATTAGCAGTTTTGGCGGCAGTCATGTATGATTGGTCAAAGTTGTTCTTCTTACGAAAGAAGACTAGGGAGATAAGGAATGGGATTCACAATCGAACGCGACAGCGGGATCTTGATAGTAAAAGCCGAGGGGCGTTTGGACGGCACCAACGCTCAGGAGTTCCAGAGTGGACTATCCGAGCAGATCGGCGATGACGACCGAGCCGTAATCCTCGACCTCGAACAACTGTCATACATCAGCAGCGCAGGCTTGCGAGTCATCCTCCTCACCGCCAAGGCGCTCCAGAGGCAGGATGCCGCGCTGGCCGTGTGCTCTCTTTCGGAACCGATCCGCGAGGTCTTCGCGATCAGCGGCTTCGACAAGATAATCACGGTTCGCGATTCGCAGGCTGAAGCAATCTCAGCTCTCAATGGATGAGCGCGTCCGAACTCGTCCCTTCGTATCCGCCGATTGAGGAGCGATACGGGGCAGAGTCGGAAAATGAGACGATCTATCAAAGAAACCTGAATTCGCTGCCTGTTTAGGGGTGCCCAAGTATGGCAATGGAGCAAGGCCCATACAAAATCCTCGTGGTTGACGACGAGCCGGACGTTGAGCCGCTTCTCCTTCAGCGTATGCGGCGCAGGATACGCTCCGGCAAGTATGAGTTTATCTTCGCTCACAACGGCCTGGATGCGTTGGATAAGCTCCACCAGAACGAAGATGTCGACATGGTCCTCTCGGATATCAATATGCCTAAGATGGACGGCCTCACACTGCTCGAGCAGATACCGGATGTCAACCCGAACCTCCGAGCGGTGATCATCTCGGCTTATGGCGACATGAAGAATATCCGGACGGCGATGAACCGAGGCGCCTTCGACTTCGTCACCAAGCCGCTCGACTTCGACGACCTCCAAGTCACGATTGACCGCACGCTCAACCACGTCGAAGAGTGGCGCGAGGCTCTGTCGTCCCGTGACAAACTGGTCGCCTTGCAGAACGAACTGGACATCGCCAGCCAGATGCAGCAGTCCATCCTTCCGGATCAATTCCCCAGCGCGCCGGGCTACCAGATCTTTGGCAACATGGAGCCTGCCCGCAACGTCGGAGGCGACTTCTTCGACGTCATACGTCTGCAAGACGGTCGGATTGGGCTTGCCATAGCCGACGTCTCGGACAAGGGCGTGCCGGCGGCTCTGTTCATGATGTCCAGCCGCACGCTGCTGAAGGGGTCGGCCATCGGCAGAATCGAGCCTAGCCGAGTCCTCCGCGAGGTCAACGACCTGCTCCACGAGAACAACGAGACGGTGATGTTCGTCACCATGCTGTACGCGGTGTACGACCCGTCGAATGGCGAGCTTACCTATGCGAACGGAGGACACAATACCCCTGTCATCGTCCACCCCGACGGAAGTTCCACCCTGCTCCCGCTGACGGGCGGCATCGCTCTCGGTGTAGTGCCCGACCTCGAATATGACCAAGCGTCCGTAACGCTGGATCCCGGCGATACCGTCGTTCTATATACAGACGGCGTCACTGAGGCAATGAACGAAGAAAATGAGGAATTCGGTACGGACCGTCTATGCGAAATCTTCACGGGGATGGCCCCGAACGACTCCGAGGAGCTAAACATGAAGGTGTTCGAGGCGGTGCATGCCTTTGCGGGGGAAACCGCCCAGTCCGATGACATCACCTGTCTGACGCTCCATCGCAGCGAGGCTTAGAATTGAGTACGACGCTTTCTCTAAAGATCCAAACCGATCCAAGTGAGCTTGACCGAATCTTCGCCGCGGTCGAAGACCTCGGCGAGAAGGAGTCTTGGCCGCCGGACCTCGTCTTCAGAGTGAATCTGGCGCTCGAAGAGTTGGGCCTCAACATCATGAACCATGGACATGATGACGATCAGGGCTCGCATGAGATAGAGATAGACCTGACCTCTGAGGCAGACACGCTCACGATCGAAATCAGGGACGACGGCAAGCCTTTCGACCCGCTTCAAGACGCCCCGGAACCAGACTTGGATTCGCCGGTCGGCGTACGAACCCCCGGCGGGCTGGGCGTTCACCTCGTCCGCACCATGATGGACGAGTTGAGCTACCGTCGGGAGCAGGGCAAGAACCACGTGACCCTGGTAAGTCGGAGGGCCTGATGAGGCTCCCGCTCAGTCCATTAGCAGCGGGGATAGTGGCGCTGGGAATTGTCGGGGTCGTCCTAATCGCAGCGCTGGGCATCGTCTTCGTCTGGAATCCGTTCGCCTCATCCGATGATACGCCGGCAGACTCCTCTTCAGACGCGGAACCCGGCCCCACTGAACCCGGCCCACTTGCGGGGACCGGAACCCCCGGCGTAACGGACGAGCGAATCCTGTTTGGACAGTCGGCGGCCTTCAGCGGCCCGGCCGAAGAGCTCGGATCGAGTATGCGCGTCGGCATCGAGGCAGCCTTCAAAGAGGCGAACCGGCGAGGCGGCGTACACGGACGCACCCTCGACCTGATGTCGCTGGACGACTACTACGAGCCGGAGGCGGCCATCGTCAACACACAGCGCCTGATAGAAACGGAGGGCGTTTTCGCGCTGATCGGAGCGGTCGGCACGCCCACGTCGCGCTCGGCCACGCCGATCGCCGCCGAGGCGGGCGTTCCATATATCGCGCCGTTCACCGGCGCCGAGTTCCTCAGAAATCCGGAGTGGGAGAACATCATCAACCTTCGAGCGTCCTACTATCAGGAGACCGAGGAGATGGTGGAGAGGTTGATAACCGACCTCAAGATAGAGCGGATCGCGGTGATGTATCAGGACGACTCTTACGGGCGAGCGGGATACAGGGGGGTACGCCTCGCGCTGGACCGGCGAGGAATGAAGCCGGAAGCGACGGGCTTGTATCCCCGCAACACCACAGCGGTCAAGGGGGCGCTGCTCGATATACACTGGAAGAACGACCCGCAGGCGGTGATCATAATCGGCGCATACAAGCCCGTCGCCGCAATGGTGACCTGGTCGCGTCACATAGACTTCGACCCGATATTCATGACGGTCTCATTCGTCGGAAGCATCGCGTTGGCGGACGAGTTGGGAGGCAAGGGCGCAGGGGTGTTCGTAACGCAGGTGGTGCCTTTTCCGACCGACGATTCGATTCCGATAGTCGCCGCATACCACAAGGCGCTCTCGGACTATAACCCCGCCGCGGACCCCAATTTTACGTCGTTCGAAGGATACCTTGCCGGACGGCTGGCCGTAGAGGGAGCGCAGGCGTGCGGACGAGACATAGACCGCACGTGCTTCCTCGAGAAGATGCGTAATATGGGGGAGTTCGACATAGACGGCTTCGAACTCGGATATGGCCCCGACGACAACCAGGGCTCGGACGAGGTGTTTCTAACGGTAATCGGCGACGACGGGCAGTACCATCCCATCGATACTCTCGACGAGGCGGACAGATGGTTGAACGAATAAAGTCCCTGTTCCAAGAAGCCAAGCGCAAGTTGTCCAAGATCGACTACGCCGATTTTGAAGGCAACAAGGCTGCCCTGAAGTCGTGGATATCCGAGATGGCCGAAAGACGGCACCTCTTCTCTACGAAGATATACGGCGCTTTCGGCGGGGCGGCGCTGCTGACGCTGTCGGCCAGCCTCGTCGGCTGGTACTCGTTCGACCGCGTGGGCACGTCGCAGAGCAACGTAAACGAAGGCAGCGTGCCTGAGATGACCGCGGCTTTCGGAATCGCCCAGAACGCCAACACGCTGGTTGACGCCGGGCCGAGGCTTACGACGACCACGAATCCCGAAGAATACAACGCCGTTGCCAACAGCATAGCGGAGTCGAACTCTGCCCTCGTTGCGCAACTCGCTCTGCTTCAGGGACAACACTCGGACGATGAACGCTTTGCGAGGATGCGCGCTTACGTCGATTCGATCACGTCCAACACGCACACGATTCAGACCGGCATGGTCAGGGCGTTTCCGCGCGCCGACCGCATCGCGATGCTGCAGGCCGAGATAGCCGAGGTGGGGGCGCAGGTCGATCACGTATTGCTGCCGGCCATAGACGACCAAATCTTCTTCGCCATGACCGGCTACACAAGCATGAACGAACCGCCCGCTGAACTGGATAAGGAGTTTTCTCAAGAAGAACTGGCGCATTACCGTCACATGTCCAGCCTTCACGAAAACGTCAGCATAGTCACCCAGACCCTCGGCAGCGCCTTCGGACTGTCGGACTCCGCCATGATCGAACCCATTAGAGAGCGGCTGGAGGCCGCCCAAGGCCGCATCGACCACAGCATCGATGAACTCGGAGACTACAAGCTGGAAGTTCAGAAAGATGCGCTCCCGCTGATCGACCGTCTCTTTACCCTGGGCGCCGGGCCGGGCGGCAGCCTTGAACTGCTATATGAGGATCTGAGAGTGGAGGAGCAGCAGCAAGACCTGCTGGCCGCGAACCGCGCCGTCGCCGTGGAACTGCTCGACGAGGTGGACGGGTTCGTCGAAATCGCCAATACCAGCGTCGAAACGGCGATACAGGAATCCGGCCAGGCGGTGCTGATCGGCAAGATACTGCTCGCCTCGATCAGCACGGTCGCCATTGGAGGGGCCATCCTGATCGTTTGGCTGTTCATAGGCAACGTGCTGATGCGTCGCCTTCACATGCTGTCGGGCTGGATGCGCCAGATGGCGGGCGGCGACCTCGAGGCGAAGGTCGAGCTTGGTGGACGGGACGAGGTTACGGATATGGGCCAGGCGCTCGAAGTGTTCCGGGTGAACTCCCTCGAAGCGCAGCGTCTGAACCTGGTGGAGGAACTGGCTAACGAGCTTATGGGCAAGAACGACCAGCTTGAAAGCGCCTTGGAGGAGCTCGGCCAGGCGCAGAACCAGATCGTGGCGCGCGAAAAACTCGCCGCCCTCGGCGAACTGACCGCCGGAGTGGCCCACGAGATCAGAAATCCGTTGAACTTCGTCAAGAACTTCTCAGAGTCCTCGGAAGAGCTTGTCGACGAGCTAAAGGAGGTCCTCGAAGAAGAAGGCCCGATGACCGACGAGCGGCGCGAGCTGATCGCGGAGATCTTCGGAGACATTTCGGATAATATGAACCGCATACGCTCACACGGAGAACGCGCCGACCGCATCGTCAACGACATGCTGATGATGGGCCGCGACTCCAGCGACTGGCGTACCGCCAGCATCAACAATCTTCTCGATGAGCACGCGAGGCTCGCTTACCACAGCGCGCGGGCGACGGACTCGGAATTCCAACTCGATCTCAAGTACGACTTCGACCCGGACATGGGCGAAACGGAGGTAATTCCTCAGAACCTGGGCCGCGTCTTCTTGAACATGGTGAGCAACGCCGGATATGCGGCCAACGAGAAACGACTGGCCTTGCTGAACGCCGGCGATGGCGGCTACATTCCAACGCTCTGGCTCACCACACGGCGCGGTGAGGAACGCTTGGAGATTCGGATCAAGGACAACGGCAGCGGCATCCCGGACGACGTTCTCGAAAAGATATTCAACCCGTTCTTTACGACCAAGCCCACAGACCAGGGAACCGGACTGGGGCTCGCGATGTCGAACGACATCATACGCGAGCACGGCGGAGAGATTCGGGTCGAAACGGAACCCGGCGAGTTCACGGAGATGATCGTCGATCTGCCGTTGGAGCCGCGCGCCGCGGTCACTGCGGCGATGGAGGCGGCGCCCGCGACCAGCTAAGGCTAAGGCCGACTGATCTTGCTCGCGGCCAACCACTGTCCTAGCGAAATCCACCACCTAGCGGCTTGATGTCCGTAGGGGCGTCTCCCTTGTGGGCGGCGGCGCACGCGACCAGCTAAGACTAAGACCGATTGATTTTGCCTGGCGGCCAACGACTGTCCTAGCGGTTGGTCTCGAACTGTCCGATGAAGTCCGCGTCGCTCTTGAAATCCCTGGTGAGCCTGGCGAGCGAGATCTCGTCGGGCGGCACTATCCCGCCTGAGAAGATCAGCTTCATGGCGTCCTCTACCGATAGGTCGGTCTCGAAGAGGTCATCCTCGACGACCAGCGCCATGTTTCCGGACGTCGGATTCGGGACGGTGGGAATGTACACGATGGCCAGGGATTCCTCCCTTCCCGGAGCCTTCACGCTGGCTGTCACGAATCCCATTGCGATCATGCCGGAGCGCGGCCACTCTAGGAAGACGACGCGGCTGAAATTGTACTGAGCCGTAAGGGCCGAGGTGGCCTGCAGGGTGACTCCGTAGATGCCCTTGACGACAGGTATGCGGCGCAGGATCTCGCTCATCCAGCCCATCACGCGCCTGCCGAACCCAATTGAGATAATCAGCCCGACCACGTAGAAGACGATGATGGCCAAGATGATGCCGATGCCCGGAAAGTCCAAGGTCCGACCGTACACCGGAGGCAGACTGCTCACCATAGGCATTATGAACTCGTCTGCTTTCGCGATGATGAAGTATATGACGAAAGCGGTAACCAGCATGGGCAGAAGCTCGAAGAGGCCTGCCACCGTTTTGCCCTGGATGTGACCGCCTATCCGCTGCAACGGGTTCGGCTCTTTCTCTTGTTCACTCTGGGACTCGATATTACGTCCGTTGGATTTACTCACAGGTCATACTCCCATATATGCTGAGCATCGGATCGGACAACCTTGCGTTCAAGGAAGGCAACTCGGCTTACCTTTCGCGCGCTTGGTGAGAATATACTAGGATTTTGAAGTTTTTTCCATCCAGTTCTTAGAATTGAGTCTGCGCCGGCGCTAGTCGTCGAACTTGCTGAAGACGACGCAGGCGTTTTGGCCGCCGAATCCGAAGCTGTTGGACAGCGCCGTATGGACCTCGGCGGTTCGCGCCTCGTTCGGGACGTAGTCCAGATCGCAGTCGGGGTCCGGGAACTCGTAGTTCGCCGTCGGATGGATGACGCCTTCTTGTATCGACTTGACGCAGGCGACCGCTTCCAGCGCGCCCGCGCCTCCGAGAGCGTGGCCGATCATTGACTTCGTGGAGCTTATCGGAACTTGGTACGCCCGCTCCCCGAAGACCGTCTTGATGGCGAGCGTCTCGACGTAGTCGTTCTTGGGCGTCGAGGTGCCATGCGCGTTGACGTAGCTGATGTCCGAGGGCGCCAGTCCGGCGTCTTCTATGGCCCAGCGCATGGCGCGCGCCGCGCCCGCGCCGTCTTCGTCCGGCTGGACGGAGTGGAAGGCATCTGAGGATACCCCGTATCCGGCGACCTCGGCCATGATGTTCGCTCCACGGTTCAGAGCGCGCTCCAAGCTCTCCAACACCAGAATAGCCGCGCCTTCCGAGGGCACGAATCCGTCTCTCTTGGCGTCGAATGGGCGGCTGGCCTTTTCGGGATGCTCGTTCTGTCGGCTGAGGGCTTTGATCACGTTGAAGCCGCCCAGTCCCAGGTGGCTGATTCCCGCCTCGCATCCGCCGGCGAGCACCACGTCGGCCACGCCGCGCTGAATCGCGACAGCCGCCTCGCCGATTCCCTGGGTTCCGGCGGCGCAGGCTGTGATGACCGTCGAGGTGTAGCCCTTCAACCCGTAGATGCGGCTGACGTTCGCGGCAGCCATGTTGGGCAGTATCATCGGGATGAAGAAGGGCGACATCTTCATCCCTCCGCGTCGGAACAGAATCCGCGCGTTGTCCTCAGTGGTGGGGAAGCCGCCGTTTCCGTTGCCCATGACCACTCCGACGCGGTCGGGATCGTGAGCGGCGACGTCGAGTTCGGCGTTCTCTATGGCGACGGCAGCCGCGGCGACGGCCATCTGAGAAAACCTCGCCATGCGGCGATGTTCACGCCTGTCCATGTAGTCGCCCGGGTCGAAGCCGCTCACCTCTCCCGACATTCTGGACGGATAGTCCGCGGGGTCGCACAGCGTCATCGGTCCGATGCCGGAGCGTCCCTCGACCAGGTTTTCCCAGTACTCATCCACGGACTCACCGAGCGGAGTCATCGCGCCCATTCCGGTTATTACGACTCTGGTTGTGCTGTTCTTCATGCGATATTTTACCCTTACCCCAGCCCTCTCCCATCAAGGGAGAGGGAGAAACTAGCTCGTCGAAGCGCGATGCACAGGCCCTCTCAGGTTCTCGTAAATCTCGGGCTCTATTCCCTCTACCTCCTCGAGAACCTCCGCCACCAGCGCCAGAGAGCCTGTACATAGTATAAGGTCTCCCGCGTTGGCGGTTTCAAGCGCGACGTTCAGACCTGCGGCGACCGTGTCCGCCCGCGCCAGCAGATCGAGGCCGGCGTCGGCGACGGTCTGAGCGACGCGGTCGGCGGGGGACGACCTGGGATGCCTGGATTGCACGGCGACGACGCGCGGGGACAGGCTCGAAAACTCTTCCAGCATCCCGTCGGCGCTGTGTCCGCCAAGAGCGCCGAAAACCAGGACCGCGCCGTCCAGTCGGACGAGTCCGCGCAGACTTTGGAGCAGGCGCCGAATCGAGTATGGGTTGTGCGCGCCGTCCACGATCAGCGTTCTGCCGCCGCGCTCGAAGACCTGGAGGCGTCCGCGCCAGGCCACGTCTTTGACTCCCTCGACGATCGCGTCGTCCGGCACGTCGAATCCGCGCCCCCGCAAAACGTCGATGGCGGCGACTGCCGTTGCTATATTCTCAAGCTGATAGTCGCCGAGCAGCGGGGTCCGGAGGTCAAGTTCTGAAGTCGGCCCGAACAGGCGCAGCGACTGGCCGCGAGTGTCGGAATCGCCAGCCTTCCATGAGTACGATTTCTCCACCGGCAGAATCTCGGAACGACGCTCGCGGGCTATCCGCTCGAATACGTCCATGGCGTCGGGTTCGGCCTGCGGCGCGATGACGCACGGGACTCCCTGTTTGATGATGCCCGCTTTCTCGCGGGCGATCTTCGCTATCGTGTCGCCGAGCGTCGCGACGTGGTCCAGGCTGATCGACGTTATCACCGAGACTTCGGGGGTCAGGACGTTGGTCGCGTCCAGTCTGCCGCCCAATCCGACTTCTATTACCTGAACGTCGGCTCCCACGTTGCGAAAGTGTACGAGCGCGAGCGCGGTCATCATCTCGAAGAACGTAACGCCTCCGCAGCCCCCATCTTGGCCGACGGCCTCGACTGCCGGCCAGATCTCGTGTATGAGCGCGGCGAACTCTTGCTTGGAGATGGGTTCCAGTCCGATTCGGACGCGCTCGCAAAGGCTGTGGAGGTGCGGGGAGGAGTAAAAGCCTACTTTACGGCCCGCGCCGCCGAGGATAGAGGTGATCAGCGCGCAGACGCTGCCCTTGCCCTTCGTTCCGGCGACGTGAACGGTCGGAACGGCCTTATGGACTTCATCCAGCCTTTGGGCCAGCATCACCACCCGTTCGAGGTGGAACTGCGAGTGGCCGGGGAAGTGGGTGGAGCGTTCGAAATCGACCAAGCCCATCGACAACTCGATGGCCTGGTCGAACGTCAGCGGCTCCCTGTTATGGTCTGATGACACCGGCGCCGTCCTCTATCGACGACTATATTCGGGCGGTCGGGGGTCAGCCGGTCGGCCCGTCGCCGGACCGCTGAAGGTATTCGGCGGCCAGGATGCCCATTACGACCGAGTCGTGTCTGGCGCCCTCGTGCGGCCTGCTCTTTCTGAGCGTGCCCTCGTGTACGAAACCGAGATGGTCGAACAGGGTGCGGGCGGCCAGGTTGTACTCTGGGATGTCCACCCATACGCGGTAGAGTCCGTAGTCGTGGAAGGCGGCGTCAAGGGCGGCGCGGACTCCGGCGGTGCCGTATCCTCGCCGCCAGAGGTCTTTGCGTCCGATCAGAATGGAAAGCTGACCGTCGCCAAGCGCTTCCTCCAGGCTGATATGGACCTCGCCGACGTGATCGTCGGACTCGGTATAGACCGACAGGGTGACGTGGGACTCGTCCTCAAATGCGCGGGCGAACTCCTCGTCGTCAGCGTCTTCGAGTTCATGCGGTCGGTATCCCAAGTGGGCGGGTTCGCCGTATGAGTATCGTCCGAACCAACTCTGGGCGACCTCGTCATCTTCGAGCCAGCGCTTGATCCGTGACACGTCGTCGCGCGTGACGGGCCTCAGCGAGACCATCTGACGGTTGGACATCGATTCTCTCCCTGTGTTGAGGATAAGAGCGGGACGATGCACTCGCCCTCTGGATTAGTAATACCAGATTGGCGGGGAATTATCCACTTGAGAAGCGGGGCGAGAGTTGGCTTAGTGTCTGTATGAAGGACAATTCTATGTATCCGGCGGGTCGTCGTCTTGGTCATCGGAGTGTGACGGGTAGATTTGTTCGTGTTTCTTTCGCCGGCGTTCTTCGATTTCGGGCCACTGCTTTTGGCGTTCGAGCCGCAGCCTGACCTCTGCCAAGAATGCGGCGCCTTCCTCCTCAGCGTAGGGGGTGAGGTCGAAGTCGTCGGGGGGCATGTATTTGGATAAGTCTATCGGGCGCGCGTTTGGGTCGGGAGTGATAATGCCCTCGTCCTTCATGCGTTGGACTTCGGCGCGGGCCGCGGCCAGGTCGTCGGGGTCGAGGTATTTGACGGGGCGCCGGTAGGGTTTCTTCTCGGCGGGCTCGGGCCGGGTGAGGGCGCGGCCGGTTCCGAGTATTCGGTCGATCAGGATGCGGACAGCCCTGACGCGGTGGTATGGGGTGACTCTTGGGTAGTCTTCGGAGCGGGCGATTTCTTCGAGCGCCTCTCGGATGGTCTGTCCGTTGTTGGTGATTTCGAGGATGTGGGTTTGGATAGTTTTTAGTAGTGAGTTTTCAGTTTTTAGTGGTGAGTCGGGGGTTGGGGCCGGGCCTAGGGCCTGGTCCAGGGTGTCTTTGATTTGGGTTACGGGGCGGGGGTTGGCGGCGGGCACCGAGGGCGATTCGCGAATCGCCCCTACGTCGTTGGCGTCGGATTTGGGGGTTGGGGCCGGGTTGGGGTTGATTTGCCTGGGGGCTTTGCCGAAGCCTCTGTCGGCTAGGATGGTGGCGGCGGCGATGCGGTCGTTGGTGGTGGCGTTCCGGTCGTTGCCTTGGGCGATGTCGTGTAGGATCTCGATGAGTTCGAGACCGTAGTTGGTGTCCTCGAGGATGGCGTCGGCGAAGTCGAGGGCGGGGTTTGGGGTCTGTTGGGTTGAAGTAGTCATTAGTGGTTAGTGGATGGTGGATAGTTTTTAGTGGATGGTGGATAGTGGGTGTACGACAGTTCTGTTTAGAATACATGGTCTTTGGGCTGGTGTCAAGGGGTAGAAGCAGGATTTACGGGATTGGGGGATATTCAGGATGGATTGATTGGTGGATATAGGTGTCCACGAAGGACACTAAGGGCGCGAATGGGGCCGCTAATTTGGGGCAGGCTCTACTCTCCGGGCGGAGCGAAAGGGGGTGACTAGCGCTATCCTGTTCACAGTATGAACCATGCAGGCATTAGGAGGAGTTTCGATGATTGCAGACCTCACAGGCAGGACGGCGTTGGTGACGGGCGCCGGGACGGGCATCGGGCGGGGAATCGCCACCGCGCTCGCTGAGCAGGGGGCTATGGTCGCCGTTTCGGACTTGGACGCAGATGCGGCGGGGAGCGTGGCGGCAGAGATAGGCGAGTCGCGGACGCTCGCGTTGAGACTAGACGTGACGGACCGGAGGTCGGCAGGCCGAGCGGTGGAGAGGGTACTGGCTGAGTGGGGTAGCCTGGACATCCTGGTGAACAACGCGGGGGTGGCGTCGGCGCCCGGCAGGCGAATGGACGGGGGAGATCGGGAGGCGGACTGGGACGTGACGTTCGAGATCAACGTGAAGGGGGTCGTCCATTGCACGGAGGCTGCGCTTCCGCACATGCGCGAGCGGAGGTACGGGAAGATAATCAACATCGCGTCGATAGCGGGCCTCGGCGCGAGGCGCGCGCCCGGAGCCTACGGGGTCAGCAAGGCGGGCGTGATCCGATACACGCAGGGGTTGGCGGTCAGCGAGGGGCCGTACAATATCAACGTCAACGCGATCTGCCCCGGCGCGGTCTGGACACACTTTCAGCAGACCGGCGCGCGGGCGCAGATCAGCAACGACCCGTCGCTTGCGGGCGTCGATCCGGAGCAGGTCTTCCTGGACCGCTATGAGCCGATGATGCCGCTGGCCCGCGTGCAGATGCCGGAGGACATTGGGAAGGCGGCTGCGTTCCTGGCGTCTGAGGACGCGCGGAACATTACTGGGCAGTACTTGAACGTGGATGGCGGAGCGGTGATTCAGTAGTGGGTTTTCACCCTCACCCCAACCCTCTCCCTCAAGGGAGAGGGGGCTTTTAGGGGTTTCACCCTCAGTCTGAAAGGAGAGGGGGCTTTGGAGGGGGTTTCTCACTAGAGAAGCAGCTTGCGGCGGGGGGTGATTAGGCCCTCGGGGACGTTGGTATCGCGCATGAACTTCATCAGGAATCCGTGCATCTCCCTGGCGACTTCGGGCTGCCGATGTATGAGGTTGTTGGCCTGGCCGGGGTCTGTCGGCAGGTGGTAAAGCTCGGACATGCCCGGCTCGACGCTGAACAGGAATGACCATTCGCCGGCGGTGATGGTGGTGACGAGGCCGGCGGTTAGGGTTCGGCTGACGTTGTCCACGGAGCGCACCCTGTCTCCGGGGTTGGCGAACGGAATCGTGCTGACTACGAACTCCCTGCCCTTCGTGGACGTGTCTTTCATGGCGGGGTAGAGCGAGCGGCCGTCTATGCCGTCGGGAATATCCTGTCCGAGCATGTCAAGCACGGTGGGCATTACGTCGATTGCGGAGGAGTGACCGCTGTACGAGCCGGGCTCGATGCCGGGAGCGGAGATCAGGAGCGGGAGCGTGACGAGCTCCTCGTAGAGGGGCGAGTGGGTCCACCGGGCATCGGGGTCGCCGTGCCGGTAGAGCGTTCCGTCCTCGCGCTTGTCGAAGGTCATCTTGCCGAACTTTCCGCCGTGCTCTCCGAAGTAGAAGCCGTGGTCGGTGGTGAAGATGACGGCGGTCTTCTCGTCAAGACCCATGTTCCGGACCCTTCTGAGGAGGAAGCCGACCCAGGTGTCCACCATGGTTATCTCGCCCATGTAGCTCGCGTGCGCCTTGTCCACGAGCGCCTGGCTGAAGCCGGGGGCGTCCTGCCAGTGGGCGTATATCGGCTGGACGACCTCTCCGTCGTAGTCGGGCATGTAGAGTTCGGTGTAGTAGGGAGGCGCGTCCCAGGGTTCGTGGGGGTCCCAGGTGTCGATGTAGAGGAAGAAGTCCTCTTTGTAGTGGAGTTCGAGCCAGTCCATGGCCTTCGTGATGGTGCGGGGTGTGTTCCTGTCGGACTCCAGCCGCCACCACTCGCGCTCGTCCCTGGACTCGTGGTGGCCGATCCCGAGCACCCTTGTCGGCGAACCTTCCTGCGCCTGAATGGTGAAGTAGGTCTGGAATCCGCGGTCGTAGTTCATGCCGTTTCGCCAGTAGAAGGGGGTATCGACGACCGCGCAGGTGTGGAAGCCGTTGTCGGCCAGTATCTGGGCGAGCGTTGTGACGTCGTCCGGGAGCGGCTCCCATCCCATGAAGGACATGGTCCAGCGTCCGGTGGCGTGGTCGGCTCGGGTGGGCATGGTCGGGAATCCGCCGCCGTAGTGACCGTCGAAGCGCACGCCGGAGGCGGCGAGGGCGTCGAGCGAGGGGGTGTGAATGACCTTGTTGCCGTAGGCTCCGAGGTGGTCTCTTCTGAAGGTGTCGGCGACGATCCAGATTACGTTCACGGTTGATTTTACCTCCGAGGGGTTGGTTTGGTGAGGAATTTTCACCCTCACCCTAACCCTCTCCCTCAAGGGAGAGGGGATTATTGGTCAAAATTCGTGGATCTGGTGGGGGATTTTGCCCTGTTCCCGTGCCCCTCCCCTCTGGATTCCGGCCTGCGCCGGAATGACGGGCGTGTTCCGGAATTAGGATATAGGGCAAAGTTATTCGAGGCGGCCGCGGAGCCTGGGGTCGAGGTGGTCGCGTAGGGCGTCGCCGAACAGGTTGAACGCTAGGATTGTCAGCGTGATGGCGAATCCGGGGAAGACCACAAGCCACCAGGGGGGCTTGAACGATGCGACGAGTATGCCGCCTAGCATGTTGCCCCAGCTTGGATTGGGAGGCGGGACGCCGAGTCCGAGGTAGCTGAGGGCCGCCTCCGTGAAGATGGCTCCGCCGAGGCTCGCGCTGGCGACCACGAGGAGCGGGGCGACGCACTGCGGCGCGACGTGCCGTAGCATGATCCGTAAGGGCGCGGCGCCGATCATCCGCGCGGCGAGGACGTATTCCGTCTCGCGGACTAGGAGCGCGACGGATCTGATGATGCGCGTGGTTCCGGCGATGCCTGTGGCGGCAATGGCGATGATGACGGTGTTGACTCCGGCGCCGAGGGCGACAAGAAGCAGGAGGGCGAGGATGACGCTTGGGAAGGATATGAGTACGTCGAGGGCGCGCTGGCTGAAGAGGTCGAACCTGCCGCCGAAGTATCCGCTCACGATGCCCCAGGTGAAGCCGATTATCTTGCTGATGACCACGGCGCTAACGGATACCATGAGGCTGAGGCGCGTTCCGGCAAGGACCCTGCTGAGAGTGTCCCGTCCCAGTCCGTCGGTGCCCATTGGGAACTCCAACGAGGGGGTTCTGAGGAGGGCTCCATAGTCCTGATAGAGGGGGTCGGGTCGAAGCAGGACGATGTACGGAGCGAAGACCGCGATGACGACGATGAAGATGAGGAACACGGCGGCGCCGGTTCCCAGCAGCGAAGACTGGGCGAAGCGCCTGGCGTTCTCTAAGAACTGTCCGGTTCGCGTGCGTCGTTTGGGCTGAATCTGCCCGAAGACTTGTTCCGTGTTCTGGCTCAATGTTTGCGCCTAATGGTCCGGTTCACTGGTACCTGATGCGCGGGTCTATCACGCCGTAGGCGAGGTCCACGATCAGGTTGATGATGACGAAGACGATTGCGTATAGGAATACGAGGTTCTGAATGATCGTCCAATCCCTGTCTTGAATGCCGCCAATGAGCGCGCGTCCCAGTCCGGGCACGGAGAATGCCTGCTCCACGGCTACCGAGCCGCCGAGCAGGAAGGCGAATTGGAGGCCGGAGAGGGTGATGACGGGGAGGAGCGCGTTTCTGACGACGTGCCGCCACATGACGACCTGCTCTCCGAGGCCCTTGGCGCGGGCGGTGCGGACATAGTCTTCTCTGAAGACTTCGAGAAGCTGGGTGCGAGACATTCGGGCGATGAACGCGCCGAGGCCAACGCCGAGGGCGAGGGCGGGTCCCGCCATGATCTGGAGGTTCTTGCCCGGATCATCCCAGAGATTGTAAACGGTGATGGGCGGCTTGTAAGCGAAGAAGATGACGGTTATGAGGATGAAGGTCATTCCGAGCCAGAAGCTGGGCACAGCCATGAAGAAGGTAATGAAGAAGCGTGCGACGTAGTCGAGGGCGGAGTTGCGCCAGGCGGCGGCGATGATGCCGACGGGAAGGCCCACAAGCCACGAGACGAGCACTGAGACGATGGCGATCTGCATGGTGAGAGGGCCGCGTCTGATGATCATGGCGCTGATCGGCTGGTCGGTCCAGAAGGATGTGCCCATGTCTCCCCTGGCGATGTCGGCGATCCAGGAGGCGTACTGGACGACGAGCGGCCTATCGAGTCCGAGGCTCGCGCGGGCCTTTTGCAGTTCCTCTTCGCTGAGGACGTAGATGCCGGTGTTCTCGCCATAGATGTGTTCCAGCGGATCGCCGGGCAGCAGTCGCATGGCGACGAATATGAGAACCGTAACACCGAATACGGTAGGTACGGCGAGCGTAAGGCGTCTGAGAATATAGGTCTGCATGGATGTGTATCCCCGTTGATGCTACCCAACGGATGGCAAGGTATCAACCCTTGGCCGCCTCGTCAAGCGGCTCCTTCGCGGATGGACTGTGGAATCGCCGCGCCGGGGCGGATGCGTCCGCCCCAGCGCTCAATAGACTATGGGTTTGGGTTCTACCTGTCGAGCCAGACGGTCTCGAAGCGGCCCCACTCCGCCGCCACTCGATCACCGAGCCTCAGGCCCTTTACGTCGACGTGCCACATCGGGCTGTGAGCAGTGAAGCCGTAGTTGATCTGGGGCGGGTTGGCGTCCAGCAGGTCTTCGGCCTCCCTGAACAGCTTAAGGCGCTCGGCGGGGTCCAGCTCAGAGTCGAGCTTCTTGAGAACCGCGTCGAACTCGGGATTGGAGTACTTGGCGTGGTTCTGAGAACCGCCGGTGGCCCAGTTCAGATGCCACATCGGCGTGGGGTTCGCGATCGGCGCCGCCGAGGTCCCAGTCTGCACGAAGTCGAAGTCCTTCTTGAACTCCTCGACCAGAAGGGCGCGTTCCACGACGCTGATTTCGATGTTGATGCCGAGGTTGGTCTTCATCTGGTTCTGGAAGAAGGGCGCGAGGACTTCCGAGTGTCCGGGGACGGCGGCCGAGACCAGTTTGAAGGTGCGGAGGCCCTCTCCGTTCGGGTATCCGGCTTCGGCGAGCAGCCTTTGCGCCTCGGCGATGTCCTCGCTGTTGTCCTTCCTGTATCCGGGGAGTTTGAACAGCTCTTCGTCCGACATGGCGCCCTCGGCGCCCTTGCCCATCCACCGGGTGACGAGCTGGACCTCTTCCTTGTAGATCGCGTGGGAGTCGTGGCGGTTCAGCGCCAGGTACATGGCTCGCCTCACCCTCACGTCGTCGAACGGCTCTTTTACGTTGTTCCATCTCACGTCCAGGGAGCCAAAGGAGGGCAGCAGCGCGTTGTGAATGTCTTCTCGTCCGGTGCCCTCATTCCAGGCGTCCACGGAGACGTTCCATGAGAAGTCGGCGCGGCCTGTGAGCACGGCGGTGCCTCTGTCAGTCCATGAGGGCACGTGCTGCATCTTGACCGAATCGACGTATGGAAGCTCAGGGTTCCAGTAGTCGGCGTTCTTTTCGAACTGCCAGAACTCTTCCTTCTTCTCCTCGACGAACTTGAACGGACCGGTGCCCGGCGCGATGACGGTGCGAACGTCATAGCTGTTCGCTTCGAGGAAGTCGGACGGATAGATGACGGCGCCGGTCGCGCTGAACAGGTCGAACTGCCAGACGCGCGGTTCCTTCAGGGTGAACTTGACGGTGTAGTCGTCCACGGCTTCGACTCCGCCGATGGCGTCGAAGAGGCTCTGGCTGGTGCTTATGATGCCCTCGTAGTTGTCGGGGAAGAGGATGCGGTCGAAGGTGACCACCACGTCTTCGGCGGTGAAGTCGGAGCCGTCGTGGAATTTGACGCCCTCACGAAGTGGGAACGTGAACTCCATCCCGTCCTCGGAGATCTCCCAGCCAACGGAAAGCTCGGGCGTGAACTCGGCGAGACCGCGCGTGGGGTCGAGTCCGATCAGCTTGTTGTAGAACGAGGTCAGAATGTGCGGCGCGCCGCCCTGGTGGACGTCGTAGTGTTTGGTGGTCGCGCCCCACGCGGTCTTGACCTCGCCGCCCCACTTGGGGTTGGGGTCAGGCGACTTGAGGCACCCGATCTCGCACTCCATGGCCGCCGGCTCAGGCTCGGGGGCGGCAGTAGGCTCAGGCGCCGCAGTGGGCGGAGGAGCGGCCGTCGGGGGCGGAGCCGTGGTCGGCTGCGGCGCGGGATCTTCCTCCTCCGAGGCGCACGCCACCAGCGCCAAGCTAATGACCGCGGCCAGTATTACAAAACTAATCCACCTTGCTGCCGAAGAATTGAACGTCATGGCAGACCTCCACTCTTTGTAACGCCCCGACAGGGCCGAGGCGGCCTCTTATCAGTCGCCTAGATCGGCATGGACAGCATTATACTTTAAATGGGCGAGGATTGTACCGCGCTCATGGCAGACATGGAGCCTGCCATGAGCTAAATGGACTATGGGGTTTGGCGCTACCTGTCCAGCCAGACCGTCTCGAAGCGGCCCCACTCGGTCTGCACTCTGTTCTCAAGCTGCAGGCCCTTGACGTAGTTATGCCACATGGGCATGTGGGCGGTGAAGCCGAAGTGGAACTGAGGCGGGTTGGAGTCGAGCAGCTCCTCGCCCTTGCGGAAGAGCTCGGCGCGCTTCATGGGGTCGAGCTCGCCGTTGAGCTCTACGACGATGTCGTCGAACTCGGGGTTGGAGTACTTGCCGAAGTTCTGGGAAGCTCCGGTGGTCCATACCACCTGCCACAGCGGCGTGTGGTTCTTGACCGGCGAATGGAAGATGGTGCTGAGCACCAGGTCGAAGTCCTTCTTGTACTCTTCGACTACGAGCGCGCGCTCAACGACGCTGATCTCGATGTCGATGCCCAGGTTTTCCTTGAGCTGGTTGACGAAGAATGGGGATAGGACTTCCGAGTGTCCCGGAACGGCAGCGGAGACGAGCTTGAAGGTACGCAGGCCCTCTCCACCGGGGTATCCGGCTTCGGCGAGGAGGTCTTGCGCCGTCTTGATGTCGTCGGCGTTCTCCCTCTTATAGCCTGGAACCTGGTACAGCTCTTCGTCGGGCGTTGCGCCCTCGCCGGCCTTGGACATCCAGCGGCTGACGATGTTGACCTCTTCCCTGTACACATCGACCGCGTGGTGGCGGTTGATGGCCAGGTGAACGGCTCGCCTAACCGTCGGGTTGTCGAACGGGGCCTTTTCGTTGTTCCACTTGACCTCTAGAGCGCCGAAGTTGTCCAGCAGCGCGTTGGAGATGTCGTCGCGCTCGGTGCCCTGGTCCCAGGTATCGCGCGAGACGTTCCATGAGAAGTCGGCGTTTGCGGTCAGGACGGCGGTGCCCCTGTCAGTCCAGGCGGGGACGTGCTGCATCTTGACCGAATCGACGTAGGGAAGCTCGGGGTTCCAGTAGTCGGCGTTTGCCTCGAACTGCCAGAACTCTTCCTTCTTCTCCTCGATGAACTTGAAGGGACCCGTGCCTGGGGCGACCGCCGTGCGAATGTCGTAGTTGTTCGCCTCAAGGTAGTCGGACGGGTAGATTACCGCCATGGTCGCAGTGAAGAGGTCGAACTGCCAGACGCGCGGCTTGTTCAGGGTGAACTTGACGGTGTAGTCGTCCACCTTTTCGATGCCGCCGATGGCGTCGAAGAGGCTCTGCGACGTGCTGGTCATCCCCTCGTACTTCTCAGGGAAGATGATGCGGTCGAACGTGACCACGACGTCGTCGGCGCTGAACTCCGACCCGTCGTGGAACGTGACGCCCTCGCGCAGGTTGAAGGTGAAGGACATCCCGTCGTCCGCTATGTCCCAACTGGTCGCCAGTTCGGGGCTGATCTCCGCGAGGCCCACGGTGGGGTCGAGCGTGAACAGCTTGTTGTAGAACGACGTCATGATGTGCGACGCGCCGCCCTGATGAATGTCGTAGTGCTTGGTCGTTGAGCCCCAGGCGGTCTTGATTTCGCCGCCGCTCTTGGGGTTGGGGTCGGGAGACGTCAGACACCCGATAGTGCATTCCATCGCCGCCGGCTCAGGCTCAGGCGCCGCGGTTGGGGCCGCGGTCGGCGCGGGCGCCGCCGTGGGAGGCGGGGCCGCGGTCGCCTGCGGAGCGGGAGTGGGCTCCTCTTCCTCCGACGCGCACGCCACCAGCGCCAGGCTGATGACAGCCGTCAGCATCGCTAAACTAATCCATTTTGCCACCGAAAAATTGGCCGACATGGCAGGCCTCCACTTTGCATCTAGCCCCGACCGGCGGCCGGAGCGACTGATAAATCCGTTGCCCAGTCTTGAACTGCGCAACATGATACCCGAATTGGTTAGCATTATTCAATCCCTGTATCCTTAGAATCTGAAATCCAAATCTGGGAGTCTCTGAGCGACGATATGCAGAATGAGAGCGGCACGGCGCGGAGCGTCGAACTCGTAGCTCGATGGTGGCGGACCCCGGCCGGCATCGTCCGCGAGCGGCGCAGGTGGGTCTGGATCGCGTTGGCGCTTATATTGGCGGCCTCGGTCATTGCGGTCGCGCTCACGAGCGCGCGGAACTATTTCGGGCTGTCGTTGCCGGTTCCTACGCCTGAGAGCGATATGACCATGCGCCCAAGCCTGACTCCCGCCGCGCCGATACCCAAGCCCGCCGGGGTCGTCGAGTGGGTCTTCGACGTTGGGGAGACGCTGCAAGCGCCCGTTGCGACGGCGGACGGGACGATTTACGCGGTGTCGGGCCAAACGCCCGAAACGGGCCGAGCGCTGGCCCTGAGCGAAACGGGGGGCGCGGTCGTCTGGGAGAAGATGCTGGGCAGCATCGCCGACTTCCCTCCCGTCGTGGCAGGTTACTTCCTCTTCGTCGGGACGCGGTCCGGGGAACTGCTCGCGCTGGACCGAGATACGGGTGAGACTCTGTGGAGCTACGACCTGGAGTACTCGATAGTCGGCTCTCCCATCGTGCGGGAAGGCGTCCTGTATGCCGCGTCGGACAGCATCCACGCGATAGACGCGCTCACGGGCGAGCGGCTCTGGCGTCACAACATGGGCGGAGCCGTCACCCGTCCCATCCGGCTATCGGGAAACGTGCTGGCGGCGATCACCTCCGACGGCAACGTGAACTTGGTAGATGCGTCGAACGGCAGGCGTCGCCTCACTTTTCGGCTCTGGTTCAGCACATCCGCGGGTCCGACGGTCTCCGGTAATGCGCTGGTCATACCCGGCGACGGCGCAAACGCGCAGGCGCTGGACCTGAGCATGCGCGACGTACCGATGGAGAAGGCGGTGAGATATTGGTGGACGAAGATGTGGCTATGGGACATGGCGCCGAGTCCGCCGCTGCCGCGCGGCTACCTCTGGCAGCAGAGGAGCATGGGGGGCAAGACGGCGTATCCGGTCGGCGCGGACGATGACTCGGTTTACCTCGGTGTCGCGGAGGTAGATGGGAGCGGCAAGGTGGTCGCGCTCGACCTCGAAACAGGCAAGATTCGCTGGGAACGGGACTTCGGGTCTGTGCCTATCGCTCCAGCTATACTTACGCCCGAAACGCTGGTCGTCGGGGTGAAAGGGATTGGGTTGTACGCAGTGGACAAGCAGACAGGGGCGGCACTCTGGGAGTACGAGGTTCCTGGAGGGCTGGCAGCGGCTCCGACCATCACGGAGGCCGGAGTCATGCTGATCCCGACGCTGGACGGGAAGTTGCTGGCGGTGCGGTAGGGGCTGGGCGAACAGAAACAACCCAAGCATCCCAACACTGAGTTGGGTCAACAGCCCGTTCAGGCGTCGACCAACTCTTTCTCGGCCGGAGACGGCTCATCGAAAGGTTCACCTTTGGCATGAGCTTCGCGCATACGATTCACCCACGCTACCCACTCCGCACGTTCGGCGTCGCGAGCCTCTTTACGTTGCCTTGCGCTCAGCCATTCGTCGAACTTCCTAGAAAGCATTGAATACACCTCGATGAGGACTAGATTGATACCTGCCAATGCGGGAAAAGCCGAGGAGAGGTCCTTGGCTACCGCTAATGCTGTTTTCCATGGGTCGTCATTAGTAACCACAGCCGTTTCGTAGAATACAATGAAGCCGGTGGCTACGGTAATCATAACCGTGAACAGAGAGAAGTAGAGCGACTTCCATCGTGTAGGGACAGTCCAGATGGATTCTCGGTCTTGGTCATCTCTCACCGATGTTGCCGCCCTCTGTAATTCCTATCCAAGCAAAAATAACCTGCGCGGTCAACTTTACTTTGTCACTATCGAGGCGTCTCGTCAACTGTCCCGCCAATGTATGCCTTCGCAATGTCTATGATCAGCGATATGTCCTCCCTTGCGTCGGAGACCGGTGAGCGACATTCTACGCCGTCCGCGATACACTCGTGAAAGTGGCGCAACTCGCGTCTGAACGGGCTTTCCCAGTCCATGGCGGGCTGACGACGGAGGGACGTACCGGCATCGTCTATCTCATGCACAGTCAGGGTGGACACGCCCCTTGAGAAGCCGGTTGCGTACTGCACGATCACGCGCTTGTCCGACCCATACACCTCCAGCGTCTCGTAGAAGTCCCAGAGCCTGGGCAGATCGACCCAGGACGCAACGCATCGGAAGCCTGAGGGGTATTCGAGCGTCGTGCTGAATGCCTTGCCGTCGTTCCAGATGTCGGTGTGCAATACCGACGACGGCGACCCGAACAGAAGTCTGAGGCCGTACAGGTCGTGGATCAGGCTGCCGGACAGGGTCATGTACGCCCGCTCCACGTATGGAGCCACGTCCCCGATGGCGGACCGGATCGACTCGCTACGCGCGTCCGCGAGTTGTTGTCCCATGTTCGCCGGAACGTCGTCGAACCGGCGCGTTCTGAATTGCCCGATGTGAAGGAAGTTATCAGGGTGCAGGTGGTTGACCTGTACGAAGTGGACATCGTCCATGCCCCGCACTTCCGGGACTGCCGCCTCGAAAGCGGGCTCGTACAGCTTGACGTACCCGGCCTGGGCGACGACGTCCGCTTTCTGCGCGGCGGAGATGATCTTATCCACGTCGTCCAGAGACAGACACACCGGCTTCTCGATGAACATGTGCTTTCCGGCGTCCAGCGCCGCGACGGCGACGTCGGTCTTCGGGTCGGACTGGCAGAGCAGCACGGCGTCAACGTCTGAGGCAAGCAGGTCTCGGTAGTCGGTGCAGCTATTCGGGACGTGGAAGAGGTCGGCGGCGTACTTTGCGGCTGAGGGCGATACGTCGCACACGGCGGCCACCTCGAACTCATCCGCCAACTCGGACAGGAACGGCAGATGCTGGATCTGGGCTATGGCCCCGCAGCCTATTACGCCAATGCGAACGCGGCTCATGCGTCACCTCCCTTTAGGCTCTCTAGTTTCGCGGCGAGGACGTTCCAGACCGCCGCCAACTCCGCTGAATCTTGAAACAGTGGAAAGAGCGCGTCCCACATGTCGCCGCGGACCGCGCCGGCGGAGTCGAGGTCGCCGTCCGCGACAGCCGTATCCAGCCTTCCCGCCATCTCCGCCTGAGTCCGGCGCGCGCTTTCGGCGGCTGCGGCAACCGCGCTCATTCTCTCCAGGAAACGGGCCAAGAGATCGGCAACCGGCGCAGGGTCGGCGTCCTCGTCGTAGGCCGACGGAGGGGCGAAGCGGTGCGGCAGACGCTGGCCGCCGTTCCACATGGTGTGGGTCGGCTGGATGTGCGGAGTGACAGACAGGTACATCGTCATCGGCGCGTCGTCCATGACTCGTATGCCGTGAAGCTGGTCCACGAGGGCGACGCACATCTGACCAGGCCCGAGAACCTCCTTCTCGCCGTCTATGTCGAACTCCGCGCGGCCTTCCAGTACGAGAAAGACCTCGTGACCGAGGTCGTGGCTGTGCGGCTCGGCGACGAACCCGGCCTCCATCCTCATGAACCGCGAACGAAGCTGAGGCGTGACCAGTACGTTCTTGATGTCTTTCCGATAGTCATATACTTCGAATCCCACGATAACCCCCTGCGCTAATGGCTGAAGGGGAACATAACAACGCAGAGTAGTTGTGTCAACGGAAATAGCGCGGCGAACGGGGTTGACAAGTAGTATTCAACGAAATATGGTTGCGTGTAAGCCACTTTGATGAACCGGCGCAATACTGATACGCCATGTCGGAACACGCTTGAAAGGGGCTAATGATGACAATAAGATACGCGGGTCTTGCATTGATCCTCGGTGTGGCTCTGGGCTTCGTGGCTCCACTGTTCATGCCGGGCTACACTTTCGTAAGCCCGGTGGACCAGACCGACTTCTCCGCGGCGCTGGGCGCTCTGAGCGATTCGGCGGTCCTCGCCCAATGGATGACGTTCTTGACACTCATCTCCCTGCTGCTGATGTCCTTCGGCTTCTTGTGTCTCTACCCTCTGGCGAGCCGGCAAGCCGGACTGGGCGGCAAACTCCTGCAATTCGGCATCATCGCCACCCTTATCGAGTGGGGCATCCTCATCGCCGCCACGGGGATGAGGCACTTCGAAATCCACCTGATGCAGCGCAGCAACCTGGCCGCCGAAGGGCCTCAGACGGCGGCAGATCTCGCGGCCGCGGCCCTGGCCTTGCATATCGACACGACGGCGGTCACACTGGCGTTTGTGGCGCTGGCCCCGATCGCATCCAGCATGTTCGGACTTGGGATGTCCAAACGGTTCGCTTCCATGAACCTCTACAAAGCTGCGTCCTACGTCATAGTGGCCGCCGGAGTTGTGGGGCTGGTCAACTTCCTGCTTGCGGTGAGCAATCCCGATCTCGGTACTGATCCCCTGCTCGTTGTGAACAGCTTGACCCTCTACATTCAGGGGATTTGCCTGATCATCATCGGCTACGGCATGTACAAAGGACGGGACGAGCTCGCCGAGGAGTCCGAAGCCGCCCCCAACGGTTCCGCCTAACCGCCGGATGCGCGCCCCGGTTGCAACTTCCCATCGGCTGTGCAAGTCCCCCTAACGTCGCCGTAACGCGATTGCGTATCATCTAAATCATTATTGTACGTGTCGCCAAAGCATGGTATGATCCTACTGAGGCGAGTATCTGAACCTACTTCCGCCGCTCCATGTGTACGGTATCCTAATTCTTGAGGGCCTGATATGATACTAAGTATCGTCTATCTAAGCGTTTGCGTCAAGGGAGTCAAACCAAGATGATATGGAGATCGTTTCCGCCTATTCTCCTAGTGTCCGTAGCTGTCACTGCCATCATAGTGCTCGGCGGATTGGCGCTGCTGGTCGCCCGGTCGGGTGAAGAACCCCAACCCAAAGTAGGCTTGACCGCAGAGGCCGACCTGAAATCGCCGTCCGGCGACTCCATGGGAACAGTTACGTTCCGGCAAGTAGCCTCCGGAGTCTTGATCATGGCCGACGTGAAGGGACTGGCCCCTGGCGGCCACGCTTTCATCATCCACGAGGTCGGCGCGTGTACGCCCGACTTCGATGCCGCCGGCGACCACTTCAACCCCACCGATGCGGAACATGGCTTTATCCATCCGGCTTGGAAGCGCGGCGAACCGAGTGGAGGACACGGCGGCGACTTGCCCAATATCTACGCCGCCTCCGACGGTTCCGCCCGCGCCGACTTCTTTACCGAAGGCATCACATTGGACGCGGACCTGCGCCATTCCGTATTTGACTCTGACGGCTCCGCCATCATCGTGCATGAGCGCCCGGACGCCTATGGAGAAGAGGAGTCGGACACCGGCAGCCGCCTAGCCTGCGGGGTCATTAGGCAGGTATATGATTCCCCCGCACAGGCAGCCGACAGAGACGCGCGCAGCGCCCCCAAATCCACCACCTAATACCCGGATGCTCGTAGGAGCGCGGGCGTCTCGCCCGCACCCGCCGACACCGCAATACCATCGCTAGGCGGTGGATCTGGGACCTAACGCCCCGGTTGCAACTTCCCATCGGCTGTGCAAGACTGACTGCCGACCACAACAGGCAAACCGCACAGTCCCGACCCCCAGGAGCGCAACGAACCATGGCGTCTGACTCGCGACCCACCACCGTAGGCGAACTGCGAGAATCCGGCTACGAAGTCATTCCCGTCAAGCGCGAGGTCAGAAAGAACCTCATCGCCCGAATAAGGAACGGCCAAGAGCTGTTCCCCGGCATCGTCGGATTCGAAGACTCCGTAATACCCCAGCTTGAGAACGCGATACTCGCCGGACAGGACATCATACTCCTGGGCGAACGCGGACAGGCCAAGTCGCGCCTGATACGCGACATGACCGAGCTGCTCGACGAAGCCATCCCAGCGATCCGCGGCTGCGAGCTAAACGACAACCCATTCGCCCCGATCTGCAGGCCGTGCAAAGACCGCGCCGCCGAGTGCGGCGACGACCTTCCAATTCGCTGGGTGAGCCGCTCGGAGCGGTACTCAGAAAAGCTCGCGACGCCCGACATCAGCGTCGCCGACCTCATCGGCGAGATCGACCCCATCAGGATAGCCGAGGGGCGCTACCTGTCCGACGAGCTCGCCATCCACTACGGACTCATCCCGCGCACCAACCGCGGCATCTTCTGCATCAACGAACTGCCCGACCTCTCCGAGCGAATCCAGGTCAGCCTCTTCAACCTCATGCAGGAACGCGACGTCCAGATAAAGGGATACCGCGTCATGCTCCCGCTGGACGTGATGCTGATCGCCAGCGCCAACCCCGAGGACTACACCAACCGAGGCCGCATCATAACGCCGCTCAAAGACAGGTACGGCGCGCAGATACGCACCCACTACCCCCGAAGCCTCGACGAAGAGATCGAGATAATGGAGCAGGAGCACACCAGGTTCGAAGACTCCGACCGCCTCGTGGCGATTCCTCAGTACATGAAAGAGATCGTGGCCGAGATAACCGGCCTCGCCCGCCGAAGCCCCGAGATCAACCAGCGCTCCGGCGTCAGCCTCCGCGTCTCGATAGCCAACTACGAGACCGTCATCGGCAGCGCGTTCAAGCGCAGCCTCAGACTCGACGAGGGCGCGAGTCCCAGGGTCAGCGACCTCCCCGCCGTAGTAGCCTCCACCAACGGCAAAGTCGAGATGGAGAGCGCGGAAGAGGGCCGCGAGTTCAAAGTGGTGGACAGCCTCGTCAAGAAGGCCGTCCAGAACACCTTCGGACGCTACTTCAGCGTCCGCGAGTTCGACGCAGTCCTGATGCGTTTCGACGAGGGCCTGACCGTCGAAACCGGCTCAGACGTGCCGTCTGAGGACTACGCCAACAAGCTCCCTCAGATGGCAAACCTGAAAGATCTGGTCGGACGAATCGAGTCATCCAACGATCCCGCGGCCATCGCCTCGGCAATCGAGTTCGTCCTAGAAGGACTCCACCTAAGCCGCCGCCTGAACCGAGACCAGACCGCCGGCCACATCATCTACTCCGCCTAGCCCCCCTTGCGCCGACCGGTGCGCTTCAGCCCCACCTTCCCATTCGACGGACATCCCCACGCCAGTACGCACTCGCCGCATCGAGGCCGCTGCGCCTTGCACACCTGCCGTCCGTGACGGATGAGGTACACGTGGAACGGAAACACCTCCTCAGGCGGCACCATCGGCTCCAAAATGTCGTGCGCCTTGTCCGCCGACACCTTGGGACCGATGAGCCGCAGCCGCTGAGAGACCCTGTGAATGTGAGTATCGACCGGCATGGCCGGCATCCCCAGCGAAAAGCACAGGATTATCGCCGCCGTCTTGGGACCGATTCCGGGCAGACGCTTCAGCCAAGCCTTCGCCTCTTCCATCTCCATTTCGCCCAGAAAGCTCAGGTCGAACGAGCCAAGCTCGTCCCTGACTATGTTCAGAACCTCTTTGATTCGCGCCGACTTCTGCCGCGCCAGTCCCCCCGACCTAATCGCCTCCTCTATCTCTTCTTGGGAGGCGTCCGCGATCGCGTCAAAGTTCTCGAAACGGCTCATCAGGCTCCCGAAAGCCCGCTCGGAGTTGACGTCCGACGTGTGCTGAGACAGAATCGTATAGACGAGCTCCTCCGCCGGACTGTACCTCGGCTCCCACTCAACCGGACCGTAGATCGGCCCGAGGTAGTCCATAACGTCCGCCGCGCTCGCGCGTTTGCGTCTTCCCGGCATCTGCTGGCCCCCGCTCTACTGATGTGATCGCTTCCGACGCTGCGAATTATACGCCAACCCTCGCTTGACAGGACACGAAAGCCTCTATTACTTTCAATCCGCGTAAGCCCGCAGAGTAGTTGGAGTGAATCCCCGTGAGCGCAGAATAGTGACAGCCGCCCAAGTCATCGTCGAGCTTCGAGATTCCGATAGCCCCGTTCGACACGCCAGCCTGATCCAACTCTCTGGCCTGTCCCGTAGCGAGGTCGGGGACATGATGTCGTCATGGCGCGAAGTCGAATCAGACCGCCGCCGCGAACTGCTCGACAGAATGGCGGAGCTTGCCGACGACAACATAGACCTCGACTTCTCCGCCATCTTCCGAGCCTGCCTCGCCGACGAAGACTCCGGCGTTAGAGCAAGGGCCGCACGCAATCTGTGGGACTCCGACGACAGGACCAACATTCGCCCGCTTCTCGGTCTTTTGACCCAGGACGATTCGGCGGTGGTGCGCGCCGAGGCCGCCGCCGCGCTCGGAAAGTTCGTCGAGATGGCCGAAGATGGCAAGCTGCTTAGAAGAGAGGGACAAAGAATCGCCGATGCCCTCGTCGGAGTAATCGAAAACCCGCGAGAGCGTCTCGAAACCCGATGCCGAGCGATCGAGGCGGTCGCCCCAATGTCATCGGGAAAAATCCACTCGATAATCGAGCAGGCGCACCGAGACGACGACGTCAGACTCAATCAAAGCGCCATCTACGCCATGGGCCGCAGCTCCGATTCCTCCTGGCTCCCCACGGCGCTCAGCTGGACGACCCACGCCGAGGCCGCGATAAGATACGAAGCGGTTACGGCCAGCGGCCTTCTCGGCGACGAAGATACCGTTCCGCGTCTGGTCGCCTTTCTCAACGACGACGATTCTCAAGTGCGGCTTGCCGCCGTCAACTCGCTCGGAATGATAGGAGGCGACCTAGCGCAAAGGGCGCTGATACAAGCTGTGAAACAAGGTGACGAAGCCATCATAGAGGCGGCTGAACTCGCGCTCGAAGCCATGGACTTCGACGACGATCCCCTGGGACTCAGATTCGAGTGATTGTCTCGCGACAGGCCCGCGCCAAAGGGAAATGGGTTCAAGACCGTTGAGCTCCGTCGGAATCATCGCCAACCCGGCCGCCGGGAAAGACATCAGGCGCATCGTCGCTCAGGGCCGCTTCGTCCCAAACCACGAGAAGGTCAACATCCTCAAGCGCGTTCTCGCGGGCCTGGACGCCGTGGGCGTCGAGCGCGTACTGTTCATGCCCGACACCGGCGCGCTCGGCTCGAACGCGCTCGAGGGAACCACGCTCAGGCTGTCCGCGGACTTCATCGACATGCCCGTCTTCCACGAAGAGCTAGACACCTCCAGGGCGGCAAGAGAGATGCGCGAAGCGGGCGTCGAGTGCATAGTCACCCTCGGCGGCGACGGCACCAACCGAGTCGTCGCCAAAGAGTGCGGAGACGTGCCGCTCGTCCCAATCTCCACGGGCACCAACAACGTATTTCCCGACGTGACCGACGGCACGATCGCCGGCCTCGCCGCGGGAGTCGTCGCCTCCGGCCTCGTGGACACCTCCCGCGTGACCTCGCGCCACACGCGCCTCGAAGTCTCCCTCGACGGAGAGCTAAAGGACATCGCCCTGGTCGATCTCGCCGTCTCCACCGAAAGGTTCGTCGGCGGACGCGCCGTCTGGGACATGACCACGTTGGACGAACTGTTCCTAACACGCTCGGAGGCCACCAACATCGGACTCTCGGCCATCGGAGCGCAGCTTATGCGCGTGAAACCCGATGAGCAGTCCGGCCTTCGCATTAAGCTCGGCCCTGGACGAGACAAAGTCCTGGCGACAGTCGCGCCAGGCCTCGTCGAATGGGTCGAAATCGCCGACTGGCAGGTGATCGAGGCCGGCGGACCGGAGATCACCATAGACCGGCGCCCCGCCACAATAGCCCTGGACGGTGAGCGCTCCTTCAGCCTTCCGGTGAACTCGCAAGTTTCCGTCAGGCTGAGCGCGGACGGCCCCAGGGTCGTCGATCTGGACGCTGCCCTATCCATGGCCGCTCAGAAAGAGAACGGCCCGCCTCTCTTCCGGGGGTAAGATTGAGGCAGGCCGCTTCATTGAAGGAGGAGTTTGACTTGGTCTCCTCGTCGGAACGTTCATGCAAATCTGACGTTCTTAATTTAGAACGCTGCGTTCGCGCTAGTCAAGGGGTAAGCGAACGAATATACGCGAGTTTTCGGCAATTTCTCCATTTGAAATCAGACCCGAAGACTCCGCACTTTCGCGTAATCAGCCTCCGCCTCCTCTCGACGGCCTAACGCCCACAATACAAGACCCCGATGACTGAAGGCGATCCAGGATTCCGGGTCCAATTCGATAGCCCTGTCGAAATCGCGCACCGCGTTATCGAGTTCGCCCTTGTCCGCGTGAGCTATGCCCCGATTCGTAAATGCGTCCCTGTATTCGGGGTCCATGGCAATCGCGCGGGAGTAGTCCTCAATCGCCGCTTCGAAATCTTCGATGTACCGAAACGCGATGCCTCGGTTGTTATGGAAAACCGGGTCCGATGGGTCGATCTCTATAGCCGCCGTATAGTCCCGTATCGCGTCGTGGAACTGGCCGGAGTCCAGGTAGGCGTTGCCCCGGAGGAAGTAGTTTCTGGCGTTGCCCGGCGCCCTGCTGATCTCCTCAGTAATGTGGAGGATGATCTGGCTCAGGTAGTCCCGGTCGCTGGTCTGGCTCAAGTTGGGGTCGCCGCGCCAGGAGTACACGTCTCAGCCGTTCATGCCCAACGTCAGGATGATCTTCCACTCGCGATTCGTGACGGGCTGGACGGACAGACGCGAGTTCTTTACGAGGACCATGTCCGAGAGTCCCCCGTGCTCTTTGACCTCCTGAAGCGAGACCGGGTGCCTGAACTTGCCCTCCGCCCTGATGTCCACCATGTACCAGATGGGATTGTCCGGAGCGCTCCTCGGATCCGGATGGTCGGAGTCCGGATCCCAGGCGGTGTGGTCCGGATAACCCGCCCTCACGACTGTCGCGTAGCCCACAATCGCGTTCGGCTTGGAGTTCGAGTGATAGAACAGCACGCCGTCGCCGACCTGCATGTCGTCGCGCATCGTATTGCGCGCGGCGTAGTTCCGCACCCCGTCCCACTCAGCCGTCCGGTCCTCCTCGCCCTGAAGGTCATCGAACGAGTAGGCGCTGGGTTCGGATTTTACCAGCCAGAATCTTCGACCTCTCATCTATTCACCCCCTAATCCAGGGTCTTTCGCGCAACGGCTAGCCTTGCGGGGCGCCCGGCAGCGTGGATATGTTGATCCAGTACTCCATCACGCTCCGTATCATGCTGTTGAACCTGCCCCGGTCTATCGGCTTGTTCACGTAGCTGTTTGCGCGCAGGCCGTAGGAGTACAGCAAGTCTTGCTGAGCCGTCGAAGTCGTCAGCACCACCACCGGAATCGACCCCAGGCTGTCGTCCCCCTTGATCTCCGCCAGAACCTCCCTGCCGTCCATTCCGGGCAGGTTCAGGTCCAGCAGAATCAGGTCGGGCCTCGGCGCGTCGGCGTAGTCCCCCTCATTCAACAGGAACTCCATGGCCTCCTCGCCGTCCTCCGCAAGGTGCAGGCGGTACTGGAAATCGGTGTCGCTGATCGCCTCCTGAGTCAGGCGCGCGTCAGCCGGGTTGTCTTCTACCAACAAGATCTGTACTGGTCTGCTATCGCTGCCCAGAGTCATCTTTCACGCCTCCTCGCCGGCCGGAATCGTAAAGTGGAAGGTCGAACCCTGTCCCACCTCAGACTCGACCCACATCCTGCCGCCATGGCGCTCAACCATTTTCGAGCACAGCGCCAGGCCTATTCCGGTTCCCGGATATTTGCTTCGCTTGTGAGCCCTCTTGAACATTCCGAATATGCGGTCATGATAACGCGGCCTGATTCCTATTCCGTTGTCCCTGACCGAAATCTGCCAGCCCTCGCCATTCCGACCGCTCGATACGTGGATTAGCGGCGCCGCGTCCTCCCTTCTGAACTTGATCGCGTTCGCGATCAGGTTCTCCAGAACGTGCGCTATCTGGACCGGGTCCCCAAACACTTCGGGCAGCCGATCCGAGGTTATCGTCGCCTCGGACTCTGAGATCGACACCTCCAAGTCCGCCATCGCTTCCGAAAGCGCCGAATTGCAGTCAACCGTCTCGAATGGGTTCCCGTGAGACTCCACCCGGGAGTACTCTAGCAGATCGTTGATCAACGTCCTCATTCGGTGAGTGGCGTCCACCGTGAAACCTATGAAGTCCCGCGCGTCATCGTCCAGTTGGTCCGCATACCTCTCCTCAAGCAGATGCACGTAGCCCGCGATTACACGCAGCGGCTCCTGAAGGTCGTGAGACGCCGCGTAAGCGAACTGCTCCAAGTCCGCATTGGAGCGGATTAGCTCCTCCGCCTGCTGCTGAAGGATCATATCCCTCTCCACCGTCTGGGCGTGAAGCCGCGAGTTCGCTATCGCGCCCGCCACCTGCGCCGCTATCAACTCCGCCAACTCCGCGTCATGATCTGTGTATGCGTTCATTTCACGAGAGCGGAAGTTCAGAATCCCGATCACCTCGTCCCCATAGATCAGAGGCACGCTGAGGAACGACCGCAGCCCTATCTCGTACTCACTTGCCAGTCCATGAAAACGCCTCAGCGCCTCCGCCGGTGTCGTCGAATGATACACGATTGCGCGACGATGACGCCGCACCTCCGCCGATAAGGTCCCGTCCAAAGGCGATACTTCCCCCACCCCCCTTCCCGGCACCGCCATCCCGAACACGTACGCGGGCATGAAGGCGTCCGTTTCGCTCAGGATCAGGTTTACGGAGAGACGGTCGAACGGGATGAGATTCCGTGTCTGCTCCGCAAATCCGGCGTACACGTCTTCGATCTCAAGCGACGACGAGATGATCCTGCCGATCTCCGCAATCGTGGCGTTCTGACGGGCGAGGCGATTGGCCTCGGCCTCCGCTGCCACGTGCTGAGAGTACAGTTGGGAGTTGGCTATGGCAGGGGCGATCTGAGCCGCCACTTTCGCAATCAGATCCGCGTGGTGAGCCGAGTAGGCATTGTCGGTCAGAGACCGCAGATGTATGACGCCCAGCACTTCGTTCTTGAACAGTATCGGCGATGCCAGCACAGACTTCAGGCCCGACCGCACCATCCGGGGAAATCTGCGCTCCAACTCGCTAAAGTCGCCCTGGAGGATTACCGCCTCTCCGCGTTCGATAGCGTACCCAACCATGGTTTCGGCCAATTCGACGCGAACGCCCTTCTCCCGCCCCTCTGCGAATATGCCTAGGACGTACTCGTTGACGAACGTATCCGATTCCAGATCGACGATGCTTATCGCGATCCGGTCGAACGGGATCAGCCTCCTAACCTGCTGCGCGAACCCCTCATACACCTCGCCAATGTCCAGCGACGAGGTGATGATTCTGCCAATCTCAGCCAACAGGCCGTTCTCGGCCGCAAGCAGTTCAGCAGCCCTCGACGCCTCCTCAAGGGCTGTATGCGCCGAACCCTCCATAGTATCCGCCGTTGTTGACATGGCCGCGATACCCCATAATAATCTCAGAGACTCGCCAAGCGGCGGCTCGGCCCCAATCTCGAACGCCATCTAAGGAAGGGGCCTCAACAGCATTATGGACTTTACGTCTCGGCTGCGCAAGCTGAACGTCACCTGACCTGTGGCATGGAAAGTGAGGCATACCATGGCAGTAATCGTTACCGGCGGACTGGCCGGAGGCGGCGGAAGATTCCTGGGACCTGAACTGTCCAGGCGCATCGACGCCGACTACGTGGACCGGCTCATTCTCTCGAACGTGGCGCGAGAGCTTCAGGCGACCGTCGAAGCCCTCGACCAGCGCGAGCAGCGTCCGCCCACCCGCGCCGAGCGATTCGCGCGCATCGTTCAACGCATCATGCAGCGCACCGCCTACACCGGCGGAGGCCCGGACCCATACTTCGGCGCCGTGTACCCCGAGTTCCTAGCGTCCGAATACGACGAAATCCCCAACCTGATAGCCACCAGAGGCCACGAGATAGATGATGACGACTACATCGCCGCGGTGCGCACGGTCATTGAAGAACTCGCCTCCGGAGACAACGTCGTCATCGTCGGCAGGGGAGCGCACATCATCCTCAAGGACAACCCCAACGTGCTGCGCGTTGGACTCGTCGCGACGCTCGAAGACAGGATCGAGCGCGTCATGGTGCGCGAGAGGATGGAGCGGGCAGAGGCAGAGGCTTCTATTCTCGCGAGGGACGAAGCCCGCATCCAATACTTCCAACGCTTCTTCGAGATCGACGCCCCCGACGCCGCCGAGCACTACCACCTCGTCATCAACACCAGCGAGATGAACCTCGACGCCGCGACCGACATCATCATCCGCGCCTCGGAGGAACTTCAGCTAGGGCGGCTGTCCAGGCATGCCTTCAGGGTCGAGCCGTAGCCCCTACTCCCTAAAAATATCCTCCGGCAGAAATGCCGACACCGTCACGTTCGGAAGATCGACGATGTTGCTGATCTTGAGGTCCACCGCCACCGAGCAGATGGCGTATGCCTGCTCAGGCGTAAATCCCCGCTCCGTCAGCAGATCGATCATCGCCAGAAGCGCGTTGCGGGCGGCCAGCGTAACGTCTTCCCCCTCCTGAGCGCCGTCCTCACGGATTGGGTAGCCCACCGTAGCGGTGAAGTTTCGAGGCACAGAGGACTCAGGCGGAAGGAAGTACCCCGGATGCGAGAACCGCGGCGTCCTGATGTTCTTCCGCTCCGCCTCCCCCTTGTGGACCGAGAACCTGACCCCAACCGTCGCTCCCATCTCTATCGCCGTGATGCACACCTCCCCGTCGCCCTGCGCGAAGTGACCGTCCCCAACTGAGTAGAGCGCGCCCTCCACCGCGACCGGAATGAACAGCTTGGAACCCCGAGTTAGCTGCTTCACGTCCAAGTTGCCCGCGTTCTCCCTCGGAGGCGCGGTCCGCAGGCCCTCCTCGCCGATTCGACCGCCGGGCACGGCGTCCTCGACATCCGGCGGAAGGACGAAGCCGCCTCTTTCCAGAAGCTCGTTCTCTCTTCGCGTCCAGGCATCCAACTGCTCACGCGACGGCGCCACCCCCGCCGTGCCCATGAAAGAGCCGTCAGGGATACGGACGCCCGGTATCTGGGCGGAAGTCGCGAAGCCGTGCTCGATGTCCCAGTGGGCAATGAACGGCTGCCCAAATATGTCCCTGAGAAATCCGGCCCCCGGCCTGAATCGCGTCCAGCCGTAAGGCTGGGGGAAGATTTCAACGTACTCCACTTCGAGCAGGTCGCCGGGATCCGCGCCCTTGACGTACACCGGCCCGGTCAGCGGATGGCTGACCTTCTGGTCCATCAACTCGAAGTCGGACTCTTTTGTCCCAGGAGTAACCTGGCCGTCCGACGCGTCCCTGGTCTCCATCACAACATTCTCGCGCTGTTCCACCTCGATGATGGGCGGTACGTCCGGATGCCACCGGTTGTGACCCGTCTCCGGCTGCTCCTTGAGCCGCTTGGTTCGATCTATCGCTACGAACTGCGTCATTGCCACCCCTTCCAAGTGAATTGCCGAATCGTAGGGGCGCTTCGGGAAGCGCCCACACCCGCCGAAATGCCATCATCAGGCAGTGGATATAGGGATCATCTACATCATTGAATCAGACGAATCACAGTTCAGACAGACTATCGCGGCGAGGCCATGAAATCGTCCGCCGAGTCCTGCGGCTCCCAGCCCAGAACCTCTTTCACGTGAGACAGGTCGCGGTAGTTCCACCGGTTGTTCGACACGGCGAAGAATATGTCGAACTTCAAGTCGTCCGGCGCCTCGATGCAGGCGCGCAGGTGCGTAGCGATGTCCCGGTGGCTCAGGTAGATCGCGTTCTGCCTGACCAAACGCGGCCTGTTCCCTGCGGTCACCGACCCGATTCGGACGCAGATCATGCTCATGTCGTGGGCGTCCGAAAAGTGCCGCGCCAGCGCCTCGCCCCACACCTTGGCCGCGCCGTAAATCTCTTCGGGCCTCACCTGCTCGTGAGTAATCTTCGCGAAGTCGGCGGGAACCCTGTCATACCTGCCCGCCGCGATGTCCGAATACGGCGGAACCCGCTCGAAGCCCCTGATCGCGTTTCCGCTCGACGCGAATACCACCCGCTTGACTCCCGCCTCTCGCGCCGCCTCGAACACGTTGTACGTGCCCACGACATTCGCCGCGTACTGGCTCTCCCAGTCCTGCGAACCCAGGTGGGCCGCGAGGTGGACTACAACATCCTGCCCCTCGAAAGCGGGCCGAATGGCGTCCAGGTCCGATATGTCCCCCTGCACGGTCGGCACGCCCTCCACCACTCGACGATTCAGGGCGGTAAGCTCATAGCCGCCAACGTCCAGCAGATGGTCTTTGAGCAAGCCGCCGATCAGCCCACTCATTCCCGTTATCAACGCTCTCTTGGCCATCGCCTGCCCCCTGTCTCTCACATATATTGGGCGAATCTTCTACCGAACCCGCCAGCCGGATGCCGGATTTCATCCCATCATATCAGAGAGCGCGATCAGGCGTGAGAAAGTCCGGTCAACCCGGTAAGATACTCCACGACATGGCGCGCGACGGCGAAACGAAAGTCCTCATCACGGGAGCGGCAGGCTTCGGCGGCTCCCGTCTTGCCGGAGAGTTGCTTGGCTTAGGCTATTGCGTGACCGGCTTGGACATAGCGCCGCCCAACCACGCCGGACTGCTGCGCCGAGAGATGTCCAACCCCCGATTCCGCTATGAGTGGAAGAGCGTCCAAGACATCCAGCCCAAGGACGTGGAAGGCCACTCCGTCGTAGTACACTTGGCCGCGCAGCCCGACGCCCCGCTCGCTTTCGAGTCGCCCCGATACACCGTCATGCAGAACATCGAGGGCACGGTCGCGCTGCTGGAAGCGGTGCGGCAGGCTGATTGTGTATCCAAGCTGATGTTCGCGGCGTCCGGCAACGAGATCGGGCGCGCCCTGTATCTGCCAATCGACGAAGACCATCCGCTGACCCCTCACAATCCTTATGGGTTCTCGAAGGCGGCGGCGGAGATGGCGCTGGGGGCGTGGCGACTGGCTTACGGCGTCCCGTCGATAGTCATGGGAACGGGCGTGGTGGTCGGCCCCAACATGCGCCGGGAGGTCTTTATATTCAAGTGGCTGTGGAACGCGCTGCGCGGCAAACCGATAGTGGTCGAGGGCGGGAAACAGACCCGAGACCTGGCGTTCATCGACGATGTGGTTAGGGCTTGGACACTCGCGATTCAAGCTCCCGTCGAGAAGGTCGTCGGCCAGAAGTTCCTCATAGGTTCCGGCCAAGAACACACCATCGAAGACCTCGCCGCGATCTGCCGGTACACTATCGGCAACGACGTCCAAATCGAATACGCCGACTACCGTCCCGGCGAAGAGGGCCACAGAGAGGCATTCAACATAGAGAAGGCTCAGAGGACACTCGGCTACGCTCCCAAAGTCTCGACGCGGGAGGCAATCAAGCTAACCGCCAATTGGGTAAGAACCCTGCTCTAGCCCTCTCCAGACAAAGCGGACCTGCTCCTCGCATCGCCACAGCAGCAACGCATCCAGATAGCCGGGCCAGCCGACCTCTTCCACGGATTTCCGGTACAGGCAAGCGACCAGAACTGCCAGAATGGCGTCGTGGGTCACATAGACATTCAGGCATCCGCCGGAGCCGAGGTCGTTGGCCGTCAGACTCAATAGCAGATCGACGCCTTCTGAGGTCGGTCTCATGCCTGCGGGGGGATCGTCATGTGTGAGTTGGCGTCTCACTACCTCCAATATGCCGATTTCCAGGAAGAGCGTCCCGCCGACTTCCGTATCCACCACGAAAGGGCCGGGGCCCCCGAGCCGCCGGTCGAGGGCGACGTCTTCGGGCCAGCCGCCGCCGCGCAGTATCGACTTCGCCGTCGATACGCACCTCGGCACGGGACTGGCGGTGACCCTAACCTGTGGCCGTAGGCCGGACAGCGTCGCGCCGAGACTCTCTGCGGACTCGACTCCGTGAGCCGTGAGCGGCACATCGACGCCGAGCGTTCCCGGGAGTATGTCCTCCCGCTCGGCGTGTCTGATGATGAGCGCCACGTCAGCCTCGTCCGGTATGGCGCGGAGTTGTTCCATGATCCAGGATATGCCGTGTGACTTGATCAATGCCTTTGCCATGATGATTGAAGTTTATGGATGTTGTCCCTATCGCGTCGAGCAAGCCGAACGTACTCTAATCTAAGCTCTGTTTAGTTTTGGTGGGATACCAATTGCATCTAGCGGTGCCTCCGCCGGATACAGACTATGTTACTTTTTCACGTTGCCCCGTCCTTTACCTGACAGGTTACCAGTCTTGGCGGGATAGTTGGGGTTGCTGCCGCCGCTCTTGCCGCCGCCACTTTTACCACCTCCACCCTTGCCGCCGCCTCTCCTTGCGCGAATAGACCTATGACCATAGTTCATCTCTTGCCTCCTTGCCGAAGTTTCGGCGTGTCCTTGAGTCTGGTATCCCACCAAAGCTAAACAGAACTCGTCTGGATATCCTGCTACAAATGGCAAAGCAAAACCCGCAACGCATGTTGCGGGTTCGTATCAAGTGGCAGTTGGCTGTCGTCATGGTTGCACCTCTGACCCGTTCGTTTTGGGCTGCCAGTCTCCATGAAAAGACCTTTGCGGCAACCGAGGTCACTGTTTCGAGAATACCATGCACGCAAGAAGAAAGCAAATTGTGTTGCGCCGCAGACACCCCCTTGACACGAACCGCCGTTCCCCAATATCATAGAACATATCGGTTCCCTGATACCCAACCCAAAGGTGATAAGACCATGCTCGACCCGGAAATCAAAAGCCTACTCTCCGAATTCGACAAGTTTTCCTTCCAACCTCCGGCCTGGACCTATGCCCACGCCACATATCCACTCGCACGGACGCCGACTGTTCAAGGGCATCCGGCTAATCCCCGAAACACCGCAATCGGGTGCAGAAGGTGCAGATAGGGAGCAGAAATGATTTCCCCAAAATGCCCCGTCTCCCAAAGCTGGACCGATCCTCTCTCAGCTTTGACGGGTGCAGAGGGTGCAGAAGGTGCAGGTATTTCAAAAAACTTTTTCCACCCCTAACAACATACGAGTCAATAAACTTGATACAACTCGACTCAACCTCTTGCTCCAACAAGGAGCCGGAACCCGCGTGGCGGCTCGCCGCTCGGCATTCCGGCGGGGTGGAGCGGGGCATCACACTAATCACCATAATCACAAAAGTCACAGTTCAGACACCGCTGTCGTTCACAACGCACTTGCCCGGATGACCGAACTTACTGATCTCGTCTCGATCACGTCGATCAATCCGAATCCGGCTTGAGCGAGGATGTCCCTGAACTGATCTTTAGTGCGTTCAGCGCCTTCGGTCATCACCAGCATGTTCAAGTCCAGCAGGCCGCCCCCGCCGGTCTCGTCGTCCAGGACCATCTCTACCAGGTAGAGCGTGCCCCCTCTGGACATCGCCCCTCGGGCGCGCCTCAGAATTCGCAGCGCGTCACGCTCCGGCCAGTCGTGGACCACCCTTGCCAGAATCACGGCGTCCGACTTCACCGGCCACTCCTCGAACAGGTCTCCCGCGACGAACTTGCACCGCCCCTCGAGGTCCGCGGGCGTTCCGGCAGCGGCGACTACCTCCGCTCTGTCCATGACCGTCGCCTCCAGTCCGGGGCAGGCGCGCAGAAGCGCAAATGCCAACTCGCCGGCGCCGCCACCGGCGTCCAGAATGGCGTCGTGAGCGCTGAAGTCAACCGAGCGGGCGAGGTCTCGGTAGTCGTGTCTCGCATACGTTGACATGGCCGCATGGTAGGCTTGGAGATCGGCGGGCCTGTCCTGTATCCAATCGAAGAAGTTCTTGCCGTGCAGACTCTCGAAACCGGACTCTCCGGTGCGAAGCGATTGAGCAAGCTCGGCCCATGCCTGGTATGACTCACTGCCCCAGTGTCGAGCCGCATCCGCGAGCGATAGCGGGTGACTTCGCGCGAGGAGCGACCCGCGCTCGGTCGGACGATAGACGCCCTCCGCATCCCTACATACGAGACCCAACTCCACGAGCGCCCTCATCAATCTGGCGCCAACTGACCTGTGTAGCCGGGTTCGTCGCTCAACCTCCTCCGCGGACGCGGGCAGACACTCGAAGACGCCCAACTCCACGGCGGCGTAGATCGTCTGCGTCCGCCAGAGGCCGACCATGTCGCCCGATAGCTCTTCGAGATGCGAGCGTGAAGGCCCCCTGAGCTTCAACACGGTTCGGCCCGACTCGTCTATAACCGACAGGGAGCCGTCGAATCCCTCCACGCGGGCCTGTCCGTTGTAGAACGGTTCCACGTTGCCGAACCGCTCCTCGTACAGAGGCTGCCCGGCCATGTCCACGTGATGCCAGCCGTCGGAATCGCGGGCGCGGGCGTGCCGCTTGTGAAACACGTCAAGGTCATGGAACCATCGACCATGAAGCAGATTGCCGGAGACGTCGATGTGGGTGTGCTTGCCGTCCTCGCGCTGGACCACGCCGTGTCCGTCCTTGAAGTCTCCGACGTAGCGGTAACGCTCTCCGTATGCGAGTGAGCCGTCGTCCGCGACGTGAAAATAGCCGCCGTCGGCCAGCCGGACGGCGCAGCGGCCTTCCTGGAAGTTGCCACACCACACATAGCGTTCGGCGTACAGAGGAAGACCATTCGGGAGGATGTGGAACCAGCCGTCCTTAGCATGAACCGCCGCGCGGCCCTCGTAGAATCCAAACGTCCGAATATAGCGCGGTTCGTATGCGGGCCGTCCATCCGGCGTGATGTGGTACGCGCCTGAGCCGTCAAGTACGGGCGCGAGTCCGGGTTCGTGGAACTTTTCAACCCTGCTGAATAAGGCCGGGTACGCCGGCCTTCCCTGATGGATGTGGCGCGTTCCGTCTTCGGATATCCGGTATTTCCGCCAGCGGTCATTCATCAGTCAGCCGGCCGCCTCATGTTGCACCCCTGGCACAGTGCGTTCTCCATATAATTCGCCTGAAGTTCCCTGTACTCCGCGCTCTCCCAGATATCGTAGAGGCTGGTGTCGTTGACATTGCCGAACTCGCCGAGAGTGCGGCGCAGCGCGTCCGGGGCGCAGCACGGGTTGAATCTGCCGTCCGAGGCCACCCATGCCTCCTGTCCGAGAAACGGGCATACGCCGTCTGAGGCGATATCGCCCTCGCCGTTTTCGTCCAGACTGAAGACGTTCTCCAGCAGTACCCTCTCGCCGCTCGGCAGCCTGTGACGCTCGGCGGCCTCGTATGCCGAATCCACTATCGCGTTCCAACGGGCGATGGCCTCCGCGCTTCTCCGCATCGACTGGAGACGCATTTGGTTGAAGTGGACCCATAGATGATGGCCCTTCACCCTATCCACTCCGAGTTCGGCGGCCAGCTTCACGATGCCGGGCAACTCCGACACGTTGATCTCCATGAACGTCAGTTGGAACGTTACGCGGCAGCGGTTCCCGCCGAGTCCGGCGTGGGCGTCTCTGACGCCGATGAACGTCCGCACGTTTTCGAGAACCGCTTCCCAATTAGATCCGAGCATGACGTTCTCGTGCGTCTCCTTGCTCCCGCCGTTCCAGGACACCTTCACGTCCGACGCCACCGGCACGATTCGCTCCGCCCACGCCCGCGCTCCCCGCTTGGGGAACGTTCCGTTCGTAGTCAGGTTCAGCTTGACCCCGTACTCAGCGCAGAGATCCAGGATTTCGTCGAAATGCCGGTAGAGCAGAGGCTCGCCCATGGTCGAGGGGATGATCTCGCGCAAGCCCGTGCCCCTGGACTCCTCCATGACGCGGCGAATCAAGTCTATGCCCATGCGCCGCTTGGGACGTCCCGCCTTCCGCCTGTCGCTCTGAGTCGAACTGTACGGCGAGTGGTCCTCACACATGATGCAGTGCAGGTTGCAGTCGTCAGGGTTGGTGTCGAACGTGATCCGCCAAGGGCCGGGCCGCTGCCGTACCGGTCCGGTTAAACCTGTGCTGCGTTTTGCCCTCAGGCCAACCGCGACTTCGCTCATCGTCCCTAGCCTCCGTCTGTCACGCTGTTGTAGATTCTCTCCACCGAAAGGGAGTGCTCAACCATGTCGGGGACGTTCCCATCTTCCGACTGCGCGTACCCCCTACCTCCCAGCCGCTCCGCCAACTTGGGGTCGTCCGCCAATCTCTGCATCTGCTCACCGAGAGAGCGCGGGTCTCGATGCGTAAACAGCAGGCCGTTTTGCTCGTGATGGACGTACTCCGCCATACCACCGTAGTCGGCGGTTATCACCGGGACCCTCGCCTGCAACGCCTCGTGAATGACGAGCGGAGAGTTCTCCGCCCAGATCGAAGGGACCACGATCGCGTCGCAGCGATCGAACACGTCCGACACGATGTCCTCGTTCCTGTACTCTCCCATCCACTCGATGCGGTCGCCGGCGGAGTCCGGCAGGCTTCGCGCCAACTCCTTCAGCCCCTCGGTCTCGACGCCCCGGTCGCGGCCCCATATTCTGAGCTTGGGATTGCCGGACACGCCGCCAAACGACTCTATCAGATGGTTGACTCCTTTCGCGGGTATGTGCGTGCCGATGTAGCCGAAAGTGAACGGCTCGCCCGGCGTCCTGCTCCGTCCCTCCATGCGCTGACGGTGGAAGCCGTAATCGAGGTACGTGAGCTTCCGTTCGGGTATTCCAAAGTCGTCTCTGAACCGCCGCAGAAGGTACCTGGCGGGCGCGATGAACACATCGACCGCGTCGCATACCTCTCTGACGTGAGCCATGCGGCGGCCCACCCATCCGGTCCAGTATGCGGCGTCCGTCTCATATTCGTCCTCACCTCCCGAGAAGTAGCGCACATAGCAGCGGACGGCGCACTTCCTGTCGTCCTGCCCGTCGCAGACGGCCCAAACGTCGGAAGCGTCTTCAGGGTACATCTGAATGAACTGGCCCCTCGGACACATAAGCCAGTAGTCATGCAGCGTGACTACGACCGGAATCCGACGCGCTTTCGCCTCGAACACCAGGGAGGTAGAGAGGTGGTTCAAATGTCCGACGTGGACGATTTCAGGCCGGACCTCATCCAGCAGAACGGCAAACGCTTCGTCCACGGCTGGGTGCCGGTACCCGTCCCGCGCCCTCGCCATGTTGATCACGTGGAGGGCAATTCGAGGGTCGGCGGGGTCCCGCTCCCGGCGCGTGGCGTACTCGGGAAGAAAGGCGTTCTCCTGCCTCGTGAAGACGTGGACCTCGTGACGTTCCGCGAGAGCTTGGACCAGACCCTGAGAATACACTTCGGAGCCTGCGTTATAACGCATCGGGTAGCCGTGAATGACTTTGACGATTCTCATGATGCTCGTTGTGACGCGGCGCTTCCGCAGCTTATTCCGTGTTTCCATGCCATCATATCAGACATACCCCCACTGAAAACCAAAAACCATCCGCTGCCCCCACTGTTGAACACAATGTAATCGTCTGTTATTGTCTGCGCACGTATTCGCACACATCGGAAAGCAACCCAATGACGCGCCGAGATGATTTCACAGACGAGCGGTACGACGAGTTCTCCGACGACTCGCCGCTCAGCAGGCCGCGCGCCGGCACCGTGGCCGGTGAACTCATCGAGCTTCCCGAAAGGGAGTTCGGCGACGAGCCCACCGACACCGTCAGAGAGTACCTGCGCAGCATCGGTCAGCATGCGCTCCTGACCGCCGCCGAGGAGCTAGACCTCGGCCTCGACGTGGAGCGATGGATGCTTCTCAAGGAGACCCGCGCCTCTCTCGCCGAAGAACTCGAACGTGAACCTTCGACCGACGAAGTTGCCGCCGTCTTCCTTCTCAGAGTGTTCAGCGACATAGACCTGCTGCGCGCCATAGCTTCCCGGACACCCATCGAGCTGCCCCTCGAAGCCCCGGCGAGCGTCCTGCTCACCGACGAGCGCGTCCGCTCTCTGCTAGACGACCCGATCAAAGATGACTTCAGAGACTTCATCGCCAGCGTAACCGGAGTGGACCCCGACGACGTTAGGGCCATCGTCACCGCGCTCGCCCGCGCTTCCGCCCTGCTCCCCATAGACGCCGTGAGACGTGTCGAATCCGACCTCGGACCCGAACTCTACTCCGATTCGCTCGACGCCGCCGCGATTGCCGCCGCTCTGGACGACTCAAACCGCCAGGTGGAACAGTGGTGGGCCATCATCACCGAGAGAGGCCGCGCCGCTTCCGAGAGGCTCACTAGCTCGAACCTCAGGCTCGTCGTCAGCGTGGCCCGCAGATACCTCCGAAGAGGTCTGCCGCTCCTAGACCTGATTCAGGAAGGCAACCTCGGACTCATGCGCGCCGTCGAAAAGTACGACCCCCACCGCGGCTTCAAGTTCAGCACCTACGCCACCTGGTGGATCCGACAGGCGGTCACACGAGCCCTCGCCGACCAGGGACGCACCATCAGGCTGCCCGTCCACGTGGTCGAAAGGCTCCAGCAACTCAATACCGCCGAGCGCAAGCTCATGAGGGACAAAGACAGAGACCCAACCCCCATAGACCTCGCCGAAGAGCTCGGATGGACGACCGAGCAAGTCGAAACTCTGATGCGGCAGCGGCAGCACACGATCTCGCTTGGAACCCCGGTCGGCGAAGAGGAGTCCACCCTCGAAGACTTCATCAAAGACACAAGCGAATGGACGCCGGACGACGTCGCTGTCAGGATGATGACCAGAGAGGATGTCGTGGACGCGCTGGACGAAATCCCGCCGCGCCTGAGACTGGTCCTCGCGTTCAGGTTCGGCTTCATCGACGATCGGCCCCGCACCCTCGAAGAGGTCGGCAAGGAGCTTGGAGTCACGCGCGAGCGCGTCCGACAGCTTGAAAAGCAGGCCCTGAACATGCTCAGAGAGTTCGGAAATCTGCCCAAAATCGACGACGAAGACGACCTAGATTAGTACCGCTTTAGCTTAGTTTTGACGATCCACTCGAAGTATTCCGAACATATCCCCTCTCCCTTGAGGGAGAGGGTTAGGGTGAGGGTGTTTTGAGTAAGCTGCCAAAATCCTATGGAATAAGTACTAGCGCTCCATGGCGCACATCACAACACCGACAGAGTTTCTTGGATTCCGGCCCGGCGACGACCGAAAGCTCGCCGGCTGGCCCACTATCGTCAGATACCTGAAACTCCTCGAACAGGCCAGCGACAGGGTCAGCGTCCATGAGATCGGAAGATCCACCGAGGACAACCCCTTCCTCGTCTGCGCCATAAGCTCTCCCGCCAACCTCGCCGACGCCGAGCGGCTCCGGATGATCCAGCAGTCGCTCTCCGACCCCAGAACCGTCGGCCAAAGTGAGGCCGGCCGCCTCATCGGTGACGCCCGCGCCGTGGTCGCCATCACGTGCAGCATTCACGCCACCGAGGTCGGCGCCACTCAGATGTCGGTAGAACTCGCCCATCTACTCGCGTCGTCACGGCATCCCAGGGTCATGGATATTCTCGACAACGTCATCCTTCTGCTCGTGCCCAGCATGAACCCCGACGGACTGGTGCGGGTGAAGGACTGGTACGACGCCTCCCTCGGAACCCACTTCGAAGGCTCCATGCCGCCGTACCTCTACCACAAATACACCGGACACGATAACAACCGCGACTGGTTCATGTTCACCCAGCGTGAGACGCGGCTTGTCGTCGAGCGCGTCCACAATTCCTGGCGACCCCATATCACCCTCGACATCCACCAGACCCGCTCTGACGGAATGCGCATGATTCTTCCCCCACTCGTGGACCCGATCGGCCCGAACGTCGACCCCGTCATCCTGAGCGGACTGTCAACGCTGGGCACGTACATGGCCGCCCAGCTGACCGCCGAAGGCAAGGCGGGAGTCGCCGTCAACGTCGTTTACGACTCCTACAGTCCAAGTCGCTCGTATCCCCACTACCACGGCGGCGTCAGAGTCCTGTCCGAAGCCGCCAGCGTGAAGATCGCCACGCCCATAGACGTGCCCCTAGGCAAGCTCAGAGACGACAGGGGCGAACTGCCCAAAGTCAGATCCTGGAACCACCCCATGCCGTGGGAGGGCGGACGTTGGACGCTGCGAGACATCGTCGAATACGACTTATCGCTCTCTATGGCATGTCTTGAGCACGCCGCCCGCAACAGAGAGTGGTGGGTACGAAACTCGCACGACGTTCTCAGGCGCGCGGTGGCAAGCTCGCAAGAACCCCGAGCCTACGTCATACCGACAGAGCAGCGCGACCGCAGCGCGGCGGACGAGCTGATCGAACTGCTCGACTTCGCCGACGTCGAGATACACGAGGCCGCCCAGTCCGCAAACAGCGGAGACGTTCACATCCCGAAGGGCGACGCCGTCATCCTGACCAACCAACCCTTCGGCTCGTTCGCCCAGACGATGCTCGAACGCGGGCGCTACCCCGACTCTCGCCAGTACCCCGGAGGTCCCCCAAAGCACCCTTACGACTCCACCGCTCACTGCCTGCCGCTCAACATGGGTGTAACGTGCCACGAAATCGCCAAACCGCTCAACATCGACCTCGCCCCCAGCCGGAAACGCCGAACGTCGCCCGGGCGGACATGCCCGATCCCCGAAGACGCCCCCGCCCTCTCTATCAAGCCCGAATCCAACGCCGCCGCCCGCGTTGTCAACCGCCTGCTGTTCCACGGCTCACCGGTCTTCAGGGCGCAGGACTCGGTACAGGCAGACAGTGGCAGCCTTCCCGCCGGTACATGGGTCATTCCGGCATCGCCGGAGTCGCGCGGCATCGTGTCCCGCGAGAACGCATCGGTGCAGATCGAGGCGCTATGGCAAAGACCGAAAGAGGGCCTTCAGCTTCTGCGTCCGCCCCGCATCGGCCTCTACGCAAGCTACGTCCCAAGCATCGAGGAGGGTTGGACTCGCTTCCTCTTCGACCAGTACGGCTTCGAATACACCTCTCTGGCCGACAGAGACATCCGCGAAGGCGGACTTGCGAGCCGGTTCGACTGTATCATCATCCCCCACCAGGAGATCAGGCAGATCCACCGCGGCCTCAACCGGACTCAACACTCTCCGCGCTATTCCGGCGGCTTGGGTGACGTCGGAGTGGACCGCCTCAAGGACTTCGCGGAAAGCGGCGGAACGATTATAGGATGGGACAACTCCGCCAACTTCCTCGTTAGATACCTGGAACTTCCCGCCGTGAATCCTCTGGCCAAGCTCCCCCATTCCCAGTTCTTCGCTCCCGGCAGCCTGCTCAACATCGAAGTGGACACCCGCCACCCGCTCGGCTGGGGAATGTCGGAGACGGCTGCCGCCATGTTCATGAAGGGAAGCGCATACGAACTGGAAAGAGGAACGGTCGTCGCGACCTACTCAGAGCAAGACACCCTCCTCGATGGATGGCTGATAGGGGCGGACAAGATCGCCGGCCTTGCCGCGCTTGCGATCATCCCGCTCGGCCTCGGACAGGTAATCCTCTTCGGCTTCAGGCCCCACTTCAGAGCGCAGGCCCGGGGCACATACAAGTTGCTCTTCAACTCGATCTACCAGTCGGGCGCCGCATGATTCCATAAAGCGCCCAAAATCCCGTCCATCCCCACAATCCACAAAATCCTGCTTCAGACACCCTCATTCCTTACCCCTTATTCCTTACCTGTACCCCTCGATATCTCAACGCTTGACGGGGGGGGAGAAAGTGGTATAACTCTCACATCCCGTCATGGGGACAGGTTCCGCGCCATTGCGGACCGTTTCGACATAGGGCGTCTTGTGTGGGCTCCCAGAACGTAGGGGCGTCCCTTGTGGGCGCCCAAAACGAGGAGGCATCGTCATGCGTATATCTACTTCACTGCGTTGGCTAGTCGTAGTTGCGGGAGCCGCAATGCTGTTGGCGGTCGCCGTTGCCTGTACCGAAACGGTAGAGGTGCCGGGCGAGACCGTCGTCGTCGAGAAAGTCGTAACCGAGACCGTCGAGGTGCCGGGCGAGACCGTCACCGTTGAGGTCGTCAAAGAGGTCCAGGTGCCCGGCGAGACCGTCGTCGTGAAGGAAGAGGTCGTCAAGGAGGTGATGGTACCGGGCGAGACCGTGGTGGTGGAGAAGGTGGTAACCGAGACCGTCGAGGTCCCCGGTGAGACCGTCACCGTCGAGGTGGTCAAAGAGGTAATGGTCCCCGGTGAGACAGTGGTAGTTGAAAAAGAGGTCGTCAAGACCGTCGAGGTCCCCGGCGAGACCGTCGTGGTGGAGAAACAGGTACCTGTGGAGGTCGTCAAGACTGTTGAGGTCGTCAAGACCGTCGAGGTCCCTGGACCGGAACGAGTCATGGTAAAAGAGGTACCGGGTAAGAATTATGTGACCGACCCCTCCACCGGCAAGGTGGTGACCGCGCCCCAGTACGGCGGGACAATATCCTTCCCCTCGCACGAGAGCCCGCTTGGTACTGACGCCATTGTCGGAATTACGGGCTCAAACGCGCCATCCCTAATCGACCCCGTCATCCAGAAGCTGGGCATGGCGGACTGGGCAACTCCTAGGGACAAATTCGACTTTTCCGCTGTCTTCCCCCCGGCAGAATACTCGAGAGGGCTGCTAGCGGAAAGCTGGTCGCAGCCAGACCCACTCACTGTTATCGTAAACGTCCGCCAAGGCGTTCGGTGGCATGATAAGGCGCCGATGAATGGTCGGGAGCTGACCGCCACGGACGTAGAGTTCAACTTTCACCGGCTGCTTGGCGCCGGCAGCGGTTTCACCGAGCCTTCCGAATCTCTAACATATGGTTACATGTGGCCAGGCGTGAAAGTTGCATCCGTAACCGCAACCGACGAATCGACCGTTGAATTCAAGCTGCAGGAGCCAGCGCTCACTCTTCTGCATGCTCTGCTCCACGAAAACGGCAGCTTTATATACCCCCCAGAAGTGATCCAGGAACACGGAGACGCCAACGACTGGAGGAACCTGGTCGGCACCGGACCCATGATGCTGACAGAGTGGGTCGAAGGCAGCTCTTGGACCTGGGAAAAGAATCCCAACTACTGGGGCTACGACGAAAAATACCCGAAGAACCGTTTGCCATACGTTGACCGCCTAAGGTCGCTGGCTATGAAGGAACAGGCAACAATTCTGGCGGCGATGCGCACGGGTCAGATTGATCTATTGCCTTGGACGTCGCCACTATCGAGTCTCGACCAGGTAGAGAGCCTCCAGAAGACCAACCCCGGAATCCGGATATGGTCGGGCGCCGGTGCGTCGATTCATAGTGTCGGACTGAACGTTCAGCTGGAGCCGTTTGACGACATCAGGGTGCGCAAGGCGCTGCAGATGGCAATCAACCTCGAGGAGATCAACAACGCCTACTATAAGGGTTATGCCGATATCATCCCCCAGGGGCAACTGAGCCGGTTTGTCTCAGAGGCTGTCATCCAATTCGATGATTGGCCCGAAGATGTCAAAAAAGTCTTTGACTACGACCCGGAAGCTGCCGAAGCCTTGCTTGATGAGGCTGGGTATGAACGCGGCGAAGACGGCGTGAGATTTGAAACTGACATTATGCACTACCACGTGCGCGATCTGAACTACACGCAACTGCTCCTTTCATACTGGAAGAAGATTGGCATCGAAGTAGAGATTGACGTTCAGGACAGGTCGGGGTTCGGCCCTAGAAGAGCTTCGGGCGACTTTAGAATGATGATGGCAGGGGAATCGGCCGGGAAAACGTCCGCATTGGGTTGGGCTGGCGGCATACGCTATTTGGCGGAAACTCAATGGAACTCCTCCAAAGTCAACGACCCCTGGTATGAAGCCAAGTACAAGGAGAAGCGAGCCGCTACCACCATGGAGGAAGTTAACAGCATAACGAAAGAGCTGAATCAGTATGCGATCGAGCAGTTCTGGACGCTATTTAGTCCTATCGTCCCGTCGTATGTGGCGAGCCATCCGTGGGTCATAGGTTTTAACGGCGAAAGCAACTTGGGACAGAGTAGATATCATTCTGTTCTTATCCGCCTCTGGATTGACCAAGAGCTGAAGGCGGCAATGGGTCATTAGGGAGCTAACTCCTACTGACCGACATGTAAGGGGCTGGGTGGTTGCGTTCGGAGCGCGCCCCCCAGCCCTCACTCTTTGAATGAGGTGTCCCCGTGAGAGCCTATATCATCAGGCGGCTGCTGCTGATAATTCCCACCTTGTTCATCTTGAGCATCCTGGTCTTTCTCTCGGTGCGCTTCATCCCCGGCGATGCAATAGACATAATGGTCGATAATCTTGGACTAAGATCAGTCAATGCGTCGTTTGATCGCGCAGCCGTTGAGCGTCGGCTGGGATTGGACGTGCCCGTTTACGTGCAGTATGGACGCTGGATGGGTGACATTTTCCTTCACGGCAGCCTTGGAGAATCACTGATGGGGCGTGGGGCGGTGGAGGAGAAGATAATGGATAGACTGCCGGTAACCATCGAGCTTGGCCTGATGGCAATCCTCATCGGGCTGGTCATCGCGCTGCCCGTCGGCATCTACTCGGCGATGCGCCAGGATACCGTCGCCGACTACCTGGGACGCTCCATCGCCATCATCGGCCTGGCAACCCCCAATTTCTGGCTGGCGCTTATGGTCATGATATACCCGGCCATCTGGTGGGGCTGGGCGCCGCCGCTGGAGCTGGTTTCCTTCACCGAAGACCCGCTGGGGAATCTCGGGATGTTCTTCATTCCCAGCCTGATTCTGGGGACGGCCTCGGCTGCCGCCACCATGCGCATGACCCGCACCATGATGCTGGAGGTGCTGCGGCAAGACTATATCCGGACCGCCTGGTCCAAGGGGCTCAAGGAGCGGGCCGTGGTGACCCGACACGCCGTCAAGAATGCCCTCATCCCGGTCGTGTCCCTCATCGGCCTGCAACTGCCTATCCTGGTAGGCGGCTCCGTTATCATGGAGAACATCTTCAACCTGCCGGGGTTGGGCCGTCTCATGCTGTTCGCCCTCGATGAGAGAGACTACCCGATGGTCTCCGGAATCAACCTGTTCTTCGCCACCATGGTTGTGGCGATCAATCTCCTGATCGACCTGATCTACCCGTACTTAGACCCCAGGGTCCGTTACAGCTAAAGAGCCAATTATTCCCTCTCCCTTGATGGGAGAGGGCTAGGGTGAGGGTGACCCTCAGAAACATGAACGACACCACAGACATACAGTCCTCAGTAATCGAGCCAAAGCGGCGTTCCCGGCTAGCTGATTTCTTTTTCAGGCTGGTCAGGGAGAAGCCGCTCGGTACTATCAGCGGGATTATCGTATTGATCTTTATCTTTGTGGCTATCTTTGCCGATGTCCTGACTCGTTTCCCATATGATGAAGTAAACATACTGGACAGGATGCAGGGCCCGTCAGCCGAATATCTGCTGGGTACCGACCAGTTGGGCCGAGACCTCCTGACCCGACTTATCGTCGGGGCTCGAATTTCCTTAACCGTCGGTCTGGCGGCGACCGCTCTCAACGTTGTCGTCGCGGTCCTGGTGGGCGGCGCTTCAGGATTCATCGGCGGTAAACTGGACCTGGGTGTGCAGAGATTTGTCGATGCCTGGATGGCTTTCCCGGGTCTGCTCCTGTTGCTGACCATCATGTCCATCGCGGGGCAGGGTCTATTACAGATAATCGTGGTCCTGGGAATAGCAGGCGGCATAGGCGGCTCCCGAGTCGTCAGAGGCGCCGTTATCGGCATAAAAGAGAACGACTACTTCCTGGCGGCGCGGGCAATTGGAAGCCCCGGCCACGCAACACTGGTTCGGCATGTCCTGCCCAATATCATGGCTCCGGTCATCATCGTATTCACCATCAACATTGGGGGCGTGATCATCAGCGAGGCGTCGTTGAGCTTCCTCGGATTCGGACTGCCCATCGAGGTTCCCAGCTGGGGAGGTATGCTCAGCCGAGAAGGGCGTGAGTTCATGGAGGCCGCCCCACGGCTGGCTCTGTGGCCCGGTCTCTGCCTGACCACAATCGTTTACTGTTTCAACATGCTCGGCGACGCCATGCGGGATCTCCTCGACCCCAGGCTCAGGGGCGGCGAATCGTAGGATACTATACCGTGCTGGCGCTGCCCTTGTTGCGACCGCGGGACAGGCCCACAATTGGCGAGGCGGTTCGCAGGGCTGCCTCGTAGGCCGAGGCGGGCAATCTCCTCCCTGGCAGCATCCTCTACGTCCTAATGGTATGTGACGCCGTCGCGCTGGGACGACCGTTGCGATGACCTCGACTATTCAGCCAAGTCCAGACACTAACTCTCGGCGGAGTCGTCGGTGTCGGTCTTCTGACGTATCTTCCTGACCAGAACCCACGCGATCGGCAGCGTCAGGGTGGCGGCGTAGAGCTTCATCAGGTCGCCGACGATGAAGGGGTAAAGTCCCCATTCGAGCGTCTTGGCCCAGTCGCCCTTCGCGGTCAGGATGTTGAGCCAGAGCAGGCCGGGGACGTATAGGATAGCGTTGCCGCCCAACATTCCGAGGATGTTCCACGGCTTCCTGTCCCAACCTCTCTCGGCCAGCCAGCCGACAAGCCAAGCGGCGAGGACGAATCCGATGATGTAGCCGCCGCTGCCTCCCCAGATGAACACGCCGTCTGAGAATTGCCAGGGGAACACCTCTTGTCCCTTCCAGGGGAAGAGTATGTGGATGCCCCAATCGCCCGCGAACTCGAATGCGCTGCCGCCCGGCGCATAGACGGGAAGGGCTGCCATGCCCATGAACAGATAGATCAGCAACGCGCCTGCCCCGCGCCACGCGCCAAGCACGCCGCCCGTGACGAGTACCGCGAAGGTCTGGCCGGTGATGGGGACGGGCGTCCAGGGCAGCCTTATCGCAAGCTGGGCGAATAGCGCGACGAACCACGCGAACCCAAACATGAGGCCGAAGTCCACGACGGCCCTGTTGACCTGAGTCCGCACCCAATGGCGAGGGATGAGAACGTCCGCCAGAACGGTTGGCTGAGCTGCGATAGCCATAGAATTGTCTCCTTACAGCGCGTGTGCGAGTTCGTCGGAATTGTATTCACGTTGTCGGAAAGTATCAAGCGCCGGATCGATGGCGGGTTATTCGGGAGTACGCCACTCCGGCGATCAGCCCGAAGAGGTGGCCTTCCCAAGAGACGAATCCGCTAGACGGCAGTACGCCGAATATCATTGCGCCGTAGAAGACGACTACTACCACGGCGATCAGTATGGAGGTGAAACTGCGCTCGTAGAAACCGCGTCCGACGAGGTATCCGAAGTAGCCGAATGCCAGTCCGCTCGCGCCGATATGGACTCCGGACCTTGCTATCAGCCAGACGGCAGAGCCTCCGAACGCGACGATGAACAGGGAAGCGCCGAGCAACATTCGGCCTCCGCGCAGCGAGATGAGGATTCCGAGAACCAGCAGAGGCCCGGTGTTGGAAAGTACGTGGCCGAATCCCTGATGGAGGAATACGTGGAGCGGTACGCCCCGCAGTCCGTCAACGGTCCTTGGGACTATGCCGAATCGTCCGAGGTCCAGGTTCAGCGCGGTATCGAGTATCGCCACGGCCCATATCGAGGCGACGAACAGGAGCAGCAAGATGAACGCTGGGATGGCCTACGCTCCCTGCCGTGAACGCTTCAGCGTCTTTCGGACGCGCCTCAGACCGCCGAAACGGAGTCTGAGAAGTCCCTTCATGTCTTCGTAGGCTGTGCTGACGATTCGCACCCTGCTGTCGGGGTCATCGACCCATCTGACGGGTATCTCTCTGACACTGTAACCGCTCTTTTCGCACAGGATTAGCAACTCGGTGTCGAAGAACCATCCGGTGTCGCGCACGTGGGGCAGCGCCTCCTCGACCGCCCTGCGTCCGACGGCCTTGAATCCGCACTGCGCGTCTATGAATCCGGTGAGGAACATACTCCTGAAGATGAGGCTGTAGCAGCGGGAGATGAACTCGCGCGTCGGAGAGCGTCCGACGACCTGCGCGCCGCGCCTGAGTCGGGAGCCGACGGCGACGTCGTGTCCTTCGTCGGCGACGGCTCTCACGAGCGCGGGCAGTGCGTTGAGGTCGGTGGATAAGTCCATGTCCATGTATGCCACCACGTCGGCGTCGCTGTTCGTCCAGGCGTGCTTGAGCGCGCGCCCGCGTCCGCGCTGTTCCAAGCGCAGATAACTCACCCTGTCGCTCTCGGAGGCGAGCCGACGCCCGATATCGGGCGTCGAATCGGTGGAGCCGTTGTCGACTATGACGACGCGCCATTGGTAAGCGTCCATGTTGTCCGTCATGAAGGCGGAGAGGGCGCTGACGGTGTCGGCGAGGATTTTTTCCTCGTTGAGGCCGGGCAGAACTACGTCGAGAGAGGTCATCGGGGATCAGTGTCTGAAGTGCCGAGTTCCGGTAAAGACCATCGCCATGCCCAGGCGGTCGGCGGCCTCGATCACCTCGCCGTCGCGGATCGAGCCTCCGGGCTGGACGACGGCCACGACTCCGCCCTCGGCGGCCATCTCGATGCTGTCGGGGAATGGGAAGAAGGCGTCGGAGGCGAGAACCGAACCGGCTGCCTTGTCTTCGGCGATTCGCAGCGCGAGGTGGACGCTAACGACGCGGTTGGGCTGGCCCGCGCCCATCCCGACGAGAGCGCCGTCTTTGGCGAGTACGATGGTGTTGGACTTGATGTGCTTGCCCGCCCTCCACGCGAAGGCGAGGTCGCGAAGCTCGTCCTCGGTAGGCTTGCGCTTGGTGACGACCTTCCACTCGGCGGGGTCTTCAGATAGATCGTCGGCGGTCTGAACCAGCGCGCCGCCGGTTACGAGCCTGACGTCCAGGCCGGAGGCGAGGCCGGCCTCCGGGTCGATTCTGAGAATGCGGGTCCTTCTGCGTCGCCTGAGCGTTTTGAGGGCGTCCGCATGATAGTCGGGCGCGATTATGATGTCGTAGAGGACGCCGCGCATGGCGTCGGCGGTGTCGGAGGTGACGGGCCGGTTGAATCCGACGATGCCTCCATAAGCGGAAACAGAGTCTCCATCGAATGCCCGCTCGTAGGCGATGGCCTGGTCCTCGTGTACGGCGAGACCGCAGGGGTTGGTGTGCTTGACGACCGCGACGGCGTTCTCAGCGAAGTCGGAGACCGCGCGCCACGCCGCGTCGGCGTCGAGGTAGTTGGTGTATGACATGTCGATGCCGTGAAGCTGTTCGGCGTGTACGATTCCGCCGGAGGAGAGCGCCGAGGCGTATAGGGTTGCCTGCTGGTGCGGGTTTTCGCCATATCTGAGGTCGGCGACTCGGCTGAATCCGAATGTCAACTCCGGCCATGACGCGCCCTCGGTCTGCCCCCCCAAATATCCGGAGACCGCGGTGTCGTATAGCGCGACGTGCTGGAATGCCTTGCGGGCAAGCTCGCGTCTCTCGTCTTGGGTGAATGTGTCGCCGTCCGCGATGCGCTCAGCGACCCACCCGTAGTCGGCGGGATCGACTAGGACGAGCACGGACGGGAAGTTCTTGGCGGCGGCGCGGATCATTGTGGGGCCGCCGATGTCTATGTTCTCAAGAGCGTCCGTGAGCGCTGCGTCCAGCCTGCTCACGGTCCGTACGAACGGATATAGGTTGCAGGCGACCACGTCGATAGAGTCGATTCCGCGCCGTCTTAGCTCAGAGATATGGGAGTCTAGGTCGCGCCGCGCGAGAATGCCGCCGTGTATCGTGGGATGGAGGGTCTTGACTCTTCCGTCGAGTATCTCGGGCGAGCCAGTGAGGTCGGCGACTTGCATGACGGACAGCCCGGCGTCGGCCAATTCGCCGGCGGTGCCGCCCGTGCTGACGAGGCCGTAGCCGGCGTCGGCTAGAGTCTGTGCCAGGTCGACTAGGCCAGTCTTGTCATAGGCGCTGAGCAGAGCTTTCATGGGAGTCTTCCGAGTATGAAGGTGGAGTCTTGGTCGGAAAGGGAGTCCGCCACCCGTAGGAATTCTCGAGGGTCGAATTGTTGAGAGGCTACCAACGTACAAATATGGTGACATCTTCGTCTAGGGCTACCTGGGCCGATTCCGACAACTCCCGCCGGTTATCCCACACCGCATTGTCAACGGCTTCCCAATAGGCAAAGGCTTCGTCGGCATCCGCCGTTACACACGTCTCGAAGATGACCTTTGACCAGTCCTCTTCGTAACAGTAGAGTTCACGAACTCTGACCTGGGCGAGTGTAATCCCCCGGTTCTCAGATACAGTGGAAGCGCATTTCAGTACATGATCCCGGATGTCGATCATGTCATCCTTCATCAGATGTTCAACTTCGCGAGCAACTAGGACGGGCGGCAACTGTCTAGTCTGCATAGGTGGATCAGCCTTTCCGGAACAAGTGGTTGCAACATTCCCGTGAGCCTAAAGCATAACACGTTTCCCCACGTCGGCCATAACGACCTTGCCTACTTCCACGGCATCAGGGATCAGCCCCAGAACCTCAGATACGCGACCAGGCGCGCAGGCGATCACCATGCCGAGTCCCATGTTGAAGACGCGGTACATCTCATCGCGGGATATGCCGCCGTCTTCCTGTATCTGTCTGAAGATTGGAGGGACGGGCCACGCGCCGGTGTCGAATCTGGCCGCGAGACCGTCCGGCAGCATCCTAGGCACGTTTTCGATCAGGCCGCCACCGGTGACGTGGGCGATTCCTTTGACCATGCCGAAAACGGGCTTCAACCTGTTGTAGTACGGCGGGTGCGGCCTGAGCAGAGCGTCGCCCAGAGTCTCCCCCAACTCGGGACGGAACTCATGCAGCGGCGAGGGGTCGGAGTCGAGGCCGTACACGTGTCGAACCAGAGAGTAGCCGTTCGTGTGCAGCCCGTTGGACGGGACGCCTATCAGCGCGTCGCCGGCCTCGATCTTAGACGTGTCTATCATCTCGGAGCGTTCGACAACTCCGAGCACGAACCCGGACACGTCGAAGTTGTCGTCCGCGAATACGCCGGGCATTTCGGCAGTCTCGCCTCCGATGAGCGCGCATCCCACCTCTTCGCAGGCTTTCGCCATGCCCTCGACCAGCGTCACCACGACCTCGGGCCGCAGGCTGCTCATGTTGATGTAGTCCAGGAAAAAGAGGGGCTTTGCTCCACAGACGATAACGTCATTGACGCAGGCGTTAACCAGGTCCGCGCCGATGCCCTCGTAGCGCCCAGTCATCACGGCCAGCTTCAGCTTGGTCCCAACTGGGTCTGTGCTGGTGACCAGGACGGGGTCCGTATATCCGGTGAGCGAGTACAGCCCGCCGAACGCGCCGACCCCGGCCAGCGCCTCCGGCCCGTGCGTGCGCGCGGCGATGTCCCGGATGCGACGCTTGACCTCTTGCGACGCATCCAGGTCCACGCCGGCTTGTTTGTAAGACTGTTTCGTCATGTTCGAGTTACCGAGCTCAGGTTATCGTACTCAGGTCTATCTCTCCAGAGGCGATCCGCTGGAGGGTCTTCGGATATATGATGTGCTCTTGGGCCAAGACCCGTTCAGCCAGAGTTTCGGGAGTGTCGTCCGGCAGCGCCGGGACCTCGACCTGTGCTATGACCGGCCCTTGGTCGTACTCCTCATCCACGAGGTGTACGGTAACGCCAGTTACGCGGTCGCCCGATTCCAGCACGGCGGCGTGAACGCGGTCGCCGTACATGCCTTGCCCTCCGAACTTCGGGAGAATCGCCGGATGGACGTTCAGCACGCGGTTCCGGTACGACGCGAGCGTGCGCGACCCCAGCTTCTTCATGTATCCGGCCAGCGCGACCACCTCGACGCCGTGTCTTTTCAACGTCCGCTCGATGGCCGCGTCGAGAGCGTCCGGCGCGGGATGGGTAACGCTGCTGAGGTGCGCCGTCGGGATGCCCTCGGCGCGCGCTCTTTCCAGTGCGAGAGAGCCGGAGTTATTGGAGATGACCACGCGGAGTTCCGCGTCGAGCGAACCGGCGCGGCAGGCGTCCATTATAGATTGGAGATTCGTGCCGGTGTGCGACGCCAGAACGCCCAAGGGGAGCTTACTCACGAGGTCAGGCCCCTAGTCGGATGCAACCTCTTGGGCCTCCATCACCAGCTTGTCCATCTCTAGCTGTACGGGTATCGGGTACTCGCCGGTGAAGCATCCCATACAGAAGCGCTCGGAGGAGCCGCCGACGGCTCGCGACAGGCCCGCGACGCTGAGATAGCCAAGAGAGTCGGCGCCCACCTCTCTGCATATCTGCTCGACCTGCATGTTGGCGGCGATCAACTCTTTTCTGGTGGCCATGTCCACGCCGAAGTGGCAGGTGGACACGATCGGCGGAGCGGTGATCCGCAGGTGTATCTCGCTCGCGCCGCCTTTGCGGAGCAGCTTGACTACGTGAGGGGTGGTCGTGCCACGGACGATGCTGTCGTCCACGACGACCAGCCGCTTGCCGCGGATCATGTCCGGCATTGGGTTGAATTTCCGCCTCACCCCGAGGTCTCTGATGTGCTGGTTTGGCTCGATGAATGTGCGTCCGACGTATCGGTTCTTGACCAGCCCCTCGCCGAACGGGATACCCGACTGCTGCGCGTATCCGACGGCGGCCGCGGTGGCCGAGTCGGGGACGCCAATTACTAGGTCTGCATCGACCGGGTGCTCTAGGGCAAGCTCGGCGCCCATCTTCATGCGGTCGGAATAGACCAGTCTTCCATCGAGTAAGCTGTCCGGACGCGAGAAATATATGTTTTCGAATACGCAACTCGCCCGCTGAGCGCTCTGGCTCGGACGCTTCACGGTTCTGATCCCGGCTCCATTGATCAAGATGGCCTCGCCCGGCTCTACCTCCCTGATGAAGTCCGCGCCAACGTGGTCGAGAGCGCACGACTCGGAAGCTATCACCCAGCCGCCGTCCAGCCTGCCTAGGCATAGCGGTCGCACGCCCAGGGGGTCTCTGATCCCCAGAAGCTCATTCTTGGTGAGAACCGTGAGCGAGTATGCCCCTTGCAGACGTCGCATTAGGTAGGATACTCGCCCCTCCCAGTCCATGGCGGGAGCGTTGGCGAGCATGTTGGCGATGATCTCGGTGTCGCTGGTGCCGTTGAACCGGAACCCCGACTCCTCCATCTCGCGGCGCAACTCGACGGCGTTGATGACGTTGCCGTTGTGCGCCACCGCCAACTCCACGTTGGGGCCGCGCGCGACGACAGGCTGAGCATTGACGATGCGGTTGGAGCCGGTGGTGGAGTAGCGAGTATGGGAGATCGCTATGTGTCCGGGAAGGTCCTGTAGGTCGTCTTCTCTGAGAGCTTGGCTAATCAGCCCCATGGCCGCGCGGGTTCGGAGTTGGGTTCCGTCTCCGGTGGCGACGCCGGCGCTCTCCTGCCCGCGATGCTGGAGCGCGTATATCCCGAAGTAGGCGACACGGGCTGCGTCCTCTCCGCGCAGATGCACTCCGGCCACACCGCAGGCTTCGCGGGGGATGTCGGCGAAACTGTCCGACCGGTGCAGCTGATCGCTGTCAGGACTGATGGGATTCCGCTCCCTTGACCCAAGTACCTGTTAGCTCAACTAATCGCATCTCGGGGGAGTAAGGCCGCCATGCCCGAGAAGATGAAAGACCACGCGGCGATTATATGCGCCCGATAGTCCGCCGGTCAACGAAAACGGGCGAGCAAAATTGAGGTTGAGGGGAGGCGGCCCTTCGACTCTTACGCAGGCTCACTGCCAAGTCGGCCCCATCCCGGAAACGCCCTCGTCCTCTGATATAATCGCACTACACGAATACATCGCCTGAGAGGGAGTGCTCTATGTTCGACAGAATCGCGGTTCTTGGCGTTGGGGCAATCGGGGGGATAATCGGCGGGTACCTGACCATGGCAGGCCGAGACGTTACCCTCATTGACCAGTGGGGAGAAAACGTCGAGGCGATACGGGCGAAGGGACTGACCGTCTCAACCCAAGAGGGCGACTTCAACGTTCAGGCCAACGCGGTTCACTTGGGAGAAGTCTGCAACATAACCGAGCCGTTCGACCTCGTCTTTCTGGCGGTGAAGTCCTACGACACTCACTGGGCGACGCACTTCATCCTACCCCACCTTTCGACGAACGGGGTGATCGTCTCTGCTCAGAACGGCATCAACGATGAGCAGATTGGCCCAATCGCCGGTTGGAGCAGGGTACTGGGCTGCGTCATCACGCTGGCGGCGGCGATGTACGAGCCGGCGAACTCGACCCGCACAAGCGCGGCATCCCGCCTGGCCTTCACGGTCGGCGAGCCGAGCGGAGTCGAATCCGGCCGAGCGCGGGCCGTCGCGGACATGCTGAGCGCCATCGGCCCCGCTAAGGTCACGACTAATCTGTGGGGGCAGCGCTGGGCGAAACTCGCCGGCAACTCGATGGCCAACCCCGTTTGCGCCCTCACCGGACTCGACGCAGGCGCGGCGCTCAAGACCGCCGGCGTCGTGGACGTGACGATAGCCATAGGCGCCGAGGTCGTTAGAGTGGGGACCGCGCTCGGTGTTGAAGTGGAGCCGATCATTGGCATACCCGCTCAGCAGTACGTGGACGCGACCGCGCTGGAAGACGTCAAGGCACAACTCGCCGAGGTCGCGAAAGATCTCGGCGCTGACCGGCCGTCGATGCATCAGGACGTGGTGAAGGGCAGACGGACGGAGATCGAGTACCTGGACGGCTACGTGGCGAGTCGGGGCAGAGAGGTCGGAGTACCGACTCCCGCCTGCGACCGCATCACCGACCTGCTGAAGCGCGTCGAACGCGGCGAACTGAAGCCGGGGGCCGACAACATACAGTTGATGGGCGAGTTTATGTAGGCTGCATGGCGCCGTCCCCTCCGCTTAGCTGAACTCCGGCCACGCGGAGGCTCGCTACCCAATCAGCCACGACCGGAAAAGAACTCGCCCTCTGGTATAAAATAATCCCGCCGCAAGTATCCACCACCTGAGAGGGGGCAGTCAATGTTCGACAGAATCGCGGTTCTTGGCGTTGGGGCAATCGGGGGGATCATCGGGGGCTACCTCAGCAGGGCCGGCCATGACGTTACCCTCATAGACCCGTGGGGAGAGAACGTCGAGGCGATAAGAGAGAAGGGCCTGACCGTCTCGACCCAAGAGGGAGACTTTACCGTCCAAGCCGACGCGGTACATCTGGGAGAAGCCTGCAACATCGCCGAGCCGTTCGACCTCGTCTTTCTGGCGGTGAAGTCCTACGACACTCGTTGGGCGACGCACTTCATTCTCCCCCACCTTTCGGCGAACGGGGTGGTCGTCTCGGCCCAGAACGGCATCAACGATGAGCAGATTGGCCCAATCGCGGGCTGGAGCAGAGTTTTGGGCTGCGTCATCACGCTGGGCGCGGGGATGTACGAGCCCGCCAACCCCATCCGCACAAGCGCGGCATCCCGCCTGGCCTTCACGGTCGGCGAGCCGAGCGGAGTCGAGTCCAGCCGCGCGCGCGTCGTCGCGGACATGCTGAGCGCCGTTGGCCCGACTAAGGTCACGACTAATCTGTGGGGTCAGCGCTGGGCGAAGCTCGCCACCAACTCGATGGCAAATCCCATCTGCGCCCTCACCGGGCTCGGCTCCGGTGCGTCGAGAGAGACGCCCGGCGTTGTGGACGTGACAATCACCATTGGCGCCGAAGTCGTTAGAGTAGGGACCGCGCTTGGCGTCGATGTCGAGCCGATCAACGGCATACCCACTCAGCAGTACCTGGACGCGAAAGAGGACGCAGCCGCCCTCGAAGATCTCAAGGCACAACTCGCCGAAGGCGCCAGAGAGCTCGGCGCTGGACGGCCGTCGATGCTTCAGGACGTGATTAAGGGCAGACGGACCGAGATCGAGTACTTGGACGGCTACGTGGCGAGTCGGGGCAGGGAGGTCGGAGTTCCCACCCCCGCCTGTGACCGAATTACCGACCTGCTGAAGCGGGTCGAACGGGGCGAGTTGAAGTCGGAGGCCGACAACATACAGCTAATGGGCGAGTTTATGTGAGGGTGGGTATGGGATGCCGACGGCTTTTAGACTCTTACCGCCGCTTGCCTCTGGTATAATCCTGCACGTCGGCCAAGGCCCCACCCAATTCAAGGTCCGGTTCTCCTGATACAATGATTTCACACTCGTCAGTTGAGCACCTGGAGAGACGATGTGCTTGATATGAAGACAGACCTAAAGCGTTTCCACGAAGACGGGCAGTTCTTCGACACACATTACAACGAGTTGCTGGAGAAATACCCTGAGCGCTGGGTAGCCGTATTCTATAAAGAGGTCGTTGGAACGGATACCGACTTCCACCGTCTATTGGACGACCTGAAGTCTCAAGGATTCCCGCTAAGCAGAATGATAATCAAGCAGGTCACCGCCAAAAAGGTAAAATGGTTCCTGCCCGTTCGATGATTAGAGGCTATTTTCTCCCAACTGATCCAGAAGCGTCTCCACCCTATGTAAACGCCCTGATCGATATTCCTGAAATAGGCGTGGTTGGGTTGGAAGCGCGATTTCTGATAGATACCGGGGCTGATCGCACACTACTTGGCGACGACGACGCAGGCCGGATGCTCAGAGACTATGAGGTTGATCTGGGAAGGCTTGATGTCGGTATTCCATCTCAGGGCATAAGAGGGGTGGTGATGACCCGTGAAGTTCAGGCCACCTTGGGGTTGGGAGATCTTTCGATACGCATTAGTCTGGATGTTCTGGAACCTATATCTGGGAGACCTCCCAGCATCCCCTCGCTGCTCGGTCGTGATGTCCTGTCACACTTCGCGCTGTTCGTAGAAGAGCGGACGAACAGAGTTCTACTCTTGGAACCGGACGAAGCCGACAGACTTGAACTCGAATAGCCCCATCATCAAAACAGATCCGCCGCGTCCCTCTCCGCCTGCGCCCTGAGCTCTCGCTCGTCACGCCATCCGAACGAAGCGTAAGACTCCGCCGAGCCGTACTCGCGAGTCTGCACCACCACCGGCATCGGCAGCGCGTGACCGAACGCCAGAGCCTGCTGTCTCGACTCCAGCCGCGACAGCACGGACCGCAATTTCCGGCTGCCCGACACGCCCGACAGCACCGCGTCCACGTCACGCTCGCTGTCCAGCAGGCACGTCAGCTTGGTGCCTATCTGGCTCATGATCTCGTCGTCTATGCCCGACGGACGCTGGTCCACCACCAGCAGAGTCACGTTGTACTTTCGCATCTCGCGAGCGATCGTGCCGAATATCGTCTGGTCCGCTACTCCCGGATTCAGGAACTTGTGCGCCTCCTCGATCGTGATAACCAGTGGGCGCAGCGTCTGTGACCCATCTCCACCCGCCGCCTCGTCGGTCAACTGCTGATACCGCGCGTAGATACGCCGGGTCAGCAGGTTGGCGACCAGAATGTACGCCGCCAGGTTGCTGCCGTAGCGTCCGAACTCCAAGACCACGTGCATTCCCTGATTCTGAACATAGTCGAGGATGCGGTTGACCGAGTTGTGACCTCTCTCGGCGTCGATGAACGGAAGGCGCATCAGCCGGCTGAGCCGGTTTTGCAGCGTGGACAGCGCGCGGTCATTCACGTTGAGGTCCCGAGCGAGCTCGCGCATCTCCTCGCCGCCCGGCATCTCCAAGAAAGACTTCAGCCATCTTCTGGCGCCGAACTTGCTCTGAAGCGAGTACGCCGCGTCCGCCGCCACCTCCGACAGGTTCAGCGACTCTCGCAGCATCTGCACGTCCTCAGGCTCGATCTCCTCCAGTCCGATCCGCACCACGTAGTCCGGGTTGATGCCCCGCGTTCGGGAGCTCTGCTCGTCCAGGCTGAAGACGGCGACCTTCGACGGGAATAGCTGCTTCAGGCCCTTTACCGTGCTGGTCGCTCCCTCCGACGTTCCCTGCCAGCCGTACTCGTTGTGCATGTCGAATACGAGGTTGCTGGCGGCGTCCTTCTGAAGAATGCCCGCCAGGAGCAGCCGAGTCAGGAATGTCTTGCCCGTGCCGCTCTTGCCGAAGACGCCGTTCGAGCGCTTCACCATCTCCTCGATGTTCAGGTACAACCGCGTCTCCATGTCCAGCGGACTGCCGATCCAGAAGTGCCTGTCGTCCTCCTCGCCGAACACGGCGCTGATGTCGGTGTCCGTCGCCGTTCCCACGCGGGAGAAGTGGGGAGGGACCGTTCTCGCGGGCTGTGGGCCGTCGAGTCCGGCTATCGAGTCCGGCCCGCCGATGGTCAGCATCGGCTCCACGGTGATAGTTCCGAATGCCGCCGTGCCTGAGACGACCTGCGCGATGAACGGGTCTGACACGTCCGGTGGCTGGGTCGGCATCGCCGGATCCATCGAAGCCAGCGCGGCGTCCGTCACCACGCCGAAGAAGCGCATGTGCTGTCCCTGGATGTTGACGAACGTGCCGACCTTTACCTCCTCGATAGACCTGTCGGCGTCGAGACGGACGACCACACCCTCGGCCAGGGAGCCGGAGACGATCATGCCAAGCGACCGCGCCCCGGCCACGTCGCCGACTTGTCCCTGCGGCCAAGCGCCGCCTCGATTGCCTCCGTTGGTCATCATGCCGTAAATCCTGCTTGGCTTGGCGCGATTCTACGCAGTATGCCATTGAGACGCTGAACCTCGCCTCCCAGCAGAGGCGTAAGCTGACGCCCCGCTCTCACTAGGAAGCCCGAAGGGTCGAGGTGGACGGCGCTGGCCCTCTTCAAGAAAGCCGCGAGAACGTCATCGGTGGCGACGATGGGAGCGGACAGGAGTATCGGGGCGAAGTCCAGCGCAGAACTGAACTCCCTGAGATCGTCGTCCGAGCAGTCATAGACGAACGAGTGGATGCGCGGCGGCAGCGGCGCCAGCCACCGGTACAGCGTCCCGTCGCGCCGGTGTCCGACGACGAGCGCGTTGAATTCGGTGGACAGCAGGCGCGAAAGCTGCGGGTTGGCTTCGTACACGGAGTCCTCATCGTCTTCGTCCCGTCCCCTGGCGATGGGCCTGCGACTCGGGTCTATGCTGTTGGTGGAGACCTCGTAAACGATCCCATAGACCGCGTCGTCGTTGTGACCGGCGCCGTCCGACGTACCGCACCGGACCAGGCTTCCCAACGGCGGAGCGGTGTAAAGTTCATAGCATTGGGCCGTGAGCAGGGTCGTGGACGCCTCGACGACCTCGCCCAGCCGAAACTCGCCGCTCTCCGAGCGAGTCAACGCTTGGTCATTCATCTCAGGCACACCTCCGCAGGACACAGGTTTACGCTGCGCATGATACTACGTTTGGAGATAGAGGCCATGGTCGCGAATGTACCGCTCCACGGATGCGGGGACGCTGTCGCCGATGGGCTGTCCTCCGGCTACTCGATTGCGGATGTCGGTGGCGCTGACGTCCACCATAGGCCCCCTGAGCGGCAGGAACCTGTTCGCGGCGGCCGGGAAGTCCCGCTCGAAGCCGTATCGGGTGACGTCGGCGGTGTCCGGGCGTGACACTGCGACCAGGACGCACATATCGAACAGTCGCTCCGGCTCGTGCCAGCGGCGCAACTCCCGCACTGAGTCCATGCCCAGGATCAGGTACAACTCGGTTCGACCGGGCAAGGCGTTGTGCATCGCCCTCAGCTCAGCGAGCGTGTCAACGGTATAGGTCATTCCGGGACGCTCCACCTCTATCGCCGACGCCTCGAAGTGCGGGCAGTCCGCAATAGCCAGGCGCGCCATCGCCAGCCGATGCTCGGCGGACGATATCCGCCCCGTCGAACGAGCCTTCAGCCACGGCTGCCCCGCAGGGATGAAGATAACCCTATCCAGTTCTAGCTGCCGGCGCGCGGCCTCCGCGATCGCCAGATGCCCGTTGTGAATCGGGTCGAACGTCCCGCCCAGAATGCCGATTCTTAGTATGGAATCTTCCATGTCCCCATGTTATCAGACCTCCGTTTCTTAACTCTGAGAGAATCATAGTGTAAGATAGCCATGCGAAAGCGACTCATTCACGCGGCAAGAACTGTGGTCTCAACATCCCGCACTGCAACACTTTCCAACTTGTCCGGGACCTTGACTTTAGGACCGGCAATCCCCATTGACCAGATTCCGATTGAACCCGGAGGAACCCATGACTCCCACCGACCACAACGTACAGGTCAACGGCCTCAACATCCACTACCTCGACTGGGGCGGGCCGTCTGACAAGAACCTGCTGCTGGTACACGGGCAGGGCGGCAACGCCCACAACTGGGACCACATAGCCCGCGCCCTGCGCGACCAGTTCCGAGTCATCGCCATCGACCAGCGCGGACACGGCGACTCAGACCACACCTGGGAAGGCTACGGCGTCGCCCAGTTCGGCAGCGACCTCGCCGAGTTCGTCGAAAAGGTCGGGATTGCCCCATGCGACTACGTGGGCTTGTCTCTAGGCGCCCGGAACGGCATAGCCTACGCGGGCGACCGCTCAGACCACCTCAAGCATTTCGTCTGTCTCGACTACGGCCCAGAGATGAGCGTCGCATCGGCGCGCAACCAGATCTCCGGCCTAAACAAGCGGCTGCTCGGATGGCGAAGCATCGAGGAGTACGTCGAGCTTCAGATGAAGGGCAACCCCAGGCCGGGCGAGGACTACTACGCGCGCCAGGCCAAGCACAGCCTTCGTCTCAACTACGCCGGCAAGCTCGTCGCCAAGTCCGACCCGGAACTGTTCTGGATCAACGGTAGTTTTGGCGCGAGGGAAGTCCCCTATCTCTGGGAGCAGTGGGCAAAGATCACCTGCCCGATCATGGAGATGAAGGGCGGTGAGAGCGATTACTTATCCCCGGAGATCAAGTCCCGCATGATCGACGCGCAGCCCTCGATGACCTGGGTCGACGTCCCCGACTCCGGCCACAGCATCCCCGGCGACAACCCCGACTTTCTGCTGCGCGAGCTGCGGGCCTTCTTCGTGGACTGATCCATCCTCCGTCCCAATCAGGGAGGCTGACTCTGCCCGTCGTCCTAACCATCCGGCGGCGCGCGCGTTGTAAATCTCACGCTCCTTCCGGGAGTCGGGAGTCTGCGTGTGTATGATGTAAGGAGGTACTGGAAATGCTGAAATCTTCCATCTACCTGTTGCTCTTGGCGCTGCTGACTGCCGCTGCCTTACTACTCATCGGATGCGGCGCGGACGCCGTCCCTTCATCTTCGACAGTCTCCAATCCGTCTTCCGATTCGGCCCAACCCGTCGCGCAGTCCGTATCCGACCGGACTTCGTCGGTGGGCGGCGCTCAGGTTCAAGCCCGGCTTCCGTCGTCTTCGCCAACGGAGACTCCGTCGAAGATTCCCGGATACCCTCCCGCCGATCCACCGCATACCCCGGAGCCTACTCCCACCGTCGAACCGAGTCACATACAAACCCCCACCGTGACACAGGGAGGCGGTATGGGCCTCCCGGACGCCACTTCGGCATCGCTCAAACAGGTGGCCGAGCTTCCCACCACGGAGATCGTGAAGATGCTGACCCCCTCGGTGGTCAGTATCACTACCGAAGTCGGCGGCGCGGTCACGTCCGGCGCGCTTTCGCCGACTGGCCTAGGCACGGGAATAGTCATAGACGCCGAAGGCCATATCCTCACCATCGACCACGTTCTACAGGACGCCCGGAGCGTCAGCGTCACGCTGCACGACGGCTCCGACCACACTGCCGAGATCGTTGGACGCGATCCCGCGACCGACTTGGCGGTCATCAAGATCGACGCCGGCGGCCTCGTTCCCGCCGCGCTCGGCAACTCGTCTGAGATTCTGGTCGGGGAAGACGTGGTAGCCATCGGCTACGCGCTGGGATTCGAAGGTCCTCCCACCGTCAGCAAGGGCGTCGTCAGCGCGCTTGGCCGCGCCATAGACACCGATCAGCACATCACGATGTCCGACCTGATACAGACCGACGCCGGCGTGAATCCGGGGAACAGCGGCGGCCCCTTGATCAATAGCAGGGCCGAGGTGATCGGCGTCAACACCGCTATCATACGGGGCGTGCAGAGCATCGGCTTCGCCATAAACATCGACGACGCCAAGAAGGTCATTCGGCAGCTTGTGGATCAGGGCTTCGTACGCCGCGGCTACATGGGAATCATGCCGGACACGCTCAACCCCGTCTTCGCGCTGAGGCTTGGTCTGGAGGCCGACGCCAAGGGGGTTCTGATACTCCAGGTAGTCCCCAACACTCCGGCGGCGGACGCGGGACTTCAGCCGGGCGACGTCATAATCGAGATGGGCGGCCAGGCTCTCGAAAACACCGCCGACCTGTCGAAATTTCTGATGTCCCACCAGCCGGGAGACACCCTTGAGGTTGTGGTCATCAGAAACGCCCGCGAGGTAACGGTTACCATGACGCTGGTTGAAAGACCTGACGTTTAGGGAAACGTTTCGCCCCGAGAACGAATAGCCTTCCCCTTAGTCGTCAACAAAGCCAGATATGTTGCATAATGCGGGAGAGTTCCCAGTCATTAGTTGAGACATGACCCCCGAGCAGCACGCGCGCGTAAACATCGACAACCTGCTTCAGCAGGCGGGATGGGTCGTCCAGAACGCCGACTCCGTCAACCTGTACGCGGGCGTTGGCGTCGCGGTGCGCGAGTTCCAACTGAAATCCGGCCACGGTATCGCCGACTACCTGCTCTACGTGAACCGCAAGGCGGCGGGCGTAATCGAGGCCAAGCCTGAAGGCGCCACGCTGACCGGCGTGGAAGTCCAGTCCGAGAAGTACGGCGCGGGCCTGCCCGACAACCTCCCCGCCTACCTGCGTCCGCTCCCATTCCTGTACGAGAGCGCGGGCGCGGAGACCCAGTTCACCAACCGATTGGACCCGGAACCGAGGAGCCGCCTCGTCTTCGCGTTCCACAAGCCGGAGACGCTGGCCGATTGGATCGACCCGCAAAGCGGACTAAGGTCCGCGGCAGACGGCGCGATAATCGAACCTCGGGAGACGTACACCGCCTCCGCGAATCTGCGCCGGAAACTCAAGGACATGCCGCCCCTGAACGCGTCGGGCCTTTGGCCCGTGCAGGAAAGGGCCATCAGGAACCTTGAAGAGTCCCTCGCCGCCGGAAGGCCGCGCGCGCTGGTGCAGATGGCCACCGGAAGCGGCAAGACCTTCATGGCCTGCAACCAGGTGTACCGCCTGATCAAGTACGCCGGAGCGCGGCGAGCGCTGTTCCTCGTCGACCGCGGCAACCTGGCGCGCCAGACCCTGCGCGAGTTCCAGGGCTTCACCACGCCGGACGAGGGGCGCAAGTTCACCGAGCTATACAACGTCCAGCTTCTCCAGTCCGGGCGCATCGACCCCGTGAGCCGCGTCTGCATCTCCACCATTCAGAGGATATACTCCATCCTGAAGGGCGAAGAGTTGGACCCGGAGTTGGAGGAGCTCTCCGGCTTCGACACTGCCGCGCTCCGGAGCGAGCCCGCGCCCGTCGAGTACAACCCCAACGTTCCCATCGAGGAATTCGACGTCATCATCACCGACGAGTGCCACCGCTCCATATACAACCTGTGGCGGCAGGTTCTGGAGTATTTCGACGGCTTCATCATCGGGCTGACCGCGACGCCATCCAAGCAGACTTTCGGCTTCTTCCGGCGGAACTTGGTCATGGAGTATAACCACGCTCAGGCCGTGGCTGACAACGTGAACGTCGATTTCGACACCTACCGCATCCGTACCGAGATCACCGAGCGGGGGTCCACCGTGGAGGCCGGATACTACGTGGGCCGGCGCGACCGGCGCAACCGAAGACCCCGCACAGAACTGCTGGAGGACGACCTGACCTACACTCCCAACCAGCTTGACCGCGACGTGGTGGCCGAAGACCAGATTCGCACCGTCATCCGGACCTTCAGGGATAAGCTGTTCACCGAGATATTCCCCAACCGCCGCGACGTGCCCAAGACTATCATCTTCGCAAAGGACGACAGCCACGCCGACGACATCGTGCGCGTCGTGCGCGAGGAGTTCGACAAGGGCAACGACTTCTGCAGAAAGATTACCTACAGGACCACCGGGGCGAAGCCCGAAGACCTGCTGACCTCCTTCCGCAACAGCTACAACCCCCGCATCGTCGTGACCGTGGACATGATCGCCACCGGCACCGACATCAAGCCCGTCGAGGTCGTCTTCTTCATGCGAAACGTCCGCAGCCGCAGCTTCTTCGAGCAGATGAAGGGGCGCGGCGTCCGCACCATCTCCGCCACCGACTTCAACGCCGTGACCCCCGACGCCCCCAACAAGGAGCGTTTCGTGATCGTTGATGCCGTGGGCGTGACCGAGACGGAGCTATCAGACTCATACTCCCTTGAGAGGAAGCGGACCGTGCCTTTCGACAAGCTGCTGGAGCGGGTGAGCATGGGCGACCGCGACCCCGACGTTCTCTCATCCCTCGGCAGCCGACTCGCCCGCCTTGACCGCAAGCTGACCCCCAAGGACCGCCAGACTATCGAAGAGGTCTCTCAAGGCGCGCCGCTCTCGACCCTCATATCCGGCCTCGTCAACGCCGCCGACCCCGCCGCCGCTTTCGACGCCGCACAACAGGCGACGGGGCAGGACGACCCGCCCGAGTCGGCGGTCACCGAGGCGCGGCAGCGTCTGCTGGAGGATGCCGCCCGGCCCTTCGCCTCGAATCCCGACCTCCGGCAGCGCCTGGTAAACATCCACCGCTCATACGAGCAGACCATAGACACGGTGAGCGCCGACGTCGTGACAGAGGCCGGTTTCTCCGACGACCGCGCCAACGCCATCGTGTACTCATTCCGCCAGTTCATCGAGGAGAACCGCGACGAAATCACCGCCCTTCAGGTGCTGTACGAGCGCCCCTACCGGCAGAGGCTGAGCTACGCCGACATCAAGGCCCTGGCCGACGCGCTGCAATCCCCGCCCCGTTCATGGACCGCCGAACGGCTCTGGGAAGCCTACCGGCAGCTTGACAGGTCCAAGGTGCGCGGCTCAGGCCAGCGCACCCTGGCCGACATCGTTTCCCTGGTGCGATACGCCATCGGCGAGGCCGACGAACTCGCTCCATTCGCCGACTCCGTGCGCGAACGCTTCAACGGCTGGCTCGCCATGCAGGAGACCGCCGGCCGCGACTTCACCCAAGAGCAGTTGCGCTGGCTAGAGGCCATCCGGGACCACATAGCGGGCAGCGTCGGCATGGAACTCGGCGACTTCCGGTACGCCCCATTTGTTCAGGAAGGCGGCCTGGGCCGCGCATACGACCTCTTCGGCGAAGACCTGCCCGCCCTGCTCGAAGATCTAAACGTCGAGCTCGTGGCGTGACAACCGAAAGCACATGCCTTTGACACGAACCTCGGCCCTCGCTATAATCGCACATGAGTTCATTGGACTGACCTATGCCTAAAGTGCGGGAAGCAATCCGTATAGTCGAGCGGGATGGCTGGCGCAGGGTAAGGACCCGAGGCAGCCACCGGCAATACAAACACCCCGAAAAGCCGGGACGGGTGACAATTGCGGGACATACAGGGAAGGATCTGGACATCAAGACTTGGTACAGTATCCTCGAGCAGGCCGGACTGGATAGGGAGGAATACAGATGAAATACGTGGCAATAGTCGTGAAGGCCGGTAACGGCTATTCGGCATACCTGCCGGACCTGCCGGGTTGCATCGCTGCCGGAGACACATTCGAAGAAACAAGCCGCCTGATCCAAGAGGCCGCCGCATTCCACCTCGAAGGGATGGCCGAGGATGGAGAGGCTTTCCCCGAGCCGTCCAGCATCGCCGTCGAGGTCGAGGCGCCTATCACCGGAGCGGTCCGGGAACTCGCCATCGAGTCTGCCGGATGACTGGCGGAGTGTGTCCGAGCGCCCTCGACGATATCGTCAGGCGCATCGTCGAGGTCGCGCAGCCGGAGAAGATCATCCTCTTCGGCTCCGCCGCGCGGGGCGAAATGGGGCCGCACAGCGACCTGGACCTGCTCATCATCAAGTCGGGAGCGGACTCACTGGATCTCATGGGCCGGATATACAGCAGGTTGTACGGCGTGAACGCCGCCGTTGACTTGGTAGTGGCAACGCCGGAAGACATTGAACGTTACAAGGACAGCCACGCCCTGGTGTACAAGCCTGCTATCCGTGAGGGGCTGGTACTCTATGAATCCCCCTGAACATAGCTCCCTGTCACCCTGAGCGTAGCCGAAGGGTCTAAGATGCTTCGACAGGCTCAGCATGACATGGCGGGAAAATGCCGCGAGTGGCACGAGAATCGAAAGACCATGCCTTTGACACGAACCTCGGCCCTCGCTATAATCGCACATGGGTTCATTGAATCGGTTCATCCCTGAAGCGGTCCCGACGGGGGCAGATGCGGCAGTTGCGGCAGATGCGCGGCAGGTTTAAAATCGCCAACCTGCCGCAGACCTCAAAGCTGGACCGATCACCGCTTAGCTTTGAGCGCGGCAGTTGCGGCAGATGCGGCAGCTTTTTAGAAAAACTTTTCGACACCGAAAACAACCGACTCAACTAACCTGATACGAATCAACTCAACCCAACACATCCCGTAGAACCCTGGCCCATATTCCGATACGGGCCGGGAGGTGAGAACAATGGCAACAACCGGAAAGTTCACTAGCCATGCTCCACCTGAGCTGCTGGCCGCGATACGCGAGATCGCCCGAAAGGAAGGGCGTCAATTCGACGAGGTGGTCGAAGACGCCATGTGGGAGTACGTCCGATGAACAAAACTGCTCCTGATCTGGCAAGTATCACGCAAAGCACACTCGACGATATCGTCAGGCGCATCGTCGAGGTCGCGCAGCCGGAGAAGATCATCCTCTTCGGCTCAGCCGCGCGAGGCGAAATGGGACCGCACAGCGATCTGGACTTCCTCATCATCAAGTCGGGAGCGCACCGGCGCGAACTCAGCGACAGGATAATCCGAGCGCTGTATGGCGTGAACGCCGCCGTTGACTTGGTAGTGGCAACTCCGGAAGACATTGAACGTTACAAGGACAGCCACGCCCTGGTGTACAAGTCGGCTATCCGTGAGGGGTTGGTACTCTATGACGCAACCTGAACGATTTCCCCCGGACGACCCAAGAGAGTGGCTGAATCGTGCCAAGAGCAATCTCGCAATGGCAAGGAGCCCCATCCCTGGCGTATACCTGGAAGACTTGTGTTTCGAGGCACAGCAAGCGGCAGAAAAGGCCATCAAGGCAGTAATGATGAAGCGCGATATCGAGTTCCCATTCGTGCATGACTTGAACCGATTGGTGTCTATCCTTGAGCAAGACGGGGAAACCATCCCGGAAGGGATACGCCGAGCTGAACTGCTAACAAAGTACGCGACGGTGACTCGCTACCCTGGCGAGATGGAGTTGGTCTCCGACCAAGAGTACGCCGACGCTATTGTCATTGGGGAAGCCGTAGTGCGATGGGCTGAGGAGATTATATGACCCCCGCATCCGGCAAGCATCCGACCTTTCAGATTCGCCGAGCTTCGCAAGTGGCTGGAAGAGCGCGTCAAGCCGCCGCCGGATCCCTGACGGCGTACCGGAATTTGAATCCCCTTTGAGAAGGGAGCATGACCGATGACGACCACATCCGAAATCAAGCAGGCCATTCTAAATCTTCCCAAGGCCGACTACGCTGAGTTGTGCCGCTGGCTCTTGGACCAAGACTGGGAGCGATGGGAGCGGGAGTTCGACGAGGACGTAAGGGCTGGCAAGTTCGACGCCTTGGCGGCTGAGGCGTTGGAGGCAAAGGCCAGGGGCGAACTCAAGAACCTCAAGGACATTTAGGTGCATAGGACGGAACCAGCCTTCTGGCGGCTCTTCCAGGGGTTGCCCGCCTCAGTGCAACAAACGGCGCGCCGGAACTTTGAACTCCTGGATGCAAACCCCAGACACCCGTCGCTACGGTTTCGAAACGTCGGACGCTATTGGTCTGCGAGGGTGGGAGGTTCCTTCAGAGCGGTGGCAGTCCAAGACGGCAGAGACTTCGTGTGGTTTTGGATTGGCGGCCACGACGAGTACATGCGGGTGATTCGCCGTTAGAGGCTTGTTCATGATTGCTCCATCCAAACAGACGAATGCCATTGCAGCGGAGGATGCCGGATCGCGCGAGATGGGGGAGACGAGAGATAAGTTCTAAGTCCCAACCCATCTGGGAGATAGACAATGAGTTTCGCAACTCAAATTGACTTAGTGATTCTAGTATTCGGTGGGGCAATCGGATTCATGATTGGTGGCATAGTTGGTCGTCTGATTTGGCAATACACGCGAACGGTTGTATATGTTGACGGAGACAGGATAATGATACTATGCGCGGTAATTGGTGCAATCATAGGTTGCGTTGTGGCATTCACTGTATGGGTCTAAGCCTTACATTGTCATACGACACAGTGCCCGTGCGTCGGTCAACCCAAGTACGGCCATGATCACGACACACTCTCGCGACATCCCGACGTCTTGGGCAGTGGCAAGGTTGGGAGAAATTTTGCCTTTGAACTACGGCAAGGGACTTGTAGAGAAGAACAGAGTCCAGACAGGAGACTTCCCAGTATTCGGTTCTGCTGGAATTGTGGGCTATCACAACCAACCTCTGATACAAGAGCCTACGCTGATAGTGGGGAGAAAAGGCACCGTTGGAACTGTACACTTCAGTCCTAGTCCCTGCTGGCCGATTGACACCACATATTTCATTAGACCTACTCCCAGCACAAACTTGCCCTTCTTTGCTTACCTGCTGAGAGCAACTGACTTGGCCAGTATGGACCGGTCCACTGCAATCCCAGGACTTAGTCGTAGTGACTATGATGAGATAGAAATCCCCCTCCCTCCCCTCCCCGAGCAGCGCCGAATCGTAGCCGAGATCGAAAAGCGCTTCACCCGACTCGACGCCTCCGTAGCCGCGCTGAAGCGAGTCCAGGCCAACCTGAGGCGATACCGCGCCAGCGTCCTCAAGTCCGCATGCGGGGGCAACCTCGTCCCCACCGAGGCTGAGCTTGCCCGCTCCGAGGGCCGCGACTACGAGCCAGCCGACCGTCTCCTGGAGCGCATCCTCTCCGAGCGCCGCGCTCAGTGGGAGTCCCAGCAGAACCGCCGCGGCAAGTACACAGAACCTATCGCACCGGATACGACCAATCTGCCGGAGTTGCCGGAGGGGTGGGTGTGGGCTGGGCTAGGTCTGATGGGCGAAGTACGCTTGGGACGGCAGCGGTCACCCAAGAGGGCGACGGGACCTCATATGCGTCCATATCTCCGTGCCGCTAATGTTACCTGGGACGGACTTGATCTATCTGACATCAAAGAGATGGACTTTAGCCCACGGGAGTACGAGACTTATCGGCTGCGTAGCGGGGATATCCTCTTGGCCGAGGCTTCAGGTAGTGCAGACGAGGTTGGCAAGCCAGCAGTATGGGCTGGCGAAATCGATGGGTGTTGCTTCCAAAACACGCTGATACGTGTAAGGGTTTGTCCTGAGGTAGTTCCATATCTGCACTGTCACCTTTTATCTGATGCCCGCTCCGGCGCTCTTGGGCGAGCGGCGAGGGGAGTAGGTATTCACCATCTAGGCGCTCAACGAGCCGGATCATGGGTGGTCGCCCTCCCACCCCTCGCCGAGCAACGCCGCATCGTCGCCGAGGTTGAGCGTCGCCTGTCGGTCATCCAGCAGACCGAGGCCGCGGTCGAGGTCAATCTCACGCGGGCCGAGCGGCTGCGCCAGAGCATCCTGAAGCAGGCGTTTTCGGGAAAGCTCGTCCCCCAGAACCCCAATGACGAACCCGCCTCGATACTGCTGGAACGTATTCGAGCCGAGCGAGAGGCGACCCAAGCCGCCGCCAAGTCCAAGCGCAAGTCTAGGCGGCGCGGCAAAAGGAAGGCAACGGCATGACCACCTCAACAGCCGTCGGCCAGAAGCTCTGGAACTACTGCAACGTCCTACGCGACGCGGGGCTGTCCTACGGCGACTACCTCGAGCAGCTTACGTTCCTCCTGTTCCTCAAGATGATGCACGAGCGCAGCCAACCCCCGTTTACCCTGCTGCCCGACTACCGGCCGCCCCCGATCCCCGACGGCTTCGACTGGCCCAGCCTGCTCGATCGTGACGGCGACGAGCTCGAAACCCACTACCGCCGCACCCTCGAAACCCTTGCCCGGCAGCCCGGTACGCTTGGGGTCATCTTCAACAGGGCCAGGAACGAAATCCAAGAACCCGCCATGCTGACGCGCCTGGTGAAAGACCTCATCGACAGCGAGACCTGGCTCGCCCTCAGCGCCGACGTCAAGGGCGACGCATACGAGTCCCTGCTGGAACGCAACGCCCAAGACGTCAAGACCGGCGCCGGCCAGTACTTCACCCCTCGCCCCCTGATACAGGCCGTCGTGGACGTCATGCGCCCTGAGCCGGACACCACCATCTGCGACCCCGCCTGCGGCACAGGCGGTTTCCTGCTGGCCGCACACGACTACATCGTCAGCGACAATCCAAGCATGAATCAGGGCCAGTTGGACCACCTTCAGAACAGCGCGCTCTACGGCTGGGACAACGTCGCCAAGGCCGCCCGGCTCGGCGTCATGAACCTCTACCTCCACGGCATCGGCGGAGATGAGACCAACATCGTCGTCGATGACAGCCTGCGAACCCATCCGGGAGTCAACTTCGACGTGGTTCTCACCAACCCGCCCTTCGGCAAGAAGTCCAGCCTCACGTTCGTAGGCTCGGACGGCGAGGCAGAGCGCGAGAGCCTCGTCGTCGAGCGCCCCGACTTCTGGGCCACCTCCAGCAACAAGCAGCTGAACTTCCTCCAGCACGTCCGCTCCCTGCTGAAGATTCACGGACGCGCGGCCATCGTGGTGCCCGACAACGTCCTGTTCGAGGGAGGCGCGGGCGAGACCGTCCGCCGTCACCTGCTCGACGAGTGCGACGTTCACACCCTGCTCCGTCTCCCAACCGGCATCTTCTACGCCCAGGGGGTCAAGGCCAACGTGCTGTTCTTCGACCGCAAACCCGCCAGCGAGACCCCGTGGACGCGCGACCTCTGGATCTACGACCTGCGCACCAACCGGCGCTTCACCCTCAAGGCCAACCCGATCACCCGCGCCGACCTCGACGACTTCGTAACGTGCTACAACCCGGAAGCCCGCCACCAACGCCGGGAGTCCGACCGCTTCCGCCGCTTCAGCTACGAAGACCTGCTGAAGCGGGACAAGGTGAATCTCGACATCTTCTGGCTGCGCGACGAGAGCATGGAGGACACCGCCAACCTCCCGCCGCCCGACGTCATCGCCGATGAGATCCTCGAAGACCTCCGCGCCGCCCTCGAACAGCTTGAAGAGGTCGCCGCCGACCTGTCTCCCGAGACTGCATCTTGAAATGAGACGCGCGGGGCCGGAATACTATTACAGCCGCGGCGAAAGGAGCTTGGCACGCCATGAATGACCCAAAGCCCTCGACGGAGGCGCAGGCCCGCGTCGATGCCCTCTTGTCCCACTTCGAAGAGCAGGGAAAGTTACAGGTGGGCTACCCCTGCAACCAGGACTTCGACTACTCCGCGCTGACGCCGTTCCTGCGCTTCTGCCCCAACAACGTCGGGGACCCGTTCCACCCCAGCAACTTCCGCAGCAACACTCACGAGATGGAGCGCGAGGTGATAGGGCGCTTCGCCGACATGATGCGCATCGAGCGGGACAAAGCCTGGGGATACGTCACCAACGGCGGCACCGAGGGCAACATGTACGGCCTCTACATGGCGCGCGAACTCTTCCCCGACGGCGTGACGTACTTCTCTCAGGACACCCACTACAGCGTGGTGAAGATACTCCGCGTGCTCAATATGCGCAACATCATGATAAAGAGCCGGGACGACGGGGAGATAGACTACGACGACCTCTACGAGACGATACGAATCAACCGCGACTCGCCGGTCATATTCATGGACAACATCGGCACGACCATGAAGGGCGCGATAGACGACGTGGGGAAGGTGCGCGACATTCTGGACGACCTCGCCGTCAGGGACTTCTACATTCACGCCGACGCCGCCCTCAGCGGCATGATTCTGCCTTTTGTGGAAGACCCTCAGCCCTATGGCTTCGACGTCGGTTTCGACAGCGTCGCCGTCAGCGGACACAAGATGATCGGCTCGCCGCTGCCGTGCGGCGTCGCCCTCACCAAGCGCGAGTACGTGGCCCGAATCTCGCGCTCCATAGAGTACGTGGGCGTGCTCGATACAACCCTCTCCGGCTCCCGCAACGCGCTGACTCCGCTCATGATGTGGTACGCTTTCGAGCGCTACGGCATGGACGGGTTCAGGAAGATGGTGTCCGAGTGCCTGGACGTGGCCGAGTACGCGGTCGCGCGCTTCAAGGACGTCGGCATCCCCGCGTGGCGGCACAAGAACTCCGTAACGGTGGTGTTTCCGAGGCCGCCCGACGCGGTCTTCCGAAAGTGGCAGATAGCCCCCTACGAGGACATCGCCCACGTCATCGCCATGCCCCACGTAACCCGCGAGATCATAGACGAGGTCGTTGACGACTGCCTAAGGCAAGACTAGTGGTTCTACATCGTTGAAGTGACTGTTAGCGACGATTGGCAACGATTCAACATCCCCTCTCCCATCAAGGGAGAGGGCTAGGGTGAGGGTGAGATTGCCCATCATCTCAAAAGTGGTGAGACACTAGGAGCGAGAGAGTAGATATGGAAAGCCCAACGATAGAGAGAATCATAATCATGGCGAAGAACGAGGTCGGCGTACTGGCCGACATAACCGCGGCCATGGCCGACGCCAACATCAACATACTGACCGTCAACGCCGAGTCCACGGGCGATACCGGCATCGTAATCCTCACCACCGAGGACAACGACCGCGCCCTAGACGCCCTCACCACTGCCGGCTTCAAGGCGATCATAGACGACGCGCTGGTCATCAGGCTGCGGGACGAACCCGGCGCGTTGGCGAAAGTCGCCGACAGGTTCAAGAGGTCGGGCGTCAACATTCAGAGCCTCCACATCCTCGACCGCCACGCCGGCTACACCACCGTAGCCCTCTCCGCCGACGACCGCGCCAAAGCCGAAACGCTGGTAGAAAGAGAGTCCATAGTGTGAGAAACGGCTAGGATTGGAGGAGCCGACGCTAAATGAGATACTCGATAGTCATTCACAAGGACGAGACGAGCAGCTACGGCGTCACGGCGCCCGACCTCCCCGGCTGTTTTTCGGGCAGTGAAACTCTGGAAGGCGCATATTCGGCGGCGCAAGAGGCCATTGAAGGACACATCCGGACGCTTCTCATGGACGGTCTGCCTATACCCGAGGCAACTCCCCTTGAAGTGCATCGGGCCAACGAAGACTACATCGATGGGATCTGGGGACTTGTAGAAGTTGATCAAGACTTTGGGTAGCTTGGTTTCCCGAAGTACGCTAAGTGAGAGCAAATCTAGGATAATTTGCCTTTAGAGCAATAGTGCTGTATAATGCGTTGGGTAGCAATTGACAAGGTGTGATATAATTCTGCAATCAGAAGGCGTAAGTACAAAGGTGCAAAGGGGAAACCGATGGAGCAGTACGAATGGCTTCTTCTAGCCATTGGTGATGGTATGCTTGAGCCTGTCCAAGTTCAGAAGCTCATGTTTGTGTTTGCCCAGGAAGAAGAGAGTGTTCCTGAGAATGAGGCTTATGAGTTCGTGCCCTACAATTGGGGGCCCTGTAGCTTTGAGATATACGACGACTTGGATATGTTGATAGATGAAGAACTTGTCGAGCGACTTATGACAGTACGCAGATGGCATAAATACAAGTTGACCGATCTGGGGGAAGCTCGTTTGAATCAGCTTCGTAAGAAAGTCGACAAAAATCTATTGGACCGCCTAGGGTACTGGCGCGAGTGGGTCACGAGTAAGTCGTTCAGGACGCTTCTGACAGAGGTATATCGGGAATATCCTGAGTATGCGATAGCTAGTAGGTTCGGGGACTGAGGTGACGATATCTTCTACCGTAATCGCTGCCCTACAATATGACGGCGGCGTGGTGATTGGCGCCGACTCCCAAACCAGCGATCCTATTGGTAATGTGCGATGGTCATCGAGAAAACTCGAACAAATAGCCAACAGGCAGCTTGTAGCTGGGTTCAGTGGACAGGTGGCCGTACTTCGGAAAATGCAGGCTGCTATTGACAAGCGCTTTGCTAGCTCCCGTCCAACTACGTTTGCGAAACTAGACCGTGTAGTTGGGTTTATCAGTGATGCCCTTCAGCCAGTGTACGAAGAACAGTCCAAAAAACATCCTAATGCCAATTTCGGCTCTATATGGAAAATATCAGCCGTAGGACTAGTTGCTTGTTGGGCTGAAGGCAAGCCCCATATTCTTGAAATCGAACACAATGGAGAAATTGATAGGCATGCAAACTTCAGAGCAGTCGGTAGCGGTACGGTAAGTGCTTATGCTGTTTGGAAGGCGTTTGGCGCTGAACGGCTCAGCCAATGCTCAGAAGGTATGGCGATTCAGATAATGTGGCGAATATTGAAGGTATGTATCGACACAGAGATGTCTGGTGTGGGCGAACCAGTAGTGATGTGGGCTATCACAGAAAATAGGGCTCGACAGATACGAAGTTCTGAATTAGATATTATAAAACAGACCGAAGAAGGCGACTTCCTGTTTTCTCTTAGCGATAGCCTTCATGCAGATGCTGAGAACCGAAGTGGGTGAGAACTTGCGGTGGCGAAGCTAGCTCCGGAAGACCACGCTCTCCGGCGCCACGCTGACTATGACACGGTTCTCGCTCCGCATTTGCGCCACCCGCGCCTCGACTCCTTCGGGCGGCACGTAGCGCTCGACTATCGCCCTCGTCACCGGCCAGATCGAGTCGTCGTCTCTGATCTCCGCATGGCCCCGTATCGTCGCGTACGACGCTGCCAGCGGCTCCGAATATACGCACATCGAGACGCGGTCGTTCCGGGTCAGGTTCCTGTACTTGACACGCTCTTTGGTCGTCGAGAACGAGAGCCGGCCGTCTTGATAGACGTACCAGTTGGGAGTGAGCTGCGGCATACCGCTGGGGCTAATCGTCCCGACGACGGCGATCCTGGACGGGGCCAAGAAAGTCGCCAGCTTGGCGGAATCTTCTGGGTTCAACATGTTGCTTCCTCCTACTCGATGCTCACGCCCAGCTCTTGGGCGCGGCGGTGTATAGCGTCCTGGGCCTCCAGGAAGGGCCCGCTCAAGAAAGCCGTATGGTCGTCTTCGCCGTGACGGTGGGTGACCGTACCGTGCCTGTGCTGCGTCGACGTATGCTCGATGTACTCCAGATCGCCCTCTATCAGCGTCAGCATGTACTGGGCGACCGCCTTGTCGAACATCCACCAGTCGCCGCCGCAGGCGACATAAACGGGCGAAGTGTGCGCGAATACGCCCCGATTCCAGACGTCGTGGTGCGCGGAGCCGTAGTACCCCGGCCCGCCGCAGCGCGCGGCCAGCCAGGTGTGGCCTTCAATCTGGACGCGCTCGCGTATCTCCAGCCGGCGCGCGCCGGCGCTGGAATTGGCGGACGCAACCACTCTGCCCGCCTGCACCAGATCCAGGGTGTGTATCGGAAAGATGCTCTCGGCCGTAACCTCCACCTCCACCGTGCCGGGGCCGGAGATATTCACGGTGTCGCCGATATCTTTGCCGTCCACCTTGAGGCTGATGATCGGGCCGCCGCTAAGGAACGTGCGTCCCCTGGCGACGTTCTTGCACCAACTCTCGTAGCTGAACTCCTCGTCCGGGATGCGGGTGTACGTCCGGTACATCCCAACCGGCACGTCGCTGCTCATCTTGTCTGTCCCGCCGACGAGCGGCAGCCTGTAGCCGCAGTTCAGGTACTTGTAGTACTCGTTGTGGTTGAACGGGTTCTGTCGGATCATCTCCACGGCGTCGAGGCGTCCCATGGCTACCAGGGCGGCCGGTTCGCCGTTGGGGTTGGGGAAGTGCGGGTTGACCACCCAACCGCCCTGCTCGTGGGCCTCGTCCGCCCAGTGGGCCAGCGACGTCTCCATAGGGCCGCCGATCTCCGCCTCAGCCAGACCGTCGGTACACCAGGGCATGATCGGCTTCTTCAAGCCCCACAGGATCATGTGCCCCATGAAATGCTGACGGTTCTCCTGACCCACGTAAACGATGTTGTCGCCCTCCCGCGAGACGCTGGCCGACCCGGTGAAGTCCTCCGTGTTCGTGAACAGGCTGCCCCACTGAGACTGGAGCAGATTCACGACGTTCAGGTCTTCGCACTGGGACTCGCGGTGCGCACCCTGAGGTGACAGGAAGTGGACGTGCGAGTCGCCGCTGTACCAGCCCTTGGCGTTCAGGTGGCTCCAGCGCTTGATGCGCAGCGTCAACTCGCGCTGCCCCGGCTCGATGTTGACCGTCTTCCTCAGCGGCTCGTACTCGTAGCCCCGGGCGACGTCCACGATAACCTCCCCGCGCGGCAGCCAGCCCTCGCAGGTTCCGTCGATGCAGGCATAGGTGATCTGGCCCAAGCGCACGTCGCCGCCGACGTCGATGTGCCACGTATTCAGGTTCGAATTGACCTGGTTGTGGAAGCCGTGGGGCTGGTACGGTACTCCATCCGGCGACCGGAAGTGGACCCGGCACGGCACGGGCCTGCCGGTGTCGTCGTCCAGAACCGTGACGTTGACCCAGTTCCTGCCGGGGTCGATAAGCTCGAACCGCACGCCGGGGGTCTCCACGCTCCCCGACTCGGCAACCTCGCCCCACCTCGCGCTGCCTACCTCCTCGCCGCTCTGCTCGACGGTGACAGTGGCCGAAGGAACGGCGGACACCTCCACGTATGACGAGCCGGAACCGGCGCTCTGCTCCTCTCCGAAGCCCTTGAACGCGTCTCCCAGGAAGCCGGAAGCGTCCTTCTCCGGGAGCGGGTGCGCGTAGGTGGCCGAGCCTCTATCGACCTTGACGTCCACGTCGAACGCTCTCGCGGCGCGTTCCGCGTCCTTCAGGACTACCTTCATCGGGCGGCGCGCCTCCCGCGTGAAGGGGCGTTCGTCGGCGTGCCGCAGCGTGATCGCGGCCACCATGAACGGAGGTCCCTTGGGCGCCAACTCGACCGCTTCAATCGTTCTGTCTGGGTGTGGGTTGTCCCACGACCAGAGGTAGTACTGATTCGCGAGTACGCTGCCCGCCTCGGTCTGGCGGCGGCCAGCCATCTCCCACGGGCCGTCGTACCGGGCGTACAGCTCGGGACCCAGGTCCGGCGCCGCGAGGAACGGGGCGCCAGTGACCCCTGGGATTTCGTCCTTGCCCGGAATCGACGCTATCTCGAACCGCTCCCTGATCCGCGCCCGCTCCTCAGAGCCGTCGTCGTACCGAAAGACGTAGTCCGAAACGTCAACTCCTAAGGGGCCGCCGCTGGACACCTCGGACTTCAACAGCCGGTGGACGAAAACCAGCCCACGCGCCGCCGCGCCTATGGGCACGGTTACGGCGCCGCCGGCGCCGCTCACCTCGACGAAGCAGTTCTCCCCTGCGCCCCCTCCACCGATGAGGAACGGAAGCCCGAGAAAGCTCTGCGGCCCGGTTTCCACATGCTCGTCGCCGAGCAGGGAAGGCCCGGCGTTGCACACGCCTCCAATGTCCAAAGGCTCGTAGTCGGTCATTTGGAGGGGCCTCCTTTTGCGATATATTACTTCATCCGGCAGCTAGTGTTTTGAGATAGGCCCTAAGCCCCTTCCACCCTAGCCCGCGCGCTGCTCACCTCCTCACGCAACGACGACAACATCCGCTCCTCTTCGTCTTCAGAAAGTTCCATCTCGGCCATTGTCGAGGCGGCTTCGGACAGAAGCTGACGGTTCATCGCCTCGTAGTCCTGAGTCGATAGATTTCCGAGCGCGTGGTCAAGCTCCGCGCCGGCGAGTCCTGCCGCCGCGGCCTCCCAACGCATCATAAGGTCGGCTTGCTCCGAACCCTCCTCGTACTCGAACTCGCTTCGCTTGGGGCCAAAGACGAACGGCCACAGAATGAAGGCTGCGGGCGCCAGGGTTAGCAGTATGGCTACGAAGACCAGCATCTACACCCCGGCGGCCTGCGCGCCGGCCGGCAGTCTCACCTCCGCCGGTTCCGGCCTGCGCCTGGGGGACAGCGCGAGCAGAGTCCCTAGAACCATCACCGGACCCGATGCCCACATCCACCAGACCATCGGGTTGATCAGCACCCTGAACACCGCCTGCCCTCCGTCGGCGAACTCGGATGGGACGATGTAGAAGTCCTCTATCGGAGCGCTGTGTATCGCGCCTTGTGTGGAGGCTATCCTGAAGGATGGATAGTCCGCCCTCATCGGCTCCATCGTGCCGAGGTAGCGGTCTCCCTTGTACACCTCGAACTGGGCGTACTCCTCGATGCGGTCCGGAAACGCGGCCTGGCTCGAACCTTTGTAGGTGAAGGTGTACTCGCCGAGCGACTTCGTATCTCCCGGCGCCATCACGAAGTCCCGCTTGACGCTGTAGAATGACGACGCGATAGCCCCCGCGCTCAGCATGATGATCGCGAGGTGTACCACGTAGCCGCCGTACCTCGGCCTGTTTGCGGACAGCAGCCTGACGAACGCGAGATGGTACGGCTCTCCCCGCCGATGACGCGCGCGCGTTCCCCTTCCCCACTCGTGCAGAATGACGGTCACGACTGCGGCGCAGGTCATGAACGCGATCAGCGCCACAGGCTGCCTCACTCCCAGTACGGCCAGCACGACCCCGGCGACCGCCGCGACTCCGAGCGGGTAGCGCAGCGTCCTGAGCGCGTTTCTAGGAGTTGCCCTTCTCCACGGCAACACAGGCCCGACGCCCATCAGCATGACGATCACCAACAGCATCGGCCCGTTGACCCGGTCGAAGAAGGGCCTGCCGACGGTCACGACGGTATCGCTGGCGGCCTCTGAGAATATCGGGAATATCGTTCCCCAGAGTGTCGCGAACGCGACGGTCAGAAACAGCACGTTCTGGGCCAGGAAGGCGCTCTCGCGGGACAGCATAGACTCCAGCCGGCCCCTGCTCCTGAGCGTGTTGGACTTCCAGATGAACAGCGCGGTCGAGGCGATCAGCGTCACGGCCATGAACGCCAGGAACAACCAGCCCATCGAGGACTGCGCGAACGAGTGGACCGACGGCACAGGTCCGCCCCGGTTGATGAACATGCCAAGCTGCGCCATGGTGAAAGCGACGATGATTATCATCATGTTCCACATTCTGAACATGCCGCGCCGCTTCTGCACCATGATCGAATGAACGAATGCCGTCATCGCGAGCCAGGGCATGAGAGCCGAGTTTTCCACCGGGTCCCAGGCCCAGTATCCGCCCCAGCCGAGTATCGTGTATGCCCACCACGAACCGAGCATCAGCCCGACCGTCAGGATGAGCCAGGAGATCATCCCCCAAAGCCGTCCCTGGTCCACCCATTCGTCGCTGCCGCCCTTGCCCGCGACCATCGCGCCGATCGCTATGGCGAACGGTATGGCGACCGACACCAGCCCCGCCATCTGCAACGGCGGGTGTATGAACATGCCGAAGTGGACGAGCAGCGGGTTGATCCCCTGGCCGTCCATCGGGACGGTCTCCAGCCTCGCCAGCGGGTGGGCGAGGAACAGCATCACCCCCAGCAGGAACGCCAACACCAGCGCGGCGATTCCGGTCGCGTATGGCGCGGTGTACGGCAGATTCTTGCGGATGGCGGCGATTGCGAAAACGACCATGATCGAAAAGATGACGGCGAGGTACAGCATCGACCCGGCGTTGCCCGCGTAGAATGCGACCCACGTATAGGCGCGCGGCATGGAGAGGCTGCTGTTCTCGGCGACGTACCGGACCGAGAAGTCGCTGGTCACGAAAGCATAGATCAGCGCGCCCGTCGCCACCAGAAGCAGCGCCGGAACGCTGTACAACCCGAACCGTCCGCTGACCAGCATCTCGGACGACCGCCTAACCACGCCCAGGATCGAGGCGAACGCCGCGTAAAGCGAGACCGCGAACGCCAGCGCCAGCGCTATCTGTCCGGCCTCAACTATCACCGCTTGCCTCCCTGCCGTCTTTCGCGTCGGCGTCGAGCGCGGACGTCGGTCGCAGCGTCTCTTCGAGCCTCGTCACATAGGCGTCTCGACCGGACTCTTCCTCTGTGTTATCGTCGCGATTGGAGGCGCTCATACGCATCCACCGCAGCGTCAGAAGCAGCGACGCTACCGCGAGGGCGAACGCCACGGGCGGCACGACCCACGCCGCCAGGCTGAACCCCTCAGCCGGAGGTTCGAGCAGGACGCTCTCCCCGTACCGTTCCACGAAGAAGTCCTTGATCTGCCCGTCGGTCCAGCCCTCATTCAGCTTTTCATAGACGATGGCGCGCATCTGCCCCGCCAGAGGATTCGCGCTCTGGTCTATCGACTCACCCGGACAGACCGGGCACATGATAGTCTCATTCAGCCTCTGCGCCCTAAGTTCGACGTTAGGCACGTCGCCGCCGCCCAGCGCGGTACACGCCGAAACCAACAGCAAGAGCGCGGCAAGCGCAAGCGTTTTGATAGGTTTCAGGTTTGGCAATTCGGCCCTTCGCATGGTGATTCCATCCACCCGCCAATCAATTATAGAGCGTGGAGTGACGGACTGCGACAGTCCGAGGGCCGCGGTTCTATGGGATATGCTAAGTTGAGTCGATGTGTATCAACTTAGTTGCGTCGGGTGTTTTAGTGGGCGGAAAAGCTTTTTGAAAAGCCTGCCGCAGGCGCCGCACCTGCCGCGCTCAAAGCTAAATGAGAAGAGGCTCAGCTTTGATATCTGCGGCAGTTTGGTGAATTTATACCTGCCGCGCATCTGCCGCACCTGCCGCATCTGCCCCCGTCGGGACCGCATGAAGCATGCCCGACGGCGCTTGCCACCGTCTGACACCGGTTGAGTGTGTTGTCGATTCGAGAACTCATGAGGAGATGGTAGCGAGTACCCATGTTCGTGTCAAGGGGTGGTTTAGGCGTAAGGTTTAAGGTGTAGGGTGTCGATGGAGAGGGGACTTTCACGCTCGCGTGTGGGCGCTTCGCGAAGCGCCCCTACAGGCACCCGACAGTTAAGCGGTGGATTTCAGGCCGTCTACTCAGTAGGTGCCGTTCGCGAACGGCCTCTACCCTTCGCCTCCCCTGAGCCTGGGGTCTAGGAGGTCCCTCAGGGCGTCGCCGAACATGTTGAGACAGTAAACGGTAATAGTCAGGGCAAGACCAGGCCAGAGAGCCAGCCATGGCGCCTGCTCCATGTACTGACGCCCTTCCCGGCTGAGCAGACCTCCCCAGCTAGGAACTGAGGCTGGCAGTCCGAACCCGAGGAAGCTCAGAGAGGCCTCAGACATAATCACCCCCCCGACGCTGATGCTGAATATGATGATCATGACAGGCATAATATTGGGTAGGACATGCCGCATCAGTGTTGCGGCGCCGGGGCTGCCAATTGCCCGCGCCGCCAGAAAGTAGTCATTCTCTTTAATGCCGATAACGGCGCCTCTGACGACTCGGGAGCCGACGATGCCCCCTGCGATTCCCAGGATCAGTATTATCTGTAACAGACCCCGTCCCGCTATGGACATTATGGTTAACAACAGGAGCAGTCCTGGGAAAGCCATCCAGGCATCGACAAATCTCTGCACAGCCAGGTCCAATTTACCACCCAGGAATCCTGAAATGCCGCCTATCAGGACAGCGACCACAACATTGATAGTAGTCGCGGCCAGACCGACATATAACGAAATACGAGCCCCGTAGATAATGCGGCTCAAGAAGTCTCGCCCCACATGGTCTGTACCCAGCAGATACTGGGCTGATGGGGCTTTCAGTATGTCTGCCAGGTGTATTTCAATATATGGATAAGGGGCCAGAACATCGGCAAAGATAGCCACAAAAATCAAGAGCAATATGATAACCCCGCAGGCAGTACCTAGTGGCTTCTCCCTGACCAGCCTGATAAAGAAATCAGCCATCCGGGAACGTCTCTTTGGCGCAATTTCTACTGATGGTATCCCTATGGCGTCACTCATATCCCGCCTTTAGCTATAACGGACCCTGGGGTCTAAGTACGGATAAATCAGGTCGATCATTAGATTTATTGCTAAAACCGCAGTGCCGAAAACCAGGTTTACTCCGGAGACCACCGGGTAGTCTCTGTCAGTGAGGGCAAGCAGCAGGAGACGACCTAGCCCCGGCAGGTTAAATATGTTCTCCATGATAACGGAGCCACCTAGCAGGATAGGCAACTGCAGGCCGATCAGGGTAACTACCGGGATGAGGGCATTCTTAACGGCGTGTCTCGTAATAACTACCCTCTCATTGAGACCCTTGGCCAAGGCGGTCCTGATATAGTCTTGCCTGAGCACCTCCAGCATCATGGTGCGCGTCATCCGCATTGTGGCTGCAGCCATGGCCGTACCCAGAATCAGGCTGGGGATCAGGAACATCCCGAGATTCCCCAGCGGGTCTTCGGTGAAGGGAATCAACTCCATCGATGGCGACCAGCCCCACCAGATGGCCGGGTAGAGCATGACCATAATTCCCAGCCAGAAGTTAGGCGTTGCCAGGCCGATGACGGCGATGGAGCGCGCTACGTAGTCGGCGGCCGTATCCTGGCGAATCGCCGAGTAGATGCCGACGGGCAGGGCTATCACTAGTCCGATTACGATTGCCAGGAGGCCAAGCTCAATGGTTACCGGCAGTCTATCTATTATCCTCTTCTCTACCGTCTCTTGGCCGCCAACCAGTGAGTGGCCAAGGCTGCCCTGGAGGAGACCGTTAAAACGGGACTCACCGGTAACCCAGTCAGGGGTCGGCAACACTCCTATCCAGCGTCCATACTGCACGTAGACAGGCTGGTCCAATCCCAGCATACGCTCAAGAGCTTCACGGTCTACGTCAACCTGGAACTCCACCTTACCCAACATTGCATCTATTACATCGCCGGGGATGAAGCGCACCGAGAGAAAGACCAGGATGCTCAAGATGAACAAGGTGGGAATTATCAGCAGTAGCCGCCTGATGATATAGGCTCTCACGGGGACACCTTATTCAAAGAGTGAGGGCTGGGGGAGCGCGCTCCGAACGCAACCTCCCAGCCCCTTACATGTCGGTCAGTAGGAGTTAGCTCCCTAATGACCCATTGCCTCCTTCAGCTCACTATCAATCCAGATGCGGGCGTGGATGGCATTCAACTCGTTTGATCCCAAACTCAATTCACCGTTATAGCCTATGACCCACGGCTGGACCACGACATACCCTGGAGGTTTAGGACCCCATATCTGCCAGTGCTTCTCGATCGCGTACATATCTGCCTCTGCAATCAGCCTCTGCTGCTCCTCAATGGTGGTAGCGGCCAGGGCGGCGTCAACGAGGGCGTCCAACTCAGGCCACTGGTGTAAGGGGCGGTTCCACTGTGCGTCCGAGCGATACTCGCTTACCGACTGGAGAGGGTTAGAAATGGTGCCCGCAATGGAACCCATCATGCCTTCATAAGTACCCGAGAATAGCCCCTCGTGATATGCGGTCCAGTCCTCAAATACATCAATCTCAACATCGACGCCAATCTCAGCCCAGTAGGAGGCAGCTATTTCTGCATAGCCCAAATCCTGTGTACCCTGGAGGATCTGCAAGCGGGTCTTGAATCTGATGCCGTCGGGACCGCGCGGATATCCAGCCTCATCAAGGAGCTTCTCGGCACCTTCCGGGTCGTACATATAGCCCTTCTTGACCTCTTCGGGCCACTCATCAAATGGGATGTAAAACCCTTGAGCCCCAACCATCCCCTGAGGCGTCGCACTTGCGTAACCCTTCCAGTACGTAGCCGAAATGGCCTCAAGGTCGAGTCCCATCTGCATTGCCTTGCGCACCCTGATGTCGTTAAAGGGCGGCACGCGCACGCTAGCAGCATAGGCATCCTGCGACCGAATATAGAGCCCGTGCGCCGTGATTTCGGGGTTGGTCCGCTGCAGGCTCAGTACCGAGTCGAGAGACATAGCATACCGTCTGAAATCAATCTTGCCTGAGCGTAGTGCCGCCATAGCTGTTGCTTCCTCTGGAATAACCAGCCACTTTAACTCGTCGACATAGGGCAAGCGGTTCTCCGGGTATTTTTCGTCATAGCCCCAGTAGTCAGGATTCTTGGTCCAGGTCCAAGAGCTGCTTTCGACAAAGTCAGTCAGCATAAAGGGACCGGTGCCGACCGAGTTCCTCCAATCCGAAATCTTGCCCTGTGGCACTTCAGCAGTCCTTGATTCCTCGATTACCTCGGGGGGCAATATGTAAACAAAGTAGTCGACGAGGATAAGCCGCAGCGCAGGGAGGTATGGCTCCTTCAGCTTCATAACAACCGTCCATTTGTCGGTGGCCGTTATCGATTCGAATGGGATGCCGGTGAGTGAGACGGCGCCACCAAAGGGGGTAGGTCCGGCGTCGGTGAAATCGCCCAGACCCAACATACGGTGAAAGTTGTATTCGACATCAGAGGCAGTCAGCTCCCGACCGTTCATCGGTGCCTTGTTATGCCAGTGAACGCCCTTGCGGATGTTGAAGACATAGGTTTTGTCGTCGGGCATTTCCCAGCTTTCAGCCAGCCTCCCTGTTATGGCAGACACAGGGAGCGGGCCCGATTTATGGTCCCATACGTCTCTATCTATTCCCCAGTCGCCGATACCTAGCTTCTGTACGACGCCCGAAAATCGAGCCTCCACCCAGCCGAAATAGGTGTCAGTCTCCCCAGAATAATCCACAAACCAAGTGTTCAATGTCCCGCCGTACTGTGGCGCGGACACCACCTTGCCGGTGGTGGGGTCGGTCACATAATTCTTCCCCGGCACCTCTCTCACGACCTCTTTCTCCACCACCACGGTCTGACCGGGGACCTCGACGGTCTTGACGACCTCCTTCTCCACCACCACGGTCTCGCCGGGCACCTCGACGGTTTTGACGACCTCTTTGACGACGGTCTCGCCGGGCACCTCGACGGTCTTGACGACCTCTTTCTCGACCACGACGGTCTCGCCCGGTACCATCACCTCCTTGACGACCTCTTTGGTGACGGTCTCACCTGGGACCTCGACGGTCTTGATAACCTCTTTCTCGACCACGACGGTCTCGCCGGGCACCTCAACGGTCTCCGTCACCACTTTCTCGACTACCACAGTCTCGCCGGGGACCTCGACGGTCTCTCCGGCGCATGCCACGGCGACCGCCAACAGCATTGCGGCTCCTGCAACTACGACCAGCCAACGCATTGAATTAGATGTAAGCATGTCGATGCCTCCTTCTGGGCGCCCACGAGAGACGCCCCTACATCCTGGGCGCCCACACAAGACGCCCTTACGTTCTGGGCGCCCACGAGAGGCACCCTAGTCGAACCGGTCCGCAATGGCGCGGAACCGACCCCCATGACGGGATGTGAGAGTTATACCACTTTCTCCCCCCCGTCAAGCGTTGAGATATCGAGGGTGTAGGAGTAAGGTTTAGGGGGTATCTGAACTGCGATTGGCGTGACACCGCCGCCTACCAAATCAGGGCAGGAGCCACGCGAACCTGTTTCAATTCCATTTGCTATAATCTGCGCGATGTTTGAAATCAGGGAGCAGCCCATGTCCGTACTACTCATCGCCTCAGACAGCCCAGGCGCAGGGAAGACCGCAACGACGCTCGCGCTGGCGAGCCTAGCAGCCAGGTCCGGCAAGGAGGAAAGAGATGACTACTAAACATGAACTCCTCAGCCGCATAACGGCGCTCCCCGATGTATTCGGCGGCAAACCCATCGTGCGGGACATGCGGGTATCGGTGGAACTCATATCGACTCACCCGGACAGACCGGGCACATGATAGTCTCATTCAGCCTCTGCGCCCTGAGTTCGACGTCGGGCACGCCGCTGCCGCCCAGCGCGGTACACGCGGAGAGCAAGAGGGCGAGCGCGGCGAGCGCAAGCGTCTGTATGATGTGTCTCAGGTTTGCCAACTCGTCGCTTCTCAGACTGCGACAGTCCGAAGCCCCCGGAGCGGCGCACAAGTCCGCTGTCATGGCTTCTCTGTGTGCCTAGTCACCACATTATGTAAATCACTCGACTATCCGGTTGACGACTTGCATCGGCGCTGATATTGTTACCTTCAAGCTGCGGTTTGGATGAAGAGCGATCCTAAATTGTCCCTTGGGCGGGAGCTACTATTCATGGAGGTGTATGACGATGAAGATTCGAAATCTCATGAAGACACTAAGTCTAATCGTACTTGCGCTCGCGCTTGCGGCAGCGATAGCCGCGTGCAGTGGAGCCGAGCCTGGCACGGCGGACGCTCCGCAGCCCCCGGCTCAGGCGGCTCCCGCGGTCGCTCCGGCGCAGACGACCGCCGGTCAAGCTGCTCAGCCGGAAGATCCGGCGCCCGCGGCCAAGGCCGCGCCCGCGGACCCCGCGGCTCCAGCGCCGACCGCGGCCCCTGTGGCAGAGACCGCTCCCGCGCCTGAACGTGAAGTCGCGATGGAAGGCCCGATGATAGTCACCAACACGGCGGGCAAAGACGTCGAGGCGCCCCAGTACGGCGGCTCGTTCATCGGCGGTTGGCCGACCGACGTCGCGCGGTGCTGTGACGAGGCCCACACTTCCTGGAGCGGCCTCTACGCGGTAGAGAACACAAACGAGGAGCTGCTGAGCGGCAACTGGGCGAAGGGCAGCCAGGGCACTGGCGATGCGGCGTTCCTGATTAGGGGAACGCTGTTCCTCGAGCTGAGTACCGGTGAACTGGCGGAGAGCTGGGAGTTCGTGGACGAAAACACGGCCACCTTCACGATTCGCCAGGGCGTGAAGTTCCACAACAAGGCGCCCACAAACGGACGGGAGATGACCGCCGAAGACATCGTTTACAACATCAGGAGGATGTTTTCCACGGACATCTTGGACCCCAACCCCTCCCGTACGTACTCCCTGTACAATAATCTGTACGACTCTGTGGAAGTCATCGACGACAACGTCGTCGAATTGAGGTCCGCGCCCGGAAACATCGGGTCGCTTTTCCAGAATGTCAGCCAGAAGCTGCGCCACTACGCCCCGGACGCGATCGAGCATTACGGGGACTTGCGTGACTGGCGGCACCTCGTGGGGACCGGGCCGTTCATACTCGAGGAATACGTGGAGGGCGCCTCGTTCACCTACGGGGGGAATCCCGACTATTGGGGTATGGACCCGTTGCTGCCCGAGAACAGTCTGCCGTACGTAGATACTCTCCAGTGGCTGATAATTCCCGACAGGTCAACGATGATTGCCTCCATGCGGACGGGCAAGATCGACTGGCTGGAAGCAGTGGGCTGGGAGGAACGAGCCAGCCTGAACAGCGACCGAATAGACCTGAATGAGAGTGAGTACTTCCAGGGCGGCAGGCCCAACGGCATGGTCTTCATGCGTTCTGACGGCCCGCCATTTGACGACGTTCGCATACGGCAGGCGATGGCCCTCGCCATCGACCAGCCCGCGATAAGGGACGACTTCTACGGCGGCAACGCGGTCCTGTTCAGCAGCCCGGTGGCGCCATACGCGGAGTTCCTGCCCTGGTTCACGCCCCTCGACGAGTACCCGCAGGTCGTCCAGGAGCTATACCAGCATCACCCCGACAAGGCGGAGGCCCTCTTAGATGAGGCAGGTATGAAGCGGGGTTCCGACGGCATGAGGTTTACCGCCCAGCTTCTGACGTACGACGGCAACGTTGACCTGATGTCCATATTGCAGGCGATGTGGATGGAGATAGGCGTGAACGTAGAGTTGGACGTCAAAGAGTACGGAGTCTGGCGGTCCCTCCGGGGGGCCAGGGAATACACCAGCATGGTGGACTACGGCTTCTCAACGGTTGCGCCTTACCTGCTTCCGCAGTTCCGGCCCCATGGCCCCGTGTCTCACCAAGGAGACCCGAAGGTCACTGAGGCATACGACACCTGCGCGGCCAATCTGATCACGAACGACCCCGTGTGCCAGGCCGCGCTGAACAAGCTCTATCCACACTTGCTCGAGCAGTCATGGTACATAGAGACACCATCACCCAAGCTGTGGGCGATGTGGCAGCCGTGGATCAAGGGTTACGGCGGTGAGACCACGGTAGGCACCGACGAGACCTACAACTTCCCCAAGTATGTCTGGAACGATCAACAGTTGAAGGCAGACGAAGGCTACTAGACTCCAAAGGGTTCTAAGGGCCAAACCGGATCTAAGCCACTTCGGGGCTGGGACTTCATAACCCCGGCCCCGTCTTGTACGTAGAGACAACATGGGCATCTACCTGATCAGGCGGATACTGCTAATCGTCCCCACCCTGCTCATCGTAACGGTGATCATGTTCCTCTTGGTGCGCATCATTCCGGGCAGCGCCGTCGAAATCATGGCCGCAGAGCACTTGACTGAGACAGGCGAGCCTCTTGACCCTGAAGATGTCAGGACGATGCTCGGGCTTGACAAGCCGGTCCACACTCAATACGGCATCTGGATCTGGGGCGTGCTTACGCGCGGCGACCTCGGCGTCGGACTGTGGTCGCAGAACCCGGTGCTGCCTCAAATCGTCAAGCGGTTCCCCATATCCGTTGAGCTTGGCATCCTGGCGGTAGTCATGTCGATAGTGATTGGCCTGCCTATAGGCGTCTGGTCCGCGATACGCCAGGATACGGCGGGCGACTACGTGGGCCGCACATTTGCCATAGGAATGCTGGCCCTCCCGAACTTCTGGCTGGCGACGCTGATCGTTGTCTTCCCCGCCGTTTGGTGGGGATGGTCTCCGCCGGTCGAGTACATCCCTCTGTCCGAAGACTGGTGGGGAAACCTGCGGCAGTTCATCATACCCGCCTTTCTGATGGGCACCGGCATGTCGGCCACCACCATGCGCATGACGCGCACCATGATGCTGGAGGTGCTCAGGCAGGACTACATCCGCACCGCATGGTCCAAGGGTCTGAGCGGCGCGATGGTCATAAACAGGCACGCCCTGAAGAACGCGCTGATACCGGTTGTCACGGTTGTCGGGATGCAGATGCCCGTATTGATCGGCGGCACGGTTATCATGGAGCAGATCTTCGTCCTGCCGGGCGTCGGGCGGCTGGTCATCGAGGCGGTCCAGGGCAGAGACTACACGATGATCTCAGGCATCAACGTGTTCCTCGCGGCCTTTGTCCTCATCGTTAATCTTATCGTTGATATCAGCTACGCCTTCTTGGATCCCAGGATTCGGTACAGCTAATTGGAGCTAAAGGAAAATGGCTGAAGCAACCCCGGACAGACTAGGAGGCATCGGCGCGGGAAGGGCGCACAGGACCCTGTACGCCGAAGTAGTCGTGCGTATTCTGAAAGAGAAGCACCTCGCCACTTTTGGCGCCGCCGTGGTGCTTGTCCTGATCCTGACGAGCATATTCGCCGACTTCATTGCCCAGTACGAACCCAACCAGATCAGCCTCAAAGATAGGTTGGCATTCCCCACCTGGGACCACCTGCTGGGCACCGACCAACTGGGACGGGACCTGCTCAGCCGGATCGTTTACGGTGCCCGCATCTCGGTCATCGTCGGGCTGAGCGCGGCCGCCGTCGATACGGTCGTAGCGGCGGCGATAGGCATAATCTCAGGTTATGTCGGAGGCAAGTTGGACCTGTCCGTCCAGAGGTTCGTGGACGCCTGGATGTCCTTCCCCGGATTGGTCATCATCCTGACGATCATGGCCGTGCTGGGGCCTGGCATGATCCAGATTATCGCCGTAATCGGCGTGTCGGCGGGCATACGAAGCTCGAGGGTGGTCAGGGGAGCCACCATTAGCGTCAAGGAGAACGTTTACATCCTGGCCGCGCACGCCATCGGTTGCTCGACCTACAGGATGCTCACGTACCACATCCTGCCGAATGTGATGGCCCCCATCATCATCATATTCACCATTGCAGTGGGCGGCGCGATCCTGTCGGAGGCCAGTCTGAGCTTCCTGGGGTTCGGAGTTCCGCCGCCCGCGCCAAGCTGGGGCAGCATGTTGAGCCGAGAAGGACGCACCTATATGCTCCAAGCGCCATGGCTCTCGCTATGGCCGGGCATAGCGTTGAGCATCGTCGTTTACGGCGTCAACGTGCTTGGAGACGGCCTGCGGGACGTGCTCGATCCCAGGCTCAGGGGCACGGGTGAATAGGACTTCGTGTCAGACCGGAGGGAGATTCCATTGGCCAAGCACAAGAACCTTGTCTTCATCTTCAGCGACCAGCAGCGCTACGACACGATGGCCTGCTATGGCAACGACTGGATCAAGACGCCGCGACTGAACGAGATCAGCGAAGAGTCTTTCATCTTCGAGCGGGCATACGTCTCCCAGCCCGTGTGCAGTCCGGCCAGGGCCACGATCCTTACCGGTCTCTATCCGAATACGGCAGGACTGACGCTCAACTCGATACCACTTCCGAAGGACAAGAAGACCATCGCCGAGTATCTACCGGAGGGCTACGCGACCGGCTACTTCGGAAAGTGGCACATCGGCAACGACGGCAACCCTCAGCACGGCTTCAAGGAGTGGGTTCCCACGCACGACCTTGACGTGACCACGTTCATCGAGTTCGACGCCGAGCCCGGCAAGAGCGACTATCACAACTACCTTGTGGAGAAGGGGTACGAGCCTGACAGGGTGCTGCCGAAGAGGTCCAAGAATCTGCCGCCCGATCTCACTCGCCAAGTGCCGGACGACTGGGAGATATTCAGCTCCGAGAAGCGGTCTGAGGTCGCTGCCGAAGACACCATGGCACACTTCCTCGGACGCAGGGCCGCGCAGTTCATCGAAGACCATAGCGACGAGCCGTTCGTGCTCTACATAAGCACGTTCGAGCCGCACTCGCCCTACAACGGCCCATACAACGGCATGTACGACCCGGCGACGCTGCCGACAGGTCCCGCGTTCCTGAAGAGGCCGGACTCCGGCACGTTCCTCAATCGCCGGCTGGCGGAGAACAGCCTCCAGTTCCTCGACGGCTCTGAGGCCTCCTACAACAACCAGGTCGAGCGCCTGACCCAGTACCACGACATAACCTCGGAGTACGGCTGGAAGAAGCTCAGGGCGGACTACTTCGCCAACGTGACGCTGGTTGACGAAATGGTCGGGATGGTCGTGGACGCCCTGAAAGAGCAGGGCATCTACGACGACACTGTCCTCGCGTTCACGAGCGAGCACGGGGACATGATCGGCGACCACGGCATGGTGCAGAAGATGAACATGTACGAGGAGTCGGCGAGGGTGCCCATGCTGATACGCGCGCCCGCCGTATCGAAAGAGAAGACAATGATAGGCGGCAACTTCGGTCACGTCGATCTGGTGCCTACACTGCTCGACCTTCTGGGATGCGATGTCCCCGAAGAGGTGGACGGCAAGTCGGTCGTGGACGTGATGGAGGGGGGCGGCAACCTGAGAAACAACGAGGTCTTCATGCAGTGGAACGGCATCGGATGGGTTGAGGTCGGGCCGCCGGAGAACAGGTACGAGGACATCATCGTGCAGTCGGATGTCGGCGCTCCGGACATCAACATCATGTTCCAGGCGCCCTGGCGGTCGATCGTCGTCAACGACTGGAAGCTCAACCTGTGCGCGTCCGACCAGTGCGAGCTCTACAACCTTAAGGACGACCCCTACGAGATGAACAACCTCTACGACCATCCCGACTTTCAGGATGTGGTGAGGCTGCTGTCCACGAAGGTCCGGTTATGGCAGTTCAGGACACGCGACAAGGCCCCGATCTAGGAAACCTTTGCATAACCTCCAATATGATCAATCTTCTTGACCATTGCACACCTCATGCAAGACTTTCGAGAGCCTGATGAATATCGGGCGGCAACGGGCCTGCCTGGGCGGCCGCGACGCTCTCCTCGAGCTCCTCGGGCGTGGATGCGCCCACGAGGATGGTCGACAGTTCTTTATTAGCGATCAAAAAGCGAACCGTCATTGCCGCGATCGAAATGCCGGTCGTCTGGGCCAGCTCGATGAGGCGCTCATCTGAGAAGAGCGCGCCGTTGACGACGCCTCTGCCAGGCACAGAAAAAATGCCGCCAATCACGTAGGCAATTCCCTGTTCACGAATGACAGGGAGCATCACACGCGGAGAACGACGGTCCATCAGCGAATACTCGTTGGCGGACAGGCACATGTCCAACTCTACCCGGTTCAGGACGTGAGCCAAGGGCGCGGACTGGTTTGAACTGAGGCCAATGTGACGGCACAGCCCCTGCGCCTTTGCCTCACGAAGGGCTTGCATCACCGGCGCATTCTCGTAGTCGAGCGGCTCATCGATCTCCAGCAGCTCCCCCGTGTTCGCCTCCGGCTTCCAGAATCGTCTCTGCTCCATATCGTGGCCCAGGAGCACGTCGACCCGGTCACGACGCAGGACACGGAGGTTGTCTCGTACCTCCGCGAGACAATCTTCTACCGAATGATTGTAGGCCTGCCAGGCGCCGATCTTCGTCGCCAGCAGATGCGGCTTGGTAGTCCCCTCGAGCCCCTCACCCATAATTTGCTGCGACTCACCCTGGCTGATCCACCGACCATCAGCGCCCCCTATGCCGTACAAAGGAGAGGTATCAAAATAGCTTATCCCCAGATCAAGCGCATGTTTGACGGTGGCCAGCCCGTGCTGATAGCTGTGCTTATGGAGAGCGGCGCCGCCGAGGCCGATAACGCTGACTTTCTCGCCGGTACGTCCGAAGGAGCGCTGTTCCAGTTCGCTTGACATGCATGACCTCCACTCTTGAGTTGATGGGCAATCTCACCCTCACAAAAGTGTTACCTATGTCCCCGGTCTAGTTGCTACCCATGTCCCCGTTCCTACAGTCATCTGGTTTGCTCACCCTTGTCAGCCCTTAGGGAGGGGCGCGGACGGGGTTCTATGGGATGTCCGTAGTTGAGTCGCACTGTATCAACTTAGTTGCATCGCCTGCTTTAGTGGGCAAAAAAAGTTTTGAAAGACCTGCCCTAGCTGCCCTGACCTGCCCTGTCCATAGCTGAGCTAGCTTTGGGGAAATTGGGGCAGTTCAGTTTTTTGACCTGCCCTGAGCTGCCCTGACCTGCCCTTTCTGCCCCCGTCGGGACAGATTGAGGGACGCCCGACAGCGCTCGCCACTATTTGACACCGGTTGAGTGTGTTATCGATTCGAGAACTCATGACAAGATGATACCGAGTACTCTTGTTCGTGTCAAGGGGTGGTTTAGGCTCCAGATCCACCGCCTAACGATGGTATTGCGGTGTCTGTGGGTGCGGGCGCTTCACGAAGCGCCCCTACGGGCATCCGACAATTAGGTGGTGGATATCGGTAGGCGTAAGGTTTAAGGTGTAGGGTGTCGATGGAGAGGGGACTTTCACGCTCGCGTGTGGGCGCTTCGCGAAGCGCCCCTACCGGCGCCCGACAATTAGGCGGTGGATTTCAGGCCGTCTATTAAGATACGGGGGGCCGTTCGCGAACGGCCCCCCGTATCGTGGTACGGGGCAGGCTCTACGATTCGCCGCCCCTGAGCCTGGGGTCGAGGAGGTCTCTCATGGCGTCGCCGAGCATGTTTAGACAGTAAACGGTAATAGTCAGGCAAAGACCAGGCCAGAGAGCCAGCCATGGCGCCTGCTCCATGTATTTACGTCCTTCCCGGCTGAGCAGACCTCCCCAGTCAGGACTCGTGGGGGGCAGACCGTATCCGAGGAAGCTCAGAGAAGCGATGCTCAGGATTACGCCTCCTACGGTTATCGAGAATATGATGATGACGACAGGCATAACGTTGGGCAGGACATGCCGCATCAGTGTTGCGGCGCCGGGGCTGCCAATTGCCCGCGCCGCCAGAAAGTAGTCATTCTCTTTAATGCCGATAACGGCGCCTCGGAGTACTCTTGAGCCGCCAATGCCTCCTGATATCCCCAGGACCAGTATTATCTGTGGTATACCCTGCCCCACTATGGACATTATGGTTAGCAGCAGGAGCAGTCCCGGGAAAACTATCCAGGCATCGACAACCCTCTGCACTATAATGTCAAACTTACCACCAAGGAATCCTGAAGCGCCGCCTATCAGGGTACTGGTCACAGTACTCAGAGCGGTTGCTGACAGACCGATCAGTATCGAAATACGAGCCCCCAGGATCAGGCGGCTCAAGAAGTCTCGCCCTATGTGGTCCGTCCCCAGGAGATACTGGGCTGATGGGCCAGTCAGCCGGTCTGCCAGGTGCATTTCAAAAGGTGGATAAGGGGTCAGAGCATCGGCAAAGATAGCGATCAAAATCCATATCAATATGATAATCCCGCTGGCAGTACCCAGCGGCTTCTCCTTGACCAGCCTGATAAAGAACGCAGCCAGCCGGGAACGTCTCTTTGGCTCGATTACTGAGGACTGTATGTCTGTGGTGTCGTTCATGTCCCGACCGCTCCGGGGCTTTCTGTAGTTGGACACTACTGGTATGAATCACCCTCACCCTAGCCCTCTCCCCCGTATCGAGTACGGGGCAGGCTCTGAAGGAGAGGGGATATTTACCTACCCTTGTCAGCCCATCAAGGGAGAGTGGACTTTCATATTTAGCTGTAGCGGACCCTGGGGTCTAAATAAGGATAAATCATGTCGATAAGTAGAATGGTAAGCAGAACTACGGCGCCGAAAAACAGGTTTACTCCTTGGATCACCGGGTAGTCTCTGCCCTCGAGTGAATCCAGAAACATACGACCTATTCCCGGCAGGTTAAATAGTTCCTCCATGATAACGGAGCCACCTACCAGCAGAGGCAACTGCATGCCTATCAGGGTAACTACCGGGATGAGGGCATTCTTGATGGTGTGTCTCATAATAACTACCCTCTCATTGAGACCCTTGGACCAGGCTGTCCTGATATAGTCCTGCCTGAGCACCTCCAGCATCATGGTGCGCGTCATCCGCATTGTGGCTGCCGACATGGCCGTCCCCAGAATCAGGCTGGGAATGATGAACATCCCGAGGTTCCCCAGCGGGTCTTCGACAAGAGGGATATACTCTACCGATGGGGACCAGCCCCACCAGATTGCCGGGTAGAGCGTTACCATAATTGCCAGCCAGAAGTTAGGGGTTGCCAGTCCGATGACGGCGGCGGTGCGGCCCATGTAGTCGGCGGCCGTATCCTGGCGAATCGCCGAGTAGATGCCGACGGGCAGGGCTATCAGGAGCCCGATTACGATTGCCATGACGCCAAGCTCAATGGTTACCGGCAATTTAGCTATTATCTGCTCCTCTATCGTAGAAAAACCGCCAATCAGTGGTTCGCCAAGCGTGCCCTGGAGGATACCGTTGAAGTGGGACTCACCGGTAATCCAGTCAGGGGTAGGCAACACTCCTATCCAGCGTCCGTACTGTACGTACACAGGCACGTCTAAACCCAGCATACGCTCAAGAGCTTCACGGTCTATATCGGCGCCCGCGGCATGCCATCCTGCCATCTCAGCCACCATTACGTCTATTACATCCCCCGGGATGAAGCGCACCGCGAGAAAGACTATGATGCTCAGTAGAAACAGGGTGGGGATTATGAGCAACAACCGCCTGATGAGATAGGCTCTCATGCGACACACCTCATTGCGATTCCCTCCGTCATTTCTTTCGACATTGCCAACCGTCTACAGTAAGAAAGGCCCCCTCTCATTATTCAATGAGTAAGGGAGCTGGGAAGCCTGAGCCTCCCAGCTCCCTTTTTCCTTCCCTAAGGTGAGTCACAGGGGTGAGTGCAACCCCCTAACGCCCCATGGTTTTCTTTAGCTCACTATCAATCCAGAGGCGGGCCTTGAAGGTATTACGTTCACCCCATCCCATCCCGAATTCACCGGAATAACCCTCGACCCACGGCTGGCTCAAGCTAAACTTAGGGGCGTTGGATTTAATTAGGCCCCAGTGCTCCCTTATAGCGATCTCATCGGCCTGTCGATAATAGCTCTGCCACTCCTCCAGGGTGGTAGGATTTTGCATGGCGGCAACCAGGGCATCCATTCGCGGGTCATTCGCTTTGGCGTAGTCATCATCACCAAATCGTGTTATTCTATGTACATATAAGGAGGGGGACAAAGTCCCATATGCATTATTCATTAAGTGAAACTCGTGCGTGTCCGCCGCGTTGAGAGGTCTCACCTCAGCGTCAGTCAGAATATCAAGCTCGCCTTTAACGCCAATGGCGTCGAAGTACCCAATGACAATTTCTGCATAGGCCGGATCGTACCTGTCGAAATGGCCTAGCTTGACCGTGAATCTATATCCGTCGGAGCCGCGCGGATGTCCAGCCGCATCAAGCAACGCTTCTGCCGCTGCCGGGTCATACCTATAGCCTGCCTTGACGTCTTCGGGCCAGTCTTCATATGCCCAGGCCCACCCTTTAGAACCTTGATGTACTAACCCATAAGGCGCTGGATCTGCCCAACCCTTAAAGAAGGTAGCGGAAATTGTCTCGCGGTCCACTGACATCTGCAGTGCCTTGCGCACATTGACGTCCTGCATGAGCGGCAGAGACTGGTTAAAAATGGAAGGGCCCGTTATCCAGCTATAACGGGGCCACACCTCGATTTCAGGGTTGGTCTTCTGGAGGCTCTCTAAATCGTCGATACTCGTTATAAAAGCGTCGCCGGTGTTACTCAGCATATCAATCTTACCCGTGCGCATTGCCGCCAGACGTGCTGAGCTCTCTGGTATCACCAGGGACCTTAACGTGTCAATATAGGGCAGGCGGTTCTGCGAGAATTTTTCGTCGTAGCCCCAGTAGTTAGGATTCTTCTCCCAGGTTGCCGAGCTGCCCTCGACGTGCTCAGTCAGTCGATAGGGCCCGGTGCCGACCACGTTCCGCCAATCCGCAGCGCCGCCGTCTTTCTCGACTACCTCGCGAGCGTACACAAAAAACACGTTGTGGAGCATGCTCCCCAGCACACCGGGGGCAGGCTTGTGTTTAATCTCAACCGTCCATTTGTCGGTGGCCCTTGCCGATTCGATCTCTACACCCTGACCAATACCACGACTCTGGGGGCTAGGTCCGACTTCGGTGAAATCGCCCAGACCAAAGTAGCGGTGATAGTTCCATACGACGTCATCAGCATCGAACTCCCGACCGTTCACCGGCGCCTTATTGTCCCAGTTAACGCCCTGGCGGATGTTCCAAATGAACGTTGTGTCGTCGGGTTGCGACCAGCTTTCAGCCAGATTCCCTCTAGTCATCTCTGGGGTCACAATGATGTATAGGTCAAAGTGCTTTTCCCTGGATAGTCCCCAGTTGGCGAAGGATAGCTTCTCATTAACGCCACTGACGAAGTGAGGCCCCCAGCCACCAACCTCCCACACGTCAGCGCTCTGAGGAAAGCGCTTATGTGCCCACGTGATTGTCCCGCCATACTCCGGCGCGGTCCACGTCTTGCCGGTGGTGGGGTCCGTCACATACCCCGCCCGCACCTCTTTCACGACCTCTTTCTCCACCACCACGGTCTGGCCAGGGACCTCGACGGTCTTGACGACCTCTTTCTCGACCACGACGGTCTCGCCCGGAACCTCGACGGTCTCAGTTACCACTTTTTCTACCACCACGGTCTCGCCCGGAACCTGAACTTCTTTGATCACCTCTTGGACGACGGTCTCGCCCGGGACCTCGACGGTCTTGATGACCTCTTTCTCGACCACGACGGTCTCGCCGGGGACCTCGACGGTCTCACCGGCGCAGGCCGTGACGACCGCCAACAGCATTGCGGCTCCTGCAACTACAACCAGCCAACGCAGTGAATTAGATGTAAGCATGACGATGCCTCCTCGTTTTGGGCGCCCACGAGAGACGTCCCTACGTTCTGGGCGCCCACAAGAGGCGCCCTAGTCGAAACGGTCCGCAATGGCGCGGAACCTGTCCCCATGACGGGATGTGAGAGTTATACCACTTTCTCCCCCCCCCGTCAAGCGTTGAGATATCGAGGGCAAAGAGGTCAGGAATAGGGGTAGGGGATAAGGCGTAAGGTTTAAGGGAATTTAAGGGACAAGGTGTAAATGGGGACCTGAACTGTCATTGGCGTGACACCGCCGCCTACCGGATCAGGGCAGGAGCCACGCGAACCTGTTTCAATTCCATTTGCTATAATCTGCGCGGTGTTTGAAATCAGGGAGCAGCCCATGTCCGTACTACTCATCGCGTCAGACAGCCCCGGCGCCGGTAAGACCGCGACGACGCTTGCGCTTGCGAGTCTAGCGGCCAGGTCCGGCAAGAAGGAAAGAGATGACTACTAAACATGAACTCCTCAGCCGCATAACGGCACGCCCCGATGTATTCGGCGGCAAACCCATCGTGCGGGACATGCGGGTATCAGTGGAACTCATATTGAGCCTGCTAAGCCAAGGGGCTACCCAAGAAGAACTCCGGGAGGACTACCCCGGACTGGAACCGGACGACATTCGCGCCTGCATTGCCTACGCTCACACGGTGATAGCCGGTGACACCCTGGCGCCCGTCTCAGTGTCAGCGCCTTGAGGTTCTTGGTAGACCGGTGCGCCGGACACCGGTTGGCCGAGTGGTTGGGCAACAATGGTCGTGTCCGGGTCTCCCGCTCGCCGAGGTCCTAAGAGAGGTGCGCCGGTCGCTTCATAGGCGAACCAAGTCGGGCCATTTGCTATAATCTGCGCGGTGTTTGAAATCAGGGAGCAGCCCATGTCCGTACTACTCATCGCCTCAGACAGCCCCGGCGCCGGTAAGACCGCGACGACACTCGCGCTGGCGAGTCTAGCAGCCAGGTCCGGCAAGAAGGCCACCGCGGTCAAGCCGATAGCGTCCGCGCCGGATGACCATGACATCGAGATATACACAAAGCTGGGCCACACAGGACCGGTCGACGCCGGCGACTCCGAGGTGTCGTCCACTCTGTCCGGTGTCACTTCCGACGCCGACGTGACCTTCGTCGAGATGCCGAACTCAGTCGCCCCGTCAGAGGTGTCAGCCGCCGCCGAGTCGCTGGGGGCGAACGTCCTGCTCGTCGCCGCGTATCGTCGCGACATCCGCGCCGACGACCTGAGCGAGTGGACGACCGCGCTGGGCGACCGCCTGACCGGAGTCCTCGTGAACGGTCTGACCCGCTACCTCGGAACCGAGGCCCGCGCGAACCTGCTCCCGTCTCTGGAGGAGAGCCGGATTCCGTGTGCCGGGCTGATACCGGAAGACAGGCTAATGCTGTCCTTCACCATAGAGAGTGTGCGGACGGCCCTCAATGGCCGCTACGTCGTGGATGAAGGCGATACCGACGCCCCCCTGGAGTGGTTCCAAGTGGGTGGGCTGAGCCTCGACCCGGGCGAGATTCGCTTCGGACTGTACGAAAACAACGCCGTGATCACAAGGGGAGACCGCCCCGACATTCAGATGTCCGCCCTCAACGGCTCCGCCTCGTGCCTCGTGCTGACCGGCGGAACAGACCCCATCGAGTACATACTCTACGAGGCGCGCGAGGAAGAGACGCCCGTGATGGTGATAGAGCCGGATACGCTGTCGGCCATGTCCGCGCTGAACGATGTGACCGCTTCCCCTCGTATGGACACCGCGAAGAAAGTAGAGCGGTTCGCTTCGCTGCTGGAAGCCCACGCCGACCTGGACGTACTCCGGTCAGTCCTCTAGCTTGCCGGGGAACTCCCCGTCGAACAGGTCTCCGTCGGTCGGCCACTCGGCCTTCGGCATCTCGTAGTACGCCTCGATCTCATTGCCGTCCGGGTCGAAGAAATAGACGCCGAGCGATATGCCGTGATCGCCGATCCCCCCAATCTTGACGTCCTTGGACTTCATCTCGGCGTACAGCCTCTTGAGGTCGTCGAGCGAGTCCATCTGCCAGGCGAAGTGATACAGGCCGACACGCGACTCCTCCGGCCCAGGCGCGTCGTCTCCCACCGGGACCAGCGCGAGCTCGTGAGAAGATTCGTCAACCGCGCTCATGAACGTCATCCGTCCGGGCCTCTTGTTCGTCACGCGCAGGCCCAGCACGTCCGAGTAGAACCGCTCCGACCTCTCCAGGTTCCTGACCCTCAATACCAGGTGGCCAAGCTGCTTCGGCTTTACCATAGTCTGACCTCCGTCGTCTGCCGACCGTATGCGTTGAGTGTACTTCCCCGCCAATTCAGGGTCAATCTTCCGGGACCGTGACCGCTGAATTGCCGTTGCCCAGCATCGAACCTGCTTGTATCCTTAATCGCAAGCCCCAGCCGGCCATCCCGACCAAATCGGCGCAATCCAAGGAGTTAGCGGTGCGAGCAGAGCATATACTTGTCGGCTTGACGGCGTTCTTGGCCGTCGTAGCGGTGGTTCTCGCCATCGTCGCCGTTTTCTTAGTGGCGGACGACTCAGACGCGGACCGAGACGCCGCTCAGGAGGTTGACAGAGGCGAGTTCACCGTCGACCTCGTCCGCCAGGCGCTGCGGCGCTATGACGACGAAGGCCGCGAGGCCACCGTCGCCTACTACAACACCCCACAGAGCTTGGTGGGAGAGTGGTATGTCTTCGTTTTCGATGAGGACGACAAGTTGATAGCTCACCCCGACCCGAACCAGATAGGCCGAGATTTGAAGGGCGACCTCGGCGTCGACGTCACCGGCTACCGCTTCGGCGACACGATGCTCGGCGCTGCCGAAAGTGGCGTCTGGGTGGACTACCTATTCCTCAATCCCGTCACCGGCAACCAGGAGTACAAGCACTCATGGGTCGTCAGGCACGACGGCCTGCTCATCGGCTCCGGTTGGTACCAGGTGCTGCCGAGCTCTGCCGTGGACGTTACCAAGGCCGACCCGGCGGAGTACACAGTCGCCTTCGTGGAACGCGCCGTCCGCTACTACAAGGCGCACGGCAAGCAAGGCGCTATCGCGTACTACAGCGCTACTGAAAGCGTGGACGGCGAATGGTATGTCTTCATCGCGGACGAGGACTTCCGGCTCCTGGCCCACTATGATACGTCCACGCTGGGGAAGCATGTTGACGACCTGGTGCCCAGAGACGTCAACGGCAAGAGCTTCTCGGACCGCGACTTCACCGAGTCCGGGGTCTGGTTGAACTACGTTTACGACAACCCCGAGACGGGCGCCCGGGGCACAAAGCATTCCTGGGTGGTGCGCTACGAAGACGTCTTCATCGGCTCAGGCTGGTACGAGTAGCGCCCTTCTCGCGAGCGCCCAAATCCCCTCTCCCTGCGCCCAATTCCCCTTTGCGCCGCCGGAAAATATCTGGTAGATTATGCCACGGCGGAAACATGAATCGCGTTTCCGTAGAGGAATTACAGTCTATCGAAGGAGGGGAGATAGACATGGCAAAGAAGGTAAGTCATATCGTCGAGCGTCCAGGCAGAACACCCCAAGACGAGCCAATCACCATCCCGGTCGCCGAAGACCTTCTGACCACGCCGGGCATTCCCACCAGAGACAGGGATGTCTCCTTTTATAGCAGAGAGTACCCAATCGAGAACATGGCCATCGAGGAGAGCGCCTCCGCCGACTGGTCGAGGGTGGAGCGCGAGAGGTTCACCCCCGAATCCATAGAGTTCTTCGAAGAGCATCAGAAGACTATGGACCCGATCGTGGAGTGGGTGAGGACGAGCGGCGAGCTTGAGCCGATCGGCGCTCCGACCGGCGAAGACGTGACCGAGCTCATCAGACAGAAGGCCCGCGACCTCGGCTACGGAGAGGTCGGGTTCACTCGAAACGACGCCCACTACGTTTACAAGAGCCGAAAACCCGCCATCCGCAAAGACCTTCCCCACGCCATCTGCCTCGCGCTGGAGCAGGACTACCGAAAGACCCAGACCATACCCAGCATGGAGGCCGAAGACACCCACTTCGGCGTTTACGAAGACCAGGGCCCGCTCAGCATGGAACTGACCGCGTACATACGCAGGCTTGGCTACAACGTCCAGGTGTCAGGCCCGACTTGGCACTACGGCCCGATGATCCCCATGTTCGTGGCCGCCGGACTCGGACAGCTAGGCGCGAACGGCCAGCTTCTGTCGCCCCACTTCGGCTCCAGGGCACGGCTTCAGATCATCTACACCGACGCCAAAATCACCCACGACGAGCCGATAGACTACGGCATCCACCAGTTCTGCCAGGAGTGCAAGGTCTGCGTGGACCGCTGCCCAGGCCGCGCCCTCATGCCGGACAAGGTCTGGTACAGGGGCGTCGAGAAGAACAAGCTCGTCTTCAAGCGCTGCCGCCCCGTCATGGCAAGGTACGAAGGCTGCGGCGTCTGCATGAAGGTCTGCCCTATCCAGAAGTACGGCATGAAGCCGGTCATGGAGCACTACGTCGAGACCGACGGCGAAATCCTCGGCAAGGGCACCGACAACCTCGAAGGCTACGCCCTCTCGGACAAGGGCTACTTCGGCCCCGGAAAGCTCCCGTCGTTCAAGCGCGACTTCTTCGACATGCCCCACGGCAGGGCCGAAGACTGGCTCCTCATGGAGTTCCGCGACAAGCTGCTCCAGAACAAGGCCAAGAACGGCGACGGCGTGAACGAAGACCTCCTCTGGGAAGACTTCCGCAGCAGGATGGAAGACTCCCTCGAAGACAGAGAGACGCCCGTGGACATGGGCATGGACAGGGGAATCTAGCGCCGAAATCCGAGAAAGGTCTCGAATCGGGAGGCAGTCTATCATCGAGTCTGGGCGCCGAGGATGCGGTCGAGTATCATCTGGCCGGCGGTGATTCGGTGGCACGGCCTGATGGAGGTGTCTTCAGGGTCGGGTTCGTGTATGTAGGCGAGGATGGATGCGAGCTCGGCGCCGTAGTTGGTGATTTCAAGTACGTAGTACTGAGCCTCTCGTACGAGGTCGGGTGGGTAGTTGGGAGTGCCGGGCACGTATCCGGGTTTGTCGAGCCTGACGGGTGACTGTGGAGGGCCGAGTGCGTCTTCGAGCTTCTGCTCGAGCTTTGCGACCCTTCGACTCCGCTCCGCTGCGCTCAGGGCAGGCTCCCCACCCTCCGAGGGAGTGTCTGAGCTGTGATTGGTTTGATTGTTTGATTTCGCTGATTCGGGGTCTTGTTTCGACTCGGTTGACGGAGCGCGGGGCTGGTTCCTGGTGACTTTGCCGAAGCCTCTGTCGTAGAGGACGCGAGTGGCCCTGAGTCGGTCGTATCCGTTGGCGTCGGGGTCGTTGCCCCTTGCGATTTCGAGTAGGTTGTCGAAGACGCGCTGGATTCCGCCGACGGCATCCTGAAGCTGCTGCGCGGCGTATCCAGCGAAGACTGGGTTGACTGAGGACTGTTGTACTGCTTGCATGAACATTAGTTTAGAGCATAGATCGAACGGATGTCAAGGGGTGTTTTTTACCCAGATCCACCGCCACTTGACAGCGCAGGGTCAACGTGATAAAAAATCACCTACCCCGTCACGGGGTCGGTCTCGCGCCGTTGCCGACCATTTTGGACTTTTGAGCAAGGAGATGAGCTAATGATCAAGGAAATTGGACTTCGCTGGTTCGCTGTCGCGGCAGGAATGGTCATGCTGCTGGCTCTCGCCGCAGCCTGCACCGAAACGGTAGAGGTGCCCGGCGAGACCATCGTCGTCAAGGAAGAGGTCATCAAAGAGGTGATGGTCCCAGGTGAGACCGTCACCGTAGAGGTCATCAAAGAGGTTGAGGTGCCTGGCGAGACCGTCGTCGTCGAGAAGGTCGTAACCGAGACCGTCGAGGTGCCCGGCGAGACCGTCGTCGTCGAGAAGGTCGTAACCGAGACTGTCGAGGTGCCCGGCGAGACCGTCGTAAAAGAGGTGGTCAAGGAGGTAATGGTCCCGGGCGAGACCGTCGTCGTCGAGAAGGAAGTCGTGAAGACCGTCGAGGTCCCGGGCGAGACCGTCGTCGTCAAGGAAGAAGTATTTCGGAGACCGGTAGGCGATGCCACAAAGGCGGTTGGCGCATTCGCTACCATCGGATCCAACTTGGACCCACGCGCCGACGGACACAAGCCCTCTGGATTTCCCATATTCGACCCCCTGCTGCACATGAACCAAGATCATCATGTCGAACCATACCTGGCGGCGAGCTGGGAGGCCAGTCCGGCCCTCAAGGAAATAACTTTCCGCTTGCGGGACGATGCAACGTTCCACGCTGGTGACGCGGTAGAGGCCCGGGACATTATCCAGACAATCGATATTTACTGGAGAGACCCTTCCCAGGATTACGCCAGGGCAAACGACTACAAGAACAATGTCGTCAGACTGGATGTGGTGGATAACCTCACTCTTGAAATAGAGATGTCAACACCGGCGGTCGACCGACTGGAGTTCTATACCGAGAAAGACCCACACCACGTGCTCAACGCCAGCAGGATCGAGGAGCTGGGGGCAGAAGCTTACTTCCAGGACCCAATAAACAGCAAGCTGGGAAGCGGGCCTTACATCATGACGGATAGGGACCCCGATTCCTTCTACGCCTACGAGCGCTGGGCTGACTGGTGGGGCGGCACGCCAGGTTGGGGTGACGGCGGCGTCCATTTCGAGTACCTAGAGATCAGGCGGGTGCCGGACCCTGCAACTCGAATAGCCATGCTGGCTGCTAACCAGGCCGACATGATCACTATGTCGCCTATACTGCTCGAGACGATTGGGCGGATCCCGGGCCGCGACGTCATACAGTCTCCGGCGGGTATCATGACGGACATCGTCTTTAGTGGTATGTTCAGAGACCACCAGCCCGGCTACAGAGCTGACAACCCCTACCTAGACGAGCGTGTAAGAGAAGCGCTTAACATCGGAATCGACCGCGACGATCTCAATCAAAGGGTTTACGGAGGCGGCGCTATCCGGAGCGATGCGCCGCTGCTGGCGCCCGGGATGCTCGGATGGGACGATCCGGTTGCCGTTGCGATGAGGAACGACCCCATTCCCTTCGATCCCGGGAGAGGAAAGAGGCTGCTCGCCGAGGCTGGCCATACCGATACCGTGTTTAACTTCGGGCTGGTGGACGGCTATGCCGGGTACCCTGAAAACATAGAGGTGGGCGAGTACCTGGTCAATGAGTTGAAGCGCAACTTGGATCTGAATATCTCGGCCGCCCCGCTTAACCTGGGAGCCTTTTTCGGCGCCAACTCCCGAAGAGAGCTCTATCAGGACACCTTCTACATGTCCAATGGGCATCGCAAGAACATGAACCTAAGCTTCATCCCAAGGTCCCAGTGGTACTCTCCTTCGGTCCCTGGCGAACCGGGTACGGACGGACCTCTCGGTTACGCAGACTTCCTTGGGAAGGAATTCGACGACATATACCAGCCGGTTTTCTGGGCGGAGACCCAGGAAGAACACGCGATGCTGGCAGCCCTCGCTTCCCAGTACATCCGGGAAAAGTGGGTCTCCGTGCCTCTTCTGGTTATCCCTCTCTACTGGGGGGTGAACTCGGACAAGATCTCCAACTGGCATTTGGTTCCGGGCGCTCCATGGGCCAACGGCTTCCGCACGTTGAAGTCCGCGCAGTAAACTCGCTGAAACGCGGGGCCGACTAATCTGCGGCCCTCCAAGACGCAGACGCTAGCAAGCTCCGCGAAGCTTGCTAGCGTCTGCCATATATGACGACCAGTCATGACGGCAGCCCCATCACTGTCATGCTTGTATCTGAGCGCAGCGAAGCATCTCCTGACCCCTAAACCCTAAACCTTAGTCCCTTCTCACGATGAGGTGAAAAGTGCTCCAATTCATAGCGTGGCGCTTTTTACAGTCCATAATCACCGTGCTTGGCATCTCCGCAGTGGTTTTCTATTTCACCTTCGTGATCGGCGACCCGGTAGTGGCTCAGCTTGCGGGCCGGTACGATCTGGACTTCGATGCCGTCGAAAGAATCAGGAAGGATATGGGCTTTGATCAGCCCATTCCCGTGCAGTACGCCAAGTTCGTTGTAAATGCGGCGCAGGGCAAGATCGGCCTGTCGCTTGTCGACAAGAGGCCTGTGACCGAGCAGGTCGCGAGACGTTTGCCTGCGACCATACGACTGGCTTTAGCTGCCGCTGCTATAACCCTCATAGTGGCAATTCCTCTGGGAGTGCTGGCGGCGCTGAAGCGAGGTACGTTCATAGACAGGATAGCGCGGACCCTCGCCTTTTCAGGGCAGTCGATTCCCGACTTCTTTCTGGCGCTGCTCCTTATCTACCTGTTCGGCGTCTGGCTCCAATGGCTGCCCATTGCGGGAAAAGGGAGCTGGCAAAACCTCATAATGCCGGCGATCGCCGCGGGCTGGTTCTCGACGGCCGGACTCCTGAGAATAACTCGTTCGTCTATGCTTGAGGTGCTCAGCTCGGACTACGTTAGAACCGCTCGCGCGAAGGGCTTGAAGGAAAACACCGTACTATGGGTACACTCGTTTAGGAACGCGCTCATCCCGATTGTCACAAGTGTGGCGCTGCTGGCAGCTGGCATGCTCAATGGCATCGCGTTGGTTGAGGTAATTTTCGCCTGGCCCGGACTGGGTGAATATGCTGTCTCGGCAGCGCTGGGACAGGACGTTTTTGCCATACAGGCCATCGTCCTGTTTACCGCGGCTCTCTTCGTTACGGCAAATTTCGTCGCGGACGTGGCATACGCCGTCGCAGATCCCAGAATTAGGTTGTATTAGGCATCTCGTGAGTTCAGACTTCAAAACGCATGGCAGTCTTGTGAGAAACGTCTATTTGGCGCCCGTGAGGACGTACAGCTTGCTGCGTCGACACCGAGTGCCACTGGTCCCACTGGCTATCCTGTTGATAATGGCAATCATAGGGGCCTTCGGCCCGTTTATGGCGCCGAATGACCCGGACTTCGGCGATCCGGCTGAAGGGCTTCTGCCTCCATTCTGGATGACCGATGGAGACTTTTCTTTCCCACTGGGCACAGACTTTTTGGGAAGGGATATTTTCAGCAGGATCCTCGATGGGGCGCAGACAACGATGCTCACTGCGGTGCTGGCCCTGACGGGTGCGATGCTTATCGGAGTCACTCTCGGCCTCATAAGTGGCTACGTGGGTGGCTTTGTGGACATGACCGCGATGCGTTTGGTCGATTTCATGCTGTCCATGCCCGCGCTCCTGCTTGCGCTGGTAGTGGTGGCTGTGCTTGGCCCAAGCCTGAGAAACCTTGTGATGGTTGTCGTCGTAGTATCGTGGGTGCCATACGCCAGGTTCATCCGAGGAGAAGTCCTCAGTCTGAAGGAGCGAGACTTCGTCACAGCGGCGAGAGCTATCGGGTCTTCTCCAAGGCGGGTCGCTGGCAGGCACCTCCTGCCAAATGTCGTTGCGACGATCCTTGTCCTTGCAACCCTCCAGACAGGAGCCATCATCTTGCTTGTGGCTGCATTGAGCTTTCTGGGTCTCGGTCTGCCCAAACCGAACTCGGCCTGGGGAGTAATGATCTCAGACGGACGCGCCTATCTATCCTTCGCATGGTGGATAGCCATATTTCCGGGGGTAGCGATATCATTGCTTATCATTTCGCTCAATATCGTCGGAGATTGGATGCGCGACTTCTTTGACCCCAGCCTCCGTCGCAGTCAGTAGCGTCGCCCACATCACAAGCACAGGAGAGGAAAATGTCCAAGCTGGAGTTCGTCGACGCGCACGTGCACTTCTACGACATGCAGCACCCGGAGCTGATCTACGCGCACTGGCAGCCGGACGTCGTTCACCCGACTCTCGGCACGCAGACGCGGAAGCTGGGCGAGCGCAACTTTCTCGCCGAGGACTTCATCGCGCTGACGCGCAACGCGAACGTGACCAAGGCGGTCCACGTCCAGGCGGCCATCGGATCGCCTGACCCTGTTACCGAGACCGCGTGGCTGCAGGAGGCCGCCGACAGGACCGCACGGGCGCCGAATGGGTCCGCGCCCAGACAGAGAACGGACGCGCCCGGCGAGTAGCCCTCGTCGCCCGATCCCTAGCCGAAGCCCAGTCCACGCCATTACCGAACTGATGATAGAACGAATCCCAATCAAAATCTGGGTCTAACCACCAAGCCCTAAACCTTACCCCCTAAACCCTAAACCTTACCCCTTCGCGCCCTTGCGCCCTTGCGTTAGATCCAACGCCTACCAATCTGACACAGTTTCACCGTGGCGGCGGCGATTGACAAACCGTAGCAAGCAGTGGTAACTTTTCCCCACTCCGCAAGGATGACGGACATAGACAAACGGGAGGAGACCCGATGACGAAACGATTGGACTTACGTTATATGCTAGCGCTGTTGGCCCTCGTGGCCGGGATGGTCGCGATGGCGTGCGCGAGCGACGACCCCGAACCCACTCCTGCGCCTGCGCCTACCGCGACTTCCGCGCCTGCGCCGACTGCGGCTCCCCAGCCGACCGCGGCCCCCGAACCGACCGCCGCGCCCGAACCCGCGCCGACGATGATGGATGGGCCGGTTTACGGCGGCACATTCACCTCCATCACGACTCGAGAGCCGAGTAGCTGGGACCCCCGCGTTGACGTCTGCGACACACCCCACTTCGTATATGACGACCTCGGACAGGGCGACTGGACCGTCCCGCGCGAGGAGTTCAGCCACACCGGATACTACATCCCCGAGAAGTACCGCGTCGGCGCACTCGCCGAAAGCTGGGAACAGCCCGACCTGGGAACCATCAGATTCAAGGTCCGCGAAGGCGCCACTTGGCACGACAAGGCCCCCGCCAACGGGCGGGAGGTCACTGCCGAAGACGTCGCCTATAGCTGGAACGCCTACACCGGCGCCGGAATGGGCTTCACAGAGCCGCACCCCGGCATGCAGGCCATGTGGCAGCAGATCACCTCCGTCACGGCGCTCGACGACGACACCGTCGAGTTCAAGTTCGAGCCGCTCGTCACCATGCTCGGCCTGCTGCTCACGGAGGGATACGGCGACAGCGTCGTCAACAAGGAGTCCCTCGAGGAGCACGGCGACCTCGAAAACTGGGAGCACGCGCTCGGCAGCGGACCGTTCCTGCTCACCGATGTAGTCGAAGGAACCTCCTACACCTGGGAAAAGAACCCCAACTGGTGGGGCGAGGACCCGCGCTACCCCGGCAACCAGCTTCCATATATCGACACGTTCCGACTGTTGGACATCAGGGACTGGGCCGCACAGAAGGCCGCCTACCGCACCGGAAAGGTGGACGAGCTCGGCGGATGGGCCAGCGTTGTGACCATCACGCCGTCGCAGGTTGACTCGATCATCGACTCCAACCCCGAGACCGAATACTTCGTGCGATGGCCGGAGGGTTGGGGCATCGGCATGAGAATGGACGACCCCGATAAGCCCTGGGCGGACATCCGCGTCCGCCGCGCGCTCCAGAAGGCCATCCCCACCGAGGAGATCGCCAACGACTACTACGGCGGATACACCGAGCCGGCCATCTACCCATTGTTCGGATCCCTCGTGCAGGGCTTCTTCACCCCCTACGAGGAGTGGGATGCAGAGACACGAGCGAACCACGACTACGACGTGGAAGCCGCCAAGGCGCTTATGGCCGAGGCTGGATACCCCGACGGCTTTGAGGTCAGCTTGTGGCTCGGCACCGGCGAGCAGGACCCCGAGCTCGCCCAGATCGTCAAGGGCTACCTTGCCGAGATCGGTGTTGAGGTCACCATCGAAGAGATGGAGTGGGGCGTGTACTGGAGCCGCATGTCCGACGGCGAGCTCGAGGAGTGGCACTGGGACTGGACCGGCCCGCAGGGTTCGCCGCTCCCCAGGCTCACCGGCTTCCACACCAGCGACTCCACCATGCTCAATAAGTTCTGGAACGACCCCGTCATCGACGAAGGCGTCGAAAAGGCCATCGCGGCCACGGACATGGAGGAGTACACCAGCGCCATAAAGAACGTCGCCGACCACGTCCGAGACCAGCAGTACAGGATCATCTTCCCGCTCATGGCAAACGTCGCCATGTGGCACCCCTACGTCGGGGGCTTCAACGGCGAGTGGTACTCCGGCGTCTGCAACACCGGCTACGTCTATGCTCACGTCTGGCTCGACCCTGATAAGAAGAAGGCGATGGGATACTAGCTGACTTCACAAGTCCCCTCTCCCAAGGGAGAGGGTGGCAAACTTCACAAGTCCCCTCTCCCTTGAGGGAAAGGGCCGCTAGTGGACTCCACAAATCCCCTCTCCCTTGAGGGAGAGGGCTAGGGTGAGGGTGGTGTTGACGCCTGAAGGATAGACATAGGAGGGTCGGAAGGCTTCGGCTATCCGGCCCTCCTCACTCTGTGCCGCTCGCGCCAATACCAATATGCGCAACTACGTCATAAGAAGGCTGCTGCTGATAGCTCCGACGCTGTTTATCGTGTCGGTGCTCGTCTTTCTATCCGTTCGGTTCATTCCCGGCGACGTCATAGACATCATGCTAAGCCACACCAGGGGCGCCTTCAGCGACCGGGAGGCGCTGGAGAGGCATCTCGGTCTCGACCAGCCCTTCGTCGTACAGTACGGCAAATGGGTGTACGGCATTATTACGCGCGGAGACCTCGGCACGTCGCTCTACGGCGGCCACTCCGTCACCAGCAGGGTCGTCAACAGGCTGCCCACCTCGTTCGAGCTTGGACTCATCGCACTCATCATCTCGCTCATAATCGCCCTGCCCATCGGCATCTATTCCGCCATCCGCCAGGACGGCATCGGCGACTACGTCGGGCGCAGCGTCGCTATCCTCTTCATAGCTATCCCCGGTTTCTGGACCGCGACCATGGTGATGATATTTCCCCCAATCTGGTGGGGCTGGTCCCCGCCCCTGGAGCTGATTCCGTTCGTCGAAGACCCTTGGGGCAACATAAAGCAGTTCGTCATACCCGCGTTCGTGCTCGGTATGCTGTTGAGCGGCGTCACGATGCGGATGACGCGAACGATGATGCTCGAAGTGCTCCGACAGGACTACATCAGAACCGCGTGGTCCAAAGGGTTGCAGGAAAGGGTCGTGGTCGTGCGGCACGCGCTGAAGAACGCCTTCATCCCCGTGATCACGCTGATCGCCCTCGAAGTCCCCGTCCTGATCGGCGGAGCCGTCATCATCGAGCGCATATTTGCTCTCCCCGGCATGGGTAACCTGTTGCTCGACTCGTTATCGGACAGAGACTATCCCGTCATCTCCGGAATCAACCTTGTGCTCGCGCTCGGCATCGTCACCATCAACCTGGCAACCGACCTCACCTACGCCCTGCTCGATCCCAGGGTGCGGTATTCATAGTAAGGAAGTCAGAATGGACGACACGACCGCCAGTGTGAGCCTACAGGCGACGGCGCCCAGCCGCCGAAACCGGTTCTCCGACTTCTTCGTCCGGCTGTGGGCAAAGAAACTCGGCGTACTCGGAGGAGCGATCGTTCTCGCCCTTCTTGCCGCCGGCATCCTCGCCCCCATACTGGCCACGCACGACATTCACGAAATCAGCGTCAAGGGGCGCTACGACCCGCCCTCCATGGAGCACTGGCTCGGACGCGACCACCTCGGACGCGACATCTTCAGCCGCATCATATACGGCGCGCAGGTCTCCATGATCGTTGGAGTGGCGGCCGGCGCTCTGCACGTCCTGGTCGCGGTGATCATCGGAGTTTCGTCAGGCTTCCTCGGCGGCAAGCTGGACCTCTTGACGCAGAGATTCGTGGACGCGTGGTACTCGTTCCCATTCCTGATCATCCTTCTCACCGTCATGTCCATAGTCGGAAGGGGAATGCCGCAGCTAATTATCGTACTCGGCGTGTCCTATGGCATCGTAAACTCGCGCGTCATCAGGAGCGCAGTCATCGCCATCAGGGAGAACGACTACTTCCAGGCCGCGTTCGCGCTCGGAAGCCCCACCAGCAGGACCCTATGGCGGCACGTAATACCCAACATCATGCCGCCTATAATCATCATCTTCACCGTCAGCATCGGCGGGATAATCCTCGCCGAGGCCGCGCTCAGCTTCCTTGGCTTCGGGCTTCCTCTCGGCACCCCAAGCTGGGGGGCGATGCTCAGCTGGGAGGGCCGGCGATACATGGAAGAGGCCCCGATGCTCGCCATTTGGCCGGGGCTGTGCCTCACTTTCGTGGTGTACGGGATCAACATGTTCGGCGACGCCCTGCGAGACCTCCTCGACCCCAGGCTCCGCGGCGCGGGCAACTGAAACGTCGCATCTGGCCAATCTCCAAAATCCCAGTTCAGACATCCCCACCAAAAACCAAAGACTGCCCACCATCCACTCACGCCCAAAATCCTCCCCATCCCCACAATCCACAAAATCCTGCTTCAGGCCCCCTCATTCCTTACCCCTTATTCCTCACTCCTACACCCTCGATATAGGGCAATCGCATTTAGACTTGGAAGGCGCATCGTCCATCGTCACTCCGGCGGAGGCCGGAGTCCAGAGGGGAAGTTGGGAGGCTTTGCCAAAGCTGGCATTGAGTGAAATGCGATTGCCCTGACCCTCGATATCTCAACACTTGACGGGGGGGGAATTTGTGATATAAAGCCCACATCCCGTCATGGGGGCGGCTCCGCAACGGTGCGGACCGTCAAGATTCCCTCTCCCTCAGGGAGAGGGCTAGGGTGAGGGTGACTCACCAAAACGAGGAGGCATCGACATGCTTACATCTAATTCAATGCGTTGGCTGGTCGTATTTGCAGGAGCCGCAATGCTGTTGTCGGTCGCCGTTGCCTGTACCGAAACGGTAGAGGTGCCGGGCGAGACCGTGGTCGTCGAGAAAGTCGTAACCGAGACCGTCGAGGTACCGGGCGAGACCGTCGTCAAAGAGGTTGTCAAAGAAGTACAAGTCCCCGGCGAGACCGTGGTGGTGAAGGAAGTGGTAACCGAGACCGTCGAGGTCCCGGGCGAGACCGTCGTGGTCGAGAAAGAGGTCGTCAAGACCGTCGAAGTCCCCGGCGAGACCGTCACCGTAGAGGTGGTCAAGGAGGTACAGGTCCCCGGTGAGACCGTGGTGGTCGAGAAGGAGGTCGTCAAGACCGTCGAAGTCCCCGGCGAGACCGTCGTGGTGACTAAAGAGGTGGCGGTCCCGGTTGAGGTCGTGAGAGAGGTGCCGGGTAAGAAGTATGTGACGGATCCCACCACCGGCAAGGTGGAGTCCGCGCCAGAATATGGCGGGACATTAACCTTTCCCTATAGATTAAAGTACGGTACTGCTGACCCCTTTGTTACTGGCGGCTATGCGGGCTTCCTCATAAACGGTGTTAATGAGTCGCTCGGCATCGGGGACTGGGGACTAGATAGGAAAGAATTTGACTTTAGAAACCCTTATGTCCCTGTGTTTGCCTTCACCGGGTCTCTGGCGGAAAGCTGGGAAACGCCCGACCCACTGACTTACATCTTCCACATCCGCCAGGGCGTTAACTGGCATAACAAGGCGCCGATGAACGGTCGGGAGCTAACTGCCCATGACGTCGCATATAACTGGAACCGGATGCTCGCTCTGGGCGACTTCACCGAACGTCCCGAGCAGACTGGCTCGGCTTACAACCTGCCATGGGAATCGATAGAGGCCACCGACAAATATACGGTTGTTATGAAGCTGACGGAGCCATCCGTCGGTGCGCTAAGGACTATCATCAACGAATCTTTGCACTGGATATTACCCCCCGAGGTAATCGAGCAATACGGCGACTATACGGATTGGAAGAACGTGGTCGGCACCGGGCCCTTTGAGCTGACTGACTATGTCGAAGACGTCTCTATCACCTTTAACAAGAACCCTGCCTACTGGGGCTACGACGAAAAATACCCTGAGAACCGCCTGCCCTATATTGACGAGATAAGGGCCCTCTTTATGTCAGAAGAATCAACACGTGTAGCGGCGCTACGCTCGGGTAAGGTTGATATAACAGCTAAAGCCGGCGTCGCTGAAATAAAATCCCTCGACGTGATAAAGAGACTCCAGAAGACCAACCCCGAACTCGAGGCGAACTTTTATCACCAACGGTCGTTTCAGTCCATTGGTCTGAACATTCGCAACGCGCCCTTTGACGATATCAGGGTACGCCACGCACTGCAGATGGCGCTGGACCTCGAGACGATTAACGATACCTACTATACCGGTTTAGCAAAGTGGGAATCTCCTGCGTGGTCTTTCGTCAAGGGGTATTACACCCCAGTTGAAGAGTGGCCCGAAGAGCTCAAGGGATACTACAGGTATGACCCGGAAGGTGCAGAAGCGTTGCTTGATGCGGCTGGATACGAGCGCGGCGCGGACGGCGTTCGATTCAAGGTCGACTATTCTCACCGCGACATCACAGATTTGGGCTATGCGGAAATAGCTGTCGGCTACTGGGCTGATATTGGCGTTAATGTAACGATTAATATATATGACACGGCGACTTGGGTGGCTAATACAACAGAACATAATTATGAGATGACCACTGCCGGCATGGCCTTTACGGACCCTATCTGGTCCACGGGCGTTTATCGCTCGGACAACGTATTTCACCGCGAACTCTTGGGCGGAATCGAGAACCACCCTGAGTTGGACGCCGCCTATGATGCCTTTTTCGCCGCTACCACCGTTGAGGAGCAGATGAAGGCATCTAGAGAGTTTGATTTGGCCGTGATAAAGCAGCACAATCAGATATGGGGTCCTCTGCAACCAAGGTTTCAGGTGAGCCAGGCGTGGGTCGAAGGTTTTAACGGTGAATACGCGATGGGAGGTTTCCAGTATATGCCCATCCTCGCCCGCCTCTGGATTGATAGTGAGCTGAAGAAAGCCATGGGTCGTTAGGGGTTTCAGCCGTTGTGGCTGACCTTAGGGGAAAAAAGGGAGCTGGGAGGCACAAGCTTCCCGGCTCCCTTACTCATTGAATTATGAGAGGGGGCCTTTCTTACTGTCATTCCGAGCGCCCTCATGTCATTCCGAGCGAAGCGAAACCTCTCCCTCATGTCATTCCGAGCGAAGCGAAGCCTCTCCCTCATGTCATTCCGAGCGAAGCGAAGCGGAGTCGAGGAATCTAAAATCCCAATACTCACATCCAACCCCGAACATCCACCAACACATCCTCTATCCCTAATCCCTTATCCCTACCACCAATGACGGCGGAAATCGCAATCAGGTGTATCACATGAGAGCCTATATCATCAGGCGGTTATTGCTCATAATCCCCACCTTGTTCATATTGAGCGTGCTGGTGTTCCTGTCCGTCCGCTTCATCCCCGGCGACGTCATCGACATCATGGCCAGCCGTATAGATTCTGGCGGCAGCGAAGTCGACCGGGAGCTCGTAGAACGTAGGCTCGGCCTCGACCTGCCTATCCACGTGCAGTATGGACGCTGGATAGGAGTGTTGCCGACCCCTGACTGGATTACCGGTGAGTCCCACTTTAACGGTATCCTCCAGGGCAGCCTTGGCGAATCACTGATGGGTATTGGGGAGGTAGAGGAGCGGATAATACGTGGATTGCCGGTAACCATCGAGCTTGGCGTCCTGGCAATCGTAATCGGGCTGGTGATAGCCCTGCCGGTCGGCATCTACTCGGCGATTCGCCAGGATACGGCCGCCGACTACGCGGGGCGCTCCATCGCTATCATCGGCCTGGCAACGCCTAACTTCTGGCTGGCGCTGATGGTCATGATCTACCCGGCAATCTGGTGGGGCTGGGCGCCGCCGATGGAGTGGGTTTCTTTCACCCAAGACCCGCTGGGGAATCTCGGGGTGTTCTTCATTCCCAGCCTGATTCTGGGGACGGCCTCCGCTGCAGCCACCATGCGGATGACGCGCACCATGATGCTGGAGGTGCTAAGGCAGGACTATATCAGGACGGCCTGGGCCAAGGGTCTCAAGGAGAGGGTAGTTATTATGAGACACGCCGTCAAAAATGCCCTCATCCCGGTAGTTACCCTGATCGGCCTGCAATTGCCGATCCTGATAGGCGGCTCCGTTATCATGGAGAACATATTCAACCTGCCGGGGCTCGGGCGTCTGATGGTGAATGCCCTCACGGACCGAGACTACCCGACGGTCTCCGGAATAAACCTGTTTTTCGGTGCCGCGGTTTTAGCAATAAATCTAATGATAGACCTGATTTATCCGTACTTAGACCCCAGGGTCCGCTACAGCTAATTATGAAAGCCCCCTCTCCCTGATGGGCTGACAGGGGTAGGCAAGTGTAGAGAACAACTACGAATGTCAGTCAAAATACCCCCTCTCCCTGATGGGCTGACAGGGGTAGGCAAGTGTAGAGAACAACTACGAATGTCAGTCAAAATACCCCCTCTCCCTCAGGGAGAGGGTTGGGGTGAGGGTGACCCTCAGAAACATGAACGACACCACAGACATACAGTCCTCAATAATCGCGCCAAAGCGGCGCTCCCGGCTGGCTGATTTCTTTACCAGGCTGGTCAGGGAGAAGCCACTAGGTACTATCAGCGGGATTATCATATTGATCTTGATTTTTGTCGCTATCTTTGCCGATGTTTTGGCCCCTTATGGATATATGAAAATACACATGGCGGACAGGCTGACTGGCCCCTCGGCCCAGTATCTGCTGGGGACCGACCATATAGGGCGAGACTTGTTGAGCCGCCTTATCTACGGGGCTCGTCTTTCGTTAATTGTCGGTCTCGCGGCGACCACTCTTAATGTTGTGGTCGCTGTCCTGATAGGCGGCATTTCGGGATTCCTGGGTGGTAAATTGGACCTGGCTGTGCAGAGATTTGTCGATGCCTGGATCGCTTTCCCGGGACTGCTCCTGTTGTTAACCATAATGTCCATCGTCGGGTCGGGTCTCCTCCAGATCATCGTCGTCCTGGGGATATCAGGAGGCATCGGCGGGTCGAGAGTACTCCGAGGCGCCGTTATCGGCATAAAAGAGAACGACTACTTTCTGGCGGCGCGGGCAATTGGCAGCCGCGGCGCCGCAACACTGATCCGACATGTCCTGCCCAATATTATGCCTGTCGTCATCATCATCTTCAGCATCACCGTCGGGGGGGTGATTCTGTCTGAGGCCTCTCTGAGCTTCCTGGGATTCGGTCTGCCGCCCTCGATTCCTAGCTGGGGAGGTCTGCTCAGCCGGGAAGGGCGTCAATACATGGAGGTGGCGCCATGGCTGGCTCTCTGGCCTGGTCTTGCTCTGACTATTACCATCTACTGTCTCAACATGCTCGGCGACGCCATGCGGGACCTCCTCGACCCCAGGCTCAGGGGCAGCGAGGGATAGGGGCGAATTTGGAACCCATTGGGCGGGAAAATCAGGGCATTAGTCCCTTATTCCCATGATTTCCCGCACGTTGGGGTGAGGGATCGGGGTTACGCCTCCGTCGATGGTGATCAGAGCGCCGTTGATGTAGCTGGCGGCGTCGGAGCAGAGGAACAGCGCGAGGTTGGCGACGTCTTCAGGCTGGCCCAATCTTCCAAGAGGCACGGTATCGAGCGAGGCCTCGAGCGCTTTGGGCGTCTCCCACTGACGACGGGTCATGTCGGTCTGGATGATGCCCGGAGCCATGACGTTGACTCGGATGCCGTGCGGGCCTAGAAGGTCTCCGAACCCCTGAGACAGCATAACGATGCCCATCTTGGCGATGCAGTACGGGACGACGCCCTTCATCTTCACTCCGATGGAGGCGAGGTTGACGATCGAACCGCTTCCCTGCTCTATCATCGCCTTGCTGACGGCCTGAGTGCAGAACAGGGTGCCCTTCATGTGAGTACCGAGCATCAGGTCCCACTCTTCTTCCGAGATTTCCAGGATGTTCGCACTGTGGGCGATCCCCGCGTTGTTTATCAGGACGTCGATGCGTCCATACTCATCAAGAACGCGGGCGACCATCTCATCGACCTGCGCCCTACTGGTCACGTCGGTTTGGACCGTGATCGCGCGGCGCCCGAATGCCCTGATCTCGTCGGCGGTACGATCCAGCAGGCCGTCGTTTGCCTCCATGTCGGAGATCGCGGCATCGGCGCCGGCATCGGCGAACGTCAGGGCAAACTGGCGGCCCAGGCCCCTTCTGGCCCCTGTGACGACGATGACTTTTCCTGTCTGGTCCAAACTTGGGACGGGCATGGATGCACCTTCAATTCATCAGACACGGGCGCTTCGCGAAGCGCCCCTACGGCCGGCTTGTAGGCGAGTGGACATTGGCTCGGCTATGCGGTCCAGGTGTCGAATGGGTTGTTGGTTTCCTCCAGCGGGAAGTAGATGCGAGCGCCCGCGACGTGGGATGCGTGGGCGGCCATAGCCATCTCCAGGTAGAGGCGGGCCTGCGGTCCCTGCACAAGCTCGTACTCAGGCTCCTTGCCTTCCAGAATGTCCATCATGGAGCGCGCCATGCGATGGTGGGACTCGACCCACTTGTGGTCGGACGGCGGCGGCTCAGTCGGCAGGATCTCCCAGCGGTCGTCGCCAACGAGCATGGGCTGGGAGCTCGGGTTGTAGTAAACGTCCGGCCCGGGTTGGATCGCTCCGGGGATCGAGATTGTGCCCTCGGTACCGTGAAAGTCGATTCGCCAGGTGCGGTCCTTCCCCTCACCCTCGATCGACTCGAAGTCGGCGGCGAAGCCGTTTTCCCAGGCGTAGTACACCTTGATCCCGTTCCCTGCGACCAGTCCGTAATTCTCAGGCCCTTCGACCACGTCGTCCGGGGTCACGCTTCGACCGTCTTGGGTGATGTGCGCGTGGCACCATACCGGAGCGCCGAAGAGCTGCCAGATCAGGTCGTACATGTGAGGGTTTCTGTCCAGCATCATCTCGTCGCCGTTGCCGAATCCGAGGCCCTTGCCGGCCGGCTGGTTGCCTATCATGCGGGCGTACCTGACCTCGCCGATCTTGCCCTCTTTCAGCCAGGGAATCGCGTACTTCTGGACTGGCGGGTGACCTCGCCAGGGGTGGGCGACGACCATGATCGTGCCCGCGGCATCGTGGGCGGCCATCATCCGGTCGACCTCGCCGGGCGTGGCGGCGCAAGGCTTTTCCATGTAGGCGCTTGCGCCGTTCTGAGCGGCCGCGACCACGGGCTCCAGGTGGTCTCCCGGAAGCCGTGAGGCGACTACTGCGATGTCCGGCTTCTCTGCGCTCAACATCTCGTTGTAGTCGGCGTAGCCGGTCGGCGCGCCGGTTCTGACCATGGCTTTGGCGCGGCCTTCCTCGTCCTCGTCGGCAACGGCTACGATCTCGGCGCCCTCGACGCCGACGAAAGCCATGTCAACCTGGTGGCCGTATCCGCCGCCGTGTTGGTCGGCAAGGGTGTCTCCGATGATTCCGACGCGAAATGTCCTGGACGGCATGGTTTCTCCTTAGGTTGTGGGGACAAATAGTACTAGAGGGGCGGTTTTCACCCTCACCCTAGCCCTCTCCCTCAAGGGAGAGGGGAAAGGTTGGGTTTCACTCCGCACTGGTTGTCACCCTAACCCTCTCCCATCAAGGGAGAGGGAAAAGATCGGGTCGAAGCGGTGGTTAGTTTGGCGTGACTGCGACGGTTCGGATGTGTCCGAACTCGCGCTCGGCTTTGCCCCAGTTGTCTCCGCCGTCCTCGCTGAGATAGACGTATCCGTAGATGCTGGCGGCTGCTATGGTGTCGGGCACGCCGGCATGGGCGCCAAGCCAGTAAACGACGGAGTTGGGCACTACCGGCAAGGATACGGCGTCCCACGTCGCGCCGCCGTCCTTGGTGCGCCTGATGGCTCCGGCCTCGCCGGGTATGCCGTTGCCGCTTCCGACGAACATCGTGTTGGGGTCGTCCTGCTTGATGATGACCGCGCGGCAGTAGGACCGCTCCTCGCCCTCCCGGATGCCGGGGAACTGGTGGACGTCCCAGCTTTCGCCCTCGTCGAGACTGGTGGCGATGCCGAACGGGCTGGTGGCGAACACCTTGGAGTCCTTCGCGTTGATCGCCATGCAGTGTATGTCGCCGTAGAACTGGCTGGGTCCGACGTCGGGCAGTCGCACCCAGGAGTCGCCCCCGTCGAGGCTCTTGTGGACGCCGTCAACCTCGACTCCCGCCCAGATGGTGCGGCTGTCCCTGGGGTCGACGGTGATCTTGGTTGTGCGCGGAGGCCAGAGCGGGGCGCTCTCGTCGATGCCCATCTCCATCTTCTCCCAAGACTCGCCGCCGTCGCTGGACCTGAAGCCCTGCGGCCTGGTGCCGACATAGATCTTGTCGGAGTCCGTGGGATCTACGTCGATGGACCAAATCTCCATCCCCTCCATTGGGGACTTGATGTGGTTCCAGGACTCGCCGTTGTCGTCGGAGCGGTAGATGCCTGTCCAGTCTGTACCTGCGAGGATGCGGTGCGGGTCGTTCGGATATACGCTGAGAGCGCGGACGTTTCCTTCGAGTCCGGCGACGGTGTGGTTAGGATACGGGTCGCCGGTGGCGGCGTCTTCCCAGGTCTCGCCGCCGTCGCGGCTGTACTGAAGGCCGTTGCCGACCGTGCCGATGAAAATTGTGTAATTGTGTCCCATGTGTGCCTCCCGATTGTGATTAAGGTATCGCTAATTCGTGTCTGTACCGCCAATCTTATCTTGGAGGGTCATGCAGGTCAAGCCTCGGAAGCTGTGTCAGATTGGTGGTTAGTTTTTAGTTTCTAGTTTTCGGTTTTTAGCGTAGAGGCGCTATCCACGAAGGACACGAAGGAGCACGAAGGGAGGATTATGTCTGAACTGTGATTTGTGGGATTATGGTATTTCGCTGATTTTAGGCGGGGGTCTGAATCAGGATTTGCCGGATTGTGGAGGATGTTCAGGATGGGTTGGGGTATTATCCACGAAGAGCACGAAGGGGCACAAAGGGTTGTCTGGACTGTGAGTTTGGGGATTGGGGGGATTTTCGGGATGGGGTTTGTGGGGTGGTGGTTAGACCCAGATTTTTAGGGGGATTCGTCGGATCATCAGCTCTGTGACGGCGTGGACCAGGGCGTCGACTCGGTCGGGGGATTGGGAGGGGGCGAGGTCGGGTGTCCAGGTACAGATCCGGTCATCTTCGTCGAGCGCATTTAGACAGGCGTTGGCGGCTTCCAAACGCTGGGCGCGTGGGAGTGGCCTCAACTCTTCGATGATCTCGGATATAAGGTTGTCGGTTGTCGGCGTGGTCATGGTTCCGGCGGTTTGTCGTCTTCGGAGTGAGATGGGTATATTTGGGCGAGTTTCTTCCGCCTGCGTTCCTCGATGGCGGGCCATGCCTTCTGTCGTTCTAGCGTCATATCGATGTTTGCCCAGAACTTTTCGGATGCCTCTTTGAGATAGGGGGTGGGATCGAAGCCTTCGGGTATCTCAGGCACAGGGCCGGGGATTGGCGGCGCGTTTGGGTCGGGCGTAAGTATGCCCTCGTCCTTCATGCGCTGGATTTCGGCGCGGGCCTCGGCCAGGTCGTCGGGATCGATGAGTCTGACGGGGCGGACGTAGGGTTTCTTCTGAGGGGCCTCAAGCGCGCGGCCGGTTCCGAGGATGCGGTCTAAGAGCATACGGCCGGCGGTGACTCGGTGGGAGTCTTTGACTTTGGGGTCGCCGTCTGGGGCGCGGCAGATGTCTCTCAGGGCGACCATGATGGTGCGCCCGTTGTCGGTGATGTCTAGGATGTAGTTTTGGATAGTGGTTAGTGGATGGTGGATAGTGGATAGTTGGTCGTGGTTGGTGGGCGCGGCCGGGGGTGGGCCTAGTTGGTCTTGTAGGGACTGGTCAAGTTGGGTGACGAGTGTGGGAGACTCGGGTTCGGGCGTGTCGGGTTGGGGCGATTCACGAATCGCCCCTACGTCGGTGTCGTCGGATTGGTTGTCGGTGTCGTCGGATTGGTTGTCGGTGTCGTCGGATTGGTTGTCGGTGTCGTCGGATTGGTTGTCGGTGTCGTCGGATTGGTTGTCGGTGTCGTCGGATTGGTTGTCGGTGTCGTCGGATTGGTTGTCGGTGTCGTCGGATTGGTTGTCGGTGTCGTCGGTTTGGTTGTCGGTGTCGATGTCGACGTCGAGGGGCTGCTTGGGGCATTTGCCGAGTCCTCTGTCTAGGAGGATACGGGATGCGTTGATGCGGTCTCTGGTGGTGGAGTTTTGCCGCTGGCCCTGCGCGATGTCGTGAAGTAGGTCTATGATTTCGCGCGCGTTGTCGGTCTCGGCTAACACCATGTTGGCGAAGTCGATTGCGGGGTTGGATGGTGTCTGTTGGGTTGTGGTGGTCATTGGCGGTTGGTGGCTGGTGGCTGGACGATAGTTCTTCTTAGAATACATGGTCTTTGGGCTGGTGTCAAGGGTCAGAAGCAGGATTTTGGGGATTGTGGGATTTTCAGGGATTTTAGATTTCTCGCTGCGCTCGAAATGACAGTGGGAGGGGCTTGGAATGGCAGATGGGGCGGGATGTTGTCAGAAGCAGGATTTACGGGATTGGTGGATATTCAGGATGGGAGAGGGGATGAGCGAAAGGCCCTGGAGCAAATCCGTGTAGGCTATTGTGGTATGCTGGGCTTCGAGATGCTATCAGAACGATGGACAAGGAGCACAACATGGAATTCGGCGCGTTTTCGGTCAGCCTAACGGTAGAGGATCTGGAGGCTTCGAGGTCTTTCTACGAGAAGCTCGGGTTCGAGGTTGTGGGAGGCGAGGCTTCGCAGAACTGGCTGATACTCAGGAACGGCGCCTGTACTATCGGAATCTTCCATGGGATGTTCGAGAAGAATATCCTGACGTTCAATCCGGGCTGGGATGGGGAGGCCCAGCCGCTCGACAGCTTTACGGACGTGCGCGAACTGCAACGAGAACTGAAGTCGAAGGGTGTGCAGCTTGCCAGCGAAGCGGATGAGGACGGCGCCGGACCAGCGTGGTTTTTGGTCCTGGACCCTGACGGCAATCAAATCCTGGTTGATCAGCATGTGTGACTATAAGGCCCAAACACGAGGACCCGGGACATAGCCGCCCCGGATCCCTCATGCTCTGTCCAACCAGCCGCCTACTCCAGCGCCTCGACAGTCGGAGCCTCGATCTCGCCGCTGCGCAGCCAGACGCCCACCGTCATGTCGGCAGGCAGGTAGCGGATGTCTGGAGATATAACCTCGCCCGCTGAGCTCAGGAATCCCAACTCGAACCGCCCGTCTTCCAGACGCCGCACGCGTATCTTCCCGATCGGGTTGTCTTCCACTTCGACGTCGCCGCTGATCCGCCACTCGTCCGCCGGCGAGTCGGCAGGCAAGTAGCGCACGGACGGCAGAACCCGTTCGCCGTCGGCGAGTTCAGCGCCCAGTTCCACCCGGCCGTCCTCGTCCAACCTGGCTATGATGCGCAGCCGGTATGGTGGATCGCCCGGCTCAACCGCTGGCTGTGGCTCGTCACCGAACAGCAGGCCAATCTCCTCACTGTCGTCGATTGAGAGGCTCTCCAGGAACTGCGAGATTTCAGTATCGGACGCCGCCACCGCGCAGAGTACGGCGTCAATAGCTGAACCATATATCGGCAGCGCCGCGCGCACTTCCCCGTCGATTTCGAGCAGTTCACTGACGCCCGACGCGCTTGCCTTACTCAACAAGTCGCGGACTGCCGCGTACCTGCCGCCGCACGACCCTTGGTCTTCGAGTCCGTCGCTCATCGCCTGGACCTCAGGGACCTCCCAGCCCAGGTCGGCGGCGCGCGCCGCGCGCACGATGTCGCCGGCCTTCACTACGGGTGAGAGTACGCGTTCCGCATAGGCGAGTTCGGACTGAGCCGCGAACGCCTCCTCGACCGACAATCTGCCGCCGCCGTCGATTCGCTCTTGCAATGCCTTCCACGAAGCCGCCAGTGAAGCATATTGCGATGAAGCCTTCTCTGACGCTCCCAGCAGCAACTCTTCGACCGCCGTCGGGTCGATCGCTTCGCCCGCTTCTAGGCGTTCACCCAGTCCCGCATTGGCGACCAGGTCCGAGTAACCGTCGGCGAAGGCCGTGAGCAGCGTTTCAGACGAGGGGTCCATTACGCTGATGTCCATGGCAGCCGCTGTTGTGGGCAGGTCGGCAATCGCCAAACGCTCGAAGATGCCGTTCAGCATCTGCGTGTGTACGCCCGCGGCGTAGATCGCCTTCGCCCGCGTCGCATCGTCCACGTCCGCGTCCGGGTCCGCGGCCGCGCTCACGGATATTGTTACAATCCCGTCCACGTCGGCCTCAGCCGACACTCTATACGCGGCGCCATCCACGTCCACCGCGACTTCGTCGAACCTCACCCCGCTCAGGACCATCAGGGTACGCCAGATGCCGTGGAACGCCACCTCTTCGTCATCCTCATTGTAAGTGATGATTGCGACGAACACCCAGGATGGGCCGGTTCTGTTGAGCGTCACGTCGAAAGGTTTCACCTCTCTGTTCGTGATGCTCGTCGGGATCTGCGTCTCCGGTCCGGTGTGGTAGGAGACCCCGCCACGCCAGAACCCCTCCGATTCGCCGATTGAGCCTGCCGGCGTGTAAAAGCGGGGAGCCACGACGTACACGAAGGTACTGCCGCCTATGTCGGCAAGGTCGCCGCCGCCCAAGTTGCCGACGCGGTAGTGGACAGGGAACGGCACGCCCGCGACCACCTCGTCGGGGGCATGAGTTTCCTCGATCTTCAGTAGGAAACTCCGCAGCTTGGCGTCCTCGTCCACCATGCTGATGACAAGCTCGAAGTCGGCAAACAGCGGTTGGAGGTCTCTCTCCAAGTAAGTCGTCGCCTCGACCCAGTACTCGCCCGCGGTCAGATATTTTTCGATGCGTGAGTTGCGCCGCTCTCCGCCATCGTCGTTGGCGGCTATCAGACCCTCGGACGCCGACACCAGGGAGAGCACGGGATCGCCATTCTCCGACGTCAGGTCGATGAGTACGCGCCCGTCACGCGGCAGATCGAACGAGTACCTGTGCGCGGGATGCTCCACGACGTAGAGGGAGCCGCAGGTGTCGAGCGTCCAAGAGTCGGTTGCGGTCAGATCCCTGCCCAGGGTGAGTGTGCCGAGGTGTTTCGTTTCGCATCCCGCGACGCGGCTAACGGTGAGCGTGAAGTTCGCTTGGCCTCGGCCTCGCCCGCCAACCGTCGTCGCCTCCGCTAGGTAAACACCCGGCTCCAGATCCCGCTCCACCCGCGAGTCGAGGCCCGCGCCGCCATCGTCGTTGTCCGTTATTCGTGTGCCGTCTTCCGACAACAGATAGAGATAAGAGTCGCCCTCGGTGGACGACAGATCGATCCTGACGCGGCCGCCCTCCGCCACCTCGAAGCGATACGTGTGCGCGTCGCTGCCCGCGCGAAAGCGCGAATCGCAGTCTTGCGTCGTCCACCGCCCTTCATCCATAAGCGCGCTGCCCACCTCGTCGCCCAGGGCGCCGAGGTCGATCACCTCGCAGGATGATTGTGCCTGTGCCTGCGCGACTGGCCCGTTTTCCGCGAACACCCAGACCGCGGCAAGCGCGACGGCGATCAAAAAGGTCGCCAGAGCGCTCACTCTGAGGCTGACTGTCAACATTGCATGACTTCTGCCATTCATCTGCGATTTGACGAACACGACCTTCCTCCGAACTGGGCTCACACTGAAAAGACAACAATCGATGACATGTGGTCTCATTATACATACGAGGACTACTGGCGCGACGGTTTTTTGAGCAAATGATACTAGCATCCCTATCGCTATTGTGTCCAGACTGTCCGTCCGCCGGATGGCGCGGCCGGTCCAACTTACAGTGAGCAGGCGACGTCATGCTCACTAAATGATACTGCATATTTGTTATGAACTGATGGGAGTGGAGATTCTCCATTGGGGGAAGGAGCGGGCGCGGCAGGATGACTAATGCTATCCTGTTCACAGTATGAACCATGCAGGCATTAGGAGGAGTTTAGATGATTGCAGACCTCACAGGCAGGACGGCCCTGGTGACCGGAGCCGGGACCGGCATCGGTCAGGGAATCGCCACGGCGCTCGCTGAGCAGGGGGCGATGGTCGCCGTATCGGACTTGGATGCGGATACAGCGGGGAGGGTGGCGGCAGAGATAGGCGAGTCAAGATCGCTCGCGCTGGAGTTGGACGTGACGGACCGGGGAGCCGTGATATCCGGTTGGGAATATGTCGGCGAGCAGCGCGAAGTCGGACTCGAACTCGTCGCCGGCCGGAAGTGGCAGACAGTTGAAGTCGGCATGGGGCACCTGGAGGTACTCGGCCTGTCCGCCGGGCCATGGCCCCATGGCGACGTATCCGTACGCTCCGCCGGCGAAGCCGGGGTTGACGGTGACGCAGAAGCCGGTGAAGCCTCGCTGGCAGTTCTTGCAGAAGCCGCATGCGACGTTGAACGGCATGACGACCCTATCGCCTGCCGACAGCGACTTGACGGCAGAACCGACCTCCTCGATTACGCCCATGTTCTCGTGGCCGAAGATGATGCCAGGCTCGGCGGCGGTCCGACCCTCGTACATGTGCAGGTCGGAGCCGCAGATGCAGCTAGAGGTGATCTTGACGATCACGTCGTTTGGGTGCTGCAACTCGGGATCGGGAACTTCCTCTACGGACACGCTGAATGGCCCCTGATAAACGACGGCTTTCATGGAAAACTCTCCTTCCCCCGTTCGGGATGCTGGCTCTGCGCGGTCAGACTCTTCAGAATCGCCGCCCATTGTATCAGGGAGAATTAGACCTGTCTAAGGGTCTATCCCCATCAGGCTGGCGCGGTTCTGCTTGAGAGCGGATTATATGCTACACTGGTCGTGGTGGCAGCGCCCTGAACTACTGTGGCCGTTGCTTGGTTCCCTGATCATCCCTCGGTTCTTCATTAGCTTCCCCGGGCCTCACAGGGCCTGTTGCGGATTTTGCCATCGTGATTATGCCTGCCTGCCAACTATCTGATGAAAGGAGATTGCCGATGAATTACGAAGACAGAACGCTCACGTGTGTGGAGTGTGGCCAACCGTTCACGTTCAGCGCCGATGACCAGGCGTACCACGCCGAGAAGGGCTACACGAACGAGCCCAAGCGTTGCCCGGACTGCCGTCAAGCGAAACGCGCTCAGCGCAACAGCGGCGGATTCGGCGGTGGATACGACCGATCCCCTCGGGAGATGCACCCGGTGGTATGCGCCGAATGCGGCAAAGACACCACCGTGCCTTTCCGGCCTAGAGGCGACCGCCCGGTTTACTGTAGCGACTGCTTCAGGCGACAGCGTGCGCAAGCCGGCGCGAGCAGGTACTAAGACCCTGTGTGATAGGGGGAGGCGAACAACGCGCTCCCCTCATCGCTTCAGACCGCATTAAGACGGCCCTGAATAAGAGCCCGCTCTCGAACAATCGAAAGACTCACTGACCTTTCATACTCCTGAGCCGGGACAGCGCGCGACGGCGATCAAGAAGGTCGCCAGCGCGCTCACCCGATCTCCAGGTCGCGGAGAGAGCGTTCTTCCGCCAGCAGCGCTGCGGCCTCCACTCCGAGGTCGGTCTAGTGGAGTCGGAAGCGCCGGGGACGGAGTAGGCAGCGCTTCCGGTCTAAAGGATGGTCTGCACGTGGGGATAGCTGACTATCTTGTCGTCGGAAGTTACGAGCGGGCAGCGGTTCACTCTGGCAGTTGCGACAATGATCTGGTCGGCAGGGTCGCGATGAAAGTTGCCGGGCAGCCTGGTCGATTCAACGGCGATTTCCGGCGTCAGATCCAGCAACGAGACTCCGGGGTATCGAAGCGCGCCATGGAACCACTCGGACAGTTCGACAGGGAGTTCCAAGCGCCGGTACTCGCATAGCTTGGCGACCTCCCAACAGGAGATCGCGCTAACGCCAATTTGATCGTCTTCATTGCTGACGATTTCCCGACGCTGCGTTTCGCTCAGTCGAGCGGGATCGATCGTCCACCACACCCAAGCGTGGGTATCCAGCATAATCACTCGCGAACCTCCCACTCGCCCGCGGCTACCGGTTCGTATGGGAGATCGTACCGATAAGGCTCACCCCTCAGAGGGTAGCGGTCATCTTTCGGCGGGACTCGCTTCACCGCCCATCTCGGTTCAGGTTCGAGAGTGAAGTGCCGTCCATGGGTCAGGATGTAGATGCGCGGGTTCGGGGCGGCGACGTCGACCACCCGATACATCGATGTGTCTCCATCCCTGAGAGCATCATGCGATTTCTGACTGGATACTTTCAGTTGGGGCCAGGCGATGGTGGTAGATTCGGTCCCCTTTACCTCGATTCTCTCGACCTTGCCATCAATAGAAACCCTGAGGTCCGCGCCGTTTTGGTCCTCTTCGATTTCCGCCCGGTCTCCATACTTGTCGATGAGATGCTTATGAACAATGAACACGGCCTTCTGCTCAGCGCTGAGGCGGGCCATGCTTTGACGCTCGGACGGCGTTAGGTCAATGGAGATCGATGGGTACTGGTCCGGATGTCCCTGCGACGACGCGGTCTGTGGCGTGGGTACATCGCGAGCATCGGGCCGCGATATGGAAACTGCGCCCTGACCGCCGTTGACACGCATCTTCCGCGCCCTGAGTTCCTCTGCGCGCTTGCCAGCACGGTCCCTGTCGGCCTGCCGAGTTGCCTCATCGTCTTCAGGATCAGCGATAAGCTGGAACTGCCCGCGGCCTACCTTCCAAACCTTGGGTGCGGCTCCTTTCGTAACGTAGTCTCCCATAGCGCCGGTCTCAATTGAAATGCTGGAATTACCCGGGATAGAAGAGACGCCTCTTGGGGTGTATGGCCCGTTAGGTCGCTCAAGAAACTCACGCAGGTCGCCGACCCTCCATACGCGGGGAACCAGCCTCCGGCTGCGTAGGTCGTAGATATGCTCCCAAAACGTGGGCGTGTTTCCGGCCATTTCAAGTCCTCCTGCGGAGTCTCATGTATGTTTGCCAATTATCCAATGTAAGGTATTGTAATGTGTGTATATGTGTTTGTCAAGCGCCCGACTGGGACCGCGCCGACCGATGTCAGACTAGGGAATCAGAACTCCCGCCTAGCCCAAGCCTGTGTCGAGGATGTGTGGCAGGTTTTACTTCATCAAACTGCCACTGGCCTCAAAGCTGGACTGACTCTCGCTTAGCTTTGGCGGTGGCAGGTGTGGCAGAAGTGGCAGGTATTTTAGAAAACTTTGATGACACCGCCAAAGATCTCGTTCAACAGTCCGACCCACAAGACTATCGACCGCGCGCGTGGTAAACTTCCGACGGCAGGTTTTCAGGTCGGAGGGTCGGCAGAATGAACATCGTCATTACCGGGGCGTCGGGTTCGCTCTCGCGGTACTTGGCGTCGGCGCTGGGCGAACGACATTCGATCACGCTCACCGACATCGTTGACGCGCCCGGAGCCGTGCGGCGCGACTTGGATCACGATGACGCCACCAACGATCTGGTCCGGGGCGCGGACGTGATCGTTCACTCGGGCCGGACCGACGGCAACTTGGATGTCTCGGAGAGGCTCGATAGGGCGATGAGGCGCTGCTACAACCTTGTCCAGGCAGCCTACGAGGAGGGGGCGCCGCGCGTCGTGTTCCTCAGCTCGCTTTCGGTCATGGGGCGATACGATGAGAACCTTGCGGTGACCGAGGCGTGGAGACCCGCGCCAACCACGGATTCGGCTGTGCTGGGCTTCCACCTCGGAGAGTTCATCTGCCGCGAGTTCGCAAGGGAGCAGCGGATCGAAGTCGTCTGCCTGCGGCTGGGCGATCTTACATGGAGCGCGGACGATCCGACATCAACGTCCGCGCTGTACCCGAATGACGCGGTCCGCGCGGTCGAGAGCGCGCTGACGGTGGACATATCCGAGGGCTACGCCGGTTCTCGCAGCTACTGGGGGCTGTTCCACGTCCAATCCGCCGTGCCAAACCAGCGGTTTCTGACCGCAACCGCCGAGGCCAAGCTGGGATACGTTGGGGGAGAGACTCTATGAAGGTACTGATACTAGGAGCGAACGGGATGTTGGGGCCGCACGTCATCCCATGTCTTGAGGGAGAGCACACCCTCAGACTCACCGACATCAACGAAGCGCCCGATACGCCCCACGAGTATTTCAACCTCGACGTCTCCGACCTCGACTCGGTAATCGCGGCCGCCGAGGGGATGGACGCTATCGTCAACCTGTCCGTCCTGCGGCACGATCGCCGGCTGGCGTTCGACGTCAGTTCGCGCGGAACGTACAACGCCTGCGCCGCCGCCGTGCATCACGGAATCGAGCGGGTGATAAACACAGGCCCGCACTTCACCATAGCGGGGCCGACATACGAGAATTCCGACCACCTCATCGGCCCGGACGTCCCATCGCAGTCGGGGACGCACCTGTACGCGATAACCAAGTCGCTGGGCCAGGAGATATGCCGCGTCTTCACGGAGAACCACGATCTATACGTCCTCACCCTGCTGTTCTACAACTTCCGCTATCCGGATGAGCAGGAGGGTCTTGGCGACGACTTCACGCCGTTTAGCGTGACTTGGGGCGACGCGGGCGATGCGGTCCGGCTCGCGCTGGCCGTGCCGACCGAGTCGCTGCCGTCGAAGTGCGAGTCGTTCTTCATCTTCGCCGACCTTCCACACCGGAAGTTCACCAACGAGAAGGCCAAGCGCATCTTGGGCTGGCGGCCTACGAACAATCTCGATGAGTTCTGGCGCAAGAGGCCGAGACTCGCCGAATAACCTCCCAGAACCGAAAGAATCAAGCCAGGGGGCAGCAATGACAACTCAGATCAACGTCGCGGCGATGGAGCAGAGCAGCGCCGCGCAGCAGACGACCGGACGCCCGGTCATCTACGGGACTCAGGGCGTCATATCCAGCGGCCACTACCTGACGTCAATGGCTGGAATGCGGATGCTGCTTTCGGGCGGCAACGCTTTCGACGCGCTGGTCGCCGCCGGCTTCGCTGCTGCCGTGACCGAGCCGATAGCCGCGTACTCGCTGGCCGCCGAGGGCGTGTTCATGCTGTACCACGCCGATAGCGGAGACCTGCTCTCACTGAGCGGGCAGGGCACGGCCCCGGACCGCGCGACCGTCGAGTGGTTCAGGTCTCAGGGCCAGAGCGAAATACCCACCGGGCCGGGTCCGCTGGCGCATCTCAGCTTCACCGTTCCGGGCATCGTCGCGGCGCTGCTCTCTCTGCTCGAAAGATATGGCACAAAGAGCGTGGGCGAAGTTCTCGAACCGTCCATCCACTACGCCGAGCGCGGCATTCCAAACTACGAGTATATGCTGGACCGGATAGACAGCCCGGGAACGAGGAGCCAATTCGACCAGTACCCGCCGGGCGGGACTGACGTCTTCTTCGACGACGGCGCCGTCCCTCGTCCGGGGTCGCTGCTGGTGCAGAAGGGGCTGGGAGCGATTCTTCGCAAACTGGTGGAGGCCGAAAGTGACGCCGCAGGGCACCGCGTGGACGGAGTCCGAGCCGCGCGCGACTGCTTCTACACCGGAGAGGTCGCCGCGATAATCGCCGAGTGCAGCGAGAGGGTGGGTGGAGCGCTGGACAAGGAGTCGCTCGGCGCGTATGAGGCCAAGTACGAAATCCCGCTCAAGACCTCTTTCATGGGCCACGAGATTCATGGACAGCGGACGTGGACGCAGGGGGCGGCACTGTTGCAGGCGCTCAACATCCTGGAGAACTTCGACCTCAAGGAGATGGGACACAACTCCACGGCGTATATCCACACAGTGAGCCAGGCGGTCAACCTGGCGTTCGCCGACCGCGAGGCGTACTACGGCGATCCGGACTTCGCGGTCGTGCCGATAGACGGGCTGCTGTCCAAGGAATACGCCCGCGAGCGCGCCGCGATGATCGGCAGGAATCGAGCTTTCAACGGGCTGCCTTCTCCGGGGGACCCATGGCGGTACTCGTCATTGTCCGGCACTCCCGCGAATGCGCCTGAACTCGCGCCAACCACGAGCGGCGCAGGCGTGGGGCCTGAGAGCGGCACTACCCATATCTCAGTGATAGACCGGGACGGCAACATGGTCTGCGCGACGCCGTCCGGCGGATCATTCGGCAAGTCGGTCTTCTTCCCGGAGCTAGGGTGCGCGCTCAGCACCCGAATCGAGATGTTCAACTTCAAGGACGGCCACGCCAACCGACTGGAGCCGCGCAAGCGTCCCAGGACCACGCTGGTCAACTACATCGTCTCTAAGGACGGTGTACCGGTCATGATGACGGGCTGTCCGGGCGGAGATCACCAGGCGCAGGCCAACTTGCAGCTTATGCTAAACATGCTGCTGTGGGACATGAACCCTCAGGAGGCCGTCGAGGCTCCGAGGTTCGCGAGCCAGAGCGTTACCAACAGTTTCTACCCGCACACGTACTACCCGGGCCAGCTTGGAATCGAGCCGGGGATTCTTCAGAGCGCCCGTTACGAACTGTCCGCAATGGGCCACGACATCGTGACCGTCGGGAGCGCCGGCATGGGCGCGACTGTATCCACCAGAGACCCCGAGACCGGGGCGCTGGCGTCGTCGGGAGACCCCCGCCGGGCGTGCTACGCGATAGCTTGGTAGATGAACCTGAGTCACTTTAGTAGGCGCGCCACGCGAGCGCGAAAATTCCCTCTCCCCTGATGGGCTGACAAGGGTAGGTGTCTCAGAATCAGCGCCAACCGTCATTCCGGCGCAGAGCCTGCCCCGCCGTTACCCTTAACATACAAGCAGTGTTCTTGTGGGCATGGACATTAGATTGCTTTGCCAGCCACTTCGTGTGTGGTTTCACGATTCGCCGCCCCTGAGCCTGGGGTCTAGGAGGTCCCGCAGGGCGTCGCCGAACATGTTTAGACAATAGACGGTAATAGTCAGGCAAAGACCAGGAAAGAGAGCCAGCCGTGGCGCCTGCTCCATGTACCGACGCCCTCCCCGGCTGAGCATACCTCCCCAGCTGGGAACCTGGATTGGCAGTCCGAATCCCAGGAAGCTCAGAGAGGCCTCGCTGATAATCATCCCCCCGATGTTGATGGTGAAAATGATGATGACGACAGGCATGATATTGGGCAGGACATGCCGCGCCAGTGTTGCGGCGCCGGGGCTGCCGATTGCCCGCGCCGCCAGAAAGTAGTCATTCTCCCTTATGCCGATCACGGCGCCTCGGACGATTCTTGAGGCGCCGATGCCTCCGGCGGTCCCCAGGACGACGATGATCTGTAACAGACCCGACCCGGCGATGGACATGATGGTCAACAGCAGGAGCAGTCCCGGGAAAGACATCCAGGCATCGACGAGTCGCTGCACAGCAAGGTCAAATTTGCCGCCAAGGAATCCGGAAGCGCCGCCCACCAGGACAGCGACCACAACGGTGAGCGCGGTCGCCGCCAGGCCGACCGTTAGCGAAACTCTGGCCCCGACGATCAGGCGGCTCAGGAGGTCTCGCCCCAACTGGTCGGTACCCAGCAGATATTCGGCTGACGGGCCCTGCAGCCTGTCCACCGGATGCGCTTCCCAATATGGATAAGGCGCCAGAGCATCGGCAAAGATAGACACAAGAATCAATATCAATATGATAATCCCGCTGATAGTACCCAGAGGCTTCTCCCTGGCCAGCCTCATAAAGAATTCAGCCAGCCGGGAGCGTCTCTTTGGCGCGATTATTGAGGACTGTGTGGCTGCGGTGTCGTTCATGTTTCTGAGGGTCACCCTCACCCTAGCCCTCTCCCTCAAGGGAGAGGGGGTCCCCGCACCATCCCCACCCCTCTGGATACCGGCCCCGTATCGGGGTACGGGGCAAGCACTGCGCCGGTATGACGGGAGGCTAGGGAGAGGGGACTTTCATATTTAGCTGTAGCGGACCCTGGGGTCTAAGTACGGATAAATCAGGTCGATCATCAGATTGACCGCCACAACCATCGTGGCGAAAAACAGGTTTACTCCGGAGACCACCGGGTAGTCTCTCTCATTGAGGGCGAGCAGCATGAGACCACCCAGCCCCGGCAGGTTAAATATGTTCTCTATGATGACGGAACCGCCTACCAGCAGAGGCAGCTGCAGACCGATCAGGGACACGACCGGGATGAGGGCATTCTTCACGGCGTGCCGCATGACAACCACCCGCTCTCTGAGACCCTTGGACCAGGCGGTGCGGATGTAGTCTTGCCTGAGCGCCTCCAGCATCATGGTGCGGGTCATGCGCATGGTCGCGGCAGCCATGCCCGTCCCTAGAATCAGGCTCGGAATCAGGAACATTCTGAGATTCCCCAGCGGATCTTCGGTGAAAGGAATTAGCTGCATCGGCGGCGACCAGCCCCACCAGACTACCGGATAGATCATGACCATCATTCCCAGCCAGAAGTTAGGGGTTGCCAGACCGATGATGGCGATGGAGCGCCCCAGGTAGTCGGCGGCCGTATCCTGGCGAATCGCCGAGTAGATGCCGACGGGCAGGGCTATCACCAGCCCGATTACGATTGCCATGACACCGAGCTCGATGGTCACCGGCAATCTACCTATTATCCTCTCCTCTATCGAAACAGGGCCGCCCCACACTGACTCGCCAAAGGTGCCCTGGAGGAGACCGTTGAAGTGAGACTCCTTGGTAATCCAATCAGGGGTGGGCAACACTCCTATCCAGCGTCCGTACTGAACGTGGACCGGCACGTCTAATCCCAGCATACGCTCAAGAGCTTCACGATCGATATCCCCGGCCGCGTGATCCATACGACCAACCATCGTATCTACTACATCACCAGGGAGGAAGCGGACCGAGAGAAAGACCAGGATGGTCAATAGAAACAAGGTGGGGATTATGAGCAGTAACCGCCTGATGATATAGGCTCTCACGTCATACACCTTGTCTTTCTACAGGCTATCATTGGTATGAGGTATAACGAGTAAGGGAGCTGGGAAGCTTCAGCCTCCCAGCTCCCTTCTTCCGCTAAGCTCGGCCACCAGGGGCGAAGCGCCTAATGACCCATTGCCGCCTTCAGTTCCCGGTCAATCCAGACGCGGGCGAACAAGGCTCTAAATTGATGGTTTCCCATGTGCGCTTCGCCGTTATACCCTTTGACCCACGGCTGGCTCAAGTGATGCTGTGGGACATCGGGACCCCATATCATCCAATGCTTCCCTATCGCATACAGATCTGCCTCCCGGAACAACCTCTGGTACTCCTCGAAGTCACTAGTAGCTCTAAGGGCATCAATCATGGCATCATAATCCGGGTCGCTGACCGCGGCGTTATTCCACGGGGCGCCTGTATAATAGACCGACACTCGACCCTCACCAAAGTAGTGCGCGCCTGAACTCCCCGAGCGAAGAAGTTCAAAAGAAGCTTCTGCACCTTTAGCTAGCCACTCGGCGGCTGGCACTACCTGAACCTCCAGATCAATGCCAATTTCACGCAAATAGAAGGCCGCTAATTCATAGTAATCAACGGAGTTCCATGGGCCAAGGATCGCGGAGGTCTTGAATCTAATGCCATCCCCGCCGCGCGGCAACCCAGCCTCGTCAAGGAGCGTGTTGGCGCCTTCGGGATCGTACATGTAACCCTTCTTCACCTCTTCGGGCCACTCGTCGAACGGGATGAACCACCCTTTGAGAGATGATCCTACTTGCCCGTGAGGTGTCGTATCTCCACGATCATAAAAGAGGGTACGGTTAATCGTCTCGAGATCCAGCGCCATCTGCATGGCCCTGCGCACCCTGACGTCATCGAGCGGCGGCTTATTCACGTTCACTCCAAAAGCGAAATCCCCTCGGGATAGATAGGGCCATTGCGCTATTTCGGGGTTGGTCTCCGCGAGATTCAACAGCGGGTCTATGGTCCTTACCATGCCTCCACCGGTAGCGTAACCCAAATAGTCAACCTTGCCCGACCTCAGCGCCGCCAGACGGGTTGCCTCTTCTTGCATTAACAAGGTTGTTATACTGTCAATGTAGGGCAGGCGGTTCTCCGGGTACTTTTCGTCGAAACCCCAGTAGTTCGGGTTCTTTTCAAAGGTTAGAGAGCTTCCCTCGACATAGTCGGTCAGCATAAACGGCCCCGTGCCGACCAGGTTCCTCCAGTCTTTGGCATCGCCGTGTTGCTTTATTACATCCGGGGGATACATCCAAAGCGTATTGTAGTCGAGGATATTGCCCAGCGCGAAAAAGTGTGGCCGACCCAATTTAAAGACAACCGTCGAATTGTCGCTGGCCGTTATAGATTCGATTCCCACTTGGCCCAGAGCGCCAATTACTGGGCTAGGTTCGGTGAAGCCGCTGCCCAGACCCAATAGACGGTGATAGTTATATACCATGTCATCGGCAGTAAACACCCGACCGTTCATTGGCGCCTTGTCGTGCCACTGAACGCCCTCGCGGATGTTGAGAACGATCGTTGTATCGTCGGGCGTTTCCCAGCTTTCAGCCAATGCTCCAGTTAAACCGCTAGTAGGTGTGTTGGCGCTATTTATCGCCCATTCGTTCCTGTCTATAGCCCAGTTCGCTATAGTTGGCTTCTCCAGAACGGCATTTTTCTCGGCGAGACCGAAGTTGTGACCCCACCAAGAGTCAACGTGCGCCAGCAACGTCGAGGCCCAGCCAGTGGTTAATGTTCCGCCATAGCGTGGTTTCTCCACCACCTTGCCGGTGGAGGGGTCGGTCACATAGCCCGCCGGCACCTCTTTGACGACCTCTTTGACTATGGTCTCACCGGGAACCTGGACGGTCTTGACTAATTCAACAGTCTTGACGACCTCCACTGGTACCTGTTTCTCCACCACCACCGTCTCGCCCGGTACCTCGACTGTCTTGACGACCTCTTTCTCGACTACCACGGTCTCGCCGGGCACCATTACCTCTTTGACGACCTCGACGGTGACGGTCTCGCCGGGGACCTCGACGGTCTTGACGACCTCTTTCTCCACCACGACGGTCTCACCGGGGATCTCAACGGTCTCAGTTACCACTTCCTTCACTACGACGGTCTCGCCGGGCACCTGTACCTCTTTGACTACCTCCTTGACGACGGTCTCGCCCGGTACCTCGACGGTCTCGGTTACGACTTTCTCGACGACCACGGTCTCGCCCGGTACCTCTACCGTTTCGGTACAGGCAACGGCGACTGACAACAGCATTGCGGCTCCCGCAACTATGACCAGCCAACGAAGTGAAGTAGATGTACGCATGACGATGCCTCCTTGTTTGGTGAGTCACCCTCACCCTAGCCCTCTCCCAGAGGGAGAGGGGATCTGGTCCGCAATGGCGCGGAACCTGTCCCCATGACGGGATGTGAGAGTTATACCACTTTCTCCCCCCCCGTCAAGCGTTGAGATATCGAGGGCAAAGAGGTCAGGAATAAGGGGTAAGGAATGAGGGGATCTGAAGCAGGATTTTGGGGATTGTGGGGACGGACAGGATTTTGGGCGGGAGTCTGAACTGTGATTGGCGCAAGCTGCCAATGCGTTGCTACTCCAGCTTGAAGACCCTGACCGCCGCCAGAGCCGTCACCGCTATCCAAGCGCCGATCAGCCCCAACTCGAACGGGAAGTCCAGCGCTGTCTTGGCCCCCAGAGTTATGCCGCGCAGGATGTCCACCATCGGAGCCAGCGGCAGGTATCGCATCACCTCGGACAGAATGCAGGGCAGCATCTCAGGCGGGAAGAGCGCCCCGGAGAACATCGCCAGCGGCAGAACGACCACGTTGCCGAATCCACTGGCCGCGGCCACCGTCTTGGAGTACGCTCCCACGATGAACCCGAGGTTCAAGAAGACGAGGTTGCACACCAGAATGAGCAGGCCGATCACCAGGAGGTTGCCGCCGACCGGAACTCTGAACACGATCGCGCCCAGCCCCAGGATCACAGTAGCTTGAACCAGAGACATAACCAGGTAGGCCAAGACCTGCGCCGCGAAGAACGTCCTCGGCTTCAACGGCGACGCCTTTATCCTCCTGAGGATCTTCTTCTCCCGGTAGGACGCCATCGACGTCGCAAGCCCGATGATCGAGTTGCTCATGATGCCCCAGAGAGCCAGGCCGGGCAACATGAACTCAATGAAGCTCAGGTCTTCGGAGTCGCTGACGCGAAACCCTCCGACCAGGCCGAATATGCCGAGCATCACGACCGGGAACGCGAGCGCCCAGAACAGGGCTTGCCTGTTCCGCACGATCATCTTGAGGTTCGCTATTGTCAGCCGGAAAACGAGCATCGCCGCCGCCTACTCCTCTTCCTCGACATCCAGACCTCGTCCCGTCAGCGAGAGGAACACGTCCTCGAGGTTGGCCGAAGTGACCTCCAGTCGCCTGATCCGCGTCCCCGTGTTCGAGACCCACTCCATCAGGGCGGGAATCGTGGCTGCCGAGTCGGACGAGTGGAGTACCGCATTTCCGTCTTCGTCGCGTAGCGCCTCGGATACGCAGGCGAGAGACTCCAATCCGCTGGTATCGCGACCGTCGTCCAGTCCAACGGTAATCCGGTATGGCGCGGGCAGCGACCGGACAAGGTCGGCCGGAGTGGCGAGGGCCACTATCTTGCCGCGATCCATTATGGCGACGCGGTCGCACAGGAACTCGGCCTCGTCCATGAAGTGAGTCGTGATGACGATAGTCCGCCCGTGTCGGTTCGCTGTCCGGACGAAGTCCCACAGCTCGCGCCTGCCTTTCGGATCGAGTCCGGCGGTCGGCTCATCGAGGAATATCAACTCCGGGTCGTTGACCAGCGTCGCGGCGATGGTGAAGCGCTGCTGCTGGCCTCCGGAGAGCTTCGCGACGGTCGTGTCCGCCTTGTCCCCAAGCCCCACGGCGGCCAGAAGGTCGTCGGGGGATGTCTCACTGCGGTAGATTAGCGCGAACAGGTCGAGTATCTCTCTGAGGGTGAGGTAGTCAAAATATGCCGACGCCTGAAGCTGGACACCGATACGGCTCTTGATCCGCTCGGCGTCATTGGCGATGTCCATGCCAAGCGCCGAGATGCTTCCGGCGGTCGGCGTCAGCAGCCCCTCGATGCACTCAAGGGTCGTCGTCTTGCCCGCGCCGTTCGGGCCGAGAATCCCGAAGACCTCGCCCTGTTGGACGCTGAAAGAGATGTCGTCCACCGCGACGAGGTCGCCGTACTTCTTGGTGAGAGACTCTACGCCGATTACGTCGGCCATGACCCGCCTAGTCGATCGCGAAGACGCTGCTGACGTCTATCCGCAGGCCGGGGAAGGTCGGCGACTCCGCGAACGTGCCTTCCGTGTACACTCGGAGCGTATCGAACGCGGTCTGGCCCGCCCTCATCACCTCTATCGTCCGCTCCGCCGGATCTACAATCCAGTACTCGGGCACGCCGAACCTCAGATAGCCGGACGACTTCAGCACGCGGTCGCGCCTCGTTGTGCTCGGAGAAAGTACCTCTATCACGAGGTCGGGCGCGCCTTGCACGTTTCGCTCGCCGATGATATGCAGCCGCTCTGTGGATATGAACAGAATGTCCGGCTGCACTACCTGATGCTCGGACAGCACGACGTCAGTTGGCGCGACGAGTACTCTACCCAGATCGTGCCGTTCCACGAACTCTTTGAGTATGTAGAGTAGCTCGATAACGATCATCTGGTGGGTGGGGATGGGTGCAGGCGCCAACATCAACTCTCCATCTATAAGCTCGAATCGTCTCTCGTCGCCGTCGGGTATGGACATGTAGTCCCTGACCGTGTACTTGATCTTGGTGTTGATCATGCTATGCCTCCTCAGTTTAGCGTGATGCCGCCGCCGTTGGGGCCTCCTTCGAAGTCCGTCGTGCTGTACACGCCGAGGTCCCGCCCCTGATGTACGTGGATGATGATCTCCTGCCGAATTATACCGACTGCGTCCAGAAGCTCGGCTTCAAGGTCGTCGATGAGGTCCTGAATAGCGTCCGACGTGAAGCTCTCGTCAACCTGGAGCGTGGCGTGAATCACCGGATCGGCGTAGTGAATGTCCAACCTGCCGACCGAGGCTTCGTCCACGGTCACGATGTAGCACTCCGAATAAGGGGTCCGCGTCTCTCTTTGAAAGTCATAAGATGCCAATGGAAACTCTCTCTTCTTACTACGTCCGTATCTGCCCGTTGCCCATTACCGTCCACTTGTAGGATGTTAGCTCTCGCAGGCCCATCGGCCCGCGCGCGTGGAACTTGTTGGTGCTGATGGCGACCTCCGCGCCCAGCCCGAATTCGCCGCCGTCGTTGAACCGGGTGGAGCAGTTGACGAACACCGCGCTGGAATCGACTTCGTCCAAGAAACGCATTGCCGCCGAGTAGTCCTCGGTCACAATCGCGTCCGAGTGGCCGGATCCGTATTTCTCTATGTGCTCCAGCGCCTCGTCTAGCGAATCGACCACACGGACGCCCGCGATCAGCGCCAGGAACTCGGTGCTCCAGTCCTCTTCTGTTGCCGATTTCGTCTTGAGATCGCGTTTTCCGTCAGTCGGACCGATGAGACTCAGGGCGCGGCGGTCGCAGCGCATCTCGACGCCCGCCTGGGCGAAACGGTCCGCGATCACCGGCAGGAATCCGGGCGCGACGGACGAATGAACGATCATGGTGTCCATCGCGTTGCATACCGAGTAACGCTGCACCTTGGCGTTGAAGACGATGTCAGCCGCCTTGTTTAGGTCGGCCTCTCTATCGACATAAGTGTGGCACACTCCGACGCCGCCGGTTATGGCGGGCATCTTCGCCTCACGCGCGACCCTGTTGATGAGGTCCTGGCCGCCGCGAGGAATCAGCAGATCGATGTACTCCCGCGCCTCCAGCATCCGGCCCACCAGATCCCGGTCAGTGGACTCGAATAGCTGCACGGCGTCCTCAGTCACGCCCGCGTCGGAGACCGCTTCTCGGATTACGTTAGCCAGAGCGGTGTTTGAGTTGATGGTATCGCTTCCGCCTCTCAGGATGACCGCGTTGCCCGACTTCAGGCACAGTGTGGATATGTCCACCGTGACGTTCGGCCTGCTCTCGTAGATGACGCCGATCACGCCCAGCGGCACCCGTCGGCGTCCCACCTGGAGGCCGTTGGGCACGACGCGCATCTCCAGAATCTCGCCCACCGGGTCGGGCAGGGCGGCGACTTTGCGAACGTCGTCCGCGATTGCGGTCAGCCGCTCGGGGTTCAGCATCATCCGGTCGAGATAGTACTCGGCCAACCCCTTCTGCCTTCCGGCCTCGACGTCGCGCTCGTTCGCATCGAGGATGTCTTCCCGGCGCGACTTCAGGCCGTCCGCGATGTTCGACAGCGCGCGGTCCTTGGCCTTGCCCGTCGTCTTCGCCAGTTGATGCGCGGCCTTTCGCGCCGCCTTGCCCTTGACGGCCAACTCATCTACTACGGTCTGCATATTTCAACTCCCGATTAGGAATGGTCGCGCTAAGTCTCACGACTCTTCGCTCGAACGCGCCAGAATCACGATGTTGTCCCTGTGGAGCACCTCGTCGCCGTAGTAGTGGCCCAAGGTCGGCTCGATCAGGTCGGACTTCAGACGCCTGATGCTGTGAATATCCTCTGAGCTATAGTTGGATATGCCGCAGGCTACCTCGCGCTTCCGGTCGTCCAGCACCTTCACCACTGCTCCGCGTTCGAATTTGCCGAACGATTCGACGACTCCGGCAGCGAGCAGGCTCTTGTTCTGGCGGACCAAGGCTCTCACCGCTCCCTTGTCGATTACTATGGCGTCCGGCTCCCTCATCTGGCTCAGCAGGAACCGCTTGCGGCTCTCCATCTTCGTCGCGCCGGTCGGGAAGTAGGTGCCGATAGCCTCCCCGTCCAACAGTCTCTGGAGGACGTCCGGGGTCCTGCCGCTCGCCATGACGACGTCGACGCCGGATGCGGTCGCCAGCTTCGCCGCGTTCAACTTGGTGGACATTCCACCGCGCCCGCGTCCGCCGAAGGACGGCCCTCCCAACGCCTCTATCTCTTCGGTGAACGAGGACACCTCCGGTATGAGCTCCGCGTCCGGGTCCAGATTCGGGTCGCCGGTGTAGAGTCCGCCCAGTTCGCCCAGCATGATGAGCAGGTCGGCATCCACTATGTTGGCGACCATCGCCGACAGCATGTCGTTGTCGCCGAACACTTTGCCCCCAAGCTCGTCCACCGCCACTACGTCGTTCTCGTTGATGATCGGGACGACGCGGCGCTCGATCAGTCCGAGAAGGGTGTTGCGGATATTCAGGTATCCCTCGCGCTCACCCAGGTCCTTTCCAGTAAGGAGAGCCTGGGCGACGAGAACATCGTGCCATCCGAAAAGCTGCTCGTAAGCGTTGATCAGCCGTCCCTGGCCTATCGCCGCGAGCATTTGGCGCTCGGGCAGGTCGCGGCTCGACTCGGATACGTCGAGCACGTGCCTTCCGGCGGCCACCGCTCCGGACGACACCAGCAGCATCCGGCATCCGTCCGCGTGCATCCTGGCGACCTGGCCCACGAGGCTGGCCATGGTCTCCAGGTCGAGCCGTCCCGTGCCGCCCGTGACCAGAGCGGTGCCCGCCTTCACCACGATTCGGCGGTATCTGCGTATGTGGGACTGGTCGAGATGGTCTGTCATGGTCGGAGACTCGGATGGATGCAGAGGTTAGCAGGAGGTTGTCCCATTATAGCGCCGCCGAGGTTTGGAATGAGCACAGCGCCTTGACCATTCTCAGAAGGGAACCTATCTTATCCGGCGTGTCGGGCTGCCAGTGGAGATGGCAGCCGTCAACTCTCTATTCTTCGGAGGCTTACAGTGAAGGTAACAGCGGTCAAGCCATACCCGATTCGGGACGCCGAGGGCAGAAGCTACTTTATCGTGAAGGTGGAGACCGACGAGGGGATATACGGCCTCGGCGAGGTCGGGATTCCGAACTGGGGCGGCGCGATCGCCCAAGCTGTGGTCCATCTGTCTGAGGCGGTGATCGGCCAGGACCCGTGGAGCACGGAGCGACTGTGGCAGCAGATGTTCAGGGGCGGGTTCTTCCCGGCGGACAAGGTCTATTGCTGCGCCATCAGCGCGATCGACATCGCGCTCTGGGACATCAAGGGGAAGGCGGCGGGCCTGCCTGTGTACAAGCTGCTGGGCGGGCCTGTGCGGGACAAGGTGGTCTGCTACAAGCATACGCAGGGACGGGACAACGCGGAGCTTATCGAGAACTGCCGGCAGGCGGTCGAGGAGGGGTGGAAGTTCGTCAGGTGGGGTCAGCCTGAGACCGGCGGCGCGTTCGAGTTCTATGACGCGGCGAACCCGCTGGGGAATCCGGCAGTCCTGGAGCCGGTGGAGTCTATCCTGCTGGCCGAGGAGCAGATGGGGCTGGTGCGGGAGGCCGTGGGGCCGGACATCCAGATATGTCTGGACGTCCATACGCGGCTGGACACGGCGCACGTGATTACCCTCTGCCGCGCGCTGGAGAAGTTCAACCCGTATTTCATCGAAGACCCGCTGAGGTCCGAGAACCCGGCGACGTACAGGACGCTGGCGCGCCACGTCTCAACGCCGATCGCGGCGGGTGAGCAGTGGGCGTCGAAGTGGTCGTTCAGGGAGGTGATAGAGGAGGAGCTAATCAGCTACGCGCGCATCGACCTGTGCATAGTGGGCGGGCTGACGGAAGCGCTGAAGATAACTCACTGGGCAGAGACGCACTACATAGACATCGTGCCGCACAATCCGCTTGGGCCTGTGAGCGGGGCGGCGTGCGTGAACCTGTGCATGGCTTCGACGAACGTGGGGGTGGTGGAGATGCCGCGGCAGCCGGGGACCATCTCCACGGACCTGTTCCCGGTGCAGATCGAGTGGGAGGACGGGTACGCCTGGGCACCGGACAAGCCCGGCCTCGGCGTGGACTTCGACGAGGCGCTCGCGATTGCGAATCCGGCGCCGCTGAATAGCTGGCCGCCGCAGCTAAGGCGCAACGACGGCGCGCTGACGAATTGGTAGGGAGGTATGTTGAAAGTAGTCGAGAGGATTAGGATGACCCTTACGGTCATTATTTCTGCGGTATTTGTGATAGTCGTAGTCACCAACTTTTTGATCGAGATTGAATACGCCCACAAAGCTCCTTTGCACGCACTGATCGGCGCGGCGGCGCTGTGCATCAGCTACATCCCCGTTAGAAAGTCGGTGGAGTCTAGCGGTGTCCGCCTGATATTCAATGGGATGCTTGTGAACACAGCGGGAGCGGCTAGTGTACTCGCAGCATATTACTGGCTGCTTAGCGCAGGTGTCGACAAAGTCTACGAATTCCTAGGGTTGGGGCTGAGTGTACTATCGCTTGTGGCCTTGAACCTAGCCGTAGTCTTAATCTCAGTGCCTCGTCTCGTGTCGCGCTTCTCTCGGAAGCGTCGCTAGGGCAAGGGTTAGCGGAATACCATGGACGCGATGGTCACCACTACAAATGCGAGAACCATGAGGATATAAACTACCCAGACCCCGACGCTGATATGGCCGGCGCGCCGTTTGGATGCGGAGTTTCTTGTTCTTGTGGTGTCCTGCTCCACGATTTGCCCTCCATATTGCTTTTTCCCTTGTCCACAGGAATGAAAAACCTCCAGCGCAGACGCCGGGCGTGAACGAACGTGCAGTGTAGAGTTCCCTTTTCCGCAACTCGCTTGTTCGCTTGCTTGGCTGAACGTCCTATCAGTGAAGCCACGCAGTTTATATGCTGTAAACAAATAGTAAACTGCGGGTGAGGAAAAGTAAACCGCGCGGAGGCTGCTAGGGATGGGGAACGAAGCTGACTTCCCAGAGCTCGACTATGTCGTTGCGATACTGCCCCGTGCTTATATTCGCGATGCGGTACTTGGGCAGGGGAGCCAGCATCAAACACTTGCCGTCCAGAATCGCGCCCTGTCTAATGGGGATGAAGTCGAAAATGTCGATTCCGAAATTCTTGCGGATGCCGCTTAGGACCAACTTGTTGACCGGTTCTACGCGGAGCCGGATCCCTGACCATGCCTCCATGTCCTCGTCGTCGCAGACGTCTTTGAAGTAGATGAGGGACCCGTCGGCTAGGTAGATGTCGAAGTGGTCGCGGACGATGGGCTGGGCGTCGCCGACCAAGCTCTTAAGATACTCGGTCAGGGAGGTTGTCTGAATGTCTATGTGGTCGCCGTTGTACACATAGGCGTTCCAACCGACTTCAGGTTCGAAGACAGCCTTGTGAGTATCTCGGATGCTGACGAACCCGGCATAGATCACGCAGAGAGCGAACGCGGATAGCATAAACCATGCAATTACCCCCCCCGTCGTGTGTTTCACGCATTGATCTAAATAGCTGAGCGCGGGGGTGTTGGCCGGCCATCGGGGAAGCGCAAGTTGGTCGCGCTTGGACAGGAGAAGGTCGAGGGCCATTACGATAACCACGACCAGCGGGACGTAGGCGGGAATGAACTGGCGAGAGTCCAAGAGGAGATTCCCCGATGGCGCGTTCGCAATCGTAAATGCGATGTGGCAGAAGGCGTAAGCACCAGCCGCCGTCATAGATGCGAGACGATTGCCGCCGCCTCGCCTCCACCTGAGAAAAGCCCAGAGCGTGAGCGCGCATCCACAACCCGGCTACGAACACGGTCAGCCCGAACAGGATGGCGTTGAGCGGCCCCGCAACGTCGCGAGCGTCAAATACGAATCCGCCGCCGGCCGCCATTAGGATGGGATACATAGGCGGCCAGAGCGCGGACTGCCACAATGGAAGATGCTGAGGGCCTGACCAGCGGGCATAGTCGTTCCATACCAGATGCGGGGATTGCCCCAACAGCCAATCGATCCCTCGTCCGCCCTCCGCAAAGGCCCTTGCGAGCTCGATGTAGTACTTGGCGTCGCCGCTGACGCCCACGCCGTGATGGATCCGCAACAGGATGATCGCAGTGCCGAGAATACCCAATGCGGCCAGAATCAGGGTGAAGCGGTCGGGGCGGAGGCGGAGTTGAGGAAATATCATGCGGCGAGTGAGGGGCGGTTCAAGCTCTAGGCGGGCCAGAACCTGATTGCGAAAGTCACCACCGCGATCAAGGCGGTGAGCAGAGCCGCCGACCACGCGACTACCAGCGCAAACTTCGCGTTTGCTACGTCCTCCTTGGTCGCCACTGACTCCAGCCGTCCTTCGATTCTTGCCACCTGCGCTTTGAGGTCGGCTACCGATTTGTTCACGTCGTCGAGTCGGGTACGGTAGTATTCTGCCTCACGATTGCCGTTGGAGGGGGTAGCCACTAGAAAACTTTCTCCCGCACCTCTCTTAGCCAACTCCACAGATCTCTGGAATAGTAACCCGTATATGACCCATTCAGAAGGAATACGAAGCCCGCATACTCGGTTTCGCTATCCAATTTGAGCCTGTCGCGCAACTCGGCAGGATCGTCACTATGAGCCCGGACTACCAACACGTTGTCACAAGCCTCGTGGTAGTCGTAGCCGGCGCTATCAAGGGCCGCTCGCGCTAGATCCACAGCTTCTTCAAACTTCTCGTCGGTGCGGTCGTACACAACAATGTACAGATACATTTTGATTCCTTACGTCATGTCGGTGGGGCTGATAACGTATCGGTAGGCGTGAACGACGCGTAGCGCCGAGAGTCCCGTTTCGCAGCTCGCCCGTTCGCTTGCTTGCCGGAACGACCTCTCAGCGAACTTCACTGTAAACTAATAGTAAACTTGGAGCGAGGAAAAGTAAACCGCGAGGCAATTGCTAAGGTAGCGTAGCGTCCACCCGTCAGTCACTCGTGCGAAATCACCCTCAAAGCGGTCGGCTCCGGAATGAGCATCACCCGGCTCCCCGGAGCCGAGGCGACGGCCTCGGCGACGCGCGTGAGCTCGTCCGGGTCGAGGGACGGGACGTAGGCGTCCGGGTCCGACCATGAAGCCAGGGTTATCGGCTGGCCGAGCGCGTCTTCCACGGCGCGCGCTAGGTCTTCGCCGCCGGGCGCGGTCAGAAGGGTAACGTGTTTGCGGACGGGCGTTGGCTGTGTCTCCGCATCCGGCTCCAGTTCGCGGTCTCGCCGGTAGGTTATCCAGTGGTACGGAAGGACGACCGCCGTAGTCAGGACGACGGCAAGCGCGGACGTCAGGTCGCGCAGCGTGTCGATGGAGAGGTCGAGGGCGAGCAGGTCGCGCAGGAAGATGAAGATGGTCGCGCTCGCGCCGCCAACAAGCGACAGAAGTCCGAGGCACAGCACGCCCAGCACGTACAGCTTGCGGGGCAGCGAGGTGCGCTCGGCCACTGGGTCGGCGGCAGCGGCGGCGTCTATGCGACGCCAGTGACGCCACCAGGTAGGCAACCCGACTGCCGCGAGGGTCAGGATGAGCGCGACTCGGAACCTCCACTGTACCTCTCCGTGGAGCGTGGCGCTGAAGCCTTCGGTGAACAGGCGGATCGACGTGTCGAAGACCGACGCCGCGGCGAACGCGAGAACCATCAGCCCCCCGGCCGCCAGCAGATAGTCGTTGATCCGCCTGACGTGGACTCGGACGTCGCCTTCCGCTTCGGCGTCGATCCTGCGTCTGAAGTACGCCCACATCGCCGCGCCCACCGCGAAAGTCGCCAGCGCCGCCGGCATGCCGTTTAGCGGGTTGGCGACGGAGTCCGGCTCGCGCAGAATCCATGAGACCGCTTCGTAGAGAGCCATGCCGAGTCCCACCTGGGCGGCTATGGCCCCGCCGCCGATGGACGCGACGAACAGGTAGAGCCAGCGCAGAATTGAGCCTCGGTCCGCGCCCGCGAACCTGAACCAGTGGCTCCACCAGACAGCGACGCCCACGAGGGCCAGGGCAGCGGACGATCTCAGCGCCTCGCGTCCCAACCCGGTTCGAGGAGGCTCCAGAACTACGTCCGCGAATACCGCCGAGTATCCTTCCTGCAAGACCAGATACAAGAGGCTGCCGACCCCGGTGGCGAGCATGGCTATGCCCACCGCGGACGCGAGGTACAGATACAGCCGTCGTATGCCGCGTGTCTCAAGGGTGGATTCCGGCCCGCCGGATGTGACGACGCGCCAGTGGTACGCCCAGACCAGTCCCCAGACGACCAGCGCGGCAGGGTCTAGTCCTGAGAACTCACGCACTCGCAGGGCAAACTCGATGAGGCGAACCCCGCTGAAGGCAATGAAGCCGAGCGAGACGCCAAGCGCGGCGTACAGGTAGAGCGCGCGCAGTACCGTGTGACGCTCGACGGGCAGGGTGGACACGCTTCGCTGGACGAATCGCCAGTGAAGTCCCCATAACGGCAGCCCGACGATGACGAGGGCGAGGCCGGTCGCAACCTCCGTCGTCGCCGACCTCGACATGACCAGGCCGCCGAACAACTCATCCAGCAGCGCGCTGAAGGTGATCATGATGCCGTTGCCCAACATCATCAGGGCGATGAACGAGATTCCGTAGAAGTAGAACCTTCTCGGAACCCCGATGCCGGCGGGCGCCTCGGATGTCCGCGCGCGCCTGATCCAAGCGAAGACCAAGTAGGCTATGCCGCCTATGACGGCAAGCCAGAACAACATTCCCAGGATAGTCAAGACCGCTTCCATGTCTCCTCCGTCTATCGCGAATCAGTCGTCGGTCCGCGGCGGCGCGGGAGGGCTGCCATCCCTGTCGTCCGCCTCACAACGGAACAGGGGCCAGGGATAGTCGGTGAACTTCCACTCGCCGTCGATCTGCTTGAGAAAGAATCTGCGTTCATGAGACCACTCGGACGAGCCGAACAACTCGCCGCGCCTGAACTCGTGGATCTCGACGGTCACGGACGTCGTCTCGCCCACCAGCTTGACGGATTTCAGGGTGACGCGGTTGTCGTCGAGGCGGTCCAGCCGATCACCCGATACCTGCTTGAACAGGTCCTCAGCCGAGCATTCCGATTGGAGGTCCGGCGACAGGCTGGCGTGGACCGTCTCGAATTCGCCGCGTTCCACGTGGCCCAGGTACTGTTGGACGACGTACTCGGGGGCGCCCGGATCAAAGTTGTCTTCTCTATTCGACAGTGAGACGACGATGCTGCCGACCAGCAGCAAGCCGAGCAGGACGCTCCCACCGATTATCCAGTATCTGTCCATGATGCCTCCGCGCTTTTCCGGCGAATTGCGAACACGTTGGCAGTATTTCAAATCGGGCATCCCGCTTCAAGGTACGAACGAACCGTATCGAGGGGTACAATTGACACCCCATAGGCCCGTTTCTACACTGCCATACGAGCCTCCTCTGAACCCGCTAGGGAGTGTCGATATGCCTGAGGGCTATGACATCAACTGGATGGCTGTGTTGCTGGTCGCGGCGGTGGGTGTGGCGGCGATGGGCCTGCTGTTCGGGCTGTCCCACCTGCTCGCCCCTAAGAGGCCGTCCGAGATCAAGGATACCCCGTATGAGTGCGGCATTCCGCCCGCTCCGTTCGCGTGGTCGCAGGTCCAGATCCGATACTACGTCTTCGCCATTCTGTTCCTGATTTTCGACGTGGAGGCGGTGTTCCTGTTCCCTTGGGCGATCGTGTTTCTGAAGTCGGTCCCGGCGGTATTCTACGAGATGCTAATCTTCATAGCCATCCTGTTCTTCGGCGTGATCTACGGGTGGAGGAAGGGGGTATTGCAATGGAGATGAGGCTCGGCGAGGGCTACCGGCCCGGCATGGGGAACACCCCGGCGGAGAGCGTCTTCAACCGCGTGCTGCCCAACGCGGTGACTGCAAGGTCGGACGAACTGTTCGCGTTGGCGCGGAAGAACTCGCTCTGGACGCTGTCGTTCGGTCTGGCCTGCTGCGCGATCGAGATGATCAGCGCTCACATGTCGCACCACGACTTCGACCGGTTCGGAATCGTGACATGGCCCTCTCCGAGACAGGCGGACGTCATGATAGTCGCGGGGACGGTCGTGAAGAAGATGGCCGACCCCATCAAGCTGCTGTACGAGCAGATGCCCGATCCGAAGTGGGTGGTGGCGATGGGAAGTCGCGCGACGAACGGCGGCCCGTACTATCGCTCATACTCCGTCGTCATGGGGGTTGACCACCTCATCCCGGTGGACGTGTACGTGCCGGGGTGCCCTCCGCGTCCGGAGGCGCTGATGCACGGAATGATGCAGTTACAAGAGAAGATCCAAAAGGACGCGGCTCAGGGTGGCGCGGAGGAGTAGGCGAGAGCCGTCGATACCGGAGGCCGCCGTCGCGCTGGACGCCGCGGGCGAGGCGCTGGCGGAATTGGTCCAGGAGGTGTTTGGCGATGAGCCGGACACAGAGGTCGGCGCGGCGGTCGATGAGGTGACGCTGACCGTCAGGCCGGAGAGAGTCGCGTCGGTGTGCGGCGTGTGCAGGTCAGATACTCGTCTCGATTTCGACTATCTGCGGTGCCTGTCGGTGGTGGACTATGTTGGGGCCACGGGCGAGTTCGAGGTCAACTATCACATATACTCCTACTCGCGGCGGCACAAGATGGTGGTCAAGACACGGGCGCCGGAAGATATGCCCGTCGTCCCGACGGTGATAGGCATCTGGCCCGGCGCCGACTGGCATGAGCGGGAGGGTCACGACCTCTTCGGTGTGAGGTTCGAGGGCCATCCGAACTTGGCGCCGCTGCTATTGTATGATGGATTCGAGGGCCATCCAGGCCGGAAGAGCTTCCCGTTTCATGAGTATGAAGAGTGGTAGGAGGCAAACATGACAAGGGTTGAATACAAAGCAGATATATTTCCCGAAGGCGACTGTTTCGTCGGTATCTGTCGTGAACTGGACGTGTCAAGTTTTGGAGACAGCCCAGAGGATGCGAAAGCATCCATTCAGGAAGCCGTGGAGGCATTTCTGGAAGGATGTGAGATGCTTGGGACACTCACAGAAGTGTTGGAGGAGTCGGGATTCTATCTGAACGATGGGAAGTGGCGACTGCATGAGCGAATCACAGTGAATGAAGTTGCAGCCGTATAGTGAGTTCGTCATACGACAGGTTCGACTTCGGAATACCCGTCGGGACTCAGGGCGACTGCTGGGACCGCTACTACGTCCGCGTTGAAGAGATGCGACAGTCGCTGAGCATCATCCGGCAGGCGATGCGCGACCTGCCCGAAGGCGAGATAGCGGTCAACGTGCGCCGTATTCCCAGGCCGCCGAAAGGAGAGGTCTATCTGAGAACAGAGTCGCCGCGCGGCGACTTCGGCGTGTTTCTGGTCAGCGACGGAAGCGATATGCCGTACAGGGTAAAGGTGCGCGCGCCGTCGTTCTGCAACCTCCAGGCGCTCCAGGCTATGTTAAGGGACGCATACGTCGCCGACGCGGTCGTCATCCTCGGCTCGATAGACATTGTGCTGGGCGAGGTGGACAGATGACCCTCCAACAAGCGGCATACTACGCCCTCGGCGCGCTTGCGCTGATGGGATTCCTCGGCTTGGTGGTCTTGGCGCTGACCTGGGCCGAGCGCAAGGCGCTGGCTAGGATCCAGATGCGAATGGGACCCATGAGGGTTGGATTCCACGGGACTCTCCAGCCCGTCGCGGACGCCCTCAAGCTGTTCACCAAGGAGGACATCCTCCCGTCCTGGGCGGACCGGCGCGTGTACTGGCTTGCGCCAGTCGCGGTGTTCGTTCCCGCGCTGCTTCTCTGGGTCACGATTCCGCTGGCGCGCGACTTGGTAATGCGGAACCTCGACATGGGCCTCTTCTACATCACCGCCATCTCGGCGCTGTCGGTCATGGGTCTCATCATGGCCGGCTGGGGATCAGCGAACAAATATGCCGTGCTCGGCGGACTGCGGGCCGCCGGCCAGCTTGTGAGCTACGAGATCCCGTTCATCATGGCGATACTCGGCGTGGCTATGCTGGCGCAGTCGCTCAATCTCATCGATGTGGTGGACGGGCAGGCCAGCTATGGTTACGCGCTGGCGCAGCCGCTCGGACTCTTCCTGTTCCTAACGGCGGGACTGGCGGAATTGGGACGCACGCCGTTCGACATTCACCACGCCGAGTCTGAGGTCGTCGGCGGGCCGTTCGTCGAGTACAGCGGCGCGCACTGGGCGGCCTTCTTTCTGGCCGAGTACCTCAACACCTTCACCGTCGCCGTCCTGACCGTTCTGCTGTTCCTCGGCGGATGGAGATGGCCCGCCATGCCGTTCGACGGCGTGGCGCACTCCACTCTGTCCGCCGTCTGGTTCCTCGCGAAGACGTCCGCCGTCATCTGGCTGATATTTTGGATACGCGGGACATATCCCAGGCTCCGAATAGACCAGCTTATGTCGTTCGGATGGAAGATGCTCGTCCCGCTGTCGTTCCTCAACATCATAGCTACGGGGGCCGTCCTGTTCTACGGCTGGCCGCTGTGGGTGCTGACGGTCGTCTCTCTGCTATTATTGGGGGGCGCCGTGTACGTGATAGTCAGAAGGCCCGGCTCGCGAGCGGAGAGGAATACGGTAACGGTGCGTCCCGCGAGCAGCTTGCGGCGGCAGATTAGAGACATAGGAGCGTAATGTGGTGGCTACTGAAGACCGGACCGGCAGGATGGAAAACCAGTTGGACGACCTGAATGGTCGTGTCAGTCGCATTGAGGGTGCGCTTGAGCAGATAAGCAAGCGCATGGACGATATGCACAAGTTGCTCATAACGCTGATTGCCATTGGGGGCGGTGGATTGATAACTGCTGTGGTTAGTCTCGTGTTGCAGTTGATCAAGCAATGATCGGATTCCTAGACGGACTGCGTCTAACGCTAAAGACCGCGCTGCGGAAGCCGGTGACCGACCAGTACCCGGACCCGGAGCGGCGTCATCAGGTCGCGCCCCGATACATGGGCTTTCCCGCGCTTCTGTGGGACTACGACGTGCCGGAGCCGTACTGCACCGGCTGTATGGTCTGCATCCGCGCCTGCCCCACTCAGTGCATGAGCGCGGAGATGACGGACAATCCCAAGCACGCCGAATCAACCAGCCGCCGCCGAAAGATAGCGGGGCCTCCGAAGTCCAAGGTCACGTCGGAGGAGCGATGATAACGCCCTCCCTTGCGCTGTTCTACCTGGCCGCCACACTGGTCATGGCGGGCGCGCTGGGAGTCGTGCTGACCAGGAACATCGTCTATGCGGCCTTCGCCCTGCTGGCGTCGCTGCTCGGAGTGGCGGGCGTGTTCCTGCTCATGTACGCTGAGTTCTTGGCCCTCGTGCAGGTTCTCATCTACGGCGGCGCGGTCGTCATAGTGGCGCTGTTCTCGCTGATGTTGACCAGGATCCAGGACTTCGAGCGTCTTACAGACCACCGCCAGTGGCCCCTTGCCGCCGTCACCGCCATCGGCGTATTCGCGCTGCTGACCGCCGGCATCCTCACTACAAACGTCCGAACGGTCGAACGGCAGAGTGTCGGTCTGGACACCATGGGCGAGACCCTGTTCACGACGTGGGCGATTCCGTTTGAGGTCGCGTCGCTGGTACTGCTAGTAGCGCTGATCGGGTCGATAGTCCTGGTCCGCGCGAGTGGAGGACGAGATTGATCGAACTGGCACACGTCCAGATACTCGCCGCCGCGCTCTTTGCCACCGGACTCTACGGCGTACTCGCCCGGCGAAGCGCGGTCATGATACTCATGTCCATCGAGCTAATGCTGAACGCGGTCAACATCAACCTTATCGGGTTCGCGGCCTTCGTCGATTTCGGAGAGGCGCAGCGCTCTCTCGGACAGGTACTCATCGTATTCGTCATCACCATCGCGGCGGCTGAATTGGCTCTGGCATTGGCGATCATCCTCAGGCTGTACCGCAACCGCAGCTCCGTAAACGTGGACGGGATCGACAGGATGAAGTGGTAGGAGGCACAGGTGTTATACGAAGACATCCAGAAGGGGTCAGAGAAGTACCACAGAAAATATGGGACATACGTTGGGATATACGACGATTACTTTGCGAGCCGAGCTGATCCCTCCAGATGGCGGGACGAGAGTTCTCTCGATGCTGACGAGGTCAACGCACTCATGACATTCCTCAATGGATTCGGTAGTCGCATGGACTATTGTTACCAGAACGACCTGGGGTTGTATCTCAGGCCAACTCTCATCTGTGCGAATCTCCTTTCCGACAAGACACTGCTGTCTGTCGACTTCAATGAGACGGTTGTTATTGGTGGAGAGAAGTTTAGTGCCGGGCGAGCGATAGAGTATTCCTTCAGTTGGATCTCCAAATGTCCCGAAGTAGGGCCTACCGTGGCCTCCAAGATTCTACATGCGATCAATCCCGAACTGTTCGTCATGTGGGATGGTGACATCATTGACAAATACGGAGGTCATAGTGCATCCAACGATTACGTAGACTTCTTGCGGCTGATGCAACGAAAAGCTATGTGCTCAATCAGCCAAATCGTCAACGAGAAGGATGTTTCCTACGAAGCTGCGGTCGAGTCATTTACTGCCTGTTCTCACAGTGTGGCCAAAGTCCTGGATGAGTACAACTTCGCAGTGACCCGATAAGGGGGAACGACTAGATGCCCCTTACTGACACGATTGGAACTGAGTGGGCCTGGGTCATCCCGGCTCTGAGCGCCGGGGCGTTCTTCCTCGTCCTGCCGTTCAGGCGACGCCTGCCCAAACAGGGCGCGTACCTCTCCATCGCCGCCATTTTGGGAGGGTTTGCGCTGTTCTGGTTCATCATGCTGGATTTCCTGAACGGCGGCCCCGACGGCGCCAGCGTCAGGTGGCTGAGCATTGGAGAAACCCAACTCACTTGGGGCGTACACATCGACGAGATCTCCGTCACGATGCTCGGACTCGTGACCTTCGTCGCGCTGCTGGCGCAGGTGTACTCGCTCGGATACATGAGGCATGACGGGCACGACGACCCCGGACTTGGACGCTACTTCGCCTTCCACTCGCTCTTTGCCGCGGCTATGCTGGCGCTCGTACTCGCCGACAATCTCGTCTTCCTGTACATCGCGTGGGAACTCGTCGGACTCGGCTCGTATCTGCTGATCGGCTTCTGGTACGAGCGCCGCTCCGCCGCCGAGGCGGCCAAGAAGGCGTTCGTCACGACTCGCATAGGCGACGTCGGCCTGCTAATCGGGATAATCCTCCTCTTCAACGCGACCGGGACGTTCGACATCTCTACCATCATCCACGTCGCCCAGAATGGAGGAATCTCGGACGGCACGCTGAACACGGCCATGATCCTGATCTTCCTAGGGGCCATGGGCAAGTCGGCTCAGGTTCCGTTCCACGTCTGGCTGCCGGACGCTATGGAAGGGCCGACTCCGGTCAGCGCGCTGATACACGCCGCGACGATGGTCGCCGCGGGCGTGTACCTCGTCGCGCGGCTGATGCCGATGTTCGAGCTTGCGCCGATGGCGCTGGTGACGATCGCCTCGGTAGGGCTGTTCACCTTCCTGTTCGCGGGGACGATCGCGCTGGTGGTGACCGACATCAAGCGCGTTCTCGCGTACTCGACCATTAGCCACTTGGGGTTGATGATGCTGTCGCTGGGCGCGGGCGGCGTGGGAGCCGCGCTGTTCCACCTCGTGGCGCACGGCGTTTCAAAGGCGCTGCTGTTCCTCGGAGCGGGCAGCGTCATGCACGCGATGAACGACGAGACGGACATCCGCAGAATGGGCGGCCTCAGACGCCGGATGCCGCTGACGGCGTGGACCTTCGTAATCGGCGCGGCGTCTCTCGCCGGGGTTGTGCCTCTCGCCGGGTTCTTCACCAAGGATGAGGTATTGCTGCACGTCCTTGAACACCGCCACCCTGTGTTCACCGTGCTGGCCCTGGCCGGCGTCGCACTGAGCGCGCTCTACACCGCGCGGGTCACGTTCGCCGCCTTCTTCGGAGCGCCGCGATCCGATCAGTCGGGCGTGCGCGAGTCCCCGGCGTCGATGACTCTCCCGTTGGCGCTGCTTGCGGCGCTAGCCGTGACGGTCGGGCTGCTTGTCTTCGGTTTTGGAGAAGACTATGGCGGATTCGCGGCGTTCATAGAGGGACACGGCGAGTTCCGCCTTGTGCCGTGGCTGAGCATCGTATCCCTGTTGCTCGCCGCAGCCGGAATCTGGACGGGCTGGGCCGCCTACGTCCGGGGGACGCTCTCGCCGTCAAGAGTCATCGAGCGACTTCCCAGGATGCACCGCGTCTTGGTCGAAAAGTATTACGTGGACGAGGCGTATCAGTGGGCAATCGACCATCTGGCGCTGGCGCTCGGACGGCTCGTCGCGGTGTTCGACCGCGTCGTCGTGAACGACACCGGGGTCGATGGATCGGCGGAGACGGTCAGAAGCTCGGGCATCCGGCTGAGGTACATCCAGTCCGGGCGGGTCTATAACTATGGCCTAGCGATGGCGCTCGGAGTGGTGGCGCTGGCCCTGATCTGGTGGGTTGCGTTGGGCTGATGAGCGGACTCGACTCATACATTTTGCTCTCGCTCATCGCCCTCCCAATGCTGGGCGCGGGCCTGCTTATCCTGATACCTGGATCCAACGTCTCGGTAGTACGAGGTTTCTCTCTAGCCGTCGCCCTCCTCACAACGTTCCTGTCCTTCTACGTCTTTTGGACCTACGACCACCAGACGGGCGGGATACAGTTCGAGCGCGCCTGGCGCTGGCTGACAATGCCCGGACCGTGGCCCATAGGCGACCGCGCCGTCACGCTGCATCTAGGCATCGACGGGGTCGCGGCGCCGATGGTCTTGCTGACCGGCATCGTGATGTTCACCGGAGTCCTCGTATCTTGGAACATCGCCGACCGCGCCAAAGAGTTCTTCGTACTCTACCTGCTGCTCTTGGCCGGCGTATTCGGCGTGTTCGTCACGCTGGACCTGTTCTTGTTCTTCCTGTTCTACGAACTGGCCGTCATGCCCATGTACCTGCTGATCGGCGTGTGGGGCAGCAGTTCCAAGTTCCCGACCTTCAGCCGCACGAAAGAGTACGGCGCGATGAAGCTGATGCTCTACCTCGTCGGCGGCAGCGTCCTCATCTGGATCGCCATTCTCGCGGTGTTCACGGAGGCGGGACTCGGCACCTTCAACCTGATGGAACTCCAACAGGTCGGATTCTCGGAGAACTTCCAGCGCGTGTTCTTCGCCTTCCTGATGGTCGGTTTCGGCGTACTGGCCGGACTCTGGCCATTCCACACCTGGTCCCCCGACGGTCACGTCGCCGCGCCGACGGCGGTCAGCATGGTACACGCAGGCGTGCTGATGAAGCTGGGAGCGTTCGGCATCATCAGGGTCGGCATGATGCTCATGCCCGACGGCGCGCAGGACTGGATGGTGATCCTGGCGCTGCTGGGGACCGTAAATGTGCTCTACGGCGCGTGGTCAGCGCTCGGCCAGACCGACCTGAAATACGTCGTCGGATACTCCAGCGTCAGCCACATGGGGTACGTGCTGATGGGGATTGCGACCCTGCACCCTTTGGGTCTGAGCGGCGCGGTACTCCAGATGTTCAGCCACGGCGTGATGACCGCCCTCTTCTTCGCCGTCGTCGGAGTGGTCTATGACCGCACCCACACGCGGGACATCGGCGTCCTGAACGGACTCGGCAAGCGCATGGGATTCACCGCCACGATGTTCGCGATTGCGGGACTGGCCTCGCTCGGACTTCCGGGCCTGAGCGGGTTCGTGGCCGAACTACTTGTCTTTCTCGGCCTGTTCCAGACCTACCCGATTTTGGGCGTGCTGGGGATAGTGGGCGCGGCGATTACCGCGGTCTATATTCTCCGACTGCTGGCTAGGGTGTTCATGGGGCCGCTGGGAGAGCAATGGGCCGACCGGACCGACTCCAGCCGCCTTGAGCGGGTTTCCGCGCTTGTGCTGGCTGGGTTCATCCTGCTGGTAGGTCTCTTCCCATTCCCGTTCATCCGAGTCATCGAGAGCGGCGTGTTCGAGGCGCTGGCCCGATTTACGGAGGCCGGATGAACAACGATTTCCTTCTGCTGCTTCCTGAGTTCATGGTGACCGGACTCGCGTTCGTGATCCTGACGATGGACTTCTTCCTGCGAACCGAGCGCAAGCATTGGCTCGGCATCGTCGGCGCCGTCGGCCTCTTGGTCACGCTGGTCGTCACTCTGCTGACGCAGTGGGACACCGAGGGCGCACTCTACGACGGCCTTGTTACGATAGACGGATACTCGCTGTTCTTCAGGGCGACCTTCCTCGTCATGGGGGCGGTGGTCATGCTCTCGTCGGTCGAGTACGTCCGCCGCAACCTCGACCATCCCGGCGAGTATTACGCGATTATCGCCTTCACCATCGTTGGGATGATGCTCCTGGCATCGTCCGGGGAACTGCTGACAGCCTACATCTCTCTGGAACTGCTCAGCTTCGGCCTTTACGTCTTGGTCTCGCTCGACAGGTATAACCCGAAGTCCAACGAGGGCGGGACAAAGTACATCCTGCTTGGCGCGCTCTCCTCCGCGCTGCTGCTATTCGGAATGAGCCAGGTCTTTGGACTGCTCGGCACGACCCGGTTCGACGGCATCGCCGAGGCTCTGTCCTTCACCGGCGAGATAGCTCCCGGCGTCGTGATCGGCTTGGCGCTAATCATCGCCGGGCTGGGATTCAAGATAGCCGCCGTTCCGTTCCACATGTGGGCGCCGGACGTCTATGAGGGCGCGCCCATACCGGTCACCGCGTATCTGGCCGTCGCGTCCAAGGCTGCCGCATTCGCCCTAGTCCTGAAGATCTTCGCCCAAGCGCTCATGCCGATAGCCGCCGACTGGCAGTTGGTTATAGTCGTGATTGCCGCGCTGACCATGACGCTCGGCAACCTCGTCGCGCTCGCCCAGAGCAACGTCAAGCGGCTTCTGGCTTACTCCAGCATAGGCCACGTCGGATACCTGATGATGGGCGTCGCGGCTCTGGCCGCGATTGGGCCTGACGATAAGGTCCAGACTCAACTCTCGCACCTCGCATCCAACGGCGTGATGCTTCACGTCGTCGCGTACGGAGTCTCGAACCTGGCCGCGTTTCTCGCAATCGCCGCGTTCTACAACGCGACGGGCAAGGACGATATCGCCGACCTCGCCGGCGCGGCCCGCAGGTCTCCGTACCTCTGCATGGTACTCGCCGCGTCCTTGCTGTCTCTGGCCGGACTGCCGATTTTCGCGGGCTTCGTGAGCAAGTTCTACCTGTTCAACGCGGCTGCGACCCAGGGGATGCTCTGGCTCGCCGGGATCGCCATCTTCACCAGCCTCATCTCGCTCTGCTACTACCTGCGCGTACTGAGGCAGATGTACATCGAGCCGCCGCCCCCAGACGCCGGCCCGATAAGGCTGCCGCGCCTGACCGTCGGACTGCTGGGGGCGCTGCTCCTTGCGATGGTCTATCTGGGCGTCTATCCTACCCACCTGATGGGAGCGATACAGCACGCGAGCGACGCGCTGCTGGGTGTAAGATGAGGGGGCGCAACTATGAGATACGCGGAATGATCCATGTACAAAACGATAATTCAGGGAGGGTCAATGACTGAGGAGCAGGAGTTTTCCAGCGGCATGGTCGTCATCGCTCATGCCGACGATGCCGAGTATGGCTGCGCGGGCGCCGTCGCCAAGCTCTGCGCCGACGGATGGGACATGACGTACGTCCTCTGCACTGACGGGAGCAAAGGCAGCTCGGATAGGGAGATAAGCGAGAAAGAGCTGTCCGAAGCGCGGCGCGAGGAGCAGATCGCCGCCGGGAAGGTGCTTGGCCTGAAGGACGTGGCATTTCTGGGCTACCCGGACAGCTACCTGGAACCCACGCTGTCGCTTCGCAAGGACATCGCGAGGGAGATCAGGCGGCACAAGCCGGACGTGGTCATCTGCCAGTACCCGCTGCGAACGCTGGACGGAGGATGGGGCGTCGGCCATCCCGACCATCTGGCCGCCGGCGAGGCTGCGCTGTCCGCCGTATTCCCGACTGCGCGTGACCACATGACGTTTCCTGAACTGCTGGACGAGGGGTTCGAGCCGCACAAGGTCGCCGAGGTGTGGATCATGGGCCACCCGGAGCCGGATGTGTTCATCGACGTGACCGACCACATGGAAACCGCCGTCAAGGCGCTGGCTGAGCACAAGTCTCAGACCGGCGGACGCCCCTATGAAGAGATGCTCCCCCGCATGAAGGAGTGGCGTCGCCGCCACTCCTTCGGCAGGGGAATGCTGTACTCGGAGTCCTTCAAGCGCATCTCGTTCCGGTGGTAGGGGTGCATTTAGTGAAATCGTGAATTTACAACGGCTCGTGTTAGTCATATGCTTAACTAATCATATCTCCCGAGGAGGCGATCATGGCGGTGGTTAACGTCCACGAAGCGAAGACGCACCTGTCGCGCCTACTTGCGCGGGTCGAGGCTGGAGAAGAGATCGTGATTGCCCGCAACGGGAAGCCAGTGGCCCGATTGGTGGACTGCCAGCCCCGAGGCAAGCCGCGGTTCGGCTCTATGGCGGGACTCATCTCGGTGGACGACAGCTTCTTCGATCCACTTCCGGAGGAGGAACTGGCGGCGTGGGAGGGCCGTTAATTGCGGCTCCTGCTCGATACCCACGCGTTTCTCTGGTGGCTAGCCGGAAGCCAGCGGCTGCCACAGTCGGCACGTCGTGCGATAGAAGACGGCGCAAATGAGAAGTTTGTCAGCGCGGCGTCGGCTTGGGAGATTACCACAAAGCACCGTCTCGGCAAACTTCCGAGTGCAGAGGCGGTAGCTCTGGACGTTGCCAGCGCCATAGCAAGTCAGGGTTTCGCCGAGTTGCCGATAACCGTGAATGAAGCCGCGCGCGCTGGCGCCCTGCCGGGTCCGCATCGTGATCCGTTCGACCGAATGCTCATAGCCCAAGCGCTGTTGGGCAACTTGGTTCTAGTTTCAAACGAGTCGCTCTTCGATCGGTATGGCGTAAGACGTCTCTGGTGAAACTCGTAAATGATATGCTCTACCCTGAGGTATCCAAAAGGGTTTCATTATGAGGAACTGGCTGACATCCATGCTCGGAGTATATTCGAGATACTCTCACCGCATTCATGACCTCTTATTTACGCTGTTCCTGGGTGCTATGCTGTCGTATGGCGCATTCTATGCTTACTACATGCTCTCACATTTTGATTTGCTTAACTATGTCAATAGTGATAGCGACGACTCATTTTACTACTTCCAGATAGCGAAGAATCTGGCTGAGGGGCAGTTCTCCACGTTCGACGGGGGTATAACGCGAACCAACGGCTATCATCCGGCTTGGGCCCTGTTGCTCACTCCATTCTATTGGGTGTTCGACCTGGAGTCGGCGCTGCCTGCCATTAAGACATTCCAGATTGCGCTGATCGCTATTGCCGCTGCGCTGATCGTTCTGAGCGCGCGGCTGTTGCGATTGCCATGGATAGCGCTGTTCGCCCTCTTGCCTGGGCTATATGCGATCCAGGGGTTATACAACGGAATGGAGGCTGCTGCCGCGCTGTTCTCGCTTGCTCTGCTCTTCCTGGCTCTAAGCCTATATGCGCGGAACGCGCCTCGCTGGTTTCCCATGCTGGCGGCCGTGGCATTCGTGTTGCCGTGGTTCCGTCTCGAATACTTGGCCATATCGCTGACCGCAACTTTTGGCGTCACATTGATTGAGTGGCTACGGCAGCCGAGGCCGTTCAAGTTGTCTATGAAAACCATCACTGAATATCCATCCTATACCTATGTTCCGGCCCTCAGCGCCTGCCTTGGAGGGCTGATCTATTTTATTTACAACAAGCTCGCTTTCGGCGGATTTATTCCGGTGAGCGCGGCGGTCAAGCGGTCTTGGTGGTCTCGCGCATGTTTTGAAGGAGATGTGAGTGCCCTCCCGCCGCTCCTAGAAACGCTCTATGGGCAAACCTGTCTTGAAGGAGACGGAGGATTCAGCTTTATCAAGAACCTCATGCACTTCTTCCGCAGTGACTATTTCTATGACTATCTGCCCGTTGCGCTGGAAATGTGTGTGTATGCCTTCGTTACTTGGTGGTTGTTCCATCGCTCCCGGAGTAAATCTGACTGGTTATTTCTAATTTTCCTTGTGGGCGCGGCAAGTCTTGCGGTGGGACACATGGCAAAGTTTGCACAGTCTGCCGTCACGATACATCCTATTTGGGGACGACCTAGCTGGTACTACGTCCCCGGTTACCTGATGATGGCCATGGTAGTACCAATCAGATGCTACGTTGCCGTGTTTCTGATAAAGAAGTTCATTGAACCGAAGTGGAAGGCAGAGTCCAAGGTACTCATGCTCGCGGTGGTAGTAATGTCTGCCCTCGCTCTGATCCCTTATGCGTACGACAAATCCAACGACGGTTTCCACAGAGTAGATAAGATAAGTAGCGGAGATGGCATAGGCCAGTGGAATATGACCAGATACCTCGGCACGATTCAGGTCATGAACCTCGCTCTCCCTGAAGACGCTATTGTTGGGTCGTGGGACGCTGGCAGAATCGGATACTTTTCGAGTGTGCCAGTGGTCAACCTGGATGGGCTCGTCAACAGCTATGATTACCTGGACGCAAGTATGAACGGCAATGTGGACAGCCTTTTAGATAAGTACGGGATTACCCATTTCGCAAACATAATGCCCGTCAATGAAGTGTTTGACAACACACTGTATGAAGGTATTCCCATACGCAACAATAATTACGAGTTTAAGCTCTGGGCCGCTAAACCGACGGGGATGGCCTCGGGCGAATGGGTGTGGTCGAGATTGGTTCCTCATTTCGATCACCTCTCAGACGATGTGGGCGTAATGGTCAGCGGCAGACTTGCGCAGGTCATCGTCCGCAACTGTGTTCCAGAGCGAGTCCAAGAAATGAAGTTCATATTCTCTTGGGGTGATGATGATTCTAAAGGGGCTAGATATTCGTGGCAGGAGCCACGCAAGAACAATGTCGGGCACTGTGTAAATGGATTTGAACTCCCCAGAGAAGTAGTCCATCCAGCACGGATAGATGTAGTTCTCAGCGAATCATAGGATGTGACTCGTTGCGTATATGATTTAGTCTCAACTGAAAGCTACAAGGACGTGAGACATGTTGAAGCGAGTTGTTCATCCGGGAGAGATTCTCAAGGACGAGCTCGACGAACTGGGCATTACGGCGGTGGCGTTCGCGTGTCCATCTCTGATATGGCATTGACTCGTCCTTACTACCCGGCAGAAGCGGCGAAGTTTCCGACCTCGATCCCTTCGCCTCCTTCTAGGGTATGCCAGAGGTCGTAGGCCATCTGCATTCCAAGCCAGGCCTCCGGACTGGATCCGAATGCTCTTGAGAGCCGAACTGCCATTTCTGCCGATACTCCGGATCTCTCATTCACGATGTCCGACAGCGCCTGTTCTGATACACCCAAGCCTTCGGACGCTCTGCTCACGCTGAGCCCGAGGGGATCTAGGCACTGCCTTTTGATGACTCCGCCTGGATGTGGGGGATTGTGCATGGGCATTTGGTTAGTCTCCATTGTAAAGGAGTCGGAGTCCCCGGTGTCTGAATGATTGGATCACCGTTTCAACCTCCTGTCTCTATGGGTTGGGCTACTGAAGTAAATGGCGATGGTATTCATCGATAGTTCCCCAGCGCCTCCACCACGGCCCCCGGCGACATTGGCAGCTTGGTCATTCTGACGCCCGTGGCGTCGTGGATCGCGTTGGCGATGGTGGCGCGCTCGATTAGCTGGCGCTTGGCATCCTCGGCGGCCTCTTCAAATCCGGCCTCGACATCTCCCAGCCTGAACTCGAAGCGGTTGGACACGTTCGACCCCTCGTCGCCGTCGCCCCAGGCACCCGCTCTGCGCGCGACGCTGTTCAGGGTCAGTAGCCGCTCGTGCAGGATTGGCGCGTCGTCTCTCATGGCCTCCTCTGCGGTCAGGACGTGGGGCAGAACCTCGTAGTCAACATCGTACTGCTCGGTGGACAAAACCATGTTGGGTTCGTAGGTGGTCGTCATGCTCGCCTCCGTCCTGAGCCTTCAGATGTCTGAGCGTAATGTATCATATCCGCAAACTCCGCCCGGTCCCGTGCTACCATTTGACCGGCCAAGCCCAGTACATGGAGAGCGCTTCCAGATGCCGAGCATTAAGTCCATACACGTCGCGCCGGTGAAATCTCTCTCGCTGTCCGAGACCGACAACATCCACGTCGGCAGCCGCGGCATCGAGAACGACAGGCGGTTTCTGGTCCTAGACTCCGAGGGAAAAGTCGTGTCGCAGCGGCAGATCGGAAAGCTGACGCAGGTCAGGTCCGACTACTCCGTCGAGTCGGACGAGTTGACGCTCACGTTCCCCGACGGCAGCGTGGTGACCGGCCGACCGAATCCCGCACGGGAGGCCGCTACCATGCTATGGGGGAGGGTCGTGACCGGAAACACCATCGACGGAGACTGGGCCGATACGCTGTCGTCCTTCTGCGCCGCCGACTTGTCTCTCATGAAGACCGAGGACGTGGGCGCCTGCTTCGACGAATACCCCGTTTCGGTGCTCTCGCAGGCGTCCATAGATTATCTCACCCGCTTGGCGGGCGGAGCGCAGTCGTTCCAAGTCGAGCGGTTCAGGCCGACGTTCTTAATCGACGGCTGCGACCCTCACGAGGAAGACACCTGGCTCGGACGCGGACTCAGCATCGGAGAGCGCCTTCAGATACGCCTCGTATCCCCCGATCCCAGGTGCGCCATTACCACGCTCGACCCGAAGACCGGTGAGCGCGACTTCGATACGCTCAGGCTGATTCTCAGCTACCGGCCAAGTCCGCGAGCGGCGTACTTCGGGACATACGGTATAGTCGAAGTACCGGGGACGGTTCGGGCGGGGGACGAGGTGGTGGTTGGCCGCTAGAGGGGTCTCAGGTCGAGGATTTAGGGCGCTGTGCTAAACTGGAGTGAAGGAGTGGGAAGATGGAACTAAAGCGAGTAAACGACATCATCGACGAGTACCCTGGCGAGTGGGTCGCCGTGGAGGTCGTGGAGTACGACTCCAGTGACCTCAGCGGCGAGAAAGACTTAGGCAGGCTGGTGGCCCACTCCACCGACGAGGATGAGGTCTGGGAGGCGATACGGGGTCATAAGTACCTGGCTGCGGTTGCGTATTCAGGCCCACTGGTCGAACCGGGCTACGTGCTCGCCCTGTAATGGTACTCAGGAGCGCAGGCGATACGCTCATACTGTGGACACGTATGGACGGGCCAGAAGGATCGACGATGCTGCCGATGCTGCTGCACACCGGCGCCACATACGTCACCATTCCCACCAACGCTGCGCGTGATTTAGGCTACGACGTGGAGCGCCCCCGCAGAACCGTTTCGACAACCACCGCTTCCGGCATCGTTCATGCTCCGCTGTTCAGCTTGACTGCCGTAGAGGCCTTCGGCGTAGAAGCCAAAGATGTAACGGCAATCTGTCTCGATCTGCCGAGACAGGCCAACTTCAGCGGCCTCTTGGGAATGTCTTTCCTCAGAAACTTCGACATCGACCTTCACCTGAGGAGCCGGACTATCAGATTCCGCTGACGATGGAACAAATCCCGCTCCCCCAGCGTCTATATCTGTGAACGGCCAAAATAGGCCGATTGACGGAAGCGTACACGCTCACGGGAGGAGAAACCCATGCGAAGCTCAATGCTGATAATCACCGGAATGTTCATAGTCCTGGCGCTGGCGCTCGCCTGCTCGAAGGCGGAGCCGGACGCTACGGAGGCCCCAGTCGAGACCGTCATCGTCGAAAAAGAGGTCATCAAGGAGGTGGAAGTGCCCGTGGAGGTGGTCGTCGAGAAAGAGGTCATCAAGGAGGTGCTGGTCCCCGGCCAGCCAATCGTCGTTGAGAAGGTGGTAACTGAGACCGTCGAAGTCCCAGGCGAGACCGTCGTCGTTGAAGTCATCAAGGAGGTGGAGGTGCCGGGCGAGACCGTCGTAGTCGAGAAAGAGGTCATCAAGACCGTCGAGGTCCCCGGCGAGACGGTCGTTGTCGAGAAAGAGGTAGTCAAGGAGGCGCAGGTCCCGCAGGCTTCGGCCCAAGCCGCTCCGTCCGCTCACGTCCCCACACCGGCCCCGGCTCCCACCGCGGCTCCGGCGACCGCGTCGGCTCAGGCAGCTCCCGCCGCCGTGCCTTCAGCGCCCGCGCCAAGCAAGCCCGCCCCGTCTATGACTACGTTCAAGGACTACGAGCGTTCGCGGTTCGCCTTCACCGCCGAAGACGACACCTCCACTTTCAGCCTCGACACGGATCGAACGTCGTACCAGCTTGCGCTGAACTGGGCGCGAGCGCAGTTCGAGGTCGATCCCGACTCCGTAAGAGCGGAGGAGTGGATAAACGCCTTCAACTACCGCTACGAGCAGCCGCAATACCGCGACAGTTTCGCCATATCCACCAACGTCATCAGGCATCCGCTAGACGGCGGCAAGCATCTGGCGCGGATCGGTTTCCAGGCCCCCGAGTTCTGGGACGACAAGCCGCTGAACGTCACGCTTGTCCTCGACGCATCGGGGTCTATGGCCGACGGGAATCGAGTGGACATCGCGCGCCAAGCCGCCGAGAGCGTCAGGCGCAGCCTCAGAGACGAGGACCGCATCGCCGTCGTCCACTTCACAACCGACGTCATTCACGATCTGACCGTCGAGCACGACGGCCCCGACGCCGAAGCCGTCAAGCGGTCGATAAACAAGCTCGAACCGCACGGAAGCACCAACGTACAGGCCGGACTCAATCTCGGCGTCCGGCTTGCCGACGCGGTCCGGCGCGAAAGGCCGGACGCGCTCAACTACATCGTTCTGATGTCCGATGGCGTCGCCAACGTGGACGCCACCGACCCGTTCGCCATACTGAAGTCGGCATCCGACAACGACGGCGCAAATCCCCTGCGCCTCATCACCATAGGCGTCGGAATAGACAACTACAACGACTACCTGCTTGAGCAGCTTGCCCAGCACGGCAACGGCTGGTATCGCTATCTGAGCGACGCCGGCGAGGCCAGGGCCACGTTCAGCCGCGAGAACTGGCTGGCTTTGTCCATTCCGTTCGCCGACCAGACTCGCGCGCAGGTGCGCTGGAACCCGGACGTCGTGGAGGCATGGCGGATGATCGGATACGAGAACCGCGTCACGTCGGACGAGTCGTTTACCGAGGCGCGCAAGGAGTTCGCGGAGATACCGATGGGCGCGCAGACCACCGTCTTCTACGAGCTTGAGCTTACCGACGACGGCTCCGCCGCCGCCAATCTCGGCGAGGTGGAGTTGAGGTGGGTCACTCCCCAGACCGGCGACTCGAACCGTCAGCACGCCGCGATAGTCGATGGCGGGACGCCGGACTCGATGGATTCCGCCCTACTCGGGTTCGGAGCGATCGTCGCGCTGTCATCCGACCGCTACGGCAGTCTGCCCCACCTCGACGACTCCGAGTCCGGCTACGTCCGCGACGACCTGGAGACGCTGATCGACGAGATGCAGCCGCTCGCGGACCAGCTTGGCAGCCTCCAGTCCTACCAGGACTTCGCCTTCCTGCTGGAGCACATCACGGACTCGGTCGATGGTCACGTGACATCGCGGGGGTCGGGGTACAACCGCTAGGCAAATCACGGAGAGGCGCTGCTGGGTCGGCTGTCCATACCCGGCCCGGCGGCGCATCCCGATCAGATCTAGCTTCCACCTACGAACAGCTTCACCAGAATCCCCACTATGCCGGCGGCAAGCACCGCTCCAAAACCGAACATAGCGAATATCAACCGGTCTAGTCGCTGTTCGATTGCGCCCAGACGCTTTTCGATGCTGGCTACTTGACCTTCCAGCCGCCCGAGGCTCCGGAACACGTCCTCTGTGTCTGTTGTCACAACCATGCTTCTAATAGAACGTACATCCCACGCCGTGATAGCCGATGATCACCTCGTCCCCATCTACCACGACGGGGGTTATCTTGTCCCCGCCGGTCAACTCCTCCACCTCCGGCCAGCGTTCGGGATGCTCGCCCAAGTCCACCTCCTCGTACACCTTGCCCTTCTCGTCAAGCTCCATCTTGACCGAGACGCAGATCGTGCATTCGGGATGGGTGTATATCAGGACCTCGCCGTCAGCCATAGCAGCCGATGCCATTGAACCCGATCGTCACCTCGTCGCCGTCGATCATCACTGGGCTGATGCGCTCGCCGCCCGTATGGGGAAGAACCTCGTCCCAGCGGTCGGGATGCAGCGATAGGTTGACCTCTTCGTACTCGACGCCGTCACGGTCAAGCCGCTCTTTCAGCATGTCGGTGTATCCACACCCCAGCGTGGAATAGACGGTGACGGCATTTGGGTTAGCGCTCATGCTTTCTCCTTAGGACGGTCGCTCCCGACGCTCGATCTCTCGCTCCTCCGCCTTGTGGCGCAGCGGACGGCCCTTGTCCGGGTGAGGATCCTTCACCATCCCGTACATCTCCAGCCCCTCGTGGTCCTCCGGGAGGTACTCGGTGATCGGCAGGCCCTCCTCGTTCACGAACAGCAGACAGTGACAGTACTTGTATATCTGCATGTCGTCGCAGGCGCAGATCCAAGTGCGGTGCTTTATCTCCTCTTTCTTGTCCGGGTAGAACCGGCATGGACACAGGGGCCGCCCGATCTCATCGACGTTCTGAGCAAGTCCCAAGACGACCGCGTCGGTCACTCCCTCGCCCGGGTGAGTGTATGTCCCCGACTTCTCCGTGAACTTCTCCACGAACCGCCGCATCTTCTGCATAGACTTTTCGCTTGGCTGATCCAACGCTCGCCTCCCTCGGCCCGGCTGCGCGAGCCGCCTGTCCGTAACGTTTCCTGACTCTACGTTAAGTCCCACTCCGCCCCTCTGTCAACACGCCGGGTTACGAAGAGGCTGTGTCAGTTTGGTAGGCGTCGAGGACTGCCGCGCGCTGGGCGCGTGGGAACCGGCTCAGCCGGTCGATGATGTTTGGTATAAGGTTTTCGGCGGTCGTCATGTTCATGGGTCCGGCGGTTTGTCGTCTTCGGAGTGAGAGGGGTAGATTTTGGCGAGTTTCTTCCGCCTTCGTTCTTCGACGGCGGGCCATGCCTTCTGTCGTTCGAGCTGCATCTTGATGTCGGCCTTGAACTTTTCGGATGCTTCTTTCAGATATGGGGTGGGATCGAAGCCTTCGGGTATCTCAGGCACGGTTATGTTGTCTCTGTGACCGTCCGGGTAGGGTGTGAGTATGCCCTCGTCCTCCATTCGCTGGAGTTTGGCGTCGATTTCGGCCAGGTCGTCGGGGTCGATTTGTCTGACGGGACGGACGTAGGGTTTGGTCCTCGTTTCGAGGGCACTGTCGGTTCCGAGGAGACGGTCGAGGAGGATACGCGCGGCTCTTGCGCGGTGGTAGGGCGTGACTTTCGGGTCGTCTTTGGCCCGGGCGATTTCTTTGAGTGTGTCTCGGATGGTCTGTCCGTTGTTGGTGATTTCGATGATGTGTTGTTGGATGGTGAAGTGGATAGTGGATTGTGAATAGTGGTTAGTAGATTGTGGCGAGTGGGTAGTTGGGGCCGGGCCTAGGGTTTGGTCTAGGGAGTCTTTGATTTGGGTTACGGGGCGGGGGTTGGCGTCGGGCACCGAGGGCGATTCGCGAATCGCCCCTACGTCGTTGGCGTCGTTGGCGTCGGATTTGGGGGTTGGGGCCGGATTGGGGTCGATTTGCCTGGGGCATTTGCCGAATCCTCTGTCGGCGAGGATGTTGGCGGCAGTGATGCGGTCGTTGGGGGTGGCCTTCTGGTCGTTGCCTTGGGCGATGTCGTGTAGGATCTCGATGAGTTCGAGACCGTTGTCGGTTTCCTCGCGGATGGCGTTGGCGAAGTCGAGGGCCGGGTTAGATGGTGTCTGTTGTGTTGTTGTGGTCATTGGTGGATAGTGGTTAGTGGATAGTGGATAGTGGGTGTACGACAGTTCTGTTTAGAATACATGGTCTTTGGGCTGGTGTCAAGGGGTGGATTTAGGTTTAGGGGATAAGGTGTAAGGGGTTTGTGGATTGGGGGATTTTAGTACACTAAGACCCTAGCTTGGGCATCTCCTAGAACTTTGCCATTAGCCCCGGATTAGCAGGCGCCACAAGCGACCGAGCAGGTATTGACGCCGGGCTTATTCTGTAACTACAATCACGTAGTGCAGCGAAAGGCGACTGCGTTTGCGTTGGACTTGGGACCAGGCAAAGAACGAGGCGAACCTTCGGGCGCACGCCATCAGCTTCCAAGCTGCGGCCTTCGTATTCGACGACCCCTTGTCTGCGACGCAGGAAGACCCATATCCGTATGAGCAGCGATGGCGGACCATGGGCATGGTAGGCACACAAGTCGTGATGGTGGTCCATACTTGGCCGACCCTCGACACGGGAACCGGAGAAGAGATCGGGCGCATCATCTCCGCACGCAAGGCGACCAGGCGAGAGAGGGAGGCTTATGAAGAAAGACATTGCTGAGCTGCCGTCGGACGTTCAGGAGCAAATGCGGGCGTTAGAGGCTCTGCCGGAGGAGCAGATCGACACGACTGACGCCCCGGAGATACTTGACTGGTCCGACGCCAGGCGCGGGGTCTTCTATCGCCCTGTGAAGCAGCAGATTACGCTGAGGATCGACGCGGATATCATTGCTTGGTTCAAGGCCCAAGCTCCCAACGGCCGGGGATACCAGACGGACATCAATGGAGCGCTCCGCGAGCATGTCCGGAGGACAGCCAGTTCCGCAAGGCAGCGCTGATATGCGGGGCCAGTTGCGGCAGGGTACCAAGGGACTCCAGGTCCACCGTCTGACGATAGTATTACAGTGTCGGTGGGTGCGGGCGAGACGCCCGCGCTCCTATGGGTAGCCGAGTATTAGGTGGTGGGTTTCGGGCGCGCTCGCCGCTTCCATTTGGCTTCCGCATCAAGTATATTGTTGCCCGTCAGCCAGCATACACATAACCGGAGGTGAAATATGGGCAGCCGTCTTGAGGGCAAGGTCGCGGTGGTGACCGGAGCCGGCAGAGGCGTTGGAAGGGGCGTCGCCCTGCTTATGGCCGAAGAAGGGGCCAAGGTCGTCGTCAACGATCTGGGATGCGAGGTGGACGGCACGGGCAGTTCGCGCGGCCCGGCGGACAGCGTCGTCGCCGAGATCGCCGCCAGAGGCGGGGAGGCCGTCGCCAATTACGACAACATGGCGCTGATGGACGGCGGCGAGGCGGTCATCAAGCAGGCGGTGGATACATACGGACAACTCGACGCGCTCGTCACCTGCTCCGGCATCCTGCGCGACAGGATGATCTGGCAGATGACTCCCGAAGACTGGGACCGCGTGATTCTGAACAACGTCAAGGCGACGTTCACGCCGACGAAGTTCGCGTGCATCGTGTTCAGGCAGCAGCGCGGAGGGCGAGTCGTCCACATGACGTCGGACGCCGGGCTCGGCGACGTCGGACGCTCCAACTACGCGGCGGCGTCTGAGGCGATAGTCGGACTGACGCGGACCGTCGGGCGCGACATGGGACGCTACGGCGTCAGGTGCAACGCGATCTCCCCAATGGTCGAGACCAGGCTCTTTCCCGGATCGGTGGAGGAGTACTCGCCCAGGCTGACCACTGCGGGCGGGCCGTCCCGCGACGAGCGAGCCGGAATCTTCAGCCCGGGCGGACTCGGCGAGTGGGAAGGACCCGGCTGGCAGGACGACCCGGAAAACGTCGCTCCCCTGGCGGTGTACCTATGCACCGGGGCTTCGCCGAACGTCAACTGCAACGTCTTCGGAGTCAGGGGCGGAAGCATCTATCTATACTCCAACCCGCAAATCGAGCGGGCGGTCCAGAAGTGGGGCAACTTCGACATGGACGAGATGGACGTGTTGTTCCCGAAGATGATCGGAGAGGGGTTTTAGCAGTGGTTCGACCTGATTTTGCTGGGTGGCCTGATTGTTCACCCTCACCCTCACCCTCTCCCTCAAGGGAGAGGGGACTTAGTCGGAACACTACGAGTGGATATCATCAAAACTAACTTGAAGCGGTACTAGGGCTCCGTCGTTGGACCTCGAGTATTGGATATCGCACCAGAAAATGAACACTCACGCGAGGTGAGAAACATGGGCAGCAGACTTGATGGAAGAGTGGTGATAGTCACGGGAGCGGGCCGAGGGATCGGGGCAGAGGTGGCAAAGTGGATGGGGGCTGAGGGGGCATCGGTGGTGGTCAACGACCTGGGGGCGTCTCTGGACGGCGTGGGCGACTCGGACGCGCCGGCGCAGGTCACGGTCGAGGCGATCCGCGACGCGGGCGGGACCGCCGTCGCCAGCTTCGACTCGGTGGCCGAATACGAATCGGCGGGACGGGTCGTACAGGCCGCCATCGACAACTTCGGACGGGTTGACGGGCTGTGCCACGTCGCGGGCATCCTGCGCGACCGCATGGTGTTCAACATGACCGAGACCGAATGGGACGGCGTGCTCCAGGTCCACCTGTACGGCGCGTTCAACATGGTCCGAAACTGCGTGCCGCACATGATCGATCAGAACTACGGTCGGATCGTGCTGTTCTCGTCCGGCTCCGGACTCGGAGCGTCGGGGCAGGCGAACTACGCCGCGGCCAAGGAGGGGATGGTCGGGTTCGCGCGGTCGCTGTCCCGGGAGTTGGCACCTTACGGCATCACGGCGAACGCGGTCTATCCCGGCGGCGCGACGCGCATGACGGCGTCCGTCCCACAGAGCACGAATCAGCTAAGACAGGAGCAGCGCAGGCAGGGGCTGGACGATTCGGACGATATTCCGATTCAGGCGCCGCCGGAGGCGAGCGACCCGGCGAACAACGCGCCCAAGGCGGTGTACTTGTGCTCTGAGGCCGGCGGAAACGTCACGGGCCAGGTGATCGGCGTCAGCGGGTGGCAGGCCACGCTGTACTCGCCGCGCCACATAATCCGAAGCATCCACAAGAACGGGCGATGGACGCTGGACGAACTGGACTCGCTGGTCCCGATCTCGCTCGGCGCGGAACTCAGGAATCCGGTCCCGCCCCAGCCGCCGAGGCAGCGTTAGGGCCGGATTCCCAACTGCTTGCCCAGCAGGTCTATGGCGGCTTGGGCGGCGCGGCGCTTGTTGGCGTCGCGGATGGTGATGCCGGTCTCGATGCGCTCGGCGACTTCAAGGCCGTCGGGTCCGGCGACGCCGACGTAGAAGGTTCCGATGGGCAGGCCGGACCGTCCGCCGGTCGGACCGGCGACGCCGGTTACGGATACGGCGTAGTCCGTTCCGGTCAGGTCTCGCGCTCCGGACGCCATGGCCATGGCCATCTCCGGGCTGACGGTTCCCTTGGACTCGTAGAGTTCGTCGGACACGCCGAGAATCTTCTGCTTGAGTCCGCCGGTGTAGGCGATGACGCCGCCCGGAAACCAGCGCGAACTACCCGGGACGGTACTGAAGAGGTATCCCACCAGGCCGCACGTGTCCGCCTCGGCTACCGAGACGGTCTGAGATCTGGCGACGAGCGTCTGGGCGATCTTTTCGACTTCCATGATGTTCTCCTAGTTCATTCGGATTTGCTTTGTGCCAGTGTATCAGAGAGAATGTGATTGAGAAGATTCAGGCGACGCCATGAGAATCAGAGATCAAGATCATGAGTATGCGTGAAAGTCTAGAAGGGCCGATAGTCCAGTTCGTCGATGAGCTTGAGAAGGCCGAGGCGCGGCTTCCGTTTGTGGACTTGGCTGTGTTCAGGGACCAGATTCTTCCCCAATCGGGCTTCAGTTGGGCCAGCGATTCAGTGAAGGTTAGATCGCTGCTCAAAGACGCGGCAGCACAAGGCCTGATTCTGACAAGCAAAATGCACAACCCCGAAGATCCGCTGCAACCGACTACGTCAATACGTCTGAATCGAAGCAACACGCGGTTTCGGTCTAATGGTCATACCGGACGTTCCAGGTTCAAGCCGATCCGGATTCGTGGCGGCCCTATCTCCGATACCGTCATCGAGGATAGGAACGACAGGATCTGACCCGGAGCAATGGCGAGTTACTATTTTGACACGAGCGCCCTGCTAAACTTCCTCCCAACTCCGAACGAGGCAGGCCAATGACGCGGATCACGTCAGACGAGATCAGACACTTGGCGCTCCTCTGCCGCATAGCGATGACGGACGAGGAAGTCGAGGTGATGCGCGACCAGATGGCGAACATCCTGGATAACATAGACATCCTCAACCGGGCCGATACCGACGGCGTGGAACCCACCGGCCATTCCGTCGCTCTCGTCTCCGTGATGCGTGAGGACGAAGTCGCGCCGCCCTCTCCTATAAAGGACATCCTCGCCAACGCTCCGGACCTAGAGGGCGACTTCATCAGAGTAAGGGCGGTACTGGAGTAGTGGACGCTTCGACCGTCGTCGGCCTCAGCATTCAAGAGGCCAGGACGCTGCTCGACAGCCGACAGGTGAGCGCGGTGGAGCTTGCCCGCGCCTCGCTCGAACGCATCGCGCGGGTCGAGGACAGGGTCAGGGCATTCGTCAGCGTCACCGAAGACCTCGCGCTGGAGCAGGCTCATGAAGCCGACAGGCGCATCTCCGAAGGCCGCGCCGCGCCGCTGACCGGCATCCCCGTGCAGCTAAAGGACAACATGGCCACGCGGGGAGTGAAGACGACCTGCTCTTCGCGGATGTTGGAAGACTTCGTCCCGACATACGACGCAACCGTAACGCGGCGGCTGTACGACCAGGACGCCGTGCTGTTGGGCAAGGGCAACATGGACGAGTTCGCCATGGGATCCTCGACCGAGAACTCGGCCTTCTTCCCGACGCGCAATCCCTGGGATCTCGACCGCGTTCCGGGCGGCAGCAGCGGCGGCCCGGCGGCGGCGGTCGCGGCGTCCGAAGCGGTCTTCTCGCTCGGCTCCGACACCGGCGGAAGCATACGGCAGCCGGCGGCGCTGTGCGGCGTGGTGGGACTGAAACCCACATACGGACTGGTTTCGAGATATGGACTGGTGGCGTTCGCAAGCTCTCTCGACCAGATAGGCCCAATCACCAGGGACGTCACGGACTGCGCGATCGTGCTGAACGCGATCGCGGGGAACGACTCTAGGGACTCGACCTCGCTGAATGTCGATGCCAAGGACTATACGGACGCGCTGGCGTCGGGAGAGGGCAGCCTGAAAGGGCTGCGGATCGGCGTCCCGACGGAGTATTTCGTCGAGGGCATGGAGCCGGAGGTGGAGGAGTCGACGCGGCGCTCGATCAAACTGCTGGAAAGCCTGGGGGCCGAGGTCGCCGAGACCTCTTTGCCGCATACGTCGTTCGCGCTGTCGGTTTATTACATACTGGCGCCGTCCGAGTGTTCAGCGAATCTCGCGCGGTACGACGGGGTGAAGTACGGTTTCTCAGACGGCGAGGCGGAGTCGATGTGGGAGGCGCTGGAGCGGACCCGCGGCGGGGGGTTCGGGCCGGAGGTCAAGCGGCGCATCATGCTCGGAACCTACGCGCTCTCTTCGGGCTACTACGATGCCTTCTACCTGAAGGCGCAGAAGGTGCGGACGATCATCCGGCGCGAGTTCGAGCGGGCTTTCGAGGAGTTCGACGCGATCGTGTCGGCAACTTCGCCGACGGTGGCGTTCGCGCTCGGCGAAAAGACGGCGGACCCCGTCCGGATGTACCTCTCGGACGTGCTCACGCTGCCCGCGAACATAGCCGGCCTGCCGGGGATGTCGGTCCCCGCGGGCACGTCGGAAGACGGCCTGCCGATTGGATTTCAGATACTGGCGGGGCCTCTCAAAGAGGAGACGATATTTAGGATAGCGCGGGCATTCGAGCAGGCGTCGGGCTGGGACGGACGGGGGCAGGGTCTTCCGACTGTTGGACATGGTACGCTTGTATCACCCTCACCCTAGCCCTCTCCCTCAAGGGAGAGGGGATTTTCGCGCTCGCGTGTGTGGCGCCTACTGATCTGGGACAGGCTCAACGGCCGGCCCGGCCTTTTACATTCTGATACAGGCGCGCTATACTCAGTCTCGCCTGATTAGGCAAATTGCGATTGAGGAGTTTCCGATGGGCGAGTTCGACGGAAAGGTTGCGATAGTCACGGGAGCGGGCCGACTCAGAGGCATCGGACGGGCGGCGGCGGTCGGGTTCGCGCGGCGCGGGGCGAACGTCGTCGTGACGGGGACGGGCCGCGATCCGTCCACGTTCCCGGACGATGAGAAGGCGGTCGGCTGGCGAGACATCCACAGCGTCGCGGAACAGGTCGAGGCTCACGGGGTCAAGGCGCTGCCGCTGGTGGCGGACGTGACCAACAAGGAGCACGTCCAGAACATGATCGACCAGGCCGTAAGCGAGTTTGGACGCGTCGATATGCTCATCAACAACGCGGCCTACGCGCGGGGGCCGGACCGCGTGCCGATACTCGACCTGGACGACGACATCTTCCAGCGCGTGGTGGACATCAAGCTCACCGGCACATACCTATGCACCAAGGCGTTCATCGCCCAGATCAAAGAGCAGGGCGCCGGCGGGAAGATCGTGAACATATCTTCGACGGCGGGCAAGCGGGGCAGCGCGAACACGCTGGCGTACAACGCCGCGAATTTCGGGCTGGTCGGCATGACGCAGTCCATGGCGCGCGAACTGGGGCCAATGGGAATCAACGTCAACTGCGTCTGCCCGGGCGCGGTGGACACCAGCCGGATGGACGACATCGACCGCGGTGAGCGCTGGCAGGAGATGGCGGAGAACACCCCAATCGGGCGCAACGGCACCGACGAGGAGACGGGCGAGTTCTGCGTCTATCTGTGTAGCGAGGCCGCCTCGTGGATACACGGCCAGTCCATTAATATCAACGGCGGCGCCGTAATGGAGCACTGAGTCCCGCGCGCCGGGCGCGTCGGGTCAGCCCCGAGACGGGAGCGACACCGTCGCCTTGCCGATTACGTGCGGAGTTCCCTCTTCGTTCTCCATGGTCACGTCGCACTCGATCCGAGGGTCGCCTTCGACGGTGTCTTTGTCGGTTATCATTCCGCGCAGCGTCAGAGTGCGGTTGTGAAGGACGGGGCTGCGAAATACGACGTCCAGCTTGCGGAGCGTAACCGAGGGAGACCAGCCGGTGATTAGCTGAGACATGATCGCGATGTTCATCGCCCCGGGCACAATCGCCTCGGGCAGGCCCTCGCTCAACGCCTTCTCGCGGCTCGTGAACCGCGTCGGCCCAGTATCGCGCTCCCAGACCCGCGTGAACTCCATCACCTGCTCGTCGGTGACGACACGATAGACCGGGCCGATTTCATCGCCGAGGTCCACGTCTTCGAAATAGACGCTCATCTCGGCCTCCGGTTCCTTGCCACGAACGACTCCTGAACGAGGGCGACCGTGTCGCCGGTCCGGTTGGCGATAGTCGTCTCCCAAACCTGGAAGACCATCTTGCCAGAACGTCCGGTCTTAGGGTAAACTTCCTTGAGCCGAGTCTTCGCGTTCAGCGTGTCGCCCGGCCTCACCTCGCCGAGGCACTCGATCGACTGTCCCGCGAACAGGCTCACCTCTCCGAACTCCAATTTGATGTCGGGACGTGAGGCCCCGGTCACGAACATGTTGCAGAAAGTGGGCGGAGCGATGATGCTGCCGTACTTGGACTCGCGCCCGGCGGCTTCGTCGAGATACAGGGGGTTGGTCTCGCCGGTCGAGCGGGCAAAGTTGATTATCATCTCGGCGGTCACCGCAACCGAACCGATCTCGTGTTCGACGCCCAGAAGGCTGCGGTCGAATTCTATGCCGTCGTCTTCAGCCGACATTCAGCTACTCCTTAATAATAGTATCTTCCAGGCTGACCGGGGCGAATGCTCCGGAGCGGAGTTCTCGCACAAGGTCGCTTTCGTTCGATATCCGTCCGGCAAACTCGGTCATGCACTTGCCGATCGCGCTGACGAGATGGGCGTCGCTCCCGCCGAAGGAGGGAACTCCGAGCAGTTCGATCAGGTCGTCGGCGCGCTCCCGCTCGCCGGGACGGTTCGACCCGTTCAGCCCCTCGGCGGCCCTTATGGACTCGAAACCCGCGCCGTCCCCCACGAATTCGCACAGTCCGATGCCGAATCGCCCCGGATGCGCCGGAACCGCTATCGCGCCCGTCTCATCGGCAGCTTCGACCAGCGCGAGGGCGTCCATCTGCACATCGGAGAAGTCCATGGCGGCGGTCAGCGCGCCGGTGACGCCATAGACTAGGAAGTGGCCCATGTTGGTGTCCAGTTCGGAGCCTTTCATGATCAGCACGTCGTTGTCGGCCGCCAGAGCGGAGTAGTCCTTGTCGAAGTCGAATTTGCGATGCTCGGTCAGGACGAAGCCGTCGATTCGATACCCTTTCTTGCGGAGCACGCCGACCCACTTGACGTACTGCTCGACCGTCGCGCGGGAGTCGTCAGAAGACGTGGAGTGGGTATGAAGGTCTATGAACAGGGGGAGTCGGCCTTAGGTCGTGAGTCAATGGACTTTGGTAAGTTCAAGGTAATTCTGTCAATAAGGAGATATTCCGTCAAGTGTCGGGGGAGGCGCTTTCACAGACGCCCGATGTTGACACTGCCCCAGGCCGCTCATATACTTCCTGCAATCTCGGAGGAACCTGCGGGCATTTGACACTATCCCACGCCAAAGTCAGCGACAGAGTTCAGTCGTAGTGACGTTCGAGCCACCTCCCGACCGCGCTCTCTCTACCCGCTCGCACTGTCTCCCCAACCGCGCCTCCGACTTGGGGGTGACTCATGGCCGATGACCGAATGACCCGCATCGTCTTCGTGACCGGCGGCGTCGTAAGCTCGGTGGGCAAGGGAGTCACCGTCGCGTCCATCGGGCGGATCCTCAAGAGTCGGGGCATATCCGTCTCGCTCATGAAGCTCGACCCGTATCTGAACGTCGATCCGGGCACCATGTCGCCGTACCAGCACGGAGAGGTGTTCGTCACGGAGGACGGCTCGGAGACCGACCTGGATCTCGGCCACTACGAGCGGTTCGTGGACGTCAACCTGTCTAAGCTCTCCAACATCACCGCCGGACAGATCTACAGCGACGTTATCGCGCGCGAGAGGCGGGGCGAGTTCCTCGGAGGCACCATCCAGGCGGTGCCGCACGTCACGGACGCAATCAAGCAGCGCATCACCGACCTAGCCCAGGACTCCGATGCCGACGTGGTCGTCGTCGAGGTGGGCGGGACCGTGGGAGACATCGAGGGGTTGCCGTTCCTCGAAGCCATTCGGCAGATGCGGAACGAAGTCGGGCGCGACAACGTCCTCTATATTCACGTCACTTATCTTCCCTACATATCTTCCACGGGCGAACTCAAGACCAAGCCCACCCAGCACAGCGTCCGCGAGTTGCGCGGCATTGGCATCCAGCCGGACGCCATCGTCTGCCGTTCGGATTATGAGGTCGAAGACTCGATCAAGCGCAAGATCTCCGTCCACTGCGACGTTCCGGGAGAGGCGGTGCTGACGCTGCCGACGGTCTCCAGCATCTATGAAGTCCCGCTGATACTCCAGGAAGAGGGGTTGGGCGACCTCATCGTGAACGCGCTGGATCTGCGCCCCGCCGCGAACGACCTGAGCGACTGGCGGGCCATGGTCGAAGCGATCGCCGCGCCCAAGAAGACGCTGCCCATCGCCATCGTCGGCAAGTACGTCGATCTGCCGGACTCCTACATATCCGTTAAAGAGGCGCTACTGCACGCGGGGCTGCACTACGACTACGACGTGGAGGTCTGCTGGGTCAACTCGGAGCAGATCGAAGTGGAGGGGCCGGACGACCTGCTCGCCCCGGCGTCCGGCATAGTCGTGCCGGGAGGATTCGGTCCCAGGGGCGTCGAAGGAATGATACAGACCGTCGAGTACGCTCGGCGGCTCGACGTGCCCTATCTGGGACTCTGTCTCGGATTGCAGGTCATGGTCGTCGAGATAGCGCGCAGCCGGCTGGGGCTGTCCGACGCCAACTCCACCGAGATGGACCACCACACTCCCGATCCCGTCATAGACCTCATGGAGAGCCAGAAGGACGTGACCGAAATGGGCGGCACCATGCGGCTCGGACTCTACCCCTGCCGGATGATCCCGGAAAGCTGGGCCGCCCGCGCATACGAGAGCGAGACCGTCAGCGAGCGCCACCGACATCGCTGGGAGGTCAACAACGCTTACCTGGAGAGATTCGAGGAAGCCGGCCTTCGGCCCACGGGCATCTCACCGGACGGCAGGCTCGTCGAAATCATGGAGTACGTCCCCTCGAAGTTCATGCTGGGCACCCAGTTCCATCCGGAGTTCAAGTCGAGGCCGAACAAGCCGCATCCGTTGTTCAGGGAGTTCATCGGGGTCGCCAGGGAGGTGGTGAGAGAGGGCGGACAGCCGCCTCTGCCGTTGGCGTCGGGATAGTTCGGAATAGTATTGGCATCCTGCCCCCATACTGTGTTATTATGGGAATCGAGCCGTTTGGCGGCTCTTCCCCACCTCATTCAAAACTCTCCCGTTCATTTAATAACATTCTGAGCGGAGCGCAGCGGAGAGACATCCCGCCCACCGGACCCGTAAGACGCCCTCATGGCAGCCCTCGGATACAGAGCCACGCGAATTTCAGCAAGCGCCGGATAGTAGGACATCCAGTTCTCAACGCAGTCGAAAAGCATTTGTCATTCCGCACTTTATAGGCACACCGCACCGGCCGCTTGGCGCTAGTAGTGGTTCCAGATGATTATGATGGATGATTCGATTGTTCACCCTCACCCTAGCCCTCTCCCTTCAAGGGAGAGGGGATATCGTCAAAACTAAGTTAAAGCGGTACTAGTACCGTGTCCACATGTATTTTACAAATATAAGAAATTGGTTAGAATTGTGTATGATCCTATTAGGAGGACATACGAAGACATGCCTGCTCTCAAGTACAAGGTGGAGTTGAACGAGTCGGAGCGGACACAACTCAAGGAGATAGCGAATCGTGGCGAGACTTCGGCGCGTAAGGTCAAGCGAGCGCTGGTGTTGCTGAAGGCAGATGAAGGTCTGACCGACCGTGATATCGCCAGCGGACTATTGATAAGCGCACCCACGGTGGGACGTGTGCGCACGCGGTTTGTGAAGGAGGGACTCGACAGTGCAATCAATGAGCGACCTCGACCGGGACAGAAGCGCAAGCTGAGCGGTAAGCAGGAAGCGCACCTTGTAGCTATCACCTGCAGCGCAGCGCCCGAAGGACACACGCGATGGTCTCTCCGGATGCTTGCGGGCAAGGTGGTGGAGATGGGGTTCTCTGAGAGCATCTCGCCTGAGACGGTGCGCCGGATACTGAAAAAAACGAACTCAAGCCGTGGCAAAGGAAGGAGTGGTGCATTCCCAAAGTGAGTGGGGAGTTCGTGGCTCGGATGGAGGACGTGCTCGACCTCTACCAAGAAGACTATGACCCAGACCATCCAGTGGTCTGTTTCGATGAGACATCCAAGCAGTTGGTCAAGGATGTGAGACCGGCAATTGAGGCGAGGCCCGGACGAGTGGAACGCTATGACACCGAGTATAAGCGAAACGGCACCCGCAACCTGTTCATGTTCTGCGAACCCAAGGGCGGGTGGAGGCATGTCGAAGTGACCGAGCGTCGCACTGCTGTGGACTTCGCTCATCAGATGCGCTGGCTGGTTGATGAGGCATACCCTCACGCTGGGGTGGTCAGGCTGGTGCTGGACAATCTCAACACCCACAAGCTCGGATCGCTCTACGAAGCGTTTGAGCCGTCCGAAGCGCGTCGTATAGCCAAACGCTTGGAGTTTCACTACACCCCGAATCATGGAAGTTGGCTGAACATGGCTGAGATCGAGTTCAGCGTCTTCAGCAGGCAGTGTCTGAGCTGTCGGATCGGCGATGAAGCAGCACTGAAAAGAGAGGTCTCTGCGCTGGAACGCGAGCGCAACAATGCTGCCGCAGTCATAGACTGGCGGTTCTCCACCCAGGATGCTCGCACTAAACTCCAACATATCTACCCATCATAATTATGTGGACACACTACTAGTGCATTGGAGCAAGACATGAACCTCATGGAAATCATCACCAAGTCCAACGACGAACTGGCCCAGATCGCATCCGACCTCGGCGCGCACGTCAACGGCTCGCACAAGCGACACGAGGTCGTCGCGCGCGTGGCCAAGGCCGTCGCCGAGAAGGGCAGCCCCATCAGGGCGGGCGGAATCTTATCGATCGTCAACGACGGATACGGATTCGTGCGTCAGGACGGCGCAAGCGCGGCATCCAGCGACGTTTACGTGTCACAGTCGCAGATCCGAAGGTTCGGACTCCGCACCGGCGACCATCTGATGGGCCAGGTCAGGCCGCCCAAGGACGGCGAACGATACTTCGGCCTGATACGGGTCGAGGAGGTCAACGGGGTCAAGCCCGACTCCGCGCGCAACCGCCCGAAGTTCGAAAGCCTGACCCCCATCTTCCCACTCGACCGGCTCCAGTTAGAAACCTCCCCGCACAACCTCTCCACCCGACTCATAGATCTGCTCGCGCCGACGGGCAGGGGACAGCGCGGCCTGATAGTCTCGCCGCCCAAGGCGGGAAAGACCTCCATACTCAAGGACATCGCCAACGGCATCACGATCAACCATCCTGAAGTCCGCATAATGGTCGCCCTGATCGGAGAGCGGCCGGAAGAGGTGACCGACATGCGCCGCTCCATCAGCGGAGAGGTGTACAGTTCGACGTTCGACGAACCGGTCGAAGACCACTGCCGCGTCGCCGAGATGGTGCTGGAACGCGCCAAGCGGCTCGTCGAGGCCGGAAACGACGTGGTCATCCTGCTCGACAGCATCACTAGGCTCACCCGAGCGTACAACCTAGCGGTTCCCACCAGCGGGCGCACTCTCTCCGGCGGCATAGACCCGGTGGCGCTATACCCGCCCAAGCGGTTCTTCGGCGCCGCGCGCAATACCGAAGAGAGCGGCAGCATGACCATCCTGGCCGCCTGCCTGGTCGAGACCGGCAGCCGAATGGACGACGTGATCTACGAAGAGTTCAAGGGCACGGGCAACATGGAGGTCCACCTGGACCGCCGACTGGCCGAGCGCAGGATATACCCGGCGATAGACATCGCGCGCAGCGGCACCCGCCGGGAGGAACTGCTGCTGGACGACGCCACGCTCAGGCAGGTGTGGCTCCTGCGGCGCATGGTCTCCATGATCTCCTCGGACGAAAAGTATCCGGGCGAGTCCACGGAAAAGCTGCTCGGGCACATCCGCAAGTCCAAGAACAACGCGGACTTCCTGACGAACTTGGGGCGGGATATCTAGCCAATCCCTAGGGGCGATTCGTGAATCGCCCCTACCCCCTATATCCTAAACCTGATAGCCTAACCCCGTGCAAGAGGACGACAACAACCAAGCGCCGGCCAGAGAATCGATCTGGAGCGTGGAAACAGGCGTCAAGAACTTCTACTACGCCTTATTCACCCTCTTGGTCATCCTCGGCGTAGCCCTGCTGACTTTGGATGCCGTCTCAGAGCGAGACGATTGGCTGGATATAACGCTTACGATATGGCAAGGCGTCGCGTGGGTAGTAGTGGCGTCGGCCGGGGTATCTCTAGCGGCCATCGAACTAGGGAGGTTCATAATGGTACTGGCACGAGCTCTGCAAGATAGACTGGACAAAAACCGCGAGCGCCGCCTCGCCGAAGCCCGAGACGAGGGCAGGGATGCAGTCCTCGCGCTGCTGGACGAAGACACCCGGAAGGAAGTCGAGCGCAAGCTTCGGCGCGACGGCAACGCCGACGCCGACTCCCCTAACCCTTAGACCTTACACCTTAGACCCTAAACCCGACAACCTAACCCCAAATCCGCCCATCAAGACCATTGACACCAAACCCGCCGTCAGTTATAGTCAAAACGCTGTCTGGTTCCGACCCTCTGGGGTCGGGGTTGCGCGTACAGGTTGTGCGCCCGCAGGCCGGACGTGTCCAATCGTCTCGGAAGACCTTGACAACCCAGCCTCATACAGTGTACAAATCTAGCGGCATCCAAAATCCATCCCATGAGGCGCAGATGCAGGCCCGCCCCGCATCACAATCCAATCGGCAGAAACCTCGGAACGGCCTGAGCGCCAAGCCGGGGATATTGTGTGTTTAGCAGACATTTCGTCAATCTGAAATCCGGTCGCGGAGACCTAAGGGGGTAGTAAGTGAAAAGCAAAGTTCGGTTCATACCGCTAATAGTTCTGGGAGCGATCGTGTTGGCCCTAATGGCCGGGACGGTACTCTCCGCAACCGGCAAGATTCGGTTCTACGACGGTGCCGACCCTTCCAAAGACCAGAAGTACGCCCGCGCGGGCGGCATGGTCAACCTCGAGGTCGAAGACGCCGACCTCGACATACCGGTCAAGTACGTCATCCTGCCCGGTGAGGTTACCCCGGTCGCTCCCGCGGCAGTGGTGACCAACACTGACGTAGAGACCGCCACCGTGGCTGCCACGGCAGGCTCCGATACAGTGGAGATAGCCGTCACGGACGTGGGGGTATCTGACCCTAACACGCTGACCGTGGCTCAGACCTACACTGCTGTGAACGCCGCTCTCAATTACGTTGCCGGCGCTGCAGCCACTGCCATTGACGTCGGCGACACGATCGCTGTCGGTCCCACCACCATCCGAGAGGTGACGGCGGTTGCCACGACCACCATGGCAACCACGACGAACGCCACCAACGCAAACAATGCTGATGTCCCTGGCAAGGTGACCCTGACGGTCAACGCGCCGCTCGACGCGCACCCCACGGGCGCATATCCCACGAACAGCGCTGTCGTGAAGATCGCCGCCACCGCCCACGCCAAGATAAACGTGGACGACTGCCCGACCTGCGCGGTCGCTCCGGCGCTAACGGCAACACAGGTATCCAACAACCGCGCCGATGTCCCTAATGCCCCGGTGGTGGACAGCGGAGTCGGGAATAATTCTCTCGTCTTCAACGAGGTGCGGTTCAGCGGCGACAAAGACAATAAGGTGACCCGTTTCGACGCCATCGTTCTCAACAGTGCGGGCACCGCCACCTCCTCAGCAACGGTCTCGGTTGACAACAACGAAGAGAGGGTGACTACGCAGAGTGGCCAGACTGCCGGCAATATCATGGTGTACTGGGGTTCGGCGATAGACCACTCCAAGGACGTGGATGTGCGGTCGTCGGCGGATACCGACGGCGTCAGCGTGGTCCTGACGGAGACGGGCAAGGGCACCGGCGTGTTCAGAGGGGTCGTCAAGCTGGTTGACGATAAGGACACCAGCGCGGACGGCATGACCACCTATCAAGGCGACACGAGTCCTCCGATGCTGAAGGTGAACCCCTCCGGCACGGTTACTCTGCGCTACAAGGACGGAGACGGACGCATAACCAAGACGATAGACGTAGAGTCCACGCCTCCGGTGCTGTCGAACTTCAGCCCGGCGCACAAGTCGGCGAGCGAGGACGAGCGTCCCGAGGTGACGGCAGACGTAACGGACAGCGACTCGGGCATCAAGGATACGAAGATATTCGTGGTGTTCGCGCTGCTGGACGATGACAACAAGGTCGATGATGAAACGACCGGAGACGCCTCGCATATAGCCATATCGGTGAGCGCTGAAGACGCGGGCAGGGTGAGGAACATCACCAGCGGTTTCCGCATCGAACAGCGAATGCCGGACGAATTGGAGACCGGCCAGACCGAGTCCGCGATAGCGTGGTGGGTGGTTGCGATTGACGAAGCGGGCAACAAGGCAGTGTCGGACCAGAACACGGACAGCGACAACGTGTGCGACCCGGACGAGTTCCCCGTGGACGGCGCGTCCGTGGATGCGAATGCCCTTCGCATGTTGGGCGACGTGACGGACGACAACTTCGGTTCTCTGTGCCAGCCGTTCATCGTGATGCACGACGAGAAGGACCCGGTGTTGGAGAAGGCGGTAGTAGGCGCGTTCTGGGACACCGACAGTACTAAAGATGACAAGACCAGCGACCTGAGCACCGATTCTGCGGCATCGTCCCAGACGACGAGCGTAATGCTTGTGTTCGACGAGGCAGTTGACAGTTCGACGGTTAGCGCGGACGACTTCAAGGTAGGCGGCAGCGCGCCACTGGCAGCGAACCACTACGCGGCGGCTCCGACGCGAGTCTTCCTGGACGTTCCTGCGCAGGATCCGGACGCCAGGCCGGACATCGAGTTGGTTGGTCTGGTAGCGGACATAGCGGGTAACACGGCGGCTGCGAAGAAGCTGACGGCGACCGACAACAACTCCATCGACGGCATCGGCCCGACGCTCGAGGTGACCCTTGCGGGGGCGACGACAGGGGCGCGTCCGGTGACGAAGAAGGAGATCACGATAACTGTCACGACGAACGAGAACACGGCGAACCCGACTGTGACGATAAAGCGGGTGGGTTCGACGGACAAGGACGGCAAGGGGAACGTGGTGGATCCGGCGGCTCAGGTGACGCCGAAGGTGAAGAGCCCTCGGACCTACGAGGGGACTTGGAGCGCTGGGACGGCTGGCCTGTACAACGTGTACGTGACGGCTGCGGACAGTTCGGGCAACGTGGGCAAACTGGGCAAGGACGGCGCGTCGTCGATAGACCTGTCGTCTGACACGAGCGCTCTGCTGTTCGAGGTTGACAACTCCGGTCCGACGTTCACTCTGGACCCGGCGAGCACCGACGACCCGAACGCGTTCGTCCGCGTGGACTTCAGCGGCGAGGGCAAGGAGAACACGGTCTATGCGATGGGACCTGGCGGAGTCGGCTTCATAACGGCCGATCCGGACGACGCGGCGACCGCGACGACCACCGACAAGACCAAGGCCAAGATGGACGACCTGGACAGCTACGGCATGGTGACGCTGGTATCGGCGACGCTTGCGGGATCGGACATAGCTGCGACGCTAGAGCGTCTGGGCGACGACTCGTTCCTGCTGGTGGCTCCGAACCTGGCAATCGGCAAGCACAAGATCGAGATCGAGGCTGAGGACTCGGCTGGCAACAGCAACAAGTCGAGCGTTGACCTTGAGGTGACGGAGCGCAAGCCGTTCTCGCTGACCATCAGGGCGGGCGTGAGCCTGATCTCGTTCCCAGGCGATCCGATGGACCCGGACATCAACGCGGTGTTCCCGTCGGACCACCCGGTGCAAGAGGTGATCACGTATGATCCGACCCAGCCGGGCAAGTGGTTCGCGTCCAAGCGCGACGAGACCAGCGGCCTGCTGGACGGCAACCTGACGATGATATCGGGCGGCCAGGCGTACCTGGTTAGGTCGAACTCGACGAAGGCTGTGAACGTGATAATAGACAGGCCGTCGTCTCACGACCTGATAACGCCTCCACAGATCGACCTGGTGGCGGGTTGGAACCTGGTTCCGGTGACCGACATCACGTTCAAGCTGAAGGCGGGCGACACGATCAGCTACGTGAACTACTTCGGAGACAACAAGTCGATAACGCGGGTGTACGGCGTGGACACGGTGCAGAACAGGTTGATCCTGGTTCAGCCCACCGGGAACCTCGTAGTCGGCAGCGGCTACTGGGTCTTCGCCAGCGACGCGACGAGCATCGCTCCGGGCGTGACTCCCGCCGACTAGAACGGCAGACAACCGCGGGGGCGAGCGCCAGCCCGCCCCCGCAAGAACGACAGACAACCCATGGGGGCGATTCTTGAATCGCCCCTACTTCTTCTTAGGCCCTAACCCTGATACCCTAGACACGTGCAACCTCGATACTCTCTGTTCAGCATTCATCCTTCATGGTGGCCCGTATTCTTCTGGCTATTCGTCGCCCAGTTGATATGGGAGACCGCTATGATATTATTAGAGGCGGGACCGTCCCTCTCCGGCATGGGCCTGCTCGACCGCATCAGATACGTCCGGGCCGAGCTTGCGGGTGTCGTCGTCATCTCGGCCGTCATCGCCATGGTCATTACCGAAACTTGGAGGTACGTCATGATCACGACGCAATGGCTCGAAAACCTCATCGAGAGAAACAAAGCCGCCTACGACCAGAAAATCCGCAACAAGGCCCTCGACGAATTCCTCTCACACCTAGACGAAGACACCCGCCGGGAAGTCGAGCGCAAACTCCGGCGCAACGGCAACGACTCCGGCGGCCGAGAATGACCTTGACGCCCAAGCTGAGCCGATGTAACCTTGACCTAAGGAAATAGGCTGAGGTTCGCAATGAGTACGGCAGGAGTCACGTCCACAGCAGATGCTGCCCCGTGAGACATCGTACATAATCCTGTTCCTCATCCTATCGCTGACCGGCCTGGGCGTAGTCGCTTGGGTTGAGGCCCGCCAAGCGGTCGCGGACAGCTTCGCGGAAACCGTCCGCGCCATCTTGAGCGGGATGGAATCAGTAGTGGTGGCGTCCGGAGCTTTCACCTATATTCTGATCGAGGGGTGGAAAATGCTTGCTGAAAGATACGAAAAGAGACGCTACTTGGAAGGTCGCGCCGAGGGCTTGGTCGAGGGCCGCACTGAGGGCCTGGCCGAGGGCCACGCCAAAGGCCAAGACACAGTCCTCGCCCTCCTCGACGAAGACACCCGCAGGGAAGTCGAGCGAAAGCTCCGGCGCAACGGCAACGACTCCGGCGCCCCCCGCGACTGACCCCTAAACCTTAGACCTTATACCCTAAACCTTACACCTTATACCTTGACGCCCAAACCCCGTCCACAATTCACTATCCACTATCCCACTTTCCGCTTGCCTAACCTCAGCAGGTTGTGTACACTAGCTTGCGATAATAGAGAAGAGGTGCAGGCAAGTGAACACCAAAACTCGATTCATACCGCTAATAGTCCTTGGGGCGATCGTATTGGCCCTAATGGCCGGGACGGTACTCTCCGCAACCGGCAAGATTCGGTTCTATGACGGCGCCGACCCGACCAAAGACCAGAAGTACGCCCGCGCGGGCGGCATGGTCAACCTCGAGGTCGAAGACGCCGACCTCGACATACCCGTCAAGTATGTCATCCTGCCCAACGAGGTTACCGGTGTATTCACCGCTTCACTCGCGGGAGGTCAAGATGGTGTGGGACTACATACCGTGACAGCCATGGCAGGCTCCAACAAGGTGATGCTGAGGGTCAGGGACACGACCGACATCGCGGGTACAGTGCCGCCCACGACGTACGCCAACTTGAACGCGGGTCTCGACGCCCTAACCACCGCGAACGTCCCAGCCAATAATAATGTCTTCTTTGCCGTCGGCGACACGATCGCTGTTGGGCCCACCACCATCCGAGAGGTGACGGCGGTTGCCACAAGCACACCGGCAACCACTACGGAAACCGTCAGCGGCTCGGATACTGTGGTGAGTTTCAGCGTCTTGACGCTGACCCTCAACGCGCCGCTCGACGCGCACCCCGACGGCGCATATCCCACGAACAGCCCCGTCGTGGAGACCAACGCCAACGCCCACGCCAAGATAAACGTGGAGGACTGCCCAACCTGCGCAATTGCTCCAACAGTATCATCGGATAGTAACGTGCGCCTCGACGTCACTTACGCCCCGGTAGTGGACAGCGGAGTGGGGATTAGGACTCTCGTATTCGACGAGGTGCGGTTCAGCGGCAACAAAGATAGCAAAGTGACCCGTTTCGACGCCGATGTTTTCAGAGTCAACGGAGCCACGTCCTCGAACACTGTCATCACAGTTGACAACAACGAAGAACGGGTGACTGTGAGTGATACCAATGATATTAATAGCGACTCTGTCCTAGTGTACTGGGGTTCGGCGATAGACCACTCCAAGGACGTGGACGTGCGCTCGTCGGCGGATACCGACGGCATTAGCGTGGTCCTGACCGAGACGGGCAAGGGCACGGGCGTGTTCAGAGGGGTCGTCATGCTGGTTGACGATAAGGACACCAGCGCGGACGGCATGACCACCAAACAAGGCGACGAGAACCCTCCGCTGCTGAAGGTGAACCCGTCCGGCACGGTCACTCTGCGCTACAAGGACGGAGACGGACGCATAACCAAGACGATAGACGTAGAGTCGACGCCTCCGGTGCTGTCGAACTTCAGCCCGGCGCACAAGTCGGCGAGCGAGGACGAACGCCCCGAGGTGACGGCAGACGTAACGGACAGCGACTCGGGCATCAAGGATACGCAGATATTCGTGGTGTTCGCGCTGCTGGGCGATGACAACAAGGTCGCGACTGAAACGAGCGGAGACGCCTCTGCGACGGCCATATCGGTGAGCGCCGAAGACGTGGGCAGGGTGAGGAACATCACCAGCGGTTTCCGCATCGAACAGCGAATGCCGGACGAATTGGAGACCGGCCAGACCGAGTCCGCGATAGCGTGGTGGATCGTGGCGGTTGACCAAGCGGGCAACGTTGCGGTGTCGGACCAGAACATGGACAGCGACAACGTGTGCGACCCGGACGAGTTCCCGGTATCCGGCGCGGCGACGGGCACGGCGCTGGCGGACGCTCTGAACGGTCTAGGCGATGTGACGGATGACAACTTCACCTCGCTGTGTCAGCCGTTCATCGTGATGCACGATGAGAAGGACCCTGTGTTGGAGAAGGCTGTCGTGGGCGCGTTCTGGGACACCGACAGCGCTGAAGACGACAAGACCAGCGACCTGAGCGTCGATTCCTCGGCATCGTCCCAGACGACGAGCGTAATGCTTGTGTTCGACGAGGCAGTTGACAGTTCTACGGTTAGCGCGGACGACTTCAAGGTAGGCGGCAGCGCGCCGCTCGCCGCCAACCACTACGCCGCGGCGCCCTCCCGAGTCTTCCTGGACGTGCCGGCGCAGGATCCGGACGCCAGGCCGGACGTCGAGTTGGTGGGCCTGGTTGCTGACATAGCCGGAAACACCGCGGCGGCGAAGAAGTTGACCGCCACCGACAACAACTCGATAGACGGCATCGGTCCGACGCTCGAGGTGACCCTTGCGGGTTCGACGACGGGCGCGCGTCCGGTGACGAAGAAAGAGATCACGATAACTGTCACGACGAACGAGAACACGGCGAACCCGACTGTGACGATAAAGCGTGTGGGTTCGACGGACAAGGACGGCAAGGGCAACGTGGTGGACCCTGCGGCGAGCGTGACTCCGAAGGTGAAGAGTCCTCGGACCTACGAGGCTACCTGGAGTACGGGAACGGCGGGGTTGTACAACGTGTACGTGACGGCGGCTGACAGTTCGGGGAACGTGGGCAAGCTGGGCAAGGACGGCGCGTCGTCGATAGACCTGTCGTCGGACACGAGCGCTCTGCTGTTCGAGGTTGACAACTCCGGGCCGACGTTCACTCTGGACCCGCCGAGCACTGACGACCCGAACGCCTTCGTGAGGGTTGACTTCAGCGGCGAGGGCAAGGAGAACACGGTCTATGCGATGGGACCTGGCGGAGTCGGCTTCATAACGGCCGATCCGGACGACGCGGCGACCGCGACGACCACCGACAAGACCAAGGCCAAGATGGACGACCTGGACAGCTACGGCATGGTGACGCTGGTATCGGCGACGCTTGCGGGATCGGACATAGCTGCGACGCTAGAGCGTCTGGGCGACGATTCGTTCCTGCTGGTGGCTCCGAACCTGGCAATCGGCAAGCACAAGATCGAGATCGAGGCTGAGGACTCGGCTGGCAACAGCAACAAGTCGAGCGTTGACCTAGAGGTGACGGAGCGCAAGCCGTTCTCGCTGACCATCAGGGCGGGCGTGAGCCTGATCTCGTTCCCAGGCGATCCGATGGACCCGGACATCAACGCGGTGTTCCCGTCTGACCACCCGGTGCAAGAGGTGATCACGTACGACCCGACCCAGCCGGGCAAGTGGTTCGCGTCGAAGCGCGACGAGACCACGGGCTTGCTGGACGGCAACCTGACGATGATATCGGGCGGCCAGGCGTACCTGGTTAGGTCGAACTCGACGAAGGCTGTGAACGTGATAATAGACAGGCCGTCGTCTCACGACCTGATAACGCCTCCACAGATAGACCTGGTGGCAGGCTGGAACCTGGTTCCGGTGACGGACATCACGTTCAAGCTGAAGGCTGGGGACACGATCAGCTACATGAACTACTTCGGAGACAATAAGTCGATAACGCGGGTGTACGGCGTGGACACGGTGCAGAACCGGTTGATCCTGGTTCAGCCCACCGGGAACCTCGTAGTCGGCAGCGGCTACTGGGTCTTCGCCAGCGACGCGACGAGCATCGCTCCGGGCGTGACTCCCGCCGACTAGAACGGCAGACAACCGCGGGGGCGGCGCCAGCCCGCCCCCGCAACAACCGACCAACGAAAGTAGGGGCGATTCTCGAATCGCCCCTACTTCTTCTTAGGCCCTAAACCGTAACTGTTCAGGCCTCGTGAGATCTGAGTCCGCGCCGACCCTCCTCTCGCAGAGTCACTATCAGGCTTGTCAGATTGACGCCAAAGCGCTGACGACCCAGTCCGGCCAACGGGTCCTGCGGCAACCGCCGCTGTCGGCATAGAGCGCACACTCTGGCCATAATGACCTGTTCGATCACTTCTACCGGAGCCAACGGAAGCTCGATCACCTCACGCGTCCGATGCACCCATCCCCCTGACAGGCCCACCCCACACTCAGAGCACGACTCGGCTGCATATATCTCTCGCCGAGTGGGCTCCGTCCGCCGCCGGGAGAATCCCTGGGTACGCTGCTTGCGGGGCTTGACGCTCTCGGACTCTCTCCGCTTGGAGGTCGACTTGTTGCCTGGCATGCCGCGAGGCTTCCCAAGCTTCGCGCTCCTCTCTAGTATTTCGATACGCCGATGTAACTATGCATTGACAGCCTGCAATTCGGCGATGACCGCTAACAGGGTCTCGCGGCTGGCGCTATTCAAGTCATGCTCAGGCTTCATTACTCACTTATGACACAACTGCCCACAGAACCGCTAGCCATTTTAAGTTCACCTCATCAACTCTGAACAGTTACCGATGTCCGCGCTTAGTTGGTCTTCGTTGTCGGTTTGCGCTAAGCTGGATATTGCCATCAGTCTGGACCCTCATGAAGTTGTATACTCCTTCTAGGATAAGTCCAAAACTGGTGGCGCCTACTAAACTGACGCAGGTTCATAGGAGCGGCCTTACTATGGGCGACGTTGGAATTTCGGGACTCAGGCCGCCGGGCGGTAACTGGCGGGACGTACTGGAGGTGGCCGCGCTGGTTGATGGCCTGGGGTATAGCTGCATCACGACAGGCGAGGCGTGGGGGCAGGACGCTTTCACGTCCCTCGCGCAGATCGCGGCAGTGACCTCTCGCATTCGCATCGGCACGAGCATAGCGCCCATCTTCGGACGCTCTCCGGCGAACATGGCGATGGCCGCGCTGAGCATGGACCTGATGTCGGAGGGGCGCTTCTTTCTCGGAATCGGCGCGAGCGGCAAGCTTGTGATCGAAGACTTCCACGGCGAACGCTTCCGAAAGCCGCTGACCCGGATGCGCGAGTACATCGACATCATCCGCAAGGCGTCAAGTGGGGAAAGAATCGAGCACGATGGCGAGTTCTTTCAGACGAAGCGGTTCAGGATCGGCTTCCAGCCGTACCGTCCCCATCTTCCGATATACATCGCGTCGCTAAGTCCGCCGAGCCTCCGACTCACGGGCGAATTGGCCGACGGCTGGCTGCCGATCTTCTTGGCGCCGTCGAGAATGGATGCGGCGCTGGCCGAGCTCCAAGCTGGCGCCGACAGGGCCGGACGCTCGCTGGACGACATCGCCTTCTCGCCTCAGGTGTCCGTGTACGTCACCGACGACGTACCGGCGGCGCGTGACCGAGAGCGCCCGCATATCGCGTTCTACATCGGCGGCATGGGTGTCTTCTACCACCAGTACATGCACAGGATCGGCTTCGGAGAGGAGTCGGACCGAATCCGGGAGGCGTATCTGTCCCGCGATAGGGAGCGCGCCGCCAGCTTGGTCACGGACGAGATGGTGGACGCGATGACGATCATCGGCAACCCCGAAGAGTGCCGCAACCAGATGCAGACCTTCTTCGACGCTGGGGTGGATGAGGTCCGCCTGGTCCTGAATGAGCCGGATAGGGAGTCATATATGAGCGCGCTGGAGGCGCTGGCGCCGGGCTGAAAGCAGTCAGCTAACAGAGCTGGTACTCCCGGCTGGAGACGATCATCTTGAACAGGTCCAGGATAAGCTCCTGGGTGACGCCGCCGTTCTTCATTCCGGCCGAGGCAACCTCGTTCAGCATTGCGCGGGTCTCACTCCCGACATCCATTGGGCCGAGGACGTCGAGACAGGAGTTGACCAACTCTTCAGGGTCTGAGCCTGCCGCGTCTGCTCCGCTGACCCGGCTCACCATGTTCTGGACCCCGGGGTTGGTCGCGTCGCCTATGTGCTGGGCGGCGAAGTTGACGCGGTCCACCAGCGACCCACTGGTGATCCACTCCTCGCCGGTGTGCCAGCCTTCTACCGACGGAGGGTCGAGCAGTTTCTGTCCCATGTACCCGCCCTCTTCCATTACGTTGTAGATACCGGTGTTGCCGCCATCCGGGACTTGGTACTCGCCTGTGCGTCTCAGAGTTCCGATGATTATCTCTGTCGGGCTCTTGACGCGGTGGAAGCGGGCTTGCTTGAAGAAGTCGGAGTTGAACAGCACGCGCAGGACTGATCCGATGTCGTGGTCATGCTCGAAGTAGGCGGCGGCTAGCTGCTCGATGGCGTCCGGATCTCTTGGCGGAGTCTCGTTCCACTGCGGAACTGGGACCTCGTCTGCGACGAAGAAGTTGTACAGATGCCTGGATACGAACCTCGCCGTCGCCTCCTGGCGGCAGATGATCTCGACAACGTCCTGGCCGTTGAACGGGCCGGACTCGCCCAGGAAAGACTTCTGGCCGTTGTCGTGATCGTGCTCACGGTATTCGTGATGCCAGAAGACGCGGCCATACGGCCAGATAGAGTCCTTCTGCGCCATCATGGCCAGGTACTCGCCGTTCTTCACCGACCAGCCGGTGAAGGCGCGTGAGCACTCCTTGATGTCGTCCTCGGTGTAGTTTCCGACTCCCATTGAGAAGAGCTCGAGGATCTCGCGGCCGTAGTTCTCGTTGATCGAGTCTTTGTGGTTGGTGTGGTTGTCCAGCCAGACTATCATGGCGGGGTCTTTCGACAGCTCTACAAGCAGGTTGTCGAACCTGCCCAGGCCGTGCCGCCTGAACATATTGACCTGGTTGGTGAGCACGCCTAGGTTGTTGAGTTTGTTTTCGCCGGTGGCGAAGACGCCGTGCCAGAACAACGCGATCTTCTCCTCCAGCGGGCAGTTGGAGGAGATCATCCGGTACGCCCAGTAGGCGGGATTGTGATTCTGGAGTGCGTGGAGATCGACGTGACGTCTGTAGATAAGGTCGTCGGGGATGTTGTTTGGCTCCCCCGGGTTGAGTAGGTCTTCGACCAGGTCTTCGTATCTCATCTCCGAGTAGCGGTCGAGCTCTGCGGGCGTCGCCCCGAATCCGGCGCGCCTTGCCAGGTGGGCTACCAGTTGTCGGTGTTCAGTAGTCATTCTCTCTACTCCCAGCTATCTGTTGTTAAGTGCTTGCGCCTCTCGGATTTCAATCGTTCTCGAACACCTGAATCCGGTGGCGGCTGTGCTCCGTTACGAACAGCCTGTCCTCGGAATCTAGCTTTACGGACACCGGCCCCCAGAAGATCGGCTCCGATTGGGACCCCCTGTGGTAGGCGGACGTGAGGTGGTCGGGAAACTCTTCGATCAGCATATCGGACTGCTTGCGGAGGTCGTACTCGTCCTTATTGACCTCCAGCCACTCCTCGGCCCACTTGGACAGCGTGGCCTCTCCCCTGAGCATCTGGTGGAACTTTCCGTCCGGGTCTAGGACCTGCACGCGCTCGTTGCCCCAGTCGGCGACGCAGACGAATCCGTCACGGGTCACGGCGACAGAGCTTGGGCGGTGGAACTCACCCTCGCCGTCGCCCGACTCGCCGTAGGCGGCGATGAATCCGCCATCGGAATCGAACTTCTGGATGCGGTCGTTTCTCCAGTCGGCGATATAGACGTTCCCATTCGCGTCAGTGGTCGCGCCCCAGGGCAGGTTGAACTGGCTGTCGCCTGAGCCTTCCTCACCCCATGAGAGGATGGATCCGCCGTCCGAGGTCATCTTGTGAACGCGGTTGGCGTACTGCTCGACGACATAGACCGCGCCATCCGCGCCGTGCGCTATGCCGGCCGGACCGGCGAGCTCACCGCCGCCGTTGCCTCCCCACTCCCTGACGTAATTGCCCTGGTTGTCGAAGACCTTGACCACGTTGAGCGACTCGTCCGTTACGTGCAGGTTGTCATCGGCGTCGAAGTCCATGCAGACCGGCACCTTGAACGGGCCCTTGCCGTCGTCTGGGCCAGCCTTGAACTCGCCCAGCCAGTCATCGTCGAACGTGCAAATCTGGATACGGAGGCCGGTTGAGCCCGCGAGCCCCATCCTGATCAGGACGAATATGCGGCCGTCCGCGCTGAATGCGGTGTCGTAAGGGTAGTTGAATCCCCTTCCTATGGCCTGGTTGGAGTTGAATCCTATGGTCTTGAGGTATTTCATCGGGGCCTCTCGCAGTGTTGTTCCCAAGTGATTTTGACGTTCTCAGTGTGAGAACCCGTCCCCTTTACCCCTCTGGATTCCGGCCTCCGCCGGAATCACCATGGCCTTGTCAGGCCACATAAGAGGGATGCAAATTGGGCAGCATCTCATTCACAACCCTCACCCTAACCCTCTCCCAGACTTGGGAGAGGGGATTTTCATGGTAATGACGGGCAGGTGTTGGTGTCTGCAATCTTCATATGTTGAACTGCGGCTCGCTGTAGTCGAGCACTTTGTCGTAGATCTGGATGCGCCAGCGCTGCGTGTCGGCGACCATGAGCCTCGAGTTTACCGCGTCGAAGGCCACGCCTGCCGGCATCGCGAAGCGCCACTCAGGTTCGAGACTGTACACCCTCCGGCGCGCCTTGTAAACGTCCGGGTTGCTGCTGACGTACTCCACCTGCCACTTGGACAGCTCTTGGGCATCGCCGATGAACGTGGTGATGTACCTGCCGTCCGCGTCGAATGCCTGAACGCGGCTGTTCACCCAGTCGCAGACGTAGATGTCGCCATCGGGGTCAACCGCCACGTCGGAGGGGTGGTCAAGGCCGTAGTTTCCCGATCCGTGGCTTCCAAGCTCGAAGATGAACGTCCCGTTGCCGTCGAACTTCTGGATGCGGTGGTTCTTATGGTCCGCGACGTAAACGAACCCGTCGGCATCCGTGGTGATGCCCCAGGGTGAATGAAGTTCGCCCTCGCCCGATCCGTGTTCGCCCCACTCGGAGACGTACTCGCCTTCTCCCGTGAGTCTCTGGACACGGTGGTTCAGCGTGTCGACCACCAGAACTTCGTCGTTGGAGTCTATGGCTATTCCTGACGGCCTCCTGAACTGCGCTCTGCCGTCCCCGGACGAACCGAAAGTCCTTATGAAATCCCCCTCCGGAGTGAAAACGGACACCCTGTCTGTCCATGCGTCGGTGACGTAAACGTTTTTGTCGGAATCTAGCGCGATGCCGGACGGCCAGACGAACTTTCCGGGGTCCTCGCCCCGGCTTCCGATGTTGTTGATCACCTCTTCGTCGCCGGCGTTCGGGCCGACAGAGTAGCGGGCGACGGTGCAGCCGCGGTCCAGCTTGGTAGTGATTGCGAAGACCTCTCCGTCATCCGCGACGTCGAGCGCGACAGGCCCCATGACCTGGTCTCGTCCGCCCACGACGTGGCTGAAGTCGTAAACGCGGTCTCCGATGATTTTGGTTAGCACTGCGCTAGGTCTCCTGGGTCACCCTCACCCTAGCCCTCTCCCTCAAGGGAGAGGGGGTACCACTCCACGCCACCCCTCTGGATTCCGGCCTTCGCCGGAATGACGGTGTGGCGGGATCTGGATTCTGTCTTCATGGCAATGACGGTTCACGCCCATCTAGGCGAATTGGTACTCGCGGGTGGCGACTATTAGCTGGAGTAGCTCGGCGACGCGCCTTGCGGACTCCGCCTCGTTGTCTTCGTCCCAAGAGAGGTTTCCGTGGATCGCGGCGTGGTTCACTAGCTCTGCCCTGGTCTCGTCTTCGACCTCCACCGGGCCGAGCAGGTCGAGGCAGGCGTCCACCACGGAGCGCGGGGACGTTTCCGATTCTTTCACGCGCTCGATTATGCGCCTGACGCCAGGGCGGTCGGGCTGGCCCATCATGTCGGCGACGAAGTTGGCGCGCTTCATCAGCGAGCCGCTGTTGATCCACTCGACGCCCGAATGCCAGCCCTCCACGCTTGGCGGATTCAGAAGTTCCTGGCCCATGTACGAGATGTGGTTGGAGTAGTCGAACGTATCGGGGCCGGGAAGTTCGCCGCCCCCGACCATCCTGAGAGCGCCGATCACGACCTCGGTCGGGTTCTTGACCTTGGTGAACCGGGACTGCTTGAAGAAGTCGGAGTGGAACAGCACTCTCAGCGTGTGGCGCATGTTGAAGTCCGACTCGGACAGCGCGCCCGCGATCGTGTCTATCGCGGCCTGGTCTCGCGGCGGCGTCTCGGACCACGCCGGGACCTGCACCTCGTCGGCGACGAAGAAGCTGTACAGGTGCCGGGCGATGAAACTGGCGGTGGCGGGCTGATCGAGGATGATGTCTATTACGTCTTCGCCGTCGAACCTGCCCGTGTGACCCAGGAACGTCTTCTCGCCGTCGTCGTGGTCGTCTTCGCGGTACTCGAAATACCAGTCCCAGCGGCCCATGTGGAAGCGGGGCAGCTTGGGCGTCATCGACCACCCGGTGAAGGCGCGGGAGCACTCGTACACGTCCTCCTCGGTGTAGTTGCCCACGCCCATCGTGAACAGTTCCAGTAGTTCGCGGCCCCAGTTCTCGTTGACCGCCGTCGCGTGGTTCTCTTGGTTGTCCAGCCAGAACAGCATGGCGGGGTTCCTGGCGACCTCGATCAGCAGGTCCTTGTACCTGCCGAGACCCTTCTCGCGGAACAGGTCGATCATGTCTATGATCTCGTCGTAGTGGTCCACCTTGGAGACGCCTGTGGCGAATATCTGGTGCCAGAAGAGGCACATCTTCTCCTGGAGCGGCGCACGAGTGTTGATCATCCTCCAGACCCAGCCGGACTGTCCTACGCCGTTGAGGGTTCCGGGCTTCCACTGGAGATGGTAGTAGCGCAGGAACTCGTAGATGTCCACCGGCTCCTGGCGTTCGGGGTGGAGAAGCTCTTCGACCGTGGCGTCGTAGCCGCGCGCGACTCTCGCTTCCAGTTCGTCTCTTGACGCTCCGAATCCGGCCCTTCGCATCAGGTGGGCCATCAGGGCTAGGTCGTCGTTTGGCATGGACCGCTCTCCCTGCTTGGTCGTTCCATCGGATTATATTATCCGACCGCGCGGTAGGCAAACTTAGGTGGTGGGTTGAACTTGTGTCAGATTGGTAGGCGTCGAATCTAACGCAATGGCGCAAGGACACAAAGGGGCGCTAAGGGTTGTCTGAACTGTGATTTTTGTGATTGGGGTGATTTCGCTGATTTTGGGCGGGCGCTAAAGTCGGGCTGCGGGTTTTGGGATGGTCGGGGCTGGCGTTCAGGGATTTTAGATTTCTCGCTGCGCTCGAAATGACAGTGGGGGCGCTCGAAATGAGAGAGGGTGCGGGCGGGACGCCCGCGCTCCCAGGGTGGTTAGACCCAGATTTTTAGGGGGATTCGTTCTATCATCAGTTCGGTAATGGCGTGGACTAGGGCATCGGCGCGGTCGGGGGATTGGGAGGGGCCGGGCGTGGAGGGGCCAATAGTGTTTGAGCCTGAGGGAGTCGTGTTCGTCGAGGGCGCGCCGGTAGGCGCGGACGGCGGCCACACGCTGGTCGCGCGGAAGCCGGCTCAGCTCGTCTATGATCTCAGATAGCAGGTCGTCAGCGGTTAGTTTCGTCATGGGTCAGGCGGTTTGTCGTCATCTTCGTGGTCGTCTGAGTGTGACGGGTAGATCTCCTTGTGCTTCCGCCGGCGGCGTTCTTCGATTTCGGGCCACTGCTTTTGGCGTTCGTATCGCAGGTTGATCTCTTCCCAGAACGAGGCGGCTTCCTCTGCCGCTACCTCGGGAGGCATAACGTAGTCTTCGGGCGGCATGTATTTGGATATGTCTATCTTAGGTCGGTTGGGGTCGGGGGTGAGAGTGCCCTCGTCTTTCATGCGCTGGATCTCGGCGCGGGCCCGGGCCACTTTCACGGGGTCGAGGTATTTGACGGGGCGTCGGTAGGGTTTCTCTTCGGTGGGTTCGGGCCGGGTGAGGGCGCGGCCGGTTCCGAGGATGCGGTCGATCAGGATGCGGACAGCCCTGACGCGGTGGTATGGCGTGACCTTCGGATAGTCTTCGGACCGGGCGATTTCTTCGAGCGCCTCGCGGATGGTCTGTCCGTTGTTGGTGATTTCGAGGATGTGGTTTTGGATGGTGAAGTGGATAGTGGATGGTGGAGAGTTTTTAGTGGATTGTGGCGAGTTGGTAGTTGGGGCGGGGCCTAGGGCCTGGTCCAGGGTGTCTTTGATTTGGGTTACGGGGCGGGGGTTGGCGGCGGGCACCGAGGGCGATTCGCGAATCGCCCCTACGTCGTTGGCGTCGGATTTGGGGGTTGGGGCCGGGTTGGGGTCGATTTGCTTGGGGGCTTTGCCGAAGCCTCTGTCGGCTAGGATGGTGGCGGCGGCGATGCGGTCGTTGGTGGTGGCGTTCTGGTCGTTGCCTTGGGCGATGTCGTGTAGGATCTCGATGAGTTCGAGACCGTAGTTGGTGTCCTCGAGGATGGCGTCGGCGAAGTCGAGGGCCGGGTTAGATGGTGTCTGTTGGGCTGTTTGGGTCATGGAGTTGTTAGTTTTGGGTTTTTAGTGGATAGTGGATAGTGGATAGTGGGTGTACGACAGTTCTGTTTAGAATACATGGTCTTTAGGCTGGTGTCAAGGGGTAGAAGCAGGATTTACGGGATTGGGGGATATTCAGGATGGATTGGTGGGTGGATATAGGTTGTCCACGAAGGGCACTAAGGGCGCGAAGGGGTTGTTGTGGTTGTCTTGGCCGGGGTTCAGGGATTTTAGATTTCTCGCTGCGCTTGGAATCACTATGGCCTTGTCAGGCCACATAAGGGGATGAAAACTGCTTAGCATCTAATTCTCAACCCTCACCCTAACCCTCTCCCAGACTTGGGAGAGGGGATATTCGCGCTCGCGCGCGGGGGAGCCTACTAAAGTGACACAGGCTCGGGTCACGTCGTGTTCTTTGCGGGTAGTTGGGCGTGTGCTATACTTCCAACGCTGTTTGGAGGTGTGGCGAAGGATATTTGGGCGCAGCGCGAGGGTGAGTAGATGTCAGAAGGATACGAACTTATCGAGGACGGGTCGGTGACTTCGCCGAAAGGATTTCGGGCCGGGGGCGTGTTCGCCGGTCTGAAGACGCCGGGCGAGGGCGTACTGGACCTGGGCATTCTGGTTTCAGACCGGGAGGCGAAAGTCGCGGGCACGTTCAGCACGAATAGGGTATTGTCGCCTTCGGTTACGGTCAGCAAGGAGCGGCTGGCGGCTGGCGCACCGCGGGGTGTGGTGGCGAACAGCGGCTGCGCGAACTGCGCGGTCGGCGAGCAGGGGATACTGGACGCGGAGGAGATGACGCGGCTGGCGGCGGACTATGTCGGTCTCGAAGCGGCGGACTTCTTCGTCGCCTCGACGGGGATGATCGGGGTCGAGCTGCCGATGGCTCTGATTCGGCAGTCGATAGGGAGCATAGACCTGTCGGAGATGGGCGGAGAGGCGTTCGCGCGGTCGATAATGACGACGGACACGCGGCCCAAGTACGTCGCGGCAAGTTTCGAGGCGGGAGAGCGGACCATCACGATCGGGGGCGTTGCCAAGGGTGTCGGTATGATACACCCGGACATGGCGACGATGTTGTCATTCATCACCACGGATGCGGACGTCGATGCGGAGTACCTTCAAACGGCGTTGACCAACGCGGTCAACGCTAGTTTCAACATGATCGACGTTGACGGGGACCAGTCCACGAACGACACGGTTCTGCTCTTCGCGAACGGAGCGGCGTGCAATGAAACCATCGATGGGTCGTCCGCAGCAGGCGTGGACTTTCAGGAGACGCTGACCGCGGTCTGCACGCACTTGGCGAAAGCTCTTGTGCGGGACGGGGAAGGCGCGGGCCACGTTATAGAGGTGAGCGTAGAGGGGGCGGAGAGCGAGTCGGACGCGCGGCGGGCGGCGCGGGAGATCTCGTCGTCGAATCTCGTGAAGGCGATGGTTCATGGCCGTGACCCGAATTGGGGCAGGATCATGATGGCGGTGGGCAAGAGCGGGATCGAGTTGGACGAGTCGAAGATAGACATATTCATCAACGGAATCCACATCGTCCACGAGGGGAAGGCGATTCCGTATTTGGCGGACGCGGTGAGCGCGGGCATGGCGGCCGAGGAGGTGGGGTTGAAGGTGGACTTGAACATGGGAGAGGGAAGCGCGACGGCGTGGGGTTCGGACCTGACGGAAGAGTACGTTACGTTCAACTCGGCCTATTCGACGTAGGCGAGAGTTGGCCAAGGAGCATCCCACAGATGGGACGATTGTAGTAAAGATAGGCGGAAGCACTCTCGGAGAGCACGACACGACTCTTGAGGATTTGGTGTCGATGCAGCGGGAGGGTCTGAGCGCGGTCGTGGTGCATGGAGGCGGGAAGGTCATCACGGAGTGGATGGCGGCTCAGAACGTCAGGCCGGTGTTCAGGAACGGCTTGCGCGTGACGGACGGGGACAGTCTTCGGATCGTTGTGGCGGTGCTGGCCGGGCTGATAAACAAGGAGTTGGTGGCCGAGTTGTCCTCGATTGGGGGAAGGGCGCTGGGGCTGAGCGGCGCGGACGGCGGGATGCTGACGGCGCGGGTGAAGGACGCTGATTTGGGCTATGTTGGCGAGGTGGTCTCGGTGAATGAGACGCCGATCAGGTCGGCGCTGGATTCCGGGTTCATTCCCGTCATCGCGCCGGTCGCGGTGAGTTCAGGGGACGATCCCGTGCATCCCAACTCGCTGCTGAACGTGAATGCAGATACGGTCGCGGGGGAGATCGCGTGCGCGATGGGGGCCGAGCGGCTGCTGTTCCTGACGGACGTTCCGGGCGTGTTGGACAGAGGTCGGCGGGTGGTGCGTAGGATGACGGCGGCGCAGGCTCGGACGCTAACCAACGTGGGCGCCGTATCAGGGGGTATGATTCCAAAGATAGAGGCGTGTTTGCGGGCTTTGAGCAATGGGAGCGTTTCGCAGATAATAGACGGGAGGGAGCCGGGCGCGCTGCGGCGATGCCTGGATGGGGAGGCGCTTGGGACACGGATTGGGTAGTCTTTAGTGGCTAGTGGTTAGTGAATCGTGGATAGTCGCATGTAAACGGAAGTGAGACATGAGGTACGAGAATGGCTGAAGAATTCGGACGGAATGGGGGCGAGCGTGAGCCTCCGATGGATCTTCTGGCGGCAAGTCCGGGCGACATCAGGCCGCTCCTGAAGTGGGTGGGGATAATCGCCGGAGTGGTGGTACTGTTCGGGCTGGTTTCGTTCGGCCGGACGGTGTACACGGACCTGCTGTGGTTCGATTCGCTGGGCCTTCGCCCCATATTCGTAAAGGTCACGGTCACTCGGATCGCTCTGTTCGCGGTGGGCACGTTAGTCGCCGCCGTAGCGCTGGCTGTAAGCCTGTGGCTGGCCAACAGGCACTCGGCAGGGGAGATAACGCTGCCGGTGCCTGAGGAGGTGACAAACGCGCTTCGGCGGTCGGTGACGCTGGGTTCGATAGCGGCGGTGGTCGTTCTGAGCCTGATACTCGGCTCTGTGATGGCGGCGAGGTGGGAGTTGTTCCTGCGGTTCACCAACTCGGCGCCGTTCGGGCAGAATGACCCGGTGTACGGGATGGATTTGGGGTTCTACATCTTCAATCTGCCTTTCTACTCTTTTGCGCAGGGGTGGGCGCTTGGGCTGTTCATAGTGGCGCTTCTGGCGACCATCGCGGTGCATTTCATCAACTACAGTATGCGCGGAATCGGCTATGAGGTGACCGGTCCGAGGCTGGTACATCTCTCGATAATCGCGGCGGTCATCATGCTGGCGATGGCGGTGGGCCACTGGCTTGACCGGTGGGCGCTGGTGCTTTCAGATAATGGGTACGCCTTTGGAGCGTCTTACACGGACTTGAACGCGCGAATGCCGGCCATGCTGATAATGACTATCGTGGCTGCGGCTGCCGCTCTGCTGATGCTGGTCAACATCTACGTTCGGCAGTTCAGGATAGTGGTCGGGGCCGTGGCGCTTTGGATAGTATTGGGTCTTGTGCTGGGGTCGGCGTGGCCGTCGGTAGTCCAGAGGTTCACAGTGACTCCGAGTGAACTGGACAAGGAGACGCCGTACATAGCGCGGAACATCGAGATGACGCGGCAGGCGTTCGCGCTGGACCGGATCGAAGAGGACTTCTACCCGGCGGTCTCGACCGAAGTGGGGGCGGACCTGATACGGGACAACATTCTGACGATCAACAACATCCGGCTGTGGGACTACAGGCCGCTTTCCAGCGTGTACAAGCAGATCCAGCTTATCCGGCCTTACTACGACTTCAAGGACGCGGACGTTGACCGGTACTACATCAACGGAGAGTACAGGCAGGTTCTTCTGTCGGCGCGGGAGGTGGCGCCGGAGAAGCTGGAGTCTCAGACGTGGGTGAACAACAAGTTGGTGTACACGCACGGGATCGGGATAGCAATGAGTCCGGCGACGGAGTTCACGGCGGAGGGGCGTCCCGAGTTCTTCGCCAAGGACATCCCAGCCGACGGGGCGATTCCGATAGGCATTCAGGACGGCGTGACGCCGCCCGAACTGGTGGTGGACAATCCGAGGATCTACTACGGCGAGAATACGCTGGACTCGATCATCGTGAACTCGAACACCGACGAGCTCGATTACCAGACAGAGAAGGGCGACCTGTTCAGGACGCGGTACGCCGGAGACGGCGGCGTTGAGCTTTCGTCGTTCGTGCGGAGGCTGATGTACGCCTGGGAGTTCGGGGACATCAACATCCTGATCAGCGGCGAGATACGGCCGGAGAGCCGGATTCAGTACTACCGGGCGATCCAGGAGCGGGTGAACAAGGTCGCTCCGTTCCTGATGCTGGACAGCGACCCTTACATAGTCGCCGCCAAAGACAAGCTGTACTGGATGCAGGACGCCTACACCGTGACGGACCACTACCCGTACTCCGACCCCATAGGAGAGATCAACTACATGCGGAACAGCGTGAAGGTGACCATAGACTCCTACGAGGGCAGCTTGGACTTCTACGTGTGGGACGAGAGCGACCCGATAGTGCAGACGTACCGTCGGATATTCCCGGCTCTGTTCAGGGACAAGTCTGAGATGCCCGAGGGTCTGCGGGACCATACCCGCTATCCGCAGGACTTCTTCTCGGTGCAGGCGGAGAAGTACATCAGGTATCACATGAAGGACCCGAACAACTTCTACAGCGATGAGGACCTGTGGGCATTCCCTAACGAGAAGCTGGGACAGGGAGACGACCTGCAGCCAGTCGAGCCGTATTACGTGATAATGAAGCTGCCGGGGGAGGAGAGAGAGGAGTTCGTACAACTCTTGCCGTACACTCCGAACCAGCGTCAGAACCTGATAGGATGGCTGGCCGCGCGGAGCGACGGGGAGAACTACGGCAAGTTGGTCGCGTTCGAGTTCCCGAAGGACCGTCAGATAGACGGTCCTGAGCAGGTGGAGGCCAGGATAGACAACGATCAGGACATCTCGGCGTGGTTCACGCTGAGATGCACGGAAGGCTCGACGTGCATCAGGGGGAACCTGTTGGTCATTCCTATAGGTGACTCGCTGCTGTACGCGGAGCCGGTCTATATCCAGGCCGAAGGGGTGGACTTCCCCGAGTTGAAGCGGGTGATACTGGCGACCGCCGACAGGGTTGTGATGGAAGACTCACTGGGCCTGGCGCTGGCCGCGCTGACGGGCGAGGGGTCGCTCGTGGACGTGGGCCAGCCTGAAGCGGCCCCGGAGGAGGCTCCGGCTCCGACGACCGCGCCGGTGGACGACGTCGGCCGGCAGATCGACATTCTTTCGGAGACCATCATCGGGATCAAAGACGACTTGGCCTCGCTTGAAGAGGCGGTCGAAAGACTTAAGCAACTCACCGGAGGTGAATAAGGTGACTACCGATTGGAAAGACGTAGAGAGCAAGTACTACATGTTCGTGGTCCGGCGGCAGCCGGTCGTGATCGTGAAGGGAGACGGGACGAGGGTCTGGGACGTGGACGGGAAGGAGTATCTGGACTTCACGTCCGGCTGGGCGGTGAACAACGCCGGTCACGCCAACAGCGCGATAGCCGACGCGATAGCGGAGCAGGCGCGGACGTTGCTTCAGACGTCGAACCAGTTCTACACGATTCCGCAGTTACAGCTTGCTGAGATACTGGTGGAGAACTCGGCGCTGGACAAGGTCTTCTTCTGCAACAGCGGGGCCGAGGCCAACGAGGGAGCGATGAAGCTCGCTCGGCGCTACGGAGCCAAGAACCGCAACGGCGCGTATGAGATCGTGACCGCGCTCAACTCGTTCCACGGACGCACCATGGCGAACGTGTCGGCCACGGGTCAGCCTCACTACCAAGAGTTGTTTCAGCCCATCCCGCCGGGGTACAAGCACGTCCCGTTCGGAGACCTGGAGGAGTTGAAGGGGTCGGTCACCGACAGAACGGTCGCGGTGATGATCGAGCCGGTCCAAGCGGAGGGCGGGGTGAACATTCCGTCCGAGGGATACCTTCAAAACGTCCGTGAGTTCTGCGACCAGGAGGGGTTGCTGCTGATCTTCGACGAGGTTCAGACGGGCATGGGTCGGCTGGGAACGCTGTTCGGATACCAGAGCTTCGGGGTCGAGCCGGACATCATGACGCTGGCCAAGGGTCTTGGCGGCGGCGTGCCGATCGGGGCGTTCATGGCTAAGGACGAGGCGTGCGCGTTCGAGCCGGGGGACCACGGTTCGACGTTCGGGGGCAACGCGCTGACGTGCGCCGCCGGGTACGCTTCCGCGAAGTACATCATAGAAAACGACCTGTCGGGGAACGCGGCTGAGATGGGCGAGCAGATGGGCGCGGGCTTGGACGCTCTGAAGTCGAAGTACAGCCAGATCGAGGAGGTCCGGGGAATGGGCCTGCTGTGGGCGGTACTGTTCGACTCGGACATCGGACCGGACGTGGTCGCCAACTGCAACAGCGAGGGTCTGCTGACGAATCCGCTCCGGCCCAACGCGGTGCGCCTGATGCCGCCGCTGACGGTGTCGAAAGAGGAGATAGAGCAGGCGATGGAGCGGCTGGATTCGGCGATTGGAGCGGTAGTGGGTTAAACAGCGGTTAGAATCGGGGCGCTCGTCTTGGACGGGCGCTCTCTGAACACTAGGGGTTCGGTACGGAGAATTTCGCGCAACCGTAGGGATTATCGACGGAGTGGTCGAAGGTCGGTTTCCAAGAAGGGCGCTGCGAGTGGTTTTAGAGTGGTATGAGTTGCATCAATCGGAACTAGAGGCAAACTGGAGTTTGGCTCAGGAACGGAAGCCGCTTATTTCCATTAGCCCATTGGAGTAATAGCTATGACTCCACCAATCAAAGATGTGAGGTATGTCGAAGGATTCAGGATATGGATCAAATTCGAAGACGGCGCCGAGGGCGAGATTGACTTGAGCGGCGAACTATGGGGGGAGATATTCGAGCCTCTGAGAGACCTCGACTACTTCAGAACGGTGCGGTTGGATAGGGAGATCGACACGATCTGCTGGGATAATGGCGCTGACTTCGCACCTGAGTTTCTCTACGAAGGCATAGCAGCGCCAGTCGCCCACTGGTTCGGTAGCTAACACATGAAGGTTACTTTGTACTTCCTTGAGACTCGGCAACGGATTGATCGGAGGAACATCCAATTTGAGTAGATTACTAGAGTGATCGATAATCCGCTTAAGGTAGAAACCCAGTCAGACGGACGGGTAAGGCTATGGGCAAGAATACCTGAAGCAGGCGGCAAGTATCTGCGAGTCATTCTGTTGGAGGACGAGGAAACGATCCATAACGCGTTCTTTGACCATGCGTTCAGAGAGGAGTCGTAATGCAGATTAAATATTTCCCAGACACAGACACTCTCCTGATCGATTTTGCGGACAGGGAGATAGTCGAAACCAAGAATGTCAACGAGAACATTCTGGTTGAATTCGATAGTGATGGCGAACTGGTCAGCACGACTATTGAACACGCGAAGGACCAGATGGACGTGAACAGCGTGTCCTTTCGGAGAGTCGATGCCGCCTTGCGAGGGATCATGGCGTGATGGCATAACCGGACCGGCTCCGCAGTTAGTAGAGAGGTTATTGGAGACTCCAAATGGTAACCGCAGAACCAAAGATCAAGCTCACTTACGAAGACTATGCCAAGACGCCAGAGGACGAACGCTGGGAACTCTTGGACGGGGAGTTGATAATGGCCGCCGCGCCTAATATGAAGCATCAGTCGGTTCAGTCTGTGATTGGGGGGCAAGTACAACCATTCGTCATGAGCAGCGGTCGTGGCTGGGTGTTCTTCAGTCCCACTGATGTCATGTTTTCGGACAATGATACGGTTCAGCCCGATTTGATATTCGTCTCCAAAGAGCGCGAGCACATCATCACCGACGCCAATATACAGGGCGCGCCGGACTTGGTCGTCGAGATAATATCGCCGTCATCAGCTAGTCGGGACTGGAGAGACAAGCTCGACCTGTACGAAAGGCATGGCGTAGCGGAGTACTGGCTGGTGGATCCCGTGTCCGAAATTGTGTGGGTGTTTCGACTCGTTGATGGCGCGCTAGTACAGGCGGGAATGTATGGCGTGGGCGACACGCTGACTTCTCCGCTGCTGGCGGGGTTCGAATTAGAGCTTAGCGAGGTGTTCTCACACTGATGGTAAACAACATCCTTGCTCGTATCGAATATCTGCGTGTTCAGAACTTCCGGGCTCTGCGAGACGTAGAGTTCAAAAAACTGAAACCCCTGACAGTTCTTCTGGGTCCCAACGGCAGTGGTAAGTCGTCAGTGTTCGACGTGCTTTCGTTTCTCGCAGGATGCTTCGATTTGGGTTTGCGCCGAGCATGGGACAGCCACGGACGCGCTAGAGAGCTCAAGTCCCGAGGCTCCGACGGGCCAGTGACGATCGAGGTCAAGTACCGTGAACGGCCGGGAGATCCGCTGATTAGCTACCACCTATCGATAGACGAACTTAAAGGAAGACCGATTGTCGTAAGAGAGTGGCTCAGGTGGAAGCGGGGTAGATACGGAAGGCCATTTGGATTCCTCGACTACAAACAGGGGCAAGGGCACGTTATCAGCGGCGCGATTCCGTTGTCCACGGATAAGCGTGCAGATATTCCTCTCAGTTCTCCAGACCTGTTGGCGGTCAATGCCCTAGGTCGACTGGCCGATCACCCGCGCGTAGCAGCTCTGCGCGACTTCATCATGGGCTGGTATGTGTCGTATCTGTCATCAGACAGCATGCGAATTCAACCCGAGGCTGGACCAGATGAACAGTTGACCCCGACTGGCGACAATCTTGCGAATGTGATTCAGCATCTGGCCGAGCAACATCCTGACAGATTGAGCAAGATATTCGAGGCGCTGAGCCGGCGCGTGCCGCGCGTAGAGAAGGTACTGTCCGAGATGATGCCAGATGGCCGACTGCTCCTTCAAATAAAGGATGGCCCATTTGACAGACCGGTGCTTGCGCGTTTCGCCTCAGACGGTACGCTGAAGATGCTGACCTATTTGATTCTGCTGTACGACCCGGAGCCTCCACCGTTTATTGGGGTGGAAGAGCCGGAGAACTTCCTGCACCCTCGGCTACTCCATGAACTCGCAGAAGAGTGTCGTGCGGCTTCGGAGCGCACTCAGTTGCTGATCACTACACATTCACCGTTCTTTCTCAACGCACTACATCCTTCTGAAGTATGGGTTCTATGGCGTAACGAGCAGGGATTCACTCAGACAAGTAGAGTATCCGATCTGCGTGGAGTAAATGATTTCATTGAAGAGGGTGCCCTATTGGGGCATTTGTGGATGGAGGGTTACTTTGGTCTCGGCGACCCACTGTCAAGGCATGGCGCGCCGACTTTATTCTCATGATGGGAAGTGATCAAGCGACATTAAGCCACTTTGAGCTGCTTGTTGAGGAACCATCAATGGAAGCGTTTCTACAGGAAGTTCTGAGCCGGACTGTTACGGCCTGCACTTTCAGGATTCACACTTTTCAGGGAAGGCCAGACTTGATTAGAAATTTGCAGGAACGGCTGCGCGGTTATGCTAAATGGATAACGTCCGGATATCGAATCGTTGTCCTCCTAGATCGCGATTCGGACGATTGCTACGATCTAAAACATCTACTCGAAGACATGGCTGCCAACGCTGGACTAATATCACGCTCAGAAGGATGCAACTGGCAGATAGTCAATCGCATAGTGATCGAAGAGTTGGAGGCCTGGTATTTTGGCGACTGGCAAGCTGTATGCTGCGCCTATCCAAACGTGCCTAGGACTGTTCCGAATCAAGCACGCTATCGCAATCCTGATGCAATTAGCGGCGGCACTTGGGAGGCATTTCAGCGCATCCTGCAACGGAGTGGGTATTTCAAGACAGGATTGAGGAAAGTAGAAGCTGCGCGAGCCATCGGTGCATATCTCAACCCCAACTGCAACAGGTCTCACAGTTTCTTGACATTCTACAATTCGATAATCGAAGGGGCATCACAGTAAGAGGTGCGTGAAATCGAAATGAACTGGCGTGAACTGAAAGAGAAGAACGTAACGGTAGTCGGCGGGGCGGTGTCCGGAGGACTGGATAGTTGCACCGTAGCTCACTGGCTGCGGGAGAACGGGTTCGAGGTGCAGGCGTTTACGGTGGACCTCGGACAGCCGGACGAGGAGAACCTCGACGCCATCAAAGACAGGATGGTCGGCTGCGGCGCTTCCGACGCCATGATCGTCCCCGGTCGGGCTGCGCTGGCGGAGGCTGGGCTGAAGGTGGTCCAGTCTCAGGCGCGCTATGAAGGCGGGTACTGGAACACGACCGGCATCGCCCGTCCGGTTACGGTGGCGGCCATACTTCCCCAGATGGAGGAGCGCGGAATCGGGGTGATGTTTCACGGGGCGACGGGCAGGGGCAACGACCAGGTGAGGTTTCAGCTTGCCGCCAATATGATCGACCCCGAAGTTGAGATATACGCTCCGTGGCGCGACCCTGAATTCGTGGCGCGGTTTCCGGGCCGTCAGCAGATGATCGAGTACTGCGAAGCGAACGACCTGCCCATACGTCCGGCGCGTGAGGCCCGGTACTCGACGGACGCCAACTTCCTCGGTCTGACTCACGAGGCGGGTGACCTCGAGGACGTGACAATCTCTCCAACGTTCGTCGAACCCGGAATGGGGGTGTGGCCCTGGGACGCGCCGGAGCAGTCGGAGGTGGTGTCGGTGCGATGGGAGTCGGGAGTCCCGGTTTCGATCGATGGACAGGCCCTCTCGCTTGAGGAAGCGTTCGAGACGGCGAACCGGGTTGCGGGACGGCATGGCGTCGGTATCGGCACGCACGTCGTGGAGAACCGGTTCGTGGGGGTGAAGTCTAGGGGAATCTACGAGTCGCCGGGGATGGAGTTGCTTGGGCAGAGCTACGAGTACCTTCTCCAGTTCATCCTGGACCGGCGCGCCAGGGAGCTGTTCAGCCACGTTTCACAGGTCGTCAGCGTGCAGATATACCAGGGGTATTGGCTGGACCTGGCTACGAGGTCCGCGCTGGCCGCGCTGGAGCCGATTACGCAGCTTGCTACCGGGACCATATCCGTTCGGCTTCACAAGGGGCGCATCTACTTCGACACCGCGGAGGATACGCCCGAGGCTATGCCGCACTCGCTGTACACCGACGACAGTTCCATGGAGGCGATGGGTACGTATGACCACTCGGATGCCGAGGGTTTCCTGAGGGTGCTGGGCATTTCGGCGAAGAACCTGGGCCGCAGGCAGGGGGCACACTGACTTGATGATAGTCCCAAAGCAATTGGCGTACGGGACGGTCACTCTCCTTCCATACTTGGGTCCGCATATTGCTTCCAAGATCACGCGAGGCAGGGAAGGGCCAAACTCGGCTCGATATGCTTATTCCGTGTGGCTGCGCCATCTAGTTTACGCTTGTGAAAACGGGCTGGACTGTGAGCCGCATACTGTCGCGGAACTGGGTCCCGGAGGTTCGCTGGGTATGGGATTGGCGGCGCTAATATCCGGCAGTTCCCGGTACTACGCCTTAGATGTCATCGATTTCTCAGACACTATGAGTAATCTCCGAGTCTTCGACGAGCTAGTGTACCTGTTTCGTCGCAGGGAGAATATCCCGGGTAATGATGAGTTTCCGCTAGTTAGTCCGAAGCTCGAAAGCTACGACTTCCCAGAGCATGTTCTGGACGAGGCCCGCTTGCGGTACGCGCTGGCTGAGAATCGTCTCAAGTCAATTAGGGATTCCATTACAAAAACTGCGGGGGGGGGTGATAATCACTTACAAGGCTCCGTGGGTTGACCCCAACATAGTAGAAGACCGTACAGTTGACATGATCTTTTCTCAAGCGGTTATGGAGCATGTGGACGACATTGCGAAGGCTTATGGAACAATGAAAAGATGGCTCAAACCGTCAGGCTATATCTCGCACCAAATAGACTTCAAGTCCCATGGGACAGCATCGTCATGGGACGGACACTGGACATTCGGAGACTTCGCTTGGAAACTGATTCGAGGCAATAGGCTGTATGGGATAAACCGTATGCCTATTTCAGCGCATACGGAACTGTTAAATAAACACGGTTTTGACATTCACTGTCTCCTAACGAACAAAATGGAATCAACAATTAGCCGGGATAAACTTTCCAGCAGATTTAATTGGATGTCCGATGAGGACATGACCATAGCCGGCGCGTTCGTTCAGGCGTCGGTCAGCCACAACCACGATTCTGTTCTTCCATTGTGACCGAGTCGAATACAGGACTAAGGGAAGATAGGTCATTCCCTACGGCTCCGGACCGGATTACCGCCGGGTGGCTGGAGTCCAAGACCGGGTTCGAGCTAGAGCGTATCGGGGTCAGCCGGATAGGAGAGGGGTCCGGGTTTGCCGGCTCGGTTTACCGCGTCCTGCTGAGCCACCGAAACCCTTCAAGCGACCTTCCCAAATCGGTGATCTGGAAGACGGTCTCAGGCCATCGGCCCACCCACTTCCTGCTCCGACGACTTGGAGCGTATCGGGCCGAAGCGGGGTTCTACTCGGAGTTGTCGGACATATTGGACGTGGCTCCCAAAACGTACTTTGCGGGCCACGATCAGGCGTCGGGGGCGATCTGCGTAATCATGGAGGACCTGTCCGGCCTGAAGCCCGGCGACCAGATTGCGGGGCGCTCAGAGGAGGAATCTGCCGCTGTTGTCGTCGAGCTTGCGCGGCTACATTCGAGGTTCTGGGGGCAGCCGGCCGATGCTCTCGGCGGCTGGGCACCGCCGTTCGACGCGGGCGAGCGTTTCTTCCAGAGGCTTCACTCCAGAGTCTGGTCGAAACTCTCGGACGGTTCCGGGGCCGTTCCCCCGAAACTATCTGAGGCCGCGCTGGAAATGACGGAGCATGTACCCGAAATCAAGAGTCGTTTGGGTTCCGCGCCGACGACTTTGCTCCACGGCGACGTCCGGCTCGACAACATCTTCTTCGATTCAGGATCGGGAGGTACGAAAGTCAGGCTGATCGACTGGCAGGCTGTTCGCACCGGGCGCGGGGCCTACGACCTCGCGTACTTTCTGGCGGGATCCCTTTCGGCGGATACTCGCAGACGCTTTCAGGATTCGCTGATCGAGAAGTACTGTGAGGAACTTGTCGCTCAGGGAGTTTCCGGGTACTCACTCGCGGAGTGCCGCGAGGACTTCCGGTGGGCGCTGCTGGACATGGTAACCTTTTGGGGCATCATAAGCTCGACTCTGGACTTTCAGACTGGACGGGGCTTACAGTTATCTAAACTGATGCTGTCCCGACTGTGGGCCGCAATCGAGGATAGCGCCGCGCTCGACCTGCTGGGTTGAGCGCGCGAGACAAGAGCATGGAGCATCGCATGGCAACCGCAACGACCACAGAGGTCAGGAACCAGATCGTCACGCTCGTGAGGGACTTCGTCAGGCGTGAAGTGGAACCCATCGCTCAGCGATACGACAACGAGGACATCTACCCCCAGGAGTTAATCGAGCCGATGCGGGAGATGGGGCTGTTCGGCATCACCATACCAGAAGAGTACGGCGGCTTGGGTCTGGACTACACGACGTTCGCGATCATATTCGAAGAGCTCAGCCGGGGCTGGATGAGCGTCAGCGGCATAATCGGCACCCACCACGTGACGGCGCACATCGTCGCCAACTTCGGAACCGAAGACCAGCGGGCCAACTATCTGCCGCGCCTCGCCAGCGGGGAGTTGCGCGCGGGTCTCGCTCTGACCGAGCCGGAAGCCGGGAGCGACGTACAGGCGGGAAGTACCACCGCCACGAAGGACGGTGAAGAGTACGTTATCAACGGGACGAAGATGTTCATCACGAACGCGGAGTACGGCAACGCATTCGCGGCGCTGACTAAGACCGACCCTAACGCCGTGCCGAGGCATCGAGGCATGAGTTGTTTCGTCGTCGAGAAGCCGAACCCCGGCGTCCGAGTCGGGCAGCGCTTAGACAAGCTGGGATACAGGGGTCTTGACTCGTCGGAGTTGATTTTCGACGACTGCCGCGTCGGGGCTGAAACGCTGGTCGGAGGCGTCGAGGGCCAGGGGTTCAAGCAGGTCATGGCCGGGTTGGAGACGGGCCGGATCAACGTCGCGGCCCGCGCCGTCGGTGTCGCCACCGCCGCGTTCAATGCCGCCATCCGGTACGCCCAGCAGCGCGAGGCGTTTGGAAAGCCCATCGCGCAGCACCAGGCGATCCAGATCAAGCTGGCGGAGATGGCGACCAAGATACAGGCCGCGCGCCTGCTAACCTACGACGCGGCGGCGAAGAAGGACGCGGGCCAAGAGCGCGTGGACCTCGAGGTTGGCATGGCGAAGCTATTCGCGTCTGAGGTGTGCGGGGAGGTCGCTATGGAGGCCATGCGAATCCACGGCGGCTACGGGTACGTCAAGGACTTCGAGGTCGAGCGCTACTACCGCGACGCGCCCCTCATGATCATCGGCGAGGGAACGAACGAGATACAGCAGTTACTCATAGCGCGCCGTCTTCTGGAGAGGCACGCGATTTAGGGTCTTGGCATGATAGAGTACACTGATCACGCTAGGCGCAAAATGCAAGAGCGCGGCGCCATTGAGTCTGAAGTAGTTGATACACTCCTTATGGGGAACTACTACCCGGCTGACCCGCCCAAGCACGGCAGGGAATTAGTGTTCCGAGACGGCTACGAATACAAAGGAAAGAGTTACCGGCACAAGCAACTTAGAGTAATCTACGCTGAGGAAGGACTGAAAACCACAGTAGTTACGGTAATCACCAGATACGGAGAGTGGACAGAGTGAAGGTCACATATGATCCATACGCAGATGCGGTGTACATATACCTAACGAGTGAGAAGCATGACTTGACTACTCATGTAACTGACGACGAGGTGATGGTGGACATAGGCTCAGACCGCGCTGTTGTCGGAGTCGAGATACTGAGCGCGTCCTCTCGGCTAGACTTGGAAGAACTCAAGAAGGTCGAGTTTGAGGAACTTGGGCCTCCGAGTCCATACATGCCTAGCGTAGAGGCCGCCGCAGTCCACGATATGAAATCCAAATACGAGCCCAAGCAAAACGAGTAAGGACACCATCCAATGATTCACGACAGGCGTAATACGTTCGGCGGATACCTGGAAGACTTCATCCCGGGCGACGTGTACAAGCACTGGCCCGGCAAGACCGTGACCGAGATGGACAACCATCTATTTTCGCTGCTTACGATGAACCACAACCCGCTTCACATAGACGCGCATCACATGTCCAAGCATCAGCACGGACAGATACTGGTAAACGGCGCGTATGTACTCAGCCTGGTGGTCGGCATGAGTGTCCCTGAGATGTCGGGCAAGGCCATCGCCAACCTGGAGTACGAGAAGATCGTCCACACCGGCCCGACGTTCCACGGAGATACGATCTACGCCGAGAGCGAGATACTGAACGTCCGCGAGTCGAGGTCGAGGCCGGACAGGGGCACCGTCTATATCGAGACCCGCGCCCACAACCAGCGCGAGGAGCAGATCCTGACGATGCGCCGCACGTTCCTCGTCCCAAAGCGCCCGGACTGACTTTCCGCCATGGGTTTGAGAGAAGTCGTCTCCGGCTACACCGTCTCGCTCCGCTACGACCGGCGACTATTTGATCAGGACATCATCGGATCGATTGTCCATGCACGGATGCTATGCAGGCAGGGCATCATATCTTCGAGTCATATGGAGGCCATAGTCAACGGACTGGAGATGGTTCGGGGAGAGATCGTACGCAACGAATTCCCCTGGAGGCCGGAGCTCGAAGACATTCACATGAACATCGAGCAGCGGCTGTACGCGTTGATAGGGGAGCCCGCGCTCAGGCTGCACACGGCCCGCTCGCGCAACGATCAGATAGCGCTCGACATGCGTATGTACGTCAAGGACGCGATCACGTCCGTGGTCGGCTCGATTCGCGCGGTTCAGCGCAGCTTGGTCTCCCTGGCTGAGCGCAATATGGATACGGTGATTCCCGGCTACACCCACCTCCAGCGCGCCCAGCCTGTGCTGTTCGCCCACCATTTGCTTGCATACTTTGAAATGTTTTCGCGCGACTCGGAGCGTTTCGGGCAGGCGCATGACAGGGCCGACGTGATGCCGCTCGGCAGCGGCGCGCTGGCCGGACTGCCGTATGAGATAGACCGCCAATTCGTTGCGGACGAACTCGGCTTCTCTAAGGTCTCCGCCAACAGTATGGACGCCGTCTCGGACCGGGACTTTCTGCTGGACTTCCACGCGGCGGCGGCAATCTGCGCGATGCATCTGTCGCGCATGGCCGAAGAACTAGCGCTTTGGTCGTCCGAAGAGTTCGGCTTCATCCGACTGGCGGACGAGTACACGACGGGCAGCAGCATGATGCCGCAGAAGCGCAATCCCGACTTCGCGGAGATCGCCAGGGGCAAGACTGGGAGGGTCTATGGGAGCCTGGTGGGACTGCTGACGACGCTGAAGGGGCTGCCTTTGACGTACAACCGCGACTTGCAGGAGGATAAGGAGGGTTTCTTCGACACCTATGATACTCTCCTTTCGACACTCGACGTGTTCTCCAACATGCTGTCCGGCCTGGAGGTAAACGCGCGGGCGATGCGCGAGGCGGCGGAGGGGGGATACCTGCTCGCGACCGACATCGCGGACTACCTTGTCGCGAAAGGGATGCCTTTCAGGGACGCCTACCATGTGGTCGCGCGGCTGTCGGAGTCGGCGTCTCAGAGGAACCTGCGGTTCTCGGAGTTGTCATTGGAGGAGTACAGGACTTACTCTGCCCTGTTCGACGCCGACGTTTACGACATTACAATCGACTCGTCTATCGCGGCGCGGGACGTGGTCGGCGGAACCGCGCACAAACGGGTCCGCAAAGCCACTCAGGAGGCGAAACGGCAAATGGAGCATGGCGTTGAACAGGGATAGAGTGATAAGGATCGCGCCGTCGATACTGTCGGCGGACTTCGCCCGGCTGGGCGAGCAGGTCGCTGAGGCCGAGAGCGCGGGCGCGGACTGCCTGCACGTGGACGTTATGGACGGCCAATTCGTCCCTCCTATCAGCTTTGGACCGGTGGTAATAGAGTCGATCAGGCCCCATACCCGGCTTCCGATAGAGGTTCACATGATGGTCGAGGCGCCCGAACGACACTTCGAGCAACTTCACGACGTGGGCGCGGACCGGCTCATCGTTCACCGCGAGGCGTGTCCGCATCTGCACCTGTCGGTCGGCCGGATACACGATCTCGGCATGGAGGCCGGAGTCGCCCTCAATCCGGGCACCGGGCTGGTGACGGTGGAGGAGGTTGTGGCAGATCTCGACCTGCTGCTGATAATGACGGTCAATCCCGGCTGGGGAGGCCAGCGCTTCATAGAGTCTATGGTGGACAAGGTGAGGCGCGCGCGAGGCTCACTGGACCGGCGCGGCAGCGGCGCTATCCTCGAGGTGGACGGCGGGATCAAGGCGGACAACGCCGCGCTTGTCGTGAACGCCGGAGCGGACCAGCTCGTTGCGGGCTCGGCGGTGTTCAACGACACTGTCTCGGTGGCGGACGCCATCGCCGAGTTGAGAGCGTCGGCTCGGCAAGGCTGACACCGCCCGGCGTGGACAACGACGAGGTCAAGAGTGCGATCCAGGCCGGGTGGGACGCCATGTCCCGGAGTTACCAGGCGGACAGCGACATCTCTCTGGACGACATTCACTACGCGCCGTTCGCGCCGGGGGAGCGTTACTATCGGCTGCTTGGCGACGTGTCGGGCAGGCGTGTCCTTGAGTTGGCGTGCGGCGGAGCGCAGAACTCGGTCACGCTCTCACGCTGGGGCGCAGACGTGGTTGCGCTGGATTTTTCCTCTAACCAACTTCGACACGCGCTTTCGGTCAGGCGCGAAACGGGAGCGCGGTTCGAGCTTGTAGCCGGCGATATGGAGTCGCCGAGCATGTTCCGTCCAGGATCATTCGACGTCGTGCTGTCGTCGTTTGGATGGGAGTTCATCCCCGACTTGAACAGGTGTGTAGCCGCATGCGCCGAGCTTCTGAGGCCGAGAGGCCAGCTTGTCATGTCCACGGTCCACCCTCTGACGGCGTTCGACTGGAGCGCGCGGAGCTGCGTCCTGAGTGTTACCGACTACTTCAACCCGCCGGTGGAGGTGTGGGACGAGCCGGCGCCTGAGGGCCGGGAGCCGGGGTTGACGTTCTTCAGGACGATAGAGGAGTTGGTGTCGTCAGTCACCGGGGCGGGGCTGCTGATAGAGCGTCTGCTGGAGCCGTATCCTATCGCCGAGGGTGATGGTGAGAGGTCTCCGTACGCGGGTAGGTACTGGGCGGACCATTGGGACAGGCTGAGTCATGTTCCGTTCGCGGTGGTGATTTTGGCGCGGAAAGCCGGGTGAAGAGGTGGGGCTTTATCTGTCGCGCTCATAGATAGCCAGCATCGAGTCGATGAAAATATGCGCCCTCTCCAATGTTTCAGCGAGTTCTGAGTCGGAAAGGTGTCCGCGGTCGGCGTGGATATGAAGCCTGAGCGCATCTTCCCAGTTCCGCATTAGCTTCGACCCGTCCGGCTCACGTTCTGAAATTCTCCGGAGCGCGTTCATTTTTGCCCCGGTTGTGCCGGGATTGTCCCCATGCACGTTAGCCACGGCGTTGATGCACTGCTTCGCCGCCTCATACAGAAGCGCGCTGGCTGAGTCTGTATCTGAATCACGTTCCAAGAGCAGCCCAGCTTGGCTGCGATAGTTCCGAGACCTAGCCTCGTAGAACTTGGCCCTCTGCCGGTCTCTGGTTGAACCGCTACTTGTCACCGCAACTCCATAGTATGAATTCTCTCGCCAACTCGTAAGCGAATTCCACCTCGATACTCTCCAGCACGTCCATCTCGGCGTGGTCGCGCAACACCTTGCCGGTTGTGAGGCTACCCCTGTAATCGAATTTGGCGGCGGAGCTATTTCTTTCCAAAGTCTTGGCGAGAGAGATGAAGTCTTCCGTGTAATCTAGGCCATGCGAATCGGCCAGATCGACGAACACGGCTTCAGTGGCTTTCCACATAAGGCGCGAGGCTTTCCGATAGTCGCCGGCGGCGAACTTTTTATCGGCTAGGACGAGGTACTCAGAGGGCGTCATTTTAGCCGCCTCCTACGGCGCGGACGATTTCCAGGCGGTCGCCATCCTCAATTGTAACAGAGCCGAGTTCCGTTCGGCGGACCACGACGCCGTTGTGGGCGACGGCGATGTGGGTCTGGGTGACGCCAATGTCGCGCAGGTATTCCACGAGGTTGACGGGGCCTTCCGCCTCGCGGGTTTTGCCGTTGACTGTGAGGGTGATCATCTTGCTGCTCCCGCGTATCCGCTTCGCATTGGCTCCAATAGGGCGGCTGTGGCGGCACTAGGGTCTTTCGCCATGGAGATGGCGGTTATGACGGCGGCGCCTGATGCTCCGGCTTCGATGACGCCGCGGACGTTGGCCGGGGTGATTCCGCCGATGCCGAGTACGGGGATACCGACACGGCTGGTGACCGCCTCTATCAGCGCGAGGCCGCCAGTCTGCACTCCGGGATGGGTCGTCGTCTCGAATATGGCGCCGAGGATTAGGAAGTCGGCGCCGTTCGACTCGGCGGCCACTGCGCCCTCGACGCTGTGGACTGAACTGCCGATCAGCTTGTCCGACCCGATCAGTTTTCTGGCTTCTTCGACGCCCATCGCCTCCTCTCCAAGCTGTACGCCGTCCGCGCCGCATAGCAGTGCGACGTCCACTCTGTCGTTCACCATTAGCAGCGATTTGCCCTCGGTTACGACGCGGAGCTTGTGTGCAAGCTCCAATAATTGTCCGGCGGGAATGTTTTTTTCTCTAAGCTGCACCATGCCTACGCCCGCATCCACCGCGGCGGACACGGTTTCCAGCAGGTCTCCGGATGCCGTGCGAGCGCGGTCCGTGACCATGCACAGGCAGGGCAGGGGTATCCGTGACGCCGCGCTCACCCGACCGTCGCCGCGACACCTTCGACCGGGCTAGACGGCACCCCGGTCTCGCGCTGCGCTATCCGGCCCGCGTGGTAGGCCGTCCTTCCGGCCTGGACTCCGAGCTTGAACGCCTCTCCCATCAGCGCGGGGTCTTCGGCCTGGGCTATGGCGGTGTTCACCAGGACGGCGTCTGCCCCCGCCTCCATGGAGAGCGAGGCGTCGGAGGGCACGGCGAGACCGGCGTCCACGACTACGGGGACGTTGGACTGCCTGATTATCAGCCTGATCTCGTCGATGGTCTGCACGCCCTGGCCGGAGCCGATGGCGGAGCCGAGCGGCATGACCGTCGCGCAGCCGATGTCTTCCAACTGCTTGGCGAGTACGGGGTCGGCGTGGATGTACGGCAGGACGACGAAACCCTCTGCGATTAGCTGCTTGGCGGCCTCGTAGGTGCCTCGCGGGTCGGGCAGAAGGTATTCGGAGTAGGGGATGACCTCCAGCTTGATCCAGTCGGAGCCGGTGACCTCGCGGGCGAGATGCGCGGTGAAGACGGCCTCGTCGGCGGTCTTGCAACCGGCGGTGTTGGGAAGGATGGTGTACCTGTTCCAGTCGAAGTAGTCCAGGATGTTCTTCTCTTCGAGGTTGTCTAGGTCGAGGCGGCGGATGGCGACGGTGATGATGTCCGCGCCGGACGCCTCGATGGACTCGACCATCTCCTCGTTGGAGCGGTGCCGTCCGGTGCCGACCATCAGCCTGGAATCGAACTCTCTGCCGGCTATGACCAGCTTGTCATCCATATCTGCCCTCCTCGATTACAAAACGAAACGCCGCCGGTACACTGCCAGCGGCGTCCATAGGATTCATCGTGTCCCTGCGCTGGCATTACCCAGATCAGGTGATCGCGGTCGGCGAAGATTCACATTCGCCCTCTCAGCCCGGTTTTCCCAAGCTCCCGACTACCCATCTGTAAGGTTCAGAATAGCGGAGGGAGGGGTAAATGTCAAAGGAGTCCCAGTCACATGAGAGTGCGAGAGGCAGCGTAAGAGCGCGCCCTTCAAATATCTACCGGGGTGGCGATTTGCTCTCGATATTCAGAAAGAGCCGGTTCTCAGCTATGAGCCGGTCTATCTCTGCTGAGCGTTCTTCAGGAGGAAGGTTCCCAAGTCGGGTCAGGAGCTCCTGTCGTTCCTCTCGCCGTCCCTCTTCATGACGTCTCTTGAGGTATCTCTCAGCCAGCATTGCCGTTCCCTCCACTGCTGTAACTGTCCATGCCGCTACCACTATGACGAGCGGCCCCATCGCCTGCCCGATGGCAAGGATGGTTTCCAGCAGGTTGTCTTCCGTCTCGAATACAACCTCGCGCCAACAGACAAGGCCAAGACCGACCGCCGATTGGGCGAAGAACAGAAGCAGGTACAGTCCCTCGCGTGAAGGACTGACTTTGGACATATCCACTCCTACTCCCGTTGCCCATACCAACCTTAACTCAGTCACTTGATCCAGTGGTATGTGTGCAGGATAAACTACACTCTACCTTATGTCCGCCCAATTGTGCAATCAGTATCCGAGAGGCCGGCCAGTATAGTGTTCCACCCTCGCCTGTCCAGCGGCAATTCCGTTTCCATAGTTTGCAGGCTATCGGGATTGTACTGGCACCATTCCATGCTGGCGCCGTCGGCGCGGACGTCGATGCTGTGCTCAATATCGCCCCACTGCCAGCTAATGCTGACGCCGCCGTCCGATGTAGGGCATATGTCGGGTATGCCCAGGTCGGAGCGCCAGTGTTCGGCAAGCCAGGCGGCGGCGTGGTCAATGACGTCAGGGCCTGGCGAGACGGCGCCGGGGCCGTCCCATTCGGGGCCTATCGCTTTCAACTCTTCCAACTGGCCGGCGATGGCGCTGAGACCGGCGCCCCGCAACTTTGGCGGCGCGTGGCCATCGAGGACTGTTTGACTCCGCATAGCGTTTCGCCTTTCCGGGTGTTCCTGCTTTCGGGCGATGATGTCCCGCAATTGTAGCATACGGCGAGGTTTTGGATGACGCTGGCGTCATCAGGTTTTAGGGGATGTGCGGGATTTAGGGGATGGCTGGTGAGGATTCGGAACTTTTCTTGGCCGCAGTTCGTCTATACTGACAACATAAGTCGCAAGCGCGGGAGGGCGAGATGGTTAGATCACTGAGAATTGTATTGCTGGTCGTGGCTGCGGCGGCGCTAGTCGCTGCCGCGCCTGCGGGTTGCGGCGGATCGGAGGAGGAAAGTTTCTGGGGAGATGATGGCGACCTGTTTGTGGCGGACGACTCGGCAGCGGTACCGGGGGCCCCAGGCCTCGCCGCCGTAGGAGGCAGGCCCCAAGCCATGGAAAAAGTTGTTGTCGAGAGGGAGGTGATCAAGGAGGTTCCAGTGGAGGTGGTTAGGGAAGTGGAGGTGGTGGTCGAGAAGGTCGTCGAACAGGCCATGCCCGTGGCTCCGGCTCCGGCGGCCGGCGCACCTGGCGCGCCCGGATCGCCCGGCCCCGACGCAGGAGCGGTCTCCATTCCGGACCTCGACCAAATACGCGCGCAGTTCGTGACCCAGCAGCGCATCATCGTTCGGACTGTCGATATGACGCTGGTAGTCGATGACATCCAGGGCGCGATCGACTCGGTCGCGGACGTGGCCGTGGGTGCGGGCGGTTGGCTCGTCTCCAGCGACCGAAGTTTCAAGCACCAAGGGTCGGTGAGCGTCAGGGTCCCGTCGAATATCCTAGACGACGTGATCGTCCGGCTGAGGAGGCTCGCCAACGAGGTCGAGATGGAGGTGACGTCGAGCCAGGACGTGACGGACGAGTACGTCGATCTGCGGTCTCGGCTGTCGAACCAGGAGGCGACCGAGGCGGCGCTTCTGAAGCTCTACGAGAGGGCGAGCAAAGTCGAGGACGCTCTGGAAGTGCAGAAGCAGGTCTCCGATGTGCAGCAGACCATCGAGCAACTCAAGGGTCGAATCAAGCTGCTGGAGGAGACGGCGGCGTTCTCGCTCATCAGCGTCTTTCTGAAGTTGAGCACGGTGGAGATGGAGGTCGATGCCGGGTCGGACCGCACCGTGGCCGCGGGCGCGCCGATACGGTTCAGGGCGACCTTCACGCCGCCGGACGGCGTGGAAGAGTACCGCGCAACCTGGGACTTTGGGGACGGCTCTCCCCTGGAGGATGTTTACAGGACCGCGCCGACGCTGGTCGAGGGTCAGAGGGTGACGGCCACGTTGGCGCACACCTTCTTCAGTCCCGAGGACTCGCCGTACATCGTCAACGTGGAGATAACCGGGACGGGCGACACCGGTATCGCCATGGGAGACGACACGGTCATCGTGAGCGTGTCAGAGATACCGGCGATAGAGGTGTTCGCCGGAAACACCAAGGAGGTCGTTCAGAACGAGGTCGTCGAGTTCTCAGGCTCGTTCACCCGTCCCGCCGGGCTGTCGAACGTCCGCTACCGGTGGGACTTCGGGGACGGAAGCGAGCCGGCCGAGGGCGCGGTCGCCGAAGGCGTGACTGTGGCCTCTGCGACGCACACCTACGAAAACTTCAGGCCGGACCCGTACTTCGCGCGATTGACCGTCACGGCGGACAGCGAGGTCGGAGAGGTGGAGTCTTCGGGCGAGTTCTACGTGTTCGTGTCCGAAGACCCGGGCTTGGTGGCCGAGGGGTTCGAGGCGTCGGAAACGACGAAGACGGCGTTCCGCACTCTCACCGTGGTCGTCCAGACGGTCGCGCAGTTGGGGATATGGCTGGTCATCTTCAGCCCGATTTGGGGCGTGGCCGCCGTGCTGGTATGGCTGCTGGTCCGCAGGGAGAACAGGCGCAACGCGGAAAAGAGGGAGCGGCTCGCCGCCGAACAGCAGGCCGCGGCGCAGCGGACGGCAGACGCTGGAGAGCAGGCTTCCGGTGACTCAGGTTGACGGCGGATAGCGGAACGGTCCGGCACTTCACTGCGACCGGATTCATAGTCCGACGGGGGAGCGTGGCCCTTCACTGGCACCCGAAGGTGAGGGCGTGGCTTCCCCCTGGTGGACATATCGAGCCGAACGAGGACCCGGTGCAGGCGGTGGTCAGGGAGACGCTGGAGGAGATGGGCCTCAGCGTGGAGGTGGTCGCCACGATGCCTCCGCTTGGTCTGTCGTACCCGGAGGAGGTCACGCCGCCATTCACGATCATGGTCGAGGACATCCACGATCCGGTGGAGGGATTTCACAAGCACATCGACATGATCTACTTCTGCAGGCCGGTGGGAAGTTCCGACAAACTGGCGGACGGCTGGCGGTGGGTGTCGAGAGAGACGCTGGCGGCCGGTTCTAGGCTGACCAACGACAGGGGCCACTCCGAGCCGCCGCCGGAGGATGTTCGGGAGCTTGGGGTAAGGGCGATAGAGTTCGTGGAGGGGTTGCGATAGTCGCCACGCTTCTGTGATGATTGCAACGCAATCATGCTACAATTACGCAACAATCCAGAGGATTGAGGTTCTGCCATGGCCAGTATCACAGTACGCAACTTGGAAGAAGGGCTGAAGCGGCGTCTGCGTGTTCGGGCAGCCGAGAATGGCAGGTCTATGGAGCAGGAGGTCAGGTTGATATTGAGGGCCGCGCTGGATCAGGAACCTTCTAAAGGGAAGGACCTGGCAAGCGCCATTCGCGCGCGGTTCGCGCCTCTTGGTGGTGTCGAGCTAGACATTCCGCCTCGCGGATCGATGCGCGAACCAGTCTCATTCCCTTGACCGCCGCCCCTGCCGTCCGTAGAATTATCTGCAGCATCAAGACATGGATGGCCTGACTGAATTGGGAACCGCATAGACCCACGCAGCTTCATCACGCTTTCGACTACGTAGCCTCTCGCGCATTTCGACCGAGTTACGCGAGGGGCTTTCGTCTGTTCTGAGATAGGCGCATTTACTCAGATACCACCCCAACGCCGGCATATACCGGCAGGACTCTTGGAGACAGTCAGATGACAATTCAACACGACATCGAGATAGCGGACCTTCGTACCCGCATCAGGCACTCGGCGGCGCACGTGATGGCGGACGTCGTCACTCGCATGTTCCCGGACGCTAAGCTCGGCATCGGCCCGCCCACCGAGGACGGGTTCTACTACGACTTCCTGGTGGACAGTCCGTTCACGCCCGAGGACCTCGAGGAGATCGAGGCCCAAATGCGGAAGGTCATCTCCGAGGACCATTCCTTCCTGTACAGGGAGTATTCCCGAGACCAGATGAACGACCTCAACTCCGGCGAGCCGCTGAAGTTGGAGATCATCTCAGAAATACCGGAGGGGGAGCCGATCTCGACGTTCACCCACGGTGAGTTCGAGGACCTGTGCGCCGGTCCGCACGTCCCTTCGACCGGCAGGATACCGGCGTTCAAGCTGCTGAACGTGGCGGGCGCGTACTGGCGCGGCGACGAACGCAGGCCGATGCTCCAGCGCATCTACGGCACAGCGTTCGAGTCTGAGGAGGCGCTTGACGAGCATCTGACGCGCTTGGAGGAGGCCAGACGGCGCGATCACCGCGTTGTGGGACGAGACCTTGACCTGTACTCGGTCCACGACGAGACCGGCCCCGGACTGATCATCTGGCACCCGAAGGGCGCGCGAGTCCGAGGGCTGATCGAGGACCTGTGGAAGAGGGAGCACTACCGCTCAGGATACGACCTCGTCTATACGCCGCACATTGGGCGCTCCACGCTCTGGGAGACCAGCGGGCATCTCGAAAACTTCAAGGAGAACATGTTCGCCGCGATGGACATGGAGGGCCAGGACTACTACCTGAAGCCGATGAACTGCCCGTTCCACATCATGTACTACCGCAGCGGGCTTCGGAGCTACCGCGACCTGCCGATGCGCATCGGCGAGCTCGGCTCGGTCTATCGCTTCGAGAGAGGCGGCACGCTTCACGGGATGCTGCGCGTTAGGGGCATGACGCAGGATGACGCGCACATCTTCTGCCGTCCTGACCAGATTGAGGACGAGATCAACGGCGTGCTGGACCTGACGTTCCATCTGCTCAGCATCTTCGAGTTCACCGACTTCTCGGTGATGCTTTCGACCCGTCCAGAGAAGGCGGTCGGGTCGGAAGAGGAGTGGGAGGTCGCCACCAACTCGCTTCGCTCCACGCTTGAGGGCAGGGGAATGGCATACGAGGTCGAGGAGGGGGGAGGCGCGTTCTACGGCCCCAAGATCGACGTCCACATTAGGGACGCCATCGGTCGGCTCTGGCAATGCACCACCGTCCAGTTCGACTTCAACCTGCCTCGCCGGTTTGGGATAACCTACGTCGGCTCAGACGGGGCGGAGCATCAGCCGTACATGGTGCATCGCGCGCTGTTCGGCTCGATGGAGCGGTTCATGGGGGTGCTCATCGAGCACTTCGGCGGGGCGTTCCCGACCTGGCTCGCGCCCGTGCAAGCCGTGATAATTCCGATAGCGGATCGTCACCACGACTATGCCCACGCCGTCCGCGGCCAGTTACTGGACGCCGGACTCCGGGCGGAAGTCGATGCTAGGAACGAGCGGATGGGCTTCAAGATACGAGAAGCGCAACTCCGGAAGGCGCCGTACATGCTGATCGTGGGAGACCGGGAGATCGACGCCGGCGCGGTCGGGGTCAGGCTGCGGTCGGGCAAAGACCTGGGTGCGATTCCTACTGGGGAGCTTGTCCAGATGGTAACTCAGGACGCTGCCCATCCGTGATGGCTGGGTCACCCCTCGCCGCCCCTGAGCCTGGGGTCGAGGAGGTCTCTCATGGCATCGCCGAACATGTTTAGACAGTAAACGACAATAGTCAGGCAGAGACCGGGCCAGAGAGCCAGCCGTGGCGCCATCTCCATGTATTCGCGCCCTTCCCGGCTGAGCATACCTCCCCAGCTAGGAATGTTGACTGGCAAACCGAATCCGAGGAAGCTCAGAGAAGCCTCAGCGATAATCACCCCCCCGACGGTGATGCTGAATATGATGATTACGGGAGCCATGATATTGGGCAGGACATGCCGCATCAGTGTTGCGGTGGTGGGGCTCCCAATTGCCCGCGCCGCCAGAAAGTAGTCATTCTCTTTAATACCGATAACGGCGCCTCGGAGTACTCTTGAGCCGCCGATGCCTCCTGATATCCCCAGGACGACGATGATCTGGAGGAGACCCGACCCGACGATGGACATTATGGTTAACAACAGGAGCAGTCCCGGGAACGCCATCCAGGCATCGACAAAGCGCTGCACACCCAGGTCCAGTTTACCACCAAGGAATCCTGAAATGCCGCCTATCAGGACAGCCACCACAACATTGAGAGCGGTCGCCGCCAGACCGACAAATATCGAAAGCCGCGCCCCGAAGATCAGGCGGCTCAAGAAGTCTCGCCCTATGTGGTCGGTACCCAGGAGATACTGGGCTGATGGGCCCTGAAGCCTGTCTACCAGGTGCATTTCCTTATATGGATAAGGAGCCAAAACAGCGGCAAAGATAGCCACAAAAATCAATATCAATATGATAATCCCGCTGATAGTACCTAGTGGCTTCTCCCTGACCAGCCTGATAAAGAATTCAGCCAGCCGGGAACGTCTCTTTGACGCAATTTCTACTGATGGTATCCCTATGGCGTCGCTCATGTTCCCCCTTTAGCTGTATCGGACCCTGGGGTCTAAGTACGGATAAATCAGGTCGATCATTAGATTGACCCCTACAACCGCGGTGGCGAAAAACAGGTTTACTCCAGAGACCAGCGGGTAGTCTCTGTCTTCGAGGGCAATCAGCATGAGACGACCTAGCCCCGGCAGGTTGAAGATGTTCTCCATGATAACGGAGCCGCCTACCAGGATAGGCAACTGCAGGCCTATCAGGGTAACTACCGGGATGAGGGCATTTTTGATAGCGTGTCTCATAATAACTACCCTCTCCTTGAGACCCTTGGCCCAGGCCGTCCTGATATAGTCCTGCCTGAGCACCTCCAGCATCATGGTGCGCGTCATCCGCATTGTCATTGCAGCCATGGCCGTCCCGAGAATCAGGCTGGGAATGATGAGAATACCGAGATTCCCCAGCGGGTCTTCGGTGAAAGGAACCCACTCCATCGGTGGCGACCAACCCCACCAGATGACCGGGTAGATCATGACCATGATTGCCAACCAGAAGTTAGGGGTTGCCAGGCCGATGATGGCGATGGAGCGCCCCACGTAGTCGGCGGCCGTATCCTGGCGAATCGCCGAGTAGATGCCGACTGGCAGGGCTATCAGGAGCCCGATTACGATTGCCATGACGCCAAGCTCAATGGTTACCGGCAATCTACCTATTATCTTCTCCTCTACCGCCTCCTGGCCGCGAAGCAGTGAGTGGCCAAGGCTGCCCTGGAGGATACCGTTAAAGTGGGACTCACCGGTAACCCAGTCAGGGGTAGGCAACACTCCTATCCAGCGTCCATACTGCACGTGGACGGCCACGTCTAATCCCAGCATATGCTCAAGAGCTTCACGGTCTACCTCACCAGCCATGAATTCCATCTTACCCAACATTGCGTCTATTGTATCGCCGGGGATGAAGCGCACCGAGAGAAAGACCAGGATGGTCAATATAAACACGGTGGGGATTATCAGCAATAACCGCCTGATAATATAGGCTCTCATGTGCTACACCTCATTGCGATTTCCGCCGTCATTGCCATTCCTCTTTTGTCATTGCGAGCCATTCCACTGAAGGGCGTGGCAATCTCGTCCCCTCTTTCCCCCGTCATTGCAGTTTATATCCCAACGACGTCATTCCGGGCTTGACCCGGAATCCAGGGGACCTACCCTGGAACTCCTGGATCACGGATCAAGTCCAGAATGACAGTAAGAAGGGACTCCTTCCATTATTCAATAAGTTAAGTTAGGGAGCTGGGAAGCCTGAGCCTCCCAGCTCCCTTTTTCCCCGAGCTAAGCCACAAGGGGTGAAACCCCTAATGACCCATTGCTTCCTTCAGCTCACTATCAATCCAGAGGCGGGCGTCGATGCTATGAAACTCGTTAGGTCCGAGATCGAATTCACCGTTATAGCCTATGACCCACGGCTGGACCAAACTAAACGTTGGACCTTTAGGACCCCATATCAGCCAGTGCTTCTCCATCGCGTACTTATCAGCCTCTGCAATCAGCCTCTTCTGCTCCTCAATGGTAGTAGCGGCTAGGGCGGCTTCAACCATGCCGTCCATCTCAGGCCACTGGGATCCGCCGCGGTTAAACTTTGAATCCGAGTGCAACCAGCCTACCATCTGGACAGGGTCATAAACGGCGCCCGCAATGGCACTGATCATGCCTTCATAAGTACGCGAGTATAGTCTCTCGTGATATTCGGCGTAGTTAAGTGCATCAATCTCAACGTCGACGCCAATCTCGGCCCAGTAGGCGACAGCTATTTCTGCAAATTCTAAGCTTGCCCAAGACCCGTAATTCAAGACGGCCTTGAATCTAGTGCCATCCGCGCCGCGCGGTAATCCAGCCTCATCAAGGAGCTTCTCGGCAGCTTCCGGGTCATACCTGTAGTATTGCTTGACCTCTTCGGGCCACTCTTCAAAGGGGATGTAATACCCTTTTGTCGCTACCATCCCGTGAGGTGTCGCATCTGCATAACCCTTCCAGTACGTAGCCGCCGCAGTCTCGTTGTCCAGCGCCATCTGCATTGCGCGGACCACGTTGATGTCGTTAAAGGGCGGCACGCGATGGTTAGGAGCAAAAGAATCACTCGACCGACTCCAAAACGGGTGCACCGCGATTTCGGGGTTGGTCCGCTGGAGGCTCTCTATCTGGTCTATAGACATACCCCACACCGCCTTTCTGTAATCAAGCTTGCCTGAGCGTAGTGCCGCCATAGCTGTTGCTTCCTCTGGAAGAACCAGGACCCTTAACTTGTCAACGTAGGGCAAGCGGTTCTGCGGGTACTTTTCGTCGTAGCCCCAGTAGTCAGGATTCTTGACATAGGTCATACTGCTCCCCTCGACTATGTCAGTCAGCTCAAAGGGCCCGGTGCCGACCAGGTTCCTCCAATCCTGCGTGTCGCCGTTTTGCTCGATTACCTCGGGGGGCATTATATAGGTCATGCCATCGATGAGGATAAGCCGCAACGCACCGAGGTTTAGCTCCGTCAGCTTCATAACAACCGTCCATTTGTTGGTGGCCGTTATCGATTCGAATGGTATCGAGGTGACGTGGGCAGCGCCACCAAAGGGGGTAGGTCCGGCGTCGGTGAAATCGCCCATACCCAATAAACGGTGAAAGTTGTATTCGATGTCCTCGGCAGTCAGCTCCCGACCGTTCATCGGTGGCTTATCATGCCAGTGAACGCCCTGGCGGATGTGGAAGGTATAGGTGAGGCCGTCGGGGGAAATATCCCAGCTTTCAGCCAGCCTCCCTGTCAGGAAAGACACAGGGAGGAACAGCGATTTAAGGTCAAATTCGTCTCTATCTATTCCCCAGTTCGTGACACCTAGCGTCTCATTGACGCCCGAGATGATCGCGCCCGCCCAGCCGATATGGGGGTCACTAGGAAACAGAGTCCAACCGGCGGGCGCCCCCGCGGTTATTGTCCCGCCGTACTGCGGCGCGGACACCGCCTTGCCGGTGGTGGGGTCGATCACATACCCCGCCGGCACCTCTTTCACCATGACCCGTTCCGGTCCAGGGACCTCGACGGTCTTGACGACCTCAACAGTCTTGACGACCTCCACTGGTACCTCCACAGGTACCTGCTTCTCTACCACCACAGTCTCACCGGGGACCTCGACGGTCTTGACGACCTCTTTCTCGACTACCACTGTCTCGCCGGGGACCATTACCTCTTTGACCACCTCTACGGTGACTGTCTCGCCGGGGACCTCGACGGTCTTGACGACCTCTTCTTTCACCACCACGGTCTCGCCCGGAACCTCAACGGTCTCAGTTACCACTTTTTCTACCACCACGGTCTCGCCCGGGACCTGCACCTCTTTGACGACCTCCTGGATCACGGTCTCGCCCGGGACCTCGACGGTCTTGATGACCTCTTTCTCGACTACCACGGTCTCGCCGGGGACCTCGATTGTTTCTGAACTGCATGCCGCGGCGACCGCCAACAGCATTATGGCTCCTGCAACTACGACCAGCCAACGAAGTGAATTAGATGTAAGCATGTCGATGCCTCCTTCTGGGCGCCCACAAGGGACGCCCCTACATCCTGGGCGCCCACACGAGGCACCCTAGTCGAACCGGTCCGCACCGTTGCGGAGCCGCCCCCATGACGGGATGTGAGAGTTATACCACTTTCTCCCCCCCCGTCAAGCGTTGAGATATCGAGGGGGAAAAGTCAGGAATAAGGTGTACGGCGTAAGGGGGTGACTGAAGCAGGATTTGGGGGATTTTGGGATGGACGGGATTTTGGGCGTGAGTGGATAGAGGGTCGTGGTTAGTTTTTAGTTTTCGGCGAGGGTGTCTGAACTGTGATTTTTGTGATCAGCCGGATGCGCCGTTTTAGTTGCCCGCGCCCCTGAGTCTGGGGTCGAGGAGGTCTCTCATGGCGTCGCCGAACATATTTAGGCAGTACACAGTAATAGTCAGGGCAAGACCGGGCATGAGCGCCAGCCGTGGGGCCACTTCCATGTACCTTCGCCCTTCACCGCTGAGCATACCGCCCCAGCTTGGCGTGTCGAGCGGCAGACCGAAACCCAAGAAGCTCAGAGATGCCTCGGCCATGATCACCCCGCCGACGCTGATGCTGAATATGATGATCATGACGGGCATGACATTGGGCATGACATGTCGGAGAAGTGTTGCGTGGGTGGGGCTGCCAACTGCCCGCGCCGCCAGAAAGTAGTCATTCTCTTTAATGCCGATGACGGCGCCCCTGATCAGTCTTGAGCCGCCGATGCCACCCGAAATGCCCAGCACCAGTATCATCTGGGGCACACCCCGTCCCGTTATGGACATTACGGTCAGCAATATGAGCAGTCCGGGGAAAGCTATCCAGGCATCGACGAACCTCTGCATGGTCAGGTCGTACTTGCCGCCGAGGAATCCTGAAGTGCCGCCTATCAGGAGCGCGACAATAACGTCGAGGGTGGTAGCCGCCAGACCGACGCCCAACGAAAGACGGGCGCCGTACATGAGGCGGCTCAAGAGGTCTCGCCCCATCTCGTCGTTACCCAGGAGATAGCTGGTCGATGGGCCCTGCAACCTGTCGATCAGGTGCATTTCATAGTATGGATAGGGGGCCAGAACGTCGGCCAAGGCGCCGACAATCACCAATAGCAGTATGACTATCCCGGAGACGGTACCCATCGGCTTCTCCCTTGCCATCCTGACAAAGAACTCAACCAGCCGGCTGCGTCTCCTTGGCAGGATTTCCGCCGATGGCATCCCTGTGACGCTGCTCATATTCCCGGTTCCTCCCTAGCGATAACGGACCCTGGGGTCCACAAAGGGATACAGCAGGTCGATAAACAGATTGTTCAGCAGGATTACCGTGCCGAAGAACAGGTTAATTCCGGAGATTATCGGGTAGTCTCTTTGAGCCAATGCATCCACAAAGAGACGGCCCAGCCCCGGCAGGACAAATATGTTCTCAATGATTACCGAGCCTCCTACGAGTATAGGGAGCTGTGCACCAACCAGGGTAATTACCGGGATGAGGGCATTCTTGACGGAGTGTCTATAGATGACGACTCTCTCCTTGAGACCCTTCGACCTGGCCGTCCTTACATAGTCTTGCCTGAGCACCTCCAGCATCATGGTGCGCGTCAACCGCATCGTGCCCGCGGACATGGCCGTGCCCACAATCACCGATGGAATGATGAGCATGCCGATACTCCCCAGCGGGTTTTCGGTGAAGGGAATGTACTCTATCGGTGGCGCCCATCCCCACCAGATCGTGGGGTAGATCATGACCATCAGGGCCAGCCAGAAGTTAGGCGTCGCCATGCCGATGATTGCGATGGTGCGCGCTACGTAGTCAGCGGGCGTGTCCTGGCGAATCGCCGAGAAGATGCCGACGGGCAGCGCGATCAGCTGCGCGAGAACGAAAGACATGGCGCCAAGCTGAACCGTCACGGGCAGCGCCGCTAATATCTTCTCCTCCACAGTATGACCGGCAAACAGCGAGTCACCAAGCGTGCCGTGCAGGAAGATACCTCCCATCCAGCGCGCATACTGCACGTAGAAGGGCACGTCCAATCCCATTAGCCGCAAGAAACCTTCGCGGTCGAGCTGCCAGTCCAAGGCTTCCAAGTCGGATTCCATCATGTCTATGACATTGCCCGGGAGGAAGCGGACCAGCATGAAGACTAGGACGGTCAGAATGAAGAGGGTGGGGACTGCCAGCAGAAGCCTTCTGATGACATAGGTTGTCATGTGGTACGCCTTGTCTCTCTAAAAGTTGAGGTATAGGGGGTAAGGCATAAGGGATATGCTGGTGAATGTTCGGGATTGGTTGGGGGTGGACAGGTAGGGGCGGGTTTCAAACCCGCCCCTACGGTCCAGCAATTCGCGGTGAGGGTGAGAACCCCTCTAGCGACCCGATGCGCTCTTCAGCGCGCTATCGATCCAGAGGCGTGAGAACACGACGTAGTTCTGCCCCGCTCCAAAGCCGCGTTCGAGGTTGTAACCAACCATCCACGGCTGCCACACGCTGTACTTCGACTCATCGCCGCCCCAGATGACCCATTGCTGTTCGATGAGGTAGTCGTCGGCCGCCGTAACCAGCCGCTGGCGCTCCTCTTCGGACTGCGCAACCAGTATCTGCTCATAGTAGGAGTCGTATGTGTCGTCGTTCGCTATCCAACCCGGGATCGGCTTCTGGCTATACATGTAGCTGGTCTGCCAGACCGGGTCGCCCTTGACTCCAGCAATCCATCCATGTATGCCCCAATCCCCGGAGTTCCTTCTAGCCCCAATTTCTGCCCCTTCAAGGGCAAGAACGTTAACGTCAACGCCGATCTCGCGCCAGTATTCGGCCTGTATTTGCGGCAGGGTCTGATCGGAAGCCGAGCCTAGCAGGTAATCGACCGAGAACCTGGTACCGTCGTCCTTGACAGTATATCCGGCCTCATCGAGCAGCTTCTTGGCCCCTTCGGGGTCATACGCGTAGTATCCCTTGATCTCGTCGGGCCACTGTTCGTACGGGGTGTGATAGCCCTTTGCGTCCGGGTGTATTCGCCCCCGAGGTACAATGTCAGCCGCATACTTGTAGTAAGTGGCATTGATGGTCTCGAGGTCGAGCGCCATCTGCATCGCGCGGCGCACTCTGATGTCGTCGAAGGGAGGCTCGAAAACGTTAAGGAGGCGACTCGCTTCAGACCGCTCCGACCACGTGCCAAACACGAGCTCGGGGTTGGTCCGCTGGAGGCTCTCCCTCTCGTCCGCGGAGTTCAGGTTCGTGACGCCCTGCCAACCTATGTAATCGATCTGAGCCGTGCGCACTCCGGCAATCCACGTGTCCCGTACCGGGATCTCCAGACCCTTGACCACGTCGATGTAGGGCAGCCGGTTCTCAGGGAATTTTTCGTCGTGGCGATAGTAGTTGGGATTCTTGGTGTAGGTTGCCCCAACTCCGGCGGCCAGCTCGGTTATCGTGTAAGGACCGGTGCCGACCGTCTTGTCCCAGTCCCAATCTTCGCCGTATGTCTCGATCATCTCGGGCGGGTAAACGAACATGTTGTACCAGTCCATGATGAAGCGAGGACCGAAGAAGCGTGGCTCTTCCAACTCAAAGACAACCGTCCACTTGTCGGTGGCCTCAACCGATTTCCAGGGGAGTGCTCCGAGGCTTCCTGCCCCTGGCGAAGGATCGGCGTCGCTGTACTCGGTCCCTGACAGCTTATTCCCCAACATGCGATGGAAGGAGAACTCGACGTCGTAGGCATCCATCTCACGGCCGTTCGCAGGGGCCTTGTCGTGAAACATGACGCCCTGGCGGATGTTGAAGGTATGGGTGGCGCCGGTGTGGGAAACGTCCCAGCTTTCAGCCAGCGACCCAACCATGGCGCTTATGGGCGGAGGGTAGCCGCCAAATGAGTACGTGGACCTGTCTATCGTCCAGTCCACTATACCCAGCTTCTCCATCACGCCGCTCGCGATGGCGGACATCCCCGGACCGCCAACGTAGGGGTCCAGCCGTCTGTCCCAGGTGTTCCTTCCGGCGAAGACCAATGTCCCGCCGTACTCGGGCGCGGGAATCACGTTGCCGATGACCGGGTCGGTCACGTACTTCTTACCCGCCACCTCTTTAACCATCACTTCGGTCACTACGACGGTCTCGCCCGGCACCTCGACGGTCTTCACAACTTCCTTCTCGACGACCACGGTCTCGCCGGGGACTTCGACGGTCTTGACGACCTCTTTGACGACGGTCTCGCCCGGCACCTCGACGGTCTCGGTTACCACCTTCTCGACCACCACGGTCTCACCGGGGACTTCGACGGTCTCGGTTACCACCTTCTCGACCACCACGGTCTCGCCGGGGACCTCTACCTCTTTGACCACCTCCACGGTGACGGTCTCGCCGGGGACCATCACCTCTTTGACGACCTCTTTCTCAACAACCACGGTCTCGCCGGGAACCTCTACCGTTTCGGTACAGGCCGCGGCGGCTGCCAGCAGCATCGCCGCAAACACGGCGACCGCCAGCCACCGAACCGAAGTGGATATACGCATGACGTTGTCTCCTTTGCTCAGATCGTGCCTCTCGGCTTGAATGGGGCCATGTCCCCAGCAATGGGGCATTTTTACTACATCACGGGAAGCCCTGTCAAGTTTCCGATTTCGTGAAATGCGTTTCCGATAACGCTCAGATTTGGCAGAGAGGCAAGTCGCCCCCTGAGACTTTGCCCAATTGACGGACCATGCACGCTCGGGGGGAACGAAGTATCATATCGAGACGCTATCAGATTGGGAGGAAAGCCAGCATGGGATACTCACCCTATCGAGTGGGAATAGTCGGCGCGACCTGGATAGCGGTCAGGCCGCCGGGTTTCGCGCCTCCTCCTTTTGGGAACGACATCGGCAACGCGATCGGCGGAGTCTCCCACGCGGCGACCCTGGCCATGCTTCCCAATACCGAGTTGGTCGCGGTGTGCGACCTGGTCCCCGGCCTGCTCGACGACTTCAAGTCAGCCTGGGCCGACGACCTGCCCAACGTCAATACCTACACCGACTACCGCGAAATGCTCGCGCGGGAAGACCTCGACATCCTGACCGTCGCCACCTCGGACAACAGGCACACCGACATCGTGGTGGATGGCGCCAACACGGGGGTGAAGGGCATACTCTGTGAGAAGCCGCTCGCCACGTCTCTCGAAGACGCTGATCGGATGATAGAGGCGTGCCGGGAGCGGGGCATCCCCCTTCACGTGGACCACAACCGACGCTGGAGCCCGCTGATTCACAAAGTGCGCGACGATCTGAGATCGGGAGCGATCGGATCGCTGGGATCTGTCTTAGTGTCGCACGGCGGCCCGCGCGCGATGCTGTTCCGCAGCGGCACTCACATGATCGACGCCGTCTGCTTCCTCGTGGACTCCGAACCCACTCAGGTCTTTGGAGTCCTGGAGGAGGGATTCGAGGACTGGGACCGGTACAGGGGAGATGGCGGAAGGCTGCCTGAGAACGACCCCAGCGCGTCGGGCATGATCCTGTTCAAGAACGGCGTCCGGGTGCTCTACGACGGCAACAAGAACACGATCCTCGCCTCTGACTACATAATACTCAGGGGATCGAAGGGCGAGGTCCGCTTCAACCTGGACGCCCGAGGCGCCGCCATCGTCGCCACCTACGACGAGGACACGCGAGTCCCCGTGACCCGACCTCTGCACCCCGCCCACTACCAGATGCAGGGGCTGCCCGCGACGTACAGCGAGTTGATCGACGTGATAGAGAACGGTGGCGAGGGCGTCTCGACGGCATCCGAGGCACGCAAGACGCTCCAGATAATTCTGGGGTTCCTCAGGTCTCAGCAGGAGGGGAACCGGCTGGTGGATGCGCCGTCCTAGAGGGCGCATCCAGATTCGCCGCCTGGCGATGGTATTTCGGCGTCGGTGGGTGCGGGCGCCCACAAGGGACGCCACTACGGGCGCGGGCGCTTCACGAAGCGCCCCTACTGCATCGGTGGTGGGTTTGGGGCGCTAGGCGGCTGCGCCTGATGGACGCCGCCTTCGCCCGAAGAGCCTGCCGATGTCTCCGTACTCCCATGAGATGAGCGCCTGGCTGGCGATCCCGATGGAACTGTATGTGCCGGCGATGACGCCGATGAGCAGAACTAGCAGGAACTCGCGGATGGTCGAGCCTCCGAACAGGAATAGGGCCATGAGGGTTATGAGCAGGGTCAGGCTGGTGTTGAGCGACCTGCCGATGGTCTCTGAGATGCTGAGGTTCACGACCTCGGCGAGTTCACGGTTGGGGTATGTGATGACGTTCTCGCGTATGCGGTCGAATACGACGATGGTGTCGTTGACGCTGTATCCGATGACGGTGAGGATGGCGATGAGGAACATGGTACCAACCTCGATGTCGGCCAGTACGCCGAGGATGGCGAAGACTCCGATTACGATGACGGCGTCGTGAATGAGGGCGACGATGGCGGCCGCGCCGTATCGGAAGGGGCTTGGGACGTTTCTGAATGCCCACCAGACGTATATGAAGATGCCCAGCGCGGCGGCGAGCACGGCGTAGAATGCGTTGAGGACGGTTTCGGACGCGACGACGGGGGAAACGAGGTCGGAGGACAACTCGGTCAGCCCATCGGGGGAGAGGTTGGACTCAAGCGATTCGAGAAGGGATGCCTTGGCTTCGTCCGACAGCTCTTTCGTCCTGATGAAGTAGGTGCGGTCACCGAAGTTTTGGACGGTGGCGTCCGGGTGGCCTACCGAGGCCAGCCGGTCTCGCAGCGCGGATTGCTGAACGTCGGCCTCGAACTGGACGGTGAGGCTGGAGCCTCCGGTGAAGTCTATGCCGGGCTTGAGTCCGGGCGCGATGATGAGGAAGACGACGCCCGGCAGGATGAGGGCGAGGGAGATGAGGTAGAAGATGCCTCTTTTTGCTACTAGGTTCAATTGGTGTTCCTCAGTGGTGGTTCTTTGCGGGCATGGTCTTAGGTGTCACCTTCACCCCCGTACCGTAGTACGGGGCAGGCTCTAGTCCTCTCCCTGAGGGAGAGGGGATTGTTGGTCTATATTCATGGCTAGTCGGCGTTGTCCGCGAGGTACTGTTGCGGGACTTCGCTTCCGCCTGAGGGCAGCCATATCCGTATGGAGCGGGTTACCCTGGTCGTGGCTACGAATCTGAGCAGCGTCCTGCTTACGGTGATGGCGGTAAACATGCTGACGGCTACGCCGATGGCCAGAGAGACGGCGAAGCCCTGTACGATGCTCGCGCCAAGCTGGTCTGCGAACCAGAACAGGATGGCGCAGGTGATCAGGGTGGATACGTTGCCGTCTCGGATGGCGGGCCATGCTCTGTCGAATCCGAAGTTGATGGACGACAGGAGGGTGCGTCCGGCGCGGAGTTCGTCCTTCATCCGCTCGAATATGAGAATGTTGGCGTCCACGGCCATGCCGATAGATAGGATGACCGCGGCGACGCCGCTGAGTGTCAGCGTGACGGGGACGACTTTGAATATCGCCAGAACGATGGACACGTAGATAAGCAGCGCGACGGCGGCGACGAGTCCGGGGAGCCGGTAGTATAGGACCATGAACAGCAGGACGAGGGAGAGTCCGATCATCCCGGCCACTACGCTCTTGGCGAGAGAGTCGGCGCCCAGAATCGCGTCCACGGAGCGCTCTTGGATGAGCTTGATTGGGACGGGCAGTCGTCCCGCTTCGAGAAGCAGGGCGAGGTTGCGGACGCGCTCGACGGTGAAGTCCTGCCGTCCCTCGATGATGGCGGTGCCGGATGTGATGACGGCGTTGACCTCAGGCGAGATTAGCTCTTCTCCGTCGAGGAATATGGCTATCTGGTCTCGGACGCCGGTTTCCTGCTGCTTGACGATAATCTCTTGGGTAAGCTCGCCGAAGATTCTGGTGCCGCGGTCGTCGAACTCAAGGTTGACGATGGGCAGTCCGGAGGCGGTGTGCTGGCCCGGGAAGGCCCTGGAGAGGTCATCTCCCGTGAGTCCGGTGTCCTCGTCGGCGGATCCCTGAAGCTCAATGAAGCTGATCAGCGCGCCGTCGCCGACCCTCTCGCGCATCACTTCGAGGGAAGGCTGCTCGTTTGTGGTTACGTCCACGGGAACGGCAAATGCGTAGGTCGTGGTCGTCGCCACCTGGACTATCGAAAGCGGGTCCATCTGGTAGCGCAACTGCTGGCTGCCGTCTATGAGGAGTTCGACGAAGCTGGGATAGCCTCTTTCGCCGATCTGGAGTTGAGTGAGCGCGTCGATGTATCTATCGGTAACTCTGTCCAAGACTACTTGGAACTCAGCCGCGCCGGCGTCGGTGAACTCGACCAGGAACACGACGGGGCGATCGGGCGTCTCCGTGTCCTCAGGTGTGGACGTGGCCGTGTCTGTCTCCGGGGTGGACGTAGCCGTGTCTGTCTCCGGGGTGGACGTAGCGGGGTTCAGATCGGGTAGAAAGTCCACGCCGACGCTGAGCACGTCTTCCTCGGAAATCTCATCGACATCCCTGGGGACGTTGATCTCGCGGCGCTTGAACTCCAGTCGGGCAGTCTCGCCGATGAGGTCTTTGGCTCTCTGGAGGTCGGTCACGCCGGGGAGCTGCACGAGGAGCCGGTCCTCGCCGAGTATCTGAATAATCGGCTCTCCGAGTCCGGCGGAGTTGACGCGGCGCTCGATGGAGCTCTTGAGGGACTCCATCTGGTCCTCGGTGGGCGGGATAACCTCGCCGGTCTGAGGATCGGTGAGATTGGCCTGATAGACGAGGTGACCGCCGCCCTGGAGGTCGAGGCCAAGGCTGAGTCCGAGCGCGGCATCGCTGCCTCTCTCGAAGTCGCCAATGGATATCTTCTGGAAGCCGAGTATAGCCCCGGCCAGCGCGACAGCTATCACGATGATGATGACTGTCCGCCCGTACCTACCCACCGACGCCTCCTGAATTCAGGTATGTTCTAGCCAATTCCAATGCCTCTGATTTGGTTGCCACTCGGCCCCTTGATTCAGCTTTCGAGACGACTCCCAGCAGTTCGCCGACGAGCGGGCCCGGTTCTAACTTAAGCTCGTTCATCACGTCGTGCCCTGTCAGCAGCAGGCTCGCCGGATCGCGCGGGACCTGCTTTTGCGGGCCCACCTCAAGCACGTGGCGGATGACCTTCGCATGCTCGTCGAACTTGTCGGGAGTGAGTCTCGGGCCGATTGCCGCTAGAAAGTCTGCCATGCTGAGGTACAGCGTGTCCAGCGCAACATCACCCAGGTCTCGGTAGAACCTGTGAATGGCGCGTGTGGTGGGCAGTTCTCCCTTGGCGGCCATCTGGCCGGGCCTGAGGTGACAGCGCACCATAGTACGCACTTGTCTTATGCCCCCGCGTCCGACCCTCAGGCGGCGCAGGATTCCGCCAACCAGTTCTTCGCCCTTCTCGGAGTGGCCGAAGAATCTGACGCGGCCAGTCGGTTCGACGGTCCTCGTGTGGGGCTTGGCGATGTCGTGGAGCAGGGCGGTCAGCTTGAGGAGCGTTCCCCTGGTATGGCCGTCAACTGCTTCCTGGGCGAAGTGGGACTCGAAGCCGTCGAACCTCGGCATCGTCTCGCCTACGAAGTCATGGTCGAAGCGCCATCTGAGAATCCGGTCTGCGAATCCGGCGGCTGCGACAAGGTGGCCGAAGACGTCGTAGTAGTGCTCCTTGGGCTGGCTTACGCCTTTGGCATCTTCCAATTCGGGGATGACTACCGACAGGAGGCCGAGGTCGTCCAATAACTCAATAGACTGTCGTGCGCCGGGAGCGGCCAGCGTCCTGAACAACTCCTCACGGATGCGCTCGGGCGCGGACCGGGTCAGTAGAGCCGCGTCGCGGCGGATGCGTGAGCGGGTGTCGGAGTCGATGCTGAAGCCGGTCTCGGCGGCGAGGCGGGCGGCCCTGAGCAGCCTGAGCGGGTCGTCCCTGAACACTCCGTCCGAGACGGCTTTGATTATGCCGGCCCGGACATCGCCGGCGCCATCGAGGGGGTCGATCAGGTCCCAGCGACCTGCGACGGCTGAATCGAGTTCGACGGCGATCGCGTCCATGGTGAAGTCGCGGCGGCGCAAGTCGGCGTCGAGGCTGCCTCCGGTGAGCCTGGCTAGGTCTATGACGACAGGCGGATCAGGTCCGATGACGACCCTAATGATGTCACGGACGGGATCGAGTGGGACTGCGTGGCCGTTTAGGGCTTCGGCGACGGCATCAGCGGACTTGTGGGAGTCGGCGTCGAGGACGATATCGACGTCGGTGGTTATGCGTCCCATCAGTCCGTCGCGCACCGCTCCTCCGACGATGTAAGCGGGGACGCCGCGCTCGGACAGCAGGGCGGCGACGCTCTTGACGATATGTAGGGTGTCTTGAGTAAAGGGGTTCACAGGACGGATGCCGTAAGTCGGGGAAACAAGCTCGGCGCTTTACCTGACGGTCAAGGACGCGGGCGTGTCATCATGCCCGATGGAATCGTCCGAGACGGCAGGGGCCGCTTCCTGCGCGCCGTTCTCGTCGTCTATCCGGTCGCCGTTTTCGTCCACCCGGAAGAGCTTGGCGTGGTCGGCGAGATGGTCGAGGTATAGGATGCCGTTGAGGTGGTCCACCTCGTGCTCAAGGGCCTGGGCGAGCAGACATTCGGCCTCGATCTTGACGACGGTCTCGGTGTGGTCGAGCGCTCCGAACTTCACCGACACCGAACGGTTGACGATTCCCTTGTAGCCGGGGTAGCTCAGGCAGCCCTCTTCGACTTCGCGCTGTCCCTCACGTCGCAGGATTTCAGGGTTGATATAGATGCGGGCCTCCTCTTCTTCGGGGAGTTGAACGACTATGAGGCGTCTTAGCTCGCCGACTTGGTTTGCGGCCAGTCCGACTCCGCCCGCCTCTCGCATGGTCTCCACCATGTCGTAGGCGAGCGCGAGCAGTCTCTTGTCGATGCGGCGGACTTTTTTGGCCCGCTGCCTCAACAGAGGATGGGGTATTTCGAGTATCTCTAGTTTCGCCACTAATGCGCCTCGGCGGGTTCGGGAACCGTGTCCGGGTTCTGAATCCGCATGGGAGAATTATATCCGCGTGTTGAGTCTGGTGTAAAATTGGGGTAGCCGTTTGGCACACACATTACAGACACCGTACTAGACGGGAGCAGACATACATGAGAGTTCTGGTATCGGGATCGACGGGTCTTATCGGCTCATCGCTTGTCACAAGTCTTGAGGGCGACGGCCACGACGTGGTTAGGCTGCTGCGTCCGCAGTCGCGGACCTCGGAGAGCGGGGTCATCTGGGACCCGGTTGCCGGCAAGCTCGACCCGCGAGAGGTCGAAGGCTTCGATGCGGTGGTGCATCTGGCCGGCGAGAACATCGCCAACAGACGGTGGTCGGAGGAGCAGATGGCTCGGATTAGGGACAGCAGGGTAGGGAGCACGACGCTGCTCGCCCAGACGCTCGCGGGCCTCGATTCGCCCCCTTCCGTCTTCGCCTGCGCGTCAGCAGGTGGATATTACGGAGACCGCGGTGACGAGTTGCTGGACGAGGACGCCGCTCCGGGCGCGGACTTCTTGGCCTCGGCCACCAAGGATTGGGAGGACGCCGCCGCGCCGGCGTCGAGCGCTGGGATACGGGTGGTCAGCTTGAGGGCCGGGGTGGTACTGACCGCCGCCGGGGGGATGTTGTCGAGAGTCCTGCCGATCTTCAAGCTCGGGCTCGGAGGCAAGCTCGGCTCTGGAAGTCAGTACATGAGTTGGGTGACGCGGGCCGACGCCATCGCCGCGACCGTATGGACGCTGGAGCGCGATGACATCTCCGGCCCGGTGAACGTCAGCGCTCCGAACCCGGTCACGAATAAGGAGTTCACGCGGGCGCTCGGAAGGGCGCTCAGGCGTCCCGCGCTGTTTGCGGTGCCGACGTTCGCGCTCAAGCTAGTGCAGGGCGACCTTGCGGAGGTGGTAACGTCGAGCGCGAGGATGGAGCCGGCGCGTCTGAGGGAGAGCGGATTCGAGTTCCAGCACCCGGAGATAGATGGGGCGTTGGAGTGGGCGCTGAGGGAGAGGGCGCGTTAGTTCGTCCGGAGTCGCCTTTCCAAAATCTCAGTCGGACTCGCCGTTTCGAAGAAAAGCTCCAGCGCTTCTACCAGGTTGCGTTGGCTCTCTTCTGCGGTTTCGCCTTGACTGGCAATATCGAGTTCGGGACAGAGAGCGACATAGGCATCGCCCTCGCGTTCGATCACGGCGGTCAGCCTGCGGACAGTGGTCATTTCAATAGGCTCCTAGACCCTTTGGATTCGCCTAAGTTTAGCACATCGGACACGATCGACAGTATTTGCCCCTCAAACTCCGGCTATCCCAAATGTCGGGAAGATCAGCCTATGAACCGACTGCACGCTCGCCTCGGCGAATGTGCGGGAGTCTTCGATCAGTTTGCGGTCGAGGGGCAGGTCGTTGGGGTCTTTGAGTGAGGCGACGCCGTGCTCGGCGCGGTAAGTTTCAGGAATCGCGTCCGCGAAACTCTGACCGGAGAGAACGCCGTAGGCCATCGTCCATGATCGCGCCACGGCCTGCAGGTCGTATCCGCCGCCGCCGAGCGCGAGCCAGCGGTCCGGGGCCAACGCCGCGAACTCAGAGACGACCTGCGCGAATCCCTGCGCGGTCAGGGCGAGGTGCGTTATCGGGTCGCGGTAGTGCGAGTCTATGCCTAGTTGCGTTACCAGCACGTCCGGGTTGAAGGCCCTGAGCAGGGGCGGGACGGTCTCTCTGAATGCCCATAGGTAGGTTTCGTCCGAGGTGTATGGGTAGAGCGGCAGGTTTACGGAGAAGCCGCGTCCGCGACCCGCTCCGGTCTCTTGTACAAAACCCGTTCCGGGGAACAGGAACATGCCGGACTCGTGAACCGAGATCGTGAGTACCCTGTCGGTGTGGAAGAAGGCGTGCTGGACGCCGTCGCCGTGGTGACAGTCGATGTCCACATAGGCGACACGCATCCCCTCGCGCAAGAAGCGGTGAATGGCGATCACAGGGTCGTTGAATACGCAGAACCCGTAGGCGTGATCGGGCATGGCGTGGTGAAGTCCGCCCGATATATTGAACGCCCTGGAAGTTTCGCCGGATATGAGCGACTCGGCCGCCGTTACCGACGCGCCGGTCGAAAGTAAGGCGGCATCGTACATGCCCGGGTACGCGGGATTGTCGCCGGGGCCGAAGTTGAACCTCACGGGACTGGCGCCGGGGTCTCCGGCTCCCAACGCCTCCACGCCGGCCACGTACTCGGGAGTGTGGAACCAGCCGAGTTCTTCCCTCTTGGCGTTGCGCGGTGCGGCGAGAACCGAATTGTCGTCGTCGAAGGCTCCGTAGGCGCGCAGAAGATCATAGGTGTATCTGAGGCGCACCGGCTTCATCGGGTGCGTATCGCTCAGGACGTGGCCGGACATGCGGTCGTCGTAGAAGAAGGCTGAACGACCGCTCAATTCCGCTGTCCCCATATCCTTTTGAGCCACCATGGCGTCTGCGACTCGCCATCGGAAATCTGCGCCTGCCACGCGCTGTCGAGGCCGTTCACGTCGAAACCGTAAACCTGCTTGAGGGCGTCGTCGATGTCGTGGCCGCTGTCGATGAGTTCCAGCAGGCGGCTCATGCGGGTCGAGCCGTGTTCGTCCATCAGGTATTTGACGACACTGGCCGACTGGGAGTAGAAGAGCCTGACGTCGGATGGCCTGCCGGGTACGGTCTCCATGTGACGGAGGGGGATGAGCCATCCGTGGCGTTGGGCGTCTCGGACTTGGGACTCGCGATGGGCGCCTCCGCTCTCGAAGTACATCGCAAGACCTTCATTGAGCCACGCGGGGACTCTCGCTCTCGGAGAATCCACGGCCTCGTTGAGCATCAGGTGAGCCAACTCGTGAATCAGGGAATCTCGATGCAGACCTGACAGCACGATCGCGCCGTATTTTGGGAACGCGAACCCGCCATATAGGGCCACGTCTTGCGAAGTCCGGCTTACTGCGGGGAAACTCCTATTGGCCTCCCACCGGCTGTTGACGATGACGACCTTGAAGTCCTGGTCTTCATCGACGCCAAACAATCTCTTTACGCTGGACAGTTGGGCGGCGGCATTGGCGGCGACGCGCCGGACAGAGGACGCGGAAATGTCGTGCCATATCAGGGTGAAGTCGCCCATTCCCATCCGCTGCCACCTGTACCTGGGGTCCAGGTATTCGAACGAGAAGCGTTCGGAGTAGGTCGTTCGTCCGCTCTCATTAGTGAAGGAGTAGTAGTACTCGACGTCGACGCCCTGGGGGATGAATGAGGCGCCGCCGGTCTGGATTTCGAACTCGGCGGATAGGTTTCCCCTGCGAGACAGTTTGGTGGGGTAGGCGTACACGGATACGGGCGCGTCCCCGATGGTGTAGTGGACCCGCGTGGACTCTATGTCGGACGGAGCGCGCGCTTCCAGAGTGAGGACGAACCGGTGGGGAAACTCCACCTTGTGGGTGGACTCTATGACTCTCACGGTCCCCGCCGAGGACGCGGAGGCAGTCAGGTCGGACGCGAATCCGGTCCATCCGAAGAGGGCTGTCGCCGCCAAGACGGAGAGCAGGGTCAACTTTAGTCCTCTGAGGATCATGACAGTCTCGCCAAGTTCATACTATATCCCAACGATTTTGATGGTCGAGTGCGTCTTGTAGATGCGGTTTATGTTAATCAGCATCGCGGTGAACTGCTCGACGTACCTGGAGTTGTGGAGTCCGCCGCCGTCCACAGCTCGGACGCCGTGGATGACCTCGGCCAGTTGCATGATCTGAGACTTCGCATCCGCGTCGTCGCTGCACACGATCACGTCCGAGTCTATCCTCACGTCCGGCTTCAGCAACTCCTCCGCGCTGACGTTGTGGAAGGCTCCCACAACCTTGGAGTCGGGCAGGATCGTCTGCGCCTGCTGCGCAGCCGAACCCTCCGGCGCCTCGATTGCTTTGGCGCCGCCTCTGCCGAACTCCAGAGGGACAACGACATCAACCACAACCTTCCCCTGAAGTCTATAACGATTGGACTCCAGGGTTGGTTGGTGTCCGTCGTAGGGGACAGTGACGAAGACGACGTCCGACTCGATGCACACCTCCTCGTTGAGCGCGCCCGCGACCCGAACCCTGCCCTCAGCGATCGCAGTCACCGAGTCTGCCGCTTCCCGCGCCCGCCGAGCGTTCCTGGAGCCTATCAGCACAGGGTTCCCCGCCATGGCGAACCTGAGCGCGAGTCCCATCCCATCCGGTCCGGTGCCGCCGACGAATCCGATCATATTGCTCCTCCGCTGGATTGCATTACGATATGGCTAGGTTAGCGGGTTGGAGGGTGCGTGTAAACCGCGGAGCGCGTTGACCACAGGCTCAGGCTGTGCTATTTTGAGTTCGTGAAATAATGCACAGACGGTTTTGAAAGGCTGGTTTCTCGACTCAGCCCTCGCGTCAGGTCACAGGGGACTTTGCCCAGCGTAAATGCTCAATCCTGGTTTCGGATCGTCGTGGTTGCGGCGATTGTCGCGGCCTTTGGCCAGGTCACGCTTGGCGGCGTGGTGCGGGTGACGGGTTCGGGCCTCGGATGCCCAGACTGGCCTTTGTGTCACGGCCAGATCATCCCGCCATTCGACGCTCCGACCCTCATCGAGTACAGCCATCGGCTGTCGGCCACGGTGTTGGGCCTGTTCGTGGTCGGAACCGCGGTCATCGTATGGATGCGTCACAGACACGACCCGCACACGATATATGCCAGCATGTCCACACTCGCGCTTTGGGTCGCTGCCGCTCTTTTGGGCGGGCTGGCCGTCCTTACAGAACTGGAGTGGTGGGCGGTGCTGATCCACCTGGCGATAGCCGAGACGCTGATAGCGTGCTTGGTCTTCATCGCGGTCCGCAGGTGGAATCCCGATCATGCCACATTGGCCGGATGCCGCGAGGACCGAATCGGCCAGGCGCGGATTTGGGCCATTGCCGCCGTAGTTGGCGTCTTCGCGGTAATCCTTTCAGGGTCGTACATGGTCGGCTACGGCGCGGGCACCTCTTGCGGCACGTGGCCGCTGTGCAGAGGCAGTTTCCTCCCTTCGGGCATGGCCTACTTCTTGCACATGGCGCACAGGTATCTGGCCGCGCTGGTAGGACTGGGGATACTGGCGGCGGCGTGGCAGGTATGGCGAGCCTCGGACGGAAATCGTCCTCTGCGGTACGCGACCGCCGCTCTTGTCACGGCATTCGGCGCGCAGATAGTCCTAGGCGCCTTTGTCGTATGGACCGGATTCGACATCGATTTCAAAGCGGCCCACCTGAGCGTCGCGACTCTCGTCTGGGCCGTCCTGATTTCGGTGGCGGCTCTGCTATACTTGCCGGAGAAAACCCAAGAGAGCGCTGAGCCTGCGCTTAGGCACGCGCATGTTTGACAGGACGCACTGAATGGCGACGACAACCGCGGCGACAACCCGTCCGCAATCCGTCTTGAGAAGCTACGCGGCTCTCACCAAGCCGAGCATCATCTCGCTGCTCGTGTTCACCGCGCTGGGGGGCATGTTCCTAGCGTCGGAGGGGTTGCCCGATCCGATGCTGGCCCTGTTCGCGCTGGGAGGCGGAGCGCTCGCGGCTGGCGGGGCCAACGCATTGAATCACTACCTGGACAGGGACATCGACGCCCTGATGTCCCGCACCGCGAATCGGCCAATAGCCAGCGGCCACATACTCCCGAACCACGCTATGTGGTTCGGCATATCGCTGAACGCAATCGCGTTCGCGGTCTTGGCCTCGCTCGTGAACCCGCTCAGCGCTGTCCTGACGCTTTCGGCCACGCTGTTCTACGTGTTCGTCTATACGAAAGGGCTAAAGCGCAGCACGCCGCAGAACATAGTCATAGGCGGCGCGGCTGGCGCGATTCCCCCGATGGTCGGTTGGGTCGGCGTGACCGGGGAGATCGGCATCCCGGCCCTGATCATGTTCGCTATCGTCTTCTTGTGGACTCCGCCGCACTTCTGGGCGCTGTCGCTGCTCATAAAGGACGACTATTCGAGAGCGGGCGTGCCTATGCTGCCTGTGGTCGCGGGCGTGCGGGAAACCAAGAGGTCGATATTCAGGTATTCGATAGCGCTGGCGGCGCCCACGCTCATGCTCTTTGCGGCGGGATCCGTGGGATGGGTGTATCTCGCCGGGGCCTCCGCGCTCTCGATTGGATTCATCTGGTACGCTTGGAGGTTGCTGCGCGGCCAGGGTATCCGGGGCGCGCGGGCCGCGTATCTCTATTCGCTGGCGTACCTGGCGCTGTTGTTTGGGATGATTATGGTAGATAGCGTGGTGGGCGTATGATGGGTATGAGGATCCAACGTCTGACAATGGCATTGCAGTATTGGCGGGCGCGGACGCCCACAAGGGACGCCCCTACGGTGGTGGATTTCGGAGGTATGCCACGCCTTGACTGAAACAGGCCGCTTTGATAGATTCAATTTCGGTTTCGGGAGTATCTCCCAGGGCCGTCCGAGGATATGAGAGAGAACCTGAGAATATGGTGAAACACTACCGGCGACTGTGGCGTCTGATCGGCCTGACGATGTTGGCTGCCGCGTTGGCGATGTTGTTCGGCTGCACGCCGAACGATCCCCAATCTACTTTCGACGCCCATGGACCGGTGGCGCAGTCGCAGCTCAATCTGTTCTGGGTGATCCTCATCGCCGGGGCGGTCGTGTTCTTCGCCGTCCAGGGAGCCATCATCTACCTGATCATCAAGTTCAGGCGCAGAGACGAAAGCATCCCGAAGCAGACCGAGGGCAATCATGCGCTGGAGTTCGCGTGGACCGCCGGCCCGACCGTGCTGCTGATACTGGTCGCCATACCGACCATCTTCACCATATTCGACAACGAGGTGTCTCCCGACAAGAACGCGCTCACTGTGGAGGTGATCGGGCACCAGTGGTGGTTCGAGTTCAGATACCCGCATCCCGACGACCCGACAAAGGAGGTCATATTCGCCAACGACCTCCACATACCTACCGACGAGGTTGTCAATGTCGTCCTCGAATCGGTGGACGTTATCCACAGTTTCTGGGTCCCGAAGATCGCGGGGAAGGTGGACATGGTGCCCCGCAACGCCAACACCATGTGGATAAAGGCCGACAGGCCCGGATTCTACTACGGCCAGTGCGCCGAGTTCTGCGGCGTGCAGCACGCCAACATGCGCTTCCGCGTGATCGCGCAGCCGCGCGCCGAGTTCAACGCATGGCTCAGGGCGCAGGCCGAACCGGCCATCGAGTCTCAGGACCCGCTGGTCGCCCAGGGACGCAAGGTATTCACCAGCCCGGACGCCGGATGCTCCGGCTGCCACGCGACCGGCTCCGTGACAAACAAGGGAGTGGCGGGGCGCGTCGGGCCTAATCTTACCCACGTCGCGACCCGCACGAACTTCGCGGGCGGAGTCCTGGATAATCGGGACGAGAACGGACTGGTGAACGACGCGATAGTGCAGCGCAACCTCAGAATGTGGATCGAAGACCCGGAGAGCGTAAAGCCAGGCAACATCATGGCCAGGGACATAGCGGCGCCGTACGTGGACCCCGACAGGGCTCTGACCGAAGCCGAACTGTCCGCGCTGGTCGCCTACCTGTCGAGTCTGAAGTAGGCGCGGCGCAAATGATTGGAGGAACGGAATGACCACCATTCCCCTCGCGATTCCGAGACCGGTCCATCCGACCGGCATCTGGTCGTGGGTCACCACGATAGACCACAAGCGCATCGGCGTACTGTATGGCGTCACCGCTTTCATCATGTTCTTCTCCGGCGGCATCGAGGCGATGCTGATCCGCGTCCAGCTAATGAGGCCGGAGCAGACTCTGATCACGCCGGAAATCTTCAATCAGCTCTTCACGATGCACGCCACGACCATGATCTTCCTCGGCGTGATGCCGCTGTCGGCTGCCTTCTTCAACTTCGTCGTCCCATTGCAGATCGGAGCGCGCGACGTAGCGTTCCCAAGGCTGAACGCGTTCAGCTACTGGACGTTCCTGGCGGGCGCGCTGATCCTGAAACTAAGCTGGTTCACTCACGCGGCCCCGAACGGAGGCTGGTTCGGTTACTCGCCGCTCACAGGCATCACCTATAACCTGGGACACGGAATAGACGTTTGGATCCTGTCGCTCCAGGTACTCGGAGTGGCATCGCTGGCGGCGTCTTTCAACTTCATCGTGACCATCGTGAATATGCGCGCGCCCGGAATGGGCCTCATGAGAATGCCTCTATTCACTTGGATGACGCTGGTCACCGCCATTCTGCTCGTGCTTGCCTTCCCCGTGATAACGGTCGCGCTGATCGAGCTTTACTTCGACCGCGCCTTCGGGATGAACTTCTTCAACGTGGCCGCGGGCGCCAACGCGGTGCTCTGGCAACATCTGTTCTGGGTGTTTGGACACCCGGAGGTCTATATCCTCATCCTGCCCGCCATGGGCATAGTGTCGGAGATACTGCCCGTCTTCTCGCGCAAGCCGCTGTTCGGGTATGCGACCGTTGTGCTCGCGGGTGTCATCATCGCGTTCATGGGTTGGATGGTCTGGAGCCACCACATGTTCACCGTCGGGCTGGGACCTGTCGCCAACTCGGTGTTCACCGTGACCACTATGATGATCGCGGTGCCCACCGGAATCAAGGTGTTCAACTGGATGGGGACGATGTGGGGGGGCTCGATAAGCCTCAAGACCCCGATGCTGTTCGCGATCGCGTTCGTCTCGATGTTCGTCATCGGCGGCATAAGCGGCGTGATGCACGCCGTAGCCGCCTCGGACGCGCAGCAGCAGGACACGTACTTCATCGTGGCCCACATCCACTACGTCCTCTTCGGCGGAGCGATATTCGCCATTCTCGCCGGAGTCTATTACTGGTTCCCCAAGCTGACGGGCCGCATGTACGACGAGAAGATGGGGCTGTGGCACTTCTGGCTCATGTTCATAGGACAGAACGTGACCTTCTTCCCGATGCACTTCACCGGCCTCAACGGAATGCCGCGCCGCATCTATGCCTATTACAGCGGCATGGGCTGGGACTTCTGGAACCTCGTGTCCACGCTGGGGGCATTCATCCTCGCGGCGGGGTTCGTGATCTTCATCTACAACATGGCTCGGAGTTGGCGCAACGGAGAACAGGCCAGCGCGGACCCGTGGGACGGCCGGACGCTGGAGTGGTCTATTCCGTCTCCGCCTCCCGAGTACAACTTCGTCGAGATACCGCACGTCCAGGACCGCGACGACTGGTGGGAGGAGAAGCAGCGGAGGCGGGAGCGCCGGGAAGTCCCCGTCGTCGCCGGAGGCTCTGAGCAGGAAGACGCTCACGACATCCACCTGCCGCAGCCGTCCTACTGGCCCTTCTTCGTCTCGCTCGGCCTGTTCATCGCCGGGTTCGGACTGGTCTATCTGATGAACATGGACGCGGCCGGAGTGCGCACGCTGAACTACGTCGCGCTTATCACCACCGTGATCGGCGTTTGCATAGGCATAGTGTCCGTTTACGCTTGGTCATTCGAGCCGGTGAACGACCCGGAACCGGGTGGTGAACATGCCGCTCACCACTAGCTACCTGGAGGCCCTCTAAGTGGCACACGCTACCGCTGCCATACACGGCGAGCACGAGCCGACGACAACAGGCCTGAACCATAGAAAGCTGCTGATGTGGGCTTTCCTAGGTTCGGACTGCATGTTCTTCGGAACGCTGATCGCTACATACTTGGTGTACAAGAACAAGAGCGTCGAGGGCTCGATGCCCATAGACGTCTTCGACATCCCCGTCACCTCGGTCAGTACCTTCGTGTTGCTGATGAGCTCGATGAGCATGGTCCTGGCATATTCCTGGCTGACCAGGGGCAACCTGAAGGCATTCAGGATCTGGCTTGCCTCGACGGCTATCATGGGCACGACGTTCCTCGCGTTCCAGGTGTTCGAGTTCAGGGACTTCGCGGTACACGGCCACCTGACGCCCAAGACCAACCTGTTCGGCTCGACGTTCTTCACGCTGACCGGATTCCACGGGGCGCACGTAACGCTCGGGGTGGTATGGCTGCTCTCGATACTGTTCCACTCGTTCAGGAAGGGCGGCGTAACGCCGGAAAAGAACCTGGACGTGGACTTGGCCGCGCTGTACTGGCACTTTGTGGACATCGTGTGGATCGTCATTTTCACAGTCGTGTACCTGTTCGGCGTGTTCGAGGGCTTCCCCGGCGCGCCCGTAGCAACCGGCCATTGAGTACCACGTAGAGGGCGTCCCTCGTGGGCGCCACAAGGGACGCCCCTACAAGCAAGATACGTCGGAATCATGTAGAACGGCGCGGAGGGATTCGAGGAAGAGCATGAGCCAGGAAGAGACTCAGGTACAAGACCAGCACGGCGGCAACGTCCACACGGGGCACCCGACGCCGGCGACCTATTTCAAGGTGGCGATGATCCTCTCGGTCCTGACCGCCATCGAGGTGGCGATCTTCTACGTGACGGCTCTCAGCTACGCGATCATCCCGATACTGGCTGTGCTCTCCATCGGCAAGTTCGGCCTCGTTGTGCTCTACTACATGCACCTGAAGTTCGACTCTCGGATCTTCTCGGGGATGTTCTTCTTCGGGATGATAGTGGCTACGGGCGTAATCTTCGCACTGATGGCGCTGTTCAATTGGTTCTTGTTGTAAACGGTCCATGTCTCAACGTCGGGCCGGCGTCGCGGGAAGCGAGGTCGGCGCGGCCTCGGCATAAGGAGATCGTGGGTGGATCTGGATACCGGTTCGCTCTGGATGGCGTGGCAGGCCGAGCCCGGCTCTGTCGTCCTTCTGGTTGCCGTCGAGGGCGCGTACCTTCTGGGCGTGGGGCCGCTGCGCGAGCGCAACAACTGGGCCGACGACGTGGACCCGCGCCAGGTGGCGACGTTCACGCTGGGCATCTTGGTCCTGTTCCTCGCGCTGGTGTCGCCAATCGACGTCGTCAGCGACAACTACCTGTTCAGCGTTCACATGCTTCAGCATGTCCTTCTGACGCTGGTAGCGCCGCCCCTGATGGTTCGCGGACTCCCGGACTGGCTAATCCGTCCGCTGCTCAGGCCGAACTGGTCGTTCAGGACGGCGCGCGCGCTCACTCACCCGATCGGCGCGTTCCTGTCGTTCAACATCATATTCTCACTGTGGCACATACCTGCGCTTTACGAGGCGTCGCTGTCCAACGAGGCTGTCCACGTCGTGGAGCACGCCATGATGATCTCGACGGCGATGCTGATGTGGTGGCCGCTGACGAGCACGATGCCGGAGCTTCCGCGAGTCTCGTATCCCATGCAGATGATGTACCTGTTCGGGCTGTCGGTAGCGCAGATCATCGTGTTCGGCGCGCTGACGTTCGCGGGCCAGCCGCTCTACCAGTCCTACATAGACGCTCCCCGCATTTCGGCAATCTCGGCGCTCACGGATCAGCAGATCGGCGCGATAATCATGAAGGTCGGCGGCGGAATGCTCTTCCTCGGGCTGCTGGTGGTGACGTTCTATCGGTGGTATGGTGAGGAGGAGCGGATGCGGCAGGCCAACAAAAGAATCAGACTCGGCTTACCCGAAGACAGCGCTCCCGAACTGGAGGACAGTCCCAGATGAGCAAGAACTTTACTTTCTCGATACTCTTTCCACTACTTGCCGTCGCGCTGATCGCGCTGTACGGCGGCGGCTTGGGAGTAACGTTCATCGTGCTCAGGGAAACCGTCGGAGTCGAGGCGGTGATCATTCTCGGCAGCGCGTTGGTGTTCCTCGTCCCGATAGTCGCCTATCTGCTGACTCGGAACGAGCCTGCCGAGTAGATTCTCATTCGCGCATGACCGACGGCGGCGCGACATCGGGCTATGGCTCATCGTCTCCGGCAGCGGCTTTCGACTCTGTTTGCGGCGCTCGTTACGTTACTTCTGCTGACCGCGTGCGGTCCATCGATCTCCGAGGACGACTTCAACGGCACGGTCCTGTCCAATCCTGACCCGGCCCCGGACTTCCGGCTTGCAAACCAGTTCGGCCAGACCGTTAGCTTGGACGATTTCGAGGATAGGGTCGTCGTTCTGACATTCCTCTACACGAACTGCCCCGACGTATGCCCGATTGTCACGGCTCAACTCCGGGACGCTCAGGACTCGCTCGGACCGGACGCCGAGGAAGTCGCGTTCGTCGCCGTCAGCACAGACCCTGAGCGCGATAGCGTGAGCGCCGCGCACGAGTATCTCGAAAAGTGGGGACTCGTGGACAGGTGGCAATACCTAGTCGGCGACCGAGACCGGCTCGAAGCGGTCTGGAAGGACTACTTCATCGACCCGGTAGTGGATCCGAGAGACCCTCTGGCCTCGGGATCTCCAACGCCCGAGGCGCGGGGCGCGATGGACACATTAGGCTCCGAGATACTGGAGCGATACTTGGTAATCCACTCAGCGCCGGTGTTCCTGATAGACAGGGACGGAGTTCGGCGGGTGGTGTTCACGCCGCCGCTGGAGCCTGAAGAGTTGGCCGAGGATGTGCGGCTACTGCTGAAGTGAGAGGATAACGGCGCTAGTCCTCGAATATCTCGCTGACCGGGAGCGTCCAGCCGGGGACCACTTCCGCGCCGTCAATGACATCGCCTTCGGCCAGGTCGATTACGTCCGATGGCGAGCGGTGGACTCTGACGGAGCGTCTGCGCGGGTTGACGACTATGACCATTCTCACGCCAGATTCGAGCCACTCGGCGACCTTTTCATCCACCTCGGTATAGCGGTCGTTTGGGGATATGACCTCGACGACGAGGTCCGGGGCGCTAGGCCAGTAGCCATCGGTCTCGCCAATCTCTTCCAGCCGTTCTCGGCTGATGAAGGCCACGTCCGGGGCCCGAACGGTGTCGGGCTCGGAAGAGAGCAGATAGCCAGGGTCAGCAATGTAGGTCCAGCCCAAGTCATTGGCTCGAACATAGCCCCCAAGCGGAATATTGACGTTGGATGCCAGTCTTCCATGGTAGTTTCCTGCAGGCGACATCTGCTTCAACTCTCCCCGGATCAACTCGTACCGATAGCCGTCGTCGGGCATCAGGAGGAGCTCTTCGGCTGTCATCAGGCGCGCTGCGGTGGCCATGGCGCGGTTCTCCGGTTAGGCGGGCTGTGTGAGTTGTGTCTTTGCAGTCTCGACAATCTGGGCGAAGGCTTCGGCGTCGCGCATGGCGAGGTCGGCGAGCATCTTGCGGTTGACCTCCACGCCGGACAGCCGGAGTCCGTGGATGAGCTTGCTGTACGAGATCCCGTTAGCCCTGGCCGCGGCGTTGATTTTGATGTTCCACAGCTTTCGCATGTCGCCCTTGCGCTCTCTGCGATGGGCGAAGGCGTAGGAGTACGCCTTGAGCATAGACTCGTTGGCGCGCTTGAAGTGGAGATGGCGAACTCCCTGATGACCCTTGGTCATCTTGAGTATCTTCTTGTGGCGTTTGCGTCTGGTAACGCCGCGCCTTATTCTGGTCACCTTGGCCTCCTGATAGGGTGGAACATCAAACCGCCCCTTCTGTGGAGGGGCGGCGGTTCAAGCGGTGTGGTCGCCAGATTGTACCAGCTAGTCGAGGCCATAGGGAAGCGCGCGCTTCAGCATCTTCACGTCGGACGGGCTGACCTCTATCTTCTTGGAGAACAGCCGCCTGGCGTTGGCGGGCTTCTTGCGCCGCAGGTGGCTCCTATGGCCCTTCATTCTGACGAGTTTGCCGGTTCCGGTAATTCGGAATCGGCGCTTGGCTCCCTTGTGGGTCTTGAGTTTAGGCATGCGCTTGCTCCGGCTGTCGGTCTTTCCTCTGCTGTCCCGCAGATGGGTTTGGTATTGGGGCTAGGACCATCGACAGCATCCGGTTGCTCTCGAAGCGGGGGGGACTCTCCATACCGGCATCGTCCACGAGCGCCTCGGCTACGAGTCGGAGCAGGCCCATTCCGATTTCGGGATGTTCGTTCTCCCGACCTCGGAACATCACGGATACCTTGACCTTCGACCCCTCACCGAGCAGGCGCTTGACCAAGCGGGTCTTGGAGAGGCGGTCATGCTCGCCGATGCGAGTCTTCATCCTCACCTCGCGCAGCTCGTTCGTAGGCCGGGCCCTCCGGGCCCTGCGCGCTTCGCGCTCCTTGCGGGTGGCCTCGTACTTGAACTTTCCGAAGTCCATCAGTCGGCAGACGGGGGGACTGGCCCCCGGGGCAACCTCAACGAGGTCGTAGCCTCTCTCGTCGGCGACGTCCAACGCTTGGTTAGTCGGCATCACGCCGAGTTGGTTGCCCGCTTCATCAATGACGCGGACCTGCGGAACTCGTATCCGCTCGTTTGCCCGATACTCCCTTGGCGGTATCCCAGCACCTCTCTTCCAACTAAGCTAACCCCGCGAGATTCGGGGGATTCATGAAATATAGCACACTCACGATTGCGCGGCAACAGTATTCAAGTTCAGGAAGTTGTGACAGTTTGGCAGGCGGGCGTGTCACCCTCACACCCCTTCGACAAGCTCAGGGCAGGCTCTCACCCTCACCTTCAAGGGAGAGGGTGGGGTCGATCTCGGCGGGGTGTCCGGCGAAGACGGGGTTGATGGCGGCTGTTTGTATTTCGGACTGCATGAACATTAGTATCGTACATGAGGTCTGGGGATGTCAAGGGGGTTTGGGCCTAGGGATTAGGGGGTAAGATTTAAGGGGTCGAGCGTCGGGAGATTGCTTTGCTGTGGTCGGAAAGACGGCGCACCGTCTAAATTGACACAGGTTCCGCTCCTATTCATCCACTGCGCCAACAGTCTGGGGTGTACTATAATGCGTTGGAGTTGGCGAATGCACTTTTCAGAGGTGGTAAATTGACAACAGCCATGCAAACATCGACTGAACAGATGGTTGAGGCGGCCGGCGCGAGCGTCCAAGTCGTCAACGGAGGAAGCGGCGAACCGCTGCTCATCCTGCACGATGAAATGGGACATCCGGGTTGGATGCGGTTCCACGAAGACCTTGCCGAGACGTTCGAGCTGACCATTCCGTCCCATCCAGGCTTCGGAGACTCGCAGTACATCGACTGGATCATGAACATGCGTGACCTCGCAGGGTGGTACTTGGCAGCCCTCGACGACATGGGGATCGATCAGGTCAACCTGATGGGCTTCTCGTTCGGAGGCTGGCTCGCCGCAGAGATGGCCACCATGCAACCGGACCGGTTCACGAAGCTCGTCCTCGTCAACCCAATGGGAATCAAGCCGCCGACTGGCGAGATATTCGACATGTTCCTCGTGGTCGCGAAAGAGTTCCTGACGGAGAGCTTCCTCGATCCGGAGAACACACCCGAGTTCGAGAAGATATGCCCCGAAGAGCCGACTCCCGACCAGGTCGAGTACTGGGAGGTGGCACGCGAGCAAGCCTGCCGCCTAACCTGGCGTCCCTATATGCACTACCACGGACTCCCACACTTGCTGCAAAGACTCAAGAGTCTGCCGACCCAAATCATCTGGGGCGGTCAGAACGCGATAGTCCCGCTCAGCGCGGCGCACGTGTACCAGGAATCTATTCCGGGATCAGACCTCTCGGTAATAGACAACTGCGGCCACCGCCCGGAGATCGAAAGACCGGACGAGTTCGTCCGCCTGGTCAGGGAGTTTCTGGCAGGCTGACGGGTCACTCCGCCAAGATCAGCACTCGTGCTACAAAGTTGCGGACGAGGTCTCGATCCGTATCCATTTGGAAAGGCTCCATGAATCCGTGATAGAAGTTTGCATGGAACTTCTCCGCGACGGAGAATCCGGCATTTAGAGACGGGTCGTCATGCTCGCGAGCCAGTCTCTCGACCGCGACTTTCATCTCCCGGTGTCCGCCATACCGCCAGCCTCGCCTCTGTGCGACTGCTATCACGGCATGAGTGGCCGCTCCCCACATCTTCTCGCACGCCTGCAGAACGTCGCCCGCGGCGAACTCTTCATCCGCGTCGGCCAAGAACTGGCGGGCAGTCTGTACGTGCTCTAGTGTCAGCAATGAAATCCTCTGGTGAAAGAGACTGCTTTGCCAGTATAGCAAACCAACTGCTAGCCCTATGCGCCCTCCGGCGCGGTGCGTTTCCCCCCGTGGACGCTGGGCTCTGAGCACCACTTGACCCTTAGCAGGTCGAGGGGCTGAATTATGCTCTTGGGTAGGCCCAGCATTTCGGTCAGGACGCGGTAGTCGAGCTCCTGTCGGGCGCTGTCGTGCCAGGCTTCGTTGGCGGGCAGGAATTGCGAGTCTCGCATGTCCCCGAAGATGGCCTCGGCGGTCGCAAGCTGTTCCGGAGTCAGCTTGGTGACGTCCAGCGTCGGCATAGTGCGGATGGCGGTAATGGGCATTCTCCCTCGTCCGGCCTGCTGACGACTGGAGTGCCACCAGTAGCAGAGCAGCCCCAGAGTCGTGTTGCCCCAGAGCGTATAGGCTATCTCGTGCGCGCGGTCATCGAACTTCACGTTGGGCCAAGCCCTGCCTCCAATAGTTTGAGTCTCGGTGAACGCGACCGCCAGAGGCTGAGAGTTGAACCGAAAGTCCCTGTTGTGGTGCGCATGGCTGCGTGTATTCCAGATCTCGCCGGCGCGTGATTCCCTGCCCCGCTTGACTCGTCCCTCGCTGTCCGGAGCGACCACCATTTGCTTTTCACGCTGGGCGTCGTGACTCCAGAGCATCGGATATGTCGGAGCGAATGATGGCGGCCTGATGAGATCAAACGCCGTCCGGCTGCCGTTTCCGACAATGTTGATGTCGGTTATCCCAATCTGGCATATCTCTTGGAGAGGCGACATAAGGATGGACAACGCATCTTCTTCCTGCATCTGGGGCAGCCAGAACGTCCCGTTAGCCAATTGGTAGGCAGACTGGGCTACCGAGAAGTCCGTAATGCCCACGGCAGACCAGGGCGCGTCTTCGCTCAGCGGCGCGTCGATCACCTCGCCCAGACCCTCCTCTCCCACCAACAGTGGATCCGCCTCGAACGGTCCGCCTTCCAGAGTCCCGACAGTCGAGCTTGCGGCCAGCGCGCTAATCGCCCTGGCGATCTCAGTCGCCTCCATCTCGCTGTTCGGACGCCGACGCAGTGAGACGAACAGCCCCCTGTCACCCGGAGCGTGGGAGGACTCGCGGCAGACGATCATTGTCTCTGCCATGCCGGTGTCAGCAGAAAACGACTGGTCATGCTGTCGAGCGGCGGCGATGGTCAGAACAATAACGTCACGATAGTTGCGCGCTATCAACCTGCGTACTTTCTGCCAACTAGACCCTTGCAGGGCGGTCATGGGCAGTACCATAGCGATCTTGCCGCCCTTCCGCACCATTTGGTTAGCTAGGGCTACAAACCACGACGCGATGCCGGCGTAGCCGTGAGCGCAGGTCCCCTTGGCGTACTCCCTCGCCATGGCGGACATCTTGGTCTGCGTCTCCAAGTCCGTGTTGAGCCCCTGGAACTGCTTGAATGAGTCCGATTCTCTGCTGTCGCCCTCCCAGTCGGAACCCGGCCTCGTAAACGGCGGATTCATGATTACCAGGTCCTGGCTGAACAGGGGCATATCTACGCTAAGCTCAGTCTGCGCTTCACCCGTGCCGGTAACGGCTGTGGCGGTGTGCAGCGGTATGAGCGGCCTGACCTCTCCGTTGCTTGCCAGAAGATCGAGGGAGCCGAGCGATACGCCGCCGTTGTCTGTGCTGCCGTACTGTGTGACGATGGTGCGGGAGCTGTCGTAACCCTGATTCGGATGTGCGGAGGAGAGCATGGACGCTGTCAGATGCACAGCCGAGGGCAGCGCGTCGCATGCGGTAAGCGAGTTCTCGATCATGTGCGCGTGCAGCAGTTCAGGGTTGCCGCCCGCAAGCAGATGAAGTTGATTCACCCGCCGGTACGCGGCGTGTATCAGCGTGCCGGTGCCGCAGGCATAGTCGGCGATGCGGAAGTCTTTGACTCGGACGGGGTTGTCCCAGCCGCCGTCGTCCGGTATGGCGAGGTGGGCCAGGAGCGCGGCCGCCTCCGGCCTCGTATAGAATGTCGCTAGGAACTTGCGGTCGGCGATGAGCCTCTGGAACACCGTTCCGGAGAGATCGTGGGACTGCGAGACGCCAAGCGTGACGAGGTTGTTGGCTGTCTCTCTCATCATTTTCAGCGCCCTGACAGCTATGGATGGTGGATTGATACAGAGCAGCAGGTCGCTCGCGATGTTGAATATGGACCAGTAGTTGACTCTGAGGATCTTGCGCCACTCGGCCAGTACGAGGGATATAGGTAGGATGCCGTCGTTGTCCGTTTCCACGTCGTTTAGGCTCTTCACACCGTGCTGACCGACCATATTCTCGTGGAAGACCAGCGCGTTGATAAGAATGGTCGCGGCCATTCGCAGCGTCTGCTCACTGTACGGCTGCTTGAGACGCTGGGTTATCCTACCCTGAGTATCGTCCCTGAGCATCACCGCCTCCCGCATGATGGCCGCCACATTCTGTACGCCCCACTCAAGGGCCTCGATTGCCCTTTGGACAGCGTCTTCGGGAGTCGCCGCATACATCGCGAAGGCCGCGAGGTCCCTGATGTTTCCGGGTATGTAGCCGGACTTCGGAAACCGCGCGCAGTCAACCGCGTTCGGTCCGGTGAAGAGCGCGTACTCCAGCGCGATGCCCGACGTGAGCATCGCGTCCACGTCGTCCAAGCTGGCGCAGTCTCTCAGGTCAGTGGGAGACCTGAGCGCGATGGCGGCGTTGACATGCTCGGATAACGAGACAACATCTGTGTCCAAGGTCTCGCCTAATCGACGCCTCGCTTCGGATTCAACGCTGCCCGCGGGGACGTACTCGTTCTCGATCACGACAGGTTGCGTTCCGGTTTGTACGATCAGGACATCCGGCTGTCGCTGGCTGCCCTGAAACGCACCCCTGTTCTCGCCGAGCGTGTCCCAGCGAGAGTTCATGCGGTCCAGCAGCGTGGCGATGCGTCCGTTGAGTTGGTCTTCTATGATGGGCATGGTCCAGCGTCTTCTGAGTGACTTCGATCTGAGTCTAGGTAAAGATGCCACCGTCAGTCTAGGAGTCCATATTGGGAATAGTAATTGTGAACTCTCGTTCTTGTCAAGAGGAGATTTAATGAAATGAGGTTTGCCGAAAATCGAATGGCCCCACTTTGCGAGTGGACAACTCTAGATCATCCTAGGTTGCAGAGTACGCGGCTCGCAGATACTGAAATCGACGATATCCGCGTACTTGAAGAGGCGTGTGTCATAAGTATGAAACTCTCCGACCACAATCTCCATACTCGACAACCATTGTCCCGTCGCCAAGTGGATTGCGTCGAGCGGCTTTAGGCTCCATCCTCTGGTGACGGCATCGCGTATCAAGTTCCTAGCAGACTGACCTATTCCGTTGTGGTACTCAACGGATACCACAACATTCGGGTCAGACCAGAGGGAGTCAATTTCCCGCTCGATTTCCGGGGCTAGACGCCGCCGCTGCTGTTCAGAGGCTCCGAACGCCACTTCAACATGGGAGATCGTTGAAGTGTATATTTCGATTGTGCCATTGGCGCTGCTTTCGAGCAAAGCGTCCAGAGTAGAGATGCGCTCTGGATACTCATTCACAAACGACAGGAGAGCGGATGAGTCCCAATATAGAATTTTAGGAGTATCAGGCATCTCTCAGCAGCCGAATAGCCTCCTCAGGCAGTATGTGACCCGGTTGCCAAGGAATTGCTCCCCTGGCCTCTTGGTATGATCTGGAACCGACGTCATAAACCCGCTCCACTTTCTGGATATGGCGTACGGATATTGGTTTGCCGGTCACGGAGTCTCTCGATACCGTTCCGACGACCGTTGCCCAGTTGCCCCATACCTCTCGCATCACATCTTCCTGTCCCTGCTTGAGGTAGCAGGTGACCGCCCGGTCGTGGACGGTGTCGTAAAGGTTGAATCTCAGTCCAGCGCGACTGCTCAGGGTCTGCACTCTTCCCGTGATCGCGCCAATGCTGATCAACGGTGTAGTCGGAGTGTTGGCATCGGCAACTCCTTTGCCATAGATTATGTAGTCTTGCTCTGCGGTTCCCAGCCGTACGTACTCCCGCGGCTCGACGAAGTCCGCAATCGCGCATGCGGCAGTGACTACGCCTGCCCTAGCATGGTTTGGGGTTTCATGCCGCGACAGGGAACTTCCGATTTTCTCATATTCGTCTATGATGTGCTCCACCTCAGCCGGGTCGTCGGCTTGTCCGCGAAGGGTCACGATGGCGCTCCCGGGCTGAAGGTCCTCGACAACCCAGGTTACTCTGGTTCTCGGCGTCAGGCTGTAAACGAGACGTCTGAAAAGGGTGATCCCGTTTTCGAGGTCCTTTAGATCGACCTGCCCACCCATTTCGTATGTCAGCGTGGTTTTAGACACTTCTCGATTCTCACAAACTCGTCAGCTAATCACGAATGGTTACGCCTGACACCCATACTTTAGACAGACAGATGATTTGTGTCAATGCCCATTCCTACGTTGCCCCGACCGCCGTCCACTGATAGACTGTGCCGCAATCGCTCACAGGAGATAACGATGTTCATAGGCCACTTCACTGAGAGACCGTACCAGGATCCCAAGTCGGGGTACTTCGGAGCCACCGGGCTTCCCATCAAAGACCTCACCGTCAGCAACGAAATCTATGACCCGGAGCTCGGCGCCGACCTTTACAACCGATACCTCGACGAACGGCTCTACGCCGAGGAGGTCGGATTCGACGGCCTCATGCTCAACGAGCACCACAGCACCCCGTTCTGTATGGGAGGCGTGGTGAACGTCGAAGCCTCGATCCTCGCCAAGACGACGAGCCGCGCGAAGATCGTAATTCTCGGCAACGTGATTCCTATATGGGACGACCCTCTCTGGCTGGTGGAGCAGCTAGCGACGATCGACCTGATCTCTCGAGGCAGGCTGGTCTCCGGATGGGTGCGTGGAACGGGCCGCGAGAGCATCGCTCATAACTCTCCGCCTCCCTACAACTGGGAGCGGTTCCAGGAAGCGCACGACTTCATCGTGAAGGCCTGGACGACGCCGGGGCCGTTCCGATGGGAGGGCAAGCACTACAACTACCGCTACGTCAACCCGTGGATGAAACCGTACCAGAAGCCTCATCCTCCTATATGGCTGCCCGGAGTGGTCAGCCGCGACTCCCTGGTATGGGCCGCGACAAACCGGATCCCGTACATCATGCTCGCAACCGAGATCGGCCCGACCAAGGAGGCGTTCCAAGTTTACCACGACACCGCGGCGGAGCTCGGATACGAGTCCGGCCCTCAGAACATCGGCTACCTGTGGAAGGTACACGTGGATGAGACCGAGGAGCTAGCCGACGAGGTGGCCCGAAAGTTCGTCCAGGGGCCCAGCAACCCGTTCCTATCGGGAAATGAGGGCGCGGACAACGAGGCGGTTCGCACGCTGCCCGGAATGACTTCTCGCAAGCGTGTGCTGCCCACCCAAAACTCTGCCACCGCCAACCGGGGAGGCACGTTGAGCGCATCATACGAGGAGCAGATAGAAAGCTACAGAATCGTTACCGGCACGCCGGACACGGTGATCCCGAAGATCCGGCACGTTCTGGAGGAACTGAGGCCCGGCAGCGTGTTCTTCTGGGACGGCGACGGCGCGATGACCCACGAAGACCAGATGCGAAGCCTTCGTCTCATGGGCGAATACGTCCTCCCCGCCGTGCGCGAGATCGCCGACGAACTGGAACTCCCCAGCCCGTTCGACGTAAACCCGGCCACCGGTCAGCCATTCGACGAGCAGCCGGCAGAAGCGGTCGAGGACTGAATGTCTGTTGTCAGACGGTTAGCCAAGTCGTCGCGTCAGGCAGCAAGGGAGATAACACGAGGCCCTGACCCTGTTACTGGTGAGGTGCAGCAGCCCGTGCATCCGGCCCCTATCGTCTTGATCAAACTTTGGCAGCATCCTGTCGAACATCAAGGTATGACCGGACTCGTACCTCCCATATACTCCATTCGATATGAGATCAGAGACTTGGAGCATACGACTATTCTGGGATAGCCTGAAGAACGGAATATCAACTAAGTTCTTGATCGCCCCCCACTGAGTGCCTTCCGCGGCCAGTTGTCTCAAAACTACCTCGAGCCGCTTCTGATCACTTGAGTGTGCGATGACGACCAAACCCAAGTGTTGCTGGATCTGTTCTTGGTTTCTTCGTCCTAGGAACTGGTCGAAGCGAGACAGCATCTGCTCCAACGCTCGCTCATACTGGTCTTCGCCTTCGGATAGGTATGACTTCTCAATCACGACAGCGAAGAATGTTCCGCGGATTGTGATTGCGACATCTCGGAGGCGATTGAGCAGTTGCTTCCTCTCTGTCTGGTCTAGTCGGTCAAACGGAGGACTGATCTTGTTACCGTCTTGACGGTGCAGTTCAGAGGCGTGGAAATGCACACTTTCGTCAACGTCTGGCAGATACTCTGACTGAAGACGGTCTAACTGAGTCTTAGCCCACGCGATATCAGTCTCAAGTACGGCAACGCCCGCCAACACAAAGTGGCGGGCGCTTGAATGAGTTCCCGACTCATCAAGATACAATAGGTACATCTTGATTAACTGAACCGGATCCTCAATCTGTAAGTGGCCGAGCGTGGGAGCGTTCCCCACAGCGAACCTGATATCAAGTGGTCCTCCCAGCCCATCTACATAGTAAGGCTACCATGGAGTTCTGTCAACGCCTACCTCCCCAACCGCCTCATCTGGTCCACGATGTCCAGCCCGACCCTCTCGCTCCACGCCGCCAGTAACTGGTTCGTAATCGGACCGGGGACTTCACCGCCGATTTGCCGGTTGTCAACGCGACCGACCGGCAGGATGCAAAACGGCGTACTGGTGAAGAATGCCTCGTCCGCCGTGTATAGATCATAGGGCTGGAGGTCGTCCTCCAGCGTCGGTATTCCGAGCCTATCGGCGATCTCGAGCGCGGTCATCCGGGATACACCTTGTAGCGTGCTGGTGTCTCTGGGCGTTCGCAGCGTGCCGTCCGTGACTATCATGAAGTTCGCGCCCGTGCCCTCGCTCACGTTGCCGTCGGCGTCCAGCAGGACCGGCAGGGCATCCGGATCGACATCCTCCGCCTCCAGCTCCGCGAGCACGAAGTTCATCCGGCTATAGTGCTTGACCTTCGGGTCGAGGCTCTGAGGCGAGTATGCGCGAGTCTTGGGGATGACGGCGTGTGCGCCAATGTCGTAGGCCGGGGCCCATTTGGGCGCGCCAAGCGGAGAGAGCCAGATCGAGACGTTGGGCGGCGTATCTCTGCGCGGACCGGCGCCGCCTGTGACTATCTGCGTGATCAAGTAGTCGTCGTTTAGACTGCGCCTGAGCTCCTCGTTTCGAGCCACGACCTCAAGCGTCAGCCGCTCCATTTCGTCTATCGTCAGGCCGGGGTCGAGCCTCACGTACTTGAGCGACCTGTACAGCCTGACGAGATGATCGCGCAGCCTGAACACGGTCCCGTTGAACGTCCTGGACGTGTCGAACACCACGTCTCCGAACTTGAAGCCACGGTCGTTCATGCTGATCGTGGCTTTGTCTCGTTCGACGTACTCGCCGTTGAGCCAGATCTGGTAGTCCATGATCGGGCGCTCCTTGTACCTCTTTACAACTCTGTCCTCACCCGATCGAATAGGGACTCCCTGATACCGTCAATCAGACCTTCGAGCCGCGCCAAGCGTCGGTCCATGTCCGACACGCGATTCTCCAACTCTGATACGCGATTTCACAAACTTGCTACTTGGGCTTCCAAGCCTGACACGCGGTTTTCCAAACTGGATATGCGGTCTTCCAAGCGTTCCAAACGCTTGTTGAGTATGTTGAATAATGCTAAGTTCAGCGCCGCCAACGCGACGCCGACGGTGATGATCCCGATCAACTCTGGTGTCATGTCTATACCTCCTACGGCCTCACCGCCCGCTTGGGACGCTGCGCCAGCTTGTGCAGTAACGGCTGCGCCAGCTTGACGAACCGGCAGGCCAGCGCGCGAGTGTCGCGCGGATCTATCAGATCGACCACGTCGCCCTTGTACGCGGCCCTGAACGGCGACCTGAACTTGAGCAGCCGGTTCTCTATCATTTCGCGGTGCGCCTCCGGGTCGGGCGCGTTTTCGATCTCGCGCCGGTAAGCCGCCGCGACGCCGCCCTCTATCGGGATCCCTCCCCACTCGCCGGCGGGCCAGCCAAAGCGCAGGTTCAGACCGTCGGGATGGCCGAGGCTGTGTGGAGCGTCGGCTGCGACTCCATACGCCTTGCGCACGTTGAACTCGATCTTGGGCACGTCCGCCTCCGCGCTCGCTATGAGCGCCCTCACTCCGCGCCGCATCGTCGCCTTGCGCTCGGCGTGCGAGCCGAGCATGAAGCCTGGCATATCCAGGAATATGACGACCGGCAGGTTGAACGCGTCGCACAGATCGACGAAGTGCGCGTACTTCTCCGCCGCCCAGCCGTCCATAGCCCCGGCAAGAGATCGCGGATCGCTTCCGACGACGCCCACGCTGTACCCGTCCAACCTGGCAAACCCGGTTATGACCGCGCTGCCCCAATGCCGCCGCATCTCGAAGAACTCCCCGTTGTCCACCACCAGCTTGATCAACTTGCGCGGGTCGTAGCTCCGTTTTCGGTTGGTCGGAATGATGTTCAGAAGCTCTTCCGGTCGGCGGTCGGGAGGGTCGCCAGTCTCGACACGCGCCGCAACGTCGTTGGTGGTGTTGGGCACGTACGATATGAACGTCTTGAGTTGCTCGAACGCGTCCTCCTCATCCTCGGCCTCATTGTCCACCTGGCCGCTGTCGTGAACGTGCATCTTGTAGCCGCCGAGCTCTTCCTTGTCCAGCATCTCACCGATGGCGCGGCGCACGACGGGCGGGCCAGATGGGAATATCTGCGACTGTCCCTTGATCATGACGGTGAAATGGGACATCAGCGCGAACGCCGCCGGCGCTCCCGCCACCGACCCCATCACTCCCGCCGCGACGGGTACGCAACGCAGCAGTTCCACGTGCCGCCACCAGAGGTCGCCGCCGGGCAGGCCCATGTGACCCGACGCCTCGTCGGACTTCGAGCTATGCCCGACGCCTTCGACAAGCTGTATGTACGGGATGCCGTACTGTATAGCGAGCGGCTGAGTGAACTGGCGCGGGCTCTTGTGGACGTTGTGCGGACTGCCGCCCGATATCGTGAAATCATCGCCACCGATGGCGACCGGACGCCCGTCGACCTCCGCCAGCCCCATCACGTACGCGCCGGGCGTGAAGCCTATTATGTTGCCCTCGTCGTCGAAGTCGGCCGCTCCCACCATAGGCCCCGCTTCCATGAAACTGCCCGGATCCACCATCTTCTCGATGCGCTCGCGGACGGTGTAGCGTCCGCCGTCGTGCTGACGCTTGACGCGCTCCGGCCCGCCGAGCTCCTTGGCTAGACCTCTGACATACTCGATGTCTTCTATGGCCTTTTCCCAACTGTCGCCGGGCTTCCAGTTCTGTCGGGTCAGGTCAACGGGCATTCTGTCCTCCGTCTAGTGCTGCGGTCTCAGCCAATGTCGCGCGCTCTGCGCCAAAGATACGTGCCGGTCGCTCCCATCACCAGTACTTGCAATGGGTTGATGAACGCCCACCACTCCAGGTGAATCAGGAAGACGACTTCCGGCTCGTTTTGGGGGAACAGGGTATAGAACGCGTTCCAGTAGAACCAGAGCGTGAACAGGACGGACGCGAAGAAGGCGAGGTTGACTTCCAGGTATCGGCGCGTAATCGTCCCGACCGCTCCGCTGCCCTCTCCGTGAAACTCGATCATGCGGTGCAGGTTGGCTGTCATCATGGTCGCGACGGCAACGAGCAGAAACCAGTTCAGGAACCGCCACACGGGGTAGATCCCGGAACTGTTGTCGAACAGCCCGGTGGCGACCCAGTTCACGCCCGCGGCAGTCGCCATGAGAACGAGGTAGGCGCCCGCGACTTGTGTCAGTGTTTTCATCGTCCGTGTCTCCGGCTTGCGCCGCGCTTAGTCGGCGGACTTGGACGAGCGCCACAAGTAGAACGCCGTCGCGCCCGCTATGATCGTGGTCATCGGATCGACGAACGCCCACCACTCCAAATGTATGAGCGCGACCGTCTCCGGCTCGTTTTCGGGATAGAGCGTGTAGAACCAGTTCCAGTAGAACCAGAGCGCGAGGAGTATCGTCGAGTAGAACATGGCGTTGACTTCGAGATACTTCCGCGAGACGGGTTCGTCTTCGTCGCCGACCTTGAGGTGGTACTTGCGCAGCGAGTTCGTCGCCAGCACGATCAGGACGGCGAGGGCCATGAGCGCGTCTATCATCAGCCACACGCCCAACTCGCCAGACTGCCCCTTGGTGAAGAACGTGAGTATGTTCAAGTCGTTGAGGTAGGTGAGAACTGCCGCGCTGTCCGTTATGAACAGCGTCAGCAAGAAGTATGCGGCGACTATCACCGCCACCGCTCCGCAGTACACGGCGCCGACCCGTTTGAGTATGTTCATTTGCCTCTCCTCTCTGGGAAATGCCCCCTCTGTCCCCTACTCCACCTCTACCCGCTTCACCACCGCCTCGTCCAACTCGATTCCAAGCCCCGGTCCGGTCGGCGGGATGATGAACCCGTCCTCGAACACCAGCGGCTCCTTGAAGATGACCTTGTGCAGCGGCCCCTGGTTCGCCTCTTGGATGAGGAAGTTGGGCGAGCAGGTGTCTATCTGGATGGCCGCCGACGCGGCGATCGGCCCGCACGCCATGTGCGGCGCGATCATCGCGTAGTGCGCCTCCGCTATGGCCGCGATCTTCTTCGCCTCCATGATGCCCCCGCACTGACCGACGTCTAGCTGGATGATCTGCGCCGCCTGCTTTTCCAGAACGTTCGAGAACTCGTACTTGGTGACGAGGCGCTCGCCCGTCGCTATCGGGATGCTGGTGTGCGCCGCGACCCGCGCCATCTCCTCGACGTTCTCCAGCGGCACAGGCTCCTCGAACCAGAACGGGTGATACGGCTCCAGGTAGTCCGCCACCCTGATCGCGCTGTACGTCGTTAGCTGGCCGTGCGTCCCGATGCCGACCTCCAACCTGTTCCCGACCGCGTTCCTGATGCTCTCGAATATCTTCCCGGCGTACTCGATCTCCCATAGGGGAATGTCGCGCGGAATCGGATAGAGCGGCTGGAACGGGTCCAGCTTGCATGCCGTGTTGCCCTCTTCCAGAAGTTGCTGCGCTATCTCCCCAGCCTTCTCCGGGTCTTCGCGGAAGCCGCCCTCCGGCATGTAGGCATACGCGCGGAGCTTTTCGTGGTACTGCCCGCCCAGCAGATTGTAAATGGGCTGGTTCGCCGCTTTGCCGACGATGTCCCACAGCGCAATCTCGATCGCGCTCAACACCGGCGTAAGCTGGAGACTGGGGTGCCGGAAGTCGTGCCGGGAGGCGTACATGCTGTCCCAGATCCGCTCGATGTTGAACGGGTTCTGGCCGATGACGTGCATACGCGCCATCTCGTCGATCAGGGCGATCTGCGACTTGAGGTCGCCCAGCCTGTCCGAGTATGTGTTTCCGGTGATCCTCTCACCGAGTCCGGTAATGCCCTCGTCCGTCTCCACCTCGACGAACAGCAAGTACCGACCTCCCCAGTACCTGGCGCTGCCGTCCACCATCAGGGGTTGATTCTCAACGACCGTAGTCCTAACGTCTGTGACTTTCACCTCGGCCTCCTTTGCTTCAGGCTCGCTCGAACACCTCTATCGGGTTGCCCTCCGGGTCCACGACCATCGAAACCCTGATATTCAGGCCCGGCGTCAACCCCGGCTGCGCCGGACTTCCTGGCCCCATCAGAGCGTCGGGGAATCCTGCCGCCTCGAGCTCCTGGCCCGTCTTCTCGATGCTGTCCAGCCACAGGCAGAAATGCGTGATGCCGGAGCGCTTGTTCCTGTCCGGGTCGTCCGGGTACTCCTCCGGGTCTTCCCACTCGAACAGTTCCAAGATCATCTTCTCGGTTCCGAAGTACGCCTTGTTGAACTTCACCGGCATCCGGTACTCCTCGCTGATGAACGGCATACCCAGACCCTCCCCGTAGAACTTCTTGGCGAGCTCCAGATCCTTCACCCAGAGCATAACGTGATTGAAGTCGGTGAACATGCGGCATCTCCTCGATTGTTTTGTTTGCGATGCGATTTTAGGACACTGCCACTCTGGACGCAATAGACCACACCGAACCGAACCGAAATCCGCCACCTAACGGCCGGATGCCCGTAGGGGCCAAAATCCTCCACGAAATCGCCGGACGTCCGTAGAGGCATCCCCGGCGCCTACCCTGTCATTCCTCTGAAAATAGCCCAATGAACCAAGCAGCCAAAGTCCCCTCTCCCAAGTCTGGGAGAGGGTTAGGGTGAGGGTTGAGAATCTGGAACTAAGCCATTTTCATCTTCCATGGTGCCGGTGGCAACCGGCATGGACAATTGCTATGAAAATAGGTCGATGAGCCAAGTAGCCAAAGTCCTCTCTCCCAAGTTTGGGAGAGGGCTAGGGTGAGGGAGACACGCCCGCCTACTAACTTGGGACAGTCTCAGGGTAGAATATGAACATTGACAAGATGACCCGGAGTCGTCTCTTACGTTGGAATGGAGGGCTTCAACATGCTGTACGAGCGATACGTCCGTAGATTGGATCGAGAAGCCCGCGAGGTTGGCCGAGAAGAGGGCCGAGTAGAGGGACGCGAGATGGGCCGAGAGGTTGGACGCGAAGAGGGACGAGTAGAGGGCCGAGAAGAAGGCCGCGGCCAGGTACTCGACCTCCTTGACGAAGACACCCGAAAGGTCATCGAGCGCAAGCTCAGCCACAACCCCGACGACTAGGACACTCCATCCTTACACACTACACCCCCTAAACTTATGTTACACCGTCTGGCGCTCGACGGGCCTTCCGCACTTGTAGCAGTCGGGACGTCCCCCCCTTGACACGAACCGCCGTTCCCTAATATCATAGAGTACATCGGTTCCCTGACACTCCAACCCAAAGGTGATAAGACCATGCTCGACCCGGAAATCAAAAGCCTCATCTCCGAATTCGACAAGTTCTCCTTCCGGCCCCCGGCCTGGACCTATGCCCACGCCACATATCCCCTCAAGAAGAAGGGCTACATATTCGCCTCCGACGGACACGACCCTTTCATATACGACCAGGACCTCGGCAGATACGTCCCTGCCGACGACAGGCTCAGAGCCATCCTCGCCGACTCCATGAATCGCGACTGGACACCCGCCAGGGTCAAAAACGTCCTCGTATGGTACAAGGATAGCTCCCCCAGGCTCTGGGACGCCCCGCCGCTCGACCAAGTCAACGTCCTCAACGGAATCCTCGACCTCGAATCCGGCGACCTTGAGCCCCATTCCGAGGACTTCCTTTCCCCCACCCAGATCAACGCCGCATGGGACCCCGAAGCCCAGTGCCCCGAAATAGACCTGTTTGTAAAGCGCGTCTTCCCCTACGACGCCCAGGATGTCTTCTACCAGTTGGCCGGACTCTTCATGGTCCCCGACTCACGCTGCCAGAAAGCCGTACTATTCCTCGGCTCAGGCACAGGCGGCAACGGCAAGAGCGTAGCAATCGCCCTCCTTAGGACATTCCTCGGACCCCAGAACGTCTCCAACGTACCCCTCCACGACCTCACCGAGGGCAGCTACTCCCTAGCGGAACTCCGCGGCAAACTCCTCAACATCTCCGCCGACGTACCAGAGCGCGACTTCGACGACACCGCCGTCTTCAAGCAGATAGTCGATGGTCAACTCGCTATCCTCCGCGCCCCCCGCAAGCACAAGGACACCATCGAGTTCCAACCCTTCACCCGGCTTCTCGCCTCAGCCGGACGCGTACCCCGCTCCGCCGACAACTCCCTTGGATACCTCCGACGCTGGCTCGCCGTACCATTCGGCGCCACCCTCAACGAGTCCATCCAAGACCCCGCTCTGCTCGAAAAGCTCACCACGCCCGAAGAACTGTCCGGCCTCCTCAACCGCGCCATCGCCGAGCGCCGCATGCTTCTCGAACGCGGCAGGCTCACCGAAAGCAAGAAGATGGTTGCCGCCAAGAACGAGTTCGACCAGGCGTCGGACTCCACCCGCCTCTTCCTCCAAGAGTGCGTCGAAGAGACATCCCCCTACGACAAAATCGACCGCGCCGACCTCTACGCCGCATACAAAGACTGGTGCATGGCCAACCGCCACAACCCAGTCAGCGCCCACCGACTCTACACCTCCGTCTGGGACATCTTCAGAGTCAAAACGCGCAAGGGCCACCGCCGCAGGGTACTGCATGGCCTACGGCTGGTCTCCGAATATGACGAAGCGCTCCAAAGTGCGGCAGGTGCGGCAGATGCGCGGCAGGCTTAAAATTGCAAAACTGCCGCGAACCCCAAAGCTGGACCGCTTCCTGCCTAGCTTTGATTGCGGCAGGCGCGGCAGATGCGGCAGGTATTTCAAAAAACTTTTTCCACCCCTAACAACATCCGAATCAACTAACTTGATACAGCCCGACTCAACACCCTCCCCAATAAGGGGCCGGAACCCGCGCAGCGGCTCGCCGCTCAGCAGTCCGGCGGGGTGGAGCGGAGCATCACACTAATCACCACAATCACAAAAATCACAGTTCAGACACCACCCGTCATTACCATGAAAATAGCAGCCACACCAACCAAACCGTCATTCCGGCGAAGGCCGGAATCCAGAGAGGCCCGGGGCTGGGCCACGCCATTTTCATCCCTCTTATGTGGCCTGACAAGGCCATGGTGATTCCTCTGAAAATAGGTCGATGAGCCAAGCAGCCAAAGTCCCCTCTCCCAAGTCTGGGAGAGGGTTAGGGTGAGGGTTGAGAATTAGATGCTAGGCAATTTTCATCCTCTTATGTGGCCTTCGCAAGGCCATAGGGATTCCAGCGAAGGCCGGAACCCGCGCAGCGGCTCGCCGCTCGGCAATCCAGAAGGGCGGTCCGGCGAGGTGGCTGTCAATCCGCCCCGGCCGGCACGATGAACTCCGGCCTGTGCCAGACCGGAACCATAGACGACCGCGCGTTCCAACTCTCGATCCGGTCCGGGTTGACCGCGATCCCCTTGGGCTGCTGCGCGATTCCGTTGAACAACTGCCAGTAGTACATCCAGTCAACGACGTCCAGGTGCCACTCTTCCCGCAAGTCCTTCTCTCGCTCGGAGTTGATCTTCAACTGCATCTTCGCCAGGAACTCAGACTCGAAGCCGCAGCCCCATCCGGGACGGGTCAGGCTCGTATCGTGAGGCGGGAACGGCCAGTCCAAAGGGATGTTCGCGGACTCCACGATGCAGTTGATGATCAGCGGCCACACCTGCTCGCGCATGGTCATGCGCCCGCTGACGATGGGAAACATCTGCTCCCTCAGCAGGATCGTCTTGACCCCAATCGCCTCCCAGGCGTCGGCGACGGCGTCGGCCTGGTCGAGGCAGGTGTCACCGGTCTCGCACAGGTTCTTCGTGATCTTGATCTCGAAGCGCGTCCCATCCTCACCTCTTGGGTAGCCCGCAAGGTCGAGCAACTCCTCCGACATCTTCCGGTCGAGCGGTATAGTCCAGGGCCAGACGGCATCCGGCAGCGCGCTGGTCACGCCGTGCGAGGGGCAGTCCGCGCACTCGTGCTTGGTCATGATCGATTCGACCGCCGACTGCGTGACCGTGCGGTCCGGGTCCCAGCCCGGATACAACGGGCCTATGTACTCGATGTACAACGGAGTGCCGAGACCGCTCTGGATGTCGCGGACCACCGCCTCACGGTCGATAGCCATGGACAGTGCCCAGCGCACCAGCCGCGCCTGCTCCATGTCGCTCATGCCCGGCGGGTTGTCCGTGTCCGTGTAAGGCGATTTGTCTCCCCACGGGTCGCCTATCCATGGGTAGTCGATCTCGTACACCGGAGATGTCCACGGCTCCAGCGGCTCTCCCGTCCTGCCGTGAAACTCCTCCCACAGGTTGCCGACCCACACGACGGATACAGTAACCGTATCGTTGGCCTGCATCGTCCGGGCGAACCTCATGCCCTCGGCCTCGACCTCTGGGATATTGGAAAGGTCGATCTCGGCGGCGTCCGCCACGTTTGCCGCCATTGCGGCTATTCGGCTTGCCACGTCGGGGACCTGGTTGACGGTGAACCGCTGCGCCTGCGCGGTCTTCAGCCAGTGATTGGGGACCGCCTCCACGACACCGCGCTTGGTCGGAGTCCACTCCCTCTGAACGAACGGCCCAGTCCCGACCGAAACGTCCTGGATGCGTTCAGGCCCCAGCAGGTCGAATGCCTGCTTGCTCTCGACGGCCGGAGTCGCCCGCTGGATGCCCATCTCGGTCAGCGGGAGTCCGAAGAACGCCGGCCTCGCGAGCGGGATTTCGACAGTGTACTCGTCCGCCGCCCTGGCCTCTCCGAAGAACGCCGCGAAGTGGCTGCCGTCGATGGCGGAGCTTCTCGGATTGAATCGCAGGTTGTGCCGGTTCAGCATCCAGACCACGTCGTCTGCGGTCAGCTCGCCGTAGTCCATTCCCGGAGTCACGGGCGGCGTGTTGAACGGAATGCCCTTTCTGAGGACGATAGTCACAAGGTCTCCCTCGGACGAGACCTTCCAAGACTCGGCCAGCATCGGCGTCATCGCGTCGCCGTCCTGGTTCATGAAGAGGTAGTCGCCGATTCCGTACTCGCCGCGAATCGCCGACCTGTAAGGCCCTGTCGCCGGGTCCCCGATCACGGGGCCGACCTCCCTGACCGCCATGACGATCGAAGTGGAGTCCCGCGCCGTCTTGGCATCGTCCACTGGAACCACGGCAACCGTGGGCACAGGCGTAGCCGTAGGCTCTGGAATAGGCGTGGGTACAGGGGTATGTGTGGGCGACGGGGTAGGCGCAGGCGCGGGAGTGGCCTCGCGCGAACAAGCGAGGACCACACAGACCAGCGCGAGGCCAACCAGAATTGGCACCCACCAACAAGCCCCCTCTCCCTCGAGGGAGAGGGCTGGGGTGAGGGTGACACCTCCTCGCTGCGCTCGGAATGACAGTTTGGACATCCCCTTGGCTACTGCGACCAGCTAATCGCCTTGCCCAAGAACTCTATCTGGCGCAATTCTATCTCAGATGTCGTGACAGTCGTCCAGTCGCCGGTCGCGAGCTCCAGCATGTCCACCGACACGCCCGCGTCAGTCGAAACGAGCGCCGCCACGCCCCCATCGTCGGGCGCCCAGTCCAACGCCGCTATATGGCCCATCACTTCATACTTCTTGGGGATGCTCTCGAATGACGATTGGAGGCCGCCCGTAAGGTCGAAGACGTACAGCAAGCTGTTCCCCTCAGAGTCGCCGCCCCCGGTCATAGCGAGTCTTCCCCCGGAGGGAGACAGCGCCAGCGCCCCCGGAATCGGACTCCAGGCATTCGACAGTCCCATCTCCGACACGCGCCGCTCGTCCATGATCAGTTCCGGTGAATCGGAGCCGAGCTTCTTCGCGTAGAAAGCTCCCAGTGTGCGGTTTCGCCGGATTTCGCCCCTCTTGACCTCGAAATAGTATATGGCATCGCTGCCGGGCGCCCACTCAGCCAGCACGGGCTTGGTGGTCACGACCTCCGGCTTCCCGGTCACGGCGTCGATGACCACCGCCTTGTCCCATGAGATAAGCGCCCTCTGCCCGTCGCGCGACCAGCTTATCTTGTTCGGCGACGAAAACCGAGTCGGCCCTTCGAGTGTTCCGGCGGCCTGCCAGAAATCGTAAGGTCCGTGCCTGGCGACCGACCCGCCCAACTCCGCGTCGATCACCTCTATCGAGCTGACGTACATCCCCACCTCGCACCACGCGACGTTGATCGCCGCGATTCGTCTCCCGTCCGGCGACCACGCGGGCCACTGGTACATCGGGTACCACTCGTTGTCCGACACCAGCACGATCTTCTCGTCACCCTCGACATTCCCAACCCTGACCGACTTCCCGTCTTCCGCGACATAAGCGAATCGGACCCCGTCCGGCGCCCACACGAGACCGGGCGCCTGCGCCACCTCGCCCACCTCTCGCCCGTCCGAGTAAACGCCTGTCGTGACTATCATCTCCTCACGGCCTACGCTCACAACGTCGAGATTGAGAATGGGGCGCGGGACCGGCGGAGGACCGGCGGGGGTGGGGAGCGGCACGGCAACGGTAGGCTCAGGCGTGGGTGTGGGGGACGGGATGGCCGGCGTCGGCGCCGAGGAACCTGGAACAGCCGTCGTCGGAACGGCGGTGGGCGTGACGAAAGGCGTCGGAGTCGATGTTGGCGTTGGCGTGGCAGGGGTGTATGTCTTGAGCGGGGCCGGCGTGAGCATAGAAGGCTCGATTGTCGGAAGAGGAGTCCGGCTTGAGACCGGCGCGGGAGACGAGCAAGCCGCAAACATCATAGCTGCCGCAATGCAGCCCAGAGCGAAAATGACGTTGATGCGAGTCCGCGACATCTCCATCTACCCTCTCGCCGCTCGCGCCGCCGCACTCAGCCCAGACCGGCCAGCGTATCGGGCGGTCCGAACTGAGATACCCAGACGATCAGGACTGAGAGAACGACCGCCACGGACGGCGACACGTATTGGGAAATCGAAGGGTGCGGCGCACGGTGGGCGAGGTCGACCAGCCATGAGCTGATGATAAAGATAATGCCCGCGTAGAAGCTGGTAAACATCGCGGGAGTGCCACCGACGAACGCATTGAAAAAAGCCCGAAACGCATGGCTGATTGCCAGGTCGAACGCCTCGCGAAACGACAGTCGGCCCTCTGCAAAGTCGAACAAGACAATGGAGAACGGACTTATCACTCCCATGATCAATGGAACGGCTATCGCGAAGACGAAACCAAGACCCACCCAGATGAGTATGTTGCCGGTATGGTCGGCCTTATTGGTCTTGAAGTGGGCGAGCGGAGCCGCGACTATGCACCCGGACACGAATCCTGCGGCGCCTAGAAAGGCCGCCAGAGGAAACGGAAGATGTTCAGGAACTTCCCAAGGCTTGGTGGCAACGAGTAAAGAGACGAGCCTGATGAACACTCCAAATGCGCCGCCGAGCAAGGTAACGCTCACGATCAGTCTGAGGTCTTTGGCCGACGGTCGCCAGTCGGTGCGGATACGCCGCTGCGCGGTCAGTGGCCGCATGATCCGCTACCCCGGCACGCCGGGCAGGTCGATCCGGTCCGCGAAGTGACAGCTCGAATAGTGGCCCGGCGCGACCTCCGTTAGAGGCGGCTCGGACGTGCGGCATATCTCCTCGGCGAACGGGCAGCGCGGGTGGAAGTAGCATCCGGGCGGAGGATTGGCCGGGTCCGCGACCTCTCCTTCCAGCGCCGTGCCGCGCGCGATGACTTCGGGGTTCGGGATCGGCACGGATGAAAGCAGCGCCTGAGTGTAAGGATGCTTCGGAGCGGTGAAGATGTCTTCCGTGGTGGCGACCTCAACGATCTTCCCGACGTACATCACCGCCACCCGGTGGCTGATGTACTGCACGACGCTCAGGTCGTGGCTGATGAACAGGTAGGCCAGATTGAACTGGTCCTGGAGATCCTGCATCAGGTTGAGTATCTGGGACTGCACCGACACGTCGAGCGCGGACACCGGCTCGTCCGCCACCACGAGGCGAGGGTTCATGATAAGCGCCCGCGCGATGCCTATGCGCTGCCGCTGTCCGCCGCTGAATGCGTGGGGATACCTGCGCATGTACTCTGGCGCGAGGCCAACTAGCCTGAGTATGTCAGTGACCCGCTCCTCCATATCCCTGCCACTTGCCAGGCCGTTCACCCTGAGCGGGTCGGCGACGATATCGAAGATCGTCATCCGAGGGTTGAGAGACGCAAATGGGTCTTGGAAGATGAGCTGCATCTCCTGTCGGATGAGCGAAAGCGTATCGTGGTCGGCGCCGATTGTGGGCAGCCGTTCGCCGTCCCGCGTCGTGAACGTGATCTCGCCGCCCGTCGGCTCCACAGCTTGGAGTATGGCCCTGCCGGTGGTCGTCTTTCCGCATCCGCTTTCGCCCACGAGCGCGAGTGTTTCGCCCGGTCGGAGGTCGAAGCTCACGTCATCCACGGCGCGGACGTAGCCCCGCACCTTCCGCATCCAGCCGGTGACGATGGGGAAATAGACCTTGAGTCCGTCCACCTCCAAGATCGGCGGGCCGTTCACTTGCTCTCCGGTCGTCATTCCGCGCCTCCGGATTCCGAGTACAGAAGGCATCGTACCAGATGGCCGTCGGCAACCGAAGTAAGCTCCGGCTCTGTAACGTCGCACTCGCCCTCTATGAACTTTGGGCAGCGCGGATGGAACGGGCACCCCGACGGGCGCATGTACGGCGAGGGCACCGAGCCGCGAATCGCGGCCAGCCTATCGGTCTGCCGGGTACGCCTGAGCTGCGGAATGGACTTTAGAAGTTCCTGGGTGTAGGGATGCTTGGGGTCGTTGAACAGCGTCTTCACGTCGGCCCGCTCGACCACCTTGCCGAGGTACATCACGATGATCTCCTCGGTCATCTGCGCCACAACGCCGAGGTTGTGGCTTATCAGCATCATGGCCATGCCGAACTCTTCCTGAAGGTCTGCCATCAGGTCGAGTATCTGCGCCTGCGTGGTCACGTCCAACGCGGTCGTCGGCTCGTCGGCGATCAGCAGCGCGGGATTGGACGATAGGGCCATGGCGATCATGGCGCGCTGGCGCATCCCGCCGCTCAGCCTGAACGGGTACTCGTCCACCCTGAGCTCGGGGTTGGGTATTCCGACGCGGCGCAGCATCTCGATGGCCAGATTGCGCGCCTCCTGCTGAGAGAGGTCCCGGTGCAGCATGACCGCTTCGATGATCTGGGCGCCGATGGTGTGTACCGGACTGAACGAGACCATCGGCTCCTGGAAGATCATCGTAATCTCGCCGCCCCTGATGTCCCTGATGTCCGCGCTGTCCGGCTCCAGGAAAGCCAGGTCTATCGGGGTGACCTCTTGAGAACCCCCGTCGGAACCGTGATGAGGGGCGCGGTAGTACATCACCGAGCCCTCGATGGTGCGGCCTGGCGGTGGAACGATGCGGATTATCGACCTGGCGAGAACGCTCTTGCCGCATCCGCTCTCCCCCACGACGCCCAGCGTCGCGCCGCGTCCGAGCTCGAAGGACACGCCATCGACGGCCCTGACCGTTCCCTCGTCGAGGAAGAAGTGCGTCTTCAGGTCCTGAACGCTTATGAGTGTTTCGCTGTTCTGCAATATGCCGCCTTGAGTCCGGTCTTCAGCCGTGTGCCGAGTAAGGGTCTGCCGCGTCCCTGAGGCCGTCGCCCATGAAGTTGAACGCGAGAACCGAGATAAGTACGAACAGCCCAGGCACCAGCAGCCACGGCGCCGACGCGACCGCCCTGATCTGCTGCGCCTCGAACAGCAGCACTCCCCAGCTTATCACCGGCTGCTTCAGTCCCAGCCCAAGGAAGCTAAGCGAAGTCTCGGCGATGATCATCGACGGGATCGCCAGTGTCGTGGTGGCGATGATGTGACTGATGAAGTTGGGGACCATGTGACGGAATATGGTCCTCAGCGGGCTTGAGCCGTACACCCGGGCCGCGACGACGAAGTCGTCTTCGCGCAGCACCAGGAAGCGTCCGCGAACCTCTCTGGCGAGCGTCGTCCATCCGATGAACGAGATCAGCACCGTGATGGCGAAATAGACCTTCACCACAGACCAATCCCTCGGTACGGCGGCCGCCAGCGCGATCCACAACGGTATCGTGGGGATTGATCTCAGGAATTCGATGAGCCGCTGAATCAACACGTCCATCCAGCCGGAGTAGTACCCCGACAGTCCGCCCAGCAGGATGCCGAGGAACAGGCTAATCAGGACGCCCAGCAATCCGACGGACATCGATATCCGAGTCGCCAGCATCAGCCGAGACCACAGGTCGCGCCCCATCCTGTCCGTGCCCAGCATGTGGAACGCGGCAAGGTCGTCGTCCGTGTCGAGTCCCATCAGGTGCCAGTCGGTAGTAATGAGTCCCAGCATCTTATATTCGTACCCATGCACGAAATACTGGATGCGGTACTTCTTCTCATAATCGACTTCGAAATCGAGGGCGAGGGTTTCGGGGTTTCGCTCGCTCTTCAGTCCATTGACGTACGGACGCGGGAGCCAGCCGTCGAAGATATGCACGGGGGTAGGAGACAGATATAGCTTCTTGGCGTTCCTTTCATGAGGGTCATGAGTCGCCAGAAACTCCGGGAAGAGCGAAACAAGGTAGAGGATACCTACAATGACCGTGCCGATGATGGCCAGCCGGTGCCTTCTGAACCTCCACCAGACTAGCTTCCACTGCGAAGCGACATATACGGACTGAGTGCCGTCCTCCTGGGTCTTGGGAACTGCGACTGACGCCATGGATCAGGCCCCCATTCTAATTCGCGGGTCCATGAACCCGAGTACGATGTCGGATATCAGCGTCCCCACGAGCGTTAGCGCGGTGATGATGAGCACTATCGAGCCTGCCATGTACATGTCCTGTGACTGGAGCGCCTTTAGCAGCAGAGGCCCTACGGTCGGCAGGCTCATGACCTGGGCGACTATCAGGCTGCCGGAGAACAGGGTCGGCAGGGTCCACCCGGCGGTGCTGACGAACGGGTTCAGAGCGATTCGCACCGGGTACTTCAGTATCAGCTTCCACTCGGAAAGCCCTTTGCTGCGCGCCGTCTCGACGTAGGGCTTGCCCAGCTCGTCCAACAGGTTCGCGCGCAGTATCCTGGTGAGCCTGGCCGTGCCGTCCGTGCCCAGAATGACCATCGGCACCCAGATATGCTTGAGAAGGTCGATGAACTTTCCAATGCTCCAGGGCGCGTCGATGTACTGGTCCGAAAACAGGCCGGTGATGCTCACGTTGAACGCCGCGAACGCCGTCCACATCAGCACGAGCGCCAGGAGGAAATTGGGCGTGCCGACGCCCAGGTAGGAAAGAAAAGTAAAGGTGTAGTCTATAAAAGAGTATTGTTTAACGGCGGAGATTATTCCAATGGGGATAGCCATGGTCCAGGTGAAGATGACGGTGAAGATTCCCAGAACGACGGTCATCGCGAGCCGGTCGTTTACGAGGTCCCTGACCGGCCTGCGAAACTCTAGGGAGTCGCCCAGGTCCCAGACCAATATGCCCGAGGCCCACTTCCAGTATCGGACGTATATCGGGCTGTCGAGGCCGTAGCGTGCCTGGAGGCGCTGCACCTCTCCTTCGTCGTACTCGCCGCGAGCTCTGAGGAGAGTCACGTAGTCGTCCAAGAAGTCTCCGGGCGGCGCTTCGATGATTCCATAAGAGACGATGGACATCAACGCCAGCATGGGGATGTATATCGCCAGTCGTCTCAGGAGGAATTGAACCATGTCATACCTTCACCCACCCCGGCGCGTCCGGTCAAGAACGGCTTGGCGCGTCGTAAAGGTTTGGACTGCAAACACTCGGCAACGCCCCAGGCCGGCTTGGCTGCCAGCGTGCGCCGGATTCGACCCTGCGGATCCGGGGCAGCGTATTCATCGCCGCCCCGGACCTTCGCTAGTTCTGAACCCGGGGTTCGCGGGAACCGTTCCCCGCAAACCTGGGAGTTACCGTCTGTAGAACCACGCCTCCGGGAAGCCGTTGTTCGGCGAGCGCAGCGGCCAGAACACAAACCCCTGCTCGGGGAAGTTGCCGATCCGGTTGCTCACCACGAACGGCTCAGGCCGCAGCCCGATCAGCGAGATGCCGTACTGCTCTTCCGCGTGGTACTTGTAGATCGACCTCGCGAGCGCGTTGGCCTCCTCAGTCGGCAGAGTAGGGCCGACATTGTGAGACTCGTGAATCTCGATGATCTTGTCCGGGGGCTTGACGCCCTCGGCGCCGTCGGAGTTCAGCCAGTCCCTCCACAGAGGAGCGACCAAGCCGTAGGCGAACGCCGTCTTCGGGCCGGCCGTCGCGAACGTGAAGCCCGCGGTGTCCATCGGATGGTTGTAGATCATGCCGGAGTTGGACTGCCACTCCTGGCCGATGTTGCTGCGCGTGCCGATCCGCATCGTGGCGTGAACTCCGACCTCTTCCCAGTCGGCGATGACCTGCTCGGTGGCGTCGGCCCAGTCGGCATAGCCCTCGAACATGATGATGGAAAGCGACAACCGCTCGCCGTTGGACATCAGCCGGAAGCCGTCGCCGTCCTTCTTGTCCAGCCCGACATCGTCCAGCATCTGGTTGGCCAGCTCGGGGTCGAACTGAGTCCAAAGCGTGTCGTATTCGGGGCCGGGATGGTGCGGGTGGCCAGGGGCGGGCATGTAGTTGCGTGGTACCGCAACGCCTAGGAAGGAGACCTGGTTGATCGTGTCCCTATCAACCGCTACGGACAGAGCGCGCCGGAAGTCAGCCTGCTTGAAGTACTCGACCTCCGGCCCTTCCCACGTCTGGTTGAACCAGAGCACCACGTTCGAGCCGCCGTACTCAGGCCACAGCTTGACCGAATAGTCGCCCTTGTCGCGGTTCTCCTGGAGCGTCGGGTACGACGTCAGCTTGATGTGTCGTCCCTGTACCTGAAGCTCGCCCGCGATGGCGCGAAGCTGGATGACCTCGCCGTTCTCGGCCAGGTCATACACCAGCCTGTCTATGTATGGAAGCTGGTTCCCTGCCTGGTCCACGCCGAAGAAGTAGGGGTTGCGCTCCGCCACGACGCGAGAGTCGCCCCACTTGCCCTTCATTATCCAGGGATGCAGCGTCGGCTGGTCCAGGCTGCCATCCTCGCGGTAGTAGCCGTCCACGCGCTGCCTGAACAGATCGACCCAGGTGTCCACGTCAGCCGCTTCGATCGCCGCGGCGAGAGCGTCCGCGTCGGCGTAGTCGGGGTGGAACTGCTTCGCCCAGTGCGCGGGCAGGAAGAAGCGCAGGAAGCCGAAGCCCGCCTGCGGCATCGCCTTTACGAAAGTGTAGTTCGGCTTGTGGAACGTGAGGCTGAACGTCCAGTCGTCTATGATCTCGAACTCTGGAAGCGTCCCCTCAACCGCGAGCAGATGGCCGCTAAGGTTTGGGGTAATCTCCTCGTTGCCGATCACGTCTTCCCAAGCGAACCGGGCGTCCTCCATGGTCACGGGAGTCCCGTCCGACCACTTCATCCCCTCGCGCATGTGGTAGATGAACTTCTTGCCGCCGTCCTCGATGTCCCAACTCTTGACGGTGGACGGGATGGCTCCCGCGGCGTCGGAGGTCCACCGCGCCACGGGAGCGCGCGACAGCCGCATGTAGTTCCAGATGTCGGAGAAGCCTAGGTACGCCCTGTTGAGCGACCCGCCGTACTTGCCGACCTCGTTCACGTGGATAACCCACGGGTCCTTCGGCAGACGCTCTTCGACCGGAGGAAGCAGGCCCGCCTGAACCTGCTGCGCCAACGACGGAGACTCGCTGAACTGCTGAATGTCGGGTGCCGGAACCTCGACGGTCTTGATGACCTCGACCTCCTTGATCACCTCGACCTCAACCTCTTTGACGACCTCTTGAGTGACGATCTTTTCGACAGGCACCTCAACGGTCTTGACCACCTCTTTCTCTACGGTGACCACCTTTTCGACAGGCACCTCGACGGTCTTGATCACCTCTTTCTCTACGACGACCTCTTTGGGTACTTCCTTGACCACCTCTTGGGTGACGATCTTTTCGACCGGCACCTCTTTGACGACCGTCTCGGTGACCACCCTCTCACCGCACGCCAGGGCAGCGGCAAGCAGCAACAGCATTGCCCCCCCCAAGAACATCGGTATCAGGCGAAATCTCCAATGCTTACTGTTGGGATTCATGTGACGTTACCTCCACGACGATTTCTTGAACTTGGATTCCTTCATTCCGCTACGATAGACAAGATTCATGGCGCGGAGTTCCCGTGCCAAGTCTGACGGGATATAACCACTTAATGCCTCCCGTGTCAACCCCCAAGAGCGGAGCGTCATGCTATTTCCCGGCAGTTGTGATACGGGATGTCCTGACCCAGACTCAACTTTTACGTGTCAGGGGTTTGGTGTAGAATGTTTCCAGTCGCTTAGGCGGCCCGACTATTTGCGCGCTCGTTTCGAGAGGTGACTCATTGGCTGACGTTGAATATGACGTTGCGGTGCTCGGCTCTGGTCCGGGCGGATACGTAGCCGCGATCCGCGCCGGACAGTTGGGCATGAGGACCGTGGTCGTCGAACGAGACGCCCTCGGCGGAATATGCTTGAACTGGGGCTGCATCCCTTCCAAGGCGCTGCTGAGGAACGCCGAGGTTCTGAACTTGGTTCAGAACGCGGGCGACTTCGGCATTAGCGTCGAGCGCGTCAGGCCCGACTTCGGCAAAGCCATAGACCGCAGCCGCGGCGTGGTGGACCGGCTCACGCGCGGCATCGCAATGCTCCTCCGCAAGAACAAGGTGGAGATCGTGCAGGGCACGGGAGTACTGGAAGGTCCGAACGCCGTCCGCATCTCGGAGAGTGGAGACACCATCTCTGCCGAAAACGTCATAATCGCCACCGGCGCCCGCCAGCTAGACATCCCGGCCATGCCGGTTGATGGCGAGACCGTCATAACCAGCCGCGAGGCCCTCGCTCTGCGAGAGGTCCCAAAGAGGGTTGTCATCGTGGGCGGCGGAGCGACCGGCTGCGAGTTCGCTTACGTCTGGCGGACTTACGGCGCGGAGGTCACAATCGTCGAGCTTATGCCCCGCATCGTCCCCAACGAAGACGCCGACATAAGCTCCGCCCTCGAGCGCGCCTTCAGGCGTCAGGGCATTCAGACCCTCACCGGCGCGCGGGTGCAGGGCATTGGGGTTGACAGCGACGCCGTCAAAGTGTCCGTCTCAATCGGTGGGGAGAACTCCATCATAGACTGCGACAAGGTGCTGGTCGCAGTCGGAGTTCAGGGGAACGTGGACGACATCGGACTGGAATCGGCGGGGGTGCGGACCGAGCGCGGATTCATACCCGTCAACGAGTGGATGCAGTCGAACGTTCCGAGTATCTACGCGATAGGCGACGTGACCGGCAAGCTGCTCCTCGCCCATGTGGCGTCGGCGCAGGGCGTTACCGCGGTCGAGCACCTCGCCGGACTCGACCCGCTGCCGCTGGACTACACACAGATGCCCAGGGCGATCTACTGCCGGCCGCAGGTGGCGAGTTTCGGACTTACCGAAGAGCAGGCGCGCGAGGCCGGCTATTCGGTCAAGATTGGCAAGTTCCCGCTGTCGGCAAGCGGTAAGGCTCTCGCGCTCAACGAGTCCGAGGGAATGGTAAAGCTGGTCATAGAAGAAGAGATCGGCGAACTGCTCGGCGGGCACATGATCGGCGCGGAGGTCACGGAGATGCTGGGTGAGCTTGGAATGGCCAAGCTGCTGGAGGCGACCACCGCCGAACTGGGCTGGCTGGTGCATCCGCACCCGACAATTTCGGAAACCATTAAAGAAGCAGCCTTGGCCGCGGAAGGCCAGGCGGTACACATTTAGTGGCCGATTTCAAAGAAGCATGTTGAATAGTATGAAAGCTGCCGTGAACCTGGAAAAGACCGAGGTCGCCGAGTTCTACCGGAGGATGCTCCTCATCCGACGGTTCGAGGAAGCGAGCGCGCGCCTCTACATGCAGAGTCTCATCGGAGGGTTTCTGCACCTCTACATCGGAGAGGAGGCGGTGGCCGTCGGCGCAATCAGCCTGCTGGAGCCGCAAGACTACGTGATCACCCATTACCGCGACCACGGTCACGCGCTCGCTAGGGGCATGGACCCGAAAGCTTGCATGGCCGAACTTTGCGGCAGAGCGACAGGAGCCAGCGGCGGCAAGGGCGGATCCATGCACCTGTTCGACGCAAGCCGCCACTTCATGGGCGGCCACGCCATCGTCGGAGGTCAGCTTCCCATCGGAGTCGGCATCGGGCTCGGGATCAAGATGCAGGGGAAGAACGCCGCCGTTATGATCTTCTTCGGAGACGGCGCGGTAAACGAGGGCGAGTTCCACGAGTCTATGAACCTCGCCTCTCTGTGGAAACTGCCTGTCGTCTTCTTCCTTGAGAACAACCTGTACGGCATGGGCACGCACGTTGACAAGACCCACGCCGCCGGACGGGACATATACAACTCGGCCGAGTACTACAAGATACCCGCGGTGCAGATAGACGGCATGGACCTGCTGGAGGTGCGGGAGGCGACGACTGAGGCGCTTCGCCGCGTCCGCGCCGGAAACGGCCCCGTGTTCATCGAAGCCATGACCTACCGATACCGCGGACACTCTATGGCCGACCCGGTCAAGTACAGGGAAAATTCCGAGGTCGAGGAGTGGAGGATCAACGATCCGATAGACCGCTTCAAGGCGTTGGCCCTCGAAGAGGGGTTGATCACGACTGAGGAGATGGAGGCGATACAGAAAGAGGTCGCAGAGGTCATCGCCGAGGCCATCGACTACGCCAAAGAGAGTCCTTTCCCCGAATTGGAAGTCATCCATAACAACGTCTATGCGCATCGAACGTCGAAATAGCCTAGCTTCAACTCAGGAATCGCGGTATGGCCGAAATCGTCATTAGGGACGCCATCGCCAATGGACTCAGAGAGGCTCTCGAAGCCGACGAGCGCGTGTTTCTCATGGGCGAAGACATCGGCGCGTACGACGGCGCCTATGCCGTCACGCGCGGATTTCTGGACAGCTACGGGCCGGAGCGAATCCGCGACGCGCCGATTGCGGAGTCAGGCTTCGTGGGCGCGGGCATCGGAGCCGCGCTCACAGGCATGAGGCCGGTCGTCGAGATCATGACGATCAACTTCTCGCTGCTGGCGATGGATCAGATAATCAACCACGCCGCGAAGTTGCGCTACATGTCCAACGGACAGCTTTCGGTGCCTATGATAATCAGGACGGTGACAGGTGGGGGCGGTCAACTCGCGGCGACCCACTCTCAGAGTTTCGAGGGCTGGTACGCGTCGGTTCCCGGCCTCAGAGTAGCGGTCCCGGCCACCCCCTACGACGCGCTCGGACTGCTGAGAGCGTCCTTCAAGCAGCAAGACCCCGTTATATTCGCCGAGCACTCTTTGCTCTACGGGGTCAGGGGAGATGTCCCGGACGAGTACTACGAAGTCCCATTCGGCAGCGCGGCGGTCAGACGGCATGGCGCCGACGTGACGATTGTCGGCTACTCCCGCATGGCGCGCGTCGCCCTGGAAGCAGCCGATAGGCTTGCCCAGAAAGGCCGCGAGGCCGAAGTCATAGACCTGAGAACGCTCAGCCCGCTGGACATCGAAACGGTAGTCGAATCGGTCAGGAAGACAAACAAGGCGGTGGTCGTGGAGGAGACGTGGAGGACGGGCGGATTCGCCGGAGAGGTCGCCAGCGCGATCCAGGAAGAGGCTTTCGACTATCTGGACGGCCCGGTTGCTCGTGTCGGCGGCCTCGACGTGCCGACCCCGTACTCGCTCCCGCTCGAACAGGCGACGATTCCCGACGCGGCGCGAGTCGTCGGGCAGATCGAAAGCAGTTTCGGACTCTAGCCATTCGCCTATCGGTTAAGAAGAAGCCGCCAATATGCTAGACGGAAACAGGCGCCAAGCCGTTATCATTAAGCCATGAAGTCGAAAGAGGTAAGGTCTCTTGACAACTGAGCTCACCATGCCGCAGATGGGCTACGACATGCAGGAAGGGACCGTCATCCGCTGGCTCAAGGCAGAGGGTTCCAACGTGGAAATCGGTGAACCCGTGGCCGAGATCGAGACGGACAAGGCGGTGGTCGAATTCGAGTCGTACGCCGAAGGCGTGCTGCAAAAGATACTGGTAAACGAAGGTACGACTGTGCCAGTCGGGGAGGTAATAGCCATCGTGGGAGAAGATAGCGAGGTTTTGGGAACAACCGCCGAGCCGGAGTCGCCCGCTCCGGTCGCCGAACCTGAACCGTCCGAGGAAGAGACGCACGCCGCCATCCCGCTGGGAGCCGCCTCGGTTCCGACGACGGACGGGGCCGAGCCATCCGATGAGCCGGAGCAGCCTGCTCAGAGCCAGCGTGTACTCGCGACCCCCGTCGCGCGGCAGATAGCCGTTGAGGCTGGGATAGACCTCGCCTCCGTGGAGGGAACGGGTCCCGGAGGGCGCATAACCAAGGACGACGTGCAGAGAATAGTGGACGCTATGCCTGAACCGGAACCCGAGCCTGAACCCATCGAAGCCCAAGCCGAGGTCGAACCCGAACCCGAACCCGAGCCTGAAACCGAAACCGTCGAAGCACAAGCAGAGGTCGAACCCGAACCCGAGCCTGAAACCGAAACCGTCGAAGCCGAGGCCGAGATCGAAACCGAACCTGAGCCTGAAACCGAAACCGTCGAAGCACAAGCAGAGATCGAAACCGAACCTGAGCCTGAAACCGAAACCGTCGAAGCGGCAGTGGACGAGGAACTCGTCCCCCTCTCAAAGATGAGACAGCAGATCGCCCGCGTCACCATTCGATCCAAGAGCGAGAAGCCGCACTTCTACGTCAACACGGACGTGGACATGACCGCCGCGATGGAGCTCAGAGCGCAGATAAACCAGGCGATGGCCGCCGACGGCGCGCGCGCCACCGTCAATGACCTCATCATAGCCGCCAGCGTGATAGCCCTGAGGCGATACCCCAAGTTCAACGCCTACTACGAGGACGGCGGCATCAGGATGAACGACGACGTGAACGTCGGCGTGGCCATGGCGGTCGAAGAGGGCCTCATACTGCCCGCGATCGTGGGAGCCGGCGACATGTCCCTCAAGGAGATCGCCCAGGCCAGCAAGGACCTGTCGGATCGCGCCCAGCAGGGAACTCTCAGTCCGGATGAATACTCGGGCGGAACGTTCGCCATATCCAACATGGGCATGATGGGCGTCACCAGCTTCGTCGCCATCATACAGCCGCCCCAATCCGCCGTGCTGGCCGTCGGAGCCGTCCAGAAACGCCCCGTCGTGGCCGATGACGACCGGATCGTCGTGCGTCAGATGATGACCTCGACCCTCTCAGCCGACCACCGCATCGTGGACGGCGCCGAGGGCGCGATGTTCCTCAACGAGATCAAAGACCTGCTCGAAAACCCGCTCAGCATCATCCTTTGAGGTAGCAACCGCCGAGTTAGGCAGTACCGACCCGCCGCGACTTGAAAACGCGGTGGGTCCAACCCTACATCACCACCACCGACCGCAGTACCTCGCCGCGCTCCATCTTGTGAAAAGCCTCCTCCACCTCGTCCAGGCCGATTGTCTCGGACACGAACCTGTCTAGGTCCAGCCGGCCCTGCAGGTACAGGTCGATGAACATCGGGAAGTCCCTCGTGGGCAGGCAGTCGCCATACCAAGACGACTTCAGCGACCCTCCCCTGCCGAACACCTCCAGCATCGGAAGCTCGATCTTCATGTCCGGGCTGGGCACTCCAACCAGCGCCACGGTCCCGGCCAGGTCCCGCGCGAAGAAGGCCTGCTCATACGTAACCGGGTTTCCCACCGCCTCGATTGCCACGTCAACGCCGTTGCCGCCGGTGATCTGCTGAATCGCCTCGACCGGGTCTGACTGCGTCGAGTTGACGGTGTGAGTCGCGCCAAAGTCCCTAGCCCACTCCAGCTTCCTGTCGTCTATGTCCACGCCGATTATCGTATGCGCCCCCGCTAAGCGGGCCCCCGCGATGGCCGCGTCGCCCACTCCACCGCATCCGAACACCGCCACCGAGTCGCCGCGCGTGACTCCTCCCGTGTTGACCGCCGCGCCAAGTCCGGCCATTATGCCGCACCCCAGAAGCCCGGCGGCTGCCGGCGAGGCGGCCGGATCGACCTTCACCGCCTGGCCCGCGTGTACCAAGGTCAACTCTGCGAATGCGCCTATGCCCAGCGCGGGAGAAAGCGGGCTGCCGTCCGCGAGCGTCATCTGCTGCGCCGCGTTCATGCTGTCGAAGCAGTACCAGGGCCGACCCCGCAGGCACGAGCGGCACCTACTGCACGGCGCTCGCCAGGCGATGATAACGAAGTCGCCTGGCTCCACGTTCGTCACGCCGTCGCCGACCTGCTCGACGGTCCCCGCAACCTCGTGGCCGAGCAGGAACGGAAACTCGTCCGTGATCGCGCCCTCCCGGTAGTGCAGGTCCGTGTGACAGACGCCGCACGCCTTGACTCTCACCAGCGCTTCACCGGGGCCGGGATCCGGCACCAGAATCTCCTCCACACTCACCGGCGCGCCCTTCGACCTTGCCGTTACTCCCTTGACGTGATTCACCATGAGTTGTGCCTCCTGCTTGCGCGGATGTCTCGAATCCCGGCGTCAGCGATACTTTACCAGATTACTCCGCCGACTTCCGCCTCAGCGCTATGAAGTCCGCCGTCGAGCGCCGCCGCCGGCAGCGGCGCTGCCAAACCGGCATGTCGTGGACGTCCTGAATGTGACTGGGTAGAAGTTGTCGTCTTTCCGGGCCGGGGAGCGCCCTCACGGAAGAGACTACGCCTCGGGATACCTCTTCGGGTCGGGGGCAAAGATCGAGTCGTCGGGCAGGTCCTGCGCCTTGCGCGTGCGGACGAGTCCGGAGACCATGCGCCCGGCAACCAAGCTCAGCGCGACCGCGCCGGCTATCCCGACCGGAATGCTCTTGATGATCTGCCTGCGGGTGAGTCCTCTCTTGGACTCGCGCTTGTCGCTCATGTGTAAGACGCTCTCATCTGGAGTGGTGTTTCGCCGCCCATTATAGCCCACGCCGGAGCCCGCAACAAGCGCGTTTGACGCCCGCGCTCAGGCGCCTGACGGCTTCTGGAAGACCTCGCCCAAGTTGACGCAACGCCTCGCTGCTGATATGGTTTTCCCTATGAAGACCACTCTGAACATAGATCATACGGTGATGCGGCGACTGCGTGAAGAGGCCGCTCGGCGTGGTACGACCACGTCCGCGCTAGCAGAGGCAGGTCTCAGACGGATCCTCAACGAGTGTAGCGAGTCTCCGGCGGATGACAAACTGCTCCCTCCCCTGCCGACACGGCGAAGCGGCGGGCTGCTGGTTGACATCTCGAACCGCGACGAGCTTTACGAGATATTTGACCAAGATGCTAGTATTCGATACTAACATACTGGTTTACGCGATACACGAAGATTCAGAACTTCACTTGCCTTGCTTCAACTTCCTAGAAAAATCGCGCCGCGGTACGGAGCCTGCTTTTCTCACGTGGAGCATCTGCTACGAGTTTTTGCGTGTTACTACCCACCCTAATTTTCTTGGATCGCCCATGAGTTTGCGAGAAGCATGGCAATATCTGGAAGACTTGATAGATGGTTGCGGATTCAGGGTATTAGCGCCGACTCAGCGTCATGTGGCTGTGCTATCCGATGTATTAGAGGAGTTACCAGACATTAGGGGGAACATCGCCCACGACCTTCATATAGCCGTACTGATGCGTGAGCACGGCGTTAGCCGGATATGCACCCACGACGCCGACTTCCACCGCTTTCCCTTCCTGACCGTCATCGATCCGATCCGCGCCGAGCCATGAAGCCCATGTCCATCCAAGATAGACTCCAACAAGAGATAGACCGCTACGTCGCCAGCGCCCCGGTCTCCAGCCGGAAGCAGGCCGACGCTCAGAAGTATCTGCCCGGCGGAAGCTCGCGCGGGACAGCATACTTCCCGCCGTATCCCCACTTCATCGAGCGGGGCGATGGTCACTATCTCCACGATGCCGACGGCAACCGCCTGCTCGACTTCATGATCAACGCGACCAGCCTGATTCTCGGACACGCTCACCCGGACGTCACCCGCGCCATTCAGGAACAGGCCGCGCGCGGCACGGCGTTCACGGGGCCGACGGATCCGCAGGTGCGGATGGCGAAGATACTCACCGAGCGTGTTCCGTCGGTGGACCTGATCCGGTTCGCCAACTCTGGGACCGAAGGCACGCTGATGGCCATTCGCGCCGCGCGAGCCTTCACCGGTAGGGAGAAGATAGCCAAATTCGAGGGCGGCTACCACGGCGCGCACGAGTACGTATCCGTCAGCGTCCGGCCTCCGCTTGAGAAGCTGGACCCGTCGGGGCCGACGCCGATTCCGGAGTACGCCGGGATGCCGCGGAGCATCCTAGACCAAGTCATCGTCCTGCCCTATAACGACCTCGATTGGTGCGAGCGGGAACTGCGTCGGAATGCCGACGACCTGGCCTGCCTGATAATGGAGCCTGTGGTCTCCAACTTCGGATACCTGCCGGGAGACGTCGAGTTCCTGCGCGAACTGCGCGATCTGACAACCGAACTCGGCATCGTGCTGATCTATGACGAGGTGCAGAGCTTCCGCATCGCCCCCGGCGGAGCGCAGCAGACGCTGGGCGTGACGCCGGACATGACCGCCTTCGGCAAGATAATCGGCGGCGGAACCCCGGTCGGCGCATTCGGCGGCCGCGCCGACATCATGGAACTGTTCGACCCTACCCGCCCGGGGCCGATCCCTCACGCGGGCACGTTCAACGCCAACCCCGTAACAATGGCGGCGGGCGAAGCGGTCATGAATCATCTAACCCCCGAAGTATATGACCGCATGAACGCGCTGGGCGATCAACTCAGGGCCAAGCTGAGAGCCGTGTTCGACGAGTTCGAGATTCCGGCGCAGGTAACCGGAATCGGCTCACTGTTCGGCATCCACTTCACCTCCGAGAAGATCGTCGATTACCGTAGCGTCGTCCGCTCCGACCAGCTAATGGGCAAAGCGCTGTTCACCGGACTTCTAAACGAGGGCGTGCTGCTTCAGACCGGCGCGGCGGGAGCGCTGAACGCGCTGACAGCCGAGGCCGACGTGAACGTTCTGGTGGACGCCACGCGTCGGGTGGTGGGGCGAATACGATGATTCGGAAGTTTTTGGATGGGGGAACTTGCGTCACTTTAGTAGGCGCGCCACGAAAGCGCGAATATCCCCTCTCCCTTGAGGGAGAGGGCTAGGGTGAGGGTGAATACCCATCCACCTACCAATCTGCCATAAGCGCATGAGTATGTTCACTGGCATTTTCATGAATGTTACGCTATTCTTATATGTGGGTGGTGCGGCTGCGGACTTGGAACGGAACTTAGCGCGTGTCTCGACGGACTGAAGTATCAGCAACTAAAGGAAGGACCAAGGGAGAAATATGCGAAACAAGCTTTTTGTAACAATGGCGCTGGCAGTTATCGCCTCGCTCCTCATGCTCGCCTGCTCGCAGGACCTGAGCGATGCCGAGATTAGGGAGCGCGCCGGGGCGTTGGGCATGGTGGACAGGGCTGAGGCCGAAGCCATGGCCAAGGCTTCAGCCGAGGGCGCGGCGATGTCCGACATGGAAGTCATGGCAAGGGCCGGTCAACTGGTTGGCGGGATGAACGAGCAAGAACTCATGGCCGTTGCCACTCAAATGGGCATATTGGACAGGATTGGCGCTGCCGCGCCGATGACCGGCGACAGGCTCCAGCAGGTCAGGGACCGCGGGATGGTAGTCTGCGCCAGCAACAACAGCCTGGCGGGGTTCGGTTTTATTGACGAAGGCGGCAACACTGTCGGCTTCGACATAGACCTCTGCCGCGCAGTCGCCGCCGCGGTCCTCGGAGACCCCGACAAGGTCGAGTACCGAGCGACCACCGCCGCCGAGCGCGGCCCCACCATGCAGTCCGGCGAAGTGGACATGATGTCACGAAACACCACTTGGACCACCTCGCGCGACGCCACCTGGGGCGACTTCGCCCAGACGATGTTCTACGACGGGCAGGGCTTCATGGCCCCTACATCGCTCGGCCTCACCAACCTTCTCGAACTCGAAGGCGCGAAGGTCTGCGTGCAGCAGGGAACCACGACTGAGCTCAACCTCCAAGACTTCAACAACCAGAACAACCTGAACCTCGACGTGGTTACGTTCCCGGACAACCCCTCGACCGACGCGGCATATCTTGCCGGACAGTGCGACGCGCTGACGACCGACCGCTCCGGCCTCACCGCCAAGCGCGCGGGGCTCGACGACCCGGAGGCGCATACCATTCTGCCCGGCACGATCTCCGAGGAGCCGCTCGGACCCGTAGTGCCGCATGGCGACGCGCAGTGGTACGACGTGGTGAAGGCCGTGATGGCAATGCTCATCTACGCCGAGGCGTTCGAGATAACCTCCGACAATGTGCCCATGTCCAAGACGGGCGATACCGCTGTCGATAGGCTGTTCGGCCTAGAGGGCAGTTTCGGCCAGGAGGAGATGGGACTGAGCGCGACCGTCGCGCAGGACGTGATCCGAGCCGTCGGCAACTACGGCGAGATCTACGACCGCCACCTGACCCCGCTGGGGCTGACCCGCGAGGGCAGCCGGAACGCGCTCTGGTCGAGCGCTCCGTGCATGGACTGTCCCAAGGGCGGACAGGTCTATGCCGCTCCGCTGAGGTAGCCCTCAGGTACGAGTCCTGAGTTCGACGCAACCGAAAACAGGCCGGTCGGCATTGCGCCACCGGCCTGTTGTGCATTAATCGCCCAATCGGGGCGTTCAAAACGCCGCGAAACAGGGTAGAATAGGGTAAACTTCCCACCGGCTCGCAAATCATGTCCACCATCAACAGGATACTGACATACGAAGACATACCCGTCTGGCGTCACGCCCGCATCATCCGGTGGGCGCTCCAGATCATATCCGCCATATTCGTCGTCGCGCTGGTGGCATGGTTCTTCACCAACATGGGCAGCGCGATCGCGGAGCGGGACATCCCCTTCGGGTTCGGATTCCTCTCTCGTGAGTACCAGACACCCATCGGAGACCACTTCATCCCCTACGAGTCGTCGGACGCGTTCGGATACGCGCTCGGAGTCGGGATCACCAACACGCTGATCGTCTCCGTGCTGGGTGTCATACTGGCGACTCTGATCGGCATCGTGGTCGGCGTGGCGCGCCTATCCAGCAACTGGATAGTCAACAAGATCGCGCTGGCATACGTCGAGTTCTTCCGCAACGTGCCGGTGCTGGTGCAGCTTCTCTTCTGGTTCTACATAGTGCTTGCGCTGCCGCAGGTGCGTGAGGGATACGTCATCGCCGACCGGCTGTACCTCAACAATGCCGGCGTGTCGTTTCCCGGCCCAAACGTGCCCGGCAGCCTGCTGGTCCCGCTGGCATGGATAGTGGTCACCGTCGCGGGCGTGATTGCGGGGATCGCGGCCCACCGTATGCTGACCCGCCGAGAGACTGTCACCGGCCGCGCCTCCTACCCGCTGACGGCAGGGTGCGCGGTGGCGATAGTCGTCAGCGGGATCGCGTGGATGATCCTGAGCGCGGTCGCCGGAGACGCGCCGTTCGTGATGGCTTCGCCCGAACCACAGGGTCGGTTCGGGCGAATCGCGGGCGGAATCACCGTCCGAGCCGGGGTCCTGGTTCTGCTGATAGGGCTGGTCATCTACACCTCGGCCTTCATCGGGGAGATCGTGCGCGCGGGCATCCAGTCGGTTGGCCGAGGACAGATCGAAGCAGGAAGGGCGCTTGGCCTCTCCCCAATGGCCGCGCTCAGACACGTCACCTTCCCGCAGGCGTTGCGGGTGATAGTGCCGCCGCTCATCAGCCAGTTCCTCAACCTGACCAAGAACAGCAGCCTCGGCGGAGCAGTCGGATACTCCGAACTGACCAACATCGGCATCACCATGACCCAGACGGCCCCGGCCATCTCAATCTTCATGCTCATCATGGTCGCGTACCTGGCGATGAGCTTGGCGTACTCACTGGTCGGCAACCTGTACAACCGCCATATCAGCTTCGAGAGAAGTTAGACCATGACAACCAGCGCAGACATGACGCCGACGGACTCCGCCCTGCCTCCGCCGCGCTCCCAGACCGGAGTGCGGGGATGGGTGCGAGAGAACCTGTTCGGCAGTCCGCTCGACTCCGCGCTCACGCTCGTTGTAGGGGCCGTGCTAGTTGCCGCCGCCTGGTTCGGACTCGGTTGGGTTTTCTTCGACGCCGACTGGAGGGTGATCTCGACCATCGGCGGACGTTTCGTCATCGGCAACTACAACAGCGACCAGGTCTGCCCGGGCAACGACTGCTTCTGGCGGCCGCAGGCATCGCTGCTGATGGTGTCCGCGCTGCTTGGCATGGCGTGGGGAGTCGCAGGCGCGGGAGTCGTCAGGCGAATAGCCATACTGATAGCGGTCGTGGCCGCGCTGTTCGCCTTCTTGCCTTACGACTTCGAGCGCATGGGCATGGACGTGCGCCTGCTGCTGCTCGCCAACCCCGTCATGCTCGTGGCGGGATGGGCGATAGCCCGGTACACCCGGCTGGGCACGCCCAAGTGGGTCGCGATTCTGAGCGTCGTCGCGTTCTTTCTGACGCTCCTGCTGCTGCTCGGACTGCCCGGAGTGCCCGGACTTCAGCCCGTGGACGTGCGGAACTGGGGCGGCCTGACGCTGAACCTGGTGCTGGCGGTGTCCGGAATCGTGCTGAGCCTGCCCGTCGGCGTCGCCCTCGCGCTCGGACGACGCTCGCATCTGCCCGTGCTCAAAGCGGTGTGCGTGGTGTTCATAGAGGTGTTCCGGGGGGTGCCGCTCATAACGCTGCTGTTCATGTCGCAGCACCTGGTGCCGCTCGCGTTCCCTGAGACGTTCCCGCGAAACTCGCTGCTCAACGCGGGCATAGTGATCACGCTGTTCAGCTCCGCGTACATGGCGGAGAACGTGCGAGGCGGCCTCCAGGCGCTGAACCCGGGACAGATCGAAGCCGCGAGGGCGCTCGGACTCCCCGCATGGCAGACCACGCTGTTCATCACGCTCCCGCAGGCGATACGGAACGTCATACCCGCCATAGTGGGCCAGTTCATCGGGCTGTTCAAGGACACCAGCCTCGTGTACATAATAGGTATGCTGGACATAGTGGAGGTCGGGAAGACGTTCGTCGTGGGAAACACGGAATACCAGCAGGACGCGCAGGAGATGTTCGTATTCGTAGCCCTTGTGTTCTGGGTATTTACCTACGGCATGTCCTACGTGAGCAGAAAAGTCGAACGCCACCTCGGCGTCGGTGAGCGCTAAAGGGGAGAGATATGGTCACAACGCCCGAAGAGCGTGAGGAAGTGGAAGACATCATCATCTGCCGCGACGTGCATAAGTGGTACGGCGACTTTCACGTCCTTCGCGGAATCACGACGACCATCAAGAAGAGAGAGGTCGTGGTGGTGTTTGGGCCGTCGGGGTCCGGCAAATCGACCTTCATCCGAACGATCAACAGACTGGAGGAGCACCAGCGCGGCGACATCGTCGTTGACGGGATAGAGTTGACCGACGACGTCCGAAACATCGACGCCATACGCCGCGACGTTGGGATGGTGTTCCAATCGTTCAACCTGTTTCCACACCTGTCGGTGATGAGCAACATCACGCTGGCGCCGATCAAGGTGCGTCACATGCCTTCCGACGAGGCTGAGGATGTCGCGATGAGCCTGCTGGAGCGTGTGGGCATACCTGAGCAGGCGGACAAGTACCCGTCGGAGCTTTCCGGCGGTCAGCAGCAGCGCGTCGCGATCGCGCGGGCGCTGGCGATGCGCCCCAACATCATGCTGTTCGACGAGCCTACGTCGGCGCTGGACCCTGAGATGATCAAGGAGGTGCTGGACGTGATGCAAGAGCTGGCGACGTCCGGTATGACGATGGTCGTGGTGTCCCACGAGATGGGTTTCGCCAGAGAAGTCTCCGACCGGATGATGATGTTCGACGAGGGTCTGATCGTAGAAGAAGGCCCCCCGGAGCAGATCTTCGAAGACCCCCAGAGCGACCGCACCAAGCTCTTCCTGTCACAGATACTCTAGATGCTGGGAACTTTGAAGCGCTTTCGATACGCTACTTCACCGCGCCTTCCGAGCGCAGAGAGCCAATCTCCACGTCGTCACAGCCTAACTCACGCAGAACCTCGTCGGTGTGCTGACCCAAGCTCGGAGCCGGGCGTCGGAATTTGCCGGGCGTGTCTGACAACTTGATCGGGATGCCGATGTTGCCGAGCCGGCCGGCGACGGGGTGATCCGTCTCGACGTACATGCTTCTGGCCCGCACCTGCGGGTCTTCGTACACCTGCCTGAGATCGTAGATCGGGCCGACGGGGACTCCCGCGCGCTCCAGCTTCTCCAGCCAATGGGCCGATGTCTCTTGGCGGAAGGTCTTTTCGAGAGTGGCGACTAGGGCGTCGAGGTTGTTCATGCGGTCCTTGGGCTGGACGAACCTGGCGTCTGAGACCAACTCGTCGCGGCCTATGGCGGCGCACAGACGCTCCCAGTTGGCTTGGTTTGCGGCGCCGACGTTGACGTAGCCGTCGGCGGTCTCGAACGGCTGGTACGGCGCGGTTAGCCGGTGAGCGCTTCCCATCGGGCCTGGTACTTCGCCCGTGGCGAAGTACATCATAGACTCCCAGAACGTGTACGCGATTCCGCCTTCGAGCAGCGACGTATCGACGTGCTGCCCCTGTCCGGTCCTGAGCCGGTGGACGTATGCGGTCAGGATGCCGATGGCGGCGTACATGCCCGCGTTGAGGTCGCAGATGGGAACGCCGACCTTCGTTGGCGTTCCTCCCTTTGGGCCATTGACGCTCATCAGGCCGCTCATCCCCTGCGCGACGAGGTCAAATCCGCCGCGCCGCGCGTAGGGGCCTGTGATTCCGAAGCCGGATATGGTGCAATAGACGATTGCGGGGTTGATACTATTGACGTTTTCGTAGCCGAGGCCCATGCGCTCCAGAGCGCCGGGGCGGAAGTTCTGCACGAGGATATCGGACTCCCGCGCCATGCGGCGGACGATTTCGAGGCCGCGCTCATTCTTCATGTCCACGACGACGCTGCGCTTGTTGCGGTTGATTCCGAGGAAGGCGGCGGACTCTCCCTCGATGAACGGCGGCCCCATGCGCCGCGTGTCGTCTCCGCCGTTGGGCTTCTCGACCTTGATCACGTCGGCGCCCATGTCGGCGAGCATCATCGTGCAGTATGGGCCTGCCATTATCTGGGTGAGGTCCAAGACTTTGACATCTTGGAGTGGCAGCGAGTGAGTCATGGTCAGCGGCCTTTGAAGTTGGGCTGTCTGCGCTCGATGAATGCGGCGCGGCCCTCGCGGAAGTCTTCGCTGTCGAAGTTGGCGAAGGGCAGGTGCTCCTCCTCTTCGGTCAGGGACGTGAGATCGGGGTTTCTGAGCACGGTCTGGAGAATGCGCTTGTGACGCGCTTGGGAGAGAGGCGCGAGCGGGACCATCGCGCGCGCGAGATCGTATGTGACATCGGCGATCTCGTCCAAGGGAACGACCTGGGTCACGAGGCCGATCCTGTGCGCTTCCTGTGCGTCGACAAGCCGTGCCGACAGAAGGATATAGGCGGCGTTTCCGGGCCCGACGAGCCGGACGAGCCGGCGCATCTCTTTGTATCCGACGAGTATGGACAGCCGCGCGACGGGAATTCCGAATCGGCTGTTGTCGGCGGCGATTCGGATGTCGGCGGCCATGGACAGCTCGCAGCCTCCGCCGACGCAGAAGCCCTTGATCATGCAGATCGTGGGCTTGGACATTGCCTCGATTGCGTCCATTGCGCCGTCGAACGCCTCGGCATAGACCTTAGCCTTGGTTGAGTCGTCGCGGTAGGACTCGAAGTCCTTGATGTCGGCGCCGGCTGAGAATGCGGCGTCACCCGCTCCGGTGAAGACGACGACCTTGACGGCGGGGTCGCGCTCGAGATCTAGGGCGATGCGGCGCAGTCGGCGCCAGCCGTGGTAGCTGATGGCGTTGCGCTGACTGGGCCGGTTGAAGGTGACGGTGGCGATTCCGTCCTGCTCGGACACTAGAATGTCGTCGGTCATCTGATTAGAGTCTCTCCGTCGTTTGTATTGGCCGCTGGACGGGAATCCATCATATCAGGCTGACAGTCTCAAGTACGAATCCGGGTCAGGATATGGCTTGCGCCTGCGGGCATATTGAAATAACCTTAAAGTAGCCATTCTGTGAAACATGGAGAGCGCAAACATGATGATAGACGTTGCCGAGTTCAATGGCCCAGCGCTTCTCATGCGAGTTCGGGGGCGCATCAACGTGCTTACGGCAGACGTGTTCGAGATCGATGCGCTGCGGACCGTGGCAGACAGCGACCGCGACGTGATCGTGGATGCCTCTGAGGTGAGCTACGTCAGCACCGCCGGGCTGCGCGTCTTCCTGCTCCTGTCGAGAGAGCTAAGTCAAAGAGGCCGCGGCTTTCACATCTTCGGTCTCCTTCCCCACATATACCGGGTCTTCCAGATAATAGGCTTCGACCGGGTCATCCCCATCCATCCGGATATCGATTCGGCGCTGGCCGCCATCGAGGGCCGGGGGTAATGGCTGACGCCGCGACCTAGACTCTAGGCTCCCCCTCGCCGTCTATCGGCGCCGGACATCTCTCGCATCTCTAAACAAGCCCTCTCCCATTGGAGAGGGCTGTTCGTTGTCTTCGGAATCTCTTCAGCGCCCTCTGCGCCTGAAGTGTCTCAGGCCGAAGATCAGCGCGAGCGGGGCCAAGATGAGGAGCATGTTCGTCGCTCCGGTGGCCGGGGTGACTCCGACTATGGAGTTGCAGCCGCCGCCCGAATCGTCTTCGCCACCTTCCGCGCCGCCCCCAGTGGGCGGCTGCGAGAGCGGCGGGAGGGTTGCCGTCGGAGTCGGAAGCACTGGCGTCGCTGTCGGAGGAACCGGCGTCGCTGTCGGAGGAACCGGCGTCGCTGTCGGAGGAACCGGCGTCGCTGTCGGAGGAACCGGCGTCGCTGTCGGAGGAACCGGCGTCGCTGTCGGAGGAACCGGCGTCGCTGTCGGAGGAACCGGCGTGTTGGTAGGGGTCGGAGTCGGCTCCGGCGTGTTGGTAGGCACGGGAGTCGCGGTCGGGACGGGCGTCGGCGTCGGAACCGGCGTGTCCGTCGGGACCGGAGTAGGCGTCGGCAGTCCCACGACGAGGATGTCGAAGTCCCTCTCGAACGCGCCGCTGACGTAGGTTGCGGTCGTGCGCGCCTGGTGGCCGTTGAAGTAGAACTCTATCTCCATTCCGATCAGGTTTGTGGCGTCCGCGCCGGGATCGACGATCAGGCCGCTGAAAGCGCCGTCGCCGCCGACCGAAGCCGCGGACGATTCGTAGTCGCCGATCTTGGCGGTCAGCGTGGAGTCGGCAGGGATGGGCGCGCCTGAGACTATCACGAGCCCAGACACGAACGTCATCGGCTCAGCCGCGGGGATGGGCGTCTCGGTCGGAGTCGGGGTCGGAGTCGGAACCGGCGTCGCAGTCGGAACCGGGGTCGGAGTCGGAACGAGCGTCGGAGTGGGTATCGGCGTGTCGGTCGGAACCGCCGTCGGAGTCGCGATTCCCGTCGGAGTGGGCGTCGGCTCCGGCAGATTGGGGAACGTGAGGTTCAGCGTCCTGAACTCTGGGAAGCCGACCCTCTTGTAGTCCTCGGTCTCCAGCGCCTCCACGTCCCACAGGACGAACTTGATGGACATGTTGAAGTAGTCGCCGGTGTCGGGAGCGACTGTAAGGTCTCGGTATTGCCCGTCTTGGACGGTGGCCGGCTCGGAGGTGTAGTCGTCTATGACGGCGACGATCTGGAATCCGTCGGGCACGGCGGCCCCGTCCATGGTCGTGGCGCTCCCCTTGTAGATGAACGGGAACGGCGGGGGCGCCTGGGCGCCGGCCTCGGAGGCAAAGAGGGCAGCGCCCAGGGCGGCGATCGCGACGATGAAGAGTATGAGCCTGCGGTTTGCTATGAGTGTGGTCATTGTTTGGTCACCTTCACTTCCGGATCGAGTCCGGGGGCATAGGTTTTAGATTCCTCTTGTACAGTTCTTAGACAATTGTATATGAAGATTCAGTACAAGGGCAAGGAAAAAGAGGTAACTGTTCAGAGTTGATGAGGCGAATGCCCGCAGAGCGCGAGGACGCAGCCTTGCTCAAAGCTAAATCGCCCTATTGGTGACGCTGATGGTCGACAAGATCTCACGAAGTCTGAACAGTTACGGACATCGACTGGGAGGAGGAATGCTATCGAGAAGGATGCGCCTACGCGCGTGAGAGAGCGGTCACCAGAATGGATGCACTCGACGCGAGTTGATGCGACAGAAGCCGAAGGGATGGAATTCGATAGGATTCCGAGAGCGTACTCTCACAACCCGGTTTGGAGATGTGCCACTCAGACGCCGGATGTATCGAGACGCAGACGGCAATGCTAGGTTCCTTCTGGACGAGCGCCTGGGATTGAGACCAAACCAGTTGGCGAGTCCGTCACTGACAGAGGGGGTCGTTGCGATGGCCGCTGAAGTTCCCTTTCGCAAGGTGGCAGAGGCGGTGAGCGCTCTGACGGCGGGGGAACTGTCAGCGAAGACAGCGCATCGGCTGTTGCAGAGCGTGGGAGAGGAGGCGCTTGACCAAGAGCGGGAACGGTGGGCGGCGACGGAGCCAACTGGATATGCAGAGGCGCCGAGGAGTTCGGCAACGCAGTGTTCCAATTGGACGGCTTCCACCTATCCCGTGCCTGTGGCCGAGGCTATGGCGCGGAGGTCGGTTCGGCTATCTACGATGCGATACGCTCAGGCTCTCATGAGTATGCGCGTGCGTTGATGTCAGCGGCTATGGCCGCCGATACCAAGTGGGCCACCCGGGATAGGGAGTACGTCGAATCCAACATGGTCAACGGAGTGGACTGGCGCAAGCGTGTTCCCAACGCTCCACCAGACGCTCGGAGTCTGGGGACGATGGAGTCCAACGGAGACAAACTCACGGCGAACCGGATGAAGAAGAGAGGGATGAGCTGGACCATACATGGCGCCAACCGAATGGCCAAGGCTATTCAGTTGAGTCGGAACGGAGAGTTGGCGCGATTCTGTCACAGGCGATCAATGCACGTCTCAGTTCGTGGAAGGCGGTGTCCGTCCGCACGCGACCGTTCTACGAACATAGCACAAGCCAGTGACTGGGCCGACGCTTCAGCGCCCGCATTGAGCGGACCCCACAGCTCCCGACCATGGGTCGTTGGCTTGCGAAGCCTTCTCCGACATGACTACCTACTAAACTGACACAGGTTCCACCCGACTGGGCCTGTGTCAGATTGGTAGGCGTCCAATTCAATGCAATGGCGCAAGGACGCAAATGGGTATGGATTGCTCAATACCCAAGTCCGGCGGGCGGGACGCCCGCGCTCCCAAGTGGGGATCACAGAACTGATACAGGCTCCTCAACCCCGGGACTGTGTCAGATGGTCGGCGGGCGTGTCACCCTCACCCTAGCCCTCTCCCTCAAGGGAGAGGGGATATGTTTGTCCAAGGGAGAGGGGGTATGTTTGTCCAAGGGAGAGGGGATCTTCCGCCACCCTGCCCATGCCCCTCTGGATTCCGGCCCCGTATCGGGTACGGGGCAGGCTCTTCGCCGGAATCACCATGGCCTTGTCAGGCCACATAAGAGGGATGAAAATGGCGTGGCCCAGCCCCGGGCCTCTCTGGATTCCGGCCTTCGCCGGAATGACGGTTTGGTTGGTGTGGCTGCTATTTTCATGGTAATGACGGTGTGTGGCGGAATGATGGGTTGGGTGGGGGCTAGGAGTCGTCTATGTGGTCCGGGGGGTGGATGCGGTAGATGCCGTTCTCGTCGAAGTAGAGGCGGTCGCGGAAGAGTTCAATGTTCCTCATGCCGCGGACGGTATCGAGTATCTCTTCTTCCGACTTGGAGAGTTCGTAGGCCATGACATGGTACTCGCAGAGGTCGTCATCACCGAAGCAGTCCCCGCAAGGGCCTGTGTCTTCGCGGTCTCCGTACTCTTGCTCGAACCTCTCGCGCTCTTTTCTCATGCCCTCGATAACGTTGCGGGCGTAGCCGTCAGCCTCGATGATCTTTTCGAGGGGGATGTCGGGGTCGATCTCGGCGGGGTGTTTGTTGGCCCAGTCGGCGTCGAATGCGGGGTCTTGGTTGTGGTCAGGAGGGGTTTGGAGGTCCGCGACTGCGCCGAGGACACGGTCGAGTATCATCTGGCCGGCGGTGATGCGGTGGCAGGGCTTGACGGACGTGTCTTCGGGGTCGGGTTCGTGGATGTATGCCAGTATGGAGGCGAGTTCGGCTCCGTAGTTGGTGATTTCGAGGATGTAGTATTGCGCCTCGTGGACGAGGTCGGGTACACGGTTGGGGTCGTGTGGCAGTTTGTTGGGGTTGTGCAGCCTGACGGGAGCCTGCGGCGGGCCTAGCTCGGCGTCGAGTTTCTCTTCGAGGCGGGCGACGGGCCGGTTGGATGCGGCGGCGTCTGAACTGTGATTCGTTTGATTTTGGGATTTCGCTGATTGTGGGGATTGACTCGATTCGGGAGATGGAGCGCAGTGCCGAATCTTGGCGACTTTGCCGAAGCCTCTGTCGTATAGGACCTTGGTTGCCCTGAGTCGGTCGTAGGTGTTGGCTTCGGGGTCTTTGCCCTTGGCGATATCGAGCAGGTTGTCGAGGACGCGCTGGATACCGCCGGTGGCATCCTGAAGATGCTGGGCGGCGTGTCCGGCGAAGACGGGATTGATGGTGGCTGTATGTATTTCGGACTGCATGAACATAAGTTTAGAGCATAGGGTCTGAGGATGTCAAGGGGTGATTTTAGTGGATAGTGGATAGTGGATAGTGGGTAGTTTTTAGTTTTTAGGGGTGGAGGGCGTCCGGCGATTTGGTGGTGGATTTCGGGTCCAGCAAAGGGGGGCGGTTCGCGCGGACCGCCCCCTTCGTACTGCTTGGTTTCAGGCGTTTGGGCCTATGCGTCGTAGTACAGGAAGAACTCGTAGGGATGCGGCCGGAGCCTCATCTCGTCCACTTCGTTCGTCCGCTTGTAGTCCAGCCAGGTCTCGATCAGGTCGGACGTGAAGACGTCGCCGGCCAGCAGGAATTCGTAGTCGTCTTCCAGCGCGTCCAGGACCTCCTCCAGGCTGCCGGGCACCTGCTGGACCTTGGCCGCGTCCTCGGGGGAGAGGTCGTACAGGTCCACGTCCAGCGGCTCGCCGGGGTCGATCTGGTTGCGGACGCCGTCGAGTCCGGCCAGCAGCATCGCGCTGAAGGCGAGGTACGGGTTGGCGGTCGGGTCGGGGCATCGGAACTCCACGCGCTTGGCGGGCGGGGTGTCGAAGTACACCGGAATCCGGCAGCAGGCGCTGCGGTTCCGAGCCGAGTAGGCCAGGTTCACCGGGGCCTCGAAGCCGGGCACCAGCCGACGGTAGGAGTTGGTGGTCGGGGCCGCGAATGCCAGAAGCGCCGGCGCGTGCTTGAGCAGGCCGCCGATGTAGTGCTTCATCGTGTCGCTCATGTGGGCGTAGCCGTCGCCCCAGAATATGTTGTCGCCATCCTTCCAGATGCTCTGGTGGGTGTGCATCCCGGTGCCGTTGTCGCCGAACAGAGGCTTGGGCATGAAGGTCGCGGTCTTGCCGTGCCGGGCGGCGACGTTCTTGACCAGGTACTTGTAGATCATGATGTTGTCGGCGGTCTTGGTCAGGGTGTCATACACTATGTCGATCTCGCCCTGTCCGGCGGTCGCCACTTCGTGGTGCTGCTTTTCTATGACCATGCCGAACTTCTGCATTTCGAGCACCATCTCCGTGCGGATGTCGCTCAGCGTGTCGGTCGGGGGAACCGGGAAGTAGCCGCCCTTGTGCCGCGGCCTGTGCCCCTTGCTGAGTGTCTCGTCGTCCAGGTTGTAGGGGCTGCCGGAGTTCCAGACGCCTTCGTCCGAGTCCACGTTATAGTACGCGGAGTGGGCGTCCTGGTCGTAGCTGGCGGTGTCGAAGATGAAGAACTCTGCCTCGGGACCCCAGTAACTGGTGTCGCCGATGCCGCCGGATGCCAGGTACGCTTCAGCCTTGCGCGCGACGTACCTGGGGTCGCGGCTATAGTCCGATCCGGCCAGGGGGTCGCGGATGTCACAGATCATGCTGAGGGTCTTGATGTTGTAAACGGGATCAATGACCGCCGTGTTGGGGTCGGGGACGAGGAGCATGTCGCTCTCGTCGATCGTCTGGAAGCCGCGGATGCTGGAGCCGTCGAATCCGGTGCCGTTCGCGAACAGGTCTTCGTTGACCTCGTTGGGCGGGACGCCGACGTGCTGAAGCGTGCCGGGTACGTCGGTGAACTTCAGGTCGATTATCCGGACTCCCTCGTCGCTTATCAGTTTTATAACTTCTTCTGGGGTCATGTGCGTCACTCCTTGTGTGTGATGGTCTTCACTGAAATTTCTCTGCCGTGGAAGCTCCCCTTACGCCGAACATGCCTGGCCGAGTATTCAGCCAGGCATCATTCTATCAGGATTATTGGGATTTGACGATTCGGAGTTTTCACCTCTCAGGCAATCTGGCTTTCAGGGGGCGGTAAGCAGATTACGACTGGGGGGCTACTCCTCGCGGCTCTTCCTCAGTTTGCTCGGAAGGACTACCCAAAGTCCGAACAGTCCGGCGAAGGCTACACCACCGAGAATTGCTTCTAGACCCATCTGCTTACTCTCCTTGAGGTCGCTTCGCGCCGGGCTTGGCCCAGCGCCGTTGTCGTTCTCTGCATAGCATTATCGAGGGCGCGTGTTGCGAGGGTGTTACGCGGATGTAAACTTTGTGTTACATATCACAATCCGGGGGCGCGGGCGTCTCGCCTGCGCTCCTAAGGGCGCCCGGCGATTCGATGGTGGATTTTGGTAGGATAGACATGTGACCATCGCAATTGTAGAATGCACTCATTCTCAGTAAGCGTACCCCACGATGGAGGCAAGAAATGACTCTGACGCAAGAGAGGCCCAAGCCGTTCTCTTTGGAAGAGCTCATGGCTATACTGCGGGAAAGGCCTGCCACTCCACGTGAGATTTTTTCCAAAGCCGTTGGAGCGGTTATCCGGTCACATGAGGAGGGGTACATATCTGAGAAGGAAGCGGACGTGCTTCTCAGGTGCATTGCCGCCCATCATGTCTCTACCACAATGGAAGACTGGATAAACTCCTCAATAAACGATTTGTTCGAATTCGAGCAGGCTAGAGGCAATGGCCGCAGCCGCAGATTCTTGTCGGAACTCCCTGAGCCCTGGGGTTGATCGTATGCTTCCCAACACTCCGCCACACGGAGAAGAGCCTGAAGACATTGCTTCACCCACAAGCATAGAGGACGACGAGCAGCCAACGCCTGCTGATGTCGCTCAAAAACTTCCCGAAGGCGAATTAAGGGGGGCGCTTCAGGCATTCTTCGCTAGAACGTCCATTGCAAACCCCATAGCGGATAGAATCACCAGTGAGCACGTCAGCGCTATGCTGTCTCTTCGGGCAGAAGAGCGGCGAATGGACTACGGGGATCGAAGGCATTCCCGCTGGCTCTTCACCGGCTTCGCCGTTTTCGTCATAATCGTCGCAGTCGGCTTTAGCGTGTTCCTGGCGGACAGGCAGCAGGACGCGCTACTGACCGATCTTCTGACAAAGCTCATCATAGCCTTGGGCGGTTTCGGCGCGGGTTGGGGGGCGTCATCCTATTTCAGGCGGTGACGGTCCACTTCACAAATGAAAAAGGCCCCGGCCGCTCAAGCCCCCTTAGAGCAACCAGGGCCTTTGAAGAATGGAAGGTAATCGACTTTGTCGACGCCGTCCCTATCGGCCTGTGTCAGTCCGCCATCTCCGCGTAGGCGGCCGCGCCGTGCTCCGGCACGTCGAGGCCCTCTTCTTCCTCGTCGTCTGATGCCCGAAGGCCCATTGTCAGGTCGATGAGCTTGAACAGGATCAGGCCCGCGCCCAGACCCCAGGCGACCGCGACGAGCAGGCCCACGATCTGCGGGACAAGCTGCTCGGCATTGCCGTAGATCAGTCCGGTCACCTCGTTGTTGCCTGCCGCGAAAATGGCCACGGCCAGTATGCCCCACGCGCCGCAGATGCCGTGTACGGCAACCGCGCCGACCGGGTCGTCGGCCTTGACTACGCTCCTCACGAACCACACGCCAGCGATCATGATGCCGCCCGCGAGCAGACCGATGACGACCGCGCCCCACGGGTCCACGTAGGCGCAGCCCGCGGTGATGCCGACGAGTCCGCCAAGCGCGCCGTTGCACGCCATTTCGATGTCGGCCTTGCCGGTGCGAATGAGTTGGATGTAGATCGCGGAGGTCGCGCCAGCCGCGCCGGCCAGCAGGGTGTTGACCGCGTTCAGGCCCAGGGTGTCCGAGTTGACGTTGAATCCGAACCAGCCGAAGAACAGGATGAACGTCCCGATGACGACGTAGGGCATGTTGTGGCCCTTGAGTTCGGCGCCCTCGCGGAATCCTTTCCTCGGGCCGACCACAATCGCGCCCGCCAGAGCCAGGAAGCCGCCGATCATGTGGACGACGGCGGAGCCGGCGTAGTCCGCGAAGCCCGGGCCTATCTGGGTCAGCCAGCCCTCGTCGTTCCAGGCCCAATGGCCGTAGATCGGGTACACGAGCGCGCCGACGATGAAGCTGTAGGCGAAGTACGCGTTGATTTTCGTACGCTCGGCCATCGCTCCCGCTATGATCGTCGCCGCGGTTCCGGCGAACACCATCTGGAACAGCCATCCGACGAGCTCCGTGTCCTCGAAGTCGATGAGGAAGAACCCGGTTCCGCCGATGATCCCGGCGGCTCCGCCGCCGCCCATCATGAGCGCGAAACCGAATGCCCAGAAACCCAGGGACGCTATGCAGAAGTCGAGGAACGATTTGGTCATGTAGTTGACCGTGTTCTTGGAGCGGATCAGGCCCGCGCCCAGAAAGGCGAATCCCGCCTGCATGAAGAAGACCATGGCCGCCGCGACCACGAGAACGAAGTCGTTGAGCGTGTCGCTCACCTCACTCGCGGATTGCGCGTAGGCCAGTCCTCCGCTACCTATGAATACTCCGATTCCCAGCAACGCCACCATCCACAGCCGCAGCTTGAATGGGGTTAGAGCCAGAACTTTTGCGTTAGTCAATTTCTTTACCTCCTCGTATGGATCGGGGCTGACAGCCATCGAGAGGAGATAATACGCCTCGGGTATTTCCGATTCGTTTCTCGCATGTAACATCTTTATTGCAGGGATGTTACATTTGTGTAAACGCGCACATTGGCACATAATACGTGGCATCGTCACTATGTCGGTATGGAAACACACGCGAGTATCCAATCGTCACGTCGGCATTGCTATCTTGCCAAGTAGCGCTATAATGCGCTCTCAGATACCATACTGAGCGATGCCCGCTGAGTTAGGACGGACAATGGTTGTAAAGCAATCCCTGCACAGGCTTGTGGACGAGCTTCCGGAGGAGGAGCTCTCAACCGCCCTCAGATTTCTTCAGTATCTGAAAGACGTGAGCGGCGAACCCTACGAAACCTATCTGGATGACTCGGACAGCGGCTCCTACGCCGAGGCCGTGGTTTCGGACCCCGAAGACCTACCCGCACTGGTGACCGAGGAGGAACAGGGGTTGTCGGTCGCCGACGCTTGGCAGAAGTACCTCACCACGAAGTCCGATCCTTTGAGCTCACTGCCGGACTAGCCCGACGCGACGCGGGTCGCCATCCACTCCTGGACAAACACAAACGGCCCGGACCATTTTGGTCCGGGCCGTCTAATTGGCATCTATCAGTCCGATTCAGACACGCTCACCCCCGCTCGCGTGGAGCGGAGGACTGCCATATTGCATTGCCTGCCCTTCAGACTCTGCTCACATCGTCAGGATGCCTTGCCGATCTTGAACAAGGAAACCCTAGGCTTTTCCTATTCGAAAAGCTTGGCGCCGCAGGTCAAGCAGGTTCCTTTCGCAGCAGGGCGTCCGCTCTGTAAGGTTGCTTGACACCGTAGAGGGTTGCGAAAACCAGCCCCGTACCCGTGTAGGCGAGCTTGGTCTAGCTCTCTTCTTCGACTCCCTCCGCCCGCAGCTTGTCGGCCTCAGCAGTGCCCAGAATGCGGAACACGGGCGTGCCGGGGTCCTCGTCTGCCACGCCCCGAACGGCGGGGCGCCCGTTCTTCATCGTCACCAGCTTGGGATTGCGAATCACGACTTTCTTCCGGAGCTTCATCGAGTACGCGGTCAGTTCGGCCATCACCTTCTCCTTGTTTTGGAACTCGGCAAGTATAATACCTGAACTTTGTCCATTTTGCTATACCCCATGAGTTTGGTCTCGCGCGTACCCGGAGACCGCGGCAAGGAAGCAAAATGAATCTACTCCGTCAAGCGCAGATCAGGCGAGAGGGTATTGGTGGGCGGTACTGGATTTGAACCGGTGACCTCTGCGATGTCAACGCAGCGCTCTAGACCACTGAGCTAACCGCCCACGAAAGTTGAATCCGGCCCAAGTCTAGCAAGCGCGCCAAAGCTGGTCAACCTGTTGACGAATCCAGTATTTCTAGTACACTGAGTCGGGGGAAGTCCTGCGGGACTTGAAATACCCCGATAGACACGGCCGGAAGGGGCCGTGTACGCTTGACAACTGGGAGAGATACATGGTGGATACGCTTACCGGAAAAGTCGCCATAGTCACAGGCGCGGGACGCGGCATCGGACGCGGGGTTGCGCTCCAGCTTGCCGCTGAGGGGGCCAAGGTAGTGGTCAACGACCTCGGCGGCAACGTCGACGGAACGGGAGAGTCGCAAAGCCCCGCCGACGAGGTTGTGGCTGAGATAAAGGCGAGCGGCGGAGACGCCGTCGCCTGCTACGACTCGGTAGCCACGATGGAAGGCGGCGAGAACATCGTCAAGTCGGCCCTGGACAGCTTCGGCAAGCTCGACATCGTCGTTACCGTCGCGGGCATACTCAGGGACCGGATGGTCTTCAACATGACGGAGGAGGAATGGGACGACGTCATCGCCGTCCACCTCAAGGGGACGTTCACAGTTTGCAAGTTCGCGTCGATTCTGTTCAGGCAGCAGAGATCGGGGCGGATCATCACCTTCGCGTCTGAGTCGGGGTTGTTCGGCAACACGGGGCAGGCTAACTACGCCGCCGCGAAGTCCGGCATTGCCGGATTCACGAAGGTCGTGGCCAGAGACCTCGGACGCTACGGCGTCACCGCCAACTCGATCTGTCCCAGGGCGTCGTCGCGGATGACGGCGACGGTCCCGGACGTGGCGCGGCAGATGAGGTCTACAAGATCAGAGGCGGACACCGCTCCAACGCAGCAGGGGCCGCTCGATCCCAACGACATCGCTCCGTTCGTCGCCTATCTCGCAAGCGACATGGCGGCGAACGTCAACGGGCAGACGTTCCTGGTGTACGGGGGCAACATAACGCTGCTGTCGCTTCCTCGCAGAGTCAGAACGATCTTCAAGAACGGGCAGTGGACTCTGGACGAGTTGAAGGAGATGGTTCCGGCGAACGTCACGCGCGGACTTCCGAACCCATCGCCGCCGCAGCCTCCGAGGCAGAGGTAGCGACTTCATGCCAACACCGAATCAAGAGAAAACTCATTCCGACGGGAGACCTTAATCATGGGAGACCTGCTCAAAGACAAAGTTGCCATCGTCACCGGTTCCGGGCGAGGCATAGGCGCGGGCATCGCCAAGATGTTCGGGTCCGAAGGGGCCAAAGTGGTAGTCAATGACCTCGGGGGCGCGGTGGACGGCACCGGTGAGTCGTTGGCGCCGGCGGACGAAGTGGTCGCGGAGATCAGGGACGCGGGCGGTGAAGCCGTCGCCAACTACGACTCGGTCGCCACGATGGAGGGCGGCGAGAATATCGTCAAGACCGCGCTAGACAACTTCGGCAAGGTCGATATCGTCGTCACTCCGGCGGGCATCCTGCGGGATCGCATGGTGTTCAACATGACGGAGGCGGAGTGGGACGACGTCATTGCCGTCCACCTCAAGGGGACGTTCGCCGTCTGCAAGTTCGCGTCCATACTGTTCAGGCAGCAGAGAAGCGGGTGCATCATCACGTTCTCCTCCACGTCCGGGTTGTACGGCAACTCAGGGCAGTCCAACTACGGAGCGGCCAAGGACGGCATCGCCGGATTCACGCGGGCGGTGGCGCGAGACATGGGACGCTACGGAGCTAGGGTCAACGGCATATCGCCGGGAGCGAACTCGCGCATGACGGCCACCGTGCCGGACTCGGCGCGTCAGATCAGGGCGGCCTCCGGCATCCAGACCTCATCGGCTCAGCGAGCGCTAGACCTTCGGCGGGAGCCGGATGACATCGCGCCGTTCGTTACGTGGCTGGCATCCGACGAGGCCAAGGACGTTAACGGATACATATTCCACGTCACGGGCGGGGAGATCTCGCTGATGAACAACCCTGAGCCGGCCCGCACTCTCCAGAAGAACGGCCGCTGGAGCGTGGAGGAGATCGCCGCGATGTTCCCGGGGACGCTGGGCATGGACATGGTCAACCCCGCTCCGCCACAGCCGCCGAGGCAGTAGGGGTACACCGCCGCCGTCCCGAAAGTCCGCTCAAGGCCAGCCAGGAGTTGTCATGGACCCGCTGGAACTCGCTCAGATCGGAACTACCGACGTGCGCGTCACTCGACTCGGCTTTGGGGGCGCGCCGCTGGGCGCGGCGTCAGGCGCTGAGGGCCGAATCCGCGCGATAGATACCGTCAGTCGCGGCTACGAACTGGGCCTGCGGTTCTTCGACACCGCGCCGCTGTACGGCAAGGGAAAGAGCGAGCGGTACTTTGGGAGCGCGCTTTCTGCCTTCGATAGAGACCGGTTCACGCTGTCCTCGAAGGTCGGGCGGGTGATAAACCACAACTTCTCCGGCCCGCTCGACCTTTACGCGGAAGACCCACCCTTCGACATGGTGTTCGATTTCAGCTATAACGGCATCCGGCGGTCGATAGACGAGACCCTTGCGCGGACGGGTCTGGATCGGCTCGACATCGTGCTAATCCACGATCCCGATGACCATTGGGAGCAGGCGATCGGCGAGGCGTACCCGACGCTGGCGGAACTGCGGTCGCAGGGCGTCATCGGCGCGATCGGCGCGGGTATGAACGAGTGGGAGATGCCCGCGCGCTTCGCCCGCGAGGGCGACTTTGACTGCTTCCTCATAGCGGGCCGCTACACACTGCTGGATCACTCCGCGCTGGACGTTCTGCTGCCGCTGTGCGAGGAGAAACAGATCAGCGTCATTCTCGGCGGGCCGTATAACAGCGGCGTGCTGGCGTCTGACCTTGGGCCGTCCACCACCTATTTCTACGAACGGACGCCGCCGGAGGTGCTGGAGACTGCGAAGGAGATCAAGGCGGTGTGCGACAGGCACGACGTGCCTCTGAAGGCCGCCGCGCTCCAGTTCGGGCTGGCGCACCCGGCGGTCGCGGCGACGATCCCGGGGCCTCGCAACCAGGAAGAGGTGGAGGAGAACATCGCCATGGTCAGATACGAGATTCCAGCTGACCTGTGGTCGGAGTTGAAGTCCGAGGGCCTGATACCTGAGGAAGCGCCGGCGCCGGGATGACAATACGATTGTACTATGCTGAACGGTAGGCAAACTGGGCGAGTATCCCTGTGGATGGAAAGGAGAATCTCCAAATGACCATCACTCGCTGGCTCAGACAGAAAGTGGAGGAAGAACAACTCGAAGAGGTACGGGCTGAAGGCATGGCGAAAGGCATGCACGAAGGATCGGCAAGAACACACTCCGCCTGGTTGGAATGGTACAACCGCTCCCAAGAAGCGCGGAAGAAGGGCGAACCATTCGACGAGCCGCCGCCGGAATTGTAATGAAGTCTTTCGCGATGACCCTAGACCTGAAGGATGACCCCTCGGTTATCGAAGAGTACACGCGCTATCACCGCGAGGTGTGGCCTGAAGTGATAGCGGGACTGCGATCTATCGGCATCCGGAAGATGAAGATATTCCTCCTGGAAACGCGGATGTTCATGTACATCGAGACGCCTGACGACTTCGACCCTCTGACGGACTTCCAGCGTTACACGGACTCTGCGCCGAGGGCGGCCGAGTGGGACGCGTTGATGAGGAAGTTTCAGGTTCGGGTGAGCGGCGCGCGAGAAGGCGAGTGGTGGGCCGGAATGGAAGAGGTCTTCGACATCGACTGGTTCGACCAGCCCACGACAAACACAGATTAGCTTTCCCCCAGTGTTGAGAGAGGTAGGCTCCCGTGCCCACAGTAGCGGCTGACAGGCTCGAAAAGATCGCGGCGGCGCTTCTCGTGGGCTGCGGAGCGAGCGAGGAAGAGGCGGAGATAATCGCCCGCCACTCGATCGGGGCGAACCTCGCCGGACACGACTCGCACGGCATCATCCAGATTCCGACGTACATCGACCGCGTAAAGCGCGGTCACATCGTGCCTGGGGCGCGGTTTGAGATCATCAAAGACACGCCAACTACGACGGTCGTGGACGGTCACTGGGGATTCGGATACGTCGTGTCCGAACGGCTGATGAAGATGACAATCGAGAAGGCAGGGCAGAGCGGCGTGGCGGCGGCCACGGTCTTCAGACAGAGCCACGTGGGGCGTGTAGCGGACTACCCGATCATGGCCGCCGAGAACGATATGATCGGCATGATGACCGCCGACTCCGGGCGTTCGGCAAAGTCGGTCGTGCCGTTCGGAGGCCGGGAGCCGCGGCTGGGTACTAATCCGATCTGCATCGCGATGCCGTCCAATCTCGAAGGGCCGATGTTCATAGACATGGCTACCAGCGCGGTTGCCGCTGGCAAGCTGGCCGTGGCCGTGGCGAGAGGGTCAGAAGTCCCCGAGGGATGGATACTCGACAAGGACGGCAACCCCTCCACCGATCCCGCTGACCTGGGCAGCGGTGGCGCGGTTTTGCCGCTCGGCGGACCGGAGGGTCACAAGGGCTACGGCCTTTCGGTGATGGTGGAGATACTATCCGGCATACTGACGGGTCTTGGCTTCGGCCACGATCCGTCGGGGCGGCACAACGACGGGTGCTTCATGGCAGCCTTCGACGTGTCAGCGTTCCGGGACGTCGATGAGTTCAAGGCAGAGGTGACCGAGTTCGCGGAGTACCTCAAGAGCTCGGCGCCGGCGGCGGGGTTCGACGAGGTATTCTATCCTGGAGAGTTGGAGCACCTGCGCAGTCGGAAGCTCCTGGCAGACGGGATATACGTCGAAGACGCGACATGGGACAAGCTGCGAGAACTGGCCTCAGAGTTCGGCGTGGCGGACAGCCTCTCGATGGAGTAGCGGAAGGCGCGGGCCTTTCATAGGCATGAGTTGACACCAAATCAACCCAATGATATAGTTGTGTAGCCATAGACCTTGAAGGCATGAGATGATCAAGAACGAGCGTCAGTACCGAATCACTAAGACCCAGGCTAACGGATTCGCGCGGACGATTCAGAGCCTCAGGGAGCAGCCTGAGAACCGCGAGGGTGTACACCCTCTCATAGTCAAGGCTCAGGAGGAGGCGCTGAGCAGCCAGCTTGCCGAACTTGAGAATGAGATGCGCGAGTATGAATCTCTGAGGTCGGGCGATTTCGAGTTTGACGACCTTAGTTCGGTTACGCAGATATCCACTGTCCTCATCAAGGCTCGGATCGCGCGCGGGCTGAGCCAGAAGAACCTTGCGGATAAAGTCGGGGTAAAGGAGCAGCAGATTCAGCGCTACGAGGCCACAGACTACGCCTCGGCGAGCCTGAGTCGGATCAGAGAGGTCGCGTCCGCGCTGGCAGAATCCCCGGCCGAGTACGACGCTTCCTGATCCCTCGCGTTAGGCGATGTTGGCCTCTTTGCTGGTGTCCCTCATCCACGTGGGACGAATGACTAGTACCGTGTCCACATGTATTTTACAAATATAAGAAATTGGTTAGAATTGTGTATGATCCTATTAGGAGGACATACGAAGACATGCCTGCTCTCAAGTACAAGGTGGAGTTGAACGAGTCGGAGCGGACACAACTCAAGGAGATAGCGAATCGTGGCGAGACTTCGGCGCGTAAGGTCAAGCGAGCGCTGGTGTTGCTGAAGGCAGATGAAGGTCTGACCGACCGTGATATCGCCAGCGGACTATTGATAAGCGCACCCACGGTGGGACGTGTGCGCACGCGGTTTGTGAAGGAGGGACTCGACAGTGCAATCAATGAGCGACCTCGACCGGGACAGAAGCGCAAGCTGAGCGGTAAGCAGGAAGCGCACCTTGTAGCTATCACCTGCAGCGCAGCGCCCGAAGGACACACGCGATGGTCTCTCCGGATGCTTGCGGGCAAGGTGGTGGAGATGGGGTTCTCTGAGAGCATCTCGCCTGAGACGGTGCGCCGGATACTGAAAAAAACGAACTCAAGCCGTGGCAAAGGAAGGAGTGGTGCATTCCCAAAGTGAGTGGGGAGTTCGTGGCTCGGATGGAGGACGTGCTCGACCTCTACCAAGAAGACTATGACCCAGACCATCCAGTGGTCTGTTTCGATGAGACATCCAAGCAGTTGGTCAAGGATGTGAGACCGGCAATTGAGGCGAGGCCCGGACGAGTGGAACGCTATGACACCGAGTATAAGCGAAACGGCACCCGCAACCTGTTCATGTTCTGCGAACCCAAGGGCGGGTGGAGGCATGTCGAAGTGACCGAGCGTCGCACTGCTGTGGACTTCGCTCATCAGATGCGCTGGCTGGTTGATGAGGCATACCCTCACGCTGGGGTGGTCAGGCTGGTGCTGGACAATCTCAACACCCACAAGCTCGGATCGCTCTACGAAGCGTTTGAGCCGTCCGAAGCGCGTCGTATAGCCAAACGCTTGGAGTTTCACTACACCCCGAATCATGGAAGTTGGCTGAACATGGCTGAGATCGAGTTCAGCGTCTTCAGCAGGCAGTGTCTGAGCTGTCGGATCGGCGATGAAGCAGCACTGAAAAGAGAGGTCTCTGCGCTGGAACGCGAGCGCAACAATGCTGCCGCAGTCATAGACTGGCGGTTCTCCACCCAGGATGCTCGCACTAAACTCCAACATATCTACCCATCATAATTATGTGGACACACTACTAGCTCCGGAATGGCGGCGCGCTGGGGCAGACGCGCTATCAGAGTTATCGCCTCTGCCGCGTCTTCGGCGGCTACCATCTTCTTTCTGGCCTCGGCGGAAGGCGGAATGGGTCGTCCGTCTAAGATAGGAGTGTCGACTTCGCCGGGAATGACTACGCTGGATCTTATGCCGGTGTTGCGCAACTCGGAGTTCAGGAACTCGGTAAAGTTGTTGACGGCGGCCTTTGCGGCGCTGTAGCTCATCCCCGCAAGCGGACTCGCGCTGACGCCGGCCATGGATGAGACGTTGATGATCGTCCCCTGTCCGGCTTCGCGCATGGATGGGACGACGGCCTGGCAGCAGACCACGGAGCCGACGAGGTTGCTTTCATAGACGCTTCTGATGTCTTCAAGCGTGGTCGTCATTAGCATACGGTGGGGCGAACTGTGGCCCGCGCTGTTGACCAGGACGTCGATTTTGCCGTAACGAGCAAGAATATCCTTCACCATCTTCTCGATGCCGGACTTGTAGGCGACGTCGATCCCGTAAGCTCTCGCCGTCCCGCCGACTGCGTTAATCTCGTCTCTCACCGCTTCCACTTTGGACGCAGTTCTGCCGACGACGATCACGGTTGCGCCTTCATTTGCCATCATCAGCGCGGTCGCCCGCCCGATTCCGCTTCCGCCGCCGGTGATGATGCACACCTTGCCTTCAAGTCCCATATCGTCTGCTCCTCGATTTTGTTTGTCTGATTTAGTGGCGCCACATTCTATCATGAAAGCGTCAGTCCGATGCCATGAACGCCGATCAGCCGCCCGATTCCGTACGTGACGGCGGCTGCGAGTCCTCCGACGGCGAGCATCCGGACCGCGCCCCACGCGGCGTTCAGGCCTGAGCCGGAGGCGACGACCGCTCCTATGGCGGCGAGGGCTACCGCGCTGAGGACGGCGCTGAGGGTGAAGGCCAGCGGTCCGGCGTCGAACAGGTAGGGCAGAACGGGAACGATCGCGCCCATTACGAAGGCGACGAACGAGCTTGAGGCCGCGCCGAAGGGCGAACCCATGGAGGTAGGGGACAGTCCCAGGTCTTCCCTGACAATAGTGTCCAGCGCGACATCGGGATCGAGCATGATACGGCGGGCGACCTCGGATGCTTCGTCGTCCGTCAGTCCCTTCAGCCTGTAAATACGTTCTAGCAGGGCTACGCCATACTCAGGGGAGTCGTTCAGCCGCGCCGACTCGCGGCGGATTTGGCTCTGGTAAACGTCGCGCTGGCTTCTGACGGATATGTACTCGCCGGTTGCCATTGAGAACGCGCCCGCGAGCAGTCCCGCGATACCGGCGAAGAGTACGAACTTCGGGTCGTCGACGCCGCCCGCGACTCCCATCACCAAGCTGAAGTTGGAGACCAGGCCGTCGTTGACTCCGAGTACGGCTGCTCGGAGATTGCCGCCGCCCAGGACGCCCGATTCGAGCAGAGAGTCGGGTCTGCCGTTGCCGTTGTCCTTCACTGGGGTTCACCGAATGCGAGACGAGCTCGAATCTCCTTGAGGCGGTCCACGTTGTCCTTGTCCGGTCCCTTCTTGTCGGGGCCGGGCACCTCCAGAATGAACGGGATATCCTGAAAAGCGGGATGGCTCATTATGATCTCGAACCCGGCGGTTCCGATGTGGCCCTCGCCGATGTTCTCGTGCCTATCGACGCCGGAGCCGAGTTCGACCTTGGCATCGTTGGCGTGAACGACGACTAGGCGGTCGAGGCCGACGTGCCTGTCGAACTCTTGCATAGCGGCATTGATGCCGTCCGGGTCGGCGAGGTTGTAGCCCGCCGCGAAGCAGTGCTCCGTATCGAGGCAGACCTTCATCCTGTCGCTGCCGACCTCGGAGATGAGCGCTCCCAACTCCTCGAACGAAGCGCCGACGTGCGCTCCCATGCCCGCGCTGTTTTCGACGATGAGCCATGGGGCTTCCGGGCTGGATTCGAGAACCTGCCTGAGCGTGTCGGCGGCGGATTCGAGCACCGCGTCGAACCCCTTTCCCTTGTGGCTGCCCGCGTGGAAGATGACGCCGGCTGCGCCAATCGTGTCCGCCGCCTCCATGTTCTGCGTGAGGCAGTCAGCCGACTTTCCCAACTGGTCGGGCGATCCGCCGATGTTCACGAGGTAGCTGCCGTGAATGAAGACGGGGGCGATGCCGGTCTCTTCCGACGCCGCGCGGTACTTCAGGACGTCTTCGGGTTTGAACGCCCTGAACTTCCACGCCCTCGGGGAAGAAGCGAATATCTGGATCGTCTCGGCTCCGAGTTGAGTCGCGCGCTCGAATGCGGTGTGGACGCCGCCGGCTATGGAAACGTGTGCTCCTATCTTCACTGGGTTCTCCTTCATGGGGTAGAGGTTGGAGAGCGCCTCCACATTGTAGCCACACCTCGCGGCGTGTTCCAACTTCTAAGTCCCATCCTCAGGGCAAACGCAAGCGGGGTAACCACAAGGGTTACCCCTACGTATAGATGAGAAACGTGACCATCGCGCAGAAGACCAGCACGGATGATGTGTTGCCACTACGGGCGGGTGGGCGGCGTTATGTGGGTGGACAAAGTTGAGTCGTGTTGTATCAACTTTATTGAGGCGAGAACTTCAGTGGGCGGAAAAGTTTTTTCAAAAAACCTGCACCATCTGCACCATCTGCACCCGCCAAAGCTGGGAGGCGCTCGGCTTAGCTTTGGGAGAGGGTGCAGATTTGAGAAATAAAGCTGCACCGCTTCTGCACCTTCCGCACCTGTTGGGGCTGCTTCAGGGATGAGCCGGATGTCTTCGATTGGCAAGGTACTGATGGGCTGTCGATAGAGGCAGGGATAGGATAGCGGTTGTTGCGAACGGATGTCAAAGAGTGAGTCGATTGCGTTGCCGCATGGCGCGGGACGTGATAGTGTGGGCGCGTGAAGCCGTTGCAGGTTTGCAAACCACTCGGCAGTGTTGTAAGGTGGGCGAAGAGCGCATGGGCTCGCAGTTGAACGCGCTGTCGTTCTCATTTGCAAAGCGAGTCGGATATGGGAAGTTTACGACCGTTCTCATTGTCATTGCCCGCTCTTTGCGCGTTGGCGCTTCTGGTCGTCGCGGTGGGCGTGTTACTCATGACTGGGCAGACAGCCGCCCAGAGCAACACCCACACCAATACCCCCATATGAAGACCCATACTGCGATTTGATCCCCTGGGACCCCGATTGCTGGTAATAGAAATGGTAATGATGACTACGACAACAATTCCTGATCCCGAACGCTTGAAAAATCGGAGAAATAAACAGGAGAGGTGAGTTGTACACTCAGGCTCGTTCCGTCAACTCCAATACCCATGCAAGGGCACGGCTGTACTGACCAACCCTGGCTACCCGGTACGGCCTCGGAGTCACGGACGGAAACTGTGTTAGGAGTATGAACACCGATGAGTGAAGCAAATAAAGCAATAGGTATCGTCCTTTTGCTAATCTTCGGGCCCCCTCTTCTGTTTGTATTTCCGATGATGGTGATTGCATTGGTGGGCACTGCATTCTCACCCATCGCCGGGATTATCAGCGGGTGGCTTGCGCACAGAAGGGGACTGAACGTGAAGCGATTCACGGTGATCGGAGTTGTTTACTCGATAATGTTGGCGGTCCCGTGTCTGTTTCTGGTGTTCGGGTTGCGCGGCTGGAACATGTCCAGACGTCTCATACGTAGAATCTACATCTTTCTGTACGTGGAATGGTTCGGGATAAACGTTCTTATGTGCTTTGGCACTTTCGTTGCCGGACCGGAGTCTATCCGCATTGCGGCGTTGCTCATTGCCGTGGCATCGGCCGGCGGCTGGCTCATGTCTATGAGCGCGTTGCAGAGAGTCGAAGTGAGTCCTCTGGCAAAGTGGGGCAGTCCTGGAAAAGGCATTGTCCCTTACGCCGGATACGTCCAGCCTTTCGCCGGCACGACGTTAATGATTGCTGCGTATCTGCTGATCTACCTACTGGATCGATATATCCTATAATGGCGATCTCTGTATTGCTCGCTGCTATTGCTGTGGGCCTCAGATGTGGCCCACCACTCCGACAGCTACCCCTTGCCCGGACCCGTATGTACCGTGCTGGTGGAGTCGGAATCGCTAGGGCATGATGGATTTCGGATCGTGAGCGCCGGTGGGATGCGGGTACTTGGTCGGCTAACCTGCGTTCCATGCCAGTACGCGGCCGTACTGACCAACCCTAACTTGACTTGGTGTGGCTGCAGATCAGCCGGGGAAGACTACGATAGGAGTATGAGCGGCCTATGGACGAGATGAATCATCCCATAGTCGCTATCTTCTTTTGGCTAGGAATCGGCACTCTGTTCTTACTGTTTGCTCCGGCGGTCATGATAGTATTGGGCGGTGTTGTGTTCTCTCCAGTCGCTGGCCTTATCAGTGGTCGTCTTGCGCGCAGAAGAGGACTGAACCTGAGACGGTACACAGTGGTCGGAGTCGCTTATTCGATAATGTTTGGATTCCCCTGGCTGTGCCTCACTTTCGGTATGCTCGATTGGAACATACCTAGATTGCTCATACGAATGCTCTACGTCTTGCTATATGTGGCGTGGATGTGTGCCTGTTTGATGTGGGTCATTTTCTTTTTCTTTGTGATAGATGAAGAACCTTCCATCATTCGATTGGTGATAGTATCATTTGGCGCTGGGGCATCGATCATCGGATGGTTCGTGTCTCTACGGATACTAATGAAGACAGGTGTGGGCTCTTTGGCGGAATGGGGAAGCCCTGAGGAAGGCATCGTCCCATATACCAGATACCTCCAACCGTTCGCTTGGATAATGTTATCACTCACTATGGCTGTAGCAGACTACTTCCTTCCTGTTTATTTGTCATAGATGAGGCTCTGCCATCGTTGCGCCGGTGTCAGTGTTATTTGGTCTCGGAAAATCGGATATACATTCAGGTTCGTTCGGCCAATCTGAGTTCCAAGTCTGGGCACGGTTGTGCTGACCAATCCTGACTTGGCGTGGCGTGGCGTGGATTCAGATCATCCAGAAAGTGTAGATAGGAGAGTGGGCGATATGAACCCGGTACAATACCTAGCTTTAACTGTAGTATTTTGGTCCTTCTTTTTAGCGACATTATTTGATATATTTGTAACGAGTGGAGGATTTGTGCTGCCACTAATCATGGGGATAATAAGCGGCTTGATCGCGCACGCAAGAGGTCTGAACGGGATTCGATTCGCGGCGGTCGGGACCATATACGCGGCAATGCTCGGTTTTCCGTGGCTGTTCTTGACGTTTAGAATACTGGGCTGGAATATACCGAGATTTCTCATACGCGGGATATATGTTTTGCCGTTTGGTATCTGGTTCGGTGTCGGAGGGAGTTTTGCTGTTCTTATTCTGAGTGAAGCGGGTTTCTTGGGTATGGCAACGCTTGCAGTAGTCGTTGGAGTGGGGTTAGTGTCTCTGTCCGTATTGAGAAGAACAGGAGTGGGGCCTTTGTCAGAGTGGGGAAGCGCTGAGGAAGGCATCGTTCCCTATGTCAGATACATCCAGCCATTCGCGGGCCTGACGATAATCTATCTCGTCGTTCTCGGTGGACGGCTTATGTAGTAGATTTATTTGGGCCGCCGCGACGCCAAGGCCTTCTCCGACGCCGACTGACTGGTATTTATTCTAAGATGGACCCTGCTGGTGAGTGTAAGTGAATACCCCAAGTCCTTGGGTCTGCCGATTGCCGCGCGGGTATGCCTGACCTATAATACGGACAACTTGAGAGGGGGATCGCCCATCGGCGGGGAGTGGAATCATGGGACTTGAGACGATAGCTATCCTTAGCCCCGGCGACATGGGGCACGGCGTCGGTAAGGCGCTCGCGGAGCACGGATACGACGTGATCACGTGCCTGGCCGGCAGGAGCCGGCGGACCAGGGACCTGGCGGCGGCGGGAGGTTTCCGCGACGCGCCCTCTCTGGAAGAGATGACCTCGCAGGCGGACCTTATCATGTCGATACTGGTTCCTGCCGAGGCGGTTGGCGTGGCCAGGCTGGTGTCGGACGCGATGCGCGCCGCCGGAGTGTCGCGCCCGTTCGCGGACTGCAACGCGGTGTCGCCGAGGTCGGCATCGGTGATGGAGTCCATCGTCAACGGCGTCGGGGGAGACTACATCGACGGCGGGATCATCGGCGGCTCTCCGGCCAGAGGCGACGTGCCTCGAATCTACACCTCAGGCCCGCGCGCCGGACTCATGGACGAGCTCGACGGGAAGGGCATCATCGTTAAGAACATCGGGCCGGAGGTCGGCAGGGCGTCCGGCATAAAGATGTGCTATGCCTCGATGACGAAGGGCACGAACGCGCTCAGGGTGGCGATGCTGACGGCGGCGGACTCGCTTGGGCTGTATGACGAGTTGATCGAGGAGCTTTCGTTCAGCCAGGGCGAGGCCCTTTCCGCGATGGAGTCTGGAATACCCGGGCTGCCGGCCAACTCAGGCCGATGGATTGGGGAGATGGAGGAGATAGCGGAGACGTTCGACGCGGCGGGAGTTACGCCCGGATTCCATCAGGGGGCGGCTGAGATATTCAGGCTGCTGGACTCCACGCCGTTCGCGAGCGAGAGTCCGGAGACTATCGACCGGAACAGGACGCTGAAGGAGACGATCAGGGAGGCCGCAGCACGGCTGCCGGAGGGGGTATCGGATTGAGGGCGTTGTTCGTGAAGAATCCCGGCCCGGTCCCGGACCTAGAGGTGCGGGAGGTCGAGACTCCGACTCTAGGCGCGGGGGATGTTCTGGTTCAAGTGGACTCGGCGGGCCTGTGCGGTCATGACATCGCGATCATGACAGGCCTGCTGCGCAGGGGCGTGAACCACAACGTCATACTCGGCCACGAGATATCGGGGCATATCGAGGAGATGGGAGAGGGAGTATCCGACGTTTCGGAAGGTGATGCCGTCGTCGCCTCTCTAACCGCCTTCTGTGGGGAGTGCGACAGGTGCGCGTCGGGCCTCGACTACCGGTGCAGATACGGGCGCGGCGTCGGGCACGCGATAAACGGCGGCTTCGCCGAGTACGTCGCGCTTCCGGCACGTTCGGTTACGCCGATTCCAGAGGGAATCGACCTGGCGGGGGCGGCGCTGCTGGCGTGTCCGATTGGTGTGTGCGTCCGCGCATTGAAGGTCGCGGGGCTGTTGGCGGGAGAGTCGGCGCTGGTGACGGGCGCGGGCGGCGGACTTGGGGTACACGCGATTCAGATTGCCGCAAGTCTCGGCGCGCAGGTATTCGCTGCCACTTCGTCGGTGGAGAAGCTGGACGCGCTGGAGGGATACGCGCCGGGCGGTGTGATTCTGGGCGGAGAGTTGGACTTCTCGGAGCTTGCGCTGGCTTTCACAGAGGATGAAGGGGTTGACGTGGTGGTGGATACGGTCGGTTCGGCTGTGACGTCAAGCTCGATACGGAGCCTCGCGCAGTATGGGCGAATGGTTATGCTTGGGGAGGTTGCCGGAGGCCGGGCGGCCATCCGTCTGACGGACCTCATGTTCAGAGACGCGACGCTGCGCGGGTCCACCGGGGCGAATCGCGAGGACATCGCGATGGCGGCGAATCTCGTGGCAGAGGGAGAGGTGGAGCCGGTTATTCACGCGACCACGCCCCTTGAGGATGCGGCGGAGTGGGTGGGACTGGTGACGGAGCGGAGTGTGGTGGGGCGGGTGGTGGTGAGTCCTTCGGCCTGACCTGCTTTGACGATGGCATTGCGGTGTCGATGGGCGCGGGCGGTTCGCGAACCGCCCGCTACGTTCATCCGGCGGTTGGGTAGTGGATCTGGACCCCTCCGGCTAGATTGACACAACTTTCACAAATTGCTATATTCGCTACGATTCCTTATTAGGTGGCAGTGTGCGCCGCAGGCATCTATCGCCTCGTGGCGCAAGCGCGTCAGACCTGAGAGGATCCGGGCAGTCCACCCTTTCCATGCAGCCGCTTGGCAGCGCCAGAATCCGCTATGGTTGACCGCGATCAGGCTATCGAATATGCCCTCAAAGAGGCTAGAGACAATGACGTCAAGTTCATTCGTCTCTGGTTTGCCGACATTCTGGGCAACCTGAAGGGGTTTGCCATCACCGTCGAGGAGTTGGAATCGGCTCTGACCAGAGGGATGGGGTTCGACGGCTCGGCGATAGAGGGGTTCGCGCGCGCAGAGGAGAAGGACCTCTACGCTCTGCCCGATCCCAACACGTTCGCCGTGCTTCCCTGGCGTCCGCGCGAGAACGCCGTCGCGAGGATGTTTTGCGACATCGTCAACCCGGATGAGACGCCGTTCGAGGGGGACCCGCGTTTCGTCCTGCGCCGCAACATAGAGCGGGCCGCGAAGATGGGCTTCACCTACTACGTCGGCCCCGAGATCGAGTACTTCTACTTCAAGAACGACACCCGTCCCGAACCGCTGGACGGCGGCGGATACTTCGATCAGAACGCCACGGACCTGGCGACCGACCTGCGCCGCGAGACTGTGCTGACGCTCGAAGAACTGGGGGTGCCGGTCGAGGCCAGTCACCATGAGGTGTCGCCCAGCCAGCACGAGATAGACCTGCGGCATACCGACGCGATGACGATGGCAGACACGGTCATGACGTACCGGGTGGTGGTCAAGGAGATAGCCCAGCGCAACGGCTGCTACGCCACGTTCATGCCCAAGCCCATCTCCGGCGTCAACGGGAGCGGTATGCACATTCACCAATCGTTGTTCAAAGGCGGGAGAAACGCGTTCTACGACGCCGAGGACCCGGATAGGCTGTCCGATACGGGGAGACATTTCATAGCCGGGCTGCTCAAGCACGCCCGCGAGATCACCTCTGTCACCAACCAGTGGGTGAACTCATACAAGCGCCTCGTGCCGAACTTCGAGGCCCCCGTCTATGTCACTTGGGCGACCGTCAACCGGTCCGACCTGGTGCGGCTGCCGTCGTACAAGCCGGGCAGGGAGGAGTCCAGGCGCATCGAGTACCGAGCGCCCGATCCCGCGTGCAACCCGTACCTGGCGTTCAGCGTCATGCTGGCCGCCGGACTGGACGGCATCGACAAGGAGTACGAGCTTTCCGATCCCGCCGACGCGGACGTGTTCGACCTCAGCGAGGCGGAGCGCGCCGAGCGCGGCATCGAGTCGCTGCCCGGCAACCTGTTGGAAGCGCTCCGCATCACAGAGGACAGCGAGTTGGTGCGCGACGCTCTGGGCGAATCCGTTTTCAACAGCTTCGTCGAGAACAAGAAGATAGACTGGGAGCATTACAGGTCTCAGGTGACCGACTATGAAGTATCGCGATACCTGCCGACGCTTTAGTATCCGAATTCTTAGGGGGATTCTTGAGCGTGGCCGGATGTACCGCCGCAACCAAATCCATTCAGGGTAGAGCTATGAGCAGAAGCTATACCAAAGAGTACACTCCAAAACTCTCGACGGACGGACTGTATGACCCATCCTTCGAGCACGAAGCGTGCGGCGTGGGCTTGGTGGCCAACGTCAGGGGGATGAAGTCTCACGGCGTCATCAAGCAGGGTCTGGAGGTTCTGATAAACCTCGGGCACAGGGGCGCGGCGGGCGCGGACCCGGAGACGGGCGACGGCGCGGGCATTACCATACAGATGCCGCATGATTTCATCGCCTCGGAGTTCGGAAGGCTCGGGGCGCCGGTTCCCGATGTCGGGAGCTACGGCATTGGAATGACCTTCCTGCCGCAGGACTCTGAAGAGCGCGCGGACTGCCAAGCCGCCGTCGAGCGGATCGTGAAGGAAGAGGGGCAGGTATTCCTTGGATGGCGTGACGTGCCCGTATCTCCGGACAAGATAGGCGCTCTGGCGGCGCGCGTGATGCCGGTCATCAGGCAGTTCATGGTCGGCAGGTCCGAGACGACAGAGGTCGGCAGAGAGTTCGAGCTGAGGCTGTTCGTCATCCGCAAGCAGATCGAAAAGGCGATTCTTGGAGATGATCTGTCGCGGAACAGCCAGTTCTACGTTTGCAGCCTCTCCTCGAAGACGCTCGTTTACAAGGGCCTGATAATGGCCCACCAGCTTGAGCAATTCTATCACGACCTCGCCAGCGAGCGGATGGTCACGTCGTTCGCGCTCGTTCACTCGCGGTTCTCCACCAACACGCTGGGAGCGTGGAAACTGGCGCATCCGTACAGGTTCATCATCCACAACGGAGAGATCAACACGCTCCAGGGCAACATCAACTGGATGACGGCGCGCGAGAAGAATTTCCGCTCGGATCTGCTGGGAGACGACGTGAGCAAGCTCACGCCCATAGTCACCCCGCTGCAGAGCGACACCGCGACGCTGGACAATGCCCTAGAGACCCTGATCGCATCTGGGCGCTCGCTCGAACACTCGATGATGATGCTGATTCCGGAGGCATGGGGCGACCACATCCCTATGGACGGCGCTAAGCGGGACTTCTACGAGTATCACTCCTCCATGATGGAGCCGTGGGACGGCCCGGCGCTGATCATCGGCACCGACGGCAACAAGGTCTGCGCGGTGCTCGACCGCAACGGCCTAAGACCGTGCCGCTACCTGGTCACTACTGACGACATCCTGGTCATGGGGTCCGAGACCGGCGTGCTCGACGTTCCTCCCGAAAGCGTTCTCTACAAGGAGCGCATCTACCCAGGCCGCATGTTCATGCTCGATACGGAGCGGGGCGAGATCGTCCAGGACGCGCAGCTAAAGGCGGACCTGGCAGGTCGCCAACCTTACGGACAGTGGCTCGACGAGAACATGGCCGTTCTTGACGACCTTCCAGAGCCTGACGATGTACACGGGACGGACTTCGACACGCTGGTACGTCGCCAGGCCGCTTTTGGATACACGCTGGAAGACTTGCGGGTGATCTTGGAGCCGATGGCGCTCACGGGCGCCGACCCCGTCGGCTCTATGGGTACCGACGTGCCTCTCGCGGTCATGTCGGACCAGTCGCCGGCGCTGTTTCACTACTTCAGACAGCGTTTCGCCCAGGTCTCGAATCCGCCGCTGGACTCGATACGCGAGGAGCTCGTCACCTCGACGCGGGCCATGATAGGCCGCGAGAGAAACCTGTTCGACGAGACCCCCGAACACTGCCGTCAGCTTACGGTCAAGGAGCCGTTCATCACCAATGCCGAGCTGGAGAAGATACGCGGCATAGACGTGAACGGCGTCAGGGCAAAGACGCTGTCCACGCTGTTCGATCCCGAGAAGCGGGGAGGGCTGAAAGAGGCGATGGACCGGCTTTGCCGCGAGGCGTCGCAGGCCATCGAAGAGGGCTACTCGATTCTCATTCTCTCGGACAGAGGGGTTGACGAGGACCGCGCTCCGATGCCCAGCCTGCTGGCCACGTCGGGAGTGCATCACCACCTGATACGCGAGGGCACGCGGACTCGCTGCGGCCTGGTCGTCGAGTCGGGCGAGCCGCGCGACATAGCGCACCTCGCGCTGCTGATCGGCTACGGCGCGGGAGCGATCAACCCCTACATGGTCTTCGAGACGATGGAGGACCTGATTCGCCGGGACTACTTCCTGAGCAGGATAGAGTACAAGACCGCCGAGAAGAACTTCATCAAGGCCGCGCACAAGGGCGTGGTCAAGATCATGGCCAAGATGGGCATATCCACCATCCAGAGCTACCGCGGCGCGCAGATATTCGAGGCGGTCGGACTGAACGAAGACTTCATAGACGAATACTTTGCCTGGACGCCCTCGCGCATCGGCGGCATCGGCATAGACGAGATTGAGGAGGAGTCCAGGGTCAGGCACTCGTTCGCCTACGTCGATCTGGTCGTGCCGGGCAACATGCAGCTTGAGGCCGGAGGGTTCTACCAGTGGCGCCGCGATGGCGAGTACCACATGTGGAATCCCACCACGATAGCTAAGCTCCAGTACGCCACGAAATCCAATAACTGGGATACCTACCGGGAGTTCGCAGACTGGGCCAACGGATACGCTCAGCGGATGTGTACCATACGCGGGCTACTCGAGTTCAAGAAGGCGGACGAGCCGCTGTCTTTGGACGAGGTGGAACCTGCCTCTGAGATCGTCAAGAGGTTCGCGACGGGGGCTATCTCGCTAGGATCGATAAGCCGCGAGGCTCACGAGACGCTGGCAATCGCGATGAACCGCATCAACGCCCGCTCCAACACGGGAGAGGGCGGCGAGGATTGGCATAGATACACCCCGGACCCCAACGGCGACCATCGCAACAGCGCGATCAAGCAGGTGGCTTCGGGTCGCTTCGGCGTTACGATCAACTACCTTGCCAACGCCAAGGACCTTCAGATCAAGATGGCGCAAGGGGCCAAGCCCGGCGAGGGCGGGCAACTCCCCGGTCACAAGGTGGACGAGTACATAGGCTGGGTGCGCAACTCAACGCCCGGCGTGGAGCTTATCTCGCCGCCGCCCCACCACGACATCTACTCTATCGAGGACCTGGGCCAACTCATTCACGACCTGAAGAACTCCAACCCCAACTCGCGCATCCACGTCAAGCTGGTCGCCGAGGCCGGAGTCGGCACAATAGCGGCGGGCGTGTCCAAGGGGCACGGCGACGTTGTGCTGATAAGCGGAGACAGCGGCGGCACGGGCGCGTCGCCGGAGGCGTCGATCAAATACGCCGGACTGCCCTGGGAGCTCGGGGTAGCCGAGACGCAGCAGGTGCTGGTCGAAAACGACCTGCGCGGCCGCATCGTGGTTCAGACCGACGGCCAGATCAAGACCGGACGCGACGTCGCTATCGCCTGCCTTCTCGGCGCCGAGGAGTTCGGCATGGCCACAGCACCGCTGATCACCCTGGGGTGCATCATGCTCAGAAAATGCCACCTCAACACCTGCTCGGTTGGGGTCGCCACCCAGGATCCCGAGCTTCGCAAGAGGTTCGTGGGACAGCCCGAGCACGTTATAAACTACTTCTTCTTCGTGGCCGAGGAGCTGCGGGAGGTCATGGCCGAGATGGGTTTCGGCGCCATCAACGAGATGGTCGGACGCATGGACCGTCTCGACACCCGCAAAGCCATAGAGCACTGGAAGGCGCGCGGGCTGGACTTCTCCAAGCTGCTGAAGATGCCTGAGGCGCCGGACGACATAGCAACGTACTGCTGTGAGACGCAGGATCACGGCTTGGACAGGGCGCTGGACAACCGACTCATAGAGTTGTGCCAAGACTCGATAGACTTTCGAACGCCTATCGAGTTGGAGATGCCTATATCGAACGCCAACCGCACCGTGGGCACCACTTTGAGCTACGAGGTGGCGGTGAGGTACGGCGAAGACGCGCTGCCAGACGACACGATCACCGTCCGGTTCAAAGGCTCAGTCGGACAGAGTTTCGCGGCGTTCTTGGCCAAGGGTGTAACCTTCCACGTAGAGGGCGATGCCAACGACTACTTCTGCAAGGGACTGTCCGGCGGCAAAGTGACCATCAGGCCGCCCGTTGAATCCGTTTTCGCGCCGGAAGAGAACATTCTGGTCGGCAACGTCGTTCTGTACGGGGCCACCGGAGGCCAGGCATTCATCAGGGGAGTGGCCGGCGAGAGGTTCTGCGTACGCAACTCAGGGGCTGAGGCGGTCGTCGAGGGTGTCGGGGACCATGGCTGCGAGTACATGACGCGCGGGCGCGTCGTCGTGCTCGGACCCACGGGCCGCAACTTCGCCGCGGGCATGAGCGGCGGCGAGGCGTTCGTCCTAGATGAGCATGGCCGGTTCAGGGACCTCTGCAACACTGAAATGGTTCTCCTGGAGGACATTGTGGAAGACGGAGACATCGCCGCCGTCCGCCGCATGATCGAAGACCACCTTGCCTACACCGGAAGCTCCAACGCCCGGCGCGTACTGGATAACTGGGACGAGATGCTGTCCAAGTTCGTGAAGGTCATGCCCATAGATTACAAGCGAGCGCTGGCCGAGCGCGCCGAGCGAGAGCGGGCCGTAGCGGCAGTCTCCGGCGACTAGAGGAAGCCCAAGCCGATAATGGGACACCCGACAGGATTCATAGAGTGGGCGCGGCAGACCCCGGACCGACAGGACCCGGCCGAGCGCACGCACCATTGGCTGGAGTTCTACCGCGACTGGTCGGAGGATGACGCTCGCAAGCAGGGCGGACGCTGCATGAACTGTTCGGTGCCGTTCTGCATGGGCGGATGTCCGCTTGGCAACATCATCCCCGACTTCAACGACCTGGTGTACCGGGGCATGTGGCGGGAGGCCCTAGAGGAGCTTCACTCGACCAACAACTTCCCCGAGTTCACCGGCAGGATCTGCCCGGCCCCGTGCGAGGGGTCGTGCGTCCTCAACATCAACAACGACCCCGTTACTATCGAGTACATCGAAAAGGCGATAGCCGACAGGGGTTGGAGAGAGGGCTGGATTGTTCCCCAGCCGCCTGAGGTCCGCACCGGCAAGAGCGTGGCGGTTGTGGGGTCCGGCCCGGCCGGCCTCGCTGCGGCCATGCAGCTAAACCGCGCGGGCCACAGCGTCACGGTGTTCGAGCGCAACGAGTACGTCGGCGGACTTCTCCGGCTCGGCATACCGGAGTTCAAGCTCGAAAAGAGCGTGGTACAGCGCCGGGTCGATCAGATGGAGGCTGAGGGGGTCACGTTCCGCACCAGCGCCTACGTCGGTAGGGACATAGAGGTTGACCGGCTGAGGTCTGAGTTCGACGCTATATGTCTCACCGGAGGCTCCACGATAGCGCGCGACCTGCCCATACCGGGCAGGGAGTTGAACGGCGTCCATCTCGCGATGGACTATCTCACCCAGCAGAACCGCGTAAACGAGGGACAGACATTCGGCGGCCCGCAGCGAATCGTCGCCGAGGGCAAGCGCGTACTCGTGCTCGGCGGCGGAGACACCGGTTCAGACTGTGTGGGCACCGCCCACCGTCAGGGCGCGGAGGTGGTGTACCAGTTCGAGCTTCTGCCTGAGCCGCCAATCGTCCGAGGAGACAACAACCCCTGGCCGCAGTGGCCTCTCATCCTGCGGACGTCGTCTTCGCACGAGGAGGGTGCCGTCCGCGATTACAACATCCTCACCAAGAGCTTCTCAGGCCACAACGGCGTGATCCAAAAGATGCACGCGGTACGCCTGGAGTGGGGGCCGCCGGACGCCACCGGACGCCCCGCCATGATCGAGATTCCAGGCTCCGAGTTCGACCTAGACGTGGACCTCGTGCTGCTCGCCCTGGGGTTCGTGCATCCCGAAAGAGAAGGGATGCTGGAGCAGCTAGGCGTGGGCCTGGACGGTCGCGGCAACGTCTCGACATCTCCGAACAAGATGACCTCCGTCCCCGGCATCTTCGCCGCGGGCGACATGGCGCGTGGCCAGTCGCTGGTAGTATGGGCGCTCGCCGAAGGCCGAGAGGCCGCGCGCGGCATAGACGAATACCTCATGGGGAGTACCACGCTGCCCCATTCGGTCGGCAGTGTGCCGGCGATGTGAGGGGGTCTCGAATGAGCAACAACCTCCTGCGCCATCTCATCGCTCACACGGTCGCCGAACTCACCGATATGGATGTGGGTTTCGGCAAGACCAAGCTGGTCAAGTTGCTGTACCTCATGGACGTGGAGAATTACCGACGGCGGCAAGAGACGATATCCGGGTTGGAATGGCGCTTTTATCACTACGGCCCGTATGCGTTCGAGATTGACAATGCGCTGAACGAACTTAGTTTTGACATACCTCAGGAATCGTTCAAGACTCAAAGAGGACACAAGGGCATCGCATTTCGACCTGAACGAAGCCTGAAGCCAAGTTTGGGCAAATATGTACGCTCCCTCTCGGAGTTGCGGCTTGTGAACAGAGTCATCCGGGATTGGGGAGAGACTGAACTTAACGCGCTCCTCGACCACGTGTACTTCTACACGGAGCCTATGAAACACGCTGTGCGGGGTGATATTCTTGACTTCTCTACGGTCGAGCGGAGGCGTCGTCAGTCAACCGCTAATCGAGGCCCCCAATTGTCTCTGGACAAATTGAGTAAGTACAGGACACGCTTTCAGGAGTCTAAGGCTAGGCGTGTTCGGCAGCCGTTGCATCCTGCTCCACGGTTCGACGGCGTTTACCGTAAAGGGCTTGCGCGCATAGTGGCGGAAGATGGATATGCGACTCCTCTGGGTAGGCTAGAGATGTCTGAAGACGAAAAGGAACACTTCCGAGGTCTAGGAGACCACGAAGCCAGTGGTTGATCTCGTTGAAGACTTCTACCGCCGCGTTACTGTAGCGGAGTCGAGGCGTCTTGAACGGGGACAGATATGCTTGGCGCCGGTTGCGTATCTTTCATCTCAGATTCAGACTGTCTGGCTAGAGTCGTACGACCCCCGAGATGAAAGTCTAAATCTGTATTCTATCCGGCGGTCTGAACCGAACGAGCCTACGCTGTTCAATCACACACCTGTACACGAGCTACGCTTGGAGAGCAACGAAGAGTTGCTAATTGCCAAGTCTAAACTGCGCCCTGTGATTGTAGCATCGCAGAGAAACGAGTTTTGGGGGTTGGGTGGTGGCAGGTTGGCAGAGCGTGGCCGAGTGTGCCTTCCGATGTATAGCTTCCACCCGGATGATTCGAATGAGTTTCGGGAGAGGGTACGCGCGCAGGAATATCCCTGGTGGGTTTACATGCCGGAGCAACTTGGACTTCGTGAGGGATTCGCCCGAATCGATAGAGTCCAAACGATTGAGGAGAGTCATCTTCGTCCCACCCAGAATGCTCTCACCGAGGATGCCCTTTGGTTCGTATCCGAGTGGCTGAGATACTGGTTGACTGAGGATATCGATCCCGTGTTGCTCGAGTATAGGCAGGAACTAATTCAGTCCATTCAGTAAACAAGGCATATTTTAAACCCCCTGGACTCGAAGTTTCCCACTGGCCGCGCAAGCTTATATCAGTTCCCCAGACCAGAGGCGGTATGCGAATGTCGGCGCGGCACTCAGACGACCGACCCAGACCGAGGCGTCGGCCAGAATCATGCAGGCTCACTCCGTCGGCGCGGCACGGGTTTCAGTTGGGGCTGAGTCCCAGCGAGCCTGGCAAGTCTGCGGGCGCTCTCGCATTCGACCAAGGACTGGAATGCCGCCCGTACCAGGGCGCTCTTGCTCTCGATGCCGGTCAGCCACTTCGCGTCCTCAAAAAGATCATCGTCTATGTTCACGGTGGTTCTCACGCTGGGCCTCCGTGTGCATTCATGGCGAGAAACGCTGCATAACGGCTTCCGCGTGCGCCTGGATCTTTGGACTGTCAACTCGTTTCCAGCTAGCGAGTAGGCTACGATACGTACACCCAACGAATCTTACCTCATCACCTGCGACGTCAATTGAGAACCTCTCGATCTCATTCCTATGTCTGGCTTTAGCTTCCTCACACACGGGAACACCGTTCTTCGGCCAATACTCAGGTTCAGCATAGAGGTAGAAGAGGATGGGAGTCAGGCCCTTGTAACCGCCTCTATGGACCTGTGTCCGTAGCCCGAAGGCATGTTTTACAAGCTGGGCGGCATTGAGGGCTAAGTATAGGCCCTTGTCGTCATGAAGTCTGTCTCTGATGCTCTCGTAGCCCTTCATCCGGTCTCCCCAGACCTGCCGCCAATATGCGTCTGAAAAGTCAGCGTCGGACTTGGCGCGAAGTGGTTCAAACCGTTTGGACTCAATGCCGATGATCGCCGATGGAGTGGTGACTAGAACATCCAGAACAGGGTGTCGCCCGCCCTTCCACGGAAAACGGACCGTCTTTTCAAGTGCTAGCGAGCTTGCCGGCCAATCCTGGTCGCCGCATCCGGGAAGAGGAGGCAACTCTCCTTCCCGTTTGATGAAAAACCCGAAGGTGTTGGCTGCGAGTGCTGCGGAGGACTCCGGACTGTCGAAGTTGCCACTTGCTATCTCATTACCCGGCGCGGCGTTGAGCATTCTTTCGACCTTCGGTCCAGGTACGCAGGGCAAGAATCTGTCAGCCACTATCTACCCTCCTAAGCGCTCTTACAATCGCCCACCCTTTGCTAGCCCTCCGAACCACAACCTCCTTGCGAACGTCGTGGCCGGGATTATGTCGATGCCGGAAGGGCTGGCGGCGCTACGACTGACCGTAGGCAACGCCAAGCTCGTTAGCCAGAGCCATGAGCCGTCGGTCCTTCGTCCATAGCTGTGTTGGCGCCGACATCACCGCAGCCGCCAGCAGATGAGCGTCGATGAAGCCAATCCCTCGACCCATGAAACGATGTCTCTCGATGAAGAACATCACCTCGTCATGGGTAGCGGTGGATATGCCCGGCAGTCTTCTGAGCATTCTCATTACGCCGGCGCGATTGCGGATATTGCCGCAAGCCAATTCGCCGATTACCATTGGGTGAATGAGTATCTGGTCCTCGTCTAGTAGCGACACCAGATGCGGGTCATCAACTATCAGGTGGTTGATCCAAACCGAGGAGTCTGCCAAAATCATGCCGGCTCGCTCCGTCGGCGCGGCACGGGTTTCAACTGCGGCTGAGTTCCGCCCAGCTTCGCCAGTCTGCGGGCGCTCTCGCGTTCGACCAAGGACCGAAAGGCCGCCCGTACTAACGCGCTCTTGCCCTCGATGCCGGTCAGCCACTTAGCGTCCTCAAACAAATCGTCGTCTATGTTCACGGTGGTTCTCACGTCAGCCCTCCGTCGAGTACGGTTGATGCATCATATCATACATCATTTGATGACGTAAATGGTGTATTCGAGATGGTCGTCGTGGCGTTCCTGTTGAACCGCTTTCATGTGAGCGTCGTCGCTCACATCACCTCCCCCGACCACAGCCTTCTTGCGAACTTCGTCGCCGGGATTATGTCGATGCCGTCCTCTGTGCGGCGGGCGCGGGGCTCGAGGCAGACGACGAAGCGGCGCCGGACGTTGGGATGCTCGTCCCGCAAGGTGCGCAGGCCCTTGAGGTGGGTGAGGGTAATCCTGGCGCTCGATTTGGCTTCGATGGCGAGGTCGATGTCACCAAGCAGGAAGTCCACCTCGATACCGCTCGGAAGACGCCAGTATGATAGCTTGGCGTCCACGTCCATGTAGCTGACGTATGCCGACAGCTCGTGAAACACCCAGTTCTCGAACGCCTTGCCGTAAAGCTCCGAGCCGGGAGTCAACTCGCCCCGGCGGGCAAGCCTGTTCACGACTCCCACGTCGGCAAAGTAGAACTTCGGCGTACTGATCACCCTGCGCTTGCGCCGTTTGCGGTAGGCGGGCAGCCACTTCCCCAGCAGCGTATCCTCCAAGATTCCGAAGTATCCCTTGGCAGTGGGATTCGACACGCCGCACTCCCGCGCTATGTTCGCGAAGTTGACCATCTCGCCGTCGCTAAGCGCGGCGGCGTCCAGGAAGTCCGAGAAGGCCGGCAGGTTGCGCACCAGCCCCTCGGCCGCGATCTCCTCTCTGAGGTAGTCCGCGACGTAGGCGTCCAGCAGCCGCCTGGGACGAGCGGACTCGTACATCCTCGGAAGGTAGCCGTGGTTGAGCATCCTGTCGAGGTCGAAGTCGCTCCCAAGCTCGCCTGCGGTCAGGCCGCTGAGCTCGTACCTGAGCGCGCGTCCCCCGAGAAGGTTCGCCCCACCGCGCCGCACCTTTCTCGCGCTCGACCCGCACAGCGCGAAGTGGAGTCCTCTGTTCTCCATGAGCCAGTGGACTTCATCTAGGAGCGCCGGGGCTTTCTGGACCTCGTCGATCACGATCTGCCGAGCGGTGTCGGCTCCTTCAGATTCGATCTCCTGCCTGAGCAGTTCGGGGCGCGTGGCGTAGCGTCGGAGCTCGTCGCTCTTGAGCAGGTCGATCCAGCGCGCGTCCGGGTACCGCTGCCTGAGCAGCGTGCTCTTTCCCACCTGGCGCGGACCCCAGAGGAAGAACGTCTCGGTTCCGGGCGGCGGCAGATCTAGCAGTCGAGTAAACATGTGCCTTATCATATCATGAAAATCTAAAGTGGCGGTTTAATTTATCATGATATTCTAAAGTAGCGGTTTAGGATAGTCCACATCGTGTACACAATCTCGGGCCTGAGGGCGTATAATATGGGGCGATACACCCCGGCCATTGAAATTCGCCGGGCAGACCACAGGAGGAAAATGGAATGACGCTGAAGATTTCGGTTATATCGAGAAGCGGAGAATCCAACACGGAGCTTATCGAGGAGCAGATCCAGGGACTGGATTACGAGCTCGAAAAGTTCGCGTGCGCCAGCGCCGGCGAGACCATCGAGGCCATGGCGGGCGCGGACATCGTGATAGACGCCGGCGTGCCGCTGCCCCGCGAGGTGATAGAGGAGACAGAGGGCGTGCAGGCCATCCTGGTCGGCAGCCATGGATTCAATCACATCGACCACGAGGCGGCGACCGACCAAGGGATCATGTTGGTCAACTCGGCGGGCTTCTGCACTGAGGAGGTCTCCAACCACGCCATAATGTTCGTGCTGGCCTGCGCGAAGAAGCTCACCCACCTCGACGGCCTGGTGAAGGCGGGCAAGTGGGAGGAGAGCCGCTCGGTCGTGCTGCCGATGGTGCCGATTTATGAACAGACGCTGGGTCTGGTTGCATTTGGGAACATAGCCCGCGCGACGGCCCGCAAGGCGCAGGCGTTTGGGATAGACGTAATCGCGTACGATCCCTACTGCCCGCCTTGGATAGCGATGGAGTACCGAATTCGGCTGGTCGAAAGCCTTGAAGAGCTTGCGGCGGAGTCCGACTTCGTCTCGGTCCACGCTCCGCTCAACAACGAGACCAAGGGCCTCCTGAGCGACGACTTCTTCAAGGCGATGAAGCCGACGGCCTATTTGATCAACACCTGCCGTGGCCCCGTGGTGGATGAGGCGGCGCTGATCTCTGCGCTCCAGAACGGGGAGATCGCGGGCGCGGGGCTCGATGTGTTCGAGGATGAGCCGACGTACCCCGAGAACCCGCTGCTGAAGATGGACAACGTCATGGTAACTCCACACTCGGCGGGCACGTCCGACATGTCGGGCATCAGGTCCAACGTCCAGGTGGGTCAGGAGACTTCTCGATTGCTAAACGGGACTCTCCCGATGTCGATAGTCAATCCAGAGGTCCGTCACGCGATAGACACCCGGCCCGTGGCGACCAACGTCTAGTTCACCTCACTGGCAGTGACATAAAAGGGACACGCCATCGGCGTGTCCCTTGTTGCGTTTGCGGTCAGCCTTCGTCGGGTGTGGCGGCCAGGGATTCGGGCGACTCCAGCCTTGCGCCGAGCGTCCGCATGAACTCGGCGACCGGAACTCCGTCTAGCGCGCGGTGGTCGAATGTCACGCTGAGGTGCATCATCGAACGAGCGACGATTTCGCCCTCTCGGACGACTGGCTTCTGCCGTATGCGTCCAAGTCCCAGTATCGCGACCTGCGGAGGGTCGATGATCGGCGTGAAGGCGTCGATTTCGTAGTTGGACAGCGCGGTCACGGTGAATCCGGCGCCTGTCATGTCGTCGACGCTGAGCTGGCCCTTTCGCGTCTTGTCTGCGAGGGCGCGCATACCCTGGGCCACGCCGAGCATGTCGAGAGAGTCCGCGCCTCTGAGGACGGGAACGACGAGGCCGTCGGGAACTGCCACGGCGACGCCGATGTGTACGTCTTTGAGCAGGCGCACTTCTCCATCGACCAGGTGGGCGTTCATTCTGGGGTGGGCCTTTAGCGCGTCGGCCACCGCCGCGATGATGATGTCCAAGTCCAGGGGACGCAGTCGGTGCGGTCTCCACTCGGATACCAGCGACTCGCGGAGACTCTGCAAGTCGGTAACGTCAACCTCGGTGGTGAGCGTCACCTGCGCCATGGTGCTGACGCTCATGGACATACGGTCCGCGATCGTCTTGCGGAGGCCGGTCAATGGGACCACCTCGCTCACGGCGTCGGCTTGCGCGGCGGTGGCGTCCCGCTCGGCGATGGCGCGCTCCACGTCCGCGACCGTGATCCTGCCGGACGGGCCCGAGCCCGACACGTCATCAAGGTCGATTCCCTCCTGACGGGCGAGCATCCTAGCGCGCGGGACTATCTGGACTTTGGGCCTCTGTTGCGTCTCGATGGCGTCTCGGACGTCCTGCTCGGTAATGCGGCCTCGCGGCCCTGTCCCGGTTACGTCTTCGAGAGAGACATTGTTGTCACGGGCCAGACGCCTAGCGACGGGCGTGACCTGCGGAGCGGCTCCGGCGGCGGCCCTTGCGCCCGGCCTGCGTTGTCGCCTGCGCGCGGCGGGCTTGGGCGAAGACGCGGCAGGGTCGGGACGGGGCGGGTTTTCTCCCGGCGCTCCGATGACCGCTATGATGTCTCCGACCTTCGCCAGCGATCCTTCGACGGCCATGATGTGGGCGACGATGCCGGCGGCTGGAGATTCGAGCTCGGAGTTTATCTTGGCGGTCTCAACCTCGACCAGAGGCTGTCCCTGGGAGACCTCGTCGCCCTCGCTGACGAGCCACTTGGTCAGCGTCCCGTCTTCCATATTCATGCCCCACTGCGGGAGCAATACGTTGGTGGCCATATCGGTTCCTCGGTTCGTCCGGGTCTTTGAGACTACTCCAGTGTGGCGTAGATCGCGTCCGTAATCTTATCCTCGTTGGGGAACACCTCGGACTCCAGCGCCGGGCTGAACGGGAAGTGGCAGTCCATACTGGCGACCCTCTGGATCGGACTCTGGAGGCTCCAGAAACCCTCCTGAGCGACGATGGCCGAGATTTCGGAGGCGACGCTGCAACTCTTGTGGGCCGGGTCCACGATGACGAGGCGGCCGGTCTTCTCCACCGAGTCGAGTATCGTCTTGGTGTCGAGGGGCACCAGGGTCCTAGGGTCTATCACCTCGACCGAGATGTCCTCCTCGTCCAGCGCCTCGGCGACGGCCATGGCGCGGAGCACCATGCCGGAAAGCGCGACGACGGTGACGTCCGTGCCCTCGTTCTTCACGTCGGCGACTCCGAGCGGCACGGTATAATCGCCTTCTTCGACCTCGCCCCTGATGCCTGTGAGGCTGTTGTCCTCGAAAAACATGACCGGATCGTTATCGCGGATTGAGGTCTTCAGCAGTCCCTTGGCGTCAGCCGGAGTCGAGGGGATGACGATCTTGAGGCCGGGCATGTTCATGATCATCGGGTAGGGCCTGTCGGTGTGGTGGGCCGCGCTGTTTGCGCCGTAGATCATGCCCCACCTGTACACGATGGGCAGGTTTACCTGGCCGCCGAACATGAAGCGCATCTTGGCGGCCTGGCTGACCATCTGGTCCATGGCCACCCACATGAAGCTGGCCAGCGACTGGACGATTGGCCTCATGCCCACGGCGGCGGCGCCGACGGCGGCGCCCATGAATCCGTTTTCCGACAGTGGAGTATCTACGACACGGTCGCCGAACTCCTGTGAGAGGCCACCGGTCACGCCGTAGATGCCGCCGCGGATGCTCTCTCCCATGATGAAGACGCTCTCATCGCGGCGCATCTCCTCTTTGATGGCGATGTTCAGGGCGTCGGCGTAAGTTATCTCTGGCATTGTTGGTTTCTCCTACTGTGAAGGATTTAACCCTCACCCCTTCGACAAGCTCAGGGCAGGCTCTACACGGGCAGAGGGTCGGCGTACATGTCTGTCATAAGGTCCTCTACTTCGGGGTATGGGCTTTCGCGGGCGAATTGTAGGGCTTCGGCGATGGTCTCTTCTACTTCTTGGCGCACGCCTTCGATCTCGTCCTCGCTGGCGATGGCCTGCTCGACGAGCCACCGGGAGTGGAGCACGATGGGATCGCGCAGACGCCAGCGGTCCACCTCCTCATCGGAGCGGTAAGGCTCGCGAATGATGCGGGCAAGTCCCTCGGAGTGGTCCTCGAAACGATATGTCCGCGCCTCCATCAGCGTCGGCCCCAGTCCGGCGCGGCCTCTCTCCACCGCCTGAACCGTCGCCTCGTACATGGCGAGCACGTCCTGGCCGTCCACGAGCACGCCGGGCATGTCGTATGCGGCGGCGCGGTCGGAGATGTTCTCCACAGCGACGGAGTCTTTGAAGCTGGTCGTCACCGCGTACTGGTTGTTTTCACAGAGGAAGATGACAGGCAGTTTCCAGATCGCGGCCAGGTTCATCGCTTCGTGACAGGCCCCTTGGTTGCTGGCGCCGTCTCCGAAGAATGCGACGACCACCCTGTCGTTGCCCTGCATCTTGCTGCCCATAGCCGCGCCGACGGCCACGGGCAGCGCGGAGCCGACGATGCCCGACTCTCCCAGGATGCCGATGTCGAAGTCGGCGAGGTGCATAGAGCCGCCCTTGCCCTTGCAGTATCCGGTGGCCTTGCCCAGAAGCTCGGCCATGGCGCGCCTCACGTCGCCGCCCTTGGAGATCGGGTGGCCGTGCGAGCGGTGGTTCCCGGTGATGTAGTCATCGTCGCGCAGCGCGGCGCACGCGCCGACTGCGACGGCCTCCTCGCCGATGTAACAGTGGGCCATGCCCACGAGTTCGCCTCCCCGTGACATCGTCTTCACGTTCTCCTCGAACTCGCGAATCAGCATCATCCGACGCAGCATCATCATGTACAGGTCACGCTCTTCGTCCATATTGGCCTCCCTCAATGTGGCAGACTGGGCAGCGGCTGGCTGATTTGCCACTGTCCGCTATACCCGCATCTTATATGAAGTATCGTTCGGAGACAACAGCAGGCTAAGTTGGGGCGCCGGCATAGGAGGCGGTCCCATTCCCCGAACATCCCCCAACCCCCAAACCAACCCATCCTGCCAATCCTGCTTCTGACAACATCCCGACCGCCCCTACTGTCATTTCGAGCGCAGCGAGAAATCTAAAATCCCTGAACATCCCCCAACCCCCAAACTCACAGTTCAGACAACCCTTAGTGCCCCTTCGTGTCCTTCGTGGATAATACCCCAATCCCAAAATCCCCCTTCCGACCCCTTGACATCCGTTCTCACACTCCCCTATACTGAACTACTGTACGGTAGCGCTCTAGTACCACCAACCACTAAAAACTCAAAACCAAAAACTAAAAACTCCAATGACCACAGCAACCCAACAGACAACATCAAACCCGGCCCTCCACTTCGCCAACATGGTGCGCGAGAGGACCAACGACGCCCTCGACCTTATAGACATCCTGCACGACATCGCGCAGGGCAAAGACAAGAGGGCCACCCCCAACGACCGCATCACGGCCGCCAACATCCTCTTGGACCGCGGACTCGGCAAATGCCCCAAGCAAATCGACCCCAATCCGGCCCCAACCCCCAAATCCGACGCCAACGACGCCAACGACGTAGGGGCGATTCGCGAATCGCCCTCGGTGCCCGCCGCCAACCCCAGGCCCGTAACCCAAATCAAACACGCCCTGAACGAAACCCTAGGCCCGGCCCCCAAGGCCGACTCACCACTAAAAACTAACAACTCACTACTAAAGACTATCCAACAACACATCCTGACCATCACTAACGACGGCCAGACCCTCTGCGACACTCTCGAAGAGATAGCTCGCGCCAAAGACGACCAAAGCGTCACGCCCTACCACCGCGCGAGAGCAGCCCGAATACTGCTCGACCGTCTCCTCGGAACCGCCCTCGAAACGAGGACCGCCGAGAAGAAACCCTACGTCCGCCCCGTCAGACAAATCGACCCCGACGACCTGGCCGAAATCGACGCCAAGCTCCAGCAAATGGAGGACGAGGGCATACTCACCCCTGACTATGACAATCCCGGCCCGCCTATAAACGTGCCTGAGATACCCGAAGGCTTCGATCCGACCCCCTACCTGGACGAAGCGTCCGAAAAGTTCGAGGCAGACATCAAGATGCAGCTCGAACGACAGAAGGCATGGCCCGCCATCGAAGAAAGAAGGCGAAAGAAACTCGCCCAAATCTACCCCTCTCACTCCGAGGACGACAAACCGCCGGAACCATGAACATGACGACCTCCGAAAACCTTATATCGCGCATCATCGACCGGCTGAGACCACTCCCACGCGCCCAGCGCGCGGCAGTCATCGACGCCTATCTAAAGATGCTCGACAAGTATGACCGACTCAGGCTCAAACACGCATGGGAACTCCACGCCCGGCCGGACCAACTCCCGCCGCCCGGCGACTGGAATACATGGCTGATACTCGCCGGACGTGGCTTCGGAAAGACACGCACGGGCGCCGAGTGGGTCCGCGCCCAGACAGAGAACGGACGCGCCCGACGAGTCGCCCTCATCGCGCGCTCACTCGCCGAAGCCCAGTCCATCATGATCGAGGGCGAGTCCGGCATCCTAAATACCTCACCGCCCTGGCACACGCCCATCTATGAACCATCCAAGAGAAAACTCACCTGGCCCAACGGCGCCCGCGCTCTCATCTTCTCAAGCCACGAACCCGACCAACTAAGAGGCCCCCAGTTCGACGCCGCTTGGTGCGACGAACTCGCCTCATGGGAATACCCTTCCCAGACCTGGGACAACCTCAACTTTGCGCTCCGGCTCGGACAGCCCCCAAAATGCGTCGTCACCACGACCCCAAAGTCCATCGAACTCGTCAGGACCCTATCCAACGGCCCCGGCGTGTACGTCACCCGAGGCACGACCTTCGACAACAAAGACAACCTCGCCCCTGAGTTCTTCGACGCCATCGTCGAACAGTACGACGGAACAAGCATCGGACGACAGGAAATCTACGCCGAACTCATCGACCAAGACGAAAACGCCCTCTGGAAACGCGCCTGGATCGAAGACGCCCGACTCCCGAACTACCCGCCCATAGCCCGAATCGTCGTCGCCATAGACCCCGCCATGTCCACAAAACCCGGCAGTTCCGAGACCGGCATCGTCGTCGTCGGAGCCGACATGAACCGCAAGCACGCCTACGTCCTGGCCGACGAGTCCGGAAAACTCACCCCCAACGGCTGGGCGCTGCGCGCCGCCCACCTATTCGACAAATTCAAAGCCGCCCGCATCATCGCCGAAGACAACGCGGGCGGAAACCTCGTCCAGTCCACCCTACACGCCGCCATACCCCGAAAACTCCCCTACAAGGGCATCAAAGCCACCGACGGCAAGCGCGTCCGCGCCGAACCCGTAGCAGCCCTATACGAACAAGGCCGCGTCCACCACGTCGGACGATTCCCCGACCTCGAAGACCAGATGTGTACCTGGACCCCCGACCTCGGCCCCTCCCAATCCCCCGACCGCGTCGACGCCCTGGTCCACGCCATCACAGAGCTTATGATCCAACGAATCCCAATCAAAATCTGGGTCTAACCACCAATCCCTAAACCTTACCCCCTAAACCCTAAACCTTACCCCTTTGTGTCCTTGCGCCATTGCGTTAGATTCGACGCCTACCAATCTGACACAGCTTCCGCGCCGGCCCACATTCTTGACAATCGTGCCGAGTGACTTATAATTCTCACGTCTAGAAAACTCTTGGATGTTAGGGAGAGACACTATGGTTGCCGTCGAGAGCAAGCAAGACGTAAAGCTCGTGGCACATCTTCTCAGGCGAGCCGGATTTGGGGCCACGCCGGACGAGCTCGACCGCGCGATGGAAAAAGGCTACGACGCCGTTCTGGACGAACTGCTGAACCCCGCCGGGGACGACTTCGTCCCTTATGACCTGATTCGCCGGTATCACGTCGATCAATCGAACCTGCATGGCGGCGGCGCGCAGGCGAACTGGGTGTACCGCATGGCGATGACCGACTACCCCCTGCGTGAGAAGATGTGCCTCTTCTGGCATCGAGTGTTCGCCACAGGGGCGTACAAGCTCATTCAGGCCAGGGTGGTGACCAGCCAGGTGGACATGTTCCGTGAGCACGGGATGGGCAATCTCGACAATCTGCTCGTTCTGCTCTCTCGCGACCCTGCCATGATCATGTGGCTGGACAACCAGGACAATCACAACGGCTCGATAAACGAGAACTACGGGCGGGAGTTGCTCGAACTGTTCTCCATGGGTGTCGGAAACTACACCGAAGAGGACATCAAGGAGTGCGCCCGGGCGTTCACCGGTTGGCGGGTGGTGAATCCCGACTACATGTCCATCAGGATGCGCAACAACACGGCGCGTCCACAGGGCTACATTTCTTGGCAGTTCGAATACGACGACGACGATCACGACCACGGCCAAAAGACCGTTCTTGGCGAGACCGGCGACTTCAACGGCGAAGACGTCGTGGAGATCATCTGCCGTCAGGAAGCCACGCCCCGATACATAGCCCGTCACCTCTACCACTACTTCGTGGCCGATGAGCCGCCGGTGCCCCAGTGGCCGCACAAGCCGCCGACGAATCCCGAAGCCATCGACGCCATGACCGACGCCTACTTCGAATCGGGCCACAGCGTCAAGCACATGCTCAAGACCCTGTTCACGTCCGACTTCTTCAAGGAGGAGGCATTCCGCTACTCCAGGACCAAGAGCCCCGCTGAAATGGTGGTTGGTACGCTGAGACTGGCCGGCAAGATGGAACTGCCCTGCTACGACACCTACGCAGCGATGGGCGCAAGCTCCAACATGGGACAGGCGCTCATGGGCCCGCCAAGTGTCGAGGGCTGGCAGGGCGGCAGCGAATGGATCAACACCGGGACATACGTCGGGCGAATCAACTTCGTCAGCAGTGTCTTGGGAGATACGACGAGGCCCGGCGTGAGGGACCTTATCGACCGCATTGGCCGCGCCGCCGGTGACGGCGATCTCTCCCCGGAAAGTCTGATCGACGCCTGCCTCGACGCGCTCGGCCCGATGGAGGTCCTGGACAGTACCAGGGCGAACCTAACGGACTTCGCCAGTACGTATGGGCGTCTGAGCTTCTCCGACGAGGAGAGGACGGCGGACACCGAGGATGCGGTCGTGAACCTCATCCAGCTAATCGTGTCCACCCAGGAATACCAGATGTTTTAGCATCCCAGGCAGACGATTGGGAGACGAGTTGGCATGACCACCACAGCCAAAACAAAGCTCAGCCTCAGATACATCGACAACGTCGGCTTCGCCGCGGACAACGGAGGCCGGGGCTTCCACCTACCCACCTCGATGGTCATCAGGGGCGATGGGCGCGTATTCGTCTCAAGTCGCAGCAACGCTAGTCTGACCGTGATCGTGGGAATCCAGATGGTTTCCCGGAATCACGAATACTATGGCCAGATCGGTCGCTACGGCAATGCGCCCGGCGAGATGATCGGCCCCACCGCCCTCGCGCTGGACGGCGAAGACAACCTCTATCTGGCGGACGACTTTCTTCAGAGGATCACCGTTTATGATCGGGAGGGCGACCTGACAACCACCTGGGGTACGCAGGGCGGCGGAGACGGCGAGTTCGACGGCCCGACCGGCATGGTCTTCGATCGCGACGACAACATGCTTCTCGTCGATCACAGGAACCATAGAATCCAACGGCTTGCCAAGGACGGCGGGTACATCTCGCAATGGGGGTCGTTCGGCGAAGGCGACGGACAGTTCAACCTTCCCTGGGGCATCACCCAAGACCGTGACGCCAACGTGTACATCGCCGACTGGCGAAACGACCGCATCCAGAAGTTCACCCCCGACGGCGAGTTCATCGCCAAATACGGGACTTCCGGCAGGGGCGACGGCCAATTCTACCGGCCCTCGGACGTCGCGGTGGACTCGGAAGGCAAAATGTGGGTCGCCGACTGGGGAAACCAGCGGCTTCAGGTTCTGGACCCGGAAGGCAACTTCATCGCGAAGGCGCGGGGCGAGGCTCGCCTCAGCGTCTGGGCGCAAGAGTACATGACCGCTCAGAAGGACGAAGAGCGGGCGCGCTCAACGTTCGTGCCCGTCTTCGAGGTGGACACCGACGACATCAACGAAGAGTCGGCTCGCATCGAGCCGTACTTCTGGGACCCGGTCGCGGTCGCCATCGACGACGAGGGCCGATGCTACGTGTTGGAAACGTGTAGGCACCGATTCCAGATATACGAACTCGCATAGGCTTACCGGAAACTGCCCCGACTGCCCAGGGCGTTGTTGACAAGGATGGCAAATACGCAGAACAACTATGAATGTCAGTCAATATACCCCCTCTCCCTTGAAGGGAGAGGGCTGGGGTGAGGGTGATTAAGCTTATTGCTCACCCCTGTCAGCGAGGACACTTGGAGGAAACATCGTGAGTGACAGCAAGAACCGCAAGATCGTCGTCGCCCAGCTATCGGGCGGAAACGACTATCTGAACTGCGTCGTCCCGTACAACAACCCGCTCTACTACGACAACCGACCGCTGGTCAACATCCCGCAGGACAGGGCGATCCCCCTGGACGACGACTACGGCCTGAACCCGTCCATGCAGCCGATAAAGGATCTGTACGACGAGGGCAAGGTCGCGATCATACACGGCACGGGTTACCCGGCGCCCAACAGGTCTCACTTCCGCTCGATGGACATCTGGCACACCGCCGAGCCTACGACCGTCTCCCTCGAAGGGTGGCTTGGCCTCGCGCTGAAGCAGATGGACCCCAAGGGCGAGAGCCCCGTGATGGGCGTAAACTTCGGCGCGGGACTGTCGAAGGCGATGGCCGCTCCCGGCGTGCCCGTCGCCTGCGTCGGCAGCCTGGACTCCTACGGACTCATGACCCACGTGCAGGACGACGCCCGACGCGAGAAGATCCTCGACGTATTCAAGAACATGTACGCCCAGGCCATCGGAAGCGGCCCCGTCATGGACTACCTTACTCAGACTGGGCTGGACGCCCTGCGCGGAGCGGACATCATCAACAGCGTCGTGCCGAAGTACTCCTCGACCGTCGAGTACGCATCCAACTCCTTCGCCAAGTCGATGAAGAGCGCGGCGCAGGTGCTGCAGGCCGACATAGGAACTCGCGTCTGCTACGCCCAGCACGGCAGCTTCGACGCCCACACCAACGGGATCAACCTGCAGGCCGGACTGCTCGACGACGTCTCGGGCGGAATCTACGACTTCTACGCCGACATGAGTGAGCATGACCGGAGCGAGGACGTGCTCATATTCGTCTTCTCAGAGTTCGGACGTCGCGTCAACGACAACGGCGACGGCACCGACCACGGCTCCGGCGGGGTAGCGTTCGTCATCGGCGACGGCGTGCAGGGCGGCCACTACAGCTACTACCCGTCCCTTCAGGCGAAAGACCTGGTCGAAGGCGACCTTGCCTTCAACCTAGACTTCCGCAGCATCTACACCGAGCTTCTGGAAGACTGGCTGGAGGTCGATCCCAGGCCAATCGTCAAGGGCGAGTACGAAAAGGTCGGCTTCCTGAGGAACTAGCCTCGCGAGACCTTCGAATCGACACAGAGCCTCCGCCGGTGCCGCTCCTCATCATCTCCGGTTCCATGGGAACGGGAAAGACAACGGTACTCTACGAGATCTCTGACCTGCTAACGGAGGCGGGCATCCCCCACGCGGCTATCGATCTCGACTGTCTGGCCGTCGTGCATCCGCAACGAGACCCACACGGCCAGAGCCTGGCGTTCGCCAACCTCGCCGCCGTCTGGCCGAATTATGCCACTCTCGGGGCCGAGCGACTGGTCGTTGCCAGGGTGGTGGAGGACCGCGCGGAACTCGACCAATACAGGGCAGCCGTGCCGGGCGCCCAGCCGATCGTGTGTCGGCTGACCGCTCCTCTCTCACTGATGCACGAACGCCTGCGCATACGTGAGCCGGGTATGTTCCAAGGCCAGGCGCTTGCGCGCGCCACGGAACTCGTAGACATTCTGGAACGAGCGAGTATTGAGGACTTCGTGGTCGATAATGGTACAGGCCGCTCGGTCGGTGACGTGGCGCGAGAGGTGTTATCCCTTGCGGGTTGGCTCTAGCCAAACTGACTTGATAAAATCAAGAACATTAACCTTGAGGCTCAGGTTGGTGGTGGCAGGATGACTCCAAGTGCAATCGCTCACATGCAGACCCCAGCGGAGATTCCCAGTGCTTAACATTCATGTAGTAATGGCAGAACTAGCCAAGACTCGCCCATTCTTCTACTCAGAGGCTGATTTCCAGCACGCACTAGCATGGCAAATTCATGAGATGATGCAGGATACCCAGATTCGACTGGAGTACCCCCATCAGGAAGGGGTGTACTTGGACATCTGGATTCCCAGTCTTAAAGTGGCGGTTGAACTAAAGTACAAGACTAAGCGGTTATGGGCTGTTGATAACGGTAAGGCGTTCTACCTCAAAGAACAAGCAGCGCAAAATCATGGTCGCTACGACTTCATTAAGGATGTTGAGAGAATTGAGTCGGCTGGGCGTGGATTCGCAATCATACTGACAAATGAACCCTCATATTGGAAAGAGGGTTCAGTGAGGCAAAGTTCTAATCATTACGATTTCCGTATTCATGAAGGAAGAGAACTATCTGGTGAACTAACGTGGAACGATCCTGAATCTGGCTCGGCGAATACTGGTGATAGACAAGACCCAATAAATCTATCAGGTTCATATAGACTAGGCTGGAAGGACTACTCGGAAATCCCTCCACTTCCTGTTCCTGAAATCGATCTCAATTCTCAGGGTTCCCACCGGCAGTTCCGCTATCTGGTTGTTGCCGTGGGCGATTCGCCCTGCTTGGTTCCGACACAGTGAACACAGCGGAATCTCCAACGGAACGACCGCCGGGCTGACTGGCCTGCAAGAAGAGCTAGCGGGGACACACACGGCCCACTGGACTTGAGTCTCGGCTACTCCCCGGCCTGGATGACGACGCGGCCGCCGTCTCTAACCTGGATGCTCAGATCATGATTGTCGAGCATGGACATGCCCACGAGGGGCGTGCTCCCTACCGCATGGACCTCGATGTCCAAGGGCCTGCTGTCCCAGAGAGCGGTGACGCGATGCACGCGGAAGCCAACTTCAGTATCGTCGGCCAAGGTCGCCCTGCCGCTGAACACGTAGGGCAACTCTAACTCCGCGACCAACGACAGAGGCAGGGCCAGGGAGCCGCCGTAGCCGGTGTCTATCACGGCATCTACTTCCCGTTCAAGTCCCCGCGGACCACGGAGCGAGAGGGGCACGACAGCTTCGAGGTTGGCGTTGACGAAGCCTTCTATCACCCGGCTCTCCGCAGGGATCTGCCCCCGAAGCTGACCAGCGTGCGGTGCCCAACCCTCACTGCCCAAACATCGATGGCAGAGCGCCGCTCTCGTAGGGCATCCGCTGCGGCAAGGGCGGTATCAGCGATGGCGTAATCCCCACTGTCCACGTCAATGGCGACGATCTTTCCGTGCTGTGTCGCCTCGACCTGCGGGCGGATGTCCCGTTCGTATATCTCGTCGCCCAACCGGGCCGTCTCGTCGAGAGGTCGGCGCGGGGATGCGGCGGCTTGCCCCTTCTGGGTAAGCGCTATGGTCTGAGAGTCCCTCATACATCCTCCCTTTCAAAGCATTCCTCTACTGGTTACAGCCTACCACCGTGCGGATAGCTGCGACAACACGCTCCCATTCCCACCAGCGCCCCACAACGGGCACTGGACTTGAGTCACCCAAAACACGATGATTGTACTGTGCGAGGACAGTTGGACGGCTATTTCATCGCGAGGCAGATAGATTGAGCGAGAAACGCGCTATGACGGTGCTGGGGCCGGTAGCTTCGGATGAGCTGGGTACGACCCTTACGCACGAGCATCTGCTGTTCGATCAGATCGACTACGTGCGCGGGCCTGTGGACGCAGAGGCGGCCAGGTACGATGACGCAAAGGTCGAGATGCGCTATTTGGGAGCCTTGAGGCGCAGGCCGGGTTTGATACCGGACAACGGACGCAATAGTGACCCTGAATTGGCGTCTAGGGAGATGAAGCTGTTCAAGGAGGCAGGCGGCGGAACTGTCGTCGAGGTCTCCAGCAGGGGCCTCGGACGGGACGCGCTGGGACTGAAGCGGATAGCCGAATCGTCGGGCGTGAACATCATCGCGGGATGCGGGTATTACAAGGTGGCCGGACATCCGCCGGATATGGTGGAGCGGAGCGTTGAGGACGTGACGGCGGAGATTGTTCGCGAGCTGGAATCGGGCATCGGCGACACCGGCATTCGCGCGGGAGTGATTGGGGAGATCGCCACCGGTGCGCCGCTGTATGACGTGCCGTTTGACGTCTGGGACCTGAGGGATCACGTGGACATGGCGCCTGCTGAGGAAAAAGTCCTGCGGGCGGCAGGCAGGGCCAGCATAGAGACCGGCGCTCCCGTGTCCGTCCACATATACAACTACCGGCCCAACCGACTGGCGCATCACGCCCTGGACATACTGTCGTCTGAAGGCACGGACCTCGAGCGCGTCGCAATCTGCCATCTCGACACCAGGCCCGACCCGGACTACGTAGCCTCAGTTGCGGACAGAGGCGCGTTCGTGGAGTTCGACACGTTCGGGATGGAGCAGTACAACGATATGACCTTGAGCCAGGCAGTTCGGGACACGGCGAGGATCAAGCTGGTCGTGGACACCGTAGAGCGCGGATACGCGGACCACATACTTCTGTCGCACGATGTATGCTGGAAGATGCTGATGGTTGAGTACGGCGGCTGGGGCTACGCCCACCTGTCGAAACACATCGAGCCGCGGCTGCTGGCGGCGGGCGTGAGCGCCGATGACATCCACGCCATGCGGGTCGCCAACCCGGCCCGCTGGCTGGCGTACTGAGTCCCGACCGCAAAAGATCGGAATCACTATGGCCTTGCGAAGGCCACATAAGGGGATGAAAACCCATTGTCTGAGACTTCACCCTCACCCTAGCCCTCTCCCTGAGGGAGAGGGATTTTCAGAGGAATGCCAGTAAAAGAAAGACCAGGAGGCAAACGGTGAGTATGGCTAACAAAGACTACATCGCGTATTTCAACGGCGAGTGGATGCCGCTGCGAGAGATGAGGATCGACCCAATGGACTCCGGCTTCACCGTCGGGGACGTGGTGTTCGACCTTGCGCGGACGTTCAACGGCAAGAGCTTTCGAATGAAGGAGCACGTGGACCGGCTGTGGCGTTCGCTGAAGTTCGTTCGCATAGAGCCGGGCATGTCGGCCGATGACATGATCGATCTGAGCGAAGAGGCCCTGCGGCGCAACGAGCATCTGCGGGGAGAGTCGGAGGACTTGACCGTCAGGCAGTTCGTGACGCGGGGGATAGAAGGCAGGCCGCGCAGTCCGGGGTCGCCGACCGTAGGGATTATCGTTCAGCACGTGCAGTTCAGCGGGTTCGCGCACTTCTACGAGACCGGAGCGCACGGCATCATCGTTCGCACAAGGAGCCATCATGCCCAGACGATAGACCCGAAGCTGAAGCACTACAGCCGTCTCAACTTCAACCTCGCTGACATCGAGGCAGGAGACATCGACCCGGACGGGTATCCCATCCTGATGGACATGGACGGCCATCTGACTGAGGGCACCGGGTACAACGTCTGCATTGTGACTGACGGGGTGATCAGAACGCCCACTGACAAGGCTATCCTGCAAGGAGTGTCTCGCGGCGTGGTACTGGAACTTGCGGACCAGCTTGGAATCGAGGCCGTCGAGGAGGATTTGCAGCCCTACGACCTCTATACGGCGGACGAGGCGTTCATCACCGGCACGTCTCCCTGCGTGCTGCCGATCACGAAGGCCGACCACAGGCCGGTCGGCGACGGCAGGCCCGGCCCGGTCGTCAAGCAGCTACTGGCGGCATGGAGCGAAACGGTCGGCGTGGACATAGTCGGACAGGCGCTGCACGGCATCTCGAACGGCCCTTCCTAGGACCGCGAGTAACATAGCAGACTCTTCGCGGAAGCGCCCCTACCACACCTTCTGGGGCGTGTTTATCATAGTAAGTGGCCATGCCGGTTGCCACCGGCGCCATGGACGATGAAAACAATGGGGATGCACGCCACCCCTGGATTCCCGCGCGCGAAGAGGGAGATTGCCAACATTGAGTCGTGTCGTATCAAGTTAGATGAAGTGAATAGTTTCTGTGCTGGAAAAGTTTTTTGAAATGCCTGCCGCAGCTGCCGCACCTGCCGCGGTCAAAGCTAAGGGAGAAGGCGTTCAGCTTTGAGATCTGCGGCAGTTTGGCGATTTTAAACCTGCCGCGCATCTGCCGCACCTGCCGCATCTGCCCCCGTCGGGATCGCTCTAGGTAATGAACCGGATACCCCATCAGGACGTTTCCTGGCCGCTTGCCTTTGCCTGACTCATGTTGAGTGTGCTATCGATTCGAGAACTCATGTAAGAATGTAATAGTGCATCCATGTTCTTGTCAAGGGGTGATATGAGCGGGAGACTGTCCCGTATCCGATACTGGACCGCAATCCACAGGGCGGAGTAGCCGGGCGGCATCTGGCTAATCACGCCAATCCCGTCCATCCCCAAAATCCTGCTTCAGACACCCCCTTACACCTTACCCCTTATTCCTTACCTGTACCCCTCGATAAGTAACTGTTCAGACTTCGTGAGATCTTGTCGACCATCAGCGTCACCAATAGGGCGATTTAGCTTTGAGCAAGGCTGCGTCCTCGCGCTCTGCGGGCATTCGCCTCATCAACTCTGAACAGTTACCTCGATAACCCAACACTTGACGACGTGCCTGCGATGTGATACAACTCGCACATCCCGTCATGGGGGCGGCTCCGCAACGGTGCGGACCGTCAAAGTCCCCTCTCCTTCAGGGCGAGGGTTAGGGTGAGAGCCTGCCCTGAGCTCGTCGAAGGGGAGATTCACCAACAGGGAGGCATCGTCATGCTTACAACTAGTTCACTGCGTTGGCTGGTCGTAGTTGCAGGAGCCATAATGCTGTTGGCGGTCGTCGCGGCCTGCGGTGGGGAGACCGTCGAGGTACCCGGCGAGACCGTGGTAGTCGAAAAAGAGGTAATCAAGACCGTCGAGGTGCCCGGCGAGACCGTGGTCGTTGAAAAAGAGGTCGTCAAGACCGTTGAGGTCCCCGGCGAGACCGTCACCGTTGAGGTGGTCAAAGAGGTGGTAGGGGAGAAGTATGTGGTGGACCCCTCCAACGGCAGAACGGTGATCAAGCCAGAGTATGGCGGGACACTGACGAGGGCTGCAAGATTCGCGCCGGAAGATAATGCTGACGCCTGTTTTGCGTATAGACCAGCGGGAGTCTTAGGCAGCCCCGTTCTGGAGAAGCTAGCCGTCTACGACTGGGCAATGGATAGAAACACGTTTGACATGAAAACGCGCAGAGTTGATACAGAGCTCATGACAGGCCACCTGGCGAAAAGCTGGGACATACCCGACGACAAGACTTTTGTCTTCAACATCCGCGAGGGCGTTAACTGGCAGGACAAGGCACCGATGAACGGTCGGGAGTTAACCGCCAAGGACATAGAGTTTAACCTCCACCGCTATTTGGCCATGGGCAGTGGCTTCGACGAACCCTGCGCCGACGTCGGTCGTTACGGGGAGATACCATGGGAATCAATTACGGCCACCGACGATAACTCGGTTGTTGTTAAGCTGAAGGAGCCACATATATGGGCACTGACGGAGATCTTCTTCAACCAGGGGTCAGGCTGGATGTATCCCCCGGAGGTCATCGAGCAACACGGCGACGTTCAAGATTGGAAGAATCTGGTCGGCACTGGCGCGTTTGCGTTGACTGAGTACGTCGAGGGCAGCTCTTTGACCTGGGAAAAGAATCCCAACTACTGGGACTACGACGAAAAATACCCGGACAACCCCCTGCCCTATGTTGACGAGCAGAGGCTCCTGGTTTTGCCAGAAACAGCAACACGTGTGGCGGCACTGCGTTCGGGTAAGGTTGATTACTTGTATGACCCTATACCTGTCGACACTGCTAAGAGCCTCGCGAAGACCAACCCCGACATAGTGCAACACACGTATCGAGGGCGGTCCAATACTACTTTGTTCGTTAACCAGGAGATACCCTTCTTTAGCGACATCAATGTGCGCCATGCGCTGCAGATGGCAATCGACCTTGAGACAATTAACAATATGATATATGGCGGACTTGGAAACTGGGAACCGACGGGGACGAATTCTGTCGAAGGGTGGACCACCCCATTCGCAGAGTGGCCCGAAGAGATCCGGAAATACCATAGCTTTGACCCGGCAGGGGCCGAGGCGCTCCTTGATGCCGCCGGATATCCTCTTGAGGATGGCGTTAGAATAGAATTGAAGTGGGAAGCAGTCGATGTAGATTTCATAATAGACTATTACCAAATCGTCGCTGAATACTGGCGTAGGATTGGCATTGAAACAGAAATTGTGAAGGTACCACTCGCTGAGTATTCTCCTACTGTTATGAACACGAAGACCTTTAATTTCGCCTTTGGGGAAGCGGGCGGCACGTACTTTGAGGACCATCTGGTGACCCGCTTCTGGAGCAAAAAAGAGGGAGGCTCTTTGGCTCACAAGATGAATGACGCGGAATATGACCGCATCATTGACGACCTGATGGCTGCGTCCACACTTGACGAGTACAAGGCTCTGGTTAGGGAGGCAGATTGGCATGTGATAGAGAATCACTGGCATATATGGGGTGTCGCGTCCCCCAATGTCGTCGTGAACCAGCCGTGGCTCGTCGGTTTCAACGGTGAAAATGGCTTGGGAACGTTAGGGATTGGGAGAGGCGCCTTTGAAATTGGCTCCCGCCTCTGGATTGACCAGCAGCTGAAGACTTCAATGGGTTACTAGCGATTACCAGTTGGCCGCATGGTAGTACAACTGGTCTGTGGCCAAAGCCGCCATGGCGAGCACATAGCTGGGATGCGGTGATCTGAGTTTCGTGTGCCCGGCCGTCCAGGCCCCGGTGAATCGAGATGAATTGTGGGATGGTGGCGTTCTGTCGCCATCCCACGGTTATTAATGGCCATTGCGAGTTAAGAATTCTCTAATTGAGAGTGCCTACTAGTTGCCCATAGATGAGGGGGAGAGTCTCGTTGGAAGCTGCAGAAAAGTTTATTGAGGAATGGCAACTTGTCATTCCGGACGAAGTCGTCGAATCCAGAAAACGCAACCCTCTGGATTCCCGCTCCGATTCCAGCGCTGGGCAGGCTTTGCGTGGGTATGACACCACTACCTAGTCATTGCGAGAAATCGCCAGAAAGAGATTCAGTTCTAATCCAACGAATGTTAAGGGGTGTGGCGTGAGACAATATGTGATCAGGAGGGTATTGCTCATATTTCCCACTCTGTTTATATTGACCTTGTTAGTGTTTCTCTCCCTCCGCTTCATCCCGGGTGACATAATTGACGTAATGATGATGGAGGCTATAGCGGGAGGTGGCCATAGGCAACTTGACCGTGCAGAAGTTGAGGCCCGGTTGGGATTAGACGTGCCTGTCTACATGCAGTATGTAAACTGGATGAGAGGTATTTTCCTGCACGGCACCCTTGGCGAGTCTCTTCGCCTAGGGTGGACAGTAGAGGACAGAATAGCAAGTAGATTGCCGGTGACTATTGAGCTTGGTGTCCTGGCCATCGTAATCGGGCTCTTGATAGCTCTGCCCGTCGGCATCTACTCGGCGATTCGGCAGGATACGGCCGTCGACTACGTGGGGCGCACTGCCGCCGTAATCGGCATGGCAATGCCAAACTTCTGGCTGGCAATTATGGTCATGACATACCCGTCGATCTGGTGGGGCTGGTCGCCACCGATGGAGGTGGTTCCTTTCATGGAAGACCCCATTGAGAATCTCTGGGGCTTCTTCATTCCCAGCCTGATCCTGGGGACAGCCATGGCTGCCGGCACAATGCGGCTGACGCGTACCGCGTTGCTTGAGGTGTTCAGGCAGGACTATATCAGGACGGCCCGGTCCAAGGGACTCAGGGAGAGGGTAGTTATTACGAGACACGCCATCAAGAATGCATTCATCCCGATAGTTACCCTGGTAGGCATGCAAGTGCCTCTCATAGTAACCGGCGCCGTTATCATAGAGAACATATTTGCCCTTCCGGGGGTAGGTCAGCTCTTTATAGTTGCCCTCAATACGAGAGATTACCCGGTGGTCCAGGGCGTAAACCTGTTTTTGTCCGCGGTAGTTATGTTCACGATTCTGGTTACTGACCTGATCTATCCTCTTTTGGATCCGAGGGTCCGCTACAGCTAAAGCTTTGGAATCGGGGATACAGGTGATGCCATAGCAATACAATCGATGGAAATTGTGCGGCAGAGGCGTTCCAAACTGCTTAGTTTATCTAGCAGGCTGGCCAAGGAGAAGCCGCTAGGTACTGTCTGCGGGATCATTATATTGATAATGATCCTTGTCGCGATCTTTGCCTCTGCTCTGGCTCCATTTCCATATGAGGAAATGCATCTGATAGACAGGCTGCAGGGCCCATCAGGCCAGTATCTACTGGGCACCGACCACTTGGGGCGAGACCTCTTGAGCCGCATCATCTACGGTACTCGTATTTCGCTACTTGTCGGTCTGGCGGTGACCACTATTAGTGTTGTGATCAGTACCCTCATAGGTGGCTCTTCAGGATTCTTGATGGGCAAATTTGACATGTTTCTACAGAGATTTTGCGATGCCTGGGAAAGCTTCCCGTACTTGCTCATACTGTTAACCGTAATGTCCATAGTGGGACGGGGTTTGGTACAGATAGTGCTGGTTATGGGAATAGCAGGGGGCCTCGGCGGCAGTAGAATAATCCGAAGCGCCGTTATCAGTATTAAGGAAAATGACTACTTTGTGGCGGCAGAGGCGATTGGCAACACAAAATGGAGAGCATTTGTCCGACATGTCGTGCCCAATGTCATGCCTTATGTAATCATTGGATTCAGCATGAGCATAGGGGGCGTAATCCTGGGTTTGGCGTCCTTGAGTTTCCTCGGATACGGTCTGCCTCCCGGGTTACCGGACTGGGGACAGCTGCTCGCAGGGGAAGGGCGTAGATTCATGGAGGTGGGCCCACACCTGGCGCTCTTTCCTGGTCTTGCCCTGACTATTGTCATTTACTGTCTAAACATGTTCGGCGACGCGGTGAGGGACCTCCTCGACCCCAGGCTCAGGGGCGGCGAATCGTAGAGCCTCCCCCGTACCACGATACGGGGGACGGGTTTCAAACCCTGCCGCCATCCCGACCGCGACGGTCCTCGGCAGGCGTGTTGGCCGCATGGCGCAAGAGTGCCGGATGAGATGCCGAAGCTCCTTGCCACTGGCTGGGCATCAATGGCCGAAAATTGCAAGTATGGGGCTGCAAACTGCAAGTAGGAGGTCCTACGCTTCACCTACGCCCCTTTTCATCGAAGAGTCTCATGGGCCACTTCACCGTCTGCCAGCGTCCATAGCCTACATCCGAACGCGCGCGCCGGACGTACTAGATACGACCGTCTGCCGCCGTTTGCGATTCCTTTCACAAAGTCGCTGAAAGAGCGCTAAGCTGAATGGGACGGTTTGGACGACGCGCCGGGGAATCATGGAGATTCTAGAAGCGAATAGCGCATACCCGCGAAGGGGGACACATTGGGAATACTAACGCGCCTTGCGCTGCAACGCCGGTCCGTGACCGTGCTCGGCGTCATACTCGTGCTGGCCGCCGGAATCTTCACATACCGCACGCTGCCGGTCGAGCTGTTCCCCGAGATCGAGTTTCCGCTGGTCACGATCACCACGTTCTACCCGTCCGCCAATCCCGACGCGGTCGCCGAGGATGTAACCGCGCCCATCGAGAATGCCATCAAGGGCATCGACGGAATCGACTCCTTCCAGTCGATCTCTACCGAGAACCGGTCTGTCGTCCTCGCGACCTTCGTCTTCGGGACCGACATGGCCAACGCCGAAAGCGTCGTCAACTCCAACATCAACGGGATACGGTTCCCGGACGGCGTCGGCTCGCCAATCGTGGGCCGCGTCAATCCCGACGCCTTCCCTGTGCTCCGGCTCAGCGTCGTTGGGGACAGGGACCTTGTCGAGGTCCAGGAGATTCTAGAGTCCAGGATTATTCCCGCCATATCCGGGGTGGACGGCGTGTTCGCCGTGGAGGTCACAGGAGAGGTGAAGCGCCGAGCGCTGGTGACCGTCGATCCTGACCGTATGATGGAGAAGGGCGTCTCGCTGTTCCAGATATCGCGCGCGCTCCGTGAGAACAACATCACGCTCCCCGGCGGAGCGATCACCGACGGCGGCCGCGTGCTGCCTATCAAGACCACCAACGCCTACGAGTCGCTGGATGAGCTAAAGAGCCTGGTCGTCGGCTTCCCGGCCGATTTCGGAGGTCAGCCGGGCCAGTCGGGACAGACGCCGGCCGGGCCGCCCACTCCGGTGACTCTTGGCGACGTGGCCGACGTGTCTCTTGGCTCCGGGGAAGTGACCAGCATCTCCCGCACGAACGGAAGGCGCAGCCTCGGCTTCTCCATAATCAAAGAGCCTGACGCCAACACAATCGACGTGACCCAGGCCGTGAATGAGGCCCTAGAAGAGGTGGGCAACCTGCCGTCGGATATCGAGATAATCACCATCGACGACGACGGACCGGCGATACAGAGGCAGATAAGTACACTGGAGCGCGAGGCCATACTCGGCCTGACCCTCGCCGTAGTGGTCGTTTTCGCGTTCTTCATGACGCTGAGGCCCACCGTCATCAGAGGGGTGCTGAACACGCTGCGCCCGACTGTGGTGATAGGACTTTCGATACCGCTTAGCATCCTGACCGGCGTCATACTGTTGAGTTGGCAGGGCCTCGCGCTAAACTTCATGACTCTCGGCGGCCTCGCCATTTCGGTCGGAAGGGTCGTGGACGACAGCATCGTCGTACTCGAGAACGTGTACCGCAACATCCAGGGCGGCAGGGAGCGGTGGCGCGCCGCGCTCGACGCGACGATCGAGGTCGGGCCCGCGATCACCGCCTCCACTCTGACCACAATCGTTGTTTTCGCTCCTCTCGGATTCATACAGGGTCTGGTCGGCGCGTTCTTCTTCCCATTCGCGCTAACGGTCAGCTTCGCGCTCATCGCGTCGCTTCTCGTCGCGCTGACCGCCGTTCCGGTGCTCGGCGCGTACCTGCTCAGGCCGGGCGACCTGCCGGAGGGCGCCGGCGAGGAGGAAGACCTGCCCGAAACCGAAACCTGGATGCAACGCGCATACACGCCGGCGCTTCGCTGGGCGCTCAATCACAAGGCGGTAACGCTCGCGGCGGCAGCCGTGATAACCGCGGCGAGCCTGAGCCTGACGGCTTTCATTCCGATAAACCTCTTCCCGTCCGGTGGCGAGAGATCCCTCACAATAGACATGACCCTTAGTCCCGGCACCCCGGCTGAGACCACTCTTGGCGAGGTCGATACTATCGAGGACCGGATTAGCCAATTCTCCGACGTTTATCTCACCACCGTCGGCAGCCCGCAGGCATTCTTCACCGATAGCGGTCCGACAGGGTTCAACCAATCCACCACGTTCGTCAGGGTGAAAGAAGACGCGCCAGACGACATCGGTGACGCACTGAGAGACGAACTCTCCGGCGTGGAGGGCCGCGCGGTCAACATCACCGAAATAGCCCAGGGTCCGCCCCAGGCGGGCTTGGAGGTTAGCATCACGGGCGCAAACTACGATGACATCTCTTCGGTCGCCCTCCGGCTCCTGGAAGACATCAGGACCATCGACGGCGTCGAGAACGTCACCAGCGACGTCAGCGAGGCGAGGGACGAGATAATCGTCGATGTCGATCCGCGGCGCGCGGCGGCTATCGGCCTCAGCGCCCAGCAGATCGCCTTCCAGGTCAACCAGTTCCTGGTGGGCCAGACGGTAACGCAGGTTGAGGTGGACGGCAGCGCGGTCGAAGTCTATCTGTCCGGACGATCGGAGGACATCAACAGCGTTGAGAAGGTCAGCGGCCTGATGATCGCCGGCCCGCTCGGACTGGCGCCTCTCGGCGAAATCGCATCCGTTGAGATAGTCGAGGGACCGGTGACGATAAGCCGGACCGACGGCCAGCGTTCAGCCAGCATCACCGGGAGCATAACGTCCGACGACACCCAGGCCGTCGGCATCGAGATCCAGGACAAGATCGACGCCATTGCGCTGCCGCCGGGCGTGAAAGTGGTCAGCGGCGGCGTGATCGCGCAGATCGCCGAGGGCTTCCAGGACATCTTCCTCGCGATGATCGTCGGCATCGTCCTCGTCTATCTGGTCATGGTGGCTTCGCTCGGCTCGCTCAGAAACCCGTTCGTCATAATCACGAGCCTTCCACTGGCCATCATCGGCGCGCTGGTTGCCCTGGCGGTAACCGGACGCGCGCTGGGCCTTCCCGCCATGATGGGCGTCCTGATGCTCATCGGAGTCGTCGTGACCAACGCCATCGTGCTCATCTCGTTCGTAGAGCAGCTCAGAGGGCGCGGATTGAGCGTGTACGACGCCTTGATTCAGGGCGGCCGGATTAGGCTCCGGCCAATTCTGATGACCGCAATTACCACCAGCATCGCGCTTCTGCCGCTCGCCGCATTCGTCGAAGATGCGGGAGGCATCATCGGGGCAGAGCTCGCAACCGTGGTCATCGGTGGCTTGATTAGCTCCACGGCGCTGACTCTCGTGGTCGTCCCGGTGGTGTACATGCTCGCCAACCAGAGTATCCCCGATCTTCTCCGCCGCGTCTTTTCAAGGCGGGCGCTTCGCGAAGCGCCCCTACGGACATCCGGCCATTAGACGGCGGATTTTGGGCCTCTCACCTGTGAAACATTCCGACGAACAGCTTAGGGAGCTACAAGAGTCTCTCGGCGTAGTATTCAGCGACGCCGCGCTGCTGGAGCAGGCGCTCGCGCATGGTTCGTTCGTCTCGGAGTGCCCAGACGTGTTCAGCGAGTCCAACGAACGGTTCGAGTTTTTGGGCGACGCCGTTCTCGACCTGATCGTCGCGCAGGAACTCGTAGCCAGGTTTCCCGACAGCCCGGAAGGTCATCTGACGCAGATGCGCGCGTCTCTCGTCAACACGACGGCGCTCGCTGAGATCGCCGGCAGCCTGGACCTCGGACGCTGGCTGATAGTCGGCAAGGGCGAGGCGGAGATGGGAGGCGCCGCGCGCGAGTCTAACTTGGCTAACGCTTTCGAGGCGCTGGTCGCCGCGCTGTTTCTTGATCAGGGCTACGACGCCGCGAGAGATTTCGTCCTCCGAGTGATGGAAGCCAAGCTAGACTCGGTCGGCGACTTGGCGCTCCCTCTGCGCCATCCCAAGACGCTCTTGCACGAGGCCGCGATGGAGCGAGGATACTCACCCCCGACATACGAGGTAGTCGCATGTCTCGGACCCTCGCATGATCCCACGTTCAGCGTGCGCGCATTGGTAGACGGCAAGCCGATGGGCAGAGGTGAGGGAAGAAGCAAGAAGCAGGCCGAGTCCGCGGCGGCGAGGGAAGCGCTGTCGCGTCTTTCGCCGTCAGACGCCGATTCCTGACGCTCTCTACTCCGCTAAGGGTTGCTTAGCGTCAACCTGTTCAAAAGCTGTCGCCGTTGGGTGGATGGTTGGTCGTCCTGCCGCCGTTGGCGGAGCGAATCGGCGTTACGGGGCTGACGGGCCTGGGAGAGGAATGGGCCGATCTCCTGCGTACCCACTCCATCACCTCTTGAACCTCCCGAGTCTGCGGCTCGACGTCATTCTCGACAGCTTCAAGACCGGAGATCGAGGAGGAATCCTCCCGCTCTTGGCCCATGAATAGCTGCTCTCTGGCCGGCCGGACTTGCACGACGGCCGGATCGCCGGAAGATTCGAGCGCCTCTTCCTTCGCATACTCAGATCGCCAGTCTCGGTCATCGGTTTTGGCCGGGGCTTCTTCCGATTCGGAAGACTCGCCGCGTCTGCTCCTAATCCACCCGACGATGCCGGACAGCATCCTCAGCACGAACTCCAATGCGACCACGGCGATCATGTAGTACAGCACGGTCTCCACTTGCAGGGCAGCCTCACGCACGCCCTCGGTCGAGCCGGTAAAATCGATCAGCGAGTTGTCGATCAGCATGATGCCCAGCAGCGCGAAGGGGAGTATCTTGGATATGTCGGTCGCGAGCGCGCCGTTGTAGTATGAGCATATCCGAATGGCGCCCACGACGCCCATCGCGGCGAGCATGACATTGCCCGTCGATTGATTCCTGCTCATCAGATAGAGCAGCCCGGACATCACGGCGAACCAGACGAACACGAATATCGGGTAGAGCAGCAGAAACTTGACTATGTAGAAGACGACCGAAATGGTCTTTCTGAGGAAGGGCCACCTTGCGTGGTTGTGCTTCTGCAGGTCTAGGCTGAAGATGTCCTTGCGCGCCAGGAACCTGTAGAAATGGAACACAAGTATCCCATAGGCCGTGATGCTCAGGACTACAATCGCCAGGGGTCCCAGCACGTTCGAGGCTTCCAAGAGGTTGATGCTAATCTGGGGTATTATCATAGCCGCTCCTCAGGCGAGGGATGTGACAGTAAACGATATACTCTATTCATGCGCGGCCCGCTAGGGAACCTGCGTAGTCGTTTTGCCAAATCCGGAGTCCCTAGCAGTTGTCGAACCGCGTGGTAGCGAAGTGGCGAACCTCGCCAGTCTCGAGGTTGTAGCGGCTGCGCCGCAGGCCGCGAAGGTCGTTCCCATATACGTGGACTTCGACGGTCGGCCTGTCGGAGACGTTGTCCATCTGGTGGATCTCGTCCACCTCGGGAATCAGCAGGCTGACCTCGCCCGGCCTCACCAGGGTCTCGCGGTCTTTCTCCAGCTTGGCGTAGTCGCCGCGGGAGCGGTCGTCATGCCTGGTGAACCGCGTCTCCGTAATCCCGTTCTCGATGACGCCGATCATGCCCCAGGTGCAGTGGTCGTGCGGCCCCGTGTGGTCGCCCGGACCCCATACCACGGTGGTCACCAGAAGGCCGTTGTCGCCGTGGTGGAGCAGGTAGGTTCCATGGTTGCGCGAGGGCGCGGGAACGCGGAACTTTTCGGGTATCCCTTCAGGGCTGTTGATGAGCCGTTCGAGGTACGCCGAGCCGAGGTCGAACAGCTTCGACTCGTCCGGCTGGCCGTCCACCAGCGCGCTCATGTCGTGGATGAACTCGTCCAGAGAGTATTTGACCGTCGCCATGTGATGCCTCCCAGGCTGTCGCCGCCGTCCGTCAAGGGTAATCCTAATATACATCCGTCATGCCTAAACGGACAAGTGGCTCTGCGCGCCTCGAGGCTGTGTCAGATTGGTAGGCGGTGTCATCACCCTCACCCTAACCCTCTCCCTCAAGGGAGCTGATAGGGGTAGGTATTCACCCTCACCCCAACCCTCTCCCTCAAGGGAGAGGGGGCCTGTTGACTGATATTCGTGGTTGTTTTTGCGTTTACCTACCCTTGTCAGCCCTCAAGGGAGAGGGGATATGGCGCTTGCGTGGCTCGCGTGCATCCAGAGCCGCCTTCTGACGATGGCGTTGGGCGTTGGCGGGCGGGACGCCCGCGCTCCCAGGGGTTAGGAGTCGTCGACGTAGTCCGGGGGGCGGAGCTTGAAGCATCCTTCGGCGGGGTCGAAGTAGAGGCGGTCTTTGTTGGCAGCCAGGTTGCCCATGGCGCGGGCGAGCATCTCGATTTCTTCGTCGGTGACGTTGGCGTACTCGTAGTACTCGCTTTCAGGGTCGTGGCACTCGCAGAGGTAATCTTCCGTGCAGTTGGGGCAGGTGCCTTCGTCCTTTTGTTTCATTCCCTCGATGAAGTTTTGGGTCTGGCGGTCGGCCTCCTTCAACTGCTCGGGCGTCAGCCGGGGGTCGATTTCGGCGGGGCGCCTGAATATCCATTGAGGATCTTCGGCCGGGTCGTAGGGGTCGTATTGGAGGTTGGAGGCGGGGCCGAGGACGCGGTCGATCATCATCTGTCCCGCGGTGATGCGGTGGCATTGCCTGATAGAGTCGTCTTCGGGGTCGGGTTCGTGGATGGACATGAGTATGTCGGCGAGCTTTGCGCCGTAGTCGGTGATATGGAGCACGTAATGTTGGGAGTCGCGGATGATGTCCGGGACGAAGCCTTTAGCAAGTTCGGCGGTGGTGAGTGTCTTGGGCCGCTCGGGGGACTGGGCCGGTCCGAGCATGTCGTCGAGTCTCCGCTCGATCTGGGAGACGAGGTGGGTGGCGGTCCCTGGCGGGGCGTCATCCAGGTCCAACGCCGCGGTTTGGCTTTGGTCGGGTTCGTCTGAACTGTTATCGGCTTGATTGTCTGAACTGTGATTTTCGTGATTATGGGATTTCTCTGATTGTGGCGGCTCCGGCTCGGGCTGTGGGTCCGGCGCGGGGGCCGGGGCCGGAGCTTGGGGAGTATTCTTGTTGACTTTGCCGAATCCTCTGTCATAGAGGATGCGTGTCGCTCTTAGGCGGTCGTAGCCGTTGGCGTCGGGGACGTCACCGTCGGCGATTTCGAGCAGGTTGTCGAAGACGCGTTGGAGGTCGTCGGATACGTCGCGGATGTACTTGGCGGCGTATCCGGCGAAGGCCGGGCTGATGGTGGCTGTTTGTGTTTGCGATTGCATGAACATTAGTATCGCACATGAGGTCTGGGGATGTCAAGGGGGGATTTTTAGTGGATAGTGGGTAGTTTTTAGTGGGGTGTCAGAAGCAGGATTTACGGGATGTGGAGGATGTTCAGGATGGGGTAGGTAGGTGGATAGGGGGCGGTGGATCTTGCAGTCGATGAAGTAGAACACCCGGGGCTGAGTCTGCGGCCTACGTTTCTAAACGTCATAGCCGCCGTTCACGTTGGCCAATGCCGCGGGGAACTCCGACTCGCTGAACACCAGTCGGAACGTGCCTTTGGCCGGGCCGTCTCGAATTGTCATACTCCCGCAGTTGAAGACGTTCTGCAACGTGTCCAACACGCGCCTCTTGTACTCCGTATCCGGGCTGCCCTTTAGGTGCTCCCCCTTCGTCTCGAAGACCAGCACGTGCGGCTTGCCCTCGGTCTCTCCGGCCATGCCTATGAAGTCGGGCCAGATACGGTCCTGTTTCCAGCCGCGCAGATAGTAGTCTCCGCGCTGGCGCACGGCCACGCGATGCCACCATCGAAGCGCCTTCTGCTCGTCGAGGTAGCGGGCGAAGTTGCGTTCAAGCTCGTTGTCGAATTGACGCTCATAGACCGGCTCGAACAGGCTGAGTTGCATCGGCTGGTGATCCCTGCGGGCCAGCAGTCCGCCCAGCCCGCCGGGCGCGGGGATTTCGTAGGTGTCCACCATGCGGAAGTTGGGGCGACCCGCCTCCAATGTGAACTGGCTCTCGCCGCTGCCCAATTTGTACTTGAACACTCCCTCTGCCTGCTTCTCCACCGCCTGAGTCACATACTCTCGCAGCGCGAACGCCAGGTACGAACGCCGGTCGTGGATCTCGTCGTCCGAGTCTCCCGCCGCCCTCAGCTTTTGCACCAGTTGGGACGATATGCGGGCGGCCTGCCACGGGTTCGGGACAACGTCCGACAGACGGCGGGCGAACCACGCTACCCTGACCGTCTTGTCTATGTACAGTTCACGGTCGGCGTGGAAGACCGGAAGCTCATCCCCAACGTCCACGGTTGCCCACTGCCACCTGGCGCGTTCGGGAAAACTGCTCTGCGGGTCCGGCGCCTCGATCGCTCCCCAATCGACGCCGGGCAGGATATGGCGCTGGTAATCGAGTTCACTCCAACCCTCGCCTTCCTTGTGAAGAACCAGCGGGAGGAATATGCCCTTGTTTCGGAACTTCTCGCGCCGTTGGAACGGGACGCGCTGAAACTCGGGAGAGTCACTCGTCACGGCGTCGCCCAATCCGGTCAGCCCTTCCTGCTCCAGTCCGTTCTTGACTTGGCTCACCGCCACGCCGACATCGACGTTGCAGCAATAGACGTAGCACTGGTCTAGCACTTCATTTCCCGTGCGCCGAGCGTGCGGTTGACGCATCACCCGCCCAACCAGTTGGGTGAGCGCGCGCTGCGCCCGCGTGTTGTCCAGCATCACGAGCACGTAGGCGAATGGGCAGTCCCAGCCTTCCATCAGGGCGGCTTTGGTGATTATCCAGCGAACCGACGAGAACTCCGACAGCAGGTCCACGCCGCGCAGTTCGTCCACGTCGGAGGACTTGACCGCGACCGACTCGGCGGGTACGCCGAGGCTCTGGACAAGGTACTCGCGCACGTCCTCGGCGTGGATGCGCTCTCCGTCCCTCTGGTCTTTGCCGGTGCGCTCCACCCTCACGACCGCGATGGGCCGGATGTAGCGTCCCTCGCTCATCTGGAGCGACACGCCCTCCGCGTCCAGCCGCTCCAACTCGTCGTGGGCCTCCGCCAGCGTGTTGTGCCAGTCGGCGTTGGTGGACGACTTCACCTGCACCGGCAGCTTTATCATCTCTTCCTGCTTCAACTCCACGCCGGTTATGTCCACCAGCAGATTGCTGATGCCCCGGTTCGGAGTGGCGGACAGTTCGATCACAAGGCTCGGGTCGAGGCGGTTCACCGAGCGCACGAACTCCTCGTTGGACTCCCTCTTTCTCGCGCCGTATGCCTTGTGCGCCTCGTCCAGCACGACCACCGGACGCAGCATCTTGAACACGTTGAACAGGCTGTGCTTGACCGGTCCGTTCTCTGAAGTGCGTTCGAGGTCCGGGTAGTCGTTCAGCAGCTTGGCGTCGCCCAGGGCGTCGTCGCTGTCCGGGAACAGCGTGGGGTAGCGGCCCGAATCGCGGAACATACGCAGGAACTCCCTGCCCTTCTGCCTGTTTGCGGCGGGCAGCATCAGCAGCATCACACAGAGGTAGCTTGCGGTGTCGGCGCGCGTGAACTCATCGTCCTTCTCAAGCAGCTTGACCCGTCCGCCGCTGGCGCGCTCCAGCATGTGGCGGTAGAAATGCTGCCTGTTCCTGAGCGCGGCCTTGGTCTGCTCGTATATGGCGCGGGTCGGAGTAATCCAGAGTGTGAGGCCGGTCTGACGGTTCAGCCTCTCGAGGGTGGCGGCGGCCAGCAGCGTCTTGCCGCCGCCGGTCGGCACCTTGAAGCAGACGTGCGGGATGGGCCGCCCGGCGTCGTCCGTGCGGCTCGCGTAGTCGCCGGCGGATTCGGCCACGACGCCCGATTGGGCGAGTTTCTGCCAGGCGGTCTTGGGGTAGTTGCGGATGTCGTCGGGAACGTCGGCGCCGACGCCCTCCAACGCGGCTATCGCAGTCTCGGAGTTGACCTTCTGCGCCGCCAGCGCGTCACGCCATCGGGTGAAGGCTTCGAGGGCGGCCATTTGATATTCTTTCAGTTCCATTGCAGACGCTTTCGCCCCAACATCACAGAGTAGAACAAAATTCGGCGACTGTCAGGCCGGCGGAACGGATCAGGCTACGCAAAGTTCCTTTGGCTACGGTCGAATGGTTGGGTACGGATAGGCTTGACATCTCTCCGGGTTTGGTCATGATGATGTGTCCGCCTCGCTGCCGCGATACACTCCATCCGAAACGCTCGAAGTTCCGCACCGCTTGGGCTCCGCTTATAACGGGCAGCGGCGGCATTACAGGGCCACTTCCACTTGGCGCGTCTCGACAGTCAAGGGCATACCCAACTCGGCGCGAACTTCGATGCAGAGCTCGATAGCCTCCCGTATGTTCACCAGGGCCTCGTCTTTCGTATCGCCTTGGCTCACACACCCCGGAATAGAGGGACATTCGGCGATCCAGACTCCATCTTCATCTCGGTCAAGCGTTACGACTATTTTCATTGTTCAAGTCCTCCATGTTTCGGTCGTCGCATTGAAGATAATAAGGAGCGAGAAGCTATTTTGCAGAGTGCATCTCGTAGGGCAGTTGGCAGAAGGTGATGCCCATAGGCGTCAGGTCCCGTTGGCCTATGTACTTGCCGGGGCCGAATACGATCGCATTCCTGCCGTTGCCGCGGCTGGCCGCGCTGATACGCTCCGCCCGCTCTACATTCAGTATCCCCTCGTTGCCGCACAGCCAGTCCAGGTCGGGTTCGTACAGCAGGTAGTAGTCAGTGGAGCCGTTGGTGTAGTACAGCCCGTCTTCGTTTTGGCGCTCCAAGTCCGCTGAGCCGGCGGAGATGCCGGATGAGGTATGCAGCAGGTACGCCGCCAGCGCCGAATACGACGGCAGAGCCTCACCCGTCAACATTCCTTCCAGTTCTATGGGCGCGCCCAAGTTGCAGTAGGTGAACGACCCTCCCAGGCCCTCTCGCAGAGACTTGTCGCGAGCGTCCGGAATGCCCTCGATCACCCGCCGCACCCGCTCGGCGGTTATGGTGTCGGCATAGTCCTCGCACTCGACGAGGATGAACTTTCGGTTGCCGCCGTCCTCCTTGTTCAGGGCGAGAACGGCGTGGGCGGTCGTGCCGGAGCCTGCGAATGAGTCTAGTACGATGTCGCCACGATTCACGTTTGTCAATGTTATTAGATGCTTAACCAAATTGACTGGTTTTGTAGTATCGAAGACCTTATCTGTAAAGAGACTCCTTATTTCTTTAGTCCCATTAGCAGAAGTCCCATAAGTTTCTAAGATGCTATAGTATGCAGTTCTTGTTATCCTGCCGCCATACTTCTTGGCGTATATGTTCCACATCCCTTTCGTCTCGTCGAATACGTAATCGATTTCATCTGCATCAACTAACCTCTGCATCCTAGATTGACTGACTCTCCAGCACCCCTCTTCACCGTTGTCTTTTATGGGAAAGACGTCACTGCCATCCGGCGCTACTACGGGGTAATACATCGTTGGTCGGTCAATACGTCTATCGTTCGTGCCCCACTGCCTTACTTGCTCGCGTGCATAGGATCCACGACTATCGGAGTATTTGCCCTTGGCTGATACACGTTCATCCTTGGCGAAATCCACGCTCCCTATGTTTCTCGCATAACAGAGGACGTGTTCGTGATTATTTGAAACATGCTTGGCAGTATGATCCTTGCCTGAGCGAGATTTCCAAACATAATTGGCGACGAAATTTACCTCTCCGAAAACCTCGTTCATCATCATCCGTAGATGATGTTGCTCGTTGTCGTCTATGGATACGAAGATGACGCCGTCATCGACCAGAAGTTCTTTGAGCAGGTGGAGGCGAGGCCACATCATGCAGAGCCACTTGTCGTGACGTTCTAGATCTTCGTTATCGACAGGGCTATTCTCCTTCAGCCACTGCTTCATGAGCGGGCTGTTCACCTTGTCGTTATAGACCCAACCCTCGTTGCCAGTGTTGTAGGGCGGGTCTATGTAGATGCACTTGACGCGGCCGGCGTATCTGGGCAGCAGCGCTTTTAGGGCGTGGAGGTTGTCGCCGTGGATGATGAGGTTGTCGTCTGCGCCGCCCGGGTTCAGCGAGCGGTCGGCGTCGGGGACCAACGGACGGTAGGGCACGCTGAGGTGGTGGGCGTAGATATGCTGCTTGCCCTTGAAGTCCAGGGTCGGCATGGCAGGCTCCCCTCCCGGCGTTTGCTTGCCGCGATAGTATCAGCATAGCGTCCCGCCGGGCAACGGGCGGCACTATGCAGACCCGGCCTTCGATCTCACTTGCCCCATCCGCCTGCTATACTATCCGCGTCCATTCGATCTTGGGAGGTATATCTTGCTTACGTCAGGATGGCTCAAGAACCTCATAGACAGAAACATATCCCAGTACGAAGAGAGAGTCCGTTCCGAAGGTCACGCCGAAGGCCGCGCCGAGGTCCTTGCCGTCCTCGACGATGACACCCGAAAGGACGCCGAGCAAAGGCTCCGGCGCAACGGCAACTCCGAGACACGGGACTGATCTCTGTCCATTCCCCACCTCTGACCCGAACATCGGCCCTCTGACGCCATCTTGCTCGTGGACTTTCCGCCCACGCATCGAGGCAAGGTCGAAGCGCCCGTCCCCTCGGTCTCTGAACACGCCTTCGCCCGTTTGTGATAACCTTTGTCAGTCAACGGGGCAGCGAGGCTCCGGACTAAATCTCGCAGATGAAGGTCGAGGAGAGACGCATGGCTAAGGTTATCGGAAGCTACCTCATATCCAGAACGCTGAAGGAGGAGGGTGTCGATACGCTCTTCTACCTGATGGGCGGACCGAATTTCGATATCGTCATGGCTGCCGAAGACCTGGGCATCCGCTGCATAGACTTCAGGCACGAGCAGGCCGCCGCTTTCGCCGCCCACGCATACGCGAGGGTCACGGGCAAGCCCGGCGTCTGCACGGCGGCGTCCGGCCCAGGAACCCTGAACCTGCTCACCGGGGTTTACACAGCCGCCATAGACTGCGCACCCATGGTGATTCTGGGCGGCGCGGGACCGGTCCACGAGATCGGCCGCGAGGCATTCCAGGAGGTCGATCAGGTCGGCATCATGGAGCCTATGATGAAGTGGGTCCACCAGACGACCCAGGCCGCGCGCTACCCGGAGGTGGTCAGCATGGCCTTTAGAAAGGCGACCAGCGGCAGGCCCGGACCCGTGTACATAGACTGCGGGGCGGACGTTCTCTACGAAGAGATCGAAGAGGACGACGCGGTGAGGCCCTACCGCGCAGAGAGGCGCAGCAGGCCGGCCGCGGAGGCGGGCGTGGTCCGGGAGACGATCGACATGCTCGCGGCCTCCGAGCGCCCGATGATATTCGCCGGCGGCGGAGCGTTCTTCTCCGGCGCGGCAGACGAGCTTACCAAGCTCGTCGATCTGACCTCCACGCCGTTCTACACCGCTCCCATGTCGCGCGGACTGGTCCCCGAAGATCACGTCGTATCGTTCCAGGCAGCCCGAAGCACCGCCATGCGCGAGACCGACTTCGTGCTGGTGGTGGGTACCAGGATGAACTGGATGGTGCAGTACGGACACCGCTTCAACCGCGACGCCAAGATCGTTCAGATCGACATCGACGAGTCGGAGCTTGGGCACAACCGCGACATAGACCTCGGAATCGTCGGCGACGCCAAGTCCGTTATGGCCCAGCTTCTGGCCGAGGCCGAGAGCCGAGAATCCGACTGGGCCGGACGCTTGGAGTCTGACTGGATCGTCAATCTCCGGGACGTGGAGGACCGGCGCGCCCAGCAGAGCGCCGCGCTCCTGAACTCGGAACAGAGGCCGATGCACCCGCTCAGGCTCTGCAAGGAGATACGCGAGTTCCTGGACAGGGACGCGATTCTGTCGGTGGACGGCAACGAGATACTCCACTTCGGTCGGCAGTCGCTGCCGACGTTCGTGCCCGGCCACAGGTTGAACTCCGGCGTGACCGGCACGATGGGCGTCGGCCTGCCGTACGGAATCGGCGCGAAGCTCGCCAAGCCGGACAAGCAGGTGCTGGTTCTGCACGGCGATGGCTCGATGGGCATGAACGCGATGGAGTTGGACACCTGCGTCCGCCACAATATCCCGGTCGTGACGGTGATCTCAAACAACGCGGGCTGGACGGCGCGGACTCCGGACCGCCGCAAGCCGGGCCGCGAGCTCGGCTTCACCAACTTCGACGGCATGGCGCGCGAGCTCGGCGGCTACGGGGAGAAGGTCGAGGACCCGAACGAGATCAAATCCGCGCTCCAACGCGCGTTCGACAGCGGCAAGCCAGCCGTAATCAACGCGATAGTCGAGCCGACGGCAGCCGGGGTCTCTCGGGCATGGGGCGGCAGCCGGATGGAGTAGGCTTCTAGAATCGCCGTGCCGTCGCCGCAATACCATCGCTAGGCGGTGGTTCTGAGCACGGGCCAAGTGGTTTACAACTTCACGCTTCCCCTGTACCATAAGGTTGTACCATAAAGGTTCGCTGAGAGAGCTTTTCCACAAAGAGAATACAAGCGGACTGCGAAAGAGCGCCCTCGGCGCTCCGCTTGGTGTGCGATGGAGTTTTCACTCTTGGGGACGAGGCAATTACTCAGCATGGAGGGCAGAACGTGGCGCAGACCACCACAGGATCAAGAAACTCCACAGATAAGCGTCGCGCCGGCCATATCAGCGCCTGGGGTTGGGTTGCTTATGGCCTCATGGTGTTCGCGTTCGTAGCGGTGACCATCGCGTCTATCGTGTTCCGCTAACCCTTGCCATTTCGACGCTTCCCAGAACGGCGCGATACGATATGAGGCGCCGAGATTAGAATTACGGCAAGGTTCAAACCTACGAACGCTATTGAACTCAGCGCTATCCCCAGTAATTCGTAGGTCAGGCTGACCCGCGCGCTCAGCAGCCAGTGAATTGCCGCGAGTACACCAGCCGCACCCGTCGTATTCGCGACCATTCCGTTGAATATCAGGCGGACGGTGTTGGGTTTACCTCGATTTCTAATCGGGATGAGGCTAATGCATAGCGCTGTCGCACCGACCAGTGCGAACATAGGGGCATTGTGGGCGTCCTCTGGCGGGGTAGCCTTAAACATTGCTATGCCGCCGCCGAAAGTCTTACTTCAACCTGAAACTCGCCGGAGTGCGCTCGACCACGCCATCGTTCTGCAACTTATGGAGATGGGTCGCCACGTTGCGTTCGGCGGCCTGGCGCAGTCCGTCCTTGAGGTTTTTGGAGTAGATGGTCGAGGTTATCGCCTCGGTGGTGGTGTGACCGCTGGCGAGAGCTTCAAGCACCTGGCGTTCGCGTCTGGCGCGATGGTCGTATTGCCACTGGATGAGGTCTTTCCCCTTGGGCGGGGGAACCACGGGGCCGTGCGCGGGGCAGACGGTGGTCTGGTTGAAGCGCATGAGCAGTTCCAGCGACTTCATGTATGCCGAGAGGTCGCGGACGGAGGTCGAGGACGCTCCCAGCACTGTGTCGCCGGTGAACATGACCTTGTCTCTGGACAGGTAGTAGCAGACGTGGTCGATCTCGTGGCCCGGGGTGAACAGCGCTCTGAGCGTCACGCCGCTCACGTGGACGACCTCTTCTGACGCCAGGGGAATCACCTTCGCGTTGCCGCCGAGCATCTTCTCCAGTCGCAAGACCAGCTTGGGATGACATCTCACTGGGGCGCGCATCGCCTCGTGAACGCGGTCGAGGCCGCCGATGTGGTCCACATGGCCGTGAGTGATGAGTATCGCCGTTATCCTGGGCCGTCCAAGCTGCTGGTAGTAGTCAAGGATGGCGTCTGTCCACTCGCGCCAATGGTCTCCGGTGTCGATGAGAACCATCTCTTCATCGGGGTTGCCGACGAAGAAGTTGTTGGAGCCGCCGGGATGGGAGACTGCGCCGTCGTCTATGTGCATGTTGTAAACGTGTGGGGTTACTTGCATGTAGTATTCACCTGGTTGGGATTGAAGCGACCGGGACTCGATTCTTGTCAAGGTATTCCCGCGCATAACCAAGACGCTCAACCTCGTTCAGTTGAAGTTCCATAGCTTCACGCAATTCTACCTGCGTATCCTCCAGAGTGTCAGAGAAAGTCGAGGTTCCAAGTTCTTCGCAAACCCCAACCCATTGCCCTGATTCCTGGGTGTATGTGCAGGTAAGCGTGATGGCGTAATCCGAAGAACCTTGGTCATCGCTGTGGATAACTGTGATGGATTCCTGCACAGGGCTTCCAACTAGCACAATCCTCTCCTAATTGTATTGGATACTGGCTTTATGGCCGTCCGCACTATGGACTAAAGTCCAGCATTGTATAAATTGACCTCGAATGAGCCGACTGGTTGACGCGGATTCATTTACGACGATTCGGTAGTAGATGCTTCAAGACTCTTGAGTGTCGGGAGGGAGTCTATGATTGGGCCCATTTCCTCCTCCGCAAGCCGCAACTCGTAGATTTTCTGAAGATTCAGCCAGAAGTCCGGGCTGGTACCAAAGAAGTGGGCAAGCCGCAGGGCGGAATCTCCGGTGATCGATCTGTGTCCGTCGAGTATCTCGGTGATGCATCTGGTGGGAACCTTAATCTGTCGGGCGAGCGACGCCGCACTCATACCCAACTCGCTCAACTCTTCAGCAAGATGCTCTCCGGGATGGATTGGAGGTATTGTCATGGGCGTGTTCCTAATGGTAATCGACAATCTCTACGCGCGTGGGGCCCGAACTGCCCTGTGGCCACTCGAAGCAGATCCGCCACTGCCTATTGATGCGAATGCTGTACTGACCCTGCCGATCTCCTTTCAAGGCTTCGAACCGATTGCCGGGCAATGCGGCAAGATCCCTGAGCGATGACGCCGCTTCCAGACGGTCTAACTTCAGTCTAGCGGCCCGCTGGATACTTGAGAAGGCCCTGACACGATTTCCGGCGGCGAAGTCTCTGGTTCGATTGTCACGGTAGCTGACTATCACTGCAAGACAAAGTACATTTTGCCCTCTACCTCAGCAGCGCCGCCGGACGTTCGACTGTTGCCTGGAGTCGGCGCATGAAGCTGGCGGCGACCGCGCCGTCGATCACCTGGTGGTCCGCGGTCAGGCTGAGCGTCATCATTTCTCGGATGACGACCTCGCCCCGGCTGACGACGGGCTTCTGAACGCCGCGGCCCACGCCGAGTATGCCGCTCTGGGGCGGATTGAGTATCGGAGTGAAACCGTCCACCGAGCCGAGTACGCTGATGGTGAACGTGCCGCCGACAACGTCGTCGGGCGAAAGCTCGTTCGCCCGCGCCCGCTCCGACAGACGCTGCGTGGCGTCCGCGATCCGGTGGATGTCCATGCTGCCCACGTCGCGCAGGACGGGAACGATCAGCCCATCTTCGAGCGCGACTGCCACGCCGATGTTCACTTGGTCGAAGTAGTGTATCTCGCCGTTGGCGAGGACGGAATTCATGGCCGGGACTCGCCTGAGCGTCTCGGCGCACGCCTTGATGAGAAGGTGCGCCATCGTGATGGTGGTGTCGGCTCCCTGCGAGGCTTCGCGCCTCAGTCGCTGTCCTTCGGTAACATCCACGTCCATGAAGTATGAGAGTTGAGCGGAGTTCTTGAGGCTGTCGCTCATGTGCTGCGCGATGCTGCGGCGCATCCCGCTCAGAGGCTCGCTACGCGACGGTTCTGGCAGGCCCGGCGGCAGGGCGGGCTTCTGCCGGTCGGCGAAAGCGCGTACGTCGGCCTCGATGATCCTGCCCGCTGGGCCCGTCGGTGTTACCTGTGACAGATCGACGCCAAGGCTGGACGCTAGTCGGCGCGCCGCCGGCGTGGACGGCACCACATCGGGAGCGGCGGTCTGCCGCTCCGCGAATGCTCGAACGTCGGCTTCGACGATGCGGCCCCCGGGTCCGGTGGGCGTGACTTGGGCGAGGTCCACGCCGAGACTGGAGGCTACCTTGCGAGCGCCGGGGGTCGAGCGTACCGAACCACTGCTGGCTGCTGCCGCAGGACGGCGCGCCGGGGCCTGGCGAGCGCTGGACAGAGCGGCGGGAACTTGCGGCGACTCTGACTCCGGGGCTTTCTCGCCCGCCTCGAGGACGTAGGCGATGAGGCCGTCCACCGCGACGGTCGCGCCCTCGGCGACGACGGGGTGGAATATGCCTCCGGCGACTGCTTGGAGGTCGTAGTTCAGCTTCTCGGTCTCGATCTCGGCGATGACCTCGCCCTGACCGACCTGGTCTCCCTGCGACCTCGCCAGTCTGACGACCGTGCCCTCGGTCATGAAGTCGCCCAACCTGGGCATTACTATTGGAGTTGCCAATGGACGCTCTCCTAATCGCTGCTCGGTGTGTTTGCGCGGTTATTCAAGTACGCCGACCGCCGCTTCGACAACCATCTCCCTAGTCGGGACGAACAGCGCCTCCAGCACTCGACTGTACGGGACCGGCGCGTGGGGCGCGTTTACACGTTTGGGCGGGGCGTCGAGGTAGTCGAACGCTTCCTCGGCTACAAGCGCGGAAATGTCCGACGCGACCGAACAGCGTGGGTAGTCCTCGTCGACGACCACGACTTTGCGTGTCTTCTTCACGGACTCCAAGATGGTCTCATCGTCCATCGGAGAGAGTGAGAGGAGGTCCACCACCTCAGCGGAGTATCCCCGCTGTTCGAGATCGTCGGCGGCCTGGAGGCAGACGTTGGTCATGTAGCTGATGCCGACGAGGGTGACGTCCGAGCCTTCCCGAACGACGCGCGCCTTGCCGATATCGACTTCATACGGCTCTTCGGGCACGTCCACGTCGAACCTGATGCCCATAAGCTGTCGGTTGTTGAAGACGATGACGGGGTCGTCGTCCCGGATTGCCGAGATCATGAGTCCCTTGGCGGTGTACGGGTCGGACGGCGCGACGCACTTCAGGCCCGGGAAGTGGGTGAAGATGGAGTAGAGCGTCTCTGAGTGCTGGGCGGCTGAGTTGGTGCCGGCGCCGGTTCCGGTCATGATGGTCAGCGGGATCGTGACCTTGCCGCCGAACATGTAGTGGATCTTGGCGGCGTTGTTGGTGATCTGGTCGGCGCAGACGCCGTAGAAACCGACGTACATGAGGTCGACGACCGGGCGCAGTCCAGAGGCGGCAGCGCCAACGCCGGCGCCGATGAATCCGGCCTCGGAAATGGGCGTGTCACGCACTCGCTGGGGGCCGAACTGGCCGATGAGTCCCTTGGTCAGGCGCATGGGTCCGCCCCATGCGTCCTGCTTGTCTTCGCGGTCGCCGCCTCCGGCGATGTCCTCGCCCATGACGATGACGTTGTCATCGCGCTCCATCTCTGAGCGGAGCGCCTCGTTGATCGCCTGTATGTAAGTTGCGGATCGTACTGCTTGGGCTACCATTGGTTCCTCCTTACGGTGTGCTCAGCAATTCACATGTGTCTGTGTTGAGATAGGGTTGAAGCGCATCTTACCCATCTGGAATGTCTGAGAGCTCCTGCGACATCTTATCTCGAAGACCCACGATCGTAAGTCCTACGACTTCACCCACACTCTCGTCGTAGCGCACGATTAGGCCCTCGCCTATGTCGATACCTACCGCGGGCTTAGGTGATGAGACAGAGATGTAAAGCACATCCCCTTCTCCGTCATAGTCCCAATTCAAATTACGCTTGCTGTCTAGTATTGACACCGCTTCCAAAGTACTCTCCTTCTTGAGGATGGACGACGGCTCAAATACGCGGTCAACACGAAACCATCCGTCTTGCTGATTTCGCGGTATGGCGCTATTACATACTTAGTAGTGAGTGCAGTGCATGGGTACAGACGAACCGCCAACAGCGCCCCAAAGTCACCCTCCTGAATAAAATCAGGATTCTCGATCGTCTCCAGGACTTGATCTCTGTGACGCTGCATCTCAGGGTGTCCACTCCGAATGTGCTCCCACCTTTCATCGGTCAATCTGATCGGAATGCCGTTCCTAGAATGCGCAATCTGCATCAATGCAGCAGACTCTGTCTGAGGTAGTTGGCGAAAACAGTCTGCATCACTCCACGTCCGGAGGCGGCTCGTCGAACGGCTTGCCTTCGGCCTCGGCCTTCTCGCGACGGGCGATCCAGTCCCTCCATTCGGCATTGGATTCAGCGCGGCCCTCGACGCGACCCTCGACACGGCCCACTTCTATGCCTTCCTGACGCTGTCTCTCCTTGAGCGGCTCCAGAAGATTCTGTCTGAGGTAGTTGGCGAAAACCATCTGCATCACTCCACGTCTGGGGGCGGCTCGTCGAACGGCTTGCCTTCGGCCTCGGCCTTCTCACGACGGGCGATCCAACTCCGCCACTTGGCATTGGATTCTGCGCGGCCCACTTCTATGCCTTCCTGACGCTGTCTCTCCTTGAGCGGTTCCAGAAGATTTTGTCTGAGGTAGTTGGCGAATACCATGATCGTCTCGATCACCTCCATTGTCGCGTAGATGACTATGGCCAGAGCTACGCCATTAGATACCAGTGACTCGGTGGTCGATAGGTATGTCTTTACGAGTCCGTCGTCTCCCCTGCTTGATACCTTATAGGCAACTATAACGCAGGACGTTGCTAGGGTCGAGATGCTGAATACGGCGAAGTACGCATTCCTCCAGCCGGGAGATATGCTCCATAAGGACTCCCGCCGGCTTCTGGGATCATCGGACACTCCTCTACCCATACCTCACGTACACGTCCGTCAGCAGTTCGTCCGGCTCCGGGAACGGGCTGTCGTCGGCGAACGTGGTCGCCTGCGCCACGTCTTCGGAGACCTCCTCGTCCATGGCTCGCAGGTCGCTCTCGGTGGCGAACCCCTCGCCCACGATGAAACTTTCGAGCCGCGCGAGGCAGTCGCGGCCCTTGTAGTACTCCTCCTCCTCTTCGGTGCGGTATCCGAGCGGGTCGTCGGCGCCGAAGTGTCCTTGGTAGCGGTAGGTCTGCGCCTCGATCAGCGTCGGCCCCTCGCCCCGCCTGGCTCGTCCGACCGCCTCGGCCGCCACCTCGTGCATCTCGATGACGTCCTGGCCGTCAACCAAGACGCCCGGCATGTCGTACCCGGCGGCGCGGTTGGAGACCGACGCTCCGGCGACGACATACTCGAACGGCGTGGACTCCGCGTAGCGGTTGTTCTCGCACACGAACAGCACCGGCAGTTTCCAGATGCTCGCCAGGTTCATGGACTCGTGCAGCACGCCCTGGCTGGAGGCTCCGTCTCCGAAGAATACGACGCTCACCTGGTCCGTCCCGCGCACCTTTGCGCTGAGGCCGACGCCGGTGGCGACGGGGATGTTGGATCCAACCACGCCGTTCGCGCCGAGCATACCCTTGTTGATGTCGGCGATGTGCATGGTGCCGCCCTTGCCCTTGTTGGTCCCCGTGGACTTGCCCAGCAGTTCCGCCATCATCTCATTCAGATCGACGCCCTTGGCGATGCAGTGATGATGGCTGCGGTGAGTGCCGAGCACGTAGTCGTCGTCGCGCAGGTGCGCGCAGACGCCGGTCGGCACGGCCTCCTGACCGATGGACGAGTGCATACCTCGCAACTTGCCGGCGTCGGCCTCGCGCTTGGACTGATCCTCGAACGTTCGGATCGTCCGCATCGTCCGGTACATCCATAGTAGTGTGTCTGTGTTCAGTTCTGAGTACTTTACGCTCATGTTGCCCTCCAGAGAGATTCAGGTGTGTGAGTAAAGCCGTAGGGAGTCAGCTTTTGGACGGAACCGCGCTATCCTGCCGTTCATAGCGCGAGTGTAGCAATCAAAACCGAAAGCGTCAACGCGGATGGGGCGCACCGCCCAATGGATTCTGCCGCAATCTCAGGCCGAATTTGGCAGGGCCGTTTACTCGTCTAGGTATATCATCCACTCGAGCAGATTCTCGTCCGGGTCGCGCGCGTAGAGGCTGACCGCGCTCCTGTGCTTCAGAGCGCCGCCCCTGGGCCCCGGACCGGCAATGATCTCTACGCCGGCGGACTCCAGCATCTCGACGCACTCCTCAGCGGCGCCATCCCAAACGAAGCATATATCGGCGCAGCCCGGCGCCGCCGTCGGCCCGCGAAGGCTGGCGACGTGGCCTTCCGGATGTACGTTAATCTTGGAGTTGCCCACCTGTATGGAGAAGGCTTTCGCCTTTCCTGTGCGCCACTCCTCCTCGTCGTTGATGGCGAAGCCGATGCGCTTGTAGAACTCGATCAGCCTTTCGGCGTTGGCGGTGGGCATCGCGATGTGATCAATGCCGACGGTGGACATGCTTCACTTCCTCTCAATGGCGGCTCTCAGTAGGGCAGTTCGATCTCAGGATTTTGCCTAATGAAGCGTGCCTGCCGAACTCCGAAGTTCTCCTGAAGCTGGACGGTCAGGCCGCCATCGACGACCAGCGCGTGTCCGGTAATGAAACTGGCCTCTTCAGAGCAGAGGAAGACCACGGCGTTTGCGATGTCCACCGGCTTTCCGGCGCGTCTAAGCGGATACTGGTCCTCGAAGAAGGGCAGGCTACTGGGAAACCGGTCCCAGGTCTCTTGGATGCGCTCGGTGACGATGTGGCCCGGACAGATCGCGTTGACCCGAATTCCGTCGGGGCCGAGTTCGGTCGCCATCTGCCGGGTGATTCCGATTACGGCGTGCTTGCCCGTCTCATAGACAAGAGAGCCGGGAGCGCCCAGCAGTCCGTGTACCGACGATATGTTGACGATGCTGCCTCCGCCGACCGCGCGCATGTGCGGCGCGGAGCTCTTGGTTGCGAGGAAGTGCGCCTTGACCAGCAGGCCCATACCTGAATCGAACTCCGCCTCTGTCACCTCTTCGATGCGGTCGCCCGCGCCCATTGGGGCGGCGTAGGCGTTGTTGACCAGGATGTCCAGTCTGCCGAACTGGGACACGGCGCGGTCGATCATCGCCTCGACGTCCGACGCTAGTGAAACGTCTGCCAGCATAGCGGACACGCTGCCGCCTTCTCCGGTGATTGCCGCGATAGTCTTCTCCGCCTCCTCCATGTTCACGTCGGCGATCAGAACGCTCGCGCCCTCCTCTGCGAGGCGGCGGCTCGTCGCCCTGCCTATACCGAGCGCTCCGCCCGTGACGACGGCGACTTTGCCTGATAGTCTGCTCATTGGACATTCTCCGTTCTTCTGGGTGTATCTATGACGACCGGTCGATTATCGAGGATCGATTTCGGCGTGTCCATTACCATCGCTGTCGCGGCGCGCACTCCCACAAGGTGGGCCGCCGTCTCGATTCCGATTCCGAGGTTTGGGGATCTCCTGCCTGTTGGAGAGTGAGCGTCGGATGCCATGACGTGGGCCATACCGTCGCGCAGCAGTTCGTGAGTGAAATGTTGGACCCGGTATCCCCACGTACCGACGACGCTTCCGGCGGTTATCTGGCTCAGCATTCCGCGCTCTATGAAGTCGGCAAGCAGGTTAGGATCTTTCTGGAACGCTTCTATGCGCTCCGGATGGGCCAGAACGGGGGTCAAACCTCGATCCTGGATGTTGGACAGCGTGTCCTCTACCCAGTGGGGCCTGCCGAAGAACGGCATCTCCACCAAGATGTAGCGCGAGTCGTTCATCGTGAGCGCGCGCCCGGCTTCGATCTCATCGGGCAAGTTCGGGGACAGGTGATTCTCCATTCCGAGCAGCAGGGACAACTCGACGCCCTTCTCTCGGTTCTGCGCGTTCATGTTGTCTATCAGCCGGTTGAGATGCTCCACTGACCAGTTCTCGGTCACGTCTTTTCGATGCGGAGTTGCCAGTATCGTCTTCGTGCCCCACTTGACCGCCGCTTTCGACATCTTCAGAGTCTCTTCGGGCGTCTTGGAGCCGTCGTCGATGCCGGGGAGAATGTGGGCGTGGAGGTCGAACATCACCTGCGAATGCTCACCCGGCGGAACGCTTCCGCGTATGGCAAGTCGGCGCGCTGGCCGATCCTGCGGGCGTTCGCGCGGACGAACTCGCCCACGTCCCTGTCTCCATCGGATGACACCTGGGAAGCGTGTTTCTTCAGCGACTCTATCTTGAGGTCGATGGTGTCGGAGATGTCTATGAACGTGTCCGGCTCCTCGCTGCCCCAGAACAGCACATCCCCGACCTTGTGCGTCTCCAGACCTTCATCGGCGATGTGCTCGGGGTAGTGGAGGCGGTCGCGGGCGTAAGGATACACCGCATCCATGGTGACCGTGCCGCATATACGGTGGTCGCGGTGCAGGTAGAAGCTGCGCCTGTGGGGGTCTGTGGCGAGGATGACGTCCGGCCTGAACTTTCGGATGGCGTACACGATATGGCCCCTGAACTCGGCGTTGTCCTCGAGCGCGCCATCCGGGTACCTGAGATAGACGACCTCTTCGATTCCCAGCACTGAAGCGGCCTCCGCCTGCTCCCGTTCACGAATCTCGGCGAGCCGTTCCGACGTCATGTCGGGGTCGCTCGTGCCCTTGTCCCCGTTGGTACACAGGACGTAGAAGACCTTGGTCCCTCCGGCTACCCATGCCGCGACGGCGCCGCCGCAGCCGATTTCGGCGTCATCCGCGTGTGGGGTCACTACCAGCACTCGTTCAGGTCTGTCCATGATCTCTCGAAAAGCCTCTCTGCTGGGGTTTGAATAGCCGACAGTTATGATAGTTGTTCAGGCCGACCGCCTACAAGGACGCAGGCGCTTGCGAGCCTGTATCAGTTTGGTAGGTATCCGAATTTAACGCAATGGCGCAAGGACACAAAGGGGTATGGATTGTTCGATACTCAACTCTGGCGGTCGGGACGCCCGCGCTCCCAAGTGGGACCCACAAAGCTGAAACAGGCTCGGCGCTTGCCTGCATCTTGGTAACAGTATGACCCTCTGATACAATCCGACTGCCTCCGAGAGACTTGGGGCGCGAGTGGAGATCATGGCCCACGACATCGACATACGCGGGTTCCGTTGGGACGACCTTGAAGCAGTCACCCGTCTGTTCAACAGCGTCAACGACGCGGACGGCGAAGCCATGGAGTCCGACGTCGAACTGATGCGGCAGATACTCTCCCAGCCCTCGGTATCGGCCGAAGACGATCTGCGGGTCGCCTGCGTCGGCAGCGACGTGGCGGGGTTCTATCTGCTCTACCGGGAGATTCCCATAGACAGGGTCGTGGCCGTTGGCGGGGTCTCGGCAGAGTGCCGGGGACGCGGAATTGGGCGGCGTCTGCTGAGGACGGCAACGGAGCAGGTCGAGAGCATTGGAGCGGGCGTGCTGCATATTCAGGCGTCGGCGGATGCTCAGGACGCTCGTCACCTGCTGGAGTCCGAGGGGTTCAAGAGGGTGAAGACCTACTGGGAGATGCGCTGGGAGGTAGGGCCTCTTCCCGAATTGGCGCTGCCGCCCGGTTTCCACCTGAAGACCTTCAGGCTTGGCCGGGACGAGGCGATGCTTACGGAATTGCAAAACGCCGCTTTCGGAGAGCATTGGGGCTTCTGTCCGAATACGGTCGAGGAGATAGCCGCCCGCGTCCGAATGAACGTCACCGATCCGGAAGGCATCATCTTCGTCATGGACGGCAGCCGGCCAGCGGGGTACAACTGGACTCAGAAGAGCCCCGGCGGAATTGGAATTGTATCCATGACTGGCGTGCATCCGTCGTATCGCGGCAACGGCTTGGGGACGGCGGTCGTGGTGAGCGGGATGCGGTATCTGAAGGAGCAGGGCGTGAAGGCGGTCAAACTCGAGGTGGACTCTGAGAACACTCCGGCGAGAGAGTTGTACTTGAAACTGGGATACCGCCAGGTCAGCCGCTCGGTCTGGTACGAGCGCAAGTTTCGATAGCGACCAATCTGTCAGAGGCGGGCCGGAACGTCAGGTTGACTCACCGCTTTCGCCCCTGCTGGACTGCGGGACGCTCCGCTCCGCTCCCGAAACGACCGCGGCCTCGACGATTCTCATGTCCTCAGGCAGTACGATTCCGCCGGAGAAGATGATCTTCATAGCATCCTCGACCGTGATGTCCGTGTCCGTCACTTCTTCTTCGGGGACGACCGCCAACATGCCGGAGGTGGGATTTGGGACCGTCGCGATATAGACCACCAACATTCTACGCGGGTCGCCCGGCAGACGACATTGCCCGGTCACGAGTCCCATCGCCCGAATGCCCGGCCTCGGCCACTCGATGAACACGACCCGGCTGGAAATCGGCTGCATGGGGGCGGACAGAGTCTCGGTTGCCTGGTGCGCGACGCTGTATATGGTCTTGACCACCGGTATCCGGCTCAGGATGGCGTTCTGCACCGCCGACACCCTCTTTTGCCAGCGCGGGCCGGTTGCCAGCGCGCCGAGCAGGTAGAAGAACGCGAGGGTCAGAAGCAGCACGACGGCCCACGTGATCAAGACGGACCCGGGGACGTTCTGAATGAAGGTGCGGTCTGTCAGGAGCGTCACTAGCGGGTTGAACAACGCCTCGACCGCCGCGACCAAGTAGCGAACGATCAGCAGCGTGATGAATAGAGGGATCAGCACCAGCAGTCCGCGACCCACGCGGCGCAGCAGATGACTCTGAATCCGCTGGGACGCCGGCGGACGCTCGACCTTCAGGTCGTCTGGTTCCAGCCTGTTCTGCTGAACACCGTTCCTCATCGGATGTCCTCGATGAACTCTTGGGTCTGGGGGCGCTTATCTCAATCATACTGCAAGTTTCGCCTAATGGCGAGTGCGGTTCCTCACCCGCCGCCTGTGGCCATCTCCAGAAGCCTCAGTGCCGTCCGCCAGTTTCGTATCGTACTCGTTGTCGAAAGTCTGGAGTCGAAATAGCTGTTAGTGAGCTTGGTGCGCGCAAGCCCATTCGGACAGTGGAGATAGACTTCACGACCCAGCGCCGCAAACTCGTCGGGTGGGGAGCGATTTGGGTCAAGCGATTCAACATGCTCTTCGTCGGGTAGCTCCGCTAGGAATACGACGTGCAGTTTGTCCGCTTCCGCGCCGGCTTCCACGAATGGGTTGGACTGTACGATCTCTTGGAACTCCCGCGCCGTGCGGGTTACTACGGGAACCCGATAGCCGAAGCGGCTCAAGATTGACGTACTGATGAGAGATGGGATGTCTTCTCCGAGCGTCGGTTCCACTCGAAATAGAACGTTCCCGCTCTGAATGTAGGTCCGAACGTCTTCGCAACCTACGTCAACGAACATTGCGGCGAGTTCCTTCATCGGCAATCGGTTCTTGCCGCCGACGTTGATCCCGCGAAGCAACGCTATATTGACATCCATCACTCTGCTCCCGCTGCCAGCCCGTCAGTCCCCCGCCGGGGCTCCGGACGGCGAGAACTCTGAGATGAGCGTTTGGTAGTAGTCCTGCATCCGGTCAACCACGCGCGCCCAGCCCATGCCGAGCGCCTTGACGCGGGCCGCGCGGCCCATCGTGTCCCTGAGTTGGATGTTGGCAAGAAGCCCGTCGATTCGCTGGGCGAACGACTCCGGGCATCGGCGCGGCACGAGGTAACCGGTCTCGCCGCTCTTTACGAAGGTCTTCAGTCCGCCGACCCTGGACACCACCACCGGCGTGCCGCAGGCCATCGCTTCCAGGGCGGCGAGTCCGAAGCTCTCGGTATGGGATGGAAGGACGAACACGTTGGCCGCGCTGTAGTACGTCGGGAGCTTAGACTGCGGTATCGAGCCGCTGAAAGTCACCGAGTCCCGAATCCCGAGTTCGCCGGCGAGCGCCTTCAGCCTTTCCGTCTCCGAATCGCTGCCGGGGCTGCCCCCGACGACGAGCACGCGCAGGTCGCCCCCACATTCCAGCAGTTGGGCCGCCCGCAGCATGATGTCTATTCCCTTGAGAGGTTCGATGCGTCCGACGTACAGCAGGACGTTGGACTCGGCTATCCCCAGTTCGCGGCGCGCCTCTGCCTTGTCCAGCGGCGAGAACATGTCCAGGTTGACGCCTGCCGGAATGACCTCGACCTTGCCGGAGGAGGCGTCGTACATCCTCACAATGTCCTGTTTCTCCTCCTCGGTTGAGACGACGATGCCGTCCGAGTCGCACATCACCTCGGTCTCGACGTCGTGCCGGATCTGAGGCTCGCGTTCTCCGGCCCTGGCCCTGAGCTTGGTCTTGGCCAGCGTGTGAAACGTGGTCGTGTGGGGAACGTCCCACTTGCGGCTCAGGGACATTCCCGCTCTGCCGGAAAGCCAGTAGTGGCTGTGGATCAGCTCGTACCTGGTCCGCTCCTCTCGCTGGAAGTCGTGTAGCTGCTTTAGGAACGTCGGGACGTAGTTGAGCAGATCGTACTTGTCGGCGTCGTATGGGCCGGCTTCGAGGTGGACAACCCTCGCCCCGTCTTCGAGCTCCACTATCTTGGGGTCGTTCGGGTCGTGATGCTTGGTGAACACGTCCACGCGGTGGCCTCTGCGGGCGAACTCGCGGGCAAGCTGCAAGACATACACGTTCATCCCGCCGGTGTCCTTCTCGCCCAGGCGGGCCACGGGGCACCCGTGCAGACTCAACATGGCCAGATTAGACATACACATCTCCGATTGTCGTCTCGCGCCCGTTTCAGGCCAGACGCTTGGGCTTCACCTGAATGGGCTATAAAAGCGCTTGGCGGCTAGCGTCGGATGCCGAGACGGTACACCGCCTGGTCCCGTGCGCCCAGGTTATACTTGTAGCGTTCGTTGCCCTTGAGAAAGTTGAAGACCTTTCGGCCCTCTTCAATGGCCGTTTTCAGGCTGAGCGCCTTGTTCAGCAGGCCGACGCTGAGCCTGGAGTAACTAGGGTCGTAGCCGCTATTATACAGAAGAAACGCGCCGCCGTAATCGAAGCAGATGCAGGCGGCGACTTCGGTCCCGCCCACTTCCAGAAAGTACAGCCTGAAGTGGCCGCGGCTCGCGGACTCGCGGGCGACGTCTATGAAGAACCGCTCTCTTTCGGGCGTCAGGAACTCCTCCTTGTCCGGTCTGCTCGCTCGAAGCAGAGCGAAGAATCTCCGCATGGAGGCGCCCGGGTCGTCTTCATCGTAGGCTGAGAACTGGCGGTGGAGTCCCTCCCTGTCCAACCTTCGCATCTTGCGGCGCAGTTCGTGCCTGTCCTTCTTTCGGAGATCCGAGAGAAACCCCTCCCAGGTATCCGGCAGAGTCGCGAACGGGGTCGTCGCCTCCTCCTCGATCTCGACCGTCCATCCCCGCTCATCGGCCAGTTTAGGCAGGTGTTCAAGCGTCGGCGAACCGTGCGGCACAGAGTCCAGATCGAGAGTCTCCCACTCCATTTGGCCTAGGTGTCCGAACAGGGCAGAGTAGAATCCGGAGGCGTGTTGGCGCGGGACGATGAAGTCGAAGTAGTCTGACAGGTCCTTGTCGCCGAGGAACATGAGCGCGCCGCGCCGCATCATGAGCGGCGCGATGCCTAGCAGGCCAGAATCGTCGCTGACCGACAGGATATGTGGGCAGCAGCCGTCTCCGAAATTGTCCCACCAGGTCTTTTGCCACCAGGGAGTCACGAAGATAGTGTCGGTGGCGCTGGTTGGTAGAATCTCCTCCCAGCGTCTCCAGATGGACTCGAAGCTTTCCGTCTGAACCGAGATCGTCATAGGACAGCGGCCTTAGAGTCCCTTGACCAGCGCCTGCTCGACCGACTCCACGTCCGGGGGGTACTCCTCCATCCATTCGGGTTCGATCTCGTTGGCGAGGTCGGGATCCTTGAGGCCGGAACCGGTGATGATGCAGACGACTCGGCAGCCGCGCAGGTCGAGTCCGGCGCGCGAATGTTTGATGAGTCCGGCGACGCCTGCGGCGGACGCGGGTTCGCAGAAGACCCCCTCCCGCCTGGCGAGCAGCTTGTAAGCGCTGAGAATGTCATCGTCCGAGACCATGTCGATCGTCCCGCCGGACTCGTCCCGGGCGGCTATGGCCCCGCTCCAGTTGGCCGGATTGCCGATTCTGATCGCGGACGCGATGGTCTCCGGCTCGGGTACGACGTCGCCCCTGACTATGGGCGCGGCGCCCTGCGCTTGGAAGCCCATCATCCTGGGACGGATCGAAGACCATCCATTGGCGACGGCCTCTTGGAATCCCAGCCAGTAGGATGTGATGTTTCCCGCGTTGCCGACGGGGATGAATACGAGGTCCGGCGCCTCGCCGAGGTCTTCGACGACCTCGAACGCGGCGGTCTTCTGGCCCTGGATGCGGTTTGGGTTGACCGAGTTGACCAAGGTGGTGGGGTTTCTCTTGGAGAGGTCGCGGACGACTTCGAGGGCGTGGTCGAAACTGCCATTGATGACCATGATCCGCGCTCCGTAGGCTATCGCCTGCGCCAGCTTGGCCCTGGCGACGCTGCCCTTTGGCACAATGACGGTTGCGGGAATGCCGATATAGGCGCCGTATGCGGCGGCGGACGCGCTGGTGTTGCCCGTCGAAGCGCAGGATATGCTCTTGGCTCCCGATTCGACGGCTTTGGCGACAGCCATGACCATGCCGCGGTCTTTGAAAGACCCGGTAGGATTGCAGCCTTCCAGCTTGAAGTAGAGGTCGTCGCACCCCACCATTGAGCCGATGGCGCGGGACTTCACCAGGGGAGTGCCGCCTTCTCCCAGGGAGAAGATGGGCGTGTCGCCGGTGATGGGGAGGTAGTCTTTGTACTTGTGGAGTACGCCTTGAGTCATTGCCTGTCTGGGAGCGATGTAAGTAACTGCGCGCCCGTCGAATCCGGCGGCGGCAAGATGTCCGCGCCCTCCTTGAAATCGGTGGCGGACAGGGTGGGATTCGAACCCACGAGAGCCCTATAAGACCCTACGCCCTTAGCAGGGGCGCGCCTTCAGCCGCTCGGCCACCTGTCCGCGAAGCGTTTGGATTGTCTGAATCGAGTTTGGGCTGAGGATACTCTACCTTACCTGTACGCTGGGTGACAAGTGAGGGGTAGTGAGTAGTGAGTAGTGGATAGTGGATAGTTTTGAGTGTTTACTGGCTGGTGGTTGCCGATGAATCTATCTGGGCATACAATCAGAGAAAGGTTCGGACAGGACTTTCAGGAGGAGGCGAGTATGGCGGACATTACGATTCACGCGAGAAACATCGACCTCAACCCGAGGGCGGAGGACTATATTCACAGGAAGTTCAGGTCTATCCAGAGGCGTGTCCAGAATATCACCGACGCCAAGATTGAAGTGCATAGGACCAATGCGCGATCCAGCAGCGACCGGATTCAGGCGCAGATGACGCTGCGCGTGGCGGGTTACACTCTGCGCGGCCAGGACAGCGGGGCCAACCTGTTCGCCGCGGTGGACTCGGTCTCGGACGCCGTGGACCGCCAGGTGCGGCGGTTCAAGGGGAAGGTCTATCACTCGGCGCAGGCCAAGAAGGCGGGCAGAGGAATGAGGGACATACCGGCGGACGCGCTGATCGATCTGCCGGATATGGACGAGGAGGACGCGAGGGAGGAGATTGGCGAGGTGGTCCGCACGAAGCGATTCGAAATGACGCCGATGTCCGTCGAGGACGCCATACTTCAGATGGAGATGCTGGGGCACAGCTTCTTCCTGTTCTTCAACATGGATACGAACGAGTACAACGTGGCGTACAAGCGCAGAGACAACGACTACGGCCTGATAGAGCCGGAGTTGGTATAGGAGATTACATGAGCGCGCTCCGGGAACGGGACCCGCAGATTGCCGACGCCATAGACAACGAGGTCCGCAGGCAGCGGGAGAACATCAACCTGATCGCGTCCGAGAACTACGCGAGCCGCGCGGTTCTGGAGGCTCAGGGGTCGGTGATGACGAACAAGTACGCGGAGGGCTACCCCGGCCGGCGCTACTACGGCGGCTGCGAGTTCATCGACGTGGCGGAGAGCCTGGCGATACAGCGCGCCAAGGACTTGTTCGGAGCGGAGCACGCGAACGTCCAGCCCCATTCGGGCGCGCAGGCGAACATGGCGGCGTACTTCGCGTCGCTGCGTCCCGGCGATACGGTGATGGGGCTGAGCCTGGATCACGGGGGACACCTGACTCACGGCAGTCCGGTGAACTTCTCATCCAAGCTGTATGAGTTCGTGCCGTACCCGGTTGATCGCGAGGCGGAGCTCATAGACTACGATGAGATGGAACGGCTCGCCAAGCAACATTCGCCCAAGCTGATCGTCACGGGGGCGACCGCCTACACCCGCACGATAGATTTCGCGCGCTTCAGGGAGGTCGCGGACGAGGTGGGGGCGAAGCTCATGGTCGATATGGCGCACATCGCGGGACTGGTGGCCGCCGGAGAGCACCCGACGCCGGTGGGCGAGGCGCAGATCATCACTACTACGACTCACAAGACGCTGCGCGGGCCTCGCGGCGGGATGATTCTGAGCAGCAAGGACATGGCGCGAAACGTGGATAGGGGCGTTTTCCCCAACGCGCAGGGCGGGCCGCTGGAGCACTCCGTCGCCGCCAAGGCGGTGGCTTTCGCGGAGGCGATGACCTCCGAGTTCGTTGAGTACCAGCGTCAGATACGCGCCAACGCGGTCGCGCTTGCGGAGTCGCTGGCGGCGGGCGGAATTCGCCTGGTCGCCGGAGGCACGGACAACCACATGGTTCTAGTGGATCTGAGACCTCTGGACGTGACCGGACGGCAGGCGGAGGAGTCGCTCGGGCGGGCCAACATTGTCGTCAACCGGAACACGATTCCGTACGATCCTCAGCCTCCGAGGACCGCCAGCGGCGTCAGGCTGGGGACGCCGGCCATCACCAGCAGGGGGTTCAAGGAGGCGGACACGCGGCGCGTGGGGGAGCTAATCCTGAGAGTGCTGAACGACGTCGGGAACGAGTCCGTCGAGAATGAAGTGCGTGAGGATGTGTTGCACATGGCGCCCAGCTTCCCGGTTCCGGGCATAGATTTCTGAAGCGTAAGGCTAATCTCACCCTCACCCTAACCCTCTCCCTCAAGGGAGAGGGGATATGCTCGAATACTTGGAGTGGATAGTCAAAACTAAGTTGAAGCAGTATCGGTGAGGTAAGGATGCTCAAATGACTGAGGAAAGAAGCGGGCCTTACGTTTGGGTGACGTGGCTCTCGAAGTTGCTGGTGGGCGACTTCTCATGCGAGTGGGCCGCCTGGTTCAAGGCGCATCACAAGAACTATGAGCGGATGCCGTCGGACTTCGACATCACGGTGTGGCAGATGAACCACACGGAGTTGCTGAACGACGTGAGGGACAGGCTGGAGGCGGAAGGCCGCAGGGTCTTCATGGAGAGCCAGAACTACTTCAACCTGCGCGGCAGGTCGGGCGCGGTTCTGGGCGGGAAGCCGGACCTTGTCGCGGTTGACGACGACGGGCGCGGCCAGATCATCGACATAAAGACGGGGCAGCAGAGGGCGTCGGACAACGCGCAGGTGATGATCTATATGTACGCGCTGCCGCACGTCCCGCAGTTCAGGGGGATGGAGTTCGACGGTAGACTGATCTATCGCGGGAATCACCAGGTCGATATACCCGCCGACGCCGTCGATGACGCCTTCAAGTCGAACCTGTTCGAGCTTATCGGTCGCGTGTCGGATACGGTTCCGGCGAGAAAGGTTCCAAGCGGGCTTGAGTGCGGCATGTGCGATTTGACGCCTGCGGACTGTCCGGAGCGGGTGGACGAGGGTCCGCGGCAGGCGGTGGTGGATGGAGGGGGCTTTTGAGGGATAGTGGTGCCGAAGGTCGGAGTCGAACCGACACGGGATTAACTCCCACCGGTTTTTGAGACCGGCGCGTCTACCATTTCGCCACTTCGGCACAGAGAGGGTTGCTTGAGACCGGCGACATGCGTCGTCTGCGACGTGGCCTCGGACTGCCAAGATCCGTATCCCTAGTGTCAGAGTCTGCCAATGAATGACTGAAGATGTCAACAGCCGTACCCCCTATACGCGCTGTCCATGCCTATAAACTTGAACAGGCCAAAGACATATTCAATGTTATACACTATACTTGAATACAGGAGAACGTCTTGGCAAGTCTGGAACAGAGGCATTGGCCTGGTGAGGTCGTCGGTCTTGCGCGGCGCGACCGGCGCCCCTGCGCATACGAGGTCTATCTGCCCGACCTGCTGAGTGGGCGCCGGTTTTCACTTGAAGGCGACGTCGCTGCCGAGGTCACCAGGGCTGAGACGGCGCTTGCGCGGCTCGACACCACTGGGAACGCACTCGCCAACTCTGAGGCGCTGGCCCGGCTTCTGCTGCGCGCCGAATCCGTGGCCTCATCGAGGATCGAGGGCCTCGAGGTCGGGGGACGGAGGTTGCTGCGGGCCGATGCGGCGCAGAGGCTCGGGGTGGAGCCGCTCGACGTGACCTCAAGAGAGGTCCTGGGCAACATCGCTGCCATGACGTGGGCTCTCAACTCCGTCGGGCACGGGGACGACGTGACCTTGGATGGCCTGCTGGAGACTCATCGACGGTTGCTGGCCGGAACTCGACTTGAGGACCACGGAGGCAAGGTCCGAACGGCGCAGAACTGGATCGGAGGCAGCGACTACAACCCCTGCTCCGCTTCGTTCGTGCCGCCGCCGCCCGAAGACGTGCCCCGGTTGATGGCCGACCTCATCGCTTTCTGCAACAACGACTCTCTTCCCGTCCTAGCTCATGCGGCGGTCGCGCACGCGCAGTTCGAGACCATCCACCCGTTCGTGGACGGCAACGGACGCGCCGGACGCGCGCTGATCCACATGGTGATGCGCCGGCGCGGGCTGGGACTGCGCATACTCGCTCCCATCTCCCTTATTCTCGCGACCTGGTCACAGGACTACATTGACGGGCTGAACGGGACGCGCTACGTCGGCCACCCCGATTCTTCCGAGGCGCACGCGGGCGTCAACAGTTGGATTTCTCTCTTCGCATCCGCGTGCAGCCGTTCGGTGGACGCCGCCGCTCGTTTCGAGAACCGAGTGCGCGAGTTGCAGTCCGACTGGAGGGAGCGGGTCGGCCGCATCCGCCGGGACTCCGCGGTCAGCCTTTTGATCGATGCCCTGCCCGCAGCCCCCGTGCTCACGACGTCAACGGCAGCGGAGCTCGTCGGACGGTCGTTCCAAGCCACGAGCCTCGCGGTGGATCGGCTGGTGGGGGCCGGAGCGCTAGTGCAGGTCAACATCGGGCGACGCAACAGGGCCTTCGAGGCGCACGAGTTGGTCGACGAGTTCACCATGTTTGAGCGCAGGCTCGCGAGTCCCCAGGGCGATACCCGAGTATCTGCGCCGGCGCGTAGGGCGCCGCGCCGACCAAGATAGGACACCTGAAGTTGTCAACAGCGGCAAGTCAATCCAAAGCGAAAGGAATCCAGACATGAACTCAATTCGAAAACCGGTCGCCGTCGTGGTGGGGGCGACATCGAAGTGGCAGTCGGACGGACGCAACACGCGGTTGATCCACGGCAGGGAGATAGACGACGGCGATCTGCCCGTCGGCGCGCGCTGGGGCGTCGGAGGAGCCATCTCGCAGAAGTTCGCCAGGGAGGGCTTTCTGGTCGTGTTGACCACTCGCAACGCCTCCAATGCCGCCGCGCTGCAGGCGGCGATCGGGGAGCAGGGCGGGGAGAGCATAGTCGTCGAGTTGGATCTGGCGTCGCGCGACTCTATTTCAAGAGCGTTCGCCGAGATTCGGGAGCAGGCCGGCGACCCGGATGTCCTCGTCTATAACGCGGGTTACCTGGAAGGTCGGGACCTTCCGCCCGAAAAAGAGCTGCTCGAACACATCCCGTTCGAACTGTTCGAGACGGCTCAGCACATCTCCAGCAGCGGGCCATTCCTCGTCGTCAAGGAGGTCTTGCCCGCCATGAGGGAGCGCGGCGAAGGCTCCATACTCTTTTCCAATAACTCGTCGTCGTTGAGGGGAAGAAAGCGGTACACCGGACAGTCGCTATACTACCCGCGCGTTCTTATGCGGACGCTCGCGCAGGCGTTGACCGAGGAGTATTCCGAGTACGGCGTACACGTCGCCAACGTCGTAATCGACGGCACGATCGATTCTCCGGGCACCCGCGCCACGCCCAGCGGCCGGCAGCGCCCAGAATTGCTGATAAACCCCGTCGCGATCGCCGATGCCTTCTACTACCTGCACACCCAGGACAAGTCCTGCTGGACCCACGAGCTCCAGTTGACCCCATACGCCACCAAGCCGAGTTTCTGACAAGCTCAGCCGGAGCTTAGGGTAAACAGGAGGATGGCGCCATGACAGAAGAATCCGGGCCGGTGGGAGCGCTGACTCACGTCGGAAGATCGGGAGTTTGCCGGAGCACGGGACTTTGATGGGGACGTTGGCTTTGGCGCCGGCGGCGAGGACTAATCGGCGGTGGAAAAGAGGCTCTCAACGAAGTCGCGAGGGTCGAACAGGGCGATGTCTTCCGGCTGCTCGCCCGTCCCGACGAACAGCACCGGAAGTTCGAGTTCGTCGGCGATGGCCAGAACGACTCCGCCCTTGGCTGAGCCGTCCAGCTTGGCGAGGAAGACGCCCGCGCAGCGCATGTCCTTGACGAACGCGCGGGCCTGCATCAGTCCGTTCTGGCCGGTGGTGGCGTCCATGGCGAGAATCACGCGCTGGGAGCGCGAAACGCCCTGCCGCGCGACGACGTTCCGCATCTTCTGAAGCTCTGCCATGAGGTTCGAGCGGGTGTGGAGCCTGCCCGCGGTGTCTATAATCACCACCTCCACCCCTCGCGCTTTGGCGGCTTGGACGCTGTCGAAGGCGACGGCGGCAGAGTCCGCGCCCTGCCTATGGGCGATCACATCTACCCCGAGCCGTTCGCCCCAGGTCTGAAGTTGCTCGATAGCGGCTGCCCTGAAGGTGTCTCCCGCGCCCAATAGGACCGACCTTCCCTCGTTGGTGTACAGGTTGGCGAGGCGGGCGATTCCGGTGGTCTTGCCGACGCCGTTCACGCCGACCATCAGGATGACGAGCGGCGGCTCCTCGATGTCCATGGCCCGCTCGCCGCCCTCGACAGTCAGCATTTCGATCATCTCTTCCTTCAGCATTTCCAGCGCCTCGCCGGGGTCGGAAATGCCGGATCGCCGGACTCTGTCTCGCAGCGCGTCGAGCAGCTTCATGGTGGTCGGGACGCCGACGTCCGCGGAGATGAGGAGTTCCTCCAACTCGTCCCATAGGCCGTCGTCTATTTGGCTGCGCCGGAACAGGCCGGTGACGTGCTTGAACCACTGTCCGCGCGTCCTGCGAACGGCGTCCTGGGTCTTCTGTCTGTCCTCTCGATCTCCGCGCCTGAATAGCCTGAGCATGTGTCCGTATTCCTGAAAGTTCGCAGTTGATTATCCGGCTTGAGCGTAGCATTTGGAATGAGTCGGTCACAACTTAGGGATACCGTCGCTCTTGTGAGGATGATTGAGAGCAATCGAACCTGTGTCAGTTTGGTATGCGGAGGTATCACCCCGGTATTGGGGTATGAGGCATGCTTGGGACAGTCTGACGAGGGTTGAGTCGGGGTGTATCAAGTTTGTTGACTCTGATGTTTTAGGGGTGGAAAAAGTTTTTTGAAATACCTGCCCTAGCTGCCCTGACCTGCCCTGTCCGTAGCTGAGCCAGCTTTGGGAGAATCAGGGCAGCAGCATTTTTTGACCTGCCCTGACCTGCCCTGACCTGCCCTAAGCTGCCCTGATCGGGGTTGATTCGGCATCCTTGGACGCCAAAAGGAGAACTTGTCGAATTCGGAGAGGAGGCTTTTGATTTCCGGGTCGAGCATAGTCTTATTCACCTTTGGGTTGGAGTGTCAGGGAATCGATGTGCTTATGATATTGGGGAACGGCGGTTCGTGTCAAGGGGAGGTGTCTGAACGAAGCTGTGTCAGATTGGTAGGAGGTGCCATCACCCTGTACAATGCAAGTATAATATCCTGAGCATGTCCTCTGTACTTGTATGGCTGGCAACGGTCGAGATCATCGGGCTGACGGCGTTCCCGTTGGCCTATTTCTTGTTTCCAAAGCTCCAGGACCGCGGCTACGGCTTCTCCAAAGCTCTCGGTATCCTCGTCATTGGGTACGCCGCCTGGATTCTGAGCGTCACACACGTCGTTCCCAGCGTCCCGATCAGTCTCGGGGTCTTTCTGGTGGTGATGGCCGCCGGGTCCGCGTTTCTGATATACAAGCGCGGGGAAGAGATGCTGGACTTCATAAAGGGGCGGTGGCGGCTGATCGCGGCCGGCGAGTTGATCTTTCTGGCACTCTTCATCGGGTGGACACTCTTCCGGGCATACGACCCGGCCATAGACCACACCGAGCAGCCGATGGACTTCGCGTTCCTCAATGCGTCGATTCGATCCACTTTCGGCCAGCCTGAGGATCCCTGGCTCAGGGGCGAGATCGTCAGCTACTACTATTTTGGCTACTGGCTGATGGGCGTCGTGTCCGAACTCTCCGGCGTGGTCTCCAGCGTGTCGTACAACCTGTCGATTGCGCTAATCCCGGCGCTGGCCTCAGCCGGGATATTCTCCCTCGTAGTGACGCTGACGCGCTCGGACGGGGCGGGGATGCGTCTCGGGGTGGTCGCCGGCGCCGCGTCGGGGTTCGCGCTGGGCATCGTGTCGAACCTGGCGGGAGCGCTGGAGTTCATGCGGGCCAACGCCGTCGGCTCGCAGGGTTTCTACGACTGGATAGGCATCGAGGGACTCGACGGACCGGCCGAATCCCCGACCGAAAGCTGGTACCCGGATGAGTTCTGGTGGTGGTTCAGGGTGACCAGGGTCATCAATACATTCGTGGACGGTCGAGGTATAGACTACACGATTCAGGAGTTCCCGTTCTTCAGCTTCATGCTGGGCGACCTTCATCCGCACGTTTCGGCCATTCCGTTCGCCATCCTGTTTGCCGGGTTCGCGCTGAACTTCTTCATGTCGGACATGATCGACTTCCGGCGAATGCGGCCCAGAGACTTCATAACGGTGGCCGCGATGGGGGTATCTCTGGGGGGGTTGGCGTTCACGAATATGTGGGACCTGCCCACCTACGCGATGCTCCTTGTGGGGGTCGCGGCGATCAAGGCGTATCCGTCTGAGGATTCGAGCGGCGTCGGATACGTCAAGAGGGCGGCCCTGGCGATTGTTCAAGTTCCGCTCGTGGTGATCCTGCTGGCCGTCGCGCTCTATCTGCCGTACTATCTGAGCTTCAGCAGTTCGGTTCAGGGCATAGGCGCGGTGGTCACGCCGACGCGGTACGCCCACATGCTGGTGGTTTGGGGCGCTCCGCTGGCGCTGGCAGCGCCGTTCATCGTCGGGAGCTTTTGGCAGACCGTCGTCGGCCCTGATTGGCGGAGGATGAGCGTGATTTCGGCATCGTTGGCGTTCATTCCGTTCGTCGTCTGGCTCGTGATCCGTCTGCAGGCGTTCGGGCACGCGACGAGCCCCGTCGAGCGTCTGATCCACGTAATGCCGTTCGCGCTGCTGATAGGAATGGGCGCTTGGTCGGCGATATACGAGTGCAAGACGCGGGGCGCTTCTGGCCGTGCATTCGCGCTGGCGCTGGCGACGCTCGCGCTGCTTCTCATCATGGGGCCGGACCTCCTCTATGTTGACGACTTCTTCGGTGAGAACAACGAGCGTATGAACACCGTCTTCAAGCTCTACTACCAAGCGTGGGTCCTTCTTGCCGCCGTTTCCGGGTTCTCCCTATACTACTGGCTGCGGTGTCGGCGGACGGCGGTTGGCTGGCGGAAGTCTCTGCTGACCGTCTGGGCAGTCTTTGCCGTGGTCATGGTAATCGGCGGCTTGTACTATCCGCCGGCGGCTGTGGCGTCCAAGACGCAGGACTTCAGTTCCTCTCCGACGCTGGACGGCCTGGCGTTCGTTGAACGCAGAAGTCCGGCGGAGTACGAGGCAATCGAGTTCGTGAGGAATAATCTTCCCAGCGACGCGGCAATACTGGAAGCCGTGGGAGAGTGGTTCGACTCTGGGCTCGTGTCGCGCAGCACGGGGGTCCCGACGGTGTTCAACTGGCCGGGGCACCAGGTGCAGTGGCGCGGCAACTCCGAACTGTTCGGAGGGCGAGCGCAGGACGTGACCGACATCTATCAGACTTTGGACGCGAGCGAAGCGCAAAACCTGCTGGTCAAGTATGGCGTAGATTATGTGTACATAGGCCCGCGCGAGAGGTCGCAGTACGGCGACGCGGGCCTGGATAAGTTCGACTCTTTCATGGAAGTCGTCTTCGAGAAGGACGACGTGGCGATCTACGAGATGCGCCGCTGACTGAGCGCCTGGATATGACAGAATCGCCAACTCAAGCCGAGACGCCGTCCGCAGGCAATAGATGGAGGCCGCCGAGCCTTCAAGAGGTCGTGCGCCGTATCGATATGCGCCCTTGGGAGGCGGTGAGTTATGCGGCGCTGCTTCTGGTGGGGCTTTCGATGCGCCTTTGGGATCTCGGCTCGCGGGCGATGCACCACGACGAGAGCCTGCACGCGCTGTATTCGTGGAACCTGTTCAGCGGCCGGGGCTACGAGCACAACCCGATGATGCACGGCCCGTTCCAGTTCGAGGCGAACGCGGCGCTGTTCTTCGCGTTCGGCGACAGCGACGTTACGGCCCGACTGCTGTACGCGGCAATGGGGACTGCGCTGATAGCGATGCCGCTTCTGCTGAGGTATAAGCTCGGTCGGTTGGGGGCGGTGTTCAGCGCGGCGCTGCTGACGGCTTCCCCCGCGATGCTCTATTTCAGCCGCTTTGCGAGGAACGACATTCTCATGGCGGTCTGGGCGTTGGGCCTCGTGGTCTGCATGTGGCGCTACTTCGACGAGGGCCGCAAACGCTATCTGTACGTTGCGGCCGCGCTGCTCGCGCTCGCCTTCGGCACCAAGGAGTCCTCGTATCTTGTCGTCGCCACGCTGGGACTGTGGTCTTTCCTGCTTGCCGTCCAGCCGCACGTGAGTCGGGCGGTCCGGTCTGTTGAGATACAAGGCGTATCGCCCCCGGCGGCGCTTGGCCGCGTTCTCAGTGCTCTATGGGGGCAGATTCCCGCAGAAGGTTTGGACCTTCGCGCCCTGTCGCGTCCGGCGGCCTTCATGTTATTTCTGATTACGATAACGCTTCCTCAGTGGTCGGCATTCGCGGCCATACTTCAGGACAGCGCGCTGCTGGGCTGGACGAACCTCGTGCTGGCCGCGCCGGTGGGCAGCTTGAACATCGGCGCGCCCGTGGGCGGAGCAACCGTCATCGCGTTCCTGATAGTGGTCGGGACTCTCGGAGCGTCCATCTACCTCGGCTATCGCTGGAATTGGTCCGTGTGGTGGAGGAGCGCCCTCATCTTCTACGCGGTTTGGACGCTGCTCTACACGACCTTTCTGACCAACTTCTACGGCGGCATCAAGAGCGGAATATGGCAGGCGCTGGGATATTGGGTCGTTCAACAGGGCGAGGGACGGGGCGGCCAGCCGTGGTACTACTACTTCGTCATGACGTCGGTGTACGAGTTCCTGCCGTTCTTCATCGGCATAGCCGCTACCGTTTACTTTCTCATACGCAGGCGCGATAAGTTCAGCCTTTTCCTCGTGTTCTGGCCGCTGACGACGTTCCTACTGTATACGATAGCCAGCGAGAAGATGCCCTGGCTTCTGGTCAACATTACGCTGCCGTTCATTCTATTGACCGGCAAGCTGCTGGCGGACGCGACCGAGCGGATAGAGTGGCGCAGAGTGTTCGACAACGGGGGCTACTTTCTCATTCCGGGCGTTCCGCTTTTCATCATACTGTTGTGGAACGCCGCCATGCACAACGCGCCGGAAGCCGACGCTTGGGGCGTGCTGCTTCCGGTGTTGACCGCCGTGGTCCTGGTCGGCATGGCCGGCGCGGGGGTCTATCTGCACCGGAGAGTCGGGCGGCGAAACTTGCTGAGCGTCTCGCTGCTGGGGGTGACCGCGCTGCTTCTGGTCCTGACCATACGGGCCGGCGTCATGGCGTCGTACCAAAACAGCGACACTCCGATCGAACTGCTGGTTTACACGCAGACGTCCCCGGACGTAATGCGCGTGCTGGACAGGGTCGAAGAGGCCGTGGCGTCAGAGAAGACGGTCTCCATCGACGGCACGTCCGGGTTCTCGTGGCCCTGGGCATGGTATCTCCGGGACAGTCCCGGGATCGACTATGCGCCTAAAGTCTCGACTTCGTTCAACGTTACTCCGGACGATGAGGTGGTCATCGTCCACTCCAACAGTCATACCGCCGCGGAAGACAACCTCAGCGGCGCGTACAGCCAGGGAGAGCGTATCAGGCACCGCTGGTGGTTCCCCGAGCATCTTTACCGGGACGTGAAGCCCGTGATGGTCGTGAAGGCGGTATTCGACAGGTCGTCGTGGCGCTCGGCCGGGCGTTACTGGCTGCACCGAGATGGGATCATGGAGCGAATCGGCAGCGAGGACTCTTACGCCTACTTCAGACTTGGCGCTTCACAGGATGCCAAGTGAGCGTCGTCCCGAAATCCCGATGAATCTGCCGAAGCTCGCGTTCCTAAGTCGCGCGGGGGAACCCACGTTAGAATGAAGTACTGGATCGGCATAGGGCTCAGCGTCGCGCTGCTGGCGCTTTTCGTGATCACGGTGGATGTCCGCGAGATGCTGGACGTCCTCTCAGGCGCCAACTACTGGTACGTAGCCGGGGGTGTGGTCATGTACCTGGTGTCGATATATTTCCGCTCATTGCGCTGGTCCGTCATGCTCAGGCGCCTGAAGCCGGTGGGAGCGCTCCGACTGTATCCGGTGGTCGTTATCGGCTACATGGCGAACAACCTGCTTCCGATGCGCTTGGGGGAACTGGTGCGGAGCTACTACGTGGGAGAGCGTGAGGGGATAAGCAAGGCGTCGGCGCTGGCAACGGTGTTCGTCGAGAGGGTCTTCGACGCTCTGACCCTGCTGTTCTTCATAGCGGTTATCGCGCCGTTCGTGTCGGTGTCCGGGCTTGCCCAGTCATTCGCGGAAAGGACCGGCATTCACTGGTCGATACTCATACTCGGGCTCAGCCTCCCTTTCATCGGCATGTTCGGCGCGCTCTTGCTGTTCGCGTTCTACCCTGAGAGGACTCACGCGGTGGCGGTGTCTATGGCGCGACCTCTACCTGAGAGGTTGAGAACGCTTCTGGACTCTTTGATCGCCATGCTGCTTCAGGGACTTGCGCCGCTTCGCAGTCCGGGCACGCTGGCGGCGCTGTTCGTCCTGTCGGTACCGATCTGGTTGGCTGAGGCCGCCGTATTCTGGATAATGGGGTTTCCGTTCGGGATACAGGACGCGCACGACAGCGCCGCTCAGATGGCGGTGACGATGGTCTTGGTAACATCGGTCACGAACATAGGGGGCTCGGTTCCAGCCGCGCCGGGCGGACTCGGACTGTTCGAGATAATAGCCCGCGAGACGCTGGTTTTCAGTACGCCTGCCGCGTTGGACAGGGCGGTCGCGGCGTCTTTCGCGGTTGTGGTTCACGCGGTGATCCTGTTGCCGATGATCATACTGGGACAGGTATTTTTGTGGGCGGGCCACGTTTCGCTGAGACGGTTGTCGAGAGAAAGTGTATAGTTCTTGGTTGTGAGGCCATGCGAGTAGGAATCATCGGCGCGGGAGCCACCGGGCTGCCGGCCGCATACGACATACTCAAGGCGGGGCACGAGGCCGTCGTCTATGAGAGCGCGCCGTTCATCGGCGGCCACGCCTCGACTTTCGACGTCGGCGGCCAGCGTCTCGAACGCGGATACCATCACTGGTTCACGTCCGACACGGACATCGTCGATCTGGTCGATGAGATCGGACTCGGCGACACCATAAGATGGATAGATTCCACGGTCGGCACTCTCTACGACGGTCGGATCTATGACTTCGTGACGCCGTTGGACTTGCTGAAGTTCGAGCCCCTCAGCCTTCCAGATCGAATCAGGCTCGGCCTGACGACTCTCTACCTTCAGCGTCAGAAAGAGTGGCAGAAGTATGAAGGCGTCACCGCCGAACAATGGCTCAGGCGTCACGGCGGGCAGGGGGTCTATGACGTTTTCTGGGGGCCGATGCTCAGGGGCAAATTCGGCGAGGACTACTACCGGCAGGTGACCATGGCCTGGGTGTGGGGGAAGATCAATACGCGGGTGAAGTCTAGGGGCAAGAGCATGGTGAGGGAGAAGCTGGGCTACCCGTTGGGCAGTTTCGGGGTGGTATTCGATACTCTCGCCGATAAGATCCGTGAGATGGGCGGTGAAGTGCATATCTCGACTCCCGTAAACCGCATCCTGATCGAGGATGGGCGAGCCGTGGGACTGGAGATTCGGGCCGGGGACGAAGGTACGACTGAGGAGAAATTCGACGCGGTACTGGCGACAACGCCGTCTCCGATATTCACCAGGCTCGTGCCGCCGATGCTGGACGAGTACCGGTCTCGGCTGGAGAGGGCTAGGTACATGTCCGCTGTGCTGATAGTGCTGGTGTTGAACAGGCCGCTTTCCCATGTTTACTGGCTCAACGTCGCCGACAGGTCTATACCGTTCGTGGGAGTCATCGAGCACACGAACCTGATCGGGCCGGAGCATTACGGCGGCAAGCACATCGTCTATCTGTCGAACTACCTGACGCGGGACGACCCGCTGTACCGCATGGGACATGACGAACTGCTGGATGAGTACTTGCCCCACCTGAGGAAGATAAACGCGGACTTCGATCTGGACTGGATCGAGACGAGCTACCACCACCGCGTGGACGGCGCCCAGCCCGTGATAGGCGTGGACTACTCCCGGCACATACCCGATCACCGGACGCCGTTCGAGGGCGTGTACCTGGCGAACACGACGCAGATCTACCCTGAGGACCGGGGCACGAATTACAGCGTTCGGATGGGACGGCAGGTGGCGCGGATGATTATGGAGGGCTGATGCCGGCGCGGGGCGATTCGCGAATCGCCCCTACCGTTTGGCGGTTTTAGAATCCTGAGCGGGCTAAGAACTCGATGCTCAGGCGGTTGAAGTCGTCGGCCCGCTCGACCTGGACCCAGTGTCCGCAGCTGCCGAAGACGTGAAGGTCGCACTTGGGAATCTCCCTAGCCGCCCGGAGAGCGTGCTTGACGGGGAGAATCTCGTCGTCGGCGCCCCAGAAGATGAGCGTTGGAACGTCGAGCCGTCTGAGTCGGCGCGTCATCACGTATTGGCGCCGCACTCCCCACAGGCCGACGTACACCCGCGCGATCTTGAGGCCCGCTTCCCTTGCGCCGGGCAGGTTGTTGGCGCGTCTGAGTTCGCGGAGCATGTCGCCGCCGGCGAGGCTCTTGTCGTAGAACAATTTTCTGACCCAGACGCGCGTGGCGTCGCGCACGCCGCCGGTCATGAACTCGCCGAGGAAAGGAATGGTGGCGAGTCGAATGAATGGCGCGACCTCCCGTCCGAGCGCGGCGGCGCCCGAAAGTATCAGCTTCGAGACGACCTCCGGATGGTGCATCGCGGTCATCAGCGCGAGGCCGCCGCCTATCGAGCTTCCCGCGAGCGCGGCCCGCTCGTGTCCGAGCGCGTTGACTAGCGACTTGGTGAAGTCGGTCATCGAGTCGAGGTTGTAAGATAGGCCGTGCGGCTTCTCGGAGTCGCCGTGGCCGGGCAGGTCCACCGCATACACGCGGTGGCGCTCGGCGAGCGGGCCAATGTTGTCTCGCCACGCGATCAGTGACGCGCCCAACCCGTGCAGCAGGAAGACGGGCGGCCCCTGTCCCGCTTCCACGTAGTGGACTCGGATGCCGTTTACGGTTATGTGCCTGGATTCGCCGGGTAGTCTCATGTTTCGCCCCGCCGTCAATCATGCCGGAAATAGGGCAGGGGAGCAAATGGGTTGGATTTTGGGCGTCTTCAGACCGTCCCCGGTCACCTGTCCGCTCCCGTCTCATGGGACGACTTCTCTCCGAGAATCCGAATTGGTGGGATTTGCCCCTCGACTGGACACGCCCTATGCTGTTATTATGGCTGTGGCCCGATTGCGGGGAGAGCGTTGCACTAGGAATCTCCGTCGATCTCCCATCGGAAAATAGACTCTACGGACATGGCCGTTTCGGTCCTGGGGGTTGACTATGGGGAATTACGTGCAAGAATATCTTGCAGGCCCTATGATATTCGCGCGCCTTGTGGTAGGGTATGAACGGCATGTGACGTGAAGAATCTTCAGACTCTCACTAACTATTGGTCAAGGTTGTCAACCTGAAGGGGGGAGACACTTAGAATGCACAGGTCCAAATTCCTTCTGATCCTAGCCGGCTTGTTCGTGGTCGCTCTGTCCGTGACGGTGGTCTCAGCGCAGACGCCGTCGCTTGGCGAGGGCACGGGCACGGCGGTCGTGTTCGATGACATGGGGCGGAGCGACGCCGTCCATATAATGATGAGCGACGTAAGCGACCCTCCCGAAGGGGGGCAGTACGTGGCGTGGCTGGTCAACGACGATACGGACGCCTTCATGAACATCGGCGTCCTCGAAGTTGGCTACAAGGGTGTAGTGTACGGGTTCGTTGACGAGACCTTCGACAGCGAAGCGGACAACTACACCGGCGAGAACCTGCTCGAGGGTTACAGCGGGTGGATCATCACCGTTGAGCAAGCGGGGTCGAATCCCACCGTGCCATCCAGCCGCGGCGAACGTTCGCACATGATTGACCCCGGAGTGATGACGCACGTCAGGCATCTGTTGGTCAGCCTTTCCGGCGAGGGCGGGGACGCGATTCTCGTCAACCTCCAAGAGCAGCTTGACGTAGCCATCGAATACGCGAACATGGCTAAAGACGCCGAAAACATCGACGACCTGATGCTGCTCACCAAGCAGGTCATCAACGTCATCGAGGGCGAGGGCGGCGACAACTTCGACTCCTCGCTGTCCAACCCCGGCGACGGCACGGGCGTACTTGGCCACTCAGAGAACCGCATACACGCGGGGTTCGCGGCGGCCGCGGCCGATGACGAAATTCTCAGCGAACGAGCCGCGACCCTCGAAGCCGCGGTCACGAATGCGGAGACTTGGGCCGCCAGAGCCAGAGACTCCGCCCTTCGCGCGCTGCCCCAGACCGACCTGGAGGTCGCAAGGACCATAGTCGGGCCGGGCGGAGATTCGGTCATCAGCCTGCTCGAAGCCGCACGATTCGGCTTCGACTCCAACGTGGACGGCATGATCGCGGCCGCCGGCAACGAAGGCGGCGCGGAGCAGGCGTACCGCGAGGCGCAGCTTATGGCCTCTATGTTCGCCAACGAAGGCGCGCTGCCGGACCTGCCGACGCCGACACCAACGCCGACGCCGACACCCACGCCGACACCAACGCCGACGAATACGCCGACACCCACGCCGACGAATACGCCAACGCCAACGCCGACGGAGACGCCGACACCCACGCCGACGCCGACGCCGACACCAACGCCGACGCCGACACCAACGCCGACGAATACGCCGACGCCAACTCCGACGCCGTTGCCTCAGCCGACGGCGCCCGGACTGCCGGGAGTTGGTGATACTTCGGTATCGTTCGGCGCTAAGCTCGCGCTGATAGCGTCCGTGACTCTGCTGGCAATCGGCGGCGGAGTGATGGTCATCAGCCGCAGGCGTTCGAGGAACTTGGGCGCATAGGCTAGACCGGTAAGGCTCTGAATATAGAACAGGCCCCGCCAATCGCGGGGCCTGTTTTGTGTCTCCCTCACCCGCCGATGTGATACATCTCCACCTTTTGGCGCGGTTCGTCGGTAAACATGGTCCTAATCTCTGAGTAGCGGTCGTCCCTGACCGACCATATCCCGCGAATGATCGATTCGATCTCCGCGTCGTCGGCCCCGGACCGGAGCGGCGCTCGCAGGTCCGTTCCGGAAGCGGCGAACAGGCACGTGACCAGTTCGCCCTCGGGCGAGAGGCGAAGCCTCGTGCAGTCGCCGCAGAACGGCTTGGTTACGGAGGCTATGACCCCCACTTCGCCGTCGCCGTCCTTGAATCGGTAGCGCAACGCGACCTCACCCCTGTATCCGGCCTCGACCGGCTCCAGCGGCATTTCGGCGTCGATTCGAGCCAGAATCTCGTCCGCGGGAACGACGTCGTCCATGTTCCAGCCGTTCAGCGTGCCCACGTCCATGTACTCGATGAACCGAACTATGTGTCCGTGATTCTTCGCGAACCTCGCGAGATCGACGAGAGTGTGGTCGTTGATTCCCCGGCGGACGACGGCGTTTATCTTGATCGGTCGGAGTCCCGCACGCTCAGCCGCCTCGATTCCTTGCAGGACGCGCTCGGTCCCGAAGTTGCGCCCGTTCATCTGACGGAACACGTCGTCGTCCAGGGAGTCCAGGCTCACGGTGATTCGCCGGAGTCCAGCGTCCGCGAGCTTCTGCGCGAACTGCGCCAGAAGGTATCCGTTGGTGGTCATGGTCAGGTCTTCGACGCCGCGGACGTCGGCTATCATCGCCACCAGCTTGTCTATCTCGGCGCGCACCAGAGGTTCGCCGCCGGTTATTCGGACCTTGACGACTCCCAGGCTCACCAGGACCCGCGCCAGCCGTGTTATCTCCTCGAATGTCAGAAGCGAGTCTCTGGGCAGGAACTCATAGCGTTCGCCGTATATCTCGGCGGGCATACAGTACGGACAACGGAAGTTGCACCTGTCCGTCACCGAGATGCGGAGGTCTCTCAGAGGTCTTCTGAACCTGTCGAGGGGCGCGCCCCGGGCGTCGTTTTTCTCTTCTAAGCTCATCCTGGGGTAATTATACCCTTACGCCCCGAATCTTTCCGATAGGGACTTGGCCGCGCCGCGCGCCGCAATCGCGCGGTGGCTCAGCGTATTCTTCAGTCGGGTCGGCAGTTCCGCCATCGTGAGTCCCAGGTCCGGGAACTCGAATATGGGGTCATATCCGAATCCGTTTTCCCCGCGCGGCTTGGAAACTATGCGCCCCTCGCACGAGCCTGAGTGAAACTCCGTCTCCTGGTCGGGCGCGGCGATGGCGATGACGCATCGGAACCGCCCGCTTCGATTCGCCGAGGGCGTATCCGCGAGTTTTGCCAGCAGGAACGCTACACGTTCATCATCGGTGGCGTCCGGACCCGCGTAGCGCGCTGATCGGACTCCCGGCTCGCCTCCGAGAGCATCGACCTCCAATCCGGAATCGTCGGCCAGCGTGACGAGTTCGCCCAGATTGCGGTACGTCTCCGCCTTGAGAGCCGCGTTCTCCTCGAACGTGGCTCCCGTCTCCTCCACTTCGTGAGCGATTCCGACGTCGTCCAGCGAAACTAGGTCGCAGTTCGAGTCTCCGAGCAGTTGAGTCAACTCGCGCAGCTTGCCGGCGTTGCGCGTGGCGACGAGCAGCTTCGGCCTGGATATGAGGGTCATGGGTCGTTGCGTTCGGGCTTGGGTGACTGCGGCTGAAGTCCGCAAGTCGGCGCAGTGTACCAACGGCGCCGGACATGGGTCAACGGCCAGGTGTGGGCAGCCACGAGGGTTGCCTCTACGGTACGTCGAGATTTCGGGGTCGTGTAATACTCACAAGATTCCGAAAAATGGTGAAACAGTCCTAGATATTGGCGGTGGGCATGTGTTGGTTTTCGATTGTCCCGCGTGACTGGCCTAAAGACCAAACGGAACGTCCTTGAGAATACCCGAAATTGACAAGAATCGCCAAGACACCTATTGCGTTGGCAATCATTATTATGTATAGTCCATGTGGTTGACAAGCATTGCAACAGCAGTCTTTGAAATCTTCAGGATTAGCAAGACGCAACAGATGAACGGGAAACAAATAGGAGATACATCAATGTCGCGTACCTTCAAGAATCTGGTCTATTGTAAGGAGCGGGTCCGGCGCGCGCCCCCTGCGTGGCGGCTGTTCGCCTGGATAAGCGCCGCCCTTCTGGTGCTGGCGGCCTTCTGGCTTGCGTCCGTCGGCATCGTTCTGGCTGACGGTTCCCCGCCGGGTACGCCGGACTCGGTGTCGGTGTCGCGGTCCGACGGCTCCCTGAGCGCAAGCTGGGACGCCGTCGAAGGCGCGAGGAGCTACCACGTCACCTACAGTTCGGACGGCGGGAGTAGCTGGAGCCTCGCGGCTCTCAATCACTCCGGCACGAGCATCTCCATCAGCGTCGATAACGGCAAGACCTACATCGTGGGAGTCCGCGCCCGCAACTCCGCCGGAGACGGCGGCTGGCGCAACTCATCGGCCTCGGGGCCGTTCGTACCGCCGACTCCGACTCCCACGCCCGATCCGACACCCAAGCCGACCCCCGAGCCGACACCCGAGCCGACACCCGAGCCCACGCCTGATCCGACGCCCAAACCCACGCCCAGGCCTGCGCCGCCGGCCACGCCGTCCTCAGTGTCGGTGTCGCGCTCCGCCGGCTCCCTGACGGCAAGCTGGGACGCCGTTGATGGCGCGACGAGCTACCACATCACCTATAGCTCAGACGGCGGGGCTAGCTGGAGCCTAGGAGCGCTCAATCACCCGGGCGCCAGCATCACCATCAGCGTCGATAACGGCAAGACCTACACCGTGGGCGTCCGCGCCCGCAACAGCAGCGGCGACAGCGGCTGGCGCAACTCGCCGGCCTCGGCGCCGTTCGTACAGCCGACTCCCACGCCCACCCCCGAGCCGACTCAGCCGGCCACCAGCACGCCGGCCCTGACCTTCGGCGGCGCGACGGTCGACGACCAGTCCTATACAGTGGACACGGAGATCACCACCCTGACGCTGCCCAAGGCCAGCCGGACTTCGGACGGCGCTTCGACGACGGTGGGGACGATCACGTACACGCTTTCGCCGGACCTGCCGGAGGGCCTGAGCTTCGACGCCACGGCGCGGACGATAAGCGGGACGCCGACGGCCCTGGACGAGAGCGCCACGTACACCTACACGGCTACCTACGGCGAGGACACGGCGGCGTTGAGCTTCGCCATCGAGGTGACGGACGGACTGGTAACGCCCGCCGCCACCCTCTGGGTACCCAACATCTCCGACAAGACCTGGACAAGGGGGACTTCCGTCAGCTTCCAGCTACCCAGCGTGGGCGGCGCCACCAGCTACAGCATGTCCTCCACGCTGCCCGCCGGGCTGAGCTTCAGCAGCAGCAACCGCACCCTGAGCGGCACGCCCACCACAGCCGGGGAGACCAATGTCAGTTACTACGCCAGCAACGTCCATGGCGAGAGCGGGGCCAAGAGCTTCAAGATTACGATTGTGAATCCCGACCTGACCTTCGCGGTCGACGAGATCGAGGACGTAACGTTTGTCGTATCCCGGTACAGTGATGGGGATAAGGACGTGACCACCGCGGACATACCGGCGCTGCCGGCAATCTCCAACAGCGGGGTGACCGGGGTCACGTACAGCTTGATCGGGACGCTGCACACCGGGTTGAGCTTCAGCGCGTCCAACCGCACCATCACCGGAACTATCACGCATAACCCGACACCCAGCTCTCACACGCTGACCTACACTGCGTCCAAGTCCAACTGGAACTCGGTGAGCCTGTCGTTCATCATCAGCGTCGCGAAGGACAATGCCTACACCAACTGCTCCAGCAACATCCCGGAAAACGTTTCGGCCAGGGAGGCGGTCAGGTTCACCGGCGCCAACAACCAGACCCCGGACTACGGCTTCTCAGTCAATTACCTATTTATATTCTCGAACGTGGCTGGCCTCGCCCGGTACCGGGAAGCGGGAACGACGAGCTGGACGGAAGTAACGGGGCTGCCGGGCGGATACGGCAATAAGAGCGGCAACGTCTGGGGACTGAAGGAGGACACGCAATACGACGTGGCCGTAGGATCGGTGAGGACGTCGACGGGCATATACGCCTGTCCGAAGCTGTGGGCGAACACGCTGCACATCAAGACGGGTGTGTCCGGCAAGCCCTACAAGCCCGCCGCGCCCACGGTGAGCAACAGCTCCGGCAACCCCGGCACCCGTCTGGACGTGTCCTGGACCAAGCCCTTTGCGGTGCCGGACGTCACCGGCTACAGCCTGAAATACAAGAAGACCGCCGACGGCTCGTGGTCGTCCTTCAGCCACTCCGGCACGGGAACGTCGGCGACGCTGACCGGGCTGGACGCCAAGACCGAGTACGAGGTGCAGGTGCTGGCCACCAACAGCAATGGAAACAGCCCGTACTCGGACAGCGGGAAGAAGACGACCCAGGGCAACGAGGACCCCTCGTTCTCGGCGGCCACGGATACGCGGAGCATAGCGGAGAACTCGGCGGCCAACGCCAACGTCGGCGCGGCGGTGACGGGCACGGACCCGGAAAGCGACACGCTGACCTACTCGCTGTCCGGCACGGACGCGAGCAAATTCAACATAGGCAGCGGCACGGGGCAGATAACGGTCAAGAGCGGCACCAGCCTGGACTACGAAAGCACGACTTCGTACAGCGTGACGGTGGGGGTGAGCGACAAGAAAAACGCCGACGGGACGGCGGACACGGTGGTCGACGACACCATAGCGGTGACGATCAACGTGACGGACGTTAGCGAGCCGCCTGCCAAGCCGGGCGCGCCGACGGTGACCGTCAACGCCGCGAACCTGGACGTAAGCTGGACGGCCCCGACGATGACGGGCAAGCCGGCCATCAGCGATTACGACGTGCAGTACCGCAAGACGGGGGACAGCGCCTGGACGGACGCATCCTTTACCGGAACCATCACCAGCACTTCGCTGTCGGGGCTCACCAAAGGCAAGCAGTATGAGGTGCAGGTGCGGGCGACGAATGCGGAGGGGACGAGCGGGTGGTCGGACTCTGGGACGGAGATCACCGACGCCAACGCCGTAACCCGCGACATCGCCGAGAACTCGGCGGCCAACACCAACGTCGGCGCTGCGGTGACGGCGGTGTCCACCAACACCAGCTACACCTACACGCACGCGCTGAGTGGGACGGACGCCAGCAAGTTCGAGATTGGCTCGACCACCGGGCAGATCACCGTGAAGTCGGGAACGAGCCTGGACTACGAGACGAAGACAAGCTACAGCGTGACGGTCACGGTGACGGCGGCGGCGAAGTCCCAGGGCGCCAACGCGCAGTCGGTCGACCCCAACGCGCCGGGCGACTACGTGGTGCCGGTAACGATCAACGTGACGGACGTGAACGAAGTCCCGACGTTCAGCGACGACACGGCCACGCGCAGCATCGCCGAGAACTCGGGCGCCAACACGAACATCGGCGCGGTGGTGACGGCCACCGACCCGGAGGGCGACACGCTGACCTACTCGCTGACGGGCACGGACGCGAGCAATTTCGCGATCGGCTCCGGCACCGGCCAGATAACGGTCAAGACGGGGAACATCCCCAACTATGAGGCCAAGACCTCCTACAGCGTGACGGTGAACGTCACCGACAAGAAGAAGGCGGACGGGACGGCGGACACGGCCATTGACGACACCATAGCGGTGACCATCAACGTGACGGACGCGGACGAGCCTCCGGTCAAGCTCGGCGTGCCGTCGGCGAGCCGCGCCTCGTCGAACTACCACAGCAGTTTCGACCTGTCGTGGACGGCGCTGACCAACATGCAGATGGCGGGCAAGCCCGCCGTCAACGACTACGACGTGCAGTACAGGAAGGTGGGCGCCACCGATTGGACGGACTTTGCCCACTCAGGAACGGCAATCAGCACGACGGTGACGGGCCTGGCGGTAGGTACCGACTACGAAGTCCAGGTGCGGGCGGTGAACGACGAGGGCAACGGCGCCTGGTCCGACGCCGCCTCGTGGATCACGGACCCCGCTCCGGTCACGCGCGCCATCGCCGAGAACTCGGCGGTGGGCGCCAGCGTGGGCGCTCCGGTGAACGCAAGCATCAGCCTGCAAGGCTACAGCGCTTCCACGCGCCTGGAGGGGACGGACAAGGGCAAGTTCACCATTGAGGCGTCCACCGGACAGATCAAGGTGAAGACGGGCAACATCCCCAACTACGAGGCCAAGACCAGCTACAGCGTCGAGGTGCACGTGGACGCCGTTCAGGACAACGGCAGCGACACCATGTCCTCGGTTAAGGTCATCAAGGTGACCATCAACGTAACGGACGTGAACGAGCCGCCGGCCGCGCCGACCATCACGGTGGCGACCAACAGCACGACGCCGGAGAGCAAGATAGACGTGAGCTGGACCGCGCCGACCAACACGGGCAAGCCCGCCATAAACGACTACGACGTGCAGTACCGGCAGAACGGCGCGTCCGACTGGACCGACGCGAGCTTCACCGGAACCACTACCAGCACCACACTGACCGGCCTCACCTCGGGCAAGAGCTACGAGGTCCAGGTGCGCGCCGTCAACGCCGAGGGCGACGGCGCCTGGTCGGCCTCCGGCAGCGCCATAACCAAGGCCGGGGGCGTAACACGCAGCGTGGTCGAGAACTCGGCGGCTGGAACAGCCGTCGGCGCGCCGGTGACGGTGACGGCCACCAGCAGTTACACGTTGACCCACAGCCTGAGCGGTACGGACGCCGGAAAGTTCACCATCGAAAGCTCATCGGGCCAGATAAAGGTCAAGAGCGGCACGAGCCTCGACTACGAGACCAAGACCTCTTACAGCGTCGTCGTGACGATGCAAGCTACCGTCGAGCAGGTGTCCATACAGGGCCTCGATCCCAACGCTCCCGGAACCTATACCGTCCCGGTGACTATCAACGTAACCGACATGAAGGAAGCGCCGGAGTTCCCGGCCGCGACTGCGACTCGCTCAGTGGACGAGAACTCGGCGGCCAACACGAACGTCGGCGCGGTCATAACCGCCACCGACCCGGATGGCGACACCGCTTACTACTCGCTGAGCGGAACCGACGCCTCCAAGTTCGAGATAGGCAGCGGGACAGGGCAGATTACAGTCAAGTCCGGCACGAGCTTGGACTACGAGGCCAAGTCCTCGTATAGCGTGACGGTCGAAGCCACAGACCGCAAGGACAGCAGCGGCAACGCCGACACGACGATTGACGACACGATAGCAGTCACGATCAACGTGACCGACGCGAACGAGCCGCCGCCGGCCCCCGACGCGCCATCGGTCTGGCAGCATTCGACCAAGCCCAAGACGGAACTCGACGTTAGCTGGACGGCGTTGACTAGCGCTCAAATGACGGGCAAGCCCGCCGTCAGCGACTACGACATCCGGTACAAGAAGAGCGCCACGTCCACGTGGAGCGACTGGACGCACAACGGAACGTCCACCACCGCGAGGCTAACCGGCCTGGCCGAGGGCACGAAGTATGACGTGCAGGTTCGCGCCGTGAACGACGAGGGAGACGGCGCATGGTCGGCCAGCGGCACGGCCACGACCCAGGACAAGAACGTCCACTCGGAGTTCCCGTCCGCGACGACCACGCGCAGCATAGCTGAGAACTCGGCGGCGGGGACCAACGTCGGCACTCCCGTCACCGCCACCGACACCGAGAACCACACCCTGTACTACTCGCTGAGCGGGACCGACGGCGGCAAGTTCGACGTCGGACTGAACACCGGCCAGATAAAGGTAAAGACCGGGTACGTCCCCAACTACGAGGCCAAGACCACGTACAGCGTCGCCGTGCAGGTCAGCGACCGCAAGGACAAAGACGACAACCCCGACACGGTGATCGACGACACCATAGAGGTCACGATCAACGTAACCGACGTTGCCGAGCCGCCGGCCAAGCCGGCCGCTCCTAGCGTGTCCGCCAACTCGACGACGCCCAAGTCCAAGATCGACGTGTCTTGGACCGCGCCGGATATGACGGGCAAGCCCGCCATTACAGATTACGACGTACAGTACAGGCTGTCCGGCGGTTCGACTTGGACCGACGCATCCTTCACCGGCACGGGAACCAACACGACGCTGGCGAACCTGACGAACGGCAAGAGCTACGAGGTCCAGGTGCGCGCCACCAACGTCGAGGGCACGGGCGAGTGGTCCAATTCGGGCACGGCTATCACCATGGCCGGAGGCGTCACCCGCAGTATCGAGGAGAACTCGCCTGCCGGAACGAACGTCGGCGCGGCTGTGACGGCCACCAGCGCTAACACAAGCTACACGTATTCGCACGCCCTGAGCGGAATGGACGCGGGCAGTTTCACAATAGAGAGCAGTTCCGGCCAGATCAAGGTGAAGTCCGCGCTGAACTACGAGACCAAGAGCAGTTACAGCGTGATCGTAACGGTGACGGCAGCCGCGTCTGGGGTATCGGCGCAGAGCCTCGACCCGAACGCGCCGGGAGACTACGTCGTCCCTGTCACCATCAACGTGACGGACGTGAACGAAACGCCTGAGTTTTCGGAGGGCGACACGGCGACCCGCAGCATAGCCGAGAACTCGGCGGCAGGGACAAACATCGGCGCTGCCGTGACGGCATCGGACGCCGACAAAGACGTTCTCACCTACTCCCTGAGCGGAACGGACGCCTCCAAGTTCGACATCGGCTCCGGCACGGGGCAGATACAAGTGAAGTCCGCGCCGGACTACGAGGCCAAGACCTCGTACAGCGTGACCGTCAACGTCACCGACAAGAAAGACGACTCCGGCAATCCCGATACTGAGATAGACGACACCATCGAGGTCACGATCAACGTGACCGACGTGGACGAGCCGCCCGCCGCTCCCGACGGTCCGACGATGCGGCAGAACTCAGACTCGCCCACGACCAAGGTGGACGTTAGCTGGACCGCGCCCGACATGACGGGCAAGCCGCCCATAACGGATTACGACCTGCGCTACAAGAACACCGCCAGTTCCACTTGGACCGTCTTGCAGCACGACGGAACGGGAACGTCCGTCACGCTGACCGGGCTGAGCAAGGGTACGAGATACGAGGCCCAGGTTCGGGCCACCAACGACGAGGGCACTAGCGCCTGGTCCGGCGGCGGCAGCGTCAGGACCCTAGACCGCAAGACCGCATCCCTGTCGGTGCCTGAGAACTCGCCTGCCGGAACGGCGGTGACAGGTTCGCTGCCTGCCATCGACTCCGAGGGCCACACGCTGGCCTACGCCATAACGTCGGACGTCGTGATCGGCCAGGTCTCGACCTCAACGTCCACGACGACCCAGCAGCACAACGAGTTCACAATCAATTCGAGCACCGGCCAGATCACGGTCAATCAGGGCGCGAACCTGAACTACGAAGATACTCACAGCCACTCGATCACTGTGACGGCCAGCCACGCGAACAACCAGCACGACAACCACGAGATCATGAACGCGGTCATCACGGTGACCATAGACATAACCGACGCCAACGAGCCGCCGCCGGCGCCGGGCGCTCCCGACGTGCGGCGCAGCGCCTCGTCTCCCCATAGCGTCCTGAACGCAAGCTGGACCGCGCCGAACATGACGGGCAGGCCCGCCATCACCGACTACGACGTGCAGTATCGCGCCGAGGACGATACCGACTGGACCGACCACAGCTTCACCGGAACCGGCACGGCAACGACGCTCAGCGGCCTCTACGTCGATACGACCTACGAGGTCCGCGTGCGCGCCACCAACGACGAGGGCACGGGTCCGTGGTCCGCTCCGGGCTCGGCCACGACCGACAAGCTCGTCCCGTCGGTGAATAGAGACCCGTCGTTCAGCGGCTCGGCATCGCTGAGCGTGGCCGAGAATTCGCCCTCCGGTACCAGCGTCGGCTCCGTAACTGCGACCGACTCCGACGGCGACACGCTGACCTACTCGCTGGGCGGCAGCGACGCCGGATCGTTCACCATAGACTCGGCAACAGGCCGGATATCGGTGGGGTCCGGGACGGCGCTGGACTACGAGAGCGGCAAGACCACATACAGCGTGAACGTGGGAGTATCCGACAAGACCGACTCCGACGGCAACACCGACAACGTGATAGACGACACCGCCTCGGTGACGATCAACGTAACCGACGTGAGCGAGCCTCCGTCGGCGCCCGGCGCTCCGAGCGTATCTCAGAACTCCGGCAGCCCTCAGACGTCGTTGAACGTGTCGTGGAGCGCGCCTGACATGACCGGCAAGCCCGCGATCAGCGACTACGACGTTCGCTACAAGCAGAGCGGCGACGGCAACTGGACATCGCACGGTCACAGCGGCGCTGGGACCGCCACGACGCTGTCCGGCCTGACTGCCGGGACCGGCTACGAGGTCCAGGTGAAGGCCAAGAACGCCGACGGCGCGAGCGCGTGGTCGGCCTCCGGCGCCGGTTCCACCGCCGCCGTCACTGTCACCGACGACTCGCCTAAGACGCCCGTCGTCGTAACCGGAACCGTGACCGACACTAGGTCCGACACCGGCTCTTCGACGAACGGCGCGCCGAGCTTCGGCTCGGTCGATGACCTGAGCGTGGCCGAGAACTCGCCCAGCGGTACCAACGTCGGCGATCCCGTAACGGCGACCGATCCGGACGGAGACACGTTGTACTACAGCCTGAGCGGCAGCGACGCGGTATCGTTCACGATAGACTCAGCGACGGGCCGGATAGCGGTGAACTCAGGGGCGAACCTGGACTACGAATCCAAGACCTCTTACAGCGTTCTCGTGGGCGTATCCGACAGAAAGGACTCCGACGGCAACCTGGACGCGGTCATAGACGACACGGTCTCGGTGACGATCAACGTGACCGACGTGAACGAGCCGCCGTCAACGCCGTCCGCTCCGAGCGTAACTAGAAACTCCGGCAGCCCTCAGACCGCGCTGTACGCATCGTGGAAGTCGCCCGACGTGAGCGGCAAGCCCGCGATCAGCGACTACGACGTGCGATACAGGAAATCGGGTGAGAGCGCCTGGAGCGACTACGGCTTCTCCGGGTCCGGAACGGCTACCGCGCTGACCGGCCTGGACGCCGGAGCCGACTACGAAGTGCAGGTGCGCGCCACCAACGACGAGGGAACGAGCGATTGGTCGTCAAGCGGCCGGGGTTCGACCGACTCGGCCCCCACGCCGACGCCGACCTCAGCGCCGACGCCGACGCCAACGCCGATCGCCACTCCGGTTGCTATCCAGGCGACCTCGCCCACGCCGACCGCGACACCGACCCCGTCACCGACGCCAACCGCCGCGCCTACGCCGACTGGTGACGATTCCATAGTCAGGTACCGCACCCGCCGGACTCCCGACGATCCGACCGCCACGCCTGCGCCGACACCCACCCCGGCGCCGACCGCCACGCCTGCGCCTACGCCGACGTCCACGCCTGAGCCTACGCCGACACCGACGCCGGCGCCCACGCCCGGCGAATCGCCGACGTCCATATTGTCAGCCGGGTTTGTGCCGACCATCTTCGGCTGCGACTGCATCTGGCAGGGTATCCTGGCCGGCGGTCTGCTGGGTGTCCTGGCGCTGCTGATAGCCTACGCCGTGAAGCGTCGCCTCGAACAGTCGTCCTCCATCTAACAGCTTAGGGGGCGGGTTTCCCCCGCCTCCTAAGCTTGTCCATTCCATAATCCCAAAAGTCTCTACTTAAGACACCCCACTAAAAACTATCCACTACCCACTATCCACCACCCCAGCGCCGAATCGCTTGTGGACGCGCATAGAGGGTATAATCTCCGTGTTTGCCCCAGCGGCTCAGGCGACGGTCCGGTATGCCCCGTAGGTTCTTCGGCCAGCAGATTTCGGTGGACCAGGACCCGGAAACCCGGGACCCGGTGTCGTTTTCGTTTGTCGGAGAGAGTTACGAGATCGCTCGGATCATGACCTCGTGGCACGACTACGGCTTCCCGGACGATGGGCGCAAGCACCGCTGGTGGCAGCGACGTCACAGAAACTACTACCGGGTTCGGACGACCGATGACCGAGATTTCGAGATCTACTACGACAGGGGCGTGTCAATGGACAACCCTAAGTACATGCGCTGGTACGTTTCGCGGGAGTTCTAGATGTTGAGAATACTGGTAACGAACGACGACGGCATAAACGCCCCGGGCCTCTGGGCCGTCGTGGAGTCCCTGACGGATCTGGGCCAGGTATGCGTCGTGGCCCCGGACCGCGACCAGAGCGGCATCGGCACGGCGCGGACTCTGCTCAATATCCTCCGCGTCAGCGAAGTCGAGTCGCGAGCTCCGGGAGTTCCGGCGTACTCAGTCAGCGGGACTCCATCCGATTGTGTGATCCTCGCCGCCGGCGCGCTGTTCGACGAGCCGTTCGACCTGGTGGTGTCCGGCATCAACGAGGGGGCCAACCTCGGCCTGGACGTCCTGGACTCCGGAACGGCGGGCGGCGCTTTCAGGGGATACTTTCACGGCATCCCTTCGATCGCGGTGTCTGTAACGGCGGTCACCGGCGTCAAGTACGATACGGCGGCGCGAGTAGCGCGGAGCCTTGTTGAGTCACTGGACGGAGACAGGCGCCCCCTCGTTTACAATGTGAACGTCCCCAACGTGCCCAGCGACCGGATCAATGGCGTCATGGAGACGTTCCTGGGCCCAAAGGCTTGGCTGGAAGGCGTGCAGCGCGGTCACGACGGGCGGCGGACGCACTACTGGATTAACCACAGCAGGCCCACCAAAGCCGACGTCCCGGAGGGTTCCGACACCTGGGCGACGCGCAACAACTGGGTGTCTATTACTCCAATAGATCTGGGCGCAATGTTGGGAGAGAGGTCGGGAGAGTTCTCGGAACTCGCCGCCGAGGTATCGCTTGCCATTTGCACCGGAAATCCTCCATGCTAGTACTCGACCTGCTTCCAAGATGGCGGAGCTAAAATGAGCCTGGACGAATCCCTCTCCCATCTCAGTGTGGACCACGACACTGCCGTCACCATAGGCGTGTTCGACGGCGTTCACAGGGGGCATCTACACCTAATCAGCCGACTCGTGGAACATGCTCAAGACGTAAGCGCGCGCGCCTGCGTGGTCACTTTCAAGAACCACCCCATTACGGTCCTGAAACCGGGGACTCGGGTCGATTTGCTTACCGACCTCGACGAGCGCGCCCGGCTTCTGAGGCAGGTTGGCGTGGATATGGTCGTCCCAATCGAGTTCGACCGAGAAGTGGCTCGGCTTTCCTCCGGAGACTTCTTGAGCGTACTCTACGAAAAGCTCAGGATGCGTCATCTGGTGGTCGGGCCGGACTTCGCGATGGGCCACAACCGGGACGGAACCCTTCAAACCCTGCCCGGTATTGCCAGGCGTATCGGATTCAGCTTCAACGTGGTTGATCTGATGACGGACCCGGCCGGGAAGGTCAAGAGCACGACCATACGCAGGCAGATAGCGGACGGGGACGTTTCAGGCGCGGCAAAATTGCTTGGGCGAAACTTCACGGTCCGAGGCGTCGTTGTCCGCGGCCAGGAGCGCGGACGGGAGTTAGGATTCCCGACAGCCAATCTCCATGTCGCGCCAAACTTGGTGATCCCCGCGAACGGGATCTACGCCGCGCGCGCTCACCTGGACTCGGGAAGTTACATGGCGGCCACGAGCATCGGAGTCCGCCCGACATTCGACGACGGACCGGACCGCACCATCGAGGCGTACCTGCTAGACTTCTCAGGAGACATCTACGGTCAGACCGTCTGCCTGGAGTTCGTCCGACGGTTGCGCGGCGAGGAGAAATTCGACACGGTGGCCGCGCTCCTCGACCGGATGAACAGCGACGTAGTACAGACCAGGGACTTGCTGACTCAGTCGGTCGTCCAGACCGCGCAGAATCGTTAGAGGTGGGACTTTGCCGCTGACCGAAGAGCAGAGATACAGAATACTAAGGCGCGGCGTGGCGCGGATCATACCCGAGGACGAGTTCGTCCAACGGCTCGAAGAGGGCAAGCCGCTCCGTCTGAAGATGGGCTTCGACCCGAGCGCGCCGGATATTCACCTCGGCCACGCGGTCGGACTTCGCAAGCTGCGTCAGCTTCAGGAGCTCGGCCACAAGGTGGTTATCATCGTCGGAGACTGGACCGCGCAGATAGGCGATCCGTCCGGCAGGTCCGCCACTCGCCCCATGCTGACGCACGCGCAGGTCGTCGAAAACGCGGAGACCTACCTGGCGCAATTCTTCAAGATCGTCGACCGCGACCGCGCGGAAGTCAGGTGGCAGAGCGACTGGTTCGGACCGTTCAGCCTTGCCGACGTTATCAGGCTGACCAGCAAGTTCACCGTCGCCCAGTTTCTCCAGCGGGACGACTTCGCGACGCGGTTCAGCGCGAATCAGCCGATAGCGATCACCGAGTTGCTGTACCCGCTGCTCCAGGCGTACGACTCCGTCGCGATAGAGTCTGACGTCGAGTTCGGGGGCACCGACCAGATGTTTAACCTGCTGGTGGGGCGCGACCTCCAGGAGATCGAGGGCCAGCGACCTCAGCAGTGCTTCCTGATGCCGCTCTTGCCGGGCACCGACGGCGTCCAGAAGATGAGCAAGAGCCTCGGCAACTACATCGGGATCGACGAGCCTCCACGCGAGATATTCGGAAAGACCATGTCGCTGCCGGACACGATGATCGCGCCCTACTTCGAGAACCTCACGGACATTTCTGAAGCCGACCTCTCCGAGATACAGTCCGCGATCGCGTCCGGGTCCGCCAACCTGATGGATCTCAAGAAGCGACTGGCCCATAATCTGGTCGCCCAGTTCCACGATGCGGACGAGGCTCGGGAGGCGCGAGGCTTCTTCGAGCGGACGGTGCAGGGCGGGGAAGCGCCGGATGACATACCGACGCTGGCCATTAAAGCCGAGGATGTGGGAGCGAAGCGGGTCAGCGATCTGATCTTGGATGCCGGACTCGCCCGCAGCTCGGGTGAGGCCCGAAGGCTGATAGACCAGGGCGCGGTGAGACTGGACGATCAACCGCTTTCTGAGAACGTCGGCGCGTCGGAGCTGTCGAGCGGTGTGCTCAGGGTCGGGCGCCGGCGCTATCTGAGGCTTCAGATCGACTCTTCCTGAACTCGACACTTCCGCTCGCCGGTATTGAAATCGGGTCTGAGGTTCCCCCGATTTTGGGGTTGCCACTTTCTAATACTGTGCATATAATTGCGCCCAGATCACCCCATTCAGACACCTTGACCCTCCCGATGTCTAGTGAAGCGATAGGTGTCCACGCCGCTAGATTATGGCTCCGGCGAATGGACGGGTACTACACTGGTGGCCACTGAGTTACTCAATCGTGAACTGAGGCAGCCCGCTTCATCCAGCAGTATTCAGGGAGGAGCGCCTATGCAGGCCTACTGTCTAAAGTGTCGAGCGCACAGAGACATCATCGACGCCGAGGAGGTAACGTTCAAGAACGGTCGCCCCGCCACCCGTGGGAAGTGCTCGGTATGCAGCGCTACCGTATTCCGAATCGGAAAAGCCGAGTAGTTACATTTGACGGCTTCATCGGGCCTGGCCTTACATTGACTGATTCACTCCACACTGCTAATCTCGCCCTAACGTTTACGCACAGGAGGAGACAGCATGTGGAACCAGTTCAACACAGCCGACTATGAAGGGATGATCGCGGAGACGATCACGATATCCGGCTACGACGGCGACAGGATCAATGCCTACTTCGCGCGGCCGCTCGGCGGCGGTCCCTATCCTTCCATCGTTCTTGTACACCACCTGCCCGGCTGGGACGAGCTTTACAGGGAGATCGCCCGCCGCTTCGCGCATCACGGATACGTGGTCTGCGCTCCCGACCTGTTCGCGCGCTTCGGTCAGGGGACGCCGGACGACATCGCGTCCGCCGCCCGCGCGCAGGGTGGAGTCTCGGACGACAGCGTACTGGCCGATACCGAGGGCGCGGCCGCGTTCCTGAACTCGCTTCCATACACCAACGGCAAGGTTGGAATCATCGGAAGTTGCTCAGGCGGACGGCACTCTGTCATGGTGGCCTGCCGCTCCGAGTCTTTCGACGCGGTGGTCGATCTGTGGGGAGGCCGTGTGGTCATGGCGCCCGATACGCTCACGCCTCAGCAGCCGGTCGCTCCGATAGACCTGACGCCCGGCCTGTCTATCCCAATGCTCGGCATCTTCGGCAATGACGACGCGGCTCCCTCTCCCGAGGAGGTCGATCAGCACGAAGAGGCCCTCAAGTCCAACGGCAAAGACTACGAGTTCCACCGCTACGACGGCGCGGGCCACGGGTTCTGGTACTACGACCGCGCGATATACCGCCCCGAGCAGGCGATGGACTCTTGGGACAAGGTCCTGGCCTTCTTCGGCGAGAAGTTGGGGTAGGGCGTACACTTACCGATTTGCGGGTGCAACCCTCGTGGCTGTATCCGCAAATCCAACAGCACGTGAGGGTTGACGAGAATGAACCTATATCAAGATGCCAAACTCAGACAAGCGGCAGCGAGTGGCAAGTACAATCGCCTTTTCATCCGTCTTGTGAGTAGCAACGAAGATAAGCTGCGAATGATTTTCGAGGATGTCGAGGAGATTCTCGGATTCAGTCTGCCCCCGTCCGCCCGCAAGCATAGGGCGTGGTGGGCGAACGAAAAAACTGGTGGCAGTCATACTCACGCGCTTGCATGGACAGCCGCAGGCTGGAAGACTTCGGACGTGGACGTGGACGCCGAGACGCTGGTGTTCGTGCGCAAGAATCCAATTCACAGGCCACCGACGGATGGGTCCAAAATCAACTTCGAAGATTTCCACATACACCACGCAGAACTGCTGACGGGTGACTGGACTTTCAGCCGCGAGGAGATATACGAGGACCGGATATAGGTGCGCAATGTTCGTTGACACCAATGTATTTGTACGCGCGCACATGGTTGGCGCGCCTGACCACAACATTGCGATAGCAGGGTTGGAACGCGCCATTGAAGATAGCGAGCCCGCTAGAATCAGTCGTCAGATCGTTCGTGAATACTTGGCAGTCGTCACACGTCCTCAATCTTGGTCTGATTCAATGCCAATGTCAGACGCACTTGATAATGTCCAGTGGATGATGGACAGATTCCATATGCTGGAGGATGGCCCGGAAGTTACCGAGACTCTGATCAGCCTATGCCGTGAAGTTCCCATCGGCGGGCGGCAGATTCACGATGCGAACATCGTGGCGACGATGCTCGCGCACGGAGAGCGTCGGCTGTTGACGTTCAACCCCAGGGATTTCTGGCGGTATGGTGACCGCATCGAGTTGGTGAGCGGCTAAAAGACTGCTCGATACGGCTCTTTGGCGCAGGTATCGGAAGACCGCTCCTCACCGAATGCGGTTGTCGATGATTCCGAGCGTCTCTACCCCCGGCCTATAAACGGCATCTTGGTCGCCATGACGCTCATGAACTGGACGTTGGCGTCCAGCGGCAGGTTGGCGATGTACACGATGGCGTCCGCAACGTGCTGCGCGTCCATCGTCGGCTCCGCCATGATGCCGCCGTGCGCCTGCGGTACTCCCTGGTGCATCCGTTGGGTCATCGGCGTATCCGCGTTGCCTACGTCTATCTGGCTGCACGCTATGTTGTACTTGCGGCCATCGAGCGAGGTGGCGCGCGTCATGCCGGTCACCGCGTGCTTGGTGGACGTGTAGGGTATCGAGTTCGGTCGCGGGACGTGCGCCGACAGGGAGCCGTTGTTGATGATGCGCCCGCCCATCGGATCCTGGCTCTTCATCATGTGGAACGCCTGTTGAGTGCATAAGAACGTGCCCGTCAGGTTGGCGTTCACGACGGTCATCCACTGATCGTAGGTCAGGTCTTCCAGAAGCACGGGTGGAGCGCCCGTCCCGGCGTTGTTGAACAGCACGTCCAAGCGTCCAAAGGCATCTTTGGTCTTGTCGAATAGCGCTTTCACCGAGTCCGGGTCGCCCACGTCGGTTGAGACCACGATGGCACGCGATCCGTCCTCGCCGGCCTCGGCCACAGTTTCCTCCAGCGGCGCAACCCGCCGGCCTGCCAGTGCGACGGAGTAGCCGTCTCTCAGCAGGGCAAGGGCCGAAGCCTTCCCGATTCCCGTTCCGGCGCCCGTGACTACGGCCACCCTTCCGTTCGAGCTCATCTGCGAAGTCCCCCGTATATTGAATTGATCCGCCCCATTCTACGCCAAAGGGAGGCGAATTGTCAGCGGGCCAGCCTAGCCACTGGCACGTTGTATATCATTACTGATGCAGGCCCTGCCTGTGATGTTAGACTATCCTCGGAGCCCGGACGGGAAAAGGCGACTGTGTGACACGCGCGCAATCACGGCAGCCTACCGGCTGGGAGCGCCAAACCCAATCCGAAGGGGAGAACAATGCTGACCAGCAGACTTCAGGACGCAATCAACCGGCAGATCAATAGCGAGCTATACTCGGCCCACCTGTACCTCTCCATGGCCGCCTACTTCGAGACTATCAGCCTCACCGGCTTCGCGAGCTGGATGAAGATTCAGCACCAGGAGGAGACGGATCATGCCCTCCGGCTGTTCGACTACGTCAACGATAGGCACGGACGCGTGGTTATCCACGCCGTCGACCAGCCCCCCATCGAGTTCGAGTCGCCTCTCAGCGTGATGCAGCAGGCGCTTGAACACGAGCGGGAAGTGACGAAGATGATAAACAGCCTCTACGAGCTGGCGATCGCCGAAAAGGACTACCCGTCGCACGTGCTCCTGGAGTGGTTCGTCGAAGAGCAGGTGGAGGAGGAGAAGACCCTTACCGACATCGTCGACCACCTCAACCTCATCGGCAACGACGGCACCGGCCTGCTGATCATGGACGAGCGACTCGGCTCCCGTACCGCCGCCGAGGACGCGTCAGCGTAGCGCCGTCGAGACGATAGCGCCCGATAGCCCTGTACGGGTGGGTTCAGAATGGTCTCGCTCGGCGAGTCACTGGCAGCAGCCGCTCCGCGATGGGGTCCACGACGAAACCCAAAATCTCAAGAGTAGTGGCGCCGAGCAAACACTCTGCGTCCAGCCCGAAAATGATGGGACACCATCTATCCCGATCCAATACGATGATCCTAGCGGTTCCAACCGGATAGTTGACCACGGTTCCGTCGGCAAGCTCGAACTCCTCATAGCCCTGGCGCCGCATGTGGAGTTGTTCGCACAAGGATTGAGAGATCATCGTGTGCAGCGCGCCCGTGTCAACCGTTGCCTCGACCTGAATAGGCTCGCCGCCGTCTATGTTGCCGATTTCGACGAGCGTGGAAAACGTGCCCATTTCTCAATATCCCTCTGTATCGCCTTGCGCGGTTCCTATCTGATCGTGAGTCATCAACGATGTGGCTGTTGCTGATGGTAACACAACATACTGGGTGGCAGTCATCGCCCCGAGCCCGGCGGTTGACAGAAAGCCGTTTACAATCTACCATTTTCCGTGATCTTGAATAGTTGCCGCAATAGTGCCGAACATGATTGGCAGCGCTTGTCCAGCAGGGAGGAAGACCGGATGGATTTCGCCTATACCTACACCGATGACCAGGAAGACTTTCGCAAAGAAGTCAGGTCCTGGCTGGAGGAGAACATCCCCGATGAGATGAAGGCTCCCGTCGACAGGATGGAGCTGTCGGATGAACAGTACGCCTTCTGGCGAGACATGCACATGGCGCTCGCCGACAAGGGCTGGCTCTATCCCACCTATCCGAAGGAGTACGGCGGCGGCGGACTCTCCGGCGAGCACGAGACCATCCTCCAAGAGGAGTTCAGGCGCGCCCGCGTCGTCGGTGGATTCACCAATGCGCTCGTCTTCCCGACCCTTCTCGTCTGGGCCGACGAGTCTCAGAAGCAAAAGTTCCTCAAGCCCCTGCTCAGCGCCGAGAAGGTCGCCTTCCAGAACTTCTCCGAGCCCAACGCGGGCTCCGACCTCGCCTCCCTCCAGAGCCGAGCCGTCAGAGACGGCGACGACTTCATCCTCAACGGCCAGAAGATATGGATCAGCGGCGTCGAAGAACCCGACTACCTCTTCGGCCCCTTCATGACAGACCCAGACGCTCCCCGCCATCGCAACCTCGGCTACTTCATGGTGCCGTTCCCATCCGACGGACTGTCGCAGGAGCGCATGAACCTGCTGTCCGGAGACGACCAGAGCGTCTTCTTCTTCGACAACGTCAGGATTCCCGGCGACCACCTCATCGGCGGCGACCATCAGGGATGGCAGGTCACCCAGACCACGCTCGAAGTCGAGCACGGCGGACGCGGGCAGGCATACCCGCAAGACGAGTCATTGGAGAACCTGCTCGAATACGTCAAGAGCGCCGAGCGAGAAGGCGAGTCCATCGGCGCCGATCCCGTCGCCGCGCAGGAAACGATGTCCGCGTACATAGACTCCCACGTCAACGGACTCCTGAACCTGCGCAACTACGGCATGTACCACGCCCGCCAGGAGATGACATACCACGGCTCGCAGACCTCCATGTTCGGCAAGCTATACAGGATCACGAACGCTGACCGCGCCCGCGACCTAATGGGCATGTACAGCCTGTGCGGCGTCAATGAGCCGCGCGCGCCGTTCGGCGGCGAGCCGGAGGTGTACCAGCGCGGCAGCCTCGTGGGAGCGCACCCCGCCGGCACCGTCGAAATCCAGAAGGTCATCATCGCGCGGCGAATCGGCATCAGCCGAACACGCGAACGCGCCGCCGCCACTCCATCAACAGCCGGCGTGGCCGGAGTCTAGTCCGATCTCAAAACAACACTCGCATTAGGGCCTTCGCTTCACAAGGGAGGCCCTCTTTTGCGCGTAAGGGGGCATGGTGGACTTCAAGTCGCCATACAGCAAAGATCAGCAGGTATTCCGCGCTGTCGTGCGCGCATGGCTGATCGAGCGCTTCCCCCGAAACCTGAAGATCCCGCCCGACGGCAGCCCGCTCGACGCTGAGAACCAGGCCAGAGTCAAGGAGTTCAGGCGCAAACTCGGTGAGAAGGGCTGGCTGGCCCCGTCTTGGCCGCGCGAGTACGGCGGCGGAGGGCTGACTCCCGGATTCGACGTGGTGCTCATGGAAGAGATGCGAAGGCTCCCTCTCCCAAGCATGGGAGACAACAACCGCTGGGTTCCTGCCATGATGGTATGGGGAACCGAGGACCAGAAGCGCCGCTTCATCCCTCCCTGCCTTACGGGCGAGTCGATCACCTGGCAGTGCTTCAACGAACCCGAGTCAGGCTCCGACTTCGCCGCGGTCAACACCCGCGCGGTCCCGGACGACGGCGGATGGCGCATCAACGGCCAGAAGGCGTTCATAACCGGACGCTTCGACCCCGACTACCTCATCACCCTCGCCAACACCGACCCCGACAGGCCCCGCCGAGCCAACCTCGGAGTGTTCATGGTGGACGCCAACAGCCCCGGCCTGGAGATCCGTACCATGCGCCTGCTCATGGGAAGCGAGCGCAGAGTGAGCTTCGACGACGTATTCGTGCCCGACGACTGCCGACTCGGCCCCCCATACCAAGGCTGGGAGATCGCCATGTCGGTCATCGAGGCCGAGCGTGGCGGCGTGGCCTTCCGCCTCAGCGAGGACGGTACAGTCGAAAGCATCTACCAATACCTGCGCGACCAGCGCAACGAGCAGAGATGAACCCACACGATCACGGCCACAGACACCATCACGAGTCCATGCTAAGCGTCGAGGATGCCCTCGATCGCATCTTGGCCCACTTCCACGTTCTCGAAACCGAGCGGCGGCCCCTGCTGGACGCCCTCGGACAGGTACTCGCCCAAGACGCCGCCGCGCGCCACGACATCCCCCCCCTCGACAACTCAGCCATGGACGGATACGCGATACAGGCCGCCAGCGTAGCCAGCGCTTCCGAAACCTCCCCCGTCACCCTGAAAGTCGTGGGGGCCGTCGCCGCCGGCCAACTTCCAAGCGGCGCCGTAGAGCCGGGCACCACGGTCCGCATTATGACCGGCGCGCCCATACCGCCCGGCGCCGACTCCGTCGTCCCGTTCGAAGAGACCGACGAGATCGAGCGCCGCGACTCCGGCGCCAGCCTCGACCAAATCGGCGTCAAGACCCCGGTGCGTCCCGGCTCCGACATCCGGCCCGCCGGCCAAGACGTCCGCCGAGGCGACACCGTGTTGGCTAAGGGGAGGACGCTTCGGCCCGCCGAAATCGGCGTACTCGCGTCGCTCGGACTCCAGACCGTAACCGTGACCCGCCGGCCCGTCGTCGCCATACTCGCCACCGGAGACGAGCTTCTCGAACCCGGCGCCGACTACGCCGAGGGCAAGATTTACGACTCCAACAGCTTCTCCGTAGCCGCCGGCGTCCTGCGATACGGCGGCATCCCGAAACTGCTCGGCATCGCCCGCGACAACCTCGACTCCATGAACGCCAAGCTCACAGAGGGCCTCGACTCCGACATGCTCATAACCTCCGCTGGCGTCTCCAAGGGCGACTACGACATGGTCAAAGACGTCCTCGCCCAACATGGGAAGATAGACTTCTGGTCGGTCCGAATGCGCCCCGCCAAGCCGCTCGCGTTCGGCGTGCTGCGGACCGACGATGGGAGAGGTGTCCCGCACCTCGGACTGCCCGGCAACCCCGTCAGCGCGATGGTCGCCTTCGAGCAGTTCGCGCGCCCCGCCATACACAAGATGATGGGCAAGAGCGGACTCGATAAGCCGCGCATTGAGGCGGCGCTTGACGAGCCGATATACAATACCGATGGTCGCCGCGTTTACGCGCGCGCAGTCATCTCCAAACGGAACGGAGCCTACCGCGCCAAGCTAACCGGCAACCAGAGCTCCAACATACTGACCTCCATGGCGAGCGCGAACGGCTTGGCCGTCTGCCCCGAAGACCTGCCCATCAAGAGAGCGGGTGAAATCGTCGAGGTTCTAATGCTAGACTGGCCTGAGGATGTTTTTTGATGGTTGAAAACGAGTCGATACCCCCGGAGTCGCAAACCCCGGAGCCGCAACCCTTGGAGTCTCAGATAGAGGCCGACGAGCAGAGCGACGCCGTCGAGTGGCGAAAATACTTCATAGACCCCGACACCGCCGAAGCGTCGCGCCGGTCCCTGCCCATGCTCGTCGCCAGCAGACAATGCTACATGTGCCAGCAAGGTCTCCCCGAAGATGTGATCATAGATTCCGACCCGCAGGACTTCATGGACCAGATATACGCCCACTGCTCCCAGCAGGACGACTATCTCCTGTCCGACACCCCAATGAAAGAGGCCATATTCCGAGTGCTCCTCGCCGGCGGCAACGAGCCGATGAACGCCGAGGCTATCGGCGCGTCCCTGAGCGAAAAGTGGGCCACGACCCCATTCCCCCGCGACACATCCCCAAGAGTAATCCAGCGCCTACTCGACAACAGCGCCTACTACTGCATAGCCCCCATGCCCGAACCCGAGGCCCAAGAAGGGGAGTAGGGCGACGGGCCTGCTAATGAAGTGCAATTAGGTAGGTAAACGCCCCACCTGAGGAATAAACGATGAAGACTCAGGACACGCGCGACATCATCCAAGCGGCAATCGAGAAGACCGTCGAGATGAATCCGCAGCAGACCGATGGCGAATGGCTCGAAGTCGTCACGGTCGAGGCCGCCCCATATATCAGAGAGTGGGACATCAAAGAGTGCTGGCGCTGGAACGAGTGGCCGGACAGGGAAGTACACTTCCTGAACTCCACAAAGTTGGACGTGGGAATAGACGTCGTCGCGGCGCGCCGAAGCGACGGAAAGCATGTCGCGGTCCAGTGCAAGTCGCGCCAGCTTGACGAGAGGGGGCATGGCGGCTCCATTCCCAACAACGAGATTGCCAAGTTCGCGGCGGCGTCCGCCGGCGGTTTCTGGGCCGAACGATGGATAGTCACCAACGGCGACAACCCACTGGCGAGCGGTGCGGAACAGTCCGCGGCCATGACGGAAAAGCCCCTCAAACTGGTCAACATCACAAATGACCTAAGCAGGCAGCGCGATGCAAACGTCGTGTTTGATGAGTGCGATCACTGCGCGAATCCCGATAGCGAGGATGCGACTCAGACCAAGTCCTGTATGCAGAACGAGGCCGTAACGGATAGCGTACGCCTCCTCAAAGAGCAAGAAGGTTCGGAGAGCGGCGGACTGCCGGTGGGTGAAGCGCGCGGCAGGATAATTCTGCCTTGCGGGACGGGTAAGACGCGGGTATCGTTGCGTATCGTTGAGGAACTGACTCCTCCGGGCGAAGTGTCAATAGTGCTCTGCCCGTCCATCGCGCTGGTCGCCCAGATACGGCGCGAGTACTTGGAGAACGCCGTCGTACCTCTGGACGTGCTGGCCGTCTGTTCCGACGTGACCGCCGGATACGATCCCAAGAAGGAGGGGATTCGCAACGCCAGCGAAGACCCGACGATTGACAACAGCAACGTCAGCGCGTCCGAGGTGAAGGGAAAGGTTACGACCGACGCGGTCGAGATAGCCGAGTGGATGCGCCGGAGCGTCTTTGGCGACGTCATCAAGGTTCTGGTAGGCACCTACCAGAGCAGCGACAGGGTCTCGGAAGCGCTGCTAACCGCGGGTGTGAGGGCGCGAGTTCTTATCGCGGACGAAGCGCACAGAACCGCGGGTCTCAAGCGGAGGAACTCCGCATCCTCCAAAGCAAACGCCGAGGAAAGACGTATCCGCGATTTCACCGTCTGCCATGACAGCGACAGGTTCCCAGTGACGTATCGCGTATATCAGACGGCGACCCCGCGAATCTACGACGGCAAACCGGCCACTGGCAACCCGAATTGGATTGTGCGCTCCATGGACGACGAGACCACCTTCGGCGTGGAACTGTTTCGCAAGAGCTACGTCGAGGCCGTCCGCAACGGCTGGCTGTCCGACTACCGCATCATCGCGCTCGGCATCAACGACCCGGAGGCTTACGAGGAAGCGAACCTGTTGGCCAAGAACACCCGGAGCAAGGGATGGCGCAAACTGACGACGACCGACTATCTGAGCGGTCTCGCCTTCGCCCTCACGATGGGCGGTGCGACCCAGGGCGACGACGTGGACATCAAGTCGTGCATCGCCTTCATGAACACGGTGGACAAATCGAAGAACATGGCGGCAGACCTCCAGACCGACAATGTGAAGAAGTGGGTTGCCGGATGGCTCAATGAGAACGCGAACGGGAGGACGATTGCCGATTACACCCTGGAACACCTCGACGCTTCGAGCAATGCCGCGGCGAGAGAGACGGCGAAGACCCGGCTTGCGAGCGCCGATGCGGAGAATCCTCACGGCATCGTAAACGTGGGTATATTCGGCGAAGGCACGGACTCGCCGTCGCTCAGCGCGGTCGCTTTCCTGGAACAGCGAAAGAGCCCAATCGACGTCATACAGGCTGTTGGCCGCGCGATGCGTACCGCGCCCGGCAAGGATCTCGGATACGTCGTCTGCCCCATCCTGATCCCGCGTACCGCCGACCCCGAAAAGTGGCTGAGCAACAGCGGCCCGGAAGAAGGGTGGCAGGAGTTGGGTCAGATACTGCTCGCTCTGCGCGCCCACGACCAGCGCATCGAGGAGAACCTCGAAGAACTGCTGCATCTGTATATCCCGAAACCGCCGCCCGTGGAGCGGTCCATCGTGGCGGTCGCCACCGGTGAGGGCAAGCGCATTCAGTTCGGTGAATATGAAGGCGCTCCCGGCGAGGTGGAAGAGGCAGTCGAGCAGATGCTGGAAGGCAATAGCCGCGCCGAAGTCGGAGTCACACGAATTGCGGAAACGTCGCAGACGCCCTACAGGGCGAGCGAACCTACTCAAATACTCACCGGCAAGAAGAACGACGACGGGAGCACCGAACTCCGCGTGGACTCCGTAGCCCGCGACAAGCCGAAAGCCGGCCAACCGCGCGGTGTGGTCAATATTCAGAAGACCAAAGCCAAGGCGCGGAAGATGATCAACACGGGGGAGGGTGGAACGGTCGTCGAGCCTCGCAAGCAGCGCAAGCCCCGCAAGACCGCCAGGGAGCGGGCCGAGGAGTCGGGACAGTTGATGCTCAAGTTGAGCGGGCTGGAAGACCACGGGAACGCGATCAAGATGAACCTGCTTACCAAGTCCGGCCTGAGCGACAACCGCGTCATTCGTGACCTGAACATCCTGGAAGCAAGCGTCAGCGAAGCCGCCCACCACCTTAGAGCCGACGGGCTGCTGCCTGCGCTCAACCGTCACTTTGGTCTGGACAGGCTCAAGCAGACGGACAAGAAGCAGGCGGACGGTTGCACTATCGCCGCGCTTCTGATGATGAACGCCGCTATGCTGCATCAGCGCATCAGCAACGGCGCCTGGCTGCCCGGGGTCAGCGACCTTTCGACCATCAAGAACGACGTCAATGTCGTTCAGAGAGTAGGCCGCGAGTGGGAGCGAATCATGCGGCACGACTTCCGTCCCGTGCTGGAACCCGCGCTCGAAGCCATCTACGCCATCGAAGAGACCGCAAAACTCGCCGGACTGGAACGCGCTCTACATCACCTCGCCGCCGAGGCCGAGCGCATAGCCGAGACCTATGCCGATATGGGAGCGGATCACGCCGGTCCGCTGTTCAACCGCGTGATGGGCAACCAGGCGTCTGACGGCGCGTTTTTCACCAGGCCGGTAGCCGCATCGCTCGCCGCCCGCCTCACCCTAGACGCCTGCGGCGACGTGGACTGGTCGGACCGGCAAGTGTGGCTCGATCACAAGACTGTTGACTTGGCCTGTGGCAGTGGAACGCTGCTCGCCGCCATGCTTACCGACATGAAGCGCAGGGCTAGCGAAAGAGGGGCCGACGAAGAACAGCTAACCGCGCTGCAGAAGCTGGCAGTCGAGGAGGTCATCAAGGGATTGGACATCAACCCTGTATCTCTCCAGCTTGCCGCCTCCCAGTTGACCGCGGGCAACCAGAGGGTTAGCTACCGCCGGATGGGGCTTCACCAGATGCCCTACGGCCCTGGCCGGGAAAACCCCGCTAGAGTATCGGCAGGAACTCTCGAACTGCTGGGGCAGAAGACTGTCGTCTCGCGGTGGGATGAACTTGACATGGACGACGATGTCATAGACTCGCGGGCGATGTGGGATGCTGTCGGCGACACGGAACTAGAGGACGCGGTCGATGCGGTGCGAAACGCCCGCATCGTCATCATGAACCCGCCGTTCACCAACCGTGCGAATATGGGCGAGAAGTTCCCCGCTGAGACGCAGAAGGCGCTGCGCGACCGCGCCGATCTGATGGATCGGAAGCTCACACAGTCCGACCCGGCTCTGGAGGGGTTCGTGGACAAAAACTCTATTGAGCCGCTTTTCGTTGGTCTTGCGGACCACTGCGTAGAGCGATCCGATGGGGTTCTGTCAATGATCAATCCCACGATCGCGCTCACAGCGCCTTCCGTCCACAAGAAACGGCTGGCGCTCGCCCAGCGCTACCACATTCACACCGTGCTCACATCTCACCAGCCGGGCAATATCAACATGAGCCAGAATACCGCCATCAACGAGAGCATCATCATAATGCGCCGGCACGACGACCCCAAGCCACCGACGCGGTTCGTAAATCTCGACAGAATGCCTGCCGACGATAGCGAGGTCGCTGACTTCCATCGCTGTCTGTTGGACTGCTCCGAAGGACTGTTGGCGAACGGCTGGGGTGAGGTGTCGCTGTGGCCGGCAGAGCACATCGAAGCCGGCGACTGGACGCCCGCGATATGGCGTTCGCCCGCGCTTGCCGATGCTGCTATGCAATACGCTGGTCATCCTGATCTGCGCCAGATGGGGACAATGCCTGGCCTGTCGGTTCATGCGACAGGCCAGGTTCTGCGCGGCTCTTTCGAGCGCGCAGAACCCGGTGCGTTGGGCAGTTTCCCGATACTCAAGGGCAAAGGCGCGGACGGGCAAATGTCCATAACGAGCGCACCGGACGAGCATTGGATCCCCAAGAAGCGGAACGAGGAAGAGCGTAGGCTCAACGGCGGCACGTACCCAGAAGCAGACAAGATGCTGCGGAAGGCAGGACACCTTATGATAACCGCAGGCCAGCGCAACAGTACGGCTCGTCTAACCGCCACTGCCGACCAAGCGAAGTACGTGGGCAACGGATGGATGCCCGTTACTGGACTGTCGGATACGGAGGCAAAGGTGCTTGCTGTCTTCATCAACTCGACTGTAGGACGACTTCAACTTATGAGAAACCCTGGAAAGACAATAGACTTTCCCACGTTCAGCACTGCGGAGGCCGCAAACATCAACATCCCCAACATCAAGGACGAGCGTATCCGCTTGATCCTCTCCGACTGCTGGGAGCGAACGAGGGACATGGTCGTCCCGCAGTTCCGCGATGGAGAGTGCGAAGTTCGCCGCCTCTGGGACGAGGCGGTAGCCGAAGCGATGGGTTGGGACGCTGGTGAACTGGCCCAACTCCGCCAACTCCTCCACAACGAACCTCACGTGCGCGGCCTGGGCTACAACCAGTACGCCGACGAAGTGGAGGAATAGCATACACCTGCCCCAACCCATGATGCCTGCCACTATCGAGCGTCTGCCCAATCTCACCCCCTCCGCCCAATTGGCGCAACCACACCACAAAACAACCCCACTCACTCGCAAGCAGGCTCCTCCCCCAACCTACCATGCTATAATCACCTTCACCCGTGAAAGACCCAAGACGAACCCCCGTGATGATCAAGCCGACGACACACTCACGGAGGCCAGTGATGCCCACCAAACTCCATCCACCAACCAACCCCATCCTGAACATCCGCCCATCCCCCAAATCCTGCTTCTGACAATCACCCCAATCACAAAAATCACAGTTCAAACAACCCCCATCCTGCCAATCCTCCCATCCCCCAAATCCTGCTTCTGACAACCGCCCCGAGTGCCCCGCCGCGCAGATCGGCCTTCGCTCTCACTTACCCCATCCGCCTGCTATACTGCCCTCGTCCATTCCGACATCGCCGCGCTCCTACCCAAGCCATGCGATGCCGGTACACCAGCGTATCGTCAAACGGAGGTCTCATGGAAAAAGTCGGAGAGAACGTCAGGGCCGCCCGAGACTCCCTTCTCAGCGTGCAGCCCTCATGGTGGCCTGCCTTCTTCTGGCTGTTCATCGGCCAGTTGATATGGGAGACCATTATGGTAATATTGGATACAGGGTCCGGCCTATCGAGCATGGGCCTGATTGAGCGTGTAAGGTTTGTCCGGTCCGAACTTGTGGACGACGTCGTCATCTCGGCAGTCGTCGCCATGATACTAGTCGATCTTGGGAGGTATCTCTTGCTTACGTCAGGATGGCTCAAGAACCTCATAGACAGAAACATATCCCAGTACGAAGAGAGAGTCCGTGCGGAGGGCCGCACTGAAGGCCGCAACGAAGGCCGTTCAGAAGTCCTTGCCGTCCTCGACGAAGACACCCGAAAGAACGCCGAGCAAAAACTCAGGCGCAACGGCAACTCTCAGACCCAGGACTGATCCCCACGTCCCCACCCTTGACCCGAACATCAGCCCCCTGCTGCCATCTTGCTCATGGACTCTCCACCCAGACATCGAGGCAAGGTCGAAACGCCCATCCCCTCGCGAACCTGTGTCAGTTCTGTCGGGCCCACTTGGGAGCGCGGGCGTCTCGCCCGCACCTACAATCCCCAAAATCACCCCAATCACAAAAATCACAGTTCAGACATCTCCACTAAAAACTACCCACTACCCACTATCCACCAAAATCACCCCTTGACATCCCAAGACCGCATGTGCAATACTAATGTTCATGCAGTCCGAAATACATACAGCCACCATCAACCCCGTCTTCGCCGGACACGCCGCCCAGCATCTTCAGGATGCCACCGGCGGCATTCAGCGCGTCCTCGACAACCTGCTCGAAATCGCCAAAGGCAAAGACCCCGAAGCCAACACCTACGACCGCATCAGGGCAACCAAGGTCCTATACGACAGAGGCTTCGGCAAAGTCGCCAAGATTCGGCACTGCGCTCCATCTCCCGAGTCGAAATCAGACAAATCCAATGAACAGACCAATCGCAGTTCAGACAGCGCCGCCGCATCCAACCGGCCCGTCGCCCGCCTCGAAGAGAAACTCGACGACGCGCTCGGCCCGCCGCAGGCTCCCATCAGACTTCACAACCCCAACAAACTGCCCCACGACCCCAACCGTGTCCCCGACCTCGTCCACGAAGCGCAATACTACATCCTCGAAATCACCAACTACGGAGCCGAACTCGCCTCCATCCTGGCCTACATCCACGAACCCGACCCCGGAGACACGTCCGTCAAGCCCTGCCACCGCATCACCGCCGGCCAGATGATACTCGACCGCGTCCTCGGCGCGGTCGCCGACCTCCAACAGCCTCCTGACCACAACCAAGACCCCGCATTCGACGCCGACTGGGCCCTCAAACACCCCGCCGAGATCGACCCCACCCTCTCCCTCGAAGAGATCATCGAGGCCGACGACTTCGCTCGCCAGTACCTTGAAAGCTTTCGGAAAGGGCGCGAGGAGTTCGAGCGAGAATACGGAGACCGCGAAGACGCCGGCCCTTGCGGGGAATGTTTCGGTGATGACGACCCGTGCGAGTACCACACCATGGTCAATGAATTCTCCAAGTCGGAAGAAGAGATACTCGAGACCATGCGCGGCATGAGAAACATCGACCTATTCGGCGACCGCTCCTACTTCGACGAAAACGGCCTCTTCCGCCTCCACCCCCCGGACCACATAGACGACTCCTAGCCCCAGTATTTCGACCAACATATCCCCTCTCCCTTGAGGGAGAGGGCTAGGGTGAGGGTGATTAGTCCTTGCACGAACCGTCATTACCATGAAAATCCCCTCTCCCAAGCCTGGGAGAGGGTTAGGGTGAGGGTTGAGAATCAGGTACTGAGCAGTTTTCATCACCCTTATGTGGCCTGATAAGGCCATGGTGATTCCGGTGAAGGCCCGCCCCGTACCTCGATACGGGGGTGGCGCCTCCACATACTATTCCGACACAGGTTCCTTACTCGCAGGCAAGAACCCCTGCCCCGCCGGTAATGCTATAATGACCTTCACTAGCGGGAAGGCCCTAGCCGAGTCCGCGCGATAATTGAACCGACTACACACCCACGGAGACCAGTGATGATTACCAAGCTAGACACAGCCACGGCGGTCATCGAGTCACTGCCCGACCCGCCAAAGAAGTATGACATGCAACAATACGGACACTGCGTAAACGCGACTTCCACACTTGAGGCTTACTTCGGCAGGCGCGGCGATGTCCTCGTATCCGGCCAAGGATACCTGATCGTCAGCGCTGGCAGCGTCCGAGACTGGGGGCAGCATTTCTACCCAGACTGCGTCGTCGCTTTCGGAGTGAACCCCAAATCCATCGTCTCCCGGAACGGCTACGTCATCTCAGAGGTCGGCAAGCCGCCGGACTTCGTTCTTGAGATAGCATCTAGGACCACCGCCCCGCGCGACGAGACGATCAAGTGGGAAGGCTACGCCAACCTAGAGGTCCCGGAATACTGGGGATTCGACGGTTCGGGTCAGGGTTACTACTCCCAGAGGCTGTGGGGAGGCCGCCTTGTTGGCGACGCCTACCGGCCGATTGAGGTAACGGAAGGGCCCGACGGCGAGTTGCGCGGATACAGTCCCGCCTTGTCCCTATACCTGTGCGCCGACGCCCAAGACCGCCTGCGCTTCTGGGACCCGGAGACTCAAAAGTACCTGCCCACCCTCATTGAAGCCCAAGAATACGCTGCCGAAGCCGAGAATCGCGCCGCCGAAGTGGCAGGCGAACGTGACAGAGAGATGTACGCCCGCATCGAGGCCGAAAACCGCGCCGCCGAAGCCGAAGCCGAAGTCGCCAGGCTCAGAGAAAGGCTCCGCCGTTCCTCACAAAGCTGACAGAGGCGCCATGACCAACTCCGCCCTCCCTGCTCAACAAAATCCGATTGCCCAATCTCGACCCCTCCCCCCAATTGGCGCATCCGGCCATTATTAGATATAATTCGCCCCAAGCCGATTACCCAGGGGGGAACAGCCGAATGCCAAAGTCACTTGCCTTCTTCCGCGGACAGATAGTTCCTGTCGAAGATGCGCAGGTCAGCGTCATGACCCACGCCCTCCACTACGGCACGGCGGTTTTCGAGGGCATCCGCGGAAACTGGAACGAAGACGAGGGCAAGCTATTCGTCTTCCGCATGAAGGAGCACTACGACCGCCTCCTCCAGGGCTGCCGCATGATGCTCATGGACATCCCATACAGCGCCCAAGACCTCTGCGACATCACCGTCGAGCTTCTCCAAAGCTGCGGATACCGCGAAGACCTCTACATCCGCCCCCTCGCCTACAAGAGCCACGAACTCGTCGCCAACCTGAAACTCCACGAACTCGACAGCGACTTCACCCTAATGGCCGTGCCGTTCGGGGCCTACATTGAAGCCGAGGGCGCGATCCATTGCACGACCTCCTCATGGCGCCGCATCGACGACACCATAATCCCGCCCAGGGTCAAGATAAGCGGGCACTACGTCAACTCCATCCTCGCTAAGACCGAGGCCACCCTCGCCGGATTCGACGAGGCCATCATGCTCAACCCGGACGGCAACGTCTCCGAAGGCTCCGGCGAGAACCTGTTCCTCGTCACCAACGGCCACATCTTCACCCCGCCCGTCGCCGACAACAACCTCACCGGCATCACCCGCGACTCCGCCATGACCCTGGCCCGCGAGGAGTTGGGAATAGAGGTCGTCGAGCGCAACATACGCCGAAGCGAACTCTACCTTGCCGACGAGGTGTTCCTGACCGGCACGGCGGCCCACGTCACCCCCGTCGGATCGCTCGACAAGCGCCCAATCGGCGACGGCGAGGTCGGCCCGATCACCCAGAAGATAAGCGACGTGTACGTCGATCTCATCAGAGGCGGCAACCCCAAATACCGCCACTGGTGTACCGAGATCCCAATGGAGTAGCGCTCATCAACTTAGCCTTGAATATCCCACTCGATATATTGGAAAACATCCCCTCTCCCTTTAGGGAGAGGGCTAGGGTGAGGGTGAACCATAAGGCTGTCCATCATATCACGTTGACAAAACGCTAGATGTTCACCTTCGCAACCGACTACTACATCGGCGTCTTCATATCCGCCATGGGCGCGCTCCAACTCGCCGCTTCACTCGGCGGACTAAAGGGCCTGCTGATTTTCAAGTCCCCGACCGTCTCCCGAACGCTGGCCATCGCGCTGGTCGTCGCCGGATTCGTCCTGTTCTTCAGCACAGGCTCCCGCAACATCAACGACTACGAGGGCGGACTCGACGCCCCGACCCAGGGCCTGTTCTTCTTCCTCGGAGCGTCAACCGCCGTGCTGGTAACGCTCGTCGTGTCTTCGCTCGTCAACCACCGGATGCGCGGAGATGAGCGCGATCCGTCCACTGGAGTCGAGGCCCTGCGAGACACAAACTACGCGCTCGCCCTGGCGCGCAGCATCTCCTACTGGTGCAAGAATTGGCGAACCCAGACGAAACGCTATTTCTCGCGATAAACGGCTTCGTCGGCGCTCTGCCCATCCTGGACAGGGTCGCCCGCTGGGTCGTCAGCGACTACCTCGTGCCCGTCGGACTCGCCCTGATGCTGATCGTAGTCTGGTTCATGAAGGAAGACCGCGACGAAAGAGCCAAGCACCAAATCGGCGTCCTAGTCGCGCTGGGTTCGATGTCCCTCTCCAGCCTCGTCGTCTTCATCCTCAACATCTACTACTTCCGACCCCGGCCGTTCGAGGACCTCGACGTCAATCTGCTCTTCTACCAGCCGACCGACTCCTCATTCCCCTCCAACGCCGTGGCCGCCGTTTCCGGCATAGCGTTCGGAATCTGGGGAGTAAATCGCGCCGTCGGCTGGATGGCGATCTCAGCCGCCGGCCTCTACGGACTTGCCAGAGTGTACGCCGGGGTACACTACCCGCTAGACGTAATCGCCGGAGCCGCGATAGCGATTCCCAGCGCCTTCATCATCTTCAAGCTGCGAGACCTGCTGATGCCCCTGCCGCTCTGGCTAATCAAGTTCGCCCGAATCCTGCGCCTGGCCTAGCTCAAACCCCTCACTGCCGTCCGCTTTTCTTAGGGCGAAAGTCTGGCGCGTCGATTGGCTTGAGAGACACCACGGTCTTATCCTTCATTCGAGACAGAATTGACGCATCCCGTCCCGTGTCCACTTTCAAGGGAGTGCCAATATTACCCACACCAATCAGATTAATGTGGGTTGTGATCACTGTGGACAATCTCAGGTCGTGGCGATGCACAATCAACTGGTACAGTTTCTCATACGCCCAGTCACTTTGCTGCTCAATGCCGAGATCATCGAGTATCAGTATCGGCGCGTCTCGCAGTTTCTCGAATTCGCGCCCATAGGTGAATCGGCTCTTTTCATCGAAAGTCCCGCGAAGGTGGTCCAGCAGCACTGGCACAGAGGCGAACAAGACCGGCTGCCCCTGTTTCAAGCGCTCTGCGGCAATGGCGACAGCTAGATGAGTTTTTCCGACACCTGTACCGCCGAAGAAGCATAGCCAACCATCGGGGTACGATGCGTAACTCTTCGCCGCGTCAAATGCCGCCTGAAGACTCGCCCCCTGCGGCGCCGACGGATTATTCCCTCGCGTGTCGAACGTCTGGAAGGTCATCCTCGTCAGCATCTCATCGGGGACGCTGCCAAGCTGCTTAGCCGGCCCTTGGACACGGCTTCCTACCGGCAGAACCCGACTTAGATCAGGGTCAGTCATCCGGCTGTGTATGTACGGGTCGATCTCTGCCAGATCGGCCGCCGTCGTGACCACCGTCGGCAGTTCGGCGTTGGCGCGACGGTTGAATATCTGCTGGAGCTTCTCCTGCGCCCATGGCGTCGGACTCTGGGTGCCCAGCCCGTCCAAGACCAGGAGCGGCGCGTTGTTCACCTGCTCGAAAAGCTCAGAGTACGACATATCGCTCGTAGGAGCGTAGGTCGAGCGCAGATCGTCCAGCAGGTCCGGCACGTGGACGAAGAATACCGGCCTGCCGTTCTCTATGCAGTAATTGGCTATGGCCGCCGCAAGGTGTGTCTTGCCCGACCCGTTCGGACCTGTGAGCGTCAGCCACCCGGACGGACTTTCAGCGTATGCCAGCGCCACCTCATAAGCCATGCCGAACAGTCGCTTGCTCTCAGGATCATTGGCCCTGCCATTCGGGTCGAGCGACCCGAATGTCCGCCGCGACAGCGGCCCCATGTTGGCGTATCGCCTCAGCCGGGACTCGCGCTCCCCGCCAGAGGCGTCGGCCCGGCATTGGCACGGCTGAGCCTTGCCGAAGTCGGGATGCCCGACCGGGACTTCGGCCGTCAACCATCTGCGGTTTCCGCAGGTGGCGCATACCTCTCCCGGCTCCTCCCGGTAGATGTAGCCTTCGTCGGGCGGCGAGAGGTCCCCGTTGACCGCGCTAGAATCGCGCGGCTTTCGTAGGATGTCGCCCAGTTCCTGAAAGTCCTCTACCATCGCGTTCCCACCTTTCGAGAATCGTAGAGACGTACCGCCAACTTCGCTTGTTCTGCGCCGCCGCCTCTCCGAAAGCCTCCTCGATCCACTCTTGCGGATACAGACCGTCCGCCTCCCGCAGCGCATCCGCGATCATCGGACTGATCAGCCCGATGTTCTGCTCGTACATCGCGTAGATATTGGGCCTCTCCACCGCCGCCGTAGGCTCCGGATATTCCGCGTCTGCCCGCCAACCATCGCCCGCGGCCTTCGCCAGTCCGGCGCGGTCCGACTCGATGTTCAGCCCGAACATCGGCTGCCTGTCTCTCCCGGCCCCGGCGACCGCGAAAGCCAAAGTGCCCCGCTTCACAGCGCGCGCCAGCGACCTCTCTATCCGCTCCGCGCTCGACGCGTCACCCTCCGCCGGAATAGCGCGCGCAAGGCTCTTGTCGGCCTGCAACTCGCGCAGCGTGACGAATCTCGGATATCCCCTCTTCTGGCTCAGCAGCGCGACGACCCTCAGCGTACACTTCAACTCATCGAGGTCGTCTATCACCTCCAGAAGCGAGCCGAGCATCGGCGCGGGAACGGGAACCTGCTGAACCCGCTTCGGAAAGCCCGGATAGGTCTTTTCTGAGTCCATTCTCACCCGCTCCATCACATCGGAGCGTACTCCATCTCCCGTGCGGGCGAGTAGTCGAGCGTCTCGAATCGTACCCTGTCGTTTCTGAAGTACAGCGGCACCGTCCCCACAGGCCCGTTGCGATGCTTCGCCACCATGATCTCCGCGATGTTCTCCGGATACTGCTCGGTCGGGAACTTGCGCTCCCATTCGTCCTGCGTCGTGTAGTGGTCCTCGCGATGTATGAAAGCCACCACGTCCGCGTCCTGCTCGATCGACCCGGATTCACGAAGGTCCGACAGCAGCGGCCTGTGATTCGGCCTCTGCTCCACCGCGCGGCTTAGCTGAGAGCAGGCCAGCACCGGAATATCCAACTCGCGCGCCAGTCCCTTGAGAGAGCGCGATACCTCACCAAGCGCGATCGCGCGGTTGTCGCTCCGACCCGTATCCACGAGTTGCAGATAGTCCACTATCAGCAGATCCAGGCCACGCTCCTGGTGAAGCCGCCTCGACTTGCTCCGCAGCTCCATCACCGTTTGGAACGGCGTCTCGTCAATGAAGATTGGAAGATCCGACAGCAGCCCGATCGCGTCCAGGACCCTCTGGTCTTCCTCATCATTGAGCAGAGTTAGGCGCATCCGGTGACTGTCCACTTCAGCCTCGGACGCCAACAGGCGAACGGCGATCTGCTCGCCGCTCATCTCCAAGCTGAAGACGCCGGTGCTCATGCCCTGTTCGGCCGCGTACCGCGCTACGTTCAGCGCGAGCGCGCTCTTGCCCAGGCTGGGACGCGCTGCCACGATTACCAGGTCCGAGCGTTGGAGTCCGCCCCCCAGAAGCTGGTCAAGGCTCGAAAAGCCGGTTGGTACGGGCGCCAGCGACATCGCCGACGGATCTACCAGAGTGCCCGTCTGCTCCATGTAGTTGTCCAGGAACACCCGGATGTGCATGAAGTCTCGCGTTCCGCGGCCTGCGCGGACTCCGTACAGAACCTCTTCCGCCTGGCTCAGCACCTCGTTTTCGTCCGGCCCGCCCTCGTGCCCCAGGTCCACGATGCGGACGCCGGCGCGGATTATCTGCCTGAGCACCGAGGTGCGGTACACAATCCCGGCGTAGTACTCTATGTGGACCGACGTGGGTACGTTCGACACCAGCGCGCTGAGATATTCGGCGCCGCCGACCGTTGTCAGCAAGTCGCGGTCGTTGTTGTCCGACTGCCGCGCCAACTCGTGCGCTACGGTCACCTGGTTCACCGCCTCGTTCCGCTCGAACAGCGCGAGGCACGCCTCGTAGCACAATCGGTTGCGCTGGCTGTAGAAGTCGGACGGCGTCAGACTGCCCGCAATGCGAGTCAAAGACTCGCCGTCGATCAGGATCGAGCCGATTACGGACTCTTCGGCGGTGATGTCGTTGGGTTGAAGACGGTCGCTAACCAAGCCTGCCTCCGCTTGGCCGACCCGCCGCGATTGCGTCGGGAGCGCACGCGCCCCGTCAACCTGGGATGCGCGCCCTCGGCCTGATACTCTTGTGTGGTTACTCTTCTGTTTCGTCGTCCTCTGAGGACTCCGACTCTTCCGCCTCGTCGTCTTCCTCGGCGGCCTCGGCTTCAGCGGCTGCCGCTGCCTCCGCCTGAGCCCTCAACGATTCCACGAACTCCTCAGCCGTCGTACCCGTCGGATAGACGAGAACCGAGACGCCCGCCCGGACCTCGGGATGCAGGCTGACCGTGACGTCATACTCGCCGAGGTCGCGTATCGGCTCCTCAAGATCCACAGTCCGCCTGTCTATCTCCCTCTCCGTGACCTCGCCCAGCCGCTCCGCTATGATCGCGCTCGTGACGGAGCCGTACAGTCTGCCCGTGCTTCCGGCGCGCATCTCAACTTCGATCCGCGCGCCCTCGATCTCCGACGCCAGTTCCCGCATATCCTCAAGACGCTTCACGCGGTTGACGTCCGCTTGGCGTCTGAGCTTCTCGACGCGCTGCAATGCGTTGTGCGTAGCGGGCGTCGCCAGGCTTTTGGGTATCAAGTAGTTCCGGGCGAACCCATTCTTGACCTCTTTGACCTCGCCCCCCTGGGCCACGCCGGGGACATCTTCCAAGAACACGACTCGCATGGCAAGAAAACTTCCTCCGCTTGTTTAGGCCCGGCTATCCTGATTCGCGGCCGGGCCAACGCCTCTATTCTGCCACACCACGCCCGTCAATGAACACCCCACCTTGCCCTATGTGCCCGGCGGCGGCTCGTCGAACTGCTCTCCTCGCCCCTCCGCTTCCAAGCGTCGCCTGTTCCAGCCTTCTATCTCTACCGCCAGCGATTCGCGGCCTTCCTCACGGCCTTCTTCGCGGCCTTCCTCGCGGAGCCTCTCGCGCTGACGCTCTATCTTGTCGTACAGATAGTCCCTCGTAGCTCGGGCCATTATCATTATTCCACCTCCTGCTATGAAGTTTCCGACCATTACGCTAATTATCGAAAAGACTATGATCAGCGGCACACCGTCTGCCGCCTTCGACCCGACGGCAAGCGAGGTATCGAGCAGGTTCGCGTGTCTGCCGCTCGATACCTCCGCCCATACCGTGAGACCGGTCCAGACGATAGTCAGCAGGCATATTACCCATAAGGCGCCAAGGCAGCAGTTCCCTGGTGATGCTGAGCGGCGAGTACAGGCCGCGCGAATCATCTGACATTGCTTGAGCACCCCCCTTGCCGCGTCACACGGCCTGTGGAGAATCGACGTGCGTTGGGACGCCCTCCGCCTCGAACGCGGCGTCGATGCGGGCGCGCGTCTCTGAGTCCAGCTTCCAGTCCGCGGCGGCGACGTTCTCTTTCAATTCGCGCTCATTCCTGACTCCCACGAGTCCGACGGACACCGCCGGATGCCCGGTCGTCCACGCGATGGCCAACTGCGCGACGCTCTTATCGTGCTCGGCGGCGATGGCCTTGAGCCGCTCGACCACCCGCAGTTCACGCGCGAACTCGTCGGGCTGGAACAGCGGCAACTCGAACGCCTTCCCGCCCCTGCGCCAATCGCTCTCCTCGAACGTCGTCTCAGGCGTGAACGCTCCCGACAGCAGGCCGAATCCCAGCGTGCCGTAGGCCATGAACCCGATGTTATTCTCGGCGCAGAACGGCAGAACCGCCGACTCCATCCGCCGGTCGAACATGTGGTATCCAACCTGGTTGGCCGCCAAGTGTCCGTGCCGCTCGCACTCGGCCATCATATCGGGCGTGAAGTTGGACACGCCGTAGCGCCTGATCTTGCCGTCGTCCTTCAGCTTGTTCAGCGCCGACATCGTCTCCTCGAACGGCGTGTCGTGGTCGGGCCAGTGGATTAGCAGCAGGTCCAGGTAGTCGGTCTCCAACCGCTGAAGGCAGCCCTCTGTCCGATTGATCACGTGGTCGTATGTGGAATTGCGGCCCGTGTTCCTCCCGTCCTCGTCGTATTGGAAGCCCACCTTGCTGACTAGAACTATGTCGTTGCGCCTGTTGCCCAGCGCCTTGGCGAGCAGCCTCTCCGAGTGGTACGGGCCGTACACCTCGGCGGTGTCGAATAGCGTAATGCCATGATCGATTGCGGCGCGCACCGCCTGGGCCGCCTCGTCGACGTCGATGTGGCCGTAGCTGGTAGTGCTCATCTCCCACGTGCCGAATCCTATGGCCGATGTGTAGAGTCCGCTGTCTCCGAGTTGTCTTTGTTCCATATCGTCTCCCTTCCGGTATAGTTGGGTACGCGCCCTCGCCTGACATTGCCGGACGCCCCGTTAGTATAACGCAACTACGTCGCCACTTGGACGTTGGCGGCCGTCAGCCAAGCGAATCTACACATTGAACAGAACGTGTACCACGTCCCCGTCCGACACCGTGTAGGTCTTGCCCTCCTGCCGGAGAAGGCCGCGCCTGCGGGCCTCGGCTTCCGACCCGCATTTCACGAGCTCCTCACACGCTATCACCTCTGCGCGGATGAATCCTCGAGCCATGTCCGAGTGTACCCTGCCCGCGGCCTTCAGCGCCGACTCTCCCCGCGTCAGCGTCCATGCCCGCGCCTCTTTCGGGCCGCCGGTGAAGAAAGTGATCTGGTCTAGCGCGCTGTACGACAGCCGCACCATTCTATCCAGCCCCGACTCTCCCGCTCCCAGCGACTCCCGAAACTCACGCTCATCCTCCGGCTCCATTTGGACGAGCTCCATCTCCAGCTTGCCGGGCAATATCGTCCAGAAGACCCCGCTCTCCGCGACCTCGGCCTCCAGCCTCGACTCGATCTCCGAAAACCCGTCTAGCTGGTCCTCCCCGGCGTTCACCACCACGATAACCGGCTTGGCGGTCAGAAACTGGAACTCCGACACCCGGCGCGTGTCCTCCTGGTTCAAACTCTGCTTCCGGATCGGCAGACCCGCGTCCAGACCCTCTTTCAACCTCGATATCGACTCACGCTCCCTGAGCATCGCGTCCCTGTCTCCGCCCCGCGCGCCCTTGCTGTTCTGAGCGATACGCTCCAGTCTGCGGTCCAGTATCTCCAGGTCCGCGAAAGTGAGTTCATAGAGCATCGTCTCAATGTCGCGGAACGGATCAACCCCGTCTCCGCCGTCTGGCACAGACGGGTCTTCGAATGCGCGCGCCACAATCACCAGCGCGTCCGACGTCTGGATACGGTTGAGGTACTCGCCGGAGATGCCCCTTGTGCGGCCCAGCCCGTCCGGAGCCGCGGGCAGGTCCACGTAGGCGATCTCGGCCTGGGTCGTCCTGGCGGGCTTGTAGATCTCCGCCAGCGGCGCCAGCCTGCCGTCAGGAACCTTGGCCACGCCGACGTTCGGCTTGGAGACGCCTGAGTAGTCCGCCACATGGGCCGAACCTCTAGTCACCGCGTTGAATACGGTCGTCTTGCCGCTGAAGGGTAGTCCGATGATCGCAAGCTGCATGGCGGAATTGCGGACTACTCGTCGAGCCTGCGATACTCGCCGTCGATGACCGCGCTGCCGTCGTCCGGCCTCTGGCTGCCCCCTTGGTATCCGGGCGCTCCCGCGACATCCATCAGAACGTCCCTCGGTGTCAGCAGTATCAACATCAGCCCGGCAATCACGAGCGCGAGAACGTCGTCGATCCTGCCCAGTAGCGGAATGAAGTCCGGGGCCAAGTCGAGCGGTGATATGATGTAGGCGATGGCGGCAGGCAGCAGCAACTTCAGCCGAAAAGGAACTCGGCTGTCCAGCATCAGCCGTAAAATCAGGCGAGGTATCCCCGTCATGCTCAACAGGGTCCAAAGCCCTCTCAACATCTCGCTACCCCCGGTTCGTTCGTCTAAGATAGATTATAGCCGCTTTCGGCGCAACAGGAAACGACAAGAGTAGGGCATTGAGACTGTGTCAGTCTCCTAGCCACATTCAAGTCGTGCATTTGATCCTCGGGGGCGCCCCGCTGAGATCGGAGATCGCCACGACCCATGGGGCTGGTGCGACTGCTCAAGATCGTCACGGTTGACGTTTCTCCTCTGCGATCTGGACCAAGTTGCCGCACGTATCGTCGAATACCGCGGTAATGACAGTCCCGAGGTCTGTTGGCGGCTGTACGAATCGCACGCCTCTTCCCTTGAGACGCTCGTGTTCGGCCTCGACGTCGTCGACGGCGAAGGAGGTAATGGGGATACCGTCCTCCACAAGCGCCCTCTTGTACGGGCGGACCGCGGGATGGTCATCAGGCTCAAGTACCAACTCCATCCCCTCCGGAGCCTCCTCCGATACAACGGTGATCCAGGCGTACTCTCCCAAGGGAATGTTGTGTTTTATCTGGAAGCCAAGCGTTTCCGTGTAAAAGCGAAGCGCCTTCTGTTGGTCATCTACGGGTACGCTGGCCAAGTGAATTCTCATCTCTCAGTTCCCCTTTCTTCTGTTGAGTTTGGCCAACGCTCCGCGATGGCCTTCAGCGGGCTGCTGTCGAACCAATGGAGCCTCGACCTTCCAACGCGCCTCGCGCGAACCAGCCCGGCGGCTTGCAAGACGTCCAGGTGTTGCGTGATCGCCTGCCGTGAAGAGTTGATGCCGTGCCTCATGGTTAGGCGTGCGCAGAGTTCGAAGAGCGACTGACCTGGCCGATCGACGAGCTCGTCCATGATGGCTCGCCTGGTTGGGTCAGCGATCGCACGATATACGTCCAAAGGACCAGCCTAAGGCAGTGTTCGCTTGCATGTCAGGCCCGATTATATGCAAGTGAGCGCTTGCATGTCAACTGTTCAACTTTAGTCGCCTCAGTTCTTCGGACTCCGGATCGCCAGTCCGTTCTCGTAGTCCGCGTCGAACTGCTGAAAAGAGATGTCGGGGTCTATCACGCTCCACCTCGACTGTGAAGATGGGGGAAGATTACCGGATTGGCGGGCATGGATAAACTTGACCGGCTTCGCGTCGTCACCGCATACTGCCATAGGAGCGTTTCAGAATGGACATTAAGGAACATATCAGAGAGATTCCCGACTTCCCGACAGCCGGAATCCTCTTCAGAGACATCACCCCGCTGCTCGGGCATCCCGAAGCGTTCAGATACGCGGTGGACCTGCTCGCCGCGCGGTTCGAGTCGGAGCGGTTAGACTCAATCGTCGCGATCGAGTCGAGAGGTTTCCTATTTGGCGCGCCGCTCGCCTACAGGCTGGGGCTGCCGCTGGTACCGGTGCGCAAGGAGGGAAAGCTGCCTTTCGACACCCACTCGGTGACCTACGCGCTGGAATACGGCTCGGACTCGCTCGAGGTCCACGTGGATGCCATTGACGCGGGGAGCCGTGCGCTGATCGTGGACGACCTGCTTGCGACGGGCGGGACGGCCTCCGCGACGGTTAACCTGGTCGAGCGCAGCGGAGGGAGCGTGGCGGGATTGGCGTTCGTGATCGAGTTGACGGATCTCGGAGGTCGGGAAGCGTTGGCCGGATACCGGGTCGAATCGCTGGTGACGTGGTAGCGGCCGCCCGCCGATTTCACGGGCGCGCCGCGTCAACCCTGAAGCGAATCTTCCGTATTCTTGGCAATCTGCCCGGATACGCTTGACAACCGGAAGGCAAATGACATATCTTGACCCCCAACCGACCGGAGCCGGTTTAGCTACGTCTCCGGCCCGTGACATATCCGTCGGAATGCGCTCGAACCGACGGCCTTTGCGTATGAGAAGTCAGCGACTAGGGGCGCGAAAACCGGGAGGGCCTTATGGCCAAGCTGCTAGAGATAAGTAACCTCACAACCCACTTCTTCACCCAGGATGGCGTCGTCAAAGCCGTCGATGGGATTAGCTACGACCTCGAAGAGGGTGAAGTCCTCGGCGTCGTGGGTGAGAGCGGATGCGGGAAGAGCGTCCACGCTCTTTCGATCATGCGCCTCGTCCCGTCTCCGCCGGGCCGCACCGTCGCCGGAGAAGTGGTCTTCGAAGGCGAAGACCTGTTGACGATGGACGACGCCGAGATGAGGAACATCCGGGGCAACCGCATCGCAATGGTGTTCCAGGAGCCGATGACATCGCTCAATCCGGTGCTCACCATTGGAAGACAGCTAACCGAAACCTTGGAACTGCATCAGAAGATGACCAAGATGCAGGCCCGGGAGCGCGCAGCCGAGCTTCTCCAGACAGTCGGAATACCGGACGCCGAACAGAGGTTGGTGGACTACCCACACCAGTTCAGCGGAGGTATGAGGCAGCGCGTCATGATAGCCATGGCGCTGAGCTGCAATCCGAAGCTGATAATCGCGGACGAGCCGACGACCGCGCTAGACGTGACCATTCAAGCGCAGATTCTGGAGCTAATGCAGGACTTGGCGCGGGACTTCGGCACCGCTATGATCATCATCACTCACAATCTGGGCGTCGTAGCGCGTTACGCGGACAACGTCAACGTCATGTACGCGGGCAAGATCATCGAGACCGGTTCGTCTCAGGAGATATACCACAATCCCAAGCATCCATACACTCTGGCCCTCCTCAATTCGGTTCCTAGGCTGGACGCCTCCGAGAGGATAAGGCTGGACGTGATCGAGGGGCTGCCTCCGGATCTCGTCAATCTAGCCGACGGCTGTTCTTTCGCGCCGAGGTGCAAGTACGTGTACGACAGGTGCATAGACGAGACGCCGGCGCTCGAAGACGCCTTGCCAGGACACACCACCGCCTGCTGGAGACATCATGAGCTTCAAGAACTCGCGGGCATAGCAAGCGACTAGGGGAGACAGGACCATGACGACCCACGCTGACACGAACGGAGCCGCCATGAACGGCTCGGAAACCCTCCTTGAGGTCAATAACCTCAAGATGTACTTCCCCGTCACCTCGGGGATCATCTTCCAGCGAAAGATAGCCGACGTGAAAGCTGTCGACGACGTCAGCTTCACGATCAACCGGGGCGAGACCCTCGGTCTGGTGGGCGAAAGCGGGTGCGGCAAGACCACGACCGGACGCGCCATACTCCAGCTTTACAAGCCGACGGACGGCGACGTCATCTTCGAGGGCACGCGCCTCAACGATCTTGACGGCAACAGCATGAGAGCCATGCGCCGCAAGATGCAGATCATCTTCCAGGACCCGTATGGCTCGCTCAACCCCAGAATGACCTGCGGCGACATCGTCGGCGAGCCGCTGATCGTTCACAAGCTCACCGGCTCCAAGAGCGAGTACAGGGACCGCATAACAGAGCTCCTCCAGGTCGTCGGACTCAACCCGTACATGGCAGATCGTTATCCGCACGAGTTCAGCGGCGGCCAGCGGCAGCGCATCGGCATAGCTCGCGCTCTCGCGGTCAACCCCAGCTTCATCGTCTGCGACGAGCCTGTTTCGGCCCTCGACGTCTCGATTCAGGCGCAGGTGATCAACCTGCTCGAAGACCTGCAGTCCCAGTTCGGACTCACGTACCTGTTCATCGCGCACGACCTCTCGGTGGTGCGTCACATCTCCGATAGGGTTGCGGTCATGTACCTCGGCCACATCGTGGAGATCGCCGACCGAAACGAGCTCTACGACAACCCGTTGCACCCCTACACGAGGGCGCTGCTCTCGGCGGTTCCGATCCCGGACCCGATAGTCGAAGCGCAGCGAGAGCGAATCATCCTGGCCGGAGACGTTCCCAGCCCGATGGCCCCGCCCGCCGGATGCGTCTTCCACACCCGCTGCCCGGTTGCCGTCGATGACTGCCAGCTAGAGATGCCTGAACTGCGAGAAATCTCCCCAGGACACTGGGTATCCTGCATCCAGGTCGAAGGTTGGGAAGCGGCCCACGCCTAGATTCCCCGGCGCAGACGCTCCATCTCCACCGCGCACCATAAGGCGAGGTTGCCTGTCCGGTCGTCCTGACCGAACTCGGCCGCCCGGTCCAGGTAGAACCGCCTGTCGTTCACCGCTCCCGTGCCGGTGCAGCCATCGACTACGTGACCGTCCATGCCGACCCGTTCAGACGCCGCGCTCCAAAGGCTGTCCGCGAATTCCCTATACGAGTCGTCCAGCCAGCCGAGCCTGAGTCCCCTGGCGACTGCGTAGCCGACCATGCAGACCGCCGTCAGTTCTTGGTATGACCCCGGAAAGTCCAAAAGCTGGCACAGCATACCCGACGGTCTCTGAAGCCGCCTGATCGCGTCTATGTGCCGCCTGTGCATCGAGATGAGGCGCTCCCTGTGCGGATGGTCTTCCGGCAGAAACGTCAGCGTCTCGGCGTATCCGAGCGCAGCGAACCCGTTCCCTCGGCCCCAGCAGTGAGGCGCTGATCGACAGTGCCGGAACAGCCCGTCGTCCTGCTGAATGTCCGCGCTCAGCAGGAAATGCGTCTGAACATCGAGAAAATAGTCGTCATCCGTGAACGCCAACGCTCTGCCAAGCAGCGCCCCGGCCATGAACATGTCCTCGGTGCGGTAGTCGGGGTCGCAGGGCGGCGGAGGCGCGCCAAGCTCGTTGCCCCTGTAAAGCTCGGCGGTCGAAATCAACAGGTCTCGGTACCGCTCGTCGCGCGTCGCCAAATACATATCGTCGCACCAGAGGATGCCCGCGTGATTGGGACCCGTCGCCGACTCGCCGAACCACTGCCTCTCCCCGGACAGATACGGCGATACCAGGTCCGCTATGCCGTTCGCGTAGCTCGATGCGTCACCCATGAGCCTCCCCAACCTGAGCCTCCCGCTGAGCGCGACCCCCTGCGTATAGATGACCGGGTGATCCAGCCTATCGCCATAGCGCGCCGCGAGCGCCTCCGCGACCTCTAATGCCGATCTTCCGCGCCGACGGTCCAACTCCTCCCTAGCCGGAGAGATTGAGGGTGTCTCTTCCCGTATCAAATGCGCCAATAGACGGTCGACTTCATTGGCGGCGGCCGACGCCGGAGCCGTCAATCTCAGTCCTGGGACCCGTCCCAAGCCGTTCGGCATACCGGAGGCCAACGCGGACAGCAGGCTATCGTCTTCAGCTACGGGCGCGGCGTTCAGAGCGCGGGAGGTTGGCGTTGCCGCGCCGGAATGTTCCCATGCGACCGCGTCGCCTGAGCGAACTTCGAGCGCGAAATCAGGCGCCATGAAGCCCACGTACCGCCAGATATACCGCGCCTCCGGATCTGTCTCGTGATTGAAGAACCCGCCCTCCGGCGGATATCCGACGGACGGATTGCCGCCCGACCCGTTCCCCGGACCGCCGTCCAGATTCAGTCCGTCCGGATTCCCGCACGGTATGGCGCTCAAAGCCACTCTGTTTCGCGCTCTCCGGCTCGTAGCGTACCACTCAAGCGCCGACACCGCCGCTTCCACGTCCTCCGCCGACCCGCTCAGCCCGCCGACCAGCAGGACGCGATGCCTGTCCGACTCGACCGCGTAAGCGTCTATGTGAACCAACGCGGCTATCTGCGTATCCAGCCGAGTTACGCCGCAGGCGTCATCGGTCCAGGGCGCGCCGGACCTCGCTTGAATCGCGCCGATCCTGTCTAGGAGAGTCCGGTACTTGGTCGTCATTGTCTAAAACTCCGTCCGCGGCTCTGAAATGTGTGGTCAGATTGTACACCAAGCCGTGCCGACCAAGTATGATAACCTTTATGAACATCCACGTCGGAGGAATGAGATGAGGCTCGAAGGGAAAGTGGCCCTGATTACGGGCGGCGCTAGAGGAATGGGCGCCGCCGAAGCGAAGCTGTTTTCAAAAGAGGGCGCGAAGGTCGTCATAGCCGACATTTTGGAGGACGAGGGACGGCAGACCGAGGCCGAGATCAACGAGACTGGCGGCGACGCGGTCTTCATTCGCCTCGACGTGTCTCAACAGTCCGACTGGGACGCGGCGATCCAGAGAACGGTCGAGCAGTTCGGCAGGCTGGACGTTGTGGTGAACAACGCGGGGATCGCGTCCACGTACACCATCGAAGACACGACTGTGGAACACTGGGACCAAATAATGGACGTGAACGCCAAGGGCGTCTTCCTTGGAACCAAGGCCGCAATCGCTCAGATGCTGAGCCAGGGCGGTGGGGGATCGATAATCAACATTTCGTCCATCAGCGGCATGATCGGCCAGGCGAGAGTCAGCGCTGTATACAACGCATCGAAGGGCGCGGTGCGCATCTTCACCAAGTCCGCCGCCGTCCAGTACGCGAGGGACGGCATTCGCGTCAACTCGATTCACCCCGGCGGAACAATTACTCCGATGTCCCAACAGCCGTTGCCGGGCTCCGAGCGCGATGAAGAGAATTCCGTTTCCTCGCCGGGAATCCCCCTTGGCCGAGCGGCCATGCCTGAAGAAATCGCCTACGGCGCGCTCTACCTCGCCTCGGACGATTCGTCCTACGTGACCGGAACCGAACTGGTCATGGACGGCGGCTACACCGCGCAGTAGCGCCAGGACGACATGAGCCAAGTTCCCAGGGTTACCCTGGACGATCTGATCGACCGTTACTCCGTCATACTCTTCGATGCTTACGGCGTCTTGGCGGGAGCCAAGTCGGTCGTTCCGGGCGCGCCTGAAGCCATAGCCCGCCTGAACGACTTGGGCAAACCCTATTATGTGCTGACCAACGACGCCTCCGCGCTCCCCGAAACCACGTCTATGCGGTACGCTCGCATGGGACTGTCCATAGACGTGGACCGCATCATCACCTCCGGGAGTCTTCTGACCCGTTACTTTCAGGAGATTGGCCTTGTCGGATCTCGATGCGTCGCGCTGGGTACTGCCGACAGCGTCGCCTATGTCCATGCCGCCGGGGGAGACGTGGTATCCCATACGCAAGAGTTCGATACGCTGGTGCTGGGAGACCAGTCTTGGCCTCGTTTTCTGGAGACGGCCAACGCCGTGCTGACCGCGCTCTTTAAAAAGATAGACAAGGGCGAATGGGTGAACCTGATTCTGCCGAACCCGGACCTTATCTACCCGGACGGCGATGGGTTCGGATTCGCCAGCGGCGCGGCGGCGATGATGTTCGAGTCGGCTTTCGCGCTCCGATATCCGGGCCGGGGCGATCTCACATTCACCCGGCTCGGCAAGCCGCACGCGGCGATTTTCGAGGAGGCGTTCAGGCGCTCCGAAACGATGGACATGGTGATGATCGGCGACACGCTGGAGACAGACATCAGGGGCGCCAACGCATTCGGAATCGCGTCCGCGCTCGTGGAGACGGGCACGGCGGCGGCCGACGTGTCGCTGCTTGCCGAAAGCGACCGTCCGGACTTCCGAATGAGGTCCCTCGCTCTCCGTCCCTAGCTTCTGATCGCGGTCTCCTCGATCTGCATCGGGTTGTAGCAGGCGAGCGTGTGGCCCTCCTCCACCGGGACCAACGGCGGCCTCGGACTGGTGCGGCACTCGACGGTGGCCTTGGAGCATCGGTGCAGAAAGGGGCACTGGTCCGGCGGGTCGAGCATCTGCGGAGGCGCGCCCGCCATTGGGCGGAGCCTCTGGCCGGCGGCGTCGAGCCGAGGGAGCGACTGGAACAACCCCCACGTGTACGGGTGCATTGGACGCCTGTAAAGCGTCGGCGTGTCGGCGAACTCGACGATGTACCCGCCGTACATCACGGCCACCTTTTCGGCCATCTGCGCGATTACGCCCAGATCGTGGGTGATCAGAACGATGGCGGTGCCATTCTCCGAGCGGAGATCCCTGAGCCGCTGCAGCATCTCCGCTTGAAGCGTGACGTCCAGGTTAGACGTGGGTTCGTCGGCGATCAACACCCTCGGTTTGAGCGCGACCCCAATCGCCATCATGACCCGCTGGGCCATGCCGCCGCTGAGCTGGAAAGGGTATCTTCCGAGCATCTGAGCCGCGTCCGGAATCCCCATGCTTGAGAGGAGTTCCGTAGTCACGTCGCGCGCCTGTCTCTTGCTCATGCCGGTGTGCTCGAGCATCAACTCTTCGACCTGCTTGCCGATCGAGATGACGGGGTTGAGCGCCGACGCCGCGTCCTGGAAGATCAGGGAGACCTCGTTTCCGCGGATGCGCCTCATCCGGCTGTCGCTCATCCGTAGGATGTCCTCGCCGTCGTAGTTGATCTGCCCGCTCACGATCTCGCCCGGAAACGGCACGAGCCTGAGCGCTGACAGCGCGGTCATAGTCTTGCCCGAACCGCTCTCACCGACGATGCCCAGCACGCTGTCCGCCTCTACCGAAAACGAGACCCCGTTGACGGCCTTTACTATCCCCTCTTTGGTCGAGAAGTAGGTGTGCAGATCGCTGACTTCCAGCAGCGGGGCCATTGCGCGTGTCCTCCGGTGGTTCAGCCCTAATGGTACGACATGAAGTGCATTTAGGCCAACCGGCCCTAGCAAATCCGTGTATGATAGCGCGAACCGTCTGACCAACGCTGAACTGCGAGGCTCAACATAGCGCGCGCGAACGAATATATCAGATACGAGCCGGACCAGCTCTGTCCGCTGCCGCAGACGCTTATCGTCGCCGTTCAGGGCGTCATGATTGCCCTGGCCAACACGGTCTTGTTCGTGACCGTCACCATCCGATCCGCCGGAGAAAGCGACAGATACCTGGCGTGGGCCATCTTTGCTGCGCTCGCGGTCGGTGGAATCGTTACCGCTCTGCAGGCGGCCCGTCTTGGACGGTTCGGAGCCGGACACCTGCTCATGACCGGCGCCGGCCCCCACTTCATAGCCGTCTCCATCTTGGCGCTGTCGAAGGGCGGCCTCTCCATGCTGGTGAGCCTCATCGCCGTCTCGTCGCTGGTTCAGTTCGCGCTGGCCCGCTGGCTCCCGCTGCTGAGGAGAATAATCACGCCCGTCATCTCCGGGACCGTGCTCATGCTGATCGCGGTAACGGTCATGTCGATCGCGGCCGAGAGGGTAAGCGCGGCGCCGGAGGATGCGCCGTCATACTCCGGCCCGGTCGTCGCCGCGGTGACCCTGGCGGTCGCCGTCATGCTGGCCATGCGAGCCTCGGGGATTTGGCGGCTATGGGCGCCGCTCATCGGAATCGCTTCCGGCGGCGCGGTCGCCGTCTTCTTCGGGCTGTACGACTTTCAGAGAGTGATCGACGCCGACTGGTTCTACACCCCGGATGTCGCCTCATGGCCGGGATTCGACTTGACGTTCGCCCCGGAGTTCTGGTCTCTGCTGCCCGTGTTCCTGATCGTGAGCTTGGTAGTCGGCATCAAGACGAGCAGCGATGGAGTCGTTATTCAGCGCGTCTCGCGCGTCAGGCCGCAGGCGACAGACTTTCGACTGGTCCAAGCCGCCGTCAACTCCAACGGGCTGGGTACGCTCCTGTCCGGGATTGCCGGAACCCTGCCCACCATATTCTACACGCCGTCCGTCGTGACACTCATCAGCCTCACCGGGGTTGCCGCGCGCAGCGTAGGGTACGCAATCGGCGCCATCCTGATCGCGTTGGCCTTCTTGCCCAAGGTGACGACCATCCTCCTCTCCATTCCCAGTCCCGTTATGGGGGCCTTCCTGATGATGGTAATGGGACTTCTCTTCGTGGAAGGTATGAGAATGGTCGCCCAGGATGGCCTGGACCATCGAAACGCCCTAGTTGTAGGTGTGTCCCTTGCGGTCGGGGTGAGCTTGGAGAGTCAGAACATCTTCTCAGACTTGCTGGGCCAGACGTGGGGCGCGCTGCTCGGAAACGGCATGACCGTCGGCGTTCTGGCCATGATTCTGATGACCTTGTTCATCGAGCTTACCAGCCCACGCCGCAAGCGCCTCGAGACCACCCTGGACATCTCCGCTCTGCCCAAGATCGACGATTTCCTCCACGAGCTTGCGTCCAAGATGGGGTGGAACGATTCCTCCACGCAACGGCTGCGCGCGGCGGGCGAGGAGACGCTGTCGAGTCTCCTACAATCCGGCGGCGGCTCCGCAAACGACGCGGCGCCTCGACTCATAATCGTAGCGCGCCCCGGCGAGGCCGCGGAGTTGGAGTTCTTGGCGGTCTTCGACGAGGAGAACATCGAAGACCGGCTGGTGCATCTGAGCGAACAGCCCGAGGTCGCGGAGGAGAAAGAAATCTCCTTCCGGCTATTGCGGCACTATGCCTCTTCGGTGCGCCACCGGAAGTATCACGGCATAGACATCGTTATCGTCCGCGTCGCGCGCGCGCGCTAGTCGCCTTCGTGTGATACGCTTATAGAGAGACACACCTTAGTGAATATAGAGGAGAGATGCGCATGGCAGGATACGCGATAATTCATGACGAAATAAAGGACGAGGCGCTCTTCGCCGAGTTTCGCGCGCGTATCGGCGCGATCGTCGAGGCTTACGGAGGCAGGTACCTCGTGCGCGGCGGCGCAGCCGAGATCATGGACGGCGACTGGAACCCCGACCGCATCGTTGTCATCGAGTTCGACAGCGTCGACCAGGCCAGGGCGTGGCTGAATTCACCCGAATACGCCGAAGTCAAGGAGATTCGCGTCAAGTCCGCCAACGCCAGCGTGGTGATCGTCCAAGGCGTCTAGCTCAGTACCCCCGGTGCGGTGCGCGCCCGCTCCCTGTCCAGCACGACCGGCTTGAACCGTCCCGCGCGCAGTTCGGCTATCAGGTCGTCTAGGCTTGTGATGCGCTGCTCGAACTCAGTGGCGAAACTGCCGAGGTCTTCGAGCCTGTGCGCGTCGCTCGCGCCCGTCCCCGGCAAGCCGAACCACTTGGCCATCTCCTGGCTGAAGGCGTTCTCCTCGGGAATGCCGCGCCCGTTGAAGACCTCGACGGCATCCACCATGCCGAAGACCTCATTGCGAGCGGCGCGCTCCACCATCTCGTGATACGCCGCTTGGCTCACGTGCGCCCCCTTGCGGTACGTCCGCCGGTAGGGGTGGGCGACCACCATCGCTCCCTGCTCCCGGTCGAGCTTCTCCTTGACGAAGGCCGCCCGGTGCATTCCGAAGATGTACTTGCGCAGGCCATATACCAGCAGGTGCCCCTCCTCGGTCGTCACCTCGCATCCGGGCAGAACTAGGAAGTCGTGCCTGCGGGAGAGTTCTTCGACCTCCCGATGGTCCCAGAAGCCGTCGTGGTCCGTGATGCAGATGCCGTCGAGTCCGATGCGCTTGGCCTCCTCGATGAGCTCGTCGGCGTCGATGAAGCTGTCCACCGAGGTCGGGTAGGTGTGCGTGTGGATGTCTATTATCAACTGGTCTTGCCGCGCTCCGCTGGTACAAATCAGTAGTAGAGTCTGGCATTGGCGTGGGCGCAAGTCAAGGAGCGCGGGGCGTCTCGCCCGCACCCTGCCATCCCGACCACAGCGACGAAGAATCCAAAACCCCCTTAAACCTTTACACCCTATCCCCTAAACCTAAATCCACCCCTTGACATCCGTTCTCACACTCCCCTATACTATCCAGCACAACAGTACCGCCAACCACTAAAGACTAAAAACCCAAAACTAACAACTCAAATGACCACCACATCCCAACAGACACCATCCAACCCCGCCCTCGACTTCGCCGACGCCATACTCGAGGACACCAACTACGGTCTCGAACTCATCGAGATCCTACACGACATCGCCCAAGGCAACGACCGGAACGCCACCACCAACGACCGCATCGCCGCCGCCACCATCCTAGCCGACAGAGGCTTCGGCAAAGCCCCCAAGCAAATCAACCCCAACCCGGCCCCAACCCCCAAATCCGACGCCAACGACGTAGGGGCGATTCGCGAATCGCCCTCGGTGCCCACCGCCAACCCCCGACCCGTAACCCAAATCAAAGACACCCTGGACCAGGCCCTAGGCCCGGCCCCAACTACCAACTCGCCACAATCCACTAAAAACTCTCCACCATCCACTATCCACTTCACCATCCAAAACCACATCCTCGAAATCACCAACAACGGACAGACCATCCGCGAGGCGCTCGAAGAAATCGCCCGATCCGAAGACTACCCGAAGGTCACCCCATACCACCGCGTCAGGGCTGTCCGCATCCTGATCGACCGCATTCTCGGAACTGGCCGCGCCCTCACCCGGCCCGAGCCCGACGAGAAGAAACCCTACCGGCGCCCCGTCAAATACCTCGACCCCGTCAAGCTGGCCGCGGCCCGCGCCGAGGTCCAGCGCATGAAGGACGCGGGCGAACTGACCCCCGACCCAAACGCGCGCCCGATAGACTTATCCAAATACATGCCCCCCGACGACTACGTTATGCCTCCCGAGGTAGCGGCAGAGGAAGCCGCCTCGTTCTTGGCCGAGGTCAGGCTGAGGCTCGAACGCCAAAAGCAGTGGCCCGAAATCGAAGAACGCCGCCGGCGGAAGCACAAGGAGATCTACCCGTCACACTCAGACGACCATGAAGATGACGACAAACCGCCTGACCCATGACGTCGCTGACATCTGACACTTTAATATCCGAGATCGCCGCCGAGGTGACCGGCCTTCCTTACGCGCAGCGTATGGCTATCGTCCGTGCCTACGAGAACCTCCTCGAAGAACCCGTAGCCGCCCTCTACGAACAGGGACGAGTCCACCACGTAAGCCGCTTCCCCGAACTCGAAGACCAGATGTGTACCTGGTCCGCCGAATTCGGACCCTCCGGCTCCCCCGACCGCGCCGACGCCCTCGTCCACGCCATCACAGAGCTGATGATCCGACGAATCCCCCTAAAAATCTGGGTCTGACAACCCCCAATCCCCCCAATCACAAAAATCACAGTTCAGATTCTGGCTGAACGGCCCCATCCGGCGCTCTCCACGAAGCCTTCTTCGACCCCGTTGACCTTGACGGCGGCGCAAGAGACACGGGCGGCTCGATGATATACATCAAGTCGGCCACAGTGCTGTTCACCGTCCCGTCGAAGAAATAGCGGGGCCGAGCGGGCAGCGTCTTTTCATTGCAGCCCCTTCCCAAGCTCAGCATGACATGGGCGGGACGATAATCGAAAGCCCCTGAATCTCGGCGCGGTCGGACTTGACAGTCGGAAGATATGGGTCTATGATTCAAGTCTCGCATCTTCGAGATGCCGCACCTTAACAACTGGATAGTGGAAAGAACCAAAACCCAAAACAAATCCGTAGAGTTTGATCCTGGCTCAGGACGAACGCTGGCGGTGCGCCTAATGCATGCAAGTCGAACGGGCGAAGGGGCTTCGGCCCCCTAGCTAGTGGCAGACGGCTGAGTAACACGTAAGTGATCTGCCCCGGAGAGGGGGATAAGCCGGAGAAATCCGGTCTAATACCCCGTACGCTCTCTAAGTTACGGCGTAGAGAGGAAAGGCTCCGGCGCTCTGGGAGGAGCTTGCGGCCTATCATGGTAGTTGGTGGGGTAAAAGCCTACCAAGCCGAAGACGGGTAACCGGTGTGAGAGCACGATCGGTCAGAGGGGGACTGAGACACGGCCCCCACTCCTACGGGAGGCAGCAGCAGGGAATCTTGCGCAATGGGCGAAAGCCTGACGCAGCGACACCGCGTGGGGGATGAAGGCTCTCGAGTTGTAAACCCCTTTTCTCGGGGATGAGAAAGGACAGTACCCGGGGAATAAGGTTCGGCTAACTACGTGCCAGCAGCCGCGGTAACACGTAGGAACCAAGCGTTGTCCGGATTTACTGGGCGTAAAGTGCGCGTAGGCGGTCTGTTAAGTCTCATGTGAAATCTCCCGGCTCAACTGGGAGGGGTCATGGGATACTGGCAGACTTGAGTGCAGCAGAGGGGAGCGGAATTCCCGGAGTAGTGGTGGAATGCGTAGATACCGGGAGGAACACCAGAGGCGAAGGCGGCTCCCTGGGCTGTAACTGACGCTGAGGCGCGAAAGCGTGGGTAGCAAACCGGATTAGATACCCGGGTAGTCCACGCCCTAAACGATGGATACTAGGTATGGGGGGTATCGACCCCCTCCGTGCCGCAGCTAACGCAATAAGTATCCCGCCTGAGGAGTACGGCCGCAAGGCTAAAACTCAAAGGAATTGACGGGGACCCGCACAAGCAGCGGATCGTGTGGTTTAATTCGATGATAAGCGAAGAACCTTACCAGGGCTTGAAATGCTTCCGACAGGCTGCGAAAGCAGCCCTTCCTTCGGGACGGTTGCACAGATGTTGCATGGCTGTCGTCAGCTCGTGTCGTGAGATGTTGGGTTAAGTCCCGCAACGAGCGCAACCCCTGTCGCTAGTTAGGATGTCTAGCGAGACTGCCCCCACTGGGGAGAGGAAGGTGGGGTCGAGGTCAAGTCATCATGGCTCTTACGTCCTGGGCTACACACACGATACAATGGTCGGGACAGAGGGTTGCTAAGGCGCGAGCCGGAGCTAATCCCACAAACCCGGCCCCAGTTGGAATTGCAGGCTGCAACCCGCCTGCATGAACGCGGAGTTGCTAGTAACCGCAGGTCAGCACACTGCGGTGAATACGTTCTCGGGTCTTGTACACACCGCCCGTCAAGTCATGGAAGTCGGCAACACTTGAAGTCGCTGGGCCAACCGTAAGGAGGCAGGCGCCGAGGGTGGGGCTGGTGACTGGGACTAAGTCGTAACAAGGTAGCTGTACCGGAAGGTGCGGCTGGATCACCTCCTTTCTAGGGAGACAGGGAGCGCCAGGCCTACATCCGGCCACTCGGCGTGACCAGGTCGGTCGGCGGGTGAGCGCGTCCACGATGAGGGTTGAGCCGGACCTCGGGCCACCGAGGGGAGCTCCCCAAGTCCGAACCGCGTTCCTAATGTAACCCCGCCGCAATTCGTTCGCAATCAACTACGGTGAGGCTCTTTCCACTATCCGGTTCGTTAAGGTGCTTTCATTAAGCGGATGATGGATAATTTTAGTTGCCAGTCCCTCCTCGCCTCACGGCGCGGCAGTCGAAACTAAAAACTAACCACTATCTACTACACGGGGCCGTAGCTCAGTCCGGGAGAGCGCCTCCTTTGCACGGAGGAAGTCAGGGGTTCGAATCCCCTCGGCTCCACCACTCAGCCCAAGTCGCTACTGCGCCGTTACCGGTTCGATGGCGAGCAGGGCGTCGTTGCCTTGCCCGTCGTAGCCGAAGACGCGGAGTTCCAAGCCGGGGCCGCTGTCGAAGAAGAGCGGAGAGTACGCAGTGAACGTGAACGACGACCCTTCGAACTCGTGCTCCATCTCGGCGACGGTGTGATCGGTATCCCAAATGTACATTGGGCCGAGGCTGGGGAGCGCCACTACCAGCGGCTCAGACATTCCCACGTAGTAGAGGATGAAGCTGGCCCCTTCGCCATCGGACATCGGGTTGAAGAGCGTCGCGCCCTTGCTGAGCGTACCCGCCGCCTCCAGGGCGCCGGCCGAAATGGTGGGCCCCTTAGTCCATGTCACGACGTCCAGGGGCTGAGCGTCGAACAGCGCGTCGTTCCGGCTGCTGTCGAAGGCTGTTCCCGTGAAGCCGGGGTTCTCGCGGCTCACGACATCGTCGTCGTCCGCCGAAGACGCCGACTGACCGGCGTCTGAGTCGTCGTCATCCGCCGAGGATGCCGAATGTTCGCCGTCCGAGTCGTCGTCACCCGAGGATGCCGAATGTTCGCCGTCCGAGTCGTCGTCACCCGCCGAGGATGCCGAATGTTCGCCGTCCGAGTCGTCGTCACCCGAGGATGCCGAGTGTTCGCTGTCTGAGTCGTCGTCGTCCGAGGCCGCCGAATGTTTGCCGTCTGAGTCGTCGTCCGATGTTGCCGAATGTTCGCCGTCGGAGTCGTCGTCACCCGCCGAGGCCGCGGAATGTTCGCTGTCTGAGTCGTCGTCATTCGAGGCTGTTGAATGTTCGCTGTCGGAGTCGTCGTCACCCGACGAGGACGCCGGCTGTTCGACGTTGGAACTCTCTTCCGAGGATGCCGCGGACTGACCCCCGGTCGAGGCGTCGCCCGATGAGGTCTGTTCGACGCTGTCGCCGCCGCAGCCCGCAGCCGCAGCCGCGAGGCATATCAGCATTATAGTAACGATGAAGGGCTTCATTGGACCGGACCTCCATTGGGAGCGCGCAGGCGCATCCCTTCCTTCTTGGCTTTACTATTCTAACGGAATATCGCAGACTCGCCCCCGCGAACGCAAGGCTAATCGAGTTGCTCCGAGACAACTGCCAAAAGTTTGTAGTACAAGGTTCAAACACTCCGCCACCGATGTGTACTATAATATGTGCCTGAGTCGCTGGCGCGACGTTCCTATATTCAGAAGGCGCTCTTGGCTACTGCAACTCCCCAGAATCCCAGATACGAGGCGAACGAGAATCCGTCCCTCCTTGCCTCTGTGGGTTACGGCTTTCAGTTCAGCCTGATCGCTTCGGCCACGCTGCTGGTGACGCCGGTCGTCGTGGCCAAAGCATCGGGGAGGGACGATTCCTACCTCGTCTGGATGGTCTTCGCCTCTCTTCTGGTCGTGGGGATTTCTACGCTGATACAGGTGCGGCGGATCGGGCCGGTGGGCGCAGGGGCCGTTCTGCCCATGTTCACAGCCGCCGTCTCCATCCCCTTTTGCATCACCGCGCTGGCAGACGGCGGACCCGCCACGCTGATGGCCCTCGTGCTCGCCACTGCGGCGGCGCAGTTGATCATCTCCAGGTGGCTGGTCATTCTCAGGCGAATCGTCACGCCGGTAGTGGGCGGCACGGTGATGATGATACTTTCGATCACGCTCGCGTCCGTCGTGTTCGCGCTTCTGGACGACGCGTCGCGCGAGGATCCGGTGGCCGCGCCGCTGACCGCGCTGGCCACGCTGGCGGTGGTCGCCGCGCTCGCGCTCCGACGCTCGGCGGTGCTGCGTCTGTGGGGGCCGGTCGTCGGCATAGTCGTTGGCTGCGTCGTGGCCGCCGTGTTCGGGATATTCGACTTGGATAGGGTGATCGATGCTCCCTGGGTGGGAGTTCCGCCCGAATGGCCGAACCTCGCGCCGGACTTTGGGATTCCATTCTGGACGCTGCTGCCGTCGTTTCTGTTCCTGGGAGTAATCTTCTCGATTCACGCCAACGGAGAGGCCATATCCCAGCAGAGGGTCGCGTGGAGAGAGGACCGCGCGGTCGATTTTCGGCAGGTGCAAGGGGCGCTGGCGGGCGCGGGCGCGAGCAACCTGCTCGCCGGAATCGCCAGCGCGGTGCCCAACATCATCAATCCGGGAATCGTTTCGTTCACCCAAACGACGGGCGTCGCGGCCCGAAGAGTCGGATACTGCATCGGACTCATCTTCATCGCGGCGGCATTTCTCCCCAAGGTGTCCGGGCTGCTCAGCGCGATACCCGGACCGGTGATGACCGGATACCTGATGCTGGTGACCGGGACTCTGTTCGTCGATGGGGCGCAGCTTGTCATCCAGAGCGAACCGAACCGGCAGAAGGTCATAGCCGCCGGCGTCTGCTTCTGGATTGGCGCGGCTTTCCAGTTCAAGCTGTTCGCCCTGCCGGACATCGGCCCGGTATGGGAGGCGCTGTTCAAGAGCGGCATAACGACCGGAGGCCTGGCCGCGGTTCTGATGATCCTGTACTTGGAGTTCACCAACCCGCGGCGTATGCGTTTTCAATCGCGGCTCCACATAGACTCCCTGCCAGACCTCAATGAGTTTATCGCCAAGTTCGCCGACCGCCGGGGCTGGGACGCCGCCATGAAGGAGCGGCTGAGCGCGGTCGCTGAAGAGACGCTGCTGACCCTGGCCCCGCTCGACCTGAGCCTGAGTTTGGACGACGAAGAAGAGGAAGACGACGGCGATGACCGGCGCTTGGTGGTCATCGCGTCCAGTGACGGCCCCGTGGCGGACTTGGAGTTCATCGGCGGGGGAGACGACGCCAACTTGGAGGACCGGATCCGCCAGCTTCAGCAGTACGACGAGGAGAGTCCGCCCGAGCAGGAACTTTCGCTCCAGCTTTTGCGGAGCTACGCCTCGTCGGTGCGCCATCAGCAGTATCACGGGACGGACATAATCACGGTCCGCGTCGGCCCCCCAGGCGCGAGTTAGGCGGCCTGCGGCCTTCTTCGATGCTGGAGCGCATCCCCCCAATCATGGAAATTCTTGGTATAGTTGCCCCAACTTGGCCGTGTCGGTATGTGAATTTTGTAAAAGCAGTCGAGGTGTGACCTTTGGCCGTTTCAATTCAAAACGAGAACGTCCGCTACGAGCCGGACGAGAATCCTCCGCCATTGGTGGCGGCAGGGGCCGGCTTCCAAGCCGCGATGTTGATCGTCGCGCCGGTAGTCCTGACCGTCGTGATAGTGGCCCGCATCGCCGATCAGCCCGACAGTTACGTGTCGTGGGGCGTGTTCGCGGCGCTTCTGATCAGCGGGGCCACGACCATTCTGCAGGCGGTCCGCGTCGGGCGTATCGGGTCCGGGCACGTGCTGATCATGGGTACGTCTGGGGCATTCATCGCGGTGTGCGCGGCGGCCCTGTCGCTAGGCGGCCCGGCCACGATGGCGAGCCTGATCATAGTATCTTCGCTGTTTCAGTTTCTGCTGGCGGCTCGGCTGTCGCTCCTGCGCCGGATATTCACGCCCGTCGTCTCGGGCACGGTGATCATGCTGATAGCCGCGACGGTCTTTCCGATAGTATTCGGCACGCTGGCGGATGCGCCGGATGGCACGGATCCGATTGCGGCTCCGGTGGCCGCGGTGGCCACTCTGATTACCGTCGGCGCGCTGGTGCTGCGCGGCCCGCCCGCGTGGCGGCTGTGGTCGCCGCTCATCGGCATAGCGGTGGGCTGCGCGGTGGCCGCGCCTTTCGGCCTCTATGACGTTCGGCAGATAGTCGATGCGCCGTGGGTCGGGGCTCCGATTGAGTCCTGGCCCGGCTTCGACCTGGCGCCGGGCAAAGAGTTCGTGGCGCTTCTGCCCGCGTTCGTGGTCGTCACGATGGTTGGGGCGATAGAGACCATCGGCGACGGGGTAGCGATTCAACGAGTGTCCCGACGCAGGCCGCGCGCGACCGACTTCCGAGTGGTGCAGGGCGCGCTCAACGCGGACGGGGTGGGAAACCTGCTGTCCGGCATCGCGGGGACGCTTCCGAATACGACCTACTCCACCAGCATATCGCTTGCCGAGGTCACCGGGATCGGCGCTCGGCGAGTGGGCATCATCATCGGCGCCATCTTTCTGGCCGTGGCGTTCCTGCCCAAGTTCGCGGCCCTGCTGATCGCCATTCCGGCCCCGGTGGCCGCCGCATACATCACCGTTCTAGTGGGTATGCTCTTCGTTCAGGGGATGAAGATCGTCATCCAGGACGGCGTCGATCACCGCAAGGCGGTCGTCGTGGGCTTGTCGTTCTGGGTCGGCTCGGGCTTTCAGAACCAGTGGATATTCCCGGATCTGCTGGGGGATGGATTCATCGGCGTGCTGCTCGGCAATGGCATGACTTCGGGCGCGATTGTGGCGATCGTCATGATGGTATTCTTGGAGTTGACGGGACCGAGGCGCAGGCGTCTTGAGACGTCGTTGGACGAAGACACTCTGCCGAAGATGGGCGAGTTTCTGCGCGGGTTCGCGTCACGGGCCGGATGGAGCGACGCTTCGACCGAGCGGCTGATTCTGGTGGGAGAGGAGACGCTGGCGAGCATGTCGGCGGAGGCGGACGATGAGTTGGAGGGAGAGAGTGCGCGGCGCTTGGTGGTGACCGCGCGGCGCGACTCCGGCGGCGCGGAGCTCGAGTTCGTGTCTGCGTCCGAGGGGGAGAACCTGGAGGACCGCCTGGCGTACCTGGGAGAGACGCCGGACATATCGGATGGCCGGGAGGTGTCGTTCCGCCTTCTGCGCCACTACGCCTCGTCGGTGCGCCACCATAAGTATCACGGGGTGGACATAGTTACGGTGAGCGTTTCGGGCCTGAGCTAGGAACTTGCAACACACGCGGCCCTCGTTCTTGTATAATCACCCCAAGTAGAGGCCGCCTCGGCGGTCGCTGCATTGTCCGTCGCTGCTGAGGGCAGACCGCAGGCTCTGTTCCGAACGGCGATTGAGAGGATTTAGCAAATAGGAGACGGCCTTGCAGCAGGAACTCGAAGTCGCCAGAGAAGTGGCGCAGAGGATCATCGGCAACGTTGAAAAAGTGATCGTGGGCAAGAGCCGCGCGGTGGAGTTGGGCGTGGTGGCCCTCATGTGCCAGGGCCACGCGCTGATCGAAGACGTCCCCGGCGTCGGAAAGACCATGCTCGCCCGCAGTTTGGCCCGGTCGGTGGGCTGTACATTCAAGAGGATACAGTTCACGCCGGACCTGCTTCCGACGGACGTGACCGGCGTTTCGATCTACAACCAGAAGACGGGCGAGTTCGAGTTCAGGGAGGGGCCGATCATCTCCCAGCTTGTGCTGGCGGACGAGGTGAACCGCGCTACGCCCAAGACCCAGTCGGCGATGCTCGAAGCGATGGAGGAGCGCCAGGTGACCGTCGAGGGCGTGTCGCATCAGGTGCCGAGCCCGTTCATCGTGATGGCGACTCAGAACCCGGTCGAATACGAGGGTACGTTCCCACTGCCCGAGGCTCAGCTCGACCGCTTCATTCTGATCATCAACCTCGGCTACCCCACGGTCGAGGAGGAGCTAGAGATCATGGAGCGGCAGCAGATGGCGCACCCGATCGAAGGACTGGAGCCGGTGGCGTCCGCCGATGAGGTGATCGAACTCCAACGCTCGATCAGGGGCATCTACGTGGACGACCTCGTCAAGCAGTACATAGTCGCCGTGGTGGACTCGACGCGGTCGCACGCGGACATCGCCCTGGGCGCTTCGCCGCGCGCTTCGCTCGCGCTGTTCAGGGGAGGGCAGGCCGTCGCGCTCATAAGGGGACGCGACTTCGTTCTGCCCGACGACGTTAAAGACCTCGCCGTTCCGATGCTCAGCCACCGCATGATCGTGTCGGCGGCTGCCCGGATGAGAGGCGTGTCGAGCGAGGAGGTCGTAACCGGCATCTTGGACGAGACGCCCGTTCCGGGCGGACAGGCACGCAGGAGTTAGTCAAATTCCCGGCGGAAAACTCTTCATCCAGAAGCGAACTTACCTAGTGATCGCGCTCGTCATCGTGACGATCTTCAGTGGCCTCGCCACGGGATTCGGCCTGTTCTACAGGCTGATCTACATCTTGCTTCTGACGGCGCTGGTGTCGTTCGTCTGGAACTGGATAACCATGCTCGGGATCGACGTGAGCGTGGACCGGCGCACCAAGCGCGCGCGAGTGGGTGACGACATCGAAGAGAGGATAACGATCCGAAGCCATAATCCGCTGCCCAAGCCGACCCTGGAAGTGGAGGACGTGACCGACATACCGGGGTACAGCAGCGGGCAGGCGTTGAGCCTGTCCTCGAGGGGGTTCAGGTCTTGGCGGACGGTCTCGCCGGCGCGCAAACGCGGCGTTTATACGCTCGGCCCCGTGCGGGTATCCAACTCGGACGCCTTCGGACTGTTCAGGCGCGACTCAGACTTTGGAGAGTCCGACTCTCTGGTGGTCTATCCCCGCACCCACAATCTATCGCACTTCGAGATTCCGGCAACTTATCTCAGCGGCGAAAGCAACGCGCGGCGCAGGTCGCACGACCTCACCCCTCACGCGGCGAGCGTCAGAGAGTACGCTTTTGGGGACAGCCTGAGCCGGATTCACTGGAACAGCACGGCCAGAACCCGCAGGCTGATGTCCAAGGAGTTCGATCTCGGCTTGTCGAGCGACGTTTGGCTCATGGTCGATCTTCACGAGGAGGTCCAGGCGGGTGAATTGGAGGACAGCACCGACGAATACGCGGTATCCATCGCGGCGTCGCTGGCTCGCCGCTACCAACTCGCGCATCTTCCGGTGGGACTCATCTCCTATGGCGACGCCCGGTACATGCTCCCTGCCGACACGGGCGCGGGACAGTACGAGCGCATTATGGAATATCTGGCGCGAAGCAAGGCCGAGGGGACGACTTCGCTGTCCGACGCGCTGGCCCGAGAGGAGCAGCTATGGGGAACGCACAGTTCGCTGATCGTCATCACGTCGTCTCACAGGGATGACTGGCCGACGGCAATCAGGGAACTGGTGCGAAGGCGGGTCAGGGTCGGAGTGGTGCTGATCGACGGCAAGTCGTTCGGCGGCATGTTCGAGACGCTGAACACGGTTCCGGCGCTGTACGACGCGGGCGTATCGCCGTTCGTCGTGAGACTGCGCGACGATATTCCGACCGCGCTGTCGCGTCCGTTCACCATTGAAAGTCAGGCGCCGGAGCGCTCGGAGGCCGTGGCATGAGCTCTCAAGCCGTTAGCTCGCCGTTCGGGGGCGGACGGAATGCGTCCCGAGACCGGCGCCCCGTCTTGGCCGCGCTGGATAGGGTCACTCCGAGCCAGGGATGGGCGACGTTCGGCCTGCTTTTCGTGACGCTGCTGATCGTGGGCGAGTCTGTGGAGGCGGCAGAGTGGGTCGATTCCACTGGGTTGACCGTCCTGCTTCTGTGGTCGGCCGTGGTCGGCCTCGGGCTTGCGAAGGTCAGGATTTCGTGGATTCTGCTAATCCCCGCCGGAATGGTCATAGGAGCGCTGTCGCTCGCGTGGATCGCCATCCGAAGCGTGGAGGGCGAGAACGCGGCCGAGCGTATTCGAGAGACGCTCCAGCGGCTGGATGTATGGTGGGAGGCGGCGAGCGGAGGAGGCATCAGCACAGACCTCCTCCCGTTCCTGATAATGCTTCTGGCGATTACCTGGATTGTCGGATTTCTGAGCTCCTGGTTCATCTTCAGGCGAAACAACGTCTGGATCGCGGTGGTGCTCCTGGGAACTGCGATCCTGACCAACCTCAGCTTCCTGCCGGAAAGCTTCATTCCCAGATTCTTCCTGTTCGTGTTCTTCGCGATGCTCCTGGTGGTCAGAATGAGCATCGTGCAGAAGCACGAAACATGGAGGCGGCTTAGCATCAAGTTCAGCGCGGCGTCGGGATGGCTCACGCTTCACGCGACGCTGTGGCTCAGTGTACTCGTGATACTGCTCGCCGTCCTGTTGCCCATGCGCGTGTACACCAACGCGACGGTTGCCCAAATCTGGAGTGTCGGGCGCACGCCGATAGCCACCGCTGAAGACTTCTTCGCCAGGCTGTTCGCTTCGCTTCCGTCCAAGAAAGACCATCCGGGCCGTCTCTTCGGAAAGTGGCTCCCATTTATCGGCAGCATTTCGTTCGGCGGAGAACCTGTCGGCTGGACTACTACCGACTACCCCTCGTACTGGCTGTCCCAGACTTATAACTACTACTCGTCCAAGGGGTGGATAGCCACGGACACCGACGTGCTGGAGATAGGCCCTGACATCCTGCCGCCGCCGAACGTCGATAGCCTGAAGCGGGAGGCCAAGGATCAGGTCATGCAGCTTGGGTTCGCTACGGACAAGATGCTGGTTGGAGGAAGCTATAATTGGGTCAGCCACGGCGGGACGGTAGAGTCGCTCGCGCCGAGGAAGTTCGCCATAAACATGAGAGACGCCTCAGATGATGGCTACTTCCCGGACGACATCCAGCAGTTTGCGAGGGAAATCCGCGAGGACATGCAGGCCCAGAGGGCGATAGGAGCGCACCAAGAACTGACGCGGAGGCTTCCGCCCGACCTTCTGCTGCTGGAGGTCAGATCGGACCAGTCCGGTTTCCTGAGTTCTTTCGTTCTCCAGCGCAAAGCTCCGACGGCGCCGGACTTGGTCGCGTGGAACTTCTCGAATCGGCTCCAGGAGAATCAGGCTTACAGGACGATCTCGAATGTGTCCGTAGCGACGGATGACGACCTGCGTGAGGCCCCGACCGAGTACAGCGGATTCGTGAAGGACCACTACCTGCAACTGCCGCCGACAGTGCCGCAGCGTGTCAGAGACTTGGCTGAGCGTGTAACGTCCGGCCTCGACAATCCGTTGGACAAAGCGGTCGCGATCCGAGACTATCTGCGCGGCCCAACATTCACCTATTCTCAGAGCATAGACCCCCCGCCGCCGGAAACGGACGGGGTTGACTGGTTCCTGTTCGAGTCCAGGACGGGCTATTCGGACTACTACGGCTCGGCGATGGCGGTGATGCTTCGCGCCGTGGGAGTGCCGGCGCGAATGGCGGCCGGATACGCTCCGGGCGAGGCGACCGAACACGGCTACCGCGTCATCAGGGACTGGGACAGCCACGGCTGGGTGCAGGCGTACTTCCCCAACTACGGGTGGATCGATTTCGAGCCTACTCCGAGGTGGCCGGAGCATCAGCGTGTTCCGCCTCCGGCAGTCGCGGAAGAGTTGGAGGGAGAGTTTCCGGAGGGAGGGGCGAACGAGTTGGACCCGTTCTTGGACGAGTTGGAACTGCTGGATGAACTGGGAGGCATAACGGGAGGAGTAGGCGCTGGGAGAGCTGCCGGAATCGACCTAACCAAGTACCTCGTACCGATTGCGGCTGCGCTGGGTTCGGCGGCTGCGCTGTGGCTCGTCTGGTCATTCATCTGGAACTTCGGACTCGGACCGCTGGGGCCTGAAGCGAAGCTGTATGCCAAGCTCACAAGGTTGGGCTGGCTGGCTGGAGTCGGGCGTCGTCGAGGCCAGACGCCGATAGAGTACGGTCACGTGGTCGGCGAGACCGTTCCGTCGGTCTCGGAGGGAGCCGAGAAGATCGCCGCCTCCTACGCAGTCCATCGGTACGGGAACAGGACCTCAACCGAGGAGTCCATTCAAGAGGTCACGGATGCCTGGAAGAGCATACGGCTCAGGCTGGTGGGTCGAGTCTTCGAGCGGCTGATCCCGATGAGCGCGCGCGTGTGACGTGAGAACGCTCTTCAGCCACAGATTCGAGACGGCGCTCGGCTGGGTAGGACTGGCGGCGTCGGATCGTGGGATCGTCATGACCACCCTGCCGGTGGACACGCGAGAAGAGTGCGAATGGGCGCTGTCGGCGCGTCTGGGCGGGACAGTGGACGAGCCGCGAAGGTTCCGGGACCTGGAAACTCGCCTCGTGAGCTATTTCGAGGGCGAAGACGAGCGTTTCGACGACGTTGAGATCGACGTGGAGTACAGGTCCGAGTTCCAGCGTCGGGCGTTGGCGGCCTGCCGCCGGATTCCGTATTCGGAGACGCGCACTTACAGGTGGCTGGCCGAGCAGGCGGGAGAGCCGATCGCGTTCAGGGCGGCGGGCCAGGTGATGGCGCGGAACTCCGCGCCGATAATCGTGCCGTGTCACAGGGTGGTCGGCAGCGACGGCAGCCTGCGCGGATTCGGGAGCGGCGACACGCGGCTTGACCTGAAGCGCCACCTGCTGGACCTGGAGGCCGGGGGCCGGAGGCTACTCTAGGACTGAGACGCCCATCTCCTCGCGGAGTATTTGGATGGCGCGTTCACGGGAGTCCTCATCGACCAGCAGCCTGCACGGATACGCGGTTACGCCGAGGAAGGTCGATACGTCTCCTGAGCGAATGACGACGGGGATGTCGCGGTCGTTCAGAAGGTCGCGCCACATTTCGGCGACCAACTGGTCGGGGGCCGTTGCCAGATGCACCCAGTTCAACGCGCGGCGGCCTCCAGCATCGCCGATCCGGAGTCGCCCAAGACGTCTGTCAGTCTGCCGGCAAGCTCGCTGGACGCGGCTACACGTATTGGCGGCCACTCCATCCGGTAGATGTGACCGTCGGCGGTGATTTCGAGGGTGACCTCGTCGGCGCCCGAATACTCCAGGAGGATGCGCTTGACGTCGTCCAGCATCATCTGGTCCTCTACTGCGCTTTCCGACTGCGTGAGCCTCAGATTCAACCGCTGCGGCACGGCGACCTTGGAGTGGGCCAGCGCCGGGGCTTGGGCGGTGTCTTCGACGGCAGGAGTGGGAGCCTCGGTTGTAGGCTCAGAAGCGCCGTTGGTCTGAACGTTGGCCGCGTTGTAGCCGGTATCGCCGTCGGCGATTTCGGGGACTTCCCGGCGCGGCGGCTCGGACGGTTCGGGTTCTGGCGCGGATTGCTGAGTCGTCGTCGGCTGGCGCTGGGATTGTTCCGACGCCTCGGCGTCGGGCGAGAACTCCTCCGCCGCGATGCAGCTTATGTTGACCTGGCCCTCGCGGACGCGAACCGTGCCGACAATTGTGACCAACTGCCCTTGGAACCACAATTCTTCGGTCTGCTGCATCTGTTCTTCCCAGACTAAGACCTCTATCTGGCCGTCCATCAGAGCTAGATTGGCGATGACGAACGGGCGGTTGTTGCGGGTGAACCTGTGGGTGACGTTTGCGATCTGGCCGACCAGCGAGATTTTGTTTCCTTCCTGTGAGGGTTCGATATCGCTCTTGAAGACGACGTGTTCAGAGTCGGTCGAGGCGATCAGACTTCCCAGCGCTCCCATGGTGGTCAGTGAAACGCCCATAAGCTCCCGCTCCCACTCGTCTTTCTCCAAGTCGGTTACCTGAGAGTCGGGCAGCTCTATCTTGGTCAGCGGAGTTGGCACGGATTCGCCAAACAGGTCGAACATCGAAGTCTGGTTTGAGTTTCGCAGCCTCGCCTCGCTCTGCGCGAGCGCCAAAATCCTGTCCACGGACTCCAGGAGGGCGCCGCGGTCGCCGAATTCGTCGAGGGCGCCGACCTTGACAAGACATTCCAAGGTCTTGCGGTTGATCGCTCCGAGGTTGGTGTCTCGGCACATCTGCTCGATGGTCGTGAACTGCTCCGACTCTTCCCGTGAGGCTATCACCTCGTTTACGGCTGCCGAGCCGACGTTCTTGACCGCACCCATGCCGAAGCGGACGGCGGGGGAGCCGTTCTCGTCGGTCTCGATGGTGAAGTCGGTCTGCCCCTTGCTGAGACTGGGGGGAAGCACGTTAATCTTGAGCCGCTGGCACTCGGCGACGGCGGTGGTGATGCGGTCGGAGTATCCGATGTATGAGTTGAGGAGCGATACCATGTACTCGGTGGTGTAGTTCGCCTTGAGGTATGCGGTCCAGTACGAGATGAGTCCGTAGCTGACGCTGTGCGCCTTGTTGAAGGCGTAGCCCGCGAACGGCTCGATGAGAGAGAAGACCTGCTGGGCGACGCCGTCGTCGAAACCTTGCCGCCGGGCGCCGTCGAGGAAGCGCTCCTTCTCCTGGGACATGATCTCCGGGATCTTCTTTCCCATGGCCTTGCGGACGATGTCGGCCTCGCCGAGGGTGTATCCGGCAAAGGCCTGCGCGATGTGCAGCACCTGGTCTTGGTAAACGATGACGCCGTAGGTATCTTCCAGGATCTGTTCGAGCGCGGGATGGATGTAGGAAACCGAAGCGCGCCCGTGCTTGGCGTCTATGAAGGTCGAGATGTGCTCCATGGGGCCGGGGCGATAGAGGGCGATCATGGCTGCGACGTCGCCCACGGTCGAGGGCTTCAACTCCTTGATGTAGCGCGTCATGCCTGCGCTTTCTAGTTGGAATATGCCGACCGTTTCGCCGTCCGAGAGCAGCTTGAAGGCGTTGGCGTCGTCTAGGGGAATATCGGGCAGGTCGAACTTTATGCGCTTGGTCTCGGCGATCAGGCGGCGGGCCTTGTCCAGCACCGTCAGGTTGACCAGCCCGAGGAAGTCCATCTTTAGGAGTCCGAGCGCGGCGACGGGGTCCATGGCGTACTGGGTGGTGGTCGCAAGCGACCCGGACTCGTCGGCCCTCTGCGGTCGCTGGAGCGGGACGACCTCGTCGAGAGGCTGCTCGGAAATGACGATGCCGGCCGCGTGGGTGCTGGAATGCCGGGTGACGCCCTCCAGTCCCTGCGCGGTCTCGACGAGATTGCGGATGGACTCATCGACCGAGACCGCTTCGGCCAACTCCGAGTCCGGCTCCTTCTGAGCGGATTCCAGAGTTACGCCCAGCCGGGTCGGAATCATGCGCGCGACCCTGTCCACGTCGGCGTATGGCATGGCGAGGGCGCGGCCAACGTCCCTGATGGCGGCGCGCGCGCCAAGCGTTCCGAAGGTGATTATGTGCGCGACGTGCTCGCGTCCGTACTTCTGGACGACGTAGTTGATGACCTCCTCGCGGCGGTCGTCCTGGAAGTCCATGTCTATGTCCGGCATCTCCTTGCGCTCTAGGTTCAAGAACCTCTCGAAGACAAGCCGGTAGGGGAGCGGATTGACGTCGGTGATGCCGAGGCAGTAGAGCGTAAGGCTGGCGGGTGCGCTGCCTCTGAGAGCAAGGAGGATATCGCGCTCGGCGACGAACCGCGCGATGTCCCATACGACGAGGAAGTAGTTGTCGAAGCTGGTCTGGCGAATGACCTCCAACTCATACTTGAGACGCTCCTTCTCCTCGTCCCCCGCGTTTGGAATACGGCGGGCGAGTCCATCCCAGCAGAGCTTGGACAGGTACTCGAAGGGCGTCATGCCGTCGGGAACTTGGAACTTCGGCAGTCTGAGTTGGGTGAAGTCTATGTTCAGGTCGCACTTCTCGGCGACCAAGTTGGTATTGGAGACCGCCTCGGGCAGGTCGCGGAACAGGTCTTCCATCTCCTGGGGGCTGGTGAGGTAGTAGGAGTCCTCCTCCATGCGGAGACGCTTCTCGTCCTCGACGTTGGTGTTGGTGTGGATGCAGATGAGGATGTCCTGGAGCGAGGCGTCCTCCCTGCGGACGTAGTGCGAATCGTTGGTGGCGACCATGGGTATGCCGAGGTCTTTGTGGACCTCCAGCAGGCCCTTGTTGACCTGGGGCAGTTCTGGGACGTCTCCGTGTCTCATGAACTCCAGGTAGTAGTCGTCGAACACATCGCGGTACCAACCGGCGACGGCGCGCGCTTCGTCCATACGCCCTTGAGACAGAAGTATGGGAAGCTCGCCGCTGGCGCAGCCCGACAGGACGACGAGGCCGTCGCTGTGCATCTTGAGTATGTCCCTGTCCACCCTGGGCTTGTAGTAGAACCCGTCCAGGTGGGAGGAGGTCACCAACTTCACGAGGTTGCGGTAGCCGGCGTGGTTCTTGGCGAGGACGGTCAAGTGGTATGGGCTGCGCTCGTTCGGGTTGCGCTCGTGCCTGCTGCCGGGAGCGACGTACATTTCGCATCCGATGATGGGTCGGATGCCCTCGGACTTGGCGTGCTGGTAGAAGTCTATCGCGCCGTACATTCCGCCGTGGTCGGTGATGGCGAGGCTGTCCATTCCCAGTTCTTTGGTGCGCTGGACGAGGGGTTCGATTCGGCTGAGGCCGTCCAGCATGGAGTACTCGGTGTGGGTGTGAAGATGGGCGAACAAAGGCGGCCTCTCTTGACGGGGGTATCGTGGCTCAGGGGGATTATATCACGAGGGGTTGGGGTTAGGGGTTTATAGGCGAAGGGGATGTTGGTCGAGTATGAGAGCGCGTCAGGCGTATGTCGGTTATACTGACCTGCGAATCTCAGGCGGAGTGTCTCTATGAATGATCGGGTTTCCCTTGGCGGCCAACAGACTTCTTATCACGGGGGAGCCTTCTTCGATGCGATTGGCCGAGAGTTCGACAGCCTTGAGAGGATCGGCGACGTCATCAGCGCGGACGTCTTGGACGCCTGGTTTCCGCCGTCGCCCGCGGTAATCGAGGTTCTGAAAGAACATCTGCCGTGGGCTATGCGGACTTCGCCTCCGACAGAGTCCGAGGGGCTGGTCAGCCGGATCGCGCAGACTCGCGCCGTCGCGCCGGAGTCGGTCATCGCGGGGGCCGGATCATCCGGCCTCATCTTCTTGGCCCTCCGACACTGGCTCAATCGGGATTCGCGGGCGCTGGTTCTCGACCCGTCCTACGGTGAGTACGCGCACGTGCTCGAAAACGTGGTCCAGTGCAGTGTGGACCGCCTGGTCCTGAACCGAGCGGAAGGCTACGAGGTTGATCTGGACCTGCTCGAACAACGGCTTTGCGGGAGTTACGACCTGGTGGTCATCGTGAACCCCAACAATCCGACCGGGCGGCACATTCCGGGACGGGAGCTTGAAGATGTGATACGCGGCGTCTCGCCGGATACCCTCTTTTGGATCGACGAGACCTACGTGGACTATGTCGGTAAAGAGGAGTCCATCGAACGTTTCGCCTCCGAGAGCGATAACGTGGTCGTCTGCAAGTCCATGTCCAAAGTCTATGCGCTCAGCGGCCTGCGCGTAGGATATCTATGCGGCCCGCCCAGCATAATCGGGACTCTAAGGCTCCTGAATCCGCCCTGGTCGGTGAGCCTGCCCGGCCAACTAGCCGCCGTCGCCGCTCTCCAAGACGCGGACTACTACTATCGGCGCTACCGGGAGACTCACGCACTGCGGGCGCGTCTGGCCGATGATCTGATGGCCCTGGGCGACATAGAAGTCACGCCCGGCGTTGCCAACTATCTTCTCTGCCAACTTCCGGAAGACAGCCCCACCGCCAAGATGGTGATAGAGCGGTGCCGCAGGGATAACCTGTTCCTGCGGGACGCCTCGGCAACGTCCGCCAGCCTTGGGCCGCGGTCGATGCGTATAGCCGTCAAGAACGCGGCGACCAACCGTCGCATGGTCGAGATATTGGGGAGGGCATTGGAAGAGGGATGTGGTGGATAGTTCAGGTGGATGTCTCAGCGTGATGGGTGTGGTGGATAGGATGTTCGATCTCGCCAAATTGGGACAGGCCCATTGACATACCACAAATTGATGTAATATACTACTTTAGTAGTATTGACATCTATACTACTATCCTCTACTCTATTCCGTAATGGTACTAATCCTGTATTGCTAGTCCATGCTATTCGGAAAGAGTATCTTGGCTCTACTACGGTCTGAGGAGGCAATGGCTACTAAGATCGCGATAGCCAACAGAAATGAGGCGGTAGCGCAAGCTCTGTCGCTTCTCCTTCAACAGGAGGATGAGTTCGACGTGGCGGCAGAGCTGACGGAGGAGGACAAGATCGTTGGGGCGGTGGCAGACGCAAAGCCTGAACTCTTGCTGGTGGATCCGGCTCTTCCCAACTTGGACTTGGACGGGCTCGTCAGTCAGGTGGCCGACATATCCCCTAAGACGTCGGTCGCGGTGCTCACGGACTCCAGTGACGACAGATACCTGAAGGGAGCCGTCGAGTCCGGAACTCAAGCTTACCTTTCGATGGAAGGAAACGCCGAGGAGTTGATTCAAAAGCTGAAGCTGATAGCCGCCGGCCACGTGATCGCTTCGGGATCCGCGGCCAAGGACCTCTCGGACCTGGCGGGAACGACCACCAACGCACCAACCGATGGGTTGTCTGAACGCGAGATGGAAGTCGTGAACCTCGTGGCGAGAGGGGGTACGAACAAGGAGATCGCCGACACGCTGGTCATAGCCGAGAATACGGTGAAGGTACACTTGCGCAACATCTATGGGAAGTTGGATCTCCGAAACCGCCAGGAGCTAACGGCATACGCGCTCCAGTCTGAAAGTGACCAGACTTCGGTTCCTAAGTAAGGTCTTGCCTCAAAAGTGCGGGTTCCCTAAGTCACGCTTCTTCCTGTCAGGGTCGGCTCGGCGCCCATTTCATGTTTGAGGCTTCTACTACGGGCGGGTTGTCAGTCAAACTCATGTGGTACGGCGAGATCGCTCACTCTACATATATCAAAGACTACACAGCAGAGATAGGTGAAATAGCCCGCGTGAGTGATGCGGCGCGCGTCCCGAACCTGTAATTTCAAGTTCAGAGGGCGGCGCCCCGCCGAACATGAGTCGAGGCAAGTACGCAATGATAGCGCACCCCAATCTATCTCTATCGGACGAAGCTCTAGCGCTGCTCAACGAGCTCGCCGCTACACACGCGGGACGAGGTGTCCCGCGCTTGAAGGATATTCAAGTGGCCGCGCTAGCCATAGACCGCCTGGAGGCCGATGACGTTGTATTTCGGACGAGTGACGGCTCTCCGCTGCTGGCAGTGAGCCGCCGGTTGCTGGACCGCCTCGGCGGCGAGGCAAAGTTGGTTGTCGATCTTTCAGAAGTTGGCGAGCCGACCCTCAGACTGATAAGAGAGTCCACAGTGGCTTGAGTCGGGTCGAGAAGCGCAAGTCAATCTGGTTAACCGCGTCAATGGTTTGAACACAAGGAGGTGAATCGATGGGAAAGATATGGATAGGAATCGCCGGAGCCGTCGGAGCAGTGATAGGCATTCTCTTCGCTCCCCGCAAGGGTTCAGAGACAAGAGAGGAGATAGCCCGGCGTGCCGAACCCATTGCAGAGGAGATAGCCCGGCGCGCCGAGCCCGTTGCGCAGGCTGCTAGGGATGCCGCTTCCAAGGCGGGAGATGCTATCGCGCCCATTGCCGAGAAGGCCAGAGAAAGGATTCCGACTGTCAGCGCGGGCAAGGACTCCGGCGGCGAGAAGGCAGAGAGCCCGGAAGCCAAGTCGGAGTAGGCCAGCCATAACCAACTGGCGCTCAGTCGTTGATGACACATCATGTTTGCCAAGATCTTGGTTCCCATCAACTCCGATGACCTGGAGATAGCCCGCGGCATTGTGCCGCACATCAGGTGGTTAGCCCGCAAGCTCGCCTCGGATGTCGTATTCCTATCCGTGATCCCGATAAACAGGACTGAAAACGGGACCGAGACTGCTCAGATCTTCGATCAAGTGGAGAGTGACGTTGCCCTACGCCTCGACGGCCTGATCGAAGCGATAGGCGATCCGAGGCTCAAGGCGGAGACTGTGGTGGAATTCGGTCCGCCCGCCGAGAAGATCGTCGAGACGTGCAGTCAGTTAGCATGTGACGCCATAGCGATGTCCACGCACGGTGGAGGTCTCCTGGCGCAAGCCTTTGCGGGCAGCGTCACAACAGACGTAATCGACCGCGCCGAGGTTCCGATTCTGGTGATCAACTCAGGCGGATCGGAAGACGACCTTGCAGATGATGTCCACACCTCGACGGTGTATGTCGCGCTGGACGGTACTCAGGAGGCGGAGGCCGTCATCCCTCACGTCGAGTTCCTGGCGTCCGAACTGGGACTCAACGTCGTTCTAATACGGGCCGTTGAAGACATCTCCAAGCAGTCGCCCATGTTGGTAGAGGCAACAGGAGCCGTTCTAGGCGAGACCGTAGAGCTTTCCAGCGAAGAGTGGCCGGGTGTGGTAGTGGCCGGCGACGCCACCCTCGTCTCCACCCCTGAAATTGCGACAGAGATGTCTGTCGACTATTTCGTGCGTCTTACGGCCGACTTGAACCTGAAAGGAATCAGCGCTACGTGGGTCTTGCTTGAGGGAGACACCAAGGAACGCCTATTGGATGTCCTCGGGGAATCGGCTCGCAATATGATTGCAGTTACGCATAGCGGCAAATCGGGGCTGAAGCGTTGGATTGTAGGAAGCGTTTCAGAGGAGTTGATCAAGAGGACCGGAAGTCCTGTCCTCGTCGCGCCGCCATCATTGCAGCGGGAGGTGATAGCCAACACGTAGCGGACTGAAGTGAGGTGGGAAGATGAACCAACTGCGGAGCCGTCTGAAGTGGCGGTTCTATTTTGCCAAGGCCAAGGCCGCGCTTCACATCAGAAGGACGATGATCGAGGGGGTGTTGCTTCTAGTGCCCATCGTCATCACCTATCTGGTGCTGAGGTGGGTGTGGGACTTCGTTGACGGCGTACTCAGGCCGACCATCGAGACGTCGACGGGGATCAGTTTCCCCGGGCTGGGCGTGGCGGCTCTCCTGATTCTGATATATCTTGTCGGACTGACTTGGGACATAGACTTGGGCAGGCGAATGTTGGGGTCTGCACAGCGATTCCTGATGTCTCTGCCGATCGTGAGAACCATATATGCGCCGGCGCATCAGCTAATTCAGTCGTTTTCCGGATCCGGCCCATCCGGTTTCAAGCGAGTGGTAGTGATCGAGTACCCACGAGCGGGAACCTGGATGATCGGGTTCCTGACGTCGATCACCACCGGCAAAGATGGAGTTCGCATGGGTATCGTGTATGTCCCGACAGCTCCCACACCCAACTCCGGTTGGGTTGCCATGCTGCCGATCGACGAGGTCTTCGACACTGATTTGAGCGTTCAGGAAGCTATGACCATGGTTTTGTCCGGAGGCATTGCAACGCCCGACGAAGTAAAGATGACCGCCTTTGACGAGCATCGGCCTGCGTAGTATGAATCGACGGCCTGCTCTTGCAGCCCGATCGGAGATTCGCGCTACAATTGCGGGGCAACGGGTACAGTGTTTGGAGATTTGTACAGTTGTGGAACCAATGATCCGGCTACAGGGAGGTCGCCCATGGATAACAACTCAAGGAACCCTGAAAGAGCGCCGGACCTAGATGGGGGCATTCAGCAGCCACAGGCGATTTCGCTAGACGAAGCGGAAGAGATAGCCAGCGAGGTCCAGGAGTTGATCAGAGCCGGAGAAGAGCGCTCTGCCTGGGAGTTGATCCGGCACCTACATCCGGCTGATATGGGCAGCATCGTGGCCGGCCTGCCACACGCAAGCATGGATGCCATGGTCCGCATCATGTCACCTGAGACCGTGACATGGATGCTGCGACAGATGAATCCCGTCGAGGCCGGGCGGGTGGGAACGCGCCTCGGATCCCGAATGCTCTCATTGGTGCTTAGCCAGGTCCATCCTAACCAGGCGCTGGCTACGTTGCGGCGGATTCCCTTCCTGCGGTCCCAAGAGGTGGCCGAGTCCTTGGAACAACCCATCGTGGCCCAGGAGATCCTTGCCCACGAACCGGACACGGCGGGATCCCTCATGGTTACACAGCTACCAACGGTCGATTTTGACGGCCTGGCAGAAGGGGCGCGGGAGAGCCTCGGAGCAATTGAAGAAAGCCGAGACAAGCTCACACAAGTTTACGTTGTCAGAGACGGTGACAACCTAGTCGGCCAGATCAGCATGGTAGATCTCGCTCTGGCAGACAATGCGACGCCAATTCAGGCAATTGCTTCGTCGGTCGTGGCCACCGTGGCTGCCGATACCCCTGCCCAAGAGTGCGCCCGGCTTCAGAGACACTACAACCTGACACAGCTGCCGGTGGTGGACGGCGACCGGCTGACAGGCGTGATCTTGGCGGAGTCACTTCTGGGCGCCACTGTCGAGCAGGACACACGCCAGATGCAGCAGGTGGCCAACGTGGCGGGTGAGACTGTGGACGGCCCTCTGGCCAGTTCGATCCGTACGCGCCTTCCCTGGCTCACCGTCAACCTCGGCACGACGTTCCTCGCGGCGGCAACCGTCGCGCTCTTCGAATCGACTCTTACCCAGGTGGTGGTGCTCGCCGCGTTCCTACCTGTGGTCGCCGGGCAGGGCGGCATTGGCGGCACCCAGACCTTGACCCTCATAGTGCGGGCCATCGCGCTTGGCGAGCTAGTCGGCGTCGGCGCGCGGAGACTCCTGATTCGGGAGGCTTTACTGGGAGCGCTGCATGGGATTTGGTTGGGTGTACTGGTCGCGATCATCGCCATACTGTGGAAGCAGAACCTTGGACTTGGCTTAGTGCTTGGTCTCTCAATGCTCGGCAACATGCTTCTCGCCGGCGTGGTCGGAGCGGCGGTGCCGCTGTTCCTACGGCGAATCGGACTGGACCCCGCCGTCGCATCCGCCGTAGTCGTTACGACCTTCACGGACGTATTCGGCTTTCTGCTGTTCCTGGGCATCGCCACCGCTTCAATCAATCTGATCCAGTAGGCCGTCCAACGTGTTCACTTTCCTTCGTCCAAGCCCCACGCTGACGGATCAAGAGGTTGGACGCAGCCTTCGCCTGATGATATGGGAAGGTGTCGCGTCCGGAGCGCTGTTCAGCCTGGGAAGCGGCGGCTTCATGGCCGCCTATGCGCTGGCTCTGGGAGCAAACAATCTTCAGGTTGGGATTCTCGCCGCGCTGCCGTTTGTCGCTCAGGTAGCGCAACTGCCCGCGATACTCGCCGTAGAACGCTTTAGGATGCGGAAAGCCATCGGAATCCCTGCCCTGTGCGCGGGCCAACTTCTATGGATCCCAATTGGGGCGGCGCCGTTCTTGGTGGAGACGCCCGGAGCGCCAGCCGTGGCAGCGGTGATCGGCCTGATGGCGGTTCGCGGTCTGTTCACCCCTGTTTGGGTGACTACGTGGACGAGTTGGATGCGCGATCTCGTCCCTCAGAATATCCTGGGGAGCTACTATGGCCGTCGGCTCGCCATTATCACTACCGTAGTCGCCGTCGTCGGCCTAGCCGGCAGTTTCTTCGTTCGGTGGTGGGAGGGCATGTCGTCTCCTGACAATGCGATTCTCGCATACTCCTTCCTCCTCATTGGTGGCGCCCTCACATTTGGGATCGCTAGTCCCCTGATGGCTTTGCGCGCAAGAGAGCCTCTCATGCCGGCAGCCCCTGAGTCGGGCCGTTCGGCGCTCGCGATTCTGGCGGAGCCGCTGCGCGACCGCAACTTCTCCCAGCTTGTGCGCTTTCTGTTCGTTTGGAGCCTGACCTCTAACCTCGCCATCCCCTTCTTCGCCGTGTACATGCTCTCCGAACTCGGTCTCTCGCTGCCCGCTGTAATCGGCTTCACTGTGCTAGGCCAAGCCGCGAACATCTTGTTCGTGCGAGTGTGGGGGCCTATGGCTGATCGCGTCGGGAGCAAGACAGTGCTGTCACTGTCCGCGTCTCTGTACCTTCTGGTCATCCTAGGCTGGGTATTCACGGCAAACCCTGAGCGTCACTTTCTCACTCTGCCACTGCTTGCAGCGCTCCACATATTCGCGGGCATCGCCGCTGCTGGAGTCACTTTGACCATGAGCACGCTGACACTTAAAGTGGCGCCCGAAGGGAAGGCGACGCCATTCTTGGGTGTCGCCGGAATCGCGGCCAGTGTCGGCGCAGGGATCGGCCCGATCGCCGGCGGATTCATGGCCGACTACTTCTCGGTTAGGTCGCTGGGACTCGACTTGACTTGGACATCGCCGAGCGGGGTCGTTGAGTTGCCGGCGCTATCCTTGACCGGCTTCGATTTCCTGTTCGCCATCGCATTCATCGTTGGATTGTTTTCCCTGAACCTCCTGGTCGCGCTGCGCGAGGAGGGAGAGACGCCCCGTGACGTGGCGCTCAGTGAGTTGGCGGCTCGCGCCGGTCCTGCGGCGCGGGCGGTGTCGTCCGTTCCGGGTCTCGGAGCCGTATCGGCCTTCTCATACGGCTATCTCAAGCGCGTGCCGGGAGCGGACGTTGCCTTGGGAGTCACGGCGTATCAGCTTGCGGCATCCACCCAAGCGGCAGTGTCGTCCGCCAGCCGGGGGCGTGTGCTAGTTCACGAGGTGGCTGATGTCGTGGGCAACGTCTTGGAAGAAGCCATGGGTGAGATAGAGGACGTCGCCGCCCACGGTGTCGAGTTGGCCCGCCACGCGACACGAGGCGCGCTTCAGGTCGGAGACAACCTCGCTGATCAGATCGGGAGGGTAGCCCGGGGATCTGTCCTTGGAGCGATTCGTACTTTGACCAGCAAAGGGGCAGCGCCCTTAGATGCTCTGCATGGCGCGGGTTACGGCGCGGTGCAGGGCGCAGTTGAAGTGGGAGAAGACCCCGCCGAAGCCGCTGCTCAAGCAATGGAGGCCGCTCGTCAGATGGCATCCGAGTTGAGCATGACCGCCGATGAAGCCGCCGCTTCCGTAGCGGCGGGGGCATTGGACGCGGCCGAGGCCTCTGGGGACGAGACGGTTGCTGCCGTTCGGCGAGCATTATCCACCGAGTTGCCCTGAGCAGAGTCCTTAGGCCTCTACGACGTCGACCCATTTTCGGTATGAACGTAGGCTATGCCTAGACTCAATTGGCTACCACTGAGGGGCTATCGAGCTTCGCTGTCGGCCTCGAACCCGGCTGGCCGATGGGAGCCGTCGCAGAAGGGCTTGTTGTCGCTCTCTCCGCAGCGGCACAGCGTTACCACGTCGCCTTCGACGCTGTACTTGCTGCCCTGCGCGTCAACGATCTCGAAGTCGCCCTGCACCATGAGAGGGCCGTTCGCGCGGGGGGTTATTGTCACGTCTGCCATTGCACTACCTCCATAGCAGTATCGGAATCCGGCGGCGGATCACTGTCCCAAGCGTCGCCTTACGGCGGCGGTCAGCGCCGGGACTACCTCGATCCAGTCACCCAGTATACCAAAGTCGGACGCACGGAATATCGGTGAGCGCGCGCTGTTGTTGATGGCGACGACCGTTCCGGCGCGCTGTATGCCGACGGTGTGGTTGAACGGGCCGCGCAGCGCGACTGCTACGTAGAGGTCGGGCGCGACCGACTTGCCGGACAATCCGATCTGGTACTGCCGTGGCACCCAGCCCAGGTCGGCGACGTCACGGGTCGTGCCCAGCGACGCGCCGAGCGCCTCGGCAAGCTCCCGGATGGGCGGCAGGTTCTCAGGCCCTCCGATGCCTTTTCCGACGGACACGATCCGAGAAGCGTGCTCCAGGTCGGCGCCTTCTGAGGATTCGTCCACGACTGTTCTCAGCACTCGGATGCGCGACGGCTGTATCTCACCGGCCTCGAACCTTTTGACGATACTCTCGATAGAGTAGTCTGGCGCGCGGGCAGTTAGTATGCCGGGCCGCACGGTGGCCATGTTAGGGAGCGTCTTGGAGACAATCGGGGCGACTATGCTCCCTCCGAACGCGGGCTTGAGCTGCGCGAGCCGTCCTTCGTCGTCTATCTCAAGGCCGACACAGTCACCAGTCAGCCCCAGTCCGAGCCTTCCCGCGACGCGCGCCACAAGGTCGCGCCCGTTGGCGGTGGACGGTATCAGCGCCGCGAACGGCGAGTGACGCTCGATGAGATGGGCCAAGACGGACGTGTGGGACTCGGTGTCGTATTCGGACAGCGCGGGATCGCCGTTCAGGTGGACGGCATCGGCTCCGTAGGCGGTCAGCAGACGGACGTGAGAGTCGTCAACGCTTCCAATCAGGACGGCCTCGACCGTCGTGCCGATCTGCGCGGCGAGACTCCTCGAGCGTCCAAGCAGTTCCAACGTGACGTGCCGGACGTCCCCGCCTAGAGTCTCAGCGAGTACCCATATGGCTCCCTGTTGGCCCGTCTCCAGCCTGGGACCCCTTGGTTCGCCCGCCTTTCGAGAGGATGCCTCATCGTCGAACACGCCTCGTTCATCTAGGAAGTCCATCAGCTCCGACACCGCCTCGTCCGGCGGAATGTCCCTGACTATCCTTCCCAGTCGGCTGGACTCGATCGAGAATATCTCGTTTACCCAGGTGGGAGAGCCGTCGAGTCCAAGCTGGGACGTGTCATCCGTCAGGTCGGCGGCCGTTAGCTCCTCGACCGGCATAGACTGCGCCGCCTCCATCTGATCGCGGCGCGGGTACGTCTCCTCGGCCACGCCGTCGGTAACTGTGACCAGCAAAGGAAGGCCGCACGAAAGCTCTTGGTGCCCCTCGTCGGTCAGCCGAGTTGCGATGATCGAGTCAAACGACGAGTCGATATCCAGATTCGACACGGCGGTTATCTGGGGAATGCCCAGCATCTCCGCGACTTCAGGGCCGACCTGCCCCGTCTCGGCGTCTGTGCTGTTGCGCCCGCAGATAATCAGGTCCGGGCTTTCCCTTTCGAGGGCCAGGGCCAGCGCGCGCGAAGTGGCGAGCGTGTCAGATCCGGCGAAGGCGCGGTCGTTCAGGTGTACGGCTCGGTCGGCGCCCATGGCCATCGCCTGCACCAGCGCGTCGCGCGCCTGTGGCGGCCCCATCGTAATGACGACAACCTCGGCGTTCGTTTCGGCCTTCAGCCGCGCCGCGAGGGACAGTCCCAACACGTCGTAGGGGTTAACCTCGTTTGGGACGCCGTCGCGAACGATTCGGCGCGTCTCGTTGTCGAACTTGAGCATCGAGACGGCGGGGACCTGCTTTATGCATACCGCGATTTTCATGGTTTGGTCTTGATGGTGGCGAGCAAGGGCGGATCAGCCCGGCGGCCGGCCTTCCTCGGCGATCCGCTCTTTGACTCGCTGCCGGAAGCCTTCAGGCGGCTCGGACTCGAAAGCCGACTTCAGCAGATCGACGGTGGCGCGCATGGTGTTGATGAACGCCCTGCACGGAGCGCAGCGTTCGAGGTGCGAGGCTATGCGGTCGCGCTGACGTTTGCCGACGTCCTCGTCTATGTAGTCTGAGGACGCGGCTCGGACCTCGGCGCAGTCGGCCTCGCCGCCGCCGAATATGCTAAACAGCCGAGAGAGTGCCATCTCCAACCCTTTGGGGCAGCCTATCCCAATCTCCTAGCGGTGTGCCGGAACGTGGTCGCGCGCGACAGGCCGCTCGGAAGGTAGCGTCACATAGCGGGGTTTCGCTTTCGCGCTCCCTTGATTACAATTGGATGCAACTGAGTCGGATCGGATTCACCTGTTACCCGGCTGCGCAAGACAACCCTTGTGGGATAGAGTCAAGACTTGGCAGAAGAGGCCAGACAACTGACCGGAGACGTGGACTCGTCGAGCGAGTTCGACCGTATTGTGGAGCAGTATTCGGACTTCGTGTTCAACGTGGCACTGCGCATGATGGGTCGGCCGGAGGATGCCGAGGACGTGGCGCAGGACGCCTTTCTGTCAGCCTTCAGGGCGTTTGACCGATTCAGAGGAGACTCGAAGGTAACGACCTGGCTGTACAGGATCACCGTGAACGCCGCGCTGATGCGGCTGCGCAAGGAGAAGAGGGCGCGGACGCTCACGCAGACCGGGTTGGATGATGTCGAGGTACCGGACTGGAGCGAAGGGCCGGACTGGCACGCATCCAACTCCGAGCTTGGCGACAGACTGCGCGAGGGTGTGGAGATGCTGCCGCCCGACCTGAAGGCCGCCGTGGCGCTGCGGGACGTGGAGGGGCTGTCCAACGCCGAGGCGGCCGAGGTAGTCGGAGTCGGAGTGCCCGCTCTGAAGTCGCGGCTTCACCGCGGGCGGCTGCTTCTCAGAAAGCATCTCGAAGAATTTCTGCGAGTGACGGATTGAGGAAAGCGGGCGATCACTGGGACCGTCCGGGGAGTAGAGTCATGCCGACCATAGAAGAGCGTTTCAGAGAGAAGTTCGCCGGCTCAGAGGACTGGCATCGGCGCGGCAAGGAACTGTTCGCCGGCGGCGTGACCCACCAGACGCGGTTCACGTCGCCGTTTGCGGTCTATTTCGAGCACGGAGAGGGGCCGTTCAAGTACGACGTGGACGGCAACGAGCTCATCGACTACGTGATGGGCAACGGCTGCCTCATGATGGGCCACAACCCCCCGGAGGTCGTCGAGGCGGTCATGTCTCAGAGCCGGCGCGGTTCGCATCTCGGCGGGGCCTCCACCCATGAAATACGGTATGCCGAGGCGGTCAAGCGGCTGATCCCCAGCATCCAAACCGTTCGGTTCACGACTTCAGGCACCGAGTCCACCTACCTGGCGCTCAGACTCGCCCGCGCCTACACGGGCAAGTCGAAGATCGTCAAGTTCTACGAGCACTTCCACGGCTGGCACGACTACGTCGCGCCCGACTCCGGCCAGGCGCTTGGCGGAGTTCCCCAAGAGGCCATCGACACGGTGATCGTGTCTCCGGTGGACGTCGCCGCGCTCGACAGAATCCTCTCGGACAACGACGATGTCGCCGCGGTGATAGTTGAGTCCAACGGCGCGCATTATGGCACATTCCCGCTGATGAACCCGGACTTCCTGCACGACGTTCAGGAGGTCAGGTCCAAACATGGAGCGCTGTTCATCATGGACGAGGTGATTACGGGCTTCAGGCTCTCGCCCGGAGGGGCGCAGGCGCGCTGGGGCCTGGAACCGGACCTTACGACAATGGCCAAGATCGTGGCCGGAGGCCAGCCCGGGGCCGCGGTCGGAGGACGCTCCGAGATCATGGACCTGATGGCCCTTAGAGACGACCCGGAGTGGGACAACGTTCACAGGGTCCCGCAGGGCGGCACGTTCAACGCCCAGCCGGTCACGGCGGCCGCGGGCATCGCCACGCTTCAGGCGATCGCGACGGGTGAGGTCAACGCTAGGGCGGACGCCATGTCGGCCCGGCTCAAGGACGGCCTGAACGAGGCGTTCATCAGAAACGAGGTGACCGGACACGCCCACGGAATCGCGTCGATCATACACGTGAACCTCGGCGCGGAGTGCAACTGCGACCGCGATCTGTGCAACATGCCATACCAAGACATCTACGACACCATGCCGACCGAGAGGACCCGCGCCATCAGGCGCGCGATGCTGGTCAACGGAGTTGATATGATGGGAGGCCGCGCATTCCTGGTGTCGTCATCGCACGGCGAGGATGTAATCGACGCGACGGTCGACGCGTTCTCGCAGTCGTTGAAAGACCTCCGGGAAGAGGGAGCGATATAGGCGCATTTTGGCAGAGACTCTGGGCCGTTCAAAGGGGATATTCCATGCTACAAGAGATGATTGATTGCAGGTTTTGCAAAGGCACGGGATCGCGATACAGGGATGGTAGTACACCACTTTGCCCTGTTTGCGATGGGAAAGGTGTGGTGTACGTGAGGGTACCATATGAGACGTGCAGGTTTTGCAGAGGCACGGGATCGCGATACAGGGATGGTAGTACACCACTTTGCCCTGTTTGCCATGGGCTGGGAGTTTTTCATAAAGGTGAAATCAGAGGGGATACTTAGGCGCGACAGCCTCCGTGACGGAATGGGCCAGAGAGAGGACGAAAACACCATTGTCGAGATTCAAAGACCAAGTTGCCATCGTCACGGGCGCGGCAACCGGCATAGGCTACGGGATAGTCCGACGGCTGGGGAGTGAAGGCGCGAGCGTCGTCATGGTCGATATAGACGGCGAGCTTGGCGAGCAGGCATCGAGCGAGCTGTCTGCCAGGGGAGTGTCTGCTCGACTGACCATCGGCGACGTCGCCGAGCCCGAGACCGCCGAGCGCGCCTGTCGGCAGGCGTTGGACGAGTGGGGCAGGGTGGACATTCTGGTGAATAACGCGGGCATCGGGGGCATCACCGGAAACATCTGGGAGCTTCCGGTCGAGGAGATGGACCGCGTGTACAGGACGAACCTGCGGGGCGTCTTCTCGTTCACCCACACGGTGGCGCCGCATATGCTGGAGCGCGACTACGGGCGCGTCGTCAACATCGCGTCCGTGGCGGGCAAGGAAGGCAACCCGCGAATGGTTCCTTATTCCGCGACCAAGGCCGCGGTCATCGGGCTGACCAAGTCCGTCGGCAAAGAGCTTGCGGGGACCGGAATCAGGGTGAACTGCGTCACGCCCGCCGTCGTTCAGACGAGGATTCTGGACGAGTTCACCCCTGAGCAGGTTAGCTACATGGTCGAGCGCATCCCGATGGGCCGCACGGGCGAGATCGATGAGATCGCCGCGTTGGTGGCCTGGCTCGCATCGGAAGAGTGTTCGTTCAGCACCGGAGCCGTTTTCGACATCACCGGCGGCCGGGCGACATACTAGCGGGTTCGGATAACCCAAGAAAATATGCCTCCAGGCGGAGCGGCGCCATGGCGACAAGAGTTCCAAAAGATGCTAGTCCCTTCACTCCCGGCAGTCCTGTGCCGGTGGAACTGTTCGCCGGTCGGGCTCAGCACATCCAGGAAGTTGACAACTACCTGAGGCAGACCGCCTCCGGCAGGCAGGAAAACGTGTTCCTGACGGGAGACCGCGGTATTGGCAAAAGCTCGTTCGCCTCTATAGTACGGCAGATGGCCGGCGTCAATCATGACATGGTCGGCGTTCACGCCTTCCTCGGAGGCGTGACTACTCTCGAAGAACTGGCGCGCCGCATACTCGAAGAGTTGATAAGAGAGGGATGGGACCAACCCTGGTACGCTCGGATTTCCAACCTGCTTGGGGACCATGTAAGGAAGGTGGGGCTACTCGGCATCAGTATCGAGTTCCGTCCGAGTCCGGATGAGTTGACACTGCTCGCGCGCAGGTTTCCCGAAATACTCGGCGAGTTTGTGGCCCGGATCATGGAAGACAAACGTGGGGCGCTGATAATCCTCGACGACATCAACGGGCTGGCCGACAACGACGCGTTCGCCAACTGGTACAAGAGCGTGGTTGACCAGATCGCGACCCAATTCGGCCCATATCCGGCCCTCATCATGCTGAGCGGACTGCCCGAGAGACGCGACCAACTCTCGGTTCAGCAACCATCGCTTATGAGAGTGTTCAGAATAGTCGAGCTCGAAAGACTGTCCGACGAGGAAGTCGAAGATTTTTTCACCAGGGCGTTTGGCGAAGCCGGAATGTCCGTGAACACCGACGCCATGCGGGTAATGGTGGAGCACTCTAGTGGGCTGCCCGTGATGATGCAGGAGATCGGAGACGCCACTTTCTGGGCAGACTCGGACGGCGTCGTGACTCAGAGCGACGCCGTAGCAGGTATTAGAGGAGCGGCTATAATCGTTGGACGAAAGTACCTGGCTCCAAGCATCTACAGAACTATCAGAAGCGACAGGTACCGAGCCATCATCCGAAAGATGTCCAGTGATTCCATACAGCCGGCCTTTACAAGGCAACAGATCAAATCCAGAGTCAGCGCGGAAGAGTTTCGAGTATTCGACAACCTACTGAGAAGGTTACGCGAACTAGGCGTCGTGGAAACCTACCCCGAAGGCGGGATCGGGGCCTACAAGTACACCAACCAGATATACCCGGTCTATATGTGGATGGAAGCCCAAGAGTATGTCGAGTAGGTGAGGGAGCGCAGATGCCCACCATGCCCGCCGCGCTGGCGACAGGACTGAGACAGCTACGATGCGATGCGATACCCGTGCCCGATCCCGAACCCGGCAAGGTACTGGTCAAGACCACGCTCGCGTCGATATGCGGCAGCGACCTCCACATCTGCTACATGGGCTGGAACGTTTACGAGTGGCCGCTGCCGCACGGCTACCCCGGCCATGAGGGCGTGGGCGTCGTCGTCGATGGCGGCGGCACAGGCTTCCAAGAGGGCGAGCTTGTCCTGACCGTCCCGAACATCTGGGGTTCCAAGACGTTCGCCGGATACCAGCTTATCGAGCCTCATTTCCTGATGAGACTGCCGACGGACACGCCGCAGGCCCACCTGCTTATGGCGCAGCAGTTGGGAACTGTGGTATTCGGCTGCCGCCGGCTGCCGTCCCTCGTCGGCAAGACTGTGGCGGTGATAGGTCAGGGTTCAGTCGGGCTGTTCCACGACTTCATGCTGAGACGTATCGGTGCGCATCGCATTATCGCTATCGAACCGGTGGCCGAGCGTCTGGAACATGCGCGGCGCATGGGCGTCGACGACGTCATCGACGTAACCGGTAGGCGCGCGACCGACGCGGTTCTCGACCTCACCGGGGGCGAGGGCGCGGACCTGGTCATCGAGGCGGTCGGCAGCGTGGACACCATGAACCAGGCTTTGCAGATCGTTCGGCCACTTGGCAGAGTCGCCATGTTCGGGCTGCCGCCCACGATGGAGCGGGCGCCATTCGACTGGGACACCTTCTTCCGCAAGCGGCTGGACATTCACACAGTCTTCGGAGCGCAGGACGAGCCCGGCCTGCCCGCGTTTCAGATCGCCGTGGACTTCATCAGGAGCGGCGAGATAGACATGGAGCCGTTCGTGACGCACCAGTACCCGATTGGGCGGGTTCAAGAAGCGTTCGACCTGGCGGAGTCGAGGGGCGACGGCGCGCTCAAGGTGTCGCTGACGTTCTGAACGCCGCTACATCTCTAGCTGCAACAGTTCGGGCAACGCTCTGATGATGCGGTCAGGCCGGACATTCGATTCCGGCGGCAGCCCGCGGCCTCTGGTATCGTGCCAGATTGCGGTGATGCCCAATCTCTGAGGAGCGGCGACTTCCCACTCCAAGTTGTCGCCCACGATCCATGCGTCGGATGGCTTGGCGTCGAGCTTCTTCAGCGCATGGAAATAGACCCGCTCGTCCGGTTTGCCCACTCCGAACTCTTCCTCGACGAGAATGTAGTCGAAGAACCTTGCGAGGTCGAACCTGTTGATCTTCGCGCGCTGGCCGGCGGAGTTGCCGTTGGTGACCATCGCGAGACGGACGGGGGAGTTGCGCAGCGTCTCCAGAGTTTCGATCGCGCCGGGAAATGGCCGGACGATCTCGAGGCGTTTCCGGACGTACTCGTCCCCGATCCGCCGCGCGATGTCGGCGGAGTCGATGCCCATCTGCCGAAATGCGCCCAGCGCCACCTCGTGCCCGGCGTTGACGTGGTTGAGCCGGCCGAGCCGGTGCCGTTCGGGGTCGGACCAGAACCAGCGACGGTACGAGTCGATTCCTTCTATTAGCTGGGTCACGGTCCAGCCCGGCAGGTCGTCGATATACCGCTGGCAGATCCGTCTCCAGATGTCTCGGGACCCGGACTCGTAGGCGATGATGGTGTCGTCCAGGTCGATCAGCATCGCCTTTGGGAACCGGCTAAACATCCCGTTCGGCCTTGCACTGGTCGCACTGGCACAGCAGGCGCAGCGCGTCGAAAGGGTAGATGCCGGTGTAATGGCCGTCGCTCCATAGGAACTGCACGGCGTACCGTCCGACCGGAAGATAGTCCTCGGCCCGCAGGTCCGCCGGAACGCTGGCAGGGTCGAGCAGCCTCCGGTTCGTCCACTCCTCCACGCACTCGGCGCAACTACAATTCACGCGCAGGTAGGTCGCGGAGAACTCGGACACGTGGCCGTCGGCCCAGTTGACGCGAACGTCCTGACCGTCGATCTCGACGCTGGAAACTCTGAGGTTTGGGTTGTTGGTCATGGGACTGTTCCGGAACTAAAGGGTAAGCGACACACGTATATTATCTCATAGGGTATGCTGGTGGCGCTGATATTTGGATATGACTGCGCGCGACCGCGCAGCCGATTCCGTCCGATTCCAGATCGTTGAATTTCGGCTGTTCTGTCTGCGCAGCTTGCGAGCGACCTAGAGAGCCGCGTGGAAACTGTATTCTGACGACCGAGCGAGACATACGGGGTCTAACGACCGGCAAGCTGGTTCTACGACGCATCAAGTCGGACTGGCGGCTGATGCTCAGCGTCTTCCTGGGCATCTTGGCAGCGACTCTGCTGCTGTCCGCCGCGCCCGTCTATCTGGACGCGCTCGAACGCCAGGGCATCAAGAGCGCGATCGGACAAGAGGTGTCGCGCTGGGGAGACTCGTTCTTCGACATCACGGTTGAGTCCAGGTTCGTTCCCTTGGACGGTGACGAGATCGAGCGCTCCGACCTCGCCCACGACGCGGCCGTCGAGGAGCACGCCGCTCCGGTCGTCACAGGCGCCCATCGCTTCATACGCACTCTCCATTTCTATGTGTGGGTAGTGGGGCAACCGTATGAGTCAGCGGGCGCGGGCGACCTGCCGCCGCCTGAGGTGGAAACAGGGTTGCTCCAGCGCCTGGAGGGTCTTGAAGACCACGTCACGCTGGTCGAGGGTCGCGCGCCACGGGACATCGTTCTGACCAGTGAGGACGGCCCCGTGGTGGAAGTGGTCGTAAGCGCCACAACCGCCGACCACTTCGGAGACATCGAGATCGACGACATTCTCGTGTTCGCTCCGTCTGTGGACTCGTCCTCCAAGTTGTCGGCCAGGGTGGTCGGCATCGTCGCTGCCAGTGACCCGGACGACCCCTACTGGCGAAATCGCGCCGAGGAGTTTCTGGCCCCGAGAATCCCGGACAACCAGGGCGTAGTCACCGAGGACTCGCCGCCGCTTCTGGCGGTTTTCGTTGGCCGCGACTCGCTTATCGATGCCATGCGGTCCGCTTTCCCGGCGGCCACCGTGGACATGACCTGGTATAACAGGGTCGATACCGAAATCCTCGCCGCCTGGTCCAGGGACGAGATGCGGGACAGGATGAAATCGCTGAGGAGGGCGATTGGGGTCTCGATACCGGACTCGACGATCAGAAGCGGTATCGACATCATGGTAATACAACTAGGGCGTCGGAGCTTCCTGAACAGCATCCCTTTGCTTCTGCTGCTGGCGATGATGGGGGTGGCGGTCCTCTACTTCCTGTTCATGATCGTGTCGTATCTGGAGCCGAACCGCGAGAGCGACGTCGCGCTATTCAGGAGTCGCGGCGCCAATACGTGGACGCTGTTGAGGCTCTATCTCATCGAGGGCGCGATCATGACTGGGCTGGCCGCCGCGATCGCCCCCTTCATCGCGTTGCCCGCCGTCTGGCTGGCCGGTCTGCTCCCATACTTCGCGCACATTACCGATGGAAATACGCTCCCCGTGTACTTGGACTGGACGCCTTTTGCCGCCGCCGCGGTCGCGGGACTGCTGTGCCTGTCCATCTACGTCGTCCCGGGCGTGATCGGCGCGAGGGCGGGCCTCATCATGCAGAAATTGCGCGCCTCCCGGCCTCCGTCGGTTCCGCTCGTGCAGCAATACTACATCGACTTCATGCTCTTGGCGGTAGCCGGAGTCTTGTACTGGGAGCTTCAGGCGCGGGGCGAGCTAGTGTCCGGCGGCCTGTTCGGACAGCAGGACGTCAATGAGGCTCTCCTGATAGCCCCCGTCCTGTTCCTTCTGGCGATAGGAATGCTCTTCTTCCGAGTCTTCCCAATGTTCATCCGTTGTTTGGCCGGAGAGTCCCTTGCGCTGGTACACTCAGCCGCCGTCGTGACGCTGGCGGTCCTGGCAACTGCCGTCGCGCTTGCCGACTTTCAGGCCGGGGATAGTACAGGCTGGATCCCGGATGCCCTGACGCTCGGCGCATTTGGCGCGGCGTACTGGCTTACCGCCAAGCTGACCGGATGGCGCGGCAAAGCCTTGTTCACGATCATTCAGGCTGTCATCGTCAGCGCGTACCTGTCGAACAGCCTGCCCCATCCCGATATGCCGACGGCAGTCTTCGCCGGCTCGATCTCCCTGGCCGTTCTCGTTCCGGCACAGATCGTCTTCTACCTGTTGACGCTCTTGGCGCGTCGCGCGCCGGCATGGGTCTCTCTGAGCATGTGGCACATGGGCAGGAGTCCGGTTCAGTACTCGTGGCTCGTGCTCCTTCTCGTATTGGGGGGTGGCATAGGCATAGTGGCGACGACGGTCGGCGCGACCCTCGACCAAAGCTACGAGGATCGCGTTCGCTACAACATCGGCTCCGACATTCGCGTTACCGGACTCATCAGCACCTACACGCTCGCCAATGACAGGCTGGAGGGCAAGTTCGGCTCCGTTACGGGAGTCGAGTCGCTTTCGGCCGCGCTCAGGGGCCAGGCACGGGTCGGCGCAGGCGAGGGCGGTCCGAGCTTCCAGTTCCTCGCCGTCGATACCGATACATTCCGGATCTGGTTCAGGGGAGATTTCTCTCCGAGGCCCGTCCAGCAGATAATCTCCGACCTGAAGGTGGAGGACCAGGTGAGAACGATCCCGATACCCGAGGGCGCGAGCCGGATACAGATGTGGGTGAATGGCGCTACGTCCTACCCCCTCATCTTCTTGTGGGTCGTCGTCGAGGACGCCAACGGGCGGTTGGAGACTCTGAGCCTGGGCGAACTGGATAAACCGGGTTGGAGGCTGATGAGCGCCGACCTTCCCGATCCCGAACGACTCGCGCGGCCTCTCAAGATCGTTTCCATCCAGTTGAACGAGCCTGGTTACGGGGCCACCGGCAGGGTAGGGCAGGTGGTATTCGACGATATTCAGGCGGTCATGGGAGACACCGGCGAGGAGGTTCTGCTGGAAGGGTTCGAGGGGCCGCTGGACTGGATTACGCTGCCCACGACGGCCGTCGGCGCCGACGAACTGGCGCGCACGGGTGAAACCGTTCGCTCGGGTTCGTCGGCAGTTTCATTTTCGTTTGGAAAAGAGACTAACATGGGCATACGCGGGTTCTACAGGTCGGGCGGCAGCGGATTCATTCCGGCGGTCGCAAGCTTGTCGTTCGTGGAGGCCACAGGGACTTCGCCCGGCTCCGGCCTGCTGGTCAGGCTGACCGGCGGGATCGCGCCCGTGGTGATCACCGACGTCGTCGAGTACTTCCCGACGCTCGATCCGGCCGGCATGGGCTTTCTGATATTCGATTTGGAGTCGCTGCTCGGCTATGTGGACGCGCTGAATCCTCTGGGGGAAACCGCCATCAACGAGTTCTTCATCAACACCGGCGGACAAGGCAGCATAGAGGCGCTTCACGAGGTGGACGATCTGCTTGGGCATCAGGGCAGCGCGACCGGCGTCGAGGCCGAGCTTGCGGCGCTCGATGTCGATCCTCTGGTATCAGCCGGATGGCGGACTCTGGTCCTGGTCGCGCTCGCGGTGGTTCTGTTCATCTCCGGTCTCGGATATGTCGTGTACCTCATCGCCTACTCGGACCGCAGCATTGGAGAGATGGCCTCGCTCAGATCACTCGGATTCAACCGGTTCCAGACCATAGCTCTGTTCGGCTTCGAGCATCTGCTCGTGGCCTTCACAGGCCTCAGCTTGGGCACATGGGCCGGATTCCAGATGAGCCGCATGATCGTCTCGTCCGTGGCCGTGACCGACGGCGGCGGACGAGTGTTGCCGCCTTTCATCCTGACGACGAACTGGGCGCTTATGGGTTCCCTATACGCCGCGCTGATGGCGATCTTCGTAGTCTCGCTCATGACACTGGGCCACCGCTTGCTCAGAGCCGATCTTAGACGGCTCTCCAGGATGGAGGGATAGCCAATGTAATCAGGGCCAGCTTGACGCTCTATTGTCCCCTGACGATAATAAGATAGTATGGTAGGAAGCGATACACGGCAATTAGCGGCAAAGGCGAATCAACTCCAAAGGCGAAACGATGACCGTTGAACAGAAAGGGCAGCTTCCCTCCGGAGGCGAGGCCGGAATACCACCCGGACTTGAGGCATTGGGCGACCCGGAATTGCGGGCATCCTTCCGCAAGCAGGCCGAAGAGATACGCAACCGCCCCGGCTCTACTCCTGCATTGGAGGAGATCAGAGCCATGATGGGAGAGCGGCTCGGAGGTCGCACGCTGAAGGAAGTATTGCGGGAGCTTGATGACAGAGGAGATTAGTTCGCTCCGTCATCGGAGGGCCCGCAGGAGGCCAAGAGCGTCGTCAGTGTGCGGATCGATCGCCGGGATACCATATCCTTCACACGTCTCCACAAGTTTGCGGTCTGCGCTCACCACATAGAGGTTCTGAGCCTCAGATGCCCTTACGAGATGGTCAGGACTTCTGAACTAGTGAGTTCCTCAAAGAGTTCTTCTACTAGGCCTGAGCCAACCTCAGGAATATATCTCTTCATAACTGCCGAAGTGTCAAGATAATAGATTGGCACAGCTTACCCCTTCACCGTATCCTTACCAATCGCCGGGGCATCTGCTGAAGAGTGTACCATGTCCCTATGATGGGCACGTCTGCCGCCGTCCACGCTTGGCAGGACTTCCGGAAGATCTGCTGACGACCGTGAACGTATAACTACATAGACCGCAATGATTCACACCTTCATCCGCATCCTCTCCGCGTGGCCCATGGTCGCGAGGCGCAGCCTCGCCAACTGGAAACTGCTCTCGTCGGTGGTAATCGGCGTAGCGCTCGCATCGACGATCATGGCGGGCACGGTCATCTACTTCGACTCGCTTCGCAACCTCGCCCTCGAGGCGGAGTTGGAACGACGAGACCCGCTCGACCTCGACATACTCACCAAGACCACCAAAGGCCCGACGACTCCGCAAGAGTACGCGGCCCTGCGCGACCTGCTGGAAGCCCAATATGACCGCAGGCTTAGCTGGCTGTTCGACCACGTGGACAGGGGCGGCAAGTCCGCGACGTTCTTCCTCACCGTCCCCGACAATGAGCAGGCCGCCGGAGACGACAACGCCCGCGGCTTCTTCTGGTTCCTAGACGGCATTGAGAGCCACGTAACGCTACTTCCCGGCGGACGGCAGCCGGCCACGGCCCAGCCGTCCGATGCGGCAGGGCAACCGTTGGTGATAGAGGCTCTGATACCCCAAGAAGCCGCGCTGCTGTTCGACGTCGGCGTCGGCGACAGAATGTCCGCGGTTCCGCACTGGATGGATGTTACGCCTTACGCGTCGGTAGTCATCTCCGGCATATACGTTCGCACCGACCCGGAAGACCCGGTCTGGCGTCTCTACGACCGCATCTTCGACTCATTCGTATCCGGCTCATTCAGGTCGATGCCGTTCCTGCTGTCCGAGGAGTCGTTCCTGACGACGCTTGGCGGGTCGTTCGAGGACATGGACAGCAGCTACGGCTGGCTGTTGTCAGTCGATAGCTCCCGCCTCAACGCGGGCAACTCCACTTATACTCTTGAGACCATCGTCGGCATGAGCCAGGGGCTGTCCGGCACGCTGCTGTCGTACCGTCAGATCACCGAGCTTGACCAGGCACTCCAGGACTATGACCGGCGCCTGCTGTTCTCAAAGCTCCAGATGTTCGTCGTACTGATTCTCATCGCGGTGGTCGTGCTCTACTACGTCGTCACGCTCTCGTCCCTGGTCGCCGAGCAGAGGAAGGCCGAGATCGGCCTGCTGCAGGGCAGGGGAGCGACGGAGCGGCAGATACTGACCGTGTTCGTCCTCGAGGGCGCGACGATAGCGGCGCTGGCCATGATTATCGCCCCCTTCCTCGCGGCGACGGCGGTCGCGCTGCTCGGCTACACCCCCGCGTTCTCAGACCTCAGCGGCGGAACTCGGCTTCCCATAACTATGACAAGGGGCGCGTTCATCATGAGCGCCGTCGGCGGACTGCTGAGCTTCGGCGCGCTCATGATACCCGCGTTCCAGATGTCTCGCGCCACCGTGTCGCAGGGAAGACGGGAGGCGGCAAGGCCGTCTCGGCTGTCCATCTTCCAGCGCTACTACCTGGACGTGATGCTGCTGATCGTCGGAATTGTCCTGTTCAGGCAGTTCTCCGAGCAGGGATCCTTGGCGGCGCGAGACCTGCTTGGAGACGTCGTCGTCAACCAGGCGCTTCTCGCCGTCCCGGCTCTGATCTTGGTAGCCGCCGCGATTGTGCTGCTCAGGCTGTTCCCACTGGTCATGACATTGGCCAGCCGCGCGCTCGCGCCCTACCTTCCGCCCGGTATCGTCATAGGAATGTGGCAGATGTCGCGGAATCCCACTCACTACGCCAGGCTCGCGCTGCTGCTCATCCTGATGGCCGGACTTGGCATATTCACCGCCAGTTTCGGTGGGACTCTCCAGCGCAGCTTCGAGGAGCGAGTTCTATACGAGTCGGGCGCCGACATCAGGCTGACGCGCCTGGCCCTGAACAACCGCGGTCACACGAGGCCGCTCGTCGAGCCATACGAGGCGATGGACGGCGTGGCCGCGGCGGCCCCAGCGCTCAGGCAGCCGGGAACCGACCTCTCGACTCAGTTTAGGGAGAGCAGCTTCGAGGCTCTGTCCGTCGATTCGGGCCGGTTCGCGGACGTGGCTTGGTTCAGGGACGACTTCGCCGATAGACCGCTGCCGGAACTAATGGATGTGATCGGCGGTCATGAGCTTGCCGTCGGGATTCCGGTCCCGGAGAGAGCCCGCTCGATACAGGTCGCGCTCAGGGCGGATAGAGAGTACCCGACCGTGGGCATGATGGCCATACTCAAAGACGCGAATGGGCGGCACTTCCCATACCTTTTGGGATTCCTGGATTCCACCGACTGGAAGGTGTACAGCGCCGACCTTTTTCAAGGGAGGAGGATGTGGTTCGGCCTGCGTCCTACCAGGCCCTTCACGCTTGTATCGATAATCGTTGCCCAGACCGACGCCAACCTGAGCCTGTCGCCGGGATCGGCGCTGATAGACGAGATCAGGGCGCGGCTTTCGAACGGCGAGACCGCGGTTCTGGAGACGTTCGAGGACATCGGCGGATGGCACGCTCTGCGACCGAGTCAAGATGCGAAGCTCGACCGAGTTCGCCCGTCCGAGGTCTCGGCAGAGGGGGACGGCTCCCTGATGTTCGCCTGGGCCAGAGGCAACGCGAACGTGGCTCGCGGAGTCTTCGCGGACGCCAATCATCAGCCGATTCCCGTCATAGCGAGCGAGTCGTTCGTTAGAGATACGGGGCACTCGGTGGGCGGCGCGCTCACGGTGTCAATGGGCGGCAGGCGTTTGCAGGTCGAGATTCGGGACACTGTCGAGTTCTTCCCGACTCTGGACACGTACAACAAGAGTTTCTTGATAGCCGATCTCGATACAGTGATGTCCTATGCCAATCTGGGAATGACTCGCGGCGAAATCAGTCCCAACGAGATGTGGCTCGCCACTGACTTCACCGGCAGAGAACGCGCCGACCTTGTCGAGAGGCTCAGCCACGAAGGCCCATTCCCGGTCGGCGACGTGATCGACGCCGAAGCCAATCTCGCGGTCGCCAAGATCGATCCGCTCGTGCTGGCCGGATGGAGGGCGCTTCTGCTGATCGCCTTTGGCTCCATCCTGGTCCTGAGCAGCCTCGGATTCCTGGTTCATGCCTACGTCTCCTTCAGGGACCGCGAGATTCAGTTCGCCCTGATGCGAACGATGGGGTTCACGACTCGCCAGTTGGTCTCGCTCATGTGGGTGGAGCAGGCGCTGGTCATCGCGGTCGGAATGGCGTTGGGGACCTGGATGGGCGGAAGGCTGGGCACGACGATCATGCCGCTCCTCGGTCATGACGACAAGGGCGGGCAGGTACTCCCGCCGTTCGTCACGGACGTCGGATGGGGAAACCTGCTGTTTACCTATCTCGCCATGGCCCTCATCTTCACCGCCATCATCTTGGGCGTGATCTGGTTCATCAGGCGCATGTCCCTGAGCAACGTCCTTCGGCTTGGGGATGGGTAAGAGAAGTGCAATGACGATGCGGAATTGAGGAAACCCCGTACGGTGTCAAGTATAATGTGGACGGGGAGCTTGAGACCCCTGATGGGCGGAACCCGGTGGTGAGGACAGTGTGGCAGGTGGATCATGGCGGCAGCGAGTTCAGATTCATCACGTTCATCCCAGCGGGTTAGGAGGAAAAGGTGTTCAAAGAGTTAGACGTTGTCGTACTGACGGCCCAGATTCCGCTGGAGAATACTTGGTCCGTCCCAAAGGGTAGCCCGCTGCGTAGGGCCGGTAATCGCATATCAAAGCTCGTGCCCGGAGATACCGGCACGGTGGTATATGCGCAGGGCAAAGGAGAGGCTTTCGAGGTTGAGTTCCTAGAGCCGGATGGCCGCACAGTGGCTGTTGCTACAATACAGCCTTCCGAGGCGCGCCTGGCGACCCCGGACGACATAGCCAATTACCGATTCTTTTCAGTGTCACACGCGGCAGGGAGATCATGATGAAGGTAAAAGTCACGGAGCAGGGGGTCCACATCCCTAAGAGCCTGCTAGAGGGCGTGGACGAAGTGGAGGTCTACAAGGCAGCCGATAGGGTGGTGGTGAAGCCGGTAGTTAGCCCCAAAGCTTCGTCCGAAGACGAGGAAAGTAAGAAGGCCAAGGCTCTATGGGCTGATAAGTACAGGGGAGTCATCACACTCCGCAAAGATGACCCGGACCCGCGTTACCAGGCCATAATCCAGAAGTATCTAAGGATAGAAAAGGAAAACCCGTGACTCTGATAGACACGGACGTTATTCTCGATGACGCACTCGACAGATACCCTCATTCTGACTATTCCGTAGCGTTCTTGAGACAGGTGGAACGAACACGAACAGAGGCTTTCATTGCGTGGCATACCGTGTCAAACGTGTACTACCTAGTCACTCGGGAGCGAGGGGCTGAGTTCTCCCGCCGGTTCATCATGGACTTGATCGACTACGTGAAGATCGCTGAAACGAACACCGAGTCCATCCGCTATGCCGCCGCGCTTGAAATGCGGGACTTCGAGGACGCGATGCAAGTAGCGGCGGCCCATGCCTGTGGCGCTCGGCATATCGTCACTAGGAACATCAGAGACTTCGCGGGTTCACCGATACCAGCTATCGCGCCGAGAGAGGCGCTCGCGGAACTTTTCTAGGCGGCAGATCAGATGATGAGACACACGCAGCAGTCCCCGATCGACATCGCAGGGTACGCCGACGGCGGCGCGCCGGACTTGTCGTTCGAGTACGACGGCAATGCCTGTTGTCTGACCAACACCGGCGAGTTGGTCAAGACACTCTATGAAGACGGCGGCGGCATACTGCTGGACGGCGAGGAATACCGGCTCGCTGAGGCGCACACCCACAACCCCAGCGAGCACACGATTGACGGCCAGGGCTTTGCCCTCGAAATGCACCTCGTACACAAGCGAGAGTCCGGCGAGATCGCCGTGGTCGGCATCCTGTATCGCCTGGGCGAACCGGACCCGGCCATCCAAGCGATCATCGACGCCGCGCCCAAGCAGGGAGAACCGACGGAGCCGACCTTGCCCATGATGGCGTCAGACTTCCTGCCCGCGACTCGGGGCTACTATGCTTACACAGGCTCCCTCACGACTCCCCCGTACACCGAGGGCGTCCGGTGGCAGGTGATGTCTGAGATCCTGGAGGTCTCGGAGGAGCAGGTGACACAGCTTGCGGCGCTGACCGGCGGAGGGACGAATAATCGCGCCGTCCAGCCACTGAATGGGCGTCAGATAGCGGTCCACCAAGTAGGCTGACGAAAGGGCAGACGGGGTAGTAATTGGACCTTTTCACCCTCACCCCAACCCTCTCCCTCAAGGGAGAGGGGGTGTGTTGACTGATATTCGTGGTTTTTCACATTTGCCTACCCTTGTGAGTCCCTCAAGGGAGAGGGGATGTGTTGGTCGAGGTTCAGGGGTTAGGAGTCGTCGATGTGGTCTGGGGGGCGGAGCTTGAAGCATCCTTCGGCGGGGTCGAAGTAGAGGCGGTCTTTGTTGGCAGCCAGGTTGCCCATGGCGCGGGCGAGCATCTCGATTTCTTCGTCGGTGACGTTGGCGTACTCGTAGTACTCGCTTTCAGGGTCGTGGTACTCGCAGAGGTAGTCTTCCGCGCAGTAGGGGCAGGGGCCTTCGTCCTCTTGTTTCATTCCCTCGATGAAGTTTTGGGTCTGGCGGTCGGCCTCTTTCAACTCCTCGGGCGTTAGCCGGGGGTCGATTTCGGCGGGGCGCCTGAATATCCATTGAGGATCTTCGGCCGGGTCGTAGGGGTCGTATTGGAGGTTGGAGGCGGGGCCGAGGACGCGGTCGATCATCATCTGTCCCGCGGTGATGCGGTGGCATTGCCTGATAGAGTCGTCTTCGGGATCGGGTTCGTGGATGGACATGAGTATGTCGGCGAGCTTTGCGCCGTAGTCGGTGATATGGAGCACGTAATGTTGGGAGTCGCGGATGATGTCCGGGACGAAGCCCTCGGCGATTTTGGCGTGGGGGACTGGCTTGGGTTGCTCGGGGGACTGGACCGGTCCGAGCATGTCGTCGAGTTTCCGCTCGATCTGGGAGACGAGGTGGGTGGCGGTCCCTGGCGGGGCGTCTTTCAGGTCCAACGCCTCGGTCCGGCTTCGGTCGGGTTCGTCTGAACTGTGATTTGTTTGATTTTGGGATTTCTCTGATTGTGCCGGCTCCGGCTCCGGCTCGGGCTGCGGCGCCGGCGCCGGGGTCGGGGCCGGAGTTTGGGGAGTACTCTTGTTGACTTTGCCGAATCCTCTGTCGTAGAGGATGCGTGTTGCCCTGAGGCGGTCGTAGCCGTTGGCGTCGGGGACTTCACCGTCGGCGATTTCGAGCAGGTTGTCGAAGACGCGTTGGAGGTCGTCGGATACGTCGCGGATGTACTTGGCGGCGTGCCCGGCGAAGGCAGGGTTGATAGATGCTGTTTGTGTTTGCGACTGCATGAACATTAGTATGGCACATAAGGTCTGGGGTTGTCAAGGGGTTGTCAGAAGCAGGATTTATAGGATGTGTAGGATGTTCAGGATGGGATTGGATGGTGGTGGTGGCCGGGGCAGCTAGGAGGGTCTGCGGTGTTGTCGTCGGCCGACTCGCTAATCAGATTGCCTATTACTGCAAGCGTATCTCGTCCGTAGCCATATCTGGCCCTACGTGCTCCGAGTCATGAGAATTGTAAAGCCTTCCTGCTCAAAGTTATGGTCGCTGGTCAGGACTTGTGTGATTCCCTCTGACTCCATGACGTTCATGGCGATGCAGTCCTGGAGGCTGTAAGACTTGTCCGGCCGACTCTGGTAGCGGGTCAGTCCATCCACGAATGATTGGCGGGACTGAGGAACAACTCGGACGTCGGATGCCTCGAGCACTTCTCTTACCCGTATGACAGCTTCAGTGCGTAGGTGAGAACCGCCCCTGGATAGCGCCGTGAGGAACTCCGCGAGTACCTCGTCAGTGGTAACGAACGAAACGCTTTCCAGGCTCCGGCTCGCCTCAACAGCTACGCCGTGCCATTGATCATCCTCGCGTGCCATCGCAATCAGGTATGCGGTGTCGACAAATACCTCATCCATCGACGCGGTCAGCTCCAGCGGTATAGTGGTCCAGATTGTCTATCAGATCGTCAGGTAGCTTGGCCCAATCCTCTGCTGGAACATTCTTAGATAGGTCAGCAAGTATCTCCTCTAGTGTGCGGCCTCCTCGCTTAGGCGCCGCGGCCGGTTCTGCGCGGTCCTCCACTGATTCGAGGCGCAGCCTCAGCCCCAACGCGTTGGCGACCTTCAGCAGCGTTGCCAGGGTGGGGTTGCCGTCTTCAGACAACGCTTCGTACAGGTTGCCCCGGTTTAGTCCGGTGTCGCGGGCCAGGGCGCTCATGTTCCGCGTCCGAGCGGCGCGCTTCAATACAGCTCGAATCACGGCTCCGTCCCCATTGTCCTCATCCGCAGCCGCCCTGAGAAGCCCTCGGACATCCTCTTCGCTCTTTACATAGTCCGCCGGGTCGAACCTTCGATACTCCTCAGACATTAGCTCCTCCATTCCGTCGCCATCCTCTTGGCCCACTCAATGTCTCGACGTTGGCTGTCCTTGTCGCCGCCGCACAGCAGGATCGTGTACAGGGTGGTATTGTAGGATATGCCGTACAGTGTGTGAAGAGGATGGGATTTGAGGCGTGACCTTGGCCAGCATCACCGTGCGCGATCTGGACGAAGGGCTAGAGCGTCGGCTGCCGGTTGCCCACGGGGGAGACACCGGAGAAGGAGAGGGCATGGTCGAGAGGTAGCATGGGATTGACGTTTTTTCTGTGTTTGCACTATTCTGGCATGAGTATGTCAAATAGGGGGTGGCAAGCGATGGCAGCCAAGAAGAAGAGACTCACACTTGACTTGGACCCCGATTTTCAACGCCGGTTGAAGGTCGTCGCCGCGCTCAAGGGCGTTAGCATGCGCCGTTACTGCCAGACTGCCATCGACCGGGAGTTGACAAGGGACGAGGCCAACGGGCTGTCGGGGCAGAGCTTCGATCGACAGTCCTTCGAGAGGGTCGTGGCGCGCCGAGACGAACTGTTTGGCGGCCGGGCGCTGCCCGGAGACTCGGTTGACCTGATTCGGGAGGCGCGGGAGATCAGGGACGCCGAAATCGAGAAGTGGGCATGAGCGAGTTCGTCGTCGTTGACGCAAGCCTGGCCTTCAAGTGGCTGGTCGAGGATGAGAACTCCGACGAGAGGTTCTGCCGGGCGGCAAGTCCCAGCTTTGACAGCGTGCGCTGGGTAGGAGAGTTCAGTACGTCGAATAGGTGACAGGCCAACTAGGAGCCATCGGTAATAAAGAGCAAGGCCCCTAAACCTCCACGAAACTCATATAACACAAAGACCTTTGGAGGAATATTATGCTGAACCTTGATGGCACCATCGAAAGTGTTGGAGAGCCTATCCATGTGGAGCCCTCTGACAATATCTTTTCTGAACTTGGTAACAACACTTATGACTACAAAGACTTACTGTCCGAGTTGATAGACAACTCTCTTGCTGCTCGGATCGCCGATAGCTTTTTGACTGTGAAGATCAGGATAGGTATTTCGGATACCAACCCACGCCTCAATTGGCTAACAGTTTCCGATAATGCATCTGGGATTCTGCCGGACCGCCTGGGGATGGCGATTACGCCAGCCGGCATTCAAACAAAAGATTCACTCAACGAGCACGGACTTGGCATGAAGCAGGCCGTCGCCGCCTTAGGTGAGCTTAAGTACCTTGCCACTCGAGTAACAGGTGAAGACTTCGCTCGAGTCATTGAAGGATTTCAATTTGGTTCCATTTATCCCAAACTATTGAAGACTCCTTGGATGCATGGTACCGATCTGGCAATCCACAAACTGAAGGCGGTCGTTCGATTGCACTCCGTTTCGTACACACGTGACATCGTGCCCTATCTTGGTGCCCGGTACCGTCGTTTTCTTTCTCCTGCGAACCCCAAGATGCAAATCATCATTCAAATGCTGGACGTTGACGATATCGACGCAGATGGCAATGAATCAGTAATACACGAGTGGACGGTGAAGGAGGTAAAGCCAATATACTTCCACCCCAATACTCGCAGCAATGCCCCCGTAGTAGATCACCAGACATTTAAAGGGGCAGGCTGGGAGGCTGAATTGGTATTTGGATACAGTCCCGAAGCTTATGAGTGGGATGAACTCGGCTTACAGCAGCCGACTAAATTTGAACCTTATGCCGTCACACTCTCCCGTCAGGGCCTGGATATCATTCTCAATGACAGAGTGATTATATTTCACCAGTTACCAGAACTTGGGCTAGTAGGCACACGTCACAACAACTATAACAACGTTAGGGGTGAGATTGTACTGAAAGCAGGTTTCACCACAGCAATAACAAAGAACTCTATTATCGCCACAGAGCACTGGACTCAGTGTCTCAGTGAGATTAAGGAGTTCTTGGACGAAAAGGGTTACATCAAGTCCAAGACTTATCCAAACGCATTGCCCGAGGCAGCGCTCCGAGACCGACTGGCCAATTGGCTCAAGACCAATGATCTTGCACGTCGAACCGATGTAAAGAAGGAATATCCCGTAGAGGGGCTAGGAGGCAAAATCGATACCCTTGCAGATGGGGAAGCGTGGGAAATCAAACGGGATGATGCATACGGCCTGGACGTATACCAGCTATTTGCCTATTTGGACATGACGGATTTCAAGAAAGGGTATCTGTTGGCTAAGGGATTTAGAGAAAGCGCGTATGCGGCGCGGGACCACATCAACAGTAAGCACGACGTCGAGATCGTGCTTACTGAGTTGGAGGGCTATCCAATCAACCACCCATTGACGGAGAAGGAGATCGCCGAGTATCTGTAAACCTCGAGTGTTGTTTCGCTGCCGTCGGCCAGGATCACGCGATTGACGCCTGTGTAACTCAATCCCAACTCGGCGACCATCGCCGTTGGCAGTGTGAGGAAGCGGGTGAATCCGGTGTCCACCACGGCATCGACATCCCGGGATTGTCCTGCCGGACCTCGCAATGGAAGGGACACTACCGCCTCGTATGCCGCGTTCACAGTTCCCTCTATCACTCGGCCCTCCGCAGAGACCCACCCCCGATGCTGGCCACCGCCCTGTACCCGACGCGAAGCAGCCAGACATTGAGGGCGTCCGGACGCTGCGCCCGCAGACTGTCCGATGCGGCAAGCTCGCTTCCGGCAATGGCCCAGTTCCCGCTGTCCACGTCGATGGCGACATACTCCCCGTCGTGGTCGGCTTCCACCAACGCTTTGACGTCGCGCCTGAATATCTCATCGCCGAGACGGGCCGTCTCTTCCCTGGGTCTGCGCTGGCGCGCCGGGGTCTGTGTGTTCGCCATTCGCGCTCCTTCTGTGGTATCTACCGAATGCGTTGGCATACCGGCCTGAACTCGAACCTAGACTCATGTGCAAGAAGACACCTAAACCTCCCGGAACTCCCCCTCGACTGTGTTGTCGTCGTTTGTGGACGTGGATCCGTCTGAGCCGGGCGGAGGAGTTTCGCCGTCTGGGGTGGCGCCGGGGGCGGCGCCTTGCTGTTGGCTGTACACGGCCTGGCCGACTTTTTGGAGCGACTCTTGAAGCTCGTTCAGCGTCGCCTCGATTCGGGCTATGTCGTTGTTCTGGAGGGCGGAGCGGACGGCGGCGATCTTGCCCTCGACCTCGGTCTTTAGGTCTTCGGGGATGTTATCCGCGTTGTCCTGGACCATCTTCTCGGCGGTGTAGGCCAGGTTCTCGGCGTTGTTGCGCGTCTGGACCTCCTGGCGGCGGCGCTCGTCCTCCTCGGCGAACCGCTCGGCGTCGGACACCATCTGCTCAATCTCATCCTGCGACAGGCCCGAGCTGGCCGTGATGGTGATGCGCTGCTCCTTGCCCGTGCCCTTGTCCTTGGCCGAGACGCTCAGGATGCCGTTGGCGTCTATGTCGAAAGAGACCTCGATCTGCGGCATACCCCTGGGAGCGGGGAGTATCCCGTCCAGTATGAACCTGCCGATCGACTTGTTCTCCGACGCCATCGACCGCTCGCCCTGAACGACGTGTACCTCGACGCTGGTCTGGTTGTCGGCGGCGGTGGTGAAGACCTCGCTCTTCGACGTCGGGATGGTCGTGTTTCTTGAGATCAGCCCGGTGGAGACGCCGCCCAGCGTCTCGATTCCGAGCGTGAGAGGTGTGACGTCCAGAAGCAGGATGTCCTGCACGTCTCCCTGGAGCACTCCGGCCTGGATCGCGGCGCCGACGGCGACCACCTCGTCGGGGTTGACGCCCTGGTTCGGCTCCTTGCCGAATAGACTGATGACGGCGTCCCTGACGGCGGGCATTCGGGTCATGCCGCCGACGAGCACCACCTCGTCGATCTCGGAGGCCGACACTCCCGCGTCGCTTATGGCCTGGCGGCACGGCTCGACCGTCCGCTCCACCAGCGCGCCCACTAGCTGTTCGAGCTTCGACCGGCTCAGGCTCATTATCAGGTGCTTGGGGCCGGAGGCGTCGGCGGTGATGAAGGGCAGGTTGATCTCGGTCTGCATCAGCGTCGAAAGCTCGATCTTCGCCCTCTCTGCCGCCTCGCGGAGCCGCTGGAGCGCCATCCTGTCCTGCTTGAGGTCGATGCCCTGCTCCCTCTGGAACTCCTCGGCGATCCAGTCGATGATGCGCTGGTCGAAGTCGTCGCCGCCCAGGTGCGTGTCGCCGTTGGTCGCCATGACCTCGAACACGCCGTCGCCGATCTGGAGCACTGTGATGTCGAATGTCCCGCCGCCGAGGTCGTACACGGCTATCGTCTGGTCGGCGTTCTTGTCCAGTCCGTAGGCGAGCGAGGCAGCGGTCGGCTCGTTGATGATGCGGAGCACCTCGAGCCCGGCGATCCGGCCCGCGTCCTTCGTCGCGTTGCGCTGGCTGTCGTCGAAGTAGGCCGGGACGGTAATCACCGCCTGCGTGACCGGAGATCCCAGCTTCGACTCGGCGTCCTGCTTCATCTTCTGAAGCACCATCGCTGCGACCTCGGGCGGCGCGTGCGACTGTCCCGCCATCTCGACGGCGGCGTCGCCGTTCGAGTTCCGCACCACCTTGTACGGCATCAGGCCGGTGTCGCGCTGTACGCTGGAGTCCTCGTAGCGGCGGCCCATGAACCTCTTGATGGAGAAGACGGTGTTTTCGGGATTTGTCACGGCCTGCCGCTTGGCGGTGGCGCCGACGTATCTCTCGTTGGAGCGCGGGTTGACCGCGACCATGGACGGGGTGGTGCGTCCGCCCTCCGAGTTCTCGATAACGCGCGGCTCGCCGCCCTCTATGACGGCCATGCACGAATTGGTTGTGCCAAGGTCTATGCCGAGTATGCTGGGCATCTAATGGGCCTCCTGCTGTTGTGTTTCTGATTCCGGATGTTCGGCGGACTCCGGCGGCGCCTGGGCGACGCTCACCTGGGCCGCGCGCAACACGCGATTTCGCAGCTTGTAACCGTCCCTGATTATCCGTACCACCGCGCCTTCCTCCACCGCGTTAGTCGGCTCGAAGAACACCGCCTCGTGTTCGTACACGTCGAACGGCAGGCCGATCGCGGCCTCAATCCGAGAAAGTCCCTCGCTCTGAAGCACGTTCTCCATGCTTCGCTGGACCAACTGGAGCCCCTCGTACCAACTCGGGTCGACCGCGTCTTCGGGCAGGTAGTTGACCGCCCTGCTGAAGTCGTCCGCGACGGTGACGAGCTTCAGGAGAAGCTGGGCCGCGATCCGGTCCCTGCTCTCCTCCGCCTCCTGCGCGGCGCGCTTCTTGTAGTTGTCCAGGTCGGCCTTGTAGCGGAGCGCCATAGCCTTGAACTGGTCTCGTTCCCGCTCTGCCTCCTCAAGCTGGGCCTGAAGCTGGGCCGTCTCGTCTAATTCGGTTTCCATCTGGGCCTCGATGGCCCGGATGTCATCTGTCTGGTCGTCGGTCATCTAGGGTTGTCCTCCGATTGCTGGTTAGTGTCTCAGCCCGCGAGAATGTGAAACATATCGTCAAGGCTCTCGTTGAGCGCGCGCCTTAGCTGCGGGCCTTCTAGCTGCGCCAACTGAGCGCGCATCCCAATCATCTTGTTGAATAATTGCATCGCCACCTGGACCCCGGCGACGTTCAGGCCGAGGTTCTCCACGAGGTGCTTGATCAGCTTGAGCTTGGCCAGGTCTTCGTCCGAGTAGAGCCTGGACATGCCCCCGGTGCGCGACGGCATGACAAGACCCACCCTCTCATATTTTCGTAGAGTCTGGGGGTGCATGTCTAGGATGCGCGCCGCGACGCTGATCACATATACGCCTTCTTGCATTGGCTTGCCAACCTTCCCATTCCGCCCCGAATATAGCGGATGCTAACCGATGACTATTCGGAGCGTTGTATCACTTGCACGAGTCAAACCGCCGACAAGATCATGGTACACCTTGACACGGAGCGTGTCAATAGATATTATACAAGCAACTCACATTGACTAACTCGACAACGCAACAAGGCGGAGGAGAGAGGAGGAACCGAAATGTTGGAGTTCAAAGCCTGCCCCAGATGCAAAGGGGTCATTCACGTCAACCGCGACATGTACGGCGAGTACAGGCAGTGCCTCCAGTGCGGCTACATGAAGGACGTCGAGTCGCCCAACAGGCTGCTGGAGTCGCTCGCGCTGGACCCGGTCAAGAAGAAGGTGGCGTGATCTCGCGGCGCGGCGCTGTTGGGTCGAACGCGCCGACGGTTCGGAGGAGTCCGGTTCAGGCAGGCTCCGCGACGAACACCGGAATCTTCCGCGACGTCTTGCCCTGGTACTCCTCGTAGGGAGGGAACGCCGCCACCGCCAACTCCCATAGCCGCGCCCGTTCATCCGAGTCCTCGACCTCGCGGACTTGCATCGCGTAAACCTCGGTCTCGTCCCGAATCTCCACGCTGCTGTCAGCGCGCAGGTTGTACACCCACACCGGGTTCTGGGGCGCGCCGCCCTTGGAACCCACCAGAACATAGTTGTCGCCGTCTTTCACCCGCATCAACGGCGTCTTGCGGATTGCGCCGGTCTTGTTGCCGCGGTTCGTCACGATGATGACCGGCAGCCCCGAATCTCGCAGCGTCGTGCCCTGCGTACCCCCGCTGCTCTCGTAAAGCTCCACTTGCTCACGCACCCAGTCGCTCGGCGACGGTATGTACTCGCCCATAGTTCTCCATGCCTCCTGATCGACGAATGTTTCCACTCCATCATAACCCGAATCGCTTCCATCATCTACTGCCCCCGTCGTGCTAGAATACCCCACGCAGTAAGGGGGTGCAGACCAAATGGTGACCATACCTGAGTTGAAGCAACAGTACGAAAGCCTCGACCGGCAGGTGGAGGCGCGAGAGGAGGCGGCCATCGACGCCGATTGCCTGCTCACCTTCGAGTATGAGTACCCGGAGCAGGAGTCGGAGGTCTCCATAGACACCGACGAGTTCACCGCCGTCTGTCCCTGGACGGGACTTCCCGACTACGGCGTCCTGCGGGTAACATACGTGCCCAGGCGCGACTGCATCGAGCTAAAGTCTCTCAAGTACTATCTGCTCTCCTTCCGCGACGTGGGCATCGTGCAGGAACACGCCGCCAACCGCATTCTCAAAGACCTCGTAGAACGCTGCCTGCCTCGCCGGATGAAGGTCGATCTGGACTACAAGGTCAGGGGCGGACTCCATACCACGGTGTCCGTGGAGTACCGCTCTCCCCAGGACTAGCCGACTGCAAGAGGAATACGCATGAGATTTACAGGCACATTCGTCATCGTCGTGACCGTGTTCGTCACCGTACTGATCACGTCCAACATCATCGCCGTGAAGCCGATACAACTGCTGAGCCTCCCGTTCGAGTTCCTGGGCAGTTCCTCAGTGGTCCTGCCGGCCGCGATAATCATCTTCCCGATCAGCTACATCGTGGGCGATATTCTGACCGAAGTTTACGGTTTTCGCATCGCGCGGGGAGTGATATGGCTGGGATTCGCGGCCAATATGCTGGTGGTCATCGCCCTGTGGCTCGCCGGCATCATTCCCGGCGCCGGATTCTGGGAAGACCAGGGCGCATACGACACGATATTGGGTCAAGTACCCTGGATTCTGCTGGCCTCATTTGTCGCCTACCTGGTCGGCGAGTTCTCCAACTCCACCGTGCTGGCGCTGCTCAAGTACAAGATGCAGGGACGCCTGCTGTTCGTCCGCACGATAGGTTCCACCATAGTCGGGCAGGGGCTGGACTCATTCATCTTCATCTACGTCGCCTTTGGCTTGGGCGCGGACTGGAGCGCGGCGGGCCTTCTGAGCGCGGCCCTCGCCCAGTGGATTGTCAAGATTCTGTACGAGACGGCGGCCACGCCTCTTACATACGCGGTGGTGGGATACATGAAGAGAAAAGAGGAGATGGACGTTACCGACGCGCCGAGGTCCCTAAACCCGGTGGGGATCTTTGTGTGAACCGGTAGGTGGCACCTAAACATGACCAGCGCGCGAGCCGAGAGGGTTTCAAACTAAACGTCGAAAATATCCCCCACGTTCCAGAAGAACCCGGGCAGCACGTCCCCGCCGTCCAGAACGTCATCCTGGGTCAGAGTCGAACTCCCGCCTCTCGCCGGATTGACGCTCACAGTCCGCGTGGACGGATAAATCGCCCACACCAATCGAGCGCCGTAGTTCAACCACATGCGGACCTTGTCATCGACCTCCTGCCGCGTGTCGCCGGGCGACACCACCTCCACCACGAGGTCGGGGACTATCTCGGAGTAGCCGGGAACGTCCGCGCCCAGAGACATCCTCTCGGCTGATATGTACGCTATGTCGGGTTCCCGCACAGTGTCCGGGTCGCGTTCCAGAAGGATTCCGGTATCCGAACCCATCAGTGACCCCAGTCGGCGCGGTCTGACGAAACTCCTAAGCTCGCCTGCGACGTTTATCACGACCTTGCCATGTGTCACTCCCGCAGACATGGTTTCGCGGAACTCTCCCTTAATCAGTTCGCCCCGAACCCCCTCACTGTAAAGTCTGAGCAGGTCGTCGGCTGTAAGCGTCTTGGCGGCTGTGACTGCTCTGGTTGTCATGTCGAGCAACCCCTGTTGATTTCGGGCATCATAGCAAAGATACGGTTCTCTCGCTTCCCCCTACTCCAACCCAAGCTGGTAGTGCTTGCCTTCCGTCTTGATCGCCGGGGCCACCACCACCTCCGCTACTTCGTGCATCTCGCGGATGTTCTCCGCGCCCACCATGCCGAGGCAGATGTTCAGCGCGCCCACCAGGTTCTGCGTGCCGTCCACGACCGACGTCGGCCCGAACAGGATCTGTTCCAGCGACCCTTTGACCCCCACCTTGACCCGCGTTCCTCGAGGCAAGTTCGGGTCCGGGTTCGCCATGCCCCAGTTGTACCCTCTGCCCGGCGCCTCCTCCGCCTGCGCCAGCGGAGTGCCGATCATCACCGCGTCCGCGCCCGACGCCATCGCCTTGCAGAGGTCGCCGCCCGTGCGTATCCCGCCGTCCGTGATTATCGGTACGTACCTGCCCGTCCGGTTGTGGTACTCGTCCCTGGCGGCCGCCGTGTCCATCGTGGCGGTCACCTGCGGTATCCCGACGCCGGTGACCTCGCGCGTGGTGCAGGCCGCGCCCGGGCCAACGCCCACCAGGACTCCGTGAATGCCCGTCTCCATCAACTCCAACGCCACGTCGTAACTGACGCAGTTGCCGACGATTACCGGGACGTTCACCATCTCCAGCAGGTCCGTGAACTTCAGGCCGCGCTCGCTCCTCGATACGTGCCTCGCCGTCGTCACCGTGGACTGCACGACTATAACGTCCGCGCCCGCTTCGGCGGCCAGCGGGGCGAGTTTCTTGGTTCTTGCGGGCGTAAAAGAGACGGCGCACTTCGCCCCGCCGCCCTTGATCTCCTCGACACGCTCGCCGACAAGCTCTTCGCGTATCGGCGCGGAATAGACCTTCTGAAGCATGGAGGTCACCTTGACCTGCGGAGTCTCGACGATCTCCTCGATCACGCTCTGCGGGTCTTCGTACCGGCTGTGGACGCCCTCCATGTTCGTCACCGCAAGCCCGCCGAGCCGGTCCAACTCTCCCGCGAACCTCGGCGACGACACGGCGTCCATCGCCCCTCCGAGCACAGGGGTACTCAGGTCGATTCCGTCGATGGAAAAGCTCGTGTCCGTCAGGTCGGGGTTGATCGTAATCGCTCCGGGCGCGATCGCAACCTCGTCGAAACCGTACACCCGTCTAAGCTCTTTGAGATGCGGGACCCCCATGGTTCGATACCTCCAATGGGCGCTAAGGGCAATGCGTGTGGTTGTCGCGGACGCTCATATCCTAGCCAAAATCGCGGCCATCATGTCCTGAAGATCCGGGAACAGGTGCGCGTCCGGCAGGTGCTGGTGCGACGCGACAAGCTCGTCGTTCACGTAGATGTGGAACTTGCCGTGCTCGCTCGGAACGAGCGTGAATTCGGAGATGTGCTCGCCGGCGCGGCTCAGCGCCTCGCCCGCCATCCAGGCGGCTCGCAGCGCGTGCCCTCAATGCTGGCAGTACTCCAATGAGATCCTGAGTCCGTCATCCGACATCTGGCGCCTCCTACCCATTCATCTTATGCCGCCAACCCGCCCACGGTCAAACGCCGCCTAAACCTAATCCATCAACCAAATCCATCCTGAACATCCTCCACATCCCGTAAATCCTGCTTCAGACAACCCTACCCCTTACGCCTTAAACCTTATACCCTACCGTCACCATGATACCCCTAGACACCGTCGCCGTTCAGGCGTCTCTGGCTGACGCGGTCATCGGCAGCCGTATCGAGTACCATCGGCTCGTCGGCTCCACGATGGACGTGGCGCGAGACCTCGCGCGCGCGGGCGCCGCCGAGGGAACGGTCGTCATCGCCGAGGAGCAGAATAAAGGCCGGGGCAGGTTCGACCGCGCGTGGATATCTCCGCCCGGACTCAACCTCTATTTCACCGTCCTGCTGCGTCCCAATCCCGCCCACCTCCCGTATATGAACATGGCCGCCGCGCTCGGAGTATATGAAGCCGCGGCGGAGCTAACCGGACTACAACCCACCGTCAAGTGGCCCAACGACGTTAGAATCGCCGGCAGAAAGCTCTCCGGCATCCTTGTCGAAACCGAGTTCGACGGCGCCAGGCTGGCCCATTCCCTCGTCGGGGTGGGCGTCAACGTCAACCTCGACCCGTCCGAGCATCCCGAGATCGCCGGCATCGCCACGAGCCTGCGAGCGGCGGCGGGCAGGCCGTTCGACCGCGGCGAGGCGCTGCGCCTCGTGCTGTCCAAGATGGACGCCTGGTACGCGCGGGCAAGGGCGGGCGAGTCGCTGACCTCCCACTGGGCCGCCACTCTGGAGACTCTGGGAAGACGGGTCGAGCTCCGCTGGCGAGACCAGGTTCTGGAGGGTCTTGCCGAGTCCGTGGACGATCAGGGCAACCTGATCCTGCTTCAGGCAGACGGAAGCAGAGTCAGCGTAGTAGCAGGTGAAGTTACCTCACAAGTATAATGCCCCCCAGAAGGGCAGACACCTCACTACGATGCCGGAGCGCAGAAGATGCTAAAAGAAAAACTCAGCCTTGAGGGCAAGGGCATAGTCATTACGGGCGGAGGCACCGGATTGGGCAGGGAGATGACCCTCGCGATGGCTCGCGCAGGCGCCGACCTCGTCATCGCCGCCCGCCGCATGGAGCCTATCGACGAGGTGGCGGCTGAGGTCCGCGACCTCGGGCGCAAGGCCGTCGCCATATCCACCGACGTAACCGACTCAGATCAGGTAAACGGCCTGATGGAAACTGCCATCTCCGAGCTTGGCAAGGTGGACGTCCTGCTCAACAACGCCGGCATCGTCAGGGGACAGGGGGCGATGTCCATCTGGGACATCTCCGACGAAGACTGGCGGCTCGGAATCGACACCAATATGTCCAGCGCCTTCTACTGCGCCAGGGCCATAGCTAAGCACATGGTCGAGCGCGGCGCGGGCAAGATAATCAACGTCTCCTCAGGCTACGGATACCGCGGCGGACGCGACAACTACATGTACTGTGTCGCCAAGGGCGGAATCGTCCAGTTGACGCGAACCCTGGCCACGAGCTTGGGCAGGTACGGGGTCACCAGCGTCTGCATCGTCCCCGGGCTCGTGCCCACCACCGGCACGGACGAGTCGCGGCTGACCCTGCCGACGGGCAAGTTCATACCTATCGGCAGAGTGGGCCACCCGCGCGAGCTCGGGGCCGTCGCCGTCTTCCTGGCGTCATCCGCCTCCGACTACATGAACGGCGAGTCGTTCGCCATCGATGGCGGCGCGCTCGCAGGAGGCTACGCCCCAACCGGCCACGCCCCCGAGATCCCGCTGACAATCTGAGAGGATGAGATAACCATGTCCATACCAACCGAATGGGACCTCATAGGCAAGAAAGCGATCATAACCGCCGACCGCAGGGGCTGGACGCCGTACTTCGCATCCGCCCTCGCTGAGGCGGGAGCCGACGTCGCGGTCGCAGGCTCCCCGGCGTCCGACATGGCCGAGGCCGTCACAGCCGTCGAGTCCCAGGGCCGCAGAGGACTGGCGATAGAGACCAATCTCACGAATGCCGCCAGCGTCTATGAAATGGCAGACGCCGCCGTGAGCGAGTTGGGCGGCGTGGACATCCTGATCAACAACGCCAGGGCCGAGTTCGGAAGACGCTTCGAACTGGTCAGCGAGGATGAGTGGGACCGCTTCATGGCATTCACCGTCAAGTCTATGTTCCTTACCTGCCAGGCTGTCGGCGCGCGGATGCTGGAGCAGGGCAGGGGGCACATCGTCAACATCGGCTCAGGACTCTCCCAGCGCGGTCTGTGGAACTCAGTCGCCGCCTGCGCCGCGCAGGGCGCGGTACACCAACTCACGTCGTCGCTCGCCCTCGAATGGGGACGCCAGGGCATCCGCGTCAACGGAATCGGCGCGGGCTGGGTCACGCCCGAAGAGCAGACGGAGGAAGACCAAAGGGAACTGCTGGTGCGTTACATTCCGTCCCGGCGCAAGGGCCACCCGGACGACCTCGCGCCGCTGCTCGTCTATCTCTCCTCGGACGCCTGCGATTTCGTCACCGGCCAGACCATCTTCATAGACGGCGGCGCAATGTCTCACGCCTAACGCGGCGTTCTGCCGACCCTCTGGGTATAACACTATTTGATATAATCTGAAGACGAAAGTGCCAGCCGAGCATCGGAAAGAGAGTCTGAAATGGGAGCGACCTACGTGACCGTCGCCATAAGAAACCCTGCCGAACCGGACCGTGTTTGGGAAGGACTCTTCATGGTGGACACCGGAGCGATTCACTGTGTCGTGCCCAGGCAGCGCTTGGAGTCCATCGGCCTCGTCCCCGAAGGAAAGCGCAGATATGGCCTGGCCGACGGCAGCCAAGTCAGGATGGACATCGCCGGCGGACAGATAGAGTTCATGGGTGAAACCACATGGGGAACCATCGTATTCGGAGAGGCGGACGCTGAACCCTTGCTGGGCGTCGCCGCACTGGAGTCGGTTGGTATCGAGGTGGACCCGCGAAATCAGGAGCTTCGCAGACTTCCGGCAGTCCAGCTCAGGGGTTTTCGCACGGTATGATGACGCCGAGTTGAAGCGGCGGCTGAACTCGAATCAGCCGTTCCCTCTCAGCAGACTGTCGAGGCCCCATTGCACCACGAAGATCAGTATGATCGCTATCATGGGCGACAGGTCGAACATCCCCATGCTGGGCAGCACCTTCCTGATCGGGGCGAGGATCGGCTCGGTGATCTGATGGACCACCTGAACCACCTGCGCCATAGCGCTGTCCGGGCCGATGGGTATCCACGACAGCAGCACCCTCGCCAGGATGGCGACGTAGAACACCGTCACGAGTATGTTTATGAACATGATGAGGAAATCGGTCATGCCTATCCTCCCAAAGCCTTCGACTTTTCATAAGCCGCGCTGACCGCCGCGAACACGGACGCCCTGAATCCGCCGTCCTCCAGCGCGCGCAGCGCCTCTATCGTGGTTCCACCCGGCGATGTTACCATGTCCTTCAGTTCGGCGGGATGTCTGCCGGTCTCTTTCACAAGCTGAGCGCTGCCCAGCGCCGTCTGGAGGCTGAGCTGCCGCGCTACGTCCCTGGACAGCCCGAGATACACCCCGGCGTCTATCAACGCCTCGATGAACAGGAACACGTAGGCGGGTCCGCTCGCGCTCAGCGCGGTCGCCATGTCGATCATCTTCTCGTCGTCGGCATAGACCTCTTCGCCAAGCGTGCCGAGTATGCTTCTCGTCGCCTCCAGCGCCTCCGCCGGGACGGAGTCCGAAGCGGTCCACATGCTCATTCCTGTCCCGATCTGCGCGGGCGTGTTGGGCATGACCCGAATTATCGAGTCGTGCATCAGCCCCGACGACAGCGTCTTCATCGTCGCGCCCGCCACTATGGACAGCGCCGTGTTCTCAGGAGGCAGCTTTCCCGCCATCTGGGGGAAGACCGACGGCAGGCTCTGCGGCTTGACGGCGAGAACCGTCAGGCTCGCACTGTAGACTGCTTCCAAGTTGTCGGCGGTTACGGTCAGCCCGTACTTGCGCCTGAGTTGGACGCGTCTGGCCTCAACCGGTTCGCCGACGCTGATGTCGGACGGACTAGCGATCTTCGCGTCGATGATGCCGCCTATGATGGCCTCGGCCATGACCCCGCCGCCGACGAATGCGATTCTCATACTGCCACCTCCGGCAGCCTGGAGTCGCTCGCCAGGGACACTGCGACCCGTATAGACTCCAGCATACTCTCTGCGTCCGCGATTCCCTCGCCCGCGATGTCGAACGCCGTCCCGTGGTCCACCGACGTCCGTATGAACGGCAGCCCCAAGTTGACGCTGACGCTCTTGGCCCAGTCGTGTACCTTGATGGCTATGTGCCCTTGGTCGTGGTACATCGCGATTACGGCGTCGTACCTGCCCTCTATCGCCTGTGGAAAGACCGAGTCAGCCGGTATCGGGCCGACGGCGTCTATACCCAGTTCACGAGCTTCCGATACGGCGGGAGCTATCTCCTCGGCCTCCTCTGTCCCCAGAAGCCCGCCGTCCGAGGCGTGCGGATTGAGCGCGGCCACGCCGATTCGCGGCTCATCGAAGCCCCACTCCCTGAAACTCCCGTCCGTCAGAACGATCTTGGAGAGCACGTTCTCCCTGGTCACGTAGTCGCACGCGATTCTGAGCGGGCGATGCGTGGTCAGGTGGACCACACGCATCGTGCGCGCGATCAACATCGTCGCCACGTTCGGCGCGCCCGTCTGTGCCTGAAATATCTCCATGTGTCCTATGTCTTCGTAGCCGGCCAGCTTGCAAGCCTCTTTGTTGATCGGGGCCGTTGCGATTGCGGATACCTGGCCGGAAGCGGCAAGCTCACCGGCGCGCAGTATCCACTCAACCGACGCTTTCCCGGCCACGGGCGAGACCTTCCCATACTCGATTTCCCCAAAGTCTAGGTTCTCAATATCCAGCACGTCTATGGAACCGGCGTCGCCCGCGGCGTCCTCCGCATCGTGAATCACACTGGCGCCGCCCGACGCTCCCACAAGATCGAGCGCGGCGTTCATGGCCGCGACGCTTCCGACCACGAACGGCCGGCACTTCTCATAGACCCACTCGTCCTGAAGCGCCTTCGCGGTGACCTCCGCGCCGATTCCGGCGGCGTCACCCATCGTGATGGCGACAAGCGGTCGTTCGCTCATAAATTGGCGCTCCGTGGATGGTTATCGATCGGGTGCGCTCGGACGAGTCTAGGACGAGCGCACCCATTATAACCATGAGCGCCGTCAAAAGACGATAGTCTGCCCGCGCTTCTCGCCTACTCGCACTTGCTGTAGCCGCAGTCAAGACAGTTCAGACACCCCTCCTGAGGTATCAGATTGCCGGAGCACTTCGGGCACCTGACGGCTATCGGCGACCCGGAGTTGCCGTTTGCCGTCGAGCCGTTGGCTTGCCCATTGGAGCGTCGCCTGGACGGGAACAGCCCCGCCTGAACGACCGTCGAACGCTCCTCAGACGGACCCGGTATCGCCGTGTGCGAGGCGTGCAGGTGATTCGAGAGCGCGTGCGCCATGGCGTCAGGAGCAGAGCGAATCAGCGTCCCGCCGTCCCATGCGGGGCAGCAGGTTATCCCCTGGAGGTGGTGAATGATCTCGTCGGGGTCTATTCCGGACCGCAGCGCGAGCGACACCAGGCGCGAGACAGCCTCAAGGTTCGCCGAGTCGCAGCCGCCCGCCTTGCCCAGCGTGGTGAACACCTCGAAAGGCTTGCCGTCGTCGTCGAAGGTGATGTTGACGTACATGTTGCCGTGCCCTGTCCGCACGAGGTCGGTCACGCCCGCGACCGACGTTGGACGATCTCTTGGCGCCAACATGCGCGGCTGTTCGACCGTAACCTCGTCCGACGCCTCCGAGCTCGTTTCGAGCACCTGCATAGACTTCGACCCGTCGCGATAGACGGTCACCGCCTTGCACCCGGTCTCCCAGGCCAACTCGTATGCCGCGCGGACATCGCCCACGGTCGCGCTGTTGGGCAGGTTGATCGTCTTCGAGACGGAGTTCGTGACGTGGTTCTGCCAAGCCGCCTGCATCCGAACGTGCGCCTCCGGGCTGATGGACATAGACGTCCGATAGACTGCGGGGTTCAGGCCGTGTTCCTTTAGAGCGCTCTCCGCGCCCTCGGGATTGTCTATGATCTGCTCCAATACCTCCCTCACGCGCTTGTCGTCGCCCAACTCACTCTTGAGCGACTCCATGGTAGAAGCCGGAGCGTCCAGCAGCCGAGAGCTCGATCCTTCGTGGTCCTTCCACAGGACGTTCGACCACCAGGCCAGCGCGAAGTGCGGTTCGATCCCGCTGGAGCAACCCGCTATCCGGCTGATCGTGCCCGTCGGCGCGATCGTTATTACGCTGGAGTTGCGGACCGGAGGCAGGCCGCGCTCCTTCAGCGCCGAGCGGTCGTACTCGGGGAATGGCCCGCGCTCTTTGGCGAGGTTGGCCGACTCGTCCCAGGCGATGCGCTTGATGAACCCGCCTACCTCGTTCGCCGCCTCCAGCGCGTCGTTCGAGTCGTACGGAATGTTCATCCTGACCAGCGCGTCGGCCCATCCCATGACCCCCAAGCCGATGCGCCTCGTGGCAAGGTTGACCTCACGCAGCTTGTCCAGCGGGAAACTGTTGACGTTGATCACGTCGTCCAAGAAACGGACCGAGGTCCGCACCGTGTCTTCCAGGGAGTCCCAGTCGATGCCTTCATCCCTCACGTGAACGTCCAGGTTGATCGACCCCAGGCAGCAGTTGCCATAGTTCTCGAGAAATTCCTCCCCGCACGGATTAGATGTTTCAATCTTCCCCATCTGAGGATTCGGCGCCGTCTCCCATACCCTGTCCATGAACACCACGCCCGGATCCCCCGTCTTCCACGCCGACTCCGATATCTCGTTCCACAGGTCGCGGGCGCGTATCGTTTCGACGACCTTTCCGGAAGGCCCCGCGCCCTCGTCGCGAGGATTGATCAGATGCCAGTCGGCGTCGTCTTCGACCGCCTTCATGAACTCGTCCGTTATCTGCACCGATATGTTGAAGTTCTGAAGCGTATCGTCGTTGTCCTTGCAGTGGATGAACTCCCTGACGTCCGGGTGGGAGTCGCGCAACTGTCCCATGTGCGCCCCCAGCCTGAAAGCGCCCTGCGTCAGCGTCGCTCCGACCGACGAATACAGCTTCATCACCGCTATCGGGCCGCAGGCGTGGCCGTGCGTCGTCTTGATAACGTCGTTGCGCGGACGCAGCTTAGAGAAGCCGAATCCTATCCCGCCGCCCCACTTCTCGATCATCGCCGCGTCGTGCGCCACGTCCATAATCGACCCCATGTTGTCGTCCGGGGTCACCACGAAGCACGCCGACAGGCACCCCCTCCCGGTTCCGGCGTTGACTAGGGTGGGGGAGTTCGGCAGGAACTTCAGCGAGGTCAGCAGGTCGTAGAACCTGCTCTCCCACTCGAACCGATCCCCGGCGGCCTCGCCCTCGGCGATGGCCCTGGCGACCCGGCGGAACAGCCCCTCCGGCGTCTCGATGGGATTATTGTCCGCGTCCTTCCTCAGATACCGCTGTTCCAAGATGACGCGCGCGTTGTCCGACAGCGCCGGCGACTCTGCGACAGCCGCTCCGGCCTTTCGGCTCGCGTCGTAAGTTCTCACCGACTCGGCCACCTGGCTCCGAAGATCGCCCGGCACTCCGGCGGAATCGAGCAGCTGCTCCAACTGCTCCATAATGCCCGGAGCGTCGCCCGCCTGCTCCATACCTCTGACTTTTCCAGCTTCATACATGCGTAGTCTCCCACTGTGTTGACTGATCTCAAATCTCTGATTCAATCACTATTTCAAATCGACGCTAGAGAACAATAATGCTATCGCATTTGGGGGAACATTTCCACTCTTGGCTCCGCGCCCTTGGCCCATCGACCGACGTAAGGCATTCGCCGACTTTGGAGAAACCCCAACCCCGGCGTCCTACGTCCTTACGCCGGGCTTCCTTGTGGACGTTTCAGCCTCCGGGTCCGGCGTCGCCCGTCCCTGGACCTCAGCCTCTCCTCCGGGATCATCGGGATCTGGTCCGGGTGTATCCCTTCCTCCGGCTCGCGTGGCTGAAGCAGGGCGTCGATCTCCTCTTTGAAGCTCTCGATGTCTCTGAAGTCCCGGTACACGCTCGCGAATCTGATGTAGGCCACCCGGTCCAGGTCCTTGATCTTCTCCATCACCATCTCGCCCACGGCCCTCGAACTCACCTCGGCCCGGCCCGACTCCGCAACGTGCACTTCCACCTCGTCCAGCACCTTCTCGATTCTGCCCACCGGCAGCGGCCTCTTCGCGCACGCCTTGGCGAGGCTCGCGAACAGCTTCTCGCGCTCGAACTCCTCCCGACGACCGTCGCGCTTCACCACCATCACCGAGCGCATCTGTACGCGCTCGTAGGTCGTGAATCGCCGATCGCAATCCAGGCACTCGCGCCGTCTCCGGATGCCGTCTCCGGAGTCGCGAGAGTCGATTACCTTAGAGTCCGCGTTGTCGCAATATGGGCAAAGCATCGTAGCGGCAGGTTTCGCGCTTGATTTATCCAGTCCGCCAAAAACCGCAATCAGTTGGGCGGTCAGGTCAAGATACAACTATATGTTGGGGCTGTCAATACTTTTGCATCTCTATTTTGTTCCCCGAATCGCGGAGATGCCGCCCAGCATCTTATCTCTGAACACGAACGACAGGAGGCCGACGCCATGAGAGGGACAACCGCGTTTTCCGATGGGACCGCCTTGGTCAAGAGCGTGCTCTTTCCCGTCCTGGTGGCCGCCGCCGCTCTGGCCGTCGCCTTCGTCGGCGCGCTTCTGCTCAGGAGCGACACCGGCATAGACGGCGTCAACCTGTTCGTCGAAAGTCGCTCCGGAACCCTGGGAGCGTTCTTCAGCGACCTCGGCATAATCGCCCCTCTCGGATTCGCCTTCGGCGCCGGAGTCGCCGCCGCCTTCAACCCGTGCGGCTTCGCCATGCTGCCCGCATACATGGGCCTCTACCTGGGCATCGGAAGCGACGAGGAGAGGTCGTCCTTCGTCGGCCAGCTTGTCAAGGCTCTGCTGGTAGGGATCTCAGTCACCGCCGGATTCGTCCTGCTGTTCGCGCTGGCCGGGGCCGTCATCGGACTTGGCGCCCGCTCCGTCGTCGGCGACGTACTGCCCTGGCTCGGACTGGGCATCGGAGTCGTCCTGACCATCGCCGGCGCCTGGCTGCTGAGCGGCGGCAAGCTGTACACCGCCCTCGCGCAGCAGGTCGCCGACCGTTTCGGAAACCCCGGACGCGCCAACGTCAAGGGCTACTTCCTCTTCGGACTCAGCTACGGCACCGCCTCGCTTAGCTGCACCCTGCCGATCTTCCTGTCCGTGGTCGGAACGTCATTCGCCGCCTCATCCGACATAGCCACATCGTTCGCCCAGTTCGTGCTCTACGCGCTCGGCATGGGACTCGTGATACTCACCCTCACGCTCAGCATGGCCCTGTTCAGGGGCGCGATGCTGACCGGAATGAGAAAGGCGATGCCATACGTCCAGCCCGTCGGAACGTGGCTCATGATCGTCGCCGGGGCGTACATCGTCTTCTACTGGCTAACCCTCGGCGGCCTGATGGGAGGGTAGGGAGCCCGTTACTCATCGTTCCTGACGTGACGGCGCTTGCAATCATTCTGATTTATCAGTTACTCAGAATGAATAGCCCGTCGTACATCGTAAAGTGAAAAATCGTCAGGAAATCCATTCCCAGCAGGATGTCGAAGTTATTAGGTCGATACGGAAGCCTAGCAACCTCCAACTCCGTAGCAACGAGTAGTCTAGCGCTTCCTTGCGTGATGGGAATTCCAAGATTGATCCGATATTTCGGCGTCTGAATAGGTTTGCCGCTCACCGGAACGATGCTAGTGTAGCTAATGGCCTCCAACCCGGCTTCTTCCACCACTTTCGGAGAGACCATCGTCCGCTGTGCGCCTGTATCGAATAGAGCGCCGTACGATCTTTCCGAACTATCGACTCGAACAGTAGCTATCAACAGGATCTGTCCATCCTGTACCGGCTGTTGGAATGTGGGCAATCTCTTAGGACTCCTCTACTGGCTCCACAAACATCGTGAAGAAGCCGAGATTTATAGGCTGTTCCCCGACGGTTACCAGAGAGAAGTTACCAAGGCCATACTTCTCGCGCCCGATTTTGTATGCGTCGCCGCCGTCGTTATAGACCTCCACAACCTCACCGTCGTGCATCATAACCACGCGGCCTATGTGCTTTTCTTCCATCTTCGCTCGGATTGCTTCGTAGGCTGCCTGATTTCTATCGAGTTGGTTCTCAACTGTCTGCGTCATGTCCGGCCTCCCTTTATATCTCGGCTCCCGTGGCTTCAGCCGCAACAAACGACGTCGACCCTTTCCGAGAGGGCCTGATTAGCTTTCGGAAAGGGCCAACATTAGAGGCGACGCCGTTGGCTATGGTCTATTGTAATCATGACCAACGTCGTGCGCCTTGTCAAGAATTATGACGTTTGTGCTGAGTTCCCCTACCCCTCGTTCCGAACCGTATTCGTCAGCGTCCCGATCTCCGCTATCTCAACGTCCACCACGTCGCCGCCCTGAATGTCGCCCGGAGCGCCGGGAGTGCCCGTCATTATCACGTCGCCCGGCTCCAGCGTGAGGACCCTGGTGACGAACTCGATGATCTCCGGCACGCCGTACAGCAGGTCGCTCGTGACCTGCTCCTGCACGACCTCGCCGTTGATTCGCCCGATCAGCCTCAGCGCGGACGGCTCCAGCCCCGACACGATGAACGGGCCGAGCGGAGTGAACGTGTCCGACGACTTCGCCCTCCACCAAGAAAGGTCGTTGGCCTGCCAATCGCGCGCGCTCACGTCGTTCCCGCACGTGAACCCCAGAACATAGTCCAGCGCGTCGTCTCTGCTCACGCGCTTGGCCCTCTTGCCGATAACCAGAGACAACTCCGCCTCCGGCTGCACCGTCACGTTCTCCTCCTGCGCCTCTCTGGGGATGACGATCTCGTCCCCCGGCCCTATCACCGATGAGGTCGTCTTGAAGAAAGGCTCCGGAACGCTGGGAGGCGTCTTGTCTCCCAGGTGGCTGCGGTAGTTCAGCCCGATGGCAACCACCTTGCCCGGAACCGCCGGCGCCAGCAGCTTGACCTCAGACAGAGTGTGAGTATGGTCCGTCATCTCGTGGTCTTCGTATGGCGCGCCCGTAAGCTGCGTCACAGAGTCGCCTTCCACGATTCCGTATGCCGTTTCGCCGTGCGCTTCGTATCTCGCGTACTTGGTCATTGGTCTTCCGTCTCCTGAATGATGATGATTGCGAGACACAGTGTAGCGCAATCCCAGCCAACAGGCCACGTCTCGGCTCTCAATGAGCCTGTGCCAAGCATGTCCCGCACTCCGATACGGGGTTGGTAGGCGCTACTCACCCGTCATTCCGGCGAAGGCCGGAATCCAGAATTGAGGTCAGTCTGATAAAGGCAAATACACCTGGAAATTGCGCTATTTCCTCGACGGGACGGTGAACACCACCGTGGCAGACTTGATGTACTTCGTCGCTCCCTTGCTGTCTCTTGCGGCGATGAACAGCTTGGCCTTGTACTCCACGCCCTCCGTCAGGACCGGTATCTGGTATGACGTGACTCTGTCCGAGTAGATGACGTGGTTCGAACGACCTTCCCAGTCGTCCGGCGCCTTGCCGGCCGTGGGCATCCAGCGCACCTCGTAGTACGTGAAGGTGAGGTCCGAGGGCATGTCGTAGCTCCACGTCGCCGCGCCGGCGCTCGTCACGTTTAGAACCGGAAGCGGCTCAGGAGTAGGCGTCGGGGTCGGCTCGGGAGTGGGCGTCGGCGTCGGACCTGGGACGGTGAAGACCACGTTGGCGGACTTGATGTACTTAGTCGCTCCCCCGCCGTCCGTCGCGCCGATGAACAGCTTGGCCTTGTACTCGGTGTCCGCCGTCAGGCCCGTTATCTGGTACGACGTGACGCTGGCCGAGTAGATGACGTGGCTCGAACGGCCTTCCCAATCGTTCGGTTCCTTGCCCGCCGTTGGCATCCAGCGCACCTCGTAGTAGGTGAAGGTGAGGTCAGAGGGCATGTCGTAGCTCCAAGTCGCCGCGCCCGTGTTCGTTACGCTGAGCGAGGGAACCGGCGTCGGAGTCGGGATAGGAGTGGAAGTCGCGATGGGTGTAGATGTCGCGATAGGCGTAGATGTTGCGATAGGCGTTGCCGTCGGCGTCGAGGTCGCTACGGGCGTAGATGTTGCGATAGGCGTAGATGTTGCCACAGGCGTAGATGTCGCAATGGGCGTAGAGGTTGCCACAGGCGCCGACTTGCACGGGGCAGGGTTCGTAGCGGCGGTCGTCGTGCTGATGCTGATTCTGAGCATCAGAAGGTCGCCGTCCTTCCACGGCTTGGCACAGCCGCTCCACTGAAGCGACGTGTCTCCGCCCTCAGTCACCGCCGAGGCATCGTCGAAGTCCAGGCGCAGCGATACCGTCCCGTTCAGCGCGATGAAGTCCGCGTGGTGGTTCGCCAGAGTGGTGTGCGGGTCCAACTCTATCTCTACCGCGTTCGACGCCCACTCGATGCGCTCAATAGTGGTGGTGCCGTTGCCGTACCTGAACGCCGCGGGCTTCAGAACTCCTTTGGATCCGTCCGCGCCAACCGCGCCGCTGCCGAGGTCAACGGGGTCGAAGAATGCCTCGTGAAGCGTGCCGGACGGGGCGGTTACGTGGACGAACCATTCATACGTGTTTTGGGCGTTTATAGACAAGTAGTTACAGGGTACGAACCGGTTGTCTTGATAGTTGTGATAGACGGAATATACATCCGCGGGAAGTGGACGTTTCGTGTGAAAGTTGCCGTTGTTGTGCGGATTGATACCAAAGAGGTCTTTGTCCCTACCATCGAGCCATACTTTTCCATGCAGAGCGTGACTTTCCGATACAGTAGTCTCCACTGGCAGCCCGGAGCCCAGGTAGAAGTCGTATTTTTCGTATACCTTCCTCCCCTGTTCCGTGTACCAATTTGCCGATCGTTCGTCAAGGAAGCTCTCCCTGACGTAACTGTTCAGAGTTGATGAGGTGAACTTAAAATGGCTAGCGGTTCTGTGGGCAGTTGTGTCATAAGTGAGTAATGAAGCCTGAGCATGACTTGAATAGCGCCAGCCGCGAGACCCTGTTGGCGGTCATCGCCGAATTGCAGGCTGTCAATGCACAGTTACATCGGCGTATCGAAATACTGGAGAGGAGCGCGAAGCTTGGGAAGCCTCGCGGCATGCCAGGCAACAAGTCGCCCTCCAAGCGGAGAGAGTCCGAGAGCGTCAAGCCCCGCAAGCAGCGTACCCAGGGATTCTCCCGGCGGCGGACGGAGCCCACCCGGCGAGAGATACATGCCGCCGAGTCGTGCTCTGAGTGTGGGGTGGGCCTGTCAGGGGGATGGGTGCATCGGACGCGTGAGGTGATCGAGCTTCCGTTGGCTCCGGTAGAAGTGATCGAACAGGTCATCATGGCCAGAGTGTGCGCTCTATGCCGACAGCGGCGGTTGCCGCAGGACCCGTTGGCCGGACTGGGTCGTCAGCGCTTTGGCGTCAATCTGACAAGCCTGATAGTGACTCTGCGAGAGGAGGGTCGGCTACCCATAAGGGGCATCCAGCAGTACCTTCAGACGGTTCACCGGCTCAAGTTGAGTGTGGGCGCCATCGTGGACACGATTCACAGGGTGGCTCGACGCGCAGAGCCTGCGGTGGCTGAGATGGTCGAGCGCATCCGTGGGTCTCCGGTCGTCAACGCCGACGAGACCGGGTGGCGGCAGGACGGGGGCAACGGCTATGTTTGGACCTTCAGCACACCGACGGACCGGTACTTTGTGCGTCGTGGTCGGGGCAAGGAGGTTGTAGACGAGGCGTTGGGTGATTCCTTCGGTGGGGTGTTGGTGAGCGACTTCTACGCCGCATATAATCACTACCCTGGCCCTAAGCAACGCTGCTGGGTGCATCTGCTGCGGGACATAGACGAACTCAAGGCGTTGTACCCCGATGACCGCGGGCTGATCCGGTGGGCCGGAGCGGTGCGGCAACTCTATAACAGAGCCAGGGCGTGCGCGCTCTCCGGAGATCGACAGGCGTCCGGTTACCAACGGTCAGTGTCTCCCAACCAGTTGATGTTGGAGAAGCAACTGCTGTCGTTGTGCCGCCCCTTCTCGGAAGACGAGTCGGCGCCCCAAGCCAAGCTCTGCCGGCGCATACAGCGGTTCATCAAGGAGTTGTTCGTCTTCGTATCCCATCCGAGTGTGCCATCCGAGAACAATGCGGCTGAACGGAGCTTACGCCACTTGGTGATCAGCCGTAAGATCAGCGGCGGCACTCGCTCTGAACGGGGCACCAACACCAAAATGGCTCTCGCATCCCTCTTTGGCACATGGCGTGCCAGAGGTCTTAACCCCCTCTTCGAGACCCGCAAACTGCTCCTTTCCACTCAACCCTGATCAGACTCCAACGCTGAACAGCACTCCCAGCGGACTCAGATCTCACGAGGCCTGAACAGTTACTCCCTGACGCACTTGTGATGGCCCTCAACACCCTCGCCATCCTTGAGCCACTTGGCCATCTTCGCTATCTCCGCCTTCATCTCCGACACCGAGATGGTCGCGGGCTGCGCCGCCGCTCCTGACGCCGATGCCGCGCCGGGTGGCTCCAGCAGGAAGCGCGTCTCGCTAGACGACATGCCCTGCGCGCCCGTGCCCGACGAGGACGGCAGCCACACTCGATACGTGGTATCTATTCCATAATCATATATAGCCCCGATAGAGTACCGCTTCGACCCGCCGGACGATGCCGACGCAGATGGCTGCTGCGTCTCCTGCATCAATACGAGGGCCTCACGGTCGTCCCAGCGGGTGTCGCGGTCCTTCTCCCATTTCCGCGCAGCTTTCAGCGCAAGATCCATCGTCGTGTACGGATTCTCCCTATCTACAGCGTACCACTTGATGATCTCCCCCTTGGCGTTCTTGTCCATGATGTCCTGTATCACCTCGGACTTGATATCCACGGTCGCATCAGCGACGAGCTCGCTGCCCCCAGTACCCTTCAGGTACTCCAGCGCCTCGAACCTGAACCGCACAATCCCCCTGTAAACCGAAGAGCCGTCATCCCTCGTATAGTGAAGTTCCGCCGTCGAAGTGGCGCCCTTCAGCCTGACCCGCGCTATCACAGCGGCATTGAACACCCTCTCTCTCATCCCGGCAGACCCCCAGTCCGGCTCAAAAATACTTGTCTCCGGCGGCACTTCGAGAGGGGGGTCGTCGGAGCATCCGATGAAGAGACACATGGAGACCAACGCCAGCGCGAAAGCCGTCGCCCATCCCCATATTGGATGTCTCGTCATCCGCTCTCGTAACATCGTCGTCTCCTCCCGGCTAGTGTGAGTGCGCGCCGTAGATCGCCTTCATGGCTTCCTTGTCGTTAGTCTGTAGATAGTACTGACTTTCATTTTCTCCATACATCACGTCCCATGCATCCGGGCTGTGTCCCACTCCCGCCGCGTGACCCCACTCGTGCAGAGCCGCCGACGGCAAGTAGAGGTAATCAGGGTCTCTGCTGGCTACACTCTGAATGTCGGTCCACCTAAATTCTCCGTACTGAAATGCTTTTCCAACCCTCTCGTAGATATGCGGGGGATGCACGATGTACATCTTTCGGTTCCCTATGTGCTCATCACCGTATGTCAATCCCTCTTGGACGCAAGCTGGGGCGCTGATATCACCACATGGTTCGCGGCTCTGCGGGTTCGTTGCCGTAGTGGTGGGAACCGGAGTCACGACATGGATATCGATCCTCTTCCCATCGTCGCCGCATGGTACGTTCTTGCAGAACGTAGCACCCGTCCCTGGTGAATTCCACTTGTCTGCGGCCTCTATGATCACTGTCTCAAAGTCTGGGATGGGCGCGGGAGTCGGCGTAACCGTTCCAGTAGGTGTGGGAGTAGGTGTAGGCGTAGCCGTTCCAACCGGCGCGGGGGTTGGCGTAGGCGTGGGCGTCGTCGTAGGCGGTATCGTGCCGAAAACGTAGTACACATGATTGTCGTACTGATGCCACGACAGGGATGTGGTCACGCTGCCGTAGGTCCCAAAATCGTACAGGTTACCGCCATGATCGACTTTCGCCTTGATCGTCAGATTCGCTTTCTCGCCCAGTCCACAGCGCGCGAGGTAGAAGTCATCGCTCGCCTTCTGCCACCCCGACTGAGTTGGGGTCGTGGTTGTCCAGGAACATTTGCCAGCGCTGCCGGTCACCACCTGCAGGCCCGTGTTGGACGGCGCCTCTATTGCAAATTCGTAACCTGCCGGCGCGGACGAAGCGCCGAGGTCAACGGTCCAAATGTTCATCAACCTGCCATTGAAGTCCTTCAGTAAGGGTATGGTGGGCTGAGGAACGCCGTCGGCGTGGGTAACTCTCGGAGTGGGCATCTGGTGTGTCTTGATCGATTTGTGATTCTCATTATCATCTTTGAACCATCCCTCAACTTTGGAGTCATCGTCAAAGGTTGCCTCCACTTCAAATTCTGAGTATCTAGCATTAGGAACGAAGGCTTTTTCCCTATTGGTCTTAACTGTCACCGTGTGTGGACCGCTGGGGGAGCTAGTGGCTAGACTAGCTTTACCATCGCATGCAAGAGGCAGGCACGACAAGCCCCCTTTTTGTTCCCAGCTAAGCGTCAGGGATTTCAAATTGGAAGGCGTCGTACTCCATTCGAGCAAGACCGCGACGCTCTCCGTGCCAGGAAAGACCGTGGAGATTTTGACGGTCGGCAGCGTGGGCGTAGGTGTAGGCTGGGGCTGGGACGGTGGAGAACAGGAGAAAAGCCTGACCGAAATGATGACGCCCAAGCCCCACTGTGCGGCGAGTTTCTTACCGTCCCCGAATGACCTGAGTCTGAACTCATACGCCGCACCACAGTCAAGGTTGCTATCTGTATGGTTTGTGTCCTTGATATCATCGTCAACCGTCGTCCATGAATTGGAAGCATTCACAGTGTTGGAACCTCTCTTGCGGCGCTCCAACTTGTACTTGGAGGCCCCAGAGGTATTCTTCCATGTCAAATCGACGCTGGTTTTGCTAACTGTCGTTGTGCTGAACCCCGACGGGGGAGGCGGATTTGGCAGCGGCGTTGGCGACGCTCCAATCGTGATGGTAACTCTTGCCAACTCGAAGTTGCCGATGACCGTCAGCAGCCTCACCGTGGCTTGGCCCGTCTTGCATCCTATGAAAGTGACCGGGTATGGCGCGATGGCCGCGGCAGTGGCGTCTTCCTCTGCTGAGGCTCCGGTGGGGCACGCGTTACTTGGCGAGAGGAGAGTGCTGTACACTAGTTGGACATACATGCTGGGCGGGACGATGTTGTACGCCGTCACGGTGGTCGTATCGCCCACCTCGATGGTTGTTGGATTTGCGCTGAGGCTGCCCGAGCCGGGGGGCGTAGGCGTGTTGGTGGGTGTGGGTGTCGGCGTGGGTGTGGGTGTCGGCGTCGGCGTCGGCGTATTCACCCTGATGCTGACTCTTGCCAACTCGAAGTCGTCTCCGCTCGCCAGCAACTTGACTGTGGCTGTCCCGCCCGGCTCGCAGCCTATGAACGTACTTTTGAATGGCGCGGTTGCCGCGGCGGTCGTATCATCCGTTCCGGATGCGCTGCATGAGTAACCCTTCACGGCCAGAGGACCGCCATAGCGTAGCTTCAGCTGGAGATTGTACGGGGTGGAATTCAACGCCCACACATCCGTTGTCTCGCCCACATCTATGGTAGTTTTAGTTGCGCCGATGGAGCCGGAGCGCTTGGGCGCGGGCGTGGGCGTATCCGTAGGCGTGGGTGTAGGTGTGTTCGTAGCCGTGGGCGGGACAGGCGTATTCGTGGCCGTGGGCGGGACAGGTGTATTCGTAGCCGTAGGCGGGACAGGCGTGGGGGTGTTTGTAGGATAATAGCATAAGGGATAGTAAGGGTCCTCGCACAGGTTGGGTGGGGGTGGGACAGCCGTGGGCCTGGGCGTATTCGTGGGCCTGGGTGTGGCGGTAGGTCTAGGCGTGTTGGTGGGCCTGGGCGTGGCGGTTGCGGGGCTGCCGAACATCAGACAGTAATCGTGGTCGTACTCAAACAACATACATTCATCGTATGAACCATAGGTGGCCCTCACATCATCCTCTGAGGCGTCCTCCGATGGCGTCTGCGCCGTGGCGAACTGTGGAACGACCAGCACAACGCTCACCGAGATCGCGCGAGAGCGGCTATTACTCTCATGGTTTGTCCGACATCACCACACCCCACAGCTCATAACCGAGACAAACATACATCCTATGTTGCGAAGATACTATATTTCCCAGCGCGGGTCAAGCGCCTCGCGTATTCCCATCAGCGTCTTTCGATTGTCACCCTGAACGAAAATCTCTGCTCATGAACAACCGACAGGGACCCGCTATTTCTTCGACGGGACCGTGAACAGCGCTGTGGCGGACTTGATGTACTTCGTCGCTCCGCCGATGTCCGTCGCGCTGATGAACAGCTTGGCCTTGTATTCCACGCCCTCCGTCAGGACCGGTATCTGGTACGACGTGACTCTGTCCGAGTAGATGACGTGGTTCGAACGACCCTCCCAGTCGTCCGGCGCCTTGCCGGCCGTGGGCATCCATCGCACCTCGTAGTACGTGAAGGTGAGGTCCGAGGGCAGGTCGTAGCTCCACGTCGCCGCGCCCGTGTTCGTCACGTTCAGAACCGGAAGCGGCTCAGGAGTAGGCGTCGGGGTCGGCTCGGGAGTGGGCGTCGGCGTCGGACCGGGGACGGTGAACAGCACGGTGGCCGACTTGATGTACTTCGTCGCCCCGCCGCCGTCCGTTACGCTGATGAACAGCTTGGCCTTGTACTCGGTGTCCGCCGTCAGGCCCGTTATCTGGTACGACGTGACGCTGGCCGAGTAGATGACGTGGCTCGAACGGCCCTCCCAGTCGTCCGGTTGCTTGCCCGCCGTTGGCATCCAGCGCACCTCGTAGTAGGTGAAGGTGAGGTCAGAGGGCATGTCGTAGCTCCAGGTCGCCGCGCCCGTGTTCGATACACTGAGCGAGGGAACCGGCGTCGGAGTCGCGGTGGGCGTGGAAGTCGCGATAGGCGTTGCCGTCGGCGTGGAGGTCGCGATAGGCGTTGCCGTCGGCGTGGAGGTTGCGATAGGCGTTGCCGTCGGCGTGGAGGTTGCAACGGGTGTAGATGTCGCCACAGGCGTTGAGGTTGCCACGGGCGCCGACTTGCACGGGGCAGGGTTCGTAGCGGCGGTCGTCGTGCTGACGCTGATTCTGAGCATCAGAAGGTCGCCGTCCTTCCACGGCTTGGCGCAGCCGCTCCACTGAAGCGACGTGTCTCCGCCCTCAGTCACCGCCGAGGCATCGTCGAAGTCCAGGCGCAGCGATACCGTCCCGTTCAGAGCGATGAAGTCCGCGTGGTGGTTCGCCAACCCCGTGTGCGGGTTCAACTCCATCTCTACCGCGTTCGACGCCCACTCTATGCGCTCTATCGTGGTCGTGCCGTTGCCGTGCCGGAACGCCGCGGGCTTCAGGACTCCCTTCGTGCCGTCCGCGCCAACCGCGCCGCCGCCCAGGTCAACAGGGTCGAAGAATGCCTCGTGGACAACGCCGGATGGGGCTTCCGACGTTACAATCCAATGTATGTAGGCATCGTCAGGTACAAACTTGCAGAGAATGTAGAAAGCACTTTGCATATTGAATTTTACGGTATAGGCGCCGGCGGGTAGCGGGCGGGTTGTTGAAAGGGTACGATAATAGCCATTTGACGAGTCGGAGTCGTCATCAACATTGGGAGAATGGAAGAGGGCCTTGTCCGGGCCGCTCAGCCAGAAATTATGATAGTTTGGCAGGCCACTAGTGGTGAGTCTTCTATAAATCTCAGTCCCAGACGCTGAGCCAGAGGACAGCGTTTCGGAGAGTCTCATCGGTACCCAGGGAACACCATCTAGGCGACGCGCGCGCCTAACCCTCTCATGGCCGATTTTTCTGCTGACGCACTCTGCGTATCCCTCGATGCCCTTCCCCGCATCCAATGTTGACGCCATCTTCGATATGGCGGACTTCAACTCGGCCAGTGAGATGACAGGCGTTGTCGTCGCCGTACCGTCGGTGATGAAGGACAAACTGGCGGTGCTTGCGGACTGCCCCGCCGCACCGTCTGATGCGGGCAGCCAGGCGCGGCTTGCGGTATCGACGGCGTAGCCAAAACCGGTTCCATCATCATAGTACCCGGTCTGAAACTCTAGGGCATTGGCTGAGGAGGAGCCGGATGCGCCGCTTGACGTATAGGGAGCATCCAGCGACTTCAGAAAGAGCGCCGCCTGCCTGCCGTCCCAAGTGGTGGTACGCTCGGACACGGACCTGTCCGCGGCCGCCTTCGCCTCAGCCTTTGTGGAGTACGTCCTATCGCCCCTCACGACTACGAGCAAATTGTCGGATCCATTCCCCTGGAGGTATTCGTGGACGCTGAAACGCAACTCCTGCACCGGCCGGTAGGTCGTCGCGCCGCCATTTTCGCCGGGGACGTCCTCCGTCGTCGAGGTGGCGGACAGCAGCGACGCCCGTACGATGACACTCGACTTGAAGACTTGTTCCTCCAAGGATGGTGGGACAAACAGGTAGTACGGCGGAGGCGCGGCGCTGGCCCCCGGATATTCGGGTGCAGCGTCACCCTCGGACACGGTATCACTCGTGCAGTTCAACTGGCAGGCGGTCGATACGAGTAGGGCTATACACAGGGCGAGAGCCAAGAGATAGTAGGGCAGCCGCCATATGACAAGGCCAGAGGGTGTCATCGTACTACTCCTAAGGACTGTTGCCATAGATGGCCTTCAGGGCTGCCTTGTCGTTATCAGTGAGCAGCCAGCGCAAACTCTCCTCAATCGAAATTGAGCTGTCTTCAGAGCAGTCATCAAACACCGAAGAACCCCTCTTCCCCGCCGCGTAGCAGGGCGTCACGAGGCTATTGCCGGCCATTATGGAAGCATCGTCGTTGCTGTTGGCAAGGCCAAGGGGGTGCCCGAACTCATGCATCAATACCGCGGGCAGATAGCTGAGATTGGGAGCATCGTTAAACCATTCTACGAAATCGCTGGTCCAATCCTTCGGTTCTTCATTTTCATTCCAGCGCGGCCGTTCTTCGATGTGCATCTTGCCCTCCTTGACACAGGCGACGGTCCCCCCACAGAGATCCACCTCACCCTTACCGGGATCCCAGTATCCCACGATTAGGACGTCAGCAGATGATGCACTATTCGCTCTATCGATGTCGATATCGGCGCCCGCGCCATCCCAAGCCTTCGCCCCTGCGAAATATGTGAACCATTTGAGCAAGGGAGGAGGCACATTCCGTCCAGGCTCGTCAGGAAACAAGCCATCATCCCCCATAGCCTCGATGCTTACTATTCCATTGGAGTCAATGCGAGTTCCACGCACATAGAAGTTCAGGAGATCGTCCTTCTGACGAAACGACTGCTTCACGTTCTTGATTCTGGCATATTCGCCTAACTCATATACTTTGCCGCCATAGTCTAGTCCCGCCTTGAATGTAAGGTCTGCGTTACCGTCTCCGAGGAAGCAGCGCACGAGATAGAGATCGTCACCTAATTCTTCCCACCCGGACCTAGTCGTCACATTGGTATAACCATAGTAACAACTCTCGGTATCGTCGGCCTTGACCTGCAGGCCGGTGCCTGGAGGCGCCTCGACGGCAACCCGATGGTGTTGGTACGTAGAACTGGTCACTACCGAATCATCCAGCCCAAGCTTGACCGTAGTGTAGTTGAATACTGCCCACTCAACGTCTGCGAGCTTCTTATCATCATCTTTTCCATCCCATTTCACGACCTTCGGTTCCGGCATCGGCAGGGAGGTAGTAACAGACTTGTCGTTACCGTTATCGTCCTGGAATGAGCCTTTGACGTTGAAGCTATGGTTGCGATGCGTGCCTTTCGCTTTCACCTCGAACTTGGTGTAGTCAGAGTCCTTGACGAATGCCTCTCCGCCACCATCTTTGCGCTGGACATGGAAGACCGTCTGGGATGAGGGGTTGGTAAACGTGGCAGAACCGGGACATGAAACCCCTGGTATTCTGCATTTTAGTCCGGAAGTCTTGTCCCAACTCACCTTCACCTCCGATAGGCTGTCTAGCTGCGTCGTACTCCATTCGAGCACGACTACAACGCTGTCCGTGCCAGGAAAGACCTTGGAGATTTTGACGGTCGGTGGGGTGGGTGTGGGCTGAACCGGCGTATCAGGCGTGGGCGTCGGGGTAGGCGTCACCACCGTGACGTTTACACTTGCTAGCTGGAAGTCGTCTCTGTCCACCAGCAACTTCACCGTGGCTGTACCGCCCGGATCGCAGCCTCTGAAGGTGTCGGTGAATGGCGCGGTGAGTGGCGTGGTGACCGCGGCAGGGGTAACTTCCTCCGCTGAGACCCCGCTGGGGCACGAGGCATTTTCCGTGAGGGGGCTACTGTAGCTTAGCTTGACCGGCAGGCTGGGCGGCACGACGTTGGACGCCCGCACGCTAGTCGTCTCGCCCACGACAATTTTGGACGGACTTGCGCTGAGGCTGCCGTAAGGCGTGGCCGTGGGGTCGGGGTCACAGTCGTTGTCGCTGGTGGTCGCAGAGACGGTGTCTGAAGGGTCGCCGTATGGGTAACTCAAGTAGGGGTGGCCGTCGCCACGAGCGCTAACACGAAAGTCGTAGGTGGAATCGCACTTGAGGCCCCTTACCGTGTGGGAGGTTCCCGAATGCACGTACCCGCCGAGAAACCAATTGCCGGAGCCGCTGTTGGCGTACTGGACCTTGTAGGCATGAACGTCTGCCTTCGAGCTCCAACGCAGTCTGACGCTGGTGTCCGTGGAGCCTGTGACTCTCAGCCCGGTCGGCCTGGGCGCCGGCGCTGGCTCCACCGTGGGCGGTGTGGATGTGGCGGTAGGCGTATGTGTAGGCGTTGGCGTGGGTGTATGTGTAGGCGTAGCTGTGGGCGTATGTGTAGGCGTAGCTGTGGGTGTATGTGTGGGCGTGGGTGTAGGCGTGAGAGATCGCACCCTGATGCTAATGCCCGACAGTTTGAAGCCATCGCTTTTCGCATGCAGACTCAACGTAGCTGTCCCACCCGGCTCGCAGCCTTTGAAGGCGAACTTGAATGGTACCTTGATCGCGATGGAGGCGCCTTCCTCCAGTGAGGCCGCGCTGGGGCACGAGTTATTTGACGTGAGGGGGCCGCTGACGTGTATATATATCTCCATGTTGGACGGGACGACGCTCAACACCCACACGTCCGTCGTCTCGCCCACGTCGATGGTAGTCTTAGTTGCGCCGATGGTGCCGGAGCGCGCGGGTTTGGGCGTGGGCGTATCCGTAGGCGTGGGTGTAGGTGTGTTCGTAGCCGTGGGCGGGACAGGCGTATTCGTGGCCGTGGGCGGGACAGGCGTGGGCGTGTTTGTAGGATGATAGCAGAGGTAGGGATCGAGAGGGTCTAAGCACAAGTAGGGGTCGGGCGTGGCTGTGGGTCTTGGCGTGCGGGTGGCGGTAGGTCTAGGCGTGTTCGTGGGCCTGGGCGTGGCGGTAGGTCTAGGCGTGTTCGTAGGCCTGGGCGTGGCGGTTGCGGGGCTGCCGAACATCAGACAGTAATCGTGGTCGTACTCAAACAACATACATTCATCGTATGAACCATAGGTGGCCCTCACATCATCCTCTGAGGCGTCCTCCGATGGCGTCTGCGCCGTGGCGAACTGTGGAACGACCAGCACAACGCTCACCGAGATCGCGCGAGAGCGGCTATTACTCTCATGGTTTGTCCGACATCACCACACCCCACAGCTCATAACCGAGACAAACATACATCCTATGTTGCGAAGATACTATATTTCCCAGCGCGGGTCAAGCGCCTCGCGTATTCCCATCAGCGTCTTTCGATTGTCACCCTGAACGAAAATCTCTGCTCATGAACAACCGACAGGGACCCGCTATTTCTTCGACGGGACCGTGAACACCACCGTGGCGGACTTGATGTACTTCGTCGCTCCGCCGATGTCCGTCGCGCTGATGAACAGCTTGGCCTTGTACTCCACGCCCTCCGTCAGGACCGGTATCTGGTACGACGTGACTCTGTCCGAGTAGATGACGTGGTTCGAACGACCTTCCCAGTCGTCCGGCGCCTTGCCGGCCGTGGGCATCCAGCGCACCTCGTAGTACGTGAAGGTGAGGTCCGAGGGCATGTCGTAGCTCCACGTCGCCGCGCCGGCGCTCGTCACGTTTAGAACCGGAAGCGGCTCAGGAGTAGGCGTCGGGGTCGGCTCGGGAGTGGGCGTCGGCGTCGGACCGGGGACGGTGAACAGCACGGTGGCCGACTTGATGTACTTCGTCGCCCCGCCGCCGTCCGTTACGCTGATGAACAGCTTGGCCTTGTACTCGGTGTCCGCCGTCAGGCCCGTTATCTGGTACGACGTGACGCTGGCCGAGTAGATGACGTGGCTCGAACGGCCTTCCCAATCGTTCGGTTCCTTGCCCGCCGTTGGCATCCATCGCACCTCGTAGTAGGTGAAGGTGAGGTCAGAGGGCATGTCGTAGCTCCAGGTCGCCGCGCCCGTGTTCGATACACTGAGCGAGGGAACCGGCGTCGGAGTCGCGGTGGGCGTGGAAGTCGCGATAGGCGTTGCCGTCGGCGTGGAGGTCGCGATAGGCGTTGCCGTCGGCGTGGAGGTTGCAACGCAACGGGTGTAGATGTCGCCACAGGCGTTGAGGTTGCCACGGGCGCCGACTTGCACGGGGCAGGGTTCGTAGCGGCGGTCGTCGTGCTGACGCTGATGCGGAGCATCAGAAGGTCGCCGTCCTTCCACGGCTTGGCGCAGCCGCTCCACTGAAGCGATGTGTCTCCGCCCTCAGTCACCGCCGAGGCATCGTCGAAGTCCAGGCGCAGCGATACCGTCCCGTTCAGGGCGATGAAGTCCGCGTGGTGGTTCGCCAGTCCCGTGTGCGGATCCAACTCCATCTCTACCGCGTTCGACTGCCACTCTATGCGCTCAATAGTGGTCGTGCCGTTGTTGTACCGGAACGCGGCGGGCTTCAGCACTCCCTTCGAGCCGTCCGCGCCAACCGCGCCGCCGCCTAGGTCAACGGGGTCGAAGAAGGTCTCGTGAAGAACGCCGGATGGGGCCGTCACGCGAATGAAGTGCTCGCGCTTATCCCTTAGCTCTTTAGGGGGATACGCGTTGCAGATGACGTATTTCTCCTCGCGATCATTGTAGTAGTACTTATATTCACCTGAAGGAAGCGGCCGCCTTGTGTGGACTGTGCCCGGCCAATCGACACTGAATAGATCCTTGTCCCTACCCTCAAGCCAGAAGTCTATAGCGTTGGGATTATCAACCCCACCCGTATAAGACTCTCGGAAAGCAGTCAGTTGATCTTCATACACCTTCCTGTCAGCAGAAAGACCTGAACCCAACTCACCGTCATATCGCATATAGAAATATCCATCCCCATTGCTAACCCTCCTCTCCCACTCATATTTACTGAAGACACAATATCGGTACTCTTTTGAACCGTCTCCTGCACTGACCTCCTCCTCAATATCCGCGATCAATTTTTTCAACTCAGATAGCGTTATCGTATGACCTTGACTAGCCACGTCCGATACTACCGACGCTGCTGCCATCCCCGTATTACTCTCGGGGTGAGCATACGTCAGGAACCTAGGGTCATCTCCCGTAGAAACGCTTGCTTGGGAGGTCTTGTTCACAGTTGATGTTGACACAGCCGGCAACCAATCCCGACTATATCCACTGCTTATCGTATAACGGTGTTCGCCAGCGACCACAATGCCAAACCAATATCGGTCCGATTGTTGAGTACTTGGTAAGTTGGGGTGATTATCCACCAAAAACACAATGGCCTCTCTATCATCCCACCGTGCATCTCGATTCTCATTAAGTTTCTTGGCCACCGCGACAGCGTCCGACTTACTTTGATAGTTATGCTCCGCGTCATAGATAATAGCAACGACTTCACTGCCGCCGCTCCCTTTAAGATATTCCAGTACTTTAAATCTATGCTCTAGCGCGCCAACATATGTCATGTTTTTCCCATCCCCATTTTCATCACGGCGTTCCATTATGGGGGAGATCAAAAGTAATCTAACTCTTGCTATAATGTTCGACCCCACAATTCCTTCTTCCAGCGATAAGGGTCCAAATTGTGGAATGTCATCGTGTACAATCACTTCTACTTCTTCAAATTGTGATTGTATAGCGGTTCCTATATTGGTTAGAAATCCGTTGTATAATATGATCCAAGTCATCAAGGCTACAACCAGTAGCGCACCTATGTATATGTAAACGTGCCGTTGGAGAATTGTACGTACTTTTCTCACTATGATATGACTCCCATAGGGTTATTTGTGTGGCTCTGAGCCGTGATCGTTGCGGTACACTTGCTTCAAATAGTCAATGTCATTCTGTGGTACAGCAATTGGCCTTAGTGATCCCATCAAATAATAATCAAAATGTATTCCACGTATATCAATCAAACCGGCCGCGTGGCCCAATTCGTGCATAATAGTCCCAGGCAGATATTTGAGATGTACTTTCCAGCCCTTGTTAGTAGTGCGTCCAGTTGGTTTTGTTCCGCGTGTCGTACCTGGATGAATGTTAGTCCAAATGTATTTAATATGTTCCGATTCATTTATTAATGGTGTTTTCTTATTATCAAATATGTATGCCCATGCCGGTTCTTCTATGACAATCCCTTTTAAATCTTCGAGATGATATTTATCATCTCGAGAAAAGAATGAACTGACAAATTTAATGCATGCTACTGTCCATCCACAATCATTATTGATATTACCGTCAGGCTCACCTGTATTTCCTTCACCATTGGTTTCACCACTGACTACGTTTATCGGGACCGTATTCTTATCAGTATTCGCGTCGTCGCATTCTGAGTCTCCTTTCTCACAGAAAAGCACATGAGGCCAGGAAGTTGCTACGGCTGTATTCCACGCTTGTTTCGCAAAGTAAATAGCTGCGCGGAAGATAATTGCAAAGCCGGGGCGAGGTGTGGACACTGGTTTGTAGCTGGAACTGGTCGACTCGCTGGATGACGTCGGCGTAAGTGTGGGAACCGGTGTCCAAGTTGGAATGCTGCCTATCTCGTACTGCACGGTGTAGTCTGCCTGATGTCCTCTGTGAGGAATCGGCTCTTCAATCTGCATGTAGAGAGTGAAAAAACCTGTCTTGTTCACGTCATTTCTCGTAGCCTCAATCTCGTATGTACCTTCTGGGAGTACCCGGACTATACGAGAGTCGGTCCCGTCGTTATCTGGATAACCGTTATCGTCAAGTGCCTTAATCTTGCCTTCGCTATCCGTCAGAATCAGGTATGTATCTACTGTGCTAGAGAGTATGTCTATGGTGACGTGTGATTCCTCACTTAGTATGAACTCAATGAAACGTGCAAGTACGGAAGGGCTACCTGAGGACTTGCAATTGTCGGTCCAATTATAGGACCTGTGAGGAACGGACTTAAAGTGGCTAAGTGTTCCCAGCCTGTTCAGAGTGCAGGTCGGGGTCGCCGTGGGCTGGGGCTGAGACGGAGTAGGCGTAGGCGTCACCACCGTGACGTTTACACTTGCTAGCTGGAAGTTATCGCTGGCCGCCATCAGCTTGACCGTGGCATTCCCACCCGGATCGCATCCTATGAATGTCACAGGGGTTGGCGCGACGATGGCCGCGCGGGAGGCGCCCTCCTCCGCTGACGAGCCACTGGAGCACGAGCTCCCTTTCTTAAGTGGGTGACCAGTCTCTGCCTCCACCTTGACCGGCAGGCCAGGTGGGACGACATTGGACGGTCGCACGCTGGTTGTATCGCCCACGACGATGGTTGATGGATTTGCGCTGAGGCTGCCGTAAGGCGTGGCTGTGGGGTCGGGCGGGCGAGGAGGTATCACTGTGATGGTAACTCTTGCCAACTCGAAGTTGCCGATGACCGTCAGCAGCCTCACCGTGGCTTGGCCCGTCTTGCATCCTATGAAAGTGACCGGGTATGGCGCGATGGCCGCGGCAGTGGCGTCTTCCTCTGCTGAGGCTCCGGTGGGGCACGCGTTACTTGGCGAGAGGAGAGTGCTGTACACTAGTTGGACATACATGCTGGGCGGGACGATGTTGTACGCCGTCACGGTGGTCGTATCGCCCACCTCGATGGTTGTTGGATTTGCGCTGAGGCTGCCCGAGCCGGGGGGCGTAGGCGTGTTGGTGGGTGTGGGTGTCGGCGTCGGCGTCGGCGTATTCACCCTGATGCTGACTCTTGCCAACTCGAAGTCGTCTCCGCTCGCCAGCAACTTGACTGTGGCTGTCCCGCCCGGCTCGCAGCCTATGAACGTACTTTTGAATGGCGCGGTTGCCGCGGCGGTCGTATCATCCGTTCCGGATGCGCTGCATGAGTAACCCTTCACGGCCAGAGGACCGCCATAGCGTAGCTTCAGCTGGAGATTGTACGGGGTGGAATTCAACGCCCACACATCCGTTGTCTCGCCCACATCTATGGTAGTTTTAGTTGCGCCGATGGAGCCGGAGCGCTTGGGCGCGGGCGTGGGCGTATCCGTAGGCGTGGGTGTAGGTGTGTTCGTAGCCGTGGGCGGGACAGGCGTATTCGTGGCCGTGGGCGGGACGGGCGTATTCGTAGCCGTGGGCGGTACAGGCGTGTTCGTGGCCGTTGGAAAGCACAGGTGGTAGTAGTCAGGGTCGTAGCACGGGTTGAATGGGGGTGGGACAGCCGTGGGTGGGACAGGCGTATTCGTGGGCCTGGGCGTGGCGGTAGGTACAGGCGTGTTCGTGGGCCTGGGCGTGGCGGTTGCGGGGCTGCCGAAGAACAGGCAGTAATCGTGGTCGTACTCATAGTCCATACACTCTTCGTACGAACTGTAGGTGGGCCTCACATCATCCTCTGAGGCGTGCTCCGATGGCGCCTGCGCCGTGGCGAATTGTGGAACGACCAGCACAACGCTCACCGAGATCGCGCGAGAGCGGCTATTACTCTCATGGTTTGTCCGACATCACCACACCCCACAGCTCATAACCGAGACAAACATACATCCTATGTTGCGAAGATACTATATTTCCCAGCGCGGGTCAAGCGCCTCGCGTATTCCCATCAGCGTCTTTCGATTGTCACCCTGAACGAAAATCTCTGCTCATGAACAACCGACAGGGACCCGCTATTTCTTCGACGGGACGGTGAACACCACCGTGGCAGACTTGATGTACTTCGTCGCTCCCTTGCTGTCTCTTGCGGCGATGAACAGCTTGGCCTTGTACTCCACGCCCTCCGTCAGGACCGGTACCTGGTACGACGTGACTCTGTCCGAGTAGATGACGTGGTTCGAACGACCCTCCCAGTCGTCCGGCGCCTTGCCGGCAGTGGGCATCCAGCGCACCTCGTAGTACGTGAAGGTGAGGTCCGAGGGCAGGTCGTATCTCCAAGTCGCCGCGCCCGCGCTCGTCACGTTCAGAACGGGAAGGGGCTCAGGCGTGGGAGTCGCGGTCGGCTCGGGCGTGGGCGTCGGCGTCGGGCCGGGGACGGTGAAGACCACGTTGGCCGACTTGATGTACTTTGTCGCTCCGCCGCCGTCCGTCGCGCCGATGAACAGCTTGGCCTTGTACTCGACGTCCGCCGTCAGGCCGGTTATCTGGTACGACGTGACGCTGTCCGAGTAGATGACGTGGCTCGAACGGCCTTCCCAGTCGTCCGGTTGCTTGCCCGCCGTTGGCATCCAGCGCACCTCGTAGTAGGTGAAAGTGAGGTCCGAGGGCATGTCGTAGCTCCAAGTCGCCGCGCCCGCGCTCGTTACACTGAGCGAGGGAACCGGAGTCGGAGTCGCGGTGGGCGTGGAGGTTGCGATAGGCGTTGGCGTAGGGGTGGAAGTCGCGATAGGCGTAGATGTTGCGATAGGCGTTGCAGTCGGCGTCGAGGTCGCTACGGGCGTAGAGGTTGCGATAGGCGTAGATGTTGCCACAGGCGCCGACTTGCACGGGGCAGGGTTCGTAGCGGCGGTCGTCGTGCTGATGCTGATTCTGAGCATCAGAAGGTCGCCGTCCTTCCACGGCTTGGCACAGCCGCTCCACTGAAGCGACGTGTCTCCGCCCTCAGTCACCGCCGAGGCATCGTCGAAGTCCAGGCGCAGCGATACCGTACCGTTCAGGGCGATGAAGTCCGCGTGGTGGTTCGCCAGGGTGGTGTGCGGGTCCAACTCCATCTCTACCGCGTTCGACGCCCACTCGATGCGCTCAATAGTGGTGGTGCCGTTGCCGTGCCGGAACGCCGCGGGCTTCAGCACTCCCTTCGAGCCGTCCGCGCCAACCGCGCCGCCGCCGAGGTCAACGGGGTCGAAGAACGCTTCGTGAAGAGCGCCGGTGGGGGCGGTGACGTGGACGAAGTTCTCAGACCTTTTCATCTCTATTTCAGGGTACGCGTTGCAGATCATGTATCCTTTCGGGCGTGCGCCGTCGTAGTACCTGTACTCTCCCTTGGGGAGTGGACGCACAGATGATACGATGCCAGGGTACCTGATACTGAACAGGTCGCTGTCTCCGTACCTTATCAGAGTCTCGCCATAGTTGCTGGGTGATGTCGCCGGGAGATCAAGACCCGCTGACTTCACGGTATGTACGTCCGTCCCAACGGGAAGGCCCGAGCCAAAGTTGTGGTCATTGCGTTTGTAGTAATACTTGCCGCCGAGCCTATCATATCTGACCTTGACTTCCCTTTCCCATTCGTACTTGAGTCGGAGACACTCCCTATACTCCGCCGTGCCGCCACCGGCTTGAAGTTCCTTGTCTACCTTGGTGATAATGCTCTTCAACCCGGTCACGCTTATTGTGGTCTGCGAGGACTGTGTCGCTGAGGACGACGTATATGTCTGGCCTGAGGAAAGATGGGCGGGGTCTGCAATGAGAAAGCGCTGCTCGCCACCTCCCGACCCAGCCGCTGAGCCAGATGAACCTGAAGATGCGTCCGGCAGCCAGACCTTGCTGTACATGTCAGCCACCGTAAGTTGGAGTACACCGTCCAGACTGATAACTCGAAACCAGTAACGACCCACCTGCTGGGTACTGAGTAAGTGCTCGTCGGACTTCTGGAGAAAGATGATTGCTTCCCTGTCGTCCCAGCGTGAGTCACGCACGTCGAGTAGCCGTTTGGCCCGTATCTTCGCTTCGTCCTTCGTCTGTGTCCTTCCTACGGGGTCGTAGGCGAGAGCCACGAGTTCGCTTCCGCCGCTCCCCTTGAGATACTCCAGTGCCTCGAACCTGTACTCTAGCGCGGGAACGCTATCGATGTTTCCACCAAGTACACGTTTAGCGGACTCGCCCACGCCTGACACCGAAATCAGCTTCACCCTAGCTATGACGTCAGCTTGCACGATCCTCTCCTCAAGCGAAGTCGGACCGTAATACGATTCGAAACTCCTTGCGGTCTCCATGTCAGGTGGCATCCGGCTCTGCCACAGTTGAATCCCGGTATACCCAGCATAGTATATGTAGAACGTCCCAACGGATAGCAACAAGATGACGATAGCGATGACGACTGCGGCAACGCGTTTGTACTTCCATCCGCTGAGTCGTGAAAGAATCTCGCGAGTCATCTCCCCTTCTCCATTACGCTAGTGCGGCTCAGAACCGTGCTCATTACGATAGACTTGCTTCATGTACTTGATGTCCGTTGTGGGAATTTCAGTCACATCATCAAGGTAACCCATGATATAGTCGCCCGCGACCATTGACATTGTTCCGCTCAAATCCTTTAATCCAGCCGCGTGACCGAACTCATGCATGAGGGTCCTCGGAAGGTACTTGTATGTCCAACCTATCGGTGTTTTTTCACCATCGTCATGAATGTTGAAAGTCCAGATATATGTACTGTGTTCCCTATGTAGACCATCGTACTCCCACGGTGGTTCTTCGATGCGTATAGTCTTCAAGCTTTCTAGGTGTATCTCACCATCCTTGAAGCCATTAACACACCCTACAGATGCTCCGCAGTCGCCGACGCTGTAAGTGCCATCGTTAGGTATGCCTTTGACTACATTAATCAAGACTGTCCTACCATCGGTGTTTCTATTACCACAGCCTCCCTTTTCGCAGAAGAGTACGTGAGGCCAAGGAGTCGCTACGACTTTGTTCCATGCGGTAGCTGCGGTTGGAACCGACGTAGGTATGACAATTTCAGGGCCAGGAATAGGTGTAGCTGTAGCCGAACTGATAATATTCGTTGACCCGGCAAGTGGAGTTGGCGTAATTGTGGGAACCGGCGTCCACGTCGGTGCGGGGGTGCCCATCGTGTACTGCACGGTGTAGTCGGGTTGATGGCCGTAGTGAGGAATGGGGTATTGAGCCGTTATCTTTAGAATGAAACTACTCTCAATGAACTTGATCTTGTTTGTTGTTGCCTGAATAGTGTACTTCCCGGGTCCCATAGCTGCGCCTATCAGAGAGTTCAGGCCCCAGCCGCTGTCGTTATCATAGAGGTACATTTTGCCTTTTAGTTTAACCTTATCTGCTTTCCGTAATCCTAGGAATGTGTCCACTCTGGGAATTGTATCTGATTCCAAAGATATGAGTATATACGTCTTTTCTGTCAGTTCAAAGTAGTAGTAGTTGGAGTATGATTTGCCATGTGGTGAGAGACAGCTCTTGCTACTCCATTGACCGCTAGTAGTGATGGAAGTGGGGGCGTCGACCGCAGGAACGGAGACTACTCCTAACGACTTTACTTGGCAAGGCTTGGGCGTGGCCGTGGGTTGGGGCTGAGACGGAGTAGGCGTAGGCGTCACCACCGTGACGTTTACACTTGCTAGCTGGAAGTTATCGCTGGCCGCCATCAGCTTGACCGTGGCATTCCCACCCGGATCGCATCCTATGAATGTCACAGGGGTTGGCGCGACGATAGCCGCGCCGGAGGCACCCTCCTCCGCTGACGCCCCGCTGGAGCACGAGTTCCCTTTCTTGAGGATGTTGCTGTGTTCTGACTCCAACTTGACCTGCAGGCCGGACGGTACGACATTGTACGGCTCCACGCTAGTCGTCTCGCCCACGACAACTTCGGTCGGACTTGCGCGGAGGCTGCCGTAAGGCGTGGCTGTGGGGTCGGGGTCAGAACAATCGTTGTCGCTGGTGGTCGCAGAGACGGTGTCCGAAGGGTCGCCGTATGGGTAACTCAAGTAGGGGTGGCCGTCGCCACGAGCGCTAACACGAAAGTCGTAGGTGGAATCGCATTCGAGGCCCCTTACCGTGTGGGAGGTTCCCGAATGCACGTACCCGCCGAGAGACCAATTGCCGGAGCCTTTCTTGGCGTACTGGACCTTATAGGCATGAACGTCCGCCTTCGAGCTCCAACTCAGCCCGACGCTGGTGTCCGTGGATCCTGTGACTCTCAGCCCGGTCGGCTTGGGCGCCGGAGCCGGCGTGGCCGTGGGTGAGGGCGTGGGCGTGGGCGTAGGTGTATGTGTAGGCGTAGGCGTCGGTGTGGGCGTCGGCGTAGGTGTATTCACCCTGATGCTAACGCTTGCCAACTCGTAGTCATCGCTTTGGACCAGCAACCTCACCGTGGCTGTCCCGCCCGGCTCGCAGCCTCTGAAAGTGATCGTAAATGGCGCGGTGGCCGCGGCAGTGGCGTCTTCCTCCAATGAGGCCGCGCTGGGGCACGAGTTATTCGACGTGAGGGGGCCGCTGACGTGTATATATATCTCCATGTTGGACGGGACGACGCTCAACACCCACACGTCCGTCGTCTCGCCCACGTCGATGGTAGTCTTAGTTGCGCCGATGGTGCCGGAGCGCGCGGGTTTGGGCGTGGGCGTATCCGTAGGCGTTGGTGTAGGTGTGTTCGTAGCCGTGGGCGGGACAGGCGTATTCGTAGCCGTAGGCGGGACAGGCGTGGGCGTGTTTGTAGGATGATAGCAGAGGTAGGGATCGAGAGGGTCTAAGCACAAGTAGGGGTCGGGCGTGGCTGTGGGTCTTGGCGTGCGGGTGGCGGTAGGTACAGGCGTGTTCGTGGGCCTGGGCGTGGCGGTAGGTCTAGGCGTGTTCGTAGGCCTGGGCGTGGCGGTAGGTCTAGGCGTGTTGGTGGGCCTGGGCGTGGCGGTTGCGGGGCTGCCGAACATCAGACAGTAATCGTGGTCGTACTCAAACAACATACATTCATCGTATGAACTATAGGTGGCCCTCACATCATCCTCTGAGGAGCGCTCCGCCTCGCGTATTCCCATCAGCGTCTTTCGACTGTCACCCTGAACGAAGTGAAGGGTCAAAGAACTCTGCTGAGGAACAAGATTTTCTTCAGACAGAGCCTTCATATTTCGAGCGCAGCGAGAAATGACGTGAATAACCCGCTATTTCTTCGACGGGACCGTGAACAGCGCTGTGGCGGACTTGATGTACTTCGTCGCTCCGCCGATGTCCGTCGCGCTGATGAACAGCTTGGCCTTGTACTCCACGCCCTCCGTCAGGACCGGTATCTGGTACGACGTGACTCTGTCCGAGTAGATGACGTGGTTCGAACGACCTTCCCAGTCGTCCGGCGCCTTGCCGGCCGTGGGCATCCAGCGCACCTCGTAGTACGTGAAGGTGAGGTCCGAGGGCATGTCGTAGCTCCACGTCGCCGCGCCGGCGTTCGTCACGTTTAGAACCGGAAGCGGCTCAGGCGTGGGCGTCGGGGTCGGCTCGGGAGTAGGCGTCGGCGTCGGACCGGGGACGGTGAACAGCACGGTGGCCGACTTGATGTACTTCGTCGCTCCGCCGCCGTCCGTCGCGCCGATGAACAGCTTGGCCTTGTACTCGGTATCCGCCGTCAGGCCCGTTATCTGGTACGACGTGACGCTGGCCGAGTAGATGACGTGGCTCGAACGGCCTTCCCAATCGTTCGGCTCCTTGCCCGCCGTTGGCATCCAGCGCACCTCGTAGTACGTGAAGGTGAGGTCCGAGGGCATGTCGTAGCTCCAAGTCGCCGCGCCCGTGTTCGTTACACTGAGCGAGGGAACCGGAGTCGGAGTCGGGATAGGAGTGGAAGTCGCGATGGGTGTAGATGTCGCGATAGGCGTAGATGTTGCGATAGGCGTTGCCGTCGGCGTCGAGGTCGCTACGGGCGTAGATGTTGCGATAGGCGTAGATGTTGCCACAGGCGTTGATGTCGCAATGGGCGTAGAGGTTGCAACGGGCGCCGACTTGCACGGCGCGGGGTTTGTCGCGGCGGTCGTCGTGCTGACGCTGATTCTGAGCATCAGAAGATCGCCGTCCTTCCACGGCTTGGCGCAGCCGCTCCACTGAAGCGACGTGTCTCCGCCCTCAGTCACCGCCGAGGCGTCGTCGAAGTCCAGGCGCAGCGATACCGTCCCGTTCAGGGCGATGAAGTCCGCGTGGTGGTTCGCCAGGTCGGTGTGCGGATCAAACTCAATCTCCACCGCGTTCGACGCCCACTCTATGCGCTCAATAGTGGTCGTGCCGTTGTTGTACCGAAACGCCGCGGGCTTCAGCACTCCCTTCGTGCCGTCCGCGCCAACCGCGCCGCCGCCTAGGTCAACGGGGTCGAAGAAGGTCTCGTGAAGCGTGCCGGATGGGGCGGTGACCTGGACGAAGTTCTCAGACCTCTTCATCTCTATTTCGGGGTATGCGTCGCAGATGATCTTCTCTTCCCAGCGCGCGCCGTCGTAGTATCTGTACTCCCCCTTCGGAAGCGGACGCACCGAGGATACGATGCCCGGATACCTGATGCTGAACAGGGCGCTGTCTCCGTACCTGATCAAGCTCTCGCCCCAGTCGCTGGGTCGTGTCGGTGGGGCAAGTGCCGCCCACTTTACCGTATGTACGTCCGTGCCCGCCGGGAGCCCGGACCCAAAGTTGTGATCATTTCGTATGTAGTAATACTTGCCGTCGAGCATTTCATAATTGAAATTGACCCGCCTCTCCCATTCGTACTTGAGTCGGATGCACTCCCTGTACTCATCCGTGCCATTGCCGGCCTGGACCTCTTTGTCCATCTTGGCGATGAGGCTCTTCAACTCAGCTACGGTTATCGTCGGTTCCGACGACTGGGTTGACTGAGACGACGTTGACTGCGACGACCAGAGGGCTGAGGAGGCCGGAGATGAATAGAATGGCTGGCCCATAAGAAAGCGCTGCGCACCGCCCCCTGCCCCAGCCGCCGCGCCGGATGCGCCTGCCGATGCGTCCGGCAGCCAGACCTTGTCGTAGTCGTCGGCTACCGTAAGCTGGTACTCTCCGTCCAGGCTTATGGGTCCAAACCAGTAACGTCCCGCCTGTTGGGTGATGGGCAACAATTCAAAGCTATTCGTAAGGAAGACGATTGCTTCCCGGGCGTCCCATTGCGAGTCCCGAACTTCAAGCAGCCGTTTGGCCAGTATCTTCGCTCCGGCCTTCGTTGGGAATCCTTTGTTGAGGTCATAGGCAATGGCCACGAGCTCGCTTCCGCCGCTGCCTTTGATGTACTCCAGGACCTCGAACCTGTACTCCAGCGCGGCGACGTTGTAACTGCTGTTATCACTTCTGGCTATGGCGGACTCGCCTATGTTGGACACCGAGGTCAGCTTCACCCTGGCAATCACGTCAGATGCTACAATTCTCTCCTCGAGGCTAGACGGGCCCCAGTAAGGTGTTTCGACCGGAATCTCATAACCGGGTGGCATCCGGCTTTGATGCAACAAAATCCAAGCATATCCGGCGTAGAACATGTAGAACGCAGTAACGGATAGCATCAGGATGCCTATGACGGCAACGTACTTGTACCTCCGCTGATTGAGTCGTGAAAAAAGCTCGCGAATCATCTCCTGCCTCTATTGCGCTAGTGGGGTTTAGAACCATGTTCGTTGCGATAGACCTGCCTCATGTACTTTATATCTATGGTAGGAATGGCTGTTGCCATTTCCTGTCCCATTATGGAACCGGGGTATTCTGTACTGGATAAATGCTCTAACCCCGCCGCGTGGCCGAATTCGTGCATGAGAGTCCTCGGAAGGTACCTGAAATACGCGCCGCCCGGTGCGTCTGTATCATGAGCATCAATGTCGTTAGTCCAGATGAACCTTATCGGATTGTCACCTGCACCGAGGGACCACGCTGGTTCTTCAATGACTAGAGCCTTTAGACTTTCTAGATGTTGTTCATTACGCGACAACTCTTTGGCGCAAGCTATGGTTCCTCCACAGTCTTTGTCGATGTCTCGGTCGTAAGGTTGCTTATCGGTGCCACCGTACTTTCTGCCTTTGACTACATTAATGAGAACTGTCCTGCCATCGGTGTTTTTATTTTCGCAACTTCCGCTTTCACAGAAAAGCACATGAGGCCAGGGAGTCGCCACAGCTTTGTTCCATGCTTCTCTCGCAATGGGAATTGCAGTCGGGAAGACGATTTCAGGACCTGGAGGAGGCGTAGGCGTGGGAGTGTTGAAAGGATTGATTGGCCCGATGAGTGGGGTCGGTGTAGGTGTGGGGGTCCATGTCGCTGGGGGGGTGCCCATCGCGTACTGCACGGTGTAGTCAGGCTGATGGCCGTAGTGTGGAAAGGGTTCTTGAGCCGCTATCTTTAGAACGAAACTACTCTCAATGAACTTGATCTTGTTTGTTGTTGCTTGGATGGTGTACTTCCCGGGTCCCATAGCTGCGCCTATCAGAGAGTTCAGACCCCAGCCGCTGTCGTTGTCACTGAGGTACATTTTGCCTTTTAGTTTAACCTTATCTGCTTTCCGTAATCCTAGGAATGTGTCCACCCTGGGAATAGTATCTGATTCCAAAGATATGAGTACATACGTCTTCTCTGTCAGTTCAAAGTAGTAGTAGTTGGAGTATGATTTGCCATGTGGCGAGAGACAGCTCTTGCTACCCCATTGACCGCTAACAGGAGTGGGAGTAGGGGCACCAGCCGCAGGAACAGAGACTACTCCCAACGACTTTACTTGGCAAGGCTTGGGCGTGGCCGTGGGTTGGGGCTGAGACGGAGTAGGCGTAGGCGTCACCACCGTGACGTTTACACTTGCTAGCTGGAAGTTATCGCTGGCCGCCATCAGCTTGACCGTGGCATTCCCACCCGGATCGCATCCTATGAATGTCACAGGGGTTGGCGCGACGATAGCCGCGCCGGAGGCGCCCTCCTCCGCTGACGCCCCGCTGGAGCACGAGTTCCCTTTCTTGAGGATGTTGCTGTGTTCTGACTCCAACTTGACCTGCAGGCCGGACGGTACGACATTGTACGGCTCCACGCTAGTCGTCTCGCCCACGACAACTTCGGTCGGACTTGCGCGGAGGCTGCCGTAAGGCGTGGCTGTGGGGTCGGGGTCAGAACAATCGTTGTCGCTGGTGGTCGCAGAGACGGTGTCCGAAGGGTCGCCGTATGGGTAACTCAAGTAGGGGTGGCCGTCGCCACGAGCGCTAACACGAAAGTCGTAGGTGGAATCGCATTCGAGGCCCCTTACCGTGTGGGAGGTTCCCGAATGCACGTACCCGCCGAGAGACCAATTGCCGGAGCCTTTCTTGGCGTACTGGACCTTGTAGGCATGAATGTCCGCCTTCGAGCTCCAACTCAGCCCGACGCTGGTGTCCGTGGATCCTGTGACTCTCAGCCCGGTCGGCCTGGGCGCCGGCGCTGGCTCCACCGTGGGCGGTGTGGATGTGGCGGTGGGCGTATGTGTAGGCGTTGGCGTGGGTGTATGTGTAGGCGTAGCTGTGGGCGTATGTGTAGGCGTGGCGGTGGGTGTATGAGTGGGCGTGGGTGTAGGCGTGAGAGATCGCACCCTGACGCTAATGCTTGACAGCTTGAAGTTATCACTTTTCGCATGCAGACTCGCCGTGGCTGTCCCACCCGGCTCGCAGCCTTTGAAGGCGAACTTGAATGGTACCTTGATCGCGATGGAGGCGCCTTCCTCCAATGAGGCCGCGCTGGGGCACGAGTTATTTGACGTGAGGGGGCCGCTGACGTGTATATATATCTCCATGTTGGACGGGACGACGCTCAACACCCACACGTCCGTCGTCTCGCCCACGTCGATGGTAGTCTTAGTTGCGCCGATGGTGCCGGAGCGCGCGGGTTTGGGCGTGGGCGTATCCGTAGGCGTGGGTGTAGGTGTGTTCGTAGCCGTGGGCGGGACAGGCGTATTCGTGGCCGTGGGCGGGACAGGTGTATTCGTATCCGTAGGCGGGACAGGCGTGGGGGTGTTTGTAGGATAATAGCATAAGGGATAGTAAGGGTCCTCGCACAGGTTGGGTGGGGGTGGGACAGCCGTGGGCCTGGGCGTATTCGTGGGCCTGGGTGTGGCGGTAGGTACAGGCGTGTTCGTGGGCCTGGGCGTGGCGGTTGCGGGGCTGCCGAAGAACAGGCAGTAATCGTGGTCGTACTCATAGTCCATACACTCTTCGTACGAACTGTAGGTGGGCCTCACATCATCCTCTGAGGCGTGCTCCGATGGCGCCTGCGCCGTGGCGAATTGTGGAACGACCAGCAGAACGCAACCGAGGATGATCGCGAGAGCGAAGATGCTTCTCATGATTGCGTCCCACATCGGCGCACCTCCCAGCCGACATTCCGAACTCTATCGTTAGGGGAGTCCACCGTATAATACTTTCGGGAGAAAGTCAACATATTCACAATTGTTCGCGTGCTATAATTAATACTAAATGCATACAGCATCACCTATAAATAATAAACTATATGACTGTGGGTATATCTCCGACGGCTACGCCGGGAAATCTGGAAGCATCCGCCGGATGCTGCGAACCGCCCCCCGTATCGAGTACGGGGCAGGCTCTACGGGCATCCGGCGGTCAGGCGGCGGATCTGGGCCTCGCCTCTCAATTGTCACAGTCGGAGTACGGCGGTATAATACCTCCACAGACAGCAACGCTCCCTTTGGAATGGAGGCCCGAGATGGTAGTCGAGACCCGAACCGAGACGCGGACCGAGACCGGCACTTGGAGAGTCAAGGCCGGACTGGCGCAGATGCTCAAGGGCGGCGTCATCATGGACGTGGTGACCTCCGAGCAGGCCAGGATCGCCGAAGACGCCGGCGCCGTCGCGGTCATGGCGCTTGAGCGCGTGCCCGCCGACATCCGCAAGGCGGGCGGCGTCGCCCGCATGTCCGACCCGTCCAAGGTGTCGGAGATCGTCGACGCCGTCACCATCCCGGTCATGGCAAAGGCGCGCATAGGCCACTTCGTCGAAGCGCAGGTTCTCGAAGCGCTCGGAGTCGACTACGTTGACGAGTCCGAGGTGCTCACCCCCGCCGACGAGAACAACCACATCAACAAGCACGACTTCAAAGTGCCCTTCGTCTGCGGCGCGCGCGACCTCGGCGAGGCCCTCCGACGCATCGGCGAAGGCGCCGCGATGATCCGCACCAAGGGCGAGGCCGGCTCCGGCAACATCGTCGAGGCGGTGCGCCACGCCCGCAGGGTGCTCGGCGAGATCCGCCGCATCCGGAACATGGACGAAGACGAACTCATGGCAACCGCCCGCGACCTCCGCGCTCCTTACGAGCTTGTCAAAGAGGTCCGCGAGATGGGACGCCTGCCCGTCGTCAACTTCGCGGCCGGCGGCGTCTCCACGCCCGCCGACGCCGCGCTCATGATGCAGCTTGGCGTAGATGGCATCTTCGTAGGCTCAGGCATCTTCAAGTCGCAGAGCCCCGACCGCATGGCCGACGCCATCGTCAAGGCAACCACCCACTACCGAGACCCGGCCATGATAGCCGACGTCTCAAAGGGCCTCGGAGACGCCATGGCCGGCCTCGACGTGCGCTCCATGCCCGAATCCGAACAACTCGCCACAAGGGGATGGTAGCCCTTGACCACGGTCGGCGTCCTCGCGATTCAGGGCGATTTCGAGGAGCACCGCAAGGTCCTTGAACGCCTCGGCGTCCGCGTGCGCGAGATACGTCTGCCGGAACAGCTTGACGAGATCGAGGGACTAATAATCCCCGGCGGCGAGAGCACAACCATCGTCCAGCTAATAGACATCTACGAGATGCGCGACAAGCTCCGCGAGCGCATCCTATCCGACCGTATGCCCACCTGGGGCACCTGCGCCGGAATGATCGTCATGGCCGGGCGCCTCACCGACCGCCGCCCCGAGCCGCTTGGACTCATGGACACCGACGTCAGCCGCAACGCCTTCGGACGCCAGGTTGACAGCTTCGAGACAGACCTCGACGTCGAAGGCGTCGAAGGCCCGCCGTACCGCGCCGTCTTCATTCGCGCCCCCGTCTTCAACAGCGTCGGAGAGAGCGTCCGCGTCCTGGCAAGGCTCGAAGACGGCAGGCCCGTAGCCGTCCGCCAAGACCACATGCTCGCCACAGCCTTCCACCCAGAACTGACCGACGACATCCGAATGCACGCCCTCTTCCTCAAAATGATCCAAGAACACGCCTGACGAAACATTTCCAATTCCTCTGAAAATAGCAGCCACACCGTCCCCAACCGTCATTACCATGAAAATAGCAGCCACACCAACCAAACCGTCATTACCATGAAAATAGCAGCCACACCAACCAAACCGTCATTCCGGCGAAGGCCGGAATCCAGAGAGGCCCGGGGCTGGGCCACGCCATTTTCATCCCTCTTATGTGGCCTGACAAGGCCATGGTGATTCCGGCGAAGGCCGGAATCCAGAGAGGCCCGGGGCTGGGCCACGCCATTTTCATCCCTCTTATGTGGCCTGACAAGGCCATGGTGATTCCGGCGAAGGCCGGAATCCAGAAGTAGGGAGTAGCATCCCGCCTACCAAATTGACACAGACGTAAGACCCGCCCATCGGTATCAACTGCCCTCCCTGTTATACTATATTTAAGTGATACATGCCCGCGCGATGCCGGGCCGGGGAGGTAGAAACACGAACCGCGGATCGAACGCCAGCCCCAACGTCCGACCACTCCAGCCGCTGGACGTGGTCATGTGCGCCACGATGGGCAGAGGAGACATGACCAACCTCGCCTTCTCCCTGTCCGAACTCGGGCGCTCCCAGTCGTTCCGCGTCTCGCTGCTCGCCCTGTCCAGGCGGCACGTGTGGCCGCGCTTCCGCGACAGCGCATGGGTCTGGACCGACGGAAGACGGACGCTCGGATTGGCGTCCGTCAGGCCCAGGTCGGGCGGCGCGAGTTGGGAATTGTCCCACCTGTTCGCCGACGCCGACCTTGATGTGTCGATTCAGGACCTCCTCGAGGCCGCCACGCGAGCGTCCGCCTCTCACGGCGCCGAGCGTGTGTTCCTCCGAGTGCCGGCCGAGAGCGACGTCCTGTCGGCGGCCCGCCGCGCCGGCTTCTTTCCCGGCTGCCGAGAGACACTGTACAGCGGACGTCCCTACCCCTCGCGGGTCGGACGCGGACTGTTGGACGTCGACTCCAAGCTGAGGACTCACCGCGACGAAGACGACCACGACCTGTTCAGGATCTACAACGCCGCGACCCCCGTGCGGGTCAGGCAGCTAGTGGGAATGACGCTCGACCAGTGGCGGTCGTCCCGCGAACGCTGCCCCGGCCGCCGATGGCGGCGCGTCTTCGAGATCGACGGCTCCGTCTCCGGACTGCTGGAGACCACTGTCAACTTCGGCGTCGGCATCCTAGACCTGTCCGTCCACCCCGACTACGTCGCGCTCACCCCCGACCTCGTGGACGCCGGACTTAAGAGCCTCAGCCGCGCCAAGACCGTCTTTGTCATGGCCCCTGAATACGTCCCAGCGCTGGGCCGCGCCCTCGAAGACCGCGGCTTCCGCGCAGCCGGAGACTTCGCCGCGCTTGTCAACTCCACCGCCCGAATGGTGCGCGAGCGCGTGCCGTCCCGATCGTCCCTAGTCGCCGCCGAGTGAATCTTTGCCCCAAACCGAAATCCACCATCGAATCGCCGAATACCCGTAGGGGCGTCCCTTGTGGGCGCCCCCAACCGCTGGAACAACGCCGCCCATGCTGATAAGCTATAACACGCCAAAACTGCCGAGAGATTGAGAGGATTGGAGCAAAACATAGACCTCGATCTGGAAGTCCTTATAGACAAGCTCCCCCCTCACATTCAGCATCCGCTGAGAGACAGGGAGGACCTCGACCAACTTCTGGAGGTCGTGCTCGACTTTGGGCGCGAGCCGGAAGCGCGGTTCAGGGACGCGAGCGTCATGCTCGACTCGTCCGAAGTCTCAGAGGACGACATTCAGTACACCATAGACCGAATCGGCAGCTTCGGAGAGGACAACCGCGCCGGAATCGAGCGGACGCTGCACCGCGTCTCCGCCATACGCAACCGCGCCGGCAAGGTCATCGGACTCACTCTCAGAGTCGGACGCGCCGTTTACGGAACGATCCGCGTAATCGAAGACCTCATCATCACCGGTAAGAGCGTCCTTCTGCTCGGAAAGCCCGGCGTCGGCAAGACGACCATGCTCCGCGAGGTCGCCCGCGTCCTCGCCGACGATGCCAACAGGCGCGTGATCGTCGTGGACACCTCCAACGAGATCGCGGGCGACGGCGACATACCGCATCCCGCCATCGGACGCGCGCGCCGTATGCAGGTCAGGTCCCCCGACTTCCAGCACAACGTCATGATCGAGGCCGTCGAAAACCACATGCCCGAGGTCATCATCATCGACGAGATCGGCATCGAGCTAGACGCCAACGCCGCCCGGACCATCGCCGAGCGCGGAGTCCAGCTTGTCGCCACCGCCCATGGCAACACACTCGACAACCTCATAATGAACCCGACCCTTTCCGACCTCGTCGGCGGCATCCAGTCAGTTACCCTGGGCGACATCGAGGCCCGCCGACGCCGCACCCAAAAGACCGTGCTTGAGCGCCGCGCCCCCCCGACCTTCGACATCCTGGTCGAGATTCAGAGTTGGACCGAGGTCGTAGTTCACCCCGACGTTGCCGATACCGTCGACAGGATGCTCAGGGGATACCCGATATCCCCTGAACGCCGCACGGTCGAGGCCGACGGCTCAGTCGCGCGCTCCAGGCCGCCCGCTCTCCGACAGGCCAACGGCGCCAACTCACAAATGCCGTTCGCCGCCAACGGTGACTGGCGAGACAATCTCGCTGAGAACGAAGAAAGAGAAAAGCCCGCCGTTCACGTCACCCACATAATGCCCTACGGCGTCAACAAGGGTAAACTCCAGCAGGCCGCCAGAGAGGCAAGATCGCCCGTCGAGGTCGTGGACAACATCGCCAGCGCGGACCTTCTGTTGACCACCAGAAACTACTACCGGCGCAAGACCGGCGCTCTGCAGGCCGCCGAGCAGAAGGGCAAGCCCGTTTACGTTCTCAGACGCAACACCACGCCGCAGATCGAGCAGTTCATCCGCGCCATCACCCGCGACAAGCGGCACGGACGCCACGACGATGCGCTGGACACCGCCATGAGGGAGGCCGAAGACGCCGCCGCCCGCATCCAAGACGGCGAGGACAGGGTCCAACTCAGCCCGCAGGGAGCTTACGTCAGGCACGTCCAGCACGAAATCGCCGAGCAGAACGGCCTCACGTCCCACAGCGTCGGCAAAGAGCCGAGACGAAGCGTCGTCTTCTACCACCGATAACGGGAACCCCCATGGCCTTATTCATATCATTCGAAGGCGGAGAAGGCTCCGGCAAGAGCACCCAAGCCCAGCGCCTGGTGGATACGCTCGACCGATCCGGCGTCCCCGCCGTCCTGTTTCACGAACCCGGATCGACGAACCTCGGCTTTCACATCCGCGACCTCATCAAGGGCAGGCCCTGGGGACGCGAGACCATATCCCCGACCGCCGAACTGTTCCTCTTCTCCGCCTCCCGCGCCGAACTCGTCGCCAAAGTTCTCGCCAAGCAGTTCCAGGCCCCCGACCTTGTCATCGTCGCCGACAGGTACGTTGACTCCACCACCGCCTACCAGGGCTACGGTCGCCAAGTGGATCTCGACCTCGTCCAGGCGGTCAACAGGCTCGCCACCGGCGGCATCATGCCCCACAAGACATTTCTGCTCGACTGTCTGCCCGTCCAGGGACTCAATCGCGTCGGATCGCTCCAGGCCGGGCTGTTCGAAGGCCATGCCCCCCGACGGATCGATGACGAAAGATCCCGGCGGTTCGAAGATGAGCCTCTGAGATTTCACAAACGGGTCAGGAGAGGCTACTTGGAACTAGCCCGCGCCGAACCCGATAGGTGGACCGTGATCAACGGCGCCGCACCCCCGGACAAGGTCGCGAGAGCGATTTGGAGAGCCGTCCAAGCCATCCCCGAGTTTAGCGAGATTGTATCCCGTCGGAGCGCGCCACCTGGGCGTCAGGTAGCCCTCATGGATTCCGACGACCGTCTCACGCCCCGCTGACCGCCTTCCGTGAAGACCTCGTGTTGCCCACCACGAAGCCGACGGCGCCCAGCGCCGCTCCCGCTCCCGCGATAGCGAACGTCGCCGCGGCCCCGGTCACCGACGCCAGAGGCCCAAAGGCGAACGCCCCGCCCGATCCGCCCAGGTCCCAAGCCGACTGGAGCGTCGCCAGCGCCGAACTCCGCTCCCTAGCCGGCACGCGCCCCACAGTCAACGCCTGCATAGCCGCCTGAATCATTCCGAATCCCATCCCGCTAAGCGCCCCTGCCGCCAGGAACAGCCACCGCTCCTGCGCCGTGGTCAGGATGAACATGCTCGATGCGACGACCAGCAGCCCCGGTACGATCACGGCTCCCCGTCCAATCCTGTCCGAGACCGGCCCTGAGACCGCCATCGCGGCCATGGACATTATCGCGTGCATGGTGAAGAACAAGCCGGGATTGCCGAGTTCCCGGCTCTCGGCAATCTGAGGCAAGAAGGCGCTGACCGGAGCCGTGGTGATCGTATATGTCAGGAAGATCATCGTGGGGAACAGCGCGCCACGGCTGATCAGCGGCAGCTTGCCCGATGATTTCGTCGTCACCGGAAGATTCGTCCGCGCCGCCGAGAGGCACAGCGCGATGGCCGACCCCAGCAGAACCGCCCCCGACGCGCAGGCGAAGGCCGCCTCGAAACCGTAAGCCTTCAGCAGCCAGAAAGCCGCCACCGGAGCGTACAAGCCGGCCGCCCCGATCGAGTTGCCCATGTAAGACATCGCTTCCGCCCGCCGGCGCTCCGGGGCCAGGTTGGCCACTATCGAGGCCGTCGCCACCGGAACCATCGCCATTCCGACGCCCTGCATCACCCGGGCGGGCACGATGAGCCACACGTCGAAAGCCGCGATGTGAAGCAGCGTGGACAGCCCGAAGAACGCGCTTCCCGCAGCCGCGATCTGCTTCGCCCCCACGCTGTAAACCCACCTTCCCGCAAACGGCCTAGCCAGCAGCCCCACGATCCCGAACGAGCCGACAACGATGCCAAGCTGTACCTCGTCCCCGCCGAGCTCCTCCACGTAGAGCGGAATTATCGTGTACATGGCCGTGTAAGTCACGAACAGACAGTGCGCCACCAGCAGGTTCAGTACGAAATCGAGCGTCCAAAGCCGCGATTGCAACAGCCCCGACTCCTTAGCATCCTTGCCTTGTGGTCCGATTCACAACCATACTACTACATCCTGTCAGCCATCTTGCCCTATGCTAAGGAGACCGCTAGACTGACTCGTAATGACTCAAGTTGTGACTCGTAGGGGGTGACGCGACATGAACCAACTCACCGTCAGAGGATTCGACGACGAGCTGAGCGCCAGCCTGCGCCGCCTGGCGGATAGCGAAGGGATCTCGCTGAGCCAAGCGGCCCTGAGGCTGATGCGGAAAGGCGCCGGCCTAACCGATAGCAATGGGAATCCGAACGTGGTAGGCCATTCCCTGGACGACTTCTTCGGCGTATGGAGCCGTGAGGAGGCAGAGAGTTTCGATAAAGCTCTTGAATTCTTCGAGACCATTGACGAGTCGGTCTGGAAATGAGGGTTCTCCTGGATTCCAATGCCTACTCCCTAAGAGCCAAAGGCCGTCCCATTCCAACGAACGACATTTGGATTGCGGCCCACGTCATGGAAACAGGCGCAGACCTCGTTTCAGCCGACCGCCACTTCGAACACGTTGACGGAATCGCTTGGCTCCGCGTCTCTGTCAGTTGACATTGAGTACATTCGCATCCAACGCCGCCCGACAGGTACTATCACCCGACAGTTCACGCCTGTACCCTGATTGAACACGGTGCTCCGGCGTTGCCTAAGGGGCGCAATTTGGACCAGCGTACACTCACTCCCCACGATCCGCCGGCGACCGCTCCGGCGGGCGAATCTCCGTCTCTATCCGTATCCCCACGCTTCCCCATGCTGGCCTCCCTGAACTACCGAGACTTCCGATGGATGCTCGCCGGGTCGTTCGCCTCATTTATGGGCATGAGTATGCAGATGATCACCAGGGGATGGCTGGTGCTCCGACTCGAGGACGACTCGCCTTTCGCGCTCGCAATGGTCATGATCAGCTTCTCAGTGCCCATGACCGTCGTTTCGCTCGTCGGCGGAGCCTTGGCCGACCGACTCGCCCGAAAACATCTGATAATCATCTCCCAGGCCGGCAACGCCGTAATGACCGTCTTTCTCGGAGTCCTGGACATGACCGGCGCGGTCGAGTTCTGGCACGTCTTCGTCTTCGGACTCATCAACGGCTCCTTCATGGCCTTCAACATGCCCAGCAGACAGGCGATGCTGTCAGAGATAGTCCCCGAAAAGAACCTGATGAACGCCATCAGCCTCAACACCTCGGTCATGAACCTGACCGGCATCGCCGGTCCGGCCGCCGCCGGCTTCCTGATACTCTTCGTCGATACCGCCGGCGTCTTCTTCATCGTCGGCGGCATATACGTACTGTCGGTGATTCTCACCGTGGCCCTCGACGCCGGCGGCAGCCCCGCATCCACCTCACGCGGCGGAGTCGCCGGCGACATCATGGAGGGACTCTCCTACGCAGCCGCCGACCCCGGACGCCGCGGACTCGTAATCCTAATGCTCATAACCACGCTCTTCGGATACTCATACTGGGCGCTCATGCCCGCCTGGGCGCGCGAGGCCCTGGACGTGAGGTCCGACGGACTCGGTATGCTAATGGCCATCATGGGAATCGGCTCGCTGGTTGGGACCCTCGGACTCGCCGCGATCCCCACCGTGAGGCGGCGCGGACTCCTGCTAACCGGAGCCGCCGTCGCGTGGGGCGCCGCGCTGGCTGCCTTCTCACAGATGGGAAGCTACGTCATGGCGATACCGTTCCTACTGGCGATCGGCGTGATAAGCGCCACCTCCATGACCATGATCATGACCATGACCCAAGTGCTTTCAGAACCCCGGATGCGAGGCCGAATGATGAGCATCCCCATGATGGCCTTCGGAGCCATGCCCCTGAGCGCCCTCCCGTTCGGCGCACTCGCCGAGCGCATTGGGACCCCCGACGCCCTCTTCATTAGCGGCGTGCTGCTGGTGATTCTTGCGGCCCTCTTTGCTATTGTGTACCCACCATTCCGACGTGTGGACTGAACCAGAGGAGACCCAACATGCCCATCAGCGAAATCGCAGGCAAAGTCCAGACCGTGCTCGGCCCCGTCGAACCCGGCTCCCTCGGCCCGACCACCACCCACGAGCACCTGCTAATAGACTTCAGAGTCATGTACCGCGAACCCCTCGTCCCGGCGCCGGAAGGCGAGAACATGGCCCACAAGGAAATCACCCTCCAAAACCGCGGCTGGATCTACTACAACCACTACTCGAACTACTTCAACCTGCTGCTCGACGACGTGAGCCTAGCCACCGACGAGGTCAAGCTGTTCAAACAGGTGGGCGGCGGAGCAATCGTTGACGCCACCACCATCGGCATCGGACGCGACCCCGCCGGACTCGCCCGCATCTCCAAAGGCTCCGGCGTGCCCATCGTCATGGGCGCGGGATTCTACGTGGACGCCGTCCATCCCGAAGACATGGACCGCCGCTCCGAAGAAGACATCGCCCGCAAGATAATCGAAGACATCACCGAGGGCGTCGACGATACAGGAGTCCGCGCCGGCATCATCGGCGAGATCGGCTGCACCTGGCCCCTGACCGACAACGAGCGAAAGTCTCTCAGAGCATCCGCGGCCGCCCAGCGCGAGACCGGCGCCGCCATCCTCATCCACCCCGGACGCGACGACTCCGCCCCCATGCAGATAATTGAGATTCTCGACGCCGCCGGCGCAGACCTCAACCGCGTCATCATGGGACACCTCGACCGCACCATCGCCAAGTTCGACACCCTCGCCCGGATCGCCGACGCCGGCTGCTTCCTTGAGTGGGACCTATTCGGAAACGAACTGAGCCACTACCAGTTGGCCGATTTCGACATGCCCTCCGACGCCCAGCGCATGGACATGGTCGCCCACGCCGTCGATGAGCTCGGCTGCGCCGACCGCATCGTCCTCGCCCACGACATCTGCACCCGCCACAGGCTCGCCAAGTACGGCGGACACGGCTACGGCCACATCTTCCAAAACATCGTCCCCAGACTGAAGACACGCGGCTTCACCGACGCCCAAGTCCACGCCATCACCACCCACAACCCCGCCCGCATCCTAACCTTCGCCTAGCCGCCCCATATCATTCCGCCCGCCCCACTGTCATTCCGAGCGCCCCACTGTCATTCCGAGCGCCCCACTGTCATTCCGAGCGCCCCACTGTCATTCCGAGCGCCCCACTGTCATTCCGAGTGCCCCACTGTCATTCCGAGCGCAGCGAGGAATCTAAAATCTCCCAAAACCCTACACCTCGCACCTTACCCACCAAACCCCATCCACCAGCCAACCACTAAAAACTATCCACTATCCACTAATCACTATCACCCCTTGACATCCGTTCTCACGCTCCCATATACTATCCAGCACAACAGTCCACTAACCACTATCCACTAGCCACTAACCACTCAAAACCCAATGACCATAGCAATCCGAAAGACTCCGCGAACCCCGGAACAACGACTCGCCCAAAAGATCCGAGCGAGGACCAACGACACGCGCGACATCCTGGACCTACTCCACGAAATCGCCCAGGGCGAACACGACGCCACCGAGCACGACCGCCTAACCGCGACAGGCATCCTCTTCGACAGAGGCTACGGCAAAACCCCCAAGCGCGCCCCAACCGTCGCCGACCCTGCCCCCGAAACCGGCAACAACGATGTAGGGGCGCTTCGCGAAGCGCCCCCCGCCAAGTCCCCCAGACTTGTCACCCAACTAGACGACTCCCTCCACGAGGCCATCGGCCCTGCTCCCACTACCCACTCGCCACAATCCACTACCCACTATCCACCAGAAACTAAAGACTCGCCACAAGAAACCATCCAGTCCATCATCCAAGACCACGTCATAGACATCACCAACGACGGAGACACCCTCATAGACGTCCTCATGGACATAGCCTGGCCCAAAGACACCCCTGAGACAAACCGAGAGGTCAAGCCCTACCACCGAAACAGGGCCGGCAAGATGCTCCTCGAACGCGCCGCCGGCACGGACTCCACGCCCGACCTCAGCCAAATCGTCTCAAAGGTCCCTGGGTACCCCCTCGGCTACGTCTTTGACCCGACCAAGAACTGCATCTACTGCAGCCGAAGTCTCAACATGCCCGAAGGACATGAAGGCGAACATCGCCACGACTACGAAGGTCTGGCCAAGGCGCATGCCGAGGTCCAACGGATGTTGGACGAGCAAGGCATCGAGCCCGACCCCGACGCTCCCAAACTCTCCATAGAAGATTTGCCGAAGATACCCCCGGGCTGGATAGAAAACAACATCGATCTGGTCAGACAAGAGAACGCTAAGTTCGACGAAGAGCTCAAGCTGCGCATCGAACGCCAAAAGGCATGGCCCGCCGTCGAAGAGCGCAGGCGCAAGAAACTCGCCCGGATGTACCCCTCCCACTCCGAAGACCAACCCGCCGAGGCCGACTCCAACCCCCCGGACCCATAGCGCCAAGGCCGTGTATGCGTAACTGGATCAACGTCCCACGGCAGGGGCGGGTTTCAAACCCGCCCATAATCCTGCCCATCCCATAATCACAAGAATCACAGTTCAGACACCACCTGTATCCCTCGACACCCCAATACTTGATGGGGGGTAAATATGATATAACCCGCACATCCCGTCATGGGGGAGGTTCCGCATTGACTTGACACCGCACTCCCGCTATGTTCAAATACGCGAAATACAGGCCAGATGGTGGAGAGTGCCCACCGGCATGACCTTTTGGGAACGTGAAACAAGAAGGAGACAGCAAAATGAGTACATCTACTACACTCCGTTGGCTGGTGGTCGCCGCATCCGCAGCGATGCTTCTGATAGTCGCCGCTGCCTGCGCTGGTGAGACCGTCGAGGTCCCAGGCGAGACCATCGTGGTCGAAAAGGAGGTCATCAAAGAGGTGATGGTCCCAGGCGAGACCGTCGTCGTCGAAAAAGAGGTCATCAAAGAGGTGATGGTCCCAGGCGAGACCGTTACCAAAGAGGTGGTCAAAGAGGTTGAGGTCCCCGGTGAGACCGTCGTGGTGAAAGAGGAGGTCGTAAAGACCGTCGAGGTCCCCGGCCAGACCGTCGTGGTGGAGAAAGAGGTCATCAAGGAGGTGGAGGGTAAGAAGTACGTCACCGACCCGACCACCGGAAAGGTGTTGTCCGCGCCCGAGTACGGTGGGACGATAACCTACGTGTGGCCCGGCATACCGGATACCGTCAGAAATTATCCCACGCGCCACGGGTCGAACGTAATTGGTGGCGTCGCAGAAATGCTAACCATTGCGGACTGGGGAGTCGATAGGTCGGTTCATGACCACATGAAACGCCCCGTGCCTGTCTGGGTCATGATAGGTCAGCTGGCGGACTCCTGGGAAGTAAAGGACGGCGGTACAACCTTCGAATTCAGCATCCGCGATGGCGTCAACTGGCACAATACAGCCCCGTTGAACGGTCGCAAGTTTGTTGGCAACGATGTCGTTGTTAACTACGAGCGCTATTTTGGTATAGGCGAGTTTTGTGACGGAGGTCCTATCCCCAACTATAAGGCCATACCAATCGATTCCATAACTGCTCCCAACGATTCAACGGTTGTCTTTAAGCTGACTCAACCGCACCTCACATTCCTAGACGACATCTTTAACGCCTATCCTCCTCATCTATTACCCCCCGAGGCAATTGAGAAAGACTGCGAGGTTGGCGACTGGAAGGACGTCGTCGGCACAGGACCCTATGAGCTTACTGAAGTAGTCCACGGCGTCTCTCTGACCAAGACCAAGGTCCCGGGATACTACGGGTTCGACGAGAAGTTCCCGGAGAACCGATTGCCCTATGTTGACCAGATAAAGGTGCTCGTCATGACAGATGAGGCAACGCGCATTTCTGCGTTGCGCACAGGGAAAATTGACTATCTGGGCTGGAGTGGCGACACAGCGTTAACGATCGACCAGGCAACGACGCTCAGAGAGACCAACCCGGAAATGCAATATATCCCGTACATTTACCGCTCGAACGGGACAAGCTTTGCCTTGAACTTGAACAATCCGATCTTCCAAGACGTTCGGGTCCGCAAGGCAATGCAGATGGCACAGGACCTCGAGACAATCAACATAGTCATGTTCGGTGGTATGGCCAAGTGGAAGCCCCAGGGGATTATTGGTGACGGCGCTACTGAGTATTTCACCCCATTCGATGAGTGGCCCGAAGAGGTCAAGAAAGGCTATATGTATGACCCGGAAGGGGCCGAGAAGCTGCTTGATGAGGCTGGATACCCCCGGGGCGCGGACGGAATTAGATTCAAGACCGTCTATGAGGGCGGGACCTATTTCAAAGACTTGGCCCTCGCAGACGTAGCCGCCTCGTACTGGGCTGAGATTGGCGTTGATGTGGAGATTACGCAAGCCACCGACGCCGCCGCTCATAACGCTAGTGTGAGAGAGCGTACTTACGAAGGTCTGACTCAGGCATATATCGGGTACGATAGAAACCCCACCTTCCTCATGAACTGTTATGCTCACTCGGAAGGAGGGTGCAACAGGCCCGGGACGAACGACCCGGAGCTTGACGCATTGATCGAGGCCGCCCTGGCCGCCGAAACCTACGAGGAACAGCAGCGGCTGGTTAGAGAGGCGGATATGCACCAAATCAAGGATCATTACTACGTCTGGTACTTCAAAGTCCCGGCGTTTAATGTGGTCCAACCCTGGCTCGTAGGCTACAACGGCGAATACTTCCTGGGTTTCCAGCAGCGTTACGCTCAGATCTTCGCCCGCACTTGGGTTGACTCCGCGCTGAAGGCGCAAATGGGCTACTGATCCCCCGGTGAATTGCCGAACCGTAGGGGCAGGTTTCATGCCTGCCCCCTCGGTACGTGGTGACCAGTCAACAGACCCCCTCTCCCTCAGGGAGAGGGTTGGGGTGAGGGTAATTAGTCTGATTCCCCCCATAATGCGATTGCCCTATGGGATGGCAGCAGCGGGTTGCCATCCCATAGCGTGTTAATAGCATCGAACGTTCTGCCGGAAGGGGTGCCTGAAATGATGGGACGCGGCAAATGAGAGCCTACGTCATCAGACGCATACTGCTGATATTCCCCACCCTGTTCATATTGACTACCATTGTCTTCCTCACGGTCCGGCTGATTCCGGGCGATGCGATTGACGCTATGGAGCTCAGGCTCCAGGCTTCAGGGGAGATTGACCGCGATGAAATTGAGCGCATGCTGGGACTGGACAAGCCCATTCATACACAGTATGCAAACTGGATGTCAGGAATCTTGCTTCAAGGCACCTTCGGCGAATCAATGTTTTTCGACCCTGTCGCGATAGAGCAGCGTATATTACAAAGAATGCCGGTAACCTTCGAGCTCGGAGTCATGTCAATCGGAATCGGGCTCCTGATAGCGATGCCCGTCGGCATCTACTCTGCGATGCGTCAAGACACGGCCGCCGACTACTCTGGGCGCACCCTCGCCGTCATCGGGATGGCCACTCCCAACTTCTGGCTGGGAATGATGGTCGTGATATACCCGGCGATTTGGTGGAACTGGTCGCCGCCGATGGAATACGTTCCATTCACACAAGACCCGTGGGGCAATATCGGGATACTCATCATTCCCAGCCTGGTTTTGGGGACCGGCATGTCGGCAAGTACCATGCGGCTGATGCGCACAATGATGCTGGAGGTACTCAGGCAGGACTATATCAGGACGGCCTGGTCCAAGGGCCTCAACGAGAGGGTAGTCATTATTAGACACGCCCTCAGAAATGCCCTCATCCCGGTAGTGACCGCGATAGGCATGCAGTTGCCTATCCTGATCGGTGGCTCCGTGATCATAGAGAGCATCTTCAATCTGCCGGGGTTAGGCAGCTATGCGCTGGGTGCGCTCAGTGACAGGGACTACCCTGTGATCGCTGGAACAAACCTGGTTTTCGCCACCACGGTTGTAGCGGCCAATCTGTTGATCGACCTGATTTATCCCTATTTAGACCCCAGGGTCCGATACAGCTAAAGAGGGGATATGAGCGACGCCACAGACATACAGTCCTCAGTACTCGAGCCAAAGAGACGTTCCCTGCTGGCCAATTCGTTTACCAGGCTGCTCAAGGAGAAGCCACTGGGCACTGCCAGCGGCGTTGTCGTATTGCTCTTGGTATTGGTTGCGGTCTTTGCTGATTTTCTGGCGCCTTATCCACATGACGAAGTACACCTGATAGACAGGCTTCAGGGCCCGTCAACCACGTATCTCATGGGTACCGACCAGGTGGGACGGGACTTCTTGAGCCGCGTCATCTACGGGGCTCGCCTGTCGCTATTGATCGGTCTGTCCGCGACCGCTGTCAATATTGTGGCCGCTTTCCTGGTAGGCGGCACTTCAGGTTTTCTCGGTGGAAAACTGGACCTGATTATGCAGAGGTTTGTGGATGCCTGGATAGCTTTCCCCGGACTGATCCTGTTACTCACGATAATATCCATAGTGGGACAGGGTTTGCTGCAGCTAATACTCGTCTTGGGGATATCAGGAGGCATCGGCGGCTCAAGGGTACTCAGGGGCGCCGTTATCGGCATCAAGGAGAACGACTACTTCCTGGCGGCGCGGGCAATTGGCAGCACTAGCGCCACAACTCTTAGACGACATGTCCTTCCCAATGTTATGCCCATCGTGATCATCTCATTCAGCATCACCATTGGGGGTGTGATGCTCACAGAGGCCTCCGTGAGCTTTCTCGGATTCGGTCTGTCACGCGAGATTCCCAGCTGGGGTGGGCTGCTCAGCCAGGAAGGACGCGCGTTTATGGAGAAGGCGCCATGGCTGGCTTTCTGGCCCGGCATTTGCCTGACTACCGTCATTTACAGTCTAAACATGTTTGGCGACGCACTGAGAGACCTCATCGACCCCAGGCTCCGCGGCGGCGAACGCTAAAATGATTTATATTACTTCGCTCAGAATTGCTAGACCACAATAACCCCCTCTCCCTCAGGGAGAGGGTTGGGGTGAGGGTGAAAAAGGAACACACATGAAAATCGGCGCATCCGTAGCCACATACACAACTACCTGGGACGACATCCACGCCGCCATCCAGACCCTCGAGGCCGGCCGCTGGGATAGCCTGTGGTTCCCAGACCACTTCATCCCTCCCCAGGCCTGGAAGGGCGCGCAGGACGAGCCTATCTACGAAGCCTGGACCCTCATAGCCGCCGCCGCAGGCATGACCCGGAAGCTCCGACTCGGACACCTCGTGACAGGCAACACCTACCGCAATCCGGCTCTCCTCGCCAAGATGGCCACGACGGTCGACCAGGTGTCCCACGGTCGACTTACGCTGAGTGTCGGCGCGGCCTGGTTCAAGCGCGAGCACGAAGCCTACGGCTGGGATTTTCCGTCTATGCGCGAGCGTCAGGACCGTTTCGAGGAAGCCTGCGCCCTGATTCGCGCCCTGTTCACCGCCGACGGGCCGGTCGATTTCGAGGGCCGCTACTATAAGCTCGACAGCGCCCCGATGTCGCCCCCCTCCTTCCAGAAGCCGCACATACCCATCATGGTCGGCGGACTGGGCGAGCGCCGGACACTGCGCACCCTCGCAAAGTACGGTGACCTCTGGAACCTCGACGGATTCGCCATGGGCCGCCCGGACGCGCGTGAGTTGGGCGGGATGTCCCTGGACCTGTACAGGCGTAAGGTGGACGTCATTAACCGGCACTGCGAGAACGTGGGCCGCGACCCCTCGGAGATCAAGTACACGGTCTTCATGCCGACCAAGCTCACGAACAATCAGGCCGAGGCCGACGAGTTCATCCAGCGAGTCGGCCCGGGCACCGTAGCTGGTACAGCCTCATACATCGTCGAGCGCATCGGCGAGTTCGCCGAAGAAGGCGCTGACCAGATCATGCTCGCCCCCCGGCCCTCAGACGCCGAATCCCTCCAGCGCCTAGACGAAGAAGTCCTAACAGCATTCGACTAGCCGCCGACAGACGGCCCCCACCAAAAACCAAGAACCAACCACTGCCCACCATCCCCTCACGCCCAAAATCAGCGAAATCACCACAATCACGCCAATCACAGTTCAGACACCCCCTCATTCCTTACCCCTTATTCCTTACCTGTACCCCTCGATTTCTCAACGCTTGACGGGGGGGGAGAAAGTGGTATAACTCTCACATCCCGTCATGGGGGCAGGTTCCGCGCCATTGCGGACCGTTTCGACATAGGGCGTCTTGTGGGCGCCCAGAACGTAGGGGCGTCTTGTGTGGGCGCCCAAAACGAGGAGGCATCGACATGCTTACATCTAATTCACTTCGTTGGCTGGTCGTAGTAGCAGGAGCCGCAATGCTGTTGTCGGTCGCCGTTGCCTGTACCGAAACGGTAGAGGTGCCGGGCGAGACCGTTGTCGTCGAGAAAGTCGTAACCGAGACCGTCGAGGTGCCGGGCGAGACCGTCACCGTAGAGGTGGTCAAAGAGGTGCAGGTGCCCGGCGAGACCGTCGTCGTGAAGGAAGAGGTCGTCAAGGAGGTGATGGTACCGGGCGAGACCGTGGTGGTGGAGAAGGTGGTAACCGAGACCGTCGAGGTCCCCGGCGAGACCGTCACCGTAGAGGTCGTCAAAGAAGTGATGGTCCCCGGCGAGACCGTGGTCGTGGAGAAAGAGGTCGTCAAGACCGTCGAGGTCCCCGGCGAGACTGTGGTGGTGGAGAAGCAAGTACCAGTGGAGGTCGTCAAAGAGGTCGTCAAGACCGTCGAGGTGCCCGGTGAGACGATCGTGGTCGAGAAGGAAGTCGTGAAAGAGGTGCGGGCGGGGTATGTGACCGATCCCTCCACCGGCAAGGCGGTGTCCGCGCCACTGTATGGCGGGACATTCACCTTCGCCGGGGCAGAGACAGCGGTGGATGCTGACATCCTGAACGTAGGCTCAAACGCAACCCCCTTAGTCGATCCCGTCCTCGAGAAGCTGGCCATCGCGGACTGGACAGGGTCCAGGGACAAATTCGACTTCCAAGCATATGTTCTCAACCCTCCAGTCAACACGAACGGGTCACTGGCGGAAAGCTGGTCGCAGCCCGACCCCCTGACGCTTATCATCAAAGTCCGCCAGGGCGTGCGCTGGCACAAGAAAGCCCCCATGAACGGTCGAGCCTTGACGGCCCAGGATATCGAGTACAACTATCACCGTGTCTTGGGACTCGGCAGCGGTTTCACCGAGCCTAGCGAAGCTGCTACAACTGGTTTCAAGTGGCCAGGTGCGAAGTTGGAATCGGTAACGGCAACCGACGAATCGACGGTTGTTTTCAAGCTGCAGGAGCCAAGCCTGACCTTTCTGGATGCTATCCTCAATGAACGCAGCGGCTTTATATACCCCCCCGAAGTGATCAAGGAACACGGAGACGCTAAGGACTGGAGGAACCTGGTCGGCACCGGACCCATGATGCTGACGGAGTGGGTCGAGGGCAGCTCTATCACCTGGGAGAAGAATCCTGACTACTGGGGCTACGACGAAAAATACCGGGAGAACCGCTTGCCCTACGTTGACCGGATAAGGTCCCTGATTATGAAGGAACCGGCAACACGTCTGGCGGCGATGCGCACGGGTCTGCTTGATTACCAAGGTATCATCGGCAATGCTATGATATCGACTGTCGACCAGGTAGAGAGCCTCCAGCGGACCAACCCCGAAATCGTGATATGGCCGAGTGCAAGTTTTTCGTACAATAGTATTGGCATGAACATTCAGTTGGAGCCCTTTGACGACATCAGGGTGCGCAAGGCAATGCAGATGGCCATCAACCTCGAAGAGATCAACAACGCCTACTATAGGGGTTATGCCGATATTATCCCTCAGGGGCAGCTAAATCGGCATATTTCACAGGCTGTCATCCAATTCGAAGATTGGCCCGAAGATGTCAAGAAGGTCTTTGACTACGACCCGGAAGGTGCCGAAGCGTTGCTTGATGCGGCCGGATACAAACGCGGCGCCGACGGCGTGAGATTTACGACCGACATTATGAACTTCGACCGCTACGATGTGGACTATGTCCAATTAGTCGTTTCATACTGGAAAAGGATTGGCGTTGATGTCGAGATTCAGGTAGCGCCACTAGCGGACTTTGGCGCTAGAAGAACTTCGAGAGATTTTAGAATGATCCGACCAGGAGAATCGGCCGGGAAAGTGTCCCCATTGGGATGGGCTGGGGGGACGCGCTTTACGCAGGTAGTTTGGAACACCGCCAATGCCAACGACCCCTGGTATGAAGCCAAGTTTAAGGCGAAGCTAGCCGCTTCCACCATCGAGGAATCAAACAGCATTACTAAAGAGCTGAATCAGTATGCGATAGAGAATCACTGGCACCTATTTGGTCCTGTGGCCCCGTTGTTTGCGGCGGTCCAGCCGTGGGTCATAGGTTTTAACGGCGAGGGTGCGTTGGGATTGGGTCGATATGTTACCGTCTTCACCCGCCTCTGGATTGATAGTGAGCTGAAGGAAGCAATGGGTCATTAGCGGTTTCATCCCTTGTGGCTTAGCTCGGGGAAAAAGGGAGCTGGGAGGCTCAAGCTTCCCAGCTCCCTTACTCGTTGAATAACGAGAGGGCAACTTGTCATTCCGGGCGAAGACCCGAAATCCAGAAAAGGAAACCATTTGAAATTTCGCTGGATTCCGCCTTTCGGCGGAATGACGTGGAAGGTGGATTGCGGTTTTCACCGCAATGACGGGGGAAATCGCAATGAGGTGTAGCACATGAGAGCCTATATCATCAGGCGGTTATTGCTGATAATCCCCACCCTGTTTATCTTGAGCATCCTGGTCTTTCTCTCGGTCCGCTTCATCCCCGGCGATGTGGTGGACGTAATACAAGGGCGGATGGCATACACAGTGGGTGTGTCGGTTGACCGTGCAGCCGTTGAGCGTAGGCTGGGGTTAGACGTGCCTGTTCACGTACAGTATGGACGCTGGTTAGGAGATATCTTCCTGCACGGCAGCCTTGGCGAATCACTGCTTGGCGGTTCGAGGGTAGAGGAAAGCATATTAAATAGACTGCCGGTAACCATCCAGCTCGGCGCCATGGCAATCGTAATCGGGCTCTTGATAGCCCTGCCCGTCGGCATCTACTCGGCGATTCGCCAGGATACCGCCGCCGACTACCTGGGGCGCTCCATCGCCATCATCGGCCTGGCAACGCCCAACTTCTGGCTGGGAATTATAGTCATGATCTACCCGGCAATCTGGTGGGGCTGGACGCCGCCGCTGGAAATGATTCCTTTCACGGAAGACCCGCTGGGGAACCTCTGGGTGTTCCTCATTCCCAGCCTGATTCTGGGGACGGCCTCGTCAGCCGCCACCATGCGCATGACCCGCACCATGATGCTGGAGGTGCTGCGGCAAGACTATATCAGGACCGCCTGGTCCAAGGGGCTGAAGGAGCGGGTAGTCGTCATGCGACACGCCGTCAAGAATGCCCTCATCCCGGTCGTGTCCCTGATCGGCCTACAGTTGCCGATTCTGGTGGGAGGCGCGGTGATCATGGAGAACATCTTCAACCTGCCGGGGCTCGGGCGCCTCCTGCTGAATGCCCTCAACGACAGAGACTACCCGATGGTCTCCGGAATCAACCTGTTCTTCGCCACCATGGTTGTGGCGATCAATCTCCTGATCGACCTGATTTACCCGTACTTAGACCCCAGGGTCCGCTATGGCTAAAGAGGGGACATGAACGACACCACAGACATACAGTCCTCAGTAATCGAGCCAAAGCGTCGTTCCCGGCTGGCTGACTTCTTTGTCAGGCTGGTCAGGGAGAAGCCGCTCGGTACTATCAGCGGGATTATCGTATTGATCTTTATCTTTGTGGCTATCTTTGCCGATTCTCTGGCTCGTTTCCCATATGATGAAGTAAACATACTGGACAGGATGCAGGGCCCGTCAGCCGAATATCTGCTGGGTACCGACCAGTTGGGGCGAGACCTCCTGACCCGACTTATCGTCGGGGCTCGAATTTCCTTGACCGTCGGTCTGGCGGCGACCGCTCTCAACGTTGTCGTCGCGGTCCTGGTGGGAGGCGCTTCAGGATTCATCGGCGGTAAACTGGACCTGGGTGTGCAGAGATTTGTAGATGCCTGGATGGCTTTCCCGGGTCTGCTCCTGTTGCTGACCATCATGTCCATCGCGGGGCAGGGTCTATTACAGATCATCGTGGTACTGGGGATAGCAGGAGGCATAGGCGGCTCCCGAGTCGTCAGAGGCGCCGTGATCGGCATAAAAGAGAATGACTACTTTCTGGCGGCGCGGGCAATTGGCAGCCCCGGCGCCGCGACGCTGGTCCGGCATGTCCTGCCCAATATCATGGCTCCGGTCATCATCATATTCACCATCAACATCGGGGGAGTGATTATCAGTGAGGCGTCGTTGAGCTTCCTGGGATTCGGTCTGCCCATCGAGGTGCCGAGTTGGGGAGGTATGCTCAGCCGAGAAGGACGTGAGTTCATGGAGGCCGCTCCACGGCTGGCTCTCTGGCCCGGTCTCTGCCTGACCACTGTCGTTTACTGTTTCAACATGCTCGGCGACGCCATGCGGGACCTCCTCGACCCCAGGCTCAGAGGCGGCGAAGGGTGAAACCGCGCACCGCCTCAAGTCTCTGACCACCCGTAGGGGCAACCCAAGGGTTGCCCGCCCCCAGTCACTCCGACCCCCGAGAATCTGTCTATTGCCACAGGTCCGGATCGGGTCGGTTCATCAGTCCGAAGCCCAGATATCCATACCAGATAACCAGCAGCACGTAGCAGCCCCGGGCCAAGCTGATAAAGGTGTCGCGGCCGTCGTTGTTGAGTATGGCAATCATGAAGAAGACCATTACGGCCAGGCTGACGAGGGCAGCCAAAAGGGAGATTACGCGGCTGAAGTCGTCTCTCGTGGAGAGGCCCAACGCGAAGATGAAGCCGCCAAACCCAAGCGCAATCCCACCGGCGTAGAGGAGAGCGGAGCCGACGTAATAGACGGGAACGCTTCCCCCGATCTGGTCACCGGTTTGGGCATCGGCCAGAATGAAGTCCATGCCGCTGGATAGAATCCAACCGGTCAGTCCGACGAAGATCATGAAGAAGCCCATCTGAACAAGCGCCTTGCCGTTGCCCTGCAAGGTTACGTTCCGCATTAGCGCATATAGGCCCGATAGGATTAGAGCCAGGCCAAGGATTATCGCGATGTTGGTTACATTGGTCAGCGCGGCGTTGGATCCCTTGGCCGTTATGGAGCCAACAGCGTCTGACACCTCGGCGCTGTCTATCAGTAGTCCTCCCGGCTCTATGAGAAAGAAGACGAATGCGACTGTCGGGCCGAATATGAGGGAAAGACCCGCTAGACGGTTCACGGATATTGTGCCCATGTTTGAACCTCCTTTATGCGATGACATGGGAATGACCCATTGGGTTCAATCTATCCTATCATACATCGGCTTCGCTATCAGCATCGGCGGCGTCGTCATTCTGTCCGTCTCCGCCCTGAGGGGCCTCCTAGACCCCAAGCTCAGAGGCGACGAGTCGTGATGCGGACAGATTTGGTAGAATAGCGCGATGAATCAATAGGGAGGATGGTGACAGAATGAAATTCGGAGTTCAGGTCAACTGCTATGGAACGACGTGGGACGACATCCGCGAGTCGATCGAAACGATGGAGGCCGGCAGATGGGATAGCCTCTGGTTCGCCGACCACTTCTTTCCCCCCTGGCACGGGCCAGAAGGACACCCAAGTACGGAACACCGAACGGCGTTCGAGGGATATACCCTGATCGCTGTGGCCGCGGGCATGACCGAGAAGCTCCGCCTGGGGCATTTGGTTCTCGGCAACACCTACCGAAATCCGGGGCTGCTGGCAAAGATGGCGACGACGCTGGACCAAGCCTCCAAGGGGCGATTTACGCTCTCGCTCGGCGCCGCTTGGAACGAGCGCGAACATAACGCCTTGGGCTGGGACTTCCCTTCCATGAGGGAACGATCGGACAGGTTTCAGGAGGCGTGCGAGCTGATCCGCAAGTTGTTCACGGCGGACGGGCCGGTGGACTACGACGGCCGGCACTACCGGCTCGACCAGGCGCAACTATCGCCCGGCTGCTATCAAGAACCGCATATTCCGATCATGGTCGGCGGAACCGGAGAGAAGCGAACGATGCGCACGCTGGCGATGCACGGAGACATCATGAACGTCGATGGCTGGTCAGGGCGGGGCATGTCGTTCGAGCTTTATCAGCACAAGGTGGGCGTGCTCGAAAGGCACTGCGAGAACGTCGGACGAGACCCGTCGGAGATCAAGCACACGCTGCTCATGCCGTTGTTGATAACCGACGACGCGGCCGAGGCTGAAAGGTTCAGCGCGGGACTCGGATACCGAGCCAGCAGCCGCGACCACGGCAGCTACGCCGGGCCTCTCTTCGAGCCGAAGGACTCTCAGTCGATGGCCGGACCTCTCGACCACGTCATAGAGCGCATCGGGCAGTTCATCGAGGCCGGAGTGGATGAGATCATGTTCGGCGCGATACCGACGGGCGACGTCGAGGCATTCCAGCGCGTTGAAGAGGATGTCGTCGCGGCCTTTGGCTAGAGCTCTCACGGCAACAGCATATCCGCAAGCTCGGGGAAGTCTTTGGCGCTGACGTCGAATCCCGACGTTTGAGTTGTGACCTCGTCGGTCCCGAACGTGCCCGGACTTTCGCCCTCTCTGTGGACGTATGCCGAGCGCATACCGATCCCCATTGCCGCGTGAAGGTCGTTCGTATGCGCGGCGACCATCATCGCCTGGGACGGCTCAAGCCTCAGCAGTTTGACCGCGGACCAGTACGCGGGAGGGTCGGACTTGTAGTGGCCCAGGAACTCGCACGATAGTATGCCGTCCCAGTCGATGCCGTTGTGCCGAGAGCAGTCTATGGCGATAGACCAGCTTAAGACGGTCAGCACTACGACTTTGTAGCGGCCGCGGAGCCTGCGAATCGCGTCGGCGGCGTCCGGCCACGCCTTCAGACGATGCCACACTTCGTTCAGATCGTCGCGTTCAGAAGTGGAAAGCTCTAGGCCGGTGTGTATAGCCAGAACGTCATCTAGCATTCGGCGGTGGAGTTGGTCGGCGTTCATCCAGGGCAGTTCGCCCGTCCTGACGCGAGCGAGCATCGCGAACATGCCTCTGCGCCAGTCGGTGGCGAACTGTCGAACATCGACGTCCGCGCCCTTGGCCTCGGCCAGACGGCTGACCTCTTCCTCGATTGTGCCGCGCCAGTCGAACACCGTCCCGCCGATGTCGAATGTCAGCGCCTCGATTTTGGAAAGGTCTGTCATGCCGGGTCTTGCCTACTTCTTCTGAAGAGTTATTCGGGATCAGCCGGGAATTATCTGATCTACGGATAGCGATATGTCAGGGAAGGCCATTGGGCTGATGGCGTCGCCTGGGCCGAATACGCGGACGCTTCGGTACACACCGTCTGTCGGATCGGTATAGACCTCCACAACGCGCTCTGGGATGTTCACAAGCCAGGCTTCGGGTATTTCAGATTCGGCGTAGATGGCGAGCTTTTCGTTACGGTCATAGTCCAGCGTGGAGTCTGAGATTTCTATCAGCAACAGAACGTCTTCCGGCGTGGGGTGACCGGACAGATACTTGTCCTGCCGCCACCGCAGAATCGAAACATCGGGCTGGAACTCCCTGTTGTCAGCAAGCCGAACCGGATTCTGAGATCGGACACGCGCACGCTCTCCGAGTTGGGTAGTGAACAGATACACGGACTCATCGACCGAGTAAGCATGAACATCTCCAATTGGGGACATCTTGATAATCTCTCCGTTTATCAACTCGACACGCTCGTCGGGAGCCAGAATACCCGCCTCGGCCATCGCGTAGTACTCATCCACGTTGAATAGACGCGGCTTATCCGCGTGTCTATGGACTATCCTGCCGCCCAGCAACTCCAAATACTCATCCTCGCCCAAGATGCCGGCTTTGGCCATGGCGTAGTATTCGTCCACGTTGAACAGGCGGCGGGGTTGTTCGATCTGAGTCGTCATGACGGTTCCTCATCCGGCCAGTTTCATCAGCTTGGCCATTCGGGCCTTGTGGTAAACGTGGTCTCCGAGGTAGTGCTGGAGAGTTCGCGCGCGCTTGGTGTACTGGGTGAGGCCGTACTCGAGGTCGGCGCCGATGCCCGCGTGTACGTGGTGGGCTGCGTCGCAGGCTCTCGGGAATCCGAGGCTGACGACTGCTTTGGCGGTCGATACGCCCACCTGCGCGTCGGCCATGTCTTCGTCAAGCTGCCAGAGCGCCTCGAATGCCGTCCACTTCGCCGAGTCGGCGTCCGTGAGCGCGTCGATGACGTGGTCCTGGACTCTCTGGAAGGTGCCGATGGGGACGCCGAAGGCTATGCGGGTCTGGCTGTACTCGCGCGTCATGTCGTACACGGCCTGCGCGCCGCCGGCCATGAACGCGCACAGCACGGCGGTCGCTCTGTCCATCGCCGACTCGATCGCGCTCCACGCGCTCCCAGGCTCGCCAATAACGTCCTCTGCGCCGACCTCCACGTTGTGGAAATTGACCTCGCACGCCTTGGGGCCAATCCAGCCGTCCATCACGCGGACGGAGACGCCGGGCGCAGTGCGGTTGACCGCCATCAGGCTGAGGCCGTCTTCGGGAGCGCCGCCGTTGGATGTCCGCGCGACTACCAGGATGCGGTCGGCGACGTTGGCGTCGGGGATGAACAGCTTTGTGCCGTTCAGGACGTAGCCGCCACCGCTTTCGGCGGCCAGGAGATTCACAGAGCCGGGCGACCAGGAGTACTCCGGCTCGGTGTAGGCGAGCGTGAAGATCTGCTGACCCGCCGCAATGCCGGGCAGCATCGCCTGCTTCTGCTCCTCAGAGCCTGCCGCGAGAACCGCCTGGGCGGACAGCACGGCAGAAGACAGCAGCGGGCTGGGGCAGGCGTAGTAGCCCATGACTTCGGAGACTACTCCGAGATCGACCCAGCCCTGGCCGAGTCCGCCGTACTCTTCGGGAATCGTCAGGGACGGCCAGCCAAGCTCGGACATGCTCTCCCACAGGTTTGGGTCGAAGCCCGATTCGCTGTCGTCGATCTCCAATACGCGCGACTTCGGCAACTGGTCTTCCATGAACTCTCGCGCGGAGGTCTGGAGCATCGTCTGAAATTCGTTGAGAGTGAGGTCCATCTGGGAATCCTTTTGTCGTGTCAGTCTGTCGCTTCCGCCCGCATGGGGCATGCCAAGATTATACGTTGGGCAGGTTGAGAGGGCAAACGGGACGGAGCTTGTGTCAGTTTGGTAGGCGTCGAGTTTAGCGCAATGGCGCAAGGACACAGGTATGGATTGCTTCGATGCTCAACTCCGGCGGGCGAGACGCCCGCGCTCCCAGGAGGGTGCATACTAATTGGGGACATTCTGGGCTCCGGTTCATTTGGGAGGTAGGGTCTGCTACACTTTGACGGCCCCGAACCTGAGAGTCCAGAAGTCCCGATTTGTCCAAGCCCCGACGCCCCGCCAACATCTTCTACGGGTGGTATCTGATCGGCATCAGCAGTTTCATGCTGATGCTCATGTCAACGACGGTCTTTCAGGGCACGGGGACGTTCTTCGTCGCGCTTGAGCGACATTTCGGCTGGAGCCGCACGACGCTATCGGGCGCATTCTCGCTCTCCCGCGCCGAGGGCGCGCTGCTGGGACCGGTGGAAGGCTTCTTGGTCGATAGATTCGGCACCCGCACGATGGTATCCATCGGCTACGTGGCCATGGGCCTGGCGTTCATCTTCTACTCCCAGATCCAGAACGTGGTCCATTTCTACATAGCGTACTTGGCGATCTCGCTCGGCTCCGGACTCGGCGGCTGGATCGCGGTGGTCACGATGGTCAACAACTGGTTCATCCGCAAGCGGGCGATGGCGATGGCGCTCGCTGTGTCGGGAGTCCAGCTTGGAGGCTTCCTGGTTCCGCTAATGGCTTGGGGAATAGAGTCGCACGGCTTTAGGCAGGCCCTGCTCGGAATCGGGATCATCATGATTGCCACCGCGATTCCTGCCTCTCGGTTCATCAGAAACAGGCCCGAAGATTACGGCCTGCTCCCGGACGGGCAGCCAGTGATTGCCTCAGATGTCGCGCAGGAGGCGTCGTCAGAGTCGGACAACGCTGCCGACTCCCGGGACCTGACGCCGCAAGAGGCGCTGAGGACCGTCGCATTCTGGGCGGTGGCTGTCTCCAGGACAACATCGGTCGTTTCGATCATTTCGCTTTCGGTCCATCTCGTGCCGAAGTTGGTGGACTCAGGGCTGTCTCTGATCACCGCGAACTTCGTGGTGATGTTCTACACGCTGATGGCGCTGCCGAGCGGATTCGTGGCCGGGTATCTGGCGGACCGCACCTCCAAGAAGGCCGTGCTTTTCGTCTGTATGCTGATGCAGTCGGCGGCAGTGGCGATACTCGCGCTGTTCGACAGCCTGCCGATGGCGCTGTTGTTCGCCGTACTGTGGGGCGCCGGGTTCGGGGGACGAGTGCCTCTGCTGACGGCCATTCTCGGCGACTTCTTCGGCAGAAAGCACTTCGGCTCGATTCTGGGATTCAACATGGTGCCGTCGAACATAGCGATGATCATCGCGCCGCTGTTCGCGGGGTTCATGTTCGACCTGAATCAGAGCTACTTCATCCCATTCGCCGCGTTCGCAGTACTGGGTTTCATCGGGACGTTCATTATTCTGCTCGCGCGGCAGCCGGGAGGGGGCGCTGCCGAGCCGCGTTCGTAGCCGGTTGGGCATTATGTATCCGGCGGGTCGTCTTCGTCGTCTTCGGAGTGTGACGGGTAGGTCTCCTTGTGCTTCCGCCGCCGTCGTTCTTCGATTTCGGGCCATGCCTTCTGACGTTCGAGCCGCAGCCTGACCTCGGCCAAGAACGAGGCGGCTTCCTCTGCCGCTACCTCGGGAGGCATAACGTAGTCGTCGGGGGGCATGTAAGAGGATAAGTCTATCGGGCGCGCGTTTGGGTCGGGGGTCAGTTCGCCCGCGTCCTTCATGCGTTGGACCTCGGCGCGGGCCGCGGCCAGCTTGACGGGGTCGAGGTATTTGACGGGGCGGCGGTAGGGTTTCTTCTCGTCGGGCTCGGGCCGGGTGAGGGCGCGGCCGGTTCCGAGTATGCGGTCGATCAGGATGCGGACAGCCCTGACGCGGTGGTATGGGGTGACCTTCGGGTAGTCTTCGGATCGGGCGATTTCTTCGAGCGCCTCACGGATGGTCTGTCCGTTGTTGGTGATTTCTAGGATGTGGTTTTGGATAGTTTTTAGTAGTGAGTTTTCAGTTTTTAGTGTTGAGTCGGCGGTTGGGGCGGGGCCTAGGGCCTTGTCTAGGGTGTCTTTGATTTGGGTTACGGGGCGGGGGTTTTGGGCGTCGGGGGAGGGCGATTCGCGAATCGCCCCTACGTCGGTGTCGTCGGATTTGGGGGTTGGGGTTGGGGCCGGGTTGGGGTCGAGTTGCTTGGGGGCTTTGCCGAAGCCTCTGTCGGCCAGGATGGTGGCGGCGGCGATGCGGTCGTTGGTGGTGGCGTTCTGGTCGTTGCCTTGGGCGATGTCGTGCAGGATCTCGATGAGTTCGAGACCGTTGTTGGTGTCCTCGAGGATGGCGTCGGCGAAGTCGAGGGCGGGGTTTTGGGTCTGTTGGGTTGAAGTAGTCATTAGTGGTTAGTGGATGGTGGATGGTGGATAGTGGATAGTGGGTGTACGACAGTTCTGTTTAGAATACATGGTCTTTGGGCTGGTGTCAAGGGTCAGAAGCAGGATTTACGGGATTGGGGGATTATCAGGATGGGTTGGTTGGTGGATATAGGTTGTCCACGAAGGGCACTAAGGGCGCGAAGTGGTTGTTGTGGCTGTCTGGGCTGGCGCTCAGGGATTTTGGATTCTTCGTCGCTGCGCTCCTCAGAATGACGGTGGGGGAGGGTGGGATGGCAGTGGGGGGCAATCGGAATTGACGGTGGGGGGTGGTTTGTGGGCGTAAGTTGGGCAACCACAGAGGTTGCCCCCGTATCGAGTACGGGGTAGGCTCTACGTACATCCAGTCGTTAGGTGGTGAATTTCGGGTCAACGATGCGTATTGCGGCGTGTTCCAATATATAGTAAACTTAATTTTACGAAGATGACCCTACACTTGTGAGATCAACGCAGACATTCGGTAGGTATGTGAACAAATGGCACAGAATACTGCAAAGGAAAGAGACTCCACATATAGGCGCCCCGCCAGTTATATCAGCCCCGGCGTATGGGTAGTTTATATCCTCGTGATGCTCGCATTCATAGTGGTGGGCATAACGTCCATACTATTCACCTAAGCCCTGTCTTCGGGCATCGCCTTGTGAAGCACGCCCAGATTCAAGCTCACGATCGCTACAACGACTAACACCACCTCCACCAATATCCAAGCTGGGTTGCCGACATTCTCACTCCGCAGCCAGTAGTGCGCTGTGAGTACGGCAGAGAGCCCTGTCGAGCTCACAATCACTTCATTGAGTATCAGGCGAAAGGGAATAGACTTCTCCTCCGGACTCCTATCAGGGATATAGTTGACGCACAGCATAACTGCGCTGCTCAGGGCGTACATGGGGGCAAGGGCGGTGTCTTCAATCCCAACGGCGAAGTTGGTCGCCACCAGTGTCATAAATATCAACAAGGTAATCGCCGCCAGGGCCACCTTGGCCCGCTCGATTACTGTCAACGACATCATAAACCTACCTTCTGCTCATAGTTCAGACTCCAGCCTGAGCGTCTAGGCTAGACCTGGACCGGCAGCACCCACATCGGTACATTGCCGACCTCGTAGGTGGCTATACGGTCTAGGCCGCCCCAGGACTCGTTTACGCGGTAGGCCGCGAGGTTGCCGGAGTCCATGCCGGCGGAGTACATGAATCGGCCGGCCGGGTCTAGGCTCAAGGCCCTCGGGATCGGCTCGGCGGGGACTATGGCCGTGCGGGTGAGGCGGCCGGAATCGGCGTCTATGGAGAAGCAGGCGATGCTGTCGTGGCCTCTGTTGGGAGCGAACAGCATCGTTCCGGCCGGGTTGATCTGTATCTGCGCGCAGGTACTCCATCCGCTCCAGTTGGCAGGCAGAGTCGGAACCTCTTGGAAGGCTGACAGCGTTCCGGCATTTGGGTCGAAGTTGTATGCGGTGACGCTGCATCCGTGCTCGTTGGAGAAGTACAGGACGTCCAGCGACGGGTGAAAGCAGAAGTGGCGCGGGCCTAGCTCGCCGTCCTGCGGGACGGTGGGCGGATCGTTCGGGGTGAGCTTTCCGGTGTCCGCGTCGAAGAGGAACTGGAAGATGGTGTTCGGCCCCTTGCCTTCGCCAATGTGCGGGACGAAGGCGAACCTGTTGGACCTGTCGGTCTGCATGGCGTGAGCGCCGCCGCCCGTCGCTCTCCACTCGGTCGGCGGGGCGGCCGCCACGCCGTCTTCGTTTATGGGATGCACGGCGGTTATGCCCGCCTGGTAGTACGCGGAGAACAGCCAGCGCCCGGCGCGGTCGGTCGCTATGAAGCAGGGTTCGGACTCAAGGGGCGCGTCGCCGAGCAGGCTAAGACCGCCCGATTCGGGGTCGATCCGGTAGGTGGACAGTTGGTTGGCGTCTCTCCTCGCCAGGTACAGGAACCGGCGCTGAGGGTCGGCGGCCATGGGCGCGGGACGTCCGGGAGCCTCGATCTCGTCGAGCTTCTCCAGCGCGCCCGAGTCGGGGTCCTGTTCGAAGACGACGATCTTGTCGTCGGCGGATGCGGTGACGTATATGAAGACTGACATCTGGTTGGAACCTCGCTGCGTAATCTGAGAATCGGTTATGTGTGCAGTTCGATGATGTCTCGGTCGGTGAGCCGGTGGCCGCGTCCGACGTGCTGGCCGTTGAACTTGCTGGAATCTCCCCACAGAACGGCGTACCTGAGACCCTGCCCAAGCTCCTTGTGAAGTTGGGTCGCCGCCTCGATGACCGTCGCTCCGGTCGGCAGCACCAGCGGCTCGGACGGCTCGTACTCCTCCAGCTTCACGCGCGGCGACTTGGTATAGACGCGGATTACCTTGAGCGCCTCGAAGATCTCAAGGGCCAGGTCGTCGAAGCCGATCTCCTCCTCCGCGCTGGCCATGACGACGGGGTAGCGGTCGGCGAACGCCTCCTCAAGTTCCAGGTACTGGTCGAGAGCGCCGGGAATGTCGGCCTTGTTGCCTACGATGATGGTCGGCTTGTCGAGCCATGGGTTGCCGCCGGTCGGCCCCTGGTCTTTGTGGAGCATCTTGAAGTCCCACTCTCTGAGCGAGGCCATGACCTCCCGCGCCTGCGCTACGGCGTCCATGGAGAGGTCCACGACTATCACGAAAACGTCGGTGTTCCTGAGCAGGCCGTACAGTCTGCCCTGGGTGGACTGGTTCGATATGGGCGGCGTATCGACGAACTGGATTCGCACGTCCTCGTAGCCCAACATTCCGGGGACAGGCTCTTGCGTGCTGAGTTCGTAGGCTCCGACCCTGCTCCTCGCGCCGGTCGAGCGGTTGAGCATGAGCGACTTGCCGACGTTGGTCGGCCCGATCAGAGTGGCTCGTCCGCCGCCCTCCTTGGGCATGGAGAACGGCTCTGTCCTGCCGCTGCTCGGCCCCTTGGAGGAGCCGCCCTCGAGCTCTGCCATGAGCTTGGACAGCCGAGACCTTAGCTGCGCCTTGAGGTGGTCGGTGCCCTTGTGCTTGGGCATGATCGCCAGCATCTCTTGGAGCGCGGCGATCTTCGCCTGGACCGTTGCGGCCTGCCTGAAGCGCTCCTCGGCCTCTCTGTACTGTGGAGGCACATTCGTCGGCATGGCGAACCTCCTTCACGTATCGTTTACTCTACCTGATAGCGTACAACGTCCCGGCTTTAGTTGCCACAAACACCATGCCGTTCGCCAATACAGGGGTGGAGACGATCCTGCTGTCCGTCTCGAACCTCCATACCCGCTCCCCCGTCAGGGCATCCAGACCATACAAGATACCGTTTTCGTCGCCGACATAGACCGTAGTTCCTGAGATCGAAGGCGATGTTGAAATATCTCCCTCCGCGTTGAAGCTCCATCTGATCTCGCCGTTGGCGCGGTCCACGGCGTGAATCTTCCCTCCGTCCGAGCCAACGTACACCATGTCGAATCCGAGCGCGGGGGTACCTACAAACCTTGCGCCGCGATCGAAGTACGCCCAGGTGAAGCCCTTGTTTCGCGGCAGCGTGTTCACGAATCCCCAGAAGAAGAGTTGGGCGCGTATGAATCTGGCCGCCTTCTCGAAGGGCAGTTCGCGCTGAGACCAGTCTATCGCCCTCAAGACGCCGCGGCTGTCCGCGACGTACACAAAGTCCTCGTCGATGGACGGCGCGCCCCACGTGTCGGACGTCCGCATGTCCAGCCTGTGCCTGCCGGTGGCGAGGTCCAAGATGTACACTCGCTGGTTCTGAACGTTGAAGGCGATCACGTCCGAGTGAATCGCGGCGCCGTCGGTCACTCTTCCCGCGGCGCGATACTCCCATCGCCGCTCTCCGGTGACCGCGTCCAGGGAATACATTTTGCGATTGCTCGATCCGAGGTACAGAATCCCCTCGTGGACAGTGGGGGAGGCGTAGATCGGCTCATCCGTGTCGAGTTCCCATTTGAGCGAGCCGTCCGCCCTGTCGAGGGCCAGCAGCCTGCCGTCGCGCAGCCCGACGTAAACGAAAGAGTCGGCCACGGTGGGGGACGAGTCCACGGGCCCGGTGGTGGGGTACTCCCATATCAGGTCGCCCGTCTCGGTGTCGAGCGCGACGACGCGCCAGTCGCCCGTGCTGGCGTAGAGGGCGCCGTCGACCACGGCGGGTGAAGAAAGAAACGGTTTGTCAGTCTCAAGTTTCCAAACGACCGTGCCCTCGGGGACGAAGTTTGCGTCTCCGTCGAACCCGGCGTGGGTCGGCCCGCGCCCGAACATGGGCCAGTCGCCCGGGGCGTCGCTCACACTGATGTCGGAGGTCGGCGGCCCCACTCGGACGGGATTGATGACGTTGAGGTAGAGGTACAGCCCGATGGCGACGGCTATGATCGTCCACGCGCTCCATTGGACGGCCTTCCGCCGACGCAGGTCTGCCAGGCGTCGCAGCCAGAATAGCCGCGCCTCTTCCTCCGTGACCCGCGCGCCGCGCGCCAACACGGTCCGGCACGCCAGGCAGTAGTCGCGGTCGGCTGAGTTCTCCTGTCCGCATCCCGGACACAGTACGACGGTCTCCATATACAGAGATGTTACATGACCGCCGCCGTCGAGGGGTAGTGAGGGGGGTGGGCGTTGCCGTGGCTGAGGGGTTTCAGCGCTCAGGGGCCGAAGACCGGAGCGCCCTTTGCCGCAGAGTATTGATCCCAGCAGAACGGGTCCCAGGGGAATAAGTCGCAATAGGGGTCCACGTGCGTGGGCGTGGGGGTTGGAGGCGTGTTGGTCGGCGTGGCGGTCGGCGGAACCGGTGTGGGAGTCGGTCTAGGAGTAGCCGTAGGAGGAACCGGGGTAGGTGTAGGTTGGCTCCTGATAGTGACGTACTCAGTATCGAGTACCTTGTTGCTGGCTGAAGCCACCAGCTTTACCCATGCGCTGCCCGTCGAGCAGGCCTTTAGCCCGAGGGACGTGCCCGCGGTGGTGACCTCTCGGCTGACCGCCGAATTGGACGAACTGCAAGAGGAGCTCGAGAGTTCCCAATGGGAGCTAATCCTGAACTTAGTCTTCGTGCCGGACGGCGATACGTTACTGGCCGTGCATGTCATGGTCTGGTTCACCCGCATGGAAGACCGCGAGCACGTCAGGTTTCCGCTCACGGGTGGCTGAGTGGGAGTCGGAACCGGAGTAGGCGTCGGAGTCCAAGTAGGAGTAGGCGTAGGTTGATTGCTGATAGTGACGTACTCGGTATCGAGCGCCTTGTTGCTGGCTGAAGCCACCAGCTTAACCCAAGCACTGCCGGTCGAGCAGGCCTTCAGCCTGAGGGACGTGCCCGCGGTGGTGACGTCTCGGCTGACCGCTGAATTGGACGAACTGCAAGAGGAGCTCGATAGTTCCCAATGAGAACTGATCCTGAACTTAATCTTCGTGCCGGACGGCGATACGTTACTGGCCGTGCATGTCATGGTCTGGTTCACTCGCATGGAAGACCGTGAGCACGTCAGGTTTCCGCTTACGGGTGGCTGAGTGGGAGTCGGGACCGGAGTCGGCGTCGGAGTCCAAGTAGGTGTAGGCGTAGGTTGGCTACTGATAGTGACGTACTCGGTATCGAGCACCTTGTTGCTGGCTGAAGCCACCAGCTTTACCCAGGCGCTGCCGGTCGAGCAGGCCTTTAGCCCGAGGGACGTGCCCGCGGTGGTGACGTCTCGGCTGACCGCCGAATTGGACGAACTGCAAGAGGAGCTCGAGAGTTCCCAATGGGAGCTAATCCTGAACTTAGTCTTCGTGCCGGATGGCGACACCTTACTGGCCGTACACGTCATGGACTGGTTCACTTGCATGGAAGACCGTGAGCACGTCAGGTCTCCGCTGACCACGGGCGTGGGCACGAGCGTAGGCGTCGGAGTCCAAGTAGGAGTCGGCGTCGGTACGCTGATAGTAACGTGCTCGGTATCAAGTACCACGTTAGTAGCTGAGACCAACAGCTTTACCCAGGCGTTGCCAGATTTGCAGGCCCGCAGCCGGATGGATACGGGAGCGGTGGCAGCGGCAGTGGTGTCTTGGCTGAATGACGAACTGGGCGAACTGCAAGAGTAGTTTGAGTGGCCCCAATGGGAGCTGATCCTAAATTTGATCTGAGTGCCGGACGGCGATACGTTACTGGCCCTGCATGTTATGGTCTGGTCCAACTGTATGGAAGATGGGGAGCATGACAGGTCTCCGCTGGGTGTCGAGGTGGCGGTCGGAACTGGAGTAGGCGTGGGTTGGGTGATAGTGACGTACTCGGTATCGAGCACTGTGTTGGTAGCTGAAGCCACCAGCTTAACCCAAGCGTTGCCGGACGAGCAGGCCTTCAGTCCGATGGACACGGCGGCGGCGGTGACGTCTCGGCTGCCTGATGAATTGGCTGAACTGCAAGAGGCGTTCGAGAGTTCCCAGTGGGAGCTGATCCTGAACTTTATCTTCGTGCCGGACGGAGACACATTACTGGGCATGCACGTTATGGTCTGGTCCAACTGTATGGAAGACGGCGAGCAGGACAATTCTCCGGTCACGGGCGTCGAGGTGGCGACCGGCGTTGACGTAGCCGTGGGATTGTCGCTCACGGTGATGGTCGTTCTGGCAATCTCAAAGCCTCCCGGGTCGGTCACCAGCGTCACCGTCCCGGTTCCGGCGCTACAGCCTTGAGCGGTGGTCTTCGAATGTACCGGGTACGTCTTACTGGCGGTCACGCTGCTGGTAGAGGCGGACGTATTTGGGCATTTGCCGTTCTCTTTGACCGCTCCGTTGAATTTGAAATCGACCTCGATGCTGGATGGCTTCACGTCGTACGCATAGACCTCCGTGGTCTGCCCAACATTGATGCTGAGGCTGGCCGGAGCAACCCTGCCAGTGGGCGCCGGCGTAGGCGCTATGGGCGTTGTGGGCGTGGAGGTAGCTATGGGCGTCGAGGTGGCGATGGGAACTGAAGTAGGCGTCGAGGTGGCGATCGGAACCGAAGTAGGCGTCGAGGTGGCGATGGGAACTGAAGTAGGCGTCGAGGTGGCGATCGGAACTGAAGTAGGCGTCGAGGTGGCGATCGGAACCGAAGTAGGCGTCGAGGTGGCGGTTGGAACCGAAGTAGGCGTCGATGTTGCGGTCGGAACCGGGGTAGGTGGCGGCTTGGGTAGCGGTTGCCCCCACATGACCACCGTGATCGTCACGCTGTCCAGCACGATGCCGCCCGGATTGGTCTCCAGCGTGACCGTTCCTTTGCCTGTGTCGCAGCCTTCAACGACGATATTCGTCGCCGGTGGGACCACGGCCTGCGAATGGACCACGTTTTCTTGGTCGCTGCCTATGCCGGCCTTGGGGCACTGGCCCTTCGGCTTCACCGCTCCACTGGTCTTGAAGCGGACTGCGGTGTTCGGCGGCTTGACGTCGTACGCCTCCACCTTCGTGGTCCCGGCGAAGTGGATGGCGTGGGCCGCGCGAATCTTGCCTGTGGGCTTGGACGGCGCCGGCGTCGGCGTAACCGGCGTGGGTGTCGGCGTAGGTGTCGGAATTGAGTTGTTGTGGTCGGTATTGTCCACAGCTATCGGGGGAGAACAGTGCATAGGCCCATGGGCCCCCATCTGAGCGAAGTACGCCGCCCCGCACATTCTGTAATAGGTGGTGTCAACGATACGCTGGCCAGCAAAATCGCGGAAATGCTGGGTTAGATCAAGAGTCCTTCTGATCCATTTTGAATCGTCAATCCCTATTTGGTTGCCCACATTATAGAGGGGTTCTTCCACTTTGTAGGTTTTGTATGTAGTTCCGCCGTCCATGCTATAAAGATGCTCCACCCGATGATGTAGTTCTCCCCACGCCTTATCCTGCCACTCAACTATTCCCTCATCTCCATTCTTAGTCGAGATCCATTTGGCAAGATACCCATCCCGATGGAACTTATACACATTGGTTATGTCAACGCTTTGAGGTCCGCGAACAGTACTTCCATCACAATGCTCACCGCCAGAAAGCTTGTCCATAATCGAAACGTTACTAGGGTTGCACACCGGAGGCTTGACTTCATCGTTGTACTGTTCGTGCAAACCGTATAAATGACCTAATTCGTGAGCGATCACAGCCACCACGGAGTTTGCCGGCGAATAATAGCTGCTATTGTTATTTATGCATACTTCCACTTTCTTCCAATATCTAGCCCCGCGTGTAGTATCAGCCTCCCATTCTCCCCCATAATCATCTCTGAACGATACCGTCCCAAGAGCACCTTCACGACAATTGGTATAAATCACAGTAAAATCTGCAGCAGATTTTTGAATAGTGCGGGAAAATCTCAATTCGCGAACGGCATTCATCCAATTATTGGTTGCTGTTGTCATATGATTAATCAGTTCTGTACTCGTGGCGTGCCAATACAAAACCGTGCTCGTAGAATTGGATAATGTCCATGTTTCAGGTGTATACAATTCTGGTAATCCCGAACTGTCTCCCCCCAAAGTCCCAAATTGAAATCCCGCATCCCCGGCCAAGAATGCCCCCGAATGGTTGGCCAATATATTGGAAGTGATTAACCCAACAACAATCGCCGCTAATACGGACAGAACGACTAGCTTGTAACGCATCACGGTTTTCTCCTGTCCGTATTTATAAACGTAAATTGAGAAGCATCATCCATTGAGGGAACATTGGGGTAAAGTTTTCCCGTTGAATCGACCGAGATTGTGGCACCGGTACTGTCACGCTTTAGTCCATACGCTGGAAAGGTAGGACACTCAACACAATTATTGGATTCGGAAACATGTACAATTCTTACGTCTGAAGGTAAAGGCACGTAGCTTCCATCTCTGAAATGCAGGAAACGATCCCCTGGTTCCGAGGGAAACACGCCGATGTGAACTCCTTTCACGCTCGGGCCGAGTCTTGATTGCTTTCTGGCCTCCTCAGCTATCGCCGTAGCGGTCGCCACAGCGGGACGAATTCTTATGACCTCGTAGTATTCTTTTGGATTAGGAGTAACAGGTGTAAGATCGGGAGGCCTGTAGATCTTAGACATGTCTATGGTAGGAAATCCTGGAGGGTCTTCCGTTAACCACCCTTCGCCATGAAGCGACTCCCCTTCGGCTTGGGCTACCGTATCCACGCTGTCGTGGAAAATCATGATGTATGCCAGGGCTCCCGCCAACCCTAAGATAACTCCGAATATCAAATAGACCACTAAGGTCTTGGCGCTCATTGGTCAATCCTCCCAGATGAATGGAAATGCTTCGGGGTTGTTGGTGGGCTTCTCGGACTTCATGATGTCTGAAATGCGATTGTAGGACTGGGGTGAGTGTTGTGGGCTCGCTCTCCGGGGTGTTCGCTGTGTTGGTTGGTTCAGGGTATCACAGGCGAATGGGGGATACAAGGCGCGAGTTTAGCTCTTTGGGGTGATTAGATTGTTACTATTTTCACAATGATGTGGTTCACGCACTACATCGGTGGGGAGTTGTGGTTGGCATTATCAGGATTTGCGGGATTGGAGAAATAGCAGGATAGGTCTTAGGGCTGGGTCTTTGGATTGCTTCGCCATTTCGCTACGTCGGGGCGCCTTTCGACTCCGCCGCGACCCGCTCAGAACCTGTACCATCTTCACTTCTCCCGGTCGAACAAGAACGGGAAGGCTTCGGGGTTGTCGGTATCTATGTTGAGAAAGACGACCTCGCCGTTGCCGTCCACGCTGACGGTATCCTCCCCGCGCACCAAGGTGTAGATCGGGAGCGGGGGACAACTGCCCTCACACTCCACCATGGTGTCGTAGTGGTGGACGTCTTCCGGCAGCAGGACGCGCCGACCGTCCCTAAAGACAAGATGCCTGCCGGCGCCGGGGTAGGACGGCATGAAGCCTTCCACAGTGGGAATCCCCGCCGGGTACATGCTTTCGTCCGCTGCGGTCTCTCCGTGGTCGATGGAGTCGTCGTTCAGCATTGTATTAGCCGGGTCGTCGTCCGCCAGAAAGACGAGCGCCAAGAGAAACGTCACAACCGCCATGATACTGGCAATCGCGATAGTGGTCATCTTTCCGCTGTCGGATGTTTTGTCGGTCATGGCGCGAGTCGGGCGACGTACATCACTCCCGCCGAGTCGAACCGGACGGCTGACGGGGCGTGAAACCTGTCGAGGGAGGCGCCGGGCTCTGCGCTGCGGAAGTTCGGCTGTCCCAACACCAAGTCGGCTGCTTTCGCGATCTCGCCCGTAGTCGGATCGAAAGGGAACCTGAGGACTCGGTTGTTTCCTCCGTCCACGACCCACAAGTTCCCGTCGGAATCGAGTTCGACTCCGTTCCCATATCTGTTCAACATATATCGGTTGGAGAATGAGTGGAAGCAGAGGGTTTCATTGGTGGGCGCAGCCCCGCCTCGGTTGCAGAGGATGCGCGAAAAGTTCGCCTGTCCCCAGACCGCCTCCTTGCCAACGAGCCAGCCCAGGTCTTGTTCGATAATCACGTCGTCCTCCAACATGATAATCCGCATGAACTGTAAACGCTTCTCGCCGGCGGACTGTAGATTCTCGCCGAGGATGGTCAGGATTCTGTGCGCCTCGCTCTCAGAGTTGCGCAGAACGCAGTATGGGAGTTCGGGGTCCACGCCGTAGATGACCGGCGGCAACTCCTGCGCGTACACGCTGCGTACAAGCGGCTGGTGTCCGAACGAGGACGGGAAGAAGGCCAACAGGGTGACGGCAAGCAGAACGATGAGGACGGTTATTTGCTTCATGACTACTCTAACCCGCAGAGTGTCTTTGCTTTGGCGTCCATATTACCCCAAGATTACCCCAAGCTCGCCGCGAATGCTATGAACGACCTCGGCCGGGTTTTTCGGCGCGCCGTCCGTCTATGAGTATGCTCCTGAATGTTGGGACGGCCAGCGCCAGAAGGACGGCAGCCGGCAGAAGCCACAGGGCCCAGAAGATGGGACTGGCGGCCACGGATCCGCTCCGCGCGCGGAGTCCGGCGGGCGGGGGCCTGATGCCGCGTATGTCGGCGTCGGCTTCGTCCAGGGCAGAGGACGAGGGGACGGCGGTTAACATATCCGGGTCGGGCAGCGCCTCTACGCTTATGGGACGGGTTGAGATGGTGACGTACTCTTCGGCGTCGGGGTCGAAGTAGGCGTAGGCGATGGCCGGGATGTCGAATTCGCCCGGCATTTCGGGAATCATCAGAAGCTCGAAAGTCTTGCTGCCGGTGAGTCTTCCGTTGAGGACATCGGCCTTGTGAGAACCGCTTTCGTCGAACGAGCGCCATCCTGAGGTCTCCGGCCACTGCGGGGAGGGGAGTTTCTCGATGTTGCCTTCGCCGGAGATGGTGAGCGTTAGAGTTATCGGGTCTCCGAGCGTGGTTGTGACCTTGTTGACCGCCGCCTCGATGGCGAACTTGCCCACGGCGCCTGAAAACGAATCGGGCGGTCGAGGTGGGAGAGGCCGCGCGGTCAGCCTTATCGAGGGTGTATCGTAGTCGAATCGGTCAGCCCCACCCCGGTCTTCCGGGGGCAGGAACGCGCCGGGGCAGTTTCTGGTGGACGGCCAGTCCATGCACGACTCTTCGGGGACGGTCATGGTGGCGGAGCCGATGGAGAGGTTGCCGGACATGGTCGGGTATAGGATGGTGGAGACTTGGTACACGGTGTAGCTACGGCCGCCGGCCGTTTCGGAGTAATCTTGCCTATACGGTTGAGCCTGATTCAAGAACCCGGAGTATTCGGGCGCTCTATACGTCGGTGTCTCGCCTGTCGGGTAGGCGACGTAGAACTTGACCGTAAATGTAACTTGCTGGCCGACATAAGGCGTCGCGTCATCTATTTCGGCTTCTACGAAGTAGTCGCCGGGGACGGTGACCTCTTGAGCATGGACGGAGCCGGAGACTCGCAGGACGGCGAGCAGAATCGCGAGCGCAATGATCGGCAACGATCTGGAGGTCAAGGTCTGCGTCACCCCGGATGCTATAACGGATCCGACGGCGACAGCATACAACAACCGCGCTCGGCATTGAGGCGGGTTGGGGCGGGGGAAGGCTCTCCACAAGTTCGCCAGGGTGTGGGAGAAGGCTGTATTGCCGGCCCTCGGGAGAAGCTAAGGCTACCGCAAGGTAGCCTTGCGCCCTGCCGCCGAAGCATGCAGGGGGTGTATGTGCCTAAGAATACCCGAACCGCCTAAGGCCGTCAAGAGCGCGAATTGCGAGATCGGCCTCCTTGAGATCCCTTCAGCCAGACTCGGTTGGGGTCTCCGACGCTCAGATCGCGCACGCGGTACGGGGCGGTAGTTTCGTCTTTGGCAAAGACGTACCGAAGCCCCTCTTCGACGACCGCGCGCAACGGGCGGCCCGTGGACTTAGCATGTCGCTTAGCACGCGCCAGCAACTCATCATGAATGTCAACTGTGGTCTTCATATACCCATACTACCCATACTCTTTGATATGGTCAACACATACCCTCGTATCCGGGCACGGGGTCACGCTTGGGACAGTCTCACGGGGGTTGAGTCGGAGTGTATCAAGTTAGTTCATCATGATACTTCATGCGGCGGAAAAGTTTTTTGAAATGCCTGCACCTTCTGCACCATCTGCACCCGCCAAAGCTAAGTGAGGAGCGGTCCAGCTTTGAGGTCGGGGTGCAGGTTTGGGCTTTAAAGCTGCACCCGAACTGCACCATCTGCACCCGCTTTCGGGAGTTGGATTCATTTCCGGCAGGGTGGAGCGGGCTATGTTGGGTGTCGGAGTTGAAGTGTACATGAGTTCTTGGAGGTAGGATAGCATGGGGACGGCGGGGGTTGTCAAGGGCGCTGTGGAAGGTGGGCCGCTCGTGACACGTTTACGATCGCACGAGCGCCGTGCTACCATGTCATCGTGATTATCTCATTCAGGGACGGTGGCGCCGAGGACGTATTCAACGGGAGAGACACAAGAAACGCGCGGCGTTCCTGTCCTGCTGCTATTTGGAGTGTAGCTCAGCGAAAGCTGGACCAGATCGATTCCGCCGCCGCTCTGAGCGATCTTCGCGTACCTCCCGGCAACCGGCTTGAGCGACTAGCCGGAGACCGAAGCGGGCAACTTAGCATCCGCGTCAACGATAGGTATCGCATCTGTTTCATTTGGACAGACGCCGGTCCGGCTGAAGTTGAGATAACGGACTACCACTAGAAAGGAGACCAGGCATGGTGCGTGTCCCTACCGACCGGGAACCTACTCACCCGGGCGAGATGTTGCTGCAGGAGTTTCTTCTGCCGCTCGGCATGACGCAGCGCGACTTGGCCACCGCAATCCACGTGCCCTTTCAGCGGGTCAACGAGGTCGTCCGCGGGAAACGCGGGGTCACTCCCAGCACGGCATTACGGCTCTCCAAGTTCCTCGGCACGTCTCCCGATTTTTGGATGAGCCTACAGCTCCGTTGGGACCTCTACCAGGCGCAACGCGCCGAGGGAGAGCAGATCAAGAGCATCCGGCCCCATCAGCCGGTAAGCACAGCTTAGAAGCCTGCTAGTCTTCAGAGGGTGGTCAGTGTTTTTGGAAAGTCGCTGACATCCCCCAATTTCCTCTGGATTCCGGCCTTCGCCGGAATGACGGGTGAGTAGCGCCTACCAATCCCGTATCGGGTACGGGACATGCTTGGGACAGTCTCGGTTTCAAGGGCGAGATTGACGGCGCCAGACAACACGTGATAGTCTCAAGCCGTAAGTGCGGAGTGCCCGGAGCACGTTGTCCCGCGAACGGGATGGACGCCGGTCATAGCCGCGCTTCCCCTCACTGTTGTTCCTCGCACCACCGGCTCTCACCTAGCGCCGTAGGATATAATTCTCGTATCTGATATGTTTTGGATAAAGTTGGCAGTAGATAACCAGGGAGGCCAGCTATGACAACCAGGAGCCACCCGGCAGAGGTGAGCGCGCTTGGCGAGGCTATTTACCGGGAGAAGATACGGGGCCTCGTAGAGCCGCATGAGCGGGGGAAGTTCCTGGTCATCGACGTTGAGACGGGGGACTACGAGCTCGACGCGAACGATGCAACGGCCACGAAGCGATTGCAGAGACGGCGGCCGGAAGCGGTGATCTATGGTCTGCGCGTCGGCTATCGCGCGGCATACAGCTTCGGGGGCAGGGGATTGACGCCGCGGAATGATTAGGGGGAGAGTGAGCCGCTAGCCATCTTCAAGAATGACTAGGCTACGGGGGTTCGCAAGAGTCCATTGCCGTCCTTCACGCATCAAGTCACCCTCAAGTGAAATCATTCGCCTCCGGTCATGAGCATCGACAACTCGATGGTAGTCCTCGGGGCCGAAATCGACTCTTACCGATGTGGAAGATCCGTTGACTCTGCCCTTGATACTCACTCGGCCTCGTCGATCCGATTGTTGACGAGCAAGGGAATTGACGTAGCCTTTGATACGTTTGTGTGGCTGCTCTCTCAACTCACGTCTTAGTACGCGAGACGCTTCTTCGAGAACTGGTGCATGAGATTTATCGAACTGAATCCCGACTTTTTCTTTGGCGCGCGAGCCAATTAGGGCCCACCTGACGGAGACGTCTATCCCACTGTCGATCTCGGCGCCAAGCATACCTCCAACCGCCTCACACAGATTAGCGCTCACACCGCTGTCTATTTGTTCAGTGGAAAGCCAGAATTGAGCTAGCCCTTCCGCACGGTCCACGGCATAACGGGTAGCCCGCAATCCAGAAACCAATTTGTCCAACATTACCCGATGAATTTCCTCGTCTGATGGACAAAGCAGGTTGATTACGAAACTGCCTTGCTCAGTCTGGCCGAGGCGCACACTCTTGAGGTATTTTCTGGATTTTTTGCTCAGCGGTCCATTGAAGGCAGGCCGAGGCTGCCAAGCTGACCGGGCAGCCGCTACAAGCATATTCCATGACTGCTGGACTAACACAACCCCAGCTTCAATGGGGATCGAGCCGTCCGCATGGCTGTCTGTGACACGGACTCGCACTTGGTCTAGGTCGGCCAGCGTCAAATCACGAAGAATATCCTCACGCTCGCGCTCTTCAGTGTCGGCCAAGACAGTGACCATCTGCCACAGCCTGAGAGTGTAGTCCGCGAAACGCGACGACATGGGCACTAGGATTTCAGGGCTATCGCTACCGAACGCATAAACGTCCGCGACGTCCCCGTATGGTTCCACCTTTCGCCACCCATGCGCTTCCACGTATGCGCGCAGTGCGCGAGGTGTGACTTTGGACAGGACATCACTTTCACTGATTCTCCCGTTCATGGTGTTACGCCCCCAGATAATCTCCCTGTTCGCGCTTGGTCTATAAGCATCCTCAACGAGTCGGGCGTTAGAAGCTGTGATCTAGGTAGCACGACGGTTTTGGTTCCCGATTCAATCTCGGGATATCCTGAAATCGACAGCCACCAAGCGCGGCGGCGAATTATCAAACCCTCGTCGTCACAGTGCAGCCAAGCAGCCGAGTCTTCAGGGAGTTCAAGGACTACGAGGAAGATTGGACACACCCTGGGAGTCACAAGATCGTTGTAGTTCTTCGAGCGCAGCCGAAAGCGGAGGCCATCGCTACCCACGTTGGGCACGGAAGTGGCCTTCAACTGAATATCTATCTGTGGCCTCATGGGGCCGCCTGCCTTCACAATAGCGTCGACGCTGTCTATGTCCGGATCGGGTCCGCGCTGGCATGTGTATCCAGTGATGGCCGATAATGCGGCTAGATACGCGAACGACAGCTCCGCCTTGCGATAATTATCGCTGAGGAGCGGACTCTGATCTACCAGTTTATATTTCCTCCAGTTGCCAGATTTCCGACTCTGCACTGTGTAGGGTGATTATCTACTTTATTGGAACATAAGGCAACTCGTCTCTACACCACCAGCCCGACCCCCGGTGGCCGTCTCTTCCCCCCATGCACCGACGGTTCGGCGGACCATTTGGCGGATAGGCGGCGGACGGCGTTGTAGGTGTCTTGGTCGAAGCCTAGCAGGTCGCAGATTACGCGGCGGTCTAGTAGGGCGCGGTTGGGGTCGGCGTCGGCTAGGTAGGCGGGTAGCAGGTCTTTGTCTCGGAAGTCGTCGAAGATGGACTCGGCGGCGGTTAGTTGGTCTTGGGTGAGTTTGCGGAGGTCTAGGACCGGGAGGGACTCGGCCATTCGGATGGTTAATCTGGCCTTGCTGGATTGCTGGCGGTTTGAGCGCCACCACCAAGACAAGAGACCGAGGGTACTGTTGCCCCAAACTGCGAATGCGTAGTCTAGGCGCGCATCACTGAAGGCCATGTCTGACCACACACTACCGCCCAATGACTTGCTCTCGGTGAAGGCGACCGCGAGTGGTTGTGATCCAAAGGTGAAATCGAGGTTTAGGTGAGCGCGGCTGGCGGTTGCCCAAACCGCGTTTGCCTTCTTCTCCATCTTCCGCCGTACCCGTAGCTGCGAGTCGGGTTGGCAGACTATTCGCGTCTCGTTCTTGGCGTTGTGATTCCATAGAGCGGGATAGGTGGCGGTTGGGCTGGGCGTCGTCTTGTCGAACGGGCCTCGGGGCGCGGGGCCGGTTATGTCTCGATGGACTAAGCCGAGCGTCGCAATCTCTCCGAGAGGGATCGTCGGAAGATCGAGGGCATTCGACGTTCCGGGCAGCCAGAGTTTCGACTTCGAGAGCGCGGCGGCGGTCTGGGCTACGGAGTAGTCGGACACGCGGACGGCTCCCCATACGTGGCCGTCGGAATCGGAGGGGGCGGACAGGACTTCGCCGGCGGTCGTATCGCCTTCCGTGAGAGGGCTGCCGCCGTAGGGGCCGTCTTCGATGCTCCGTACCTCGTCGGCTTCGATCAGGCCGCGCGCCAGCAGGTTGGCGTTGGCGAATCCTACGGGACGGCTGGCTAGGGAGATGAAGCGGGGCGCGGTCGGTTCACGAACCGCCCCTACACAGTTCTTGCGGGCGATTACGAGGCATTCGGCCATGCCGGTGTCTGAGGAGAAGGACATGTCCTTGCCGTTGGCGGCGATGCTCAGGACGGTCAGGTCGGCGTACTTCTGTCCAATCATCTCTCTGAATCCCTGCCAGGACAGGCCGGCCGCGGCGGACAGCGGCAGCACCATCGCGAGGACGCCGCCGGGCTTCAGTTTCGCGTTGACCAGGGCGGCGAACGCGGAGGCGATTCCGGCGTTGCCGTGGTAGCAGGTTCCCTTGCCGAGCCGGTTGATCCGCTTTCCCATCGCGGTCTGATCGGCTTGGGTCGCTCCGAACGCGGCGAAAGCGGGGTTGGTCATGTCGGCGTGCGCGCCCTCGTGGTTCGTGGCGCGGGTGAAGGGCGGGTTCATGATGACGAGGTCGAAACCCTCGTCGGGAATCTCCACCATCACCTGGGCGGCGGTCTCCTCTCCGACGCTGCCGGTGCGGAGCGCGGGGTCGGCGGTGTTGAACAGGGTCATCGTGGCGGATGACCGGAGGAGTTCGAGGGAGCCGATGCTCACGGTTCCGTCGTCCTGCCTGCCGTAGGCGAGGGTGTAGAGCCGGGACTTGCCGAACTTGACCGTGGGCTGCGCGCCGGAGAGTGTGGAGCCGGTGATGTGGATGGCGGAGGGCATGACGTCGCAGCCGTATAGGACCTCTTCCATCATGACGGGATGGAGGGCTTCGAGGTCTCCTCCGGCCTGCTCGTGTCGGACGGCTATCAGGTCGTACACGGCGGAGAGGAGCGCGCCGGTGCCGCAGGCGAAGTCGGCTATTCGCAGGTCTCCAATGGCGTCGGCGTCGGACCAGTCGAAGTTTGTCCCTTCGGCGCGCTCAGGAGAGAGCTTGGCGACGGCGAGTCGCGCCAGCAGAGCGGCAGATGACGGCAGCGTGTAGAAGGTGGCTAGATACTTTCGGTCGGCTATGAGCCTCTGGAAGATGCGTCCGGTGAGGTCGTGTGCTTGGTTAGCGCCGGTGGCGACGACGTCCTCTACGGTGGTTCTGAGGCCGGTCAGAAGTTGGGCGGCCTCGCCGGCCGGGATCTGTTCGACGATGTCCTTGGCTATGGCGAAGATGGGCCAGTAGTTGACCTTGAGTATTTCGGTCCAGGCGCTGAGAATCTCGCGCTTGGGACTGCCGACGGCGCCGGAGCATAGCAGAGAGAGCGGCTTGACGCCGTGCATCCCGCCCAGACGCTCGTGAAATACCATGGCGTTGGCGATGATGGCTCCGGCCATGCGGCGGGTCTGGATGACGTCGGCCATGCCAAGCAGACCCGCAATTGCGGGCATAACGTCGGGCCTGGACTGGTGAAGCTGGTCCATGACGGACGCGGCGCGCTCGATTCCCTTCTCCAGGGCGTCGGCGGCTTGGTCAACGGCGCGCTGGGGCACGGACACTAGCCTGACAAGCTCGGCCAGGTCTCCTACGCCGCCGTCTATCCAGCCGGACGCGGGGAAGCGGTCTTCGTCCTCGCTGACCACGCAGTAGGAGAGAGTCGCGCCGGACAGCGCTTCGCTGAGGCTGTCGGCGTCGCGGAGGACTGCGGGGTAGCGGAGAGCTATGGCGGACTCGATGCGCCGTCCGGTGGCGACGACTTCGAGTCCGAGCCTCGACCTAGCTTCGGCCTCGGCGTTGGTAGCGGGCATGTACTCAGCCTCGATGACGACGGGCGAGCGGCCCGGAGCAGCGATTAGGATGTCGGGCTGAAGTCCGGGGTGATCGACGATGGCCTGGGTGTGCTCGGAGCGCACGACGCTTCCGGGGAGCATCTTGGCGAGAAGTTCTCCGAGGGCGTTGTTGGCGCTGGGTTCGGTTTGTTGGGGCATGTTCAGGATGGTATCCGTGTACGTCTGTTCGTGTCAAGTTAATCCACGAAGGGCACGAAGGGTCACGAAGGGGCGCCCACGAGGGACGCCCCTACGGGCTAAGGTGGATTTCGGGACTACTGAGCCCCGGCCTGATCAGGGAAGTCCAGGTAGCCATCTTCGTTCAGGACGCAGATGTCGATGCGGCCCTCCCAGACGCAGACGTAAGTGTCGTCGCTTAGTATGACGATGTTCCCGCTGGTTGCATAGATGAAGGAGCTTTCGTTGCCCAGCTCGTCGTAGAAGCTGATTATGGGGAATTCGTCGTCTTCCGCGAGTTTCATGACAAGGTTTCCTTCGTCATCGACGACTATCAACTCTCGTACCGATATTGACGGGAACACCTGTGAGGTGTCGAACGTGCCGTCGTCACCGCGTTCTCCCTTCTCACCTTGCGGACCGTCGTCGCCGCGTTCTCCCTTCTCGCCCTGCGATCCAGTTGGCCCCGGCGAACCCTGGGGTCCGTCGTCGCCGCGTTCTCCCTTCTCGCCCTGGGGCCCAGTTGGCCCCGGTGGACCCTGGGGTCCGTCGTCGCCGCGTTCGCCCTTCTCGCCCTGTGTGCCAGTTGATCCCGGCGAACCCTGGGGTCCGTCGTCGCCGCGTTCTCCCTTCGCGCCCTGTGGGCCAGTCGGACCTTGCGCGCCTTGCTGTCCGTCGTCACCACGTTCGCCCTTCTCGCCCTGTGGTCCTGTTGGCCCCAGCGGTCCGTTGTCGCCGCGGTCGCCCTTCTCGCCCTGTGGTCCAATCGGGCCCGGCGGGCCTTGCTCGCCCTGCGGTCCAGTTGGGAGATCGATCCTGTCGATCTCTGCGCGCGCTATGTTCCGTATCTCCGTGTCGCTCGGGCCGCAGGCCGCGCCGGCCATGATTATCAGGCCCAAGCCGATTATGAATGTGCGGATGGTTATCATGAATTGAGTCACGTCATCTCCTTAGTTGGGAAGTGTGAATGAACGGCCAGCGCCGGAGCGCGCGGCGACGACCCTGATCGGATGCCCGGTCTCTCGGACATGCTCGATGGCGACGTCGTCCGCCGCAGTTTGGGCGTGCGGAGCGTCAGCCACAGGTCTGTGGAGCAGTGAACCCGCTTGCCGCCGCGCTTTAGTCTCGCTAGGCGCAACTATCGATTTGATTATCGACGCAGTAGGGGTTCGCGTTCATTCCAACTGTGGAGTATCGTCGAAAGCTAAGTAGGATGACTCCTGAATCGTATTTCGCTTACGGAAAGCGAACCGTTGGTCAGGGTCATTTGGTGAAAGGCGCTCATTGGGAGTGAACGTCCTGGCGGACGACCAGAGACGCGCCAACCGCGTCAAGCGACTGCTTATCCTGCGTGGGAGGTCCGGGGTGGATATCCCTAGCCAATCCCATGAGGAGCTAAAGTACAGCAACGCCACGACGTACAGAAGTAAGGACGATCGCGCGATCTTCTCTAGTGTACCGGAATCAGTTGCATCCCCTAGAAAGTCCAAAGCCAACTCGGCGCCGGATAGACCAAATAGGTTTCCCAGCACACCAAGGAGCAGGGCGCACAAAGCTATTGTGCCCAGCGGCACAAGCAGTGTCGCAAATAGTGTTCCGACTGCCAGCGTTTTAAATGCTTGGCGGCAGACCAGCCTGCTATTTTCTGAGAGCATGTAGTACATAGCTTTATCTTAGCAGGTATTTGACCGGGGTGAGTAGTCTTGTGCGGGAGCGGGTGAGGGCGCCCACAAGGGACGCCCCCCGTATCGAGTACGGGGCAGGCTCTACGGGGATCCGGCTGTTGGCGGTGGGTTGACAGTGGACGGGGGCGTGGATAGTGTAGTCATCGAATCGGCGCGCGTCGTGACGGGCGGCGAACTTTTTAGATGAGAGATTTTCGCCATGCAATGGGACATAAGGCCAATCGAAGAATCGGAACTCGAGACTTGGTACCTGGTCGTGACGGGGGCCGAGGGCCGTGATCTGTTGGACGACGAGCTGAAGTACGGCGGCTTGGGCGTACACCTCGACCGCACGCTGGCGGCGTTCGACGGCGGGCAGATGGTCGGCTCGGCTCATGACGAAGTCCTGGACATGACCGTTCCGGGCGGCGCGGCGCTGAAGTCCGGGCTAGTGGGGTATGTCGGCACAATGCCGACGCATCGTCGGCGGGGCATTCTGACCGCACTGATGAGGCGTCAGTTGGAGGACCTTCATGAAGAGGGGACGCCGTTGGCGCATCTTCAAGCCTCGGAGAGCGTGATCTACGGCCGGTTCGGCTATGGGATAGGCGCTTACTGCGAGGACTGGACCATAGAGTGTCACCACACGGCGTTCGGGCGGGATTTCCCTCGTGACGGCAGAGTGAGCTTCGTTTCGCCGGACGAGATGCGGGAGATATTCCCGGAGGTCTATGGGCGCGCGAACGCGGGCCGTCCGGGCATGGCGCCGATGTCCGAGCACCGCTGGAACGCGAGGCTGTGGGACCTGGAGTTCACGCGGGGCGGCGACAGCATGTACTTCCACGTCATCTACGAAAACGGCGGGTCGGTGGACGGTTACGTGACCTACCGGCTGAGGCGGAATACTATGATCGTCCGGGAGTTGATGGCGGCGACTTATCCCGCGTATGCGGCGCTGTGGAGATATTGCTTCGACGTGGACCTGAGGACGGAGACGATAGCGCGGGACCGCCCAGTAGATGACCCGATTCACTGGATATTGGCCGACCCTCGGAGGCTGCGGCGGTCACTGCGCGACGGGGTGTGGCTTAGGCTGGTGGACGTGGAAACGGCGCTCAAGGCCAGAAGCTATCCGACGGACGGCGCGTTGGTGATCGAGGTGGAGGACTCCACGTGTCCGTGGAACGAAGGCCGGTACTCAATCGAGGCGGGGCCTGAGGGCGCACAGGTCCGGCGGACGACCGCCGAAACGGACATCGTCATGTCCGCCTCTAATCTGGCGACGTGCTACCTGGGCGCGGCGTCGGTTTCGAGCCTTGCGCGGGCGGGCAGGGTGGAGGAGCGGTCCGAGGGCGCGCTCGCTATGGCGGACGTCATGTTTTCGACGTCGAAGCAGCCCTGGTCACCGGATCCTTGGCCGCTTTAGCGGTGTTGATGGGTGCGGGCGGTTCGCGAACCGCCCCTACGTGTGGTGGTGGATTTGGCGCTATTTGGGCGGCCAGGGCCCAAAATCCGTATTTCTGATGAAATAGTACGGCCTTCCGGAAGCGGCCAGGGCAATCTCAGCCTCCCGGCACTCGTAGCCCGCAGAGTCCTCGCCCTCGTACTCGTTCATGTACCACTCGACGGTTGAGCGCACCCAGGTCTCCAGCGGCGTGGTCGTGAAGCCGAAGTCCTCGTCGGCCTTGGAGACGTCGGGGAGGTAGGGAAACGGCCGGGCAAGCCGCGAGAACAAGCCTCGGTTGGCTCTCAGGCCATCGTGTCTGAGTATGTGCTCCCAGGGGACGAAGGTCAGGGTGGACTCGTGTCCGACCGTGCGGCAGACCAGTTCGGCCCAGTGCTCGACGGAGATTATCTCGTGGGCTGCGACGTGGTACGTCTGGTTGGCGGCCTTGGGGGACTTGATCGCCTTGACGTATGCGTCGGCGGCGTCGCCGGCGTAGAGACACCTGAACAAGCCGCGGTTTTCGGCGGGCATCAGGATCGGGCCTCCGTCCATGGCGCGCTGGGTCCACCACCACGGGCGCTCCTCGTTGTCGTCCTCTCCCACCATCGCCGGTATGCGGACGATGGTGTATGGGGTAGGGCTGCTCTCCTGGAGCCACTTTTCGCCGCGCCGCTTGCCCGCGGCATACGGGAACTCATCGCCGGGATCGTCGTAGTCGAGCGATTCCCAGCTTACATCGGATTCTTTGAACGGCGACTTCGCGAACCAGTCGATCTTGCCGGGCCAGTCGTCCTGGGTCCCGTAAACCGCGCCTGAACTGACGAACAGGTAGCGGCCGACGTTTCCCTCCATCGCGGTTATGGTGTCCTTGACGTGAATGTGACTGAATGCCTGAGAGTCGATGACGGCGTCGAAGCGCTTGCCCTTCACCTTTGCCGCGAAGTCTTCCGCCTCGAAGCGGTCTCCCTGGATGTGTTTGACCTCGTTCCACCAGTCGGGCTTGACGTTGCCGCGCGAGAATATGGTGACGCGGTCGCCCTGATCCAGCAGCTTGCGGACCACTCTGAGACCGATGAAGCGGGTGCCGCCAATCATCATTACATCCATAGTTGTTCCTCTCGTTACTTTTCTACTGTGGAGCTAGTAATGGATTGTTCACCCTCACCCCAACCCTCTCCCTGAGGGAGAGGGGGTATGTTGACTGATATTCGTCGTTGCTAGTTGGCCACCTGTCTCAGTCGCGGATCGAACTTGTCGCGCATCCAGTCTCCGAGGAAGTTCAGTGACATCACGGTCAGCAGAATGAATATACCCGGGAATATGGATATCCACCATGACGTCTGGAGGTAGGCGCGTCCGTCGGCGACCATCAGGCCCCAAGCGGGCGTGGGCGGCGGAATGCCCGCTCCGATGAAGCTCAGGAAGGCCTCGGCGAGTATCAGTCCGCCGGTCTGGAGTGTCAGCACGACCAACAGCGTGCTGTAAACGCCCGGGAGGATATGCCGGATTATGATTCTGGTATCGGAAGCCCCCGCGACCTTTGCCAGCGCCACGTAGTCCCGCTCTTTTAGGCTCAACACCTCGGCTCGCACGACGCGCACGACTCCCGCGAATGAGGACATGGCGAGCACGCCGATCATGGTATTCACCCCCGGACCCATTACAACCACGACGATCATTGCCACCATCAGGAACGGAATGCCGTACCAGACATCGAGCAGGCGCATAAGGACCTCGTCGAGCATCCCGCCGTAGTACCCGGAGACAAGCCCGATGCCCAGCCCGACCGACTTTCCGGTGACGATCGAGATCGCCACAACCATGAGAGAGACCCGTCCGCCGGAGAGCAGCAGGGCGAGCATGTCCTTTCCGAGAGGGTCGGTTCCAAGCGGATGGGACCACATGCCGCCCTCGAATCCTATTGGCGGGGTGTTGCGGAGCCTGATGTCGGACTTCGTGGGGTCGTGCGGCAGGACTACGGGATAGGCTATAGCGCCAAAGATCAGCAGTCCCAACACGATGGCGGAGAACACGGGCCAGCGCCGCCATGCGTTCAGGAACCACATGAACGGCGACACGCGTGTCGCCAAGTACAAACTCTGTTGAGCGTCTGCCGCCGTGGCCATCGCTTGTTCCTTAGGAGTACCGGATCCTGGGGTCCAGGAACCCGTACAAAATGTCAACCGTAAATGAAGCACCGATGTATAGACAGGTGAAGACCAGTGTTGTCGCGACAACGACCGGAAGGTTGTTCTGAAGCACGGCCTGGACCGCGTAGGCCGCGATGCCCGGCCATGCGAAGACGGCCTCCACCGCCACCGAGCCGGTTATGAATCCGACGAGCATGAGTCCGGCCACGGTGAGGGGCGCGAGCAGGGCGTTTCGGAAGGCGTGTTGCCAGATGATGGTGCGCTCGCTGACGCCCTTGGAGCGGGCGAGCTTGACGAACTCGGAGTCCAGCACTTCCAGCATGGTCGAGCGCACGATGCGCACGTATCCGGCGGTCGAGGTGAGCGCCATGATCGCGACGGGCAGGAAGTAGTTGCGGTAGGCGAGTCCCTCACCCTTGCCGGCCATTGGAAGCAGGTCGAGGTGAAGCCCGAATATGAGTATTGCGACCACGGCCACCCAGAACTCGGGCACGGCGGAGCCGAACGCGGCGAACACCCTGCCCATCATGTCCCAGAGAGACCCCCTGGCCACGGCTGCGAGCACGCCTATCGGGATGCCCACCAGCGCGGCAAGTATGTAGGCCGGTATGGCTAACTGGAGCGTGTGAGGGAACTTCTCCCGCAGCTTTTCGGAGATGGGGCGCATCGTGTCGTTGATGTCTTCGCCGAGGTTTCCCCTCGCGACGTCCCAGAGCCAGAGCACGTACTGCACGGGGACCGGTCTGTCCAGCCTCAGCTTCTTTCTGGCCCCATCGATCTGCTCAGGCGTGAAGCTGGATGCGTCGTCCATTTCATCTATCGGCGCCAGAATCGCCATCACGGGGTCCACCAGGAAGCGTGAGCCCGCGAAAATGACCAGGGTTGCGCCTAGCAGCGCAAATATCCCCATGAAGGCCCGGCGGATTATGTACCTGGTGATGACCGCACCTCCGGGGCCCGAAAAGACGAATCAGCTCGGTATAGCGAGAAACACAGGATGGGGGCGAGTGCCCCCATCCTGACTGTTCGATTTATGCCGGTTGCGTTACTTCCTCAGCGTCACGTACTCGGGGTCCCAGAGGATCCACGGCACGCCGGGAACACGGCTGGTCCAGCTCTCGATGTGGTCCGAGCGGTAGAGGTCGTGAACGTTCTGCGCTTCGAACGCGCCCACGGAGATGTGCTGGTCGTAGAACCAGTCCATCCACTCGATCGTAAGCTCCTCCTGCTTGGCCGGATCGTTCCAGGCCTCGCTCTTTGCGAGGATGGTCTCGGTGGCCTTCAGCATCTCCAACCCCGCGTTTCGCGAGGTGGGCTGGCCCAGAGACGTATGCCAGCGCTCCACGTCCCACAGCATCGAGTTTCCACGGAAAGTGAGCGAAGTGTCGCGAACGAGCTGGTATCCTTCGCGTCCGCGCCAGGCGCCGGGGGACCAGGAAGATTGGGGAGTGTTGTCCATCTCCCATCTTATGCCGAAGAGCTCCTCCCAGTGGCTGAGCACTGCCTCCGTGATTTCCTTCCTGCCCTGGGTGCCGATCCAGGCGCTGACCATGACCTTGTCGAAGTTGCCGCCCATCGCCTCGTACTCGGACCTCCACTCCGCGAACAGGGCTTTCGCCCCCTCGGGATCGTATGGGTCGCCCCAGCGGTCGCCGTGCTTCTGGACGAACGGGTCGCCCGTGTTGACCGGGGAAAGCGTAGTCTTGCCCCAACCGGAGTAGAGTGCGTCGAGCAGAGCTCTTCTGTCGATGGACATGAAGAGGGCCGCTCTGAACTTCTTGGCTACGTTGTTGCAGTCGCTGACCTCGGGCATCAATGGGTCCGGTCCCGGAGGACATATCCAGGGGTACTCATCGCCGCCGTTGCCAATCTGGCCAAACGCCTCTCTCTCGAGGGTTTCGCCGGTCTGGGGGTCCACGGTCTCCCAGTAGTTGCCCATCCAGGTGAAGATTCCCGATGACTTGCCGCCGTTGGGCGCTATCTTGCTGTGCCCCGCGTTGAGCAACTCAATCGCCGCCTCGGTGGACTCGTCGAGCCACGCCCTGTGGGCCTGCTTGGTGCTGTACATACCCAGGCGGACGTTGAAGTCCGGGATGTTGAGGATCGACCACCTATAGACGAAGGGGATCTTTTCGTCTTCGTTCTCGGGGTCGTTCCTGGCGATCATGGACCACCTGACGTCCGAGTCGAGCTCTTCATACTCGTAGGGGCCGGAGCCGATGATGTTGTCTCGCACCCACTCCCAGCCCATCTCGTCGAAGGCGCGCTTGCTGTGGATGCCGACGGGATAGGAGTCGTCGGTGAACTGGAACAGGCCGTTGACCTCAGGTCGCCCGAAGATCAGCGGCATCCTGAACGTGAAGTCGTCCAGCAGCTCAAGCTTGCCCATGAAGGGCTCGGGCAGGCCCCTGTGAATCACCGCGCCAGCGCCGGAGTCCTCGACCAACTTCTTGGTCTCGTCGGAGGCAAAGCGCGGGTCGCCCTCGTTATAGGTATAGACCACGTCGTGCGCGGTGACCTCACCAAACCCCTGGTGGAAGTGGTTGCCGCGCTTGACTGTCCAGTCTATGTAGCTGAAGTCGGGCGCGTATTCCCAGGACTCGACCACCTTGCCACGGTAGTTGGGGAGGCCGTTGGCGTCTCGGCCGCCGTGCAGCAGCGTCTCGGTAACGTTCATGAGCGTGGCCCAGTAGCAGACGCCGCCGCAGTTGCTGGTCCAGCCGCTAACCGACGGCATGGGTCCTGCCATGACGTGTATGATCTCGCCTTCGGGACCGCCGACCATGACTTCCTTGATGACCTCTTCCTTCACAACAACGGTCTTGGGGACCTCTTTCTCCACGATCACGGTCTCACCGGGGACCTCGACCTCCTTGATCACTTCCTTCTCCACGATCACGGTCTCACCGGGAACTTCCACCGTCTCGGTGCAGGCGGCGACCAAGGTCATGAGAAGGGCAAGGAAGATTCCGAACCCCATGAGAGGCAAATGTCTGCAGCTTTTCATTGACATGATTTACTCCTTAGGTCTCTGGGTGTACGACTTGCCTAAATTGCTTTCTTTCCGGCGCGCTTCGCATTGCAGCCGTGCCTGTCGAGAACGACCACAGTCGGCTAGAGGTGTATGAAACCACATTTCGGCGCCTATGTCAAACGCGGCCCGCGCCTACCAATCTGGGACAGGTTCCGCCTCAGTTGACGGGCTAGTCCACTTCCATGTCTGATCGCTTTAGCCGATGCCAGAACACTCCGTCTGAATCCAGCACGTCCAGCACGTCCTCGTGGGCATACTCGCCCGCCACGGCGGCGAATGCGGGTCTGCCGGTGAACCTGGTCAGGAGCCGTGAGTTGCGCGTGGCCCTAGAGATGTCCATCTGGTGAACAGTGAAGGATATCTCCGTGGCAACGTAGCAGACTTGGCCCTCGGTGTCGGTGGCCTCCATCACAAGGTCGGCGTTTCGGAAACTGTCCAAGACGTTCGCGTGGATGTCGGAGGTGTCCGCGGAATCTGTGATGTCCCAGAGGTCGTCCTCGGAGAGGGTCTTGGTGCGTCGCAGTCCAATTTTCCTGGCGATAGTGGGCGCGTTCCTAATTGCCGCAGTTCTAGCGTGGCCTCCTTTGAGTATGGCCAGATCTCGCCGGACTGCCTTCATTTCCTCACTGAACTGGACTTGTTGAACTTCGATCGCGTCGAACCTCTTGTTGGCGGCTTCGACGAACTGGTTCATCTGCTCGACGAACTGATCCATTCGTTCGGCGAACTGGGAGAACCTTTCGGGGAGTTCTAGGAGTTCTTGGGTCAGGAGCCGGGCGCGCAGGGCTTCGACCCACTCGGGGTTTTCGTCGAGCAGGTGGATCAGGTCTTCGATTGTGTCGATGGTGGCCATGGTGTCAGCTTCGCGTTGGGGTCATTGTAGCAGAGCGCGGTTCGCAGTGGCATCTTGCAGCCGCGAGCGCTTGGCGTATTCCAGCGTCATCGATAACCATGGTTGCCCTCCTGTCTGGGTGATTGGATTATAGCAGGATAGCGTGGGAGCGGTTGCCCTGAACGTGGCAAAGGTTTAGTATGGCGTCTGGATTTTTAGTAAAGGTGGGCACATGGGAGCGCTGAGCGACATAACGGTACTGGACATGTCACGGATTATGGCGGGGCCGTTCGGGACGCAGATCCTGGCGGACCTCGGGGCGACGGTGTGGAAGATCGAATCGCCCTGGGGCGACGACACGCGCGGCTGGGGTCCGCCGTTCGTGGGCGGCGAGAGCGCGTACTACCTTTCGGCCAACCGGGGGAAGAAGAGCCTGATAATCAATCTGCGCGACCCGCGCGGGCAGAGGATTATCAGGCGGCTGGCGGAGAAGGCGGACATCATGGTCGAGAACTTTCGCGTGGGAAATCTGAAGCGGTACGGACTGGACTACGAATCGATCTCCGAAATCAATCCGGCCATCGTCTATGCCTCCGTCACCGGGTTCGGCCAGACCGGGCCGCGCGCGGAGGAGCCGGGGTACGACGCTGCGCTCCAGGGCATGACCGGCGTTATGAGTGTGACGGGCGAGGCGGACGGGCGGCCAACGAAAGTCGGGGTCGCTTGGGTGGACATTCTGACGGGACTGACGACCACCATCGGCATCCTCGCCGCGCTTCACGAGAGCAAGCTCAGCGGTAAGGGTCAGCACGTGGACGTGTCGCTATTCGACGTCGGGATCGCGTGCATGGCGAACCTGGCGCAGAGCTACCTGGCAACGGGGGAGTCGCCGGTTCGCATGGGCAACGCGCATCCGCAGGTAGTCCCGTACCAGGACTTCCAGGCGTCGGACGGTTCGTTCATGATTGCGGCGAACAACGACGACCAGTTCCGGCGTCTGTGCGACGCCGTGGGACTTCCGGAGCTGGCAGACGACGACCGATTCAAGGACAACGCGGCGCGGGTAGTGCATAGGGAGACGCTGGCGGGACTGCTGAACGAGAAGATCGGGGACAACACGCGCGAGTTCTGGATGGGCACGCTTCAGGAGGCGGGGATCACCGTCACCTCGATCAACAACATGGCCGACGCGCTGGCAGACCCGCAGGCCGAGGCGCGGAACTCTGTTTGGGAGGTGGATCATCCGGCGCTTGGGAACATTCAGCTTATGGGCAGCGCATTGCAGCATCTGAGCCGGACACCCGCGTCGCCGCAGGGCCATCCGCCGTTGTTGGGCGAGCACACGGAAGAGGTGCTGGGCGAGGCGCTGGGTATGTCGGAGTCGGAGATTCGCTCCCTAATCGACGATCAGGTGGTCAAGGGGCGGTGAGCAGCGGCAGCCAGCCGAAAGGCTGTATCAGGTTAGTGGGCGAAGGCATCACCCTCACCCTAACCCTCTCCCTCAAGGGAGAGGGGATTTTTTAGAGACTCTGTGTAATGGCTATTAAACCGAAGTCGGCGGAGCAGCCGCTCAAGGGCCTCAACGTCGTGGAGGTTGCGGAGGGGGTTGGCGGGCCGTTCTGCGGACGTCTTCTGGCCGCGTTCGGCGCGAACGTGGTTAAGGTCGAGCGTCCTCCTCACGGCGACTGGACGCGCGGAGCCAGGCCGCGACTGCCGGATGTGCCGGAGTCCGAGGCGAGCGCGCTGTTCCTGTACTTGAACATGGGCAAGAAGAGCGTCGTCCTGGACTGGGAGAGCGACGAAGGAGCGTCATCGCTGGCCGGGCTCCTGCGGGACGCCGACATCCTGATAGAAGACTGGCCTCACGACTTCCAAGCCGGTCCGCGCATATTGGAGGAGGCCAAGTCTTACAATCCCGGTCTGATCGACCTTTCCCTCACGCCGTTCGGGACGACTGGGCCTTACCGCTCATGGAAGACGACACCGCTCGTCAGCCTGGCGCTTGGGGGTAACCTGTACCTGTGCGGCGACGAGGACCGGGAGCCGCTGCTGATTCCGGGATACCAGTCTGAGTACATGCTGGGGCTTCACGGGTATAGTGGCGCGATGATGGCCCTCTGGGAGCGCGGCGAGACCGGATTCGGGCCTCGAATCGAGGTGTCGGAGATAGAGTCGCTGGCGGCGGTTCACCAGTTCACCTTTGTGATGCACACCTACGCCGGGCTGGTGCGGCGGAGGCACGGGGCGAGGTGGGAGAACCAGGGGGTGTACGGGCGTTATCCGATAACGCTGCTGCCCTGTAAGGACGGCTACATGTCCTATGCGATTTCGACCGATGGCCAGTGGGAGATGCTGTTCCCGATGATGGGACGTCCGGAGCTGACCGAGGAGCCCTGGTACACGGACACCCAAGAACGTCGCGACCGCGTCGACGAAATCGACGCGATCATGATCGACTGGATGAAGGACAAGACGCGCCAAGAGGTGTTCGAGATCGCCGCGGGGACCTGGTCCATTCCCGCGTCACCGCTGCTGGATCTGGCCGAGGCGCTTCAAGACCCGCAGCTCGAACTGCGCGAGTTCTTTGCGGACGTGAGTCACCCGGACGCGGGGACGCTGACCTATCCGACGGCGCCGTTCAGGATGAGCCTCACCCAGCCGAGCTTCGACAGAGCGCCGAGACTGGGAGAGCACACTTCAACCGTTATAGGTGACACGGAACGGCCCTTCGACTCCACTTCGTTACGCTCAGGACAATCGGAGCGGCGTTCGAGGTCCGAACCACTCAGACGGAGAGAGGGCGGGGCGTTGAGCGGCGTTAGAGTGGTGGACTTGACCAGGGTATGGGCGGGGCCGCTTGCGACCCGTGTGCTGGGCGACTTCGGAGCGCACATTATTAAGGTTGGCGATCCGAGAATGCCGTATGAAAGGAATGCGGGGCTCCAGAGCAAGCTAGGCCGCAACAAGCTGAGCGTAGGGCTGAGGCTAGATCTGAAAGAGGGCCGCGACGCCTTCTTGGAGTTGGTCGCGGTGTCCGACGTGGTGGTCGAAAACTTCCGCCCGCGTGTGATGAGGAACTTCGGTCTAACGTATGAGGACCTGCGCGAAGCAAGGCCGGACATTATCATGTGCTCGATGCCCGGCTACGGTACCGAGGGAGAGTACGCCGAGTATCCGGCGTTCGGGCCGTCCGTAGAGGCCACGACCGGACTTTCCAGCATGATGGGATACGAGGGAGGCCCTCCGAGGACGTCCTCTCAGGCCCTGCCGGACCCGGTGGCCGCGCTCAACTCGGTGTCGGCGATCATGACGGCTCTCTATCACCGCCGGAAGACGGGCAGGGGACAGTTCATAGACATGGCGCTTTCCGAGGGCGAGATATGCCACATCGGGGAGTACATCGCGGCGCATTCGCGCACCGGCGAGCAGCCGCCGCGCTCCGGCAACTCTCATCCCGACCACGCGCCCTACGGAGTCTATCCGGCCATGGGAGACGACGAGTGGGTGGCTGTCTGCGTCACGTCGGACGAGCAGTGGCAGGCGCTGTGCGAGCTCGTGGGGAGTCCGGAGCTTGCGAGTGATCCCAGGTTAGCGGAACAATCGGCGCGACGTGAGAACAGCTCACTTGCGGACGCGGTCGTCTCCAAGTTGACTTCGTGCCGCGACGGCGCGGCGGCGGCCTCCGCGCTCCAGGAGGTGGGCATAGCCTCCGGATTGGTGGGGAACAACTGGCAGGTCATGGCGGACCCGCACCTGAATGACAGGGGCTTTTTCGTCGAGATCGAGGAGCCGGACGTGGGGCCGAAGGTCTATGATGGTCAGGCGATCAGGATGGACGGGATAGACCCGTCCAAATGGACGCCGTCCGAGAGGCTGGGCGAGCATACCATCCAGGTCTTCGAGGAGCTTGTGGGATGGAACGTCCCCGCCATCGAAGACCTTGAACACAAAGGCATTTTGGGCATTTTCAGAGAAGACTGAGGTGACAGGACATTGGCAGACGCAATCATACACTCTCCGATGACGGGAAGAGTCATAGAAGTACTGGTTGATGTTGGGGACTCGGTAGGCTCCGGCGACATGGTGGTCGTCGTGGAGTCGATGAAGATGGAGAACGAGATCATCTGCGACTACGACGGCACTGTGTCCGCCGTCCACGTCGAGGAAGACCAGTCAGTGTCGGAGGGGGACGCGCTGGTTGAGGTTGACACAGGTTGACGGAGGGCGCTGCCCAACTCTAGCCTATTCTCATCAGCACCCATCGGGTGACCGCCCGGCATACGGGGCAACATCGGTCGCCCGATCATTAGCACCCATCGGGTGACCGCCCGGCATACGGGAAAGCATCGGTCACCCGATCTTTTCAAAAGGGGGAACGGAGACATGGCGAAATTTCTGCGCACTAACGGCATATCGGACAACTTGGAGAGAATCATCGAAGACGATAAGGGAGGCAGGCTGCTACTTATCAGCCCTTACCTTCAATTCAGCGACCGCATCAAAGACGAACTTCAGCGCCAAGATTCACGTAAACGGGATATCAGAGTTGTGTTTCGTGAGAATAAGCTCCGCCATAACGAAGCCGAGTGGTTGGCAACAACGAACATAAGAACCAGCGTCCGCGAGCCTCTTCACGCCAAGTGCTACATGAACGAGAGCCACGCGCTTATCACGTCCATGAACCTCTATGAATTCTCTCAGCAGAACAACGACGAGATGGGCATCCTGGTCTCCGCGGAAGCCGACCCCGAACTCTACCAGGACATCAAGAGAGAAGCTGATCGTATCCTCGAGTTGAGCACTGAGATCAAAATCACGGTCACGCGGGTTGGTGACGCCAATGACGACCGTCCCGCAGACCAACCGGATGCACCTGTACGCGTTCGCTCCGAACCCCAGACTGTGTTGCCGGAAATCGGATTCTGCTTGCGGTGCGGTGCGCAAATCCCATTTGACACAGAGCGTCCATATTGCAACTCACATTACAGGACTTGGGCGAGGTTCGGGAACGTGGAGTACGAGGAGGAGCATTGCCACGCCTGCGGAGCCGACCATGATACCAGCATGGCAAAGCCGTTGTGCCTGTCCTGTTTCAGAAAGTACGGAAGCGCACTCAGGGCGGCGGGCTAATTATCAGGCGCTAGAAGGACAGTGTTCTCAAAAATCCTCATAGCAAACCGCGGCGAAATCGCCTGTAGGATCATCAAGACCTGCAGGCGTCTTGGTGTCGAGACGGTCGCCGTCTATTCGGACGCCGAGGGCTATCCTTTGCACGCGGAGCTCGCCGACGAGGCGGCGCTGCTGCCGGACTCGCCCAATCCCGTGTCCGGCTACCTGGACGTCGAGACTATGGTCGGTATCGCGCGGCAAACTGGGGCGGAAGCGGTCCATCCCGGGTACGGGTTCCTGTCTGAGAATCCGAAGTTTGCGGACGCGTGCGCCGAGTCCGGTATCGTGTTCGTCGGCCCGCAGACCGACGTCATCCGGCTGATGGGCAACAAGCGTGAGGCACGGCGCAGGCTTGCGGAGTCCGGAGCGCCGGTACTTCCCGGCACTGAGGTCTCACTGGACGGGGTTGACGATCTGCAGGCCGTGGCCGCGGAAGTCGGGTTCCCATTGATGGTCAAGGCGAGCGAGGGCGGCGGCGGGATCGGGATGCAACTAGTCGCCGAACCGGAACGTCTCGACCGGTCTGTCAAGCGGGCGCAGTCTTCCTCACGCCGGGCATTTGGCAGCGAGGACATGTACTTCGAGCGCTTCATCCCTGACGCCCGCCACGTCGAGGTTCAGGTAATCGCGGACTCCGATGGCGTGTCGTCCCACCTGTGGGAGCGGGAGTGCTCGGTGCAGCGACGGCATCAGAAGGTGATCGAGGAGGCGCCCTCTCCGTCGATATCGGAGGAAGCACGGGAGAGGTTGCTCGCCTCGGCAGTGCGGGCCGCGCAGAGTGTCGGATACAGGAACGTCGGCACGTTCGAGTTCTTGGTGGACCAGGATGACGGGTTCTACTTCCTGGAGGCCAACACGCGGCTTCAGGTGGAGCACGGCGCGACTGAGATGGTCACGGGGGTGGACATCGTTGAGCGGCAGCTGAGGATAGCCGCCGGACTGCCGACAGACGTTCGTCCCGCGCCGGTGAAGGGACACGCTATCGAATGCCGGCTCTACGCCGAAGACCCCGTGACTTTCGTGCCGTCGCCCGGAGTATTGACGGAGTTCGAGATTCCCGCGCGCGACGGCCTCCGCGTTGATACCGGCTTCCGAGCGGGCGACGAGGTGTCGTCGTTCTTCGACCCGCTGCTGGCCAAAGTCATCGCGTGGGGCGAGGACAGGGACGCTGCGGTATCTCTGATGCGTGAGGCGTTGTCCGAGACCAGGATCGCCGGAATCAAGACCAACGTGTCCACGCTGCTGAGGGCGATGGAGCAGCCGGACTTCGTCCGTGGCAAGTACACCACCGACCTGCTTAAGACGTTGTCCTGAGCAGTCCTCTTTCACCCTCACCCCTTCGACAAGCTCAGGGCAGGCTCTAGCCCTCTCCCTCAAGGGAGAGGGGATTATTCATTCGTCGCCTCAGAGCTTGCCGGGCATTCCGCCGTCTATGTTGATGAACTCTCCGGTGATGAACTTCGCGTCGTCGCTCACCAGGAAGAGGACCGCGTTGGCCACGTCCTCGGGGTATCCCTTGCCGTCCAGGATCTGAATGAAGTCGAACATCGCCTGCAGGCCGTGCTGTCCGCCTGCCCTTTCGGTGAGCGGGGTGATGATCTGGCCTGGCCTCACGCAGTTCACCCTGATGTTGTGCTGTCCGCCCATGCCCGCGGCGTACCGGGTGAAGGCATCGATCCCGGCCTTGGCGGCGTAGTACGAGGCGGACGGCCCGCGTCCGACGAGGTCGTACATCTTCTTGCTGAACCCGCGCTGCGCCGCGACGGACGACATGTTGACGACCTTGCCGCCGCCTCCGGCGATCATGTGCGGCCAGACGGCGCGAGTCATGTAGAAGGTCCCGGACAGGTTGACGGCGAGGACTCGATTCCAGCCCTCGTCGGTCTCGTCTGGGAAGTTGCCTCGGTCGCCTCCGCCCGCGTTGTTGAACAGGATGTCGATGCGCCCGTAGGCGTCGACGACGGACTGCACGGTGGCATCTACCTGCTCACGGTCGGAGACGTCGCAGCTTATGAACATGGCGTCGCCGCCTTTGTCCCTTATGGCCTGCTCGACGGCGTGGCCTTCGGCCTCGCGCCTGGCGACGATGGCGACTTTCGCGCCCTCCTGTGCGAACAGGTGGACGGTCCCCTCTCCGATTCCGCTGTTTCCTCCGGTGATTATTGCAACCTGGTCGGCTAGTCTTCCGGGCATTCGTCTTATCTCCTCTGTTGCTGTTGACTGGGCGGACATGATCGTCCACGCTCAGATCATGTTGGTTGACCTGTGCATTGTACCCTGTGTTCCGGAGTTTTGCCGCAGGGGAGCTTTCCAAGGGCCTGACCCCAATTCCCTGTCTCTTCCAGCGAAACCCCCAGTCAAAGACTCTGTTGTGTGGCCTTCCGCGCGTAAGTCTGTCTAATATGTTCTCTATATCTCGATATCGCAATACTTGACAAGGGGGGGGTGAAGTGATATAACTCGCACATACCGTCATGGGGCCGCTCCACACCGTTGCGGACCTTCTTGGCCCCTGTTCGAGACGGGGGCAGTTTGAGCCAAGGAGGCATCGTCATGCTTACATCTAATTCACTTCGTTGGTTGGTCGTAGTTGCAGGAGCCGCAATGCTGTTGGCGGTCGTCGCGGCCTGCGCCGGAGAGACCGTCGAGGTCCCCGGCGAGACCGTGGTGGTGAAAGAAGAGGTCATCAGGACCGTCGAGGTCCCTGGCGAGACTGTCGTCAAAGAGGTGATCAAAGAGGTACAGGTCCCCGGCGAGACTGTCGTCGTCGAGAAGGTGGTAACCGAGACCGTTGAGGTCCCCGGCGAGACTGTCGTGGTGGAGAAAGAGGTCGTCAAGACCGTTGAGGTCCCCGGCGAGACCGTCACCGTAGAGGTCGTCAAAGAGGTCATGGTGCCCGGTGAGACCGTGGTCGTGGAGAAAGAGGTCGTCAAGACCGTCGAGATCCCCGGCGAGACCGTGGTCGTCGAAAAGCAGGTACCTGTGGAGGTCGTCAAGACTGTAGAGGTCGTCAAGACCGTCGAGGTCCCTGGACCGGAACGGGTCATGGTGAAAGAGGTGCCGGCGGGGTATGTGACCGACCCAACCACCGGCAAGGCGGTAACCGCGCCACAGTATGGCGGGACATTGACCACTGCCCGTGGGGGGATTGGTCCGCATTCTGACAGTCTTTATGCACCCGGTCCGGGGAATACCTTTGTCAGTGCCGTTATAGAGAAACCTGCCATCCTGGACTGGGCAGTAGATAGGGACGTATGGTCCTTAGCATCGCGGTACAGACCTCCGGAATACCTTGTACCGTTACTGGCGGAGTGGGAGCAGCCCGACCCACTAACTGTTATCCTCCACATCCGTAAGGGCGTTTACTGGCATGACAAGCCACCGGTGAACGGTCGCGAGCTGACTGCCGACGATTTCGTATATAACTTTCACCGTGTAACAGGTACAGGCAGCGGCTTCACCGAAGCCGCCCAACTTGCTAAGTTTCTCGGTTATGATGTTATCGAATCGATAACGGCTACCGACAAATATACGGTTGAATTCAAGCTGAAGGAGGACGTCACCGGCAGGACTTGGTTTGGCGGCTTTAATATTGCGCAGGTAATCGCCGCCAGCCTCTACTCTGATATATACCCCCCCGAGGTAATCGAGGAACACGGCGACGCTAAGGATTGGAGTACCATAGTCGGCACCGGGCCCTTTATGCTTACTGACTACGTCCTGGAGAGCAGCGTAACCTACGAGAAGAATCCCAACTACTGGGGCAACGACCCAAAATACCCGGAGAATCGCCTGCCCTATATTGACGAGATGAGGATTCTTCTTATGAAAGAACCAGCAACACGTATGGCGGCACTACGCACAGGCAAGGTTGATATTGTAGGCGCCGGCCTTGACTCTCGAATAAGTTCTATCGACCAGGTAGAGAGCCTGGCGCGGACCAACCCCGAGATCGAGCTAACGAAGATTTGGGATCGGTCGGATAATTCTTTTGGATTTAGCTTGAATAAGGAGCCCTTTGACGACCTCAGGGTGCGCCAGGCAATGAATATGTCACTGGACCATGAGACAATTAACGCTACCTACTACAAGGGTTATGGAAACTGGGTACCTCAGGGGCTCTTGTCGAGTGACATGATAGGGTACACCACCCCATTTGCAGAGTGGCCCGAAGAGATCAAGAAATACTATACCTATGACCCTGAAGGCGCCGAAGCGTTGCTTGATGCGGCTGGGTTGCCGCGTGGCGCCGACGGCATTAGATTCAAGACCGTCCTGAACAGTCGTGAAGGAGGGACCGATATAAGCTATCTTGAGTTAGCTGCTGGATACTGGCGTCAGATTGGCATCCAGGTAGAAATGATTAGGACAGCGGATAGGGCTGAGGGCGTTGCCATGCAAGAGTCGGGGCATTTTGAAGGTTTCTGGGTCTTGCCCATGGCCAGTAGGACGGCAGCTCTCGGTCAGTACGCGCTGCTTTACTCGAAGTCGGAAATATGGCCCTGGAGGGGCATCGCTGACCCGGTTTATGACGCCCTGTATGAAGCCGCCGAAGCCGCCGAGACCGGCAGTGAGGAGCAGAAGCGGCTGGGTAGAGAGATGGAACTGCGCCTGCTAGAGATGCACTGGTGGATATGGGGTACCGAATCGCCACAGTTTAACGCGAACTGGCCGTGGGTCAAAGGTTATAACGGTGAACTCAAACTGGGAATCGCTGAGTTCAATTGGCCTTTTCCCTACCTCTGGATTGACCAGGACTTGAAGGCAGCAATGGGTTATTAGGGGTTTCACCCCCTTGTGGCTGGGCTGATACAAAGAGGGGGTTGGGGGGCTCAGGCTTCCCAGCTCCCTTACTTATTGGATAATGGGAAGGATGCCTTATGACGAAAAAGGGTTGGCAATGACGGGGACATCGCAATGAGGAGTGTCGCATGAGAGCCTATCTTATCAGGCGGATATTGCTGATAATCCCCACCCTGTCTATACTGAGCGTCCTGGTCTTTCTCTCCGTCCGCTTCATCCCCGGCGATACAGTAGACTTGATAGCGGCTAGGATGGAAACCTTTCTTGGTCCGGGGGCCCAAGTTGACCGTGAACTTATTGAGCGTATGCTGGGATTAGACGTGCCGGTTTACGTGCAGTATGGACGCTGGGTAGGAGTGTTGCCGACCCCTGACTGGGTTACCGGTGAGACCCAGTTCAAGGGTCTCCTACAGGGCAGCCTTGGCGAATCACTGCTACGCGATACTCCAATAACGGAAATGATATTAGAGAGATTGCCAGTCACCATTGAGCTTGGCGTCATGGCACTCGTACTCGGGCTGTTGATAGCCCTGCCCGTCGGCATCTACTCGGCGATTCGGCAGGATACGGCCGCCGACTACGTGGGGCGCTCCATCGCCATCATCGGCATAGCAACTCCTAACTTCTGGCTGGCGCTTATGGTCATGATCTTCCCGGCAATCTGGTGGGGCTGGTCGCCACCGATGGAGTGGGTTCCTTTCACCGAAGACCCGATGGGGAATCTCAAGATTCTCATCATTCCCAGCCTGATTCTAGGGACGGCCGGCGCTGCCGGCACAATGCGGTTGACGCGCACCATGATGCTGGAGGTGCTCAGGCAGGACTACATCAGGACGGCCTGGTCCAAGGGTCTCAGTGAGAAGGTAGTCATTATGAGACACGCCCTCAGGAATGCGCTCATCCCGATAGTTACCCTGATAGGCGGGCAGATGCCTATCCTGGTAGCCGGCTCCGTTATCATAGAGAACATATTCAACCTGCCGGGGATGGGTCGTCTCTTGCTGACTGCACTCGGCGAGAGAGACTACCCGGTGGTCTCCGGAGTAAACCTATTTTACGCCACCATGGTTATGGCGAGCATTCTACTTATTGACATGCTTTATCCTTATTTAGACCCCAGGATCCGATACAGCTAAAGTGGGGAAATCGGGAATATGAGTGACGCCACAGCGATACCATCACCAGTAAGTGAGCCAAAGAGACGTAACAAGCTGGTTGAGTTCTTTGGCAGGCTGGTAAGAGAGAAACCACTGGGTACTGCCTGCGGGATTACCATATTGCTATTGATTCTTGGCAGTATTTTTGCCAACGTTCTGGCACCTTATCCGTATTATGAAATGCACCTGGCAGACAGGCTGACTGGCTCATCAGCCCAGTATCTGCTGGGTACCGACCAGTTGGGGCGAGACCTCCTGAGCCGCATTCTCTACGGGGCTCGTATTTCGTTAGTTGTCGGTCTGGCCGCGACCGCTATTAGTGTTACGCTCAGTAGCCTGATAGGCGGCCTTTCAGGGTTCCTTGGTGGTAAATTCGACCTGCTTGTGCAGAGATTTTGTGATGCCTGGGAGACCTTCCCGGGACTGATCCTGTTGTTAACCGTAATGTCCATAGCGGGGCGGGGTTTGCCACAGATAATACTGGTCCTGGGTATATCAGGAGGCCTCGGCGGCAGTAGAGTAATCAGAGGCTGGGTTATGAGCCTAAAAGAGAATGACTACTTTCTGGCGGCGGAGGCGGTTGGCAACTCAAAATGGAGAGCATTCATGCGACATGTCGTGCCCAATGTTATGCCTGTGGTAATCATTGGATTCAGCATGAGCATCGGGGGGATAATTATGAGTGAGGCTTCTCTGAGCTTCCTCGGATTCGGTCTGCCTGTCGAGTTTCCTAGCTGGGGAGGCATGCTCAGCCGAGAAGGACGTGAGTTCATGGAGCAGGCGCCATGGCTGGCTGTCTGGCCCGGTCTTTGCCTGACTGTTCTCATTTACAGTCTAAACATGTTCGGCGATGCCATGCGGGACCTCCTCGACCCCAGGCTCAGGGGCGCAGGCAACTAACACCCCATACTCCAGGGCTATCGTGCCCCGTCATGGGGCTGACAATGGTAATATTTCAAGGCCAGCCCCTGCAGGCCACATGGAGAGCGTGAATGTTATTCCTCGTCATCAGCAACCCGCTGCCCACCCGACCTCCGGAAGTGACTTCGACTATTGACGGCAATCACTTAGCTTAGCTAAGATTAGTTCATGACTTGCGCTGTGAGGTGATTTCTATGCAGGTGAATATGCACGAGGCGAAGTCGCAACTCTCCAAGCTTGGAGAACTTGCTTGGAAGGGCGAGGACGTGGTGATAGCCAAAGCGGGTAAACCTTACCTCCATCTGACCCCGTACAAGCGAGACCTACGCCCGCGCAAGCTCGGAGCCTGGAAAGGCAAAGTGAAGATAGGCCCGTACTTTGACGATGACCAGGACATCATCGACTCGTTCTACAACTCGAAGATATTCCCTGAAGAGGAAGAGTAGTGCAACGTCTGCTACTCGACACGCACACATTGCTTTGGGCCATTCAGGACGATCCAAGTCTGAACGCGAACGCTCGCAGCGCCATTGTGGACCCACTCAACGATGTATTTGTAAGCGCTGCTTCCGTATGGGAGATAGCAATCAAGCGCTCCCTTGGAAGACTTGAAGCGCCTGATAACCTGGGTGAGGAAGTCATCAGCGCAGGATTCATTGAACTTCCGGTTACGATCTTGCACGGCGAGTTAGCGGCGCGGCTTCCTCTGTATCACGGTGACCCTTTCGACCGGATGCTGGTCGCCCAAGCCCAGGCGGAGGGACTCGTGCTGGTTACAAGAGATTCGGTCTTGAGACGGTACGGAGTACGCACTCTGACGGCCTGACTACCGGACTAGCTGTTTCATTTACGACAACCCATGTCTCGGGTTCGGATGCTCCAATACCGCCGGGTTCACCAGGTTGTCCGGCATCCGACCCGTGAGCACGTATGCGACCTCCCGCGCGGCCCGTTGCTCAAGCTCCAGCGTCGCCTCTTGGCTGAAGAACGCTACGTGCGGCGTGATGATGACGTTGTCCAATCCCAGCAGCGGGTGGTCCTTCGGAGGATGGTTGTCCTCCATCACGTCCAGACCCGCGCCCGCTATTCCGCCGCTTGTCAATGCGTTGTAGAGCGCGCCCTCGTCTATCAGCGGCCCGCGAGCGCAGTTGATCAGAAACGCCTCAGACTTCATCAAGTCCAGTTCTCGCGCTCCAATCAGCCCCCGAGTCTCGTGGTTCAATGGCGAATGCAGCGTCACGAAGTCAGACTCCCGCAGCAGGTCGTCCATGTCCTCAACCTTGCGAGCGCCCCTGAGTGCGCACTGCTCCGCCGTCATGTACGGGTCGAACGCCAGCGCCCTGAACCCGAACGCAAGCGCCTTCTGCGCCACGGCCTGGCCGATCCGTCCGAATCCGACGACTCCCAGCGTCTTGCCCCGCAGCCGCATCATGCGCATCGTGAGCGGGATACTGCCCCATCCGTCGTTCTTAACCGAGTTGTCGAACAGCGCGATCCGTCGGTTGAACGCCAGCAGCAACGCCATCACATGGTCCGACACCTCATCGACGCAGTAGTCCGGGACGTAGGTAACCGCTATCCCAAGCTCCGTCGCCGTGTCCACCGCTATGTTGTCCACTCCGACCCCAAACCTGCCCACCGCCACACAGTTCGGAGCGGCTCTGAGCACGTTCGGCGTGACCTGCGCGAAGCACGTCATTATCGCGTCCACATCTCCGGCGAGAGACATCAGCGTCTCCTCGCTGCCGTCCGGCGCGACAACCGCCTCGGCGTCCGCTTCCTCGCGCAGAACCGTCTCCTCAGGCTCCGTCGTCGGCCAAACGTAATCGGTTATCAGTACCTTGAACTTAGACACGGTTAAACTCCCGGGAATTTTGCGTCATTCTATCAGAACCCATAACCACCGCACTGAAACTCACCGCCAAGTCGCCGGATGCCCGTATAGTCAGCCCTCGGCGCCTGTCTCAAAACAGCTCTTGCCGGAGTATATTCCCGTGTGCGCCGCTACACGTCTATCAAGACACCCGGATTCAGGATACCGTTCGGGTCCAGCGACCTCTTCGCCGCCCTGAGCGCCTCCGCAAACACTTCTGGGCGCTCCCGATCGTACCACGGCCTGTGCAGCCTGCCGACCGCGTGATGGTGGGTGATCGTGCCGCCCGCCTCGATGATCGCGTCCGATGCGGCCTTCTTGATCGCCGCCTGCTGTCCCGCGTAGTCGCCGCTTCTGTACGCCCCCGCGTATGTGTAGTAAGGCGCTGGACCGTCGGGATAGACGTGGGTGAATCGGCAGTTGAGCGAGCCGCCTCCGCACACCTCCGTCAGGGCGCGACCGACCTCGGCCCGAACCTGAGCGTCAAATTCGGGCCAGCGGTCCCACGTCACCGCCGTCTCGAACGTCCCCGTCACCAGTCCCAGGCCCGCCGTCAGCCCCTCGCTGACACTTATGAACGCGTTCCTCCAAGCTCCCACCGCGCCGCTGCGACCCGTCGGCTTCCCGGACCCGTGGTCGATCAGTATCTCGTCGTCGTCGATCCGGCCTCCTGCCTCTCGCGCCACGTCAACCGCCATCTTGATGTTCCAGTCCTGGGGGAGTTCCGCAGACTCGAATCCGATGATCAGCAGCGCGTGTATGCCGTCCATGCCCGCCGCGTCGCGTGAAAGATCGGGGTCCAGCGCTCGCAGGTTCGACGGCCACAGCTTGGCCTGTACGATGCGCCGAGCCGCCTCGCAGCAATCCTCCCAAGTCGGGAACGTCACCCCCGCCGTCGCACGATACTTCGGCCTCACCTGTATCCGCATCCACGCCTCGGTGATGATTCCGAGAATCCCTTCGCTCCCTATCGCCAGCCGATTCGGGTCCGGCCCCGCGCCGCCGCCCGGCAGACGCCTGCTCTCCCACCATCCCGACGGCGTCAGCATCCGCGCCGACTCGACGAAATCGTCTATGTGCGTGTGGTTCGTGGCGTAGTGGCCCGCCGAGCGCGTCGCGATCCATCCGCCCAGTGTCGAACCGCTGAAGCTCTGGGGAAAGTGTCTGAGCGTTAGGCCGCGCGGCCTTAGTTGCCCTTCCAAGTCCGGGCCGAACACGCCCGCCTGAATCCGCGCCGCCCGCGATGTCTCGTCTATCTCCGGAACGGCGTCGAAGCGGTCCATGTCCACGGTGACCACCGCGTCGGCCTCCGGCGGCGTTACTCCGCCAACCACCGACGACCCTCCGCCGAACGGGATTGCGACGTACCCATTGGAGTCGCACCACTCCAGCGCCCGCTCCAACTCCGGTTCATCGCGCGGATGCGCCACCACGTCGGGCGGATTCGGAAAGCGCCCGAAGACCGCCGGATGCCGGTCGTCCGCGCTGTAAGAGTGCAGCGCGCGCTCGTAGTTGTCCGTGAAGCAGAACTCCCGAAGTCCGTCTGGGACCTCGATGCGCGGCTGCCTTAGCCCCAGGTCATCGACTCTGGGAATCGGCGGAGCGGCGATCTCGACGCCGAACCGCTCGGACAACTCGGCCGCATGGGCGGCGCGCTCGGCGTCCGTCGGCTCCTCCGACTGGAGACCCCACGTCCAGATGCTTCGCCTGCGATTAGATTTAGTTCTCTTCATACGTCATACACCATCCCGGATCCACCACCGTATGAGCTATGGTATCAGAAACAACTAAGCTATTCGACCCAGATCCGCCGCCCTGCCCACTGTCATACCGAGCGCAAGGAGGCGCCAACGAAGAGGCTGGTGAATTAATCCAAAATCCCCTAAAACCCTACACCTCGTAGCTTAGCCCCAAACTGAAAACCTGGACTTGACATCTCCGACCTCGCCAACTAGCTTTGAATAGGTTCCAAGGGCTTGAGACTGGGGAGTATGTTCTTCATGGCGACGATGCGAACATCGACGGGAGGCAGGTCACCGGCATTCGGAATGAACGGCATGGTGACGTCTGCCCATTCGCTGGCTTCGCTCGCGGGAGCGCGGATGCTGGCGGAAGGGGGAAACGCCTTCGACGCCGCCGTGGCGGTAGCATCCACACTAGGCGTGTGCGAGCCGTTTATGTCCAGCCCGGGAGGAGTCGGTCTCGCCCTGGCTTACGTCGCGGCTGAGGATAGGGTGCGCGCGCTCAACTTCTCAGGCCGGATGCCGCGCGCCGCCGACCCGGAAGAGTACACGGAGTTGGACAAAGACATCGGGATACGCTCGGCGCTCGTCCCCGGCAACGTGGCCGGGTGGCTGACGTTGCACGAGACATACGGGCGTTTGGACCGGGACAGGCTCTTCGAGTCCGCGATCGGCTACGCCGAGAACGGTATCCCGATAACGTATTTCAACGTCGAGTCGATAGACAAGGCCGTTCCCCGCCTGTCCCAGTTCCCCTCCGCCGACATCTTCGTCAGAAACGGGACAGGTCCCAGGCCCGGAGAACGTCTGAAGCAGCCCCAGCTCGCCGCGTCGCTTCGCGCGATAGCCAGTGGAGGCAAGGACGAGTTCTATCGCGGCGATCTGGCCAGAAGACTGGTCCAGGGGGCGCGGGAGTTGGGAGGACAGATCTCTGAGGACGACCTTGCGGACTATGACGCCGAGTGGCACGAGCCGATCTGCATCCGGTACAGGGACTATGAGACGTTCACCGTACCTCCCAACTCCACCGGGTTTCAGATTCTGGAGACCATGAAGATGATGGAGGGGCTGAAAGGCGAGGAGGTCGTTTTCCAGGATCCGGTTACGCTTCACCTTTTCATCGAGAGCGTAAAGCTGGCGGTCGCCGACCGGATCAAGTGGGGAGGCGACCCCGACTACGTGAGGGCGCCGCTGGAAGGGCTGCTGTCGGATGGATACGCGGAGCGTCAGCGCGGTCGTATCGATCGGAACGCCGCCGCCCTAATCGAGGGCGAGCAGTTCACGCGGATCGCGCCTTCGGGCGCGATCAAGGCCGGCAGCCCGGAGGAGTTCGACGGGGGCATGACGACGCACTTCGCTGCGGCGGACGCAGACGGCAACGTGGTGACGGTCACCCAGACACTGGGCGGCGCGTTCGGGTCGGCGGTCGCGCCCGGAGATACCGGGGTGTTTCTGAACAACATGGCGTTCTGGTTCGACCTCGAAGAAGGGGCGCCCAACAGACTCGAAGGCGGCAAGCGCGTCGATTTCTGTCTCGCTCCGACCCAGACTTTCAGAGACGGCAGGATCCATCTGAGCCTCGGAACGCCGGGCAGCTGGGGAATCGTCCAGACTACCCCGCAGATGCTGATGAATGTTCTCGATTTCGGCATGAACGTCCAGGAGGCGATAGACGCGCCGAGGTTCCGCGTATTCGAGGCGCGTCGCGTCGTGATGGAAGAGCGGTTCCCGGCCCACGTGCGAGCCGCGCTTATCGACAAGGGCCACGACGTGCAGGTGGCCGCGCCGTTTACGGCTACCGTCGGAGGCGCTCATGCAATTCAGATCGACCACAACTCCGGCGCTTTCCAGGGCGGCGCGGACCCCCGGAGGGATGGCGCGGCAATTGGGCTCTAGCCATCTCCCATCAAAGGAGAGGGAATTTGATTCGGATGGTAGGTGATAGCCGCCAAGAGCGGACTTCATTCCGTCAGCCTGTATATGCCCCCGTCCAGAGAGATGACGTATAACTCCCCGTCGCCGTCCTCTCCGAACGACGAAATACTGTGATCCGTGTCCATAAACTCGTCCATATCCTCCGACTCTCGGCTGAACGCCCAGATCTTCCCGCTGCAATAGTCGGCGAACATGTACCGCCCATACAGTCCGGGGAGCCTCGATCCGCGATACACGTAGCCCCCCGTGATCGAGCAGCCGTCGTCGCGGCCATACTCTACGACCGGAGGCTCAAGTCCCTCAGAGTCGCAGCCTCCGCCGCGCAGTCTGAAACACTCCGAGCCTTCCATGATGTTCCAGCCGTAGTTTCCTCCGGGGACGATCACGTCCACCTCCTCAAGGGAGTTCTGTCCGACGTCTGCGGCCCAAAGCTCTCCGGTCAGGCGGTCGAATGTGAACCGCCAGGGATTGCGAAGGCCGTATGCCCAAATCTCCGGGCGCGCCCCCTGGACTCCAACGAATGGGTTGTCGACTGGTACTGCGTAGGTGCCACCTGCTCCGCTAGCTGATACGTCTATCCTGAGAATCGAGCCCAGCAGAGTGCCCGCATCCTGCCCATTTCCTCTTGGGTCTCCCGCGCTGCCCCCGTCGCCCAGGCCGACGTACAGAAAACCTTCGGGGCCGAAGAGTATCTGGCCTCCGTTGTGGTTGGCGTAGGGCTGGGGCGCCTCGATGATGATTTTCTCACTCTCGGCATCGGCCAGGTCTGGGTCGTCGTCGGTGACCGTGAATCTCGATATGACGGACCTCCGGGGTCCGCTGGCGGTGTAGTAAACGTAGAATACGCCGTTGGACTCGAAGTCTGTATCCAGGGCCAGCCCGAGCAGTCCCTCCTCGTTGCCCCCGTCGTTCACCCTGTCGGTGATGTCCAGAAATTCGGTCGCGGACCACGTATCGCCCTCTCCGGTCAATAGCAACACTCGGCCTGGCTGCTCGACAACGAGGGACCTGTCATTGTCGTCGCCCGGAAATGCCAGCGCCACGGGACGCTCGAATGTCAGACCTCCGAACGCGGGAGCCAAGCTGACTGTCGCGGCGACCGTCGTGGCCTCGACCAGCGCGGTCTGTGCCGTCGGGGTCGGTTCCGGCGCAGTCGGCTGAGGCGCCGGATCGCCAGAGCAGGCGAGCGCGGCCGCTGCGGTCAGCAATACAAGTATGAGGATTATCATACGGCAATTATACCCGGTGGATTTGGGGCCTTTCGATTGTCCGGAACTCGCATATACTCTGGCACAGTCCCTCGCGCCCAATTCTACTCTGACTAGGCCGTGCTGACTTTTCGGCCTGCTCACCTGTTCCAATCTAAAGCAGGGTGTCGAATCGCGGTCCGGGATGTGAGAGCAAAAAATCATCCCCATCCCCACAATCCACAAAATCCTGCTTCAGACCCCCCCTTACACCTTACCCCTTATTCCTTACCTGTACCCCTCGATATCTCAACGCTTGACGGGGGGGGAGAAAGTGGTATAACACCCACATCCCGTCATGGGAGTCGGTTCCGCGCCATTGCGGACCGGTTCGACTAGGGCGTCTTGTGAGGGCGCCCAGAACGTAGGGGCGTCCCTTGTGGGCGCCCAGAAGGAGGCATCGTCATGCTTACATCTAATTCAATGCGTTGGCTGGTCGTAGTTGCAGGAGCCGCAATGCTGTTGGCGGTCGCCGCGGCATGCAGTTCAGAAACAATCGAGGTCCCCGGCGAGACCGTGGTAGTCGAGAAAGAGGTCATCAAGACCGTCGAGGTCCCGGGCGAGACCGTGATCCAGGAGGTCGTCAAAGAGGTGCAGGTCCCGGGCGAGACCGTGGTGGTAGAAAAAGTGGTAACTGAGACCGTCGAGGTACCCGGCGAGACCGTGGTGGTGAAAGAAGAGGTCGTCAAGACCGTCGAGGTCCCCGGCGAGACCGTCACCGTTGAGGTGGTCAAAGAGGTAATGGTCCCCGGCGAGACAGTGGTAGTCGAGAAAGAGGTCGTCAAGACCGTCGAGGTCCCCGGTGAGACTGTCGTGGTGACTAAAGAGGTGGCGGTCCCGGTGGAGGTCGTCAGAGAGGTCCCGGGTAAGAAGTATGTGACCGACCCCACCACCGGCAAGGCAGTGAGCGCGCCAGAGTATGGCGGGACAATAAACTTAAACATGTGGTGGACTAGGGGCGTTGATGACCCCTATTTCGGCTATGCGTTCTCAAAACTCTTTGGCGTCGTTGAGAAGCTAGGTATCGGAAACTGGGGAATAGATAGAGACGAATGGGACTTTAAATCGGGCCCGACCCCTGTGTCTGCCATGACAGGGTGGCTGGCGGAAAGCTGGGAAATGCCCGACGACAAAACCTTTGTGTTCAACATCCGTGACGGCGTTCGCTGGCACAATAAGGCGCCGATGAACGGACGGGAGCTAACTGCCGATGATGTCGAATACAACTTTCACCGTATGTTGGGTATGGGCAAGTTTGCCGACGCCGGACCAACCCCCTTTGGTGGCGCCTCCGATCTCGTCTCCATACCATGGGAATCGGTAACGGCCACCGACGGTTCGACGGTTGTTATGAAGCTGAAGGAGCCATACCTCCCTGCGCTGCGGGAGATCCTCGTCGGCCACTGGGTTTGGATAATGCCCCCCGAGGTAATCGAGCAACATGGCGACGTTATGGACTGGAAGAACATGGTCGGCACCGGAGCCTTTATGCTGACTGACATAGCCGACGGCAGCTCTCTAACCTTTACCAAGAATCCTGACTACTGGGGCTATGACGAAAAGTACCCGCAGAACCGCCTGCCCTACGTTGACGAGGTAAGGGGCCTGATTATTCACGAGGAAGCAACACTTATGGCAGCGCTACGCTCAGGCAAGCTTGATTACAGACAGTGGGCTAAGTCTCTGGACTCGATAGAGAGCCTGCAGCGGACCAACCCCGAAATCGCGGTGTGGCCGTGGTGGTTTCGGTCGGAGACCTCTTTTGCTCCTGACGTGCGCGTGCCGCCCTTTAGCGACATCCGGGTGCGCCAGGCAATGCAGATGGCGCTGGACCTCGAGACCATTGCGGCTACGCTATTTAAGGGTTATGCAGTTACGACACCTCAGGGGATGGTAGGGGTGAAAGGGTATAGCATCCCATTTGAGGAGTGGCCCGCCGAGGTCAAGCAATACTACAGGTATGACCCGGAAGCTGCCGAGAAGCTCCTTGATGAGGCTGGATTACCGCGCGGCGCCGACGGCACTAGATTCAAGACCACCCTGAATTACGGGCCTTGGGCAAGCTTAGACTATGCAGAAATAGCTGCCTCCTACTTTGCTGAGATTGGCGTCGATGTTGAGATTGATGCACTTACCAGCGCCGAATATAACGACAGACTATTCTCGCGTACTGGGGAAGGCATGTACAGTGCCATTTCGGGCACCCTTTATGCCCCAACCATGGCGGCAGGCTGGTATCACTCGGACGCACAGTGGAACCGCCCCGGATCGCAGTGGCCTGAGGTGGACGCCATGGTTGACGCCGCCCTAGCCGCTACTAGCATTGAGGAGCAGCAGAGGCTGATAGCAGAGGCAGATATGTACATGATAGAGAAGCACTGGCAGATATGGGGTCCTAAAAGTCCGCAGTTTATGTTGGCCCAGCCATGGCTCATAGGCTATAACGGTGAACCCGAAGACGCCGTAACTACCATCTATGCCCGCCTCTGGATTGACTCTGAGCTGAAGGAAGCAATGGGTTATTAGGGGTTCAACCCTAGTGACTTAGCTCAGGAAAAAAGGGAGCTGGGAGGCTCAGGCTTCCCAGCTCCCTTACTTAACTTATTGAATAACAGGAGGGGTCTTTTCTTACTGTCATTCCAAGTGCCCCTGTCATTTCGAGCGCAGCGAGAAATCTAAAGTCCATATCAACAAGACCACATAGACAGCACCGCATCTACATCATGACCAACAGACAAAAGACTTGTTGTTGAAAGGTACGCAGAGGTTGGACAGTCACTTTAGATTACTTCGCCAGCCACTTCGTGGGTGCTTCACTCCGCTTTGCGGAGTTTATCCTGAGCGAAGTCGAAGGGTTCAGAATGACATTTTCATGCCAATGACAGCTTGTAGAAAGACAAGGTGTATGACATGAGAGCCTATATCATCAGGCGGTTATTGCTGATAATCCCCACCCTGTTTATATTGACCATCCTGGTCTTTCTCTCGGTCCGCTTCATCCCCGGCGATGTAATAGACGCAATGTTGGGTAAGTGGGAATTCATTGGTGGGGAGGTAGACCGTGAAGCTCTTGAGCATATGCTGGGATTAGACGTGCCTGTCCACGTGCAGTATGGACGCTGGATAGGAGTGTTGCCGACCCCTGACTGGTTTACCGGTGAGTCCTACTACAAAGGTCTCCTCCAGGGCAGCCTTGGCCACTCACTGGTTGGCGGCCGTTTGCCGGTAGAGGAGACGATAATAGGTAGACTGCCGGTAACCATTGAGCTTGGCGTCATGGCAATCGTGATCGGGCTCTTGATAGCCCTGCCGGTCGGCATCTACTCGGCGATGCGCCAAGATACGCCCGCCGACTACCTGGGGCGCTCCATCGCCATCATCGGTCTGGCAACGCCTAACTTCTGGCTGGCCCTGATGGTCATGATCTACCCCGCCATCTGGTGGGGCTGGTCACCACCGATGGAGATGGTTCCTTTCTTTGAAGACCCGCTGGGGAATCTCGCGGTGTTGGCCCTTCCGAGCGCGATTCTGGGCACCGCCCTCGCCGCCGCCACCATGCGCATGACCCGCACCATGATGCTGGAGGTGCTCAGGCAAGACTATATCAGGACCGCCTGGGCCAAGGGTCTCAATGAGAGGGTAGTCGTTCTGAGACACGCCGTCAAGAATGCCCTCATCCCGGTGGTGTCGCTGATCGGCCTGCAGTTGCCTATCCTGGTCGGGGGCGCCGTTATCATGGAGAACATATTCAACCTGCCGGGGCTAGGTCGTCTCATGGTGGCTGCCCTCGAAGACAGAGACTACCCGCTGGTCTCTGGAGTAAACCTGTTTTTCGCCACCGCGGTTGTAGGGGTCAATCTAATGATCGACCTGATCTATCCGTACTTAGACCCCAGGGTCCGATACGGGTGAACGCAGAGCCTATTCATTGTCACTCCGAGCGCCCTCACTGTCACTCCGAGCGCAGCGAGGAGTCTAAAGTCTTGTCTACATACCATCTCTTCAAAATAGAACCGAGTTCTTGCCCAATGACATTAGATTCTTCGCCTTCGGCTCAGGCGCCGTCCTGAGCCTGCCGAAGGGATGACATGCCCCGACAACGGAGGGCTGGGATTAACGAGAGGGACATGAACGACACCACAGACATACAGTCCTCAATAGTCGCGCCAAAGAGACGCAGCCGGCTGGCTGAGTTCTTTGTCAGGCTGGCCAGGGAAAAGCCGCTGGGGATTTTTAGCGGGGTCATAATCTTGATCCTGATTCTGTTGGCGGCTTTTGCCGACGTTCTGGCCCCATATCCGTTCGACGAACTCAACCTGGCCGACCGGCTGCAGGGCTATTCGACCACCCATCTGCTGGGGACCGACCAGTTGGGGCGAGACCTCCTGAGCCGCCTGCTGTACGGCGCGCGCATTTCGCTGGTCGTCGGTCTGGCGGCGACGGCGCTGAATGTTGTGGTCGCCACCCTGGTCGGCGGAGGTTCAGGGTTCCTTGGGGGCAAGGTGGACCTTGTGGCGCAGCGATTCGTTGATGCCTGGATGGCGTTCCCTGGACTGCTCTTGCTGCTCACCATCATGTCCATCGCCGGGCCGGGCATTTTACAGATCATCCTGGTTCTGGGGATAGCGGGAGGCATCGGCGGCTCAAGAGTGCTCCGAGGCGCGGTTATCGGCATAAAGGAGAACGACTACTTTCTGGCGGCGCGCGCGGTTGGCAGCGCAACAACGGCAACACTGACTCGGCACGTCCTTCCCAATATCGCGGCCCCCATAGTCATCGTATTCAGCATAAACGTTGGAGGCGTCATCTTGGCCGAGGCGTCGCTGAGCTTCCTCGGGTTCGGGCTGCCACTCCAGGTTCCCAGCTGGGGAGGGATGCTGAGCCGTGAAGGGCGCCGGTTCATGGAGCAGGCGCCCTGGCTGGCTCTCTGGCCCGGTCTTGCCCTGACGATTGCCGTCTACTGTCTAAACATGTTCGGCGACGCCATGAGAGACCTCCTCGACCCCAGGCTCAGGGGCGGCGAATCGTAGAGCCTGCCCCGCACCACGATACGGGGGTGCCACTCATATCACCCCTTGACGCGAACATGGGTACTCGCTATCATCTGCTCATGAGTTCTCAGATCGATAGCACACTCAACCGGAGTCAGACAGTGGCGAGCGGCGTCGGGCGTCCCTCAAGCGGTCCCAACGGGGGCAGAAAGTGCAGAAGCAGTGCAGGAATGATTTCCCGAAAGCGCACTGTCTCCCAAAGCTGGGCCGACCCTCCCTTAGCTTTGGGCAGTGCAGAAAGTGCAGAAAGTGCAGGTTTTTTAAAACTTTTTTCGCCCACTAAAGCAGTCGACGCAACTAAGGTGATGCAAAGCGACTCAATGCAGGCATCCCATAGAACCCTGCCCCGCGCCAAGATACGGGAGCGAGAGCCTGCCCCGGCGGAGGCCGGGGGTGATTGACAACCCTTCACTTGTGCCGTACCCGACAGTCAAAAGATCCTGACGGCCCTTCAGAGCGAAGTTGACATGCAGGTCGCGTCAGGATAGACTTGGGCGAAATCAGAAATAGCCCTGGGGGAGCTTGGGAAGCCAGGCTGAGAGGGCAGCCGAAACGCTGTCGACCCCTGAGAACCTGATCTGGGTAATGCCAGCGTAGGGATGAGGTATCCCCGTAAGACCGCAAGGCCGCCCCGACAGACAGGGCGGCCTTCTTGATTTCCGGGTTACATGAACCAGGGTCTTAGGGGGAGGAAATGTCTGAAGGAACGATAGCGGTAGTCATCACTATCCTCACGTCGATGGTGTTCCTCGCGCTGGGCATCTGGTACGTGGGCCGTCGCAAGATAAGCGTCGAGGACTTCATCGTATCTCGCGGCTCGGCGGGCACCGGGCTTGCCACAGCCACCCTGATCGCCTCGGCGCTGGGCGCCTGGATACTGTTCGCCCCCGCCGAAACCGGGGCCGGCTCCGGCATTTCCGCCCTCGTCGGATACGGTCTCGGCTCAGCCGCGCCGCTGCTCGCGTTCATAGTGCTGGGAGCGAGGATGCGGCGGCTGATGCCGCAGGGCCACTCGGTGACCGAGTTCGTATGGCACCGATTCGGTCCCGGCATGTACTACTTCACGATAGCGGTCGTCATCTTCTACATGTTCGTCTTCCTGTCGGCAGAACTGACCGGCATTGCGTTGGCCGTCAACCTGATCGGCGATACGCCTCTCGCCATCACCGCCGTCGTCGTCGGCCTGCTCACGGTGGTCTATACCGCTTACGGAGGGATGCGGGCGTCGCTCTTTACGGACAGGATACAGTTCTACGTGATCATTCCGCTGCTGATCGTGGTCATCGTCGCCGCGATTGTGGCCGTGAACGGGCTGGGAGACCTGTTCAACAAAGTTTCGCTCAGCAACCCCGAGTTGCTCTCTCCGACTCACGGAGCCGGAATCGAGTTCGGAGTCACACTCATAATCGCAATACTGGCCGCCGAGATGTTCAACCAGGGGTCATGGCAGCGGGTCTATACGATGAGGGACGAGGGCGTCCTGCGCAAGGGCTTTCTGGTTGCGGGGGTCGTCGTTCTGCCGATCATCTTCCTGATGGGGATGTTCGGAATCCTGGCGGTCGGCATGGACGCGGCTGAAAACCCGTCGGTCGCGATGATCTCGTTCGTGAAGGAGGTCATGCCGTTCTGGTCGGTCGTTCTGCTTCTGGCGCTGGGCATCGTCCTGGTCATGAGCAGCATGGACACGCTTTTGAACGGCATTACCAGCACGATCACTGTGGACATCGCCCGTTCCAAGCCGGGTTTGGAAGGTGGCTCGCTGCTGCGCTCGTCCCGGGCCGTAACCGTGGTTCTGATCCTGCCGGCTATGTTCATAGCCTCGCAGGGGTACAGCGTGCTCTACCTGTTCCTGATTGCGGACCTCGTGTGCGCGGCGGCCATATTCCCGGTGTTCTACGGGCTGTACTCCAAGCATCTGAGCGGCCCCGCCGCGATGATCAGCGCCCTGATTGGTCTCATTGTCGGCGCGCTGTTCTTCCCCAACCCCGACTTCGGCGCGTGGAACGATATACCCGGAGCCGGACGCCTCGTGATCAGCTTCGGCGCTGCGCTGGGCGTCTCCGGCGTTCTAAGCATCGCATTCGGCCTAGTCGCGCGGACCTTGATGCCGGAGGCCAAGTTCGAGTTCTCCCGTCTGCGTGAGAAAGTGGGCCTGATCGAGGGGTAAAATACAGGGCAGGGGAGCCGCCTACCGGCCGGGCGATACTGATATGGGTATTGCTGGCATTCCCCGAAATCAAGACGTTGGCGCAGAACTCCGTCTGCCGCGTATGTTGCATGTACCAGTATGACCTGATATGGTACTGACTACCATATGGTAGTCAGTACTCGGATCAATGCAGAATTTCAAATCCGTCTATTTTGCGGATCACCCTGGAGAGAACTCTAAACGCCGCAATTTGAAATTGGCGTTTGGAGCCAGTGACGCCGATGTATTTCAGGCGGTTAGCTCTCTTACGAGCGAGGAAATCAGAGGATTATTGGGGTGTGGGTCCTTCGGAGAACTAAAATCTCTCGCCATCGCCGAAGGGACTAGCATAAACTCGTACAGTGTGGGACACCTCCGAAAGGCAGTGGAGCAACAAGCCTTTACTCAGGTTGACCACACTTTCCCGAAAAATCCTGGCGATTTGATTCTCAGCCCAATTCAAGCTACATACCGGGGAGGCATTGCGGAACCACTGCACAGTTGGTTCCCTTATTTGGAAGGATACTCACCCGATTTCGTCAAGAGCGTCCTCAGTACATTTGCGCCCGCCGCTGCGCGCGTGCTTGACCCATTTGCCGGAATGGGTACTACTCCACTGACTGTAGCATCGTCTGGTGGCATCTGCTTCTACTCCGAAATCAATCCTGTGCTCCAGTTCGTGACTGAGACCAAAGCAAGGGTTCTTTCCTTGACAGAACGCCACAGACTTGAGCTAGCTATTTATCTTCAAGACTTGGCAGGTAGCTTGGAATCGTCACTTGCCGAGAGTGAGCCGGATCCACGACTCGCCATATCTTATGTCGAATCGTTCGGAGATAGCGAATTCTTCTCCCCTGACACTTTCGATCTCTGTCTCAAACTACGAACTTGGTTAGATGCAGTTTCTTGCGAGAACCCAGATGCCGGAGCAGTTTCCACAGTCGCAGTCTTGGCTTCCTTAGTGCCATGTTCTAACATGATCCGGCGTGGCGATCTTCGTTTTAGAAAAGGAAGTGAGCAAGACAGCATCGCCGACGATATAATTGTCGAGGTCAGTCGCAAACTTCGCTCTATTGCGCGTGACATTACGGATTTGAGGTCAGTCAATGATGCGCCAGTTCTGATCACAGGTGATGCCAAGAACCTCAACCTGATTCCCAGCTTAGAAGTCGATGCGATTGTTACCTCACCGCCTTATTTGAATGGGACGAACTACTACCGGAACACCAAGATTGAACTCTGGTTTCTGAGAGCGCTAATGTCGTCTAAAGATCTGACATCTTTCCGTAGCAATGCCGTCACAGCAGGAATCAACGATGTTACCGTTGGAAAGAACAGTCCACCAGTCTCACAGTCTATCGAAGATGTTGTGCGAAGACTTGAGGGACGGGCTTACGACCGACGTATTCCAATGATGGTATCGAGCTATTTTGCGGATATGAAGCAGGTATTCGATGGGCTGTTGCGCCACGTCAAACCGTCGTCTCGGCTTCTTATGGATATTGGAGATTCTTCATACGCGGGCATCCATGTGGACACGCCGGCAATTCTCGCTGATTTACTAAATGAAGATGGCTGGGTGATAGATAGAGAAGTAACTTTGCGTCAGCGTCTATCTCGAAATGGTCAGCCCTTGCGTCAGGTACTCCTCGTCGCAACTTCTCCATCATACATACCGCGCCGTAGCAGTGTAATTGCACGTCCTAATTGGGAGATATTCAAACGTACTCTACCCCATCAGCGGGGTGACTACGCCAAGCGTAACTGGGGAAATCCATTACACTCATTGTGCTCTTATCAAGGCAAATTGAAACCATCACTTGCCCGTCACTTGGTAAGGGCTTTTACAAATCCTGGCGACCGGCTTCTGGATCCATTTGGTGGTGTAGGTACGATCCCTTTTGAGGCAGCATTCCATGGTGTCAAGTCATGGAGTTTCGACATCAGTCCGGTGGCGGTCCCGATTGCCGCAGCCAAGCTAAGCGGAGTAACCGAGTATGGGTGTAAGCTGATACTAAATCGGCTTGAGGAATATATCCGGGCCGTACGCCCAACTGATGAGGAACGGAGCGATGCAGAGTTAATCCGATTCAATGGATCGCTTCCAGACTACTATCATCCGAAGACATTCGACGAGATTCTATCTGCCCGCCGCTTTTTCAGAGAGAACTCACCATTTAGCAATGAAACCGCATTAGTATTTTCTTGTCTGCTTCATATACTTCACGGCAACCGTCCTTACGCTCTAAGTCGCCGATCTCATCCAATTACGCCATTCTCTCCTAGAGGCAGAGCTGAGTACAAAGAATTGACTGTGAAGCTGGCAGAGAAGATAAGAAGATCGCTGTCAGAGAGACTACCAGAAAATTTTCTTCCGGGCTCGTCTATGTTTCAGGACGCGACCGACGGATGGCCTCTAGAGATTGACCAACTGAATGCGGTGATTACGTCTCCTCCGTTCTACGACAGCACTCGGTTTCACTTGGCAAACTGGATTCGCTTATGGTTTGCTGGTTGGACTCGGTCAGACTTTGATGATCGCCCATTGGCATTCGTTGAGGAGAGACAGAAGCGGGGATTCGACGTCTATGAACCTGTTATCCGACAAGCCCGCGAGAGGCTGAATCCAGATGGGATATGTCTATTTCATCTAGGCAAAAGCCGAAAATGTGACATGGCGTGGGAGATTGCCAAAATTGCCCGGCCTTGGTTTCGCAATGCTGAAATTTTCTCAGAAAGCGTTGCGCACTGCGAATCGCACGGTATAAGAGACAAAGGCACAACCGCCGAGCACACGTACCTTCTGTTGACTTAGTCAGCTATCAGTTCGACTCTCTCAAGTAGTCAGGAACGTGAGTGGCTCCGCTAAAGATATCAATCTCAGTGTACCCGATGATCATGTTGCGTACTCTCCTAATGTCATCAGGATATCTGATCCATTCTTCAATGAACGCGTCAGGATCAGCAATGATACTCTCAACTGCATCTTCGTTCACCACCGATTGGCCGGATAGCAGGTCATAGCGATAGCCAGTCAGTCGAGCAAGCGCTCTTAGTTTCGGAACATCGTAGAACTCTGAAGGCCAGCGATCATGCTTCTCGTTGTTGCAGTTTTTACAGAGCAAGGTGGCATTATCTGTAGTAAGGGGCCACAACAGACTGGCGGGTAATGTGTGATCCAGGTTGAAATCTCTTTGTCCAGTTGCTGTGTAGCCTAGTTTACGAGCGCAGTTGAAGCATTGACCTTCATATTTATGAAAGACTGTCCTACTGTCAATATGATCCGTTTCCTCTGCCAGAAGTCTGTATAAGCGACGACGCGCCGCTGCTTCTCTGTGTTGATCAGTTATGCGAGACTGATTTTTGATTCCATTATAAATAGTTTTACAGAGCCTGCATTCTCCTTGACGACCGGATTTGCGCCGCGCATGTCTATCGAAGAGCTCAAGTGGTTTTCTCGTATAGCAATATAGGCAGTATTTTAGCCGTTGTGCCTGACGAATATAGTCGTCATGGAGGATTACGAACTCACCTTCCTCGATTACTGTATCGTCTTGACGGTGAATCAGCCGGTAATCGAAGAACTTAGTTTCACCACCTGATTCATGAACGAATTCGCACGCCGAACAAATTATCTCGAAATCTAACCTTATCTCATCTTCGCGAACCGCAATGAACTCTTGGCATGTGCTGTTTAGACATTGGAATCCCTTAAATACTACATCCCCCATACCTACGACGTGAGACGGACGTACTTGCCCCTGTTTCTCAACACTTGTGTATGGTGGTCGACGTGCCATACGCGCCTCCGACGAAACTGAGTTCGTTTTACTCCACATCTGCTGCATGGAATAAGCTAGAAACTCAGAAGGAGCATCCGAAACAGGCCCTTATATCCTCTGGGTTCCTTGCGCCTGAATTTAGCTGCCGACCCACTGCTACCGCCCCTGCTGATTCCTCAGGTAGGCGACGAGGTCCCAGCGTTCGGCCTCGGTCAGGAGCTTTCTGAACTCCGGCATGGGGCACGCCGCCTGGTGAACGCAGCGGTCGAGGTCTGCCATCGGGTCGCTCAGGCTGGGGACGCGCATGGTGAATCCGGTGTTTCCGCCGAAGCTGATGATGCCGTATATCTCGCCGTCGGTGCGGTTCGCGGTCACGTCCGCCCTCAGGTCGGCGGGGGCCATTGTGGTGGGACCCTGGACCATGACCGGCCCAGCGCCGTCCAGATTCTGCCCGTGACAGGCGATGCAGTTTATGGCGAACAGCGCGCGGCCTGCTTCGGCGTCGCCGCCCGGATTTTCGAGTGCCTTGTACTCATCAACCGACGTTAGAAGTACCTCTTTGCCCGTGATCGGGACGGCGTCCAGCGGAGAATCGAGCCTGGGGCCTTCCTGCGCGCGGTAGGACGGCTGGTAGTGCATCTCGGTGAAGACCTGCACCTTGTTGCTGCCGGTTTCGGGGAAGGCGGGCAGCTTGAACCGTATGTCGTCGCCGATGTTGGTCTCGCCCGTGTTGTTGTTGTAGCAGCCGACGGCGGCCAGCAGGGCGAGCGCGCCGACGCTCAGGACGGCGATGATCTTCGATGTATGGCGAATGACGGACTGCAACTGGCTCAGGACTCCCAACCGCGCTTGATCTCCTCGGCTCCGGCCTCTCTGAGCGCCTCTTCGGCCTTGCCTGTGCGCTCCTCGTCGGTCGTTACCGCGACTCCGATGTATCCCTCCGTGATGCGCTCGTCATAAGCGCCCATGAACAGACGGGGCAGGCGGGACTCGATGATTATCCCGATCACCGTGAAGATGATGGCGCCGAGCATCGTCCCCTCGTAGATTATGATGGACATTGGCGGGATGGACAGGACCGGCTTTCCTCCGGTCACCAGAGGATATGCGAGCTGCGTACCGCTGGTGAGGAGCAGCGCGACGATGAAGCCGCAGGCCGCGCCCATCAGCGGCCACCTGAACAGCGTATGCTTCGGCTCCTCCTCTCCGAAGGTGCCTTCGGGGTAGGGAGTGCCGGTGATGACCTCGTATTCGGAGTGGGTGTACCCGGCCTCTCGGAGGGCGTCGAGGGCGTCTGCCGCCCTGTCCTCCTCACCCTCCGGGAACAGTCCCATAACGCTCTTCTTGGCAAGCATGATTTACCGCCTCACTCGCGGACCGTCGCCGGGATGGTGCGACGTCCGATCTTGAATGTACGTCTGTTGGTCATGCCCTCTTTGATGTCGAAGAGGGGTATGAGCGGGAAGAATTTGCTGAACAGGAGCATCCCCAGCGCGACGAAGGCGAACGTCTCCGCCACTATCAGTATCTCTATGATGCTGGGATGGTAGGTGCCCCAGTCGAATGTCATGGGCTGACGCCTTACCAGCGCGGGGATGATGATTATGAATCGTTCGAGCCACATGCCGACGTTGACGAGGATGGTCGTTATGAGCATCCAGAACGCCGAGCGGCGCACGTTCTTGAACAGCCACATCGGCACGGGAATGAAGAACGCCGTGAACAGGAATATGATGAACAGCATGGAGTACGGCCACTGGAAGACCTGCAACTCGCGCAGGACGATTTCAGGGCCCTCCAGGGTATAGAGCGCGAAGATCCATTCGAGGAAGAAGAAGAAGAACCAGGTCGTCGCGACGACTATGAGAAGTCTCCCGATGGCGTCGAAGTGGTCGGGGCGGATGTACTTGTCCAGCTTCCACATCCAGACTCCGAGCGCCATGAGCATGGCCACCGCCGACACGCCGGAGTGGATCGCGCCGATGATGAAGTAGGGGGCGAAGATGGTCGAGTGCCAGCCCTCGACGCCGATGACGACAGCGAAGTCCCATGACACTATCGAGTGGACCGAGACGAACACGGGCAGCACCAGCGCGGACAGCAGGATTCCGGCCACGGCCTGGAGTTTCCACTGTCGAGGGGTGCCCCGCCATCCGAGACAGAGGCCCGAATATATGCGCTTTACCCAGACGTTCTTGGCCCTGTCCCTGACTATCGCCAGGTCCGGAAGCAGCGCGATGAATACGAACAGTGAGCTTCCGATCAAGTACGTCCCGACCGCGCTCGGGTCCCAGACGAAGGGCGACCGGACGTTGGGCCAGACGCCGCGCGCGAAATCATACGGGAACACCCAGAAGTCGCGCCATGGTCTGCCGACGTGGAACAGCGGCGTGTGCAGGGCGGCCATCAGCGAGAAGACCGTCATCACCTCGGCGGCCCGCGTTATGGGGCGGCGCCACTCGGCCTGTGTCAGCCTCAGAATGGCGGAGATCATGATCCCCGCGTGGCTGATTCCGATCCAGAACACGAAGTTGACCAGGAAGAACCCCCAGAAGACGGGCCGGTTGAGGCCGGTCACGCCGAGCCCCTGGTTCACCATGTAGCCGAACGCGCCGAGTCCGGTGAACACGACGATCGTCAGGAATATGACGGTCGGAAGCCACCACTTGGGCGTGCCGAGTACGCCATCGAGCAGGTCCTTGTTGATGGTCTTCTGGTCTAGCTGTACGTGTTCTAGCATTATTCCGACTTGCCCATCACCCGGACGTGTCCGCGGTGGTACTGTTGGTGTCCCTTATCGTAAAGCTGCAACTCTCGCTGCTCCCAGAAGTTCATGATCGGGAACAGCCTGCTGGCCGCCAGGTACACCAGTAGGATGGCGCCTATGGCCCCGGCCATTATCATGAAGTCCGGAAGTTCCGGCATGACCGTCTTTGGTATGTGGTCCATGTCCAGCGCGTGCTTGTGGAAGCTGGGATTGCCGATTCCCTCTACGGAGTACGCGGCCACGAACAGCCTGACCCGGTCCAGCAGAGTGCCGATCAGGATGAAGACCGCGATCAGCGGCGGCCCCCAAGTGCTGTGGCGGACTGGGTTCCACACCAGCGTCCACAGCGGCAGCACGAAAACCAGTACGAACGTCGCCATGAATATCCAGAGGTACGGCCCCGTCATCAGCAACTCGATTACAGCCTGCTCGCTGGGCTTCTTGCCATACCAGAGCACGTTGAAGCTGGAGAACCAGAACCAGAACCAGAGCAGCGACAGCGCGAACATGAGCTTGCCGAGTCCCCAGATCTGGTCGAGTCCGATGTAACGCTCGTAGCCGCAGAACTTTCTCAGGACCCATGCGGTCAATACCATAGTCGCGGCGGCGGCCTGCAGGGAGTTCGCGGCGTGCGTGATCGGGTATAGCGCGTCTATCCAACCGGGCACCAGCGTCATGAGGAAGTCCACGCTGATGAGAAAGTGTACGAAGATCAGCATCATGAAGTAGAGCGCGCCGAGTATTCCGATGCGGCGCTTTAGCATGTGCCACTGTCCCGAAGTCCCCTGCCATCCGCGCGCCATCCACTTCGACCAGCGTTGCTGGAACGACCCTTCCGGCGCTCTCTTGGCTATTGAGGCGAAGTCGGGCAGGCTCGAAACCCACACGAGCGCGAGGCCGGTGATGACGAGTCCGAGGATCGCCGCCGACGCCCAGATGTGGGGCGTGTATGACGGTACGAGATCGGGATGATTCATGTCGAAGAACCAAAGAGACCGCCTGCCGTCGCTGAGTGGTGGAAGGACCCAGAGCATCGGAATGAACCACAACATGCTAAGCAGTCCGACGACGCTCCAGAGTTCGGCGGCCCTGGATATGGGACGCCGCCAGTGCGAGTTGGCTATTCTTGGCGCGATGGCGACCATTGGGGCCGCCGACGCGGTGGTGATCATGAAGCTGAACATTGCGACGTAGTAGCCCCAGAGGTACTTGTCGACTACGGCGAAACCCTCGCCGAGCTTCATGATGAAGCCGATTATGCCGAGGACCGTCAGGATGCCGAAGACCGCCGCGGCGCGCCAGAAGTTGTCCCCGAATCGCAGGTGCTTGGAGACGAGAATGTTCGTCGTCTCCGCCGGCGAGGTCGGCGGTTCCGCTACGCGGGGGTCTATGTGCGCTCCGGCATGGGGCGCGGCGTGTGCGCTGCTGGCCATTAGTGGGCGGCTCCCTTGGCCTCTTTATCGACTTTTCTCAAATATATCACGGACGGGTGAGTCCCAAGCTCTTCGAGGATCCGATACCCTCTGCCTTCCTCAAGCTCTTTCTTGACGATCGCCTGGGCCTTGTTCTTCGGGTCTCTGGGGAACCGTTCGCCCTCCCGCCGCGCGACCAGAACTTCGGCCAGGTCTCCGAATACGAGGGTATCGGTCGGGCAGGCGTTGGCGCAGGCCGGACTCATGGCGCGCTCCAACTCCGGGTCTCCGAAGATTGTCTCGCCGGACTTGTCTCCGTGCTTCTTGACCGCCTCGCGGCCCGTTCGCCGGATGCGCTGAATGCAGAAGGTACACTTCTCCATGATCCCGCGGCTTCGGACGGTGACGTCCGGATTGAGCTGATTCGTGAGGCTCTCCGGCCACTCGGGTTCCCAGAAGTTGAAGAATCGGGCGTGGTAGGGGCAGCCGTTGGCGCAGAACCGGGTTCCGATGCAACGGTTATAGACCTGGACGTTCAGCCCCTCGCTGTTGTGATAGGTGGCATAGACGGGGCAGACCGGCTCGCACGGCGCGTCGGCGCAGTGCTGGCAGAAGATCGGAACGAACCTCGCCTTCACGTCGGGGAACTCGCCCTCCCAGTAGCGCTCGACGCGTATCCACTGGATGGCGCGGCGCTGGTTGAAGTGCTCCTCTTCGTTGATAGGAATGTTGTTCTCGGCCTGGCAAGCGACCACACAGGCTTGGCAGCCTGTACACTTGTCCAGATCCACTATCATTCCCCAGCTCTCAGCCATGTGGCAAGCTCTCCTAGCTGTCTTCCTCGGTTATCTCGATGACGCGGTTGTGGTCGTCTCTCGGCAGTTCTGGGACGGTGTTCTCGAACTTCGGGACACGTACCCAGTCGTCCATCTTTTCGATATTGACCTTCGTCGCGGCCCACGCGAGCGCGCCGGACTCGGTATCGGTCAGCGTTGACAGTATAGAGAATACGTTGGCCCCGCGGTCTTTCGCGTATCTCCCCATTGCGCTGTGTCCTTGCCCGAACGGAATCGCGACCGTGCTGGGCGGCACGCCCGGATGCGGGTAGGCGAGCGCCTCTATCGACCCTCGTGGGGACGTTACCTTGATGACGTCGCCCTCTCGGATGCCGAGGTCTTCGGCAAGCCGCAGGTTGATCTCGATCCAGGTCCGCCACGTCGCCGTCGTGATTGGGTCCGGCGTGGCCTGCATCCAGGGGAGATGCGCGCGCTGGCCGTCGCCGAGCCCGGTCTGGCTGAACGGCGTCAGGTAGTATTCGTACCTGTCCGCTCCCTCGAACTGCGGCTCCTCGTAGTCGGGTAGGGAGGGCGGCGCGTTCGCCGGCGCGGTGTTCGTAGCGTTCACGTCCCACCATCCGCCGCGCTGAAGGACTCCGTTCCAGAATCCCCCGAAGCTGGAAGCGTTCACCGAACCCCTTCCGAGCGCGAACAGCTTTTGGGCGTCGGCCTGAAGAACCTCCTTGAACGTCTCGCCGCCAAGCTCTAGGTCGAGATTCAAGCCCTGCGACAGAGTCAGGAGAACGTCCGCGAAGCCGCGCGTTCCAAGCTCCGAGCCGCGATTTTCGAAGAATGGCCTGACGACCGGCTGCTGGAATCCGACGATCTCATAGCCCGGTCCGAAGTCCGGGGCGTCGCTGCCCCAGTCCTCCAACGGCGAGTGCCGCGGCAGCACGAGGTCGGACATGGCGGTCGTGTCGTCCATGATGTCGCTGAAACTGGCGATGAACGGTACGTCGTATGAGGCGTCCATGATGTCCACGGATGCCGGCAGGCCGTAGAACGGGTCGGCGCCGCTGATCATAAGCGTGCTGACGCGCCCGGCTCTCATGTCGGCGACGACTTCCTGCCATTCGGCAAACGTGCCCGCCGCCATTGGCGCGGCGATGCTTTCGAGCGGCGGCGGCGGGTTGAGTATCACCCCACCCGTCTCCCTGACGCTGCTGACAAGGTGGTTCAAAGAGTATATGGCGATGAGGTTGGAAAGCCCGTTGGTGTGCGCCCCCGCGGACCCTCCGCCGATTGCCAGCGATGGCCCTTTCGTGCCGAACTCGTGGGCGATCTCTCTGATCTTATCCGCGGACACGCCGACCCTGCCGGAAACGGATTCGGGCGAAAATTGTGACATGGCGTCGGGGTTTCCTGCGGTGAGCGCGACGACGGCGTCCGAGTTCGCCAGGTCTTCCTCGATCAGCGCCTGGGCGATGCTGAGGGCCAGAAGTCCCTCCATGCCCGGGTTGACCGGTACCCACTTGTCGGCGTTCGCCGCGGTCATGGAGAAGCGCGAGTCAACATGATAATGGGTTCCGCGCTCTCGGTCGCCCTGTCGGAACTGGCCGTAGCCTCTGCCGTATCGGACGGGCGACCCCCAGGTGTTGAGGAAGTCCGCGCCGAAAGACAGCAGGATCCCGGTGTTCTCGAGATCGAAGTCGGGCATCCTGTCCTGGTCGAACACCGTCTTGACCGCGCGCTTCAGGTTCGCGCTTTCTATCGGTTCGTAAGTCAAATATCTCCCGCCGAACTTTTCGGCGAACCGCTGGGCGACCGCGCCCGCGTGTCCTCCGAGCGGATTGGTCGCCAAGACGACGCTGGTCTGCCTTCGCTCGGTCTGGAGGTTCTGGAGGTGGAAGGTGAGCCTGCCGATGGCGTCCGTCCAGCTAATCTCCTCGAACTGCCCTGCGCCGCGCTCTCCGGCGCGGACCAGCGGCCCGCGTATGCGGTCCGGGTTGTAGAGCGCCTGAAGGCTCGCCTCGCAGCGCGCGCTGTGCTTGCCCACGTTCACCGGGTAGTCAACGTTGCCTTCGATCTTCTTGGCGCGCCCTTCCATTACTCGGACCACCACGCCCTCGCTCGTGCCGCACTCGCGGCATAGCGTGGCGTACCAGTTGTCGCGCCCGGACACCAAGTCCTCGGGCATCCGTATCGAGGACTGGACGAGGAGTTCGTCTTCCGGAACGCCGCAGGCGGCGAACAGCACCGCGGCCCCGGCGGAGCCGCCCGTGAGTGTCAGGAACTGTCTTCTTGTCAGGGCCATTTCCGGTCTATGTTCCTAGTAGTGGCAAGTTGTGCAGTCGGTCGGAGCGCTGTTGTCGCGGTGGCAATCGACACAGTCGCTCATCTTCAGAGTCCGCACCTGGCGGACCTTCTCCATGGAGCCGACGTCGCCGTGGCAGGTCGAGCAGGTCGCCGACGGCTCGACGCCGTCTCTCTCTGAGAAGAACTTGATGTGCGCCTCGTGGACGAAGTGAACGTGGTCCGGGACGCGATGGACGCGCACCCAGTCTATGGCGTCGCCGTCTGAGAAGGAGTCGCGCAGTTTCTTGATCTCCGCCTGGGCCGTCTCGGTCGATCCGGCGACCGCCTGGTGACAGGTCATGCACAGCGCGGCGGACGGGATCGTGGCTTCGGCAGACTTCGTCACCTCGCGGTGGCAGAAGGTGCAGTCCAGCCCCAATACCTCGACGTGCGTAGTGTGCGGGAAGGCTATCGGCTGCTCCGGCCCCTCGTCCGATCCGAATATGACCGGCGTTCCGAACCACGCCGAGATTACCCACGTCAGGCCGATCACGACGACGACCGCAGTCACTAGGCCGCCAAAGCCCAGCGCGGCGGTCAGGAACATCTGCCGTCCGGTGGGTTTCTTTATCTGAAAGTCGCCTGGTATCAACTAGCAGCAGTCCTGGGAACGTTGATCTGGGGGCCTGAGTCCAACCCTATATCCAGTAGTCGGGCCAGAAGTTGCGCAGGACGTCCGCGTAGTCTATCGCCCTGCTGATGAAGAACATGGCCGCGGCGAAACTCACCACGGCGAGCGCGTAGAATACGGGCCTTGCCTTGCTCCACGAGGCCGGCACGTGACCGGACGACACGAAGGATGGGAGCATGATGTGGCCCAAGATCATGTTGGATGCGAAAATGATTACGAACAGAACGGCAAGCCAGAGACTTTGGAGGAGCTGCCCCAATTCTCTCCAACTGGCCGCGCCAATTACACCTGGGTCGATTGTTATTGGGTCCATGCGGTCGGCGCTTGTCGGACTCCGGTTTGTGCCTAAGAAAGCCGCCCTGATTCAGGCTGCTGACGATTATCACACCGCCTTTGTGGGGTGTCAAGATCAGCCCGGCGAAGTTGACCGCCGTGGCTGTTGTGAAAATTATCACGTTTGGGTTCGGGGTGTCAAGAAAAATGTGTGACTGAGCCTGTCCCAGTTTTGTCGGCCCACTTGGGAGCGCGGGCGTCTCGCCCGCAACGCCTGATACCGAAATCCGCCGCCAAGTCCCCAGATGTCCGTAGGGGAGTCCCTCGTGGGCGCCCACACCCGTCACTCCGGCGAAGGCATGTCCCGCACTCCGATGCGGGAGCCCGTCCCGTACCCCGATACGGGGTCGGAATCCGGCGGTAGGGCGCAGAGCGCTGCCTACTAATATGAGACAGGTTCGTCGGAGTCGTTTCCGTTGCGACGGAGTTTGCGCTCGACTTCCCTGCGGGTGTCCTCGTCGAGGTGGGCTAGGACTTCGTCGAGGGCTTCTGCGCGGCCCTGAGCGCGGCCCTGAGCGCGGCCTTCTGCGCGGCCCTCGGCACGTCCCTCGGCATGTCCCTCTGCACGTCCCTCGGCCAAGCCTTCTCGATAGCGTCTCTTTTCGTATCTTTCAGCAAGCATTTTCCACCCCTCGATTAGAATGTAGGTGAAAGCCCCGGACGCCACCACTACCGACTCCATCCCGTTCAGGATGGCGCGGACGGTTTCCGCAAAGCTGTCCGCGCCCGCGTGGTGGACCTCAATCCAAGCGACGACGCTCAGGCCGGTCAGCGATAGGATGAGGAACAGGATTATGTACGATGTCTCACGGGGCAGCATCTACTGTGGACGTGACTCCTGCCGTACTCGTTGCGCAACCTCAGCCTATTTCCTAAAGTCAAGGTTACATCGGCTCAGTGTGGGCGTCAAGGTCAGTTGCCGGCGTCGGACCTGTCCCAGTTTTGTCGGCCCACTTGGGAGCGCGGGCGTCTCGCCCGCCGGAGTTGAGCGCCACTTACTAATCTGGGACAGGCTCAGCCTGCTAACGCAGTGTGTCACTGATCCCTCGGCATTTGCTAGACTGCTAGTATCCGGGTACGCGCCGAGCGCCGCTCGACCAGAACCTAATACACACCTTCGGCAAACCCAAGGAGGGTGAACGTGTCACCACGAGTAGGAATCTTACTGATAGCCGCAATTGCCTTCTTGGTTCTCGCTCAGACTTCTTCGAGCGGCTCCGAAGCGCAGGCGCAGGAGTCTGCGGGACTCCAATTGACCGTCCGCAACCTGACCGTGGGCCAGCCGATAACCCCGCCGATTGCGGTCGTCCACGAGGCCGGCGTGAGCCTTCTGCCGGACAACCCCGACGACCTTGACGGCTTGGAGGAATTGGCGGAGGCCGGACAGCAGGCCACGCTTGCGGAGTCGTTCGGGCAGGTCTCCGGCGTGAAGCAGGTGGTCAGCTTCGAGGATCCCGCGATCAGGCCGCGCCGGCAAGCTGCCGTCCCGATCTCCGCGTCGCCGGGCGATCGCGTCAGCGTAATCGCGATGCTCGCGTGTACTAACGACGCCATCGCGTTCGGCACGCTCATCGTTCACGAAGACGGAGCGCCGTCGTTCTCCTCCGGGCGCGTTCTCGACGCCGGGACTGAGAATAACGACGAGACCGCCGCGACTGTCCCATGTCAAGATGGCGAGGGCGTGTCCGGCGCCGATACCGCCGACGGCGAGGGTACGATTTCCACCCATCCCGGCATCACCGGCAGCGCAGACCTCAGCCAGGACTCCCACGGCTGGGACGGACCGGCCATGCAGCTTGTCCTATCCGACGCGGATGCCGGCGTTCCGGCAAAAGTTGACTTCGGACTGACGCTCGAAAACCTAACGTCGGGGCAGCCGATAACTCCGCCCGTGGCCGTGGTCCACGACCCCAACGTCGCCGCGCTCGACTATTCCGGCCCGACGGAGCTTGACGGAATAGACGACCTCTCAGAGGGAGGCGCGCAAGCCGACCTGCTGGCAACTTTGAACGCCACGCCCGGCGTGATCCGAGCTTACGCTTTGGACAGCGGCGGCCCGATAGGGCCCGGCGGCTCGTTCACCGCCGACGTTCTCCAGGGAGTCGAGGGGGCCGGCGTGACGGTCGTTGGGATGTTCGCCTGCACCAACGACGGATACATAAGCGCGTCGCAAACTCTGACCCTTGTAGGCGGCAGGCTCTCCATTCCGCCGCCATCTATGGCCCTGGTATTCGATTCCGGATCTGAGAACAACGACGAGACCACCGCGACCGTGCCGTGTCTCGGTGGCAGTCAGGCCGGCCTGTCGGACGGTATTGGCGAGGGTGCCAGAGTGCCCCACGCGGGTATCGCCGGGACGGCGGACCTGAGCCAAGAGACTCACGGCTGGACCGAAGACAAGACCGCAAGTCTATATCTTCATGGTCCGGTCAAACCGGACACGATGGACCTTCAGGTGACCGTGCGCAACGTTACCGCCGGACAGACCATATCGCATCCGGTCGTGGTTGTGCATACCGGACTTCTGGCAGCCCTGCCGGAGGACGCCGGGTCCATCGAGGGACTGGAGACACTGGCCGAGTCGGGCGAGCCGTCTCCGTTCAGCAGTGGGGTTATGGACGTGCCGGGGGTCAAGTCGGCCACCGTCATGGACATGACAGGCCCGATTGCGGGCGGCGCGGAAGCCACCTTGGCGAACGTGGCGGCATCTCCGGGCGACTACATCAGCGTCATTGGTATGCTCACCTGCTCCAACGACGCCGTCGCGTTCGGAACGGCCGCGCTCTCCGTATGGGGTTCGACGCCGGCCATGTCCTCAGGAGTCGTATTCGACGCGGGAACCGAGAACAACGACGAGACCGCCGCGACGGTGCCGTGCAAGGGCGGCGAGGGCGTGTCCGGCCCCGATGCCGACGACGGCGAGGGTAGGGTTGTCATACATCCCGGCATCGGCGGCGAGGCCGACTTGAGTCGGGAATCCGACGGCTGGGACGGCCCGGCCATCCAGATCGTGGTAACCGCCGCCGGAGAGGAGGCTCCCGAATCGCTCGACTTCGGCCTGACGATAGAAAACCTGATGGCGGGCCAGCCGATTACGCCGCCCGTGGCCGTCGTTCACGATCCGGAAGTTTGGGTCTTCGATTACAACGTCCCGTCCCAGTTGGACGGCATAGACGATCTGTCCGAGGGCGGAGTGCAGACCGACCTGCTCGCGACGCTCAGCGTAATGCCCGGAGTGGTCCGCGCTTATGGGCTGGACAGCGGCGGCCCGATTCCGCCCGGCGGCTCATTCACCGCCAACGTTCTCAACGGAATCGCCGATGCCCACGTATCGGTTGTCGGGATGCTGGCCTGCACCAACGACGGCTATATCTTGGCGTCGCAGCCGCTGACCGTTTTCGGCGGCGCGCCGATACCTGTGCCCCCGGCGACTGCCGTGGTGTTCGATTCGGGGTCTGAAGACAACGACGAGACCACTGCTGCCGTCCCATGTCTGGGAGGCGATGAGGCCGCGCTTTCCGAAGGACTCGGCGAGGGCGTGAGGTCGCCCCACCCCGGAATCTCAGGCTCTGCGGACCTGAGCCAAGAGACTCACGGATGGACAGCCGACAACACCGCCTTCCTGTTCCTGCACTCGGCGGTCGTAGAGGCGGAGCCGACGCCTGAGCCAACGCCGACACCTGAACCAACGCCGGAACCGACACCTGAGCCGACGCCGACACCTGAACCAACGCCGACGCCGGAACCGACGCCGACGCCGACACCGGAGCCAACGCCTGAGCCGACGCCCGCTCCGGCCTCCACATCCGCGCCCGCGCCAACCTGGACGCCCGCGCCGACGTGGACACCCGCTCCGACCTGGACGCCGGTCCCCGCGTCTGAAACGCCGGAGACGCCGGCCACCGGAGACTACGCTCCTTCGGGCGGCGCGATCTTCGTGATCGCGCTGGCAGGAGCGCTGGCCGCGCTGGCCGGGTTTATGCTGGTCGCCGGAAGGCGGCGTGCCGAGGGCTAAACTTCGTTGACACGGATTTCGGGGCCGCGCTATACTCCAAGCCATTACACCTTGGTGGCCGGAGCGAGGCGGCCCCACCCGTTCCCATCCCGAACACGGCAGTGAAACGCCTCAGCGCCGACGATACTGCACTCGCAAGGGTGTGGGAAAATAGGCCGCTGCCAGGGTTTTCTTTTTGCGCGGAGTTCCCACGCGGCCTTCCGACTAGGGGCCGTACCGACATTCCCGAGTCGGGAATCCCCATTTGCCAACCGCCGGGTGGGTTTCCAGTAAATCCCTCTGCGTGTTACAATCTCCCCAACAAACAAAAACTAGGGATGGTCTGGTCTTCGACCTTCAGTGTGATCGCGCGCGCCAATGGCGAACTCTCAAGTAAGCTAGGGCGCCGGACGGCTTTACCCGCCGTTGATCATTGCATATAATGAAGTTGACCGATCCTGTACCGGAAAGAAAGTTGAAGTGATGACTGTCGAAGAAGAACGCGAGCTAGTGTCCACCGAATCTGAAGAGGACATGGGTCAGCTCCTCGACCAAGCTGGAGAGATCAAGTCGGTTCGCCGCGGAGATGTCGTAGAAGGCTACGTGATGCGGGCCGATGCCTCTGACGGCTTGTTCGTCAACATCGGACAAAAGTCCGAAGCCCACGTGCCCGCCAACGAGATGCGGAGCGTCGAGACCGAAGACATCGAGGGTCTGGTCGGCGGCTCCATAATCGCCATGGTCGTTCGTCCCGAAACGGGAGAGGGCCCCGCGATTCTGTCCGTGGACAGAGCGATCGGAGAGCAGGGCTGGCGATACCTCGAAAAGACCATGGAGGCAGGCGACGTAATCGAGGGAAAGATTACCGGCTTCAACCGGGGCGGTTCCATCGTCGAGGTCGAAGGCGTGCAGGGATTCGTTCCAATGTCCCAGCTTGTCTCCGTCCCCAGAGACCGCTTCCGCCTGTATCAGGAAGACAGCGCGAGTCTGCCTGCCGAAGAGATCGAAAGCCTGGAGAAGGCTCAGAACGAAGAGCTTGGCAAGCAGATCAAGATGAAGGTTCTGGAGGTGAACCGGAGCCGAAACCGCGCCATCTTCTCCGAGCGCCAGGCGGTGCAGGAGTCCCGTGACGCTCTGAAGGCGAAGCTCATCGAGGAACTGCAGGAGGGCGAGACTCGCAAGGGCACCGTCACCGGCATCAGCAGCTTCGGCGCCTTTGTGGACCTGGGAGGCGCGGACGGCCTCATTCACATCTCCGAACTCTCGTGGAGCATGGTCAACACGCCCGAAGAGGTGGTGCGAGTCGGCCAACAGCTCGAAGTATTCATTCTCAGGGTCGATGCCGAGAACAAGAAGATCGCCCTCAGCCTCCGAAGGCTTCAGCCCGAACCCTGGGAGACCATCACCGACCGCCACACCGTCGGCGACATCGTCAACGCCACCGTTACCAAGCTGACTAACTTTGGAGCCTTCGCGCGGGTCGAAGACTCCATCGAGGGCCTCATCCACATCTCCGAGCTTTCCGTCAGAATGATCAACCATCCGCGGGAGGTGCTGAGAGAAGGTGACGACGTCAGAGTCAAGATCCTCCGCATAGAACCGGAGCGTAGAAGACTGGGCCTAAGCCTCAAACAGGCTGAGGAGGAAAACTACTACTAGCCTGTATATCCTTACGCCCGTCCCGGATTTCCACCCGGATTTCCAATCGAGGAGACACTTCCAACATGGCCAGCAGGTTTGAGAAATTCTCGGAAAAGGCGCGTAGAGTCCTCTCCCTGGCGCAGGAAGAGGCGCAGCGGTTCAACCACACCTACATCGGGACTGAGCACGTGCTTCTGGGGCTTGTGCGAGAGACCGATGGGGTCGCAGCCAAGGTCTTGACCAACCTTGGGGTCGAACTGCCCAAGGTACGCTCCGCCGTTGAGTTCATCATTGGGCGTGGCGAGCGCGCCTCCACTGGCGAAATCGGACTCACCCCCAGGGCCAAGAAGGTCATCGAACTCGCAGTTGACGAGGCGCGGCGCCTCAACCACAACTACATCGGCACCGAGCACCTCCTGATTGGACTGATGCGCGAAGGCGAAGGCGTTCCCGCCGGCGTCCTCGAAAGCCTCGGAGTCACCCTCGACAAGATTCGCGCCGAGACCAGCCGCATACTCAGCCAGAACGTGGAGCAGTCGCACGGCGGCAGAGGCGGAAGATCGAGCTCCAAGACCCCCACCCTCGACCAGCTTGGCACAGACCTCACCACGCTCGCCCGCACGGGCAAGCTCGACCCCACCGTTGGACGCGAGCAGGAGATACAGCGAGTCACCCAGATACTCAGCCGCCGCACCAAGAACAATCCCGTTCTGGTTGGCGAACCCGGCGTCGGCAAGACCGCAATCGTCGAAGCCCTCGCCCACCGAATCTCAAGCAACGACGTCCCAACCACGCTCCAGGGAAAGCGCCTCGTAACACTCGACATGGGCGCCCTCGTCGCCGGCACCAAATATCGCGGAGAGTTCGAAGAGAGGCTCAAGAAGGTCGTCGAGGAGATCCGCACCTCCGGCAACTGCGTCCTATTCATAGACGAGGTGCATACGATGGTCGGCGCAGGCGCCGCCGAGGGAGCCGTCGATGCCGCGAACATACTCAAGCCGTCCCTCGCCAGGGGCGAACTCCAGACCATCGGAGCGACCACCGTTGACGACTATCGAAAATACGTCGAGCGCGACCCCGCTCTCGAGAGACGCTTTCAGCCCGTCAGAGTCGAGGAACCCTCCGTCGAGGAGACCGTTGACATCCTCAGAGGCGTCAAGGTCCGATACGAGGAGCATCATCAACTCGACATCACCGATGAGGCTCTCCAGCACGCCGCAACGCTGGCCTCCAGATACATCTCAGACCGCTTCCTCCCCGACAAGGCCATAGACCTTATAGACGAGGCCGCTTCCAGGGTGCGAATCAACTTCACCACCGCGCCGCTCTCGGTCAAGGAAGTCACCAAGATGCTCGAAAGCGTCCGCCGAGAGAAGGACGAGGCCATCGCCAGTCGGCAATACGAATACGCCGCCGAACTCAGAGACCGAGAGGCCGGCATATCCGACAAGCTCAAGCAGATCGAACAGGACTGGAAAGAGGAGCAGGCCGACGAGAGCCCGGTCGTCACCGAAGAGGACGTCGCCGAGGTCGTCAGCATGTGGACCTCCATCCCCGTCACCCGCTTGGCCGCCACCGAGACCGAGCGGCTCATCAACATGGAAGAAGTGCTCCACGAAAAGGTCATAGGCCAGCACGAGCCTATCTCCCTCGTCTCCAAGGCCGTCCGCCGCGCAAGGGCCGGACTCAAGAACCCCAGGCGCCCCACCGGCATATTCATGTTCCTAGGCCCAACGGGGGTAGGGAAGACCCTCCTCGTCCGCAAACTCGCCGAGTTCCTATTCGGCTCCGAAGACTCGCTCGTTCGCGTGGACATGTCCGAGTTCATGGAACGCCACTCGGTCGCCCGCCTAGTTGGAGCGCCCCCCGGCTACATAGGATACGACGACGGCGGACAGTTGACCGAACTCGTGCGCCGCAAATCCTACTGCGTCATTCTCCTCGACGAGATCGAAAAGGCCCACCACGAAGTCTTCAACATTCTGCTTCAGATATTCGACGATGGACACCTCACCGACGCCAAGGGCCGCAAGGTTGACTTCCGAAACACCATCATCGCGATGACCTCCAACATCGGCTCGGATCTCATCCGGCAGGACAGATCCATCGGCTTCGCCGCGAGATCCGGTTTGGGCCAGTCCGAAGACCAAGCCTACGAGAGGATGAAGAACAACGTCCTGGACGAGGTCAAGCGATTCTTCCGGCCTGAGTTCCTCAACCGCATAGACGGCTCCGTCGTGTTCCACCCGCTCAGCCGCGAGCACATGCACCAGATAATCCCGCTGGAGTTGAAGGACGTCACCTCCAACCTCATCGAAAAGGGCATAGACCTTGAGGTCACCGACGCCGCCAAAGAGTGGCTCATCGAAAAGGGATACGACCCCCTCTTTGGCGCGAGGCCCCTGAGGAGAGTCATACAGGACAACGTCGAAGACAAGCTCTCCGACGCGATCCTCGCCGGCGACCTCGGCCCCGCCGACACCGCCATCATCGACCTCGACGATGACAACCTCGTCGTCAAGGCTGAGTCCCCATTCTCGGTGGCCGCCGCTACCTAAATCTAAAATCCGAACGTCACTCCCGATCGAAGGCCGCGATAGCCGGCCTCGACACACCTTCATTATACTGAGGCGGCTATGGCGCGAAAAGCGCGGACCGTTTACATCTGCGACGACTGCGGAGCCGAGTCCGCAAGATGGGAGGGACGCTGCCCCAAGTGCGGCGAGTGGAACACCCTCGCCCAATTCAATCCGCCCGCTGCCTCGAATCGCGGCGTCGCCTGGGCCGGAGCCGCCGGAGCGGAGGCTGTCAACCTTAGGGACGTCAAGGCCGACGAGACCCAAAGATCGGTCGTCGGCTCCCCCGAATTCAACAGGGTCATCGGAGGAGGAATCGTCCCCGGCTCAGTCATCCTGCTCGCCGGAGACCCCGGCATAGGCAAGTCCACCCTTCTGCTCGACGTCGCCTCCGACGCCGCCCGCCATGCTCCCGTGCTATACGTGGCGGGTGAGGAGTCCGCGGCCCAAGTCAAGATGCGAGCCGACAGGCTCGGCCTCGACGCCGACGGCCTCTTCCTGCTGCCCGCCATAGACCTCGCCGACATCATGGGACAGATGGACACGCTTCGACCGTCCCTCGTCATCGTCGATTCCATCCAGACGATCTTCACCGAAGACCTCGACGCGGTCTCCGGAAGCGTCGCCCAGATCAGAGAGTGCGCCGGACGGCTGACGCAGTGGGCCAAGAGCGCGGGCGCGCCCGTCATACTCACGGGACACGTGACCAAGAGCGGCGACATCGCGGGGCCGCGCATCCTCGAACATGCCGTGGATGTCGTGCTCTACCTGGAGGGAGACCCCATTAGCGCCTTCCGGCTGCTCAGGTCGGTCAAGAACAGGTTCGGCTCCACCCACGAAGTCGGCGTATTCGAGATGACCGAACGCGGCATGAAAGATGTCGCCGACCCGTCCGCCCGACTCATCTCACAGCGGCCCGCCGACTCCATAGGCTCCGTCATCGTTCCGGCGGTCGAAGGCACTCGTCCGCTCCTCGTCGAAGTGCAGGCCCTCACCAACCCCTCCCTCCTGCCGACGCCTCGCCGCGTGTCTTCCGGCGTGGACTACAACCGCCTGCTTCTGGTGTGCGCCGTCCTCACTCGCAGGGCGGGCATATCCCTAGCGAGCCAGGACGTGATCGTAAACGTCGCCGGCGGAATCAGAGTCGCCGAACCGGCCGCCGACCTCGCCGTCGCCCTCGCTATAATATCCAGCGTGCGGGATATTCCCCTCGCGCCTGGGACCGCCGCCTTCGGAGAGATCGGCCTCAGCGGAGAAGTCCGCCCCGTCGCCCAACACGAGCGCCGAGTGGCCGAGGCCGCAAGGCTCGGACTGAAGAGCTGCCTCGTGCCCGATTCCCGCGACGGCGGCCCCAAGAACGGCGCGCCCGGAATCTCCGCGACACCCGTATCGTCGCTCAGACAGGCCGTTCGCCTGGCCTTGCCGTCCCGTAGGAGCCGCCGAGACGAAGGAATCTTCGAGCCCATCATAGAGGAGACGTGAATGAGAACGGCCTACTTTCAGTCCATCGGCGGCGCGAGCGGCGACATGGTCCTCGGATCGCTCATAGACTCCGGCGTGCCTCTCGAACACATCGAAGGCGCGCTCGGACTCATGGGCGTCCGCGGAGTCACGCTCACCTCCGACCAAGAACTGCGCGGAGGGCTGACCGGCAGGTTCGTTCGAGTCATGCTGGACGAGGACGCCCGAAGACGCCGCTCATTCGGCGACTTCATTGAAATCGTGCATAACTCCGACCTGCCCGAAACGGTCAAGGAACGCTCGGTCTCCATATTTCGGCGCCTCGAACTTGCCGAGGTCTCCGCACACCGCTCGGCGGACGCCGGCGGCCACCTCCACGAACTCGGCACCCTCGACACGCTCGTCGACGTCGTCGGCTCCGTCGTGGGACTGGAGTATCTCGAAGTGGAGCGCGTCTGCGCCTCACCCTTTCCCATGGGATACGGGACAATCAGAAGCGAACACGGCGCGCTGCCCGTTCCGTCTCCCGCCACCGCGGAGATATTCGTCATGTCCAGCGTTCCGATAGCGCCCGCGCCCGGAGGAGCGGCAGTGACCGGCGAGATGGTCACCCCAACCGGCGCGGCGATCATCACTGTGCTCGCCGATTTCGAGCAGCCCGACATGTGGGTCGAAAGCGTCGGATACGGACTCGGCGCGAGAGACCCCGAGGAGTACCCCAACGCTCTCGCCCTCTGGATTGGAGACGCCGACGACCCGGATGTCAAGGAGGGTTACGCTCCCGAAATCTGTCTGCTCGAAACGAACGTTGACGACACCACCGGCGAGGTCCTCGGCTTCACCATGGAGCGGCTCTTCGAATTCGGCGCCCTCGACGTCTGGTTCACCCCAATCCAGATGAAGAAGAACAGGCCCGCAACCATGATCAGCGCCATCGTCAACGCCTTCGAAGTCGAGAGGCTGTCCCTCATCTTGATGACCGAGACCTCGACCCTCGGCGTCCGCGTCCGTCCGATCTCCCGAATCGAGGCCGAACGCGAAGTCCGCACCATCAACACCAAGCTATACGGCCCCGTGAGAGTCAAAGTCAAGATGATGGACGGCGAACCCATCGACGTCAGCCCGGAGTACGAAGACTGCCGGCGCCTCGCCCAAGAGCGCGACGAACCCCTCCAAATCGTCTATAACTTCGCCAGGGTCGAAGCCGAACTGCAAATACTCGGCGGCGAACCCACCGGCTAACCGCCCCGTATCGAGCGGTTGTGGGCGTGTCACCCTCACCCCCGTATCGTAGTACGGGGCAGGCTCTAACCCTCTCCCTCAAGGGAGCTTAAAGGGGTAGGTATTCACCCTCACCCCAACCCTCTCCCAGAGGGAGAGGGGGCCTGTTGACTGATATTCGTGGTTGTTTTTGCATTTACCTACCCTTGTCAGCCCTCAAGGGAGAGGGGATTTTTGCGCTCCCATGGGGGGGTTAGACCCAGATTTTGATGGGTATTCGTTGGATCATAAGCTCTGTGATGGCGTGGACTAGGGCGTCGACTCGGTCGGGGGATTGGGAGGGACCGAGGTCTGGGGTCCAGGTACACATCTGGTCTTCGAGGTCGGGGAATCTTCCGACGTGGTGGACTCGGCCTTGTTCGTAGAGGGCGGCTACGGGTTCAGCGCGGACACGCTTGCCGTCGGTGGCTTTGATGCCCTTGTAGGGCAGCGTTCGGGGGACTGCGGCGTTTAGGGTGGATTGAACGAGGTTTCCACCCGCGTTGTCTTCGGCGATGATGCGGGAGGCGTTGAATTTGTCGAATAGGTGGGCGGCGCGCAACGCCCATCCGTTGGGGGTGAACTTGCCGGACTCGTCGGCCAGGACGTAGGCGTGCTTGCGGTTCATGTCGGCTCCGACTACGACGATGCCGGTCTCTGAACTGCCGGGCTTTGCGGACATGGCGGGGTCTATGGCGACGACGATACGGGCCACGGGCGGGTGGCTGGAGAGTCGGGCGTCTTCGATCCATGCGCGTTTCCAGAGGGCGTTTTCGTCCTGGTCTATGAGTTCGGCGTAGATTTCCTGCCGTCCTATGTTCGTGCCGTCGTACTGTTCGACGATGGCGTCGAAGAACTCAGGGGCCAGGTTGTCTTTGTTTTGGAAGGTCGTTCCGCGGGTGACATGGACTCCCCGGCCGCTGGACAGGGTTCTGACGAGTTCGATGGACTTTGGGGTCGTTGTGACGACGCATTTTGGGGGCTGTCCGAGACGGAGTGCGAAGTTGAGGTTGTTCCAGGTCTGGGTTGGGTATTCCCATGAGGCTAGTTCGTCGCACCAGGCGGAGTCGAATTGGGGGCCGCGCAGTTGGTCGGGTTCGTGGCTTGAGAAGATGAGCGCTCGGGCTCCGTTGGGCCAGGTGAGTTTTCTCTTGGATGGTTCGTATATGGGCATGTGCCAGGGCGGTGAGGTATTGAGGATGCCGGACTCGCCTTCGACCATGATGGACTGGGCTTCGGCGAGGGAGCGTGCGATGAGGGCGACGCGTCGGGCGCGTCCGGTCTCTGTCTGGGCGCGGACCCATTCGGCGCCGGTGCGGGTCTTTCCGAAGCCACGTCCGGCGAGGATCAGCCAGGTATTCCAGTTGCCGGGGGGCGGGAGTTGGTCCGGCCGGGCGTGGAGGGGCCAAAAGTGATGGAGCCTGAGGGAGTCGTGTTCGTCGAGCATCCGGCGATAGACGCGAGCAGCGGCCGCACGCTGGGCGCGTGGGAGCAGGCTCAACTCGTCGATGATCTCGGTTATAAGGTTTTCGGAGGTCGTCATGTTCATGGATCCGGCGGTTTGTCGTCTTCGGAGTGAGATGGGTATATTTGGGCGAGTTTCTTTCGCCTGCGTTCCTCGATGGCGGGCCATGCCTTCTGTCGTTCTAGCGTCATATCGATGTTTGCCCAGAACTTTTCGGATGCCTCTTTGAGATAGGGGGTGGGATCGAAGCCTTCGGGTATCTCAGGCACAGGGCCGGGGATTGGCGGCGCGTTTGGGTCGGGCGTAAGTATGCCCTCGTCCTTCATGCGCTGGATTTCGGCGCGGGCCTCGGCCAGGTCGTCGGGGTCGATTTGTCTGACCGGTCGGACGTAGGGTTTCTTCTGGGGGGCCTCAAGCGCGCGGCCGGTTCCGAGGATGCGGTCTAAGAGCATACGGCCGGCGGTGACTCGGTGGGAGTCTTTGACTTTGGGGTCGCCGTCTGGGGCGCGGCAGATGTCTCTCAGGGCGACCATGATGGTGCGCCCGTTGTCGGTGATGTCTAGGATGTGTTTTTGGATGGCGTGGTGGATAGGGGATAGTGGAGAGTCTTTAGTGGACTGTGGATTGTGGATAGTAGGAGGTGGGCCGAGTTGGTCTTGCAGGGACTGGTCCAGTTGGGTGACTAGTCCGGGGGACTCGGGCGTGTCGGGTTGGGGCGATTCACGAATCGCCCCTACGTCGGTGTCGTCGGATTGGTTGTCGGTGTCGTCGGATTGGTTGTCGGTGTCGTCGGATTGGTTGTCGGTGTCGTCGGATTGGTTGTCGGTGTCGTCGGATTGGTTGTCGGTGTCGTCGGATTGGTTGTCGGTGTCGTCGGATTGGTTGTCGGTGTCGTCGGATTGGTTGTCGGTGTCGTCGGATTGGTTGTCGGTGTCGTCGGATTGGTTGTCGGTGTCGACGTCGATGTCGAGGGGCTGTTTGGGGCATTTGCCGAGTCCTCTGTCTAGGAGGATGCGGGATGCGTTGATGCGGTCTCTGGTGGTGGAGTTTTGCCGCTGGCCCTGCGCGATGTCGTGAAGTAGGTCTATGATTTCGCGCGCGTTGTCGGTCTCGGCTAACACCATGTTGGCGAAGTCGATTGCGGGGTTGGATGGTGTCTGTTGGGTTGTGGTGGTCATTGGAGTTTTTAGTTTTTGGTTTTGAGTTTTTAGTGGTTGGCCGTACTGTTGTGCTGGATAGTATAGAGGGGTGAGAGAACGGATGTCAAGGGGTCGGAAGGGGGATTTTCGGGATTGGGGGATTTTGGGGATGTCAGAAGCAGGATTTACGGGATGGGGAGGATTGGCAGGATGGGTTGGTGCGCTGTCCACGAAGGGCACGAAGGGGCGCGAAGGGTTATGTGAACTGTGATTGGGGTGACTTCGCTGATTGGGTTGGAGGATGTTCAGGGATTTTGGATTCCTCGCTGCGCTCGGAATGACAGTGGGGGCGGTCGGAATGACAGTGGGGGCGGTCGGGATGACGAGTGGGGCGTTATCCACGAAGGGCACGAAGGGGCGCGAAGGGTTATGTGAACTGTGATTGGGGTGACTTCGCTGATTGGGTTGGAGGATGTTCAGGGATTTTGGATTCCTCGCTGCGCTCGGAATGACAGTGGGGGCGGTCGGAATGACAGTGGGGGCGGTCGGAATGACAGTGGGGGCGGTCGGAATGACAGTGGGGGCGGTCGGGATGACGAGTGGGGCGTTATCCACGAAGGGCACGAAGGGGCGCTAAGGGTTGTCTGGACTGTGAGTTTGGGGATTGGGGGATGTTCGGGATGGGTTGGTTGGTAGATGTTTGGTGTGAGGGGGTGGGAAAGCCCTAGGGGGGATTCGAACCCTCCAACCTCCCGATTACAAGTCGGGTGCGCTGCCAATTGCGCCACTAGGGCCGGGGCATGGGGAAATGCCTTCAGGTTGATTTTAGGTCAGGGGCGGAAGGGCGGTCAATGTTGAGGCGGACGGAGGCTGTGTCAGATTGGTCGGTGGAGGTATCACCCTCACCCTAGCCCTCTCCCTCAAGGGAGAGGGGATATTCGCGCGCGGGAGAGGGGATATTGGCGTTTTCGTGGCGCGCTTGCTAAAGTGACATAGGTTCGGAATTGCCCAGTGTTGGATTGGGAATTGCCGCTATGCTAAACTATCTGATGTTGAATGTGGACGGGTGGGTGAGTGGTTAATACCACCAGACTGTAAATCTGGCGCCCGGAAGGGCTACGTAGGTTCGAATCCTACCCCGTCCACCAACCACCGAACTAAGAAGCAAACAAAACTACCGGGCCCACATAGCTCAGGAGGTAGAGCGCGTTCTTGGTAAGAACGAGGTCAGCAGTTCGAGTCTGCTTGTGGGCTCCAGAACACGGAGGATATAGGTTCAATGGCGAAGCAGAGGTTTGAGCGAACCAAGCCGCACGTCAACGTGGGCACGATAGGCCACGTGGATCACGGCAAAACCACACTCACGGCTGCCATCACGAAGGTGCTGGCGTCGCAGCAACTTGCCAACTTCAGGCCCTTCGACTCCATAGACAACGCCCCCGAGGAGCGGGAGCGCGGCGTCACGATCGCGATCCAGCACGTGGAGTACGAGACTGAAGCGCGGCACTACGCGCACGTCGATTGCCCTGGGCACGCCGACTACATCAAGAACATGATCACGGGGGCCGCCCAGATGGACGGCGCGATACTCGTCGTCAGCGCTCCCGACGGACCGATGCCCCAGACGCGCGAGCACATCCTTCTCGCCCGGCAGGTGGAGGTCCCCGCCATCGTCGTCGCCCTCAACAAGGTCGATGCCATGGACGACGAGGAACTGCTGGAACTGGTCGAACTGGAGATGCGCGAACTGCTCTCCGAGTACGGATTCCCCGGCGACGACATTCCCATCGTCCGCGTCAGCGCGCTGAACGCTCTCGAGGGTTCCGACGACTCTCGCGAAAACGAGTGGGCCTCCGGAATCTGGGAGTTGATGGACGCCGTTGACACCTACATACCCGTGCCCGAGCGTCCGCGCGACCAGGCATTCCTGATGCCCGTCGAAGACGTGTTCGGAATCAAGGGTCGGGGCACCGTCGTCACGGGCCGCGTCGAGCGCGGCATGGTCAAGATGGGAGACAACATCGAGATCGTCGGCGTCAAGCCGACCTCGACCACCGTCGTCACAGGCGTCGAGATGTTCCACAAGACGCTCGACGAGGGCGAGCCGGGAGACGCCGTCGGGGTACTGCTGAGAGGAGTCAACCGCGAGGAGGTCGAGCGCGGCCAGGTTCTCGCCGCGCCCGGCAGCATCACCCCGCACACCGAATACGCCGCGCAGGTGTACGTCCTCAGCAAGGAGGAGGGCGGACGGCACACCCCGTTCTTCAACGGATACAAGCCGCAGTTCTACATCAGGACAACGGACGTCACCGGGGAGATCCAACTGCCAGAAGGCGTGGAGATGGTGATGCCGGGCGACAACATCGAGATGAACATCAAGCTGATAACGCCGGTAGCGCTGGACGAGCAGCTTAGGTTCGCCGTCCGAGAAGGCGGCCGCACCGTCGGCTCCGGCGTGATCATCAAAGTCATAGGCTAGTACCTTGTCAACGTGATTCTGGTAGATAGCTCTAGGGTTCACCCTCACCCTAGCCCTCTCCCTCAAGGGAGAGGGGATATGCTCGGAATACTACGAATGGATCGTCAAAACTAAGTTGAAGCGGCGCTAGACGCTCGGACCGCGCCATGAAACGCCCGCCCTCTCCCCGTGTGTGAAAACATGGGAGAGGGCTATGAAGGCGTCTCATACAGGGCGCCGACTTTGATCGAGCCACACCGGCGACCGTTGGCCGATTCCGCTCAGCGGTCCGGGAGAATGAACAAATGGCCCGTAGAGGCGAAGTCAGAATCCTCATAAACCTCGGATGCACCGACTGCCGAGAGAGGACTTACCATTCCAGCAAGAACCGGCGGAACGACCCGCAGAGGCTGGAGTTGAAGAAGTTCTGTCCGCGGTGCAGGCAGCATACACTTCACAGGGAGGTGAGGTAGCAGTGGCCAGAGACCCCGGCGTTCCGCGAAGAGTCGGAACTGAGGTCGCCAGACGCGCGTTCAGCATCCGCGCCATCGGAGAGGTGGTCGGAGAGCTCAGGCGCGTCACGTGGCCCTCCAAGGAGGAGACGCTGCGGCTCACCTTGATGGTGATCGCCGTCTCCGCGGTAATCGGCGCGTTCCTCGGCGCGGTGGATATCGGCTTCTCCCGCCTGATGACGGTCATACTGGGGAGTTGAAGCCATGACCACACAGGTATCGCACTCCGACCCCGAAACTCGCTGGTACATCATCCACGCATACTCCGGCCAGGAAAAACGGGTCAAGCAAAACCTCGAACAGCGCATCAAGACCATGGACATGCAGGACAAGATATTCCAGGTGGTCGTGCCAACCGAGGACGAAATGGAGATAAAGAGCGGGCAGCGGGTCGCCGTGCCGCGCACCATCTTCCCGGGATACATACTCGTTCAGATGCTCATGGACGACGAGAGTTGGTTCGTCGTCCGAAACACGCCCGGAGTCACGGGGTTCGTTTCCGCCGAAGACGAGAGCGAGAACCGCCCCAAGCCGGTCCCGCTCGAAGAACGCGAGGTGGACGCGATTCTGAGACAGATAGAGGACGATACCCCCAGGCCCAGAATCGGCCTGGAGAAGGGGCAGAACGTCCGCATCATAGACGGCCCATTTTTGGACTTCATGGGCACCGTGGACGAAATCTCCCAGGAGCGGGCGAAGGTCAAGGTGCTGGTGTCGTTCTTCGGCAGGGAGACCCCGGTGGAACTGGATTTCCTCCAGGTCGAGCGCGCCTGAGGGTACGGATTCCATCACGAGATTCGAGCAAACCGAAAATAGGAAAGGCAAATGGCCAAGAAAGTACGCGCCATAATCAAGCTGCAAATAGAGGGCGGCAAAGCCACTCCGGCCCCGCCGGTAGGCCCCGCGCTCGGACAGCACAGCGTCAACATCATGGCGTTCGTCAAGGAATACAACGAGCGCACCGCTCAGAACGTCGGGACCATCGTGCCCGTCGTGCTGACGGTCTTCGAAGACCGTTCGTTTACGTTCGTAATCAAGAGTCCGCCCGCGTCAGAGCTTCTCCGCAAGGCCGCGGGCGTCGAAAAGGGCAGTTCCACCCCGAAGGCCGAGCAGGTGGCGGTGGTGTCTCGGGACCAGGTCAGAGAGATTGCCGAAACCAAGCTCAACGACCTCAACGCCGCCGACGTAGATGGCGCAATGCGAATCATCGAGGGCACCGCCCGCAGCATGGGCATAGCCGTTCGCTGACCTTAGAATACACACCTCACAGACAGGGGAACATCCACAATGGCCAGCAGGGGAAAGAGATACAAAGAGGCCGCCGCGCTCTTGGAGAGGGATACTCACTACGAGCCGGAGCGGGCCGTTCAGATGGCGAAGCAGACCGCGAACGCCAAGTTCGACGAGACGATCGAGCTGCACCTTCGCACCGGGGCCGATCCGCGCTACGCCGATCAGATGGTGCGCGGCATCGCGGTCCTGCCGCACGGCGTCGGCAAGCCCGTTAGGGTTCTCGTCTTCTGCCAGGGAGAGGCCGAGACCATCGCCCGCGACGCGGGCGCGGACTACGTCGGCAGCGACGACCTAATCCGTGAGATCGAAAACGGCTTCCTGGGCTTCGACGTCTCCATCGCCACGCCCGACCTGATGGGGCGCATCGGCAGGCTCGGAAGGATACTCGGACGGCGCGGACTCATGCCCAATCCGAGAACGGGCACCGTCGTACAGCAGGACGACATCCCCCGCGCCATCGATGAGGCCAAGAGGGGCAGGGTAGAGTTTCGGCTGGACAGGACCGGGGTCATGCACGTCCCCATCGGCAAGGCCAGCTTCGAGGAAGACAAGCTGATGGACAACCTCACTACGCTGATGGACAACATAGTCCGCGCGAGGCCCGGAGGCGTCAAGGGGCAGTTCATACGCGCCGCCCACCTGACCGCCACGATGGGGCCGAGCGTCGCCGTGGACGTTGATAGACTCTCGACCCTTCGTGTAGAATAGAAGAAATCAGCCGAAGACCGCGGGCTTCCGACAGGAAATAATACGCCAGCCCGCATAGGCCGCGAAACGCCGCGAATGAGCTAAGTCTCTGTGCGGCCTGACATGCGCCCTGGTCTTTGGCCAGGGTTTTACTTTTGGAACGACAGGATGGAGACCTCAATTGCCAACTCAAGCCAAAATCGAACAGGTGGATCTGCTGGCCGAGAAATTCGAGCGCAGCGTCATCGTAATATCCACGGACTACACCGGGCTGCCGGTGTCTGAGATGACCGACCTTCGCAGGGCGCTCCGCGAAGCCGACGTAGAGTACAGGATCATCAAGAACTCGCTGGCCCACCTCGCCGCCGACAAGATAGGCAAACCGGCCATCAAGGACGTGATCGAAGGACCGACGGGCGTCGCTCTCGGATACGGCGATCCCACCGAGCCGGCCAGGGCGCTTGCAGGCTTCATACGTTCCGCAAGGTCTTCACTCGCTATCCGAGGCGGCGAACTGGACGGCAAGGCGTTGTCAGCCGACGACGTAAACCGGCTCGCCAACATGCCCCCGCGCGAGGAGATGATCGGCATCCTGCTCATGAGAATGAACGGCCCCATCAGCGGCCTCGTCAATGTCCTCAACGGCCCGATCGCCGGACTGGCCCGCGTTCTGCAAGGCCACGTGGACAACCTTCAAAACCAAGAATCTTGAGCGCCTGCCCAGAGTAAATAACAACCAAAATAACTCTTGAACAGACAAAAAGATAACTTCCGACGATCATCAGGAGGGAACACCATGACAATGACGAAAGAAGAGTTGATAGACGGCATCAAGGGGCTTTCAGTCCTTGAGCTTTCCGACCTCGTAAAGGCGCTCGAAGATGAATTCGGCGTAAGCGCGGCCGCTCCGGTCGCCATGGCGGCAGCGCCGGGCGCCGGCGCCGCGGAGGCCGCCGCCGAGGTCGAGGAGCAGACCGAGTTCAACGTCGTCCTCAAGGACTTCGGCCAGAACAAGATCAACGTGATCAAGGCGGTCCGAGAGGTCACGACGCTCGGCCTCAAAGAGGCCAAAGACCTCGTCGAAAGCGCGCCCACCACGGTCAAGGAAGCGGTTCCGAAGGACGAGGCCGACGCTCTCAAGGAAAAGCTGGAAGGCGTCGGCGCCCAAGTCGAAGTCTCCTGACCAGGCATATCGCCAGCGCAGGCCCGATACTTCTTCGGGCCTGCGTAAGTTCATACGCGGATCACTCCGCCAGGAACGGCGGAATCGTCCAGACTTCTCGTTCATAAGGCAGCCCGCGCCGGTCGATCCTGAAACGCGACCGCCGAAGCTGGCGGCGCGGCGACTGTGTTCTCACCCAGCCGTCAGGCGCCTTCAGCCCGCTCTCGGGATTCGTCACTCCCTCCATGAAGTAGTGCATCGGAATCACCACCGCGGGCTTCAGAGTTTCCACCAGCGCATCCAGGTCGCGGAACGAAAACAGGTGATGCGAGTCGTCAACCGGCGCCATCAGCACGTCTATCTTCCCCAGCGCGGCGACGACGCTGTCCGGAATGTCTGGCCGGTTGTCCCCAAAATGGCAGTACCGCACGCCCTCATGCTCGACCACGTAGATCGTGTTCGACGTTCCCGACTCGCCCGACGGCCCGGCGTGAACATCGACGATTCCCTCTATCGAGGTCCGTCCCACCCTCGCGCTCTCCGACCCTCTCAATACCGACGTGCCGGCCGGAAGCGCGTCAACCGCGCTGTGGTCCGCGTGGCGGTGAGTTACCGCCGCCAGATCGACTTCCAGGGACGGAAACGGCTTCAGGAACGTCTTTCGCGTGTCCGAGTTTCCGAACGGGTCGATCAGCAGACGACCGCCGGACTCGTCCTCGAACAGAAACGCCGAATGTCCCAAGTACAAGACGGACAACGGTCAGCCGTCCGTTCGCAGCAGCGTTTCGCACAGGTGCGCCGCGTCCACCAAATCGGGAATCGTCACGTACTCCCGAACCGTGTGCATGCCGTGGTCAGCCATTCCGACGACCACCGCGCTGATGTCGTTCAGCCTGAAGACGTTTCCGTCGGTGCCGCCTCCCGACGGCAGCATCGTCGGAGTCATGCCCAGAGACTCCAGCGCGGCCTTGACCTTCTTCACCGCCGGATCATCCTCATTGAGCGTGTACGCGGTGAACTCGGTGTGCAGGTGACAGTCGATTGCGGCCTCGGGGTACATCTCCCTGACCTCGTCCAGCGCCTCGTCCACCTGCATCCTGATGCCGTCCAGCGTCTCGATGTTGCGGCTGCGGAACTCGCCGCGCACTTTGGCAATCTCCGGAACGGCGTTTCGCACCGAGCCGCCCTCGATCGTGCCAACGTTGAAGGTCGTCTCGTCATCGAGCCTGCCCTGCGGCATCCTCGTGATGATCTCCGACGCTATCCGTATGGCCGATATGCCCTTCTCCGGCTCGACCCCGGCGTGGGCCGCCCTGCCGGTAATCTCCATGTCGAACCCGATGTACTCCGGGCTGGACGAGGTAATGCGGCTCGGAGGTCCCTCGCCGTCGAACACCACCGCCTCCTTGCCCTTGATGCGGGAGAAGTCGAGGTTCTGAGCGCCGATCAGCCCGATCTCCTCCTCTCTGGTGAACGCGACCTCTATCGCGCGGTGCGGCGTGCCGTCTTCGAAGATCGACTCCAGCGCTTCGAGTATCGCCGCGACTCCGGCCTTGCAGTCGCCGCCGAGGATCGTCGCGCCGTCCGACTCTATGCGCTCTCCCACGACGGAAGGTTTGACGCCGCGCCCAGGCTCGACGGTGTCCATGTGCGCCGACAGGATGAGCGGGTCGTCGCCGCCGTCGGTGGCGATCACGTTGCCGTAGTCGTCGCGCGTCACGTCCAAGCCCATCGCCTCCAACCTGGCAAAGAGATGCTGGGCAATCTCCTCCTCCTCTCCGGATGGGCTGTCTATGCGCGCCAGTTCGCAGAACGTCTCGACTATCCTGTCCCGTCTTATCATCGGCTGACTCCCGTGCAAGTTGCCGTCAATTGTATTGTCCCTGCGTTCTCTGTCAAGCCGTGTCCGTGTTGAACTTGGGCAGACCCGGTTGGGCCAGATGCCGGTTAGCATCCCTTGTGGCTGCCTACTTTGAATATCATAACTTGGGCGCCCACAGGATTCCGTTTGCTTTAGGGTTTTGATGAGCTTGAGGACAAAGCTGTTGCGTCGATCATCACCTCAGAGTATGCGGAACTTAAGTTCCGCACAGCTTGACCGAACTGCAATCACCTCATATACTACTGCCATGGACTACCCGCATCTTCGTCTTACCCGATGGCCGTTCCCAACCGTGCCAGAACTTGAGTTCTGTGACTTCATCGCTGATCGTGAGCGACTACGTGAGGATATCGGACGACTTCTGTCCACATTCTCTCGACAGGATGCGTCATCAATTCACCTCCTCTGGTCGTGGTTCGGAGCGGGCAAAACCCATACCCTCTACTACTTTGCTAACCAAGCCAACTCTGGAGAATCTCACCAGCGGCCGCTTCACGCTGTGTACAGCGAGTTTCCGAAGGCCGCGAAATCCTTTATTGACCTGTACCGCTCGTTTGCGGCTGGCCTTGACTTTGAAGATGTCATTGATGCCTACCTTGAGATCTCGACTGATCCCACGGCAGAGAAATTCGAGCGAGAAATGACCATGGCGTCGCCTGATCTCATCACAGCGCTCCGCGTCCTCGCCATGGGAACGGCCACAGACCAAATGACGGCCATGCGCTGGCTGCGTGGAGACGCGCTTGTCGCATCTGAGTTTCGACGAGTGGGTATCGCACAAAGAATCGGCACATCGGAAGAGGCGAGTCGCATCTTAGCGGCGATCATTCGACTGTTCTCGCTAGCCGCTAGATGTAGGAAGCGCAACGTATCTCGAATTCTTTGGCTGGTGGATGAAGTTCAAAGAATAGATGGACTCCCTAACCGATTACTGCAAGAAATAAGTACGGGACTTCATTCAACGTTCAATGCGTCACCCACAGGATTAACTATCGTATTGTCGTTCTCTGGACGGCCCGAACAAGATTCTCTACCTAGATGGCTTACCGCCGAACTACGCGATCGCATCGCCCGTACGAACGTACTTGTGCTCCCTCCTATGCTCCCTGATGAAGGTCTTGTATTTGTAAAGGACATTCTCGAACACTTCCGAATACCAGAGTATCCTGTGGTCACGGATCCCTTTTTCCCATTCACCGAGGACTCCTGTCGAGCAATACTCAATGTGGTAGGGCGTCATGAAGAACTGAAACCTCGCTCGATCATGCTTGCGTTTGGAGCAGTCCTTCAGGAATCTGAGCCACTGATTGAGCGACAAGAGTTCGAGACCATTTCCCTGCAATTCGCCGAGCGTGTGCTTGAAGATTACGTTCCCACATCAGACGTCGAGGATTAGAAGTGACTACACAGTACGTTCATCAGAAACTATCGGCACCAGGAACATACGAATTCCTGAGAACGTTAGACCAGAGCGATGCCACCGCGTCGCCAGAAGATCAAATCCTCGAAATGATGGCTGCCAGCGGTGTGGAGCAACCTCGGCATACTTTCAAGGACTTGGTAGCAGCCGGAGTACTTCAGATACTTGGCGTTGACTTCGGCCTTTCCACTTTCGGCATCCGTGTGTGCGTTCTTCTCGAAGCACTTAACGGTGGAGATATTCGTTTAGCGTATCAGCGTCTCAGCAACCTCGACAGTACACTTCATTCGTACCAACTGGTACGTGAAGGTATGACTGACACTTTCCTCGAAAATATTAGTTCTCGACCGGGATTCGTGAGACTATATCTTTGTTCGCCGTGGATCAGCCTTAGTGACCGCAATCGGACACTCTTGGTACATGCCCTCCATTCGGCAGAGTCACGTGGTGAACGTCCGGAACTATTGGTCCTCACTCGGCCAGGTGCCGATGGAAATGCTCCGCCCGGAATAGCACCCCTTCAGGAATTTGGCGCAACCGTCTTCTTGAACTCTAGACTTCACACGAAGCTATATATTCGAGAACCAGGGAAGTGGGGTGGCTATTCGATGGCGATCGTGGGATCACAGAATCTCACCCGGTCGAACTACTTGGAATTAGGCATTAGAATCAACTCAGACTCTACAATGATAGATCGACTGATCGCATACTTTTGGACATTATCAAGCGAGAGCGTGGAATTGGGAGGCTAACCATGACATCGAACCCTGCACAAGCCGTTGCAGACAAGTACGGATTACAGCGTGAAAACTTCATCCTTGATCCCTTGCGCGACTTCGAATGCTTCGCTCGTGTCGACATAGATACGGGGATCATAGCACAGGACCTCGATACAGACCTGATCACAGGTTTGGCTCCCAAGCGACTATTCTTCGGCCCGTACGGAGGAGGTAAGACTCATACACTGATGCGTGCCATGCATGAACTCGAGAGACAGACGCCCATACTGAACTTTCGAGTGGAATGTCCAGACCTGTCGCGGCGCTCCCGATTTCATGATCTATACCGTGAAGGAATCATGCGTGAGTTGGGGCAAGATTTTGTGGTCGGTCTCTTTGGAGATGCGGTACAGAGAGTGTTGGGCGCACGCCGCAACGAGATGCTGGGTAAACTAACCGGATTGCTGGAAGACGAAGAAATAGCAAAAGGAGCTATCCGTTTGGTCGATCCTAACTTTGATCCGCTTCGCCTCTGGCGGTGGATTTCCGGGGTCGCGCTATCACGGGCTGATTTGGATGATCTGAGCCAGACTCAAGACTTGACTCAAGCTGAAGCCGCCCGATTGGCCGACATCATTCGCTTGATCGGTCGCCTACTCCGCGAACAAGAAGAGAAACGTCTCGTCTTGATACTCGACGAGATGGAGCGGCTGCGCTCCATCGGCCCCGAGTCTATCACTACGTTTGTATCCGGGTTTACGAGACTTGTGGACCCGAACCAAAAAGATGTTGCGATACTCATGGGAGCATCTGCCGCCCTCGAATCTGAGATGGTGGAAGTCTTTAGCACTGGCGGACCAGTCGTTTCTAGGCTTAGCACTGAAGCACTTATCGAGATACCAGCACTACAGGACCCAGACGTGGATCGTTTCATCAAAGGCATTATACTATACGTCCGAGACTCAGAGTCTGACATAGAAAGCCTCGTGAAAGCCGCAGAATTAACGACTGCTGAAGCGATTAGTCGTGACACATTTCCCTTTACTGAAGAGTCGATAGAGGCACTAAAGAGCCGTTTGACTAACGAGATGCTCCCACGCGAGATCACAATGCGGATGACGCGTGCATTGGGACGTGCATTCAGGCAGAATCGGCTGGTCGTTACGCGGGAAGCAATCGTATGAGGGGGCAGAATGCCTGGAGAGATTCCTCGAACACAATTCCGTCTTGAACACAGTCTGGCAGTGAAGCCAGAGCTAACAGTTGATTCTGGCCCAAGTCGTGACAGCATACTTATGGGACAAGTTGACTCAGACGACGGCGCAAATGCTGTTTTCATTGGAAAGCAAGCAGAGCCACCATTCCGGGATGTTTGGATGGATGTTCACGGCGCACATGTCCTATATGTCATGGGTAAGCGCAGAAGTGGTAAGAGCTATACGCTCGGCGTACTCGCCGAAGGCCTCGCGTCAAACAGTTGGGTGCGGCAAGGGGAGGGTGCTCAAGGTGTGCTGATTATCGACACGATGAATGTCTTCCTGACGATGCCCTTTCTCACAGCCGACACTCTTCCAACTGCTAGCCCGGAAATACGTGAATTGTATAGATGGGAGATACCATCAGAGCGAATACCATTGACTCTCTTTCGACCTCGCGGTATAACTTTGCCAGAGGGCGTTTGTAGCGAGCAAATCAGTCTCAAGCCCTCCGACCTTGGGGCTGAGGAATGGTGTGGATTGTTTGAAGTCGACCCATTTGCTGATCCCCTAGGACATCTAATTACAGAACTCCACGGCAAAGTCGCGCTTGATGGCTATAGAGATGGCGAACAAGGCATGGACATAGCGGCGAATGCCGCCTTTGGAATGGCGGACCTACTGAATGCGTTGGCCAACGACCATGATCTTCAACGCTATCACCGGGATACTCGAGAGGCTCTCCTCCGGAGGCTTCACGCAGTGCGGCGACTACCTTTATTTTCGGAGGATGGCCTTGACGTCAGTCAACTGCTAAGGCCAGGGCACGTATCAGTACTTATGCTTCGAGACCTAGATCAACAAATCCGCTCAGCGCTGGTCGCACTGATCGTGAAACGAGTGATGCAACTCCGCGGACTCGCTGAGCAAGAGGAAAGAATGCGATTCGTTCATACCGCGCGAGCTGAGCGTCTCGCTGCTGACCAGCCGGAAGAATCGGCCCTAGAGCAAAGAAAGGCCGATGAAGCCGCGAACAAAGCGAGTAGTGGACTGCCGCGTTCGTGGCTCATTATTGACGAGGCCCATAATTACGTGCCAGCTATCGGCGTGACCCCCTCGCGTAAACCATTGAAGAAGTATGTGGATGAAGGTAGAAACCTCGGCCTATCAATTGTGGTAGCGACACAGAATCCGGCAGGATTGGACCCGTCGCTCCAACGAAACGCCGATATGCTGCTCGTGCATTCCCTAAGTAGACACGACGATATCAACGCCGCCGAAGGTATGCTCAACGCTTCCCCACCTAGCGAAGTCACCGTTGATGCAAAGAATCGTTTTGTAGGTAGCCGAGCATTTGAAAGCGTCGTTCGCAATCTGCCAGTAGGCTATGCTTTAGCGGCGACTGACCGGTCAAATCGATTGTTCGCGCTCCGGATACGCCCTAGAGTTACAGTCAGTGGGGGAGTTGGCTACTAGACATGGAACCTAGAATTTTATATCGAACACACTATCAAGTTGATGAGCCTGCTTTTGCTGAAGTGGTGGTTTCTAAATGCACCTCACCTATTGCTAGCACCTATGATGATAGTGTTGCGGAGCGTCTTGCTCGTGAAATACGGACACGTGGGAAAAACTTCAACATCGCGGCTGCTCGATATGCGATTGGTCTTGCTCATAGGCTTGCTGTTATCGGTGACAATAACGTGTGGACCGATAACGGTCACCTAGTAAATCTTCTCGCTACAGTTGAGAACAGACAGTGGACTGATGAGCTCGTTCTAACGATTGATGAGATGCTCCTACATTTCCGACTCTTCCTTGAGGCAGATGGCGCTGCTTTCATTTTCCTTGCAAAGCTTCTGCTTTTGGAAGGACAGCTACCAGCTAAGGGCTCAGATTGGAACGACCTCGCGACTGATATGTTTCTTGCTACATATGCGGACTATCTCGCTGTTACAAATCCGACCGCTGACAGGATGGCGCTGCGTTCCAGAATCGACCGATTGAGGTCACAGAGATACAAAGGCAAATCAGGCGCTCACAAGTTATTCCTGCACCTGCAAACCCTCCACCGGCTTGGCCTCGTCGAGCGGGAATCTGCTTCAAATGGGCGACAGTATAGAGCGTCAGATGAGAGTAGGAAGCGCCTAGAGAGATTGGTAGCAGCTATACCGGATGTTCTTGCACTTGAACGACTCGTTCAAAGGCACCGGCATATTGAAGTCGCTGCCCAAGTGTACGACTTACGCCGCCAGCATGAGATGCTGAGTCCAAATGAAGCACTCTGTAATCTTCTGCCATCGTATCTGAAAGTAGTTGGAACGGGAGTGGCAATATGTCCCCTCGCTCCAATCATCGAAGCGACACAAGTTTCACTGCTAACTGCAACATACCGTCTGCTAAAGTATGCAGATTTTATTGCTCTCCTGCGTGAGGCACAGTCACTGCATTTGCGCGACATAAGGTTCCATCAGGACCGACGTGGGAACCCGGCGTTTCTAAAACTGTCGGACGACCTGATCCAACGACTCGCGGTTGGTGGACAGAACTCTCATTCTCTTGCGATAACATCTTCCCGTCCTAACGTAGCAGATGGCATATGAATTCAGTCAACTTAACTCAGTGCAAGAAGAGGCTGGAATTTGACGAGGGTTCTTTCGATCGCCTAACTCACTACCTATTTAGGTTTCCTGCTAAATTTCACCCTCCAATAGTCAAGACTCTGATTGAGAATTATTCGACCTATGGAGACCGTGTTTTAGATCCATTTTGTGGAAGCGGCTCGACATTAGTAGAGGCTATCATCGCCGGTAGGCATGCGGTTGGCAGCGATCTAGATCCAGTTGCGTCGTTTATAACCCGTGTAAAAACCCATCGATACAATATCAGTCGACTTTCGCAATCCTCTAGGACTCTTTTCAGCATGCTCGCCGACCTTCAACGATCAGAGGAAGAGTATCTCAACTTACAATTTGAGGACATAACGCGTGATGAACTGGAAGAGGCTGTGCGTGCTGATGATCTTTGGGTGCCTGATATACCCAACATGTGTCACTGGTTCCGCAACTACGTTGTTGTAGATCTGGCCCGCATCCATCAAGCGATTCAGCGAATGTCTATGCCGGGTACTCATAGAGACTTTTTTTTGCTCTGCTTTGCATCGATTATTAGATCTTCATCTAATGCTGATCCGGTTCCGGTATCGGGTCTTGAAGTCACCGCTTATATGAAGCGAAAGAACAAGGAGGGCAGAGTCATTGACCCATTCGAACTATTTAAGCGTGCTGTAAAAAAATCGTTAGTAGGTGTGACCGAGTTCAGGCAGAGAATGGACGAATCGTCCAAAGTCACCATAGCTCAGGCTGATGCTCGCGACCTGAGAGTCAGATTCCGACACACGTTTGATGCTATCATCACATCACCACCATACCACAATGCAGTTGACTATTATCGTCGCCATAAGCTAGAAATGTTCTGGCTTGGATTTACTAGGACTCAGGAAGAACGCCTGAAGTTAATGAGAGGCTATGTTGGCAGACCTAGTATTGCCCTGCAGGATACTTACTTAGATGAAGACTACCGGTTAGGAAAGCTGGCGAGCCATTGGGAATCGAAAATTCGAACAGCGTCCACTGCAAGGGCTAATGCGTTTAAACACTATACCGTGTCGATGAAACTGGTATTCAACCAATTCGCCAGAGTACTGAAGGACGATAAGCCAGTAGTAATGGTCGTCGGCAACAGTAAGTGGAATGGGGCAGAAATTCCGACGGCCGAATTATTTACCGAACTAGCTGAATCAGATTTCTGTTTCACCGATTATTTCTGGTACCCAGTCAAGAACCGATATATGTCATACAGCCGTAGGAATGGGGCCAGCATAGATAAAGAATATGTCCTTATCATGCATAAGCTCAAGTCTCGATGATTGGGGAGGTGCAATTGCCCTGAGTAAGGGAGGAGACCCAAGATCGCGAACTGGCACTGGATACAACCTTTCTGCTTGTAGATGCCGACTCCGGCTGTTCTCAATCCTCTATCAATTCCAATACCCTCGGCAACAGTCCTTTTAGGCGTCCGTGTTGAACTTGGGCTGACCGCCGATGTACAATACTACTGTTCGACTAAAATTCGGTACACCAAAGGCGCATGACTCAGCAAGACGAACGTCCAGCATACTCGACCAGAATCAGGGAGATGCCCACCGGGGACCGCCCCAGGGAGAGGCTCCGGGCGGTGGGCGCGGAGAATCTTACCAACCCCGAGCTTGTCGCCATTCTGCTGCGCACGGGCGTCACGGGCGAGGGCGTCGTTAGCCTCGCGACCAGGCTGCTGTCCGAGTTCAACGGCCCGTCCGGTCTGTCCCGCGCGTCCCTGTCCGAAATGTGTACGCTGCGCGGCATCAGCGAAGTGAAGGCGATGCACATACACGCCGCGCTGGAGTTGGGGCGCAGAGCCGCCGCGCTGAACCCGGACGACCGCCCCACCGTCGGCACGCCGGAGGATGTTCACAACTATCTGGGCGCTGAGATGGCGAGGCTGTCCCAAGAAAATCTCCGCGTCGTCCTGCTCAACACCAAGAACATCGTCATTGGAGTCCGCACCGTGTATCAGGGCACCGTGAACTCGGCGGCCGTCAGGGTAGCCGAGGTGCTGAGGCCGGCGATTCGGGAGAACTGCCCGGCGATCATCGTCGTCCACAATCACCCGTCCGGCGATCCGACTCCCAGTCCCGAAGACATTCTCGTGACCAGGCGTATCCGAAGAGGGGCCTCGGAGATGGACATCGAGCTTCTCGACCATCTCGTGATAGGCGAGCGCGGATTCGTCAGCATGAAGCGCCGCGACCTTGGATTTTGAAGCTCTCGGGAAGGGGATACGGATGAAGATTCTTGTCATGGCCGCCGGCGCGGTCGGGGGATACTTCGGGGGAGTTCTGTTCGCCAGAGGCGACGACGACGTGAGGTTCATCGCCAGGGGCGACAACCTCCGCGCGATACGCGAGCGCGGGCTGACCGTCAGGAGCGTCACGGCGGGGGATTGGTCGGTCCGAGCGCCGGTCAGCGACTCGGTTGACGGGACGTGGCTCCCGGACCTCGTACTGTTTTGCGTCAAGAGCTACCACAACCGCGAGGCCATCCGATGCATCGCCCCGGCCGTTGGGCCAGACACCACGATTCTGACGCTGCAAAACGGCATCGGCGGCGGGGACGATCTGGCCGCCGCGTTCGGGGCTGAGAAGGTGATGCTCGGCGCGGCTTATGTCGAGGCGGCTCACCCGTCGCCGGGCGTCTTCGAGGAGCACGGAGGAACGTGCCGCATCGTGTTCGCCGAGCGCGACAGCCGCAGGTCTTCGAGAAGCGTTTCGGTCCTGGAGATGTTTGGAGCGTCGGGCATCGACGCGGAAATCTCGGACGACATCGACAGGACGTTGTGGGCCAAGCTGGTCTTCATCTGCGGCCTGAGCGGTATGACCTGCGTCACCAGATCGTCTTTCTCTGAAGTGATGATCACGCCGCAGACGGCAGACCTCACCTTGAAAGTGATCCAAGAGGCTGCCGACGTGGCGAGAGCGTCCGGCGTGAACCTTGGCGCCGACATCGTAGAGTCCACGATGGAGAGTTTTCGCAACGACAGGGACGGGTTGATCTCGTCCATGCACGCGGACCTCGAGGCGGGCAGGCCGTTGGAGTTGGCGAACCTGAACGGCAAGGTCTCGGAGTTGGGAAGATGTCTCGGCGTTCCGACGCCGGCCAACGACTTCATCACCGCCTGCCTGACGCCTGCGCTCAACAGGGCGGTATCGGGGCGCTGAGAGTAGTGACGGAATGAAAGACTCGGAGGGAATGAATTGAGCTACACGTACAATACGGACGATGTCGACCGCAGAGAGCTTGCGCCGGGCGTGTTTCTGCGGACGATGTGGGGCGAGAAGATCATGATGAGCGTTGTCGAGATCTCGGCCAACTCGGAGGTCCCGATGCACCAGCATCCGCACGAGCAGGCGGGGATGGTGCTGGAAGGGGAGTTCGATTTCACCATCGGCGGCGTGACGACCAGAGTGAAGGCCGGGGACACATACATCATTCCCGGCGGCGTGGAGCACTATGTCAAGGCGACGGACCGGCCCTCGGTCGCGCTCGACATATTCAGCCCGCCGCGCGAAGAGTACAAGTATTAGAGAAGATGGGGCGTTCTCAATAAGGGATGATGACGCCCCATCGCTTACTAATTTCTCGTTGCGTTCGGCCTATGTGCCGAGTCGAACCGCGGCAACGGGGTCGGAGTACTCGACGCCTTTGGTCTCCCAGTAGATGCTGGCGATCTCATCGACCGCGTCCACGAGGGCCTGGGCGGATTCGAGGCTGACGCCCTGCTTGTTGGCGGAAGCGAGTCCGGTAGCGGCCCACACCTTCGAGGGCAGATCCGGATGTGCCTCGAGATGCTCGGGCTTGAAGTAGTCGTTGGCGAGGATGTTGATCTCGCTCTTGCAGAGGGCGGCGTGCTCCTCCTTGACGGTGATGTAGCGAGACAGCGAGTTCTGGGCCGCGGTGTCATCGCCGTCGAGCGCTTCTATCCGCATGACCATCTTGAGCACGGTCTGGGCGGCGATCTTGGCCGAAATCGGGTCGTAGATTCCGCACGGGATGTCGCAGTGGGCGCTGGCCTCCCGCACTCTGAGCAGTCCTTTCAAATCCATAGTATGCAACTCTCCTTTTCTAGTTTGGAATCGGGTGTACTGACTTTTATGAAGATACAGAAATGCGCGCCGCCGCGCAACCCCTCGCCCTTACCCCCAAGTCTTGACCCTAGAGGGGGCGGTATGATAAAAACCCCCTATCCCGTCTTAGGGTCGGCCCGCCGCCGGCGCGGACCGTTTAGAGATAGGGGCGTTCCTTGTGGGCGCCCAAAACGAGGAGGCATCGTCATGCTTACATCTAATTCACTTCGCTGGCTGGCGGTCGCCGTAACCGCGGCTATGTTGCTGGCATTCGCCGCCGCCTGTACCGAAACGGTAGAGGTACCAGGCGAGACCGTTGTGGTCAAAGAAGAAGTCATCAAGACCGTCGAGGTCCCCGGTGAGACCGTCACCGTCGAGGTCGTCAAAGAGGTTCAGGTTCCCGGCGAGACCATCGTCGTCGAAAAAGAGGTGGTCAAAGAGGTACAGGTTCCAGGCGAAACCGTCGTCGTCGAGAAGGTCGTAACCGAGACCGTCGAGGTCCCAGGCGAGACCGTCACCGTCGAGGTGGTCAAAGAAGTCATGGTGCCGGGCGAGACCGTCGTCGTCGAAAAAGAGGTCGTCAAGACCGTCGAAGTTCCCGGCGAGACCGTCATCGTCGAAAAACAGGTCCCTGTGGAGGTCGTCAAGGAGGTCGTCAAGACCGTTGAGGTGCCTGTCGAAATTGTCAAGACGGTCGTCAAAGAGATTCCGGGACAGACCTACGTCACCGACCCCACAAACGACGTAACGTACGTCGCGCCGCAGTACGGCGGAACCCTGACCTTCGCCAACAGGCGCAACCCGCCCAACGCCGATCAGACCGTCGGCGGACTCTCCGCCGGATACGCCGTCAGCGGCGTGCTCCAGAAGCTCGGTTACGCCAACTGGGGCATAGACAGGAGCGTCAGAGACCTCAAGAACGAATTCCTCAACGTGTCCGACTACACCGGCGCTCTGGCCGAAAGCTGGGAGATGCCCGACCCCGACCAGACGACCATCGTGTTCAACATCCGCGAGGGTGTGAACTGGCACAACAAGGCCCCCATGAACGGACGCGAACTGACCGCGCAGGACGTCGCGTTCAGCTTCCACCGAATCAGGGGCGAGGGCAGCGGCTTCACCGAGCCACCGCCGCAGACGTCATACATCCGCCAGCTCGCAATCGACTCGATCGACGCCACCGACGACAATACCGTCGTCTTCAAGCTCGAAAAGGTGCAGTTGGGCGCGATGCTCTCGTTCATCGACGACAGCTATGCCTACATCTACCCGCCCGAGGTCATTAGGGAGCACGGCGACACCACCGACTGGAAGAACCTGGTCGGCACGGGCCCGTTCCAGCTAGTGGACTGGGTCGAAGGCGACTCGATGACGTTCGAGAAGAACGCGGACTACTGGGGCTACGACGAGAAGTACCCCGATAAGAAACTGCCCTACATCGACACGCTGCGCGGCCTGCTCATGCCCGACGCCGCAACTCGAATCGCCGCCCTCCGAGCCGGAAGGGTGGACTATCTCGGACACAACGCAAGCTCCCAGATTCGCACCGTTGACGAGGGGCTCAGCCTCCTCAAGACGAACCCCGAGCTCAGGGCCAACGCCTACTACTTCCGCGCCAACAACTCCTACGGATTCAGGGTAAACGAAGAGCCGTTCAACGACATTAGGGTGCGCCGCGCAATGCAGATGGCGCTGGACATGCCGACGGTAAACAAGACCTACTTCCAGGACCTCGCGGTCATCACTCCGCAGGGTCCGATGGGTGACTTCCAGACCGGGTTCGTCCACCCGTTCGATGAGTGGCCGGAAGAGATCAAGGGCTTCTACACCTACGACCCCGAGGGAGCCAAGACGCTCCTCGATGAGGCGGGACTCACCCCCGGATCGGACGGCGTCAGGTTAAGGACTGAACTGGACGTCGTCACCACGGGCTACGACCAGGGCCTCGCCGAGATAGCCAAACAGTACTGGAAGCAGATCGGCATCGAGGTCGAGATCAAGCAGTGGGACGGCGCCACCAAGAACAGCAGATGGCAGGAAGGCATCGCCAAGGGCATGACCAACTTCATCGCCGCTTCGCCCTACGAGCCCTCCAACGCACTCTCATGGCTGAGCACCGGCGCCACCTGGAACGTCACCGGCCACAGCGTGCCTGAGTACGACGCTCTCTTCCAGTCCATCCTGGACGCCGAGACCCTCGATGAACAGATGAGACTGTCCAGAGAGGCCAACTTGTACTCGGTCACGAACCACATATACCTGTGGACGGCGCTGTCGCCCTGGTTCAACTTCACGCAGCCCTACGTCGCCGGATTCGACGGCGACTTCTTCATGGGCCGCTGGCAGAAGAACGCCGTATTCGCCAGACTCTGGATAGACCAGGCCCTAAAGACACAGCTAGGCCGCTAACGTCAACCGTCTCAATCGCGCAAGCAACCAAAAAGCTGGGAGTTGGGAAGATAGCGCTTCCCAACTCCCACATTCGTTCAAACAACCTGATTCGGTGCATATCGCGTGAGAACATACATACTCAGACGACTGCTCCTGGTAATCCCCACGCTGTTCGCGCTGAGCATTCTCGTCTTCATGTCCGTCAGGTTCATACCCGGCGACGTGATCGACGCCATGGTGGCCAGGAGCCAGGATCCCGACGTCTTGGTGGACCGCGAGCACCTCGAACGCAAGCTGGGGCTGGACAAGCCCCTGTACGTGCAGTACGCCCTCTGGATCAGGGGCATTTTGCTCGAAGGCACCCTGGGCCAGTCGCTATTCGAAAAGTGGGACGTCGAGGACAGGATCATCGGCAGGCTGCCCGTTACCGCCCAGCTTGGCGGAATGGCCATTATCATCGGCCTGATGATCTCCCTCCCCGTCGGAATCTACTCCGCCGTCCGCCAGGACACCGTCGCCGACTACATAGCTCGCACCATCGCCATCATCGGCCTTGCGACCCCCAACTTCTGGCTCGCGCTCATGGTCATCATCTTCCCCGCCATCTGGTGGGGATGGACGCCGCCCCTCGAGGTGGTGTCGTTCACAGAAGACCCACTCGGAAACATCGCGGTGTTCATCATCCCCAGCGCCATTCTCGGCACCGCCATGTCCGCCTCCACAATGCGCCTCACCCGCACGATGATGCTGGAAGTACTGCGCCAGGACTACATCCGCACCGCATGGTCCAAGGGACTGAGAGGGCGGATAGTAATTCTGAGGCACGGGGTCAAGAACGCGCTCATTCCCGTCGTAACCCTCATCGGACTGGAGATTCCCATTCTAGTCGGCGGCTCCGTCATCATCGAAAACATATTCGCGCTCCCCGGACTCGGAAGGTTGATGCTCCTCGCTCTCGAAGACAGGGACTATCCCGTCGTCTCGGGCATCAATCTCGTACTGGCCACTGTGGTAATCATGGCGAACCTGCTCATCGATCTGATATACCCCTACCTCGACCCCAGGGTCAGGTACAGATAGAGAATGAGAGTTGATTAAGTGATCTCCGGCGTCGCAGAGACACAAACTGGAAACCTGAGGCCGCGCGGACGGCTGAGGGGATTCCTCACGAGGCTTGGCAAGGAAAAGCCCCTCGGCGCTTTCTGCGGCTGCCTCATTCTGTTGCTGATACTGGTCAGCATACTAGCGCCGTACATCTCCCCGTATCCCTACGAAGAGATGCACTTGGAGGACCGGTTGCAAGGTTCCTCCACGAAGTATCTGCTCGGCACCGACCACATCGGGCGCGACTTCCTCAGCCGCTTGATGTACGGCGCGAGGATTTCGCTCTTCGCCGGACTCTCCGCCACCGCGTTGGGCGTCGTGGTATCGGTGCTGGTAGGCGGCATCTCAGGCTTCGTCGGCGGAAAACTCGACCTCGTTCTCCAGCGAATCGTAGATGGCTGGATGGCCTTCCCCGGCCTTCTTCTTTTGCTGACCATCATGTCAATAGTCGGCCTCGGCCTGCTGCAGATCATCGTCGTGCTCGGAGTATCCGGCGGCATAGGCGGCTCCAGAGTAACTAGGGGAGCCGTCATCGCCATCAAGGAAAACGACTACTTCCTCGCCGCCCGGGCCCTCGGCAGCCGCGCCGACGCCACCATCAGGCGCCACGTCCTGCCCAACATCATGCCGATACTGATCATCGGCTTCTCAATCAGCATCGGCGGCGTCATTCTGTCCGTGTCCGCCCTCAGCTTCCTGGGATTCGGACTCCCGCCCGGCAGCCCCGACTGGGGGTCCATGCTCAGCCGCGAGGGACGCAAGTACATGGAGCAGGCGCCACACTTGGCCCTATGGCCCGGAGTTGCCCTCACCATAGTCATCTACTGTCTAAACATGTTCGGCGACGCCATGAGAGACCTCCTAGACCCCCGCCTCCGCGGAGGCGAACGCTGAAACCGCCCACCGCCTTAATCCTGCGCCCCGCGCCGTCACCCGGCTCATCCTCAACCGCAACCCCCTCACACTCTCTCCAGCAATTCCAACACTCGATGCAACAGTCCCGCGAAGTATGCTAACGTCTCAGGGAAGGGTCGCCGATGATCTTCGTCGCAAGCGGATTTTCACTGTTCGTCGTCAGGGGAGCCAGCATGTCTCCGACTTTCCTAGACGGCGACCTGCTGCTGGTCAAGCGCGGTCCATCCGCGCCCCGAAGGGGCAGCGTCGTCTTGTTGGACGCGCGGCGGGAAGCAGGCCCCCGATTCCAGGTCAAGCGCGTCGTCGGCCTGCCCGGTGAGCGGATCGTCTTGGAGGATGGGCTGCTGCGGATAGATGGAGTCCACCACCCGGAGCCTTACTTGGACGGTATGCCCGCGACGGTCGGGCTGGACCACCTGACCTGCGACGTTGGCGAAGGCAAATACTACGTTCTGGGGGACAACCGCGCGCACAGCGCGGACAGCAGGCAGCACGGGCCTGTGCTCAGGTCCGAGATTGTGGGTGTCGTTAGGGCGAGGTTGTGGCCTTTAGTGCGGCGAGAAAGTGTGTTAGATTGGTAGGTGGATGGGTATTCACCCTCACCCTCACCCTCTCCCTCAAGGGAGAGGGGATATTCGCGCTTTCGTGGCGCGCCTACTAAAGTGACACAAGTTCGTGCGGCGAAAACGGGGTTGACAGTGGTCTGTTGCGCTGCCGTCACAAGAACTCCGGTATCTACTTGGGGCCGCCGTGTCCTGCCAACTCTCTGCGGGGCCACGGCTTCCAGTTCAGGTCCAGTCGCCGCCGACCCCCGGACATCTCACGCGCCCGGAGACCGTCAACACGAGACCTGCTTCGAGACCTCGTCACGGTGTAGGTACATTCTATCGTCCCGATGCTGCGTCAGCTTGGGCGGACGACGGCGGCATCCATGGACTTGATCTTCAACGCTGCCGCCAAGCGTTGATTCTTTCCTCGATTTCTACGAGTAGAGCGCTCACTTCACCGTTAGGCGACTGCGCTTCCTGATGTCCCACCACACGGGCTATGTCCGGTACGGACCTGTTGATCTCGTCGGCGAACGCTCTAATTGCGCTCTTGTCTTCGTCTTCCTGCCGCACGGCTCCGGAAACCATCTGCCTTATGCGACGCATAGATTGTTCCATATCGGCGGACGTTATGCCCAGCACATTGGCATAGTGGCTTCTTCCGCTTTCGAGAGTATTCCATATCCAAGACTCCGGCGAACCCCTTCCGGGTAGAAATATAGGCCGCACGCTCTGCCCGTATTCGGATGCCGTAGCTCTGACTTGATTTTCCATGTGCCTCGCATCTCCATCGAGGACGAAGATGAAATCATTCAATTTGTCAAACTTAGCAAGCGTGCGAACGTGACTTGGGAACTCGCTTTGCCCCGTGTCTCTCCCAATGACGACATCCTCGTGGCGAAGGTCCAATTTCACATTTAGCACGTCGAGGAGTCCGCGAATCAGATTCTCCGCCACTTCGTCTTCGCACAGTATGGACAACCGGTCACGGGACTGGCCATATAGAGCCTTTTGAATCATATCCCTGTAAGGTGGCAGCAGACGGACGTTCGAGATGTCGTCGTCACGTTCCAGAAACAGTCGTCCCTCTTCCGGCACGCTGTCAAGTACGACGGGACTGTGGGATGCGACAAGAATCTGCAATCGATTCCGCAGGGCGATGCGCTGAAACTCCAACATAGCTTGCTGCTGCGTATAAGGATGAAGTCCGGCTTCTACTTCGTCGATTAGAATGAACGCATCGTGAAGATTGGAAATATCCTTCGAAATGCGGAGAATCGCCCGCTCCCCGGAGGACATGTGGAACTCTGAGTATGCCGGTTTGCTTTCCCCTTCCAGTTCGGCGAATAGCAGGTCTTTAGACCGCGCCGTGATTCTCGAAAGGCTTCGGTATCGGCGAGGCAGCACGCGGTGGGCAAATAAGAGCATGTCGTCGGTGATTTGTTCAGATTGGGTATCCATGCGTCCCATCTGCAACAAGCTACGCACTTCGGAGGGATTCGTAAGATTTGCGAGAGTTCTCAGATATAGCTGACGTTTGGGCTGCTGCCCTCCTTTTAGTCCCATGTAACTGCGGTTCCATGATTTGCGTCTCTTCCACGCCATAGAAAGACGCTTGTTGTCGTGCAGGTAATGGAATTGAAGTTCTGTCTGTTCACGAGCGTCCTCGAGTCTAGTCCCGGCGCTTTTGAAATTGGGGAATAGACTAGATGGGACGAACTCCCTCGGACCTCGCCCCGGTACCCGGTAGGCGCAGGCTGCCGCGAATAGGACGGTCGATTTGCCGCATCCATTCGGCCCAGCTAGGACACAGACGGGGTAATTGAACGGCACGCGCAGGTCCGCTATGCCGCGCAGATTACGGATCCGTACTTCGAGCAAGGCATTGCGCCGCTGTGAAGTCTGTGAACGCAGGGCGTTCCAAACTTCATGCAGTTGCCTTTCAAACAGATTCACAATGACTCCGCCTTCGATTCGCTGGGAGACTCGATTCCGGCTAGGTCTTGGGCGGGGTCGTGTTGGGAGAGGGCTTCTTCGAGCCGTCCTATGGGAATGGCGGGTAGGGTGTTTACGAGGACGCCCGCGCGGACGCCGAGTTCCACGGAGAACCTGGCGGCGGTGTCGTTGTCGGGCGCTCTGAGAATCGTCACGAAGTCATAGGCTCCGAGCACCGCGTAAGAGCCGAGTACCGTCGTGTCGGGCAAGTCTATGTCCTGCATCGCGGTCATGAGGGTGTCGGGGTCGGCGAGCATCTTGTTTCGGCCTTCGGGCGTGAGGGTCAGGAGGAGGATGTAGCTGGCCATGATTTAGCGCCTCGGTGCGTGTTATATCTGTTAGGCGGCGAGCCATCGGGCGACTTCTTTGGCGTGGTATGAGAGTATCACGTCTGCGCCCGCGCGTTTGATGGAGGTCAGAATCTCAAGCGTGATGCGCCTTCCGTCGATCCACTCGTTTTCGGCGGCGGCCTTCACCATGGAGTATTCGCCGCTGACGTTGTATGCGGCCAGGGGAGTATCGAACGTCTCTCTGGCGGCTGAGAGGACGTCCAGGTAGGCGAGCGCGGGCTTGACCATCACCACGTCGGCGCCCTCCTCGATGTCCAGGGCGATCTCTCGCATGGCCTCCCTGACGTTGTGGGTGTCCATCTGGTATCCGGCGCGGTCGCCGAACTGCGGAGCGGAGTCGGCGGCGACGCGGAAGGGGCCGTAGAACCCGGAGGCGTACTTGGCGGAGTATGCCATGATCGGCACGTTGTCCAGGTTGGAGTCGTCTAGCGCGGCGCGAATGGCGGCGACCTGGCCGTCCATCATGGCGGACGGCGCGACCATGTCCGCCCCGGCGTTGGCTTGGCAGACCGCCATCCTGCCGAGCAGGTCCAGGGTGGCGTCGTTGTCCACCTTCTGGCCGTTTAGGACGCCGCAGTGTCCGTGGGTGGTGAACTCGCAGAGGCAGACGTCGGTGATTACGGTCATGTCGGGGACGGTCTGCTTGATGACGGCGACGGCTTCCTGGATGATGCCGCCGGGGTCATAAGCCTCACTGCCCACCGGGTCTTTATGGGCCGGGATGCCGAACAGCAGAACGCTCTCGATGCCCAGGTCGGCGGCTTCTCCGACCTCGTGAATGAGGTGGTCGAGGGAAAGCTGGTAGATGCCGGGCATGGGCGGGATTTCGGTCTTGGTGTCTCTGCCGTGCGTTACGAACATCGGGTAGATGAAGTCGGACGGGGATAGGGCGGTTTCACGCACCATGCGGCGAAAGCTGGGATTGCTCCTCAGCCTGCGCATTCTAACTGTGGGAAATCTGGGCATTGAACTATATTTTGTCTGAACTGTGATTCATGTGATTCAGTGATTGCCATGATTATTTGGAAGCTAAGCAGAGGTCACTAGCCGCTGCACGAGGGCGGTCACGAGGCCATAGACGGTGTGGTCTTGGGCAACTATATCAACATTCAGGCCGAGCTTGCCAGCAGTGGCGGCGGTGACGGGGCCGATGCAGGCGATACGCACGCCGTTCAGCATGGCGGGGTCGTCATCCAGCAGTTTCAGCAGGTTCTTGACGGTGGAGGAGCTCGTGAACGTGATAGCGTCCACGCCTTCTTTCAGAGTGTCGCGGACGAGGTCGCGGGAGCTTTCGGGTACCAAAGTATGATAGCAGACGACCTCTTCCACCAATGCGCCGCCGGACCGGAGGCGTTTGGGCAGGAGCGAGCCCGCTATGTCGGACCTGGGCAACAGCACGCGACTTCCGGCGATGCCGGTCTCAATCATAGCGGCCGCGAGTCCGTCCGAGGTGGCGGTCTCGGCTATGAGGTCGGCGCTGACCCCGTATCGCGCCAGCGCATCGGCTGAGGCCGGCCCGATCGCGGCTACCTTGACGCCGTGAAGGGCGCGGGTGTCTCGGCCCGTTCGGGCGAGTCCGTCCATGACGGCCTGAATGGCGTTGGCGCTGGTGAAGGCTATCCAGTCGAATCGGGCGAGCATCGGCAGCGCCCTGAGCAGGTCTGGGGAGTCGGGCCGCGACTCCACTTCGATTGTCGGGACCTCTATCGGGAAAGCTCCAAGCTCCGCGAGCCGGGCTGAGGTTGCGCCAGCCTGACTCCGGGTGCGGGTGACGAGGATGCGTTTGCCGAACAGGGGCAGCGTCTCGAACCAGCTTAGCCGCTCCCGCAGTTCGACCACGCTCCCGATTACGAGCGCCGCCGGTGGGCTGAGTTCGGCGGACTTTGCGGATTCCGAGATGGAGTCGAGGCGTCCTTCGACCGTCCGCTGCCAGGGCTGCGTTCCCCAGCTAATGACGGCGGCGGGGGTGTCCGCGGGCTTCCCGGCGGCGATCAGTCGCGAAGTGACCTCGTCGAGATTGCGCCAGGCCATGAGAAACACGAGGGCGCCGGGCGTGGCGGCCAGGGCGGGCCAGTCTATGCCGCCGGGTCGTCCGTCGGGGGCTGCGCTGCCGGTGACGACGGTGAACGACGAGGCGCGGTCACGGTGTGTCAGAGGGATTCCGGCGTAGGCGGGGGCGGCGATCGCGGATGTCACTCCGGGCACGATCTCGAACTTCACGCCGGCGTCATTGAGCGCCTCGGCTTCCTCTCCGCCTCTGCCGAATACGAACGGGTCGCCGCCCTTGAGCCGGACTACCATCTTGCCGTCGCGCGCGAGGCCGACGAGTAGGGCGTTGACGTCGTCTTGGGTGCGGGCGCCCGGTGTCTTGCCGACGTCTATAAGCTCGGCTTCGGCGTGGGCGTGAGTCAGCAGGCGCATGTCTATGAGGCGGTCGTATGCGATGACGTCTGCGGCCTGTATCAGCCGCAATCCCTTGATGGTCAGAAGTTCCGGATCTCCGGGCCCGGCTCCGACTAGGTAAACTTTGCCGCGGGTCACGAATTAATCACCCTCACCCCAACCCTCTCCCTCAAGGGAGAGGGGGTATGTTGACTGGTATTCATAGTTGTTCTGTGCATTTGACACCCCTGTCAGCCCCTCAAGGGAGAGGGGGTATGTTGGTCTATATTCGTAGGTGTTGGGTTCACGTTGGGCCGTCCCGGTACATGATGGAGTCGGCGCCGGTTTGCAGCAGAGCCTCCGCGGCGGCGCGGCCCGCGAGATGAGGGTCGTCTGCCGACTCGGTGACTGACTTCCTGAAGATCGTGGAGCCATCGGGAAGGCAGGCCATCGCGCGTATCCTCAGCTCTTCACCCTCGACGACGGCGTAGGCGGCGACCGGTACGCGGCATCCTCCTCCGGCGGTCTGGACGAAGGCGCGCTCGGCGGTTACGGCGGCCCAAGTATCCGGGTGGTTCACTGCCGAGAGCATATCCGTAATCGCTTCATCATCAGCCCGAATCTCGACGGCCAGCGCGCCCTGTCCGGCGTCTGGGACGCAGAGTTCGGGAGTCAGTATCTCAGTTGCCTCGTCCAGCCGGCCGAGTCGCTGGAGTCCGGCGGCGGCGATCACCACGCCGTCGCAGCCGTCCCCGACTTTAGAAAGCCGCGTATCCACGTTGCCGCGTATCGGAACGAACACTATGTCGGGACGGACGGACAGGAGTTGGCCGCATCGCCTCGGGCTGCTCGTCCCTAGAGTCGCGCCGGGGGGCAGGTCGGCGAAACGCAGCCCCCATCTGTTGACAATGACATCGCGCGGGTCTTTGCGTTTGGGGTAGGCCGCGATGTCGAGGCCGTCGGGCAGGGCGGACGCAAGGTCTTTTGCCGAGTGGACCGCCATATCGATCTCCTCGTCGAGCAGCGCCTGTTCGAGCCGCTTGGCGAATGTCCCGCGTCCGAGGCTGAGGAGCGGCGCGTCCTTTCTGCGGTCGCCGTCGGAGGTTATCGGCACAACCTGAAACCGCGCGTCCGGGAAAGACGCTCGCAGCGTCCCGACAACCTCGTCGGTCTGCGCTATGGCGAGGGCGCTGGTCCGAGTTCCGATTTTTATCGTGCGATCAGCCATGGTCATACCGGCTCGGCCTTGCTCAGAAGTCCGCGCATCAGCATGTCGTAAGCCTCCTCCGATGGGCCGGACTGCGCCACGTCCAGCAGTTCCTCGGTGATGCACTCCTGCCAGTGGTCGGGGGACACGGTCAGGCGATCGCTTTTCAGGCGCGCTCGCGCCTTGGCGAGCAGGGGAGCGAGATCCGCGTATTCGAGTATGCGGCTGCTCTCGATCTTCTCCCTGAAGGTGCGAGCGAGGGCCGGACTCGCGCCGCCGGTAGAAGTGGCGACCGTGACCTCTCCCCGTCGCGCCACGGATGGGGCTATGAAGGTGCAGAGATGCGTCACGTCCACGACGTTGAGCAGCACGTTCCGCTCCTCGGCCTCCTGAGCGATCTCGCGGCTCATGGCGTGGTCGTCGGTGGTGGCGGCTACCGCGATGAACGCGCGCTCAAGGTCTCCGCGCCGGTACTGTCTGCGGGTCCAGGATAGGCGGCCCTCGCTCTCCAAGTCTTCCACCTTGCGCGTGACGGTTGGGCTGATGACGATCACCCTCGCGCCGCATTCCAGCAGCTTGAGGACCTTTTCTTCGCCCAAGTCTCCGCCGCCGATTACTACGCAATCGCGGCCGCGGACATCTATGAACGCCGGGTAGTATCTGGGCACGGCGGCCTCCGCATCTTTTCGGATGGTATATTGCATTATACTAGTGACCAATGAAGTTGGAAGACGCAAAACGAAAGCTCCTCGACAAGCTGGCGCGTGAGATTTCGGACGGGCGCGTGCTGGACGCGATGCGCCGCGTTCCGCGCGAGAGGTTCGTACCGAGCGAAACGCGCCATCTCGCCTACGAGGACATCGCGCTCAGGATAGCCGCGGGGCAGACCGTTTCGCAGCCGACCATCGTTGCCATGATGATCGAGGCGCTCGAACTGCGAGCCTACGACAAGGTCTTGGAGGTCGGCACGGGCAGCGGATACCAGGCGGCAATCCTGGCGCAGATTGCGCGCCGCGTGGTGACGGTCGAGCGGATTCCCGAGTTGTCGGACTCCGCCCGGGCGCTGTTGGACGACCTCGGGTACGACAACATCGAGGTGATTCAAGCCGGGCGCGAGTTGGGCAATGCCAAAGAAGGGCCGTACAACGCCATCGTGGTCGCCGCCGCGGCTCCTCGTCTGCCGAACAGTCTTCTGGACCAGCTTGAGGTCGGCGGTCGGCTGGTCGCGCCGGTCGGATCGAGGGACGAGCAGATACTGCTTAAGGCGATCAAGGGCGAGGCGGGGCCGGTGATCAAGTCGCTCGGCGGATGTCGGTTCGTTCCGCTAATCGCCGAAGACGCTTGGCCGGAGAAGTAGCCGGAAGTCGTTGTCAACGCGATTGGTCTTTTCTTATACTGATTCAGGCCCCGCTCCAGTCGGCGCTAGCGGCGGGCTGTGTCCGGGGGCGCGTGATTTATGAGGTACGAGACCGTAATCGGGCTGGAAGTCCACGCCCAACTGCTGACGCGCAGCAAGATGTTCTGCTCATGCAGCGCATCGTACCAGCACGCGCCGCCCAACACCGTCGTCTGTCCCGTCTGCATGGGAATGCCGGGAACGCTCCCGGTGATGAACGCAAAGGCGGTGGAGCACGTCATCAGGACGGGGCTCGCGCTGAACTGCGAAATCTCCCGCCATACCAAGTTCGACAGGAAGAACTACCCGTATCCGGACCTGATGAAGGGCTACCAGATCTCCCAGTACGACATGCCCATAGCGCACGACGGGTCCATGTCCATCGAGGTGGACGGCGAGAGCCGCGACGTTGGCATCACGCGGGTCCATCTTGAGGAGGACGTGGCCAAGCTGCTGCACCGCACCGAGGAGTTCGGCGAGGGCTACTCTCTGCTGGACATCAACCGCTCCGGCGTCCCGCTCATGGAGATCGTGGGCGAGCCGGATCTCAGAAGCGCCGAGGAGGCGCGGGCGTATCTCGTGCAGCTTCATAGCATCCTCCAGTACATCGGCGTGAGCACGGCGAACATGGAGGACGGGAACTTCCGATGCGACGCCAACATAAGCGTCCGACCGGTGGGTGAGGAGAAGCTGGGGACCAAGGTCGAGATCAAGAACATGAACAGCTTCCGGTCCGTCTATCACGCGCTGGAGTTCGAGGCCGAAAGACAGGTCGCCGCGATAGAGGGCGGAGGCCGCATCGTCCAGGAGACGCGCGGATGGGTGGAGGCCGACGGCGTTACCGTGTCCCAGCGGACGAAAGAGGGCGCTTCGGACTACCGCTACTTCCCAGAGCCCGATCTTCCGCCGCTGGAACTCTCGTCAGAGTGGGTATCGGAGATCGGGGCGTCGCTTCCTGAGTTGCCGCATTTTCGCAAGGCGCGGTTCATGGACGACCTCGGCCTGCCCGAGTACAACGCCCGTCTGCTGACCGCGAATCGGGAGACCGCGGACTACTTCGAGGCGGCGCTGGACTCGAAGCCGGACGTGTCGCCCGAGTTCGCCAGGGCCGTCAGCAACTGGATCATCGTGGAGATCGGGCGGCTGTCCAACCAGACGGGCGTCGGCATGTCCGAGATGAAAGTTCAGCCCGATCAAATCGCCGCTCTCCAGAAGATGGTGGACGACGGCGCGTTGAGTTCGACGATGGCCAAGACGGTCTTCGAGAAGATGTTCGAGACGGGCAGGGCGGCGGACGACATAGCAAAGTCCGAGGGTCTGACCCAGATTTCGGATGCCGACGCCGTCTCCGTCGCCGTGGATCGCGCAATATCCGACAATCCCGACCCGGTGCGCGACTATCTGGGCGGCAGGCAGCAGGCGATGGGGTTCCTGGTGGGGCAGGTCATGAAGGCCACGCGGGGACAGGCGAACCCGCGCATGGCGAGCCAACTGGTCAGGGAGAAGCTGGAGGCGATGCGCTGATACCCGCAAATTCGACAAACGGAAGACGAGACGGGTCGCAAAATACGGCGGTCACGGCCTATCGCCGGATCATGCACCTTCTCAATCCCGGGCTGGGCGTGAAGCGGTGGCTGCTGTCCGGGACGATAGGGATCGGCCTCTGCTCTATCGGAGTGGCCTATCTGCTGAGAAAGTTCTTCTTCGTCACATTCCCGGACTTCCTGCCCTGGTATTTCGAGGGGTTCCTGCTGCTGGCGGTGGGAATAGGCGCCATCCTGTTCGCGCTGCACGGACTCTATCGCACCCTCGCGTCGCTGACCATGCCCGAGCAGTCGATAGGCTCGGTCGCCGACACGCTCTACGACCGATGGTCCAGGGGACGAGGCCCCAAGATAGTCGCGATAGGCGGCGGCACCGGGCTGTCCGTGCTCTTGGAGGGCCTGCGGAGATACACGGAGAACCTCACCGCGATAGTCACGGTCGCGGACGACGGCGGCAGTTCCGGCAGGCTGAGGCAGGACATGGACCTGCTGCCGCCCGGCGACTTCCGCAACTGCATCGTGGCGATGTCCGACAGCGACTCGCTTCTGGCGGAGTTGTTCCAGTACCGGTTCAAGGAAGGCAACGGCTTGAAGGGCCACAGCTTCGGCAACCTGTTCATCGCCGCCATGAGCGACATAACGGGCAACTTCGACGACGCGCTGCTCGAATCCAGCCGCGTTCTCGCGGTGCGCGGGCGGGTCGTGCCGTCCACGACGGTCGGCCTTGAGCTTTCGGCCCGCTTCACGGACGGCAGCGTCGTGCGCGGCGAGTCCAACATAACCAAGCGCGCGGGCGAGATCGAGCGGTTGATGATCGCGCCGGATTCCGCGCAAGCCCATCCCAGGGCGCTTGAGGCGATTCGCCAGGCCGACCTCGTGATAATCGGGCCGGGCAGCCTCTATACCAGCGTCCTGCCAAACCTGATGATTCGGGGCATGTCCCAGGCGGTCACGAGCAGCGGCGCGGTGGTCGTGTACCTCTGCAACGTCGCGACGGAGGTGGGCGAGACCTCCGGGTACGCCGTGGCCGACCATCTGGCCGCGCTCCAGCGACACACGCGCGCGGACATCGCCGACTACGTTATGGCGAACGACAACCCGGTGCAGTTCGGGACGCGATTCGACGGCGAGCCTGTCGTTCACGACGGCAGGCCGCTCCGACATGCGGAAATCTTTCTGACCGACCTCGTTGACGAGGCGCGCCCGATCCGCCACCATCCCGCCAAGCTGGCCGACGCGGTCATGTCCGTCCACGAGAGCGGCAGCCGGAGGCCCGCAGGTGCGCGGAGGTAGCGGATTGCGTATAATTACCTGGAAACTTGGAGCGCCATCCCGCCAATGACAATTCTCAACATCGTCCACATCATCGTATCCGTGCTTCTGGTGATCGTGATCCTCGTCCAGGTGAAAGGGCAGGGGACCGGTCTGTTCGGCGCGGCTGAAAGCTCGTTCAGGACTCGGCGCGGCATCGAGCTCGCGCTGTTCAGATTCACGATCGGCCTGATCGTCGTATTCATCGGCCTGTCGATCTACAGCGCGCGCATCTTCACGACATAAGCTCGTTCCTCAGATCGACCGCCGCCGGCGCCACACCGACATCAGCCCCGCAGTTGCAAAAGCTCTATCCGGGTGTCGTCGGGCCCCGCCACGAACGCGATCTTTGGGCCGTTGGGCACGTCTATCGGCCCTTCCTTGAGAACCGCGCCCATGCCCTGAAGCCGCTCGATCTCCGCGTCAACGTCGTCGATGGTGATGCCGATGTGTTCGAGTCCCCAGTGGACGTCGGCGTTGCCCTCGTCCAACTCCTCCCCGGTTCTCGCCGCCGATATGTTGACTGTAATCCCGTCAACCGTCTTGGTGACCACGAACCGGTCGCCGTATGGTCGAACTATGTCGCTTACGATGGTGAAGTTGAAGGCCGAGGCGTACCACTCGGCGGTCTTCCTCGGGTCGGGCGCTTTGAGGTGAACGTGATTGAACTCGTATGTCATGCTATGCCCCTCGGATTATGGTCGATTCCCAGTTTATAGCAATCGCCCGCAGGCGCGCCAACCCGAATCGTCTCACACCCATGGTCTTTCGATTGGCGCTATCGTCCCCGCGGGACGGTGAAGACCACGTTGGCGGACTTGATGTATATCATCGAGCCGCCCGTGTCCCTCGCGCCGATGAACAGCTTGGCCTTATACTCCACGCCGGGCTTCAGGTCCATTATCCGGTGCGAAGTGACACTGTCCGAGTAATAGACCACGCTGAAACGGCCCTCCCAGTCGTTGGGAGCCTTGCCCGCCGTCGGCATCCAGCGCACCTCATAGTACACGAACGTCAGGTCCGAGGGCATGGTGTAACTCCAAGTTGTCCCGCCCGTATTCGTTACGTTGAACGTGGGGATCGGCAGCGGCGTGGGTGTAGGCGCGGGCGTAGGTGTAGGCGTCGGCGTGGGCGTGGAAGTCGCGATGGGTGTCGAAGTCGCGATAGGCGTAGATGTTGCCACAGGCGTTGAGGTGGCGATAGGTGTTGCCGTGGGCGTGGAGGTTGCCACGGGTGTCGATGTTGCCACGGGTGTCGAGGTGGCGATAGGCGTGGAGGTTGCAACGGGCGCCGACTTGCACGGCGCCGGGTTGGTAGCGGCGGTCGTCGTGCTGATACTGATGCGGAGCATCAGTAGGTCGCCGTCCTTCCACGGCTTGGCGCAGCCGCTCCACTGAAGCGACGTGTCTCCGCCCTCAGTCACCGCCGAGGCGTCGTCGAAGTCGAGGCGCAGCGATACCGTCCCGTTCAGAGCGATGAAGTCCGCGTGGTGGTTCGCAAGGGCGGTGTGCGGGTCCAACTCCATCTCTACCGCGTTCGACGCCCACTCTATGCGCTCAATCGTGGTCGTGCCGTTGTTGTGCCGGAACGCGGCGGGCTTCAGAACTCCTTTGGAGCCGTCCGCGCCAACCGCCCCGCCGCCCAGGTCAACAGGGTCGAAGAAGGCCTCGTGCAGAACACCGGCGGGGGCTTCCGACGTTACAGTCCATTCAGTGTAGGATTTGTCAGGCACGAAGTTGCAGGGGACATAGTCAAAATGCCTCAAGTTTCTCCTGACGGTATAGGAGCCGGCAGGCAGCGGGCGGGTCGTGGAAATGGTGCGATAGTAGCCGTTTGCTGGGTCGGAGTCGTCATCAACATTCGGGGATTGGAAGTGGGTCTTGTCTGGGCCGCTCACCCAGTTAATGAGATATTTCATCTCGCCAGTACCGATGAAATCTCTATGAATCTCCATCCCTGCCGCTGACCCGGAGGACAGCGTTTTGAGGTCCCTGAGCGGAGTCCAAGGATACCCCTCCAAGCGCTTTGCGCGCCTAGTCCTCTCATAGTGAATTTTATCGCGGACACAATCTGTGTACCCTGTGATGCCCTCCCCCGCCTTCAACGTGGTCGCCATGTCGGAGATGGCGACCTTCAGTTCGGCCAACGAGATCACCGACGTTGTCGTCGCCGTCCCGTCCGTGATGAAGGACAGGTTGGCGGCGCTTGCGGACTGCCCCGATGCGGCGTCCGAAGCGGGCAGCCATGCGCGGCTTGCGGTATCGATGGCGTATCCAAACGCAGTTGCTCCGGGTTGGTAGTAACCGGTTTGAAACTCCAGCGCGTTGGTCGAGGAGGAGCCGGATGCGCCGCCTGAGGTGTAGGGAGCATCCGGCGACTTCAGAAAGATCGCCGCCTGCCTGCCGTCCCACGTCGTGGTCCGTTCGGACACGGACCTGTCCGCTGCCGCCTTCGCCTCAGCCTTTGTGGGGTGCGTCCAGTCGCCCCTCACGACTACGAGCAGTTCCTTGGCCCCGCTCCCCTTGAGGTATTCGTGGACGGCGAAACGCAGTTCCTGCACCGGCCTGTAGGTCGTCGCACCGCCATCTTTGCCGGGGATGGTTTCCGTCGTCGCCGTGGCGGACAGCAACGTTGCCCGCACGATGACACTCGACTTGAAGACCTGCTCCTCCAAGGATGGGGGGATAAACATGTAGAACGGCAAGGGCTCTGTCTCAATATACTCATGCCCACCTACAGGCGCAGTGTCAACTTGGGTTGCAGTGTCACCTACGGGCGCAGTGTCATCTGTGCCGCCCAGTAGGCAAACAGCCGATACGAGCAGAGTCGCGCAGATGGCCAGAGCCAAGAGACAAGCGGATAGCTGCCCTGTGACATGGCCTGAGGGTGTCATCATGCTACTCCTAGGGGGTGGACCTCTCGCCATAGATGGCCTTCAGCCCCGCCTTGTCGGTATCGGTGATCAGCCAGCGCAAACTTTTCGACATCGATTCCAAACTGTCCTTTTCGCATGTCTCAAAATCTTTCTGGCCCTTTAACTTCGCCGCGCGGCATGGTTCGAGGGCACCGCCGGCCAGGATAGAGCCTGCTTTGTTGCTGTTCGAAAAGCCAACGGGATGTCCGAACTCATGAACCAACACTGCGGGCAGATACCGGTACTTGCCTTCCTCGTCCTCGGACCACACATAGAAACTGCTGGTCCACCTCATCTCATTGCTTCCTATGCGCGGCGGGTTTTCGATGAGCATCTCGCTTCCATTTCTTATGCAGGTGGAGACCCCCTGACATAAGTCTCCTCCACCAGGGCCAGGGTCCCAGTAGGCCTGGATTACGATGTCGGCAGGTGACGCGCTATCCACACTGCCGACGTCAACATCGGCGCCCACTTCGTCCCAAGCGGCACCCGCCGCGGAATAGGTGCTCCACTCGAGCAAGTCAGGGGGCAGAGGTTGTCCGGATTCAGAGGGGGAGGAGAACAGACCGGGTAGGCCGTTCTTCTTGATGGGCCGAATTTGTTTTTTGTTATTCTCACTGTAAGTTCCACGTACATGGAAGGTTAGGAGATCGTCCTTCTGATGAACTGACTGCTTCACGTTCTCAATTCTGGCATATTCGCCGAAGGCATATACCTTGCCGCCATAGGATAATCCGGCCTTGAATGTTAGGTCTGTGTTACCGTCTCCGAGGGAGCAGCGTACGAGATAGAGTTCGTCATCTAACTCCTCCCACCCGGATCTAGTCGTCACATTGGTAGAACCATAGTTACAACTCTCGGTATCGTTGACCTTCACCTGCAGGCCGGTCCCCGGGGGCGCCTCCATGTCAACCCGATAGTGCTTGTACTTTTCGTCGCTCGCTATAGAATCGTCAAATCCCAGCTTGACCGTAACATACTTGAATACCTTCCATTGAACGTCCGGGAGTCTCGGGTGGGTTGAAGTTGCATATCCACCGATACTCAAGACGTTCAGTTCGGGCGTGGGCAGGGAGGTCGTAACAGACTTGTCCTTGCCGTTGTCGTCCTGGAACGAGCCTTTGATGTCAAAGCTATGCTTGAGATGCCTGCCTTTCGCTTTCACCTCAAACTTGGTGTAGTCGGAGTCCTTGTCGAATGCATCCCCGCCGCCATCCTTGCGCTGGACATGGAAGACCGTCTTGAAGGAGGGATTGGTAAACGTCGCAGAACCGGGGCATGAAACCCCTGGTATTCTGCATTTGAGTCCGGAGGTCTTATCCCAACTCACCTTCACCTCCGATAGGCTGTCCGGACGCTTCGGACTCCATTCGAGCACGACTGCAACGCTCTCCGTGCCAGGAAACACCTCGGAGATTTTCACGGTCGGCGGCGTGGGCGTAGGTGTGGAGTCATCAGGACAGGAGGAGAGAGTGGTTGAAGTGTCGCTGCCCGTACCCCACGTTCTTGCATACGTATTACCATCGCCGTATGCCCTGAGTCTGAACTCATACGTCGCTTCACAGGCAAGGCCGGTAACTGTGTAGGTTATAACCTTGCTACTATTGTCAACGATATTGTTGTCAACCGTCTCCCATGTGTTTGAACCGCTCTTACGGCGCTCCAACCAATACTTGGAGGCCCCAGTCGTCCGAGTCCATCTCAAAGTGGCGCTGGTTGAGTCGGATGTTGCGCTGAACCCCGATGGGGGAGGCGGCGATGGCAACGGCGTGGGAGGTATGGGCGTATCCGTAGGCGTAGGCGTGGGTGTATCCGTAGGCGTAGGCGTGGGTGTATGTGTGGGCGTGGCCGTGGGTGTATGTGTGGGCGTGGCCGTGGGTGTATGCGTGGGTGTTCTGGTGGGCGTGGGCGTGGGCGGCTCTCGAACCGTGATGCTAACGCTTGCTAACTTGATGGTGCCGCTGCCGATGACTGCCCTCACACTCACCGTGGCTGTTGGGTCACCACATTGGGTTGGGTCAACTTCGCATAGGTCGGGGTGGGGCGTGTTCGTGGGTCTTGGCGTGCGGGTGGCGGTAGGTATCGGGGTCTTCGTGGGTCTTGGCGTGGCGGTAGGTCTTGGCGTGTTCGTAGGCCTGGGCGTGGCAGTAGGTACAAGCGTGTTCGTGGGCCTGGGCGTGGCGGTTGGGGGGCTGCCGAAGAACAGGCAGTAATCGTGGTCGTACTCATACAACATGCACTCTTCGTACGAACTATAGGTGGCCCTCACGTCGTCTTCTGAGGCGTCGTCGCCATTCGGGGCGTCTGCGCCGTGGCGAACTGTGGAACGACCAGCAGGACGCAACCGAGGATGATCACGAAAGCGACTATGCTTCTCATGATTTTATCCGACATCGCCACACTCTCCAACCCACAGCCGAGACAAATCTACACGCTACGCTGCGAAGATACTACATTTTCCAGCGCGGGTCAAGCGCATCACGTATTCCCACAGGGTCTCTCGGTTATTCATGTTATTTCGAGCGCAGCGAGAAATCTGGAGGCTATGTCTGAAGAAAACTTTGTTCCTCAGCAGAGTCCTTAGACCCTTCACTTTCGTTCAGGGTGACAATTAAAAGACCCTGGTATTCCCATATCCACCGTCTGACGGTGGTATTGCGGTGCGGGCGAGACGCCCGCGCTCCCCGTATCGAGTACGGGGCAGGCTCTACGGGCATCCGGCGGTTATTTGGTGGAGATTTGGAACTACTCAGTCCCACTCGCGCAGCACTCTGTACATGTGCATGTACAGCTTGAACAGTTCCCTCGCGTACACCGGCGGGCTGACCGGCCGTGTGGGGTCCAGGTGCTGGAACAGTGAGAACTCGGTGTGACTGAATCCGCCTCGTCCGGCGAGCGCCTCAGCCGGCGCTATCGTCCCGGCGGGACGGTGAAGACCACGTTGGCGGACTTGATGTATATCATCGAGCCGCCGCTGTCTCTCGCGCCGATGAACAGCTTGGCCTTATACTCCACGCCGGGCTTCAGGTCCATTATCCGGTGCGAAGTGACGCTGTCCGAGTAATAGACCACGCTGAAACGGCCCTCCCAGTCGTTGGGAGCCTTGCCCGCCGTCGGCATCCAGCGCACCTCGTAGTACACGAACGTCAGGTCCGAGGGCATGGTGTAACTCCAAGTTGTCCCGCCCGTATTCGTTACGTTGAACGTGGGGATCGGCAGCGGCGTGGGTGTAGGCGCGGGCGTAGGTGTAGGCGTCGGCGTGGGCGTGGAAGTCGCGATGGGTGTCGAAGTCGCGATAGGCGTAGTGGTTGCCACAGGCGTAGAGGTGGCGATAGGGGTTGCCGTAGGGGTAGAGGTTGCGATAGGCGTTGCCGTGGGCGTAGAGGTTGCTACGGGTGTCGAGGTCGCAACGGGCGCCGACTTGCACGGCGCGGGGTTTGTAGCGGCGGTCGTCGTGCTGACGCTAATGCGGAGCATAAGAAGGTCGCCGTCTTTCCATGGCTTGGCGCAGCCGCTCCACTGAAGCGATGTGTCTCCGCCCTCAGTCACCGCCGAGGCATCGTCGAAGTCCAAGCGCAACGATACCGTCCCGTTCAGCGCGATGAAGTCCGCGTGGTGGTTCGCCAGGGCGGTGTGCGGGTCCAACTCCATCTCTACCGCGTTGGACTTCCACTCTATGCGCTCTATCGTGGTCGTGCCGTTGTTGTACCGGAACGCGGCGGGCTTCAGCACTCCCTTCGAGCCGTCCGCGCCAACCGCGCCGCCGCCCAGGTCAACGGGGTCGAAGAATGCCTCGTGCAGAACACCGGCGGGGGCTTCCGACGTTACAGTCCATTCAGTGTAGGATTTGTCAGGCACGAAGTTGCAGGGAATATTCTTAACATGTTGCATGTTGAAGTTTACGGTATAGGCGCCGGCTGGCAGTGGACGTGTCGTGGAAATGCTACGATAGTAGCCGTTTGCCGGGTCGGAGTCGTCATCGACGATCGGGGCTTGGAAGTGGGCCTTGTCCGGGCCGCTCACCCAAAATTTATGATATTTCGGCCCACCGGTATCCATGAAACCTCTATCGATCTCCACCCCGGCCGCTGAGCCGGAGTAGAGGGTTTCGGAGAGACTAAGCAGAGTCCAAGGATAACCTTCCAAGCGCTGTGCGCGCATAAACCTCTCGTGGTTAAATTTGCGTCTGATACAGACCGTGTATCCCTCGATGCCCTTCCCCGCCTCCAACGTGGCGGTCATCTTTGATATGGCAGACTTCAATTCGGCCAGCGATACAACCGTCGTCGTCGCCGTCCCGTCGGTGATGAAGGATAGGCTGCCTGTGCTTGAAGACTGCGCCGCCGTATCCAAAGCGGGCAGCCAGGCGCGGCTTGCGGTATCGATGGCGTATCCAAACTTGCTGGTTCCATGACGTGCGGATTGATAGTACCCGGTTTGAAACTCCAGGGCATTGGAGGAGGAGCCGGATGCGCCACCGGACGTATAGGGAGCATCCGGAGACTTGAGAAAGAGCGCCGCCTGCCTGCCGTCCCACATCGTGGTACGCTCGGCCACGGACTTGTCCGCAGCCGCCTTCGCCTCCGACTTTGTGGGGTACGTCCAGTCGCCCCTCACGACCACGAGCACTTCGTTGGCCCCGCTCCCCTTGAGGTACTCGTGGACGCTGAAACGCAGTTCCTGCACCGGCCTGTAGGTCGTCGCGCCGCCATCTTTGCTGGGGACGGCCTCCGTAGTCGAGGTAGCAGACAGCAACGTTGCCCGCGTGATAACACTTGACTTGAAGACCTGCTCATCCAGGGATGGTGGGATAAACATATAGTGTGGCAGGGGCTCGGTCTCCATCCCGATATCCCTGTCTTCGGGCGCAGCGTCATTTTCGAGAGCAATGTCACCCGTGCAGTTCAACTGGCAGGCAGCCGATACGAGCAGAGTTGTGCAAATGACCAGAGCCAAGAGACAAGCGGTCAGTCGCCCTGTGGTATGGCCGGGGGGTGTCATCGTACTACTCCTAGGGGGTGGACCTCTGGCCATAAATGGCCTTCAGCCCCGCCTTGTCGGTATCGGTGATCAGCCAGCGCAAACTATTCATAATCGATAGCGAACTCTCGTCCTTGCAAAGCTTTACAAGGTCCCGAGGGTCGGTAGGATCCTTCACTCTTGCCGCGCGGCAGGCTTTAAGGGTACCGTCAGCCATGATGGAACCCGCTTTGTTGCTGTTTGTAAAGCCAAGAGGGTGTCCGAACTCATGCACCAATACCGCGGGTAGGTAGCGAGTACTACCTGGATTCATATACCAGGTGTCGAAATCGTTGGTCCACTCCATCGGATCTTCTGTCCCTATGCGCGGCGGGTTTTCGATGAGCATCTCGCTTCCATCTGTTATGCAGGCGGAGACCCCTTGGCATAGGTCTTCTCCGTCCCAGTAGGCCTTGATTACGATATCGGCTGGTGACGTGCTATCCACACTGCCGATCCTGATGTTGGCCTCCACTTCGTTCCAAGCGGCCCCCGCGGCGGAATAGGTGATCCACTCCAGCAAGCTAGGAGGCAGAGGTTGCCCGGTTGCAGAGGGGGAGGAGAACAGACCGGGCAGCCCATTCTTCTTTACGGACCTGATTAGTGTTTTGTTATTCTCACTATAGCTTCCGCGCACATGGAAGGTCATGAGATCGTCCTTCTGATGAACTGACTGCTTCACGTTCTCAATTCTGGCATACTCGCCCAAGGCATATACCTTGCCGCCATAGGATAATCCGGCCTTGAATGTTAGGTCTGTGTTACCGTCTCCGAGGGAGCAGCGCACGAGGTAGAGTTCGTCACCTAACTCCTCCCACCCGGAGCTAGTCGTCACATTGGTAGAACCATAGTTACAACTCTCGGTATCGTTGACCTTCACCTGCAGGCCGGTCCCCGGGGGCGCCTCCATGTCAACCCGATAGTGCTTGTACTTTTCGTCGCTCGCTATAGAATCGTCAAATCCCAGCTTGACCGTAACATACTTGAATACCTTCCATTGAACGTCCGGGAGTCTCGGGTGGGTTGAAGTTGCATATCCACCGATACTCAAGACGTTCAGTTCGGGCGTGGGCAGGGAGGTCGTAACAGACTTGTCCTTGCCGTTGTCGTCCTGGAACGAGCCTTTGATGTCAAAGCTATGCTTGAGATGCCTGCCTTTCGCTTTCACCTCAAACTTGGTGTAGTCGGAGTCCTTGTCGAATGCATCCCCGCCGCCATCCTTGCGCTGGACATGGAAGACCGTCTTGAAGGAGGGATTGGTAAACGTCGCAGAACCGGGGCATGAAACCCCTGGTATTCTGCATTTGAGTCCGGAGGTCTTATCCCAACTCACCTTCACCTCCGATAGGCTGTCCGGACGCTTCGGACTCCATTCGAGCACGACTGCAACGCTCTCCGTGCCAGGAAACACCTCGGAGATTTTCACGGTCGGCGGCGTGGGCGTAGGTGTGGAGTCATCAGGACAGGAGGAGAGAGTGGTTGAAGTGTCGCTGCCCGTACCCCACGTTCTTGCATACGTATTACCATCGCCGTATGCCCTGAGTCTGAACTCATACGTCGCTTCACAGGCAAGGCCGGTAACTGTGTAGGTTATAACCTTGCTACTATTGTCAACGATATTGTTGTCAACCGTCTCCCATGTGTTTGAACCGCTCTTACGGCGCTCCAACCAATACTTGGAGGCCCCAGTCGTCCGAGTCCATCTCAAAGTGGCGCTGGTTGAGTCGGATGTTGCGCTGAACCCCGATGGGGGAGGCGGCGATGGCAACGGCGTGGGAGGTATGGGCGTATCCGTAGGCGTAGGCGTGGGTGTATCCGTAGGCGTAGGCGTGGGTGTATCCGTAGGCGTAGGCGTGGGTGTATGTGTGGGCGTGGCCGTGGGTGTATGTGTGGGCGTGGCCGTGGGTGTATGCGTGGGTGTTCTGGTGGGCGTGGGCGTGGGCGGCTCTCGAACCGTGATGCTAACGCTTGCTAACTTGATGGTGCCGCTGCCGATGACTGCCCTCACACTCACCGTGGCTGTACCGCCCGGCGCGCAGCCTTTGTAGGTTTCTGAGAATGGTATGCTGTCGATCTTGAAAGAAGTGTCTTCCTCCGCTGAGGTCGTGCTGGAGCATGAGCCGTATTCTGTCGTGAGGGGACCGCTGCGGGATAGATAGACATCCAAGCCGGACGGGTACACGTACGACACAGAGACTTTTGTCTTCCCGTACACGTCGATGGTTGTTGGACTTGCGCTGATGGTGGCGTAGGGCGCGACGGGCGTATTCGTGGGCCTAGGAGTGGGAGTTTTCGTAGGCGTGGCTGTTGGGTCACCACATTGGGTTGGGTCAACTTCGCATAGGTCGGGGTGGGGCGTGTTCGTGGGTCTTGGCGTGCGGGTGGCGGTAGGTATCGGGGTCTTCGTGGGTCTTGGCGTGGCGGTAGGCCTGGGCGTGTTGGTGGGCCTGGGCGTGGCGGTAGGCCTGGGCGTGTTCGTGGGCCTGGGCGTGGCGGTTGGGGGGCTGCCGAAGAACAGGCAGTAATCGTGGTCGTACTCATACAACATGCACTCTTCGTACGAACTATAGGTGGCCCTCACGTCGTCTTCTGAGGCGTCGTCGCCATTCGGGGCGTCTGCGCCGTGGCGAACTGTGGAACGACCAGCAGGACGCAACCGAGGATGATCACGAAAGCGACTATGCTTCTCATGATTTTATCCGACATCGCCACACTCTCCAACCCACAGCCGAGACAAATCTACACGCTACGCTGCGAAGATACTACATTTTCCAGCGCGGGTCAAGCGCATCACGTATTCCCACAGGGTCTCTCGGTTATTCATGTTATTTCGAGCGCAGCGAGAAATCTGGAGGCTATGTCTGAAGAAAACTTTGTTCCTCAGCAGAGTCCTTAGACCCTTCACTTTCGTTCAGGGTGACAATTAAAAGACCCTGGTATTCCCATATCCACCGTCTGACGGTGGTATTGCGGTGCGGGCGAGACGCCCGCGCTCCCCGTATCGAGTACGGGGCAGGCTCTACGGGCATCCGGCGGTTATTTGGTGGAGATTTGGAACTACTCAGTCCCACTCGCGCAGCACTCTGTACATGTGCATGTACAGCTTGAACAGTTCCCTCGCGTACACCGGCGGGCTGACCGGCCGTGTGGGGTCCAGGTGCTGGAACAGTGAGAACTCGGTGTGACTGAATCCGCCTCGTCCGGCGAGCGCCTCCGCTAATCGGCGCGACTCTTCCGACGGCACCAGGCTGTCTTGCCTGTCGTGCATGATCAGCACCCTCGCTTCCAGTTCCTCGATTCTGGTGGCCGGGGACATCGCGCGCACAGTCTCGATGGTGGACTCCGGCAGCCGGTCAACCAGAGTCCTGGCCTCGTCCAGAGAGACGCCTTCGAGCATCCGGTACACCGCCTGCGCTTCGGAAGATAGCGACCGGACGACCTCGTCGCTGAGCGCCGCGTCCTTCGTGACGAACACCCGCGTCAGCAGCGCCCGCTCATCCTCGTTCGGCAGACCCTCGATCAGGTGTGTCGTAACAACCCTCTTGCTCAGCACGTCCGGCGGCCAGGGATCGACCACGTCGTCGTGAAACCGGCTGTGCGAAACCACCGATATAATCAGGTCGCGCGCGTCGTAGTAGCCGCCGAAGAAGTTCACGAACTTGACCTTAGACCTGATCCGTTCGTCCTGGGCCGCCACCGTCGCCAGCGACGCGCCGACGCAGAACCCGCCCATGCCCGACCGCTCCGGGTCCACGTTGTCCTGCGCGATGAGGAACTCGAATGCGTTGACGAGGTTATCCACCTCCGACACGTCCACGCGCTGATCTGTCATCGTGTCCGACCATGGGATCATCACGACGACGCCGGTTCGGGCGAGGCCGTCTGCCAGCCCCACGACTCTCGGGTCGTCCCGCCCCGCCGGATTGACGCCCAGAAACAGCAGCACCGAGCCGCGCTTGCCTCCTCCGGGCTGCGAGTACAGGTCGGCGACTCCGACGCCGTCCCGCACTGGGAACTCCACCTCCCGTCTGACCGGGGCGCTACTTACCCACTCCTGCGGCTTGACCGGGATGGTCGGTATGACCTGCGGGATGAACAAGGCCGTCTCGACCGCCGTGCGTCCCTGCGGAGTAATCAGGATCAGGATCAATAGCAGCGTGAGCGCCTCGAGACCCCGGCGGACGAGCAGCTTGGCCCACCGCCGCGCCGACCCGCCGCGCTTCTGCGAAGTTCCTGAACTCTCTGGGGAATTGTCGCTCAATTGCGGCTCTCGGTGGTTATGGAGGCGGCGCGCTCAGGCTCGCCAACGCGGCGATACGTTCACGAATCCGTACAACGCAAGTAAAGAGCGCCGGACGCCGCCATTTCGTGCTGGTGGTGGAGACGGGGGAGGGTCGAACTCCCCGTCCAGAAGACTCTCCGGCTGAGACATCTACAAGCTTAGCCGCTGCTTTGGGTCGCTCCGGCGGGTCTGCAACGGCGTAGGCGTCGCTCGGAGCTAGCCGATGGTCTTAGGCCCCGCGCATCGGCGTCGGCGGGACGGCGCCCCGAATTTCGGCGCCCCATCCGGCCCCCTCAGGGTAAGGGACCGGGGGACGTAACCGCCGCTAGGCGGCTAGTGCGAACTGTCTGTCGTCAGTTACTTTCTTGCCATCTGATTAACGAGGGTGATGGCGCCTCGGCTTGCAGTCCCGCGAAGGCATCCCCTGTCGAACCCACGCGTCCCCATGAGACTATTCTACCACTTGGACGCCGATTAGGGAACCGGCGCCGGCAGGAAGCTGTGTCAGATTGGTCGGTGAAGGTATCACCCTCACCCTAGCCCTCTCCCTCAAGGGAGAGGGGATTTTCGCGCTCGCGCGCGGTTTAAGTGACCCAGATTGCGCCGGCAGAGCCGATTTGACAGAACCGCCATCGGATGGGTATCATGAGTCCGCAATGTTCGCGATGACCGCCACAGACCTCAACTGCACATGTTGCGCCCCCCGCCGGGGGAGCTTCGATTAGGCATGTGCCGAATGTCTGTCTAGCGGTGTGAACGCGCAGGCAGCAAGTTCGAGAAGACCGAAGTCAAACCCCCGATTGCTCAGCATCGGGGGTTTTCGTTTGTCCGGAATGAAGAGATTGGAGAAGCAAGTGCAGGCAGTTCTTACAGAGTCACCCATAGAGTCCGGCCTTTCGATTCCCGATGCGGAGGGCTGGACGCCGGAGCAAGTCTTGGCGTGGGCCGCGCAAACCTTCGGCGGCCGAGTCGCGCTGAGCATCAGCTTTCAGGTGGACGGGATGGTGATCCTCGACATGGCCCAGCGGATGGGGCTGGGTCTGCGGGTGATGACGATAGACACCGGCCGGCTTCCCGAACAGACCTACGACCTGATCGACCGCGTGCGAGACCACTACGGAATCGAGGTCGAGGTCTATCATCCCGATGAGTCCGAACTTGAGGACATGACGACCTCATACGGCATGAACCCGTTCTACAAGTCCGTGCCGCTTCGGATGCTGTGCTGCGAGATCCGCAAAGTCAACCCGCTCAACCGAGCGCTTGCGGACCTGGACGCCTGGATCACGGGGGTCAGACGGGGTCACGCGGCGTCCCGGTCGGGCGCGCAGAAGATAGGGATCGACTGGCAGCACAAGGGGATCGTCAAGATCAACCCGCTGGCCGACTGGACCGAGGATGACGTGTGGGAGTACATCAGGGATAACGACGTGCCGTACAACCGGCTCTATGACGCGGGCTACACCAGCATCGGCTGCGCGCCCTGCACACGCCCCGTCTCCGCCGGCGAGGACGCCAGGGCAGGCCGCTGGTGGTGGGAAAGCGGGGTTGCCAAAGAGTGCGGCATACACATGAACCCGGTTGGCGTCTCGACTGCCGCCGGCGGGTAGTTCAATTCCTTGAGTGACAGCAGGAGCGATAAAGTGTCCGAATCAAATCTGATCTCGCCGTATGGCGGCGAGTTGGTCAACGTCGTTGCGGCAGGCGAGCAGGCGGAAGAACTGCGGGCGGAGTCCGAAAGTCTGCCGTCGATACGGATCTCCGAGAGGGTTGTGTGCGATCTTGAGCTGATCGCGACAGGAGGGTTCTCGCCCCTGGACCGGTTCATGTCTAAAGAAGACTTCCGGTCTGTAGTCGAAGACATGCGGCTGGAGAACGGGACGCTGTTCCCGATTCCGCTCACGCTGCCGGTGGATGACGAGACGGCGGCCGGGATCGGCGACAGAGTCGCGCTGACGGACTCCCGCGATAAGGTTCTCGCCGTCATGGACGTGGAGGAGGTTTACGAATGGGACTACGAGGACACCTGCCGACGGGTTTACGGCACGCTCGACACTCGCCATCCCATCGTCGCTGAGATGCGCGGATGGGGCAGGTACAACCTCTCCGGCAGGCTCAGTGTTCTGCGTCTTCCCCAGCATCACGACTTCGGACAGATCAGGCTTACGCCCGCGCAGACCCGCGAGGCGCTGGAGCGGGTCGGCAATCCCAACGTGGTCGCGTTTCAGACCAGAAATCCGATGCACCGCGCGCACGAGGAGTTGACCAGGCGCGCCGCCGAGAGTATAGACGGCGTTCTGCTGCTCCATCCCGTTGTCGGGCTTACCAAGCCGGGCGACGTTGACCATTTCACGCGGGTCAGGACGTACAAGGCGCTGACCGAAAGATACTACGACCCCGGCCGAGCGCTGTTGTCGCTTCTGCCGCTGGCTATGCGGATGGGAGGGCCGCGCGAGGCGGTGTGGCATGCGATAATCAGGCGCAACTTCGGCGCCAATCACCTGATCGTCGGACGCGACCACGCGGGCCCCGGAGTCGATTCGGCAGGCAAGCCGTTCTACGGTCCTTATGACGCCCAGGAGCTCGTGGAATCCCACGCGGACGAAATCGGCGTCACGCCCTTGTTCTTCTCGGAGATGGCATACGTGCCTTCCGAGGATAGGTACGAGGAGGTGACGAAGCTCTCGGAGGGTACGGAGACGGCGTCGATATCGGGCACGGAAGTCAGAGACGACTATCTCAACGCGGGTCGCCCGCTCCCGGGCTGGTTCACGAGGCCGGAAGTCGCCGAGGTTCTAGCGGACGCCTATCCTCCCCGCCACAGCCAGGGGGTTTGCGTCTGGTTCACCGGACTTAGCGGATCGGGGAAGACGACGAACGCCGAGATTCTGGAGACGCTGTTGATGGAGCGGGGACGTGGTAGCACGATGTTGGACGGCGACGTCGTCCGAACGCACCTGTCCAAGGGGCTGGGCTTCAGCAAAGAGGACAGAGACATGAACATCATGCGGATCGGCTTCGTGGCGTCCGAGATCGTTCGGCATGGCGGAGTGGTGATCTGCGCGGCGATCAGCCCGTACCGGGAGACCAGGGAGGCGGTGCGCGAAATGATCGGCAACGACCACTTCGTGGAGGTGTTCGTGGACACGCCGCTGGAGGTGTGCGAGTCACGGGACGCGAAGGGGATGTACGCGCTGGCAAGGGCGGGCCGGATCACCGGATTCACCGGGATCGACGACCCTTACGAGCCGCCGCCAAACGCCGAGGTCGTCTTGGACACCGTGGCGAATTCGGCGGAGACGAACGCGGCTCGGATCGTACAACACCTGCTGGATGAGGGATTCGTGAAGGAATAGTCCTGGCCGGAGCGAACCAAGCGGATCCAGCTAGTTATCAACCGAGTCAAACGGGATGGCTTTTTTGAGGAATCGATTCGGATCCGCGTCCGCGGTGTTTGCCGCCGCCGCGTCGGCCATGCGGTCGTAGCGCGGGTCCAACTCCTGAAGCTGTGTGCTGAGCGACTTGTGGAACGCGACGCTTGAGATTATCCGGTGCGTGTTTTCACTCCGGCACTCGCGGCACGGGATAGTGCGCGGAGCGTCGAATCCCCGAACGAGCTTTGCCGTCTTGGCCTGGCAATCTTCGCACCTGTATTCGTAGATCGGCATCTTTAGGCGAAGGTCGTCTCAATGTCGGCGGATAGGTCGAATAGGCGCTGCAAAGTCAGGTGGTATCTCAGAAAGCTGTTAGCTCCATAGGCATTGGGCGATTCGACGATGCCGCGTTCGATGTCCAGGGTGTTGAACGTGTGCTCGGAGTCGGCGCCGCCGTTCCGACGGATATTTTCCAGCAGCGAACGCCACTCGTCGGCTCCCATGCTCAGCCAGAAATCGACGTCGAGAAGCGACTCTTCCGTGCCCTCGGACGCGCCTGAGCACTCGAACGCCTCGAAATCGAGGACGAAAATCCGCTCTCCGGCTTTAATCCCGACTCTGGCGTCGCATGATCCGAGCGCGCGAAACCGGCGGTCGGAGTTGGCCGCCGCTCGGACGGAGTCGAACCAGTCTATTGAGGGGAAGACGGGCAAGCTCACTCTCCCAGCGCGAACTCCGTCTCCACTCGTGAAGACAGATCGAAGAAATACTGGAACGTCTGGTTGTACCTGAAGAACAGGTCTTGGCGGTACTGGTCGTCGGTGTATGAGATGGCGAGGCCGTTCTCGCTGTCGAGGTCGAGTGTGTTGAGTGTGTAATCGAGGTCGGCTTCGCCGTTGTCCTGGATGTTTTGGAGCATATCGAACCAGTCTTCGGGCGTCATGTCGAGATAGAAGTCGGTGTCTTCCAGATCGGGTTCCTGGATTTCAGACGCCGATGAGCACTCGAACCCCTCGAACACCAGGCGATAGTAACTGTCGCCGACCTTGATGCCGACGTTTGCGTCGCAGGTGCCGCCGCCAGCGTCTCGCACGGCGTCCTCTGAGTTGAACTCGCGTCTTACGGCGTCGAACCACTCGACGGATGGGAAGACCGGCAATGCTAGTCCTCCAAGTATTGGGCCAGGTCTTTGGAGAAGGATGAGCCGCGCGGCGCGCCGATCCATTCGGCGGCGGCCATGTAGTACCGGAGCCAATCGGCGAGCATCCCGCGGACGCGGCGCATTCCGACTCTCGCGCCCTCGATTCCGCCGCCGTAGATTATGGCAAGCGGCTCAAGCAGGGCGGGCTGTTCAAGCTCCCGCGCGAATATGCCTTCGCCGATGTTGAGCATGTTCCTGAATACCTGGGCCTTGTCCTGCTGCTGGCTGACCGCGAAGCGAAGGTGCTGAAGTCCGTAGGCGACGTGCCGCGCCTTGTCCTGGGTCGCAAGCGCGAACAGCGTCTTCTCAGCCGGATTCTGGGCGAACCGCTCACCGTATCGGTAGATCGTGAGGATGAACGTGCCGCGCAGCAGATGGAGAAACAGACTGGTCTCGGACCAGCCGCCCCTGCTTTCGAGGATCATCCTGTTGATCAAGCCCTTGCTTTCGAGGCCGAGTCCGCCGCCGTTGGAGAGCGCGCGTTTTCTGAACGCCTCGTGGTGCCTTCCGGCGTCGAACATGGTAGTCGCGAGGAACAGCTTGACCTCGTAGTATCCAAACGAGAGATGCTGGAGCCAGTAGCCAATGGTCTCGAACTCGACGTTGGCGGCCTGGCTAAGCTCGGTGCATAGCTGGCACATGGCGGCTTCGACGTCGTCGGGAAGCGGCTCGATCGTGTCCCAGGGAATATCGGTGGCGGGAACCCACCGCCGCTGAATTGCCTCTTCGTAGAGGTCGGGGGCGTTGTCGGCCCACATGTCGCGCTTGGAGCGCACGGCGATTGAGATGGGAGGGATTCCGCCCATCGGGTACGCGCCGCGAGGCAGCCGCGTCTGGTCTTCCCAGTATTCGGGTATCTCGCCGTAGATGCCGACGTTGAGGTCGCCGATACGCAGTCCGGCCTTGCCGGGCCTGACCCTGGTTCCCCACTGGAGAGTGCGGTCCATCCACTCGAAGGACGGCTCGGGGACTTCGGCGTTCTCGTCGATAGCGAGCCGACGCCTGCGCCCACCGTCGAGCCTTGTTACGCTGTAGTTTGCTTCCAACGGTCAGCCTATCAACTTAGATACCGCGACCGAAACGCTGGCAACCGCCACGATGACACCCGTCAACTGGACGAGTAACTGGTTCTTCGTCCGCTCGACGTCCGCCTTGGTTGCCAGGTGTACCCTCTCACCCTCGAGTCGGCTGATGCGATCTGAGTGTTCGCGGACGATGTCGGAGTCTGTCATGGTAGTCATGCGGGCCTCTCCAATGTTGTCGGCGCCGGCTAGTACCGTGTCCACATGATTATGGTAGATGGCCTGATTGTTCACCCTCACCCCAACCCTCTCCCTCAAGGGAGAGGGGGTATGCTCTGAATACTTCGAGTGGATCGTCAAAACTAAGTTGAAGCGGTACTAGTTCCTCGCGTATTCCATCAGTTCCGGGTGCGCTCGACCGTTATCGAACCTCTCGCCGAACCCGGCTGAGCGGATGCGCTGCACGTACTCCTTGGACTGCCGCTTGCGAATCGCGAGCAGCTTTCTGTAACCCTCGTCGTATTTGTCCTTGCCGCCGCCGAGCATAATGGCCAGCGACTCGCTCTGGGGCGTGTCCCTGGCGGCCGGATTCTGGCTGCCGGCGACTAGGTTGCGCTCGCCCGAGTCGAGGTACTCGTGTATCTCCTCCTTGCGGCCCGGGTCGGTCTCGGCAAGGTAGCGCATGTGCATGACGCCGAACGCGACGTGCCTCGACTCGTCCTGCGCGGCGAGGCGGTAGATTCGCTTCTCGGCCTCGTTGTAAGACATCAACTCGCCCATACGGAAGATGGTGAGCACCGCGCCCTCGCCGGTTATGTGAAGCTGTGACGACATCTCCGTGAAGTCGCGGGAGAGGTCTATGCTCCCGACAGTGCCGCTGGCGGTTATGCCGATGCCGGGGCGCTGCATGAGTCCGCCGCCGTTTACGAGCGCGCGCTTTCTAAAGACGTCGAGGTGCCTCGACTCGTCCATGATCTGAGTTATCAGGAACATACGCGGCTCGAAGTAGTCCGGAGACGTGTTGGCGACCCAACGGCCCGGGATGTCCGCCGCGACGAACTCAACCTCGGTCAGGAACGTGGCAAGCTGGCACTGGGCGCGCTCGATGTCGTCCGGCAACGGCTTGACCATGTGCCAGGGGATGTCGGTGGCGGAACTCCACTGTCTCTGGAGCGCTTCTTCGTACAGCATGGCGGCGTTGACCAGCCAGATGTCCGCTTTGTTGCGAATCTGGTACGCGCCGATGCGGTAGGCGTTGGGCCTGGACGCCGCGCCCCTCGACCGTCCGGTCATGTTGTCCGTCTCGCTTGCGGGGTCGCCGTAGGTTCCAACCTGGACTTCCGAGAGGGTCAGGCCCTTCTTGCCGTCCGAGGATGCTTTGACGCCCCACTCGCCGCGCTGGTCGATCCAGTCGAGCTTGAGGCCCTGGTCGTCGGCGTATTCCTGGATGCCGTCGAAGGTTCCGTTGGTGGTAGTCATCGTCTGCCTCCCGCGCTGAGAGTCAATCTTCCACTTGCACTATACCTGTATCTTGAAATGTTCGCAAGAAAAACCTCTCTAGATCCCGTACAAGCTCTCCGTGTTGTGGGAGAACAGCGCGGCCTTCTCGTCGTGGCTGAAGTCGGCGACGATCTCGGTGTAAGCATCCACTACGGCGTCGTAGCTGCTCCATAGGCTGTCCACCGGCCAATTGGTGGCGAAAAGACTGCGTTCCACGCCAAATGTTTCTATGCACTGAAGCACGTAAGGCCTGATGCTGTCCACGCTCCAATCGTTGTCGGCCATGCCGAGGCCGGAGATCTTGCAGATGACGTTTTCGGCCTCGGCCAATGTCCTCATCCCGTGCCGCCATCTTTGGAAGTACTCTTCGGACCGCTCCATCGGCAGGCCCGCGTGGTCGATCACGATCTTCGTATTCGGGAACTTCGCCGCCAGCGCGCGCAGCTTCTCCATGTCCTGCCACTCGGCGGCGATGCTGGCGATCAGATCGTACTTTTCCATCAGCGCGTAGCCCCGGTGGAAGTCGGGAGCGACCAGGTAGTCGCCGTGCGAGAAGTCCCTGATGCCCTTCATGTTGCGGTATTCGCAGTGCCGTTCGAGCGTCCGCTCGACGTCCGGGTCGCGCAGGTCCGCGTAAGCGACTATCGCGTGCGGGAAGCCTGTCCTGTCGGCGGCCTCTTGCAGCCACGCGGTTTCGGTCACCGGGTCCGGCGAACCGATAGCCGCTTGAACGTGGACCGCCTTGGTCACGTTCGCGCTGCGCGTCAGCGCGATGAAGTCCTCGGCGAGGAAGTTCCGCTCGCCCAGCTTGCGCGTCTGAGCGCCCAGCGTCGGGTGGACCACGTCCGGCTGCCAGTGCGCGTAGATCAACTCGGGGTGCTGCATGTCGTAGAAGTGGACGTGGGCATCGACGAAATCGAGTTTGGGCATTTTCGATCCTGACCGTTAGTGTGCCGTTGGGGGGATTATAGACCCGAGCGATGACCGCATCAATCAGCCGCGCGAATACGGGACTGCCCTACTCCGGTTTGCGGGCGTGGATGAAGTACATCGGCGTGAAGATACCGAGCCGCCCCGCCTCAACCATGGCAGCCGCGCAGAGGTTCAAGGTCTCCGCTACCCGAACCGTTCCCTTCGGCGCAACGCGGATCGTCTCGAGCGCTTTCAGCGTATTCTGGGTAGCCCAGCGTCCGATCTTCGAACTGCGAAAGCTGGCGAAAGATAGACCTGAACCTATTAGAGGCTGATACCAGGGAATCGACGGGCCGGCCTGTTCCGCGAGGTCGCGTATTTCCAGCGTCTCGAACCCCACCGACCTAACCGCGTCATCGACTGTTTGTCGGTCGTCGATATTGAGCAGGCCGCCTCCGAGCTCGATGTCGGCCTTCAGCCTGAGGTGGAGCGGGTCCTGGGCGTCGAAGCGGTCAGTCATGCAGTATTCGTAAGCGGCGAATCGCGCCCCCGGCTTCAGCAGACGAAAGACCTCGCCATAAACACTGACCTTGTCCGGCGCGTGGCAAGTTGCCTCAATGTCGTAAACAGCGTCGAACGACTCGTCCTGGGCGTCGACATTTAGGAAGTCGCAGTGCAGAAATTCGGCCAGATGCGTCAACTCCGCCTTTTCCGTTAACTTGCGAGCGCGTTCGAGCTGGTACGCATTGCTGTTCACCCCTACGATCTTGGCGCCGGAAAAGCGAGCGATCTCAATCAGCGGGCCGCCAATTCCGCAGCCGATGTCGGCGACGACCATACCCGGTTTGAGTTCGAGGGCCTCAGCCAAGTATCGCTCATGGCGAGCAAGCGACGCCTTGAAGCTCTCGCCGGGGACCCGGGGCGCGAAGTGGAAAGACCTGCCCCATCCGTACTCGTAGAAGTCCGTAACCAGGTCGTAGTAGAGTTCGCTGACCTTCCCGCTGGCGCTTCTTATATTCTGCAACCCGCCGCGTTTGGCCGTCCTGAAGCGGTCTTCGTATTCGCGGACGCTCACAGCGACACCGGAGGCACTGCGTTGGTCCTTCAGGGATTTGGAGAGTTTGACTGACATGGGCTGACCGACCACATTATACAGCATCGGCGTGAGATAGCTATGACATCCTGGGAGGGTGAGGCTGTGTCAGTTTGGTGGTTAGTTTTTAGTTTCTAGTTTTCGGTTTTTAGCGTAGAGGCGCTATCCACGAAGGACACGAAGGAGCACGAAGGGAAGATTATGTCTGAACTGTGATTTTTGTGATTGGGGTGATTTCGCTGATTGGGGGTTAGACCCAGATTTTGATTGGGATTCGTTCTATCATCAGTTCGGTAATGGCGTGGACTAGGGCGTCGGCGCGGTCGGGTGAGCCGGTCCTGGGGCAGCGACAAGATATGGGACGTGACGGCGTTCACGCGGTCTTCGCCGGTGAGAGTGGTGAGGATCTCGGTGTCTATGGACATTATGTTTCCGGAGGGATGTCGTCTTGGTCTTCGGAGTGGGACGGATAGATTTTGGCGAGTTTCTTGCGCCTTCGTTCTTCGACGGCGGGCCATGCCTTCCGGCGTTCGGCCTGAAGGTCGAGTTCGGCCATGAACTTGGCGGCCACCTCCTCGGCGTAAGGCAATACGACCTCTTTGGGCGCCCAATTGTACATGGGCTTGAAGGGGTCGTATTCCACATCGTCTATGATACCCTCGTCCTCCATGCGCTTGACCTCGTTGACGGCCGCGACCCAGTCGGGGTCCGGGACGAACTCCTCGTCGGAGTCGTCGTCCGGGTCGGTCTGGGCGGCTGCGCTTGGGTTGGCCGCGAGGGATCGGTTGAGCAGCATGACCGAGGCTCTGCGCCGGTGATGGTCGGTAATCTTTGGGTCGTCTTCGGCCCGGGCGATTTCCAGCAGGATGTCGCGGAGGGCATGTCCGTTGTTGGTGATATCCAGGATGTGTTTTTGGATGGTGAAGTGGATGGAGTTGTGGGCGAGGGCGCTCTTTTCACCCTCACCCCAGCCCTCTCCCTCAAGGGAGAGGGGGTTTGGGGCGGCCGGGGGTGGGCCGAAGGTGTCGTTTAGGGCGTGTTTGATTTGGGTTACGGGCCTGGGGTTGTCTGAACTGTGATTTTTGTGATTATGGGATTTCGCTGATTCGGGGGTTGGGGCCGGGGCCGGGTTGGGGTCGATTTGCTTGGGGGCTTTGCCGAGTCCGCGGTCCATGAGTTCGGCTGTCGCTGAGATGCGTTCGTTGGTCGCGGTGTCGCCGTCTTTGTTCTGGGCGATGCCGTATAGGATCTCGATGAGTTCGAGACCGTTGTTGGTGACTTCGAGTATGGCGTTGGCGAAGTCGATGGCCGGGTTCGATGTTGTCTGTTGGGACATTGGAGTTTTTAGTTTTTGGTTTTGAGTTTTTAGTGGTTGGTGGACGGATGTACGTTAGTTAGTATAGAGAATGGTTGTGCTGGTGTCAAGGGGTCTGAACTGTGATTTTTGTGATTGGGGTGATTTCGCTGATTGGGGTTGTCAGAAGCAGGATTTGCGGGATTGGAGGATCGCCAGGATGGGTTGGTTGGGGGATGTTCAGTGATTTTAGATTTCTCGCTGCGCTCGGAATCACTATGGCTTTGTGAAGGCCACATAAGGGGATGAAAATGGGGTAGCATCTCATTCCCAACCCTCACCCTAACCCTCTCCCAGACTTGGGAGAGGGGATTTTCGCGCTCGCGCGCGGGGGAACCTACTAAAGTGACACAGGTTCTGGGAGGGTCGAGACAATTGCAGAAGCCCCCTCTCCTTCAAGTTAGCTTTCTTCATGCGTGGGTCGGCTTTCTTTCCTGCGCCCCCCGAATGTAGATCGCGGTCGGCAGCGCGGTCAGCGCGACCGCCGCGCTCACGTAGAACGGCGCGCCGAGACCGGTCATTGCCTCCGACGCGATGCCCGACACCCCCGAACCGAACACCACGCCCAGCGAATAGACCGCGTAGAACACGCCGAACGCGATACCTCTGCGCCGGCTCCGGCTCACTTCCGAGACCGTCGCTGCCAGCGACGGGAACAGCAGCCCGAAACCCATTCCGAACACCACCATCGCCCCAAAGGTCGGCGCCGTCACTCCATTGGAGACCCCAAGGATCACGCCGCTTCCGCACAGCAGCAGAAGCCCGGCCAATATCGTGAACCTGCGCGATATGTCGTCCACCAACCTGTGCGCGGGGCTGCCCATGACCGCCGTAGCCACCAGCGAGAACGTCGCGAAGGCGATGCCGGACGTGCGCGGAGACGCCCCCGTCGTCTCCAGCGCAATCGGAAGATGGTTTATCAGCGACCCAATCCCGAACGTCATCGCCAGCGCCGCGCAGAACACCGGGATCAGCCGCCGCCACATCCCGGCGGGAACACGTTCTCCGTCCGCGTACCGATCTTCCACCGCCGTCTCCGGCGTCGCCGGCGCCAGTATCCAGAGCGCCGCCGCCGCCAGCAGCATCAGCGTCCCGCTCGTGGCGAACACCGCTCCAAACCCCCACGCCTCCCGAACGCCTCCCGCGACCGGCGGACCTATCACCGCCGACACCGCTATCAGCGCGCCGCTCAACCCGATGGATCTGGTGTGATGACGTCCTGCTTGGTCGCCGAGCATGGCGAATGCCCCTGGGGCCAGCACGCCCGCGGCGAGCCCGTGAAAGGCGCGGAGCGCGAGAAGTTGGCCCGGAGTCTCCACGAAGTTGTACAGGTACAGCGACGCCGACGTGAGCAGCATCCCGCCGACTATCAGCCACTTGCGGTTCAGCCTGTCCAGAAGCGCCCCGGCGCCCACGTTGCCAACGAGGTTCGACGCCGAGTACATGCCCACTATCGCGCCGCCCATAGAGGCCGCAGCCCCCAGGGACTTGGCGTAGGCCGAAATCACCGGGAGTTGCATGAACAGGTCGAGAAACGCGACCAGTACCACTGCCCGGATGGACCATGTCGTCAGTTGGCCGGAGCGTCCCTCCCGCGCCGAGATCAATAATCTACTTCCTAGTTCTCTATGCGGATTCCGACGCTATTCTAGGCGATGCCGGTACATCCGGCGCAAGCGCCGTCTGCTATAATTCCTGACATGTCACCACTCCTCGAGGCGAGAGACCTCACCAAGCGATACGGCAGCATCACCGCTCTCGACAACGTCACATTCGACGTTCGCGGCGGCGTCACCGGACTCCTCGGCCCCAACGGCGCCGGCAAGAGCACCGCCATCAAGCTCTTCCTTGGACTTCTGCGGCCAACCGACGGCTCCGCCCTCGTGACCGGCGAGATGCCCTACGAAAACGTCGAAACTCGCAGCCGACTCGGATACATGCCCGAACACGACTGCCTCCCGTCCAACATGACCGCATCCGAGTTCCTTACCCACATGGCCCAGATCAGCGGCCTGCCCCCGGCCTCCGCCAGGAGCCGCGCCGCCGACACCCTACGGCACGTCGGCCTAGACGAGGAGCGCTACCGCTCCATCGGCGAGTACTCCACCGGTATGAAACAGCGCGTAAAGCTCGCCCAGTCCCTGGTACACGACCCCGTAATGGTCTTCCTGGACGAGCCCACCGCCGGACTCGACCCCGTCGGACGCGAGGAGATGCTCGCCCTAATCAGGCGCATCGGACGCGAGTTCGGCATCAGCATCATGCTCTCGACCCACTTGATGGGCGACGTCGAGACCACCTGCGACCGCATAATCGTCCTGGAGGGCGGGCGGGTAGTGGAGGAGGGAGAAGTATCCGGCTTCACCGCCGAGAGCGAGACGATCTTCATCGACGTGGACGGCGGTGTCGAAGACTTGGTATCCGAGCTTGCCTCTCGCGGCCTAACCGCATCGGTCGAAGGCGTCACCATTGCCGTGGAAGGCGTGGGAGACGCCGAGTACGACCAGATACGCGACTCTCTCGTAGAGGTCGGCGCCAGGCTCCGCAGGCTCGGACCACATCGACGCCGCCTAACCGAAATTTTTAGGAACAACCACTCGTGAGCGCGTCCGAAGGCCAGGTTTTCGACCTCGGCTATCTCAACTATGACGGCCCCAGGGAGGGCCGCGCCCGCGCTCGGAAGGCGCTGTTCGTCAATGGCATCCGCACCTGCTTCGGACTCGGACGCGGCGCGATGGCCAAGGCGCTGCCCATCCTGTTCTTCCTCGCCGTGATGGCCCCCGCCGCCGTGTTTTCGATCATGGCCGGGCTGTTTGGCGAGATGCTGGTGGACATGGTGAACCTGCCCGGCCACGCGGATTACTACGAGGTCGTGTCGGTGATCCTGTTCATATTCGCCGCGATCATCGCTCCCGAACTCCTATGCACCGACCGCCGCAGCGGTGTCATCAACCTCTACCTCGTGCGACCGCTGACCTCGAATGACTATGTGCTTGGGCGATGGTCCGCGTTCTTCCTGGTGAGCCTCTTGTTCATATACTCGGGACAGGCGCTGCTGCTGCTCGGGCTGACCCTCGGCGCGCCGGAGCCGGTGGAGTACCTGCGTGAGAACTGGCTGGATATTCCGAGGTTCCTGGGAGGCGGTCTTGCGATTGCGGTCATCACCACGACCATACCCCTAGCCGCCGCGTCCCTGACCGACCGCCGAGCCTACGCCACCGTCGCCGTCATCGGCTTGTTCCTGATCTCCACCATCACCGCCCAGTCGTTGCAGGGCGTGACCTGCGAGTGGATGATGGAGACGCCCGAACGAAGCGAACAGTCCTCTTCGACAAGCGTCGAAGTGACTTTTGGATCGGGAGGCGGGAGCAATTCCAACGAGGAATGCAGTCTTGTACTTGGAGACTGGGCTCGATGGGTGCAGCTTCTGGACATTGGAAATGTGCAGACGCATGTGAGCGACATTTTCTTTGGCACCTATGACGATATCGAGAAGGCTACCGTGAGGCAGTTCCGGCTGCCCGCCGCCGTCGCCGTCGTTTGGTATTTCGTCATAGCCTCCGCCGCCGGCTTCGTGATCTGGAACCGTTACAGGAGGCTCGCGACGTGACCTACGACCGCGCATCCACGAACGGCTCTGCCATCGTTGTCCAAGAGGTCTCCAAGTGGTTCGGCAGCGTGGTGGCCGTCAACGACGTGTCACTCGAAGTCAGTCCGGGCATTACCGGGTTACTCGGCCCCAACGGCGCGGGCAAGACCACGCTCCTGTACATGATCGCCGGACTGAGCAAGTGCTCCAAGGGCGCGATCACTGTCCTCGGAGAGCCGACCCGCGACAACCCCGGCCTGTACAAGCGCGTCGGATTCATGCCGGAGCACGAGACGATCTATCCCTTCCTCACCGGACGCCAGCTTGTCGAATTGGCCGCCAAGATGCACGGTCTCCCCAGCATCTCGGAACCCGTTGACAGGGCCATTGCCATGGTCGGGATGGAAGACGCCCAGAACCGCTCGCTCGGCGGATACTCGCGCGGTATGCGCCAGCGGATGCGACTCGCCGCGACCCTCGTGCATGACCCCGACGTCCTCATCCTCGACGAGCCGCTCAACGGCACCGACCCGCGCCAGCGCATCGAGTTCCAGGACACCATGGAGCAGTTGGCGTCCGAAGGCTGCACAATCCTGATCTCGTCCCACATTCTGGAGGAGGTCGAGACGCTCGCCGAACGCATCCTGCTCATGATAAGCGGCAAGCTCGCCGCGTCGGGAGATTTCCGCGCCATCCGCGCCAAGCTCGACGAGCACGCCTACCAGGTCCGCATAGTCGTGGACTCGCCCCGCGACATGGCCGCCGCCATCGTCGGAATGGACTCGATAGACTCCGTGAGCGTCGGCGAGGACGGCTCCATCCTGGTCCTCAGCCGAAACGTCGCCGAGCTTCAGACATCCCTGCCCAGGATGGCAAAGGACAACGGAATCCGCCTCACACGTATGGAGCCGATGGACGAATCTCTCGAAAGCCTCTTTGAATACATGGTCGAGCGCTAGATGATTCCCGTTCTAAAACTTTCTCTCAGGCAGATGGCGGGCGTCCGACGCCTGCTCATCGTGTCCCTGCTGGCCCTGCTGCCGGTCGCGCTGGCTCTGGTCACCCGTCTATTCGCCTCCCCGGACGATGCAGAGTCGGGCGAATTCGTCACCGGCATCATAGACGCGATCCTGGTGGCCGGAATCCTGCCGCTCGTCACCATGGCCCTGGCGACCGCGTCGTTCGGCAACGAGGTCGAAGACAAGACGCTCAGCTACATAATGCTGAAGCCTGTGTCGAGGTGGAAGATCGCCCTGCCCAAGATGGTCGCCCCGATCATCATAGCCGGCCCGCTGGTAGTGGTCAGTGGAGTCGCCGCCGCCTACATTGGGGTGGACCAGATACGAGCACTGCCTGCAGAGGCAGATTACGTCGCCGACACATCCATTTTGACGACACCTCTCGCCGTGGGTGTAGCCCTGCTAGTCGGAGTCGTCGCCTACTCCGCCGTCTTCACCTGGGCCGGACTTATCACCACCCGCGCGCTGTCCTTCGCCATCGTGTACGTGTTCCTATGGGAAGGCGCGATAAGCTCACTTATGAGCGGGGTCCGATACCTGAGCGTTCGGGGATACACGCTGGCGGTGATGCATGGCCTGGACGAGACCGGCCTGGAGTCCATGAGCGACAGGGTCATCGAGTTCCCAGCCGCAATCGGCGGCGCGATACTGGTGACGGTAGTCTTCTTCTGCCTCACGGTATGGCGGCTCAAAAAGATGGACGTGCCGTAGCGTATCGGTTCAGTCTGAGAATATCTTTGGGGCGATCTTATTTGCCAGCGCCTTGAAGTCGGTGTACGCATCCCTCGCGGCGGCGGCGTGGCTTCCAATCGCTCCGTCCGCGGTCGTCAAACGGAATATGGGCTTGCGCGCTTCTTGCGCCATCGGAACGAGGCTCCTGTAATGCTTGACGGTCGCGAGAGCGCGCTCATCCTCATTCGGAGTAGTTGCGTAAGGCCCCTGTTCCAGTCCCAATAAGCTCCTCGCGTACTCCTCCGGCATTCGGTTGACCCACTTGTCGTAAGCCCTTACGGGGCGGCTCAAGCGGACGCTGTGTTGTTGCACCACGTAGCCGATTGGACGCATACCACCTTTGGGAAGAGCGAAATCAGGCTCTTGCCAATTCTGTCTGCGATTCAGCCAATCCTGCCTCCATCTGCTGAGTGTAGGTCCCAGGTTACGCAGTCCCTGGAGCGAGAATAGATCGGCTCCCAGAGGAACAACGACGTAATCCGTTGCTATAAGGGCGGAACGGTTGATGGCGCCGAGATTTGGGCCGACGTCTGCCAGGATGACGGATGCGTTTACCTTCTTGGCTCCTTCCTGCATCACTGTCGAAAACGCGGTAAGGATTCTGAATGGCCTGTACAGACTGCTCGAACCTAGCGCATTAGGCCATTCGGCGGATAGGGTGTCTTCGAATCCGGCCAGCGCCAAATCTCCCGGAATCAGGCTAAGCCTATCCGTGATCCGCCGGAGAGTTGGAGACTGGATGTCTGCGACTTGCGTTATAGGCTCCACACACTGGAAGATGGTACTCGCTGATTGTGAAGTAGCGCCGCCCGCGTTCCACAGAGTCTCCAGCTTATCTTCTTCTAGGAACATGGCGGTGAGGTTGGCTTGCGGATCCAGGTCAGCCGCCAATACGTTGTAGCCGAGTTCCGCATACATCCAAGACAGGTGATAGGCTAGGGACGTTTTCCCAACTCCACCCTTGTTATTGAAGAACGTCAGAACCGGGACGGATTTCACTATTGGAGCGCCTTCCACTATCCGGCCCTCATTGTAACCAAGACGTGATTATGGGGAGTAGCGAACCTCAGATCAGGAAGCCCCGCCTCTTTCAGCAGACGCTTGGCCGTTGGTATCCCGACTCCAAAGCGCTGGACGAAGCCGAGTGTTCTCATAGCCTCTGCCAGATTGGGATTGCAGTAGTCGGTTATTCCGTGCTGCCCGAAAGTGTCGGCGGTAACAGCCCCGAAAGGCCCTCCGGGGCTGAGTATTTCGATGCGGTCGCTAAACCAACTCACTCGGACCGGCGCATTCGTCGCCTCGTAAGTGCGGTGCATGACCGCGTTGCGGGTGATCTGCTGAATCGCCGGGATTGGATAGAGGGTGGTTCGCTGTTCGAGACGGCCTGAAGTCAAATCAACCGCGACTCGATTGTGCGCGCTCAGCTTTTCATCTAGGCGGCGAAGCACGTCCGGAATAGACCCGCCGATGTCCTCGCTGTCTATTATGTCATCGGACAGATCCGGTCCATCCAATCTAATGAATTGGACATACGCCCCGGGCAAGAAATCCTGGGGGCTCTTGCCCAGGGTTAGTATGCCCAGCACGGTTGGGATCGGTTCATTGGGCGACGCGACCATCTTCGTCGCGGCTAACTTTTCCTGGAGACTCCGGTCGTTCGATTCCAGAACCTCAGGCGCAAACGCCTGCGCAAGGTATTCGTTCTCGAACTGAGTCAGATTCAGGTCGCTCAGCCTAGAGGATAGAACAGGTTGTATGTCGAACGGGGTATCACCGTACCGCCGTTTCTCATTGAGAGATCGCTCATCTTGTGCGGTCGCTGTCCCCCTCCGGGGTCCGACGCGTACGCACACGCTGCCCCTGAAGCGGACAGGCGGAGAGTCGGACGGCTGGACCGTTATCACCGCGACGTCCTTCTCATGAAGAGTTCGCTTTTCCACCGTCATCGAAGGTGGAGGGACAATCTGGCCTTCGGTCCTGATGCCCGCCAACTGTCGGAGCAGGTCATCCGTCACCGGCAACCCCGTGACCTCACCGTCATCGCGCACGCCTACGAATATGACCCCCGGCTTGCCGTGTCTAGGGAGATCGTTGGCAAAGGCGCATATCGCCTCCCGAATCGCTGTGGGCGCGCTGCCCGCGATAGACTCTTTGAACTCGACGCGGTCGGACTCGCCCCTATCCAGAAGCCTCAAAAGGTCTTCGTCTGTGAAGCTCGCGGCCATGATGGCCCATCCTGCCCACTTACGTCCAAGTTCGTCTTGACGACGTTGCCTGATGCTATATCTAGGGAGTCTCCATCCCCGGACTGTACTCGCCCCTGCGGGCGGCGGCGGTCAGGACGGCCCTGTGCATGAACGCCTTCTGACTCGACTCCCGGTCACGGCTTTTCGCCCATACTGCCAGAGGCGCGGACTGCAAAGCGCGCCCATACGAGAAGCTGATCTCCCATGGCGCTCCCACTTCGCGGCCCCGGACGCTCAGCGCGTTCAAGTTCTCCGTAGCCTCTTCGTTCCCCTGTCCGCCTGACAGAAACACGATTCCGGGGACCGCATCGGGCACGGTCCGCATCAGGCAGTCCAGAGTCTTCTCCGCGACTTCGGCCGACCCCGCCCGGTCAGCCGCGTCCTTGCCGGAGATGACCATGTTCGGCTTGAGCAGAGTGCCTTCCAGCGTCACCCTCTGCCTGCCGAGTTGGTCGTACACCTCGCCCAGCGCCGCCTCCGTCGCCGCAAGACATTGTTCGATGGAGTGGTCGCCGTCCATGATCACTTCAGGCTCCACGATGGGAACCAGCCCGGCCTCTAGGCAAAGCGCGGCGTAGCGCGCCAGCGCATGGCCGTTGACTTCTATGCAGTATCGGCTTGGAGTGTCCGGCCCTATCGTCAAGACTGCCCGCCACTTCGCGAACCCTGCTCCGATCTCCCGGTATTCGGCCAGCCTTCCGCGCAGTCCGTCCAGCCCCTCCGTCACCACCTCTCCCGGCGCGCCGGCCAGCTGATGAACGCCCGTGTCCACCTTGATTCCGGGAATGATTCCTCGACCAGTCAGAAGCTCGACAATCGTAGAGCCGTCGGACGCCCTCTGCCGCAGCGTCTCGTCATACAGAATCACGCCGCTGACGCGCTCGGACGCGCCCGGCGCGCTGAACAGCATCTCACGGTAGTCGCGGCGGTTCCGCTCGGTGTTCTCGATTCCGAGCGCGGCGAACCGTCCGCCGATCGTGCCGGTGCTCTCGTCGGCGGCCAGTATGCCTTTGCCCGGCGCTACCAACGCGGCGGCGGTATCAACCAGAGATTGAGCGGTCATTATCGCTTTCCTCTACGCTCATAATGCTCCCGCCAACTCTACCACGCCGCCGAACCGTTTGGCGAAATCCGACGGCGTCATTCCGGCCTTTGCCGCCAACTTGTAGCGCATCTCAGCGTCTTCCAAGTCCCTCTTCTCCAGGCGGATCATGTACCTGCGCGCTACCCTGTACCCGTCGCCGTCTATGTCCACTTTGCGTACTCGTGTACGACCCGTCGCCGGGTCGCGGAGCCGGTCGAACGGCACGGCCTCGATTCGTCCATCAACGAGGCAGATCATCGCCCCGTCGCTCTTGGAGTCTTGGTCCAACCCCTCCAACAGGAACCTTGCCGCGCCGCAGCCCAGGCTGCGCGTGTAGTCTATGTCGAAAGGTATCGGCGGAGACGAACGCAGTTCATAACCCACGGCGCCGTCCACGATAGCCAAATCCTCGCCGCGAGCCGCGAAGCGCCTCCTAATCTCTCGCCTCAGCGCCTTCTCGATCTGAATGTCCCCCAGTCTAAGGTGGCCGTGCTGGTCTCTCGAAACCTCCGCCCCGGGAAGACCCTCAAGCTCCTCCGGGTCGAACCTCTCCGCAAGGCCCTCCGCGACCACCGCCAGCCCGTGACCCTTTCCCATCACGCGCCGCTTGAGCATTGCCGTCTCCAGCACGTCGCACACTTCCCCCAGGCTGATGCGCTCGCCCGTGAACTCCTCCGGTATGATCGTCAGCGTCGCGGCTGCCGACTTTCCGATTCCCAGCGCGAGGTGTCCGGCCGCCCGGCCCATCGCCGTCACGAAGTACCAGCGGTTGGTCGTCCTGGAGTCCGCGATCAGGTTCCTAACGAGCTCAGCGCCAAGGTGTCTCGCCGTCTCATAACCGAATGTCGGCATGTTGCCGGGGAGCGGCAGGTCGTTGTCTATCGTCTTGGGGATGTGCGCCACCCTGAGACGGCTGCCCGCGCGCTTGGAGACTTCCGCCGCGCTGAACGCCGTGTCGTCTCCCCCGATGGTCACAAGGTACGATATGCCGAGTTTTCTGAGCGCCGACACGGTGTTGTCGAGGTCTTCAGCGCGCCGAGTCGGATTCTGCCGCGACGTTCGGATGATCGAACCGCCGCGCTGGTGAATCTGGGAGACGTCTTGAATGGTCAGAGGCAGGGTCATGTCCGTCCGGCCCTTCATCAGGTGCGAAAAGCCGTCCAGTATGCCCACCACCTCGCAGCCTCGGTTCGCGGCCTCTATGGTCGCCGAGCTAATCGCGCTGTTGACGCCGGGAGCCGGGCCGCCGCCCATCAGGATTCCAACGCGACCGTCATCGCCGTTCACGAATGTACTCTCCTTTGGAGACCGCTCCATTCCCAGTACAGCGACGCCGGTTCACGCAACGCCCGGAGCAGCCTGGCGGCGCGCGCCCGCCGTCCCCATGGGAGGCATACTCTCGGAGATTGGCGAAAGAACTGGTCGGGGCGACTGGACTTGAACCAGCGACCTCCACGTCCCGAACGTGGCGCGCTACCGACTGCGCTACGCCCCGACTTTTCCCTGCCGTGACATTCTAGCGACTAACCTCCCCATCGGGCAACACATGTCGGGATTAGGGATGCTGTGTCAACATGACGGTAAGCGACTAAGAAGAACCTAGAGCGCCTCGGCCAGCACCTCTACTAGGTGGCGGGCGCGTTTGCCGACGCCCTGGGCTATCTGCTGACGGCAGCACTGCACGGAGGCCGAATTGGGTTCTCATCGTGAGAAAATCTCGTCTTCTCTCTGCCTGAGGCCGGCTACGGTCACCGCATTCGCCGCAAGTGAATTGAGGACGTCCCGATAGTCGCTGATCAACTTTGCAATCGACTCGGCCTTCCGTGTACCACGTTTTACAATCGGGACCAGTACTTGACCAAGTTCAGATGTCCGTATTCGGTTATGTGAAGCTGACGTGCCTGATGTGAGGCTGTGAATCTGACTTCTCACTGAAGCTGTCTGCAGCATGTAGGCCAGTTCGTAAGTGCCAATACGATTCTTTACTCTCATCACCTCAAACTCAGACGAGCACAACGTCTTTACTCCAAAATCAGGCGTTACACTTACTCGCGGAATCCTTGGGTTGATTTTGGAAACTAGTAGCTCTCCCGGATGCGTCAATATGCCGGGCGTCTTGGGTTCGTAGCCAAGAACTCCGCTCACATTGACAAACCCCTCCCCGATTATGTGTAGGACTGAAATGAATGCCCAGCCGTCTCGCCAGCGCAATGGTTTTCGGACAGTCGAACAGAACTCGACCAAGTCTCTTAAGGGCACTAGATCAAATTCTCTATGACTGGCGATTCTGGAGACAGCTTGGAATCGCTCGGCACTATACTGCTTTGGACTCCAGTTTCCCCTAAACACGACAGGCTCTGGGACGGTCACGCATGAGGGGGATGCGGATATCACTCGTATTTCTTCTGTGTTAGGGTAGCTATGCGATTCTCTGTATGCTGATGCCACCGTAGCCAGGTCGTTCTTGCCACGCTGTATCTTGATCTGAATGCCCTTGCGAGAAGATACCTGAAACCCAAGATCCTTGGATACGCTCATAAACACCTGACTCTCGTGACTAGAACGTCCTTTCTGAAGGTATAGAATCGCCGTCTTGGTCCGAGTTCCCGCCTGAGCGAAGGTAGTAGCAGGCAACTCTACTACGGCGTGGAGAGTAGCGGACCGTGTCAAATGGTGTCGAAGCAATGCAGACATGCCTTTGGAGGAGACCACACTGTCAGGCACTATAATCAGCATACGCCCTCCTTCCCTTAGTAGACGCATACCTCGATCTATGAACAACAGTTCAGAGTCTATGGATGCCGCAGTACGGCGGCGAGAGGAAAAGAAGGGAGTGTTGTCACCACACATAGTATCTACGTATTCCTGGGCGAATCGGGCTCCGAAGGGTGGATTCGTAAGAATTACATCGACAGACCCATTCAAACCATCGAGTTCAGACCCCCTCTCGAGGGAATTTCCCAAAGTCACTTGGTGATCTTCGACTTTGAACAACTGCAGGTTGATCGTAGCTAACCGAACCATGCGCTCAACTTTGTCCTGTCCAAACAGTCTGAGACGTTCCGGATCCAGATACGCGCCTGTCTTTGCGCGCTGATAAACTGCGCCTAGGAATGATCCGACCCCACAGGAAGGATCCAAGACAGTCCAGGATTCTCCCATGTCATTTGTTGAAGTGCCTCCGTCCATGAGGTCTCGCAGTACTAGGTCTGCCATGAAGTCAGTAACTTCGGGCGGAGTCATGTATTGGGCGTCTTCAATGTTGCCGCGGAAGTTGTCCCTGACGAAATGACCGAAAGCCTCGTTCAAAATATCGAATGGACGTCCAGCAGCTTGAAGCTGGAATGCAATATCTACACCTTGTCGGACTACCCTGACCATTTCAGCTACCATATCTTCGTCTCCATGTCGAATGGCCAGACTCGGCTGTGAACCGAATATCGACTGTCCTCCGCTCGGACGGTACTGAGGTAGTTGAACCGTTTCCGCAAATGCGGACTGCAGTTCCGTTACCAGAGAATCCGACTCTGCTGATGGGAAAGACACAATCTGCCGAGTCTTGAACGCAAGATAGGCGGCGAAGAGCTTGGTTACTTCGTCAAGCTTCGCGTTTGAGTCATCTAGTCGCCCTGATCGATGGAAGCGTTCCCGTAGCTGCGAGAACGCTTGATGCACCTGTGCATATGCATGTTGGTATGGATCACCATATGAGAACAGATCAACCATGTGGACCTCGTTTCAAGATAGCTATCTTCGTTGATTACTATAGCACACTGACTTGCGCGGCGAAAACCTACATAATAGCAGTGTGTCTAGCATTGCACAGAACTTTGGAAGTGTAGTCCGGTCGAGTCGCAGGTCACGCGGGTTATCGCAAGAGTCGTTGGCCGAACTGGCAGGCCTGAACCGTGGCTACTTGAGTAAGATCGAACGCGGCGAGGCCATTCCTACTATCGTGACCGCCCATAAAGTGGCAGATGCGCTTGGCGAGAGGCTGTCGTCGTTAATTGCCATGTGTGAAAATGATAGATGACACTAGGATAGCAGCGGCTCTCAATCTTCTTGATCTGCACTACGATACCTTCTATTCGGTGGTGCAGTACGCTGAAGAGACTGGACATCCGGTGCCGACGGATACAAGAGCTTGGTCTCAGATCCTAGTCAGCATACTGTGCGGTGTCAAAGGCTTGGGACGCAAGAAAGGAACGGACCTAGTCGACGGCTCGGATGTAAAGGCGGCCAACACATGGAAGGCCATTGACACCCCTCGCTTCAATGGTGTGATCAAGGCAGGCACCCTTTCTGACACATCCGGGAGGCTGGAAAGTCTAGACTCCATGCCTCACCTTTATCTGGTCTTGTGGGACGAAACGTCTCGGAACGCGGCACGCTGCCGAATTTGGGTTGTCCGACCACAGCATGACCAAGCATTCAGGGCTGTATGTGAGACGTGGTACTCGAAACGTGCGTCTGGCGAAATCAAGAGTAACAACTTCCAACTTCATCCTCCCAGAGGGTTGGATACCGACATCATTGGCAACTCGTGTGGAACCCTGTCTTATCCCCTTTATTTCAGTGCCGAACGCACTGGCAGATTGGGTTACGAATTGGTGCGCCATGATCCCCTCATGCGCATTAATGGAAGGTGCTTGAAGCCCTGACCTGATCTCTCTCTTGACCTACATGGGCTAGACCGCCTCGGCCAGCACCTCTACTAGGTGGCGGGCGCGTTTGCCGACGCCCTGGGCGATCTGCTGGCGGCATGAGACGCCCTCGGCGACGACTACAAAGTCGCCTTCCTGCTCACGTATGGCGGGGAACAGCGACATCTCTCCGATCTTCATGGAGATGTCGTAGTGTTCGCTCTCGAATCCGAAGCTACCCGCCATGCCGCAGCAGCCGGATTTGATCTCGGTGGTCTCGCAGCCGTCTATGGACTCAAGGACGCGCATCGCGGAGCCGACGCCCACGAGCGCCTTCTGGTGGCAGTGGCCGTGCAGAAGTATCTTATCCGGCAGCAGCGAGCCGTCCAGGTTTAGCTCGGCCCCTTGCTCTATCGCGTAGGCGACGAACTGCTCGACGAGCATCGTGTTTTTGGCGACGGCCTTTGCCTTGTCGGGATCGACGCCGGTTAGGTCGGTGTAGTCGTCCGAGAAGCTGAGGATGCAGCTTGGCTCGATACCGACGAGCATAGCTCCGGACTCGACGTAGGGATAGATCCGCTCGACATTGTGGCGGGCGTTGTACCTCGCGCTGTCCATCATGCCTTTGGACAGCATCGGGCGTCCGCAGCACCTCGTGGGCGGGATGACGACCTGGTAGCCGAGCGCCTCCATGACCTTGACGGCGGCGCGGCCAAGCTCGGGGTGGTTGTAGTTGGTGAACGTGTCCGGGAACAGCAGTACCTGTCCTCTGTGGGCGGCCTCTGAGGGCGAGCCTCCCCGCGTTTTGAACCACTGGACGAAGGTCTGGCTGGCGAAGGGCGGGAGGCGGCGTCGGCGATCTATGCCGACCTGCCGTTCCATCATGTTGCGGACGGGGGAAAGTCCGTTGATCCAGTTGGAGACTGGGGCGAAGAACGACCCCCATCTGCTGACGGCTGCGATGTTGCCGAATAGCTGATTTCTGATCGGGAAGCCGTTCGCTGCGTGGTATTGGTTGAGGAACTCGTACTTGAGCTTAGCCATGTCCACGTTGGATGGGCACTCGGCGGCGCATCCTTTGCACTCAAGGCAGAGGTCTAGGACGTCGTACAGCCGCTTGCCCGTGAGCGAGTCGGGGGGCAGCTTGCCGGACATCGCGGCCCTGAGCGCGTTGGCGCGTCCGCGCGTCGAGTGCTCCTCCTCTCGCGTGACCATGTACGACGGGCACATCGTGCCGCCGAGCGTCTTACGGCAGGCCCCCTGCCCATTGCACATCTCGACCCCGTGCGCAAAGCTGCCCTCGTCTCTGAAGGCGAACCCTGTGTTCAGGCTCAGCGGGCGGTAGTCGGGGCCGATACGCAGGTTCTCGGTAATGGGCTGGGCATCGACTATCTTGCCCGGATTCATGATGCCGTTGGGGTCGAACGCGCGCTTCACGTCTCGGAACGCGCCGTAAAGCTGGTCGCCGAACATCTTGCGGTTGAACCAGCTACGCACGAGTCCGTCGCCGTGCTCGCCGCTCATGGAGCCGCCGTACTCGAGGACGAGGTCGCTGACTTCCTCGGCGATGGACACCATGCGGTCCACGCCCTCCTGGTCTTTCAGGTCGATGAGCGGTCGGATGTGTAGGCAGCCGACGCTGGCGTGTCCGTAGTATCCCGCGCTGGTGCCGTTGGAGGTGACGATATCGTCGAACCTGCGAACGAAGTCGGGCAGATGCTCCGGGGATACGGCGCAGTCTTCGACGAACGGCAGTGGCTTGGCGTCGCCTGGGACGTTCATCATCAGTCCGAGGCCGGCCTTGCGGACTGCCCAGACCTTCTCTTGGTCTTCTGGCCGCATCAGCTTGAGAAACGTGTAGCCGAGATTTCGGCTCTCCAAGACGCTGCCGAGATGGTCCATTCTGGAGCGGACCTCTTCATCGCTGTCTCCGACGATTTCTATGGCAAGAAGGGCTTCGGGGTCGCCGTCTATGAAGTCGGTGATCCGGGCGTAGGCGAGGTTCGACTTGGCCTGGCGAATGATCATTGAGCCGATAAGCTCGACGGCGGCCGGGCGCACGTCGAGCGCGGCGACGGTGGCTTCCATAGACTCGATGAGGTCGTTGCAGTGGAGTACGCCGAGGCCGGTGACCTTTGGCCTCGGTACCAGTTTCAGCTTGGCCTCGGTGATGGTGACGAGCGTGCCCTCCGAGCCGACGACGAATCGGGCCATGTTGAATCCCATTCCTCCGACGAACTCGTCGAGGTTGTAGCCTGATACGCGGCGCTGGATCTTGGGATAGCGGGCTATTATCTCGTCGCGGTTGGCCTCGCCGATCTCGAACAGCTTGCGGTAGATGTTTCCGGCCAGACCCTCCGAGCGCATCCTGGATTCGAGAGCGGCGCCGTCGAGGTGACCGAATCCGGCGGTCCGGCCATCGGAGAGGACGACGTCCAGGTCGTGAACGTTATCGACGGTCTTGCCCCAGATGATCGAGTGGGCGCCGCATGAGTTGTTGCCGAGCGCGCCGCCGACGTTTCCGCGGTTCGAGGTGGACGGGTCCGGCGCGAACAGCAGGCCCTTGTCGAGGAGGCGGTGGTTCAGCACGTCCAGCACTATGCCGGGTTGAGTTCGGACCCACTGTTCTTCTTCGTTGACCTCGACGATGTCGTTCATGTATTTGGAGAAGTCCATGACGATGGAGTGGCCGACGGTCTGGCCTCCAAGGCTGGTGCCGCCGCCCCTGGGCAGTACGGACACGCCGTACCTGTTGGCGGTCTCCACGACGGCGATCACGTCTTCGGCGCTGCGCGGCAAAACGACGCCGACGGGTTCGATCTCGTAGATGCTGGCGTCGGTGGAGTAGAGCGCGCGGGTCATCTTGTCGAACCTGACTTCGCCGGATACCAGTCGGGAGAGGTCTTCGACCATCTCCTGTGTGTCGGACTCGCTGACCTGGGTAGTCATACGCTTCTCCATAGCGTCGGATTATTGAGCGGGGCGTGTGGATATGATACACGACGCCGGGCTTGGCGAGCGGACGCCGGCATACGGAGATTGGGGGGTAAAAGGGTGTTCAGGAGATGCTGAGTATCTTGTACTTCATCGTGCCCCTGGGCGTATCCGCTGCGACCTCGTGTCCCGATGCTCTTCCGAGGAGCGCTTTGCCGAGCGGGGAGACATCGGATATCTTGCGTTCGAGCGGTTTGGCTTCAGAGGCGCTGACGACGATGTACTCGGACTTGCGTCCGGAGGAGGTGTCCTGCACTTCTACCTTAGTGCCGAGCTTGACGGTCTGTGATCGGCTGGGGTCGCTGGCGTCGATGACGACCGCGCTGTTGAGAATGGCCTCGATGTCTCGGATGCGGGAGTCAACTCGTCCCTTCTCCTCGCGCGCTGCTTCGAGCGGGGCGTTTTCGCGGACATCCTTGTCGGCGGCGGCCCTCTGAATCTCGGCGGCCAGCGGCTCCAGTTGAGCCTTCAGCGCGCCGAGCTCGTCGGCGAGTTGCTTGTGACCGTCGGCAGTGAGTTCGATCTGCTCCTCTTCCTGGAGGACGGTCCTTCCCTGCCTGGTCTTGGCCCTGCGTACGCGGACGTGTTGGGCGAGGTTGACGTCTATGATCTGCTTCTTGCGGGCGAAAGTCAGGAACTTTCTGACCACCTGGAGCCTTTCGGCAGCCTGGGGAGTCGTTCCCGACCCCGCTACGCTGTTGGCATAGTCGCCGATTGCGGATGGGGTGATGTCGCGTATGACCCTGTTGGGGCCGCACCAAGTTACGAATCGCTGAAGCTCTTTGTGAGTCCGGTCGGTGTCTTCCTTCTTGAGAGTCCCAACGTACACGCTTATGGTCTCAAGAAGCGTCGTAGGCGCGTTCGATACCAACAGTCGATCCCCCTATGGTTAGGTAATCCATGTTACGGAAAGCGCAAGGCGCTGTCAAACAGCGCTACCCTATCCCTTTGGGATAGGGGGCTTTCGCAATTGTCTCTCGTGCTGGAAGCGGGGCTAGATGGTCACCGCATCCATGTTGAGCCCGTACTCGGACTTGACCGACGCGAGGCTTATGAAGGTCTCCATCTTTTGAACGCCCTCGATCTGTCCGACGCGCCCCCTAAGGAACTCGCTGAGTGCGTCGGCGGACTTCACCGTCGCCCATACGAAGATGTCATAGGCGCCGGTCACTACGGAGACCCAAGTGATCTCCGGCATTTCTGCCAGCGCTTCGGCCACCTCGTCCACCTGGGCGGCTGCGACCTGAAGTCCAATGACAACCTGAGTCTCGTAGCCCATCAACTTCGCGTTGGGGACTGCGACGACCTTGACGAAGCCGTCACCGGTGAGCCTCTTGAGCCGTCGTCGCACGGTCTCTTCGCTGACGCCCACCTTCCTGGCGATGCCCGCGTTGGTGGAGGAGCCGTCTTCTTGCAGATGGGTAACGATCCTTACGTCGAGTCTGTCCATGGCAATCAATCCTTTCAAAGATTCTTCGGCGCGGCTCTGCCAAGCAACGCGCTCTGAAGCTAAGTTCCCGTCGGTTGATAATTGTAGCAAGAATCCGGGGTTGAAGTGAACCCCCACGCGAAGGGCATTGACCCTCCACATACCCACTGCTAAACTCGCCCACACTTGGATTGACGCACAGACCGTCGGGGTAAGGTCGCCGGCTCCCGGCCCGATTCACGCGGACCGGTCCGGCGACGACCGCCAAAAAGGGGAGTTCGACCACATGACTTACGACCACATCATCGTAGGGGCAGGCTCGGCGGGGGCAATACTGGCCAGCCGTCTGAGCGAGGACGCCGAGCGAAACGTGCTGCTGATCGAGGCGGGGCCGGACTTCCGGGAACTCGACGACCTGCCGCCGGACGTGAAGTGGGGATATGGTCACGGGGTTAACCCGACGGAAGCGCTGGGCGCAGACCATCGTTGGCACTTCGTCGCCAAGGCGACGGACCAGGGTCTGCCGATGATTGTGCCCAGGGGCAAGACGACAGGAGGGTCTTCGGCGGTGAACGCGCAGATATTCCTCCGCGGCGTACCGGAGGACTACGACGACTGGGCGTCGTGGGGCAACGACGAGTGGGGATTCCGGAAGCTGATTCCCTACTTCCGACGTATGGAGTCGGACACCGACTTCTCCGACGACTTCCACGGCATCGACGGCCCCACCATCGTGAGGCGTTTCAAAGCCGACGAGTGGCTGCCGGATCAGCAAGCGTGGTACGAGGCGACCCGCGAGTACGGATTCGTCGACTGCCCCGACCATAACGACCCGGACTCCACCGGGGTCGGGCCGTTCCCGCTCAACAACCCCAACCGCATCCGGTGGAGCACCAACATCGGCTACCTGAGTCAGGCGCGGGACAGGCCGAACCTGGCAGTGCTGCCCGACGCCCTAGCCCATCGCGTTCTATTCGATGGAGCTAGGGCCGTTGGAGTCGAGGTGAGTGTCAATAGCGAGTCCAAGACACTCTTGGGGGAAGAGGTGATTCTATCGGCGGGCGCGATCGGATCTCCGCACCTGCTGATGCTGTCCGGTGTCGGCCCCGCGGCGCACCTAGAGGAGATGGGTGTCAAGGTAGTCCACGATTCGCCGGGCGTAGGCCAGAATCTGCGCGACCATCCGCAGGTACAGATCCTGTGGAAGACGATAGAAGGGTTCCAGCACGACCTGAACGGGCCGGGACTCCAGTTCACTTTGAGATACACGGCGAAGGGGTCCAATCTACGCAATGACATGCTGATCCACCCCGTATCGGCGGCGCGTCCAAGCTGGTACTACACTGAGAGCCACTGGCAGCCGGTGGGAATTGGAATGACGATGGCGATCTACCTCGCCGAGTCCGCCGGCGAGATGCGGTTGAGAGCGACCGATCCACGCATCCAGCCATACTTGGACTACAACCTGCTGGCGACGGAGTTCGACCGTGACAGGCTACGCGAGGCGGTCCACATCTGTCTGGAACTGGCGAAGAACCGGACGCTCGCGGACATGATTGAGACTCGACTCGATCCGACGGACGATGACCTGGTATCGGACGACACGCTGGACGACTGGATGATGCGGACAGTTCGCACTAGCCACCACATTTCGAGCACGTGCAAGATGGGGCCGGACTCGGACCCGCTGGCGGTGGTAGATCAGTACGCGCGAGTACACGGGCTGGAGGGGCTGCGGGTCGCCGACGCCTCGATCATGCCGGACTGCATCCGGGCGAATACGAACGCGACGTCGATGGTGATAGGCGAGCGGGTGTCGGACTTCATTCGCGGAATCGACGAGTCGTGAGCATTCCGACAGTCCCAGGCGGCGCCTGCCTACCGACGACGGCCTGGTTCCTCTACGACGAAAACGGAGAACCGCTTGGACAGATATATCGCCAAGGAGCGCCCGAAGTAGGCGCCCAAATCGAGGCGGGTGTAGTGGTTGAGTTCCGAGAACTGCGTCCTACGTGCGCGAATCGTCGCTTTCGGGTGGTGGTGAGGGTGGGAGGATAGAACCCAGCTCCCTCCCCCAGTGATACAATACCCCCATGTCACCCCTATACCATCGAGGCCGCTCCCTAGACCTCGTTCCCGGTCAGTCCATCTTCGACTACGCCGACAGCCTGAGCGTGCGCGTGCCCACCTCTTGCGGGCGGACGGGCGAGTGTCACGAGTGCATCGTGGAGATCAGGCGCGGTATGGAGGGATTGAGTCCGCCGACGGACCCAGAGGCTTTTCTGAGGGACAACTATCGCTTGGCGTGCCAGGCCGAGGTGATGAATGTCGATGCGGATGTGGAGTTCGCCGTCCTTCGCCGGCAGCCCCGGATTCTCACACACTCGGTGCATAGGGAGGTCGAGCCGGACCCGCTCACGACGCGGCGGGGTGATGATGTCTTCTATCTGGACGAGCGGATGGGCCCCTATCGGGGCAGAATCTACGGCCTCGCGGTGGACATCGGCACGACGACGGTCGTCATGAACCTCGTCGATCTGGAGTCCTCCGAAGCGCTGCACACCGCCTCTTTCGAGAATCCGCAGCGGTTCGGCGGCAGCGACATAATGCACCGTATCTCCTACGACGGCGGCGAGTATCGCGGCGAACTGCGCCAGGTGATGCTGTCGGCGATCAACTTCGAGATCGGAGACATGGCGCGGAACTTAGGATTCCACCGCCGCGACATCTACGAGGCAGCCATAGTCGGCAACTCTACCATGCGCGACATCTTCTTTGGTCTGGACGTTCAGCCCATAGGCGAGAAGCCGTACCGGTCGATAACCGAGGCGGAGATGCGGGACGGGACCCGTAAGACCACCGCGCTGCGCTCGACCGCGCGCGAGATGGGGCTGCGCGTGTTTCCTGAAGCTCGTGTTTATGGCGGGCCGCTGATCGGGAGTCACGTCGGCGCGGATGTCGCCGCCGACATGCTGGCCGTCGGCATAGACGAGGCGGAGGACGTTGTTATGCTGGTGGACGTTGGCACCAACACGGAGGTTGTGGTCGGCAACAGGGACAGGTTGATGGCGGCCTCGTGTCCGGCGGGACCGGCGTTCGAGGGCGGGCAGATTACCTACGGAATGCCCGGCTACGGCGGCGCGGTGGAGTCGGTCCGAATCGAGAACGGGACGGTCACGTGCGCCACGATCGGCGACGCTCCGGCTCAGGGTATTTGCGGCTCCGGTCTTGTCGATCTGCTGGCTGAGTTGCGTCGCAACGACATAATGAACGAGTTGGGCGCGTTCAGGAACGGCGGCGGGGAGTTCATGTTCGCTCCTGAGCAGAGGATGTCCCTGTCCCGCGCGGACATCTCCGCGCTGGCGCAGGCCAAGTCGGCTAACTACTCAGGGCAGTTCATCGTTCTGCGAAGCTACGGGATGCCGATAGATAGCGTCTCCAAGCTGTATCTCGCGGGCGGGTTCGCCAACTACGTGGACGTTGACAACGCGCTCGCGGTTGGGTTCATCGCCAACGTGCCGCCCAAGAGAATCATGAAAGTTGGCAACGCCGCGCTTGAGGGAGCGACTATAATGCTGGTGTCCGGTAAGATGCGCTCTCGAATCGAGGAACTTGCGGCTAGAGTCGAACACGTTGAGTTGGAGACCACGCCGGACTTCTTCGACATATTTGTCGAGGGCTGCATGTTCAAGCCGATGGAGTTGTAGGAGACAGATTCACGGCCAAGTGAAAACCCGCCGCCGTCCGTAGAGGCGGTTCGTGAACCGCCCGCGCCGTAATACCATCGCCAGCCGTCGGATTTGGCTTATCGCCCCAGCTTGACGGCCTCGGCGATCTTCTCTCCAATCATCATGACGGTGGCGTTAATGTTGGCGCGAACGCAATCCGGCATGATGGAGGCGTCGGCAACTCTCAGACCTTCCAGTCCGTGTACCTTGCCATCCTTGTCGACGACGGCCATGGGGTCGGATGCAGGGCCCATCTTGGCTGTGCCGGAGATGTGGTGAGCCGTGGTGGCCTTGCGCCTCATCCAGCCGTCAAGGGCGTCGTCAGACTCGAGCGCTTCGTCCGGCGGCTCGATCCGGGACTCGATGATGCTGTTCCACGCCTCGTGCTCACCGAGCTTGGAGCAGATTCGCACGGCCTCGCGCACGCGCTCGCGGTCAAACTCCTCGGTGAAGTAGTTGTAGTCGAGGAGGGGCTGGACGTTCGGGTCTGTAGATTGCAGCTTGAGCTCGCCCGATCCGATCGCGAGGTTCAGCGCGATGATCATCTGGACACCTATAGGTGTCGTGCCTTCTTCGCTACCGAGCCCTCTGTCGGTAGCGAAGTGGAACATGTAAACTATCATGTCGTTTCTCAGGTCGGATCCGGTGGCCGTGAATCGGAGCCCAACTTCAGCCAAGGGGCCTGCATAGTCTATCTTGTGCTCAGGCTTACTCTTCCAGGTGACCGGCACGATGGGATGGTCCCTGAGGTTTTGTCCGACGCCGGGCAGGTCCCTAACGACCGGAATGCCCATGTCTTTGAGGTGACCGGACGGTCCGACGCCGGAGAGCAAGAGGATCTGGGGAGAGCCGATAGCCCCTGCGCTCAGGACGATCTCCTCGCCCTCGACGGTGAACGTCTCACCGCCGCTCTCGACCACAACGCCGGTGGCGCGGCTGCCATCGAACTCGATCCGTTGGACCATGCAGTTGGGGCGTATGGTCAGATTCAGCCTGTGGCGGGACAGGCCGAGGTAGGCGAGGTTCGTGCTCAAGCGAAGCCCGTTGACATTGTTGAACGGCATCGGTCCAACGCCTGTGGAGTCGGGGTTGTTGTGGTCGGGGCAGTCCTCGAACCCGTAGTCCCGGCACGACTGGTAAAACGCATTCGGGGCCTCCCGCCAGGTATCCGGCTGGAACCTGCGGCAGATAATGGGGCCCTCGGTGCCGTGAAAGTCGTCCGAGTAGTTGGTGTCGGTCTCCAGCTTTCGGAAGAATGGGAGGCAGTCCTCGTATCTCCATCCCTCATTTCCCAAGGACTCCCAGGTGTCATAGTCCTCCGGTGCCCCTCTCAGAAGAGTCGTCCCGTTTATGGCGGAGGAGCCGCCGGTTACCTTCCCGCGCGGGACCCTCATGGGTTCGGCCTCCGGAGTCGGACGCCCGGTGAACTGCCAGTTGTGGACGCTGGATATTATGCTGGTGTCGACGTCGTCGCCGGTGGGATACGCGTGGCGGATTTCGTCGGGCAGGTCTTCTACGTTGGCGAAGTCTGCGCCGGCTTCGAGCAGCAGTACGGACTTTGAGGGGTCTTCAGTCAACCGAGTCGCCAAAATAGCCCCGGCAGACCCCGCTCCGATGATGATGTAGTCATATTTCATGGCACGCTCTCCTTGGTGTACCGGGGTATTGAAATGAGGTCAGACGGGTAGGGCAGGCAACACGGCCCCCTATCCCCCCAACAACTCCTCCCGCAACCGCCGAATCACTATCTCAAGCTCGCGTTCGTCGAGGTTGAAGGGGTCCACCGCGAGCTCGTCCGGGTTGTAGATGTCGTGCATGTATATCGGCGGGTCGCCCGCGGCCATCCCGTCTCTAACATCGTCCCGGGAAGGGCCTCTCCAGTCGCGCGTGAACCGCATGACCGCATACGGCGTCAGGTAGTCCCATTCGTCGTGCATGACCGACACCTCAAGGCCGGGCGCCTCGATCAGCGCATCCACGATCTGCTGGCACATCTCCGCCAGGCGGCGGGTCTCGGCCTGCTCGTCTTCGTTGGCGAAGATGCGCAGCGCTTCGACCAGTCCGACGATCTCCTCCTTGGCAACCTTCATGCCGCGCCCGATGAACTGGTGCGGGCTGGCGTTGGCGTAAGCTGCCTCGATGAGGTCTGCCCGTCCGGCCAGGATGCCCGTGCCCTGCGGACCGCGCACCGCCTTCCCGCCCGAGAACTGCACCATGTCCGCTCCGGCGTCGATGAACCGGCGGAGGTTCGCCCTCGGCGGCAGATACGAGGCGGCATCGACGATTACGGGCACGCCGCGCGCGTGGGCGATCTCTACCACCTGCTCCAACGGAATCGCGCGCCTGGTGAGGAATCCCGAGAATAGGTACCCGACCGCCGCGGTGTTCTCGTTGATGGCGGCCTCAAGCTCCCAAGGCTGGCAGCGGCGCCCGTCGCCGATCTCCACGATCTTCGCCCCGGTGGACGTGTAGCACTGGTCATAAGGGAACCTGTGGCTCTTGTGCATGACGATCTCGTTCTTCAGGCCCTCCGCGTTGGGAAGCCGCGCCATCACTGCCGGGTCTTTCCCCGCCATGACCGCCGCAGACTGGAGGACAAGTCCGCCGGCGGCCCCGGATGTGACCAGACCGGCCTCCGCGCCGGTGATCTCGGCGATGACCCTGCCAGCCGCTGCGTTCAGGTCGTCCAGGTTCACCAGGGTCCTGGACGCCTTCAGCATGACGTCGGCCACCTCCGGCCTGAGCTTGCTCCCGCCGTACATTGTGGTGGTTCCCGACGCCGCGATGACGGGCGTGGCGCCAAGTCCGCGATAGATCTCCGCTCCTGAGTCGAGTACCATAGAACTATTCCTGTTGCTGCAATCTGCTGAGCTGTTCCTTGAGACGTCGGATCTCGGTTTCGGTGTGAGTATATCAGAGCCTGCCGCGCCATGACGCAATCGCGCCGACCTACTTGATCAGCCTCTTCTTCATGAAATATGAAGCCAGGTATAACGGGATGACCGTGTATGCGACGAGTTCGGCGGTCCAGGCGAGCATCCAAATCGAGAGGTCTTCCGTCACCAGACCCCTGACCAGCGCCGCGGCGGGCGTCAGCGGCAGCGCCCACGCCGCCTTCTGCACCAGGTCCGGCAGGTTGTCCAGCGGGAAGAACGTCCCGCTGACGTAGAACATCGGCAGGATGAACAGGGTGAGGAAGTTGCTCATAGCCCCGATCGTCGGAGCCGTCGAAGTGAGTACCATGGACATGCTCGCGAAGGCGAGGCCGATCAGGAATGCGACCGGAATAGTCAGCAGCGCAAGCGGCGACTGGATCAGCCCGAAGATCGCCGCCGCGATAAGCACCGCGCACGCCGAGACCGCCCCTTTCGTCGCGCCCCACATCACCTCGCCAACCACGATGTCCGCCGGCTCCATCGGAGTGAACAGCATCGCCTCGTAGATGTGGTGGCTCTCCATTCTCAGGTATGCCCCCCACGTCGCGTCCTGCGAGGCGTGGAACATGGCGTAGCTCGCGATTATGCCGGGCGCGATGAACTCGGCGTAGGACAGCTCCCCGATCTCGCCCACGTAGGCCCCCAGTCCAAAGCCCATGGCCACCAGCAGGATGAACGGCTCGATGAAGAGTCCGCCCAACTCCTGCTTCCACGCGCGCATCGAGACGTCAAAATTGCGCTGCCAAAGCCTGAATCCGCCCCAGACGTGGGCGCGGCGGATCGCGGGGCCTATCACCGCGGAGACAGTCACAGGTCCTCCCTCAGCCCCCTGCCCGTGAGTTGGAGGAAGGCGTCTTCGAGATTGCCGTGTCGTCGAGTCACCTGGAACCGGTCGAGATCCAGGCCCAGGTCGTCTATGGAAAGAACGCCGTTTACGGGGTACAACAGCAGCGAGTCCGCGCGGTCCTCTATTCGCGCCTCTATGCCGGACGATGCCAGAGCATCCATGATTCCGCGCTTCTCATCGTGTCTGACCCGCACCTCGATCACGAGGTCGCCCACGAGCCTACGGACCAACTCGTCCGGCGTCCCCTGGTCGAGTATCACCCCGTGGTCCATCATCACGAGACGGTCGCACAGGTAGGATGCCTCGTCCATGTAGTGCGTCGTCAGCAGCATCGTTATGCCCTGCGACTTCAGCAGGCTGAGCTTGTCCCACACCAGCAGCCGCGCCTGCGGATCGAGGCCAGTCGTCGGCTCGTCCAAGACCAGCATTCTGGGTTCGTTTATCAGCGCCCTTACGATGAGCAGCCTGCGCCTCATGCCGCCCGAAAGCTCGCCAGGACGGTTCTCAGCCTTGTCCCGAAGCTGGAACAACTCCAGACCCTCCAACGCTCTCCGCTCGGCGACCGACTTGGGCAGATCGAAGTACCGCGCGTGGGACATCAGGTTCTGAAGCACGCTGAGGTCCGGGTCGAGGCTGTCCGACTGCGACACGACCCCGATGCGCGCCTTGATCTCTTTGCTCCGGCTGCCGACGTCCATCCCGAACACCGTCAGCCGTCCCGAGGTCACCGGCGAGACGCACGCTATCATCTTCATCGTCGAGGTCTTGCCCGCGCCGTTCGGCCCCAGAAAGCCGAAACGCTCGCCCGGCTGAATCTCGAAGTCCACCCCATCCACGGCCACCAGGTCGCCGAAACGCTTGACCAGCTTCTCCGCCTCTATTGCCGGCGCCGCCGGTGAGGAAACATTTCCGTCCGCATCTTGTCGCATAGTCCCTCATTGTACAGCCAACCGCGCGCCCAAAGAAAACCCGACCCCTCTGCTGGATCCTGTGTCACTTTAGTAGGTACGACTACCAGCAATATACCCCCTCTCCCTTGAGGGAGAGGGCTGGGGTGAGGGTGAATACCCATCCACCTACCAATCGGACACAGCATCCCCCTACTGCGCCAGGCGGCGGACCGTATCAGCCACCGGCCCGGGATTGTCTATCTCTTCCATCAGTACCTTGTGATGTGACCCGATGCCGCTGGCGACCAAGACGCTCCCCCGTCCCGTGAGCGTCTCCAGCAGAGACCTGGTCTGCGAAATCGAGTTGATCGCGTTGACCGGTATCTCCGTCGTTTCCAGCCAGCCGAATCGGTACATTCGCACCGCCCGTCGGTTGGTCACGTAGTAAGTGTCAAGCTGTCTAGGGTTGATACCCCTCTGCGCTAGAACTCTTTATCTGGCCGAGTGTGCCATCAGATACATAATTCCGCAATGTCACCTTCTCCCGCGCACAACACACCGCACCTGTAGATTTCAGCACTTCTCTTGCCACACTGAACTGCCAATCAATTTCAGAATTGCAGTTTAGCGGTCCTCAAACATGTTCCCTTTACCAAGGTTGCACTTCTTACACTTCGTCGTCAGGTTGTGATCTTCTGTCTCACCACCCTTGGACCAGGGAACAACATGATCTACGTGAAGTTCAGTACCTCGATCCGACAGAGGCGATGCGCCGCATGAGGTACACCTGAAGCCATCGAGCAATAGAATTCTGAAACGTTGGCGTTCAGTAGGCTGCCGGTTCGTTCGACGGACCGACGGGGTTTCCGTTTGCTGGTCTGGTGTTCTTGGCCACACAAGTGCATCGCTAGCAGGTGTCTCTGAATCTGACTCTGCGTTGACCCAATCCACAAAGCAACGCAAAGCATTTTGCCATGATCCAAATCGGTTTTCGTAAGTACCGGCAGAGTAGCGAGACACAGGGGTCCTGACTTCTCCGTATCGAGGCTGTCGCCCGAGCGAAACCCATACTTCCTTTAGGTTGTCGAAAAGTTCTTCATCTGTAATCCCAATTTTTGACCTGCTCGGTTCCAGGCCGGCAAGTTCAAGAGCCTTCGGCCATGACCCGAATCTTCGTACGAATGTCGTAGAGTGCCCTACGCCGTGTCTGTTGTATTCCTCCATGGTCAAGGTATCTCTACCGAGTTGCCGTGAAGTATCAACCATATATTTCAGCAACTGTTCGTCGGTTGCGCCCTTTAGGGTCAACTCTAGCTCGAATCTCATCTTGTCCTGAGGTTGCATAGAAACCCCTTGTGGCGGTCTGCTCGGAGCACATTTGAATACAATCTTATCCTAACAGTCAAGGTGAAGGTCTCGGTATCGCCCGTCTTGGACGGCCACCGGCACCGACTGGTAGTCGTCGATTATGGCGAAGATCAGCAGGCCGTCCGGGACCGGCGCTCCGTCAACGGTAGTCGCCGTCCCCTTATAGACGAATGGGAACGGCGGCGGAGCCTGCGCGGATGCGTCCGACGCCAACAGAGCGGCGGCCAGCGCCGCCAACGCCAGGAACACTACCAGCTTGCGGTTCCTGCCGAGCGTAGCTATTCCGTGATTCGCCCCCATCAAAACACCGCTATCGGATTCACCGGCGACCCCGTCCCCCCGACCACGTTCAGCGGGTTGATCGTCAGCATGAACTCATGCCGACCCTCCTCCGCGCAAGCCTCCGCCAGCGGCTGGAGCAGCGAATTGTCCAGCAGCGCCACGCCATAGGCGAAGATCACGCCGTGAACGCTCCACGGCATATCGTACTCATTTGGCGCGGCGTCCATCATGTCCCAGCCCAGAATTGAGATGTCGTTGTCCCTGACGAACATCAGGCACGAGGCGTGCAGCCCCGGCCTCGACTCTCCGCCGCCCCAGTTGCCTCCGTGATCGGCGGCGTATGCCTCCCGGCCGCTGTAAACCATCACCGCGTCTCCGGACCTGATCTCCACGCCCTGCGCCGCCGCGATCTCCTCAAGCTCGCCCCCGTGTACAGGCTCATCCATCGTGACGTAGGGCTTCCCCCGGTGTCTGGGAACGTCCAGCAGCGCTCCGCGAGTCAGGATGCCGTCGCTCCACTCATCCACCGTGCCGTATGTGCCGCCCGAGAAAGTCAGCGCCTCGTCCGGCGATTTCCCGTCCCACATGCCCTCCTCGTCCCAGACGTGGCACAGCGCGTCGATGTGCGTCGTCGCCGTGCCATGGTAGAAGACGCCGTAATAGTCCATGGCCGCCCCGCCGCCCGGAGGACGGTCCAACACAGTCATGTAGTGCTGCGCCGGCCTCGGATTCTCGATCCTGGGCTCCACCGGAAGTTCCCGGCTCAGCGAGACCGTGCGGCCAGACCTGACCAGCCCCACCGCCTCCAGCCGCTTCTCGGCGGTTATCAGATTGATCGCCCCCGCCGATCCCCTGTCCCCCCACCTGCCCCAATTCCGCTTGTCTCTGAGATAAGACACTATCTGCTCTTTCGTCGGCGCTTCTCTCTCAGTCACGTCTCAGACCTCCAAACTCTGATTTGGGCAAATGTACCCTATCAAGCCCGCATCGGCAATTACCCCCACCCGCGCATAACCCCAATCCTGTCCACCCCAAAATCACAAAAATCACAGTTCAAACAACCCTTCGCGCCCTTCGCGCCCTTCGTGGATAACCCCCCTCTGTCATTCCGAGCGCAGCGAGGAATCCAAAATCCCCGAACCCAATCCTGTCCATCCCATAATCCCGAAAATCCTGCTTCAGACAACCTCCCAATCCTGCCCATCCCATAATCACAAAAATCACAGTTCAGACAACCCTTAGCGCCCCTTCGTGTCCTTCGTGGATAGCGCCACAAAAAACCAAAAACTATCCACTATTCACTAACCACTACAACCCCCTTGACAACCGCTCAAATGTCCACTATCATTCATGGAAACAACTGTCCACAACCCACTAACCACTAAAAACTAAAAACCAAAAACTCATGACTACCACAACCCAACAGACACCGGCGCAACGTCTCGCCCAAAAGATCCGCGTGAGATCCAACGACACGCGCGACCTGCTAGACCTCCTGCACGACATCGCTCAGGGAGACTACGACGCCACCACCAACGACCGCATCTCCGCCTCGCGTATCCTCTTGGACAGAGGCTACGGCAAATGCTCCAGGCAGCCCCTGGACAACGGCCCCGAATCAGCGGAATCCAATAATCACAAAAATCACAGTTCAGACACTCCCACCCCCCACGCCCAAAGCCCCAGGCCCGTAACCCAAATCAAAAACGCCCTAGACGACTCCCTAGGCCCGGCCCCCACTAACCACTCGCCACAATCCCCTAACCACTCGCCGCAATCCCCTATCCAATCTATTGTCCAAGAACACGTCATCGCCATCACCAACGACGCCGACACCCTCATAGACGTCCTCGAGGAAATAGCCTACGCCGACGCGGACGACCCAACCGAAACCCGTCCGAGGGTCACCGCCTACCACCGCAGACAGGCAGCCCAAATACTCATAGACCGCGGCGCCGGAACAACCGCCGCTCTCGACGCTGCCCCATCGCAGCCCACGCCCGAGCAGAGGGCCGCGGATTACTGGAGTCGCAGGAGTAAGAGACGCGTCGACCCCGAAGACCTGGCCAAGGCCCGCGCCGAGGTCCAGCGCATGAAGGACGAGGGCATACTTACCCCTGACTATGACAACCTCGGCCCGCCTATTACTGTGCCTGAGATACCCAAGTGGTTCGATCCGACCCCCTACCTCGAAGAAGCGTCCGAAAAGTTCTGGGCAGGTATCGAGTTGACGCTCGAACGACAGAAGGCATGGCCCGCCATCGAAGAACGTCGGCGCAAGAAACTCGCCCGGATGTACCCATCACACTCCGAAGACCAAGACGCCCCTGACCACAATGGCCTTGATCCTCCCTAATCCCAACCCAAAACTAAAAACCATCCACTACCCACTACCCACTCACGCCCAACCGTCCCCTGCTATAATGAGCCCGCTCTGACCATGAACATTCAGGAGGTGCGACGATGGGCAGACTGGACGACAAGGTGTGCGTCATCACCGGCGCGAGCCGCGGAATCGGCGCGGAGATAGCGAGGCTGTTCGCCGCCGAGGGCGGCAAGGTCGTCGCCGCCGCGAGGACCCTCAAAGAGGGAGACCACATCCTCGAAGGTTCCCTCGAAAAGACCGTGGCCGACATTCGCGAGGCCGGCGGAGAGGCGACCCCGTCATCCGTCAACATATCGCTGCCCGAAGACTGCGAGCGGCTTCTGGACGAGGCGCGAGACGCCTACGGCGGCGTGGACGTCCTCGTCAACAACGCCGCCCTGACATACTTCATCCCCGTCAAAGACTATCCTTTAAGGAGGTGGATGAGATCCTGGGCCGTCAACTTCCACGCCCCGTTCATTCTCAGCCAACTCGCCCTCCCGGACATGATCGAGAAGGGCGGGGGCAGCATCGTCAACATATCCTCCGGCGCGGCCATCGGGCCGGGCCGCGGTCCATATCCCGACGCGCCGCCCAACTCCGGCGGCACATGCTACGGCGCCGAAAAGGCCGCGCTCGAACGCTTCACACAGGGCCTCGCCCAAGAGGTGTACCAATTCGGCGTCTCCGTCACCGCGCTTTCGCCCTCGCAGGTCGTCCCGACACCGGGAACCATGTTCCACAACCTCGTCACCGGAATAGACGACCCCAGAGGCGAGCATCCGGAGTTGATGGCCAAGTCCGCGCTGCTCCTTGCCTCAGAGCCTCTCGACAAGGTCACCGGCCGCGTCACGTACAGCCAGGTTATCCTCAAGGAGTACGGCTGGATCGATGAAGCCGGAGGTACGGGCGCCGACAGGCAGGGGTCCGGATACAGCCTGATCTAGCCCATCGGCCTGCGAATATCCATATCCCGAATCCGCCGCCTCGCGGCGTCATTCAAGCAGAGGCGCAGCGCCCAAACTCCGGCCCGAATGACCTTACAAAGTCTTGGACAGTTTCAAAACGAGGTCTAACATGTGCTTGAAATTGATGGGGGATTTTGATTAGTCTCTGGTTAGCGCGTTGAATGGTGGGTGGACGAGAGTGGCGCTCATTGTTCGCGCTCGGCGGAATTGCCGAACGCCGGCGCGCAAAGTCGAGATGCTGTCATGCGATATGAACACTCTCTGCCGGATGTAACCAGTCGGCTGGTAATGGACTGAGGAGTAGGGTATGAAACTGACCAGAGCAAGAGTCACTAACTACCGGAGCGTCGATGACTCTGGATGGGTCTCGCTGGACAACGTTAGCTGCCTCGTCGGCAAGAACGAGTCCGGCAAGACCGCCTTCCTCCAGGCGCTGAGACGCCTGAATCCCGAAGGCGGCGCCGGAGGGAACTTCGACCTGCGCGACTATCCCCGCAAGGGATATGTCCGATACAGGCGGCGCCACGAGCAAGAACCCGCACAGGTCGTCGCCGCCGAGTTCGAACTGTCCGACGAAGAGATGGACGAAATCGAGGGCAAGTTCGGACACGGCGTGCTGAGGTCTTCAACCGTCGTCGCCACCAAGAACTACAAGAACCAGAGGTTCTGGGAGATCGACATAGACGAAAAGGCCGCCATCAGGCACATCGCCGACAGCGCCGGCCTTCCCCACGAGATCAGGCAGTACGTCTCGGACGTCGACGAATGGCAGGACCTCTACTCGCGCCTCCAGTCCCTAGACGTCAAGCCGCCCGCCGTGCTCACTCTGCTGGACGACCTGCCGGAAAAGTTCGATAACGACCTCCGTCAGCAGATCGTCTTGGAGCACCTCGAGAAGAAACTGCCCGTATTCGTGTACTTCGACAACTACAGCGCGATGCGCGGCAGCATCTCCATTCAGGACATCAAGGAACGCCGGCACAACCCCGACGACATAGACGACGCGGACAGGACCTTCCTTGCGCTGCTGTCTCTTGTGGGCGCCGACCTCGACGACCTCGAACAGGAGACGCAGTACGAGTACCTCAAAGCCGAATTGGAGTCCGCCTCCATCGGCATCAGCGACGAGATATTCGAGTTCTGGAAGCAGAACAGGCAGCTAAGGGTCCAGTTCGACCTCTCCGCCGCAAGTCCCCACGATCCGCCTCCGCTCAACAGCGGCGCGATTCTTCACGTCCGAATCTGGAACGACAGGCACCGGGTCTCCGTACCATTCGACGAACGCTCCAAGGGCTTCGTCTGGTTCTTCAGCTTCCTGGTGTACTTCTCCAAGATCGAAGAGGAGCAGGAACGGGACATGATCCTGCTGCTCGACGAGCCGGGGCTGAACCTTCACGCCCTCGCCCAGCACGACTTCCTCAGATTCATAGACCTCCGCTTGGCCCCCAGGTACCAGGTCATTTACACGACCCACTCGCCGTTCATGATCGACCTCAACAACCTCAAGAGCGTCCGAACCGTCGAGGACATGGACAACATGGGCACGGTGGTAAGCGCCGACGTGCTCCAGAACAACCAGGAGACCGTGTTCCCGCTTCAGATGGCGCTGGGCAACCAGCTTGCCCAGACCCTGTTCCTAGCTCCCCACTGTCTGCTGGTCAACTCGGCCGCCGACATGATCTACCTCCAAGTGCTGGGGGAGATCTGCGCCTCGGAGCGCCGCTCCAAGCTCGACCCCCGATGGGTCGTGATCCCGGTCGGCAACGCCGAGAACCTCCCAGCGTTCATATCGCTTCTGGGGGAAAACTACACCAGCCTCGCCGTACTCATGGACGTAACCCCAACCAATCGTCGCGACGTCGAAGAGATCAACAAGGCTATGGTCTCAGGCCAGCGCAATCCTGTGAGATGGGTCGAAGTCACCCGAATAAGAGACGCCGACATCGAAGACCTTCTCGATCCGGGCTTCTACCTCAAGCTGGTCAACGAGGCTTACAGCCACGACTTGAGCCAGAAGGTCACTCTCAGGTCGATCTCCAGCAGCAACCCGCGAATCGCCGAGAGAGTCAAGGCCTACTTCGAGGAGAACGGCATAGCCGACGGACACTTCGACTCATACAAGCCCGCCGCCTACCTTCTCCAGAATCACGCCATGCTGCGCGGCGAAATAAATGAGACGACCGTCGAAAACGCCGCGTCCATGTTCGACCGCATCAACGCCCTACTCCCGTCGGGTCCGTCCAACAACTCGATAGGCACCAGAGAATTGGAAGTGAGCAGGTCGGCAACCTTAGCCTCAGTCAACTAACCCACTACCTACACGTAGGGGCGATTCGTGAATCGCCCCTATTTGGTCACTTCAGGCGGTCTTTACCTCCAACATTCGACCTCCGCGCCGCTCCATATCCCAGCAGCGCGGCCATCAGCAGAACCAAGGCCGCCGGCGCGGCATACTCGAAGCGTATGCCCTTGAAACTCCCGCCGATCCGCTGCCCCGCTGTCGTCATCGGAAGGCCATCCAAGTTCAACGAGACAGCCGCCCCGCGCTCCAAACCCTCGACCTCGATCACCTGGTACTGACGCTCCCCAATCTGTACAGGCTCCGGCGGCCCCAGCGTCTCGCTCGAAATCGAAACCACCTCCTCAGGCGCGAGGATTCGCAGCTTTTCCGCCCCGTATCGGTAAGTCTTGCTCAGTAAGAACCGCTCCGACTCGTATGGGAACCTGTAAGAGAACATCACCTCGTGCTCGCCGGGCGGAACGCTCGCCAAAAGCGCGAAGCCCCTATCCACCTGAACGTAGTCCGCCCCTATCAAGAACGTATCCATAGTGAGATCCGTCGCCCCCGGCGGAAGTCCGAACCTCAGCAACTCCATGACGCCAGACCCCGGAACGTAGGCCATGTCCGAGCGATTCGCCAGCCTGACGATCTCCAGCGCGCCAACCGTCTGGTCCGAGCCGTCCGCCGACGCCAGCAGAAGCGACGCGGACGCTGCTGAGATTATCGTATCGTCGTGCGTCGCGTCGTAAACCGTCAACTCGATGTGGTCGGGCGAGCCGCCGGAGAGATCCAAGTCTGTCCCATAGATCGCGTCCTGGTAGCGGACCGACACGCCGTATCTCAGCTCCGGATCGTACTCGATCCCGTCGAACCTGAACCTTCCCGATTCGTCCGTAGTGGTCGAGATGTCCTCCATCCTGCTGACCCCGACGCGATGCAGCATCACCGCCTGCCCCGACACGTCCCCGCCTCCGGCCGTGCCGTTCCTCACCGTGCCCTCGATCGCGCGAAGCGACGACTGAGCGCCTATCGTCTCTACGCCCGCGCCCGCGATGACCGCCGCCGCGATCACTATTGCTGCGATGAGAATCTGCACGACTCCTCCTCCGTACTCGCTGAATGATACCACGTCCGCGATGACCCACCCACACTACCGCGCCACGCCCCGAAAAGGTTATAATCATCTGACCTAAATTCACACATTCAGGCGAAAGGCCATGCTGGACTACTACAACGTACTCGACATGCTCGGAGACGATGAAAGACAGGTGCAGGCGTCCGCGCGCCGGTTCCTGGAACGAGAGGCCGCCCCCGACATCGCCGACTACTGGGAGCGCGGCGAGTTCCCGATGCGCCTCATCCCCAAGATGGGGGAGATGGGCTACTTCGGCGCGAACCTCAAGACCGACTACGGCACGGCCGGCGTCAACAACCTGTGCTACGGCCTCATCATGTACGAACTTGAGCGCATCGACTCCGGCCTCCGCAGCTTCGCCGGCGTGCAGAGCGCGCTCGTCATGTATCCGATCTTGTCCTACGGCTCGGACGAGCAACGGCGCGAGTATCTGCCAAAGCTCGCCACCGGCGAGATGATCGGCTGCTTCGGACTCACCGAGCACGAGGGCGGTTCCGACCCCGGCGCAATGCGGACCGGCGCGAGAAAGGACGGCGAGAGCTACGTCCTCAACGGCGCCAAGATGTGGATCACCAACGGCAGCATCGCCGACGTCGCCCTAATCTGGGCCGCCGACGATGACGGCGTCGTCCGCGGCTTCCTCGTTCCGACCGACACCCCAGGCTTCACCGCCAACCGCATCAAGAGCAAGATGAGTATGCGCGCCTCGGTCACCAGCGAGCTTGTGATGGAAGACTGCCGAGTCCCGGCGACCGCCATGCTGCCCGGCGTCGAAGGTCTGCGCGGGCCGCTCTCCTGCCTGACCCAGGCTCGCTACGGCATCATCTGGGGCGTGCTCGGCGCGACCGAGGCGGTGTATCAGGACGCCCTCGATTTCGCCATGTCCCGAAGCACCTTCGGACAGCCCATAGCCTCACGCCAGCTAGTTCAGGACAAGCTCGTGAACATCGTCTCAGACCACACTCGCGGCCTGATGCTCGCGTGGAGGCTGGGCGTCTTGAAGGACGAGGGCAAGATGAACTTCGCCCAAGTCTCCCTAGCCAAGCGCGAAAACGCCCGCGGCGCCCTCAACGCCGCCCGCTCCGCCCGCGAGATCCTAGGCGGCTCCGGCATCGTCCTCGAACACCCATCGATCCGCCACATGCTCAACCTAGAGACCGTCGACACCTACGAGGGAACCCACGACATCCACACCCTAGTCATAGGCCGCGACCTAACCGGCCACAACGCCTTGGCGTAGGGGCTGTGAGAACAGGAGGTACAAACCGTGACACACTCAAGTTTATCGAACGAATTGGAGTGGACTGATGTTGGAGCATAAGGGTTACATCGGCGAAGCCGTCTATGACGACGAGGCTGCCAGCCTCGACCTGATCCGCTCCCAACGTGCGGGCATGTCCTCGCGGTCCATGCGCGGCTCGAACCCCATCGACAGATACAGCCCAATCGCCGGCAGACGCCAATCGTCGGTGCCCAGCAGCGCCTTCTCGTACCCTTTCGCCACGAGGTACCGAACGACCTCGGTGCATACGGCCCTGCCGAGTCCTAGTCCGCGATGCTCCGGCCTGCAAACGACGTAGTCCACCACGCCCATGTCAGGATTCTCCTCAGAGACCGACGCGAACGTCGCCGCCACAACCTGCCCGTCCTTGACGACCACTCTTGACCCTTCCATTCTCTCCGGACCCCGGATGAATTCGTCGAATCGGGCGCGGTCCCAGTGACTTTGGAACTCGCCGGTCTTGATCGCCTCGACACACGAGTCCTCGTCCCCGAACCGAAAGCCGCGAAGCTCGTAGCCGGGAGGAACCGCCGGTTCGGGCATCCGACGCGCCCGCTCGGCGGTGAGTATCATGGTTGGCTGCTTGGGAGGAAGGTCAGGGTTCATCATAGGCGAAACATCTTCACATCGCGGCCAGCAACTTCTCGCCAAACTCGGGCGGGTCGCTGTGCTCTATCACAAGGTCATCAGCCTCATGGAACTTCATAAAGTCGCGCATGGCTCGGGCGACCGAAGACGCCAGCCGCGCGCTCGGCCTCACGCCGGGCTCCAAGTACAACTTCTTGATGCGAAGGACGCCCGTCTTGCGCTCCATCTTTGGATCGAATCGCCCAACCAGACGGTCCCGATCCAGTATCGGCAGGCAGAAGTAGCCCCATATCCGGTCCGGCGCCCGCTTGTAACATTCGAGTATTTGATTGAACTTCCAAAAGTCCACGTCGCGGTCCTTCGCCCAGAAGAGGCTGTCGAACGGACTCAAGAACGTTGTCCGTCGCGGCTTCAGATCGCCGTCAGCCGCCCGCTCCAGCAGCGGCGCGTTGTCCCGATGAACCAAAAGCTCCTGAGCGCTGCGGTCCACGACCTGTGCCTCAATCGTGACGAACGTCCCGTCCGCGATGAGCGCGTCGATGAAAGGCTTGGACTCGGTGCGCTTCATGTGAAAGTAGTCCCCGACCTGTGCCGGAGTACACGCGCCCAGTGCCTTCAGCGACAGATCGAGCAGGCGCATGTACGCCTCCTCCTCAGTCGGTTCCGACCTATCGACCCAGTCGGGAAGTACCCTGTCCCGGACGTCGTACACGCGCTGGAAGTTGACCCGATTGGAGATAGCCAACTCGCCCACGTTATAGAGATGTTCGAGCGCGACCTTCGCCGCGTCCCAGTTCCACCAAGTGCCCTGCCTCTTACGACCGGTGCGAAAGTCGGCGGGACGCGACGGCCCCTCGACCTTGATCCGCTCGATAACCGTCTCCAGCAGCTTGGCGTTCTCCGGGTCCGTCACCCACGTCCGACGCCAGCCCGCTCCGCCGCTCGCGTGCCTGTGCATCATCGGCATCAGATAGCGGTACTCCGTCAGAGGGATGATGCAGGCCGCGTGCGTCCAGTACTCGAACAGCCGACGCCCGTTGTCCGGCGATGTACTCCCGTCGTCGAAAAGCAGCCTGTCGAAATCGGCGGTGTCGTATGGACCGAGCCGACTCCATAGCGTCAGATACTGCGCCCTCCGGACGACCTGCAGCGTATCTATCTGTACCCAAGCGACGCGCTCGACCGCCGAGTACACGTCCTCGATACCGGGCCGGGGCCTTCTGGAAAGCGGCGCGTCCAGTCCCTGAGTATGCAGGGCGAGCGCCCGAACCGCGCCGAGCGGGTAAGCTGTGTCAGCGGACTTCAATATCGGCACACCAGTATCACGATTCTCCAAGAGCGCGTCTTCATCACAGCCGCAATTCTGCCACATACCCACCCGCTTAGGCCATAGGGGAGTCTGGTAGAATATCAGAGTGAACCGACATTAGGAGACCTACTCATGACCAACGAACCCTACGCCCGGCCCGAACTGCTGGCCTCGACCGACTGGCTCGCCGAGCATCTCGACGACCCCAACGTCCGAGTCGTGGACTGTGACGAGTTCGAGTCGTACCTGCGGGCGCACGTCAAGAACGCCGTCGGCATCCGGGTCCACCACTACATCAAGCACCCCGGATACGCTGCCGCGCCCGTTGAGTATCCGCTAGTCGCCGAGCCGGACGTTATGAAGGAGCTTATGGAGGACATGGGCATCGGCGACGACACACTCGTAGTCGCCTACGACAACTCCGGCAGCCTCTACTCGACCCGCTTCTGGTGGGCGCTGAACTACTACGGCCACACCAACGTCAAGGTGCTTGACGGCGGATGGAAGAAATGGGTGGACGAGGACCGGCCGATCTCCATAGACCGGCCTCCCGACGCTGGAGACGTGACCTTCACCCCAAGGGCTGACGATTCTTTGATATGCACCCTAGACTACGGAGTCGCGCATGTCGGAGACCCCGACACCGTCTTCCTGGACGTCCGCTCGGATGGCGAGTGGGACGGCTCCAACGACCGCGGCAACGCGCGCGCGGGCCGCGTTCCGGGCGCTGTTCACCTTGAGTGGCTGAACTTCATCACCGAAGACCGCCACCGCACAATCAGGCCCGCGTCCGAGCTTCGGTCCATGCTCGAAGCGGCGGGAGTCACTCCCGACAAGAACGTCGTCACCTATTGACAGGGCGGCATCCGTGCGGCGCACGGAGTGTTCACGCTGAGGCTCCTCGGCTATGACCGGTCCCGCAACTACGACGGCTCGATGGGCGAGTGGGCCAACCGCCAAGACACGCCCCTAGAACTGTGAGTTTCATTTCGAGGATTGAGCGTTCGCATACTATCATCTCGGTGGTACCTCCAATCTGGAGCTACAATGACCATCACTGCAAGAGAAACTAACTCATGGCTGATTTAACAGTAGTCACAGCGCAGGACATGGATGGGAGAACACGCTGGATCCAGAAGATCAGCCGCCTCAGTGGAGACTTTGGTATCGACTCAGATCGAGTGGAGCAGGCGATGTCTGAGGAGGTCGAACGAAATGGTATCCCTCCACTGCTCGGTCATCTCAGGCTCTGCGGCGCTATACCTGAAGCGTATGGTCACGACAGCAGCGAAGAGAAGTTGTACTCGAAGTACACCGACGTGGTGATTCATGAATCCTATACAGCAATTGGTCTCACAAGCGCTGTCCTGAAGGAACGGGCTGACGCTGCCGATGTCGAATGTGTATGTGATGATTACAGCTTCGTGGCAGACGCCAAAGCTTTTCGCTTGAGCCGCACCGCGAAGAACCAGAAAGACTTCAAAGTGCAAGCCATGGACAATTGGAAGCATGGTAAGCCGTTCGCCATGATAGTCTGCCCCGTCTATCAGTTGCCTTCTCGAACAAGCCAGATATACCAGCAAGCTGCAGCGAGATCCGTGTGCATTTATACTTACACCCATCTTGCCGTGTTGATTAGATATGCGGAAGTGGTGGGGCCCTCAAATGCCATCGAATTGCTCCATGATGTGTTCAAAGTCGTTGAAGCCATGAACCCATCCAAAAACGCCAGTGCTTACTGGCAGACAGTCAACCGAGTACTTCTGGATGCTGATGACAGGATATCTGGCATCTGGCAAGAAGAGAAGATAGCTTCCGTAGAGTCGATTCAAGTAGTGCGAGATGAGGCGCTCAGTTTTCTGTCTAGGGAACGAGAGCGAATTATGAAATTGTCTCGCAAAGAAGCGATTCGTGAAGTTCTCAGGTGGCGCAGAATCGAAAATAGAATACGGGCCGTAGAGTCTGTGTCAGAGAATGATCTGCTAGGTTAGAATGAACGCGATGAACGATGCCTATATTAACAAAATAACTCTCTCGGATTGCAGGAAGCATCTTCCGCTGCTAGCCGATGACAGTATAGAGCTTTTCCTTTCTGACATTCCATACGGTATAAGCCTTGATGATTGGGACGTTCTTCACAATAACACGAATTCAGCCTTGCTAGGCCGCTCTCCCGCTCAGATCGGAAAGTCTGGATTCAAACGGAGAGGCAAACCAATTAACGGTTGGTCGCAGGCAGATAGAAACATGGGAAAAGAGTATGAAGACTGGTGCAGATCCTGGGCTGGGATGGTCTTGCCGAAACTGAAAAGCGGTGCGTCCCTATTCGTATTCGGTGCGCGTCGCACGATTCATCGAGTTATCAATGCTTTTGAAGATAGTGGATTTTTGCTCAAAGATACTCTAGCGTGGAGGAAAGATGCTGCGCACCATAGAGCGCAGAGAGTTAGTGTAGTCTTCAATCGGCGCGGGTTAGCAGATGCTGCAGAGACGTGGCAAGGGTGGAGACTTGGAAATCTTGCCCCTATGTATGAGCCTATTGCATGGTTCGTGAAACCTTATAGAATTGGTGGTACAATCGCCGATAATGTATTAGAGCATGGTGTAGGCGCCATCAACGTGGGAGAATGTCAGGTGCGCGGCGCTAATCCCACTAACGTACTGGAATTTGGTTTTGAAAAGAATGAACAACGAGTTCACGAAGCTCAAAAGCCACTTCAACTTATAGAATTCATCATTAAACTTACTACTCAAGAAAAACAGACTGTTCTTGATCCGTTCATCGGGAGTGGAACAACGGCTGTGGCAGCGATGCGCACAAATCGACATTTCATTGGTTTTGAAATAGTGCCGGAATTTCATGCCATGGCGCTTCACAGACTCGATCAAGAATCGAGGTTCCACTACGCACCGGGAGCTTCATTGGGTCAGTCGAAGCTCTTTGAAAAAGCGACTGAAGAGTATGGAAACTAACCATGGGCTGGTCATTACATCACCCGGTCGGACTCATCCACCACTCGCCGATGTTCTCGTACAAGGGATACTCCCTCGTGTTCTCGAACTCCGGCAAGTTCGCCGCGCTGATCGATATGCAAGGCCGGGTCTGCCACAGGTGGGACTACCACGAGGGGCTGACCTACGCGACTCTGCTCCCCAACGGCAACCTGCTTGGTCGCACTCCGCTTCCTCCCAACTTCGACGAGACACGTGGACTCGGCGGTTCGGGCGGCTCCATCGTCGAGCTCAACTGGGACGGCGTAAAGGTCTGGGAGATTCAAGACCCCTGGATGCACCACGACTACGAGCGCGCGCTGACCGGCAACACCTTCTACCTACTCTGGGAGCCTATGCCCGCCGACCTTTCCGCGCGGGTCAGGGGAGGCGTCAGGATCTCGGAAGACCCCATCCGAATGCTAGGCGACACGATACGCGAGATCGACACCGACTGCCAGACGGTCCGCGAGTGGCGCATCTGGGAGAAGCTGAACGTCGAGGACGAAGTGATCTGCCCGCTCGAAGGCCGTCGTGAGTGGACTCACGCCAACTCAATCAGCTTTACGAAAGAGGGCGATTTCATACTCAGCTTTCGTCACACCAGCAACGTCGTGATCGTCTCACGAGAGACCGGAGAGGTCACGTGGAGATGGGGCGCAGGCGAGGTCAGCCACCAGCACCACGCGACTCAGCTAGAAGGCGGCAACATCCTGATCTTCGACAACGGCTCCCACTCCTCCGGCAGAAGCGCTTCGCGCGTCATCGAGGTGAACCCCGAGACCGAAGAGATCGAGTGGACCTACGAAGGCAGTCCGCCTGCGTCCTTCTACAGTTCCTACATCAGCGGCGCCGACCGTTTTCCCAACGGGAACACGCTCATCTGCGAGGGCGCGCACGGGAGGCTGTTCGAGGTCACGCGGCGCGGCGAGATCGTCTGGGAGTACGTCAACCCATTCTTCGCGCTCGACGGCAGCGGCATGAACCTAAGCAACGCCACGTTCAGAGTGCATAGATACCCACCCGACTTCCCCGGCTTCACCGGACGCGACCTCGATCCCGCCCGCCACGCCAACCTCAACAGGCTTTTGGGGGTGATGTAGCGACCGTCCTACGGTGCGGACTCGACGGACGGCTGCCGTTCAGCCCTGATCCGCGCCAGCAGCGCCTCGAACTCCTCCGGGTTGGAGACATCATTGATTAACCTGATGAACTCCCCCACGTCGGACATGTACGAGCGCAACTCCTCCATCTGGTCCCCAACCGGACTGAGCGACGCCGGACTGTCCGCGTACCGGCCCCGGAACGCGAAGTAGGCCTGGTTCAACTTGCGGATATAGTAGCCCCGCAGCCTGAGCGCCCACTGACGCTCGCGCATGTACTCCTCGGCCTCTTCAATCTTCCCCTCCGACAGCAGCCGCTCGGCCTCAGTCCTCGTGTCCCGCATGAATTTCGTGAAGTTCTCGTTCACCTTGTCCGCCGCATCGTAGCGCAGGGCGTTCTCAGAGAGGTCTCCTCCCATCCGCTCGAAAACGGTGTCGCCGATTTCGTTGCCGACGATCGTGGCCGCCGTCTCGTTCAGCGTGGTCATCTCCTCCGACGCGAAGTAGTTCCTGCCAAACGGATGAAAGAACCAGTACGTGTGCATCCACTCGTGGGCCGCCGTCCTCAGCACGTGCCTCATGCTGTAAACGTCCGAGACCATGTTGGGAAAGCTGGCTAGGCCGGATATGTCATCGACATAAGCGGCGTAGTCCACTTCATCGAGGACCTGCCGCTCGATCTCGTCCCGCTCGAACGGCTCGATGTCCGGGTCGAGGAACACCGCCCCAACCATGTCGATCTCGTTGCGCGGAGATATGACCAGCAGGGTAGGGGGTTCGCCCAACCTGATATCGACCGGCGGCCAGATCACCCCGAATCTCGACTCGATTCCCAGGCCGTCGAGCACAGCCCCTATCTCGGCTTCCACGGCTTCCTCCGCCTCCGGCCTCAGCGCGTCCCTGCGGTCTAAAAGCTCTCTGAGATACTCGTCCGACACCTCCGCCTGCTTCGCCGCCGCCCCCGTCCCCCGAAAGTTGCGTGCGTTCTCCGCTCCCTCTATCCGTCGCTCCTCCTTGATCACCCGGCGCACTAGTTGAAGGTACTCATCGACTATCTCAAGGCGCTCCTCCCTGGACGGCTTTGAGCCGGGAATCAAGTTGGTCGCCGCGTGAACCCACTTCTTAGGAAAGTTGGCTATCTCCCACTCGACCAGCGAAAAGAGATGGTCGAACGCTATCAACTCGACCGGCGTGATGCGGAACGTGTCCGCCCGGGGCGCTGCCAAAGAGAGGATTATGACCGCCAGCAGCGCCCTCCTAATCCACCGACTCACTTCCGGGTGGCGTGCCAGACAGTCATCCGCCAGTCGCCGCCGGGTCGGACGTACACGACGGTGAACTCCAGCGAGAAGTGGTTGTTGTTGACGTGAACGTGCGCCTCACCCCTCACGATCGCGCAGCCGTGATGCGTCCGCACGACTCGGTCGGTCGGCGTGATCGACTCGTAGTTGAGCTTGCCCGACGCCAGCCCGGACATCAGGCTCTCCTTCGTGTCTATCGCCGCGGTCGTGTGAACGTAGCTGAGATCGTCCGCCAGTATCCGGTCGAGCGTATCCGTGTCCGCGGCCACCATCGCCGCCAGCCGCCGGTCTTCGAGGTCGAGGATCGTATTGGTGGTGTCTTCGATTAGCGCCATAGGTTTCTCTGCTCCTTCCTAGTGCGTAGCAGGGCATTCAAGACTGACAACTGCTGCCCACAACTGTAAACTGACAGCCGACGAACTGTAAACTTCATTCAGGGAGAAGGCGCCCGGCGCGAGACGTTTGAGATGGGGGAGTAGGCTTGAGCCGAATCAGCTAAAGTCTTGGGACGACCGGAATCAGTCGTGCGTTCACAGGGTCGATGCCCAGATTGAGCAACTCCAGCGTGACGGCGCCCAACAGGGGAGTGAGGTTCTCATCTCCGAACACTACGGGAGAGGATTCGGAGTCTCCGTTCAACCTTATCCGTGCCCACCCGACATCACGCTCGATCCGCGTACCGTCCGCAAGTTCGAAGCTCACTCTGCGATGTGGCTGTATGCCCAGCTTGGTCAACAGAGACGGGGGCATGAACGAATATGCAGCGCCCGAATCCACCATCGCCTCGACGGTTTCGTAGTGTTCGCCATCGAGGTCTCCTATCTCAAGCTGTACGTTGAATATGCCCATACCTAATTACCTCTCCGTCCCATTATAGCCTATGGCCCAAATTGATAGTATCCTATGAACTGCCATAGAGAGGAGAATTTACATGCCCATAACGAGTTTCGGCATTCCAAAGGCCGACTTGAACATCCATATTACCGACGCCACGCTCCATCCAGGCGACGACGTTGAAGCCCGCGTGGAACTTCTCCCAAGAGAAGACTTCCACGTCCGCCTCGGAAAGGTGGAGCTTGTCTTCGTCGAGACCTGCGTGCAGATTACCAAGAGTCAGTACGGTACTCACTACTCGACGAAGACCCACAACCGGAGCCTCGCCGAAGAAACGATCATGGAAGACAAGATCGTCCGCAGATGGGGCGGTATCTCCACCGACGTCAAGTTCGCTCTGCCGCCGGACGCGCTTCCCACGCTGAGCGGAACGCCGGTGCAGAAGATACAGCCCGGCATCGGCTGGGCCGTCACCGCGTTCCTCGACGTGACCATGGCGCGGGATATGCGCCAGCGTCAGGAATTCACAGTCGTCAGGCCGCCTGCGCCCCAAGACCCGTCGCCTCATCCGACCGAGACTGTATCCAAACACAGCCAGGGCGACCTCGCTCTTTCGCTGTCCCGTAGCGCCGCGCGGTCAGGTGACAGAATCGACGGCGTCTTCCGAGCCGAAATGGTGAGAGATGTGAACCCCTCCGAAATCAGGGTCGAGTTGGTCAGGGTTGAGAAACTCGGAAACGAGAGCCAGGATCACATCGTCGACGTCGTGACCCTCGAACGGGACGAGACTCTGCGGTCCGGCGACAAGCGGGAGTGGGACTTCCAACTCGACGTCGGCCACGTCACCCTTCCAAGCCTCGAGACCGAAAAATCGTCGGTCAAGTGGTTGGTGAAGGGCATTCTGGACATAAGAATGAGGCGCGACCTCCGCGTCGAGCAAGAGATCAGCGTCAACATCTAACCGCTCAATCGAAAGGATCTATCACAGAGGCCGGAATCCGGAAGGGGCAAGGCTGGCCGTGACAGGGGCGCGACCATAGACCTAAGGAGACAAGGCAAGTGCGGCCAGCCCCAAGACAATGAGGGAGGATCCCAGTATTCTGCCTCGGCCAAATGGCTCCTTCAATACGAACACGCCCATCAGGACGCCAATCACGATGCCAACCTCTCGGGCAGGCGCGACATAGCTGACTTGGGACAACGAAAAGGCGGTTAGCGCTAAGCCGTAGGCAGTAAAGACCAGCAGGCCCGCCGCCAGGATGTTCCAAGAGTTCGTCTTCCACTCCTGTATCGCCTCAGACAATCCATACTTGAACAGAATGTACGGGGAAATCCCTATGGCCGACCCCATGGTAAGCAAGTACATATACAGGATGGGCTGGGTGTACTCCACCCCGCGCTTGTCCACCAGCGAATAGAGGGTGATGGTCAGTCCGGTGAGGACGGCGTAGAGGACGCCGCCATCTCGAAACAAGAACAAGGGCTGCGAGAGAACCTGCCTGAAACGACCCCACCACGAAACTATGAAGATGCCGACGACTATGAGCGATATGCCAAGCGCGGCGGGCAGGGACACACTCTCTCCCAGCATCAATACCGCCAGCGCGGGAACCAGCATCGGTCCGGTTCCACGCGCGATGGGATAGACCAGGGACAGGTCGCTCCGCGAGTAGGCCCGGCCCAGCAGGACGAAATAGAAGGCGTGAATCACCACGGTAGCCAGAACAAACCAGTAGCCCGGCGGAGATATCGGGTAGAGCAGGAATAGGACGACGCCCAGCGGGACCAGCATCACGCTCCCGCTGACCAGAAGCGCCCAGACGAACACCTCCTGCCTGCCGGAGCGTTTCAGTAGCAGGTTCCACGCCGAGTGACAAAGGGCGGAAAGTAGAATCAGCGCCAGGGCTAACGACGTCATGGAAGAATTATAGATAATGAACCTAGCTCGTGGGCAGGGGTTCAAGCGCCAATCCCTTTCGGCGAACCGCAACCGAATGTGCTATAATGTCTGCCATTCCAAGTCTCGATTTCACGGAGGACAGCATGGCACAAGCCGATTGGGGTCGGATATACAAGGACATCGGGGCTCAGCCCGTCATCAACGCCATCGGCAGCGTGACCATGCTCGGCGGCTCGACTCCAGCGCCCGAGGTTCAGGAGGCCATGGAGGCCGCCGGTGTCGCCTACATTCCCCTCACTGAGTTGGAAGAGAAGGCGGGTAGGGCGGTAGCCGACATGGTTGACGTGCCCGCCGCCTGGATAACCTCTGGAGCGGGTTCTGCCCTCACGCTCGCCGCCGCGGCCGTCATGGCCGGCGACGATGACGACAGGATCGAACAGCTACCGGACACCACCGGCATGAAGAGCGAGTTCCTGATCCAGAAGCGGCAGCGTTACTGGTACGACAGGTGCCTCGAAGCCGCGGGCGCGAAACTCGTCGAGTTCGGTACCGACGAGGGTACGACCCGCGACGACCTCGAAAGCGCCATAGGTCCCAACACCGCCGCCGTCCACTTCTACGCCGTCGAGCAGGACCCAGATACGAGCATCCTGCCCCTCGCCGACTGCATAGAGATCGCCCACGACCACGGGATTCCCGTCACGGTTGACGCAGCGGGGCAGATATTCCCCCTGGAGAACTTCGGCAAATACGTCAGGATGGGCGCCGACTTCCAGTGCATCGCCGCCAAGTACATGGGCGCGCCGCAGTCCACAGGCCTCGCGCTCGGCACCGAGGACATGATCCGAAAGCTCGGATACCAGTCCTTCGTTGCCTACGAGGGACGCCGCGTTCGCGGCATCGGCAGGCCGCACAAGGTGGACCGCCAGGAGATGATCGGCGCCGTCGCCGCCGTCAAGCGATGGTTCACCATGGACCACGAGTCGCGCCTGGCCGAAATGGAGCAGAAGAGCCGCGCGATCTTCACGCCCCTGCAGGGCATCCCCGGACTGAAGACCGAGATGATAGAGAACATCATCGGTCACCAGCCATTCGGCGTCCAACTTGAGGTCGATCCCGATGTCGCCGGATTCACCACCCAGGACCTCGTCGACCGTCTCAAGGCGGGCGACCCTCCCGTCTGGACTCGCGTCCGCGAGGGCGACGAGCACATCGCCATCCACGTCTTCGGCCTGTACGAAGGCGAGGAAAAGATAGTCGCTGAACGCATCGCCGCCGAGTTCGGACGCTGAGACCTGAATGCCTCTTAGCAAGGAACGAAGATGACAATAGCGGATCCAGTCTCGCAAGCCGAGTGGAACGAGTCCTTTTCAGCCGCTGATCGATCCAACCGGATCACCCCGGCGGTTTCGTATGTCGATTGGGACTTTGCCGGTCATGACACGCAGTTCTCAACCCATGGACTGCATACCTATGTCGCCGCTATGATTCCCGCCTTGGCGAGCCGCCTGATAGATATGTACATCCCCGCGAACGGCTCTGTTCTGGACCCGTTCTGTGGAGGCGGCGCGGTTCTTGTGGAATCTATACGTTCCGGCAGGTCCGCATACGGACGCGATATTAACCAGCTTGCTATTTTGGTGTCCAAAGCCAAAACTCAGTTCGTCTCGGCGGAGGACATTTCACTCCACGGCTCCCGCATTCTAAGGCGCGCGTTGGATTACGATGGGCCAGTGATGGAGTTTCCAAAGTCAGCCGTCGTCGAATACTGGTTCAAGGATTACATGCTGGCTCCCCTAACGGGTCTCAAGAAGGCGATTGACTGTATTCCTGATGATCAAGAAGAAGCTAAGACCCTGTTCCAGGTTCTGTTGTCGGCCACAGTCCGCAGCGTCAGCCTCACGTACAGGAATGAGGTACGACTTCGCCGAATGAAGCCGGACGATCACGCCGCTTTCAACCCGGATGTGCTGTCCACGTTCAGAAAGTACCTTTTTCTAGCGCAGGAGCGGGTTCCAAGCTTGCCATCTGAGTCCTACGCGCACGTCCGCGCCCAAGACGTGCGAAACCTGGACCTTCCCAATGAATCTATTGACGGAATCGTGTGCTCTCCTCCGTACGGTGATGAGCGCAACGGAGTGAACTACACGCAATTCGCAAAGAATATGCTCTACTGGCTTGGATTTACTCGCGACTCGATCAGAGATTCCAAGAATCGCAGTCTAGGCTGGGGTAGTGAGAGTCGCGGAGTGCCTCCATCTTCGACTCTGGTTCGCTCGCTGGATTACATCTCAGATAATCCCACGGCGGTACGCGAGGCCATCGCGTTCTACTCCGACTACCATCAAGCCCTCAAAGAAATGTCTCGCGTCGCGAGAGGCCGGGTCGTCATCGTCATCGGAAACCGTGTCCTACATCAGCATGTATTCGACAATGCCAAGATCACGGAGGATTTGATGCGGTCAATTGGAGTTTCCATGAGCGCTTCACACTCTAGGAAACTTCCAACGAAGCGGTTGCCCAAAATGAGAGAGCACGGAGCGGCAATTGACAAAGAAAGTATCCTAGTGTTCACCAAATGATTCTTGACGGATCCCATCACCCCAGCAATTCCTGAACTATGCCCTTCACTTGGTCTAGGGTTTCAATATGGAATACATCGTCAACCAACGCGACCGGCTGCCAGCTCACTTGAACCAGAGAGTAGGTCGCGGGATTCCTCAGAACTTGACGGTCTGATTCTGTAACCCTCTCGACTACCATGGCATAGAACGCTGAGTACAAATCTTTGTCCCAGAAGCGGCCGGACAAGTGCGCCATCAAAGTTTTGACCACATTCGCCTCATGAACCACCTGATACCGTCGGTCCGGGCGTATTGAAGTCTTTACCGTCAAAACAAACGGTACGGAGTTCGCATGGCATTTTCCAATCACCTGCTGACAAGCGTTGTTGAGTCTGTCGATCGTGCCGGAGCTCATGACAAGGCTGTCGGAGAAGTGTCTTGCCACGTCTCCAGGTAGATTAGTCACACACAGGAAGTCCGGATTGGACATCTCCATGGCAATGTCGTCATTCTCCAAGGACAGGAACAGTTCTTCCAGATATTCTCGAGATCTGGATTCGAATAGTTCATGGAAGCTCAGTTGATTGGCATTGGGGAGTTCACGATTGCGGTATGTCCAGCGCTGGCCTCTGCAGCCGCGTTCCAAAACGTCAGGCCCAAGATGTTTTCCAGCCACTCACCTCGCGCATTTCGCAGACCTCCTGACAGAGCTTGGCCCGCCCCGCTTCCGTATCTAGCGCTCGCGGCGGCGCGCACCTGATGTTCTAGACTATCTAGGGTATCCGGTATGCTCCCGCTAGGTACTAGTCCTCGGTAGATGCAGTCAACCGCCGTGGCGCGAGAAATGCGATGGGTCCTCTGGCTAGGTGGGATGTCGCCAACACAAGGACTAGCATACGGACATGCCCTGCACTCATGCGGGGCGGCGAAGTAAGCCTCGGTTCTTGGCGGTAATGTCATCGAGTCGGCGAGGGCGATTCATTCTGCATTAGCTTTGCCCCTATTGTACACTACTCTGGAGGAACTAGATTATGACACCTCCCCTTTCAGGAATCCGCATAGTTGACCTGACCCAAGTGCAGGCGGGACCGTCCTGCACCCAGCTACTCGCGTTCCTCGGCGCCGACGTCATCAAGATCGAAGAGCCGATTACAGGCGACCGCACCCGCTCGCAGCAGTCCGTGCGTGACGACGTGGACAGCTTCTACTTCATCGTTTTCAACGCCAACAAGCGCAGCCTGACCCTCAACCTGAAGGACGACCGGGGACGGGAGATACTCCTCAAACTCGTCGCCCAGGCCGACATAGTGATCGAGAACTACGGCCCCGGCCAGATGGAGCGGTTCGATCTCGGCTACGATGTCCTCAAGCGCGCCAACCCCAAGATCGTTTACTGCTCGATAAAGGGATTCGGAACATTCGGCCCCAACGCGCACGTCAAGAGCTTCGAGCACATCGCCCAGGCCGCCGGAGGCGCGATGAGCGCGCAGGGCGAACCCGGACGAGAGCCGACCTTCGTCGCGCCCGGCGTGGGCGACTCCGGCTCCGGGCTTCACGCCGCAATCGGCATGCTCGCCGCCCTCAGAAGGCGCGACGCCACCGGCGAGCCGCAGCGCGTCGAGGTCTCCATGCAGGACGGCGTCGTCAACCTCATGCGCATCCGGATGATAGACACGTTCAACTCCGGTCTGCCCGCCCAGAGAAGCGGCAACCGCATCTGGGGCGAGCCGTCCATGCTCTATCCGTGCAAGCCCTGCGGCCCCGACGACTACGTCGCGATCGTCATGGCAGGCGACTCGTGGGACTCCATTCTCGCACTCGCTGATCGCGCCGACCTGATCGGCGACCCCAAGTACGCCACCGCCGAAGCGCGGCAGAGCAGGCTCGACGAGGTCGAGGATATCGTCGGCTCCTGGACACGCACGGTGACGAAGTTCGAGGCCATGGAGACCCTGACCGACCTCGGCATTCCCGCCTCGGCTGTACTCGACTCTGTCGAGGTGCTGGAAGACCCGCATCTCAAAGCGCGGGACATGATTGTTGATATCCACGACCCCGCGCGAGGCGACTACCGGATCATCGGGTGTCCGATAAAAGTGGACGGCAACGATATCGAAATCCGGCCTCCGCCCCTGCTCGGAGAACATTCTAAAGAGGCGCTTGCCGAGCTGCTCGGAATGAGCCACGAGGAGATCGAATCGCTGAGAGATGAAGGAGTGGTCTGATGAATAAAGAAGAGGTCATCACCCGCGTAAAGACCGAGCGTAGTCGCTGGAACGACATCATGGCCCGGATCGACGACGATCTGATGCTGAAACCCGGAGTCGAGGGCCACTGGTCCGCCAAAGACGTCCTCGCCCACGTCATCTGGTACGAGCGCGAGATGGTCGGCCTGTTGAAAGCTCGCGCCTTCGTCGGCTCCGACCTCTGGGCGCTTCCCCTGGACGAGCGCAACGCCGGAGTTTACGAGGAAACCAAGAGCATGACCCTGGAGGAGGTCCGCGCCGAGTCCGCCAGAGTGTTCCCTGAGCTTCTGGAACTGCTCGAAGCCCTCCCCGAAGACACCTACGGCGACCCCGCCAGTTTCCCCGGTATGCCCGCCGAGTGGGAGCCGTGGTTCATAATCGCCGGCAACACCTTCAACCACTACCTAGACCACACCGAGTCCCTCCGCCAGTTGCTAGAGTAGCTGAGCCTGCGGTGCGTCGCCACCCCCTAAACCCTATACCTTACTCCGTATCCCCTGGATAACACGCCCCGATTCCTCAACCTATGCGGGCAGGTTTCATGCTCGCCCAAAATCCTCCCCATCCCACAATCCACAAAATCCTGCTTCAGATACCCCCTTACGCCTTGCCCCTTATTCCTGACATGTACCCCTCGATATCTCAACGCTTGACGGGGGGGGAGAAAGTGGTATAACTCTCACACCCCGTCACGGGAGCCGGTTCCGCGCCATTGCGGACCGGTTCGACTAGGGTGCCTCGTGTGGGTGCCCAGAACGTAGGGGCGTCCCTTGTGGGCGCCAAAAACGAGGAGGCATCGTCATGCTTACATCTAATTCACTTCGTTGGTTAGTCGTAGTTGCGGGAGCCGCAATGCTGTTGGCGGTCGCCGCGGCCTGCGCCGGAGAGACCGTCGAGGTCCCCGGCGAGACCGTGGTAGTCGAGAAAGAGGTCATCAAGACCGTAGAGGTCCCCGGCGAGACCGTCGTCAAGGAGGTCGTCAAAGAGGTTCAGGTGCCCGGTGAGACCGTCGTGGTCGAAAAAGTGGTAACCGAGACCGTCGAGGTCCCCGGCGAGACCGTCGTGGTCGAGAAAGAGGTCGTCAAGACCGTCGAGGTCCCCGGCGAGACTGTTACCGTAGAGGTGGTCAAAGAGGTAATGGTCCCCGGCGAGACCGTCGTCGTGGAGAAAGAGGTCGTCAAGACCGTCGAGGTCCCCGGCCAGACCGTTGTGGTGGAGAAACAGGTACCAGTGGAGGTCGTCAAAGAGGTCGTCAAGACCGTCGAGGTGCCGATCGGGTATGTGACCGACCCCGCCACCGGCAAGACGTGGACCGCGCCGGAGTATGGCGGGACGCTTACGTGGGCGGCCAAGGTATTTCCTCCGGGTATCGACCCCTGGTTCAACAGTGGCTGGGCGCAACACCTCATCGGTGGCGTCAATGAGAGGCTCGCCTTCGCCAACTGGGGACTATCCAGGGATATATGGCGCGGCGAACTGTACCAGGTGGTGACCCCGGAGATGAGCAGAGGGTCTCTGGCTGAAAGCTGGTCGATGCCCGACGACACAACGTTCGTCTTCAACATCCGCCAGGGCGTTGACTGGGACAATAAAGCGCCGGTGAACGGTCGGGAGTTCGATGCCAACGACGTCGAGTGGAACTATCACCGCTTCTTGGGTCTGGGAGACTTCACCGCAGACGGAGCTAGCGCCGGCGCGGGTGGCGTAACTCAGGGCGCAAAGATCGAATCGGTAACGGCCACCGACAAATGGACGATTGAGATCAAGCTGGCGGAGCCTCAGCTCGACGTGCAGGGGAAGATGCTCAACAACTACTTGATTGTGCTGCCTCGCGAGGTAATCGAAGAGTACGGCGACGCCAAGGACTGGAGGAACGTGGTCGGCACCGGTCCCTTGCGAATGACCGATTTCGTCGAGGGCAGTTCGGCAACCTGGGAGAAGAATCCCACCTACTGGGGTGTTGACGAAAAGTTCGGGAACCGCCTGCCCTATATCGACGAGTACAGGTCCCTGCTGATGCCGGACTCGTCAACACGTCTGGCGGCGATGCGCACCGCTAAAGTGGACATGTTGAGCAACGTCGGAGACGCTTACATAACCTCCATAGACGATGTATCGAGCCTCCAGGAGACAAACCCTGAAATGGAGTTCTGGCCCATTTACAGCCGGCCAAGCGGCACGTTCTATTTCAATTGGTCTCTGCCGGTCATGCAGGACGTCAATGTGCGCAAAGCGCTGCAGATGGCAGTGGACCGCGAGACAATCAACCTTACCTACAATAAGGGTTTGGGTGATCCAACTCCCTATGGATTGGTAGGGCAATTCACGCCGGATTTCAGCTGGCCGTATGAAGACTGGCCCGACGAGGTCAAGCGTGAGTATGAGTATCACCCTGAAGAGGCAGAGGCGCTGCTTGATGCGGCCGGATATCCGCGCGGTGACGACGGCTATAGATTCGAGATCAAGCTGGGCCATTTCGACAGGTGGGATGAGACCTATGCGGAACTGGTCATCGGCTACCTCGACGCCATTGGCGTCAAAGGCGAGCTTGAGGTGTTCGGCGCCCCTGAAATTGGAGCCCACTTGCTCGCGGACACGTTCGAGTACGGGTTATTTACTTCGTACTATGGGTACTTCGGCGGCCCCGGCTTGGTTGGATACACCTTTGGAGCGGTAACCACACTGGTCAGCGGCCGCAGCGCCAACAAGATGAATGACCCGCGCATGGACGCCCTGTATCTTGCCGCCGCGGAAACTACCGACATCGAGGAGTTCAAGAGGATTCAGAGACAGTCCGATGAGCTCTGTGTAAGGGAGCACTGTGGGCTGGCCAAATCCAACGTCCCCAATCATTTCGTGAACCAGCCGTGGGTTCAGGGTTACTTCGGCGAAGCGGGCATGGGATGGGGTGAACGTATGACCCACCTGGCCCGCCTCTGGATCGATAGTGAGTTGAAGGCGGCAATGGGTCGTTAGCGGCTTCACTCCTTGTGGCCGACCTAAGGGACAAAGGGAGTTGGGAGGCTCAGACTTCCCAGCTCCCTTGCTAATTATATCTCCTACCAATGACAACTTGTAGAAAGACAAGGCGCGTGACATGAGAGCCTACATCATCAGGCGGTTGCTGCTCATCATTCCCACCCTGTTCATACTAACCATCATAGTCTTTCTCGCGGTCCGCTTCATTCCCGGCGATTTGATAGACGCGATGGTGGTTGAGCTGGAAATATGGCATGCCGCGGGCGCCGATATAGACCGCGAAGCTCTTGAGCGTATGCTGGGATTGGATGTGCCTGTGTACGTGCAGTACGGGCGCTGGATAGGAGCGCTGCCGACTCCTGACTGGGTTACCGGTGAGTCCCGCTTCAACGGTCTCCTCCAGGGCAGCCTCGGCCACTCGCTGCTTGGCTATTGGTCGATAGGGGAGGTCTTATTCGAGAGGTTGCCGGTGACCATCGAGCTTGGCGTCCTGGCAATCATCATCGGGCTAGTGATAGCCCTGCCCGTTGGCGTTTACTCGGCGGTCCGCCAGGATACCGCCGCCGACTACGTGGGGCGCACTGTCGCCGTCATCGGCCTGGCCACGCCGAATTTCTGGCTGGCAGTTATGGTCATGCTCTACCCGGCAATCTGGTGGGGCTGGTCGCCGCCGGTGGAGCTGATCGCCTTCGAGGAAAACCCGCTGGGGAATCTTGGCATGTTCCTCATTCCCGCCCTGATTCTGGGGACGGCCATGTCTGCGGCTACCATGCGAATGACCCGCACCATGATGCTGGAGGTGCTCAGGCAAGACTATATCCGCACCGCCTGGTCCAAGGGACTCAGGGAGCGGGTGGTCGTCATGCGACACGCCATCAAGAATGCATTCATCCCGGTGATTACGCTCGTAGGCTTGCAACTCCCTCTCTTGATCGGGGGCTCCGTCATCATGGAAGAGATATTCGCTCTGCCTGGGATAGGCCGGATGTTTGTGGATGCCCTCGAAGGCAGAGACTACCCGGTAGTCTCCGCAATAAACCTGATTTTTGCTGCCGCGGTATTGGGGATCAATCTCTTCATCGACGTGATTTATGCCTTCTTGGACCCCAGGGTTCGATATGAATAGACAAAGAGAAAAATACCCGTAATATGAGCGAATCCATAAAGACGCCATCCCCCATCCGTGAGCCAAAGAGACGTTCCCGGCTGGCTGATTTCTTCATCAGGCTCTGGAAGGAGAAGCCTCTTGGCATTGTCTGCGGGATCGTCATCTTGATCTTGATTTTGGTGGCAATCTTTGCTGATGCGCTGGCGCCTTATCCATATAAGGAATTGCACCTGATAGACAGGCTTACAGGTCCATCTTCCCAGTATCTTCTGGGCACCGACCAGGCGGGACGAGACTTACTCAGCCGCCTGATCATCGGGGCGCGCGTCTCCGTACTTGTCGGTCTGACCGCGACCGCGCTCAATGTGCTCGTCGCGGTCCTGATCGGCGGCATTTCAGGATTCCTTGGGGGTAAGTCGGATCTGGTTGCGCAGAGATTTGTCGATGCCTGGATAGCTTTCCCGGGTCTGCTCCTGTTGCTGACCATCATGTCCATTGTGGGAGAGGGTCTCCTTCAGATCATCGTGGTCCTGGGAGTCGCCGGAGGCATCGGCGGCTCAAGAGTCCTCAGAAGCGCCGTAATCGCCATCAAAGAGAATGACTATTTTCTGGCGGCCCAAGCCGTGGGCGCCACCACGATCCAAACCCTCAACCGCCATGTCCTGCCCAACATCATGGCGCCGGTCATCATTGTCTTCTCCATCAACATCGGCGGGGTGATTATGTCCCTGGCTTCTCTGGGCTTCCTCGGATACGGTCTGCCGCCTACCATTCCCGACTGGGGAGGGATGCTCAGCCGCGAAGGGCGCAAATACATGGAGCAGGCCCCCTGGCTGGCTCTTTATCCCGGTCTTGCCCTGACCATTACGGTTTACTGTCTAAACATGTTCGGCGACGCCCTGCGGGACCTGCTAGACCCCAGGCTCAGAGGCGGCGAATCGTAAATCTCGCCACGCACCACCGCCGGTAGGGGCGCTTCGCGAAGTGCCCACACGCGAGCGCGAAAGTCCCCTCTCCCCTGACACCCTACACCTTAAACCTTACGCCTAAACCACCCCTTGACACGAACATGGGTACTCGCTATCATTTGCTCATGAGTACTCAGATCGATAGCACACTCAACCGCAGTCGCACAGTGCCGAGCGCCGTCGGGCGTCCCTCAAGCGGTCCCGTCGGGGGCAGAAAGGGCAGGTCAGGGCAGGTCAAAAAACTGAACTGCCCCAGTTTTCCCAAAGCTGGCTCAGCTATGAACAGGGCAGGTCAGGGCAGCTAGGGCAGGTCTTTCAAAAAACTTTTTCGCCCACTAAAGCATCCGACTCAACTAAGTTGATACGATCCAACTCAACCTTGAACCCTCCCCCGTCATCCCGACTGCGCACAACATCATCCCAGTCCCCCCATACCTAAAAGACGACTTCCTTATCGAACGTTGAATCTGGTACAATCCTGCCCAGACTAGCATCGCTTGATCCGAAAGCGACGGATTGGGGTCGTCGTCAAAATCAACCCGTCTTCCGCCGCTTGGCAATCCAGACTGGTATGACTGCAAGACGGGCCGCCGTCCCTATGACCTGCTGGTGATGGTCTCGCTGATAGCGTTGAAACACCATTTGGGCGAAGCCGTTAGCGTATATTCCAAGGCAACATGGCCTGGGGCGTGGAGCGTCGGACCCGGAGGTTATTGGACAGCCAATCCCACGCCTGGAGCAATCCAGGTGTATGAGCATGTGTTCCCAGACCGGGCACCCGTACAGAATATACTGGATAATGACGGCGACTGGTGATGCTACGCCGGTATCGCCAGCGCCGGATGTCCCCGAGGCGGACGTTGTGAGGCAACCACCGCCGCCTGCTCCTCTCGCGTCAGCGGCCTGAACCGCTCAGCCGCGTCGAGTATCTTCGATAACAGGCTTATCTCGCCGCAGCTCGGCGCCGTGTGCATCGGCTGGGACAACACCCACCACAGCGACCGGTCGATGTCCGCTTGGTCGCGATGAGGGTCATACCACGTATGGCAATCCCTCGTGTACGAGCTCCATCCGCCCCGCGCTATCATCTTGATAGTCTGGATGCCGATGTTCCGCTCGGCGCACTCCGCCAGCAGCGCTTCGGAGTCCCGGCGATAATCCGCGTCTCGCGCCATCGCCGGATTCAGCGGGAACATGACCGTATCGAAGTCGAACCGTCGCAGCGCCTCCAGCATCGTGCTCGGAACGCTGGGGCCGTGCCCCGTAATGCCCAGCCACTTCGTCAACCCCTGCTCTCGCATCTCCACCAGCGTCTCCAGCGACCCGTCCTTCTCCGTCGCATAATTCAACTGTTCCAGATCGCATATCGAATGAAGCTGGAACAGGTCGAAGTCCTCGACGTTCATCCGCTTCATGATGCTCTCGACGTCGCGCCAAGCCGCATCGCGGTGGAAGAACCGAGTCTTGGAGCCGAGGAAGACGCTGTCGCGTATCTCAGGCATCCACGGCGCAATCCGCTCCATCGACTGCCCATAGCTCGGCGCAATGTCCACTTGGTTCACCCCGTGGTCCAGCGCCAATTGTATAGCTCGGTCCGCCTCATCCTGATCGACGTATCCGAGCGCGAATGCCCCGAACGTCACAACAGTGCTTTCATGCCCCGTCCGTCCCAGAGTGCGCTTTTCCATTTGGGCCTCCTTGCACCGTATCGTCCCTAAATGGGAAGACAGCGTGGTCCCCAACTACCCCTTGCCATTCCTCTTTTCCAATTCCTCTACACGCTTCCGTAGCGCCTCGATCTCCGCCCGGCTTTCCTCACGGCCTATCTCGATGCCTTCCTCACGGCCTTCCTGCCGGCCTTCCCTGAACTGTTTTCGTCTGTAGGCGTCCAGCGCTACTCCCATGGTGTCTCCTCCACATGCTATATCACCATCCTTCGCCTATCAACCTGATGTGAGTTGTCAGACGACGGTGTGCTAGACTTCCTTCACCGACATGCGGGTTCCAAGAACCCATTCACGGAGTGAGCATACAACAAATGTCACAGATATTCGACATAGCCGACAGGTACGTCGAGAAGGTCGCCCAGATGAGCCCCTTCAGCGCAACCTACATGGGCGTACCCGGCCACGACCACCGGATGAACGACTTCTCGCCCGAGGCCGTGCAAGCTGAAGCCGAACGAGATCGATCTACGCTCGCCGAGCTTGAGTCCGCCGCCGTCGAGGACGACAAGGACAGGGTCGCAAGAGACGCCATGGTGGACAGTCTGAGCCTCAGCCTCGACCTGCACGACGCCAACGAGAACTTTCGCAGCCTGAGCATGATCCACAGCCCAATCCACAGCGTCCGCCAGATATTCGACCTGATGCCGCGCGAATCGGAAGACGACTGGGCCAACATCGCGTCCAGGATGGCGCTCATTCCCAAGGGTCTCGACAGCTACCGCCGAACTTTGGAAGAGGGCCTAAGACGCGGCCTCGTCGTCGCGAAGCGGCAAGCCCGCGAGACGGCCGAACAGTGCGACGTGTGGACGGGTAGGGTAGAGGGCCACGACTCATTCTTCAGCAGCCTTGCATCCGCGTTCGACGGCTCCCCCGGACTCAGTGCAGACCTCGAATCCGGCGCCAGGGTCGCGGAGCAGGGGATCGAGAACATGGCCCGGTTCCTCAGAGAGAGCTACATTCCCGGAGCCGCAGAGCGAGACGCCGTAGGAGAGGAACGCTACTCGCTCGCGGCGCGAGTCTATAACGGCATCGAGCTCGACCTCCAAGAGACCTACAAGTGGGGCTGGGAGCAGCTTGCCTGGGTGGAGTCCGAGATGGCTGTGGCGGCCGACAAGATAACTCCTGGCCAAGGAGTAGCGGCGGCGAAGGAGTTCCTCGAGACCGACCCGTCTCGCGCCATCGAAGGCGAGGAGAAATTCGCCGCATGGATGCAGGACCTCCAAGACCGCACGATCAGAGAATTGGACGGGACTCACTTCGACATCGCTGATCCCGTCAAAAAGATCGAGGCGCTGATAGCTCCGCCCGGCGGCGCGCTGGCGATGTACTACACCCCTCCAAACGAAGATTTCTCCAGGCCGGGCCGAACGTGGTATCCGACAGGTGGAAAGACGCGATTCCCATTGTGGAGCGAAGTCTCAATCGCGTACCACGAGGGCGTGCCGGGCCACCACTTTCACCTGGGCACGACGGTCTATCTGTCCGAGCGGCTATCCAGGTTCCAGCGACTTCTGGGAGGAACGTCCGGCCAGATCGAGGGCTGGGCGCTCTACGCGGAGAGGCTAATGGGCGAGCTTGGCTATCTGGAGAACCCAGACTACTACCTAGGAATGTTGGCAGGGCAGTCACTTAGGTCGATTCGAGTCATCATTGACATCGGAATGCACCTGGAGTTGGAGATACCGAGAACCCAGCCATTCCATCCCGGCGAACGCTGGAACCGGGACCTCGGCCTGGAGTTCATTCGGCAAAAGAGTCTGTTCCCGCCCGACTTCGTGACCAGCGAGGTAAGCCGCTACCTCGGAATACCGGGCCAAGCCATCAGCTACAAAGTCGGCGAGCGCGAGTGGCTGGCCGCCCGCGAAGAGTCCCGGCAGCGCATGGGCGCGGCCTTCGACCTGAAAGATTGGCACACCCGCGCCCTCTCCCTCGGACCGATGGGCCTAGCCCAAATGCGGCGAGAGTTATGAGGGAGTAGGATTTTATGCGAGACGCTCAACCGGCGCATATTCATTATTCCCGCCTTTCTGAACTTTGACATATTGGCAGTACCATGAGTAAACTCCATAATCGATGCTGACCGAGAGCCGTTCTTTCTACTCATGTATCTCAATGTGCGGGTTTCGTATCTTCCCGAAAACTTGTAACCTGTGTCTGACTGGTGACCGACAATGCGAGCTCCCCAACGCAAGCGCCCGCGAAAGCGCGTGATCTGCGTTCCACCTGATACTGACCTCAACGGCTTGGCTAGTCGAGCCAAGTACGTGGGAAGTCCTGAACACAAGGACTTTCCCAGCTTTGCGGGTCAACCTCGTCTGCGGGCTGACGCTTCACTCTGCCCCAGATGGATTAGGGATCAGAACTTGGTCAGTCGTTGGCTGCGGTCCGCCATTCGTCGAGGTGCCGTTGGCCCTCCATGGGAAGGGGGATTCCCGCGCTACGCATGGTACAAGGAAGGCGGTACGGTGTTCGAGGGGCGGCTAGTGAACCGCGGAGACGGTTCCTACAAGGGATATCCACTCAACGAGGACGAGTGGCCGTACGGCATTGAGGAACTGTATGTCTAATCTCAACTTTGATTTCGACTGGGTGGACCCGGAAGGGATAAACGGGCCGGAACTATCCGCTACTTGGGCATCTCTGAAAATCCAGGCGGATGACTCGATTGTTACCCGAGTCCTAGACTCACGGGCGAAGACGGTTCGAGAATTCATTCATGTGCCGCTCTATCCACTTGCGGAGTGGTTGGTCACGAACTGGTGGTTCGTCACGAGCGAAGTTCAAAACCCTGCGAAAATAGGGTCCCCTGACTTCCTACGCAGGCATTCCCTGGGGGCCAACCGGGAAGGTTACGCATTCCCAGACTTATCGGTGGTACCCGCTGGGTCGCGGACACATATCGCCTGGGAAAAATACCCTTCTCAATGGACTAGGGTGGAATTCTTGAGCTACGGTCAGATATGGGTCGATAGTGACGAGTTCCGTGAGACCTGCGCCGACTTTGTTGATCAAGTGATTCGGCGACTCTCATCACTTGACATTGATGGGACGCTCCTGCAAGAAGAATGGGACGCAATTCAAACGGCGGACAAAGAGGAGTCCCAATTCTGCGAAGCAGCAGCTGGACTAGGCTGGGACCCCTATGCACTGGATGACGACAGTCGCGACTGTGTCCTTATGCTCGCTGATAATCTGGGTGTGCTACTTGACGAAGCGGTTCCGGCTTTGGACGCGACAGACCCGATCACAGGCTCGTTAGCTATCGTCTCCGCAATTGAAGAAGCCAAACTGAAAGTCCTTCCTCTTGAACGCATTGAGTCCTTCCGCGCTGAGATCGGCCAGGATTCTAGGAACGGGCATAACCCTTGGGACGCAGGTTACCGCTGGGCGCGACGATTGCGGGAGAACCTGGGCCTTGACGGTCAGCCGCTATCCACCATGGCTCAAGTGGGAGAAGTGCTTGGTGAAGATGTTGAGTCTCTTGATGAAGTCATGCGGCCAGTGAACTTCTTCACTAAAGCTCCTCTGATCGACGGAGTGGTTACAAGCCAAGATGAAAGCCCGGCTTTTGCATTCCGCACACTCCGTGATGATGCCAGGAGATTCCACTTCTGTCGCGCACTCGCCGAGGTTCTGGCGTCTCCGTACTCAGACGCTTTGATCACAAAAGCTCACTCCGAGCGGCAGCAGCGCAATCGTGCATTTGCTGCCGAGTTTCTAGCACCCTCGTCCAGCTTGAGACAAAGGGTGTTGCTCCCCACGATATACGGCGACGACATAGACGAGTTAGCCGAGGAGTTTGGGGTCTCCTCTCGAGTCATCGAACACCAAATTACAAACCACCGTATCGCTCATATCGGTGACTAGGCATGAGTGCATTGACCCGCGAGTTCAGTCGCTACCTCGGCATTCCGGGCCAATCGATCAGCTACAAAGTCGGCGAAAGGGAGTGGTAATTGACCTGAAGAAATGGCATACTTACGTTCTTTCGCTGGGCCCATGTGGGCTTCCTCTAAATGCGCCAAGATTTAGTGGATAGTAGTTCGTGCATACTAGACGTTGGTATTCAGAAGAAAGTAAGGCGGAATGTCGGACGAAAAAGAATATGTGTGTGACCGAGAGCAATGTCGCTATATCGGGCCACCCCGTCGAGATGGTGGTGACGATGCCGACAGTAGGGCAGTAGGTGCAGGTTGCGGTACTCTCTATTGTGGCCCTTTGTTAGGATTAGTGACCGCCCTGGGACTGGGAGCTATTGCGGGGATGATATGGGAACCTTTGGCGTGGGCGATATTTTGGCCAACACTTGTGGTGGTTCCTGTCATTATGTTCATTATGATTTTTAGGAGGAAATCATGTCCAGCATGCAGAAGGGGTGGATTAGTTGACACAACCACAGATCGTGGCCGCGCCTTGTTAAAGAGAAACACGCAAAATACCAACTAGGTAGTGTTAACATTTCAGTATTGCGGCATGAGATACTCAATGATTTGAGATCCTCTTGGCATTCCGTCGTGAGTTTGTTTAAAATACTATCAATTCGCTGTGAAGATGCACGAATCGTTCAATACAGATATGGAATATGATCACCCACTCCTTTCAATTCACGTCTGATATCCGAGAGGAAGGCACTGTCTAAGTGGCAACCTCACACTTAATTTCCATACAATGCAATTGTCATCCCAACTCAGAATGATTGAGATCGGAATTTGAAACATGCGATATGATCATAATTTCGCTTTTCAGATACTGACAGCAATTGAGGATTATCCCAGTGCAAGAGTACCTCTTGTCGGGCCAGAATATGCTTTTGGCCTTGAAGCACAATCTGATAAGACGGACACTGATTCTTGGATTGGTGAGGTGGACATCGAAAAATTCGAGCTTCATTCTCGACTTCTTTCCGAGGCTGGCTTTATACGATTACACCCGTTAGGTGCTTGGACAGGTACTGCCCTTGTAAAAGTACAACCCTGTGAACTGACCTACAGAGGATATCAATTCCTTGAGGCTGTTCGCGCTAAAGGAGGGTGGATCAAGGTTGTGAACAGCGTGAAGGAGGCAGGTCTAAGCTTAGCTATTGATGTCATTGCTACTTGGCTCACTGGTACGCTATCAACTGGATGAATGAGAGCACTTCCGCGTGTCTTGGGTAGAATACGCTCGCGCCCATAGACAACCATATCCCCATTGTGTCGTTGGGGCTGATTGTAAACTGAAGTAGGGGCTGATCGCAAGTTAAAAGGGTGTCTAGCTAGGCGAGTACTTGACATACTCTGAGATACACTCCGCTTCCACAACCAGTTCACGATTGCGGCGGAGTCTTAGAAGCGCCATCTCGTCTTGGGGCGAACCGAAAGTTAACCAGGGGGCTGATCGCAAATTGAGAATGGAGCTAATTGTAAATGCAGGCCAAGCCTACCCCCACTGATCATGGCCCTCGGGAGGCCATATTACGCTGGCTCCTCGGCCCGCTCCCTGAAGTCCGGAGTCCTCACGCCAGTCGGCTGTGGCGTCGCGCCACCTGGCGAAGTGCGGAGTCTCCGTGTGGGCCTGGAAGGCATCCTCGTCCACGTAAACCTCGTATAGCCAGATGCGGTTCGGGTCCTCCGCGTCCTGAATGACGTCGAAGCGCAGGCATCCGGGTTCGTCATTCACCGAGCCTTTGGCATCGAGGACTATCTCCTCGACGAACTGGTCTTTGAAGCCTTCCTTGATCTGTATGGGCGCTATGATTACGTACACGATGAAAACCTCCCTATTAGTAAGTGGTTTGTCGGTGGACGATTAGACATGGCTGCTGAGAGCCTTGCTCGCGGCCGAGACAGCCGCTCCTGATGCTGTCTCGTACCCTACTGTCGGCAGTATAGACTCCAGAGCGGACAGCACGAGCAATACATAGTCCGCTCTGCTCGACTCTCCCATCAAGCCGAATCGCCAGACCCTGCCTTCGAACTGGCCGAATCCCTTGCCGATCTCGATGTTGTACTCCGACAGCAACCTGGCGCGTACCTGGGCGTCATCGATGCCCTCCGGTATCCAGACGGGGGTCACCTGCGCGAGCCGGTATCCCTCAGGCGGCACCGGTTCCAAGCCAAGCGATTCCAACCCTGCCCTGAGCGCCGCCGCGTTTCTTTCGTGGCGGTCGAACCGTTCTCGAAGCCCCTCCTCCATCACGACATGAAGCCCCTCCCTGAGAGCCAGCGTCATGCTGACTGGGGAGGTGTGGTGGTAGGCCCTCGGCTCGTACCAATAGTTGGCGTTTAGGTTCAGGTCCAGATACCAGGACGCAGGCGGAGTCTTGCGCGACCGAATCGACTCCATCGCGCGCTGACTGACCGCCACGGGCGAAAGGCCGGGCGGACAGCCGAGGCACTTCTGAGTCGCGCTGTAACAGTAGTCGATGCCCCAATCGTCGAAGGCGACCTCGTTGCCCCCCAGCGAGGTTACCGCATCGATCATGAACAGCGCGTCATGCTCCTTGGCGAGCTTGGACATGCCTTCCAGCGGTTGCTTGATGCCGGTAGATGTCTCGGCGTGGATCGCGGCGACGAGCTTCACGTCGTGGTTCTCGTTCAGAACCTTCTCAAGCATCTCCTCTGGGAATGGCTTGCCCCACTCCGACCGAAGCGCAACCACATTCGCGCCGACGCGAGTTGCCATCTCCACCATCCGCTCCCCGAAGAAGCCGTAGATGCACACGATCACCGTGTCGCCCGGCTCTAGGATGCTTGAGAGCCCCGCTTCCATTCCCGACGACCCGGTGCCCGAGATAGCCATGGTCACGGCGTCTTCAGTATGGAAGACTCGCTTGAGATTATCAGAAATATCTTCGAGTACCCGCATGTAGTCAGGGTCTAGATACCCGATTATGCCCTCCATCATCGCGCGCAAGACCCTCGGGTTGACCATGGACGGGCCGGGTCCCAAAAGTATGCGAGGGGGCATGGGTCTCACTTCAGGTATGCGCATTGCGTGTGGTCCGTCTTCGGTCATTTAAGGTCCTCTGCTGGTAACTGTTCAGGCCTCGTGAGATCTGAGTCCGCTGGGAGTGCTGTTCAGCGTTGGAGTCTGATCAGGGTTGAGTGGAAAGGAGCAGTTTGCGGGTCTCGAAGAGGGGGTTAAGACCTCTGGCACGCCATGTGCCAAAGAGGGATGCGAGAGCCATTTTGGTGTTGGTGCCCCGTTCAGAGCGAGTGCCGCCGCTGATCTTACGGCTGATCACCAAGTGGCGTAAGCTCCGTTCAGCCGCATTGTTCTCGGATGGCACACTCGGATGGGATACGAAGACGAACAACTCCTTGATGAACCGCTGTATGCGCCGGCAGAGCTTGGCTTGGGGCGCCGACTCGTCTTCCGAGAAGGGGCGGCACAACGACAGCAGTTGCTTCTCCAACATCAACTGGTTGGGAGACACTGACCGTTGGTAACCGGACGCCTGTCGATCTCCGGAGAGCGCGCACGCCCTGGCTCTGTTATAGAGTTGCCGCACCGCTCCGGCCCACCGGATCAGCCCGCGGTCATCGGGGTACAACGCCTTGAGTTCGTCTATGTCCCGCAGCAGATGCACCCAGCAGCGTTGCTTAGGGCCAGGGTAGTGATTATATGCGGCGTAGAAGTCGCTCACCAACACCCCACCGAAGGAATCACCCAACGCCTCGTCTACAACCTCCTTGCCCCGACCACGACGCACAAAGTACCGGTCCGTCGGTGTGCTGAAGGTCCAAACATAGCCGTTGCCCCCGTCCTGCCGCCACCCGGTCTCGTCGGCGTTGACGACCGGAGACCCACGGATGCGCTCGACCATCTCAGCCACCGCAGGCTCTGCGCGTCGAGCCACCCTGTGAATCGTGTCCACGATGGCGCCCACACTCAACTTGAGCCGGTGAACCGTCTGAAGGTACTGCTGGATGCCCCTTATGGGTAGCCGACCCTCCTCTCGCAGAGTCACTATCAGGCTTGTCAGATTGACGCCAAAGCGCTGACGACCCAGTCCGGCCAACGGGTCCTGCGGCAACCGCCGCTGTCGGCATAGAGCGCACACTCTGGCCATGATGACCTGTTCGATCACTTCTACCGGAGCCAACGGAAGCTCGATCACCTCACGCGTCCGATGCACCCATCCCCCTGACAGGCCCACCCCACACTCAGAGCACGACTCGGCGGCATGTATCTCTCGCCGGGTGGGCTCCGTCCGCCGCCGGGAGAATCCCTGGGTACGCTGCTTGCGGGGCTTGACGCTCTCGGACTCTCTCCGCTTGGAGGGCGACTTGTTGCCTGGCATGCCGCGAGGCTTCCCAAGCTTCGCGCTCCTCTCCAGTATTTCGATACGCCGATGTAACTGTGCATTGACAGCCTGCAATTCGGCGATGACCGCCAACAGGGTCTCGCGGCTGGCGCTATTCAAGTCATGCTCAGGCTTCATTACTCACTTATGACACAACTGCCCACAGAACCGCTAGCCATTTTAAGTTCACCTCATCAACTCTGAACAGTTACCTCTGCTGGCTCACTGTCGATTGTACATGTCGTCGAAGCGTATTATATCGTCTTCCCCTAAGTAGCTTCCGGACTGCACCTCGATGATCTCCAACGGACTGTCGCACGGATTCCCCAGCCTGTGCGTCTCGCCGACCTTCACGTATGTAGATTCATTCTCGTGCAGCAGGAACTCCTTGTCGTCCTTGACCACCTTGGCGGTTCCTCTCACCACCACCCAGTGCTCAGACCTGTGGCGGTGCATCTGAAGAGAGAGAGCCTGTCCCGGATTCACGCTGATACGCTTTACCTGGAAGCGGTCGCCTGAGTCGATGGTCTCATACCATCCCCAGGGCCTGTGTACTCGCCTATGGTTCTCATGCTCCGGCCTTGCCTGTTCCTTGAGTCGCTCCACCAGCGCCTTGACGTTCTCGGCGCTGTTCCGGTCGGCGGCGAGTACCGCGTCCGGCGTCTCCACCACGATCACGTCTTCGAGCCCGACCGCCGCGACCAGCCGATGCCCTCCGAAAACCATCGAGTTTCGCATCTCATGAGTGTACACGTCGCCCCTGACCACGTTGCCCTCATCGTCCTTGGGGATTATATCCATTATCGCGGCCCATGAGCCGACATCGGACCATCCGGCATCCATAGATGCTACCACTGCCTGTCGAGAAGAGACGCCGTTCGCGCCTGTGATTCGCTCCATTACCGCGTAATCTATCGTGTCTTCAGGACACGCCGCGAAGAGGTCGGCGTCGGGCCGATAGAACAGGCCGTCATGTGACCCTCCGGCATGCGCCCGTCGGCAGGCCTCGGCGATGTCCGGCCTGAACCTCTCCAACTCTTCCAGCCAAGCCGAGACGCGCATCACGAACATACCGCTGTTCCACAGAAAATCTCCCGTGTCGATCATCTGCTCAGCCGTTGCCTCGTCCGGCTTCTCCACGAACTCCGCCAGTTCGTAAGCGCCGCCGGAGGTCGAGCCTGTGTACTCCGACCCTCGCCGGATGTAGCCATAGCCCGTCTTGGGAGAGTCGGGCGTTATTCCGAACGTTACGATGCAGTCCCCATCCGCCAGTTCCGCGGCGGTGGCGGCAGCGGCTTGGAAAGCGCCGACGTTGGCGACGACGTGGTCGGCGGGAAGCGCCATCATGATCGAGTCCCCTCCGTACTGGCCCGCGATAGTCAGCGCGGCCAAAGTGAGCGCCGGCGCCGTGTTGCGTCCCACAGGCTCAAGCAATACAGACTGCGGAACGCAGGCTACCTGGCGGGCATGTTCAGCAGCCAAGAAGCGATGCTCATCGTTGCAGACGATGATCGGCGCGGTGGCGTCTTTGATCCCCTCCAGCCTCAGGATAGTATCCTGAAGCAGCGATCGGTTGTTCACGATCGTCAGGAACGGCTTCGGGTAGAACTCTCTCGAGAGTGGCCAGAGTCTGGAGCCGGAGCCTCCGGCGAGTATGACGGGGTGAAGGGTCATCTGCTGCTCCGACGTGGCGGGTTGACCACAGCGCTGTCTCTAAGACAAGAGCCGGACGGTTACGACGGCCACGGTGTTGAGGAATCCAATACCCACCACGAGCGCCGTGAGGTTGTTCAACCTATCGTGGATGAGTTTGTTCGCGTTATCGAAGTCTTGCTTTGTGACGAGAATTGCATTCATCCGGTCGGCCCTCTGCTCTAGGCGGGCGACTCGGTCTTCGAGTGAACTCTGGTTGGTCATGCGATGCTATACTAACTCCGTGACTTCTCAGCAGGCGTCAATGCCTTGCTCTCGTACCAATACTTTACCACGTCCTGGCCCCTAATGCGCCAGCCCGCCGAAATGCCTTATATCGCCGTGAGTCCCCCGTCGATGACGAGCTCGCTGCCCGTCATGTAGGAAGACTCGTCCGACGCCAAGAACAGCGCCCCCTTGGCCACGTCTTCCATGGCGCCGAACATTCCCATAGGTATAAACGCTTCCCTCTGCGCGCGCAACTCCGAGTCCGGGTAGACCTCGTCGAGCATCACCGTTTCAATCGGCCCCGGGTGGATCGAGTTGCACCGGATGCCGTCCGCGGCATACTGGATAGCCGTGGACTTGGTGAGGAGTCGCACCGCGCCCTTGGACGTGTTGTACGAAGTGGCCTGAACGCTGCCGGTCAGCCCGGCGACGGACGATATGTTGACGATCGAACCGCCCCCCGCCTCCCGCATTGCCGGAATGACGGCCTTGGCGCCCAGGAAGACTCCCTTGGCGTTGATGCTCATGACCCGGTCCCAAGTTTCGATAGTCTGACTCTCCACGGTGGACCTGTCGAATATCCCCGCATTGTTGACCAGGATATCCAGATTGCCGAATCGCTGCGCCGCCGTTTCCACGGCCTGCCGCCAGTCCGATTCGATGGTCACGTCCAGCTTGACGAAGACGGCCTCGCCTCCGGAAGCGACGATCTCTGCCTGAACCCGCTTACCCTGATCCTCCAGAACGTCCCCCAATACGACTTTGGCTCCCTCAGACGCGAAGAGCCTAGCCTCCATCGCTCCCATGCTCCTGGCCCCGCCGCTAATGAGCGCTACCTTTCCTTTGAGCCGCATGACTTCCCTCCGTCGCCCGAACTTAAAGAGATTGTACTACGCCCTGAATCCAATGGCTGACAAAAGACATCTTATATCGGTAAACTGTGAACTACAAATCGAGCGAGGCGCCATGTTCAGACGCATTTCAGTATTCGGGCTTGCCGCCGGTATTGTGGGCCTGTCTGCCTGCGGGACCACTGACCCTGAGGCTCCGTCCCCAGAGCCTACGTCGCCGCCCGCGCTAGTCCAGGTTGTCCCGACAGCTACTCCGACCGTGCCGCCGCCTACGACACCGCCTGCCACGCCGACCAGCGCGCCCACACCCACGACACCACCTGCAACTGCTACCGGCGCACCCGCCCCGACAACACCGCCTGCAACTGCCACCGGCGCGCCCGCGCCCACGACACCGCCTGCCACTGCTACCGGCGTACCTGCGCCCACGACACCGCCTGCCACGGCGACCGCAGTGCCCGCTCCGACGACACCACCGCCTACGGCGACCACAGCGCCCACTCCGACGACGCCACCGCCCACGCCCACGACACCGCCTACGCCAACCGCTGTCGCCGTGAAAATCGGCAGCAATGTGGGCGAGCGTGTCCCTGACTTCGACATGGCCGTCACCGGCGGCGCGACTGTCACGGCGGTCAGCCTGATAGAGGTCGGTCGTCCGACGTTCCTGTTCTTCCACTCATCCACTTGACCGGTCTGTCGCTCTGAGTTGCAGAGCCTGAAGGGAATCTACCCCGAGTTCGCCGGCAGCGTCGACTTCTACGCCGTCAACGTCAACCCGATTGATGACCTCGACGACTTCACTGAACACGGCAAGCAGCGAGGATACCCTTGGCCGATGGCCCAGCCCGGCGAAGGGATGCTCAAGAGCTTCGATGTTACGTACCAATCTACAAAGGTGGCCTTCGGCGCGGACGGCGTAATTGTGTACCGGGCCGGGTTCAATGGAGGAAACGCCGAGGAGTGGCGGGAACTGTTCAGGCAGCTAGCGTCAGGGGCCAGCTAGTAGTGTGTCCACATAATTATGATGGGTAGATATGTTGGAGTTTAGTGCGAGCATCCTGGGTGGAGAACCGCCAGTCTATGACTGCGGCAGCATTGTTGCGCTCGCGTTCCAGCGCAGAGACCTCTCTTTTCAGTGCTGCTTCATCGCCGATCCGACAGCTCAGACACTGCCTGCTGAAGACGCTGAACTCGATCTCAGCCATGTTCAGCCAACTTCCATGATTCGGGGTGTAGTGAAACTCCAAGCGTTTGGCTATACGACGCGCTTCGGACGGCTCAAACGCTTCGTAGAGCGATCCGAGCTTGTGGGTGTTGAGATTGTCCAGCACCAGCCTGACCACCCCAGCGTGAGGGTATGCCTCATCAACCAGCCAGCGCATCTGATGAGCGAAGTCCACAGCAGTGCGACGCTCGGTCACTTCGACATGCCTCCACCCGCCCTTGGGTTCGCAGAACATGAACAGGTTGCGGGTGCCGTTTCGCTTATACTCGGTGTCATAGCGTTCCACTCGTCCGGGCCTCGCCTCAATTGCCGGTCTCACATCCTTGACCAACTGCTTGGATGTCTCATCGAAACAGACCACTGGATGGTCTGGGTCATAGTCTTCTTGGTAGAGGTCGAGCACGTCCTCCATCCGAGCCACGAACTCCCCACTCACTTTGGGAATGCACCACTCCTTCCTTTGCCACGGCTTGAGTTCGTTTTTTTCAGTATCCGGCGCACCGTCTCAGGCGAGATGCTCTCAGAGAACCCCATCTCCACCACCTTGCCCGCAAGCATCCGGAGAGACCATCGCGTGTGTCCTTCGGGCGCTGCGCTGCAGGTGATAGCTACAAGGTGCGCTTCCTGCTTACCGCTCAGCTTGCGCTTCTGTCCCGGTCGAGGTCGCTCATTGATTGCACTGTCGAGTCCCTCCTTCACAAACCGCGTGCGCACACGTCCCACCGTGGGTGCGCTTATCAATAGTCCGCTGGCGATATCACGGTCGGTCAGACCTTCATCTGCCTTCAGCAACACCAGCGCTCGCTTGACCTTACGCGCCGAAGTCTCGCCACGATTCGCTATCTCCTTGAGTTGTGTCCGCTCCGACTCGTTCAACTCCACCTTGTACTTGAGAGCAGGCATGTCTTCGTATGTCCTCCTAATAGGATCATACACAATTCTAACCAATTTCTTATATTTGTAAAATACATGTGGACACGGTACTAGTCCTTCGATGGCGAAGTAGTTCAAAACCTCAGGATTCGGGCGGGGAGGGGACATGACCAAGGGGCGAGCGAGCCCGGTGAGTTTGAGGCGGTATAGCGCTCCGTCTGCTAGGATATATCAGAAGTATTCCAACTCGAATGCTCGGAGACACTCGTGAACACTTATAGCGCCGTAGCCGAGGAGTTCGCCCGTAGGGTGGTAGCGAACCTGGGAGAGCAGGTCGAGTCCGTGATTCTGTACGGCTCGGTTGCCCGGGGCGATGCCGGCCCGGAGAGCGACATAGACATTCTGGTCGTCTGCCCTGGCGCCAAGTCTTGCTGGGACGCCGTCAGTGGCATTGCTGATGATATCGTTCACCAAAACGGGTACTCCTTGCTTGTCTCTGAGGTCTGCTACAGTCGGGCAGATTTTCTGGAATTTAATCGCATCGGATCACCGTTCATCAAGAACGTACTGGATGAGGGCGTGCCGCTCCATGACAATGGAATCTTCTCAAGATCTCGCGACGAAATACTTGCAGTCGTCTGAGCAAGCACTGAGCGACGCTGGCCTCCTTCTTCAGCATGACCGGCTCCAAGCCGCGGCGAATCGCGCCTACTACGCCATGTTCTATGCCGCGTTGGCGGCTCTGGCCCACATGGAAATTCAAAAACTCCCTCGAACCCATCGTGGCGCTCTCAGCCAGTTTGGGCAGCATTGCATCGTAAACGGGCCAATAGACCCCCGATTCGGGACATACTTGAGGCGAGCTCAAAACCTGCGACGGCAGAGCGATTACCAATTGAACGTGTCCTTTGCCGATGAGCAGGTTGCCGGTACAGTCCAAAACGCCCAGGCTTTCGTGGCGGAGATCAGGCGCGTAACTGGTCTATGACCACGACTATTTAGCTCACCTCCGGCGGGTGCGGCCTTTTAGGGCCATCAGCGCGAGGGCGCCGCTGACGAGTCCGACGCCGGCTATGCAGACGAGGCCCCTCGCGAGAACCTCCGGCTCCCAGCCGACGCTGATCAGGGACCTGAGGGCTTCCAGCAGGTACGTTACCGGGTTGTAGGTCGCGACCGTCGATAGCCAGCCCGTCATGGCCTCCTTTGGGACGAACACCGTGGTCATGAAGGCGAATGGGAAGAACAGCAGGAAGCTGGAGTTGACCGCCGCGGGGTTTCCGGTCTTGAGCGCGATCGCATAGGGAAATCCGGTGAACACGAGGCCCCACAGCCCGGACATCAGGATGAACACCAGCACGCCCAGCGGCCCCGACGCGAAGTTGACGCCCACGACGAATCCGAGTACTACGACAGGAAGCGTCAGGGCAACGACAAGGGTAAAGTCCGCGACGGTCAGGCCGAGAAGCAGCGCTAGCCGATTGACGGGGGTCAGGGACAGCCGGTCAAAGTATCCTGTCTGGATGTCGGTCACGAGCGTCACGGCCCTGGAGATGCCGGTCACGGCGAATATGATCGCGACCGGAAGCTGGAACGCCTTGTAATCGACCCCCGGCATTCGCTCCGCCACGTCCTGCAGAGCGCCGACGTTTATGGCATAGAAGAAGACCGGGATCACCAGCGCCGGATAGACCGCTTCCGGATCTCGGGGGATACCGCGCAGCGCCCTTATAGCGACGGATATGACGTCGGTTATGAATCCGGCCTTTCGGGCTTTTATCTGTGCTGCCGCTATCTGAGTCATTGCTTCACCGCCTCGTGAGATCTGAAGGGCCTCTCAGTTTCGATTTCAGGATTGGCCGGCTGTTGAGTCCTCGTCCTCTGCCTCTTCTTCCATGCGAGCGCCGGCGACGCTGAGGAATACGTCGTCGAGCGTTGGGGTTCTGAGGGTTATCTCCCTGACGGCCACTCGACGCTCGTTGAGCGCCAGCGCGACGCTGCTTATGACAGCCGCGCCGTTGGACGCTTGGATTATCACGTCGCTGCCTGTGGCGTCGACGCCGAGCACTCCCTCCAGACCTTGTACGGCTTCCAGAGCCTCATCGGCGTGATCGTCCACCTGCGCGATGATCACGTCGTTGCCGAGCGAGCGCTTCAACTCGGTCGGAGTGCCCTCGGCCATCAGCCGGCCCCGGTTGATGATTCCGACGCGGTCGGCCAACTCGTCCGCTTCCTCCAGGTACTGCGTGGTGAGGAAGATGGTAACGTCGAGGTCACGGTTGACCCGTCTGACCTCCTCCCAGACGCGGGCGCGGCTGATGGGGTCGAGTCCGGTGGTCGGCTCGTCGAGAAAGAGTATCTCAGGGTTGTGGATCAGCGAGGCGGCGAGGTCTAGGCGTCGCTTCATCCCGCCGGAGTAGGTGCCTATGAGCCGGTCGATGGCGTCGCCTATGTCTATGAGGTCCGCCAGATCGTTGAAGCGAGAGTCCACGTCTCGACGCGACAGGCCATAAAACCGGCCCTGAAGCCTGAGCATCTCCCGGCCAGTCTGCTTCAGGTCGAGGGCGGCGTCTTGGAGCGCGGCGCCGATGCGGAGTCGGATGTCGTTCGCCTCGCGGACGATGTCGTACCCGGCGACGCTGGCGCTGCCGTCGCTTGGCATCAGCAGCGTAATGAGCATCCGAACCAGCGTGGTCTTCCCTGCACCGTTCGGACCGAGGAACCCGTAGATCTCTCCGCGCGGGATGCGCAGGTCTATCGAGTCCACGGCCTCGATGTCTCCGAATCTGCGGCTCAGCCCTTGGGTTGCTACTGCGTGCTCCATGTGTGCGTCCTAGTCTTCAATTCAGTGTGGACTTTCGCGCTGCCCAAACCATCTCTTCGCTGTTCTCGTCAAAGTCGGAGTAGTCGAAGTCGCCGTATAGGGCTTCGACCTCCAACCCGTTAGACCTCAGCAGATGATACATCTCCCAGCGGTAAGAGTAGCGCAGTTGGTAGTCTCGGTACAGCTTACGAGAGACCGCGCCGTCACCGTCAAGCTCTTCGATTATCATGCGGACGCTGATAATCTGGTTGTGGGTGTCATACGCGCTCTGATGGGATAGTACATAGGATGCGCCGGTTTCTGGATCGGTCACGTCGAAGAGATGCCGAGAGGTGTCGCCGGCTTCGACCACCATGCTAAGGTCCGGGACGAATATGTTGAACATCAGCTTGCCGTCCGGCAGCAGGTGCCGTCGGATGCTTTGGAGCGCGCGGACCTGGTCTTCGACCGTCAGCAGCGCAAGGAATCCCCTGAACGGGATAGTGATAATCGGGAACCTGCGACGCTCTCCCGTGCAGTCCGTGAGGTCGAGGTCGCGCATGTCGGCGGTGACGAGCTCCACAGAGCAGGCGTCTGGGCCAAGTCGGTTGAGCTTACTCCGCGCGACGGCGAGCATGGCGTCGGAACTGTCTATGCCAACGACGTCTATTCCCATCCGCGCCGTTGGTATCGCCACGCGCCCGGTGCCCACGCCAAGTTCCAGAACGGGGCCGCCGGACTTTACGGCCTCTTGAGTGTAGAAAGGTATGTCGGCGCGGACATAGGAATAGACCGAGTCGTAGATTTCCGCCCAGGCATCGTAAGGGGACTGCTCCATATCACTCCCCCGACAGGCGTTCGAGGGCGGCGCGGATTCGGTCTTCTTCGGACGCATCGGCGGCGGTTCGGGCGAGCGCCTCGCGGGCTTCGTTGTCGCCGTATCCGAGCGCGGTTAGCGCGTCCACGAGGTCGGAGTCCGGGCCGGCGACGCCTGCGTCGGCGAAATCGAGGTCGAGCTTGCCCTTCAACTCCAGTACGATGCGGCTGGCGGTGCGGCGTCCGATGCCGGGCACGGAGGACAGCGCCTTGGTGTCGCCGGACTCGACGGTTTGAGCCAGGGACTGCGGACTGAACCGGCCCAGCATGGCGAGGGCGAGGCGCGGGCCTATCCCGCTGACGTTGAGCAGGGTCTCGAAGGTCTGGCGTTCGTCGTCGGTCGGGAATCCGAACAGGGTCAGGCTGTCCTCCCGCACTTGGAGGGAGGTAAACAGGCGCACGGGCTCGCCGACGCGACCGACGCTGCCGACGGCGGTATCGGGCACGTGTACGCGCAGAGTGACGCCGCCCACGCCAACCTCAACCCAGTCGGCGCCCGTGCCTTCTAGGGTTCCGGCTACTGATGAGATCAACGAGGAAACCACTGGCTACTCCCACATCTCGATTTCGGCGCCGCGTGTGGACTGGATATGACATATCGCTACGGCCAGAGCGTCGGCCCTGTCGGGAGGGTCGAGTCGTTCGGACAGCCCGAGCATGGCTTGAACCATGTCCTGCACCTGCTCCTTGGAACTGCCTCCGTGATCGGTGACCGCCTTCTTGACCTCGCGGGGGGCGTAGGTGGCGACTGGCACTCCGTGAGAGGCGGCGGCGATCATGGCCACGGCCTGGGCCTGGCCGACGGCGACGGCGGCCTTGACGTTCCTGGCGACGAACGGCGACTCGATGGCTACGACGTCGGGGCTGAGTTCGCCGACGATTGCGTTCAGACGGGCGTGAAGCCATGTCAGCCGCTCGGCGAGGTCGGCCTTGCGAGGCGCGGTGAGGGCGTCTGAGAGGGCGAGGGCGTATTCGTCGCCGTCAGTATCGACGGCGCCAATGCCCATGCGATAGGTTCCGGGGTCTATGCCGAGTATGAGCAGTTGAGGATGCTCCACGATGGTTTTGTCCACGAAGGACGCGAAGGTCTCTAAGGGTATCGGGGAGATGGTAGCAGATAGGGGAGGTGTCTTGCCCTATTCGGCGTATTCCGTATAATGGGTGGTACCCAACCCGTGGGAAGGCGGTGCGTTTCATAGTGGTGAGAATTAAGTGCTTGACTTGAACCAGCTAGGAGATGGTCTCCCGGCCATAACGCCTAGCTTTGGTAAGGCGCTGGCGGAGGCAGCGGGAGTCTGCTTGGAGTCGCAAGGCCAAGCGCAGATGACTAGGCTCACCATCAGAGGTCACGTAAGCGTCGAGCGCCCTTTGGTGTGGCCGCAAGTCACTGAGCAAACCCGCAGGACTTGGAACGATACGGAAGAGGCCACCGAGTACGGCGCCACGGGTATCGCGGTCTTGATCGCTCGTCAAGAACTAGGATACTTCGCGGTAGAGCGTTCACCCAAGGGGACTGGCATTGACTACTGGTTGGGCGAAGAGTCCGATTCGATATCCTTGGAGCGCAAGGCAAGACTGGAGATTTCTGGCATTCGCAATGGCTCCAGCAACATGGTCAGGAACCGTGTGCGAGAGAAGCTTCGGCAAGCTACTCCGTCAGACGGCCCCCTACCGGCGTTTGTAATCGTAGTTGAATTCGGTACTCCACTCGCTGAGGTTCAGATGAAATGAGTACAGCCAAGGAACTGCACGATCAGGCCATGGATCTCGTGGAGACGGCGATCCTCGAACGGGTCAGAGGTAATACGAATCTAACTGTCAAACTCTATGCGGAAGCGCTGGAGCTAGAGCTTGCCGCTATCGCAGTACTGGACGAGTCTGGTCAGACAGCAGAGCCCACATGGTCAGTCCTCCACCGGGGCGCAGGTTGGATGGCGTTCAATAGCAACCAATTTCGTCGGGCTGAAAAGCTCGCTTGCAAAGCTTTGGCTGCGGACCCTCACCCCGAAATCGCCAAAGAACTCCGCGACTTGCTCAGACAGGCCTACACTCGGTTGCGTCCACAAGTGGCGGAATCGACTCCGGCGGCGGATGACTAGCTCGCGGTTGGCGTTGGCTGTGGACTGTCGTGCTTCGCGAGGAGTTCACTGACGGCGGGAACCAGATCCTTGGGAATCGCCATCATCGTGTACTCCGAACTCTCATAGGCTGCCTCGTCTTCTGCCACGGCTTCTTCTTCTGTCTGAGACTCGTAGTATTCGAGTACGCCGCGGACGCGCTCCGCGTCCCATCCGGGCGGGAAATGCGGCTCTCTCTTCATCTTCGCCTCTTTCTCATAGATTTGTCCACGAAGGACACGAAGGTCTCTATGGGGCTGTAGCTTCTTGGTGAGATAGTGCCAGATAAGAGGAGCAAAGACTAACTCACCGAGAGGAGCTATTATCGACCCTGCCTGCTCTCTTTTTCCTTAGCCCTAGTCAATTGGAAGAAATTATTGTCTTGGCGGTATCGATTGATGACCCAATCGATGAAGGCTTGGCTATACTGAACTGGTGAGCCTTGGATCTTGCCCTGGAAGAAGTACTCCCGGTTAGCCTTTACCTTGTAAACCCTATTGAGGCAGGTGACGTCATATGCGTTTATTGCCTTATATCCTAACTCCCGGTTTACCTCCTCAATCAACTCTTTCTGCCTATACGGATGTGTTGTGGCGGGGTCCTTGGCAACCTCAATAACTTGGGTCGGTTCACCATCTCCGGTTCCTGCTGAGAGTATGATGTCCCCATCATCGCGTCGTTTCGTAAGTACAAGTCGATACTCGATTCCGATTGCGAATTCCGTAGAGCGCTCAAGCTCGATGGACTCCCTCCTAAGGTCTGCACAGTATCGGCTGAGATACTCCGTAGTATCTCTTCCGAGTTGCATCCTCAACTGAGCATCAGCCATATCAGACTGTTCTGGACTCAGATCATAGACTATGGTCATCATGCCGAGAGGATATTGGTCGGCAAGTGATTTACCAAACCAATTGTTCAATCGGTTGTGGTAGTTGATTGCTCCGGCTTGAAACAAGCCAATGACATCGCGGGGGATTCTGCTGATGACAAGGTGGACCGACTCATCTCTTAGGTCTTCAATGCGCTCTATGTTTCGCCGCATTGGGTCTCTCTTATTTGGCATGGCCTTCTTCAGACAGTCTCGCAAAGAGAGCGATCTAGCCTTATCTCCCGCCTTCCGCTTCTTGTAATATATTGATGCCTCTCGACCACTGTCATGGACAATTTTTGCTTTAAGCAGTAGTTCCCAAGCATTGCAGAACAAGTAACAAAATGATTCCAAGCGATATTCAATAGTAAGTCGGTTAATAGTCTCCAATGAAAGTACATATGCTTCAATGCTCTTGTCTAGCAAGCGTTCTTTGAGATTGAAGTTATTGAAGTCGTTCGCCACAGTTTTTACTTAAGCTTCAGTACCCCACACCCGGTCAATCGCATCCTGAATCTTCTGCTCGAAGCGAGTGATTAGCTCGCGGTTGGCGTTAATGAGAGCTTGTTCGGCTTCGATCTCGGCGACGATGCCTTGTTGTATTTCAAGAGAAGGCAGAGGTACCTCATGATTCTCAACAACCGTCTTTCGCATCGACGGTGGATGTGCGTCACTAGCCCAGGTTGACAGATCAAATCCTGAAAGGTAAGAGTAGAGATATTGAGGCAGAAGTTTGTCTAGATTGGACACTATACCCATCACGTTGTTATCGTATGTGGATTCTCGACTTAGAATGCGTTTCTTGTTTGTAGCTATTGCAGCGCCGATTTTCGGAAAAATGACCGTTCCTTTCGGGAATGACTTCGCTTTGAGTTCAGCAAGCGTATCGTGAGATATAGTATTGTTCCAAGACAGTATCTCTATTTCGTTTCCGTCCAAGTTCATGTCGCTGACCTTGAGAAATGGAATTGCTTGGCTGACGTCCCCCTGATACCTAGTTGGAAAGCCGAATCCACTCTGAACTGAAGATATTTGTTTCACAGGGACCATCGGCCACCCTGGATCAATAGTAATCTGGGGGTGGTAGTTGTCGATCACGGTTCGCGCTCCGTCGATGATCTTCTGGTAGCCCTCAATCTCAGCCACGATCTCTTTTTGCACTTCCAGCGGCGGCAGGGGAATCTGGATACCCCTGAGATTCCGTTGGTTGAGCTTAGGGACAGTGACACCGGTAACGTACGAAGCAAGGTCCATTTGATTCAGGACTTCAATCAGATATCGGTCAATCAGCCTGTCACGCATAGGACGGATAACGTGCGCGTGGTTGTTGACCCAAACTTTGCCGTCAACAGGGAATGAACTTCTCTCTCTTGGTCCCCACTTTGCTCCATCTTCCCCCACCAGCACCAACGGCTCATCGAAAATGTAGTCATCAACATAATCGAGAACCCCCGTCGCGCCGTAGTAGGGAAATGGCCCTGACTTCCTGTCGCTCTTGGTTATGGGCCTTCGTTGTTTATCCAAAATCTCCACAAGAGTATCCAGTGACTCAGAAGGAAACTGTGCCGTGCGAGCGCTAATTTCCCGATACCGCTCTCCACTCAGATTATACTCACCATCCTCAGCGATCTTCGCCTTCGTCACAACAACCGTCACATCTTCGTGAACCTTCGTGTCCTTCGTGGATGAAACAGACCTCAGATACTCCCGCACCGCTAGCGCTGTCCGCGGCAGGTCGTTCTCTGAGATGGGGCGGCGCTGGTCGCCGAGGTCGAATCCGTCGTTTTCGACCTTGAAGAAGGCGATGCTATCGGTCTTCCTGGCGAGCGCTCTGTCCAGTATGAGGATCGAGGTCTTGACGCCGGAGTAAGGCTTGAACACTCCGGCGGGCAGCGAGACGATGGCGACGAGATAGTTCTCGACCAGCATCTTGCGTAGATGCCTGTGGGCGTTCTGGCTCTGGAAGATGATTCCCTCGGGCACGATGATTCCGGCGCGGCCCGCCGGGTTCAAATGCTCGGCCATGTAGTCCACGAACAGCGCCTCGCTGCGCCGGGACTGAACGGAGAAGCGGTTGTGCGGACGGATGCCGCCCTTCGGAGACATGAACGGCGGGTTGGCGAGTATCACGTCGGCGAAGTCGTTCCAGCGGTCTTCGCTGGTGAGGGTGTCGTACTCGAATATGTGCGGATCGACGAAACCGTGCAGGTACATGTTCACGAGGGAGAGCCGCACCATGTCGGGCGAAATGTCGTAGCCCTGGAAGTTGTCGGCCAGCCGAGTCATGTCGTCGGGAGTCAGGACGCTGTTTCCCTCCCCGTCCCTGTTGGCGGCGAGGATGTGCTTGTATGAGGAGATGAGGAACCCGGCGGTGCCGCAGGCTGGGTCGAGTATCACCTCGTCCTTCTTCGGGTCGATAATCGAGACGATGAAGTCGATGATGTGGCGCGGGGTGCGGAATTGCCCGGCGTCTCCCTGCGAGCCGAGTACCGAGAGCAGGTACTCGAAGGCGTCGCCCAGCCGCTCGGAGTGGTCGTAGGTGAACTCGTCGATTACCTTGAGGAACGCTCGCAGGGTCTCAGGGTCGCGGTACGGCAGGAAGGCGTTGTTGAAGATGTCTCGGAAGAGAGGAGGAATGCCGGGGTTCTCGGGCATCCGAGTGATGGCCTCGGCGTAGAGGTTCAGCATCTCGTGTCCGCCGATTCCAGGGCGCATCAGCCTGGCCCATCCGTAGCGGGCGAACTCGCCGGCGAAGAAGGTGCGCTCCCCGCCAAGCTCTTCGGCCTGCGCGTCGATGTCGTCCATGAACTTGTAGATCAGGGCGATGGTGATCTGCTCGACCTGTGACTTTGGGTCGGGCACCTTGCCGACGAGGATGTCGCGGGCGGTGTCTATGCGGCGTTTCGTTTCGGTGTCGAGCATGTCTGAACTGTGATTCCTCTGATTTTGGGATTTTCATGATTACTTGGCTGAATTCAGGTAGTCTTCTAAAGCAGTCTCTGGCATGGAGTCTAGCACATAATCACCTCAATCATTGAGTCACACGAATCACAGTTCAGACAGAGGGTCGAGTCGACTTCTCTGTCTGAACTTGTTGTTGGCCACTCTATTGAATTCGAGGCTCTTTGCGCCGAAGTTGATGAGCAAGCCGACTTCGAGGTCGAACGCCTCCAGGTAGTTGATAGCCTGCGCCAAGTGAAGGGCTTCAAGCTTGCTGATTGCCTTCAGTTCGACAGAAACGACTCCCTCAACCAGAAAGTCAACTCTGCGAGTACCGATTTGCTGTTCCTTGTAAAAGATGGGCATCTCATGTTCACGGCCGAAAGATATTCCTTGGTCTGCCAATTCAATTGCTAATGCGCGCTGATAGATTACTTCCTGAAAGCCGCTGCCCAAAGTGGAATGCACCGTCATGGCGCATCCGATAATCCTTCCCGTCAACTGGGAGTGCTTGTACTCTCTCCTAATCACAGTCCATCATTCCATCAGATAAATCACAGTTCAGACTATCACGCGGCGAATTGGTTTAGGGAGACGTAGTCCATGATGTACTCGCGGACGAGGCTACGGTACCGCTGGGGCACGGCGCGGTAGTCATTGATGGAGAATCCGGGGTTTGTCGCGAGGGAGGCAAACTGGCGGGTGTCTATGATTCTCCTGACTTCCTCACTGGTTACGTAGGCCTTGAAGTACGTCTTGACGGCAGTGACATCCCGGGGACTGGGCGGCGCGTGGTCGGTGACGAACTTGGCGAACTCCTCTTCCAGAAGCTCGTCTTTGGACTTGAACCCGGTAATCAGCCCCAGCGCGCGCTCGACGAACTCGCGAATTGTCACGCGGCGATCGACGGACGTCGCGCTCCGCAGCCTTTCCAGGTTGTAGAAATCCTCCGGCTTGTCGAATATCTCGCTCCTGACATGGTCGCTGACGATGCCCCATTGCCCGGCCTCGGCGGCCGCCTTGATAATCTCGTCGTCCCGTACTTGGTCTGCGAACCTGTCGAACAGCATCCGGTCAACCTTCATGCCGGACGCTCCAACCTGCTCCTCGCTGATTTCGGCGAGAACGTCCGGCCCCAGGTATTCGTAGCCATGGACGGTGACCGGGCCAAAATCGACGCCCCCGTTGCTCGGCTCTCGCCGCTTCCGCGGTGGCAGCTTCAGAACCTGGTCGTAGTCGAACTCTTCCTCGAAGTACTCGCAGTTGCCGAAGAAGTCGAACAGCTTGAAGGTCGTCTTCTCTGCTGCGTCCACGTCTATGTTGGCATCGCGTCCGCGGAACTGGTCGAGGAAGTTGTGCTTTCGGGTGCCGCGCCCCTTGATCTGAACGAAGTCGGTCGGCGAGAAGATTGGGCAGAACAGGCCGAGGTTCAGAATGTCGGTGCAGTCGTAGCCGGTGGTCATCATGCCGACGGTCACGCAGACGCGGGCCTTGCTGGTGCGGTACTCAGGCGAGGCGTTGCCGGAGCCGAGCAGGTTGTTGTTGGCGAAGTTGACGGTGAAGCGCTGGGCGTCGGGGATATGCGACGTGACCTGCACGGCGAAGTCGGACTGGTACTTGCCGGGGAACTTGGCGTCCGCGATCTCGTTGAGAACCTGAGTCAGTTTGGCCGCGTGGTTCTGGCTGACGGCGAACACTATGGACTTTCCGATCTCCCCGCTTATCGGATCGCGCAGCGCGTTCTCAATGAACGTCCGGCAGAACAGCTTATTGGTAGCCTCTGAGAAGAAATCGCGCTCGAAGTCGCGCTTCTTAAACGCCTCCTCCTGGTACTCGCCCGCGTCGTCGGTGAACGACACGATGAAACCCTTGTCAGCAAGAAGCTGCGTTGTCACGTCAGTGCGTGCATCGACGAGGGTTGGGCTGATGAGATACCCGTCTCGCACGCCATCGATGAGCGAGTACCGGTAGGTAGGTTCTCCGCTCTCGCACCCGAAGGTGCGGTAGGTATCGAGCATGAGCCTGCGCTCGATCTCTCGCGGGTCACGGACATTCGGGCCGAGCGTACCCGTGCCTCTTAGGTAGTCGCGGGGAGTCGCCGTCAAGCCGAGCTTGTAGCCGACGAAGTAGTCGAAGACGGAACGCGCGTTGCCGCTTATGGAACGGTGGGCCTCGTCGGAGATCACGAGATCGAAGTCCGTAGGCGAAAATAGGGACTGGTACTTGTTGTTGAACAGCAGAGACTGGACGGTGGTGACGACTATCTCTGCATGGCGCCAGTCGTCGCGCCTCTCCTTGTAGATGACGGTATCGAAATCGTTGGAGAGGTAGTCGTTGAAGGCGCGGTCCGCTTGGCCTTCCAGTTCCAGCCTATCCACGAGGAACAGCGCCCGGCTCGCGTTGCCGGTTCTAAGGAACAGCTTGATCACGGCGGCGGCTACCAGCGTCTTTCCGGCGCCGGTAGCCATCTCGAACAGGAACCTGTCTCCGCCGTCCTGCACGGCCCGTTGAAGACTGCGGACGGCGCGAATCTGATAGTCCCGCAGGAATCTGAGGCCGTTGGCCCGAATGAATACCGGACGCTCCGCATCGTTCTTCCAGGCGGCCTCAGAGGCGTAACCGGGCCTCTGTGTGAGCGCGATATAGTCGTCGCCAACTTGCTCGTTGATTAGCCGTAAAGGGTTGGGCTTGACCTTGTCGTACCCGGTGACCGAGTCGGGAGACGGAAAGACGCTGATAATGTGCGGGTTGCCGCGTTCGAGGTCCCAGAAGTAATGAAGGTTGCCATTGGACAGGATGACGAATCGGCAGTTCTGCGATCTGGCGTACCTTCTGGCCTGTTCCTTGCCGGTCAGCGGGTTGTGGTCCTCAGACTTGGCTTCGAGCACGACGAGGGGAAATCCCCTGGAGTCGAGCAGCAGAAAGTCGACGAATCCCCTACCTGTCTTCTCGAAGTCCTCTCCGAGGGCGTCGAGGTCGTTACTGCTTATCTCGACGTGCTGTTCGAGTCGGATGTTGGCGGGCCGATCTCCTTCCGGGAAGAAGCGCCAGCCGCTCTTTTCGAGCAGCCGGTTGATCTTGATGCGCGCCGTCGCCTCGTTCATGCGCATTCAGCTACCCGCCCTCATAATTCGCCAGCGCCTCGTCGGGGAAGTCGGCGTTGGAGTATATCTTCTGGACGTCGTCGAGCTCTTCTAGCTGGTCTAGCAGCCTGAGTATCTGCCCGGCGGCGCGGGTGTCGAGCGGCACGGTGTGGCTGGGTATCAGGGAGACCTCAGAGGAGCTTATGGAGGCGTCGTTCGACTCCAGCGCGCTGCGCACCTCTTCCAAGGTCTCGGGCGTCGAGAATAGCTGGAGCGTAGAATCGTAGGAGTCGAAGTCGTCGGCGCCGGCGTCGATAGCCACCAGCGCCAGGTCTTCAGCCTCGTCCTCCGACGCATCCACGGTGATGACGCCCTTCTTCTCGAACTGCCACGCCACCGCCCCGGACTCGGCGAGGTTGCCGCCCGCTCGGGTTAGCGTGGTGCGAACGTCGGAGACCGTGCGGTTGCGGTTGTCGGTGAGGGTTTCGAGCATTATGGCGACGCCGCCGGGTCCGTAGCCCTCGTAGATCGCCTCGATCATCTGGACGCCGTCGTCGGACTCGCCTGTGCCGCGCTTGATGGCGCGTTCGATGTTGTCGTTGGGCATGTTGGCGTCCTTGGCGCGCTGGACGGCCATCCTGAGCCTGAAGTTGGCGCCCGGGTCCCCGCCGCCCTGCCGCGCCGCCACGATGACCTCTCGCGCCAGCCTGGTGAACAGCTTGCCGCGCCGATGGTCGGTGACGGCCTTAGCGTGCTTGATCTGTGCCCACTTGGAATGTCCCGCCATGTCGAACCTCCGGGCGAGTCGCGCGCTGTGCTGGCGCAGATGGTAGTGGGGCAGATTCTAGCATGGGGTTAGAGGGCGGTCAAAAGCGCGGTTGGCTTTGTGCGTCAACAATGGTGGATAATGAACTTTCCGGCAAAAGGAAGGGAGACCCTAGATGACCACTCACAGGTTCGATGCCATATTGGAGCGCCCGGACATGAGAGGCGCAGGCTGAAGTCGTGAGCGGGGTCTCTTTCCATGCCTCAGATCGTCGTTGAGAATCTGGTCAAACGCTTTAGGGTTGCGGAGCGCAGGCCCGGCATTTGGGGCGCGCTGCGCGGCGTGGCCCGCCGTCGCTACCACACGGTCGATGCGCTGGACGGGGTCTCGTTCACGATAGAACCCGGCGAACTCGTGGGGTACATAGGCCCGAATGGAGCGGGTAAATCCACCACGGTCAAGATCATCTCCGGCATCCTAGTACCGGACTCGGGCAGGTGCGAGATACTGGGCCGCGTACCATGGAGAGAGCGGGAAGCGCACGTCGCCGACATCGGCGTGGTCTTTGGCCAGCGGACACAACTGTGGTGGGACCTGCCTGTCATCGAGTCGTTCGACCTCTTGCGGGACATCTACCGCGTTCCTCGAACGGAGTACGCATGCAACCGGGACGAACTAATCGACGCCCTAGACCTGCAATCGCTTCTGAACGTGCCCGTGCGCCAACTCAGCTTGGGTCAGCGCATGCGGTGCGATCTCGCGGCGGCGCTGCTGCACTCGCCCTCAATACTGTTCCTAGATGAGCCGACGATTGGGCTGGACGCGGTTTCCAAGTTGGCGTTCCGCGACTTCATCCGGCAGTTCAATGAGGAGCGAGGGGTCACGGTCATCCTGACGACGCACGATATGGACGACATCGAGGCGCTATGCGACAGGGTAATCGTAATAAGCAACGGCCGGATACTGTCGGACGGCACGCTGGAGGAACTCCGGGGCCGGATTGCGAGTGCGCGTAGGCTGATCGTAGATCTAGTGGACGCAAGCGCGGAGGTGGCGGACCCGGATGCCGTAGTCACGTTCCGCGACGGCCCCCGTGTTCATCTGAGCTTCGACCCCGAGGAAGTATCGGCGGCAGATCTGATTGCGCGTGTGACCTCAGCCCACCCGGTGCGTGATCTATTCGTTGAGAATCCTCCGATCGAGGAGATAATCGCGCGGATCTACGAGATGGAGGAGCGGGAGTGATCAGCTACTGGGCGGTTCTGAGCGCGCGGTTCAGGGCGCTGCTTCAGTATAGGGCAGCCGCGCTTGCGGGCCTCGGCACGCAGCTCTTCTGGGGCCTCATTCGGGTCATGATCTTCCAGGCGTTCTTTCGCTCAACGACCGCCGAGCAGCCGATGGCTCTCGACGACGTTCTCACCTACGTCTGGCTCGGGCAGGCGTTCCTCGCACTGCTGCCCTGGAATATCGACTCCGATTTGCGGACGCTGATCCGTACCGGTGGTGTGGGCTACGAGTTGCTGCGGCCCGTCGATCTGTATGGATTCTGGTATTTCCGCGCGCTGGCATGGCGCACCGCCCCGACGTTGATGCGTGGCGTGCCGCTGATCGCCTTCGCGGGCATATTCATGGGCATGGACGCTCCGGCGTCGTGGGCCGCGGCGGGAGCATTCGCGGTGGCGATGATCGGCGCCATCCTGCTCAGCAGCGCGATCACGACGCTGTTCAACATCACCATGATGTGGACTATATCTGGCGAAGGCGTATTCGCGCTTGTAGGCGGCGGTGTCAGTATCCTGTCTGGAATGATCATCCCGATTCCGCTGTTCCCGGAGTGGGCGCAGCCGGCGCTGAACATCCTGCCATTCAGAGGCGTAGTCGATACGCCGTACCGCTTCTACCTCGGCCACGTCCCGGCCGCCGACCTTCCGCTGCACCTGGCGCACCAACTGGCGTGGGTCGTGGCGATCATACTGCTCGGACGCTGGCTGCTGTCGCGCGGGCTGCGGCGGCTGGTGGTCCAGGGGGGATGATAGCCATGCTCGACACGCTCTACTTGTACGGACGCTTTCTGTCGGTCTCGGTACGGAGCCAGATGCAGTACCGCGCGTCGTTCGCCATGCTCGCCGTGGGGCACACAATCACGACCGGGCTAGAGTTCGTGGCTATCCTCGTGCTGTTCGACAGGTTCGGAACTCTCGTCGGGTGGAGTCTGCGCGAGGTGGCGTTCATCTACGGAGTGGTCAACATCTCGTTCTCGTTTGCCGACGCCATGTCAAGGGGCTTCGACATGTTCGGCGCGATGGTCAAATCGGGCGACTTCGACCGTCTGCTCACGCGCCCACGATCAACTGCGCTCCAACTCGCCGGACAGGAGTTGACGCTGAGACGGGTCGGCAGGTTCGCGCAGGGTCTGGCGGCGCTGGTGTGGGCCTGTTTCGGGCTGGACATAGATTGGTCCGTGATCAAGGTCGGGCTGCTGCTCGGCGCGGTGGCGGGAGGGGCTTGCCTGTTCTCGGGCCTGATCGTGCTCCAGGCGACGCTGGCGTTCTGGACCACCGAGACGCTGGAGATAATGAACACGGTGACCTACGGCGGCGTGGAGACGACCCAGTATCCAATGAACATCTATCGTCCGTGGTTCAGGGGGTTATTCACCTTCGTCGTGCCGCTGGCGTGCGTGAGCTACTTCCCATCGCTTGCGATCATGGGTGTGGAGGATCCACTTGGGTCGCCCGTCTGGTTCCAGTACATAGCCCCGGCCATAGGCGTCGGCTTTCTGCTGGTCGCGCTACGGGTGTGGAACTTCGGAGTCCGCCACTATATGTCAACGGGGAGCTAGGGGCGCTGTTTGGTTATTCCACGTAATCGAAAACGGGTTACCGCCGGTTACACCATATGCTATAATGCAGATGTCCCGTTAGGGATACTTGAACTGCGCCCCCGTTGGGGGTAATTGACTCAGGGCCCCGTTGGGGCCCCTTTTTTATCAGCGAGGTGGTTGGTCGAGATGTCTGGAGCGTATGCTGGATTTGTCGATGCAGCTTACTTGATCAGAGAAGGCGCAAGGTCTATCAGCAAGAGATCAAGGGACGTTCGCCCTGATGCTTCGGCTGTAAGCGGATGGTTCCAATGGCTACCCAGTTCACGCTGGGTTCTCCGGGATTTTCTTCGTATTTACTGGTACGACGGAGCATTCGACCCTTCGCACTCCATGTACGCGCGGCAAAGACTCTACTTCGACGCAATCGCCCATATACCAAGAATACAGCTTAGGCTCGGCCATGTGGTAGAGCACCGATCCAAACTGGAGGGACCAATTCGCAACGCCTTGAGAAGTACCGCGAACGGCCTTGGAATCACGCCTGATGAATTGATCTCAGAGTTCGACAAGAACTGGAAGTTTTACCCCGACCGACAACAAAAGGGAGTCGACACTCTGATCACTCTCGATATGGTGCGTCTCGCAAGTCGCTCGGCGTTTGAGGTTGCAATTGTAATATCCGGCGACCGGGACCTTGCGGAGGTGATCCGAACTGTGCAGGACTACGGTATTCGAGTGTTGATTGCCACTCCGAACCGCGCGAGTGTTGCCAGTGAAGTCCTTCAGCTTGCTGACGATGTTATCGACATCACTGAAGACGACATCCGGAAGATGTTGCCCGACCGTCCAGAGCGGATCACATAATCAGGGCCCTAGACCAAGTTCAGAACAAGCCCCCTACCCCCGCTTGTGGAAGAAGACTACGTCGTCGGCGAAGGGCTTGTCGTAGTCTTCCGACCCGGCGAGTCCTATCTGTCCCTTGCCGGTGACTTTGTTCTTCGTGCCGTCCATTCGGGGATCGACGTACCTGTCGTACCATGTTTCCAGGTCGGCCCTTAGCGACGCGATGCGCTCCTCGTGATTGGGGTCGTCCACAAGGTTTCGGGTCTCGAATGGGTCGTTGGCTAGGTCGTACAGTTCGTTGGGGCCGTTGGGGTAGCGGTGGACGTACTTCCAATTGTGGGTGCGGATCATGCGAGTGGGCCCGTATTCGTCGAGGACGAATACGGGCGTGTCGTCCGACATGGACTCGCCTCGCAGGACGGGGGAGAAGTCTCTGCCTGGGAGCGGTTGGTCGGAATTCGCCTCCAGGCCGACGTATCCGAGCAAGGTCGGCATGAAGTCGTACTGGCTGAGCAGCTTTTCGCAGACCAAGTCCTGGGGAACGTGGCCCGGCCTCGAGACCAGCATCGGAACCTTGACAGAGGTGTCGAACATGTTGGGAGGGTAGGTGCCGTTGCCCTTGCCCCAGATTCCATGATGACCCATGTTCATGCCGTTGTCGGAGTTGAACACCACCAGCGTGTTCTCCCTGAGTCCGTTCTGCTCCAGCCAGTCCAGCATCCTGCCGATGTTGCGGTCCATCTCCTCGACGGCGGTGAAGTAGCCGCTCAGCGCCTCTCGGCGGTTCTCGGGGGTGTCGCCGAGCGATCCGGCGGACCCCTCCTTGGCCAACTGGTTGATGTGAATTTTCTCTTCAGATAGGGAGTGGAAAGCTGTGTTCGCGTAGTGGGCATCGAATAAGTCTGCCGGGTGGTTTTCCCTGCTCCAGGGGGCGTGCGGCGCGGTGTAGTGGACATTTAGGGAGAACGGCGCGTCGGACTCAAGCTGCGTGTCCAGGAACTCAAGCGCGTGGTCCGTGATGATGTCGGTCACGTATCCGGCCGGCTCATAAGGCTGACCGTTCTCGAACATTAACGCTCGGTAGTAGAGTCCGCCGCCCCTGGCATGGACGTTCCAGTAGTCGAATCCGAGCTGGGGGAGGCCGGAGCTGCCCAGGTGCCACTTGCCGCTAAGTCCGCAGTCGTAGCCGTTCTCGGCGAGCGCGTGGACATAAGACCTGCGTCCGGCGAGATACTCGATCTCGAGGTCGTCCTCGGGCAGGAGCTTAGAATTGCCGGCTCGCAGAAAGTCTTGGACGCCGTGCTGGGACGGGATCTGGCCCGTGAGGATCGAGGCCCTGGCCGGAGAGCAAACGGGCGAGGCGCAGAAGAAGTTTTCAAAGCGGATGCCCGTTGCGGCGAGACGGTCGAGATTGGGTGTAGTTAGCTCGTCGTTGCCGGCGCAGCCCATGGCCCAGGCGCCCTGGTCGTCGCTGAGAATGAAGAGTATGTTGGGTGTTCGGGTGTCTCTGCTTGCCATGATGCCTCCGTGTCAGTCGTCTCTACGCTTGGTTGAAATCCCGCCAGTCCAGTCCGAGATTTCGGATTGCGGAACTAAGGGTGCCGATCTTCAGGTCTCTTCTTCCCCAATCTGGAAGCGGTGAACTCTGACTTGTATGCGGGTTGACCCACATCCTATGTGACCCTCGTCTTCGTTTTGTATCTTCGTAGCAGCCGAAACGGACCAGCCTTCGGGCGACCTCACGGTATCTCAAGAAACTGTAACTGCCGGTTCAAGGGATACGGCGGGCTCTTCGGCGAACAGACCGCGCGGCAGCGGACGCTCATCTTCCACGTAGTCCTCAATGAGCATTTCGAAGACCTCCTGGATGTTTCTCAGGACTTCCTCGATTGTATTCCCTTCAGTTACCATTTCAGGGAATAGCGGGGAGGTGACGGTGAATCCGCCCTCCGGCTGCTCGTCGATGAATACGGGCACTTTTGCCGTTAGAGGTATTCTAGCGATCATTTGTCAACTCCCTGTGGTTGGCTCTCCCGTTGAGCCTTAGTCCTTGGTCAACCAGTATACTACGGGCCTGACGTGGCCGCTACGGAATGGGACTTGGACCGTGATTCGACGCTTGAGATTCAGTCTTGGACAGGCGGACTCATAGGCTGACTCGAATGCGCGGCGACGGGTGGTTACCATTACCAGACTCCCGCCCGGACGGACTACCCTCGCCGCTTCCCCAAGAGTGCGGATGTATAGGTCCTGAAGGTCTTCTGAGCCGCCGACCAACATGCCATAGGGAAGGTCGGCGGCGATGACATCCATCGAGCCGTCCGGCAATGGCGCTCTTCGGGCATCTGCGGCCAGCAGGGTAGAGTAGGGCAGCGTTCCCGCCTGCCGCAGGTTCGCCTCGGCGCAGCGAAGGGCCTCGGCGCTTGAGTCGAGACCGACGATGTGCATCGCGGCGCCGGAATGCAGGCGCTCCACCATCAAGGTGCCCGAGCCGCAGCAGAGGTTGAGAAATCGATCACCGGCAGTTGTGCCTGGCATGTTGACCATCACGCTGGCTATGGTGGCGTTCAGGGCGCCGGGGTAGTTGCAGACCCTCCAGTCTCGCGCTGAGAGTGGCCTGGGTGTGGTGCGGACGAGGACGCGCCACGGATGCTCTTCCTCGTTGGACCTTCTGACGGCTATCTGAAGATCGGCGGGGCCGTCTGTTTCCTCCAAGCCGGTCTCTTTGGAAATATGGTTCTTGATTCGGGTCATGACAGCTGAACCGCTTCCTGCTGCGCTGAGACGGAAGCTCTCGAAAGGGTTCTCTCGATTCGACGCGAGTACAAGCCGCACTGCCGACAGCAGCCGCGTCATGTTCTGGTGACCCAAGAGGGCGCGGGGGCGGGCGACCTGGAATCTTTCGACAAGGTGGACAGCCACGACTGTCTTGAGTCCTTGCAGTTTGCGCGGGCCGACGGTCGTCTTCATAGAGACGCGGCCTGGAGAGATTATGCGGCAGTCCGCGGCTGAATTGTCGAGAACCCCGCGAGCTTCGGCGAGGGCGAATTCTTCCAGCCCTTCGAGGACCTCGAACTCGTACTCCTTCTCACTAAGGCCGGCTCGGGGGCGAGGTCGGGAGGGCTTTGGACGCGACTTCATGGGCCGGCAGGCTCACATCTCCACCCCGAGCGCGCCGGCGACGGTGTCCATGTCCTTGTCGCCTCGGCCGCTGAGCCCCAGCAGGATGATCTGCTCTCTGTCCAAGCTGGGCGCTAACTGTGACACATGGTACACAGCATGGGACGGTTCCAGCGCCGGAATGATGCCCTCCGAGCGACAAAGAAGCTGGAAGCCTTCCAAGGCCTGGTCGTCGGTTACGCTGACGTACTCCGCCCTCCCGGAGTCCTTGAGCCAGCTATGCTCAGGGCCGACGCCGGGGTAGTCGAGTCCCGCCGATATGCTGTGGGCTTCGTGTACCTGCCCGTCGTCATCCTGAAGTAGGTAAGACATGCTTCCGTGCAGAACACCGATCTCTCCGGCTGCGAGAGTCGAAGAGTGCTCTCCCGTCTCGATGCCGTGGCCTCCGGCCTCGACTCCGATCAGCTTTACGTCCTCATCTCGGACGAATTCGTAGAATAGTCCCATCGCGTTCGAGCCGCCGCCGACGCAGGCGACAGCGTAGTCCGGGAGCCTGCCGACCGTGGATAGTAGCTGCTCGCGCGCCTCGCGCCCGATCACCGCTTGGAAGTCGCGTACCATCATCGGGTACGGGTGCGGACCGACGACGCTGCCGATCAGGTAGTGGGTGGTCTCGACGTTTGTCACCCAGTCGCGGATCGCCTCGTTGATGGCGTCCTTGAGCGTCCGGCTGCCGCTGGTTACGGGTCTGACCTCGGCCCCGAGCAGCCTCATTCTGAAGACGTTGAGCGCCTGGCGCCTGATGTCTTCCTCGCCCATGTACACGATGCACTCTTGACCCAGCATTGAGCATACGGTGGCGGTCGCGACGCCATGCTGTCCCGCTCCGGTTTCGGCGATGATCCTGTGCTTGCCCATGCGCTGCGCAAGCAGCCCCTGGCCGAGCGCGTTGTTGATTTTGTGAGCGCCGGTGTGGGCGAGGTCCTCGCGCTTGACGTAGATTCGCGCGCCGCCCAGCTCGCGGGTCAGGTTCTCGGCGTAGTAGAGCGTCGTGGGTCTGCCGACGTAGTCGCGGGACAGCAACTGAAGCTGAGACTGGAACTCCTCGTCGGCCTTGGCCGCCTCGTATTCGACCTGAAGTTCATGGACCGCGCCCATCAGCGTTTCGGGGATGAACATCCCGCCGAACTGACCGAAGCGGCCTCTTTCGTCTGGCAGTGCTTGTGTGTGGCGCATCATCTATTCCTGAGTTTGGGTATTATCATTGAGTGTACTACAAGACGGGAGACGGCGAGAGCGTCCGGCCGGTTGACCCTGCGCCGATCCGAACTTAGAATGTGAACAGATTCGCCCGAAGAGGGAAGCAAGTATGCCCATTTACGAATACGTCTGCGATACGTGCAGTCACAGGTTCGAGAGGCTGAGGCCGATCAGCCGCATGGATGACGAGGCGTCCTGCCCGATCTGCGAAGGAGACTCCAAGCGCGCCCTGTCCGTGTTCGCGGCGTTCACGTCAGATGACGCAGGGGCAATGAGTTCAGTCGCAGGCGCCGGCGGATGCGGCGGATGCGGACCCGGCGGATGCGCCTGCGCCATGGGGGCCTGAGCGATGACCACTGTTCAGATTCTGCTGACCGTGCATATTCTGGCCTCGCTCGTCGCGGTGGGAGCGACGGTGTCTTACTTCTTCTGGCTCCGGCGCGCCGTTCTGGTTCCCGAGTCACGGTCGTTCACGCTCGAAACCATCAGGCTGTTGGAACAGCGACTGGTGACGCCCGCATACATCATCGTCCTGCTAACTGGACTCGGCCTAATCGACCGCGCTTCTTGGGGATGGTCCACGCCCTGGCTGGAGATGTCGATCCTACTGTTCGTCGTACTCATGGGCCTCGTGGGTGTTCACGCGCGGGTCATAAAGCGGCAGATCGCGCTGTCGGAGGAAGGCGCGGGAGATTCCGCAGACTATGACCGATCTCACGCGCGGGGGCGTATGCTGATGGCGGCCAAAGTCGTAGTGGTGATCGCGCTCGTCTATCTGATGGTGTTCAAGCCGCCACTCTGGGGATGAAACTTCATCCACGCACTGCCACAATGTCGAGCCAGTTGCGGGGGACGTGCGTTATCTTCATCTCCTCGAAGGTCTGGTGGACGCCCTTCTGAAGTGACGCGCTCGCCTCTTTGAGAGGTACGCCCGGCATCGTGCCGGTGATGAAGTCCTCGAATGTGCTGATGTCCAGCCAACCCTCGATGGGCACCTGGACCGTGTCCTCCACCTGACGCACGATTCGGAAGTCGTGGCGTTCCAGCAACTCCCGGTACTCGTCCGCCGTCAGGTGTTTGCGGGATTCGACCTTCTCGGCCCTCTGAGGCGAGAGGCCGTAATCTCTGCGGAGCGTTCGCGCCGACTTGAACATCCACTTCCGGTAGAACTGGAGGGATTCGGGCACCTGGCCGCCCTCGTAGAACGACGTGTTGAACGCGAACTTGCCGCCCGGATTCAGCGCGCGAGAGATCTCGATGACCAATCCGTCCTTGTCTGGGATGTAGTGGATAGCGTTGCAGAAGATGATCGTGTCGGCCCGCTCTTTGAGCGATTCGGACACCTGCTCGACCTGGCTCTGCACAAACTGGACGGCGTTGTCCCTATGCGCCTTGAGGTCGTCCATCGCCTGCTTCAGCGCGCCCGCGGAGTGGTCCATCGCGATGATGACCGAGTCCCTAGCGCCGCGAAGTTGCTCCAGGATGAGTTTGGTGACTCCTCCGGTGCCGCAAGCGAGATCGACGATCCGCTGCCCGGATGTCGGCTCGGCCATCGCCACCAGCCTGGCATTGAGGTTTTCGTAGAACGGATTCTGGGAAAATGTGGCAAACGAGAATTGGTCGGCTGTCGTCATGACGTTACTCCTGCCATCAAGCGCTCTCTGCGGCTCTCAACACACTGTATCACAGGCCGGCGGGCGATGCTGGCTCACCGGCAAAGCCATTATAGCGCTTGTGGGCAAGTAAACTAAACGACCCCAGATCCATGATATTCTCGACACACGCTGATATTAGATCAAACTCTCCCTGTGCGGCGCTTTCGACAGCGGCCCCACCAGCGAATGTCGTCCTGAGTCTCCCGCGCTACACCCTTCCCCAATCAACCTGCCTGCGTACAATCGCCCTCAGCCCAGCATCACCCTGACCGCGCTCACGAACTCCAGCGCCCGTTCAACAGCCGCCGCGACCTCGTCCTGCGAGAACGAAACGTACAGTTGGTAGTCGCTCTGTCGGCGCAGTTCGTAAGTCTCCTTCAACTTCTCCGCCAACGACGCATCGAACAATCCGGTAGTGACGTAGCGTAGCCCAAACTGGTTTGCGACGCCCCCGTGCGTTCTTGGTGGAGCGCTGTCCGTACGCGCAAGAGCAGCCGAAGCGGCATAGAACATTGCATAGTAAGCGCGGTTCACGGCAGCCCTGAGGAGTCCTTGATCTAAGTTGACCTTGGCAGTTGCGAGCGCTTCATCAGCTAATTCCAGATGTCGGACCACATGTCTCTCTTTCATGACCTCGATCTCCGCGTCGGGCAGTTGAGCGCTTTCGGCGCGCGCCTTCGAAAAGATACCCGTGTCATAAAGGACCACCCCATCTTCCAGAATATTCATGACCAGAGGCGACCCCAGACTGTGGAACTCCAGAAACTCGCTCCTGTCATAGGCGGTCGTCTCCACGAAGAACCGGAACCCGGTCTCGCGCGCCTGGTCATACTCGACTTTCGTGAGCGCCTTGCCGATGCCGTCATCCCCCGACCCAACTACCAGCACATCTACATCACTATCTGGCCCGGCGTCGCCCCTAGCCACCGAGCCATACAGCACGATCGAATCGACCCGGTCACCAAGCGTAGCCCGAACCCGCCGAGCAAAATCCTCAGCAGCCGCCCTGAGTTCGGATTGGCGCGTTGTCGTAGTCATTGGTCGTTCACGAACGTCTCCGGCTGTCCGTCTATTTGGCCTGAGCGCAGTTATATCTTATCACGGAGAGGGGCGAAACCCTTGAGACGTAGCCATGGAAAAGGGCAGACCCCAATTGGCTCGCCTCTTAGTTGAAGGTTCTATGTAGGATCCCGCCTAAGTCGTAAACAGTATGCTATTCCGAGGCCTCGGCATGATCTCCGACTCCGACAGCTCGTATGCCTCTTTCTTGTATATCTGGATTCGGTGCTGGCCGAAGTCGCAGATGAACAGGCGGAACTCCGAATCGACCCGGACCGCGCAAGGGGAGTGCAGGCGCTTGGTGGGTTCCAAGTCCGTCATCTCGCGCAGACGCAGGGTCGTGGGGTTGGCCAGTATGTACTGGCGGCCCGACCTCGACAGGTTCGCGTCGCCGAAGAACTGCTCGACGAACCGTCCTTCCGGGCTGAACATCTGGACGCGGTTGTTGAGCCAATCGGCGACGTAGATGTCGCCGTGCGCATCGACGGCGACGGCGGCGGGCCTGTTGAACTCGCCCTTCCGGTCGCCGGACGAGCCGAAGTCGAGCAGGTAGTCTCCGTCGGCGGTGTACTTCTGCACGCGGTCGTTGCGCCAGTCGGCGACGTAGATGTCCCCAAGCTCATCGACTGCGACGCCCCACGGCATATTCAACTCGCCGTCTCCGTCTCCGTGCCCGCGGTCTATCGTCTGAAGATGCTTGCCGTCGCGCGTGAACCTCTGAATTCGGTGGTTCAGCGTGTCCGACATCACGATATTGCCGTCCGGGTCGAAGTCCATGAACGACGGCCGGTTCACCTGGCCCTCGTCGGAGCCGGACTCCCCCCAGGTGTCCAGAGTCTCGCCGTCCTTGTCCATGATCGTGACGGTGTTCTTCGCTTCGTCCAGGACGTAGAGGTTCTCGTCCTCGTCAACCAGAAGCGACGTGGGCCAGGTGAAGTTCCCGACGCCGCGCAGTCCGAGGTTCTCGTCCTCCCAGTTGATGACCCGGATCTCATTGCCGATGCCGCCCCGGGTCAAGACGTAGATGTTCTCCTCTCCGAACCCGATGTCCACCGGATCGGACGTGACGCGGCGCTGTCCCAGCGTCATGTAGTACGGAAAACCGGACCTTAGCAGCGCGTGTGGACGTCCCATCTGCTCACCTCTGCCTGACTACGACTGCTTGAATGGGTGTATTTGCTCGTAGTTGCCGAGGACTATCGGAGCGGCTTCGACTCCGAGCCACTGCTCGAGGACCGTGCCGTATATCCCGCGATAGTCGATGGTGTGCGGCAGGTCTTCGCCGCTGTTCACCCAGTCCTTGGGGTTCAGGGAGGGGTACTCGGCATAGAGTCCGCCCTCGACCGGCTTGCCGACGATGAACGCGCCGCCCCCTGACCCGTGGTCCGTGCCGGAGCCGTTGTCATAGACCCGACGCCCGAACTCGGTGAACACCAGCATCACCACGTTGTCGTCCGCGCCGTGCTCTTCGAGGTCGGCGAAGAAGTCCGAAATCGCCCCTGAGAGGTCTCCGACCAGCTTGGGATGCGTCGGAACCTCGTTCGCGTGAGTGTCGTATCCGCCGTGCGACGTGTAGAAGATGCGCGTACCGAGGTCGGCCGTATGAACGCGGGCCACGTCGCGCAGGCTCTGGGCGATGGGATTGCCGGCGTATTCGACCGTGGACTCGTACCGCTCCGGCGCGACATTGATCATGTCCGCGCCCGTCAGGACGTCCTGTCCGGTTCGGGACAGGTACTCCATGACCGGGCCGGTTCCGATGGCGGGGCCGTACATCTGCTTGAAGATGTCCAGGGCCTGTTCGCGCTGATCGTCGCCGTCTATTCCCGTCATCAGGCCGTAGCTGTCGAGGTTCGACACGCTGGTAACGGGAACGCCGGGCATGGCCATCGCGCGCGGCAGTCCGACGCCGAAGTTGACTCCGGTCAGCGGGTTTTCGCCCTCCGGATCTAGCTCCTTGAGCGTCCGGCCGACCCACCCGACCGTCGATACCTCGTGCGGCGTGCAGGTATGCCAGATGTCCATGCCTCGGAAGTGGGAGCGGTTGGAGTTGGGGTATCCGATACCCTGCACTATGCTCACCATGCCGCGGTCATACAACTCCTTGAACGCGCCCATCTCCGGGTGGAACGCGAGCGTGTCGTCTATCGGCAGCGCCTGGCCCTGTGGGATGCCGACCAGGGGCCTGTTGTCGTAATAGACCTCGCTGTTGTACGGGATGATCGTGTTCATGAAGTCGTTCCCGCCCGAGAGCTGAACGATAACGAAGACAGGGTCCTTTCCGTTTCCGTTGCCTGCCATGTCTTGTACTACCTCCCTCTTGGAGTGAATCTAGGCGAACTGGTACTCGCGCGACGCTACGATAAGCTGAAGCATCCGCGCCACTTTGCCGGCGTTTTCTGTGCGGGACTCTTTGGCGCTCAGGTCCACGTCTCCCACGCTGTCGGCGTAGTTGGACAACGCGGCCTGGGTCCTCTCTCCGACCTCCATCGGGCCGATAAGGTCCAGGCATCGGTCCACAAGCTGATCCGGCGAGAGCGTTCCGTCCTCCGACAGCCGCGATATGATGTCCTGCACGCCGGGAGCGGACGTGTCGTTGAACTGGTTGACGGCGAAGTTGACCCGCTCGTTCAGCGTCCCGCCGTCTATCCACTCGTGGCCCGTGTGCCAGCCCTCCACCGTAGGCGGATTCATCAAGGCCTGTCCCATAAGCCCCGCCGCTCCACTCAGCGCGCCCACGCTCTGGCCCGGCGCGGGCATCATTCCGTAGCTGCCCACCAGCTTGATCGTGCCCGCCACGAGCTCCGCCGGGTTCTTGACCTTCTTGAACCGCGCCCGCTTGAACGACTCCGAGTTGAACAGCGTCCGCAGCACGGCCCTGATCCGGCCGTCGTTGTCCTTGAATGCCTGGACCAGAGCGTCGATCGCCTCGGGGTCGTTGGGAGGCTCGATGTCCCATGCCGGAACCTGGGGCTCGTCAGCCACGAAGAAGTTATACAGGTGCCGCGAAATGAACCTGAACGTCGGCTCCTGTTGCACGACTATGTCTATGATGTCCTCGCCGTTGAAGTTTCCTGTGTGTCCCAGGAACGTCTTGGGAGTCTCGTCGTGGTCTTCCGGCAGGTACTGGAATTCAGAGGGGTTGTGCCCGTGCGGGTATAGAGGCCCCGGCTGCGTGAAAGTCCAGCCCGTGAAGGCGCGCGCCGCGTTCTTGATGTCGTCCTCGGTGTAGTTGCCGACGCCCATGCTGAACAGTTCGAGCAGTTCGCGCCCCCAGTTCTCGTTCGGCTGGTCTGCGTGGTTCTCGCAGTTGTCGAGCCAGTAGTTCATCGCCGGGTCGCGCGACAGGGCGAGAAGGATAGTTCGGAGGTCGGACATCCCGACCTCGCGGAACATCTCGATCTGCGTGATCATGCTCGGGCTGTGCTCGCTCTTGTACCACGCGGTGGCGAAGACGTGGTGCCAGAACAGAGCCATCTTCTCTTCCAGCGGTCGCTTCGAATTTATCATCCGCCACACCCACCGCCCGGCCCACACTCCATACGCGTCGTTGTACGACAACTCCCGGTTGTATCGCTTCAGCACGTCCTCTTCCAGGTCGTCCAGTCGTTCGGGATGGATCAGCCTCTCCACGACCTCCTCGTATGCCATCTCGGACAGTTCTTCAAGCTCTGACCTGGTGGCGCCGAATCCCGCCCGCCGCATCAGGTGAGACAGAGTGGCAAGGTCTTCTCTCGACATTTCTCAACCCCCGTGTGTATCGGTTCCGCCTATACTATTCCCCGACCATTTGGCTCGGACGCGAACGAAGACCGACGGCCTCCAACCCGCCTCCGACTCGCCGCTATTGTACCCCAGCCAAGCCATCCGTTCAACGCTCCTGCACAATCCAGAGCCTGTGTCAGTTCTGTGGGTCCCCCTGGGAGCGCGGGCGTCCCGCCTGCATCCAACCCCCTCCCTCTGTCATCCCGACCGCCCCCTACTGTCATTTCGAGCGCAGCGAGAAATCTAAAATCCCCGAACATCCTCCAACCCAATCAGCGAAATCACCCCATCCCCAAACTCCCACTTCATACAACCCTTAGCGCCCCTTAGTGCCCCGTGGACAACCTATATCCACCAACCAACCCCATCCTGAATATCCCCCAATCCCGTAAATCCTGCTTCTACCCCTTGACACCAGCCCAAAGACCATGTATTCTAAACAGAACTGTCGTACACCCACTATCCACTAACCACTAACCACTATCCACCAATGACCACCACAACACAACAGACACCATCTAACCCGGCCCTCGACTTCGCCAACGCCATCCGCGAGGAAACCGACAACGGTCTCGAACTCATCGAGATCCTACACGACATCGCCCAAGGCAACGACCCGAAGGCCACCGCCAACGACCGCATCACTGCCGCCAACATCCTCGCCGACAGAGGATTCGGCAAATGCCCCAGGCAAATCGACCCCAATCCGGCCCCAACCCCCAAATCCGACGCCAACGACGTAGGGGCGATTCGCGAATCGCCCTCGGTGCCCGCCGCCAACCCCAGGCCCGTAACCCAAATCAAAGACTCCCTAGACCAGGCCCTCGGCCCGGCCCCAACTACCCACTCGCCACAATCTACTAACCACTATTCACAATCCACCATCCACTTCACCATCCAACAACACATCATCGAAATCACCAACAACGGACAGACCATCCGAGACACCCTAAAAGAAATAGCCCGGGCCAAAGACGACCCGAAAGTCACGCCCTACCACCGCGCAAGAGCCGCGCGTATCCTGCTCGACCGTCTCCTCGGAACCGACAGTGCCCTCGAAAAGAGGACCAAACCCTACGTCCGCCCGGTCAGACACATCGACCCCGACGACCTGGCCGAATTCCGCGCCAAGCTCCAGCGAATGGAGGACGAGGGCACACTCACACCCTACCCGGACGGTCGCAGAGACAACATAACCGTGCCTGAGATACCCGAATGGTTCGACCCGACCCCCTACCTGGACGAAGCTTCCGAAAAGTTCGAGGCCGACATCAAGATGCGGCTCGAACGACAGAAGGCATGGCCCGCCATCGAAGAACGAAGGCGGAAGAAACTCGCCAAAATCTACCCCTCTCACTCCGAAGACGGCAAACCGCCGGACCCATAACCATGACGACCTCCGAAAACATCCTATCCGAAATCATCGACGAGTTGAGGCCACTCCCGCACGCCCAGCGTGCGGCCCTTGCTCGCGTCTATCGCCGGACACTCGACGAAGATGATTGCCTCAGGCTCCTACACGCATGGGAACTCCACGCCCTAGTCCACGCCGTCACAGAGCTTATGATCCGCCGAATCCCCCTAAAAATCTGGGTCTAACCACCCTTGGGAGCGCGGGCGTCCCACCGGCGCCCCCTGTCATTTCGAGCGCAGCGAGAAATCTAAAATCCCTGAACATCCTCCAACCCAATCAGCGAAATCACCCCAATCACAAAAATCACAGTCAGACAACCCTTAGCGCTCCTTCGTGTCCTTCGTGGATAGCGCCTCTACGCTAAAAACCGAAAACTAGAAACTAAAAACCATCCACTAACCACTATCCACTGCCCACCCCTTGACAAGCGTTCTCTCAATGTGTGAACATGAGTTCACGCGAAGAACGAGAGTTCCCGAATTAGGAGAGACAACATGCTCATCAAGAAATCGCCCGACGCCTACGACAAGCTAAGGATACTCGGAGGAATGGCCTCCGACGACATTCTATCGCCCCCCGAAAGGCCCGGCGACCGAGGCGGCCCATATCCCGCCGCCAAGAAGAATCCCAACTACGGCGTCTATCGAGCCTCCATGCCCAACGGCAAGTTCATAAACCTGATGCGCGTCATGTTCACCGACTTCTGCAAGATGGACTGCGCCTACTGCCCAAACAGCCACTGGGTCCCTAGAAAGCGATACGCCTTCAAGGTGGACGAACTCGCCCAGACCTTCATGGAACTTCACAGAAGGCAGACCGTCAGCGGACTGTTCCTCAGTTCGGGCATAGCGGGCGACGGCTCCAAGACCACCGAACGACTCGTCAAGGTCGTGGACGCCATCCGAAACAAGCACGGATTCAAGGGATACATCCACATGAAGGTGATGCCCGGCGCGGAGTACCAGTACGTTGAAGCCGCGCACCGACTCGGCACGCGCCTATCGGTCAACATCGAGACACCGACCAAACTCCACATGGACAAGCTCAGCGCCATGAAGGACTTCCAGAAGGACATCCTCGACCCCATGGCGTGGATTCACAAGCTCACCGAGGAGAGCAGCGGCGGCGCCGTCGGACAGGCCACGCAGCTTGTCGTCGGCGCGGCTGACGAGACCGACCGCGACATCTTCGGACGCATGGACCAACTCTACTCCGAGTGGAAGCTCAAGCGGGTCTATTACGCGCCCTTCCGCCCCGTCCGGTACACGCCCCTCGAAGAGCATCCCGCGACCCCCATGACAAGGAGCCACAGGCTCTACCAGATGGACTGGCTCAAGCGAGTGTACAGGTTCTCGAACGATGAACTCGATCTCGCTTTCGGCGCGGACGACCATCTACCCCTCGACCTCGACCCCAAGACCTCCATCGCCGTCGAAAACCTCGACGCCTTCCCAATGGACATAAACGGCGTCTCCTACGAGACGCTGCTCAGAATCCCCGGCGTCGGCCCCAAGTCCGCGCAGCGAATCGTCCGAAACAGGCGCGCCCACGCCATAGACACCTGGAGAGACCTCCAGACCATGGGCGTCGTCCGAAAGCGAGCATGGCCCTTCATCGCCTTCCCCGGACACCGACCTCCCAGGGCCAAGCAGCTAAGGCTCGACCTCTTCGGCCAAGACGCCAGAGAGCGCCGACTCGCCCAAGCCCCCGAACCCGCCGCGCAGACGGCCCCATGCGGCGAAGAAAGATCCTGCGTCGGATGCCCGATGTTCGGTATGCCCGGCCATCCCGGCGACCCCAATGCCGGACTCGGCGCAACCCCGTTGCCGCCCGCCGCGTGAACTCGACACGCCAACTACCGTCACTCCGGCGAAGAGCCTGCCCCGTACCCGATACGGGGCCGGAGTCCAGAAGGGCAGGGGGATGGAGGCTCGGCCGCCGCGTGAACTCGACACGCCAACTACCGTCACTCCGGCGAAGAGCCTGCCCCGTACCCGATACGGGGCCGGAGTCCAGAAGGGCAGGGGGATGGAGGCTCGGCCGCCGCGTGAACTCCGCGCCCCTGATGCTGTATCATTGACAAGGCAAAAGCCCCCTCTCCCTCAAGGGAGAGGGCTAGGGTGAGGGTGAAAACTCGCCGTACCGATCTCTGACACTGGACGCCGGATCACAACCTTGGCGAATCCTTAGCGTCCTTCGTGGACACACAACCGACAAAGGACAAAACCCAATGACAACCACAGCCGACACCCTCCAATTCCGAGGCGTCCTCGCCATCCCCGGCGAGAACGACCGCCGCGACGTCACCCTCACCCTCGCCGACGGCTCCCACTCAGCCACCCTTCACTTCGACGAGCCCGTCGCAGGCTCCGACGAGTGGCGAGGACAAAACGTCATAGTCTTGGACAGGCCCAAGTACCAAGAGATCCAGTTCGCCACGTTCGACCTGCCCAAAGACACCGTCCAACTAACCTGGAAACTCAACAGGTCCAAGCTGGACAACACCATCGCCGGAGTAGTCGTCGCCCGCCCCAACGCCGTCAGAGTCAGAGGCGAAAAAGGCTTCATCCTGACCCAAGTCTAAAGACCCCGTCCCGCTCAGGACCGCTGTTGCTTCTCGAAGTTCTCCACGATCCTCCGCGCGACGCTGATGAAAACCTCCATGTCATCCTCGCTGATGCCCTCAGTCAGCTCTTCCTCGATCTCCGCCCTGATCTGCTCCAGCTTGGGCACCAGGTCCAATCCGTCTTCGGTCAGTGTCAACCGGACTATGCGCCGGTCGCTGGACAGCCGCTGCCTCTGGAGCAGGCCCTTCGTCACCAGTTGGTCCACCTGCCGGCTCATAGAGGGCCCGCCGATCGGGATAATCTGCGCCAGGTCGGTCACCGTATCCGCCTCGCCGATGAAGCAACGGTGAAGGATTGCGAACTGGACCGGAGTGATCTCGTAGCCCGAAATCCTCTTGTTTAGATCGAACGTAGAGGCGTTGGCAAGATTGGTTCCCCAATGCCCTAGGGAGCGATCGACAGCCTCAGCAGATGGACGGAATCGAGTCTGGGGTTCTTCCATGATCATCACCCCTCTCTCTATATGAGAACTAAGGACAACAAGGACAAGCCGATGTGCTTCGCCATGAGAAAGCCCCCTTACGGTCAGGTCGCGTTTGCCAATCACGCATCCTTCCCTGCATAGGGCCGCTCGGGGGCGCAGAACGCGCCCCGAAACCCCGTCCCCAGCGCTCGCGCTGAGGCCGAGTCCCATGCAGAGGTGGTGATTGGCGAGACATACAAAACCATAATCGAAACTATTTGTCAACGGCATCAACCTCCCTAAATCCACCGCCTAATTGCCGGGCGCCCGCGCTCCCGGCTTTCACGCCCACCCAATCCTGAAAATCCTCCAATCCCATAAATCCTGCTTCTGACCTCTTGACATCCGCACAAACATTCCTTACACTAACTAACGTACATCCGTCTGCCAACCACTAAAAACCAAAAACTAAAAACTAACAAATTGACACCCCCGAAAGCGGCGCCCTAGAATCTGGCTATGCGGATCGTCTTCCACACGAGCGTGGCGCGCTCTTCATCGCCACACAGTCTTTCCCAATGGGAGGAGCGCTTGCGGGCGGGTTCGTCTATGACGAACTCCCGCCTTGTGGCGGCGTGATCTCCCAGATATGCAGCCGGGCCGACGCCCGCTGTCCCCCGTTTACTCACATCGTTCCCTTGGCGCATTGCGTCACCGATACCCATGAAACCGAGAGATGGATTGCCCAATGACATCAGAAAACTGGACAAGCGAAAATTTACGAGAGAAGTTCCTGAGCTACTTCGAGTCGAAGGGTCACAGCCGCATGGCGAGCTCGTCGCTCATTCCGGTCGGAGACCCCACTCTGCTGCTGACGAGCGCGGGTATGGTGCAGTTCAAGCCCTACTTCACCGGCGAGGCCGAGCCGCCGAACCGCAGGCTCACCACGTCGCAGAAGTGCTTCCGAACGCCGGACATCGAGGAGGTCGGCGACGCCACCCACAACACCCTCTTCGAGATGCTGGGCAACTTCAGCATCGGCGACTACTTCAAGCGCGAGGCCGTGGACTTCGCCGTCGAGCTTATGACCGAGGGCTACGGAATCCCGCTGGAGAAGTTCGCCGCCGCCGTCCACGTCACCGACGACGAGACCCGCGCCCTCTGGGAGGCGAAGGGCATCCCCGCCGACCGCGTGTACAGCTACGGCGACGACGAGAACTGGTGGGGCCCCGCCGGCGACGAGGGGCCGTGTGGCCCGTGCTCCGAACTCCACTACGACTTCGGCCCGGGACACGGCTGCCTGCGCGACGACTGCGCTCCGAACTGCAAGAACATCATGCCAATCGGCGACGTCTGCGACCGCTACGTCGAACTCTGGAACCTCGTCTTCATGCAGTTCTACCACCACCTGAACGGAACGCGGACCAACCTCCCCGCGCCGAGCGTGGACACGGGCATGGGCCTAGAACGGCTCGCGCGGATCATGCAGCGCGTGGACACCAGTTACGACACGGACCTGTTCACGTCCATCGTCGCCAGAGTCGAGGAGATCTGCGGCAAGACCTACGGCAAGGACGCCGAGGAGAGCTACGCCATACGGGTCGTCGCCGAGCACGGTCGGAGCGTGACGTTCCTCGTGGCCGACGGCGTCGTGCCCGGCAACGAGGGACGGGGCTACGTCCTCCGCAGAGTGATACGCCGCGCTATCCGGTACGCCCGGCGCATCGGCATCGAGGGAAACTTCCTGGGCCGCATCTCCGACGTGACGATAGAGAAGATGGGCGCGATCTATCCTGAACTCGTGAACAACCGCGACTTCATCCTGACCGTGCTGAAGCTGGAGGAGGACCGCTTCCAGCAGGCGTTCCAGAACGGCTACGCCATCCTTACGGACGCGCTTCAATCGGCGCAGGTTCTGCCCGGCGAAACGGTGTTCATGCTGTGGGACACGCACGGGTTCCCTGTTGAGATGACGCAGGAAATCGCCCGCGAGCAGGGCGTCGAGGTCGATATGGAAGGATTCGAGCGCGAGATGGCCGCCCAGAGGGAGCGGTCCCGCGCCGGCGCTCAGTTCGGAGAAGACAGGGCGAAGATCCGGGTCTATGAGAGCCTCGGTATCGGTGGCACGGCGTTCTTGGGATACGAGTCCATCAGGGCATCATCTGTCGTGGTCGGGCTGATTTCCGGCGACGAGGCGGTTGATGAGGTGAGCGAGGGCCAAGATGTTGAAGTCGCGCTCGTGCAGACCCCGTTCTACGCCGAAGGCGGCGGCCAAGTCGGCGACTCAGGAGAAATCTCCGGCGGAGGTGGACGTATCATCGTCACCGATACCCAGGAGGTGATGCCGGGCCTCATTATGCACTTCGGCAAGGTGGCGCAGGGTACGGTGAGCATGGGCGAGACGGTCGATGCGTTTGTGGACCCGATACGTCGGGAGGACACGGCGCGCAATCACACGGCCACGCACATGCTGCACGCCGCGCTGCGACAGGTGCTCGGCCCGCACGTCCGACAGGCGGGATCGCTGGTGGCCCCGGACCGTCTGCGCTTCGACTTCACGCACGTCCAGCAGGTCACGGACGATGAGATGTGGCAGGTGCAGCTTCTGGTCAACGAGAAGGTGCGGCAGAACGCGCGGGTTCTGAAGGACGAGGACACCTACCAAGAGGCGATCCGGCGCGGCGCGCTGGCATTCTTCGGCGACCGCTACGACGAGCGCGTCCGGCTGGTCGAGATAGCCAACGGCGACACGTTCAGCTTCGAGGTGTGCGGCGGCACGCACGTAGGCCGGACCGGCGAGGTCGGCGCCGTGTACGTGCTCGGCGAGTCGAGCATCGGTGCCGGGATGAGACGAATCGAGGCGATCAGCGGACGGGCGGCGGAGCGGCTGGTGTGGGAGAGATTCAACAGGGAAAAGCGAGTGGGTTCCAAGCTCGTGGCCCCGGTCGATGACATCGAGAACCGCGTGCAGCGTCTCCTTGACGAGCGAGACGGTCTTCAACGGGAGAACGAGACGCTCCAACGTCGTCTCTCGCTCCAGTCCGCCGACATGCTTCTGGACTCCGTACATGACGTTGAAGGCGTGACCTTACTATCGGCCCGCGTAGCCGTGTCGAACGCCGACTCCCTGCGCGAGATGGGTGACTACCTGCGCGACAAGCTCGGCAGCGGCGTTGTCGTGCTGGGTTCGGTCATCAACGACAGGCCAATGCTCGTCGCGATGGTCACCAGCGACCTTATCGAACAACACGGCCTGAACGCCGCCGACATCGCCCGAGGCGCCGCCAGAGCCGTCGGTGGAGGCGGAGGAGGCAGAGCAGAGGTCGCCCAGGCCGGAGGTCGTGACGCAAGCAAGCTGAACGACGCGCTGACCCTCGTGCAGAAACTGGTACAGGAGGCGATGTCCGGGTGACGCTACTCGCCCTCGACGTTGGAGACCGGCGCATCGGCCTCGCGCTAAGCGACCCCACCGGTCTCCTAGCGTCGCCGCTAGGCAGCGTAGAGCGCGGCCCGTCCGACGTCGAAGACGTCCTCCGCGTGGCCAAAGACAACGGCGCGACGGAAATAATCGTCGGCCTGCCGCTCACCCTATCAGGCGAGAGCGGAGCGCAGGCGGCCAAAGTACGCAGTTTCGTCCAAGACCTGCGATCCAAGACCGACCTCCCCGTCACGCTAGTCGATGAGCGGCTCTCGACAGTCCAAGCCCAACGGATGCTCCACGAATCAAGCCGCCGCCGCCGAAATAGAGACAGAGGCCGGCTCGACTCAGCCGCCGCCGCAGTCATTCTGCAGGCATACCTAGATTCGCGTGGCTAAAGTATCGTGGATTTGCTATACTAGTGTTCTGAGTTGAGAGACATAGGGAGAACCAGAGTGGGAAGATACATAGAAGACGCTTGGGCGCTGTACGGCCACGCTGTTGGTGAGTTGGAAGAGTGGCGCAGGACGGGCGACTCTGTACTCCTGAGAGACGCGGCTGAGAAGGCTTGGGGCGCGGTGACTCTGGCCGCGAACGAGCTTCTGGAGTCGCAGGGGCGAGTCGTGCCTGAGGGAACCAACGCCAGGCGAGACGGCCTCAGGGCGGTGGAAAAAAACAGCAGGCAAGTACGGAGTCTCAGACTGCAGGCGCGGTTCTTGGCTGCCAAGAACATCCTGCATCAAGACTGCTTCTATGACGGGCAGTGCCCTACGGAGTTGGTCGCCGAAATGGTCACCGACGATGTGCGCGAGTATCTGGGCGACATCGTCAGCGTCACGAATGGTACGGGCTAAACAGAGGCCGGTCAACAGAAGTCAGCCGAGTCCGGCCTTACCCCATCTTCAGCCAACAGGCGGGTACAACAGCCTCCCCTGTCGTTCGGTGAAAGCCCTGAGCAGGTGACCTTGGCCGGTGGTGACGACGTCGCGGCTACCCCCCCGACCGCAGTCTCCGTACCTCCGCCTCCAGTTCGCGCACCCTCTCCTCCGCTGCCTGTCGAGCCTCGGCTTCAGCGTCACGTTGGGTCTTGGCCTCGGTGATGTCCGGCAGATACTCACCGGTCAATCACCCCCGGGCTCCGCCGGGGCAGGCTCTACGATTCGCCGCCCCTGAGCCTGGGGTCGAGGAGGTCCCGCATGGCGTCGCCGAACATGTTTAGACAGTAAACGACAGTGGTCAGGCAAAGGCCGGGCCACAGAGCCAGGTGTGGGGCGACCTCCATGTACTGACGCCCTTCCCGGCTGAGCATAGCGCCCCAGCTAGGAACCTCGATGGGCAGTCCAAATCCGAGAAAGCTCAGGGAGGCCTCGGTGATGATCACTCCCCCGATGTTGATGGTGAATATGATGATGACCGGAGCCATGATATTGGGCAGGACATGTCGGACAAGTGTTGCGGCGCCTGTGCTCCCAATTGCCCGCGCCGCCAGGAAATAGTCGTTCTCTTTAATACCGATCACGGCGCCTCGGACGACTCTTGAGCCGCCGATGCCTCCTGCTATCCCCAGGACCACGATGATCTGTAATAGACCCTGCCCCGCGATGGACATGATCGTCAGCAACAGGAGCAGACCCGGGAAAGCCATCCAGGCATCGACGAATCTCTGCACACCCAGGTCCAGTTTACCGCCGATGAATCCTGAAGCGCCGCCCACCAGGACCGCGACGACAACATTGAGAGCAGTCGCGGCCAGACCGACCGTTAGCGAAATTCGAGCCCCGACGATCAGGCGGCTCAGGAGGTCTCGCCCTATGTGGTCGGTACCCAGGAGATACCGGGCTGATGGGCCAGTCAGCCTGTCTGCCAGGTGTCGCTCACTATATCCATAGGGAGCTAAAACATCGGCAAAGATAGCGACAAAAATCAAGATCAATATGATTATCCCGCTGATAGTACCCAGCGGCTTCTCCCTGACCAGCCTGACAAAGAAATCAGCCAGCCGGCTACGCCTTTTAGGCTCACTTACTGCTGATGGTATCCCTATGGCATCACTCATATTCCTGATTTCCCCCCTTTAGCTATATCGGACCCTGGGATCCAAGAACGGATAAATCAGGTCGATCATTAGATTAATCCCCACAACCGCCGTGGCGAAAACCAGGTTTACTCCGGAGACCACCGGGTAGTCTCTGTCATTGAGTGCATCTAGCAAGAGACGACCCAACCCCGGCAGGTTGAATATGTTCTCCATGATAACGGCGCCGCCCACCAGCAGCGGCAACTGCAGTCCGATCAGGGACACGACCGGGATGAGGGCATTCTTGACGGCGTGTCTCATAATAACTACCCTCTCATTGAGACCCTTGGACCAGGCGGTGCGGATGTAGTCCTGCCTGAGCGCCTCCAGCATCATGGTGCGGGTCATGCGCATGGTGGCTGCAGCCGAGGCCGTTCCCAGAATCAGGCTGGGGATGAGAAACATGCCAAGATTCCCCAGCGGGTCTTCGGTGAAAGGAATCAGCCGCATCGGTGGCGACCAGCCCCACCAGATGGCGGGGTAGATCATGACCATAATTCCCAGCCAGAAGTTGGGCGTTGCCAGGCCGAGGATGGCGACTGAGCGCCCCAGGTAGTCGACGGCTGTATCCTGGCGAATTGCCGAGTAGATGCCGACCGGCAGGGCTATCAACAGCCCAATTACGATTGCCATGACACCAAGCTCAATGGTGACCGGCAATCTACCGAGAATCTTCTCCTCTACCGCCCAATCCCCCATCAGGGAGTTGCCAAGGGTGCCGTGCAGCAAGATATCCCCCAACCAGCGACCGTACTGCACATAGACCGGCTGGTCCAATCCCAGCATCTGCTCGAGCGCTGCACGGTCCACCTGCCCCAGGCCTGCCAACCGACCTTGCATGGCGTCGATGACATCGCCCGGGATGAAGCGCACCGAGAGAAAGACGAGGATGCTCAGGATAAACAGGGTGGGGAGTACCAGCAATAATCGTCTGATGAGATAGGCTCTCATGTGACACACCTTGTCTTTCTACAAGCTGTCATTGGTAGGAGGGATAGGGGATAAGGTATAAGGATAGTGGAAGGGGTTCTCGCCCCCTTATGGGGTATCCGGGCAACTCAGAAGAGATGGGGTGAGACCCTCGCTTGAGACCGTCAACCGGTCCCTGAAACATACTAAGAGTCCCTCCTGCCCACCCAGTTGGGTGGGCAGGAGGGACTAAGACGGCCAGTTCTTGATCGCCTAATGACCCATTTCTGCCTTTAACGCACTGTCAATCCAGAGGCGGTGTAAAACACCACGCTCCATAAATCCGAGCCAGTTTTCACCGTTAAAGCCGATGACCCACGGCTGGTGTGCCATGTACTTTCCAGCTTTAGGACCCCATATCCACCAGTGGTTCTCCATGGTGTACATATCCACCTCTTTAACCAGTTTCTGCCGTTCCTCTTCGGAAGTGGTGGCTTGGGCGGCGTCGAGAAGGGAGTCCAACTCAGGGTACCTGATTCCGTGTAAGTCTTCGTAGCTGCTCGAGTGTACCATCTGGCGTACAAAACCCAACGGCTCAGTATTGTTGCCCAGCGTGTGAAATATCAGACCTTCCCAAGTACGGTTGGTGCGAGTAGGGCCAGCGCCAGCTTCATCCAATACGTTGATCTCTACATCAACGCCAATATCAGCCCAGTAGCTGGCCGCTAATTCACTGAAACCCAATGGAAACCGATAGAGATGGTTCAACACGGTCTTGAATCGAGTGCCGTCCGCGCCGCGGGTAAGCCCAGCCTCATCCAGCAAAGCTTCCGCCCCTGCCGGATCGTACCGATAGCCTTTCTTGACCTCTTCGGGCCACTCGTCGAAGGGGGTGAAATACCCGCTGACTCCTTCCCCTATGATACCCTGAGGCTGCCAGGCTGAAGTGCCCTTGTAGACGCTGCGGTGAATGCCCTCGAGGTCGATGGCCATCTGCATGGCCCGGCGCACCCTGACGTCGTCAAAGGGCGGCTTGCTCGCGTCCAGAACATAGGAGTTTTCGGAACGGTCCCACCAGGGCTGCAGCACGATTTCGGGGTTGCTCTTCTGGAGGCTCTCGAGCACTTCGACCGAGTTGATGTCAGCCCAAGCGGCAGGGGCACCCATGAAATCAATCTTACCAGAACGCAGTCCCGCCAGACGGGTCTCTTCCTCTGCGATGAAAAGGCCCTGTATCTCGTCGATATAGGGCAGACGATTCCCCGGGTACTTCTCGTCGTCTTTCCAGTAGTCAGGATTCTTCTGCAAGGTAATGGAGCTGCCGTCGATCCAGTCAGAAAGGAAATAGGGCCCGGTACCGACCAGGTTCCTCCAGTCCTTCACGTCACCGTGCTGCTGGATAACCTCGGGCGCGTTCATATAGGTCAGTCCGATGCCGAGATACTGTCCAAGAGCTGCACTGCTAGGCTCCGCCAGCTTGATAACAACCGTGTATCGGTCGGTGGCCGTTACCGACTCGCCAGGTGGCCGCTGATACGTAAAAGGGCTCGGTCCGGCGTCGGCAAAGTCGCCCAGGCCCAGCATGCGGTGAAAGTTGAATACGACATCATCAGCAGTAAACTCTCTCCCGTTCATCGGTGCCTTGTTTTGCCATTTAACCCCTTTGCGGATGTTGAAGATGATCGTGAGTGGGTCGGGGGTGTCCCAGCTCTCAGCCAGATGTGGTCTATAGAGGGATAGTGGTATGTACGAGTTTCTGAACGAAAATATGTCCCTATCTATTGCCCAGTCCATGATTCCCAGTTTCTCTACAGTGTGGCCGGAGACAATCGCTACGACATGTACGAAATGAGTGTCGGCATGTGCTGGCTCGTTGTTTGTGGCAAAGGTCAATGTCCCGCCATACTCTGGCGCGCTCACCACCTTGCCGGTGGAGGGGTCGGTCACGTACTTCTTACCCGCTACCTCTTGCACGACCACTTTCTCCACCACCACGGTCTGGCCGGGCACCTCGACGGTCTTGACGACCTCTTTCTCCACCACCACGGTCTCGCCGGGCACCTGAACCTCTTTGACCACCTCTACGGTGACGGTCTCACCGGGGACCTCGACGGTCTTGACGACCTCTTTCTCAACCACGACGGTCTCGCCGGGCACCTCGACGGTCTCAGTTACCACTTCCTTCACCACGACGGTCTCGCCGGGGACTTGTACCTCTTTGACGACCTCCTTGACGACGGTCTCACCAGGGACCTCGACGGTTCTGACGACCTCTTTCTCGACTACTACGGTCTCACCGGGGACCTCTACGGTCTCTCCGGCGCAGGCCGCGGCGAACGCCAACAGCATTGCTACTCCTGCTACTACGACCAGCCAACGAAGTGGATTGGATGTACGCATGTCGATGCCTCCTTGTTTGGTGAGTCACCCTCACCCTAGCCCTATCCCATCAAGGGAGAGGGGATCTGGTCCGCAATGGCGCGGAACCTGTCCCCATGACGGGATGTGAGAGTTATACCACTTTCTCCCCCCCCGTCAAGCGTTGAGATATCGAGGGTGTAGGGGTGAGGAATAAGGGGTAAGGAATGAGGGGGTCTGAAGCAGGATTTTGGGGATTGTGGGGATGGGGGAGTTGGGCAAACTGAATTTTGCAGTTGCCTATGCGGGATTGACGGAGTATATGCGGCTTCCGGACAATCGAAAGGTCCTGCGGGCGTGCTTCAGACACGACCAGCCCGTCGATGGATTTATAAGCTAGGCATGTATAATTGTGCCTGGCGGGAGGTTTGACGCTGCGCGCGCGATACACTTCAGACGACACGTTCGACCACGGCGACTACGCCGTCAGCATCAGGGGTTTGGCGAAGTCCTTTGGACGGACGCCGGCGCTTCGAGGCATCGACCTTGACGTGCCGGCCGGCCGGGCTCTCAGCCTGCTCGGACCGAACGGCTCCGGCAAGACCACGCTAATCAACATCCTCGCCACTCTGACCAAACCCGACGCCGGACAGGTGCGGGTGGGAGGCATCGCCCTCGATAAGGAAGGCTCCCGCATCCGCCGAGAAATCGGCGTCGTCACCCACGACCCGCTGCTGTACGACGACCTCACCGCGCGCGAGAACCTCAGATTCACCTGTCGTATGTTTAACCTCGACCGCATCGACGAGCGTGTCGAGCATGTCACCGACCTCGTCGGCATGTCCAACAGGCTCGACCAGAGATGCGGTGCCATGTCTCACGGGATGAAGAAGCGGTTCAGCATCGCCCGCTCGCTGCTGCACGATCCTTCCGTCCTGCTCATGGACGAGCCGGACAGCGGCCTCGACCAAGAAGCGCTGGGCCTGCTGGACGCCCTCATATCCGACCGCTCCAACGCTCGGCGCACGGTCATCATGACAACCCACAACCTCGACAGGGCAATCGCGCTTGGGGACCGTGTCGCCATCCTCTCAAACGGCCGAGTGGTGTACCACGAGCCCGCTTCCGACGTGGACGAAAAGTCGGCGCGCGAGGCGTACTCGCGGCACACGGGCGGCGCGCGATGAAAGCCTACCTCACACCCATACTCGCCATCCTGGCCAAAGACCTGCTGCTCGAACGGCGGACCAAGGACATCCTCGTCTCCATGCTGGTATTCGGGCTGCTTGTCATCGTCGTCTTCAACTTCGCTATCGACCCCACGCCCGGAATGGTCGCCATGGTCGCGCCCGGAATACTTTGGGTGGCCATCACGTTCGGCGGCGTGCTCGGTCTGAACCGTTCCTTCGGCGTCGAAAAAGAGCGCGGCAACCTGCGCGGACTCATGCTCGCCCCCGTCGGCAGAGACGCCATATACTTCGGAAAGTTCCTCGCCAACTTCATCTTCATGCTGGCGGTCGAGGCGGTCATCTACCCCGTGTTCGCCGTCATGTTCAACTTTTCTCTGGCTATACCCGGCCTCATTCCGGTCGCTCTGCTGGCTACGGCGGCGATAGCCGCGGTGGGAACCGTCTTCAGCGCGATGGCGGTCAACACCCGCTCCCGCGAGGTGATGCTGCCGATACTCTTCCTTCCCGTGGTCGTACCGGTCATAATAGGCGCAGTCTCGGCGACGGGCGCGCTGATCGGATCGGGCGACCCCGAAGACCTGACTCGCTGGATACCGTTCATGGCGGCTTTCGACGCCGTCTTCCTGGTCGTCTGTCCTGTTGCGTTCAGCTTCATAATCGAGGAGTAGCGAGGCCCTTGAGAGCCATCAAGATTCCGGACGCCGTCTTGCGCGAGGTCTATCGACACGCCCGCGAGGAGTTCCCCAACGAGTGTTGCGGCTGGCTCGTGGGCCCCAAGGACAGCGACGAAGTGACCCGCGTCTGCCGCGCCGTCAACGCCTACGACGTCGGATCGCATCCCACCGCATCCGACAGGACCGCCGAGACAGCCTACGTCATCGACGGCGACGACCTGCTGGAGCTCAACCGCACGCTCGACGGCCCCGAACCGCCGCGCGTGATCTACCACTCCCACCCTAACGGCAAGGCATACTTCTCCGAGACCGACCGCAGGGTCGCCGTCGATCCGTGGGAAGGTGGCCCCGTCTATCCGGTGCAGCAGCTTGTCGTCGGAATCGACGCCCGCGAGGTGGTCGAGGCGCGGCTGTTCGCTTGGGACGAAGAATCGGGCGACTTCGTGGAGGTAAAGGATTTTCCGGGCAGTGGCGGCGCGGAACAGGAGTGAACCGGTTCCGAACGCGGGCGGTTTGTGGCAGGAGCGGCAGGATTCGAACCCGCGACCCTCGGTTTTGGAGACCGATGCTCTACCAGCCTGAGCTACGCTCCTGCAATGCCGGACAGGCCTGAAGGGTAGTGGAAGTGTCCGACGACATTCCAATTGTACTATGGCGGGGCCTGCCATGTACAACTACGAGATTCGCTCGAACCTGTCCCAAGTTCGCAGGCGGCAGGAGACTGTCCTAAGTTGGTAGGCGTTGCTCACCCGTCATTACCATGAAAATCCCCTCTCCCAAGTCTGGGAGAGGGTTAGGGTGAGGGTTGTGAATGAGATGCTGCCCAATTTTCATCCCTCTTATGTGGCCTGACAAGGCCATGGTGATTCCGGCGAAGGCCGGAATCCAGCGGTGGGGAGTAGAGGTCGCCTACTAATATGGGACAGGTTCGTCAGCAGCGTTGCCCTTGTTGTACACAGTGAACGCCAATACAATGTACACTGACGGAAAGACGCCGAGAGGTATAGAACAACCATGTACCGACTAACGGACAAGATATACGGCTGCCTCATGGGCGGGCTGATCGGCGACGCGATGGGCGCTCCCATTGGCAATTGAGTTGACGAAGAGAGTTTACATACTGCCGACCTTGATCGCGCTCGTCGCGGTCTGGGTTTCCTGCGGCGGCGGAACGTCTGAGCAGCCGACTCCGACGGCCACGCCGCAGGTGATCGTCCGAGTTCCCGCAACTCCGACGCCGATGTTGGCGCTGGCGCCGATCCAAACTATGCCTCCGATTGAGACTCCGACGCCTATCCCAACGCCTACCGAAGTGCCGACGCCGGAGCCGACGCCCACTCCGCGCCCCTACGACTCGGCGACTGTGATGTACGACCTGACGCCTCCGTTCGCCGCGGGGTCGGCCCAACTGCTGAGCGTTCTCCAAGAGATCCGGGACAACGACGACAAGTCGCTCGTGCCCGTGCTGGTGGAGATACTGCGCTTCGTGCCGACGCGTGAGCTGCTGGAGGGCACAGGCGAAACTCTCCGCGCCCTGAGCGGGCAATCCATCGAAGATTTCGCCTGGGACAAGTGGATGGAGTGGCTGGGCCGGAACCTCGCCGACTACCAGCCGCCGTCGGAGTACCCGGCGTGGAAGGCGGAGATGTACGGCAAGCTGCATCCTCGGTTCGAGGTCTTCTTGGAGCCGGCGAGCGAGTATTCGAGAATCGACCCGACTGAAATCGTATGGGGCGGCGTCCCGCCCGACGGAATCCCCGACCTGGCCAATCCGCAATTCCTCGCGCCGGACGAGGCGGACTACATGCTGCCGGACGACAGGGTATTTGGCGTGGAGGTCAACGGCGACGTCAGGGCGTACCCGCTGCGCATAGTCAACGCGCACGAGATGGTCAACGACACGGTCGGCGGCGAGCCGATCAGCCTGATGTGGTGAACGCTCTGCGGGACCGGAATCGTGTATTCCGCCAAGATAGACGGGGAACCGACCACATTCGGGACGTCCGGCTTCCTCTATCGCTCCAACAAGCTGATGTACGACCGCAAGACGAATTCGCTTTGGAGTTCGCTCGTCGGCAGGCCGGTGATAGGCGAGTTGGCGCAGCGGGACGACCTGGTCCTCGACTTCTTCCCGGTGTCTCTGACGACGTGGGCGGAGTGGCTGGCAGAGCATCCGGATACGAGCGTTCTCTCGGACCGGACTCAATACTACCCACCCCAGTTCTACGGGCCGGAGTCCAGCCCGCAGTCGATCTACTTCGCGTACCGAGAACACCCGGGAACGATGTTCCCGGTGTGGAACCAGGATGACCGCCTGGAGGTCAAGGACGAGGTTTTGGGTGTAATAGTGGACGGCGTAAAGAAGGCTTATCCCGTGAAGCTGTTCCAAGAAGAGCGGCTGATCAACGACGCGGTCGGCGGCGCCAACATCGTTCTGGTCGCCTCCGGCGCTCTGTCCGACGGCCGCGTGTTCGATCGCGGCGACGTGACTTTCGAGAGCGTCGATGTCGGCTCAGACGGCGTCATCCAATCGGTGATAGACGCGGACGGCAACTCTTGGCAAATCGAGGAGGCGGGCCTGACCAACGCCGACAACGACACCGTCCTGCCCAGAATCCCGACGCTGATCTACTTCTGGTTCGGATGGTACGCCTTCCACCCGGACACTCTGCTGTACGAGGGCGAAAGCGCTCCCTAGTCCGCCGGCGCCGCCACGCGCGAGTCGGCCTGGTCATAGGCCCATTGGAGCAGCGTTTCGGTCTCGTCCCAGCCTATGCAGGCGTCGGTAATCGAAACGCCGTACTCTAGGGCGGACTTGTCGCCGGTGAGCTTCTGAGAGCCCGGATTTAGGTTGGACTCCAACATGCAGCCGATGATGTGGTCGTTGCCGCCGGCCCGCTGGCCGACCACGTCCTTGAACGCGACCTGCTGGCGGCGGTGGTCCTTGTTGGAGTTGCCGTGCGAGCAGTCCACCAGAAGCTCGGATCGCACCTCCGCCTCGTTGAGCAGCCTGTGGGCCTCCGCGATGGACTCGGCGCCGAAGTTCGGACCCGCGCGACCGCCTCGCAGCACCAGGTGGCCGTCCGGGTTGCCCTTCGTGTGAATCACGGCGGTCTGGCCATGACTGTCTATGCCGAGAAAGGCATGAGACGACTTGGCGGAGATCATCGCGTCCACCGCGATCTGCGCGCTGCCGTCGGTGCCGTTCTTGAATCCGACGGGCATAGACAGGCCGCTGGCCATCTGCCTGTGCGTCTGGCTCTCGGTGGTGCGCGCTCCGATGGTGGACCAGCAGACGAGGTCGGCGAGATACTGAGGCACTATCGGGTCTAGGAACTCGGTGCCGGTATAGACGCCGAGCTCGGCTATCGAGTGCATGAGCCTGCGCGCCGTCCGCAGCCCCTCGTCTATGTCGAACGTGTCGTCCAGGTTGGGGTCGTAGATGAGGCCCTTCCAACCTACGGTCGTCCTCGGCTTCTCGAAGTACACCCGCATCACGATCAGCAGACGGTCCTCGAGGCGGTCGCGGATATCGAGTATCCTTCGCGCGTAGTCAACCGCCTGCTCCTCGTCATGTATCGAGCAGGGTCCGACGACCATCATCATACGGTCGTCCTCCCGTTGTAATACTCTGCGGATCTGCTCGCGGCCTTCGAGGACCGTGCGCTCGGCGGCCGGGCTGACCGGAATCTGTCGCGCCAACTCGGCGGGGCTGATAAGTAAGTCTGTGCTAATCACGTTCACGTCCATTGTTGGCGATTGCTGCATCCGGCTTCTCTCCTGCGCTGGGTCTTCTGTGTGGGACAATCAAAAACCCCAGTCTCTGCCGACTGGGGTTCGCTTTCCTGTTTGCGCGCCTTGCGCTCCGGGCATAACCTCTCAGCCGACAGCTTTGCTATCGGTAAAGTAGAAATACCCGTAGGTGGCGGCGGTTAGGATGATCATTTCGGCAAATAAGTTAGCAGGATTGTCGTAGCGGTGTCAATAGCATCGCGGCAAAGTTTGACACACCCCGCTCGTTGTGTTACCAATCCCATATCCACTGAGCGGGGAGTACCGACGTGCCAAACGCCTGCTGTGCGCCCTCAGGCGGCCATGGTCGCCGTCGCTCGGCCTTCCGGTCGAGCCGAGCGGATTCGCGCGTCCCCATAGTCGGCGCCAAGAGACGGGACAGCCCTCCCAAGGGAATGGCGCACATCCCCGGCGGCAAGTTCCTAATGGGAACCGAAGACCGCTCCGGTTTTCCGGCGGACGGCGAGGGGCCTACGCGAGAGGTAGAGGTGTCGCCGTTCTTCATCGACGAGACGGCGGTGACTAACGCTGAATTCGGCAGATTCGTCAGGTCTACCCGATACAGGACGGAGGCCGAACGCTATGGCTGGTCTTTCGTCTTCCACCTGTTCATCTCCAAGAAGAACAGGCGCGAGGTTACTCAGGCAGTCGCGGAAGCGCCGTGGTGGCGGAGGGTGGAAGGCGCAAGCTGGCGGCGGCCCAACGGTCCGGGGTCCGGTATCGGGCGGCTGATGGACCATCCCGTCGTTCACGTGTCTTGGAACGACGCGATGGCCTACTGCCGCTGGGCGGGCAGGCGGCTTCCCACCGAGGCCGAATGGGAGATGGCGGCTCGCGGCGGACTGGTCGGCATGACCTACCCCTGGGGCAACGAACTAACCCCCGACGGCAGGCACATGTGCAATATCTGGCAGGGGGATTTCCCGGACGTCAACACTATGGAAGACGGGTTCGTGGGCACGGCGCCGGCAAGGCGCTTCGATCCGAACGGCTTCGGACTCTACAACGTCGCCGGGAACGTCTGGGAGTGGCAGGCCGACTGGTTCAGCCCCACGTTCCACCGCGACGGCCCCCGCGTGAACCCGGTCGGGCCGCCGTCGGGCGCCAGCCGCGTCATCAGGGGCGGGTCGTACCTCTGCCACCATTCGTACTGCAACCGATACCGCGTCGCCGCTCGCAGCGCGAACACGCCGGACAGTTCGACGGGGAACATGGGGTTCCGGTGCGTTGCGGACTTTGCCTGATTATCGTTTCAACACCCTTTCTAGGAGGAGACCATGCCCGAACGACCGAACGTAGTCGTCATCCTGAGCGACCAGCAGCGCTGGGACACGTTGGCCTGCTACGGCAACGACTGGATACAGACCCCGCGCCTGAACCGACTCGCCGAAGATAGCGCGGTCTTCGAGGCCGCCTACGTTACGCAGCCGGTGTGCGTTCCGGCGCGCGCCTCGATAATGACCGGACTCTATCCCCACTCGGCGGGGCCCGTGGTCAACAAGATGAACCTCGACCCCAGCATCCCGGTCCTGCCTGAGATGATCTCGGACGACTACACCTGCGGATACCTCGGCAAGTGGCACCTGGGCGACGACGTGATACGTCAGCGCGGCTACCACGAGTGGGTCAGCGCGGAGGACGGACACCGCGCGCAGTACACGCGCCGGGAGCATCTGCGCGTGATGAGCGACTACTGGCATTATCTGCGGGAGCAGGGCTACGAGCCCAAGACGCAAGCGAGCGGAGCGATGATATTCGACTCTTGGGAACGGGCGCTGATGCCCGAGGAGTGCCAGATGGCGTCGTTCCTGGGACGTCGGGCGGCGGACTTCATCCGGCGCAACGCGGACGGGCCGTTCGTTATGTACGTCAGTACCTTCGAGCCTCACCCTCCGTTCTACGGACCTCTCAACGACCTGTACGATCCGGCCCAAATCCCCACAGGCCCGGCCTTCCTCCGGCGGCCTGAAGGGCACTCGCTCGTCAACCGCGTCCGCTCCGACTACTACACCAACTGGCTGGGGAGCGACGTTCCTCCGCCGGAGGGGGAGTACGTGACCTCGTCCGGCGCGGCCGCGCTCGGCAATGACGTCACGACCGAGGACGGCTGGCGCACGCTGCGCGCCCGATACATGGCAAACATAACCCTCGTGGACAGTATGGTCGGGATGATCGTGGACGCGCTCGACGAGGCCGGCGTCTCGGACAACACCGCCATCGTATTCTCCAGCGAGCATGGGGACATGGCCGGCGATCACGGGATGCTGGAAAAGCGGGCTTTCTACGAGGAGGCTTCCCGCGTGCCGTTGCTGATGCGCGTCCCGTGGATTTCGGGGAGCGCCCGCGCGGTCGAGGGCAGCGTCGGTCACATCGACCTAATACCGACGCTGCTGGACCTCATGGGCGAGGATTCGCCTGGGCGCCTGCAAGGCAAGAGCCTCGTTCCCGTGCTGAAGGGTGACGCAGACCTCAGCGACAACGAAGTTTTCATCCAGTGGAACGGCATCAGCCCGGACATGGAAGACCGCGCTCTCGGCTGGCCGCAGATCAACCGGATGCTCAACAACGCTTGGCGGTCAGTGGTGGTCGATAGGTGGAAGTTGAACCTGTGCGCGGGCGACCAGTGCGAATTGTTCGACCTGCACTCAGACCCGCACGAGATGATCAACCTGTTCGACGATCCCAAGCAGCGAGACCGCGTCCGAGACATGGCCGCCCGAATACGCTCCTGGCAGGTCCGAACCGGAGACACGGCGCCGCTGCCCAGCGTATGACGCGACTTCTTGACATACGGATTCTGACGCGGGCCGCGCTCGGCGCGATACTGGCGCTGTGCCTGCTGTCGGCGGCTTGTGATGATTCCCCGGAGCCGTCGCCTACGGCCACGCCGGCAGCGGTGGTCGTGGCGGTCCCGACAGCTACGTCCGAGCCGACCAATACGCCTACGCCAACTCCGACTGCCACAGCGACGCCTGCGCCGACTCGCACGCCAACTCCTACGCCGACCGTCACGCCAACTCCTACGCCGACTGTCACACCCACTCCTACGCCAACTGTTACGCCTACGTCCGCGCCGACCGACACACCCACGCCTACGCCGACCATCACGCCTATACCGACGCCGACCATCACGCCAACGTCTGCGCCGACTGTCACGCCTACGCCTGTGCCGACCGACACACCTACGCCAACGCCGACTATCACGCCTACGCCTGTGCCGACCGATACACCCACGCCGACGCCGACTGTCACGCCTACGCCTACTCCCACTTACACCGCGACGCCTACCGCCACTTACACGCCGACGCCTACTCCCACATACACCCCGACGCCTACCCCTACTTACACCCCGACGCCTACTCCCACTCACACCCCGACGCCCGTGCCGCCCCAGCCGGGGGAGTCGCTGTGGAGTTCAGCTATAACCATGGGGTGGAGCAGCAACCCCGTAGTCCGAGACGGAGTGGTGTATCTGAGCGATTGGTGGGATGGCATCCTCCGCGCAATCGACTCTGAAACCGGCGCGGACCGGTGGACGTACCAATCCGCCGACCGCATCATACCCGGCGCCGCCGTTACGGAGAGCATTGTCGTCATCAGTGACACAAGCGGCAGCGTGACTGCTCTCGACTCCTCAACTGGGAAAACGGCGTGGAGCTTAGAAGGTTATTCGGCTATCCAAACAGGAGTCTCTACCGACGGACTGCGGGCGTTCTTCGGAACCAGCGGCGGTCAGGTTTATGGTCTTGACCTGAGCGACGGCAGCGTCGTGTGGGAGATGGAGGTTGGCAGTTCGCCCTGGGCACGCGGAGTCGCCGTTGGGGACGGCATCGTCTATTTCGCTCACTCCGATGAACTGATTCGCGCGCTTAATGTCGAGACCGGAGAATCGATCTGGGAGTCAGCCTTAGACAGCGTGCCGTCCGGCCCAATGACGGTTCAGCACGGGATGGTCTTTGCCGGCTCTGTGTCTGGGATGGCCTATGCTTTCGACGCAGCGACCGGCGAGACGGTCTGGAGTTATAAGACGGACGGTTTCATAATGGGGCCTCCCGTCGCCTGGAACGACACGGCATTCTTCGGATCCGACGACGGCTTCGTTTACGCGGTCGGACTGGACGACGGCGAATTGAAATGGCGCTTTCGCTCGGGCGGACACGTCCGCTCCATGCTCGCCGCCGACGCGGGCGTGGTGTACTTCGGCGCCACGGACGGATTCGCCTACGCCTTGGACGCCGAGACCGGTTCGCTCGCGTGGAAATTCGGCGCCGGACAAGAAGTGGGCGGCAGAGTCGTCGTGGACGGCGGCATAGTGTACTTCCTGTCCTATACCAGCTACATCCACGCCCTCGTCGCGGGACTTCCCGAGGATTTCGATCCGGACGCCCCCACTGTCTGCCCAACCGCCTCCGCCGGTCAACTACTGCTGGTGCTGACCGACAACAACCGCAGGGCCTCGGACACACCGGAAGCCGGCTCTCTCATCTGGAGTTTGGAGGGGAATCAGAACCTGCGGGAATGGATTCTCTTCGACGGCGACACAACATATCTCTCCGCCGGAGACGGCTCTCTCTACGCGGTTCACAGCTCCACCGAGCGCACGAAGTGGAGCTACGGCACGAGCGGACCGATTAACGCGGAACCCGCCATTTCGGGCGATCTGCTGGTGTTCGCCGACGCCGGCGGGTGCGTACACGCGGTGAACAGGGAGTCGGGGGAAGCAGTCTGGCAGACGGCGCTTGGGTCGCCTCCCAAAGGGAATGTCTCCGCAGACGGGGAGAGGGTGTACATGGCGCTCTCAAACGGAGACGTGCAGGCGCTCTATTTGGAAGACGGTTCCGCCGCATGGAACTTCGCGCCGAAAGGGTGGCCGCAAGGCGGCGTCACGCTTGCGGATGAGTCGGTGTACTTCGCCACAGACAGCGCGCTCGTTTACGCTCTCGAAGCTCCCACCGGCGATGAGTTATGGCAGGCGGAGACGCTGTATGGTTCAAGCACTGCGCCAATCATAACCGATGGTCTTGTGATTGCGGGGTCGCCGGACGAGCGCGTTTACGCCTTCGACGCCGAGACGGGGGCGCTGGCGTGGAACTACTGGGCATTGCAGCCCGTCAGGGCCTCCGTGGTCGAATCGGACGGAGACGTCTTCTTCGCGTCGGACAAGGGCTACGCGTACTCGGTTGACGTCTTGACGGGGCGTTTGAACTGGCGGGCGACGACTACCAAAATGGTGTCTTCCGCGTCCGGCGCTACAGGCGGCCAGGAAGAGGTCTCGCCGGCGGTCGATGGCGGCTTGGCGTACGCCGTGTCGGACCAGGATGAGATTGTGGCGCTGGACGCCGAGAACGGGGCGGAAGTATGGAGGTTCGACGCGCGCGCAGCCGTGACCTCGCTCGAAGCTGGTAACGAAAACGTGTATGCCTCTCTGTCCGACGGACGAATAATCGCGCTTGCGGGCGGATTCAGCGAGGATTACGAGCCTCCCGATCCACCTCTGCCATCCGAAGAGCCTGAGTTCGTCCCGCTCACGCCCCTGGAGATACGGGACGCCATCGAATTCCTAACCGAGGCGGACGAGAGACAGGTGCGGGTGGAAGCGCAAGTGACCACTACGGAGGGGAAATACTGGACGATCGTTGACCACTCCGACCAAGTCATCGGCGTCTTCGGCGCCGCATACTACCTCCTGACCGGAAGGAGCTACCAGCAGGACGGCATAGAGGCGCGGTATCCGACAAGGGCGGAAAACCTTGCACGGTACGGCGACAGGGCGCCGCACTACGGCGGCTTCTGCTGCGAGCAGACTGAGACGGGGCTCGTCTTCGTAGTGCGCGGCGAGTTCCCGCTCAAGTGGGCAGTCCGCGCTTCGGCCCACGAGGTCGGCCATGCGCTTCAACGGCTGCTCAACCCGGCGCAGATGCGCGCTGCCGGGCCGCTTGCAGGCGCGTTGTGGGAAGCTCAGGCAGGCTCATTCGAAGGGGCCGTATTCCGCACCATAGGTGAGTACGCCGACCTAGAATCGGCGGCATTCCCCAACGATCAGTGGGCGCGGCAAGAGATCGACGCCCTTCGGCAGCGTATGCAAAACGCGCTCTCCGACGAGCCGCAAGGCCCGCAGGACAGGAGCAGCATCATAATCTGGCACGCGATTCTGCACGACCCGGACCTGGCCCACCTCAAGGAGGAACTCGACCGCGAGGGACGGCTGTCGGGCGCTTCATATCTCGAGCTGTACTACAAACTCGCCATGATCCCGCCGTCGCAGGTGACCCCTTACGTGGAGGCGATTACGCCGGACACGCGCGCTGAGATCTCGAACGATCTGAACTACATCACCTCGATACTCATCAAGCGAATTGGGCGCGGACCTCATCCTGGATTCATCGCTCTCGTGGAGACGACGCTCCTCCTGCCGTGAGGCTGAATCTTGGACCACCCGCGACTGCGGACGCGGCGGTCAGAGGTTGGGAGAGGCGCGCTAGGGCCTAATGCCGGTCACGCCGCCGTCTATGACCAATTCTGAGCCGGTGACGAATGAGGATTCGTCCGACGCCAGGTAGAGGGCGCCGTAGGCGATGTCTTCGGGCTGTCCGAGCCTCCCCAGAGGAACGCTGAAGACCCTCTTATTCGGGTCGCCCGCTCCGAGTTCCCGGATCATGTCGGTGTCGATGGGGCCGGGATGTATGGAGTTGGCCCTGATCTTGTCGGCGGCTAACCTCCCGGCAGTGGACTTGGTGAACGCGCGCGCGGCGCCCTTGGACGCCGCGTAAACTGGCGAGGCCTGAGTCCGTCCCACCATGCCGGCTATGGAGGATATGTTGACAATCGAGCCGCCTCCGGCGCGCCGCATGGCCGGAACCGCGTACTTCGTGCCCAGGAAGACGCCCTTGGCGTTCACGTCCATAGTCAGGTCCCATTCTTCGGGAGGCGCGTCCACATCTCTGTGCCTCAGTGAAATGCCCGCGTTGTTGACCAAGATGTCCAGGCTGCCGTACTTGCTCTCGGCGAGGTCCACTGCCCGCTGCCAGTCGGCCTCGCTCGTCACGTCGAGGTGGATATACTCGACCTTGCCGCCGAGTTCGGCAACCCTGGCCTCGACCTTCTTGCCTTCGTCATCGAGCAGGTCTCCGAAGACGACCGTTGCCCCCTCGCCGGCGAAGAGTTCGACTTCGGCCGCGCCCTGACCCTTTGCGCCGCCGGTAATGATCGCAACTTTGCCTTCAAGTCTTCTCACGCGATTCTCCCGTCCGTCCGGCTAATATCAGCTTTCTCTCAGCGCTTCGACCACTGCCTGCGGGTTCATCGGCAGGCTGCGGAGGCGGACGCCGGCGGCGTTGTGTATGGCGTTGGCGACGGCGGCCAGGGGCGCGGCGATGTTGGCTTCGCCGACGCCTCGGACTCCGAAGGGGTGCCCGGGGTTGTTGACCTCGACGATTACGGCGTCGATCATGGGCAAGTCCAGGCTGGTGGGCATACGGTAGTCCAGCAGGCTGGTGTTCATCATGGCGCCGTCTTCGCCCATGTAGTACTCTTCGTTGAGCGCCCATCCGATGCCCTGGGCCGCGCCTCCCTGTATCTGCCCCTCGACGTAGGAAGGGTGGATGGCGAATCCGGCATCCTGGAAGGCGGTGTAGCGGAGGATGTCAACCTTGCCGGTGTCGGCGTCGAGTTCGAGGTCAACTAGGTTGGCGGCGTATGAGCCTCCCTGACCTCCGGGGTTGAGGTTGGCGCGTCCGACTACTGGGCCTCCGGTCTCGCCGAGGCGAGCGGCTATCTCTTTGAATGTGAATCTGAGTTCGGAGTCGGACTTGTGCTGAAGGGCGCCGTCCACGTACTCGACGTTATCCGGGTCGGTGTCCCACAGGAGGGATGCGCGGACGATGAGTTGCTGCATGACGTCCATGGCGGCCTCGTGCGCTGCCCAGCCGGACTTGAACGCGACGCCGCTGCCGCCGGTGACGGAGGTGTAGCCTATCATGTCGGTGTCTCCGATGGTGGGGTTGACGTCCTCGACGGGGATTCCGAGTACTTCGGCGAACTGCTGGGCGATGGCGGTGCGGGTTCCGCCGATGTCAACCGAACCCTCGACGAGGCTGACCGAGCCGTCGTCTAGGACATTTGCCACAACGCAAGCGGGGCCCGCGTTGTTTCGGCAGAAGCCCATGCTCCAGCCGCGTCCGCGGAGCTTGCCGTCTATCTGCTCCAATGGAGCGGAGAAGTGCGGGTGCTCTCTCACCGTGTGCATGACTTCCTCTGCGCCGATGCGTCCGTTCATGACGCCGTCCGCGCGGCGGTCGCCCTGTCGCGCGACGTTCAGGAGGCGGAGTTCGACCGAGTCGATTCCGAGCGCCTCGGCTATCTCGTCGATGAGCGTCTCGGTGGCGTACATGACGATGGGCGCGCCCGGCGCGCGGTATGCCTGTGTACGCGGCTTGTTGGAGACGACGTCGTAGCCGTCGATCTGAACGTTTTCGATCAGATAAGGCGCGAAGACGGCGGACGAGGCGCCGGCGAGCGGGGCTCCGGGGAATGCGCCGGCTTCGAGGGCCATCCAGCAGTGGGCGGCAGTGATTCGTCCTTCGTTGGTGACGCCGATCTTGATGCGGACGAGGCTGCCGGAGGTGGGCCCGGTGGCCTGGAGCACCTCGGTACGGTCCATGACCATCTTGACGGGGTTCCCGCTCTTCTTGGACATGACCGCGGCGACGGGTTCGAGGTAGGGCGGAATCTTGCCGCCGAATCCGCCGCCGATCTCTAGCGGGACGACTTTGACGTCGGAGACTGGCAGGCCGAGGATACGGGCGGTATTGTCTCGCACTCCAAAGTGGCCTTGGCTTGAGCACCAGACGGTCAGGCGTCCGTCGGGCGCCCACCATGCGGTGGCGTTCTGAGGCTCGATGTAGCCTTGGTGTACGGTGCTGGTGCGGTATTCGCGCTCGAAGACCCGGTCGGCCTCCGCGAAACCGGCTTCGGGGTCGCCGAAACGGTGCTGTTCGAGCCCGGCGACGTTGACGCCGCCGGGCAGGTCGGGGTTGTTGGGCCAGGTGTCGTGAAGCGGCAGGGCGTCGTCGGCCATGGACTCCTCGACGTTGGTGTAGGCGGGCAGGACTTCGTACTCGACCTCGATGAGAGACAGAATCTCCTCGGCGGCGTGAGGGCTGACGGCCGCGACCGCGGCGATGGCGTGACCTTTGTACAGCGCCTTGTCGCGGGCGAGAATGTTGTCGCTGGGCATCTGGCCGAGGACCGCGATTGGGCCGATGGGGGCCGAAGGGGGAAAGTCGGCGTAGGTAGCGACGGCCCTGGCGTCGGGATGGGCCTCGGCCCTGGACGTGTCGATGCTCAGGATGCGTGCGTGCGCGTGAGGGGAGCGTAGCGCCTTTCCGTAGAGCATACCGGGCAGATTCATGTCTGCGCCGTACACGGCGCGTCCGGTGACCTTGTCCGCTCCGTCGTGCCTGATGGGTCTCGTGCCGACTACTTTGTACTCTTTGGTGGCTGTGGTCATGTCGTAGGACCTCTCGATCACTTCACGTCGGGAACCGTTGCGGCGGTTCAATCTATTCTGGATTGACATTATAATCCAAGAAGGGCTACAATCACACATACTTCTTCCCCGTCCGCTGGACATGGGCTTGGCCCAGAGTTCCCCGGCCGGGGTTTTGTATTTCCCACAGACTACCGGCCCCGGCGACGGAACGCTTGACCCTCTGCCTATGGCCGCTCCTCGAACCCCAAATCATAGCCCGCGCTATGGCGGGTGTCGGGGGTGACAGGGGATACGACGACGACTGCTCGGTCGGCTCCGGTCAGGATCATCTCCGCCTGGTTTCGGTCGTCAAGGTCGAGCCTGGAGATCTGGAAGTCGCCATCGGAGGACATCTCTATGACCTGCGCGATGAAGCGCTGAGGCAGCGGACTCCCGGCAAGCCTGAATCCGTCGGAACTCCAAGCGTCATCTTGAGAGCTCAGATCAAGGTCCAACTCCGGGATGGAAAGATCGTCTATGAGGAGTCCGTCGAGATAAACGGCGTCGTCGGTGACGTACTCGAACCTGACAAGTACGGGGCCGCCGGCGAAAGGGGTGAGGTCGATCGACTCTCGGAGCCACTCACCGCTCGACCCCGTATATCCGGGGCCGTATGCGTTGCCGCTGGGGTTGTCTGTGGTGGTGTGTCGGCCTTCGAGGATGTTCCAGGTCCGGCCGCCGTCGTCGGAAGCCTCGACGTAGGCGTAGTCCCAGCCCTCCTCGATCTCGTGCCAGACCATGAACTCCAAGGTCGCTTCGTCCAGGCCGGTCAGGTCTAACTCGCGGATCAGGGCGGTGTCGATGCCGTCGCCTCGTCCGCTCCACCAGCAGAGCGCTTCTTCCACGCAGTCGGCGCCGACCTGCCGGACGCCGGTCTCGCCCTTGAAGGTGAGAACGCCGCCCGCAGAGCCTGCGTCGATCTTGTGGTAGCGCGCCGAGAACTGGGGCTGAGTTCGGTCGATCGTTTGCCCCGGCGTGAGCGTGAGCGAAGGTCGGACGCTGACCTCATGACTTGGGTATCCGAACCGTTCATCGTCGGCGTCTAAGTAGTTTGCGATTACCCAGTCGCCGAACACTTCCAGAAAGCTCAGGCCGTGGCCGCTCAGATAGGAGTCGATGCCCTCGATGCCGTCCAGAGGCTCGGTTATCAGATCGGTCAGGTTCTGGTGGCCGCCGACCCTCTGGGCGAGATACCTCATGAACAGGGCGGATGCGCCGTAGTGAGGATAGCGGTCATGGGGTTCGTCGGCCCAGAAGTTGAGTTGGGTATCGGGGCGTCGGAGGAATGACCGGGGCGACTGCGACTCGTATCCGGCGACCTCGGACGCAAGCTCGGACAGCCCTTCATTCACCCAGGACTCTTCGCCATTATCGTGGTTGAAGTGGATGGCGTGCTGAAACTCGTGGGCGATGACCGACATGTACACGTCGTCGCCCGGACTCAGCGCCTCGCTGTCCATGTAGATTATCTCTCGCTCGTTGCTGTGCGGATGGACGCTGGCAGGGAAGGCGTCGGCGGAGCCGAAGTAGCCGGCCGCGCCGTTGAGCTTGGCGTGGAGCACGAAGAGACGCGGGTCGCCGTCGATGCCCGGTTTTCTAATGTCTCCGAACGTCTCGACCACGGCGGGCCTGACACTGGTCTCGAAGATACGGGCGGCTTCCTCCAGGCCCTGCTCGTCGAAATCTACGTCGTTTTCTACGAACCAGTAGGCGTTGTCGCTGACGACTTGGAGAGTGGCGGTGATGCTGTAGGCGGAGATGTCGTCGAGGTTGAGTATCCAAAATGTCTCCTGCGCGCCCCGCGAGAGTGGGGCGGCCTCGACGGGAGATATATCTGACGGAGCTACGCCCCGGAGTCGGATGGCGAGTTCCTCGAGATCTCTGTCGGGTGGGCGAGATTCAACGATCTTCGGCAAATCGGGAAGCTCAGGACTTGGAACGGGTGTCGGCTGTCTCACAGGCGCTATGGTTGGCGTTGGGGCGGGTTTCGGAACAGGCGTGAAGGTGGGGGGTAGTTCGGGCGTATGCGGTGTTGCAGTCGGGAGAGCGACGGTTGGAGACGGGTCCGGTATTTGCGGCGTCGGAGTTGCGGGAGCGGCTGTTGGAGACGGTTCTGACGGTGTGGGTATGCGCTCGGATTTGGGAGCGGTGTCGGAGCCGCAGGCAAAGGACAGGCAGACGGCTATGGCCATGGCGACGCCGGCCGTCCATCTCAGGCTGAGTCTGCTTTGCTGTGTCGTTGTCATGAGGATGCTCACAGGATATAACGTCACAGGGCGCGTATGGGTTCTCTTTGGAATGTAACCGCTCCTAAAGCGACAGCGTCGCTTGTCTTACCGCCGGTTCGGGTAAGGATTCCGTGCCGTCCGGCCAGACCTTTACGACGCCGTACTGTCCGTCGAAGCCGGGCCGCACGTAGATGTCGCCGGTACGGACTTTGCTTATGCCCTCCGCGAGTCGTTCGCCGTATCCTGGAAGGGCGGCGGCGATGTCCGAGGCTGCGGCGTCGAGCAGGACGGCAAGCTCAGTTCCGAACGACTCGACGAGGCCCATGTAGGCGGTCCGCACCCGCTTGGTGTTGACCCCGACTCCGATCACTTCTGCTAGTATCTGTTGCAGCGAGACCATCGACCTGAACGGCGGTCTGCCGTCGGGGTGCCTGACCATACCGTCGTCGTCGGGCCTCGCGTCTATCTCCCGTCGAGCCAACTCCTCTACTCGCTGCCCCACTCCCAGAGTCATGGAGCGTCCGCAGACGGGGCAGGCGCGCCCGTATCGGGATACCTCGGCGGGGTCGTAGCTGACGCCGCACTTGCGATGCCCTGAGTTGTGGTACTTGCCCTCCTCCGGGAAGAACTCGATGGTGTAGGCGATGTCCTGGGCGCGGAGCGCCTGGGCCAGACCGTCGTAACTCGGCTCGCCGTTGAAGACCGTCAATTCGCGGGCCATCTTCGGCAGCGAGTGGGCGTCCGAGAACGATACGATGGACACGTCGTCGAGGTCCGGCGCTCGCCAGCACATCGCCGGATCGCTGGAAAGTCCGGTCTCGACGGCGTGGACGTGGGGCGTGAGATCGCCGAAGCACTCTTCGAGAGAGTCGAACCCGGACTTGGAACCGAACAGCCCGAACCAGGGCGTCCAGGCGTGGGCTGGTATGATTAGGCAGCGCGGGTCGATGTGCAGCAGAAGTTCCGTGAGGTCTCTTGGCGTGATGCTCAGCGTGGGCCTGCCGTCGCCTTCGAGAGAAGCGCCCCGCTCGGACAGCGCCTTGTTGATTCCGGCGACGGCGTCCAAGCTGGGCGCCAGTGCGAGGATGTGGACTCGTCGGCTCCGGCCGTTGACTCTGCCAACGCAGTTCACCTCTGTACCGAGGACGAACTTGACGCCGTCGTGTTCATAGAGTCCGCCCTCAGCCTCAGTGAGTTTCGATCTGGACTCCTCGAACCATTCAGGCTGTGTAAAGTCGGCGGACGCCAGCAGGTCCACGCCTTTGATCTTCGCCCAGCGGGCCAGGTTGTCGAAGTTGAGGGCGCGGCTGGTAGCATAGGCGTATGAGGAGTGGAGGTGCAGGTCGGCGGCGTAGGTCATGGACAGATTGTATCATTTTGAGAATTGTGTAAAATTGGGGGTTGACAGTGTACATTTGGTCTTGTAAGATATTCGGAACGTTAGTGCATCAGTAGTCCAATTGGAGGGATCACATGGAGAACAAACTAACCGAGAAGCAGCAGGATATCATGAGCTTCATCCAGGAGTTCATCATGGACCATCGCTACCCGCCGACGGTCCGTGACATACAGCGCGGGTGCGAGATCAGCTCGACCTCGGTGGTGGACTACAACCTCCGCCGTCTCCAGAAGATGGGTTACCTCAAGCGGCAGCCCGACGTATCTCGCGGGATAGAGCTGATCGGCGAGGGCCTGAGAGGGATGAGGGATGACATCGTGAACATCCCGGTCATGGGCAGCATCGCCGCCGGCGAGCCTCTGCACGTGCCCGACGCATCCGAGGGGGTTGACGACAGCTTCGACAGGATCGACCTCCCGACGTCTCTGGCGGGCGACAGTTCCAGCCTCTTCGCGCTCCGCGTCAAGGGCACCTCCATGATAGACGCGCTGGTCGCGGACGGCGACCTCGTGATTCTGGAGCCCGCCTCGGACGCGAGGGACGGGGAGATGGTCGCGGCTTGGCTGGACGAGCGCGAAGAGACGACGCTCAAACGGTTCTACCTCGAGGATGACATCGTGCGGCTGCAGCCGGAGAACGAGTCCATGGACCCCATCCGGGTTCCGGCAAACGAAGTCTCCGTGCGCGGCAAGGTGGTCGGAGTCGTCAGGACTGTTTAGTCCGCGTGATGGGGGGATCCGGTCAGTCTCCAACTCGGCCAGGATCCCCCTAACATACTCCACTCCTCCGATTTCATATTCGGTCCGAATCGGAGACTATCCACTCAACCCGAACGACTTCTTCGCCAGGTCCACGATGTACCTGCTGATCGACAGCGACGACGTCGCGCCTGGTGACGGGGCGTTCAGGACGTGTATTGCGCCCTCGGTTTCGGCGATGCTGAAATCTTGGAGCAAAGCTCCGCTCCGGTCCACTGCCTGAGCGCGAACCCCGGCTCCGGGTTCGTGGAGGTCGTCTTTTGTGATCTCTGGTACCAGGGTCTGGAGAGACTTCACGAACACCGACTTGACCATCGAACGGTACTGCTCGCTGAAGCCGGTCTTCCAGTGCTTGAGAGACATGCGCCAGAAGCCCGGGTACGTGAAGGTTCCAAGAGCGTCGGACAAGGCGAAGCTCGTCTTGGAGTAACCCTCGCGCTTCAGCGCCAGGACCGCGTTCGGTCCGGCCTCCACGCTTCCGTTGATCCGCTTTGTGAAGTGGACGCCGAGAAACGGAAGCGCGGGGTTTGGCACGGGATAGACTAGTCCTCTGACGAGATCGGAGCGTTCAGGCCTGAGCGAGAAGTATTCGCCCCTGAACGGAATGATCCGCACGCCGATGTCCACTCCCATCATGCGCGCGATTGTGTCGGCGTGAAGTCCGGCGCAGTTGATGACCGCGCCCGCCGAGAAGTCTCCGGCAGTCGTCTCCAGATGCGCCATCCCGTTGGCGCTGGAGATAGAGCGTGCCTCCGCGCCGGTGATCAGGTCGCCGCCCGCTTCCCGCATCTCGGTGGAGTAGGCTTCCGAAACCTTGCTGAAGTCTATGATTCCGGTGTTCGGCGACCAGATGGCCCTGACCCCCGCGACGTGCGGCTCATGCTCCCTGAGCTCATCCCGTCCTATGACCTCCAGGCCCTCCGCGCCGTTGGCTGTGCCGCGTCGATACAACTCCTCCAGGCCGGGGACTTCGGACTCGTTGACGGCGACTATCAGCTTGCCGCACATCTCGTACTCGATGCCGCGCTCGTCGCAGAACTCCCGAAGCAGTTTGCCGCCGGTGGAGCAGAAGTTGGCCTTCTGGGAGCCGGGCGCGTAGTAGATGCCCGCGTGGATGACGCCGGAGTTGTGGCCCGTCTGATGCCGAGCGACCCCGCTCTCCTTCTCGATGACGGCGACCTTCCGGTCGGGGTGCTCCTGGGTCAATCTCATGGCGGTGGCGAGTCCGATGATGCCGCCGCCAATGATGACGATGTCGTAACTCCGAGATGTCATACTCTCTCCATTCTCCGCTGTCGAGTTCTGCTTTCATCCGCCGTCGAGTTCTGTTCCCGCCCGCCGAATTGTAACACAAGGGAAATCTGCCGCCCCCAACCGTCCTACTGTCATTCCGAGCCCCTCTCTCTGTCATTCCGAGCGCAGCGAGGAATCTAAAATCCCCGAACATCCTCCAACCCAATCAGCAAAATCACCCCAATCACCAAACTCCCACTTCACACAACCCTTCGTGACCCTTAGTGCCCTTCGTGGACAACACACCCTGTCATTCCGAGCGCAGCGAGGAATCTAAAATCCCCGAACATCCTCCAACCCAATCAGCAAAATCACCCCCAATCACCAAACTCCCACTTCACACAACCCTTCGCGACCCTTAGTGCCCTTCGTGGACAACACCCCAACCCATCCTGCCAATCCTCCCCATCCCGTAAATCCTGCTTCTGACATCCGCAAAATCAGCGAAATCACCCCAATCACAAAAATCACAGTTCAGACAACCCTTAGTGCCCCTTCGTGAATAGCGCCACCAATAACCAAAAACTAAAAACTACCCACTATCCACTATCCACTAAAAACCCCCTTGACATCCGTTCTCTCACCCCTCTATACTATCCAGCACAACAGTACGGCCAACCACTAAAGACTAAAAACTCCAATGACCACCACAGCCCGACAGACACCATCCAACCCGGCGCAAGACTTCGCCGACGCCACCCTCGCGGAGACGAACAACGGCCGCGACCTAATTGACGTCCTCCACAAAATCTCACAAGGCGGATACCGCGCCAACCCAAACGACCGCATCACCGCCGCCAACGTACTCATGGACCACGGTCTCGGCAAGTGCCCCAAACAGTCACCCGCCTCCGACCCCAACGACCAAACCGACGACACCGACACCGACAACCAAACCGACGACACCGACGTAGGGGCGATTCACCGAATCGCCCCAAATCGCCGCCCACGACGACGACCCTCAAAACCCCAGACTCGTCACCCAAATCAAACACACCCTAAACGACACCCTAGGCCCGCCCCCGGCCGCGCCCACCAACCACGACCAACTATCCACTATCCACCATCCACTAACCACCATCCAAAAATACATCCTCGAAATCACCGACAACGGCCAGACCCTCCGAGACACCCTCGAAGACATAGCCCGCGCACCCGACGAAGACACGGCCATAACCGCCTACCACCGCACGCGCGCCGCCCGAAGCCTGCTCGACCGCATCCTCGGAACCGCCCGCGCCCTCACCCGGCCCGAGCCCGCCGAAGAGACGCCTCAACCCCCCAAGGTGAGATACGTCGATCCCGTCAAGCTGGCCGAGGCCCGCGCAGAGCTCCAACGCATGAAGGACGAGGGCGAACTGACCCCCGACCCCAACCGACCTAAGATAGACATATCCAAATACATGCCCCCCGAAGACTACGTTACCTGCCTCCCGAGGTAGCGGCAGAGGAAGCCGCCAAGTTCTGGGAAGAGATCGACCTGCGATACGAACGCCAAAAGCAGTGGCCCGAAATCGAAGAACGCCGGCGGCGGAAGCACAAGGAGATATACCCGTCACACTCAGACGACCAGGAAGATGACGACAAACCGCCTGACCCATGACGTCGCTGACATCTGACACCCTGATATCCGAGATCGCCGCCGAGGTGAGCGGCCTTCCTTACGCCCAGCGTGTGGACGCCGTCCGTGCCTACGAGAACCTCCTCGAAGAACCCGTCGCCGCCCTCTACGAACAGGGACGAGTCCACCACGTAGGCCGCTTCCCCGAACTCGAAGACCAGATGTGTACCTGGTCCGCCGAACTCGGACCCTCCGGCTCCCCCGACCGCGCCGACGCCCTAGTCCACGCCGTCACAGAGCTTATGATCCGACGAATACCCATCAAAATCTGGGTCTAACCATAATCCCACAAATCACAGTTCAGACATAATCCTCCCTTCGTGTCCTTCGTGTCCTTCGTGGATAATACCCCAACCCATCCTGAACATCCTCCACATCCGGCAAATCCTGATTCAGACACCCGCCCAAAATCAGCAAAATCACCCCAATCACAAAAATCACAGTTCAGACAACCCTTAGCGCCCCTTCGTGCCCTTCGTGGATAGCGCCACTTACACCCTACACCTTATCCCTTACACCTCCCCTGCCCCGTGCTACAATGGGTCGGCGACTACTTGGGCCATTCAGGGTCTTCGCCACTAGGAAGGTACGCCTTGCCAGAGTTTCAGATAGTCTCGGACTTCGCGCCGACGGGAGACCAGCCCGAAGCGGTGGACCAGGTGGTGGCCGGGATACAAAAGGGCATGGTCCACCAGTCCCTGATGGGTGTGACGGGCAGCGGCAAGACGTTCACGATGGCGAACGTTGTCGAGCGCGTCCAGCGCCCGACATTGGTCATCGCCCACAACAAGACCCTCGCGGCGCAACTCGCGACCGAGTTCAAGGAGTTCTTCCCGTACAACGCGGTCGAGTACTTCGTCAGCTACTACGACTACTATCAGCCGGAAGCCTATATCCCGCGTACCGATCTGTACATAGAGAAGGACGCGGACATCAACGAGGAGTTGGACAAACTCAGACACGCGGCCACGCGCGCGCTGTTGACGCGGCGGGACGTGCTGATCGTGGCGTCGGTGTCGTGCATCTTCGGTCTGGGGTCGCCGGAGGAGTATCAGGGCTTCATGGCCCACGTGCGCAGAGGCGAGATACGCAGTCCGTCGCGGCTGTCGCGGCAGCTAATCGACATGCAGTACGAGCGCAACGACTTCGACCTCGCGCGAGGGCGGTTCAGAGTCAGGGGGGACACGCTGGAGATTCTGCCCTCGTATGAGAGCGTTGGGGCGCGCATCGAGTTTTGGGGGGACGAGGTCGAGCGGATCGTAGAACTCGATCCGCTGACCGGCGAGATCCTGGCGGAACGGGACAGCATAGACATCTACCCGGCCAAACACTTCGTCACCTCACAAGAGAGGATGCAAGAGGCGCTCGGAAACATCGAGGATGAGCTTGGCGAGCAGCTAGCCGTCCTCAATCGTGAGGGCAAGCTGTTGGAGGCGCAGCGGCTGGAGCAGCGCACGCGGTATGACATGGAGATGATGCAGGAGACGGGATACTGCGCCGGCGTGGAGAACTACTCGCGTCATCTCGGCGGCCGCGAAGCGGGCAGTACGCCATACACCCTTATGGACTACTTCCCCGAGGACTACCTGCTGTTCATAGACGAGTCGCACATGACGCTGCCCCAAGTACGCGGAATGTACAACGGAGACCGCGCGCGCAAAGAGGTGCTGGTCGAATACGGCTTCCGACTGCCGTCCGCGCTGGACAACCGGCCGCTCAACTTCGGTGAGTTCGAGCAGTACGTCAACCAGGCGGTGTACGTCTCCGCGACGCCGGGGCCGTATGAGTACGAGCATTCTCAGCAGATGGTGGAGCAGGTGATTCGGCCTACCGGACTCACTGACCCGATCATAGACGTGAAGCCGACCGAGGGCCAGATAGACGACCTGCTGTACCAGATCAAGCTCAGAGTGGACAGGGGAGAGCGGTGCATCGTTACCACGCTCACGAAGCGAATGGCTGAGGAGTTGGCCGACTACCTTCGGGAGATGGGGATTCGGACTCACTATCTGCACTCCGAGATAGACACGCTGGAACGCAGCGAGATACTGCGCGACCTGCGTCTCGGAGTGTACGACGTGATCGTCGGGATCAACCTGTTGAGAGAGGGCCTAGACCTGCCCGAGGTCAGCCTCGTGGCGATCCTCGACGCGGACAAAGAGGGCTATCTCAGATCGACGACCTCTTTGGTCCAAACGATAGGGCGGGCGGCGCGGCACGTCGAAGGGCACGTCATCATGTACGCCGACCGCGTTACGGACTCGATGAAGCGGGCGATAGAAGAGACCGAGAGGCGCCGCGAGATCCAGCAGGTCTATAACCGTGAAAACGGGATAACCCCGCAGAGCATCCGGAAGACGATTCACGACATAACCGAGCGGGTCAAGGCGGTCGCGGAGACGCGCGAGGCTTACACTGTGGACTCGTCCGACATGCCGAAGGACGACATTCTGCGGCTGATCAAGGACCTCGAATCGCAGATGAAGTCTGCGGCAAAGTCGCTGGAATTCGAGAAGGCCGCGCTGCTGCGGGACCAGATCACCGACCTAAGAAAAGTCGTGGTGGAGTAGTGCAGGATACGCAGAATGTCTTTGAGACCCACCGAATCAGCCCAAGTCAGGTACGTGAAATATCACGCCGACTTCTGCTCTGGCTTGGAATCTTCCGTCGTGAGCGTGACGTGGGCGCCGTCGCCCGTCACGAGGAGCACGGGAGACGTTCCCTCGATAGCCCCTGCGTCCACGACGCACTTCTCGATTCCCTTCGTCCCCGGGACCTCGTACATCACGTCCAACAGGGTCTGTTCGAGGATCGAGCGCAAGCCGCGGGCGCCGGTGTTCTGGGCTATCGCGCTCTCGGCGGCGGCCTGCAGCGCTTCGTCGGTGAACACCAGTTGGACGTCGTCCATGCTGAAGAGGGCCTGGTACTGCTTGAGGAATGCGTTCTTCGGCTCGGTGAGAACGCGGACGAGGTCGGCCTTGTGGAGCGCGTTGAGTCCGACTACGACCGGCAGCCTGCCGACGAACTCCGGAATGAAGCCGTACTCCATCAAGTCGTCTCCGTTGACGTGCTGCCTGATCTCGTCGTCCGAGCGCGCGCCCCATTCGCCGATGGCCAGGCTGGGGTTGAATCCGATGCGCTTGCGGTCTTTGAAGGCGCGCTTTTCGATGATCTCGTTCATGCCCTCGAACGCGCCGCCGCACATGAACAGGATGTTGTCGGTTCGTATCTGAAGGAAGTCCTGGTGGGGATGTTTGCGTCCGCCCTGCGGCGGAACATTGGCGACGCATCCTTCGATTATCTTCAGCAGCGCCTGCTGGACCCCCTCGCCGGAAACGTCCCGAGTGATGGACGGGTTGGAGTTCTTGCGCGCGATCTTGTCGATCTCGTCTATGTAGATGATGCCGTGCTCGGCGCGCGCGATGTCGTAGTTGGCCGCCTGGATGAGTCCGAGCAGGATGTTTTCGACATCCTCCCCGACGTATCCGGCCTCGGTAAGCGTGGTGGCGTCGGCGATGGCGAAGGGGACCTCAAGGATGTGAGCGAGGGTCTGGGCGAGGTGGGTCTTGCCTACGCCGGACGGTCCGAGCATGAGGATGTTGGCCTTCTGGAGCTCGACGTCGTCGTCGCGCTTGTTGGACCATATTCGCTTGTAGTGGTTGTAAACGGCGACGCTGAGGACCTTCTTGGCCTGTTCCTGGCCGACGACGTAGTCGTCTAGCTGACGGTAGATCGCCTTGGGATTGAGCCCCTTGGCCTTGAAGTTGCCCTTGGGGGTCTGGGCGGAGGACTCCTCCGAGATGATCTGGTCGCAGAGGCCGACGCACTCGTCGCAGATGAATACGCCGCGGTCATGTCCGGCGATGAGCCGCTTGACCCTGCTCTGCGGTTTGCCGCAGAAGGAGCACTGAAACTCGTTTCTTCCCGTCGGGGGATGCGTTCCGCCTCGAGTCGTCAAGTTCTTATCCTCTGGCAGTGTCTGTGTAGCTAATCGGCGGCGGCCGGGATGCTGGCAGTTGACAGCACGTCGTCCACGAGGCCGTAGTCCCTCGCGCCCTCCGCGCTCAGGTAGAAGTCGCGGTCCGAGTCGGTCGCTATTCTGTCGTATGACTGCCCGGTGCGCTCTGAGATGATGTGGCGGATGATGTCCTGCTGTCTGAGCACCTCGCGGGCCGCGATCTCGATGTCGGAAGCCTGCCCCTGTGCGCCGCCGAGGGCCTGGTGCATGTGGACGGTGGAGTTGGGCAGCGCGAACCGCTTGCCCGGCGCGCCCGCGCACAGAAGGACGGTCGCCATGCTCGCGGCCATCCCGACGCAGATGGTGGATACGTCGGGGCGGACGAGTTCCATCGTGTCGTAGATGGCGAGGCCGGCGGGAATGACGCCGCCGGGAGAGTTGATGTAGAGGCTGATGTCCCTCTCGGGATCCTCCCTGTCGAGGTATAGGAGTTGGGCGATGATGTTGTTGGCGACCTGGTCGTAGATGGCCGAGCCGAGGAAGACGATGCGCTCCTTGAGCAAGAGCGAGTAGATGTCGTAGGCTCTCTCCCCCCTAGAACCGGTCTCGACGACCATTGGGATAACGTTCTCAGGTCTGTGTATCATCTTGTGCCTCCATCGCATCCGAGTCGGCGGAGCTTTCCCGGTCGGATTCAGTATCGGTGTCGTCGGTTGCGCGCTCGCCTTTGGCTATGGAAACGAGCAGATCGACGGTCTTTTCAAACTTGAGTGTCTCTGCCAGCGACTCGCGTCTCTCGCGGCGTTCCCCGCGACGCATCCGCTGGCCCGCGAAAAGCTGGTTGAACCGCTCGTCCAACTCCGGAGTGGTGACTTCTACGCCTTCGATCTCAGCGATCTTGCTGATCGCGAATTCGCGTCGTATTCGCCTGTCCGCGCCTTCCTCCGCCTGTTTCAGTGCTTCTTCCTCGGTCGTGCCGAGCGCCGCGAGGTAGTCATCTCTGAGGATGTTGGACTGTTGGAGAAACCGGTCTTGGTGTGATTGGATGTTTTCGACTTCCTGGTCGAGCAGAATGGGAGGAATCTCGATGTCCGTCCTGTCCAGCAGGGTCTCTATCACCTTGTCCTGGTATTCAGCATCGGTCCTGCTCTTGGCGTCGGCAGTCATAGCCTCTTCGACCTGCGCGCGCAGCGCGTCGAGGTTCTCGAACCCGTCGGGCAGGCCCTGGGCGAACTCGTCGTTGAGCTCGGGCAGGATGCGCTCCTGGACAGTTTTAACCGTGACGGAAAAAGACGCCTCTTTTCCGGCTATCGAGGCGTCTCTGAAGTCGTCTGGCGCTTCCAGCGTGAAATCTATCTGCTCATTGATCTGGGCGCCGACGATTTCGGCGGGGAATCCGGGAAGGGGGCTGGAACCCTCTTCGTCGAGGTAGAAGGTGATGTCCTCTCCGGTCCAGACCGGCTCATCATCGACGACGCCGTGAATGTCGATGCTGGTGAGGTCTCCGAAGCGCGGCTCACGCTCGACCTCTTCCCACGTGCCGAGGCTCTGCCGGATTTCGTCGATCCGCTCGGATATGTCATCTTCTGAGATGACGACTTCTTCATAGTCGATGCGGATGGCGCGGTAGTCCCCCAAGTCGAAATCCGGCCTGAGTGGGACGATGGCGCTGAACTGGACGGGGTCGGTATCGGCGTCCTCGATCCTGGGGATGCCGACGGCGTCGAGGTCCTGTTCCTCGATCGCCTTGTCGGTCACTTCGATCACCATGCTCTCGAACACTTCGTTCAGCAGCCCGTCGCGGCCTATGTAGCTCTCGATGACTCGGCGGGGCGCTTTGCCTCTGCGAAAGCCGGGAATGGATACTTGCGGGGATATCCGCCTGTATCCCTGGTCGAGGTACGGTTCCAAGTCTGAGTCCTCAAGCTCGATGTGGAGCGTGGTCTGGTTGTCCACAACTTCATCTTGAGTGATCTTCAACGCTGTCTCCTGCCAACGGGCGCAAGGCCGATACTACAGATAGCATAATGCAGCGCCGTTCCCGATTGCAAAAGTTGGCAGGGTGTGAAGCTGGGCGAGTTTGGTAGGCGGAGGTTGGGGTGGGGGAGGGAGAGGGACCGGTGCAGTGACCGATCCCTCTTGCATATATGCCGGCGTGTCGCGGGTTACTGCTGCGACTGTATCTGCTCGGCCTGGGAGACCAGGGCGGCGAACTCCTCGAAGTCCGGCTCCGAGGGGAGCAGTTTCCGAACGCGGTTCGCTTCTGAGACGACGTTTTGAAGGTTTCCTTCCTGCGCCCAGTAGCTTTCGCGCAGGATCTCGGCGTACTCGGCCACGACCGCTGCCATTTGGAACCTCGGGGAAGCCTCGGAAAACTCCGGCGCCAGATCGCCGCGCTGGAACTCGCGGTTGACCTCGCTGACCTCTCCGGTGTCGGGGTCCTCGTAACGCAGGTACACCGTTCCCAGCGCGCCGTCCGCGTCGTCGTGCAGCTTGACCTCGTACAGAGCGGTCACGCTGTGGCCCGCTCCGACCTCGCCTGCGTCCACTGAGTCGTCGCGGAAGTCTTCGTCGTCCACGCGGCGGTTCTCGTATCCGAGCAGCCTGTAGCTTCTGACCACATCGGGGTTGAAGTCCACCTGGACCTTCGTGTCCTTGGCGATATTCTGGAGCGTGCCGACGAGGTCTTCGACGAAGACGCGGCGCGCCTGGCTCAGCGTATCGACGTAGTGATAAGCGCCGTCGCCGTCGTTGGCAAGCTGTTCCATCAGGACATCGTTGAAGTTGCCCATGCCGAAGCCGACCGTCGTGAGGGTCACGCCCTCGTCAACGTGCTTCCTGATCTGCTTGAGAATGGAGTCGGGGCCGGTGTTCCCGACGTTGGCGACGCCGTCGGAAAGGAGAATGACGCGGGTAACGCGCCCGGGTCGCACGCGCTTGGCGGCCATCTCGTAGGCGAGCCGAAGGCCGTCCTCCGCGTAGGTAGAGCCGCCGGGCTGAAGCTCGTCTATGGCTGCGAGGATGGATCGCTTCTCTGCTCCGTCGGTGGGTTCGAGCAGCGCTGAGCCGATGTCGCCGTAGATGACGATTCCGACCTCGTCGGTGGGCCGGAGCTCATCGACGAGCAGCCTGAGAGACCGCTTCACCAGTCCCAAACGGTCCTCGCGGGCCATCGAGCCGGATATGTCTATGGCGAAAACCAGTGTTGCGTCCTTGCGCGCGTCTTGGGAGACGGTCTTGCCCTGGAGTCCGACGCGGAGGAGCCAGTGCTTGTCGCCGCCGAACGGGGAGGGAGAGCCGTCTATGTGAATGGCGAAGGCGTCGTCTTCGGGGGGGCGGTAGTCCTGGTCGAAGTAGTTGATGAACTCCTCGACGCGCACCGAGTCGGGGTGCGGCAGGTTGCCGTCTTGAACGAAGCGTCTCGCTACTGTGTACGAGGCGGTGTCCACGTCGATCGCGAAAGTTGACAGGTTGTCGTCCTCGGTGTCGATGAACGGGTTTACGCCGTAGCGCTTGAAGAATGTGAGGTCGTATGCTTCGTCGTTGACGGTTGCCGACCCGCCGATGGTGTTGAATCCCTCGGGTTGGGCGGTGACGCCTGACTGCTGGACGGGCGCGAGTGCGGCGGGGACCTCGATTTTCTTGATCACTTCCTTCTCGACCACCACGGTCTCGCCGGGGACCTCCGGCTCTCCGGCGCTGCATGCCGCCAGCGCGATGGCGACCGCGACGGTCAATGCGGCAAGCCCGATCGTTTTCGTAACTCTGCTAATCATCTTTCACACCTCCTGCGTTCGCGGTGTCAGGGATTTGCGGGTAAGGCTCGCATTGTGGCCGCGGCCACAATGCGAGCGACTCCGGTTCGCTTGGGTCAGCGACTGTACCCTGACGCGGCTTTGGGCGACTCAACCGTAATCCAGTCCAGCACGAAGGTGAAGTCCTGATATGAGTCGAGGCCGCCGATGTACTGTTCCACCTGCTGAAGCTCTTCCTTCAGAATCGAGAGGTCGTACTGCACGTCGTACGGGGCGTTCGGGTAGGGCAGACTGCTGTACCTGTCGGCGGCCAGCGCGACCACTGCGCCGAAGTGTAGCAGCGCGCCGTCCGTGTCGTTCGACGGCCAGTCATACGGAGCCATTATCTGCGCGTGCTGCCGGTTGGAGTCGTTGCTGACCGGCGTGACCCAGCGCAGTTCGACGTCGCCGAGGTTCACTATGTCGCCGAATCTCGGGTACTCGGTTGGGCGAAGCTCGTAGAACACTGTCGTGGCCGCGCCCGACGGGATCTCGGCGAACTCCTTGCGCGCCTGGGTAAAGTTCCGGTCCGCGGTGATGCGGTTCTCGTATCCGACGATGCGCCACGATTCGACGGCATCCGCATTCCATGTTACCTGCGCCCGCGTCTGGTCGGCGAAGGGTATGGAGAGCGCAAGCCAGTTCTCGCGGTTGAAGAGCGTCCTTGCCTGTGCGATGTCGTCCAGGTATCGGTACCAACCGTTGCCGTGCTGGGCGAGCTGCTCCAGCAGCTTGTCGTTGTAGTTCTCGATGCCTACTCCGATGGTGATGAGACGCAGAGGGTTGCTGGCGTCGCGGTCTTCGGCGGTCTCCAGTATGGCGAACGGGTCGGTGGCGTCCACGTTGGCGACGCCGTCCGACATCAGGACTATGTAGTTATAGGCCGAGGGGTTTCTCCGGCGCATGGAGTCGGCCAACTCCACGCCGAGGTTCAATCCCGCCTGAACGTTCGTTGACCCTCTGGGCTTCAACTGGTCGATGGACCGTCTGACATCACTCGAATCCGGCCTCTCGCTTTCCACGGTGAGACTGCCCACGACGTCATTGGTGAAGTGGACTACTGAAATGAGATCGTCGCGGCTGAGGCTTCGGCGGATGCTGTCGGCGGCCGCGCGCGCAATCTCCACTCTGTTGCCTTCGCGCATGGAGCCGGATGCGTCCAGAACGAGGGTCACGTTGAGCGGCCTGCCCTCGTCACGCAGTTCCGGGGCTTGGAATCCGATGCGCGCCAGAAGCAGTTCGCTGTCCAGGGGATGAGGCATGACATCCGTGTGTATGGCGAAACTGTCACCCCTCGACGGCTGCTTGTAGCCGTAGTTGAAAGCGTTCACCCACTCTTCGGAGCGCACCGAGTCGGGCTCGACGTCGTAACCCGCCCTTGCCCAGTTGAGCGCAAGCTGGAACGACGTGCGGTCGGTGTCGAGGCTGAATGTGGAGACGCTGTCCTGGGTCGTGCGGACGGCGGCGGTGCGTTGATTGTCCTCGAACGTGGTCGCGGACGGCTGACTTGGCGATGCCGGCTGGGACGGCGGCGGCGCGGCTTGAGGGGCAGCCTGCGCAACGGGCGCCTCTTTGACGACAACGGTGTGGACCTCACCGGGTACTTCGACGCTCTTGACGACCTCTTTCTCCACTACGACGGTCTCACCCGGAACCTCTACCTCTACTATCTTCTCGACCACCACAGTCTCACCCGGAACCTGCACCTCTTTGATGACCTCTTTCTCCACTACGACGGTCTCACCGGGTACCTCTACCACCTTCTCGACCACGATGGTCTCACCGGGTACCTCCACCACTTCACTGGAGCCGCATGCCGCCAGCGCAATGGCGAGCGCGAATGCCAGTGTGACGGGCCAAATCGTTCTTGTAACTCTGCTAATCATCTTGTACACCTCCTGCGTTCGCGGTGTCAGGGATTTGCGGGTCAGTCCCGCCGTGTCCGCGTCCACACCAGCATCGCACCGAATGGTGTACACTCCCCACTACGGATGTGTCTCATTCAGTGAGTTTAGCGTATCGGGAATGTAACAGTTGCGGACTTTCGCCGAGCTTCTGAGGTTATACATGGAGCGGACCGGAATCGGGGACGCCGAGCTTGCGCGCCGAATCCCAGTGAGCCGCCCGACCCTCATCCGCTGGAAGGAGGGGGTGACGACGCGCCCGCGCTACCGCGAGGACGTAGTGCGCTGCGCCGAGCTTTTGCGGCTGACTCAGGCGGAGACGGACGAGTTTCTGCTGGCCGCCGGATTCTCCCCTGAGACGGCCCCCGCGCCGGAAGACTCGCCGCCGCAAGACCTGGCCGGAGAGCCGGAATCCATAGAGGACGAGGACGCGCCGCGGCCAGCGCTCAGAAGGCGGGGCGTTCTGATTGCGTTCGCGGTCGGGGCCGTGTTCATCAGCGCGGTTGCCGTCGGCGCGCTCGTGATGATTCTGCAAGACAGGACGGAGTACCCGGCGGCCTTGGAGGGGGAGTCGCTGATCGTCATGGCTCCATTCGTCAACTACACGGGCGGCCAGCAGGGATACAACGTGCTCGGCCGCCTGAAAGAAGAGATAGACAACGAGGTACGCGACGCCGGGCTGTCCGACGTGCGCGCGGTCGAGTGGCCGGGGGAGGTAGAGTCGGAGGCCGACGCCGAGGCCGCGGGCCAACGCTCTGACGCCGTCATCGTGATCTGGGGCGAGTATGACAGCGGACGGGTGATGGCGCGGTTTACGTCGCCGCGAGTACGGTCCACGCAGCGGGACCAGCAGGTGGTGGACATCGCCTCGTCGCCTTCGGAAATGCCGGCGACGATCAACGCGGAGTTGACCGAGCAGGTGCGATACGTCGCGCTGCTGACGCTCGGCCAACTCTACTTGGAGCAGGGCGAGTACGACCTAGCGAAGACGGTGCTGATACACGCCTCCGACAAGAACCCCACCGATCCGGTCGCTCTGGCGAATCTGCGGTTCCTGCTCGGTCGCTCATACTTGGGAGGGGACTTGGCGGACTATGACGAGGCGGTTTGGCTGTTTACTCAGGCGCTCGCGGTCCGGCCAAGGTCCGTGGAGGCGCTCAACAGCCGCGCATTGGCATACCTCGAACGAGACAGGCCCGGCGACGTGGAACTCGCCATAGACGACTTGGCGCAGGCGGTGACTATCAGTCCGACAGATGCGGCAACGTATGTCAACCTGGCGGCGGCGTACCTGGCGCGAGGGTCGGACGCCGACTTGGATAGCGCCATAGGCGACCTGACTGAGGCGCTTCAACTTCAGCCGGGCTACGCGAGCGCCTACGTCAACCGGGCGGGGGCGTACCTGGCGAGAGGAGATCCCGGAGACATCGAGCGCGCTTTCGAGGATATTCAAAACGCGCTGGACAGCGAGCCTGATCTGGCGGTGGCGCATCTCGTTCTCGGAAACGCTTACATCGCGCGAGGTTCGGACGCCGACTTGGCCAAGGCTCTGACTGAGTTCAGCCGAGCGATCGATCTGGCCCCGGACTCGCCCTTAGCGTACTTCAACCGGGGGCTGGTGTACTCGGAGATGGAAGACTTGGGCAGATCGCTCTCCGATCTGCGGCGGGCGCAGGAACTGAGTCCGAACGAAGTCACGTTCAACGGCGCTCTCTGTTGGCAGATGTCCGTGGCGGGCGCTCCACAGGACGCGCTGCCTTACTGTGACCGAGCTATCGCGCACGACCCGTCCGGACAGGCCGGAGAGGGCAGGGGGCTGGCATACGCCTTGACGGGCCAGGTCGAAAAGGCAATCGCCGACTTCGAGGCGTTCCTCGAGTGGGTGGACTCGTCGCCGAAGGATGGCTGCCGGGATTACTACCGGCCGAGTAGGGAGGAATGGATCGAAGAACTGCGGTCCGGGAACAACCCATTCGACTCGGAGATTCTGCCGCATCTGCGGGTGATGCCGGTGTCGCCGGGGGCCGCGCCGTGTTAGAGTCAGGGTCGTTTCCGAGAAGATGGATAGGAGAAGCGAGATGGAGATACAGTACGACTCGGATGCCGACATGCTCTACATCGGCTTCTTGAAGCATCCTAGCGCCGAATCAGAGGAAATTGCTCCTGGGTTCGTTCTGGATTACGACGCGGAAAACCGGGTCGTTGGGATCGAGATCGAGGGCGGAACATCGCTGGCGGACCTATCGAGGCTCGACGTGTCGGGCTTGCCCATGGCCGGGTTGGTCCTAACCGGCCACGCCACACCTGAGACAGTGGGAGACTAGGATCTGGGATAGTCTAATCGTCCAAGAGGCCATTTTGGACTGCCCAGACGACGAGTTCCGGCTTGGTGTCGAGCGCCAGCTTGTCCTGTATGCCGTAGATGGCGTTTCGGATCGTGAGAGGCTGATTTCCCCTGACCTCGGCGATCTCGGCGTATGACATTCCCTGTGAGAACAGCGCGAGAATCTCGCGCTCGCGCTCGGTCAGCCTACTCAACTCGCTTGTCTTTAGCTGCCGCTCCGCGTGGCGAATTCCCGCGAACACGCGCCTTATGACCTCGCCGGGGATGCGGTACTCGCCCTCGGCCACGTCGCGGACGGTGTTCAGCAGTTTCTCTTTTCCGGAGTACTTCTGAAGATATCCGGTAGCGCCGGCGGCGACGGACTCCATTACGGCGTCTTCCTCCGATGAGGCTGTCAGAATGAGCACCCTCGTGTCGGGTAGGATTTCGGTAATCTCCCGGCAGGCGTCGATACCGTTCTTGAGCGGCATCATCACGTCCATGATGATCACGTCCGGCCTGAGAGTCTGGGCGACTCGCACCGCGGCCGCGCCGTCTCCGGCCTGGCCCACGACCTCGAAGTCGCCCGAGCGCTCCAGCACCTCTCTTAGGCCGTCACGCATGATCTCATGGTCATCGACGAGCATGACCCTCGGCATCTTATTCTGATTCAATTTAGTTTCCTCCTTGAACGTTATCGAGCGGTATGGCGCAGGACACGACGGTCCCGCGCCCGTCCGCGCCGACCGTCGTCTCCAGCCTGCCGCCCATTCTCTCGGCGTCGGCCTTCATTCTGGCGAATCCGTGTCCGCGGTCTTGGTAATCGGCTGGCAAGCCTACTCCGTCGTCCGACACCGACATCCGAAGACTGTTGGCCTCGAATCTCAACGAAATCTTGACTCTACTCGCTTCAGAGTGGCGGTATGCGTTGGTCATGGCGTTGTGAGCTATCGAGAACAGCAGCCTCTTGGTGACTGTGGGCAACTCCGGTTCGGGCCCCGACTGGTCGAGGTCGGTCCTGATAGATGTGATGGTGGTGAACGTCGAGGCGTGCGACCTCAGCACGCGGTTCAGCTCTCTTCCCTCGAAGATGGGACCGACGTCGATGGGATGCCTGAGCTCCCACATCGTTGACTTGGACAGGTTATGGGTCGCGGACAGCTTGGCGAGCAGCTCATCGCGGTCTTTGTCGTTCTCGGCGTTCGCCAACTCGATGGCCGTCTCCAGGCCCAGCCCGATCATGTACGCGGATTGGGCTATGGTGTCGTGGATCGTCTGCGAAAGCTCGATGCGCTCCTGCTGAAGCTCGCGTTCTCTCTCCACGGCCTCTCTTCTCCTGGTCCGCTCCAGTCTCATGATGAGATTGACCGCCGCGACCACCGCGTACATCGTCACGATGCGAATGAACAGCGCTTTCTCCATCTTGTCGTCGAAATCGACGGTCGGCGCGACTACGAAGCTCAGCGCCGCGTACAGGACCGCCACCATCGTTACCCATGCGAAGCTCAACCGAAACGACGCGAAGACCACGGCGAAGGTCGCGATGGTGGGGTAGTACAGCACGAAGAATCCGTTCTCGAACCCGCCCGAAATCGCCAGCCCGGCGGTGAGGGCTATCACGTCCAACGCGCTGAGGGCGAGCGCCCAGCGCCAGGTGATGGCTCGGTTGGCGCGTATCCGGTAGTGAACGTAGCCGTTGAATACCAGCAAGGACAACACCAGCAGCATGTTGGGAATGTAAACGCCGCTGTCGAAATCGGGTCGGTAGTTGTGCTGTATCAGCCAGGCGATCCCCACGAACCATCGAACCCAGACCGAGATCCGCAGGCTGTGCCGCAGGTCGTCGGACGCGATGCCGCTCGCCGATCCGTTGAGCGCGGCGGTTGCATTTGCTGACGAGTCCAATGTCTCCTACCTCTGTCTGGTGAATAGCTCTCTCAACATGAGTCTATACCAGACTCCCGCAGGGTCAAAGGTGAAAGAGTACCTGGTGACGGAGGTACGAAGATACATGCGATTCGGGTGTGAACTCACCTGTTTGGGCCGCGCGCAGCGCGGAAGAATGGCGTAAAGGGCTGCGGATTGCAGCCAAATAGGCGCCGAGGACGGCGCGAGATCGAAGGAGGCGATGATGGAGATAACGATGGATGTTCCCAAGGATGTCCCGAGAGGGTCGTGCGCTTTCTGCGGGAGAGAGACCGAGTCGGTGGAGCAGACCTGCTGCGCGGACTGCGTATCGAACACGCGCGACCGCGAACGGGCCGCGAGCGGTGCGGAGAAGGGCGGCGGAAGCTTCAGCGAGAGTTTGTCGAGTTGGTTGGGAGATTCGGCGGACCTGATGCGCGGCCAGAGTGTGCTGGTCGTCGCGAGGTGGATGCTGGTCGTCTCCGGCCTGCTCCTCGCGCTGCTGAATCCGCTCGTGCTGGGTGAACTGAAGATACAGGTTGGGCTGATACTCGTCCTTGCGGTCGCGAACTTCTTCCTGCACGTTCAGCTAGTCAGGAATCGGACGTCCCTGCCCTGGGTGGCGTACCTGGCGAGCGCGGTTGACGTGCTGGCGATTACGCTAATAGTGGTGACCTCGGGCGGAGGCGCATCAAGCCTGTACGTGTTCTACTTCCCCGCGCTGTTCGCGATTTCCGTCGCGTTTCAGCCGCGCGCCGGCCTCCTGTTGTCCGGAGCGGCGATTGGTATGTACAGCCTGATCGCGTCCCCGCAGTTGGACGGCGACGGCGGCGCGTTCGTCGCGGCCAGGATAGTCATGATGGCGGCGGTGGTGGTCTGCGGGATGTTGTACCGGAAGATAGAAGGCGACCGCCGGCGCGAGTCGGACACCGAGTCGGACCGCGCGCGCGAGCGGGCCGATGCCGAAGACATCTACTTCGGGCAGGTCGCGTCGAACTGGGCGCGCTGGTTCATCGTCGGCACGGGCGCGCTGCTGATACTGTGGACCTCGGAGGATACGGCGAATCTGATAGTCGGAATCCTGCCGGTGATCGGGCTGATGGCGCTGAACTTCTACCTGCACGGTCGCCTGCTCGCGGGCCGGCCGGCCAACGGAACGCTGATCGGGGTCGCGGCCGCGGTGGACATCGGACTGATAACGGGGCTGATCCTGCTGTGGCCGGGGTCGAGTCCGTTGGGGAACGGGCTGTTCGTCATGTTCTACCCAGTGCTGCTGGCCTTCGCGTTCGTCATGCCGCCCCGCATCAGCATCGGCTGCGCCGTCGCGGTGATCGCGGTCTATGCGGCGTCGGCGATCTTGATCGATCCGGCGGTGGTCACGGACATCGAAGTCGCCGAGACGCTGATCGAACGGCTGATAACGCTGGGCGCGCTCGGCCTGCTCGGAGCCTACTACTGGCGCATTCAGCGCCGTAGGCGGGCTGAAGGGTAGTCGTGAGGGGTAGCGAGATGATCAGACGGATTCTGTCCATTCTAAAGTCGTGGATCAAGGGGCTGCTCGCTCCCGCGAAAGACCCGCGCGAGGGACCGACCTCGGCGCGGCGGCGACAGGAGGAACTGCTGGCCCGCGTCGGGGACGCGAGAGAGCGGGTCGAGGCGACCCGGGCGCACCTGGAGCGGAGTATGGAGTCCGGGCGAGGGGAGACCATGAAGTTGAAGGACGAGGCGAGGCGGCTCGTGGGGGAGGATAGGGAAGATGTCGCCCGGCTCGTCCTTCGCAGAAGGCAAGCGGTGGTGGAGCACGTCCGGTTTCTCGAAGAGCAGGCCGACCAGATCGGCAAAGAGGCGCAGACGCTGTCCGCGGTGGAGTATATGCTGAGGAGCGAGGTGGCCGCCTGCGCCGCTTACGAGGACGCGGCTGAGGCTCGGCTCAGGGCCGCGGAGGCTCGGGTGAGGGTGAGAGAGGCGTTGAGCGGCATATCCGACGAGTTCTCCGATGTCTCGGATGTCGATGAGCGAGCCGACTACATGCGGGCGCGGGCGGACGCGATGGACGAGTTGGCAAACCGGGGAGCGCTGCCGTCTTCGGCCTTCAGTCTCGTTGGGGGTGATTTGGATGAGGAGGTCGAAACGGCGCTAAAGGAGTTGAAGCGCTGAGTGGACAGGTGAGAGGCGTTCAAGATGCCCAAGCCCAGCGATCAACTCTCCGCAGCTTCTCATGCTGTCGGGCATAGGCCCCCGCGGGCATCTGGAGTCGCTCGGCATTCCGGTCATTCACGACATGCCCGGCGTGGGGGAGAATCTCAGAGACCACCCGGCGGTGTTCATACTGTTCAGTACCAACCTCGAAAACCTGCCGGAAGATTCGCCGTCCATCCAGGTCGGGATGCGCTACACCACGCCCGGTTCTCCACACCGTAACGACATGCAGATGACCCCGAACCTGCTGACCAGCGAGCATCGGCCCACGACGATACCCATATAGGGATTCCCGCCTACGGAGGACGCTGAGACGTCTATCTGCGCCGACTCGGCGGCCCATGAAAGCAGGAACGCGCCGCCGACGCCGGACCGCTGTCCCATTCTCGCAATCGAACCGGACGCTTTGCTAGAATCTTGCGGACTCTCAAGCCCCCAAGTGACAAGATTCTCCGTGGAGGAAAGTAGTGAACCTGCGCATACCCGGTCCGATCCCTGTGCCTGACGACATCTTGGATGAGATGTCGCAGCCTATGATCAATCACAGAGGCCCTGAGTACAAGGACCTGCTGTTCAGCGCGACGGACCGGCTGAAGCGGGTGTTCGAGACTGAGGGGGACGTGTGGATCATCACCGGGTCGGGGACCGCCGCGATGGAGGCCGCCGTGGTCAACACGCTGTCTCCGGGCGACAAGGTGATAAACGCCACCATAGGCGTATTCGGCAACCGCTTCACCGACATCGCCTCCGTGTTCGGGGCGGACGTGGTGACGCTGTCGTTCCCCTTCGGCGAGGCGATAGACCTGGACATCCTTCGCAAGACGCTTCAAGAGAACCCGGACACCAAGGCGGTGATGGTCACGCACAACGAGACATCCACCGGCGTAGCCAACGACCTAGAAGCGGTCGCGGGCGTGGTGAAGGGCGAGTTCGACAAGCTGATTCTGGTGGACGGCATCAGCAGCGTCGCGTCCGTCCCCATATCCACGGACGCTTGGGGCCTCGACGTGGTCGCCACCGCGTCTCAAAAGGGTTGGATGCTGCCGCCGGGTTTCGCCTTCCTCAGCTTCGGGGAGCGAGCGTGGCAGGCGCACGCCGAAGCCAAGATGCCGAGGTTCTACCTCGATGTCGCGCAGTACAAGAAATACTACGAGATCGGCCAGCCGCCGTTTACGCCGTCGGTCTCGGTCATGTTCGCGCTCGACGTCGCGCTCGACCAACTTCTATCCGAGGGTATGGGCTCGGTGTACGAGCGGCACGCCGCCATCGGCCGGTTCACCCGCGACGGAGTCAAGAAGTTGGGCCTCGACCTGTTCCCCAGAGACGAAAGCAGCGCATCCAACACGGTGACCGCCGTGAGCGTGCCCGATGGCGTGGACGCCGCCGCGCTGGTGTCGAATCTCAGAACCGAGCACGGCGTCATCATATCGGGCGGACAGGCGTCGCTGACCGGTAAGATATTCCGCATCGGTCATATGGGCCGCACCACCGAGGACGAGATCCAGGACGTGCTGGACGCGCTGGAGGACGTTTTGCCGAGGGTGGGGTTCTGAATGAGAGATTTGGAACGACTCGCCTAGCTCCGACCTACGACTGACGGCTGTGCGAAGTTGTCGTTGATTCCGGAGATTCGGTATGGGCCGCACGCTTGGTGACGGACTCGACAAAGTTGTCGAGCGCCATATCGAGGTCTGCCGTGGATATGGTAATCATCCTCGCTGTGTCTGTGTCGTGCTTATCGCTGATCGATCTGCGTAGCAGGTTTCGCGCCATAGTCGTGGGGCCGATGCCGTTGGCCTTCGCCAGCGCTCGGAGCTTGGCAACGTCGTCTTGGTCGAGCCGAATCGAAAACACCGACGATAGAGGCTTCTTGACGATGATGGGATCGGTCACCGGTCCGGTGTTCTCGTCAGTGACGCTATGAGTGTCCCAATACTCGGCGGCTTCTTCGATTTCTGAGTTGCGGTTATCAAGAGTGGTCATTGGCTATTCCTATGATCTGGGGTTGTTCCCTCATCTGACTCGTCTGCGCTCCCGACTGTCGGATGGTCTAGCTGTGATGACGTGCCAGTAGCCGTATGGTCCCTGTTGAAGTACGACGGTCAAATATCGTCCCGCGTCCGTCTGCCCGATCGCTATGTATCGGTTGGCTTGTCTCCTGAACTCCCGATAGTTGAGGATCGCTTCTTCGACCTCCTCGGGCGTGACCCCGTGTCTTGCAATATGATCCTCTGATCGTTCGTCCCATGATAATTCGATGATTCGCAGCATGACTGCGCTCGCCCGCTTGCGGTGAATTTAGTTGCTTGACCGGGAGATTGTAGTACGTCGTATGACAAAACTCAAGACGCGTTGAACGTCCCAGATCCACCGCCTAACGATGGTATTGCGGTGTCGGTGGGTGCGGGCGCTTCACGAAGCGCCCCTACGGGCATCCGACAATTAGGTGGTGGATATCGGAACGCGCGAGCCTGTGTCAGTTTGGTAGGTGGGGGTATCACCCCGGTATTGGGGTATGGTGCATGCTTGGGACAGTCTGACGAGGGTTGAGTTGGGTTGTATCAAGTTTGTTGACTCGTATGCTGTTAGGGGTGGGAAAAGTTTTTGAAATACCTGCCCTAGCTGCCCTGACCTGCCCTGTCCGTAGCTGAGCTAGCTTTGGGAGAATCAGGGCAGCAGCGTTTTTTGACCTGCCCTGAGCTGCCCTAAGCTGCCCTGATCCGGGTCGATTCGGCATCTTCGGACGCCAACCGGAGGCCATGCAGTACTCTGCGCCCGTTGGTCTTGCGCGTTTCGACTCTGAAGATGTCCCAGACGGCGTTGTAGAGTTGATGGGGCCTGACGGGTCGGAATCGGTTGGCCGCGCACCAGTCTTTGTATGCGGCGTAGAGGTCGGCGCGGTCGATTTTGTCGTAGGGGGAGGTCTCTTCGACGCACTCTTGGAGGAAGAGGCGGGTGGAGTCCGACGCCTGGTCGAACTCGTTCTTGGCGGCAACCATCTTCTTGCTTTCGGTGAGCCTGCCGCGTTCGAGAAGCATGCGGCGCTCGGCGATGGCGCGGTTGAGGAGGCCGGACAGTTCTTCGGGCGTGGCGATCTTTTCGAGCAGAGCGGGGTCTTGGATGGACTCGTTGAGGGTGGCGCCGAATGGTACGGCGAGCCAGCGTCGGAGGTATCCAAGTGAGTTGTCGGCGGAGCGGGGTACGCGTCCGGCTGAGGCGAGCAGCCGGGTGAAGGGTTGGAACTCGATGGTGTCCTTGTGCTTGCGGGGGGCGCGGAGGATAGCGAGTTGACCATCGACTATCTGCTTGAAGACGGCGGTGTCGTCGAAGTCGCGCTCGGGTACGTCGGCGGAGATGTTGAGGAGTTTGCCTCGGAGTTCCGCGAGGGAGTAGCTGCCCTCGGTGAGGTCGTGGAGGGGTACGTTGGAGACGTTCTGGGGTCCGAGGAATGTCCTGAGGAGGGCGATTGCTACGCTCTTGCCGTTGCCGCCTGCGCCTGAGCCGAGGAAGATGACGGCCTTCTGGCAGCGTGAGTCGGGGATCATGAAGAGTCCGGCTAGCTGGTAGAAGACATCTTGGGCGTCGTAGGGGAAGACGCGCTTTAGAAACAGGTCTATTTCGGGGCACTGGGCTTCGGGGTCCCACGCGGCGTTGATCTGGACGGGGGAGAGGAAGTCCTCGGAATGCGGCTCGAGGTCGCCGGATTCGAGGTCGAGGATTCCGTTGAGGACGTTGACTCGGTCGAGCGGCGGGGTGTCCCAGAGCCTGGGGGAACTATCCTTGTACCATACGAGGACGTTTTTGACCCTGGCGGGTGTCCAGTCGCGATTCATGGAATCGGCGAGGATGCTCCTGAGCCTGTCGTTGGCGGGGACGTACCGTCCGAGGTCCGGGTCGTAGATGAAGGGGTCGTGTCCGTCGGATGCGAATATGTAGCCCTTCTTCTTGAGGGGATATGTGGCGTGGGCGTAGGTCCAGGCCGGGGGCTGGAAGGAGAACTTGTCGAATTCGGAGAGGAGGCTTTTGATTTCCGGGTCGATCATGGTCTTATTCACCTTTGGTTTGGAGTATCAGGGAACCGATGTACTCTATGATATTAGGGAACGGCGGTTCGTGTCAAGGGGTGGATAGGGTGTAAGGTAGTTGAGGGTCTTAGAGTCTGAGCGTAGCGAGGAGTGACAGTGGGGGCGGTTGGGGTGACCGTCCTTGGGAAGCCAATTAGAGCCACAGTGAGGGTAGCGCATGTCATGTCGGTAGGTACGAGTCCTGACCATGTCAACACCTATCCAGTTTATTAGAATGTGACCAATTCTAATACACCAGCGCGTGTTGAGAATACCAATGCGGTCGACTGGGTTGTCACTTCCCGCGCCTATACTTATAGTGCATCTGGGAAGACACAAGATGGTGAGTCGCGGGTACGGCACTAGCAACAAGAACTCCGAAGCGGAGCGCAACTAGCTAAGGACAGGCATTAGGCCCAATTGGTCAGAGGAGAACTTAGTTGAATTACCTACTCTGGAAAATCGGGCTGGGGGCGGTCACGTTCGGCATCTTCGCGTACCTCACGGTCGCTGATAATTTTGCCTGGATTGCAGAAGAGGTTGAACAGGCTCCTATGTTCGCAGTTGTCGCCGCGACAGCGCTGTGTGTAAGTTTGATTCAAGGCAAGAGTCCAGACGAAACCCAACTGCGAACAGCCAGACTGAATTTGTTGGATGTCGCGCTCGTAGTCGACCTCTTGATTCGACTACTGATCGGTGTCGCTACTTGGGTTGCTGCTATGAAGTGGTTGCAAGAAACCGAGTCCGTGCCGCCGGTCTATAATGGCCTCGCAATTATATTGGGATTGGTAGCATGTTCGAGTCTCGTGTTTGGTCTGTTCGAAGGGCGCAAACACGGCGACGGTGGGGACGGAGCGGACTAACTGCCGTAGACCGCAAACAGGGCAAGGCCCAAAATCACGACGCTCCCGACTACAATGAAGGCCCAAGTTTGCCAAGATGCCGTATTCCATATTGAGGGCTTCTCTCGTCTCATGGCAACATCCTCCTTTAGCATATAGGATACCATATTGGCCCAACGCTATGAGCGCTTGAGGAGAACTCTGTCGAGTTCCAGGGGTTTAGGGGACGAACTTGTGCCCCTCCGTCTAGGCTCTGATTCTGAGCCTTTCCCCGCGGCCGATTTCAGTCAGATCAATTATGCACTCGCCTGACTGTCTCTTCTTGTCCCCGCACTGCCCAGTTTGTCATATAATAGGGGCCACACCGCAAAGCCCTTGGAGTCTGCCGCATGGCCATCGCCAAACCAGCAACCATCTCGATAGCGCCCGTTGGGGGCGGCGGGCTGTCGGATGGGGACCTGCTGGACATGTACCGGCAGATGGTGGTGGTGCGGACTCTGGACGAGCGGATCTGGATGCTGAACCGGCAGGGCAAGGCGGCGATCATGGCATCGTCGCAGGGTCATGAGGCGGGGCAGATCGGCAGCGTGTGGGCGTTGGAGCGGGGAGTGGACCAGTTCTACATCTACTACCGCGACTTGGCGGTGATGCTGACGCTTGGCATGACTCCGGTGGAGATCATGTCCGGCTTTCTGGCGAAAGAGGGCGAGCCGATGAGCGGCGGGAGGCAGTTCCCCACGCACGGCGCGTACCCGGAGTTGGGAATCGTCAACCTGTCCAACGTGGTCGGCACCCACATTCCGCAGGCGGTGGGCGTCGCGCTGGCGATGAAGATGCGTGGCGAGCCGGGACTTGTCATCACGTACTTCGGAGACGGCGCGTCGAGCGTCGGGGACTGTCACGAGGCGATGAACTTCGCGGCGATCCACAGTCTGCCGGTGATCTTCTTCTGCGAGAACAACCGGTACGCGATCTCGGTGCCGCTGAGGAAGCAGATGGCGGTGGACAGCATCGCCTCTCGCGCCGAGGGCTACGGAATGCCGGGGGTCGAGATCGACGGCTGCGACATCGTGGCGGTGTATGAGGCCACGACGCAGGCGGCGCTCCGCGCGCGGTCGGGAGACGGGCCGACGCTCATCGAGGCGCACGTTGAGCGATATTTGCCTCACACGTCGGACGACGACGACACGCGGTACAGGCCGCAAGAGGAGCTTGTGGAGGCGCGCAAGCGGGACCCCCTCAAGATCCTGGCGGCGCAGCTTCGGGAGTCGGGGGCGCTGACGGACGAACTGGACGAGTCGTTCCGGTCGGAGGCGCGCCGCATCGTGAACGAGGCGACGGACATTGTCGAGTCGGCCCCGTATCCGAGCGCGCAGGGCTTCGACCAAGACGTGTACGAGGAGGGCGGGTGACATGGCTGAGCAGAGCGTGATAGAGGCGGTCAGGGACGCGATGCGCGAGGAGATGCGCCGCGATGAGCGCGTTTTCGTGATGGGCGAGGACATCGGCGCGCGCGGCGGCGTGTTCCTGGCGACGGAGGGGTTCGTCGAGGAGTTTGGCGAAGCGAGGGTCATAGACACGCCGCTGGCCGAGTCGTCGATAGCGGGCATCGCGCTTGGCGCGGCTATGCACGGCATGAGGCCGATAGCCGAGATCGAGTTCGCCGATTTCATCTGGCCGACGATCAACCAAGTGGTGGGAGAGGCCGCCAGAGCGCGTTACGGGACGAACGGCAAGTTGAGCGTGCCGATGGTGCTCCGCTCCCCGCAGGGCGGCGGGATACGCGGCGCGCTGTACCACTCCCAGAGCGTCGAGGCGTTCTTCGCGCACACGCCGGGGCTGAAGGTCGTGACTCCGGCCACTCCATACGACGCGAAGGGGCTGCTCAAGAGCGCAGTCCGCAGCGACGACCCGGTTATCTTCCTGGAGCACAAGCGGACGTATCGCCTCGTTCGCGGAGAGGTGCCGGAGGATGACTACACGGTCCCCATCGGCCAGGCCGACGTGAAGATGGAGGGCGAAGACCTGAGCGTCATCACCTACGGGCTGATGGTGCATCACTGCATAGAGGCGGCGCGGGAGTTGGCGCATGAAGGCGTCAGCGCGGAGGTGGTCGATCTGCGGACCGTCCGGCCCATAGACCGCGAGACGGTCTTGGCGTCGGTGCAGAAGACGGGGAAGGCGCTCATCGTCCACGAGGATACGAAGGCGGGCGGCGTTGGCGCGGAGGTCGCGGGCATCATCGCGGAGGATGCGTTCGAGTACCTGGACGGGCCGGTTGCCCGGTTGGCAGGGCCCGAGGTTCCGGCAATGCCCTTCGCCCCGCCGATGGAGGCGGCGTTCATGCTGAGTACAGAGAAGATAGCGGATGCCGTTAGAAGGCTTGCCGCGTACTAGAGGCGGTTACAGATGATCATAGAGTTGCCGCAAGTTGGAGAGTCGGTCACCGAGGGGGTCATTGGAAAGTGGCTCAAGTCGGTGGGAGACCGCGTCGAGCGTTTCGATCCGCTCGTAGAGGTCGTTACCGACAAGGTGAACATGGAGATGCCGTCGCCCGTGACCGGTACCCTCACGGCGGTCTTGGTCGGTGAGGGCGAGACGATTCCGATGGGAACGCCGATCGCTGAGGTCGCAGTGGAAGGGGAGACTGCGGACGAAGTCGTTCCAAGCGAGACTTCAACCCCTCCGGCGGAGTCGGCCCCCGCGGACCGCATCGGCACGCTGCTAAAGGACGTCGCCCCGGTTGGCCCGACCGGTTCCGGCGGCCCGATCTCTACGGACAGTCCCGACCGCCAAAAGCGGCGTGGTAGGGGAGGGCGGTACACGCCGGCAGTTCTGAGGCTTGCGGAGGAGCGCGGGGTCGATCTGGAGAGAGTCACGGGCACAGGCATCGGCGGCCGTGTGACGCTCAAAGACGTTCGCGGATTCATTGAGCAGGCTGATCAGACGGGGCCCGAGCCGACACCCGAGCCTTCGCCGGCGTCGGACGAGGAGCGCGTTCCGCTCAGTCCCGTCCGCCGTATGATTGCCGCCAACATGGTCAAGAGCGCCTCTGAGATACCGCAGGCGTGGACGCTGGTTGAGGCCGACGTGACCGGTCTCGTGGCGCGGCGGCAGGCCATTCGGGACGACTTTCGGCAGCGCGAGGGCATCAACATCACCTACTTGCCGTTCGTCATGAAGGCGGTGGCCGAGTCTCTAAAGGAGAATCCGCTGCTGAACTCGTCATGGGACGGCGACGCGATCATCTACAAGCGACGGATCAATATCGGGATCGCGGCCGCCGCGCCGGACGGCCTGGTCGTTCCGGTGGTCCACGACGCTGACACTCTGAGTATCGCCGGTCTCGCGAAGAAGATAGACGACCTGGTGGGCCGGGCGAGACGGGGCAAGTTGGATCTAGAAGACGTGCAGGGCGGGACGTTTACGCTCAACAACACGGGGGCGCTTGGGTCCATCCTGAGTCAGCCGCTGGTCAACCACCCGCAGGCGGCGATCCTGACGACTGAGGCGATTGTGAAGCGTCCGGTCGTTATCGGGGAGGGCATCGCAATCCGCTCGATGATGAATCTGTGCATGAGTTTCGACCATCGCATCATGGACGGGGCGGAGGCGAGCGCGTTCATCAACGCGGTCAAACGGCGGTTGGAGGCGATTGGGGCTGATGCGGAGTAGAGTTGCCTTTACGGTGAGGTGAAGTGTAGGATGCAGTCGTCAGATTACAGAGGCCATGACCTACTAGGAGAGTGCTGTGGAAGTCAGAGAGATTGAACTAGGTTCAATTAGAGTGTCTAGTTTCAACACACGTAAAGATCTCTTTGCGGGAAACGAAGATGCCACTATCGACGACTTGGCAAATAGTATTCAGGAACAGGGCTTGATCAGTCCTGTTGTTGTTAGAACAACCTTGGATGGTCGTTATGACCTGATCGTTGGCCAGAGGCGATTCTTAGCCTGCCGTCAATTAGGCATGACTATGATTCCCGCAACAATCAGAGATGACCTGGATGATACAACTGCAACTGTACTCTCACTGATAGAGAATGTTCAAAGAGCTGACATGAATCCCATGGATAAAGCGAAGGCTTATATGGAGATCCTATCCAAATATGGAGATCCCAAGCGAGTCGCCCGAGAAACAGGAGTGTCTCTCGCGACTGTTCGCAAGTACTCGAAGCTTCTAAAACTTGCGCCAGAGATTCAAGATGCACTAACGACTTCGGTTGGACCCACCGGCGTGGATACACTTGCGGCTCTGGCTGATAACTTTGATCAAGATGACCAATTAGAGGTTCTCGAACAGATAGATGGGTTTGGGCAGAGCATTCAGCAGGAGATAATAAAGAGAAGTGGTGGTGACAAAAACAAGATCCCCGAATTGAGGGAACAAGCTCTACAAGGTGTCTTTAACGTTCGCATGTGCCGAGAAGGATTGTGTTTTGAGTTACCAGACGAGTGGAAATCCAAGATACGGGAACAATTGGGCAGTCAACCTCCACTTTTTCAACTTCGACCTCGACCTAACGCTACAACACAATGCTGAGCAAACATGACCGGCCAAGAGTTTCGTGAAAGATACAGGTGACAGATGGCAAGTACTTCCCAACGACCCGAGGAGTCGGCATTCCAGATTCTCGTATCTAAGTATCATGCTAACCCTCTATGGTTTGATCAGAACCTTCCCGAGATAGGCGAGATCATGCGCCAAGCGGGTTACTCGTCCCAACGCTCCCAATCTCCATTTGGATTGACTGACCGAGAACGGCGTTACCACAGCGAAGCGCTGTTCCAGATCGGGCATGTAGACAAACTCAGCGTCACAGATTCGATCAAAGCTTTAGAGCACTGCGCGGCACTAATCAGAAATGACTCGCTGCCCTACGAGATTGGTCACGAAACCCGAGTTCTCCTGTTCAGGTCGGCATTCGGGAAGTCTCCTGAATCATTCAAGGCCAATGCAACGATTCCTATAGGCGACCAGCGAGGTGGTGAGCCTACCTATCGTGTCCCTCTGGTGCGGGGCGTGGTGATGAACCTCAATCTAAACATGAGTTTGGTGTCAGTCACCGTCACGCCTAGCAAAGTCAAGGAGCGCGAGAAGCTGATGAGCATTGTAGGAATTGGCCGGGACTCCGCTACGGACGTTGCGGCCAGGCACGACGATTATCTAGCCGAGCAGTCGCCACATGCTGCTCCCTGAGGCTGTTGTGGTAGATACGTCCGCATTCTACGCGCTCGTTTCAGATTTGGACCGGTTCCATGACGAGGCTGTAGTATCTTTTGACCTACTCTCGGACTATGACCTCCAACTCTGGACGACCTCCTACGCACTTGTCGAAACCATAGCGCTGGTTCACCGCCGATTCGGATTCGAGACCCTTTCACGACTTTTGGAGATAATCGAGTCGAACGTGCAGGTGTTCTGGATAGATGACTCTTTACATTCGACAGCAATGAGAGAGTTCACATCTTCGGCTGGCAGAGGTCTGAGCCTTGTTGACTGGACCGTCGTACTGGTCGCGCGGATCAGATCGGCCCATGTGTTTACCTTCGATTCCGGCATTGCCAATAGCGGCGTAATAGCCGTCCCGCGCCGGTAGCATGGGGTACTGCGCCAACACAGTACCAGTTATTCAACTTGGAACCGTCCCATACGCCCATGCCTTGAACCTCCAGCGCCGTCTCCATGCCGAAGTTGCCGCTGGAGACAGGGACGATACGCTGGTTCTTCTGGAACACCCTCACGTCTATACTCTCGGACGGAGGGGGAGGATGGACGACATCCTGGCATCCGAAGATGATTTGCGGCGTCTTGGAATCGAGGTGCATCACACCGATCGAGGGGGCGAGGTCACCTATCACGGGCCTGGGCAGTTGGTCGGATATCCAATCTTGAACCTCAGACGCTGGGGCGGCGGCCCCCTAAAGTACGTCCGCTCGCTGGAGACGACGTTAATCGCGGCGCTGTCTGAGTTCGGCATCCAGGCAAAGAGCGACGGGCATCCCACCGGCGTTTGGGTCGAGGACCGCAAGATCGCGGCCATTGGAGTGAAGGTCGGTCGCCGCGTAACCACTCACGGCTTCGCGCTCAACGTGTCGGTGGACCTGTCATACTTCGACCGTATAGTGCCGTGCGGTATGCCGGACATCGAGGTCACGTCGGTGAGCCGCGAACTGGGCCGCCCGGTCTCGGTGGATGAGGTCGTGCCCGTCGTGGTCGAAAAGTTCGGAGAGACGTTCGGGCGGCGCATGTCTGACACACGTCACATTGACTAGACTCCGCTCAGGTAGTACGCTTCGCCCCAGGTGATTGGCGACCGTCGATGGGGGTCTGAGAATGTGTACGTATCTCACTGAAACCCGAAAGATCGAAGGCAGCGGACGCGGCCAGCGCGGCTGGTTCAAGCTGACCGGCGCCAGGGTGTACTACGACCACCCATTCCACTCCCAGGCCGACCACACGCTCAACATCGACTTCGTCAACGAAGAGCTTGGACTCGACGCGCGCGTGCCGGTCGAGCTGTCGGCCGAGTCCGCCCGCGAACTCATCGAGGCGATACAGTCCGCCCTCGATGCCGGAGAGTATCTGCACAAGTAAACCTCTAACGGCAGCCTTGAGCGATTAGCGCCGGGACGTCTCTCTCGGCGCTGTTTCCTAATCACCCTTCACCCCATACTCAACTCCTGACGCATCGTACTTTCGTATGACCGCCCAGTACGACCGGCGTACTAGCGCGCGCTAGGCATGTTGTCCCATGAAGAATCATCTTGGCTGATGATGTGCATTTCCAGGCAGCGGCATACAGTATAAAGCGAGTCGAATTGATCGAGTCCCGGCAATCATAAGAAGACTAGGATGGAATGGAAGGGAACAGCAGGATGTTGCAGTTGAAGAGTTGTCCAAGATGCGCAGGCGACGTGGCGCTTGGCGAGGACTGGCACGGAACCTACCGCCAGTGTCTCCAGTGCGGATGGTACAAGGACACCTCGGGTGAACCTGTACGCAGCCTAGCCCAAGTCGCGATGGCGGACCTGATGGAAGAGTTCGCACACCGACGCGCCAGCTAGTCCCCAATAATCGTCTCCTCCACTGAACCCCCCTCTTTCGACCGTCGAAAGAGGGGGGTTCCGATTTTAAGACTTCACCTGAGGTAGCCGGGACATGCGCGCCGCGCCCCGCTCCCGAATGTCTCCACGGTCGGCCCCAAGATCACCGGGACATCTCCCAGTCGCGCAAGACGGTGTGCGCCGCGTTGTGCCCGGGAACTCCGGTGACTTCGCCTCCCGGGTGTGCGCCGGCGCCGCACAGGTAGAGACTGTCGATAGGAGTCCTGTACCCGGAAAACGGCCCGCCGGGCCTGTTGCCGAGGATCTGCGCAGAGGTGATGTCGAGGTGCCGAATGTTGCCGTCGGTCAGCCCGACTCGCTCCTCGAGGTCTTGGGGCGTGAACAACTCCCATTCCCTCACGGACTTTCTGAAGTTCGGAGCGTATTCCTCGATAACGTCTATGAGATGCTCCCCGGTCTCCTCGCGCAGGTCGTCCCAAGTACCCTGCTTCGGCCTGACCGGAGCATACAGAACCCAGATCGACATAACGTGCTTGCCATCCGGAACCAGCGACCTGTCCAGTACCGACGGTATCTGAATGTGCATCACGGGAGCTGACGACGGCCTGCCCGCCCGCGCGTCGTCCGCGCTCTGCTGGAAGTAGTCCACGGACGGGCATATACGCACCTGCACGAGAAAGTCCTCGTCGTAGCGGTTTCCGAGGTAGCTGGTGAAATCAGGGAGTTCGTCCAGAGCCGCGTGGAACTTCAGGTAAGACACGTCGGTCTTCAGACGGCGAACGTGGCCTGCCAACTCAGACCCTAGCTGCCGTTCGTCGATCATGGACAGGAACGTGCGCTTCGGGTCGCCGTTCGACAGTACCACGTCCGACTCTATGACCTCTCCGTCTTCGAGCCGAACCCCCACCGCGCGGCCATCCCGCACTAGGATTCGATCGACCGGCGAGTTCGTCCTAATCTCCGCGCCGAGAGACTCGGCGGCGCGCGCCATCGCCTGAGTGATTCCGCCCATGCCGCCGTGAGGAATGCCGAGATTGTGCGGCTCCGTGAACTTGTCGGTATGTACGTATGCCATCGACATTATCGATCCCGGCGCGCGCGGGTCCTGCGCGTCCTCGGCGTCTATGAACGCGGCGCGGACCTCCGGCGACTCGAAGCGCTCCTCCACGAGATCGCGCACGTTGCCGGTCAGCATCCGCCACCACACCGCCTCGTCGGCTGTGCCGCGCAGGTCTTCCGACACCTGCGCCAGACTTGGAGGGTCGTCGAAAAAGTACCTGTACAGTATCGCCGACGCCCTGGACATGAACTCCGCGTAGCGGCGATGTCCATCCACGTCTCCGGGAGAGAGTCGCGCAATCTCCTCTTCGTTTCTCGCTTCGTCGTGCCAGCGGAGCATGTAGTTGCCGCTAGGGAAGGGCTGGAATCTGTACGGATCGACCGGATGGATCTCGAAGCCGTGCTTCCGCAGCTCCAGATCGTCTATAACCTTGCCTTGCAGCATGTGGCAGATGTAGGAGCACGAAGACACGCGGAATCCGGGGAACAACTCTTCGGTGATGCAGGCCCCTCCCACGAAGTCGCGGCGTTCCAGAACCAAGACTCGCGCTCCGGCCCTTGCGAGATAGTTGGCCGCGACCAGTCCGTTGTGCCCTGCTCCCACGATAATGGCTGAGTATGTCAAGGTGAGTCTCCTTTCGGCGGCAGCCGATGCCGCCCGCCCTGATCCTGTTCTCAGTAGGCTGCCGGGACTCGGAATGATAGGGAAGGGCGAGATGTCGGGATAGGATTCTACTCTATGGTGCGAACAAGCACAAAGGTTAGTTCGTTGCCCTCAGGTCTTTCTGGCACTACAATGATGTCTCGCTGACGACCGCTTACGTCGGTCGATATGCCGTTACATGTCCTGGGTATCCGGGGGTGTCTGTGGCGATACGCGCATGGGACATAGCCAAAGTCGTTTCCCAAAAGGCGGGAGATGCGGTCACGCTTCTCTTCGATGCGTTTCCTCCGTACTACATTGCGGAGGGAGCGCTGTCTGCCAAGGAGGTTGGGAGGAACGGCAAGCGCTACATCCACGTGGGCGACGCCAAGATAGCGGTTGACCGCGCGACGTTCGAGACCCTGTCCACAGGTGAACGCATCAGGGTGCGCTACACTCGCGGATTCCGCGCCGTCAGCATAGACCGGTATGTCAACTCCAACGGACATGTAGGACAGGTATAGCTAGCGCCCCGCGCCGATGCGATCCCGCTGCTCTTGCCTAACCGCTTAGAGTAGGGTAGAGTATCGCTTGACTCCAAGGCCGGTTTGGCTGGTGGGAGAAGCGGGTACATCGCCTCTTGGCGCGCCCGTCTCCTTAATATAAGCAGCCGAATGTGCCGGCCTAACGCAGCCGCAGCAAGAGGAGGGCAAATATGACCACCGAAGCAGTACTGGGCGCAAGTATCAAGCGTCGCGAAGATCCGAGACTTATCACAGGCAAGGGAACCTACGTCGATGACGTGCGGCTGGTTGGGACTCTCAACATGGTCTTGGTTCGCAGCCCCCACGCGCACGCCAACGTCACCGGCGTCGATACGTCGGCAGCCGCGGCCGCCGATGGCGTCGTCGCCGTCTATACCGGCCCCGACCTCGAGGAGCAGCTTGGCTCCCTCCCATGCGGCTGGGTCGTTCCCGACACAAAGGAAGTCCCGCATCCTCCCCTCGCCATAGGCAAGGTGCGTTGCGTGGGCGACGCCGTGGCCGCCGTCGTGGCGACCAGCGCCCAGGCCGCCGCTGACGCCGCGGTTCTGGTGGACGTCGACTACGATGTCCTCGACGCGGTGGTCGATATGGAGGACGGAGTGCAGGACGGCGCCGCTCAGGTCCACGATGACGCGCCGAACAACATCGCGTTCGAGTGGGAGGTCGGAGGCGGAGACTTCGACGCGGCAGCCTCCGGCGCGGAGGTCCGCGTGACCGAGCGGATCGTGAACCAGCGCCTCATTCCAAACCCGATGGAAGGCCGCGCTGTGGTCGCGGACTTCAACGCGGGCACCAACCAACTCACCCTGTACACGTCCACCCAGATTCCTCACCTCGTGAGGCTGCTTCTAGCGCTGGTTACTGGCCACCCCGAGCATCAGATCCGCGTGATCGCCCCGGACGTAGGCGGCGGGTTCGGATGCAAGCTGTACCTGTACGCCGAAGAGGTGATCGCCGCGGTGGTTGCCAAGAACCTCGGTCAGCCGGTCAAGTGGGTCGAGGGCAGGCAGGAAAACTACCTCGCCACGACTCACGGGCGCGACCACGTCGGCGAGGTGGAGATCGTCGGAGACAGCGACGGCAACGTCACCGGACTCAGGACCGACGTTTACGCCAACATGGGAGCTTACCTGTCCACGTTCGCCCCCGCCATACCGACCTACCTGTTCGGGCTGATGCTAGTCGGCCCGTACAGCATAGACAACGTGCAGTGCAAAGTGACCGGCGTATTCACGACCACGACGCCGGTCGACGCCTATCGCGGCGCGGGCCGCCCGGAGGCCACGTACATCGTGGAGCGGATGATGGACCGCTACGCCGCCGAGATCGGCATGGATCCTGCGGAGGTCAGGCGCAAGAACCTGATCCCCCCGTTCGAGGACGGTCACGAGGTTGCGACCACGGTCATATACGACAGTGGAAACTACGAGGCCGGGCTGGACCGCGCTCTGGAGTTGGTCGGCTACGACGACTTCCGCGCTGAGCAGGCCTCGGCCCGTGACGAGGGACGCTACCTCGGCATCGGACTTTCAACCTACGTCGAGATCTGCGGAATGGCCCCGTCCGCGGTGGCATACACACTCGGCGCGCGCGCCGGTGTCTGGGAGAGCGCGCTTGTCCGCGTCCATCCCACCGGCAAGGTGACGGTATTCACCGGCTCGTCCGGGCATGGTCAGGGCCACGACACCACCTTCGCCCAGCTTGCCGCGGCCGAGCTTGGAGTCGACGTCGATGACGTCGAGGTGATCCACGGAGACACCGACAAGGTGCAGATGGGCACCGGCACGTTCGGCTCCCGCAGCGCGGTCTGCGGCGGAAACGCAATCCACATGAGCGTTGAAAAGATCCAGGACAAGGCCAAGCGGATCGCCGCCAACCTGCTGGAAGCCGCGCCCGAGGACGTCGTGGCCGAGAACGGCCAGTACTTCGTACAGGGCGCTCCGGCCAACGCCAAGACCTTCCAGGAAGTCGCGCTCGCCGCCTACTGGTACGAGAGTCTGCCTGAGGGCACCGAGCCCGGGCTGGAAGCGGTCAGCATCTTCGACCCGCAGAACTTCACCTGGCCGTTCGGCACCCACATCGCCGTCGTAGAGGTCGATGGCGATACCGGCGAAGTCGATCTCCAAAAGTACGTCGCCGTTGACGACGTTGGAAACGTCATCAACCCGATGATCGTCGAGGGCATGGTGCATGGCGGAGTAGTGCAGGGTGTCGGCCAGGCGCTCCAGGAGGAGGGCGTGTACGACGAGTCCGGCCAGCTAATCACCGGCAGCATGATGGACTACGCCGTGCCGACCGCCGAGGATGTGCCGTCGATCATCACCGACCGCACGGTCACCCCGTCGCCGACCAACCCTCTGGGAGTCAAAGGCGCGGGCGAGACCGGAACGATAGCGGCGTCGCCCGCGGTCATGAACGCGGTGATAGACGCGCTGTCTCCCTTTGGCGTCAAGCACATGAACATGCCCGCCAAGTCCGAAAAGGTCTGGAGGGCAATGCAGGGGTAAGGACTGCGCCTAATGCAACTCCCATTCTCAATCCGACCCTCTTATTCCGCGCCAGCGAGAGAGGGTCGGATTGAGTTACCGATGGTGCAACTAGATTTCTCGGAAATTATCAGTGAACGTCGAGGCGCCATGTGGCAACTACGAAATTCCACCTAGAGACGAGCCAACGACTTATACGACAGGCTGAAGACGAGTTGCAGAGGGGCGATAGCCTCCAAGCGAGTGAGAAGGCATGGGGAGCGGCGGCTCACGCTGTCAAGGCCGCCGCAGAGCAACGTGGATGGAGACATGATTCTCATGCGAGACTATTCAGCATCATCCAGAGGCTGGCCAACCAGATGGGTGAGTCAGAGATTCGTGGAATTTTCAATACCGCAAGCCTGATGCACAAGAATTTTTATGAAGGCGATCTTGAGGATGAGTCTATCGAGAACGGAATAGAACTGGTCAAAAGATTGTTGCCCAAATTGAATCCGGTCGCCTAGATTTCCTTGCCGTGTTTCATCTTTCTGAGAGACACAGTTTGAATTGCTTCAATTCAAGAGGAGGAATAAGGAGATGCTAACCAAAAGCCGTTCTCTGATCGATCAGGCAGAAAAATCTTTGCGTGAAGGGGATAGCCTGCAAGCCTGCGAAAAAGCTGAAGAAGCGGCCTTGCTTGCCGTCAAAACCATAGCCAAGCGGCAGGGATGGGAATATGAAGCTAAGGAGGCTCAATATAACGCTGTCCTCAAAATTGCCAGGTGGCGTGGAGATCGTGATATTGTTATGCTGTTCAATACCGCCAACATTCTGTTGCACAACTTCCGAGAGGGCTGGCTGGATGACGAGTACATAGCGGCTGACATACAAAGCATCGATTCACTTATTGACACCCTTGAACGTGTCTAACGGCCGCGACCCCATCAGAGACATCGTCCGCCAGTTGGAGACGCGGGAGTACGTCGCCGACGCCTCCATCGCGACCTCCATCTACATGGCGCGGGTACGGAGCGGCTGTTGCTCGTCGAAGGTCGTCACTACTCCATTTGGGGTCAACTCTACGTCAAGCAGGAAATCGGTGCAATTTGCATAGTGCTGGAGCGTAATGGATGGTCAGTATTGAACGGGAGAAAACGATGAACAAGTACACGGCAATAATCAAGCAGGATGGCGATTGGTGGACGGGCTGGATACAGGAAGTACCGGGCGTGAATTGCCAGGAGGCGACTCGCGACGAGCTCCTAGAAACCCTCAGAATCACCCTCGGCGAGATGCTGGAACTCAATAGGGAAGACCCCAGAGTATTATCATGAACGGAACTTATAAGGAAACGATTCAACGGCTGATCTGGGAATCTCCGTTTGAAATAGATACGGAACTCCAAATCACTGGACGAATTCCAACCCTGGCAACCTCAGCGTTTCTAACAAACAAGCAGCAAGGCGATTGGGCCGAAGAAATAGTCTGCAATGCCATAAACGAGTATTCACAAGAGTACCGTGCGCTGAAATATGGGCGGGACGACTCCTTGGACGCGGGTGACCCAGGCTTCCGTGAATTCTACGCTGCCTATCAAGACGAATTGAACACGGTTGGGAAAAAGCCCGACATCCTTATATTCGACCGAGCCATTGCCCCCAATGATGCGGCTTACGACTTGGACGACGATGAATTCATCCAATCGGCTATAGCCGCTATTGAAGTTCGGTCCAGTAGTTTCCTTGAAACAAGATATTCTGCATTCATGCGTGAAAGAACGCTTCAGGCTGAATCCGAATGTGCGCGAATCCAGCGTCTCATTTTGAAGGAACCCTATTCTGACGCTCTGAGAGAAAAGAGACCTCATCTACATGAGTTGATAGTCGAGGCGACCATAGATACTTTCCGAGAGCTGGACTTCATAGCCAGAGGCTGGTACTCATCCCAAACACTGCGCGAGCTGACCGAGTACTTGAGGGAATTGAAAGAGCAAATTAGAATCTTGCAGACACGCGACTATCTCAGCATCACACCCAAACTAGAAGACATATCAGTAGTCAATCGCTGGATTCAGAATTTCGGCGTCCCTCACTACTACTTGCAGGTCTTTTTTGACAAGGCCTATATAATATCGTTCAAGGATATTCTTGAACTGACCGCCGATCCTAAAAACGAAGATGTCATATTCTCAGTGGAGCGTAACGTTAAGAATCAGGGCAAGACCACCATCAATATCAATATCCACGTCGGGAGAGAGGTGATAAGGCGCATTGACATGCCTGAGCACCGATCAATGCTGAAAGAGCAGCAACGAGGGCGCCTTCTCTTCTACGTGACTTTTCGAGGAGGCAAGGGATACCTTGACCCGGAAGTATTCTCCCGGGAGGTGATCGGTGGCTCGAATTGAGAGTGGCTATCTGGAAGCGGTCGGCGATGCCCACCGCAAGGCTTACGGACAGTTCTTCACGCATCCCCAAGTTGCTGAGTTCATGGTTCGATGGGTCCTGGAGTCGGGCGAGCCCGCTGTCCATGATCCCGCTTTCGGTCTAGGAGCGTTCTTTGACGTAGCGCCTCAAAATATACGCCCGCATTTCACAGGCAGCGAGGTCGACGCCGAGATTCTGGAATACTGGCGTACCTACGCTACTGACAACGGCGCTGTCGTGACCGAAGAAGACTATCTCACGTCTTGGGGCCGCAGGTCCGGCAACATCGTGTGCAATCCCCCGTATATGCGATTCCAGAAGTTTACGAACAGGAGCATGGTATTTGATATGTTCGAATATGAGCTAGGAGTGCGGTTATCCGGATATACGAATACGGCATCCGCATTCCTCCTCAAGTCTCTGTCCGAACTACACCCTCGCGGCAGGTTGGCCTACATCATGCCTCTGGAGTTTCTAAATACAGGCTACGGAAAGATAGTCAAGAAGCGCCTGATTGCCGATTCACACCTGTACGCAGTTATCAGCCTTGACTGTGAGAAGGACATCTTTCCCGATGCCATAACTTCAGTTGGCATCATTCTCTACGATACCTCCATGCAGTTCTCCACCGTGAAGTTCTATACGGCGGAATCAGTCAACTCACTCCAGTCAATCTTCGACGCCGCCCCGATCTCGGAACTCCCTTATGCAGACCTCGATCCGGCCGCCAAGTGGCTGCCATACTTCGAGACCAAACCCATTATGCCTGTCGAGGCTGCCACAGTCCCCCTAGAACGCTATGGGCGATTTACTCGAGGCATCGCTACCGGAGCCAATGAGTTCTTCATACTTAGACCGTCACAGGTAGAGGCTCTAGGGCTTTCTACGTCCGAAGTGTTGCCGAGCATCACGCGGAGCGCGCAAGTTCGATCTCCGTACTTTACCGATGATGACTATGGCAATCTGTGTGAGTGTGACGAGGCCGCGCTGCTATTCAGAGTGAACGGCGAACCGTCGGACGCCGCAAGCTCCTACATTGCTCAAGGAGAACTCAAAGGCTACAACCGGAGATTCCTAACTAGAAGCCGAACGCCTTGGTACAAGACTGAGCATCGAAGTCCTGCTCCTTTGCTGCTCGGAGTCTTTTCCAGGGGTAGGTACAAGATAGTCCGCAATGAGTCCAGGGCATTGAACCTCACTTGCTTCCATGGATTTCAGCCTAACCTACTCGGCCTTCACTACATTGACCACCTCTTCTTATACCTGAACTCTGTTGTTGGTCGAGAGATTGTAAGGTTGTCATCAAGGAGGTACGGCGACGGTCTGAGCAAATTTGAGCCAAACGATCTTAACACCGCGCTTGTGCCGACTCCTGAGATATTTGACAGGATCCCGGTGGAGGATGTGGCCAGCGCTCTTGAGTACGTGAAGGAAGCGGGAAGTGTACCTTCATTTATCGAATCATCGTTCGACTCGCTAATACAACACGCACCCTGATGTTCCCTAACGCCAGTTTCTGTTATATTTCATCCATCACCAAGTGAACGCATTGCCAAGCGAAGCCGAATCAGACCCCATCAGAGACATCGTCCGCGAGCTCGAGGCGCGGGAGTACGTCGCCGACGCCTCCATCGCGACCTCCATCTACATGGCGCAGGTCCTTGAGCGGCCCCTGCTGATCGAGGGCAGGGCAGGCGTCGGCAAGACCGAGATCGCCAACGTCATGGCCCAGCTTATGGGGACGAAGCTCATCCGGCTCCAGTGCTACGAAGGCCTGGATGTCACAACCGCGCTGTACGAGTGGAACTACGCCAAGCAGTTACTGTGGATACGTTTGGACGAGGGCAGCGGGCGCACCTCCGAGCAGCGCGAGGAGCAGATATTCAGCCGCGACTTTCTGCTGGAGCGTCCGCTCCTGTCCGCGCTGACACAGCCCGACCAAGCGCCGGTACTCCTCATAGACGAGATCGACCGCGCCGACGAGGAGTTCGAAGCCTTCCTCATGGAAGTGCTGTCCGAGTTCCAGGTGACCATCCCCGAGATCGGTACCATCAGGGCCAAGCACAGACCGCTGGTAATCCTCACCTCCAACCGCACCCGGGACCTGTCCGACGCGCTGCGTCGCCGCTGTCTATATCTCTGGATCGACTACCCCGACCTCGAAAAAGAGCTCCGCATCGTCCGCCGCAAGGTGGACGGCATCCCGGAGAAACTCGCCCGCCAGGTATGCCTCTTCGTCGAGAACGCCCGCGAGTCCGGCCTGGACAAGGTCCCCGGCATTTCCGAGACGCTCGACTGGGCCAGGGCAATGGTGATCCTGCACTACGACCACCTAGACCGCGACGCCGTCGAGCAGACTCTCGGAGCGCTGGTCAAGGACGCCGACGACCTCGACCGCTTCAGGGAAGAGGCGATAGAAAAGATAATGGCGCTGGTTGGGGACTAGCGCCCAGGCCGCCATTTACACAGTCCGTCAGGCTCTCGACCCTGGGCGGCAGCTTCACCAATCAACATTTGACCAAGACATAGTTGCGCCCAAACTTTCGTTTATGCTAAAGTGCTGTCCTTGCTAATGGTGTCGCAGTCGAACGGTATCGGCTGCGCGGAAAGGAAGATCGCGAAAATGACTGACGCGGAATCCGGAACGCCCGATTATACGATGGGCTTTAGCGAAGAGTTCATCCAAGCCCTCAGACGATACGCCGCAGAAACTCACGCCAGACATCTGCTCCCACACCTGAAGCCCGGTCAGCGCGTTCTCGACTTAGGCTGCGGACCGGGGACGATCTCCGTCGGTTTGGCGAAGGCGGTAGAACCCGGCGAACTGTACGGCGTGGACATGGAGGAGTCGCAGGTTGAGTTGGCGAAGGCGATAGCCCAATCCGACGGACAAGACAACGCGACGTTCCAGGTTGGCGACGTGCTCGATCTCCCCTTCGAGGATGACTTCTTCGACGTTGCCCACTTCCACAACGTACTCATGCACGTTCCGGACACCGCGGCGGCGCTGCGCGAGGCGAGGCGAGTCCTGAAGTCCGGCGGCCTAGTCTCGGCGCGTGAGATGATCGGCGAGTCGTCGTTCACGGCTCCCGACTTTGGCGTTATCAGAAAAGCGTGGGACATGTTCGAAGACCTGCTGGCGGCTGACGACGGCCATCCTCAGATGGGCAAGGAGATGAAGACTCATTTCATCGAGGCGGGTTTTACGGACGTGCGGACCAACCTCTCATTCGACGTATATGACACTCCCGAGGACGTCATCTTCATCTACGGCATCGCCCAGCTATGGTTCCTGTCGCCTGAGATCACGGAGGCGGCTATCAAGTATGGGGCTTCGACCCAAAAGCTGTGCGACGACATAGGCATCGCCTACGAAAGATGGAAGGACCATCCCGGCGCGTTGTGCGGCGTGGGTCACGGCGAGCTTATAGCCGTCAACCCGTAATGCCGTCCGTCCGCCGTTCACATGGGGATGCGCCCCTTAATTAAGGGGCGCAAGAGGCAACCTCGAGATTGCCCCTGCCGAGTGGCGGCGCGGTGAGAAATGCTCAGTCGGCGTCTTTGATGGACGGCGGGGGTTCGTCGAAGGGTTCGCCCTTCTGCTCGGCGGCGATGCGTCGGCTGTTCCAAGCCTGCCACTGGGCGAACGTCGCGGCGCGACCTTCAGTGCGGCCCTCAGTGCGGCCCTCAGTGCGGCCCTCGGCGAGGCCCTCCATGTAGCGTCTCTTTTCATATCTCTCGGCGAGCATTCTCCACCCCTCGATCAAAATATACGCAAAAGCCCCGGAGACGACCACTGCCGACTGCATCCCGTTGAGGATGGCGCGGGCGGTCTCCTCGAAGCCGTCGGTGACGGTGTGACGGACCTCGATCCAAGCTACGATGCCGATGCCGGTCAGCGATAGGATGAGGAACAAGATTATGTAGGATGTCTCACGGGGCAGCATCTGCTGTGGACGTGTCTCCTGCCGTACTCAAGTCTCATCCATCTCATTGACTCCACATTACATCGGCGGAGTGTGGGCGTCAAGGGGGCGATTGCCGTAGGCGACCGACCTTCCCCGCCGCCCTCGACCCTGGCCTCTCACTAATGCTCATAAATACTCAAAAGATTCGTGAAAGTGGTGAAATCAGTCTGCATACTGGTTATAGGCGAGTGTTGTACTTGAATTATCCCGTATAGCTGACCGAATTGCTGAACGGCGTCTCTCTAAAATCGTTTGAAATGGCAAGAATCGCGCCGACACCTATTGCAATGCTAATCGTTGCCGTGTATAGTCTATGTCATCAACAAGCGTTGCATGGGTGAGTCATTGAAACCTTCACGATTCGCCGAGCGCAACAGATGAGGGAGAAACAAATGGTAGCCACACTGGTAAGCGCCTTCACAGGAATCACTTCGAGCGCCGGCAAGAAGACCTTCTGGACGACCATGGCGGTGATCGCGGTCCTGATCGGGATCGCGACGCTGGTAGTGTACCAGGCCGCCGGCTCCGACTACCTCTCCCTTGGCGCTCTGCTGGGCTTCCAGGTCATGAAGGGCAGTTCCGAGAGCGGCGCGCAAGACGAGGCCGTCAGCCCCCTCGACTTCGAACTGGAGTAGCTCCGGGCGGGTACGATCCCGCCTCTGCGATCCGCCAAAAGCAATCTCAAAGTGTCCACTCGCCTAGGCGAGTGGACACTTTTTTTATTTAAGGAACAAGGGGCAGCCATGAAGGTCGCTGAGATTTCGAGGTGGTGTAATACTCATGAGATTTGTAAGAGTGGTGAAATAGGTCTCTGTACTGGTGTCGGGCGTGTGCTGTACTTCGTTTGTCTCATATCGTTGGCCGCAATGCCAAATGGAAATATCCTGAAAATATTGGAATGTGAAAGAATAGCCCAATCACATATTGCATAAGTAATCGTTGATGTGTATAGTCTATGCCATAAGCAAAGATTATATCAGCGAGTCGTTGAAACCTTCAGGATTCGCAGGTCGCAACAGATGGGCGGGGAAACGAATAGGAGATAAGAATGCCGCGTACCTTCAGGAATCTGGCCTCCTATCAGGCGCAAGTTCGACGCGCGCCCTCTGCGCGGCGGCTGTTCGCCTGGATAAGCGCTGCCCTTCTTCTGCTGACCGCCTTCTGGCTTGCGTCCGTCGGCATCGCTCTCGCCGACGCTTCCGTACCCAAGACTCCGTCCTCAGTGTCGGTGTCGCGGTCCGACGGCTCCCTGAGCGCAAGCTGGGACTCCGTCGAAGGCGCGAGGAGCTACCACGTCACCTACAGTTCGGACGGCGGGGCAAGTTGGAGCCTCGCGGCTCTGCACCACTCCGGAACCAGCATCTCCATTAGCGTCGATAACGGCAAGACCTACATCGTGGGCGTCCGCGCCCGCAACTCCGCCGGAGACAGCGGCTGGCGAAACTCATCCTCCGCGGGGCCGTTCACGCCGCCCACACCGACTCCAACGCCTGAGCCGACTCCGACTCCAACACCCGAGCCGACGCCCGAGCCGACTCCCGAACCTACGCCTGAGCCGACGCCCGAGCCCACGCCTGAGCCGACGCCCACCAAGGAACCTAACTGCAAGCCGTCGCCCCCGAAAGATGGCGCATCGATCACCATCGTTCCCAACGACTGCCCACAACCAACGCCTGAGCCTACTCCCGCTCCCACGCCGACTCCCATAGCCACGGCCACACCGACGCCCGAGCCGACTCCGACGCCCACGCCGTCTCCCACTCCCGCGCCGTCGCCGCCGAACACGCCGTCATCTGTGTCCGTGTCGCGGGCCGACGGCTCCTTGACCGCAAGCTGGGACGCGGTCGAAGGCGCGACGAGCTACCACGTCACATACAGTTCGGACGGCGGGTCTAGCTGGCACGCTCCCGTGGAAGGTCACAGGAACATTCCCACCAACAGCCTCACATTCAGCGTCGATAACGGCAAGACGTACATCGTGGGCGTTCGCGCCCGCAACTCCGCCGGCGACAGCGGCTGGCGCAACTCCCCGGCCGCCGGGCCGTTCGTGCCGCCCACACCGACGCCAACGACGACGCCCATAGCCACCACGACGCCAACGACGCCCATAGCCACGACGACTCCGGCCACCAGCACGACGCCGGGACCGCTGTCCTTCGGCGGCGCCAGCGTGACCAACCAGTTCTATATTAAGGACCTGTCCAAAGTTGCCCTGACGCTGCCCGCCGCCACAGGCGGCAACGGGACGACGACCTACTCGCTTACGCCCTCGCTGCCCGATGGTCTCACGTTCGACCCCTCGGCCCGCGCCATAAGCGGAACGCCCACGGCGACCTCGACCAAGGCCAACTTCACCTACGCCGCCACCGACGGAACGGACACCGTCATGCTCCGCTTCTCCATTGAAGTATTGGCGGCTGAGGAGCAGGCTAGGGCCCAAGACCTACTCTCCGTGCCGGCCATCTCAGACCAGACCTGGACCAGGGGCGTCGCCGTGGACTTCCAGCTTCCGTACGTAAGCGGAGCAAACAGCTACAGCGTGAGCACCCTGCCTTCCGGGCTGAGCTTCAACAGTTCCAACCGCAAAATCACCGGCACGCCCACGGCCAAGACGGCCAGGGCGTCTTACACGTACTTCGCCTCCCACAGCCTTTACGGCGACTCCGGTAGCAGAAGCTTCAACATCGAAATCATAAATCCCTCCCTGGCGTTCGGAGTCAGCGAGATAACCGACAAGATGCTCCTGAGCGACTGGTTCGAGACCAAGAACGTCACCTACACGCTGCAGGCGGTCAGCAGCACGGGCGTGACGCCCACCTACTCGTTGAGCGGCAGTCTTCCCTCCTGGCTCAGCTTCAACGACAGCACCCGCGTCCTCAGCGGGACGATGCCAACGCAGGTCACCCATGACGCGACTCTGACCTACACCGCCTCGGCGACGGACTGGGAATCGGCCACTCTCACATTCCAGTTCACCGTCGCGCAGGACAACCCAAACAGCACCTGCGGACCCCTGGGATTGCCCAGCAATGTTTCCGCAAAGGAAGCGGTGAAGTTCGACAGCGGGACGCCGAACTACGGGTTCAATGTCAGCTATTACGTAAGGAACCTTGGCGCAAATGTTCACGCCCGGCACAGGGAAGCGGGAACGACAAGCTGGACTGAGACATCAGGGCTGCCGGGAGGCAACGGCAACAGGAGCGGGAACGTCTGGGGGTTGAAGGAGAACACGCAGTACGACGTCGCGGTCGGGATGGAGGCAGACGACATTGGCTGTCCCAAGATGTGGGGCAACGCGCTTCACATCAAGACGGGTGTGTCCGGCAGGCCCTACAAGCCCGACGCGCCGACGGTGAGCAACAACTCCGCCAACCCCGGCACCCGGCTAAACGTGTCCTGGACCAAGCCCTTCGCCGTGCCGGACGTCACCGGCTACAGCCTGATATACAAGAAGACCTCCGCAGGCCAGTGGTCGTCCTTCAGCCACTCCGGTACCGGAACGTCGGCGACGCTGACCGGGCTGGACGCCAAGACCGAATACGAGGTGCAGGTGCAGGCCACCAACTCCCGTGGAAGCAGCCCGTATTCGGACAGCGGCAAGAAGACGACCCAGGGCAACGAGGACCCCTCGTTCTCGGCGGACACCGCGACGCGCAGCATCGCCGAGAACTCGGCCGCCAACGCCAACGTCGGGACGGCGGTGACCGGAACGGACCCCGAAAGCGACACGCTCACGTACTCGCTGAGCGGCACGGACGCGAGCAAGTTCAACATCACCTCCACCAGCGGCCAGATAACCGTCAAGAGCGGCACGAGCCTGGACTACGAGAGCGCCACGTCGTACAGCGTGACCGTGGGCGTCAGCGACAAGAAGAACGCCGACGGCACGGCGGACACGGTGGTCGACGACACCATCACGGTGACCATCAACGTAACCGACGCTAACGAGCCTCCGGAGAAGCCTGCGGCGCCGACGGTTGCCAACGGCACGGACCCTGCGACCGAACTGAACGTTTCCTGGACGGCGCCGACGATGACGGGCAAACCCGCCATATCAGACTACGACGTGCAGTACCGGCTGAGCGGCGGCTCCACCTGGACGGACGCCAGCTTCACCGGCACGGGAACCAACACGACGCTGAGCAGCCTCACCACGGGCAAGACCTATGAGGTGCAGGTGCGGGCGGTGAACGCCGAAGGGAACGGGGCGTGGTCGGACTCCGGCACGGGGATCACCGACGCCAACGCGGTCACCCGCTCCATAGCCGAGAACTCGGCTGCCGGAACCAACGTCGGCGCGGCGGTCACGGCTACGGCCAATTCCAACTACACCTACACCCACAGCCTGGACGGAACGGACAAGAGCAAGTTCAGCGTCGACTCGTCGACCGGACAGATAACCGTCGGTACTGGAACGGCGCTGGACTACGAGACGAAGACATCGTACAGCGTAACGGTAAAGGTGGCAGTGGCCAACAAGTCACAAGGGGCTAACGCGCAGTCCGTGGATCCCAACGCTCCGGGCGACTACAAGATCCCGGTCACCATCAACGTGACGGACGTGAACGAAGTCCCCATCTACGATGACGGAGCCACGTCAACGCGCAGCGTCGCCGAGAACTCGGCGGCGGGAACCAACGTGGGCGCGGCGGTCACGGCTACGGACCCGGAGGGGGACACGCTTACCTACACGCTGACCGGCACGGACGCCTCCAAGTTCGACATCGGCTCCGCCACCGGGCAGATAACGGTCAAGACCGGCAACATCCCCGACTACGAGGTCAAGACCTCCTACAGCGTGACGGTGAACGTCAGCGACAAGAAGAACGCCAGCAGCACGGCGGATACCGCGATTGACGACACGATAGCGGTGACGATCAACGTGACGGACGTGAACGAGCCTCCGCCGAAGCTGGGCGTGCCGTCGGTGAGCCGCTCCTCGTCGAACTACCACAACAGATTCAACCTGTCGTGGACGGCGCCGACGAACGCGCAGATGAGCGGGAAGCCCGCCGTCAACGACTACGACGTGCAGTACAAGAAGGCCAGCGACTCCGATTGGACGGATTTCGCGCACAGCGGAAAGGCAACCAGCACGACGGTTACGGGCCTGCCCGATTCAAGCGCCAACTACGAAGTGCAGGTGCGGGCGGTCAACGACGAGGGCAACGGCGCGTGGTCCGATAGCGCCTCGTGGACCACGGACCCGTCGCCCGCGACGCGCAGCATCGCGGAAAACTCGGCGGTGGGGACAAACGTGGGGGATGCGGTGAACTCAAGCATCAACTTACAGAATTACGATCCTTTCATGCGCCTGGAGGGGACGGACAAGGGCAATTTCGACATCGAGGCGTCCACCGGGCAAATCAAGGTGAAGACGGGCAACATCCCCGACTACGAGGCCAAGACCTCGTACAGCGTCGTGGTGCACGTGGACGCCGTCCAGAACGGCGGTGGCGACACCATCTCCTCGGTCAAGATCATCCCGGTCACCATCAACGTGACGGACGTGGACGAACCGCCGTCCGCGCCGACTGTCACGGTTGCGCTGGACTCCACCACGCCGACGACCAAGATAAGCGTGTCGTGGACGGCGCCCACCATGACGGGCAAGCCCCCCATCAGCGATTACGACGTGCAGTACAGGAAGACGGGTGACTCGACCTGGACAGACGCCTCCTTCACCGGAACGACCACCAGCGCGACGCTGACCGGCCTGACCTCGGGCAAGAGCTACGAGGTTCAGGTGCGCGCCGTCAACGCAGAGGGCAATGGCGCATGGTCGAGCTCCGGCAGCGCGATAACGAAAGCCGATGGAGTGTCGCGCAGCGTGGCTGAGAACTCCGGCGCCGGAACAGCCGTGGGCGACCCGGTGACGGCGACCAGTACGAATACCGCCTACACCTACACGCACGCCCTGAGCGGATCGGACGCCGCGAGTTTCGACATCGACAGCTCATCCGGCCAGATAAAGACAAAGGCCGCGCTGAACTACGAGAGCGGCAATACCTCATATAGCGTGGTGGTGACCGTCACTGCAGCCGCCGCGCAGGTACAAACCCAGAGCCTCGACCCGAACGCGCCCGGCGACTACGTCGTCCCTGTCACGATTAATGTGACGGACGTACACGAGCCGCCGTCCGCGCCGTCCGCGCCAACGGTCTGGCAGCATTCGCCCAAGCCCAAGACAGAGCTAGACGTTAGCTGGACCGCCCCGAACATGACCGGCAAGCCCGCGATCACCGACTACGACATCCGCTACAAGAAGAGCGCCACGTCCACCTGGAGCGACTGGCCGCACGGCGGAACTGCGACAACCGCGAGACTCACCGGCCTGGCGGAAGGCGCGAGTTACGACGTGCAGGTTCGCGCCGTGAACGACGAGGGCGACGGCGCATGGTCGGCCAGCGGCACGGCCACGACCCAGGACAAGAATGTCCACTCGGAGTTCCCGACCGCCACGGCCACGCGCAGCATAGCCGAGAACTCGGCGGCCGGAACCAACGTCGGCGCGCCCGTCACCGCCACGGACACCGAGGGCCACACCCTGTACTACTCGCTGAGCGGGACCGACGGCGGCAAGTTCGACGTCGGACTGAACACAGGCCAGATAAAGGTAAAGACAGGGTACGTCCCCAACTATGAAGCCAAGACCACGTACAGCGTCACCGTGCAGGCCAGCGACCGCAAGGACACCAACGACAACCCCGACACGGTCATCGACGACACCATCGAGGTCACGATCAACGTAACCGACGTAAACGAGCCGCCGGCCAAGCCCGCCGCTCCCAGCGTGTCCGCCAACTCCGCGACGCCCAAGACCAAGCTGGACGTTAGCTGGACCGCGCCGGATATGACGGGCAAGCCCGCCATCACCGACTACGACGTCCAGTACAGGCTGTCGGGCGGTTCGACCTGGACCGACGCATCCTTCGACGGAACGGAAACCAGCGCGACGCTGGCGAACCTGACGAACGGCAAGAGCTACGAGGTCCAGGTGCGCGCCACCAACGTCGAGGGCGCTGGCGAATGGTCGAACTCCGGCGTTGCCATCACCATGGCCGGAGGCGTCACCCGCGACATCGAGGAGAACTCGCCCGCCGGAACCAACGTCGGCGACCCGGTGACGGCCACCAGTACTAACACAAGCTACACCTACACGCATGTCATGAGCGGAACCGACGCCGCCAGCTTCACCATAGTATCGTCCAGCGGCCAGATAAGGACGAAGTCCGCGCTGAACTACGAGTCCAAGAGCAGTTACAGCGTCATCGTTACGGTGACCGCGGCCGCGGCTGGGGCATCGGCCCAGAGCCTCGACCCGAACGCGCCGGGCGACTACATCGTCCCTGTCACGATCAACGTGACCGACGTGAACGACGCGCCGACGCTGCCTGAGACACCCGGTGGCGAAACCCGATCCATAGCCGAGAACTCGGCGGCCGGTACCAACATCGGCGCGCCCGTGACCGCCACTGACCAAGACGGCGACACGCTGACCTACAGCCTCGCCGGAACGGACGCATCCAAGTTCGACATCGGCTCAGGCACCGGACAGATCCAAGTGAAGTCCGCGCTGGACTACGAGTCCAAGACCTCGTACAGCGTGACCGTCAACGTCACAGACGGCAAGGCCGACGATGGCACGGCGGACACTGAGATTGACGACAGCGTAGCCGTCACGATCGACATAACCGACGTGGACGAGCCGCCCGTGGCCCCCGACGGTCCGACGATGCGGCAGAACTCAGACTCGCCCACCAGCAAGGTGAACGTTAGCTGGACTGCTCCCGACATGACCGGCAAGCCGCCCATAACCGACTACGACCTGCGCTACAAGAAGACCGCCAGTTCCACCTGGACCGTCTTGCAGCACGACGGAACCGGCGCTTCCGTCACGCTGACAGGGCTGAGCAAGGGCACGAGGTACGAGGCCCAGGTGCGCGCCACCAACGACGAGGGCACGAGCGCCTGGTCGAGCGGCGGCAGCGTCAGGACCCTCGACCGCAAGACCGCCTCCCTGTCGGTTCCCGAGAACTCGCCTGCCGGAACGGCTGTGACCGGTTCTCTGCCGGCCATAGACTCCGAGGGGCATACTATGGCCTACGCCATAACGTCGGACGTCGTGATCGGCCAGGTCTCGACCTCAACGTCCACGACCACCCAGCAGCACAACGAGTTCACAATCAATTCGAGCACCGGCCAGATAACGGTCAACTCAGGCGCGAACCTGAACTACGAGGCTGCCCACAGCCACTCGATCACGGTGACGGCCAGCCACGCCAACAACCAGCACGACAACCACGAGATCATGAACGCGGTCATCACGGTGACCATCACCATAACCGACGCCAACGAGCCGCCTCCGGCCCCGGACGCGCCCAACGTGCGGCGCAGTACGTCGTCTCCCCATAGCGTCCTGAACGTAAGCTGGACCGCGCCGAACATGACGGGCAAGCCCGCCATAACCGACTACGACGTGCAGTACCGCGCGTCGGGTGATACCGACTGGACCGACCACAGCTTCACGGGCACTGGCGCTGCAACGACGCTCAGCAGCCTGTACGTCGATACGACCTATGAGGTCCGCGTGCGCGCCAGCAACGACGAGGGGACAGGCCCCTGGTCCGCTCCGGGTTCGGCTACGACCGACAAGCTAGTCCCGTCGGTAAACAGAGACCCGTCGTTCAGCGGCTCGGCCACGCTCAGCGTTGCCGAGAACTCGCCCGCCGGAACCTCGGTTGGCTCCGTAACCGCAACCGACGCCGACGGCGACACGCTGACCTACTCGCTGGGCGGAACCGACGCCGGATCGTTCACCATAGACTCTGCTACGGGCCGGATATCGGTTAACTCCGGCGTGAACCTGGACTATGAATCCAAGACCACATACAGCGTGAACGTGGGCGTGTCCGACAAGTTGGACTCCGACGGCAACGCCGACAACGTGATAGACGACACCGCCTCAGTGACGATAAGCGTAACCGACGTGAGCGAGCCTCCGGCGGCTCCGTCCGCTCCGAGCGTATCTCAGAACTCCGGCAGCCCTCAGACTTCTCTGAACGTATCGTGGACTGCGCCCGACATGACGGGCAAGCCCGCGATCAGCGACTACGACGTTCGCTACAAGAAGAGTAGCGATAGCGGCTGGACATCGCACGGCCACAGCGGTGCTGGGACCAGCGCGACGCTATCCGGTCTGACCTCCGGGACCGCCTACGAGGTCCAGGTGAAAGCCAGGAACGCCGACGGCGCGAGCGCGTGGTCGGCTTCAGGCACGGGTTCCACCGCCGCCGTCACCGTCACCAAAACCGACGACTCGACCAACACGCCCGCCGTCGTAACCGGAATCGTGACCGACTCTAGGTCCGACACCGGCTCTTCATCGAACGGCGCGCCGAGCTTCGGCTCAGTCGATGACCTGAGCGTGGCTGAGAACTCGCCCTCTGGAACCAACGTCGGCGATCCCGTGACGGCTACCGACCCTGACGGCGACAGTCTGCGCTACATTCTGAGCGGCAGCGACGCTGTATCGTTCACCATAGACTCAGCCACCGGCCAGATAAAAGTAAACTCCGGCGCGAAACTGGACTACGAATCCAAGACCTCTTACAGCGTGACGGTGGGCGTATCCGACAGGCGGGACGCCGACGGCAACCTGGACGCAGTGATAGACGCCACTGTCACAGTCACGATCAACGTAACCGACGTGAACGAGCCTCCGTCAACTCCGTCCGCTCCGAGCGTAACTAGAAACTCCGGCAGCCCTCAGACCGCGCTGTACGCATCGTGGAAGTCGCCCGATATGAGCGGCAAGCCTGCGATCAGCGACTACGACGTGCGATACAGGAGAGTAGGGGAGAGCGCATGGAGCGATTACGGCTTCTCCGGGTCCGGAACGGCAACCGCGTTGACCGGCCTGGACGCTGACACAGACTACGAAGTGCAGGTGCGCGCCACCAACGACGAGGGAACGAGCGATTGGTCGTCGAGCGGCAAGGGTTCGACAGACTCGGCTCCGACGCCGACGCCAACTTCAGCGCCGACCCCGACGCCAACGCCGATCGCCACTCCGGTTGCTATCCAGGCGACCTCACCCACGCCGACCGCGACGGCTGCGGCGACACCTACGCCGTCACCGACGCCAACCGCTGCGCCGACACCTACGCCTACCAGTGACGATTCGGTAGTCAGGTACCGCAGCCGCCGGACTCCAGACGGTTCGACCGCCACGCCTGCGCCGACACCCACGCCGACGCCGACCGCCACGCCTGAGCCTACGGAGCAGGCGGGAGCGCCGACGCCCACAGCTACGCCGACTCCGACACCGACTCCGACGCCCGGCGACTCGCCGACGTCCATACTGTCCGCCGGGTTTGTGCCGACCATCTTCGGCTGCGACTGCATCTGGCAGGGTATTCTGGCAGGCGGCTTGCTGGGTATCCTGGCGCTGCTGATAGCCTACGTGGTCAAGCGCCGCCTCAACAAACAGTAGTCCCCCATTTAACAGGCTTAGAGGGCTGGATTCGCCCGCCTTCTAAGCCTGTATATCCCATAATCCCCAACACCATACTTAATACACCCCACTAAAAACTATCCACCATCCACTATCCACTCCCTACTCCGAACATCGTGTATAATTCTTCCACCTTCTCCGAAAGAGGTAATGTGAGTCCACAGCTTGGAGGACGATACACATGGCAACCACAACCCGACTCATGACCGCGGAAGACCTCTTCGATATGCCCGACGACGGCTTCCGCTACGAGCTCATCAGGGGAGAACTGAAGAAAATGTCACCGGCAGGACAGACCCACGGAAAGTACTCTTCTAGGATAAACATCTCGCTCGGCGGACACGTCATGGCGAACCGACTGGGCGAGACGTACATAGCCGACACAGGCTTCGTTCTCGAAACGGATCCTGACCACGTTCGCGCGCCCGACGCGAGTTTCATATCGAACGAAAGACTCGCGGAGATCGGAGAGACCGACCGGTTTGCCCGGGGCGCGCCGGACGTCGCGATCGAGGTAATCTCTCCCAGCGACCGCTACACCGAGGTCGAAGAGAAGGTCGATGACTGGCTCAACGCCGGCTGCCGCGCGGTCATAGTCGTAAACCCCCGCCGGAGAAGCGTGAACGTCCACCGCTCGCCGACGGACGTCGTTACCCTGACGGAATCCGACACTATCCAAATCGACGACGTAGTCCCCGGCTGGCGAATGTCCGTCAGGGACATATTCGACTAAGGCGCTCCAATTCTTCTGCTATGTCGAAGCCGTTGAAGCCGTGACATACCTCGCCGAGATACGCATGGGCGGCAAGAGGCTGGGGTTCAAGATGCTGGTTGGCCCAGCAGAGACCCGGCCGACCATGCTATAATCGGCAAACGGAGTGTAGATGAGCCTGCAACTGATCTATGACGAAGACGTTGACGTTCTCCGCGTGTTCACTGGTGAGGATGAGACGACAAGCTCTTCGCTGACGGGTCTTGAGGAAGTTGTGGTTGATCTCGACGGCGCTAAGAATCACGTCGTCGGAATCATGGTAATGGGGGCGTCCGCATACTTGCCTCTGGGTAAGCGTGGATACGACCCCCAGACCGACACGCTCACGCTTGGCGCCGTTGTGAGCGACCCGGCGAAGATTACGCACAACTCCAACATCGTAACGTATTGGCAACCTGACAGGTACGAACCGGACCGACATGTAGAACCCGTTGGCGTTGCCATTAGACAGGCGTCGAAACACCTGAACGGTATCTTGAAGTAACAGACGCCGGCAAGCCAATGATCCAGACCGCCCCGTCCCCTGGGCTTGAAAACAGAATAAAGTCCCTCGCCCTGGAGCTTGGGTTCGACAGGATAGGGATAGCTGACGCGAAGCCATTCATCAGAGATGAGAAGGCGGCCCTTGAGCGCACTCGCGCCGGTCTGATGGACGGACTTCCTTGGTACACCGAGGAGCGGGTCCGGCGAATGAATCGCCCTGAACTTCTCTTGGAAGGCGCGCGCTCGGTGATCTCGCTGGCAATCAGCTACGACACAGGCCCGCCGTCCGATTCTCTTATTGAATCGACTGTTCTCAAGGGAAAAATTGCCAAATACGCCTGGGGCAGAGACTACCACAACGTCATCAAGAGCAAGCTCAGGCAATTCGTCAAAATGCTGGCCGAAGAGGTGGACCGTCCGGTGCGGACACGCTTCTTCGTTGACGACGGTCCAATGAACGACCGCGCGGCAGCCGAAAGAGCCGGAGTCGGCTGGTTCGGAAAGAACACCAACATTCTGACCCCGACGCATGGGTCGTGGGTGTTCCTAGCGCAGGTCGTGACCGATCTGGAACTGGAGCCGGACTTGCCTCTCAAGAAGACGTGCGGCGAGTGTTCGCTCTGCATCCCCGCCTGTCCCACCGACGCGATTGTCGCGCCCTATGTCATAGACAACCGAAAGTGCATCTCGTTCCTCACCATCGAATTGCGCGGACCAATCCCGCGCGATCTGAGGCCGCTGGTGGGAGACTGGGTCTTCGGCTGCGATATCTGCCAGGAGGTCTGCCCTGTCAACAGGAAGGCGCTTCCCAGCCGTGAGCCGGACTTTCGCAAGCGTCACGATTTCGACGGACCCGAGCTAATTCCGCTGCTGGAATTAGATGATGACGATTTCAGGGAAAAATTCGAGGGCAGTCCGATCCGCCGCGCCAAAAGGTCCGGACTTCAGCGAAACGTATGCGTGGCTCTCGGCAACATCGGCGATCCGGCTGCGATTCCGGCGCTGACTCGCGCGCTACGTGAGAGTGACGAGTTGGTGCGCTCTCATGCGGCTTGGGCGCTTGGCAAAATAGGCGGCGCGGAAGCGATGGAGGCACTGCGGGTTGCGCTGCTGTCGGAGGATGACGCCGACGTGAAGGCTGAAATCGAAGCGGCCCTGGAAGATGCGATGAATTAGCGGGGATAGACCCAAATCTTGGCGGCGACGTCGTAGCTGAATACTATCTCTCTGCCGTCGCACTCCAGCGTTATCACTCCCCGGGTCCTTGCCGCCTCTTTGACATTTACCTCTCGTCCCGGAATCAAGTCCTGCTCGACGAAATAAGTGAGAAGCGCCTGATCATCCTCAGGAACCGAGTCGATTGCCAGCTTCTCCCCGTCTTTGGCCTTGTCCAAAGACTTGGAGTTCTTTCTGGGTTTGTAACCGCTGCCGGGAATCGGATGCCCGAACGGGCAGGTGTCGGGGTTTCCGAGCGCGGCGATTATCTTCTTCTCCAGGTAGGGAGAGATGGCGTGCTCCAGGCGGTGCGCCTCGATGTGTGACAACTCCAACTCGGCGCCGAGCAGATCGACCACCAGTCGCTCGGCCAGGCGATGCCGACGGACGATGCTCTCGGCGGCCTTGCGCCCGTTGGCAGTCAGCACGACGTCCTTGTTTGGGGTCGTTTCGACGAGACCTTCGCGGACCATGCGGCGGATCATACCTCCGACCGATGGCAGGGATGTTCCGAGACCTTCATCCTGTGGAAGCGTCTTTAGGTGTTCGGCCAGCACCGTCAGGGTGACGCGCGTGTCCTGCTCTTCCATCCTGAATATGGACAGCAGGTAGTTTTCGGTCGCCATCGAGAGGCGGGCGGTGGACCGTTGGGTTCTGCGTGTCTTGGGTTTCGATGGTGTCGCCATGCTGGAAAGACCTTTGCGGGGTTCGGACACCGTCGATTATATCAGACTAAGCCCTAGCGCTTTGTCCACTGCTTGGCCTTGCGCGCTCGCGCGAGTCCGTACTTCTTGCGCTCCTTTTCTCTGGCGTCTCGTGTGAGCAGGCCGGCGCGCTTGAGCGGGCGGCGGAGGGTCGGATCGGCGATTTGGAGCGCGCGGGCGATGCCGTGACGCAGCGCCCCGGCCTGGCTCACGATGCCGCCTCCCTTGATGCGCGCCACAACGCGGAACTGGCCGTGCGAGCGGGTGACGTCGAAAGGCTCGTTGATTAGCTGTTGCCACGAGTCCCAGGGGAACACCTCTTCCAACGGCTTGCCGTTTACCTGGTTGGCGCCGGAGTCGGTATAGAGCCGCACCTGAGCGACGGAGGTCTTGCGCTTGCCCAATGCGTAGTAGTAGCGCTGCTGCTCTTGGACCATCTATGAAGCCTCCTGATTCGATACCTGTGCCGCGTGGGGATGATCCTCGCCTGCGTAGATCTTGAGCCGCTTCAACATCTTGCGGCCAAGCGAATTCTTGGGAAGCATACCCTTTACCGCCAGTCTGATGACTCGTTCAGGGCGCTTGTCCATCATCTGCTGCAAGGTGCGCTCGGTCAGGCCGCCGTGATACCCGCTGTGGCGGTAGTACATCTTCTTCTGCAGCTTGTTGCCTGTCACCTTGATCTTCGCCGCGTTCGTGACGACGACGTAGTCGCCCGTCATCAGATGGGGAACGTACAGCGGATTCAGCTTGCCGTTGAGGATCGTGGCGATCCGGGTGGCGAGGCGGCCCAGCGTCTCTCCCTCGGCATCGACGACGTGCCAGACCGGCTTTAGGTCTGATGCCTTCGTTTCGTATGGTTTGGAACTCGTTACCATTTTATTCACTCTCTTTGGGCTGGCTCTCTTCGGGCGGGAAGTCGGTGTATTCTACCTTCACCAGGCACAGTCCGCGCGGCGGGACTGACCGGGCGGTTGGCGCGTCGGCGTGTCCCGCAATCTGTAAGCCAATCTGTTCGATATTCAGTTTTCCTCTTCCGAGATCGACGAGAGCGCCGACCATGCGCCTCACCTGATGGGGCAGGAAGGCGTTGCCCTTGACCTCCAGGCGGATGAAATCCGAGTCGCGCTCCAGCATGACGCGATAAATCCGGCGTACCGTGCTCGCCTCCGGATCCGGCATCGGCCCGGCGAAGTTCACGAAATCGTGAACCCCTTCCATCATGTCCGCGGCCTGGGTCATCGAGTCCAGGTCGAGAGGACCGCGCACTTGGTGCGACCATCGTCTCGCCATCGGCGACCGGACGTCAGACACCAGCAGGGTGTAGCGGTACAGCCTGCTGACGGCGTCGCGCCTGGGATCGAAGTCCGGCCTGACCGGGTGCGCCGATCTGACGGCGACGTCGTCCGGCAGTCGCGCGTTGATTGCGTCCCGGACGGTCTCGGGCGGGTAGGGGGCTTCGGTGTCGAAAGCCACCACCTGGCCGAGGGCGTGGACGCCGGCGTCGGTGCGGCCGGCCGCCTTTATCCTGATCGGCTGCGCGGTGAGGCGCTCTATTGCGTTTTCAATCTGCTGTTGGACCGTCGGCGCGTTCTTCTGAAATTGGAACCCGCTGTATTCGGCCCCGTCGTACTCTACGATCATCGCCAGGCGCATAGCCTGACCGTCCTGTTGCCTGCTGGGGTCTGCAATCAGATCACGAGCTCCACCATTGCCATGTCGGCGGCGTCGCCCTTTCGCTTGCCGAGCTTATAGGTGCGCGTGTATCCTCCGCCGCGGTCTTCGTATCGCTCGGCGAGGTCATCGAAGACCTTTCGCACCGCTTCCTTGTCGGTCAGCAGAGCGGCCGCCTGACGGCGATGGTGCAGGGTGCCCTTCTTGCCGAGCGTAATTACCTTTTCCGCCATCCGCTTCGCCTCGAAAGCCTTGGCTTCGGTGGTGGTGAGCGTCTCGTTTAGGACGAGGTCGGTCACCATCCCCCTGAGCATGAGGAGTCGGTGCTGCGTTGGCCGGCTGAGTTTCTTGCCCGATAGTCGGTGTCTCATTTTCGATCAACTCCCGCTATTCCTTATCGCCGTCCTGCTCTTGCTCCTTGAGGGCAGGATCCAGATCCGGCGGCAGGAGGTTAGTTTCGCGCATTCGGTCGAATAGCTCCACGTAGGACTTCTCGCCGAAGTTCCTGATCTTGAGCAGTTCGGTCCTGTTCATGTCCAAGACCTCGCCGACCTTGTTGATCCCGGCGCGCTTGAGACAGTTGAGTGTGCGTGAACTCAGTTCGAGCCGTTCGACGGGCACGTTGTAGTGCTCCGGCGAAATCTTCAGAATCGCCGTGGGCCGCGTATCGAGTCCGTCCTCGGCGCCCGGACCGCTGTTGGCGAACATGAAGAACTGGTCCACCAGTATCTTGGACGCTCGCTGAACGGCGTCAATGGGCGTGATCGACCCATCCGTCCAGACCTCGATGACCAGGCGTTCGAAGTCCGTTCGCTGGCCGACGCGCGTGCGCTCCACGTTGTAGTTAACCTTTCTGACGGGGGCGAAGATGGCATCGACGGGCAGAACGCCGATGGGCTGACCCTCTCCCTGTGTGGCTTCCTTGTATCCCTTGCCGCGCTCGACGTTCAATTCGAGAGACAGCTTGGCGTCGTTGGAGTCAAGGGTGGCGATGTGCAGTTCGGGGTTTACGACCTCGAAGTCGGCGGACGCCATGACGTCGGCGGCGCTGACCTCGCCCTCCCCGGCGATTTCGAGCCGGAGCTTGCCTGGACGGTCAACTTCCGATCTCAGCCTGATCGCCTTGACGTTGAGCAGTATTTCGGTCACCTGCTCGCGGATGTTCGGGATGGTCTGGTATTCGTGCTGTACGCCTTCGATTCTAACTGAGGTGACGGCTGTGCCTTCCAGTCCGTTGTACAGTATTCGGCGCATCGGGTTTCCGATGGTGACGCCATATCCGGGTTCCAACGGCTCGATGACGAACTTGCCGTATTCGTCTTCGGCCACCTCGGTTGAGATGGAAGGGTCGGGTATGGTCTCATCGATCTCTTCGGGCAGGTCGATGACGCCCTCTGCCGTTATACCGATGTAAGTTGTCATTCAGCGATCTCCTAACCGGCCCCGAATTCGCAAACGGGGCCAGCCCCCCTGCCTGTGCGGGCGGGCTACTTCGAGTAGAACTCCACGACGAGCTTGGCATCTATGGTAGAGTCGATCTCCGACATATCGGGAAGCGACGCGACCTCGCCTGTCAGGTTGCCGATGTCGAGTCGCAGCCATGGCGGAATCGGACGCTTCGGCAGCCCGTCCGTCAGGTCCTGGATGAACTGCGGAATAGATCCGTTGCCGCCGCCGCGCTTCCACGCGATCACGTCTCCCGGCTCCACGAGATAGGATGGTATGTCCATCCGCCGCCCGTTGACCGTGAAGTGGCCGTGGTTGACTAGCTGGCGTCCCTGCTGTCGGGAGTCGGCCATAGACAGCCTGTACACGACGTTGTCGAGTCGGGTTTCGAGTATCTGGAGCAGGTTGTCGCCGGTGACTCCCGGCCGATTCCGCGCCATGTCGAAGTATTTCCTGAACTGCTTTTCGAGCACTCCGTAAGTGAACCGCGCCTTTTGCTTCTCCCTAAGCTGCAACGCCCAGTCCGATGGCCTGCGACGTCGTGGGACGGAGTCTCCCGGCGGGCGCCTTCTGCGGTCCACCGCGCAGCGCGGGGTGTAGCAGCGCTCGCCCTTCAGGAACAACTTTTCGCCTATGCGTCGGCACTTCCGGCAGACGGCGTCCTTATATCTTGCCATTACCCATCCTTATCATCCTGTCTTGTCGTGAGTTCATGCGGGCGCGACTCCCATCTCCACGGATAGCCGCGACATGTCGTAACCTTCTTTGCGGACTCGCAGATCGTAATACAGAAGCGTAGCCGCGATCACGGTAATGGGCGTCACCAAAACTCCCGTCACCAGCAGGCCGACAGCCTCAGTAATCTGGCTTGCGAGGTTAACCTCTTCGCCGGACATCAAGAGTGAAAGCAACTGGAATGGAATGCCGATCATGATGAACATTCCCAGCGCCACCAGTATGTAAACCAGCAGGTGGCCGACGATCCTCAGCTCGCTGCCCCGCGCCAGGTTGAACCCGCGTCTCACTGCTCCCGAAAAGCGGTACCCTTCTACGATCACCGCTGGGATCATAAACGTCTGATAGACCAGATACACGATCAGCACGACCCCGAAAATCAGCGCGAACAAGACAAGAGGAGAGGGAGCGTCCTGCGACGTGGACAGCAGCGGCGCCAACATCAACATTAGCAAAAGTGCGACGACCAGCGCGAATATCGCCATCGTCACCATGCGCCAAAGCACTCTCACGTAGCAGCCTCCGACCGACACGTCGTCTAGGACGTAGTGCTGTCCTACGGCGCAGACCAGCGCTCCGTATGAGAATATCCCCAGGCTGGCGGCAATCATCGCCAATACAACGCTGGCTAAGTCGTCGTTCGAGAAGAGCAGCGCGAGCATCAGCGTCATGATCGACAGCGGGATCTGGACGACCGCGACTATGCTCACGAGCTGCTTGAACCTGCGCGCATAGACGGCGAAGGTCTCGTTGAGTATTTCACCGAGGCCGCGCTCAGCCAGCTTCTGCTGTTGTGTTTCCTCTTGCATCGTTGGTTTCTCGGACATGCGCTGACTGCTACACCCGGCGCCGCTTGGGCGGCCTGCACCCGTTGTGCGGAATCGGAGTGACGTCCCTGATAGAGGTCACGAGTATCCCCGCTCCCTGAATCGCCCGTATAGCCGCCTCGCGTCCTGAGCCGGGTCCTCGCACGAAGACTTCCACCTGGCGGACGCCATGCTCGACTCCCTTGCGGGCCGCGTCCTCTCCGGCGCGCTGAGCCGCGAACGCGGTGGACTTTCTGGAGCCGCGGAATCCGACGGTCCCCGAACTCCCCCACGCTATCGGGTTGCCCTGCGGGTCGGTGATCGTGATTATCGTGTTGTTGAACGTGGACTGGATGTAAGCCCGTCCCACGGGGACCGACTTGCGCTGTCTGCGGCGTGTTCTTGGTCTTCTTGCCATGTCTTTTCGTATCCTAACTATGTGTGCTGAAAGCGGCCGGCGATTGCGCTACTTCTTGTTTACGGTTCTTCCTCGTCCCGCGACGGCCACGCGCTTGCCGCGCTTGGTGCGCCCGTTGGTCTTGGTTCTCTGGCCGCGCACGGGCAGGCCGCGCCGGTGGCGTAGGCCGCGATACGAGCCGATGTCGATCAGGCGGCGTATGTTCATGTTGACTTCGCGCCGCAGATCGCCTTCGACGACCTTCTCCCTGTCGATGACCTCTCGAATCCGGGTCAACTGAGTGTCGGATAGGTCTCTGACCTTTGGGTTGTCGAGTATTCCGGCCTTCCGGCATACGTCCACGGCCTGGGTTGCCCCGATCCCGTAGACGCTTCGAAGGGAGACTTCGACTCGTTTGTTGTCCGGTATGTTGACTCCGGCTACTATGGCCATATCTCTACCCCGCGTTTCTTATCCTTGGCGCTGTTTGTGCTTGGGATTTTCACAGATGATCATGACCCTGCCGTGTCGTCTGATCACCTTGCACTTGGCGCATCTGACTTTGACCGATGCCGATACTTTCATTTTGGTGTCGTCCTCATATCCAGGCCTGCCCGATTCGGACTCTCATACTCTTCCCGTGTGGAGAGGCGGATTCGCGTCGAGGAGGTCTATCTGAACCTGTATGTGATTCGCCCGCGCGTCAGGTCATACGGCGATAGCTCGACCAGCACCCGGTCGCCGGGCAGTACTCGGATGAAGTTCAGCTTCAGCCTGCCGGACACGTAGGCGAGCACCTTGTGTCCGTTCGCAAGCTCCACCCTGAAACTGGCATTTGGCAGGGACTCCGTTACGGTGCCCTCTACCTCGATAGCCTCCTTTTGCTTCTTCGCCATAGGACTCCTTTCGAGTCAGTTGATCGGATCGTCTTGGTGGAACCGGGTCGTAATCATGGGGCCTGCGTCGGTAACTGTTACGGTGTCCTCGAAGTGGGCCGAGAGGCTTCCGTCCGCGGTGGCGACCGTCCAATCGTCGGCCAGTACTTTGGTGCTCGCGGTCCCGATGTTGAGCATCGGCTCTATCGCCAGGGCCATGCCCTTGCGAATCCGCGGCCCCTTTCCGCGCCTTCCGTAGTTGGGCACCTGCGGCTCCTCGTGCATGTCGAAGCCGATGCCGTGCCCCACGTACTTCCTGACCACGTGATAGCCCATGCGCTCTCCGCACCTTTGAATCGCGTTGGAAACGTCTCCTATCCTACCTCCGGACCTCACTTTTGCTATTCCCTCGTCGAGGGACCTCTTCGTTGCCTCTATGAGCCTTACGGCCTCGTCGCTGATCTCGCCTACGCCGACGGTGAATGCGCTGTCGGCGTGAAGTCCGCCGTAGATGGCTCCAACGTCCACGCTGAGTATGTCGCCCTGTTTCAGCTTACGTTCATTCGGAATCGCGTGGACGATCTCGTCGTTGATGGACGCGCATATCGTGGCGGGGAAAGCGTAGGACGCTCCTCCCGGCTTGTACCCTTTGAAGGACGGCGCCGCTCCCAGGCCGCGAATAGCGCTCTCGGCTATGGCGTCGAGTTCCCGGGTTTCGACACCGGGTTCCACGGCCTCGATGATCTTCGCCTTGGTATGGGCAATTATCTGCCCGGCCTCGAACATCAGCTTCAGCTCGTCGGCTGACTTGATCGTGATTCCATTTGGCCTTCTGGCCATCTACCTCCGTACCCTTCTGTGAATACCACAAGTTAACATAAACCCAATGTGCGCAACAAGCTACGCGAGAACCGAGTCCGACAGCGCCCGTTCTACCACCTCCACCGGCTGCTCCCCGTCGATCTCCGCCAGCGACCCGGACGCGCGGTAGTATTCGACAACCGGGGAGGTCTCTTGGTTATACACCTCTATACGCTTGGCGACCACGCGGGGTTTGTCGTCGTCGCGCTGGTACAGTTCGCCACCGCAGGCGTCGCAGCGGCCGTCGGATAGGGGAGGGGAGCTATCGAGGTTGTACGGCCTCTGGCACTTGGCGCACAGGATTCGGCCGCTGAGCCTTCTGACGAGTTCGTCGTCCGATACCTTGATGAAGACGACCTTGTCGATTCCGCCGCGCTCGGAGAGCGCCTCGTCGAGAGCCTCCGCCTGGGACTGGGTTCTGGGGAAGCCGTCCAGGACGAATCCCGTCGCGTGGTCCGGGTCTTTGATCCACTCCATTATCATGTCGATCGTAATCTCATCCGGCACGTACGCTCCGCGCTCCATGTAAGAGCGAGCCAGCCGGCCGAGTTCGGTGTCGCGGCGCTGGTGGTCCCTGAACAGGTCTCCTGAGGAGACGGCATGAACGGCCAGCTTTTCGGCGAGATTCGCGGCTTGGGTTCCCTTCCCGGAACCGGGAGGTCCCATGAGTATGACGTTCATATCTCCGTTTGCTGACGCTCCTATCTGATGAAGCCCTCGTAGTTACGCATGAGCAACTGCGCTTCGAGCTGGCGCATGGTGTCCAGCGCGACGCCGACCATGATGAGCAAGCTGGTGCTCGACAGCGTCAGAGCGCGGATGTCGGTCGCCAGCGTTACGAAGTAGGGCAGGATGGCGATGACTCCGAGGAACAGCGCGCCTCCCCACGTAATTCTGATGATGACGCGGTTCAGGTATTCTTGAGTCGGTCTGCCCGGCCTGATTCCCGGTATGAACCCGCCGTTGCGCTGGAGGTTCTCCGCCAGGTTCTGCTGCTGGAATATGACGAGGGTATAGAAGAACGTGAACACCACCACTAGGAAGAACACCGCGATCCAGTATGGGAAGTTGGACGGGTCGAGCGTATCCGTGAAGAACTCCGCCAGCCGCGTGAAGAACGAGTCCGACAACGGATTGCGGAAGTAGCTGAAGATGGTGGCGGGCAGAATGATGATGCTGAACGCGAAGATCAGCGGAATCATGCCCGCGCTGTTGACGCGCAGAGGCAGGAACGTCGCCCCCGACTGTCTCTGCATCTGGCCTCCGCGAAAGACGCTGCGCCCATACTGAACGGGCACCCTTCGCTGGGCCTCCGTGAACAGGACGATCACGAAGATGATGGCGAATCCGAAGATGCCCAGCAGGAACAGACCGCCCTGCTGGCCGCTTTCCATGAATCCCTGGCCGACGAGGGTAGGGAAGCCCGCGACTATGCCTCCGAAGATGATGAGTGAAATGCCGTTGCCGAGACCCTTTTCGGTGATCAACTCTCCGAGCCAGACGAGGAACATCGTGCCGGCCACCATGGAGATGAGCATAGCGGCGGTTCCCAGGTTGACTCCAAAGTCCACGCCCGGCAGCACGCCCGACTGTCGCAGCAGAGTTAGCTGTCCCCACGACTGTAGAAACGCGATCGGAACGGTGGCGTAGTGCGTGATCTGGTTGATGCGCTGGCGTCCGAACTCCCCCTCTTGAGAGAGCGCCTTGAGGCTCGGTATGGCAGGAACCAGTATCTGCATGACGATGGACGCGGTGATGTACGGGTAAACGCCGAGCGCGGCGACGCTCAGGTTCGCCAGGGCGCCTCCGCTGAACAGATTGAGGAATCCCAAAAGCTCCTGCTGCTGGAACGCCTGCGACAACTGCTGCGTATCGACGCCGGGAATCGGCACCTGCGCGACGAACCTGAAGACGACCAGCATCCCCAGAGTGAACAGAATCTTCGAGCGCAGGTCCGGGACGCGCATCGCGTCGATCATCGACTGGATTAGCTGCGGCCTGGATGACTGCTGCTGAGCTTGGCGCATTAAGCCGTCTCCTCTCCGATGGGGGGAGTGTCCGGGCAGCCGCGTGTCTGTTGGACGCGCCTACTCAATGGTCGTCACCGTGCCGCCGGCCGCTTGTATCTTCTCGCGGGCCGACTCCGAAAACTTCTGCGCCGATACGGTTATGGCGACGTCGATGTCGCCCCTGCCGAGTATCTTGACCGGGGCCTCGGAACTGCGGATGCAGCCGACTTGAGCCAGTTCCAGCGGTGTCACCACGCTGTTCGGAGGGAAGGCGGCGAGCTGGTCCACGTTGACGATGCTGTACTCCTGGCGGAATACGTTTGTGAATCCCCTTATGCTGGGGAGGCGCTTCAGCAGTGAAAGCTGCCCGCCCATGAACTTGGTCATTCGTCCGCTTCCGCTGCGAGACTTCTGTCCCTTGATGCCTCTGCCGGAGTACGTTCCATAGCCGCTGCCGTCGCCTCTGCCGACGCGCTTCCGGTTCTTCTTGGCCTCCTTTGGAGACCGCATCAGGTGTTGCTGCATTTCGGTTCTTCTTTCCGTGTGAATCTAATTGGCCCTTGCCAACCCGTCGTAGGGGCAACCCTTGTGGTTGCCCGCCTCATTCCGTCTCCGGCGGCGCAGGCGACACCGTCACCAGGTGGCGCACCTTGTGGACCACTCCCATTATGGACGGGGTGTCCTCGTGTTCGACCGTCTGGTTCAGACGCTTGAGTCCGAGGCTCTCGATCGCCCTCTTCTGGGACTTCTCGTAGCCTATCGCGCTCTTGCTGTATGTAATCGCTATCTTTGCCATGATCAACTCGCAGTCGTTTGCGGCTCGGTTTGCTGCTGAGCGGCGGCCTCGGCTTTGGCGGCCTGCTGGGCCGCGCGGCGTTCGGCTCGGATGCGTCTCTGCTCCTTCACCTGCTCCACGGTCTGCCGCCGCTTGACGAACTCCTCATCAGGTATTCTGAGTTTCTTCAGACCCTCGAACGTGGCCTTGACCACGTTGACGGGGTTGTTGCTTCTGCGGGACTTGGTGAGAATGTCCCTGACTCCGGCCAACTCGACGACCGCCCGGACAGACCCGCCCGCTATGACTCCGGTGCCGGGGGCGGCCGGTTTGAGCATTACCAGCGCGCCGCCGTACTTCGAGACGATTTCGTGCGGTATCGTCGAGCCGCTCAGGGATACGTTTACCATGTTGGCCCGCGCCTTGACCGATCCCTTTCTCACCGCGTCAGGGACGGCGTCCGCTTTTCCCATGCCTATCCCGACGCGGCCCTCGCCGTTTCCGACGACGACCACCGCGTTGAAGCTGAGGTGCCGGCCTCCCTTGACCACCTTGGCCACTCGGGAGATGCGGACGACTCTTTCGACCAGGTTTAGCTCTTCTTGTTCGTCCTGCTGTTGCGTAAAGTCAGTAGTCACTAGAAAGCCAGACCTCCCTTGCGCGCGGCTTCGGCAAGCGCCTTCGTTCTGCCATGATACTTGAAGCCTCCGCGGTCGAACACGACAGTCTTGATTCCTTGGTCCACGGCCCTTTCGGCGATGAGCTTGCCGACCAGGGTCGAGACCTCCGACTTGGCCTCGCCGCCGTTGACTTCGGCCCTGATCTTCGGGTCCAGGCTGGACGCGGCGGCCAGGGTGCGCCCCTGTGAATCGTCTATTATCTGGACGTAGATGTGCTTGAGGCTTCTGAACACCGCCATTCTGGGGCGTTCGGACGTCCCGGACACCTTCTTGCGGACGCGCTTGTGTCGGATCTGCCTGCGCGACCTGAGCATTTTGACTCGTGGCATTTTATGCCCTCCTCGCGCTCTTGCCGGGCTTCAGATGGACGACCTCGTTGGCGTACCGGATGCCCTTGCCGGTGTACACGTTGGGCGGTCGGACCTTGCGGATCTCCGCCGCGATCTGGCCGACTGCCTGCTTGTCTATGCCCTGCACTCGGATTCGGTTGTTGCCCTCGACCGTAAGGGTGACTCCCGGCGGAGGGTCTATGTTGACCTGGTGGCTCAGCATGACGCTCAAGGTGATGCCCTTGCCGTTCTGCGCTACTCGATATCCGACTCCCACAAGATCCAGGACCTTCTCGAAGCCCTCGCTTACGCCGGCAACCATGTTGTTGATGAGGCTGCGGGTCAGTCCGTGCAGGGCCTTGTGCTCGCCCGAGTCGCTGGGCCTTGTGACTACCACGGTTCCGTTGTCGCGCGAAATCGACATTTCGGAATGGAAACTCTGGCTGAGTTCTCCGCGAGGGCCTTTCACGGTCACGGCGAGTCCATCCACGCGGACGTCGACGCCGGAGGGTATCGGAACGGGTTTGTTTCCTACTCTGGACATAGCGGCCTCCTTACCAAACGTAGCAGAGGAGTTCGCCGCCAACTCCCTGCCTCCAGGCTTGACGCCCTGTCATTATGCCCTTGGACGTGGACATGATCGCCACGCCCAGCCCGCCGAAGTAGCGCGGAATCTCGCCTTTGCCGACATACACCCTGAGTCCGGGCTTGCTGACCCTCTTGAGTCCGGTGATCGCCGGTTCGCTGCGGCTTCGGTAGTGTAGTTTGACTTGGATAGCCGCGTGCGGGGTCCCGGATCTGACGAGGTCGTAGCTTTCGATGAATCCCTCCTCGGCGAGGATTCTCGCCAATTCGGCTTTCATCTTGGAAGCCGGGATTCTGACCGATTCGTGACGCGCGTTGACGGCGTTGCGAATGCGCGTCAGCATATCCGCGATTGGGTCTGTCACTGCCATGCTGTCGTTCCTCTACCAACTAGCCTTCCGCACTCCGGGCAGCAGCCCTTCGAGCGCCATGTTTCTAAAGCAGATGCGGCACAGCCCAAAGTGTCTGATGTAGGCTCTGGGCCTTCCGCAGCGGTTGCACCTGTTGTGCTGCCGCACCCTGAAACGTTGGGGTTTCTTCCAACGCGCGATCTTCGATTTCTTAGCCATGTAACCTAACCTGCGCTCAGATGTCTTGCTGTGAAAATATGCCCCGGCAAACCGGTCGTAGCGGCAACCCTCGTGGTTGCCCTGTCCCCCGATGCGCCAATTTTCGTCGTTCCATTATTAATACCCTGCGTCGTCCCCCGACCCTCATGCCGGCGCCGCGCTTCTCGGCCTTGTGAACGGCATTCCCAAAAGCTCCAAGAGCCGCAGCCCCTCCTGGTCGCTCGGAGCCGTGGTGACGATCACCACCTGCAAGCCCCGCATCCGGTCCACCGAGTTGTAGTCTATCTCCGGGAAGATGACCTGCTCCCTGAGTCCGAGCGAATAGTTGCCCCTTCCATCGAACGAGTTCCGCGAAACCCCCTGAAAGTCGCGTATCCGCGGGAGAGCGGCATTCACCAGCCTGTCGTAGAACTCATACATGCGGCGGCCTCTGAGCGTCACTGTCAGGCCAATCGGCATACCGTCCCTGATCTTGAACTGCGCGATCGACCGCTTGGCCCTGGTGACAACCGGCTTCTGGCCGCTGATCGCCGTCAGGTCGGCGGTCGCGGCTTCCATCGCGCGGGCGTTCTGGAGAGCCTCGCCCATTCCGATGTTCAGCACGACCTTGTCCAGCCGCGGTATCTGCATCGGGCTCGTGTATCCGAATTCCTGCGTTAGCTGGCGGCCCACGTCGCCCCTCAGCCTTTCCAGCAAACGCGGGAGAGGCCGGCCGACCTCGTTCGGAGCGGCTGATCCGTTTGATGATGTGCTGTCTTCCTGCGTCATTCGATCACTTCACCTGACTTCTTGGACACGCGCGCCTTGCTGGCGTCCGCCAGAAACCTGTATCCGATCTTGGTAGGCGCGTCGCTCTCCTCGTCGAAATACGCGAGATTCGCGATTGGGATGGGCATCTCCTTCTGTATGATGCCTCCTTGCCGGAACGCTCCGGTGGGTTTCTGGTGACGGGAAACGACGTTGACCCCGTCGACGACGGCGGTGCCGTGCTTGGTGTCCACGCGAGAGATGCTCCCGCGCTTTCCGCGGTCGCGCCCCTTTGTGACCATTACCGTGTCACCTTTGCGTAGCCTCATCTACAACACCTCCGGGGCGAGCGAAACTATCCGCATGAAGTTCTTGTCCCTGAGTTCCCGGGCCACCGGGCCGAAGATTCGCGTTCCCCTCGGCATCTGGTCGTCGTTGATGATGACCGCCGCGTTGTCGTCGAACTTGATGCGCGAGCCGTCGCCCCTTCTGGTCGAATGCTTGGTTCGGACCACCACGGCCTTGACGACCTCTCCCTTGCGGACCGCGGCCGCGGGAGCGGACTCCTTCACGGAGGCCACGATCACGTCGCCGACGTGAGCGTACTGCCGACCGCTGCCTCCCGGTACGCCGATGCAGCTAATCGTCTTGGCGCCTGAGTTGTCTGCCACTCTGAGTCTGGTGTAAATCTGAATCATAGTCTCTGTCTTGCGCTTGTTCGCGCCTATTCCTGCTGCCCGTCGCCGCCGCTTGCCGCGGCCCCGGCGGATAGAATGTCCGCGTCCACTTCGATCTCCTCAGGTTTCACGTCCGCGATCTCCGTGCTGGACAGAATCTCGGCCACCTTCCAGCGTTTCGTCTTCGAGTACGGGCGCGTCTCGATGATTCTCACGGTGTCGCCCAGAGAGCAGCTATTGCTCTCGTCGTGGGCGTAGAACCTGGTCTGCCGTCGCACCGCTTTCTTGTATATGGGATGCGGCTGGCTCCATTCGTAAACGACCACGACCGTCTTGTCCATCTTGTCGCTGACCACTCGGCCAACGCGGGTCTTTCGTCTTTCGTAGCTCATGCGGTAATTCTCTCGAGTTCGCGCTCGCGCATCACCGTTAGAATCCGCGCGACGCGCTTTTTTGCCCTGTTGATCTCGTTGACGTCGGCAAGCTGCATAGTCGCAGCCCTGAACCGAAGATTCATCAACTCTCGTCTGGTCTCATACAACTCGGATGCCAAGTCCTCGTTGGACATAGCTCTGAGGTCGTCTGCTGGCATCGTTTCCTCTCCCCCGCGCTAGGCTGGGTGTCTGGTAATGATCTTCGTTCCCATCGGCAGCTTGGAGGACGCGAGTCTGAGCGCCTGGCGCGCCGTATCCTCCGGCACGCCCGCGATCTCGAACAGCACCCGTCCCGGTTTGACGACTGCCACCCAGTGATCGACGGCGCCTTTTCCGCTGCCCATGCGGGTCTCGGCGGCGCGCGCGGTCACGCTCTTGTCCGGGAAGATGCGGATCCAGAGCTTTCCCCCGCGTCGCGCGTAGCGCGTCATCGCGCGCCTGGCCGCCTCGATCTGACGCGAGGTGACCCATGCCGACTCCGTCGCTTTCAGGCCGAACTCGCCAAAGTTGATCCGGCTTCCGGCAACCGCGATGCCCTTGCGTCTGCCGCGGTGCATGTTCCTAAACTTAACTCTGTTGGGTTGGAGCATCGTCCGCCCCCTCTTCGGATGTTGATTCTGGAATGGCCTCGACGTTCGGAGCGGGCTGCTCGACCTCGACCTGAGCGGCGGGTGCGTCGGGAGCCGCATCGTCCGCGCCCTCTTCAGGCGCGGTCTCTTCGGCGGTTTGGGTTACAGTCTCCGCCGCTTGTGGCTCGGACGGCGCATCCACGGTAGGGGTGGCTGCTTCTTGCGGCTGAGACGGCGCATCCACGGTGGGTGAGGCTGCTTCTTGCGGTTGAGACGGCGCATCCACGGTAGGGGACGCGGCCGCTTGCGGTTGGGACGGCGCATCCACGGTAGGGGAGGCGGCCGCTTCGGGCTCGGGGTCCGGGTTGGCGGTTACAGTGACCTCGATCGGGGAGATCTCCTCTTCGATCTCCGGTTCGGGCGGAGTCTCGGGCAGGATGTCTCCCTTGTATATCCACACCTTGACGCCAATGCGCCCGAACTCCGTTGCGGCCTCCGCGAGTCCGTAGTCGATGTCCGCTCTCAGCGTGTGGAGCGGAACGCGGCCCTCCATGGCCTTTTCCGATCTGGCGATGTCCGCGCCGCCCAGTCGGCCCGAGCAGATTATCTTGATACCCTCCGCTCCGGCCTGCATGGTGCGGCCCAGCGTCTGCCGTATGGCCCTGCGAAACGCGATCCTGCGCTCCAACTGGTCCGCGACATTCCTGGCCACTAAGAAAGCATCCAGCTCCGGCTGCCGTATCTCCTGAACGTTGATCCGCGCGCGGCGCTGCATGATGCGTTCGAGGTCGCGCCGAAGCTCGTCCACGCGCTGGCCCCCTCTCCCGATCACGATGCCGGGGCGGGACGTGTGGATCGTTACCGTCACGTCGCTGTCGCTGCGTTCGATGTCCACAGTAGAGATTCCGGCGTCGGTATAGTTCTTCCCGATCTGATCTCGAATCTGCAGGTCCTGGAACACCAGGTTGCGGTAGTCCTTTTGCTTGTGGGCAAACCACCGCGCGTGCCAGTCCTTGACGATCCCAAGACGGAATCCTATGGGGTGAGTCTTTTGGCCCAAGCTAGAGTTCCTCGCTTTCGTCAACTACCACGGTGATGTGGCTGCTGCGCTTGATTATTCTGGAAGCCCGCCCGCGCGCTCTTGCGCGGAATCTCTTCAGTCGTGGGGCCTCGTTCGCGTATATCTCGGTGATAGTCAGGTCCGAAGGGCGGGCGAATATCTCGTTCTCGGCGTTGGCTGCCGCCGACTTGACCACGCGCGCCACCTTGTCCGCTGCCGGCGAGGGGAGAAACTCCAGCATGTCCAGAGCTTCCTCCACGTTCTGGCCGCGCACGAGATCCACGATCGGCAAGAGCTTCTTGACCGATATGCCCGTGTCCTTGGCTGTCGCGCTGATTGGCATTGTGAATTCCTATCTGACTGCCGACGCCCGCTCTGACTTCGATGAGTGGCTCCTGAAGGTTCGCGTCGGCGCGAACTCCCCCAGCTTGTGCCCCACCATGTTCTCAGTGATGAACAGCGGCACGTGCCTCCTGCCGTCGTGAATGGCGATGGTCATGCCGAGCATGTCCGGCATGATGGTGGAGGCGCGCGACCAGGTCCGGATGACCTGATTTGAGTTCGACCTCCGCGCGGCTTCGACCTTCTTCGCCAGCTTCTCGTGTACGTATGGCCCCTTCTTTACAGACCTGGACATTCTTTGCCTCTTCTACCTCTGATACCTTCGCCTTACGATGAACCTGTCCGTCCTCTTGTTCCTCCGAGTCCGACGACCCAGCGCGGGCTTGCCCCAAGGCGTCTTTGGACTCGGCATTCCGATCGGCGACTTCCCCTCGCCGCCCCCGTGCGGATGGTCTCTGGGAGACATCACGACCCCTCGCACCTGCGGACGTCGGCCCAAGTGACGCTTGCGCCCGGCCTTTCCCAACTTGGTGTTCTTGTGGTCCGGCGCGCTGAGCTGTCCCACGGTCGCCATGCAGTCGCTGAGAACGTTTCGCACCTCTCCGGAAGGCAGCCTCAGCAGTGTGTAGCGTCCCTCTTTGGCGAGTACCTGCGCGCTGCCGCCGGCGCCCCTGACGATCTGGCCCCCTCGTCCGACGTGGAGCTCGATGTTGTGGACCTGGGTTCCGGCGGGGATGGCCCTCAGAGGCAGCGCGTTGCCTGCCCTGATGGGCGCGTTCTCGCCGGCTTCCACGCGGTTGCCGACGCGGAGCCCGTTCGGCGCGAGGATGTATCGCCAGTCGCCGTCCGGGTACTTGATCAACGCGATGCGCGCCGAGCGGTTCGGGTCGTATTCGATAGAGACGACCTCCCCCGAGATCCCCGGCTTGTTGCGCTTGAAGTCTATGACCCGATACTGCCGCTTGTGGCCGCCGCCTCTGTGCCGGACGGTGATGCGCCCGTTGCGGCTTCTGCCCGCGCGCTTCTTGAGCGGCTTGAGCAGAGACTTCTTCGGCTTGGACGTAGTGATGTCGTCCGTCGTCTGACGGACCTGTCCCCGCTGTCCCGGAGTCAATGGCTTGCGTACTTTAAGAGGCATGTCTAAACGCCCTCGAATATCGTTATTGAGTTGCCCGGAGCCAGAAGCACCACGGCCTTCTTCCAAGACCTGCCGGTCGCCATACGTGGCCCGAAGCGCCTGCGCTTGCCTCTGACCATCATCGTGTTCACCTTCAGCACCTCGACGTTGAACGCCTCTTCCACCGCGGCCTTCACCTGGTGCTTGGTGGCCGACGTCGCCACCTCGAAGGTGTAGCGGTCGTCGTCGTGCATGAGCGTGCTCTTCTCAGTGACCACCGGGCGGCGAATGATCTCGAATGGGTGCAGGTCCATGATCTCGACTACTCCCCGGCCGCCATAAGGTCTGCGGACTTGGACGCTCTCCGCTCGAACTTGCCGCCCCATATCGCTTCGACGTTGCGGACCGCATGCTCCGTCATCACCACTATGCGGTGATTCAGGAGGTCGATCGTGTTGAGCGTGTGGCTCGGCGTCATCTTCAGGCGCGGTATGTTCCGCGCCGCCCTCAAGACCTCAGGCTGAGCCCCGTCCGCGACCAACAGCGCGGACGAATCCGCCCCCAGCTTGCGTAGCGCGCTCTGTACCGCTTTCGTCTTCGGCTCGGCGAAATCGAAGTTTTCGACCACCACGATTCCACCCTCTCGCGCCTTGCCCGATAGCGTGCTGATAAGCGCGCCGCGCCGCATCTGCTTCGGCGTGTGATGCCGATAGCTGCGCGGCTTCGGCCCGAACGTGACTCCGCCGCCCTTCCAGATCGGCGACCTGATCGAGCCGGCCCTAGCCCTGCCGGTGTGCTTCTGCGGCCTGGGCTTCGCTCCGCCTCCCGCGACCTCGGCCCGCGTCTTAGTCGATGCCGTCCCCTGTCGCCGGTTGGCAAGCTGGCCGACCAGAACCTGGTGGATCAGCGCCGGGTTCAGCTTCGCCCCGAATACGCTGTCCAGCGTCTCTATGGAGCCGGTCACTTTGCCCTCTAAGTTTCTTACTGGCAGTTTCACTTCAAATCTCTCTGATATGTCCCGACTGTCGCGCGCCGACCCTCAGTTCAACTTACGCTTCCGACTTCCCGACCTCTTGATTAGCACCAGCGAGTTCCGCGCTCCGGGAACCGCGCCCTTGATGAACAACAGGTTCCTGCTGGCGTCGGCCTCGACGACTTCCAGCTTCCGGACGGTCACCCGGTTGTTTCCCATGTGGCCCGCCATCCGAAGCCCCTTCAGCACCTTTCCGGGCGTGCTGCCAGCGCCCACAGATCCGGGCGCTCGGTGCCTGTCCGACTGCCCGTGAGTCTTCGGACCGCCGCGGAAGTTGTACCGCTTCACGCCGCCCTGGAACCCTCGACCCTTCGCCCGAGCCGTGGCGTCTATGAGGTCTCCGGCCTCGAACAGACCGGCGTCGATCTGCTCTCCGAGCTCCACCTCCGACACGTCGTCCACCCCGAACTCGCGCAGAACGCGGAAGTTTCCGTTGACCCCATTCAAATGGCCGGCCTCCGGCTTGTTCAGCCGCTTCACCGGCTCGAAACCGAGTTGCACGCCGACGTAGCCGTCCGTCTCCTCGGTCTTGATCTGAGTGACCGTGCATGGCCCGGCCTCGACCACGGTGACCGCGTCGGTGCGTCCGTCGTCGTGAAACATCTGCGTCGCGCCTATCTTCTTGCCTATGAGTCCGTGTACCGGCATCTTCTCCCCGTCGTTTCCCGCTTAGAGCTTTATCTGAATGTCCACGCCCGCCGGAACGTTCAGCCGCGTAAGCTGATCGATCGTCTTAGACGTGGGCTCGAGAATGTCCACCAGGCGGTTGTGCGTCCGTATCTCGAAGTGCTCCCTGGAGTCCTTGTCGATGTGCGGCGACCTTATGACGCAGAACCTCTTGATAGACGTGGGCAGCGGCACCGGGCCGGACACCCTCGCGCCCGTCCGCTCCGCCGCCTCCACGATCTGGCCCGCGGACTGGTCCAGTATCTTGTGGTCGAACGCCTTCAGGATTATTCGGATTTTCTGTCTCGTGTCGGTTACCATCTCATACTCTCAATAGCCGCGGACAGGCCGCTCTACGCGCTGTTCGCCAACTCCTTCCGTACTTCGATGTAGTTATCGAACTCCATAGTGTAGCTTGCCCGGCCCTGAGATAGCGAACGGATAGCGTTCGCGTACCCGAAACTCTCCGCCAGCGGTATCTCCGCCCTGACGGACTGTATCTCTCCGAGTCCCTCTATGTTCCGTATCTCCGAGCGTCTCCGTCCCAGGTCGCCCAGAACGTCACCCAGAAACTCGCCCGGCGTCACGACCTCCAGCTTCATCACCGGCTCCAGCATCACCGGCTTGGCGCGGGAGATCACAGACTTGGCCGCCATCGACCCCGCGATCTGGAAGCTCATGTTCGACGAGTCCACTTCGTGCCAACTGCCGTCAACCAGCGTCACCTTCATGTCCACCACAGGGAACCCGGACAGCGGCCCTGTCATCAGCGCCTCGCGCACTCCGCTCTCCACGGACGGGATGAACTCGTTGGGAATCGCTCCGCCTCTGATCCGACTCTCGAACTGGATCCCCTCGCCCCGCTCCAGCGGCTCCGCCTCGATCCAAACGTGGCCGTACTGGCCGTGTCCGCCCGTCTGTCGCACGAAGCGGCCCTCGGCCCGCGCGGGCGAAGTTATCGTCTCGCGGTATGCCACTCTTGGTCGTCCGACGTTACCCTCCACGCTGTGCTCGCGCTGAATCCGGTTCACTATCACGTCCAGGTGCAGCTCGCCCATGCCGGAGATGACCGTCTGGCCCGTCTCTTCGTCGTATGCCACCTTGAACGTCGGGTCCTCGTCGGCCATGCTGACCAACGACTCCGCCAGCTTGTCCTGGTCGGCCCTCGACCTCGGCTCTATGGCTACCGACACCACCGGATCCGGGAACGTGATCGACTCCAGGATGACGGCGTCGTCCCGGCTTCCGCAGATCGTGTCGCCGGTCGTCGTCTCCTTCAGTCCGACCGCGGCCACGATCTGGCCCGCGCTTACGGATTCGATCTCCTCACGCCGATTCGCGTGCATCTGCACAAGCCGGCCGAGCCGCTCGCGGCGCCCCTTGCTCGCGTTGAACACCATCGCGCCGCTCGCCGCGTTGCCTGAATAGACTCTGAAATAGACCAGCCGCCCGATATACGGGTCCGATACCGTCTTGAACGCCAACGCCGAAAGCGGAGCGTCGGGAATGCCGGGGTGTCTGATGACCGGTTCGCCCGTCTTGTAGGCGTGGCCTTTGGGGGGAAGAACGTCGAGAGGGGAGGGCAGATAGTCGCCGATGGAGTCCAAAAGGGGTTGAATGCCGCGGTGCCGGAGGGCGGTGCCGCACAATACGGGCACCACTTTATAATCGAGCGTCGCCCTTCGGAGCGCCCGCTTGATGTCCTCCTTGCTGATCTCCTCTTCTTCCAGATACTTGATGATCAGGTCGTCGTCCGTCTCGGCGACCTTCTCCACCAAAGCGTTGCGATAGATCCTGAACTCCTCGATCATCTCCTCTGGGACGGGTCCCTCCCTGGGAATGACGGGACCCTCTTCATCATAGAAGATGGCCTTTTCGTCAACTAGGTCTATGACGCCCTGGAAATCGTCCTCGACGCCTATCGGAATCTGCACCGCGACCGGATTCGCGCCCAGCCGTCGGGCTATCGAATCTATCGCCTCGAAGAAGTTGGCGCCGACCCGGTCCATCTTGTTTATGAAGCAGATCCGCGGCACTTCGTACCTGTCCGCCTGACGCCACACCGTCTCCGACTGCGGCTGGACCCCCGCCACCGCGTCGAACACAACCACCGCCCCGTCCAAGATTCTCAGGCTTCTCTCTACCTCCGCCGTGAAGTCCACGTGCCCCGGCGTGTCGATGATGTTGATCGTGTACTGCTTCCAGGTACACGTCGTCGCCGCCGACGTGATGGTGATGCCCCGCTCCCGTTCCTGCGCCATCCAGTCCATCGCGGTCGTGCCCTCGTCCACTCCGCCAATACGGTATATCCTGCCGGCAAAGTAGAGCACGCGCTCGGTGACCGTCGTCTTGCCGGCGTCGATGTGCGCTATGAACCCGATATTGCGGGTATTTTCCAATACGGCGTTGTTCATTGTCCTGTCATGGGATGAGGGTAGGGGGCATGGGACCGATTGCTTGCCGACTGATCACCAACGATAGTGCGCGAATGCTCTGTTCGCCTCTGCCATTCGGTACAGGTCTTCCCGACGCTTCACCGCGGTGCCCTGGCCCCGCGCCGCCTCCGCGAGCTCTATGGACAGCCTGTCCGCCATCGGCCGGCCTTGCCTGGCGCGCGCCGCCTGGATTATCCAGCGCATCGATAGCGCCAAACGACGCTCCGGCCTGACCTCCGTAGGCACCTGGTACGTCGCTCCGCCCACTCTGCGCGACCGCACTTCGACCATCGGCGTAGTATTCCGTATCGCCTGGTCGAACACCTCTATTTGCGGACGACGCACCTCCTGTGAAGCCTTGTCCAAAGCCTCATAGACGATCTTCTGCGCCACCGTCTTCTTCCCGTTCAGCATCACCTTGTTGATGAACTGCGAAAGCTCGATATTGTGATACTTCGGGTCTGGTGTGACCCTTCGCTTCTCTGCTCGTCGTCTCCGAGCCATCCTAGATTCCTTCTCTAATCTCTCAGCTAGACTTCAGTTTGATTGATGGTATCCAACAGCCCCCAAATCCACCTCCCAACCGTCGTATGTCCGTAGGGGCGCCCCTTGTGGGCGCCCGCCTCATCTTAAACCCCCTCTCCCTTGAGGGAGAGGGCTGGGGTGAGGGTGATCCAATCATGCGTCCCTCTTCGTCCCATACTTGCTCCGGCCGCGCTTCCGACCGTCAACCCCTTCCGTATCCAGCGCGCCGCGCACGACGTGATACCGGACTCCCGGCAGGTCCTTAACCCTGCCTCCTCTGATCAGAACCGCCGAGTGCTCCTGGAGATTGTGCCCCTCTCCGGGTATGTACGCTGTGACCTCCATCTGGTTGGTCAACCTGATCCTAGCCACCTTTCGCAGCGCGGAGTTCGGCTTCTTCGGCGTCTGAGTCCGCACCTGAACGCACACGCCCCGCTTCTGCGGCGAACCCGATCCTCTGCGCGTCCGATTCTTCAGCGAATTGTACGTGTATCGCAGCGCCGGAGCCTTCTCAGACTTGCTCTTCGACCGACGCGGCTTTCTCACCAACTGGTTGACTGTGGGCATCGCGAACCCCTTGCTAACGACTACGTTTTTGGAAGACACAAAGCAAGCGCCGTCACAAAGTGACGACAAACCGATATTTTACCGATTGCGCCGGCTTGTGTCAAACGCAAATCCGCCTTTGAGCCTTCATCACTTTAGTACGCGCGCCACCAAAGCGCGAACATCCCCTCCCCCAAACATCCCCCAATCCACCCACCATCCCAACCCCCCAACCAACCCATCCTGCCAATCCCCCCATCCCGTAAATCCTGCTTCTGACAACATCCCGACCGCCCCCACTGTCATTCCGAGCGCAGCGAGGAATCTAAAATCCCTGAACATCCCCCAATCCCCCAAACCAACCACCATCCCAATCCCCCAACCAACCCATCCTGCCAATCCTCCCCATCCCGTAAATCCTGCTTCTGACAACATCCCGACCGCCCCCACTGTCATTCCGAGCGCAGCGAGGAATCTAAAATCCCTGAACATCCCCCAATCCCCCAAACCAACCACCATCCCAATCCCCCAACCAACCCATCCTGCCAATCCTCCCCATCCCGTAAATCCTGCTTCTGACATCCCCCCAATCAGCGAAATCACCCCAATCCCCAAAATCCCCCTTCCACCCCCTTGACATCCGTTCTCACACTCCCCTATACTGAACTACTGTACGGCAGCGCTCTAGTGCCACCAACCACTAAAAACTCAAAACCAAAAACTAAAAACTCCAATGACCCAACAGACACCATCCAACCCGGCCATCGACTTCGCCAACGCCATACTCGAAGTCACCAACAACGGTCTCGAACTCATCGAGATCCTATACGACATCGCCCAGAACAAAGACGGCGACACCGCGACCAACGAACGCATCTCAGCGACAGCCGAACTCATGGACCGAGGACTCGGCAAAGCCCCCAAGCAAATCAACCCCAACCCGGCCCCGGCCCCAACCCCCGAATCCAACGACAACGACGTAGGGGCGATTCGCGAATCGCCCTCGGTGCCCGCCGCCAACCCCAGGCCCGTAACCCAAATCAAACACGCCCTAAACGACACCTTCGGCCCACCCCCGGCCGCCCCAAACCCCCTCTCCCTTGAGGGAGAGGGCTGGGGTGAGGGTGAAAAGAGCGCCCTCGCCCACAACTCCATCCACTTCACCATCCAACAACACATCCTCGACATCACCAACAACGGATATGCCCTCCGAGACATCCTGCTGGAAATCGCCCGGGCCGAAGACGACCCAAAGATTACCGACCATCACCGGCGCAGAGCCTCGGTCATGCTGCTCAACCGATCCCTCGCGGCCAACCCAAGCGCAGCCGCCCAGACCGACCCGGACGACGACTCCGACGAGGAGTTCGTCCCGGACCCCGACTGGGTCGCGGCCGTCAACGAGGTCAAGCGCATGGAGGACGAGGGAGAAATTCCGGCCGTAGAGTACGACCCCTTCAAGCCCACGAACTACTGGGTGCCCAAAGAGGTCGTATTGCCCTACGCCGAGGAAGTGGCCGCCAAGTTCATGGCCGAACTCGACCTTCAGGCCGAACGCCGGAAGGCATGGCCCGCCATCGAAGAACGCAGGCGCAAGAAACTCGCCCAAATCTATCCGTCCCACTCCGAAGACCAAGACGACATCCCTCCGGAAACATAATGTCCATAGACACCGAGATCCTCACCACTCTCACCGGCGAAGACCGCGTGAACGCTGTCACATCCCATATCTTGTCGCTACCCCAGGACCTGCGCGGCCCGACCGTGCGCGCATACTCGCGCGGCCTTCCCGAATGGGAAGCGTCTGAACTCACGTACAACTGGGATCTCAACGCCAGACAGGCCCAACTCCCGCCGCCCGGCCGCTGGAATACCTGGCTGATACTCGCCGGACGCGGCTTCGGAAAGACCCGCACAGGCGCCGAATGGGTCCGCGCTCAGACAGAGAACGGACGCGCCCGCCGAGTAGCCCTCATCGCCCGATCCCTCGCCGAAGCCCAATCCGTCATGATCGAAGGCGAGTCAGGCATCCTAAATACCTCACCGCCCTGGCACATGCCCATCTACGAACCGTCCAAGAGAAAACTCACCTGGCCCAACGGCGCCCGCGCCCTCATCTTCTCAAGCCACGAACCCGACCAACTAAGAGGCCCACAATTCGACGCCGCATGGTGCGACGAACTCGCCTCATGGCAGTACCCCAACCAGACCTGGAACAACCTCAACTTCGCCCTCCGGCTCGGACAGCCCCCTAAGTGCGTCGTCACCACGACCCCAAAGTCCATCGAACTCGTCAGAACCCTGTCCAACGGCCCGGGAGTCCATGTCACCCGCGGAACGACCTTTCAGAACAAAGACAACCTGGCCCCTGAGTTCTTCGACGCCATCGTCGAACAGTACGACGGCACGCGCCTCGGACGACAGGAAATCTACGCCGAACTCATAGACCAGGACGAAAACGCCCTCTGGAAACGCGCCTGGATCGAAGACGCCCGGCTCACCAGCCATCCGCCCGTGGCCCGTATCGTCGTCGCCATAGACCCCGCAATGTCCGCCAAGCCCAGCAGTTCCGAGACCGGAATAGTCGTCGTCGGCGCCGACATGCACCGCGAACATGCCTACGTCCTCGCCGACGAGTCCGGCCGGCTGACCCCCCAGGGCTGGGCGATGCGAGCCGTCCACCTATTCGACAAGTTCAATGCCTCACGCATCATCGCCGAAGACAACGCCGGCGGAGACCTCGTCAAGTCCACCCTCAAAGCCGCCGTCCCCCGAACGCTGCCCTACAAGGGCATCAAGGCCCGGACCGGCAAATACCTACGCGCCGAACCCGTAGCCGCCCTCTACGAACAGGGACGAGTCCACCACGTAGGCCGCTTCCCCGAACTCGAAGACCAGATGTGTACATGGTCCGCCGAACTCGGACCCTCCGGCTCCCCCGACCGCGCCGACGCCCTAGTCCACGCCATTACCGAACTGATGATAGAACGAATCCCAATCAAAATCTGGGTCTAACCACCTATGGGAGCGCGGGCGCCCACACCCGCCAAACGCCCATGGGAGCGCGGGCGTCCCGCCCGCAACCTCTGTCATTTCGAGCGCAGCGAGAAATCTAAAATCCCTGAGCGCCAGCCCCGACCATCCCAAAACCCGCAGCCCGACTTTAGTGCCCGCCCAAAATCAGCGAAATCACCCCAATCACAAAAATCACAGTTCAGACACACCCCTTGACACGAACTTGGGTACTGTTCTAAAATGTTCTCATAATGCCCAGTTCACAACAAGGAGGCAGCGATATGTCAGCGCGCGATCATGCTGTCGATAGCCCTCAGATTCCCATGCCCGGTATGCCGGACTCTCCGGCATTCACCCGGATTCACGGCTCTGCCGGCCTCGCTCCGGGCCAAGTGGTCGAATACCAGGGACGGATCATTGGAGGTCCAAGGTTTGGTCTGAGGGGCAAAGTCGTGCGTACCCGTGTCCGTCAGGCCGTGGTGGACATGGGCCCCGCCGGAACGTGGCACATTCCCTACCACTTCCTCACCCTGCCAAAAGCCGCCTAAGAGTTTCACATCCGCCCTCATCGTCATTACCATGAAAATAGCAGCCACACCAACCAAACCGTCATTCCGGCGAAGGCCGGAATCCAGAGAGGCCCGGGGCTGGGCCACGCCATTTTCATCCCCTTATGTGGCCTTGCAAGGCCATGGTGATTCCGGCGAAGAGCCTGCCCCGTACCCGATACGGGGCCGGAATCCAGAATTGAGGTCAGTCTGAGAAACGCAAATACATCTGGAACCGGTACTAGAATGGCTGGTCACATACAGGAGAGTCACAAATGTTCAAGAGATGGTTCAAAAAAGACTGGAACGTGGATTCCAATGACGCCGCCGCTCTGCCCGACGTCGGCATCAGGGTGGTGGGCGTAGGCGGGGGCGGAGGCAACGCCGTCCGCCGAATGGCCGACGCCGGACTCCGAGGCGTCGATTTCCTCGTCCTCAACACCGATGTTCAGGCGCTGCGCTCTTTCAAGACCATACCGACCTTCGCCATCGGCCCGGCCGCCACCAACGGCATGGGGTCCGGCGGACGTCCCGAAGTCGGACGACGCGCCATGCGCGAAAGCAGGGCGCAGGTCTCCAAGCTGGTCCAGAGCTCGGACATGGTGTTCGTCGCCGCCGGACTCGGCGGAGGTACGGGCACGGGCGCCGCCTCCATGGTCGCCGACATTGCCCGCAAGCACGGCGCGCTCACCGTCGGAGTCGTCACGCTCCCGTTCAGCTTCGAGGGTCCGCGCAGACGGGAGTACGCCGAAGATGGCCTTGCCCAACTCAGGCAGAAAGTGGACACCCTAATCGTCGTAGAAAACGACCGGCTGCTCGCCTCCCTGAACGCCAAGATCCAACTTGAGCAAGCCTTCAGGCTCGCGGACGAGACCCTACGGCAGGGTGTGCAGGGCGTGTCCGACGTCGTAACCCTCAACGGCCTGATAAACGTGGACTTCGCCGATGTCAAAGCCGTCATGACCGGCGGGGGAGACGCTTTCATGGCCCTCGGCGTCGGCGAAGGACGCGACGCCTCCACTCAGGCCGCCCGCTCCGCGCTCGAAAACCCTCTGTTCGACGCCCCGTTGGAGGGCGCGACCGGCGTCCTGTTCAACGTCACGGGCGGACCCGATCTGACCCTGGGCCAGGTGCATGAAGTGGCCGACATCGTCAAGCAGGCGGCCAGCCCCGACGCCAACGTCGTCTTCGGAGTCGTTCAGGACCGACGCATGACCAGATCGGTCCGCGTCACCCTCGTCGGTACCGGAGTCAACCGCGTCATCGGGCCCAAGCCCATCGCCGAAGCCGTCTCCCGGTCCGTGCCCGCTCGGACACTCGCCCCCATCCCATCCGCCAACGGACGCCTCCAAACCAGCATGGCCCTAGGAATCCGCGCCAAGGACTGAAATGAGATGAGTTAGCGGCTAGCGCCAAACCTCACCCGAAGAACCCCCCACCGATATGCTCCCCAATAACCGACGCCACCAGCGAGGGCCTCTGAAGCGGCACGTCATGAATACTGTCCTCCATCCAGACCGTCTTGCTCCGCGGCAGCAGCGACTCCGCCCGCGCGATCGCCCCTTCACGCCAAAATTGCCGATTCGGGGAAGCCTCGCCGTTCCGCTGCCGCGCAGGCATCAGCAGTACCGGACACTCCACCCTCGGATACAACTCGGACGGCCTATGCTCCCAAAGCGCCTCTATGATCCTGAAATGGTTCTCCCGACTCAGCCGAGACGTTATCGTCCCATCCTCCAACTCCCGAAAGTTCGCCAAGACGATCTCCTCGACCCGCGCGTCGTCCATTGCGATGCTCCGCGACCTCAGCCGCTCCCTGAACGACTCGAATGTCACGCCCTTCCAGACGGGCGGCGCCATCTCCCGCTTGGCGTCCTCCAACGTCCGGCCCGGGCGCGCCGAAATCTCAATTGTCCCGCCGTCCACGAGGCACAACCCCCTCGCCTTGCCCGGATTGGCGACCGCGTACTCCAGCGCCACGTCGCCGCCCCACGAGTGCCCCGCCAGTACCGGCTTCTCGATCCCGACCGCCGACAGAAACCCGTCCAGGTCCGATACGACCGTCCCGAAGTCGTACCCGGAATCCGGCTTGAAAGACCGCCCGTGTCCGCGCTGGTCCAACGCCAAAACCCGGAACCGTTCGCTCAAAATTGGCGCGACCAGGTCCCAGATGCGGCAGTTGGACGCCAGGCCGTGAAGCAGAACGACAGCCTGTCCGCTCCCGCCCCAGTCTCGATAGTGGAAGGAGTTGCCGTTGACCTCGACGGTGCGCTCGGCGGCGGAATGTCTCATACTAGGACGCCGTTGCGGATCGGCAGTCGCTTTCTGTTCATGAATGACGTATTCCGATGACTGAATGTGGTCCAAGTCTAGCACAAGGCGCTGAGATATACCCTCCGCCGTCCCACCCACCAACCCTATCTTGCCCATCCCGTAATCCTGAAAATCCTGCTTCAGACCGCCATGATACACTGAAGTGGGGTGAGGCCACTCGTGCGATGGCGTCGCCCAATACAGACCGTACGGGGAGAGCCATGTCCGCAGTCGCGCCGGGGATAAGTTCGGAAAAGACGTTCTCCGACCTGTGGGAGCGCGCGCTTACGCTGAGACCGAAAGTCGTCGACCGCGGCGGCGACTCCTACGAGATCGTCTTTCCCGGAATCCGCAACCCGGGTCCCGGGCCGGATTTCAGGGGCGCAGTTCTGAAACACAAGGGACGGACGCTGGGCGGCGACGTCGAACTGCACCTCGACCCGTCCGGTTGGCGCGGACACCGTCATCACGACGATCCGAACTACAACGGCGTGGTCCTCCAAGTGGTGCTGCGAACCGGTCGAGGGCTGCCGCCCGCCCATAGTCCGCCGACCGCCATAGCCACCTTCCCCCAATGCGCCGACGGCGACGACGCAAACCGGACGGCTGTCGGAGAGGCCGATCTGGAGCGGATGGGCGTCGAGCGCTTCATCGCGATGAGTTCCGCCTACCGCCTTCGGATGGAGTCCGGGGCGGACGCCGACCAGGTCATCTACCGCGGCATCATGGAGGCGATGGGATACGCGAGAAACCGCCGTCCCTTCCTCACTCTCGCCGGGGCGCTTCCGCTCTCCAAGTTCGCCGGACTGCGCGACGAGCCTGAAAACGCGGCCCGCTTTGCCGTATTCGCCTCGCTCGTCGTATGCGGCGGTCTGCTCCATCGCGCCGACCCCGGTGAGCGCGCCCAGATCAAGAGGGTCACCCGAAGGCTCGGCATCCGAAGGCGGCTCCGTCCCGAAGACTGGAGCATGTTTAGGGTGCGTCCGGTCAACAGCCCGATGCGGAGGATGCGGGGCGTGGCGCGCATTGTGAGCGCGAGCCGGAGCGACGGTCTGCTCTCGGGGATGCGCTCAGCGTTCGACCGGTCCGGCGCTCGCGGTCTCGTGGACGCGGTCAGCGCGCGTCCGTTCATTGGAGAGGGGCTGTCCAGAACCGTCGTGGCGAATGCCGTGCTGCCCGCGCTCCACGCTTGGGCGTCGCTGGACCGGTCCGGCAACTCTCGGCTGGCGATCGATGCCTTCAGGAAGATGCCCCCGCCGCCGCCCGACTCCGTCACTAGGGGAGTGATGCGCTCACTTTGCGGATCGACCGCGACGGGCGTACCGAAGAACGCCGCTCAGCACTCGGGAATCCACGCGCTCGCCCGCTCGTCATCCTGGCCCGGAGAATCCGGCCCGGCCTAGCCGCCGCCTAGCTGCGACAGGACTGTCCGCGCCTCCCTGATCGTCTGCGCGTCTCTGATTGGATGCGCTACCTCCAGCGCCTCCTGGAGGTCCGCCCTTGCCGAGGCGATGTCTTCCCTGTCCATGTACAAGCGCGCCCGCGCGACGTAGGGGTCGGGATAGTCCGGCTCGATCTCTATGGCCTTGTTGAAGTCCTCCAGGGCGAGGTCCAACCGCTCGTCCCCGTAGAACGCCCGGCCCCGACCGTAGTAAGCGCGCCCGAAGTCCGGCAGCTTCTTGATCACGAGATCGAATGCGTTGATCGCGTCTCGGAACTCCTGGACCCTGAGCAGCCTGACCGCGCGGCTGTACTCGAACAGCGCGGTCTGAGGCGTGGGTGTGGCGGTCGGCTCCGGCGCTGGGGTCGGCGTAGCCGTGGGGGGCGGCGTGGCCGTCGGCTCCGGCATGGGTGTCTGAGTCGGAGTGGGAGTCTGAGTCGGCAGGGGAGTGGGTTCGGGCGCATCCTGAGAACATGCCACGAGGAACAGCAGCGCGACCGATGCAATGAGAGTATGGACGTATTTCAACATTCGGGGTCTCCCCGCGTGTTCATTTCGGCGGTTTGGTCTTCTCAGGATAGCACAAGCGCGACTGGTTGGATTATTGATTATACGTTTGCGAGCGGCGAGCGGATGCAATAGAGTATGACCCACTGCCCAATTCGGAAACTGTGGAGGAGAATCGTGATCAGGTCTCTCGACGGAATAGTGCCCCGCATACATCCCACGGCCTTCGTGAGCGAGGCCGCATACGTCATCGGAGACGTCGAGATCGGCGAGGGTTCCAGCGTGTGGCCCGGAACGGTCATCCGCGGCGACATGGGCCGGATCGCCATCGGGAAGTACACCTGCGTTCAGGACAACTCCGTCGTCCACTGCGACACCGACGCCGTGATTGGCGACTACGTCGTCATCGGCCATCGCGTCGTCTGCCACGCCAAGAACGTCGGGACGCGCTCGCTGCTCGGCAACGGCTCCGTGGTCAACGACGGCGTATGGATCGGCGACGAGTGCGTCGTGGCCTCCGGCGCGGTGGTGCTGGACGACATGCGAGCGCCCGACCGCTCCATCCTGGTTGGCGTCCCCGCGCGCGTTCGCGGCGAGGTTCAGCCACGACACCTGGAGCTTGGCGAGTACTTCAACGGCGTTTACAGGCTCAAGACCCAGCGCTACCTCAGAAACGGCGGACTGGGCTCCTGACGCTCACATCTTGTCGGGCGCGTCCATCCCCATGAGCGTCAGACACCGCGCGAGCGCGACCCTCGCCGCCTCGCACAGCCGCAGCCTGGCCCTCGTCAATTCCGCTTCCCCCTCGACGGTCGAGAGGACGCGGCGCTGCTGGTAGAACCAGTGGAAGGCTGTCGCCAACTCCTGCGAGTAGTGGGGCAGGTGATGAACCTCCAAGTTTTGAGCCATGACCTGCACAAGTTCGGGAAGTTGAATTATCCGACGAATGAGCGCCAGTTCCGCCTCGTGCGTCAGCAGCGAAACGTCTCCCTCATCGAAATCTATCCCCCTGTCCCGCGCGTTGGAGATGATCCCCGCAATTCGCGCGTGCGCGTACTGCACGTAGTACACCGGGTTGTCCGACGACTGCCGCGCCGCCAACTCCAGGTCGAACTCCATCTGCGTATCCGGCGATCTGGAGAGGAAGAAGTACCTGCAAACGTCCGCGCCGACCTGGTCCACCAAGTCATCGACTGTAATGACGTCGCCGGATCGCTTCGACAGGCGCACGAGGTCATCGCCCTGCTTGAACGTGACCATCTGATAGATCATCAACTCCAGTCGGTCCGGATCGACGCCCATCGCCGCGACCGCCGCCTTCATGCGGCTCACGTGCCCCTGGTGGTCCGCCCCCCAGATGTCTATCACGCGGTCGAAAGCCCTGTTGATGAATTTGTCGTGGTGGTACGCTACGTCGGACGCGAAGTAGGTCGGCGCGCCGTTCGACCGAATCAGCACGGCGTCCTGCGGCTCCCCCAGCGCAGTCGCGGCGAACCAGTCCGCGCCGTCCCGCTCGACCCGGTAGCCGCGCTCGCCCAGGAGACGCATCACGCGGTCGAACTCGCCCCCGTCGTAGAGGCTCTTCTCCCTGAACCAGCGGTCGTACTCGACTCGAAGCCGCGCGAGCGACGCCTCGATCGACTCCACCATCATGCCGAGTCCGATCTCGCCGATCTCCCTCACCACGTCATCCCGCTCCACGTCCAGGAATCGGTCTCCGCGCTCCTCCTTTATCGCCTGCGCCGCATCGACCACGTACTCGCCCCGGTAGCCGTCGGCCGGGATTTCCGCCGCGCGTCCCCATGCCTGAAGATACCGCGCATAGACCGTCTCGTAGAATAGCTCCATCTGAGTGCCTGCGTCGTTGACGTAATACTCGCGCTGAACGTCGTATCCCGCCGCGTCCAGCACGTTCGCCAGCGCGCTGCCCAGAACCGCGCCCCTTGCGTGTCCGACGTGTACCGGCCCGGTCGGGTTGACGCTCACGAACTCCACCTGGACGCGCTCACCCGCGCCCGCGTTCGAACTGCCGTAGCTGTCCCCCGCCTCGATGATCGAATCCACCTGCGCCCCGAGCCAGCCGTCGTCGAGCGAGAAGTTGACGAACCCCGGACCGGCCACCCAGACCCTGCCGACCATTTCTGAGGGCGGCAGAGCCTCGACTATCGCTTGGCCTATGGCGCGCGGGTTCATTCGCATCGGGCGCGCCAATTTCATGGCGAGGCTGCACGAGTAGTCGCCGTTTTCGGGCTTCTGCGGCCTCTCGATAGCCATGTCTTCGACATCGGCCCGGGGCAACGCGCCCGACTCTTGGGCGGCGTCCAGAGCGGCCCTCACCAGTTCTGAGATCTCCGATCTGATGGAGTTGGTCATGGCTCAGGCGACGACCGATATGGACGGGCGCCCCGCGTCTCCAAGCTCGGTAATCCGGCCCACCACCGCCCGCGTCTCGACGCCATTGGCCGCGAGCGCGGCGAGCAGGTCTTCGAGCTTATCCGGAGCGACGGCAATGAGAAGCCCGCCCGATGTCTGCGCGTCCGCGAGCAGCACCTTCTGAACGTCGTCGATAGAGTCCGCCCAATTCACGTCCGGCTCCACCGACGACAGGTTGCGGTGCGTCCCGCCGGGAGCGACGCCGTCTCTCGCCAACTTCTCCGCCCCGTCTATGAACGGGATCGCGCCGAACTCGATCTCCGCTCCCACGCCGCTCGCGCTCGTCATGCCCCGCAGATGTCCCAGCAGGCCGAATCCCGTAACATCGACGCAGGCGTGAACGCCGACTGCGGTCATCGCCTCCGACGCCGCCCGATTGAGTCCGCTCATTACCTCCACCGCCGCCGCCAGCGCGTCTTCGGGCACGACCCCCTGCTTTCCGGCGGTCGTGATGACGCCGGTGCCGAGCGGCTTGGTCAGCACGAGCGCGTCGCCCGGAATCGCGCCCGCGTTCGTGACCTGAGACCCCGGCCTGACGACCCCGGTGACCGACAGCCCGTACTTCGGCTCCTCGTCGTCCACCGTGTGACCGCCCACTATCAGTACGCCCGCCTCACGCGCCTTGTGGCTGCCGCCCGTGAGTATCTCGCCGAGCAGACTCTTGGGCAGCGACGCGGGGAAGCCGACGATGTTCAATGCCGTAAGCGGCCTGCCGCCCATCGCGTAAACGTCGCTCAGCGAGTTCGACACCGCGATCTGCCCGAAGGCGTAAGGGTCGTCCACGATCGGCGGAAAGAAATCGACCGTCTGCACCAGCGCCGTATCGTCGTCCATCCTGTAAACCGCCGCGTCGTCTCCCGTGGAGACGCCGACCAGCAGGTTCGGGTCGCTGACTTTGGGAAGATGTCTCAGGACCTCTCCGAGATCCTCCGGGCTGAACTTGGACGCTCAACCCGCGCAGCTTGCCAGGCTGGTGAGCTTTATCCGTTCGTCGGTCTGGGCCAACTGACTCGCTCCATTCAAAAAGGGTGGGAAGAGTATAGCATAGGAAGAGCCGTACACTCGGCGCGGTGTAGTAGAATCGGGCACACCTTCATAGACAGCCGACCAGGCTCGGCTGATACGTGCATAATGGAGTCTTAGAGGTTGACGGAACCGGACAACATTCTCACCCCGGACGCCGCGCGGTTCGTCCAAAGCGCGCGCGTGGCCCATCTCGCATCGACCTCCGCGGCGGGCCAGCCGCACGTCGTGCCCGTATGCTTCGCTCTGATAGATGGCCGCATCTACGTCGGCCTGGACGCCAAGCCCAAGTCCGTCGATCCGCTCAGTCTCCGCCGTGTCAGGAACATTCTTCAGAACCCCAGAGTGTCGTTCCTCGTGGACAGGTACAGCGAAGACTGGACGAAGCTGGGATACGTCATGATCGCCGGTCGCGCCGAGCTTTGCTCATCCGAAGACGAACGCCAGGCCGCCATAACCGCACTGCGCGCAAAGTACAGCCAGTACGTGGTCTTGCTCCCCGACGACGCCCCGGTGATCCGAGTAATCCCCAAGCGCGCCTCAACGTGGGGAGACATCAGCCCTTGAAGCGGCTGACGAGTATCATGCGTGGTTCTGTTTCGAGGAACTCGACGGCGACCTGGTTGCTCTCGAATCCGGCCTCATCCAAGCGCGCGATGATGCCGTTCAGTTCCTCGTGGTGAGCCACCAAGCCGTCCTTGCTCACCGCCACCCACTGGTCCGGGTAACTCGCCTTCAGCCAGTCATGTTCATCATCCAACCGCTGTGCCGCTCGCTCAGATTCAATCAGGATGTCAACGATCTCCGATTCTCCTTCAATCAATGTGGACTTCGCAGTCATCGCAATCTCCCATAAAGTCATCCGTCCCCTTTTGGTACATTCAGGATACATTGAAGTATGCGAGTTGGTAAACTGGGGTTGACTAATCCGGCGCAAAACGCGATAATGCGTTCTGACATTCGACTCAGGTGAACCTCATGTCGCGCTCGCCATCTCATCTATACCTAGACTCAGACTACACCAACGCCGATGGCGGCGTACCCCGCGGCGTGATCAAGAGGCCCAGCCGCAAGATCATAGCTTTCGGCTGGTACGGCGGAAAGTTCAGCCATCTGGACTGGATTCTTCCGCTGCTGCCGGAGGCCCATCACTACTGCGAGCCGTTCGGCGGCTCCGCCGCCGTGCTGCTCAATCGTCCGCCATCCCCGGTTGAGACCTACAACGACCTCGACGGAGAGGTGGTGAACTTCTTCCGCGTACTTCGAGAGCGGCGGGACGATCTGATTGAGATGATCGCGTTCACGCCCTTCTCGCGCGAGGAGTACTACTTGGCGATTTCGGATCAGGACGACGATGTTTCACCCTTGGAGCGCGCGAGACGTTTCTTCATCCGCGCGAGGCAGGCGCGCACCGGCTTGGCGCAGACCGCGACGCTGGGTCGCTGGGCCAACTGCAAGAATACCAGCCGCGCCGGCATGTCCGGGGTCGTGTCCAGGTGGCTCGGAAGTGTCGAATCGCTTCCTGAGATCGCCCTAAGGCTCTTGCGGGTGCAGATAGAGAACCGCCCGGCGGCAGACGTCATCAGTCTGTACGACGACGACCGCGCTCTCTTCTACTGCGACCCCCCATACCCGCACAGCGCCAGAGGCGACAGCAGAGCCTACGGATACGAGCTGAGTGACGACGAACACGCGGATCTGGCCAAGCAACTGCGTCAGACCAAAGGCAAGGTTGCCCTATCAGGATACCGCTGCGACCTCTTGGATACGCTCTACTCAGACTGGAACCTCCATCTCGCGCCCGCCAAGCAGTCGCACGCGATCAAGAAGACCAGACAAGAAGCCCTATGGACCAACTACTAGGCGTCCGAAATGGCATTCCTCTGAAAATAGGCTATGCCCCAGCTATTCTAACCGGCCCCAACTGTCATTCCGAGCGTAGCGAGGCACCCACGAAGTGGCTGGCGAAGCAATCTAAAATCCATGCCCTCAGACAATTTGCCTAACCCTGGCCAGCCATTCCTGGCCCACCGCCATTTTCATCATTGGTGGTGCAGATGGCAGCCGGCATGGGGTATTGACATGCGATCAATATCGTACCGGTAAGCCGATGGCACATCCCTCACATTCACCATACAAGGACGTGACCCCCCTCACCCGCCCCCTCCTCGGCTGGCTTGCGGCGATAGCCGCCCTCTGTATCGCCTGCGGCCAGTCCGAAGTCCCGCCCGCCGTCCAATCCTCAATGGAGATGGAGCGAGGCATCGAGCTCGTCGAGGACGGACACCTCGAGCAGGCCCGCGCCGCCTTCGGCTCCGCCATAGCCAAAGACCCCCGGAACGCCGAAGCGTATGCCAGGAGAGGATTCGTCAGCCTCGCGCTCGACGATATGCGGGGTGCGAGGGCCGACCTGGACCGCGCCATAGACATCGACCCCGACCTCGCGCTGGCCTACAACTTCAGAGGCGTTGCCTTCGCCGTGATGGGCGACGACGACCAGGCCATTATCGAGCTTACGCGGGCCGTGTCGCTCGATTCCACCATGTCCGAAGCCTACTTCAACCGCGCCAGGGTGTACCTCCAAGCCGAGGACCCCGGCGCTGCCCTGTCGGACCTAGACACCGTTGCCGAACTCGACCCCGAAAACCCGTCGCCCTACCTCGTCCGCGCCCAAGTACACCTGTTTCTGGGAAACGTAGCGCGGGCCGAGGCCGACCTTCTCCATGTGCTGTCCATCTCAAGCGACGATGACGAACTGGCAACCGCCAGGCGTCTCCTCGCGGGCATCCGATAGGGCCGGCAGTGTGCTCCTGTACCCTATCGCTCGGAAGTCCGTGCCCTCCAGTTCCGGACAGGGTGGTATTCTAATGCCAAGCCCCAACCGTCATTACCATGAAAATCCCCTCTCCCAAGCCTGGGAGAGGGTTAGGGTGAGGGTTGAGAATCAGGTACTGAGCAGTTTTCATCACCCTTATGTGGCCTGATAAGGCCATGGTGATTTACCATGAAAATCCCCTCTCCCAAGCCTGGGAGAGGGTTAGGGTGAGGGTTGAGAATCAGGTACTGAGCAGTTTTCATCACCCATATGTGGCCTGATAAGGCCATGGTGATTTCGGCGAAGAGCCTGCCCCGTACTCCGATACGGGGCAGGAATCCAGAAGAGAGGGGCGCAGGGATGAGAGCGGTTAAGTTCAATATCGACCTCTATAAACCCCCCAGTCCCGCATGATCCGGTCGTCATGCGGAAATGGCATCTCCGGCAGGCCGTCCACCGGGAAGTAGGCCACGTCCTGCGCCTCGTCGCCCGGAGCGGCTACCCCGGCGGTAACTGTCGCCGCGTACGCGACCAGTATGACCGGCGCGCCCCGGCTTGAGTACATGCCCAGCAGCGAGTCCAGCCGCACCTCGACGCCCGTCTCCTCCCGCACCTCGCGGATGGCGGCTTCTTCGACCACCTCTCCGCGGTCCACGTATCCCGCCGGCAGGCTCCAGCGTCCCATCATCGGCTCGATCGCGCGCTTGACCATAAGGATTTCCCCGCCGCCGTCCGTCGCGACCACCACCACGGCCACCTTCGGATCGAGGAACACCGTCTGCCCGCACGACTCGCAGCTTGGCCGCAGCCGCCCGGCGACCTCCCGCTCGACGAGGCGCTCCCCGCATCTATGGCAGTATGTGTTATCGACACTCACCCGCGCCGTCTCCCAATTCCGGTGTACCCAGATTATACGCTACACTCCGCCTCGTTCACTTCTCCCACCCCGTAGAGGCGCCTCTTATGTGCGCTCTGGGTATTCAGTATTCCTTTGCGTCCTTGCGCCATTGCGTTAAACTCAGCTTCGACTAAACTGATACAGCCCTACGAAGCCCCCCCATTAATTGACCCACCTCCGCCGTCGAACCTATAATGACCCCCATCGGTCCAATGCGTAGGGGCGTCCCTTGTGGGCGCCCGCCGACAGTGAAAATGGGGGTGCCAGATTGGCGACCATGAGAGAGAACAGGGTCAAGACGAAACTCAACGCCGGCGAGGTCTCCGTCGCGCTGACCGGACACATGACACCCGACATCGCGGACTGGCTCGGCCCGCTCGGATTCGATGCGATCTGGATAGAGGGTGAGCACGGCCCCGTTGACTTCAAGGACATCCCCGATCTGACCCGCGCCGCCGACCTCTGGGGCATGACCTCCATCGTAAGGGTCAACCTCAACGTTCCCGGCGTCATCTACCGCACGCTCGACGTTGGCGCGCAGGGGATCGTCGTTCCCCACGTCAACACCAAGGAAGAGGCCGAGGCGGTCGTAGCCGCCGGCAAATTCGCGCCCATCGGCGAGCGCGGAATGTACTCCAGCCGCCAGAGCTACGGCGTGGACGACTACCTGGCCCAGGCCAACGACCAGAGCCTTCTGATCGTGCTGATCGAGGACATCGTCGCGGTCGAGAATCTGGACGATATCCTCACCGTCGATCACATCGACGTGTTCTTCGTTGCGCCGAGCGACCTGGCGCAGTCGATGGGCTACGTCGGGCAAATAGACCACCCGGACGTTGCCGAGGTAATTGACGGCGCAATCGCCAAGATCGTGGCCGCGGGCCGCAATCCCGGCGCTGTCGCAAGCGACGCTGACGTCGAGTCGAAGATCGAGAAGGGCGTCAAGTTCATGATGGCAACCTGGCCTACGTGGGCCGCCTCCGGCGCCCAGGAGTTCAGGCGCAAGGTCGAGAGCGCGTCGTCATAGCGGCGCGGATATGCGGCGTTCGGAGTGTGAGCCGTGCTGGACGAATGTGACGCCGCTGACCTGATAGCGACTCGGATACCCGCCGCGCTGCTGGATACCGCCCGCCTGGTCGCGGAGGCGGCTGAGCAGGCGGGCGCCGAGCCTTACCTCGTAGGCGGGGCCGTCCGTGACGCGCTGCTGGGCCGAAGTCCAACCGGCGACCTCGACGTCACGCTCGTCGGCGCGGACGATTCGACATTCGCCCAAATCGCCCGCAACACCGGTGGGCGCATCGCCAAGAGCTCCCAGTTCAACACCGCCAGGCTCGAAATCGACGACTGCGCCGTTGACCTCACCATGGCCCGCGCCGAGACGTACCCCAACCCCGGCAGTCTGCCCGTCGTTAGCCCCGGAACTCTGGCCGACGACCTGGCCCGCCGCGACTTCTCAGTCAACGCGATGGCCGTCTCGCTCACGTCCGAAAGCTGGGGCAGGCTGTTCGACCCGCACGGCGGACGGAAAGACCTGAGAGAAGGCCAAATCAGAACGCTCCACGAGGGCAGTTTCCGCGACGACGCCACGAGGATACTCCGCGCCGCGAGGTACGCCGCCCGGCTCTCGTTCGATCTGGAATCTGACACCCTCCGATCCCTCGAGGAGTCAATCGGGTTCATGCCGACAATCTCCGCGGCCAGGATTCGCAGCGAGATCGAGCGTATCTTCCAAGAAGCGTCGATTGCATCCATGGCCCTGCAAATGCTCCATGATTGGGGAGCGCTGACCGCCATCCACCCCGCGCTCGCATTCAATCAATCGGCGTGGGTCCGGTTCGGCCAAGAGTGCGATAACTTGCCGACTGAGAACAGGGTAACCGTCGGGTTCGCCGTCTTGGGAGCCGGGCTAAACGTTACGGACGCAGACGCCGTCGCCGCGCGCATTGGCCTTGGCTCTCTGGCTAGGCGAGTCCTAACCGAGTCCGCCGACCTCGCGGCCAGGCTCTCGGAGACGAATCCGGCGGAAATGTCCAACTCACAGCTTGCCGATCTCCTCGACCCGTATCACAAGCGCTCGGTCACCGGCTGCTTCTTGGCATCCACCGGCGACGTAAAGGAGAGGGTAGGGCATTACCTTGCCGATCTGCGAAACATGAAGCCCAACCTGGACGGCAACGACCTAGTGAACATGGGAGTCCCGCAAGGCCCCGAAGTCGGGCGCATACTGCGAAAACTACGCGCCGCCAACCTCGACGGCGAACTTCAGACTCCGGACGACGAGCGCGCGATGGTCATGAATCTGCTGCGAGAACCGCACGACGCCTAGTGGGCCTTCCTAGCTCTCCACCGGAAACTGTTGATAGGTTGTGTGGTACAATTCGCGCGGTCTGCGGGTATTGTCTTGATAGCGCGAGAGATTGTTTCCTTGTTTCGTCCAGTTCTGATAGGTGTAATCACACTCATCGTTTCGGCTTCCGGCCCCTTCATGTCTCATGTGACTGCCCAAAGTGCGGGGGGGGTGATCGCGACGTACTAGTCGCACTCTACAATGCCACCGACGGCCCGAACTGGAAGAACAACACCAACTGGCTGAGTGACAGACCTATTGGCGAGTGGTACGGCGTCACTGATAGTGGTGACCGCGTCACCCGGCTGAGCCTCAATGAGAATAGGTTGAGCGGACCTTTACCGCCTGAACTCGGTAGTCTCTCCAACCTGAGAGAGTTGTCCTTATGGGGAAACCAGTTGAGCGGACCTTTGCCGCCTGAACTCGGTAGTCTCTCCAACCTGAGAGAACTGTCCCTCGGTGGAAACCAGTTGAGCGGACCTTTGCCGCCTGAACTCGGTAGTCTCTCCAACCTGAGAGGTCTGTCCCTCAGTGAAAACCAGTTGAGCGGACCTTTGCCGCCTGAACTCGGTAGTCTCTCCAACCTGAGAGAGTTGTCCTTATGGGGAAACCAGTTGAGCGGCGAGATACCTTCCGAACTTGGCAACCTCTCAAACCTAGAGCTACTGTACCTTAGCTTGAACCGATTGACTGGCGGTATACCCGCGGAACTCGGCAGTCTCTCATACTTGAAATGGCTGAACCTCCAGCAAAACCGTTTAAGTGGAGAGATTCCTGCCGAATTTGGAAACCTTTCCAGTCTGATACACCTGACCGCTTGGGGTGGAAACCGACTGAGCGGTGAAATACCGCCCGATCTCGGCAGGCTTTCGAACCTGGAAATGCTGTCCCTCTCAGACAATCGGTTAACTGGGGAAATACCCGCAGAGCTAGGAAAACTCTCCAACCTGACGGATCTTAGCCTCGGGGGGAACCGTTTGAGCGGTGAGATACCCGCCGAACTTGGCAGTCTGAACAACCTGACTAGGTTGGAACTCAGCGGCAACCTGTTGAGCGGGTGTGTGCCGAGCGTTTGGCGGAACGTTGATAGCAACGACCTTTCCGGGCTTGGCCTCCCGTTCTGCGCAGCCTCTATTGACGTCTCCGACGACTTTGTAGAGGAGATGCATTCCGACTGGAAACTGCTAGGCTCCGCGCGGCACGATCCCAGCGGATTCATCGTGCTCACAGAGGATCTCAATAGCCAGATCGGAGTCTTGATCCACAGCCGTCCGATAAGCACAGATAGTTTCACGATAGATTTCTCGTTTGAGATTATTGGTGGTGATTGCTGCCACGCAGACGGCCTGGCGCTCTTGGTTGCCAAGAGTGTTCCGGGGAGGCCGATTCATAGCGATGGTGATGGGCACACGTTCGGGAGCCGCGTCTTGGACGGCATCGCAATTGAATTTGACACTTGGCACGATGGGCCACCTGAGCGATCGGACAATCATGTCGGAGTCACGCTCTTGGGAGGACGGGAGCCGGATAGGCTGGCCGAAATGCAACTCGATGTGGAACTGAACAACAGCGGCGTCTTCGACGCTACGACAATCTTCAGTGACGGCAGGGTCCAGGTATTCTTGGAAAACGCCGCAATGGGTATGGAATCTACCTTGGTACTGGAGCATACAGTCGAGACGACACTCGTCCCATCCGAAGGCTACATTGGATTTGTGGGAGTCACCGGCGGCTGGTCGGATCGCCATGTCATCCACAGTGTCCACCTGCGTGCTTTGGCTGGTTCCAGCGCTCCAACTATCGCCACAAGTCCAACTCCCACGCCAAGTCTGTCCCCGACGTGGACGCCAACAGCGGCGCCGACGTCGGTCCCGGCCTCGACGTGGACACCAACACCGACGCCGGTCCCGGCCCCAACATGGACGCCAACAGCGACACCGACGCCGGTCCCGGCTCCGACGTGGACGCCAACGCCGACGCCGGCCGCGGCCCCGACGTGGACGCCAACAGCGACACCGACGCCGGTCCCGGCCCCGACGTGGACGCCAACGCCGACGCCGGCCGCAGCCCCGACGTGGACGCCAACACCCATGCCGGCCGCGGCCCCGACGTCAACTCCGGCGGACTTGATATCGGAAGAACGGCTGCGGCAGGTAGTGGAAGGCCTCCTAGGAACGACGCCTACTCCTGAGCCGACCTCTATACCGGCTCCGACTCCAACGCCGACTCCTGTCGTGGAGCAGGTCTCCCTGGCGGCATTGCCCCAGAGAGCCGCGCCGGAGCCGAATAACGCCCCTGAAGTGGTCAGAACCGTCTCCGACCGGACACTGCGGGTAGGGGAGTCGATCGCCCTGGATGTTTCGAGCGTGTTCATAGACTTGGACGGTGACCCAGTGACGGAGTACAGGTGGACCTTTGGCGACCCCGACGTGGCAGATGGGAGCGAGAGCGCTCCGGGCGAGTTGACGCTCGACGGCAAGCAGGTGGGAACGACCAGCGTCGGCGTGCGGGCATACGACGGCCAAATCTGGAGCGACGAATTGACGTTCGATGTGGAGGTCGAAGAGCGTCGGGGCTTCTTCATAAACTCCACGTCCGTCGAGGAAAGCCTGGGACAGTGGGACATCCTAGACCCTGTGACGCTGTCCCTACTGGGAATAATGCTGACGCTGGTCGCCACTGGAGTCCAACTATTCAAGGGGAGATAGCGATGATCGAAGATGGAGCCGTGCGCCTCGAGTCCGAACCGGAAGCTATGGAAGACGCGGCGGCAGACTCGGACGACTCGGCACAGCCGCGCCGGGTGGGTACCGTCGTCGTACGGATCATTGTGAACCTTGTAGTCGCGCTGCCGTTCTTTCTGGCGGGCGCCTTTGGGATGGTAGCCGACGACAGGCTGGCTCAAGCGTCGCTGGCGGTCATGCTGGTCGGCGCCCTGGTCGTCCTCGTCGGACTCTATGTCAGCATACTCTCCAGGCCCCGTCTGAGCCTCATGCGGGGAGAAGAGACGCTGGCTCTTCGTCATCCGTCGATGAAACCCGCCTTCGCGCGGATAGTCTTGAGCGTTCCCTTCTTCGTGGCCGCCGGATACCTGCTGGAGTTCACGGGGCTGCCGTACCTCTATCCGTTCCTGCCCTTCCTCGTCGGTATGTACATGTACTTCCGAGGGGTTATCAAGTACTGGATAAACCACCACACCACCTACTACGTGACCAACCGTCGCGCGGTGCGTATGTACAGGTTCGGCTGGCTCGACACGACCGAGATACCGGTGAACGCCATCAACTCCATCTCCCAGACCAGGAGCCTGCTGGAGACGGTAACGGGCAGGGGGAGTGTGCTGGTGGCCAGCGGCATAGGAGCGCGCCACAAGGTGCGAATGGAGGAGATAGACAACCCCGGCCCGGTGGCGGAGACCGTCCGCCAACTCATACCTTAGCTCGAAATGCGCATGTCCCAACACGGCCCCTAACCCACCGCCACCCCTGACCCAAGACCCGGCTCCGTCATTCCCGACGGGTCCAGTATCGCGTCAAGCTCTTCCGACGATAGCTCCGTCCTCACCAGCGCGACCTCCTTGACCGTCTGCCCCGTAGCCTGCGCCTCCTTGGCGATGTCGGCGGAATAGTCATAGCCGATGTGCGGGACAAGCGTCGTCACGATTGCGAGGCCGCGGTCCACCATATCCGGCCCGGCGGACGTCGCGGTCAGACCGGTCACGCACTGCCGCGACAAGTTCGACGCCGACACGCTCAACAGGTCTATGGATTGGAGCAGGTTGTAGGCCGCGACGGGCATCATGACGTTGATCTCGAAGTTCCCCGACTGCCCCGCGACTCCGATTGCCGCGTCGTTCCCGATAACCTGCGCCGCGACCTGGCACACGGACTCGGGTATCACAGGATTCACCTTGCCGGGCATGATCGAGCTTCCGGGCTGGACCTCTGGCAGCATGATCTCGCCGATTCCGGCGCGAGGTCCTGAGCCGAGCCACCGAATGTCGTTGCTTATCTTCATCAGGCTGACGGCGACGGTCCTCAGCGCCCCGCTCGCCGCGACGATGTTGTCCAGCGTGCTCTGCGCCTGGAAGTGGTTCGTAGTTTCCCTGACCTCTACGCCGAGCATGTCCGACAGCCGAGCGCACACCTTGGTGGCGAATTCGGGATGCGTGTTGACCCCCGTTCCGACCGCCGTGCCGCCAAGCGCGACCTCAGACAACTCACCCTCAGCCTCACGTAGTCGGGAGATAGATCGCTCGATCTGGCCCGCGTACCCCACGAACTCCTGCCCGAGCCGGACGGGCGTCGCGTCCTGGAGGTGAGTCCGTCCCGTCTTCACGATGGGCATGAACTCCTCTGCCTTCGCGTCGAGTGCAGACCTTAGCTCTTCGAGCGCTGGCACAAGCTCTTCGTGGATCGCCACGAGTGCCGCGATGTGGATGGCCGTCGGAATCACGTCATTGGAAGACTGTCCCGTATTGACGTGGTCGTTCGGATGCACCGGCGCCCGGCTGCCCTTCTCGCCGCCGAGGTTCTCTATCGCCCTGTTGGAGATAACCTCGTTGGCGTTCATGTTGGTCGAGGTGCCGGAGCCGGTCTGGAATATATCGACGACGAACTGGTCGTCGAATCCGCCCTCGGCAACCTCGCGCGCCGCAGTCACGATGGCCTCTGAGATTCCGTCGTCCAGCAGGCCCAGTTCGCGGTTGACCTCAGCCGCGGCGAGCTTGATAGATGATATCGCCCTGATGAACGACCTGCCGAATCTCAAATCGCTGATCGGAAAGTTCAGGACCGCGCGCATCGTGTTCGCGCCGTAATAGGCATCCGCGGGCACGTCGAACTCGCCCATCGAATCGCGTTCCGACCTGAATTCTTGGTTGTCTGACACGTTCCGCTCCTTTGGTGTTGATCCTAGTACTCTGCCCATTTAGATTTGATAGATACCAACTAGATTCTCGTCATTCCGGCGAAGGCCGGAATCCAGAATTGAGGTCAGTCTGAGAAAGGCAAATGCATCTGCATCTGGTCTGGAACCTGTCCTAGACATACCGCACCAGGAAATCCGCGATGATCTCCCCAACCTCCGGCAAGTGCCCACTCATCGAGTGGTCCGCCCCCAGTATCTCGTGGAACTGGACCGGCGCGCGGCACTCGTCCAAAATGCTCTGGATGCGAGTCGATGGCGCGACTCGGTCCTCGGACCCGGCCACGACCAGCTTTGGCCGCTTGTCCTTCAGGAACCGCTTGTTTCTCAGCGCGCCCAGCGTCGGCGCGATCAACACGAGAGCCGACGCGCCCCGCAGATGCCTCAGGCCGTCCAGCATGATCGTCGCGCCCGCCGAGTATCCCGCTACCGCCACGCGCCTACCGTCCACGCCGGGCCACGCCTTCATCAACCTCAGCGCCGCCTTCACGTCGTTGTGTTCCTGCTCTCCGTTGCTGAACTCTCCCTGGCTCTTTCCGACGCCCCTGAAGTTGAACCTGAGCGTTGCCATCCCCTCCCGCGCCGATGCGCGGCAGACCGCCGTCACCACCGCGTCGTCCATGTCGCCGCCCAGCATCGGGTGAGAGTGGCACACCACCACTCCCGCGCCGTAGTCCGCGCCTCCGTCCGATGGAGACGCGATCACGCCTTCCAACTCCAGCTTCTTCACGTAGAACCCGACGGCGGTCTGTCGCATCATCTATCGTCTCAACCACCTCTCGAAGAACCCGCCGACCTCGCTCCCCACCGTCGTTTCGAGGCCCCTGAAGAAATGGTCGCCCCCACCGATGACCGCGCTCTCGCACGGATTGGAAAACCGCTTCGCCAGGAACCTGAACTGGTCTATCGGAAAATCGTGGTCGGTGTCCCCCTGCAGAAGCAGCTTGGGCTGAAGTATCTCAAGTCCGCTGAGGGCGCGAAGCTGCGCCGCCGGACACGCGATTGAGGCCACGGCCTGGACTACCGTCGAGTCCATCGCGGCCTGTATCGCCACAGCCGCCCCGAAGCTGTACCCGGCTATCCCTATGCGGCTGGAGTCTATCTGTTCGACCAGAGAGATGTGATCCGTTGCGGCTATGGCGTCCTCACTCTCTCCGGTTCCCCATCCGAACTCGCCGTCGCTGAATCCGACGCCGCGAAAGTTGAATCTGAGAACTCCGAACCCTCGCCTCGATAGATCAGCCGCCAACCCCTCGACGACGCTGTTGTACATGTCTCCGCCATATCTGGGGTGTGGATGGCACACCACAACGCCCGGACACTTGGAATCCCCTGAATCGGGAAGGTCCAGCAGCCCCTCCAGGAGGAGGCTTCCACTCTGTATCTCCACTGCGATCTGCGTTGCCAATTCGGGCCGACCGGCGCTTGGTTGTCCTGCTGACGGCTCAATGGTAGGTCAGCCTGTGGCGATTTGACAAGGCGGATTGGTAGAATCGCTTGAGCCTACTAACTCTGTTCATAAGCGGATACACATCAAGGAGCAATCACATGCGACTCGTCGATCTACGAAGCGACACCGTGACCCAGCCCTCCGACGAGATGCGAAGGGCGATGTACGACGCCGAACTGGGCGATGACGTGTACGGCGAAGACCCCCAGGTCAACAAGCTGGAGTCCATGGCCGCGCAAAGGCTCGGCAAGCAGGCCGCCGTATTCGTAGCCAGCGGCACCATGGGCAACCTCGTCTCCGTCCTGGCCCACACCCAGCGCGGCGACGAGATAATCCTCGGAGACAAGGCGCACATCTTCAGGTCAGAGGCCGCCGGAGCCTCGGTTCTCGGCGGCATCTCATACCACACCGTCCCCAACGACGACCGCGGTATGCTCGACCCCGACGACGTCAGGAACGCGGTCCGACCCGACGACCCTCACGCCCCCCGCACCGCTCTAGTCTGCATCGAGAACACGCAGAACCTGTGCGGCGGAGGCGTGCTGTCCCAGTCCGACGTAGCCGCCATCTCCGCCGTGGCGAAGCAGAACGGCCTGCCCATGCACGTTGACGGCGCGCGCATCTTCAACGCCGCCGTCGCCCTTGAGGCTCCGGCATCGGAACTCGCCCGCGACGCCGACTCGATCACCTTCTGCCTGTCCAAGGGTCTTAGCTGCCCGGTGGGCTCGGTCATAGTCGGCTCAGAGGACTTCATCGAGCGTGCCCGACGGTGGCGCAAGGTCGTCGGCGGCGGCATGAGGCAGGCTGGCGTCCTGGCAGCCGCCGGAATAATCGCCCTCGACACCATGGTCGACCGTCTCGCCGAAGACCACGCCAACGCCCGAAAGCTCGCCGAGGGACTCGCTGAGATACCCTGCATCGACATAGACCCCGACGCATCTCCGACCAACCTCGTCTTCTTCGAGGTCGAGCGCGAAGACAGGGCCGACCTGTCCGAAGAGCTCTCCGGCAGGGGAGTGCTGGGCGGCGGACCGCAGAAGCGCTGGCGTTATGCCACCCACTACGGCGTGACCGAGTCGGACATCGACTACGTCCTGGAGCAGGTTGGAGACGTCTTCTCAACCGCCCGCTGACCGCCGCTCGCCCCACCACCTCTCCAACCGTTCCGACACCCGCGCCTCGTAACCCTGGTCCGACGGCGCGTAGTACCCGTCCTTGCCCACGCCGGGCGGCAGGTTCTCCGTGGGCGTGAAGTGCCCCTCGTGGTCGTGTACGTACTTGTAGTCCTTGCCGTAGCCCATGTCCTTCATCAGCGACGTTACCGCGTTCCGCAGGTGCAGCGGCACCGGAAAACTCGACGTCCGCTCCGCGTCCCGCATCGCCTCGTTGATCGCAAGGTATGCGCTGTTGCTCTTCGGCGCGGTCGCGAGGTAGATTGCGGCCTCAGAAAGCGGGATCCTGCCCTCCGGCATCCCGATAGACTGCACCGCGTGGTGCGCCGCCACCGCCATAGGCAGCGCGCCCGGATCGGCCAGCCCGATGTCCTCGGCCGCCAATATCACCATCCGCCGAGCGACGAACATCGGGTCCTCCCCCGCGTTCAGCATCCGCGCGAGCCAGTAAACCGCCGCGTCCGGGTCCGACGACCTCACCGACTTGATGAACGCCGAGATCGTGTCATAGTGGCTGTCTCCGCCCTTGTCATAGACCCGCGCGCTCCGCTGCATCGCATCCTCGACCGCCGACGCCGTGACGACCCGTTCTCCGTCCGCCGCCGGGTTAGTGCCGTGTACCGCAAGCTCCAGCGTGTTGAGCGCGACCCTAGCGTCTCCGTTGCTCAGACCGACCAACGCGGCCCTAGCGTCCCCGTCCAGCGCCGGCTTCAGAAGTCCCAGTCCGCGCTCGCCGTCAGACATCGCCGAGTCGAGTATCCCGTCGATCTGCTCCGGCGTGAGCGCATTGAGCACATAGACCCGCGCGCGGGAGAGCAGGGGAGAGATGACCTCGAAAGACGGGTTCTCCGTCGTCGCCCCGATCAGCGTGACCGTCCCGTTCTCGACGTGCGGCAGGATCACGTCCTGCTGAGACTTGCTGAACCTGTGTATCTCGTCGATGAACAGCACAGTCCGCCGTCCGTGCATTCCCAGCCTGTCCCGCGCTTCGGACACGACGCGGCGCAGGTCCGCGACCCCGGACGCCACCGCGCTGATCCGCTCGAAGTGGGCATCGACCCTCGACGCTATCAGCGACGCCAGCGTCGTCTTCCCCGTTCCCGGCGGCCCCCACAAGATCAGCGACGGCACGTGCCCCGACTCTAGCGACCGCCGCAGCACCGTGCCCGGCCCGATGACGTGCTCCTGCCCCGCCAACTCCTCGACGCTTCTCGGACGCATCCGCTCCGCGAGCGGCGCCGCCGTTCGCAGGCTGTCTTCTGCGCTGTGGTCGAAAAGCGTCATTTCAAAGATTTCAGTCCACTAGACCCCGAACCGCGCGCGCCACCGCCTCATCCTCATCCGGCAACGCCGTCCGCGGATCCAGCAGTACCCGGCCGTCCTCTATCCGTCCGATGACCGCATCCTCGCCCGACCTCAGCCGCCCCAGTACGTCATCCGGCCCCACGCCCAGCGTGGCGCAGTCGATACGAAGCGCAGCCGATGGCAGCGTCTCGCCCGGAAGACTCCCGCCGCCGATCGCCGACCTCGACTCGACCACCGACGCCCACTCCCAAGCATCGTCGCGCCACGCTTCCGCCCTCGCCGCCAGTTCCTCGACACGCGCGGAGATCATCCGCCACACCGGAATCTTCTCCGTCGCCTGACCGTGAACGTAGTGCAGCATCGTCGCCGACAGCGCCGCCAGGCTCAGCTTGTCTATTCTCACCGCCCGCGCCAGCGGGTGACGCGCCGCCATATCCACGTACTCGCGCTTGCCGACGATGATTCCCGCCTGCGGACCTCCCAGCAGCTTGTCCCCCGAGAAGAACCCCAGCGCGATCCCGGCGGCAAGGCTCTCCTGCGGCCTAGGCTCCGGGGCCAGCCCATACGGACGTGTATCCAGCAGGCAGCCGCTCCCCAGGTCGTGCAGAACCGGAACTCCCAGGTCGTCGCCCGCGGCGACCAACTCTTGAATAGTCGGCGCGTGCGTGAAGCCCATTACCTTGAAATTCGAGGCGTGGACCGCCAAAATCGCCCCCGTATTCTCCGTGATCGCCCGCCTGAAGTCCTCGACGTAAGTGCGGTTCGTCGTCCCGACCTCAACCAGCGTGGCCCCCGACTGTCTCAGCACGTCCGGAATCCTGAACCCGCCGCCGATCTCCACCGCCTCCCCGCGCGAGACGATGACCTCCTTGCCAGCCGCCGCCGCCGCGAGTCCGAGCATCACCGCCGATGCGTTGTTGTTCACCACCAGCGCGGCCTCGGCCCCCGTCGCCCTGCATACAAGCTCCGACACCCGCGCCTGCCTCGACCCTCGCTTGCCCGTCTCAAGGTCCAACTCCAAGTCGCTGTATCCCGAACCCGCCTCCTCCACCGCCTCGAGACTCTCGCGGCTCAACGGCGCCCGACCCAAATTCGTATGCAGTATAACCCCCGTCGCGTTCACCGCCCGGCGCGGCCAGCGGCGCCATGCCAAGTCGGCCCGCGCGCATACCGAGCGCGCAATATCCACCGCCGAGGGCGGCTCGGAACCTCTCGCGACCTCCGCCCGCGCATCGCTCAGCGCGTCGCGTACCAGTCCGACCACCGCCTCGTGCGAATAACGCTCCACAAGGGTACCGACATCCGGCTGGCCCAGCGCCTCGTTGACCGAGGGAATCGCCCTAAATCCTGATTTTCCTGCTTTCACCATGCGTAGATTATAGCGGATGGGACGGAGCGATTGCCGGCCATGCCGCGCGGCTTCCCAATCTTGAATCATCGTTCGCTCGCGGCTATTATACGCCGTGAAGTTTTGGTTTGGAGCGTGATCCAGTCGATGGACGTGACGAGATACCTCAGCCGCCCCAAGTCTCTGGATGCGGCCTTCCCGTGGATATTGGCCCTGCTGGCCGTCGGCTATGTGGCGTATCACTGGTCCAATCCGGTGGAGACAGTCACTGACAGCGGCAGTTATCTGGATTTCAACTCACTCCGAACGGCGACCTATCCCATATTTTTAGATCTGGTCACAGCCGTTTTCGGAACGGTGGACGCGGTTGCGAAGGCGCAGTTGGTCATAGCGGCGGGGACGTTCGCCTTTCTGGGCTGGAGTCTATACCGCGCTTTTGGCTCCGCCCTCTTTGCGCTTGCGCCGGTTGCTGCGCTGATTCTGCACCCTCAGATTGCCAGTTTTCATAGCGCAGTGATGACCGAATCTCTTTTCATCTCCTTATTGTGCTTGCTGATAGGCTTCTCTGCCTTGACGTCATCGAGGGATGGACTGTGGGGATGGACTGTGTCCGCGGCGCTGTCATGCGGCCTGGCTATAACGGTTCGACCGGCGGGCGTCAGCCTGCTGATAATCTGGCCCGTTCTGTTTTGGCTCATTTGGAGACGCCTTGACGGGCGGCGCGTAGTCCTCGCGGTGGCTGTGATAGCGCCTATCGCCCTCTGTCTGATAGTCGAGAACACGCTGTGGCATGCGTATCACGAGTCCTCGTCTCGTCCAAGCCTTGCCGACCGTCACCTGTTCGCCAAGGCGCTGATGGTCGAATCGGAGCCGTCGCTGTCCGACCCCGAGTTGGCGCGTCTCGCAGCCACGGGCCGTCTAGTGACCGCGCCCGCGCGGGAATTGATCGCCGACGCGCCTAGCCACTATGCCCAAGTCACGTTGCTATCTAACTTCGAGGGGGAGGTACAATGGTGGCGTGAACTTGACTCTGAGATAAACGAGATAGAGCGTCAACGAGGGATTAGTCAATCAGACGTTTTCGCTCAAGTAGGACGTACCGCGATGCTAAACGCGCCGCTCGCATGGATAGGCAACGCGCTCACACACTATTTCGGGCTTTGGTCTCGGGCATACGTCACCCCCGCAATCTACGAGGAATATCAAACCTACATTGAGAACGCGGAACCAAATCCCCTTGTGCCCAATGGGTTTTCCCGTAGCGCCGATCCTCTGAGTCCCATACAGCGGTTGTCGTCTAGCCTGATGGCTACAGGACTGCTAATCTCGACGCTGGCAGTGGGATTGGCAGCGTGGCAGCGACTTAGGCACGGCGACCCGGACGCTAGATTGGTCGTTGCCGCCGTATGCTGTCTGGCCATCCACACACATCTTCTGACTGCTGGTCTATTTGGCATAATGGCGACGCGCTACGCGGTAGCAATGGGTCCATTCTTGGCCGTATGCGGGGTCCTATTGGCTAGTTGGACGATCGAGTACGCGCGCAACGCCGCGGCGGCACGTTTCCCGGCGTTGGCCGCGCCAAGACTCGGAGGAGGGCGTAGCCGATGACTTCCCACGCTCAGGCTGGTCGTACTGTTCCAGCGCTGCAACGCGGCGGCGGTGGCGGGCATCGACACCCCCCATCATCAACCCCATCCTGAATATCCCCCAATCCCGTAAATCCTGCTTCTGACCCTTGACATCCGCTCTAACGTACCCTATCACTGAGAACAACAGTCCATTATGCACTCGCCACTATCCACTACCCACCAATGACCACCACAACCCAACAGACCCCATCGAACCCCGCCCTCGACTTCGCCGACGCCATCCGCGAGGAAACCGACAACGGTCTCGAACTCATCGAGATCCTACACGACATCGCCCAGGGCAACGACCAGAAGGCCACCGCCAACGACCGCATCGCCGCCGCCACCATCCTAGCCGACAGAGGCTTGGGCAAATGCCCCAGGCAGACCGCCGTCACCGCCACCGAATCAGCGAAATCCGATAATCACAAAAATCACAGTTCAGACAATCCCCGGCCCGACGCCGCCAACCCCCGACCCGTAACCCAAATCAAAGACACCCTGGACCAGGCCCTAGGCCCCGCCCCAACCGCCCAAAACCCCCTCTCCCTTGAGGAGGCGCTGTCTCATAGTTTCACGAGGTGTGCAGAGATTGAAGGCAGGGTGGGGCATGTGACGTGTGCTGATCGGTAAACTGGATGGAGTCGGCGAGTAGCGTGGCGTGGACGGGCCGTCAGCCGTAGCATCATGTGGCTGCATGTGGCTTCGATGGCGCCTTCAGACAGCGTGGATGTAGCCGTGGCGGGCCGATTTGAGGCTAATTCGGCAGCGTGGCAGCGCTCCACACCTTGTGGAGACTCTTGAGGTTGAACGCCGCGGCCAGCAGACGCCACTCGGCAAGGACGTTCTCGCGACCTCGCAGCAGGAAGCGCCTGGCGCCGTGGTACTCCTTGAGGAGGCCGAACACAGGCTCGACCAGACCCTGACGCCGCTTGTAGACCGACTTGGCAGACTCAGTAGACATCAACTCTCTGTGTCGTCTCAACTCCGGTTCATATTCGCTGATTCTTATGGAACGACCGTTATTGGAGGTGGTGCATTCTCCAAAGGCAGGACAGGCGCGGCAGAGCGCGCCTTCGGCCCTGTAGCGTCTGATTCTGTAGCCGTTCGCGTGTCTGGACGTGTCCTTGTATGTGAGTCGTTGATTATTCGGGCATAGATACGTGTCTGTCTGGGAGTCGTATGTGAAGTGGTCCTTGTGGTATGGAGAGCGGCGCCTGCGCTTATGGGTGTCTGGCATGAGCACGCGGTGTCCGGATGACGCGCAGGCGGCAGAAGCCACCCCTGTTCCCGATTGAAGTCCCGAAATGGCATTCCTCTACTCCTTCCGCAAATACGACAACACAAACTTACTCCTGTGCCTCTCTCTTTTCAATGCGGCAGCCTACTTATGAGACAGCCTCCAAGGGAGAGGGTTAGGGTGAGGGTGAATACCCATCCACCTACCAATCTGACACAGCCTCTGAGGAGAGAAGCCTCGACCAGCGAGTGGGTCTTACTCCGATACGATAGCTTCCAGGTCCGCGCTGGTGGTGTGTCCGAACATTGCGCTGGTCGTGAAGTTTGCCGCCGCTCCGCCATTCCAGTACGCAGCGCTGGACTCACGCTTCCCGGTCACCTTTTCCAAGGCCGCATTTCTCAGAAATGTTGAAGTGGGGATGCCGGCAGCCTCGGCCTTCCGAGCGATCCTGTCGAAGTCATCGCTGTGCAGCCGGACTGAAACCACAACGCTGCCGCGCTTTACCGCTGGCCGCCTCTCGGCTGATTCGAGATCCCAGTCGTCCCCGGTATCTTCCGGACGGTTTGTGTCAACTTCCTGTGTCATCAGATTCAACTCCCAATTGACAATCCGCCTACGTCAGACTACATTGTAAACTCAGTCATACCATAGTAGTACAACGAGGTGAGGGATGCAAGAAATCGACCAGATCATCGATACTCGGATCAGCGTAGAGTGGCTGATCCTGGCCGACGCCGCGGAAGTGACCGGAGGAAAGCTGTATCTGCTCGGCGGAGGTTGGGACCGCCTGACGGTCAATTCGCTCCCGGCCCGCCGAAATCTGGCCGTCGCTCTGGCGTTTCGGGTGCCGTGGCACGAGACCAACAGGCGGCACACGTTCCAACTCGACCTGAACGACGATGGCGGAGGCTCGGTCGCCAGCGTGGAGGGCGAGCTTGAGGTCGGCAGGCCGCCCGGCATTCCCCAAGGGCAGCCTCAGATTACGCAACTGGTCGTGAACGTCGAGGCGGCGTTCGAGAGTCTGGGTACCTATGTCATCACCGCCCGCGTAAACCGGCAGGAGGAGCGTTCGATCAGGTTCAACGTCGTTGCCGGCCCGGGACTTTCCCAATCGTCTAGTCCGGATTCGGGCGTCTGAGCATCCACCGAGGTAGGTCACTGCGTCCCGGCTAGAGGGAAGAACACGAACCAGAGCGGAAGAATGAACAGTCCCCAGAACCAGCCGACGGCGGTCGCTATGACGGCCTTCCACCAATCGACGCCATGGCCGTGCTTGACCGCGACTGTGGCCGCCGCCAGAGGCCAGCCCAGACCCGCGACCAGCGCGACGGACCCAAGAATCGCAACGTCGAGCAGTAGCCAGAGCGCAAGGGGAGCGTAACATACTCCGATGCAGCGCACGGTCGCTCGGAACCCGGCTTCGACGCCGAACAGCAGCTTGACCAACAGCCAGACGAACACCGCCCACAAGAACCAACCCGTGAACGTTGTCGAGATCGCGACGAAGAGGCTGTAGTTCCTATCGGCAGCGGTCTCTGGGCCTGATTGCGCGTACCAGACGCCCAGTCCGAATCCGAGCGCCCCAATCAGCACGGACAGCAGCGCGTGGAACGTCGTCTCCCGACGCTCCCTGAGCTCTTCGTATATGCTGCCGTCGAGCAGCGCGGCGCGGATGGTGAATCTGAACATTGTCACTGCGGCGTCTCCTTAGCCACACGATTCTAGGCTCAACACCGCAGCCGGTCAAATCTCAAGCACTGACAACAGGCGGTCAAGGGGTGTAGAATCTCCAACGTCATCTGTGGAGGTCGTCCATTGGAACAGCCCGACGCCCTTATACTGACCGGAATCGGAATCGGTACCGCGTTCGTGGTGCTGATGCTGCTGTTGGCGTCCGTCTTCGTTATCAGGTTGATTACATGGCTCGTGGGAAAGTGGGCAGGCCGAAACGACCCGCCCGCCGAAGACCCTCCCGATCCGGAGATGCGCAACCGAGCCGCCGCGGCGTCCGCGGCCGTGACCGCACTCATACACTCCCGCCCACGTCTCGGCCTGACCGACGATAGGGCAGAGGAATAGAGAGGAAGGTCCGAGCGCATTTGAACGAGCTACTGGACTTCCTCCGGTCCACCGGATTCAGCGCGATAGGCCCAGGCGAGGGCCTGATGATCGCGCTGGGTTTGGTCTTCATCTACCTAGCGGTGGCGCGGGACATGGAGCCTTACGAGCTTCTGCCCATCGGCCTCGGTGTCATCATCGCCAACCTGCCCCTGACCGGTCTGCTGGTGTCGCCGCTCGAAGGGACGGGCTTCCAGGAGTCCGGGCTGTTCGGGTTGATCTTCCACTACGGGCTTTCGTTCTGGAACATCCTGCCGCCGATCATCTTCCTCGGACTCGGCGCGCTCACCGACTTCGGGCCGCTCATATCCAATCCGAAGACGCTGCTGCTGGGAGCGGCGGCGCAGGTCGGCATATTCGTCGCCTTCTGGGGCGCGCTGGCTACGGGAGTGTTCGAGCTTTCCGAGGCCGCGTCCATCGGCATAATCGGCGGAGCCGACGGCCCGACGACGATCTTCCTCACCGCGCGACTCGCGCCTGAGATACTCGGCATAACCGCCGTCATCGCGTATTCGTACATGGCGGCGGTCGCCTTCATACAGCCGCCGCTGATGAAACTCCTGACCACGAAGAAGGAGCGCGCCATAGAGATGGCGCCGCCGAGAGAGGTGTCCCGACTCGAAAAGCTGCTGTTCCCGACGATCGCCATGATCGTCATCATCCTAATAGTTCCCAGGTCCGCGCCGCTGATCGCCATGTTCATGATCGGCAACCTGTTCAGAGAGAGCGGCGTCGTCCCTCGTCTAACGTCGGCGGCTTCCAACGAGGTCCTCAACGTCGCCACCATCTTCCTCATGCTAACCATCGGCACCCAGCTATCCGCCGAGCGGGTATTCCAATTGGACACTCTGCTGATTCTCGGACTCGGACTCGTCGCCTTCGCGGCCGGAACGATGGGCGGCCTGCTGTTCGCCAAGATCATGAACCTATTCCTCAAGGAGAAGATAAACCCGCTGATAGGGTCGGCGGGCGTGTCGGCGGTCCCGATGGCCGCCCGAATCTCGCACCACGTCGGTCAGCAGTCGAACCCGCGCACCTTCCTCCTGCCCCACGCGATGGGGCCGAACGTCGCCGGCGTCATAGGCTCCGCCGTAATCGCGGGCGTGTTCATATCCCTGGTCAACCCGACGTGAGCCAGTGACGCTTCAACTTGGTTTTGATGATCCACTCGTAGCATTCCAACTAGATCCCCTCTCCCTCAAGGGAGAGGGTTAGGGTGAGGGTGAACAATCGGATCGCCTGTCAGAATCAGATGGAACCATTGCCAGACATGACCGAGACAGTCCGCGTAAAGGTCGAAGGCAAGTGGTACACCGTCGAGGTGTACGACCTCACCCAGCGTCCGGTCAGGGCGCTGGTGGACGGTCACGTAATAGACGTGGAGGTTGGGGACGCGGTCGGGACATCCAACGACCGTGAGACCCGGACTCAGCCGCCCACGACTCGGAGCAAGCCCGCCCCGGCCCGTGAAGTCCCTGCGCCGACGGTGGTCGATAGACCCGAGGGCGCCGTGGTGGAGAGTCCGCCCGACCCGAACAAAGTCTTCTCTGCGCCGATGCCCGGAACGATACTGTCGATTCAGGTCAAGCCGGGCGACCAGGTGGTGACAGGCGACGTGGTCTGCGTTCTCGAAGCGATGAAGATGCAGCAGCAGCTACGCGCCGACTGGTCCGGCGTCGTCAAGTCCGTACTGGTCAGCGTCGGCCAGCAGGTCATGGACGGCGCCCCCATAGTGGAGATCGAGTAGCTACCTAACGGACAGAGCCGCCCTCAGCCGCGCCGCCTCACTCCGTAGCGCGGCGTTCTCCGTCTCCAACTCTCCGATGCGCTCCAACAGCCCGATGATGACCTCGACGCCCGCCAGGTTCACGCCCAGGTCGTCAGTCAGGGTGCGGATCTTGCGAACCCGCTCCACGTCGTTGCGCGAGAACACTCGTTGGTTCCCGCGTGTCCTGGCCGGTTCTATCAGGCCAAGCCGCTCGTAGTATCGCAGCGTCTGCGTCCGCACGCCCAGCATCCGGGCCGCGACGCTGATCACGAATACCGGCTCGTTCGGGTCGAATATCTCGTTCATAACCATGACCTCAGCCCTCCCCGGACCGCAGCTTCTTGAACTCGGACACCCCCGCACACGATCGCGAAAGTTCCCCTCTCCCTTGAGGGAGAGGGCTAGGGTGAGGGTGACACCTCCGCTTACTAATCTGGGACAGCATCTGACCGCAGCTTCTTGAACTTCGACAGTAGCTCCCTCTCCTCGTCGGTGAGATGACCGGGCATCACCGGCCGGACCGTCACGTACAAGTCCCCCCGCGTGTCCGGCGACCCCAGCCTCGGCATACCCTGGCCCCTGAGCCGGATATTCTGCCCGTTCTGCGTGTTCTCCGGGATCGTTACCCGGATCCGCCGACCGTCTATGGTCTGCGCCTCAACCTCGCCGCCCAAAATCGCGTCCTCGAACGGCAGGTTCGCGTCCGTATAGACATCCATGCCGTCCCGCCTGAAACGAGGGTCCGGCGTAACCGTCACCCTGAAGAGCAGCTCCGTGCCGCGCTCCGGGACTACTCGAACCGTGCTGCCGTTATCGACCCCGGGAGGGATGTCAACCTCGAAACGCCGCGACCTGCCCTGCATGGACAGATTCGCGTTGACCGTGGTTCCCGAGTAGGCTTCAGCCAACGACACCGTGACCGCCGCCTCTGTGCGAACCGTCCCGGCATACGTGGAGCGGCCAAATCCGCCCAAGTCGCCGAAGATGTCCTCCAGTCCGCCGAATATATCGCCCTCGTAGGCCGTCCGACTCCGGCCCGACCCCCCGAATCCGAACGGAGACCTCGACGCCCGACGCTGAGCCTCGATCTGGTCCGCCTGCTTCCACTGGTCCCCGTATGTGTCGTACTTCCTCCGGCTGTCCGGATCGGACAAAACCTCGTATGCTTCGTTGATCTCCTTGAACTTGGTCTCGGCCTGCCGGTTGCCCGGGTTCAAGTCGGGGTGATAGCTCCGCGCCTTCTTTCTGAAGGCTTGGCGGATCTCTTTCGAGTCGGCGTCCTTCTCGACGCCTAGGATGGAATAGTAGCTGGCCATGCGATACCGTAGCGCCCGATAACTTGCTGTACCAGAATTATAGCAGATGTGCCGTATCGCTCCACATAAGTTATAGCAATTGGTATATGTTATTTGACAACCACTCCAATCGCCGCTACACTATGTTCATAGATGTCGGGTCGAGCGGCCCGGCGAGACCAAAAATCACAGCACAGGAGGTGCAGACAATGGTACTTCAGAGATGGGACCCTTTCGCAGACATCAGGCGCATGGACCGCGTGTTCAACCGGCTCTTCGACGAGCGCGGACGGGCGGTGGGATACGATGACCGACCGTGGAGCATCCCGGTCGACGTCACCCAGGAGGGCGACGACATCGTGATCCGCGCATCGACGCCCGGCCTCAAGCCGGAGGACATCAGCGTCACGCTCGAAGACGGCCTGCTCACCATCGAGGGTGAGGTCGCCTCGGACTCCGAGGTGAACGAGCCCAACTATCTCCTGCGAGAGCGCAGGGTAGGGCGATTCCGCCGGGCGCTGCGTCTGCCCGACACGGCGGACGCCGACAAGGCCCAGCCGAGTTACGACAACGGCGTCCTGAAGATCGCCGTCCCCAAGCAGGAGGCCAGGAAGGCCAAGCGGCTGGAGGTCAAGACAGGCTAACCGCGTTGCGGGGTTCGCCAAAAGCGGGGGCGGGTTTCAGGCCCGCCCTTGCTCATTATCTGTACCCCGCATCTAGGGCAATCGCATTTAGACTTGGAAGGCGCATCGTCCATCGTCACTCCGGCGGAGGCCGGAGTCCAGAGGGGAAGTTGGGAGGCTTTGCCAAAGCTGGCATTGAGTGAAATGCGGTTGCCCTGACCCCGCATCCGCATCCCATCCCATCGCATCGCCCTCTATTGCTATAATGTGAGACAATTGCAAAAGCCCCCTCTCCCTTGAGGGAGAGGGTTGGGGTGAGGGTGATTAAGTTCGATACCTCCCACTGCCATGTAATAGGTAGCAGGCAGCAAGACCTTTGCAATCCTCTCATAATACCCGTCGGAGGACGGCGCATTGAACATCTACACAAGGTCCGGAGACGGCGGAGAGACCGGCCTGCTCTTCGGCGGAAGAGTGCCCAAGACCGACGTGCGTACCGAGACCTACGGCGCCGCCGATCACGCCGTCTCCGCCATCGGACTTGCCAGAGCCATGACGACCGAGAGCAGGGTGAGAGAAATCCTCCTGGACGTACAGCGCGAGATGTTCATGATAGGCGCTGAACTTGCCACCGACCTGTCCAACCGCGATCACCTCGTGAAGACCTTCCGCACCATCACGGCAGATCACGTCTCCCGACTCGAAAGCCTCATAGACGACCTCGCCCAAGACGTTCGACTCCCGCCCAACTTCATAATTCCCGGCGCGTCTCCCGGCTCAGCCGCGCTCGACGTCGCCCGGACCCAGGTGCGAGAGGCCGAGCGTCGGATTGTCGAAATGCGGCGCGAGGGCCTGCTGCCCAACTCCCACGTCATGGCGTATGTCAACAGGCTGTCCGACCTTCTCTTCATGCTCGCCAGGTACGAAGACCGCCATCTCCCGTTCGAGATAGTCACGGGCCAAAAGCCGGAGTCGGCAGACCGATGACACAAGCCCCGACAGTCATGATCGTCGATTACGACGCGGGCAACCTGCGCAGCGTCCGGAGGGCGCTCGAAAGATTCGGCGCCCGCGTCGAGATAACCTCGTCCCCCGACCGCATCCCGTCCGCCGACGGCCTCGTCGTCCCCGGACAGGGCGCTTGCGATTCGTCCATGCGGCATCTGCGGGAACGCGGACTGATCGACCCGCTTCGTGACTACATTTCGAGCGGCAGGCCCTTTCTCGGCGTCTGCCTGGGACTCCAACTCCTGCTCGACTCCTCGGACGAAGGCGACGAGCCGTGCCTCGGCGTCATACGCGGGACGTGCAGGCGGCTTCCCGAGGGACGTAAGATTCCCCACATGGGCTGGAACCAGGTAAGCTGGAAGGGCGAGCACCCTGTCTTCGAGGACGTGGCCGACGACTCGCACTTCTACTTCGTCCACAGCTACTACGCCGACCCCGAAGACCGCTCGCTGGTCGTCGGAACCACCGACTACGGCGTCGAGTTCTGCAGCGCGGCGGCCTGGGACTCCGTCGTCGCCGTCCAGTTCCACCCCGAAAAGAGCGGACGTGTCGGACTCAAGATATATGAAAACTTCGTGCGGTACGTCCGCTGTTCGTAGGACCGGAGGCTGAGTTGGAAGTAATCCCAGCCATAGACCTGATTGACGGGCGATGCGTCCGGCTGGTGCAGGGAGACTACTCCAAGCAGACCGTTTACTCCGACGATCCGGTCGAGGTTGCGCTGCGCTGGGAGAGCCTCGGCGCGTCCCGAATACACGTCGTTGACCTCGATGGCGCGAGACTCGGAGCGCCCGCCAACCTGGATGTCGTAGGCCGCATCGCTTCTACCGTCTCCGTCCCGATTCAGATGGGCGGCGGCGTGCGGAGCATCGACGCGGCAAGGGCGGTCATCGAGTCCGGCGTCCGGCGCGTGATGCTGGGCACCGTCGCCGTCCGTGAGCCCGAAGTCGTTGTATCCGCCCGCTCAGAGTTCGGAGAAGATGCGGTCGTCGTCGCCGTGGACTCGCGCGACGGCTGCGTCTCGGTCTCTGGATGGACGTCCGAGAGCCGCATACGAGCGACCGACCTCCTCCGCCGAATGTCGCACGCGGGCGTCAAGACCTTCCTGTGTACCGACATAGCCAAAGACGGCACGCTCGACGGTCCTGACTACCGGCTTATGAGAGACCTTGCCGAGGTAGCGGGCAGGGGAGTGATAGCCGCCGGCGGCGTCGCGTCCGTCGAGCACGTTCGACGGCTTGCTAAGACCGGCGTCGGCGGAGTCGTCATAGGTAAGGCGCTCTACACCGGCGACATAGACCTCGCAGAAGCCCTTCAGACGGCTGCCGAAATGGACAACAGATGCTGACCAAGAGAATCATACCCTGCCTCGACGTGGACGCAGGCCGCGTCGTCAAAGGCGTCAGCTTTATCGAGATAAGAGACGCCGGAGACCCCGTCCAGCTATCCTCCTACTACGACGCCGAAGGCGCGGACGAGCTTGTCCTGCTCGACATCACCGCCAGTTCCGACTCCAGGGACATCATGGTCAACATAGTCAGAGAGGTGGCGGACACCCTGTTCATTCCATTTACCGTCGGCGGCGGAATGCGGAGCGTCGCCGACGTGCGCCGGATGCTCGAAGCGGGCGCGGATAAGATCTCCCTGAACACGGCGGCGGTACAGAACCCGGAGCTAGTCCGAGAGGCGTCGGACCACTTCGGAGCGCAATGCATCGTCGTCGCCATCGACGCCACCGCCGTCAGGCCGTCCGACCGCGCGGTCCGCTCTGAAGACCCATCCCTTTCCCTGGACGACGGGTCGCGTTGGGAGGTCTATACCCACGGAGGCCGTAACCCAACCGGAATCGACGCGCTCAAGTGGGCCGAACGGGCAGCCGAGCTTGGCGCGGGCGAGCTTCTCGTCACCAGCATGGACACCGACGGCCACCAGACCGGCTACGACCTCGAAATGATTCGGCAGATCTCGGAAGCGGTCACGATTCCCGTGATAGCCAGCGGCGGCGCCGGTACGCCCGGCCACTTCCTGGAGGCGTTGGAGTACGGCAAAGCCGACGCCGTCCTCGCCGCCAGCGTGTTCCATTTCGGTACCTACCGCGTGCAGGACATCAAAGATTTCTTGCATAATAACAACGTGCCAATGCGGCCCGTCGAATGAAATAGGGCCTTTCGATTATCATGCCACTTGAGACGTTTCCCAGCCATGTCATTCTGAGCCGTTTCCCCACCATGTCATTCTGAGCCGTAGGCGAAGAATCTAAAATCCTCGACTAGGCTCAGTATGTCAGAATAAGACAATTGAAAGACCCTGATATGTGATAGTGAAACAGAGGAGAACCATGCCAACCGTACTGCTCGACGACAAGGGACTGGCCCCGGCGATATGCCAGCACGAGGAGACCGGCGAGGTGATAATGCTCGGCTACGTCAGCCCGGGCGCGATAAAGCGTACTCTGGAAGGCGGCGAGGTCTGGTTCTACAGCCGAAGCCGCTCAGACCTGTGGCACAAGGGCGAAGTCTCCGGCAACTACATGAGGATCAGGTCGGCGTCGGTGGACTGCGACGGCGACGTTATCCTATTCAAAGTGATTCCCGATGGCCCGATCTGTCACACCGGCAGCCCCACCTGTTTCTTCACCCCGTTCGACGAGATGCCCCAGTTCGAGTCGCCGGACAAAGGCCCCGGGATCCTCGAAGAGCTGTTCTCCGTAATCCAGGACCGCAAAGAGGAGATGCCCGACGGCAGCTACACCACAAGGCTGTTCAGCGAAGGCCCCGACCGGATCGCCCAGAAGGTCATAGAAGAGGCCGGAGAGGTTGCCATAGCGGGCGTGAAGGCAGACCGCGGCGCCGTAGCCTCCGAAATGGCCGACCTTCTATACCACTCCCTCGCGCTCATGTCCGCCGTAGGCGTCAGCCCTGAAGAAGTCTGGTCCACGCTGAGGCAGCGCCGCGCCTAAAATCCCCGAACGCCAGCCAAGACACCCACAACAACCACTTCGCGCCCTTAGTGCCCTTCGTGGACAACCTATATCCGCCCCCACCGCCATCCCGCCCGCCCTCTGTCATTCCGAGCCGCCCCCTCTGTCATTCTGAGGAGCGCAGCGACGAAGAATCTAAAATCCCTGAACGCCGACCAAGACAGCCACAATAACCACTTCGCGCCCTTAGCGCCCTTCGTGGACAACCTATATCCACCAACCAACCCATCCTGAAAATCCCCCAATCCCGTAAATCCTGATTCTGACCCTTGACATCCGCCAAACCTATGTACTATCCTTCTTATTGAAGAACCAATGACCACCACAACCCAACAGACCCAAAACCCCGCCCTCGACTTCGCCGACGCCATCCTCGAGGACACCAACAACGGTCTCGAACTCATCGAGATCCTACACGACATCGCCCAAGGCAACGATGAGAACGCCACCACCAACGACCGCATCACGGCCGCCACCATCCTGGCCGACAGAGGCTTCGGCAAAGCCCCCAAGCAACTCGACCCCAACCCGGCCCCGGCCCCAACCCCCGAAACCAACGACAACGACAACAACGACGTAGGGGCGATTCGCGAATCGCCCTCGGTGCCCCCCGCCAACCCCCGACCCGTAACCCAAATCAAAGACACCCTGGACCAGGCCCTAGGCCAGGCCCCAACTACCAACTCGCCACAATCCACTAAAAACTCTCCACCATCCACTATCCACTTCACCATCCAAACCCACATCCTCGAAATCACCAACAACGGACAGACCATCCGCGAGGCGCTCGAAGAAATCGCCCGCTCCGAAGACTACCCAAGAGTCACCCCATACCACCGCGTCAGGGCTGTCCGTATCCTGATCGACCGAATACTCGGAACCGGCCGAGCGTTCACCCGGCCCGAGCCCGACGAGAAGAAACCCTACCGCCGCCCCGTCAAATACCTCGACCCCGTCAAGCTGGCCGCGGCCCGCGCCGAGGTCCAACGCATGAAGGACGCGGGCGAACTGACCCCCGACCCAAACGCGCGCCCGATAGACTTATCCAAATACATGCCCCCCGACGACTACGTTATGCCTCCCGAGGTAGCGGCAGAGGAAGCCGCCTCGTTCTTGGCCGAGGTCAGGCTGCGGCTCGAACGCCAAAAGCAGTGGCCCGAAATCGAAGAACGCCGGCGGCGGAAGCACAAGGAGACCTACCCCTCCCACTCCGAAGACGGCGACCAAGGCGAAGACGGCGACGAGCCCCCTGACCCATAGCCCCAGCGCCCCCCAACGCCCCAATGCCAGCGTCAAATCGCCGGGTCCCACTTGGGAGCGCGGGCGTCTCGCCCGCCGGAGTTGAATATCGAGCAATCCTTACCCCTTTGTGTCCTTGCCCCATCGCGTTAAATTCGACGCCTACCACACTGACACAGGTTCCGTATCTTGGGTTGAATTGCGTCGCGTGTAGCGAGGTGATACGATTGGCCCAACTGTGACACGCGCCGATTTTGGGCAAAGCTCTAAGGTTAGACGAGAGACTCAAAGGAGACCCACATTGGCCACCGAAGAGATTGACCGCACTCACGAAAGCGACGAGCTCTACCTCGAAGACCTTGTCGAGTTCACCGACAATCCCGAACCCAGGTGCGCCTGCGTTCTGCTGCTGGACACGTCCGGCTCCATGCACGGGCCGCGAATCGACGCCCTCAACGAAGGGATCAAGGCATTCAAGGATGAGCTCGAGAACGACCCGCTGGCCTCTCTGCGCGTGGAGACTGCCATAGTGTCGTTCAACACCAAAGTCCAACTCGTGCAGGACTTCGCCACCGTTGACGCTCTCACGACGCCCGAACTGGGAACCGAGGGAGTGACCAGTACGGCAAAGGGTATCAACTTCGCCATAAGTATCGTAGAACAGCGAAAGCAGGCGTACAGAGACGGCGGCATATCCTACTACCGCCCCTGGATCGTGCTGATAACCGACGGCGCGTCCACGGATAGCCATGAGGAGATGGCGGCGGCGGCCGAAAGTATCCGTCGAGCTGAGGATGCCAAGCAGTTGGCATTCTTCGGCGTGGGCGTGGAAGGCGCGAACATGGATGAGCTGAACCGCTTGGGGACGCGCGGTGCCCTCCCTCTGAATGGCCTCGCCTTCAGAGAGTTCTTCGTGTGGCTCTCCGGCTCCATGACCCGCGTGTCATCCTCTCGCGTGGACGACGAAATCGACCTCCCGGACGTATCCGGCTGGGCAAAGCTGTGACGCGCGTTCCTTTACGCGAGGAGCGTGGGGATGACGGTGGCTGGACGGTATGCGCGGCGTCCGTTACCGGGACGAGCCACGTCCGTTCCGGCCTGCCGTGCCAGGACAGTTCGAGCTACCGCGTCATGGACGGAATCCTGGTCGCCGCCGTCGCGGACGGGGCGGGTTCGGCCAAAATGTCGGACGTCGGCTCCGCGCTCGCCGTCGAGACGAGCGTCAAAACCGCCGAGACCCTGCTTCAAGACCGTCACGACCACTCTCCCCACAGTCTTCATGAGACCTGCTTGAAGCGCGTGGTTATCGAGGCCGCCGAGGCCGCACGGCGCGAACTTCACGCAGAAGCCCAACGCCGCGAGATCGAGGTTAGGCAGTTGGCGACGACCTTGCTGCTGGCCGTCCACACAGGTGGCGCGCTCGCAGCCGCGCAGATTGGCGACGGCGGGATGGTCGTGTCCGACGCGCCCGGCTCTTATTCCACGTTCATCACGCCGCAGCGAGGGGAGTACGCGAACCAGACCAACTTCCTCACGTCCCCGGACGCCATGTCCAAGCTAGACGTCAGGGCAGAATGTCTAAGTGGGGATGCGCCTCGAATAGCGATGTTTACGGACGGGATACAAAATCTCGTCCTCAGAGCCTCCGACGACAGCCCGCACACGCCATTCTTCGATCCGGTCTTCGCCTGGATGCGGTCTCAGCCTGACGCGGGCGGCGCCTCTCGCAAGCTGGGGAAGTTCCTGGAGTCCCCCCGGATGACCAATCGGGCAGACGACGACCTGACCCTACTGCTTGCCGCGCTTGGGGAGTAACGGGTGAGCAGCCTCTCGACGAGGACGCTGTATCGCCGCTCCGACGGGCAACGGCTGTCGATACGCGACGAGAACCTGATCGGCTCCGGCGGCGAGGGGGCGATCTACACCCTGGACCAACTGCCCGACCTCGTGGCGAAGGTGTACCACAAGCCGAGCGCGTCCATCGGCGCAAAGCTGACGCTGATGGTGGATAACCCTCCGAACATGCCCGCGCGCGATGGGCACGTATCCATAGCATGGCCGCTCGACACCTTGCACAGCGCGCCCAACGCCGAAGCCGACTCCGTGGTTGGCTTTCTCATGCGAAAGATAAGCGGCATGAAGGAGGTGAACCAGTGCTACAATCCGGCGGCCAGAAAGCGGACTTTCCCTCATTACACCTACAAACACCTCTGCGCCGTCGCCATCAACATCGCGATAGTCGTGGACGCGGTCCACGACAGCAACTACGTCATAGGCGACATCAACGAATCGAACATTCTGGTCAACGATAACGGACTCGTCACGCTGATCGACACGGACTCTTTCCAGGTGTTCGATCAGCGCGACGGGACGATTTACAGAAGTCCCGTCGGCAAACCCGAATACACGCCTCCAAATCTTCAGGGACACAGATTCGACCAGGTGGACCGCGACGTGTACCACGATCGGTTCGGATTGGGTGTGATCATCTACCAACTGCTGATGGAAGGTCATCACCCTTACTCTGGGAGATTCACGGGACGGGGCGAACCGCCCGCTATCGAAGGCAACATTTCGAGAGGGAACTTTCTCCATAGCCAGAACAAGCGCGTACCTCTGGTTGACGGCCCCGGATTCGCGCCCTGGCACACGCTGGACGAGTCGATAAGAAACCTGTTTGGACTGTGCTTCGAGACAGGCCACGACAGGCGGACCATCCGGCCCCCGCCGGATATGTGGCAGAAGACGCTCACGCAGGCCGCGGAGTCACTCGCGGGCTGCGCTCAAAACGACCGCCATCTGCACTTCAGCCACAATCAAGTCTGTCCGTGGTGCGACCGCAGGAACATGCTCGGCGGACGAGACCCTTTCCCAGAATTCGCCCGCTCCAATCCGCCTGAGCCGCTCCTGATGAGGAGCGCCGACGCTCCGGACGGCAGCGCCCGGATTTCGCCCGCGCCGCAGCCTCAGACACAGAGCGGCGGCGGAAACACAGTGCTCAAGACGCCGCCGCCGAGGACAGCGCCGCCGCGGAGACCATGGACGCGGAGGCCATCACCAACGAGGCCATGGCCGCGGGGGCCGTCACCAACGAGGCCATCGCCGCGGAGGCCGTCACCAACGAGGCCATCGCCGCAGCCGACGTCGGCCGCGCAACCCAACATGCTGACCCAAGTGCTGACAGTCGTATTCTTCGCTGTGCCGGCGGCGCTGATAATTTCCGTTCTGGTCGCCTTGCTGAGCCTTTGGCCCGGCCTGCCCTGGTCGCCGTTCCCATGGAATGAGTCATCCTTGCCCGCGCCGTCATTTAGTGTGGCGACGCCTATGCCGGCCGCTCCCGCGCTCCCTCCTCCATCCGCCACCCCGACCACGACTCCACCACCGGCCGCCGCAACCCCGCAGGGTCCTCCGGCAACGCCGCTTCCGGCGATTCCCGCCCAAATCGAGAGCGCGCCCGCGCCGTCCCCAACTCCACCACCGCCTACCGCAACCGCACAGCCTACGCCGGCCGCGCCAACCCCCGAGCCGTCTCAGCCTGTTCCGGAGCCGGCGCCGGCGGTGACGGAGCAACAAACTCACTTCCCGGCAGACCTCATCATCGAAGACGAAGACGTCTCCTCAGAGCCTCAGAACCCATGGGTGGGCGATACGGTCACGTTCACCGTCACCATAACGAATCAGGGAGAAGGCGACGCCGGAGCGTCCAAGCTGAGGTACACAGTCACGAAGAACGCCGAACACGTCTCCGGTGGAGAGGTTGACGTGCCCCCCATACCCAAAGGAGGCTCGGAGAGCGTGTCGTTCGAGTGGACAGCGGACGCGGGCATTCACACCGTCACAATCGAAGCGGACGCCGACAACCAGGTTCCTGAGACATCCGACGTCGAGAACAACAGGGTCGAATTTCATTACGGCGGCGTATTGCTCTCGGACCTGATCGTCGAATCGATCGACTGGTCTCCCGATTCGCCGGCCATGGGAGAGGCCGTCACCTTCAGCGTGACCGTGCGGAATCAGGGGCAGGGACGCTCAGGCGTTTCCACGGTCGAGTTCTACCTGGACGACGGCCTCATCGGAGAAGGGGAGATGTCTCCGATCCTGCCGGGCGAGTCTGAGACTGTGAGCTTCGAGTGGAACGCCGAAATTGGCCCGCGCGACCTCCGGGCGATGGCAGACTCCGGCTTGGCGGTCAGCGAGACGGACGAGGCCAACAATGAGACGGCCAAGACGTTCGAGTCGACGCTGTTCTCAGATCTGATCGTCGAAACGGTCGGCTGGGAGCCGTTGAACCCGTCGGTGGGGGATGATGTCCAACTATGGGTGACCGTCAGGAACCAGGGTACTCTACACGCGGCTGAGTCAGTCGTCGAACTGCTCCGAACATCCTCAGACAGCGCGAGTTCCAATGATAGAGGCCAAGTCGGCGGCATTCCTCCGGGAGAAGCGGCCACGGCGCATTTCCGGTGGCAGGCGGAGCCGGGCGTGTTCACCCTCACGGCGCGGGCCGACGTTGACGGCGCGGTCTTGGAAAGCGATGAAGACAATAACGAGTACACAGTCAGCTACGACGCGACCGCGCTTGCCGACCTGACCGTCGCGGACATCTCATGGGAGCCGGAGCGCCCGGCCATAGGCGAAGAGCTGACGGTCACGGTAACGCTGGAGAACGTGGGCGGCGGGGCCGCGTCGGAATCCGTCGTCAGGCTGTTCGTCAATGACGTCGCGCATGGCGAAGCGGCAGCCCTGGCCACGCTCTACCCGCAGGAGTCCGGCGCGGTCAGCTTCATCTGGACTGCCGAAACCGGCACGCACACCTTCAGAGCGGACATTGATCACGACAATCGGGTCGTCGAATCCGATGAGACGAACAACGCGTCGGAGACGTTCGAGTACGACCACACCAGGCTCGCCGACCTGACTGTGAGCGAGATCGGCTGGGAACCCGCGACGCCGTCGATAGGAGACTCGGTCACGTTCGCAGTGGTGATCGAGAACGTGGGCGAGGCCCCGGCAAATGGATTCAGCGTGAGCTTCGGAGATAGTTCGAGTGGATGGCAGGCCACTGAGAAGATAGTCTCCGACGAGCTTGGCGCGGGCGGGACGGTCAGCGTGGACTTCGAGTGGACCGCCGACGCCGATCCTCACCGGTTCGTGGCGGTTGCCGACTCGCAGGGAGAGGTGGTCGAGTCCGACGAGGACAACAACGAGAGTATGGTCGAATACGGCGCGACTGCGCTTGCCGATCTGGTCGTCTCGGAGGTCGCCTGGGCGCCGGAGCGACCGGCCATAGGCGACGAGGTGACCGTCAGCGTGACGCTGAAGAACGCGGGCGGCGGGGCCGCGTCGGAATCAACCGTCAGGCTGTTCGTAGATGATCAGGAGCATGGCGAAGCCGTGAACCTGCCCGTACTCTCCGCGCAGGAGTCGAACACCGTGAACTTCACGTGGGTCGCCGAACACGGCGCGCACAACTTCAGGGCGGACATAGATCACGACAACCGGGTCATCGAATCCGATGAGGCGAACAACGCATCGGAGACGTTAGGTTATGACCACACAAGACTCGCCGACCTGACCGTGAAGGAGATTAGCTGGGAACCGGCGAAACCGGAGGTGGGAGACACGGTTACGTTCGGCGTGGTAATCGAGAACGTTGGCGAGGCGCCGGCGCAGAACTTCAGCGTGAGCTTCCGAGACATGGAGAGCGTCTGGCAGCCTATGGAAAAGACGGTTTCGGGAGAACTCGGCGCGGGCGGGACGACCAAGCTGTATTTCGAGTGGCCGGCGGATGCCGACCCGCACAAGTTCGTGGCGGCTGCCGACTCTCGGGGAGAGGTGATCGAGTCCGACGAGGACAACAACGAGCATAGCGTCGAATATGCCGCTACCGTGGTCGCCGACCTGTCCATAAGCGGCATCACGTGGAATCCCGCAAATCCGTCCCTGGGTGAGAGGGTTATCATCGAGGCGACGGTCAAGAATACGGGGCAGGGCGGCTCGGAGTGGTTCATGGTGAGCCTCGCCATCGACGGAAAACATTCAGCGAGGAGTCGCGTGGACGGACTGGACCCCGGCCAGTCTGCTGACGTGAGATTCGGATGGGACGCGGAGGCCGGACCGCACAAGTTCACCGCGACCGCCGACTCGGATGGGGCTATCACGGAGACCTCGGAGGACAACAACGAGCATAGCGTCGATTACGACGCCACCGAACTGGCCGATCTCTCTGTGGAGCGGGGAGTGGTGAGCGTAAATCCCGACAGTCCGACGGTGGGAGACGACGTCACCATCGGATTGACGGTCCTGAATCGGAGCAGGGTCAGCTCGGGAAGATTCGCCGTCAGCCTGTACGTCGGCCGGTCGAACCAGCCATACGGCAGTGAGAGCGTCGGCTCTATCGACGGCAGGGGCGAGTCCGCGTCGGTGCGCTTCACCTGGACGGCTACGCAAGGCTGTCACAATTTCCGCGCGGTAGTCGATTCCGACGGCGACGTGGTGGAGTCCGACGAAGACAACAACCGGGTAGAGTTCCAAATATGCGCGAGCGCAAAGTCGGGGTCGTAGTTTCCTAGCTATAAATTGTTGATATGCTATACTAACCTCAACCACATTTATCGATATGATTCATCGATTCTGCGAGCAGGCAGGTTCAAGGGGTATAGACATGGCTACGTTGGAAGAGCGCATGACTATTCTTGAAACCGAGTTCCGAACGGAATTGAAGCATCTAGCGACCAAGAACGACATTTCCGAGTTGGAACATCGCTTGACGATCCGTCTGGGTGGGCTGATTTTGGCAGTCGGCACATTGATCGTCGCTATCCTGAGACTCTGGCAGTAGCTGGTTGGCAGATTCAAAGACCCGGAGGACGCTGGAATGAAATGTCATGTTTGTGGGGGAGGACTGGAGCCGAGCGTCTCAGATTTTCCCTTCCGCCTCAGCCCGACCACTATTGTAGTGATAAAGGGGCTGCCAGCCTTGGAGTGAGAGGACTGCGGAGAGCTATCCATAGAAGACCCCGTGATGCAGAAGGTCGAAAGCCTGCTCGAACAGACTGAGGCTGCCACCGAATTGGCAGTCATCGCCTATCCCGAGGCATTGGCGGTCTGAGTGAGGCAGTCCCTATGTTGGAATGTTGGCGCCCGGGGTCTGGTCTTGGGACTTTCATAGGCGGTTACTCCGATGGCCATGACCGCGCCACGTCGATGGCGCGGGAGAATTGGATATTGGGAAAGCTCTTGATGTGGTCGATCAGGCGCTCCAACATTAGGAGGCGGCCGGGGCGTCCGATGATGTATGGGTGCATGGTGAGGATGAACGCTCGACCGTGTTGATATGCGCCCTCGAACGCGGACGACCAGACTTCATAAACCTGCTGCGGGCCGGACATCGGGTACTTCAGATCGAGGGGCGGCGCGTAGTTGAAGTATGGCGCGTCGTCCAACTCCCAATGAACGGGAATCTCCACCAGCGTTCGGTCGTCCACATTGATTATGTACGGCGCGTCGTCTCCCATCAGGCTCGAATCGTAAACGAAGTCCCTGTCGGCCAATAACTCTAGGGAGCGCTCGCTGAGTTCCCAGCTAGGCGAGCGGTACCCGAGAGGCGACTCTCCGGTCAGGCCGCCCAGTATCTCGCTGCCCCTGTCCAAGACGTCCGCCTCCTGAGACTTGGTGAGGGTGGCGGGCGGCTCGTGCATGTATCCGTGATGGCCGACCTCGTGGCCTCTTTCGTGGATGTCTCGCACCAGGTCCTCGTGAGTCTCGGCCACGTAGCCGGGGATGTAGAAGCTGGCGGGTATCTCGTGACGGTCGAGGATGTCGAGGATTCGCGGCGTGCCGACCGAAGGGCCGTACTCGCGCATGGACATCAGGCTGGGGAGGTTGGCGGAACTGAGGTCTCTGTTGATCGCGCTGGACACGCCGTCGATGTCGAATCCCAGTACCACCACGCACCGGATGTCTCCGGGCCATATACCGCTCATGGTATGTCTCCTCCGTGCAATGCTTATCAATGATATACTCAGTTTCCAACTCGATTCGGAGAATGACTTTGTCCCCAAGAAAGATATATCTGGCGGCGGCAGCCGGAGCGGTCATCGCGGCTCTGGACTACGCGGTGTCATCATACCTGATCGCCTCCGGACTTACGGCGGCGGAGCGCCTGGACTTAGAGGACAGCCCGGCCGACTACGGCGCGGAGTTCGAGGCGGTGCGGTTTCTGTCGCGCAGGGGCGACGTGGTCCTGGACGGCTGGTACATGGAAGGGCAGGGGGGAAAGCCGGTGATTGTGTTCGTGCATGGGGTGAGTTCCACTCGGTGCGGCGGGGGAATGACTGAGCTTGCCTGCATCCTAAACCGCCAGGGGTTCGGCGCGCTGCTGTTCGACCTGAGAGCGCACGGCCTGTCCGAAGGGGAGCGGATGTCGGGCGGATGGCACGAGAGATTGGATGTGCTGGGAGCCATAGATTTCCTCTCGTATCGCGGCGTCGAAGTGAGCAGGGTCGGCCTGCTGGGGATCTCGATGGGCGCGGCGACGGCCGCGCTGGCCGCGGCAGAGGAGCCGCGAATACGCGCGCTGGTCATGGACAGCCCATACGCGCGGGCATCCGATCTGATAGCGCGGGAGGGAGCGCGGGCGACGGTGTTCCCTGAGTGGATGATACCGCCCTTCATACCCGGCGCGGCCCTGATCGCGGACGCGCTGTTCGACATCAAGCTGGAGGGTCTGGCGCCGGAAGAGGCGGTCCGGAGGCTGGGATACCCGATTCTGGTAACCTTTGGGACTGAGGACGAAAGGATTCCGCAAGAGCAGTTTCTACGGGTGTTCAGCGCGGCGCCGAAGGGCAGCGCGCTGTGGAGGGTGGACGGCTCCGAGCACTGCGCGGCGTTCCTCGATCACAAGTCTGACTACGCGGCGAAGGTGGCCGAGTACTTCCTATCCAGGCTAGGAGGCGAATAGGTCTTTGACCGTCGCGGGAGCGCGCTCAATGGGAACGGCTATGGGGTCCGAGGAGTCCCGCCGCTTGATCTCGACCACGCCCTGGTTGACGTTGCGCCTGCTGACGACTATCCGCACCGGAAGGCCGATCAGGTCGGCATCGTTGAATTTGACTCCGGCGGAGCCGGGCCTGTCGTCGTATAGAACCGACAGGCCGGCGGTGTGCAGGTCGTCGTAGAGCGCGTCGGCGGCATGGGCGACGTCCTCGACATTGGTGTTGAGTCCGACGAGGTGAATGTCGTAAGGCGCGATTGCGGGCGGGAAGACTATTCCAGCGTCGTCGTGGTTCTGCTCGATGGCAGCAGCCAGCAGACGCTCGACTCCGATGCCGTAGCATCCCATGATGATGTGATGCAGGTCGCCGTTCCTGTCCGAGTAGCGGGCGTCCAGAGACTCGCTGTACTTGGTTCCGAGCTTGAAGACGTGGCCTACCTCTATGCCGCGACGCTGGGACAGCGATCCATCGCATCTAGGGCATCGGTAGCCCGGCCCGGCGAGCGCGATGTCGGCGACGACGTCGGCGGTGAAGTCGCGTGGATAGTTGGCGTTTCTGAGGTGGTAGTCCTCGCGGTTCGCCCCGACGACGAAGTTGGCGCCGGTCATGATCGAGTCGTCCGCGATGGTGCGGATGTCCAGGCCGATCGGCGAGGCTGAGCCTGCGACGATTCCGGCTTCCTTGAGTTCGGCGGGAGTGGCAAACCTGAGTTCCTGAGGTCCGCCCAGCGCGTTGGATAGCTTGATCTCGTTGACTTCAAGGTCGCCTCGGATGACCACGAACAGCAACTCGCCGTTGGCGACGTAGAAGACGGCTTTGAGCGTCTTGGTGGTGGGTATGTCCAGGAAGCGCGCGATGTCCTCGATGGTCTTCAGTCCGGGCGTGTGGACCTCCGCGAGATCCAAGGGCTGCTCGGCGAGGTTGACGGACTTGCTAAACTCGGCCTTCTCGGCGTTGGCGGCGTATCCGCATTTCTCGCACAGGATTATTGTGTCCTCGCCCGAGTCGGCGATCAGGATGAACTCCTGCGAATCCTTGCCGCCGATGGCGCCCGAGTCCGCATCCACCATCACAGTATCCACGCCGCACCGCGAGAATATGTTCTTGTACGCTTGGACCATGGCGTCGTAGCTCGCGTCGAGGCCGGCCTGGTCCACGTCGAAGCTGTAGGCGTCCTTCATGTCGAACTCTCGGACTCGGATCAGTCCACCCCTGGGCCTGGGTTCGTCGCGGAACTTGGTCTGTATCTGGTACAGGGTCACGGGCAGATCGCGGTAGCTGCTCACGTTGGCCTTGACTATGGTGGTCAGCAGTTCTTCGCAGGTCGGGGCAAGCGCCAAGTGTCGTTCCCGCCGGTCGGTCAGCCGGAACATGTCGGGGCCGTAAGACTCATCGCGTCCCGACTGCTGCCATAACTCGCGTGGCTGGAGCTTGGACATGTGAAGTTCCTGCCCGCCGGCGGCGTCCATCTCCTCGCGGATGATGGTCTCTATCTTCTTGATGGAGCGCCATGCGAGCGGCATGTAGGTATAGACGCCGGCCACGCTCTGGTGAATCATCCCAGCCCTGAGCATTAGCTTGTGGCTGATGAGTTCGGCTTCGGCCGGAGCGTCTCTGAGTGTCTTTCCGAAGGATTTTGAAAGTCGCATGGTTGGTGTTTCCCAGTGACTGGCGAGCATGAAACCCGCCCCTACGATTTGGCGGTATCAGACTGAGACCATTTCGGACTCCGCGTTGCTTACCTCATCCATTAGGGCGGACAGCATCTCGGCCTCCGGGACGATCCGCGCCTTCTGGCCCTTGCGGAAGATGATGGCGCGGCCGGCTCCGGCGGCTATGCCGACGTCGGCGTCCTTCGCCTCGCCCGGCCCGTTGACCTCGCATCCCATGACGGCGACCTTTAGCGGCGAGCGGGTCTTCTTGAGCAGATCGTCAACGGTATTGGCGAGAGTGACCACGTCGACGTCCGCGCGTCCGCACGATGGGCAGGCGACCAACACCGCGCCCTCTTTTCGGAGTTCCAGCGACTTGAGGATCTCGAATCCGGTGTACACCTCTTCGACCGGGTCGTCGCTCAGCGAAACGCGGATGGTATCGCCGATACCCTCGTACAGCAGCGTCCCCAGTCCGATGGCGCTGCGAATGCTGCCCGACTTGGCCGTGCCGGATTCCGTGACTCCGAGATGGAACGGGTAGGGAACGAGCCTCGCCATCTTGCGGTATGCCTCGACGGTGGTATCTATGTCGAACGCCTTGAGGGAGATCTTGATGAGGTCGAAGTCTAGGTCTTCTAGTATGCCGATCTCCCAGAGTCCGGTAGCCACCATGTGATCGACGACCGAGTACTCCTCGTCCGCGCCTGTGCCCTTGGACAGAAGGTTGACGCCGTCGCGGTGGCGCGACAGTCCGCGCGTCTTGCCGATTCCGCCGACGGGCGGAAGGCTGCCGAAGTTGACGCCGATGCGTATCGGGACGCTTCTCGCCTTTGCCTCTCGGACGACCGTCTCCACCTTCTCGCGGTCGCGGATGTTGCCCGGGTTGAGCCTAAGGCAGTCCACGCCAGACTCCAGCGCCTTGAGCGCAAGCTGGTAGTGGAAGTGGATGTCCGCGACGAGGGGAATGTTTATCTGCCGCCTGATCTCTCCAAGCGCCTCGGCGGCCTGCATGTCCGGGACCGCGGCGCGGATGATCTCGCACCCGGCCTCTTCAAGCTCTCTGATCTGCCCGACGGTTGCGGAGATGTCCCTAGTGTCGGTCTTGGTCATGGACTGGACGGAAACGGGCGCATCTCCGCCCACCTTTACGTCTCCGACGTATAGCGGCTTGGTCACGCGGCGCTTGATCATCTTGATCGGCTCCTCGATCGTTTACGGGTCAAAGTGGATCCGAGAGTTAGCGGGGATTGACGGGTTCTACATATATTTATAGCAGACCTGAACAGATTTTTCGCGTTCGTTTTGTGAGAGCTTATCGCAAAAAGCTGTCGCCGGACAAGATGCGCGATATGTCGAAGAAGCTGACCACGGCGATCAGTCCAATGAGCAGAGCGAAGCCCACCAGATGGAGCAGTCCCTCGGTGCGGGGCGAGATTCGCTTGCCGCCCCTGACCCATTCGACGACTACGAACACGAGCCGTCCGCCGTCGAGAGCAGGGATTGGAAGCAGATTGATTATTCCTAGACTGATGCTAAGCAGAGCGACAAGCTCCAGGAACGGGAACACGCCCACGCTCGCGACCTCTCCGGTCACCTGGGCTATGCCGATGGGGCCGGTGATGCCGGGATCCGGACCTCCGACGGCCCATCGCTGGAAGCTGTTCTTGATCATGACAATCACGTCCGTAAGCCGCACCACGGCGCCCGGGACGGATTCGACGACGGGCTGACGCTCTTTGACCATTCGGACGTTGGCGGTGCCGATCATGACTCCGACCGCGCCCTGCGTCATGGTGTCGCCGACGGAGAGCTCGGCGTTGTAGCGGCGAGCCTCTCTCAGGCTGACTTGGGTATCGGGATCGGTTACTTCCTCTACGACTGTCAATTCGGGAGGCTTTAGCCTGGGAACGACGTTGACAGTCTCAACGACGGCGGATTCGGGGGACGAACCAAGTCCGGAGACGATGGACCCGCGCCTTAGCCCAAGCTCGACCTCGGCTCCCAGCTTCACCGTCGTTCGCTCGATGAGGTCGAAGTGGTTTCTAACGCGCTGTCCGTCGATGGACAGCACCTGATCGCCGGGCCGTATTCCGGCCTGCTCAGCGGGCGACCCGGGAGCGACGCCCGTTATGGTCACGGTCCCAACTGGCACATCCTGAGGAAGCGCGGCCACAACCGCGAAGATCAGGATGGGGACGGCCAGATTCATGAGCGAGCCGGCGGTAAGGACGATGACGCGCTTGAGTACGGACTGCCTGGCGAAACTGCGCTCGTGAGTTGGGTCCTCCTCGCCTAGCATCCTGACGAAGCCGCCCAGCGGGATGGCGTTGACCGAGTACAGCGTCTCCCCATAGCGAACTCCGAACAGTCGGGGAGGGAAGCCGAAGCCGAATTCAAGTACCTTGATCCCGAATCTCTTGGCGGTCAGGAAGTGGCCCAACTCGTGTACGAACACCAGAAAGGCCAGCACCGGGATGATAAGCAGCCAGGTCGGCAATCCGAGAGAAATCACTTCAAGAACCTGCCAGCGCAGTTACGCGGTCTCGCCCAATCCTTCCGGCCTCGATTACGTCGTCGAGATCGGGGGACTCGATGCTCCGGTGGCCGTCGAGCGCGGCGCGTATGACCTGCTCGATTTCGAGGAACCCGATCTTGCCGTCGAGAAATGCCTCAACCGCTGCGTCGTTTGCGCCGCTGAGCGCGGCCGGCCAGGTCCCGCCACGCTTGGCGAAGTCGATAGCCATGTCGAAGCAGGGATAGCGGGCCGGGTCCCAGGGTTCGAATGTCAACTGCCCGGTCTCAATCGGGTCGAAACGGCGGATGCTGGGATTTGGAAGCCGCTCCGGAAAGGCCAGCGCGTACTGGATCGGCAGACGCATGTCGGGCGGGCTTAGCTGCGCCTTCACAGACCCGTCCACGAACTCGACCATCGAGTGGATGATGCTCTGCGGGTGTATGACGATCTCGATGTCGTCCCACGGCACGCCGAACAGCCAGTGCGCCTCGATGACCTCGAAGGCTTTGTTCATCAGCGTAGCGGAGTCCACGGTTATCTTGCGGCCCATACTCCAAGTCGGGTGCCTGAGCGCCTGCTGGGGCGAGACTGAGGCTAAGTCTTGGATCGGTGTGTTGCGGAACGCGCCGCCGGAAGCGGTGATGACCAGCTTGGACACGGGAAAGCTCTCCCCAATGATACACTGCCAGATAGCGTTAGGCTCACTGTCGAGCGGGAGCAATTCCACGCCCCGCGACTTGGCGCTGGTCGTAACCAACTCTCCGGCCATTACGACCGTCTCTTTGTTGGCCAGGGCGATGGTCTTGCCCGCGTCTATGGCCGAGAGCGTCGGCCCAATCGCCACGTCGCCGACTGTGGCCGTCACCACCAAATCCACCTCTGGGTCGCGTACGATTTCGTCAAGGCTGTGCTCCACGCATCCCTCTGACACTATCGCCCGCTTTTCATCCTCCGTCCCGTTGGAGTGGACGTACTTGGGATGGAACTCGCCGACCTGCTCCCGCAGCAACTTCAGGTTGCGGTTGCAGGTGAGCGCGACGACGTTGAAACGGTCGGGAAAAGCGCGCGCGATGTCCAGCGTCTGCGTGCCGATGGAGCCGGTCGATCCGAGTATGGCGAGGCCCTTTTTGCTACTGCTCATACTTCAGATGATACACAATTATTAGGTTTAGGGTGTAAGGAGTAGGGGTTTTGCTGCGGCCGGGATGTCAGGGATCAGGTCAGCCATGCCCACCAGAACATGCCAACCGATGTCCAGAGGATCGAGTCCACCCTGTCGAGAATGCCGCCGTGACCGGGGAGAATCCGACCCGTGTCATCGAGGCCGGCGGCGCGTTTCAGGTTGGAGATGTACAGATCGCCAAGCTGTCCGGCCACGCCAAGTATGGCGGAAACAACGACGGCCTCCGGCAGATTCACGGGAAGTTCAAGCCATGCGCTGACCCCGACTCCCGTGACGATCGCCCCGGCCAAGCCGCCGATAGCTCCCTCCCAGGTCTTGCGCGGACTGATCGTGGGCGCGAGTTTGCGCTTGCCGACAGTCCTTCCTATCGCATAGGCGGCTGTGTCGGTGGCGAACGTGATTGCCAGCAGCAAGAATATCCAATCGCGGCCTTCATCCAGAACTGACAGTCCGGTGGCGTGGAAGATCGTCGCCCCGGCATACAGGACGATTGCCGGAGTGGGCAGGACCGCCGCGCGCGAACCGCTTCGTCCTCGGTTGGGGAGCAGCGCGATGGCTGCCAGAACCGCGAACAGCCCGGCGATAAAGGCCACAACCGCGGAGTCGTAGAACAGGTCCGACGTAGTCCAAGGCATCGTCGCGAGAGCCGCCAGCGGAGCGACGACAAGAGGTATCGGACTCTGGCCCCATGCCCTTACGATCCGCGCAAGCTCCAAGGCGGCCAGCGCGGCTACCATAGCGACCAGTCCGGCGAACCAGTATCCGCCCGCCCAGACGATCGCGAGCAGAACCGGAAGACCTACGGCCGCGGTGAGTATGCGAAGGCGCATCTGTCAGCCTCGTGAGAGAGCCGATGCCGTGTCAATCGTGGAGACGGCCAAATCTCCGCCTGCGCTGTCTGAACGCTTCCAGCGCGTTCTCGACTTCGATTGCGTCGAAGTCGGGCCAGAAGGCCGGCGTAGAGTAGAACTCGGCGTATGCGGCCTGCCACAGCAGAAAGTTGGAGAGGCGCATCTCTCCCGCCGTCCTTATGATGAGGTCAGGGTCCGGAACGCCGGCGGTGTGCAGGTAGCTCTCGAACAGCGCCTCGTCCACCGCTTCAGGGTCTATGCGGTCGGTCAGCATCCGCTTTACCGCGCTCAGAAGCTCCGCCCGCGCCCCGTAGTTGAACGCGACGCAGAGAGTCAGACCTGTGTTGCGCTTGGTCAGTTCGATGCTGTTCAGTATCGACTTTTGGAGCTTCTTTGGGAGGCGGTCCAGGCTTCCCAGATGCTTGATTCTGACCCCTTTGCGGTGGAGGTCTTCAACCTCGGTCCGAATAACCTCTTCGATGAGCGAGATTAGCGCGTTGACCTCGCCCGACGGCCTGTTCCAGTTCTCGGTTGAGAATGCGTAGAGAGTGAGATACTCGACGCCCGCCCGCGTGAAAGCTTCGATCGTGCTCCTGATATTTCTGGTGCCCGCCCTGTGTCCGTCGGTCCGCGCCATGCCGCGAAGCGTGGCCCACCGACCGTTGCCGTCCATGATGATGGCAACGTGTCTCGGAGTGCGTTCGGGTGACGCTGCGGGGCGCGCTTCTGAGACGGCGGCTTTGAGGATCAAACCTCCATTACCTCCAACTCTTTCTCTTTCTTCATGTCGTCCATCTGGCTGATGTAGAGGTCCGTAAGCTCTTGCAGGTCGCTCTGCGCCCGCCTCAGCTCGTCTTCAGACAACTCTTTGTTCCTCTGCATCGACCTGAAGTTTTCGAGACTCGACCGGCGTATGTTGCGCACCGCTACGTGCCCGTCCTCGACCTTGCGCCCTACCAGCTTGACGAGGTCGCGCCTACGCTCCTCGGTCAGTGTTGGTATGGTGATCCTGATGACCGTGCCGTCGCTGTTCGGCATCAGGCCCAAGTCAGACTTCATTATCGACTTCTCGACTTCCTTCACCACCGACCTGTCCCAAGGCTGGATCATCAGCAGGCGAGCTTCGGGAACGGAAATAGACGCCATCTGAAACAGGGGCGTCGGAACGCCGTAATAGTCCACCATCAGATTCTCTACGAGACTGGGCGACGCGCGCCCTGTTCTGATGACCGCCAACTCCCGCTGCAAAGCCCCGACAGACTTTTCCATGCGAGTTCCCGTGTCGTCAAAGACTTCCTCGACTGTTGCCATGACACTTGACCTCCAACTATGGTCTGGCCGCGAAAGCGGCGCGGTTTCCAGACCCTGCCTCATTCAGGAACGGAGGACACCCTAGACCCGATAGACTGTCCCATGACGATCCGATAAAGATTGCCCGGCGTAAACAGGTCGAATACCACAATCGGCACCTCGTTGTCCATGCACAGAGAGAGAGCCGTGGTATCCATCACCCCTAAGCGCTTCTCAAGAGCCTGCAAGTAGGTTAGATGATGTATCTTCACCGCGTCGGGGTTGACCTGAGGGTCGTCTTCATAGACCCCGTCCACGTTGTTCTTGGCCATTAGCAGAACCTCCGCGCCGATCTCGACCGCCCTAAGAGCGGCCCCGGTGTCGGTGGTCACGAACGGGTTTCCGGTGCCCGCGGCGAACAGCACCACGCGGCCCTTTTCGAGGTGCCTGATCGCCCTACGGCGGATGTACGGCTCGGCGACCTGAGAGACGTTGATCGCGCTCTGCGTGCGAGTCACCACTCCGAACCTGCGCTCGAGCGCGTCCTGCAATGCCAGCGCGCTGATGATGGTGGCCAACATACCCGCGTAGTCTGCCGTCGCCCTGTCCATGCCGTCCAGTTCGGCCTGAGTCCCCCGCCAGATGTTGCCTCCACCCACCACTACGCCCATCTCCACTCCGAGGTCGAGGACGGATCTGATCTCCTGAGCCATGTACTCAACCGCCGCCGGGTCAACGCCAAATCCACGATTGCCCTGGAGAGACTCCCCGCTCACTTTGAGAAGTATCCTCCGGTATCTCGGGGTTGTGCGGCTATCTATGGTCATTCTCCAAGAGAGAATCGAGTGAACCTGCGCACGCGCACATTTTCACCGAGTTTTCCGACCGACTCTTTCACAAGGTCCCGCACAGTCATGGAGGGGTCTCGAATGTAAGGCTGCTGCATCAAGCAGTCCTGGACATCCTCTATCTCACCTCCGTCAGGGACGTCTGATTCGTCAACATATCGCGGCGACATCGCCGCCACCTGCATGGCGAGGTTGTGTGCGAGGTCTTTGAAGTCCCCTGTCCTCGCCACGAAGTCGGTCTCGCAGTTCACCTCGACTATCGCGCCGATGCGCCCGCCGCTGTGTATGTAAGACTCGACGAGGCCCTGGTTAGTGGCCCGGTCGGCCTTCTTCGCCGCGGAGGCGATTCCCTGCTGGCGAAGTATCTCCTCCGCCTTCTTCATGTCGCCGTCCGCGGCTTCCAGAGCCTTCTTGCTGTCCATGATTCCGGCGCCCGTGCTGTCGCGCAGCGCCTTTATTGAGTCAACTGAAATCGGCATTTTATATGGTCTTCCTAGTTTTCCTACTCTGGCGACGCCACCGCAAGCGCGGCGTCTTCCGCCGTCTCGACGGGCGCTTCAGCCTCCACCGACTCCACCACGATCTCGTCGGTCTCTAGTGACCGCCTGCGGTTCTGGCCGTCGATCACCGCCTCCGCCATCTTGGCCGTGATGAGCCTGATAGACCTGATCGCGTCGTCGTTGCCCGGTATCGGGTAGTCGATAAGATCCGGGTCGCAGTCGGAGTCCACCAGCGCCACGATCGGGACGCCTACCTTGCGCGCCTCAGCGACCGCTATGTGCTCTTTACCTATGTCCACCACGAACAGCACGCCCGGCATCTCCGTCATCTCCTTGATGCCCGAAAGGTGCCTGTTCAACCTGTTGATCGAGTCTTCGTACTTCAGCGACTCGCGCTTGGTCAGCCGCGCGAACTCGCCCTTAGCCTTCTGGGTCTCAAGCTGCACCAGATAGTCGATGCGGGACTGTATCGTCTTGAAGTTGGTCAGCGTGCCGCCGAGCCAGCGAGTCGTGATGTGGAACGCGCCGCACCGCTTGGCCTCGTGGATGATCGTATCCTGCGCCTGCTTCTTGGTCCCAACCATCAATGCCTGCCGACCCTCGGCCACCAAGTCGGACATTACCTGAGTAGCCCTGTCCAGCATCCTCAGAGTCTTCTGAAGGTCTATTATGTGGATGCCGTTGCGATGCGCGAAGATGTATTGCTTCATCTTCGGGTTCCACCGTCGCTTCTGATGTCCGAAGTGGACGCCGGCTTCCAGCAGAGACTTCATCGTCACCGGCCCGTCCGGGGGCGGCAAAAACACGCGCGGGGCCTGTACGGCGGGCGCCGGTGGCGCTTCAGGTGCAGTTTGGACCATATATCCTCGCCTCGATCTGTTAGCTCACGGAGCGCGCCCGCTCAGGGCAGCGCTTCAACCGAACACGTAAACCGTGCCGCCGAAAGTATAGCACAGGGCCAATTGCCCATCAAACTGACCTAGGTTTTGGGCGGAAACATAGGGTAGAGCAGTTTGGCCGAGTGGCCTCAGACAGAAAAAGCCGAGGCTGCTGACTCCCCGGCCCGGTCACGCTCGGTTATCTGTTCTTAGAAGAGCGGTCTGATGAGTGTCGTAACTATGACCCCGGCCGCGACGAACAGCCCGCCCAAGAGGGACTTGATTATCAACTGGCGCAACCCAGTTATCATGTGGCGCAGCTCGTTGATCGACTCATGGAGCGCGTCTATCTTATCTTCCAAGCGTGCGTGCTCCGCGCGGTCTTCGCTGAGGCGTTCGTTTACCTGTTCGGATATTCCTTCTAAGCGACTTACTCGCTCTTCCACGTTGGTGACCATCACTCTGACTCCTTTCGCCCATTGTACTACACGGTGTCCAGAACCGACTCCCTCACCTCCGCCCACGCCAGCGCGTCCCTGATGCCGTCGTCCACGCTCAGCTTGGCGCGCCAGCCTAGAAGCTCCGCCGCCCTATCAGAGTTAGCGTAGGCGCCCGCTACGTCGCCCGGCCTCGCGGGCGCGTCCCGCTTGGGCAGGGCCGCGCCGTGGACGCGCTCGAAAGCCGCCACGATCTCCCTAACCGTCACTCCGGACCCCGTACCGAGATTGATGACTTCGAAGCCGCCCGACTCGGGGATGATGAAATCCATGCGCTCGACCGCCTTCACGTGGGCCTGAGCGAGGTCCCAGACGTGAACGTAGTCTCGGATGCCGGTGCCGTCGCGCGTGGGCCAGTCGGCGCCCGTGACCTGAAACGTCGGACGTATCCCCCGCGCCACGTCCACGAGCACGTTGACTATCTGCGTCGGGCTGGCCTGCGCCTGGCCTGAGCGCAGCATCGGGTCGGCCCCGATGGGGTTGAAGTAGCGCAGCGCGATGGCCGTGAGTCCGTGCGCCGCCGCCATGTCCTCGAGCATCATCTCGGTCATCAGTTTGCTGCGCGCGTACGGACTCTGTGGGCGCGTCGGCGAGTCCTCCGTGACCATGAATCCGGGCACGGCGTCGTAAACCGAAGCCGATGAACTGAAGATGACGTTTCGGCAGCCGCGCTCGTCGAGAGTATTGAACAGCTTCAGAGAGCCGACGACGTTGTTCCGATAGTAGTCGTAAGGACGCTCCACCGAGTCGGGGACGACGGTCAGAGCGGCGCAGTGTATCGTAAAGCCGATGTCCGGGTGGTCGTCGAATATCCTGCCCACAGTCTCGGCGTCCGCGATGTCCGCCTTGTAGAAAGCACGGCCCTTGGCGAACTGCTCATACCCGTTCACAAGCGAGTCTAGGACGACAGGCGAGTGTCCGGCGTCTTCCAGCGCGGAGCAGATGGTACTGCCGATGTAGCCGGCTCCGCCGGTGACTAGGACTTTTGCTGGGGTCATGTTGCGGCCTCGATGTCCGTAAGCGCGAAGTCTTGGCCTTTGTACAAAAGGGGTTCTCCCGTAGCTTCAGCCAGAGCGTAGGCGAAGCAGTCGCCGAAGTTCAGTCCGGCCGGATGGTTGCCCTTGCCGAATCGACGCCATGCCCTGCGCGAGGCCTGCACTTGATCAGGAGTGACCGGCTCCAACTCGATTCCCGCTTCTTCTATGAAGGCGTCAAGCTCATGCCCTGCTTCGGGGCCACTGCGGCTTTCGAGGACAATGGCTGCCTCTAGGAAGTTGGCGACCGACATGCGGCAGCGTGGAGTTTCCGCTATCGCTTGGTCATACTGCTCCGCTCCGATTTCTCCGAATAAGATTGCCATGACCGCCGATGTATCGACGATCACTTTGGCAGTCCCCGTTCGTCATATAGGAATTCGCCGTGATCGATTGGCGGCCCTCCCTCGCGCAGCAACTTGGCGCATCGCTCTGAGATAGCGCGCATATTCCGGAGACGTGTCTCTACGCTGCGCTCGCGTCTTTCGCGCTCCAATCGCTCTTGGAGCGCTACGGTGACCGCTCCGGTCATCGTCTCGCCGGTAAGGTACGCCAACTCACGAGCTAGCCGATAGGTCTCTTCGTTCTTGATGTTGAGGCTCACCGGGTCTCCCTCAGGGTAGAACTGCATTGACAATTCTACCATACAGCTCCGCCCTCCAGGGCAACGTTGTCTGAAGACCACAGGCCTGTTTCCCAAAATGACCCCTTCGTGATAGTCTTCAGTCCAGATTCAGAAACACAACGGGAGTTCACACATGATCTACGAGTTCAGGACGTACGACCTCAAGCCAAGATCGACGCCGGAGTTCGAGAGGCGCACGGCTGAGAAGATCAAGGAGGGACGGCTCGACCACTCCGACCTGTTCGGTTTCTGGTACACCGAGGCAGGGCCGCTCAACCAGGTCGTACACGTCTGGCCATACGACGACCTGAACCAGCGCAGCGACGTCCGCGCCAGGGTGGTCGAAGAGGGGCTATGGCCCCCCGACAACTCCGAATTCATGCTGAAGATGCGCTCTGAGATCTTCCTGCCCGCCCCGTTCATGCGGAACAGGGGAGAGGCCAAGCTTGGGCCAGTGTACGAGATGCGCATCTACACCTACGGCCCCGGCGACATTCCGGGAGTCATCGACACTTGGGGACAGTACATCGAGGAGAGGGAGAAGTACTCACCATTCGTGGGAGCGTGGTACTCGGAGTTGGGCGCGCTGAACGTCTGGGTCCACATGTGGGCATACGAGAGTTTCGATCACCGGATGCAGGTGCGCGGCGAAACGCGCGAGAAAGGCGTCTGGCCTCCTCAAGGCGGCCCCGCGCCCATCACGCAGAAGAACAAGCTGATGCTGCCGATGAGTTTTTCGCCCTTGCAGTAGGGACGCCTCTACAACTGGGAGCCGGCAGGTTATGTGCCGTCCGGCCAGGGAGCGAGCGTCACCTCGATTGCGCGCTCCTCTCCGCCGCTGAACAGCGAAAGCGTTACCACGTCGCCCGCGCTCTTGTAGTTCAGGTATTTGACCATGTCGTCCACCGAATGAACCGGAACGTCGTCCACCGCCGTGATGATGTCCCCTCTCGTTCCTCCCGTCAGCCCTCGGAACGGCCTGAGTCCGGCCTTTCCAGCCGGGCTGTCCGCGAATACCTGCGTGACCAGAATTCCGGCGGGCAGACCATCCTGCTGCATAAGATCGCGAGGGGTCGGCATTCCTGATATGCCGACCCACGGCCTGCGGACGTCCGCCACCGTCTTCAGTTGAGGCAGCAGCGATACCGCTGTGTTGCTGGGCACGGCGAAACCGATCCTGTACTCCTCCAGCGCCCCGCTCCTAAGGTTGGTGCGAATCGCCGAGTTTATACCGATCACCTTGCCGTCCGAGTTCAGCAGCGGCCCGCCTGAACTTCCGGGGTTGAGCGGAACGTCGGTCTGTATCATGTCCGGGATCGGACGCCTGAGAACGCTGGAGTGGCCCCTTTCGATGCCGCTGACGACGCCCACTCCCACTGTGTTGAACTCTCGGAACGGGCTGCCTATCGCTATCGCCATCTGCCCGGGCCTGACCTTCGACGAGTCGGCGAACTCCAAAGGCTCGATGTCCGACACCTCATCGGGGTCCACCTTCAGCACGGCCAAGTCGTCCGCCAGACTCGCGCCAAGCTTCTCTGCCGTGACCTCTCTCCCGTCGGCCAGCCTGACGATGAACTCGCTGCCCGACTCTACGATGTGCTGATTGGTCATCAGGTGTCCCTCGTCGTCGAAGAAGAACCCCGAACCCGATGACAGGCCCGGAATCGTCACGGCCCCAAACGTGCGGGTGACGTCGATCTCGACCACCGCCTGGCTCGTCTCTTCGTAGATCCGAGTGACCGCGCCCTCGTCGAACAGCGCCGAACCATCGCCCGACCTTCCCGGAATCAAGTCGGAGAACGCCGCTCCGATCACAACGCCGACGGTCAGCCCGATCGCGAGCAGCCAAAGTCCGCCTCTGCGGGACTTGCCCCGCTTCTCCGGCTCGGATTTGGTCTGCGTTTCTTGGTTCATGCACGCTTCCCCATCAGTCTGCTCGAACGCAGACGGCCATGGTCTCCCACCTAGATGTAACCGTTGTCGCCGCATTTGTAAAGGGAATCGCGTTGAGACTCCCCAGCATCCAACTACTACGTTCGGCAGGCATAAGAGGTTTAAGGGGTAAGGCTTAGGGTGCAGAGACCTGGCGCGCCTTTAGATGGCCGGGAGATGAATATGCAAATCAAATGGGCGATTATCACGACTGCGCTGGCAGTGGGATTGATAGTGGCCTGTGGCGACGGTTCCGACGACGGACCCAGGCCCGAAGCCGGAGACACGGCGATCCCTGCGACTGCGACCACAGTCTCGACTCCGACTCCCGCCGCGACGCCAACCGCCGCGCCTCAACCTACTCCGACGCCAACCACCCTGCCTAAAGTCGTAGTGGCGCCGTCTCCTACCGCTGTCACGGACAAGGACGGACAGAAGATCCCCTTGTTCCTCACGTTCGGCTGGAAGACAGACTTCACCAAGCACTCCATCCCGCTCTCTGAGATCATGCGAGGCGGGCCGCCTAGGGACGGCATCCCGCCCATCGACGACCCCAAGTTCATATCCGTGTCGGACGCGCCTGATCATCTCGTAGATCACGAGCCGGTCGTCACATTCGAGTCCAATGGCGAAGCGAAAGCATACCCTGTATCCATACTCATGTGGCACGAGATAGTCAACGACGAGGTCGGCGGACTGCCAATCTCCCTGACGTACTGCCCCCTGTGCAACACGGCAATCGTCTTCGACAGGCGGGTAGGGGACCGAGTGCTCGACTTCGGCACCTCCGGCAACCTACGCAACAGCGACCTGATAATGTGGGACCGGCAGACCGAGTCCTGGTGGCAGCAGATTACGGGAGAAGCAATTGTCGGCGAGCTGACCGGTACTCAGTTGACCTTCTTGCCCGCAAACATGATCTCCTGGATAGACTTCAAAGAGTCCTTCCCGGATGGGCAGGTGCTGTCGAGGAACACCGGACACGTCCGCGACTACGACAGGCCGCCCTACACCGGCTACGACTCTATTGACAGCAAGCCGTTCCTGTACTTCGGCCCGCTCGATGATAGACTCCCGGCCATGGAGCGTATCGTGGGGATAGACGTCGGCGAGACCGCGGTGGCGTACCCCTTCTCGATGTTCCAGAGCGTGCCGGTCGTCAACGACAGGGTTGATAGCCAAGACGTCGTCATATTCTACGCGCCCGAAACCCGCTCGGCGTTCCAGGGCCGCGCGGAGTACGAGGACAACGTCGTCGGTTCGACCTCCGTGTTCGACCCCAACCTCGATGGCGAGAAACTGACCTTCGAGCCGCGGGACGGCGCCATCGTCGATAGCAAGACCGGCTCCGAGTGGAACATCTTCGGCCAGGCGGTGAGCGGCCCGCTCTCGGGGCAGTCGTTGCGGCCTGTCATTCACGCGAATCACTTCTGGTTTGCCTGGCGAGTGTTCTACCCGGACACCGAGGTCAGGGCGGCGGAACTGTTCGGAGGTTGACGCTGATTGACCTTACCTCCGCGCGGCGGTATCATCTATGCTGACGGCGGTAACCTGATAGAACCTTCGAAAAAGGAGTTGGCGATGCCGTTCTTTGGCAGAATAGGACCCCTTGAGCTAATAATCATCCTGGTTATCGTGATGATCATCTTCGGCGTGGGCCGATTGACGGACATCGGCGCGGCGCTTGGGAACTCGATCCGCGAATTTCGCAGGGCATCGAGCGATGACGCATCCGAAAACGGGGCAGAGTCCAAGGAAGGGGCAAAGCAGAAGACCACCTAGCCCCCAACTCCCAGTCGGACGACAAGCCAGTGAACGCCGCTCACCATGGGCGGCGTTCGTTCTTTGGCCGGCTACTCGGAGCTAAGCGCGGGAGTCCGACGTCCTCTCGCCGCCAGCTTCGCCAGCCACACGCTCGCTTCGTACAAGACGATGATCGGCCCGGCGACCAGCGCCTGGTTGATCGGGTCGAACGTCGGCGTGATCATCGCGCCTAGAATGAACGCCAGCACCACCGCGTAGCGGCGATTCTTCGCCAGGAACTCCGGAGAGACCACCCCTATCTTCGCTAAGAAGAAGAGCGCCACCGGCATCTCGAAGATGATCCCCATCCAGAACAGCAGCGTCAGCATCAGGTTGACGTAACTCCCAATGGAGATCATCGGCACGGCGACGTCGCTGCCGAAGTCCTGCAAGAATCCGATCATCGGGGGAAACAGAACTCGGTATCCGAAAGCCGCGCCGGCGACGAACATCAACACGCTCACCGGCATCAGCGCGTAGAGGTAACGCCGCTCCTTCGGGTTCAGCCCCGGCGCAACGAACATGACCACCTGGTAGAGTATGAACGGTAGCGCCGCGAATATCCCCACTAGCAGCGACGCCTTGAACGCTATGCCGATGAACTCCGTCAACTGGGTGTAGATCGGCTTCCCCAGGGGAGTGTCGGTGAACTGCTCCGCCGGACCCATCAGAAATTTGAGTATCTGCTGGTGGAACGCGAAGGCCAGCGCGGTCGTGACCAGAACCGAGATCGCGGAGTAAGTCACGCGGCGCCTTAGCTCGAGGAGGTGCGACCTCAGCGGCAGCTCTTCGTTGTTCATCTGGATTCGCCGCGCTCGCCTGGCGGCTGCTCGGACTGTGGCTCTCCCTGCCGAGAAAAGGCGACCGGCCCGTCTTCGTCATTCTCTTTCGGTTGCTCCGACTCTTGCGTCCTCCGCGATGGAGATGCGGGAGACTTTCTCCCGTCGCCGGCCGCGTTCACCATCTTGATCTCGTCGTCCTCCAAGACGATGCGAGGCATCTCGGACGCGAGCTTTCTCCCCTCCTTCACCGCGTTGCCCAGGAACCGCGCCACATTGATCAGCCGCTCAGGACCCAGGAACACGAAAGCGACAAGGAGGATCAGCACGATCTCCATTGCGCCCATCCCCAAGAAGTTCACGAATCTGCCTCCAGCTTACAGTCGGTACACCTGCCATAGTAAGGGACTTCGCTCAGGGGACGCAATTCGGCCTCGACTCCCACCTCACGTAGCAGGTCGAGAAGAACGCACAGCGGCAGCCCCACAACGTTCAGATAGCAGCCCGTGACGTTAGTGACGGGCGCGAAGTCGCCGTCCTGGACCGCGTAGCCGCCCGCCTTATCAAATGGCTCGCGCCGCGCGATATACTTCTCGATATCTTCATCTGAGTAATCGCGGGTCAATACCTCGCTGACCTCCGACCCGGTAAGAGTTCTTCCGGAAGCCGTATCGAGCGCGGCGACCCCGGTCACCACCTCGTGCCGCCGATTCCTGAGACGCCTAAGCATCGACCTCGCCTGCTCATCCGACTCCGGCTTGCCCAGGATTTCGCCGTCCAGAGCCACCACGGTATCCGCGCTCACCAAGCAGCCCGCGTTGGAGTCGAACGGCTCCGCGCCGAGCTTCGCCACCGCGCACCTGACCACGTACTCGCCGGGAAGTTCACCTTCCATCGGTCTGGGCTCCTCGCCGCGAGAACCGGCAACCTCTACGCGCCCATCGAACGCGGACACGATCTCCCGCCTCCTCGGAGATGACGACAACAGGGTGAAGACCACCCTCTCTTCCGGCGTCAACACTTGTGCCGCCTGCGCATGATGGTCAACGACTCTACGTGATACGTCTGTGGGAACATATCCACCGGCTGCACCTCCAAGACCTCGTATCCCCCTCGCGCCAGAATGTCCAGATCGCGCGCCAGTGACTGCGGGTCGCATGAGACATACGCGACCCTCTCGGGACGCAGGCTGACCAGCGATTCGAGAGCCTGCGGATGGCATCCGACGCGCGGAGGGTCCAGTACCACCGAGTTGGGGGGATCATCTAGGCCGCACAGGTCTATCAGGTCGGCGAGCGCCTCCTCCGTCTTTAGTTGGACGAACTCGACGTTGTCCAAGCCCTCGGCGTTCACCATGCCGTCTTTGACTGCCGACGCCGACTCTTCGATTGCGATGGCCCGACGCACATAGGGCGAGAGCAGTATCGCGATTACCCCAACTCCGGCGTAGGCGTCCACAAGTACGTCGTCAGGCCGCAGGTCCAGTCCCTGTCGGACAAGCTCGATAAGGTTCTCTGCCTGCGCCGTGTTGACCTGGAAGAAGGATGGCGACGCCACTCTCAGGTCGCGTCCGCCCATCCTCTCGACAAAGTGAGTCTGCCCGGACGCGACGCCGATATCGGGGTTCTGAAAAGTCGGCTGGACGAGAAGGTCTCCCGTATTCGAGCCGACCCTGATAGACATGTTCGTCGTCTCGCCCGCGCGGTCCTGGAACTCGGCCAGCGTCCGGTTGATAAGCGGGTCCATCAACATGCAGTGCTCGATTCTGACGAACCGCCGTGTGATCCGGTTCGAGAAGCCCAACTGCCCGCCGCGCCGTACCGTGAACCGCGCATGGTTGCGGTAGTAGAAGGTACTTGGGGCGGGTAGGGTGTCTTTCACCCGGACGCCGGACAGCGAGGGGTACTCATCTAGGCATTTCTCAATCGTCTCTCGCTTGAACACAAGCTGCGTCGCGTAGTCCACGTGCTGCCACTGGCACCCCGAGCATAGGCCGCTGTATCCGCATCGCGGCGTCACGCGGGCAGGGGAGGGTTCGATCACCTGGGCCACAATGCCGGAGACATGCTCCTTGCGCCGCCGCCTGTATCGGTGGACTCTGACGACGACCCGCTCGCCCGGTATCCCGCCCGCTACGTTGATAGTCCGTCCCTCGAACTCAGCCGTCGTATCGCCCAACCCGTCAAGCGGGCCAAGAGTCAGTTCGGCAAACTCCGGCTCGGCATCTTGATGACGCTCTTGCCGGGAGTTTATTGACGCTGTCTTGGCCTCTGCGGGCATTGGTGGTTCGACTCCGGTTGATGATGCGTGCCTCCGTGAAAATATAGCACAGCGGCGGGTGCAAGACGGCGGTCCTTAAGTTGACACTCGGCCCTCCCGTCTGTATCGTCTAGCTACGGATAGTTGGCTGAGGTTCCCCAATTAGTACAGATGGAGGGTACATACGTCCATAGCCGATGTTGCCCCGTGAACTGTCGTACATAATTCTGTTCCTCATCCAATTTCTGATCGCCCTGTCCCTTGTGGTCTGGCATGAGGTTGGTCGCGTAACCACGGATGACGCGGTTGAAACCACCCTCAGCATCTTGCAGAGGATGGGAGCGACCGTAGTACTCTTCGTAGCGATGACCTATGTTGTGATTGAGAGTTGGGCGATGCTTGCTGAAAGATTCTTCAAAAGGCAGCGACAGGAGATCAACGCGGAATGGGAGGCATGGCTGAGGCGGAAAGATGAGGCCGAGGCTAGAGGCGAACCCTTCAATGAGCCAAAGCCGTCGGAGCGGGACAAGGTTCGCTCCTAGTTACGGACTCCATGCACTGTCTATCGCATTGTCTTCGCTGCTGTAATTGAGGTTTGGCGAATGCTTGCTGAAAGATACGAACAGAGACGATACCAAGAGGGTAAGGCTGAGGGTAAGGCTGAGGGCAGGGTCGAGGGTGTGGCAGCGGTTCTCGATGTGCTCGACGACAAGACGCGGAAGGAAGTCGAGCGCAAGCTCCGACTCAATCGGCATCCGGAGAACCGCGGCTGACCCGTTCCCGCCAGCGCGCCGCCCCCATCCGGACGCGCCCCGAATCTGGTATGATTCTAAGAACGAATCATAGGGGGAGAGCATGACCGTTCACCGCCGGCTGCCGGAGTGGTTCAAGGTGCCGATGCCCGGCGGCCCCAACTTCCTCCAACTCCGCGAGAAACTCCGCTCCGAGCAGCTTCACACCGTCTGCGAGGAGGCCCACTGTCCCAACATCGGCGACTGCTGGGAGCGCGGCTCCGCCACCTTCATGATTCTCGGCGACATCTGCACCAGGGCGTGCGCCTACTGCGCCGTCACCTCAGGCGTCCCGCAGGGCCTGGACCTCGAAGAGCCTATCAGGCTGGCCGAAACCGTCGAACGGCTCGGACTGCGATACGCCGTCATCACCTCCGTCAACCGCGACGACCTCCCCGACGGCGGCGCGTTCATATTCGCCCAGTGCGTCATACAGATACGCAAGCGGCTGCCCAACTGCAAGATTGAGACGCTCATCCCCGACTTCGAGGGCAATTGGGACGCGCTCGACACCATGATCGCCGCGCGCCCGGACACTCTCAACCACAACATCGAGACCGTCAGGCGTGTCTTCAGGCGTGTGCGGCCCAAGGGAGACTACGACCAGTCGCTTGAGCTTTTGAGAAGGGTCAAGGAGCGCGATTCCGGGTACGTCACCAAGTCCGGCATGATGGTCGGCCTGGGAGAGACCTGGGACGAGATCATGGAGACGATGAAGGACTTGAGGTCCGTCGAGTGCGACCTGCTCACCATCGGCCAATACCTGCGTCCTTCACAGAAACACGCGAAAGTGGCGAAGTGGTACACGCCCGATGAGTTCGACGCTCTGAGACAAGAGGGCGAAAGTCTGGGATTCCGTCACGTGGCCTCGGGCCCGCTGGTGAGGAGCTCCTACCACGCCGACGAACAGCACGCCGCCGCTTCCGCCGTGGCTGTGTAGGGTAGGGGAATATCAGGACGCTAGAAACCCCTCCACTTGGGAGGGGCGCTGTGGCATCGGTTTCCAAGCTTAGTCCGACGAGGGGAGCTTGCGCGGCTGCTGAACGGGCATTTCAGCCCCGTGACAGTGGATCGCGCCTTCGCCCGCTTTGGTGCAGAGAACCATAGTCCCGCACGTCTCACACTGGTATCTGCGCCCCAACTGATTCGCCATAGTCCCAGACCCTCTCTGATGCTTGTAGCAAGCTACTTCCTGATCATCGGCTGTCCGCAGCAGAAGATCGCGCCTTCCTCGGAACCGCGCGTCACCACGAACTCCGCGCTGCACTTCTCGCAGAAATAGCGTTTTCCCGTTTCGGTGGCCACCTTGCTACCTCGATTTGAAATGACGTTTGACAATTATATCCACGCCGCCCAAACCCGTCAACGAAACCTTCACGCGGAAATCACCGCCGCGCCAATCCGCGGATATATTCGATCAGCTTGTTGGCCTCTTCGTAGTCCCGTCTGCCCGACCTGAATATCGGAGGTACCACGTAGAACGTCCTGATTCCCCTGTCCCAAAGCGCTCCCGCCACCTCCTTGGCAATGTCCAGGCCGGAGCGCCCCGCTTCCAAGTCGCTCCGGATCCCATCGGGGACGTTCCCGAAGTCAACCCCGCCTGCCATCGGTATCTGTACGCCGGCGAAGATGGGCGGCAGGGGAGAGTCGCCGATAGCGTCGTTTAGATTTCGGCGAAAGCTCAGGGCGCGCTCCGGATCGAAGCTCGGTTGACAGATTAGGAACTGCGCCCCCGACGCCAGCTTTCGGGCTGAGAGCGCCGTCTCCCGACCCAAGCCCTTGCCGATGTCCGCGGCGGCCCCGGCGCATATTGCAGTTGGACCGCCCAGCCGGACCCCGCGAAAGTCGATGCCCGAGTTCAGCTTGGAAATGTCTCCGAGCAGGGCGGTCGGAGTGTAATCGTACACCTCCCGCACCACGCCGCGGTCCCTAGACCTCAGCCCGTCGCCGCGCAGTATGACGAAGTTTCTCACGTCCATCAGATCCGCGCCGAGCAGCAGGCTCTGAGTGGCGATCCGGTTCATGTCCCGCGTCGCAATGGTGACGACCACGTCCCTGTCGAAACTCCCGCGCAGATGTGCCCCCGCCATGATCGAGTGGACGCGGACCGACTGTCCGGGACTGTACGCTATTGAGAGAAAGTCGGCCTCTACCTCGGATATGCGGGCAATCAGGCTAGGGGAACTCCCTCGCGGCGGAGAAACGTCGCAGAGCGCCACGGGCGACCCGCGTGACGCCGCCACGGCTTCGACTATGGTTTTCACTGGAGCGTACGCCCGTGTTTAGCGATGTAACGGCGGACGAAGACCAACTACTTCCAGCCCATGTTGCCGTCCCTCTTGGGTACCAGAGAAATGCGGTGCCCCTGCGGGCAGCGATACCGCACCTCCCTGATCTCCCTGCGCTTTCCGCTCAGGGATGATTGCTCCATGTTGGACTCGCAGAAAGGGCAGGTGACATCGTACACGGCCTTGTTCCGCCCTTTCTGAAGTTGTCTGTAAACCAGCGTGTCCGACAGGTTCCGCGAATCGCCGCTGTACCTGACCACGTCTCTTCTAGCCGAACTCATCAGGCTCTTTGGGCCGATCGGAGTGGGCGGAGTGTACGTGTAGTCGGCGTAGCCGCACTGTAGGCACTCGGGTTCGTCATAGATCAGTATCATGCTGGCCGCGCAGCGGGGGCACGCCTGGTGTGGGGCGCGTGTCTTGGTGGTGGTTGCGGGGACTGTTGAGGTAACCATTGAGCGACTCCTCCCATTCCATCCGACATACGCGGATGTCAGGTTATAAATGTTCCTTGTCGCCCCTGAGACTCAACCCAGACGCATCACCCGCCGGCGCGCTCCCTCCGGGGACACAGCCGTGTCCGAGGCGCACCTGTACTAAGGCAAGGCATGCTATTCGATTCGCGCACTTGGGCCAATGTTGACGCAATGACCCGTCGGGGCAGTGAAGCGGTCCCGGCAGTTCGGTATCCAAAACCGACTCCACCGCGTGGAGTGCTTTGGGGTGTTCGCCCGGGTCATCAGACTCAGGGACGAGACGACCAAGTCACCGCTATTATATGAGGGGTAGTTCCGGATGCCGCAAGGGGCAGAATCGGGAATTTCGGGCAAATTTTGAGAAATGTATCAACGAATGTCTAAACCCAGTCTTAGAAAATGGAAATTGGAACATATCCACATCACCCTCCCGACCGCCTCGAACGCTCCGAGCCTGTGTCAGTTTTGTCGGCCCACTTGGGAGCGCGGGCGTCTCGCCCGCCAGAGTTGAGTATCAAGCAATCCATATCCCTTTGTGTCCTTGCGCCATTGCGTTATGTTTGACGCCTACCAATCTGACACAGCTTCGAACGCTCCAATTCTGTTGACGCCCCCAGAGCCCCGATGATATAGTCCAAGAGAGCCGTTGAGCCACCATACGGGCGCCCCGAGAGGACATCACCCCGTGCCACTGAACATAGTCGTTTGCGCCAAGCAGGTCGTGGACCCCGAAACCCCGGCTTCCGCGTTCCGAATAGACGAAGACTCCAAGAGAGTGGTTCCGGCAGCGGGCATCCCCCCCGTCGTCAACGGTTTCGACGAGAACGCCGTCGAAGCCGCATTGCAGCTCAAGGAAAGCGTCGGCGCGAACGTCACCGTCATATCCGTAGGCAGCGGATTCGTCATGGACGTGATGAAGAAACCCCTCTCCATGGGCGCGGACGAACTGGCCCTCGTGGATGACCCGCGCGTCACAGACCTGGACGCCTTCGCGACTGCCGTCGCGCTTGCCGAGGCGATCAAGAAGGTCGGCGATTTCGACCTCGTCCTATGCGGCAGGCAGGCTTCCGACTGGGACAACGCCATGGTGCCGCTCGGCGTCGCCGAAATCCTCGGACTCCCCTGTGTAACCCTCGCCCAGAAGATAGAAGCCCGCGAAGATGGCGGCATCACCGTCCACAGGGCATTGACCGACGGCTACGAGGTCGTGAACGCCAATCTTCCCGCCCTCGTCACGGTCAGCAACGAGCTCGGCGAGCCGCGCTATCCCACGCTCAGGGGCATCATGGCCGCCGGGCGAAAGTCGCCCACGGTCTGGAGCGCGTCCGACCTCGGTCTGGACGAGTCCACGCTCGCCCCAAAGCTCAACCTGGACGACCTGTTCATACCCGTCAGCGATCGCCGGTGCGAGATGATCGAGGGCGAAGACGACGCCGACGCCGGACGAAATCTCGCTCTGAAACTCCGGGAGGCGCGACTTATCTAGCCTATGACCGCTCTCGCCAATCCTCATCTATGCCGGAGTGGAGTTGACTAATGCCCGGAATACTGGTCTTTGGAGAGTTGAATCAAGACGCGCTGGCAAGCGTCACGGGCGAGTTGATCGCCGTCGCGCGCTCACTGGCCGCCGAAACCGGAGACGACGTCGCCGTCGCGCTGCAATCGTCTTCCATAGGAGACGCGGCCCAAGAAGCCATCTCTCTCGGAGCCGACGCCGTTTACAGGGTCGAAAGCCCCATGCTCGGCGAGCCGCAGATAGACGCCCACCTAGCCGCCTTCGAGCAAGTTTGCGTACACGTCCAACCGCACGTCGTCCTCGTTGGCAGGACTCCGATGGGCAGGGACGTAGGCCCCAGGCTCGCTTTCCGGCTCGGAGCCGCGGTCGCGCAGGACTGTCTCGAAGTAGCTATCGACCCCGACACCGGCAGGGTCTCCGCCACTCGCCCTGTGTACGGCGGAAACGCCATGGCAAGGGTCTCGTTCGCCGGCGACGGCGCGCAGGTCGTCGTCGTCAGGCCAAAGACCTTCGAGCCTCTCGAAGCCGACGCCTCCCGCAAGGGCGAGGTTACGGACTTCCCGGTGGACATAGACGAGTCGGCGATCAAGGTCCGGCTGGTCGAGACCGTAACCGAGCAGTCCGAGGGCGTCCGGCTCGAAGACGCAGGCATTGTGGTCGCCGGCGGACGCGGCCTCGGCGGACCGGATCCCTTCGAGACCCTCCAAGAGCTCTGCCAAGTTCTGGGCGGCGCGCTCGGCGCTTCCAGGGCAGCATGCGACGCCGGATGGATAGACCACAGCCACCAGGTCGGACTCACAGGCAAGACGATCACTCCCGACCTATACATAACCGTTGGTATCTCCGGCGCCAGCCAGCACATGGCCGGATGCTCCGCCTCTAAGAACATCGTCGCCATCAATCGCGACGCGGACGCCAACATATTCAAGTCCGCCGCCTATGGAGTCGTCGGAGATTGGAACAAAGCGCTCCCGTCCTTCATCGAGACGGTCAGGGAGCTAAGGGACAGCTAGCCGCTGCTTTACAACTGAGGTATGGTTCATGGAAGGTAACTTCCTGTTCGACATAAAGGACGTCATCGAAAACATCGGAGATGCGGAGGTGATGTCCGTATTCTTCCCCACGCTCCACCGCTCGCTGATAATCGACACGCGGTTCAACAGCGACTCCGGCCCGTTCATCAAGCTGATGCCCATGGCGCGCTCCCCGCATGACAGGATGCGGTCTATTCGCCGGCTCCGTCCGCAGTTTCCGAGGCCCTCAAACCTGACACTCATCCCCTGGCAGAGATACGTGGACAGCCTCGTAGAATCCGGAGTCTGGGATCTCATCCTGGCCCGCATCAGACAGTCGGGCGACCACGAAGCCCTGGCCTCATGCGAGGCGGCCCTGAACGAGCTGCGCCGACTGGAGAGTGACGAACTGGTCGCCGCGATCACTGGGAACAACTATCACACCCTCTGGTCGAGGGACGGCGCGCACGGCTGAACCGCCATGTTCACCGTAACCGCCGAGGCCAAGCGGCAGCTCAAGAAGATCGTCGACGACCGCAAACCGGGCGCGGGACGAAATCTCAGGCTGGCTATTCCGCCGGCCTGGCCCGGCCCCGGCGACTTCGGCATCGTCGTGGACGACGAAAAGGCCGATGACCTGACCGTCACCCTCCGCGGGACCAAGATACTGCTCCTCAATCAACAGCTTGCCCCCCAGCTAACCACCTCCGTACTCGACTACAAAGAGACCCCGCAAGGTCATGCCTTCACCCTCGACGTGTACTAGCCGCGCCTCCAAGATTGCCTGTCCTCTCTGCGATAGCTCTGGCGCCAAGTTCATCCACAGGTCCGAAGACGGGCACGGCGTCAGAGAGTTCCGAGAGTGCGCCGTCTGCGACCTCATCTTCGTGCCGCCGGAGTTTCACCTGTCCGCTGAGGAAGAATTGGAACGCTACAAGATGCACCAGAACGACCCCGACGACCCCGGATATAGGGAGTTCCTTCGCAGGCTCTGGGATGTGCTGAAGCCCAGGCTGCCGGAAAACGCCGTCGGCCTCGACTACGGCTGCGGCCCGGGTCCGGCGTTGACCTGCATGATCCACGAGGATGGATTCGCCGTCGAGAAGTACGACCTGTACTTCTTCCCCGACGACGCCCCACTACGACGCAAATACGACTTCATCACCTGCACCGAGACCGTAGAACACCTCCGCCGTCCGATCGAAGTGTTCAGTCTGCTGGATTCGATACTGGCGGATTCCGGGCAGATCGGAGTCATGACCGGCATCCTCGACGACCGCTCAGCCTTCAGCGACTGGTACTACCAAAGAGACCCTACCCACATAGCCTTCTACAGCCGCGCCACCTTCCAATGGCTGGCGGACCGTTTCGACTGGACCGTAGATTTCCCCGCCCCCAACGTCGCCATCTTCACCAAGTAAGCTAAGAGAGACTGTCCCAAGCATGTCCCGTACTCCGATACGGGATTGGTAGGCGCTACTACTCATCCGTCGTTCCGGCGAAGGCATGTCCCGCACTCCGATGCGGGGTCGGAATCCAGAGGCGGGGAGTAGCTATCCCGCCTACTAATCCGGGACAGCTTCTGAGGTTCTCCATGGCTGGATACGTAAGCGTATATCTGGTAACATGACGCCATGATGCGCGAGGGGATTTCTAGTGCAGGATTCTTGAAATCGACCAAATTGCGAATGCGCGCGGACAAGTCTGACTTACGACGGAGGTGCTGATCTCTCGCAATGCCTGATCGACCAGGCCCGTTCACTCTGTTTCCTTCCACGCTGAGAACTGTTCGACGCCTCTTCAACGCCTTCGTTCTCGTCTTACTGACCTTCTTGATATGGAGCGTGTTCGTTGGGCTTGCATTTGGAATGAACATTGGATTGAACTACTTGATACGGGCGACCGAATTTTCCCCAAATGTCGAGCAGGTTGTTATACAGATACCGAAAGTATATACGATCGTCTTGGTTATCGCGGCTACGTGGATGAGCATACTGGATGTTGGAAGAGTGATATTCGCACAATTCGATAGTGACGCGGAGGGTACGAATGACTCAGAAACAGAATGTGATGACGGATAACAGTGTCCTTGACCCTCGACGCCTGAAGATGACGTTTCTCTCAGCCCTGTTTCATGCCACGTTCTGGTTGGTGGTGTTTAGCTTTACCGATCATCCTGTCGAGGAATGGCCTGCTGCAATCGCTACGCTCTACACTGTCTGGCTCATATCGATTAACGCTATTGTGTACAGCGCGGCCATGGCAGCTAAGTATTTTGAGCGCAAGCTGAGAACGCTTGTTGACAAGTTGGATCTTGACCTTGACGCCAACGACTACGGCAGCCTGCCTGATAACTCGAAGTACTTCATTATTCCTTTGATTGGCTTCATGGTCCTTGCCCTAGGGTTGTCGCTCTCCACGTCTAGTACAATCCTCACCGCACTGGGCTTTGCTGCTCTGCCCAATTCACTTCCGATTGTCGGCATTGGCCTTGCCGTATTGGGAGTTTCGTTTGTGGCGGTGCTTGTCGGGTTATGGATTGTTGCTCTCAGGGTGGCGAAAAACCTGGCCTCGCATCTGGAACGGACAGTCGCTATTGAGGTCACACTGCCTGAACCGTCCTCCCCCAAGAGGACTAGGCTCTTAGATCGAATAGCCAGGATATTTGCCGCGTTGTCCAGAAATCTGGGCAGCCGGGCGCTCAGTTATAGATTGCTCATCTAAATCATCGGTCCTTTGCCATAGCATCGTCGCATCCATCGCGGGAAGTCTCTATGCCCAGGATTTTCATTGATCTATACGCTGTCGGGCGGGTGCCCGCCTCATATTGAGTCGCCGTCGGAGCCGACCTGTACAGAGCAGGGTTTGTCGAAACCACCCCCTGTTATTCCGAACGCATCCCATCCCCTCACCTGTCACTCCTCTGAAAGTAGGCCCCCAATCCCACACCCTATACCCAAATAACCCCTTGACACCATCTGACCACATGCTCTAAACTAATGTTCATGCTCACAGGACAACCAGCATCCATCAACCCCGTCTTCGCCGGCCACGCGGCCAAGCAACTGCGTGAAGCCAGCGACGACCTCAAGCGCGTCTTCGACAACCTCCTCGAAATCGCCAGAGGCAACGACGACGGCTCGAACACATACGACAGGCTCAGGGCCGCCAAGACGCTCTACGACAGAGGATTCGGCAAAGTCGCCAAGAACCCTCCGAGCGCTCCGGCGCCCGAATCGGAATCAGCCCCCAAATCGGCGCAATCCAATAATCAGACAGATCACGGTTCAGATACCCCCGAACCCACCCGACCCGTCGCCAAACTCGAACGCAAGCTCGAAGATTCCCTCGGTCCGCCCCAGGCCCCGGCGCCGCAGCCGACGCCTATGCCCGCCGGCGCGCCCATACCCAACAACGTCGCGCCCGGATTCGTCCCGGACCTCGTCCGCGATGCCCAGCACTACGTCCTGGAAATCACCGACTACGGCGCGGAGCTTGCCTCCATACTCATGGACATCCACGAACCCGACCCCGATGACGAATCCATCAGGACGTGCCACCGCATCACCGCCGGGCAGATGATCATCGAACGAGTGCTGGGGCCCGCCGTCAACATGGACCAAGCCGCCGGCGTCGCCTACGACCCCAACATGGACCCACACTCGCTCCTCAGGTATCCGGCGGATATAGACCCCGAGTTCACGCTCGAAGAGTTGAAAGAAGCCGACCGCGCCGCGCGCGAGTTCACCCGGATCATGCGCAACGGTTACGCTGAAGGTGACGAACAATGCGAATCATGCGAAGACGGCTGGCTGTGCGAGTACCACGACCCCCAAAGTGAGTGCTACGAGACCCCCGGCCTGGTGGAAGAAGACATCGCCGTCATGGAACGCTACTACAGGAACTCCGAGCTAATCCGCGACCGTCTCTACAAAGACACCGCCGAAGGCGGCTTCAAAATCCGCCCCCGCGACTACGTCAACGACACCTAAACCTTTCTGTCACTGCTATGAAAATAGGTCCATGAGCCAATCAGCCAAAGTCCCCTCTCCCAAGTTTGGGAGAGGGCTAGGGTGAGGGTTGGGAATGAGACGCTGCCCAACTTTCATCCCCTTTTGTGGCCTTCGCAAGACCATAGTGTTTTCCATAACGGCATTTCAGGAGACGCAAGATGCGACTAAACCAACTGGCCGAATTCAAAGCACACCCGCGCCACGCGCAAGCCGTCCGGTTTTCCGACGACGGAAACGAGCTTGTCACAACCGGCATGGACGCCCTCGCCCAAATATGGTCCGTGCCCGACTTCGACCTCCTCCGTACCATGGACGCTCATGAAAAGAGCGTCAACGCCGTCGATATCTCGCCGGACGGCAAATTGGCGATCACAGGCTCCACCGACCGCAAGGTAATGGTATGGGAATGGGACTCTTGCGATGTGCTCCACACCATGGGAGGATTCCGAAACACCGTCGCGGCCGCGTCCTTCTCTCCCACCGGAAACGTTGCCGTGACCGCCTCATACGATGGCAGGATTGGATTCTGGGATAACGGCTCGGACACCATGCACGTGATCGCGTCTCACCCCAGAAATGTAACCTCGGTCAGCTTCTCCCCAAGCGGCGACGTGCTCGCAACCGCCGGAATCGGCAACATTGTAAAGCTCTGGGACGTGCAGACGCGCGAGGTCCGGAGCGAGTTCGAGGCTCCCGGCCAGGCCGCTACCAACTGCCTATTTCTCCCGGACGGCAAACTGTGCTGTCTGGCCTACGAAGGCCAGATCGCCATCTACGCGCCTGACGGCCACGATCTGCTGTCGGAAGGCGCCTTCACCGACGCTCCTCCGTCAGGGTCAGCGAGACCGATCCCCGATACCAGCAGCCTATTCTGCTCGGTTAGGGGAGGCGTCATCGTCTTCGACCTCGACTCCATGACGACGCTGGCCCAGGTCAGCACGCGCATCAAGGGGATGTACGGCGTCGCCGTCTCACAGGACGGCAGCTTGGCGGCCGCGGTGAGCGCGGACGGCAAGTGCAGGGTGTGGGAGATCGCCGACTGACCCGTTTCGCCTTCTACGTGGGAGATCGGTCGGACACCACACCCCCCGCCCTGACCCCGATGGTCCGAACTGCGAGGCCGGAAAACACCTCTCCAACGTTCGGCTCCGCGCTGGTCACTATCACCTGGTCCAACGTGGAGGCGCGTTCGACCACGCAACGGCGGCGCACTTCGTCCAACTCCGACATCACGTCGTCCAGAAGAACGACGGGCTGTTCTCCAAACTCGTTAGCGATCAGGTCCACCTCCGCCAGTTTCATCGCCAAAACTGCCGTCCGCGATTGGCCCCTCGAACCGAAGGCGCGGACGTCCATCTCTCCAATAGATACGGCTATGTCGTCTCTGTGCGGCCCGACGATGCAGTGGCCGGCGGCCACCTCGCGCCTGCTCTCCGCCAGTATTGCCGCGTGGACCGTTCTGGATAGCTCCCGCGTGTCCGAGTATTCCCCGGGTTCGACTGAAGGCATATATCTCACCGAGAGCGGTTCCCCGGACCCGCTCAACGTCTCGTGAATAGGGCAGGCCGCCGCGCTCAGCGCCTGAATGACGCGGGCGCGGCTTTCCATGATCCGCGCGGCGTGAATCGAAAGCTGAACGTCCCAGAACTCAAGCTCAGGCTCGCTGGAGCGTCCTTCGCGTATGGACTTGAGCAGGTGGTTCCGCTGGGTCATCACCCTCTGGTACTCCTGCGCCTCCCGCACATAACCGGGTTCGAGCTGAGATACCAGCATGTCCGCGTACCGGCGTCTCACCGAAGGCGGCCCGCTCGTGAACTCCAAGTCCTCCGCGCTGAACAGCGCCGCCTTCAACTCTCCAACGAAGTCCGACGCTCGCCGCGGAACTCCGTTTACCCTGAACCGCTTGCTGACCCTCGGAGCAGTCTCATGCCCTCGACGCCCGGATGCAGAGGCATCTGCCTCGTTCGGCGCCGGCTCGGCCAGATCGACCTGCAAACGAGCGTCCCCCGAAGAAGCCCTGACCTCGGCCAAGACCTGGGCGTGAGTAAACGGGTCGTGGAACGCCGCGCTCCTAACCAAATCTCGGTCCGAGGAAGCCCGCAGAGACTTGCCGGCAGACATCATGTACGCCGCCTCCAGCAAGTTCGTCTTCCCATGCCCGTTGGGGCCTTCTATCAGAGTCACGCCGGGGCCAAGCTCAAGATCGAGCGTCGCGTAGTTGCGGAAATTGATGAGCTTTAGTCGCCGGACGAGGATCGGAACACCCCTGCGCTAGGACGCGCCGACTGCGATTCTAGCACAGCCGCCCGTCGAGGAACGCCGGGATCATCCGGTGAGAACCTGTCCCGGATTAGTAGGCGCCGCACACGCGAGCGCGAAAATCCCCTCTCCCTTGAGGGCTGACAAGGGTAGGTAAATGCAAAAACAACCACGAATATCAATCAACAGGCCCCCTCTCCCTCTGGGAGAGGGTTGGGGTGAGGGTGAATACCTACCCCTTTAAGCTCCCTTGAGGGAGAGGGTTAGGGTGAGGGTGATACGCCCGCCTACCAACTTGGGACAGGCTCATCCGGCGAACAAAGCCTAACTCGGTACGGCTCAGCCTCAGGCAGAGCCGTCACGCCGCGCCACGTAGTTGTCGAGTCGTAGATACTGGATGCCTGACACGTCATGGGACATATCTCTGTCGTTGCCGATCAGCGCGTCGCACCGCTCTTCGATCGCGGTGGCGACTACGATGGCGTCGGGGAGACGCAGACGGCTGGCGGCCCGCACCGCCGCCGCGCGCTTTGCCACCGCGCGGTCAACTCCACGTATGACAAGGTTGGGTGAATTGCGGAAGAAGAGCTCTATCGTCTCCTGCGCTCTATGGTCGCGGTCCCGTAACGGCTTGACGAGCATCTCCGCCTCTACGACGGTCGAGACGCACCCGACGATGAGGCCGCGGTCCATCATACGCAGTACCTGGCTTGCCAGGTGTCGATAGGGCTCGACGTTCTCGAACAGGTAGATGAGAACGTTGGTATCCAGGGCGACTTGGCGGCAGTTGCGCAGGTCGTCGAGCCACCGCCCGATCTGGGGCAGGCCTGCCATGTCAGCGAGCGCGCCTGTAGTAAGTTTCGGCCTGGTCTCCCTCGATACGCCTGACGGCGTCGAGCTCCGCCAGCCTGTCGAGCTTCTCCTCGGCGCTCCAGACCCCGGATGCTTCCCGTATCGCAAGCGCCGCGCGAGGCTCGAAAGAGGTAGCCGCGTAAACGGCGCGGAGATCCGGGTCCAAGTCGAGGGCGTGGTCGAGGTCGTACGGGTCCGGGCCGTAGCGGACTTCCTCGATGTATCGGTCTATCTCCTCTTTGGTTGAGCCATAGACGCCGCTCAGGCTTCCGATCATGTAGTCGGCCCAGCTTGCCGGCTGGGGCAGCAGCACGATTCGGTCGTCGATCAACTCGGCGACGAGCTTGTCGCCGGCCTTGAGGCCCAGTGATCGGACGATCTCTACCGGCAGCGTAACCTGGTTCTTTGAAGAGATCGTTATCGCTGGCATGGCGCGCCTCCTTGGTAAGTTCTGCCAAGCGAATTGTAAGCCAGGTAAAGAATCACTGTCAATACGCACGTTGGACCGATCATGCTCTTTCAAAGTTACTCCCTCACTCTGCCCAAGTGCATTCGGAGAACGGTGGCCTAACCCCCAAGTCACTATCGCGCCCAGTGGGGCTCTGAGTAGTTCTACCTAGTGAGGTGAGTAACTGAGGACGGTGATCTCGTACTCGTCGTCAACTGAGAGGATGTAGAGGTCGATCTCGATGTAGGCGGGGTATCCGAACTCCCTGTTATAGACGACGGTAAGGTCGTCTGCCTGTTCGCTGATCGCCTGGTGGATCCGGTCGAACAGTACATCTATGGTGTAGGCTTCCTCGTGTGTGCCCGACATGACCTGTCCATCGGTCACGATCACGGTGACCGGTTGGTCGGTGTTGTCCGAGCATTCGCAGAGCACGTCGTACTGCAAAGTGTAGCTGTCTGAGCCGTGTTGTCCCCAGTAGGCGCGTTGTTTGTCCAATCGGCCCTGCTCTCTAGCGAGCATGACCTTCCTGTATGTCTGCTCATAGGCTCTGCCCAGGGTCACTTTGCCGGATGCTGTGATCTCGGCGACGGAATGGCTCTGCCGGTCGCCGGCGCACTGCCAGATTGACGTGACCACGGCGACCACGAGTAACGCTGAGAGAGCGCCTAGAAGGAATTGCTTCATTGTCCTGCTATCCTGCTCCGCCACCCATCTCCATCCCGAGGAACACCCCACCGTGTGGATGGCGGGACGTTCCACGGTCAGGAGGTTCAATCTGAACCACGCTGATTGTACCATCCCTAGTTCGTGCTACTCACAGGGCCGACTTCGTCCAAGACGGACTCGCTGGCATTCCGTATTTCAGCCGCCGTGAACGTCGCGCCCGCGAACATGACCTCGTGCCGGGACGCCTGTGGACGCCGCGTTGGTGAGACCCTCTTTGGGCGTGTTACAGTTACCGCGTTGATCCAACGCATGAAGCAGGGAGAACTATACGTGAAAGTGCTGGCCCTAGCCGGAGGCGTCGGCGGAGCCAAGCTCTGCCTCGGCTTAGCCAATCTGCTGGAACCCGATGAGCTTCAGATTGTCGTCAACACCGGCGACGACGAGGAGTTCTACGGCCTGCACGTCTCACCTGACCTGGATACGGTGATGTACACCCTAGCCGGAATCGCCAATCCCGACACCGGATGGGGCATCCGAGGCGATACTTTCGATACACTGTCATCACTCGGCAGACTTGGAGAGGATACTTGGTTCGGACTTGGCGACCGCGACGTCGCGACCCACATCGTCAGGACGAACATGCTCAGAAAGGGCAAGTCGCTCTCAGAAGTGACCGACCACGTCAGCCGAAATCTGGGAGTCAAGCGCTCAATCGCGCCCATGACCGACGACCGTGTGAGAACCACCGTGTTGACCGAATCCGTCCCGATGCCGTTCCAGACCTATTTCGTCAAGCTGAGATGCGAGCCGAAGGTCAGGGGCGTCCGATTCGACGGCGCTGAGAATGCCACGATGTCAGCCGCGTTCCAGGAGGGTCTCGACTCGTGCGACGCGCTGGTGATCTGCCCATCCAACCCTTACCTGAGCGTCGCGCCGATTCTCTCGATACCGGGCGCCAGGCGCGGGATTGAAGAGTTCTCAGGCGTCAGGCTCGCGGTCAGCCCCATAGTGGGCGGGCGCGCCCTGAAAGGACCTGCGGCCAAGATGATGAGCGAGTTGGGCGAAGACGTGTCCTGCGTTGGCGTCGCGCGGCAGTACGTCGGGTTGTGCGACATATTTGTCATCGACGAGGTGGACCGCGAATTTTCAGACGACATCAAATCTCTCGGCATGGAGCCAATCATCCTGAATACAGTCATGAACACCGACGACGAGAAGATCGCGCTGGCGCGAAACGTGCTGGACGTAGCGGCGAATGTCTGACCTCCGCTTTCTGGCCGTGGTGCCTATGAAGCCGCTCGCCGAGTCCAAGACCCGGCTTCACCCACATCTAACGCGCTGTGACCGCGCCGCTCTGAGCCTGAGTATGTTGACCTGGGTACTCGGAGTTCTGAGGTCGTTCGTCAACGCTCAGACGCTGGTCATTGGCGGAGATTGCGGAGTAGGGGAGGCTGCGCGACGCGCGGGCGCGTGCTGGGTCGATGACATACGGCTCGACCTGAATGAGGCCGTTGAGTACGGATTTGCGCGCGCCAAAGACGCAGGTCTTCCGGCGTTCTTCATTCCCGCCGACCTGCCTCTACTGTCTTCGTCAGACGTCGAGGGAGCGCTTCGGACTTCTGTAGGCGGTACGAAGCTGACAATCTGTCCCGCCCACGATGGCGGCACCAACGGATTGATCATCCCGCCGGACATGACATTCGCGCCGAAGCTCGGACATAACAGCTTCAAGCGGCACTTAGAAGAGGCGTCCGAGTTTGGAGTGAGCGTCAGGCTGTTCACGTCGCCCGGTTTCGAGAGCGATCTGGATACGATTGACGATTTGCGCCGCTGCGTCGAGATGAACGCGCCCGGAATCGCCGAGTACATCAAGCTAAGTCGGGAGGGGAGACAGTGAAGTTCGGAGTTCTACTGCCGACTCGCCGGTTGGTCATGGAGGGCGGAGACCCAAGTGGCTTCCGGGAGATCATAGACCTCGCCCAGTCCGCGGAATACGCCGGACTCGACTCGGTATGGGTCGGAGACAGCCTGACCGCCAAGCCGAGACTGGAGCCTATTTCGACGCTCGCGGCGGTGGCCCAGCACACGGACCGCGTCAGGCTCGGAACCGCGGTGCTGCTTGCTGCGCTCCGTCATCCCGTCCATCTCGCTCACCAGGCAGCGACCGTCGATTTCATATCGGGCGGGAGGCTGATACTCGGAGCGGGCGTCGGCGGCGCGTTCAACGATGCCCAACGCCGAGAGTGGGAAGCGGCGGGCGTCGATTCCCGCATACGGGCATCCCGATTCGAGGAGGTGGTGGAGATAGTGAGTGCTCTCACGCGCGGCTCGGAAGTCAGCTTCGACGGCAGCCACTTTCAGTTGGATAACGTCTCCATCGCGCCAGTGTCGCCGCAGCCCGGAGGCGTTCCCTTCTTGATAGCCGCTCACTGGAGATCCGGGAGAGAGCGGCAGTTCGAGAGAGTGGCAAGGCTCGGAGCGGGGGTCATATCGATCTCCGACTATCCCGACGAGTACGCCAAGGTCATCGCCAGAGTCGAGCATCACTGCCGGGACATTTCCCGCGACCCCGATACGCTGGAGAGGTCATTCTACATGACCGTCAACATAGGCGCGGACGAACACGCCGCCGCATCCGAGGCAGACAGGTTCCTCAATCTGTACTACGGCATGAATATCTGGGGAGACCGATGGGGGCCTTATGGTCCGGCGCGGTCGATTGTGGAGCGACTCCGCGCTTATGAGCGGGCGGGAGCGCAGACGATGATCGTCAGGTTTGCGTCGTTCGACCAGCGCGGGCAGATGCGGCGCTTTCTGGACGAGGTGGTTCCGCAGTTCGCCTAAGATTCTGTGATCAACGTCTCGAAATCTTCTTCAGATAGGACGGCGACTTCCAGACGTTCGGCGTCTGCCAGCTTTGATCCGCCTCCCTCTCCGGCTACGAGGTAGTCGGTTCGCTTGCTGACGGAGCCGGAGACCGCGCCGCCGAGCTCCTTTATCCGGCCCTGAATCTCCGAGCGGCTGTAACTCGACAGCCTTCCGGTGACGACGAACCTGAGTCCCTCCAAGGAAGCGCCGCCCACGGAAGCCGAAGCTGACTCCTCCTCCATGTTCACTTTGGCGGCTGTCAGCTTGTCCACTACGTGCCCATTGGACGGATTCTCGAAGTAGTCCACGACGGACTCGGCGATCTTGGGGCCTATCGAGTCGAGGGCGACAAGATGATCGACCTCGGCCGCCCTGATCTTGTCCATCGAACCGAAATGCCGAGCCAGGACCGCCGCCACCTCCGAGCCTACGAAGCTTATACCGAGCGCCACCAATACTCTGCTCAGCGGCTGGGACTTGCTCTTCTCGACGGCATCCAGAAGGTTGGAGACGCTCTTCTCGCCCATTCGCTCCATGGACAGAAGCTCTTCGCGGTGGTCGGAGAGAGTGTATATGTCGGCGACGTCCTTCAGGATTCCGGCGTCGATGAGCGCTTGGCCCTGCTTTATGCCCAAGCCCTCGATGTCCATAGCGCCCCTGCTGACGAAGTGCTCGATCAGGCGCACAAGCTGGGCTGGGCACGAGGCGTTGACGCAGTATGACATCGCCTCGCCCTCGCGGTGGACGATGGACTGTTCACAGCTTGGGCATTCGTCCGGCATCGAAACAGTCCTTTCGCCGCCATCCCTCTGCTCAACCAACGGCCTGACCACCTGGGGAATGACCTCGCCGGCGCGCTCGACGACGATACGGTCACCAACTCGGAGGTCTTTCGATACGATGTAGTCCTCGTTGTGCAACGTGGCCTGCTTGACCGTCGCGCCGCCGACATAAACGGGATCAAGCACCGCGTAAGGATTGATCGACCCGGTTCGACCGACGTTGAACCTGACGTCGAGCAGGGTCGTGATCGCCTGCTCGGCAGGGAACTTGTAGGCGACGGCCCACCTCGGCTCGCGTCCAACGTGGCCGAGGTGCTGCTGGTAGTCGAAGCGGTTGACCTTGACGACGAGACCATCGCAGTCGTAGTCGAGGTCGTGGACCTCCTCCAGCCAGCGTTTGTACCAGTCTAGGACCTCAGGCGCCGTTCCCAAAAGTGCGTTGTTGGAGTTGACCTTGAAACCGAGCTCGGCCAGAAACCCCAGCGTCTCCCACTGATTGTCCGGCGCGCCGCCGCCCTCGGAGTAGCCGACGCTGTAAACGAAGATGTCCAGCGGGCGTTCGGCGGTGGCCGCGGGGTCGAGTTGTCTCAGGGAACCGGCGGCGGTGTTTCGTGGGTTGACGTAGGTGGGCAGGCCGTCTGCCTCGCGCTGCTTATTGAAATCGAGAAACTTGGATTTTGGAAAATAGACCTCGCCTCGCACTTCCAGCAGGGTGGGGGGACTGTCACCAGTGAGTCTCAGGGGGATGCTCTTGATCGTCCTGAGATTGGAGGTGACATCCTCTCCCACGACACCGTTGCCGCGCGTCGCGCCCCGCACAAGTACGCCGTTTTCGTAGGTCAGCCCGACGGCGAGGCCGTCGTATTTCAGTTCGCAGACCATGTCAAAACTGTCGGTTTCCAGCAGGTCGGATACGCGCTTGTGCCAAGCGAGGAGTTCCTCGTCGTCGAATGCGTTGCCCAGACTCAGCATGGCGCGGCGGTGCGTGACCTCCTGAAACCCCTCGGCGGGCGCGCCGCCGACTCGCTGGGTAGGAGAGTCCGCGGTCACGAGGTCGGGATGCCGCTCCTCCAGTTGACGGAGTTCGCGCATGAGTCGGTCGAACTCGGCGTCGGAGATTTCAGGGGCGTCCTTGACGTGATAGAGGTGGTCGTGACGCCTGACCTGCGCGCGAAGGTCTTCGATCCTATCGCTGATAGTGGGCTGCACGGTATTCTCCCTGATGGCGGAACTCTGTCGGCGTAGGTCAGAATAGTACCACCTAGCCGCCGTTCGAGGTCAGTTGCGCGGCGGTTGCTTTACGCCCATTGAACCAGTGGATATACTCATTCAGTGGCCTTCGCATTGCCGAACCCCGGATTGCGGAGGATAGAAGCCAAGCGAGGTGCGGAATTGGCTCCGTCTTCGGAGTTTATCAGGTTCATTGAAGATTACCCGCCGCTCAAGGCCATCGGCAACACGCCGGTGGCGGAGATCGACTTGGGCTGGGACACGGGTGATGCGCTTGTCATCGCCAAGTACGAGCATCTGAACCCTGGCGGCTCGATCAAAGACCGTCCGGTCCTGCGGATGCTGGTTGAGGCGATTTTGAATGGCGACCTGACGCCAGACAAGACGATATTGGACGCGACCTCCGGCAACGCGGGCATAGCTTACGCGATGATAGGCGCGACGCTCGGCTACAATGTGGCTCTGGTGATGCCGGAGAACGCCAGCGAGGAGCGGAAGAAGCGGCTGCTGGCGCACGGGGCGGAGATCATCTACACCGACCCGATGCTGGGTTACGACGAGACGCTCCACGAGGTGAAGCGCCGGTTTGAGAGCGAGCCCGGCCGCTATTTCTGGTGCGACCAGTACTCCAACCGGAACAATCCGCAGGCGCACTACGACACGACGGGCGAGGAGATTCTGGTGCAGGCGCCGGACATCACGCACTTCGTCGCGGGGGTCGGCACCGGAGGGACGATCAGCGGGGTAGGGAGGCGGCTCAAGGAGCATGATCCGGCGATCCGAGTTATCGGAATCAACCCCCCGGAGTGGCCCGGAGTGGAGGGGCTGAAGCCGTTGGGAGAGGGTCACATCACCCCGGAGACTTTGGACGAGAGCGTGGTGGACGAGATGCTGCCGATTGACGTGGACGAGGCCAAGGAGGTGTCCATGGCGCTGTCGGCGAAGGGATTGTTCGCGGGCCAGAGTTCGGGGGCCTACATGCTCGGCGCGCTGAAGACGGCGCAGAAGACGCGATCGGGGACGGTGGTCACGATTTTCAATGACATCGGCGAGCGGTATTTCAGCACCGGCATGTGGGGGTGACGGACGGGGCAGCCTGTACGTAGAGCCTTGCCTACATCTTACTGCCAGAATCTCAAAACGGCTATGACGACCGCGCCGACCGAAACCACGCTCGTAATGATCCAGACCTTCAGGTTGGCTATGTCGGCCTTCGTCGCATAGCGCTTCAGAGTCCGATCCAACTCATCCCGGAGGTCGGAACGTGTGACTGGCTGTTCTGAGGTAGTCATCTTAGATGTCGAGGTTTTTGACTTCTAGGGCGTGGGTCTGGATGAAGTTCTTGCGCGGGGCGACCACGTCTCCCATCAGAGTCGAGAAGACCTCATCGGCGTTGACGGCGTCTTCGATGGTGACCTGGAGGAGCGTTCGACGCTCCGGATCCATGGTTGTCTCCCAAAGCTGCTCGGCGTTCATCTCTCCGAGGCCCTTGTACCTCTGGAGGTTCACGTTGCGGCGGTTCTTCAACTGGTGCATGATGCCCTCGCGCTCGCCCTCGCTGTAAGCGTAGTGGGTATCGCGTCCGGCGGCGATCTTGTAGAGGGGCGGCTGCGCTATGTACACGTGCCCGTGCTCGACCAGTTCGCGCATGTGCCTAAAGAAGAAGGTGAGTATGAGCGTCCTGATGTGGGAGCCGTCCACGTCGGCGTCGGTCATGATGATGATGCGGTGGTATCTGAGCTTCGAGATGTCGAGGTCGTCGTCGAGTCCGGCGCCGATGGCGGTGATCATGGACCTGATGCCGTCGTGGCTGAGCATCTTGTCGGCGCGCGCCTTTTCGACGTTGAGTATCTTGCCCCATAGCGGCAGAATGGCCTGAGTCGCGCGGTCGCGTCCGCCCTTGGCGGTGCCGCCGGCGGAGTCGCCCTCGACCAGGTAGAGTTCGCACAGTTCGGGGTTCTTTTCGGCGCAGTCGGCGAGCTTGCCGGGAAGTCCGCCGCCGTCCATCGCGTTCTTGCGGATGATGAGGTCGCGCGCCTTCCGGGCGGCTTCTCGCGCGCGCTGGGCGGTGAGACACTTGTCGATTATCTTCTTCGCGTCGGTGGGGTTGTCTTCGAGGTAGTACTGGACGGCCTCGGCAACGACGCTTTCGACCTGGTTGCGGACCTCCGGGTTGCCGAGCCTGCCCTTGGTCTGGCCCTCGAATTGGGGGTCGGTCAGCTTGACGCTGATGACGGCGGTGAGTCCTTCGCGCGTCTCCTCCCCCGCGAGGTTGGAGTCGTTCTCTTTGATGATGTTCTGCTTGCGCCCGTAGTCGTTCAGGACCCTTGTGAGAGCTGAGCGGAAGCCGGTGATGTGGGTTCCGCCGTCCACGGTGTTGATGCAGTTGGCGAACGAATAGACGAACTCGTTGAAGCTGTCGTTGTACTGGAGGGCGGCTTCGACGATTGTTCCGCCGTCAAGCTGCTTCTCGACGTATATCGGCTTCTTGTGAACGACCTCCCTGGTCTGGTTCAGGTTGGTCACGAAGCTGGAAATGCCGCCGTCGAAGTAGTAGGTGACTTCGTTGTTGGGCCATCGGTCTATGTGGTAGTGGCTCCTGAAGGTGATCCGGAGGCCCTTGTTGAGGTACGCCATCTCCTTGAAGCGCTGGCTGAGGGTGTTGAAGTCGTACTCGTACTCGTAGAATATCTCCTTGTCCGGCAGGAAACTGACGACGGTGCCGGTCAATCCGCGTTCTGCCTCCGAGGCCCGTCTGCGCTTGAGATCGGCCTGGCGGATGCCGCGCGAGAAGCTCTGATGGTAAACACTTTTGGACCTGTGTACCTCCACGTTCAGATACTCGGAGAGGGCGTTGACGACCGAAGCGCCGACGCCGTGCAGTCCGCCGGAGACGGTGTAAGCCTTTCCGCCGAACTTGCCGCCCGCGTGCAGGGTGGTCATGACCGTCTCGACTCCTGAGAGTCCGGTGGTGGGATGCTTGTCAACCGGAATGCCGCGTCCGTCGTCCTCCACCGTGACCGAGCCGTCCCCGTTCAGCGTCACGCTGACCGAGGAGCAGTACCCTGCCATGAACTCATCGACGGCGTTGTCAACGATCTCGTAGATGAGGTGGTGAAGTCCCCTCTGATCGGTACTTCCGATGTACATGCCGGGACGTCGGCGCACAGCCTCCATCCCTTCGAGCACCTGGATATCCGTGGCAGTGTACTGGTCAACCATTGCTACCATATAAAGCTCCTAAGACTCCGTACCATTTTCGTAAGTGTATTGTAACATTCTCAAATGGAGTATCTCAACGAGTACAGTTACGTTTTGAAGCGAAAAATCCGGGTTTGAGACTGTCGGCGGCGTGGTCAACCATAGGTCTCGATCCCAGATACGTCCAGAGCCACCGCCTAGCGATGGTATTGCGGCATTGACGGGCGCAGGCGCCCACAAGGGACACGCCTCTACGGCATCCAGCCATTATGTGGGGGGATTTGGGATACGCAAACATAGGCTCGGCACTATGGGTCCGGGGGGTTGGAGTCGGCCTCGGCCGGTTCGTCTTCGGAGTGTGAGGGGTACATCCGGGCGAGTTTCTTTCGCCTGCGTTCTTCGATGGCGGGCCATGCCTTCTGTCGTTCGAGCGTCAACTTGATGTTTTCCTCGAACTTTCTGGACGCTTCTTCGAGGTAGGGGGTCGGATCGAACCACTTGGGTATCTCAGGCACGGTAATAGGCGGGCCGGGGTTGTCATAGTCAGGGGTGAGTATGCCCTCGTCCTTCATTCGCTGGACCTTAGCGCGCGCCTCGGCCAGGTCGTCGGGGTCGACGCGTCTCTTGCTCCTGCGACTCCAATAATCCGCGGCCCTCTGCTCGGGCGTGGGCTGCGATGGGGTGACGTCGAGAGCGGCGGTTGTTCCGGCACCGCGGTCTATGAGTATTTGGGCTGCCTGTCTGCGGTGGTAGGCGGTGACCCTCGGACGGGTTTCGGTTGTATCTTCCGCGTCGGCGTAGGCTATTTCCTCGAGGACGTCTATGAGGGTGTCGGCGTCGTTGGTGATGGCGATGACGTGTTCTTGGACGGTGAATTGGATGGAGTTGGGGTCGAGGGCGCTCTTTTCACCCTCACCCCAGCCCTCTCCCTCAAGGGAGAGGGGGTTTTGGGCGGCCGGAGCGGGGCCGAGGGAGTCATCCAGGGCGTTTTTGATTTGGGTTACGGGCCTGGGGTTGTCAGAATCAGGATTTACAGGATGGGAGGATTGGCCAGATGAGGTTGAGTCCGGGTCGGGGTCGAGAGGCTGCCTGGAGCATTTGCCGTAGCCTCTGTCCAAGAGGGTACGCGAGGCGGAGATGCGGTCGGCGGTGGTGGCGTTGTAGTCTCCCTGAGCGATGTCGTGCAGGAGGTCTAGCAGGTCGCGCGTGTCGTTGGATCTCGCGCGGATCTTTTGGGCGAGACGTTGCGCCGGTGTCTGTTGGGTTGCCGTGGTCATTGGGTTTTTAGTGGTTAGTGGATGGTGGACAGTGGATGGTGGATAGTGGTTGCACGATAGTTCTGCTTAGAATACATGGTCTTTGGGCTGGTGTCAAGGGTCAGAAGCAGGATTTTCGGGATTGTAGGATTTTCAGGATGGGTTAGTGGGTGGGGCGTTGTCTGAACTGTGATTTATGTGATTGTGGGATGGACAGGATTATTTGGCCCGTGTGGGGCGTGGGCGTGGCGCTGGAGGGTTATTGGGAGGAAGGTTAGGATACGCGCGGCGCGGGGTTGACATGCGCCGGGGTAAGAGTCCATCATTGGGTGCGCGCATCTTAGCGCGGCCCCGGCCAGCGCCGGGGCGCAGATGGTGGGAGCGCCCGTCACAGGGCTTGAAATAGGAAGCTGGTCAAAGTCCAGCGCTGTCCCGCAACGGTAGGCTTCGCGTTAGTCGGAGCGAGCCCGGTCCAATACTCCCGTCTATGTTTTGGCCTTCGAGGAAAGGTACTTGCATGGCTCAGACAGCCGTAGAAGACCCTGCTCCGGGATGGCGGCAGGGTTTTTGTTTGCCGCGAACCGCGTCCTCGAGGCCACATTCGAACGAAGGAGGCCTCGAATGGCGAAGTTATTGAAGATGGCGGTCGCGCTCGGCGCGGCAATGGCGATAGCCGCGTGTGGGGGCGTGCCGCCCGATGCTCCTCAGGCGCCCGGGGCGCCCGCTCCGGCGGCTGCGCCCGCTCAGCCAATATCGCCCGATGCCGGGTCACCTCCGGCAGAAGCGCAGCCGCCGCTTCCAGCGGAACCTGCCGCGCCGCCACTACCGCCGGAACCCCCCACGCCGCCGCCAAGCCCGACTCCGACGCCAACCGGCAGGCAGGCTGCCGGTATGGATACGACCTCGATCCCGGCGACGTTCCCGGTCACTGTGATGTCGGCGGACGGGAGGGAGGTCGTGTTCGAGGAGCCGCCGGAGCGCATAGTGGCGTTCGACTCAGCGGTGGTGGAGATACTGTTCGCGATTGGAGAGGGGGAGCGCGTAGCCGCAACACACGCTTTCGTGTCGTATCCGCCTGAGACGGCAGAGATTCCGAGAGTGGGCGACGCTTTCAACATGGACATCGAGGCCATTGTGGAGTTGGAGCCGGACCTGGTGTACGTGTTCTTCCCCACCTTCTTGGAAGACCTGGATAGAGCGGGCCTAAAGGCGCTATACATCCCCTCGCTCTCACAAGACTTCAGGAAAGTAGCGGACAACATCAGGCTTTGGGGGGAGATTGTCGGCAGTCCGAACGAGGCTGAACAGGTCGCGCGAGACTTCGAAGGCAGGGTAGAAGCCGTCGTGGAATCGATGGAGCCATTTGGCCAGGGACTGAGCGTGTTCCAAGACGTCGGAGGTTTTTGGACGCCGGGTCGGGGAACGCTGGTGCAGGAGGTGTTCGACCTGCTCAAGCTGGAAAACATAGCTTACGACATCGAGGGGTACGCGCAGATCAGTCCTGAGGTGATCGTAGATAAGGACCCGGACGTCATCATCACGGGCTCGGTGGAGGCCATCGTGGGTGAGTCTGCATTGTCGGGCGTACGCGCGGTGCGGAACGGCGCGATCTACGTGCCGCCCACGGACGCGCTCTCCATCGCGGGGCCGCGTTTCGTCGAAGGGATAGAGCGCCTAGCCCAATGGCTCTATCCAGGGTTGTTCAGGTAGGCCGCTATGGCAGAGCGGAGAGTCAGAAGCGCGCCTGCCGCATCGGTTGAGTCCGGACGAATCGACGCGGTCTCGGCGCGGCTGGTGGGGCTGAGGTATCCGTGGTGGCGGCTGGCTATCGGCGGGCTGGTCTTCGCGGCGACGGCGGTCTTCGCGGCGAGCCAGGGTTCGGTCGATATCCCGTTTGGGTCCGTGGTGGGGGTGGTCTTATCGCGCCTGCCATGGTTCGAACTTCCCGCGGACGCGAAGCCGACGTGGAACACCATTTTGTGGGAACTGCGTCTGCCGAGAGTCGTTCTGGCCGCGATTGTCGGCGCGGCGCTCGCGATGTCCGGCGCGGCTTACCAGGGGCTGTTCAAGAATCCGTTGGCAGACCCGTATCTGGTGGGGGTAGCGTCCGGGGCCGGTCTCGGCGCGACGATCGTGCTGCTGACCGGAGTTCCGCTCTTTCTGGGCGGATTCAACCTCCTGCCGGTGGCGGCGTTCGCCGGGGGAATATCCGCGGTGGCGGTCGCTTACTCGATTGCGCGAAACTCGCAGGGCACGCCGTTGACGACATTGATACTGGCCGGGGTCGCGATCTCGGCTCTCGCCGGGGCGGTCTCCAGTCTCTTGATGATCAGGAGCGACCCTGAACTGAGGCCCGTGCTTAGCTGGCTGCTGGGGAGTTTCATATCGGCGGAGTGGAGCGAGAGCGGGGTGGTCCTCGTGTACATCGTTCCAAGCCTGGCGGTTATTCTGGGCTTCGCAAGGATACTCAACGTCTTGCAGCTTAGGGAGGACCACGCCTCGATGCTTGGCGTGGACGTGGAGAAGGTCAAGGCGCTGCTGGTGGTCGCCGCGACGCTTGCCACGTCAGCCGCCGTTTCGTTCAACGGGCTGATAGGGTTCGTGGGCCTGATCGCTCCCCACACGGTGCGGATGATCTGGGGTGTGGACTATCGCTTCATCCTGCCCATGTCCGGCATCGTGGGCGCAACGTTCCTGGTACTGGCAGATCTTGTCGCCCGGACGGTGGCGAGTCCGGCAGAACTTCCCGTCGGAGTGGTCACCGCATTTTGCGGCGCGCCCTTCTTCCTCTACATCCTCAGGCGACGGCGCGCGGGGGTGGTGTAATGCGGCAGTTGGCGGACAGGGTAGAGGCCGCCGGGGGCAACGTCCGGCAGGATCAGGATGTCGAGGGCGCCGCAGGCATCGAGGCGCGCGACGTTTGGGCGGGATACGGGGAGCGCCAGGTCATCAAGGGCCTGAACCTGAGGGTAGAACGCGGGAGCGTGACCGCGCTCACCGGGCCGAATGGAGTGGGAAAGTCCACGCTGCTGCGACTGCTATCCGGGAGTCTGAAGCCGTGGCGGGGAACGACGCGAGCAGCGGGCGCCGACGTATCCGCGTTGTCGGTGAGAGAGCGCGCCAGGCTCGTGGCCGTCGTTCCGCAGAACGTGGACCTGCCTCCGGGAACCGCCGCGTTGGAGGTCGTTCTGATGGGGCGCAATCCTCACATGAGCCTTCTCTCATGGGAGAGCGCGTCGGACGTGGACATCGCCATGGAAGCGATGCGAGTGACGGATTCCGACGATCTGCTCGACCGGCGCGTCGATGAGCTTTCAGGCGGCGAGAGGCAGCGGGTGGCGATTGCGACGGCGTTGGCGCAGCAGACGCCGGTTCTTCTTCTGGACGAGCCTACGGCGAACTTAGACCTGGCGTACCAGCCGGCAATCATGTCCCTGATGAGGGAGCTTGCATCCGCGGGGAAGACCGTCGTCGTCGCGGTGCATGACCTGACACTGGCGGGCCAGTTCTGCGATGAGGTCGCCCTGATGAGCGAAGGCGCTATACACGCGGTCGGGAGCCCTGAAGAGGCGCTGACCGAGGCGAACATCCGAAAGGCTTACGGGGCCGACGTTACGGTACTCGCGCACCCATCGACCGGGAAGCCGATAGTCGTCAACCCCTGAGCGCCTTCAACCGGAGCGTTCGTATTGATAACGAGTATCGCCCCGATTTACGTTGCTACGTCTAATTAGTTGCTTTATGATAACCTCAAGCCCTACCTGACCGAGGTATGCCCCCGAAGCGCGTTAGTCGTGCGCCTGACGCTATCGCGGCATCGAGGCGACAAGGCGAAGCGTCAACTTACCCGTGAAGAGCGCTGCGGTGAATTTCGACAACTACGATCTCGACCCGTCCATCTACGACGAGATGTTCCTGCCGGACGGCGCGCCGCATGAGCATTGTCGTCAACTCTACGATACCCTGACGCAACTCTCCGAGGAGGAGATCGTCAGCATCCAAGAGCGGGTCACGCGCTCGTTCGAGAACGAGGGGATCACCTTTACGGTCTATGGAGATGACGAAGCCAGCGAGCGGGTCATTCCGATCGACTGTCTGCCGCGGGTGATGCCGGCAGCCGAGTGGCGTCTCCTCGATACTGGGCTGACACAGAGGGTGACGGCCCTCAACGCATTCCTGGAAGATGTGTATGGGGAGGGTCGTATCGTCGATGACGGCGTTATCCCCGCCGACATGGTGTATGAATGTCCGCAGTTCAGGTCTGAGATGCGCGGCTTCTCCGCGCCGCATGAGACGTGGGTATCTATATGCGGCACAGACGTCGTGCGCACCAACGACGGATTTCGAGTACTTGAGGACAATCTGCGCGTTCCTTCGGGAGTATCCTACATGCTCGCGAACCGCAAGTCTGCCAAGGCGAGCCTGCGCCGTCTGTATCGAAGCTCCAAGGTGCGGGAAGTGGAGAATTACGGGCGCGCGCTGCTGGAGACTCTCAGGGAGATGGCTCCGGACGGAAGACCGAACCCCGCCATCGCACTGCTGACGCCGGGAGTGTATAACTCGGCATTCTATGAGCACATGTTCCTTGCCCATGAGCTGGGGGCTGAGCTCGTAGAGGGCCGCGACCTTACTGTCAATGACGGCGTCGTCTATATGCGCACCACCAGTGGGTTGATGCGCGTGGACGTCGTCTATCGCCGCGTGGACGACGACTTCATAGATCCGTTGGTCTTCCGCGAAGACTCGCTTCTCGGGGCGCCCGGGCTGATGGACGCCTACAAGCGAGGCAACGTGACCCTAGTGAACGCGCCCGGCGCCGGCGTCGCGGACGACAAGAGCGTCTATGCCTACGTGCCGGACATGATCCGTTACTATATGAGCGAAGAGCCGATTTTGGAGAACGTGGAGACGCGGCTGTGCAGGCGTCCGGCGGACCTCGAGTACACCCTGGACAACCTTCAGGACCTGGTGGTAAAGCGCGTGGGGGAGTCCGGCGGGTATGGGATGCTGATCGGGCCTCACTCGACGGCAGAGGAGCGCGAGGAGTACGCCAAGCAGGTGCGAGACAACCCGGCAGACTTCATATCCCAACCTGTGCTCGCGCTCTCAAGATCGCCCTGCCTGGTCGATGGCCGCTTCGAGCCGCGTCACGTGGACCTTAGACCCTTCATCTTGCACGGACAGCAGACCCGCATCGTGCCCGGCGCGTTCTGCCGAGTCGCCCTGCGTAGGGGCAGCCTTGTCGTAAACTCCAGCCAGGGCGGAGGCGGCAAGGACTTCTGGGTACTGGATGACTGAATAGAGAGACAACAGTGAGGAGGCCAATGACATACGTGAAGCACATCTTTCGCAGCCGCGCCGCCGTAGCAGCGGCGATAGTTCTCTCGGCGCTCGGATTCTTCGCAGTCCGGCCGGCAGTCGCCCACGCGGCCGGGGTTGACGGCGAGACGCAGTTCATTCTCAACACGTTCATGTTCCTCGTATGGGGCGCGCTGGTGATGTGGATGTGCGCCGGGTTCACCATGCTCGAATCCGGGGCGGTACGCACCAAGAACGCCTCCATGATCTGCCTGAAGAACATCGGCCTATACTCGATCGCCGGCCTCGCCTACTTCTTCATCGGCTATAACCTCATGTACGTCGAAGTCGGAAGAGAGATCAGCATTCTGGGCGTGGACGTTGGCGGTTGGTTCGGGTCGTTCAAACTGCTCTATGGGCCGACCTCGGAAGAGATTGCCCTGGTGGGCGGAGACGCAGACGCCGCGGCCAAAGTGGTCGAGAGCGGAAAGGCCACCATGGCGGACTGGTTCTTCCAGATGGTCTTCGTGGCTACCGCCGCCTCGATTGTGTCCGGCGCCATAGCCGAACGGATCAAGATTTGGGTGTTCTTCCTCTTCACGCTTCTGCTGACCGCGCTCATCTACCCGATCGTTGGGGCGTGGACGTGGGGCGGCGGCTGGCTCACGGAGATGGGATTCAAAGACTTCGCCGGCTCGACCATCGTACACAGCACCGGCGGCTGGGCCGCGCTCGCGGGCGTGCTGGTCGTCGGCCCCAGGCTCGGCAAGTACAGAAGCGACGGCAGCGCCCGGCCAACCCCGCCCTCCAATGTCCTGGTGGTGACGCTTGGCGTATTCATACTTTGGCTGGGCTGGTTCGGGTTCAACGGCGGGTCGCAGCTGGCGCTGGGCAGCGCGGCGGACGCGGTTGGCATGAGCCACGTGCTCGCCAACACCAATCTGGCGGCGGCGGCGGGCGTCATCGCGGCGCTCGCGGTCTCGCGACCGATCCTGGGACGCATGGACCTGTTCGCCGGTCTGAACGGCGCGATCGCCGGGCTTGTGTCTATCACGGCCGGGCCGGACATTGTCGACCACCACTGGGCGGTGGTCATCGGGGCCATCGGCGGCGTGCTATGCACGGCGGGCATCAAGTTCTTGGAGGGGATCAAACTGGACGACGTGGTGGGCGCGATTCCGGCCCACCTTTTCGCTGGGATATGGGGAACGTTGGCCGCGTGCATCGCGGCGGGCGGACAGTTCCACGTCCAGCTAATTGGCGTTGTGGCGATCGGCGTGTTCGTGTTCGGCGTCTCGTGGCTGCTGTGGAAGGGGATGGACATGGCGCTGGGCTTGCGGGTCTCTCTCCAGGCCGAGCGACTGGGCCAAGACGTGGCGGAACTGGGAATCGAAGCATATCCCGAATTCGTACTCATGCCGGAAGAGTACGACCAGGAAGACTAGCCCAATGCTCTCGCGCAGCGCGCAAGGACTCTATTGGATGGGGCGCTACTTGGAGCGCGCTCAGCACCTTTGCCGTCTGCTGAGATTGCAGACGGAAGCCCTAGTGGACCGTCCGGTCAGGGAGATCTACCTGGGGTGGAGGCGCATCTACGACAGCATGAACCGGCAGCCTCCGGGAGGCAGGCTCGATCTCACACACGACGAGGACTTCACCCTGGCCGACTCCTACACGCTTGCCGACGACCTCACGTTCGAGCGTTTGAACCCCGATTCCGTGTGGAGTTGCTTCGCACTAGGCCGTGAGAATGCCCGCCAGATGCGACACTGCATCAGCGCGGAGGTGTGGATCTCCGTGAATCTGGCCTACTTGCGTATCCAGAAGCTGGGGATGCAGGACATCTGGACAACCTCGCCGGAAGACTTCTACGCTGAAACGGCGGCAGAGATCAACACCATCTCCGGGGTGGCCTCGGCAACGATGTACCGTGACGACGGCTGGCGTTTCTTGCGGCTCGGCCACTTCCTGGAGCGCGCCCAGCTTACGGTCGCGCTTCTGCTGGCGCATCTATCCGCCACTTCGACGGCCGGCGACGACCCCGACAACGACTGGACGAGCCTGCTGCGCTCCAGCGACGCTTTGGAGCCGTACAGCCGTCGGTACGGCGTCGAAGTACACCAGAGCCAGGCGCTCGACATGATCGTCACGGATCCGCTGCTTCCGGGCTCGCTCCGCCGGTCGCTCGATGAGTCCGCAAGGCAGATTGGCAGCCTCAGTCCCGCGCCCAACCCCGATTCCGGCGCGGCGACCCGTCGGCTGGCCGGCCGCCTGGGCGCGCTGGTTCTCTACGATTGGCCGGACAGTGAAGACCGAGAAGAGATCCTGCGGCGGGTAGGCGAGCACTCCCGTGAGCTCCACAACCTCGTGACCGCCACCTATTTCGACTATCGCGCGGGGGGGCCCAAACGGAATAAGTAGCTATGGGCTTAGTGCCTGTCGAACCAGTCTTTGATTCTCCATAAGAGACCTAAGACGATCGCGCCGCCGAAGATTACGACCGCGATCAGTGCTAGGTTGTCAATGATGAGGGCGTTCAGGCCGTCCATAGTCCTGACTACCGCTATTCTTCTCTGGTGGCGCAACAATAGTGAGCATACATCGCCTTATTATAGCACTCGCCCCCTGTGAATAATTCTATCACCTTAGAGGGGCGTGAAAAAGCCCGCGCGGAGAATCCGAACATACGGACTTTGGGATTCACATAGGAAAACAAGCGAGGAAAGGGTTGAGGTATTTTTGAGGCTCTATGGCGATATTCGGGCAAATTGCTACTGATAAATAGCATAGATACGGTGGTAGGGGTTGGCATTCTTGAAATTGTCATATCGGGCGTGGGAATCGCATGGAATCCGTATGCCATAACCGCCCAGTCGCCCCGACTCATATTACAGATTACAGATACGAGCTCGGTCAGAGGAGGGCCTTCTCGCGTCTGGTTAGCTTCATGGTTCACCCCATGCGGGGAAGTAGTTGTAGCCCCGTACTCTCTGGCCTACGGGAAACTCGCGCGGTTACTGGAGGAAGAGACTCAACCTGAGAGATGGGCTGTTTCAGTGGGATTGGGCGTATGCGGCGGGCCCGGGGTGGGAATTGGGATATTCACCACCTGTGTGGCCTGCTGGCGTCCCCATGCGATACCTGCTGAATTTTCGAACACCTTGTAGAAAGGCGACTTGTCGAAGAAGAACTCGTACTGGTGAGACAGGCTCCTCACCAAGTCCGCCCTCTTGCCCTTGAGGATTACCACTGGCACGCCAACCTTCTGGGCCATTGTCGCATTTATGCTGCGACCGTGGCTCTTGTGCAGGTCCCAGTCGACAAAGAATTCAATGACCTTCTCAATGTCTTTTTCGCTTGATGTGCGCATCATGTACTTCGAGAGCCACTCTCGAGCTAGGTCTTCAGACAACTGCTGAGCGTTTCTGCATTGCTCAAGCAGGTGAAGGTCGTACTTCTGAAGGAGCGGCACATAAGCTGTAAGAGCCTGGGCTCCCTCTCTTGCCAGCCGCTCCTCCAATGTCTCAAATGCGCGGAGGATTGCTCTGGCAGGTACGCCACTCAACTGGGGGTCTATCGGCCCCAAAGTACCTTCGGGAAGCATCAGAATCTTGTTCCCGGAAAAGCACATCATGGTGGCCGCGCTGTATGCATTCTTTGGAACGATAAATCGAATATCCTTGAATCTCCCTCGCAACAGCTGGACGATTCTTTCCGTGGCCTCTGCCCGACCACCATTGGAAACAATGAAGATGTCGGCCTTGTCGCCATCGACAGAGTTGATTAGGTCAACAAAGCCCGTTATGTCTCCGTCATCTATAGCGGTACGAGTGCCTTGCGGAACATCCTCGGTTTGAGATGCGTAACAAAGCAGGGGCCGTCCGTTTTGTGCCTCGATCTGGCGGAACGTCTCTAGGCGTGACTCAAACAGGTTGGTGGTGCCAGACTTCGACAGAAAGGTCTGCAACTCACCATAGGACTTGGGTAGAGGGTTGGGAATTTCTACGATTGGAAGTTAGTCCTCTCGCCTTCAAGTGAAAGTACCTGTTGTTTCCAGTCGAACTATTGCTCCCCCGTACTGACATCAGGCTGGAAAGTAATGGCGACCATAGTCGATGCTACAGGCGAAGAAGTAGCGACCTCTCTCTGTCCCATCGCGATCTCTGCTTCCCTGTTGATCCTGTCGGCCTCTTCGAAGACCTTCATGATATAGTCAATGTCAGGATCTGATTGGCGCAGTTTCTGCAAATCGTTTGAAAGCTCCATCTTCAACCCCATCTCATTGCCACACTGACTCACTGTCCTGGAATATGCTTGGTGCATCGCATATTATAACATGATTATAGAATGGTACCGTGCTCGAAAGCTAGGGTACGTGGGATGTCGAGTACGCTTACAGGTGGGTTGTTCTCTCATTTGGCGCGTGTGGGAATCACTTAGAATGGAGCCCCGCGTGGATAAGCTGGAGGACTTATACAAGATTCCTCGGCTCCGATTCGATGCGCTCGGAATAATATGGGCTGATAATCGTTGGGTGTGCGTATAGCACGATTTTGTTTTGATATACGTGATAAAGGCTCATTGGTAAGTGGCCCCAGTGTATCGCTTGCCGGTGATTGATGGTTCGGCGGATAGGCTGCGGCGGATGGTTTGGACGGTTTCGGGGTGGATGTGTAGAGCGGCGCAGACGGCGGTGTCTAGGGCGCGGCGGGTGTCGCATGAGTCCATGTGGGGCAGGGGTTGGAGTGTCCGGTCGGCTAGGGAGTCGTAGGCTGCCGTTAGGGTTTGGATCGCGCTTTGGCCTATCGCGGCGAAGTTGGGGACGGTGAGTTTTCGCAGGTCGTCGATTGAGAAGCGGGGGTAGGACGGGAGCTTGTTCGAGCGGCTACCCAGCATCGCAAGGATGCCGACCGTGGAGTTCAAGTAGGCACAGATGGCCTTCTCCAGCACGTTGTCTGAGTAATCGGTCTCAGTCGGCCTGCAGGTAATCCACGCAGAACTCACGACGGGGGAATCTGTTCTCACGCTGAGCAGTCTAGCGGTGTTGAGTCTTGCTCGTGAAGTCAGCAGCAGGGTACTTCGCTGTTCCCAGTAGCTATCAGCGCGGTGGGCGTACTGGGACTTAGCGGCAACGTGGGAGTCCGGTTGCGCAGACATCGTCTGGGTTACGTCGGTGTCGTGGAGCCATAGAGCCATGCGGCCTTGCGCATCCGGCATTGGAGTCCTGCGGTACGCCTCGCGGATTCTTTGACCAGCAGGACCGACTTTAGCAACCTCCCCCAGGGCCGTTGACTGGAAGAGGTCGCCGCGCGCCAGTTCGTGGAATTTTTCGCATAGGTAGGGCGAAAGGAATTGGACGGCTCCCCAGTCGCCGGCGGAGATTCTGCGCTCGGGCCATTCCTGAACTGTGCCGTAGCCTTGGCTCTCCACACTGCCGTTCTCGATTGACCAGGCGACGCTGATCGCATCGGACGGAGTCGGCGGGTTGACCGCAAGGTTGACTACGCGGGTGGGCGGCTTGGGCTTCGTGGAGTCGGGCCAGCGTCGGCAGACTAGAAGTATCTCGCCGATGCTGGTGTTTTCGGAGAAGTAGATGCGCTCGGGGTCGTGCGAGGTTACTACCGTCTCGACGTGATAGCGTCCGGCGAGATATCGGCGAATCTCAAGACTGGAAGCGTTGGTAGTCGTTACTAAAGGCAAGATAGCTGCAATCGCGCTGGAGTTGGCTTTGTTGATGTAGTCAGCCAATACCAAGAACGCATTGCCCATGCTGGATAGGTGGACGGGTTTCTTGGCAAACAGGAGCTTTTCGCGCGCCTTGAGCTTAGTTTCGTCTGCCCTGCTGAACTGGTCGTGGCGCAGGCTATCGCGGGTGAAGGGCGGATTGATGATCACTAGGTCGGCGGGGTCGGTTTGGGCTATCTCGTCGCCGGTGTCTATCTGCGATACGGTCTGCGCGGCGTTGGGCCAAGGCATGAGCTTGGGGTTCTGGTCGAGGAACTCGAGCGATCCGAGGTAGGCGTCGCCCTCGTCGTCCACGCCGAGGAAGGCACGGCCTATCTTCATGTTGTGAAAGCGGGTACTGGGCGAGAGCAAGCCGAGGGTGGTCGCTGCCATGTGGGTTGCGGTCAGGTTCACGTCGTAGCCGCTCAGGACCTGCTCGATCAGGGATCGGGACGCGGCTCCCTCATTGCGGGCGCGCGGGGCGAGATCTCTGATGCGCTCGGCGGCGGCCATGAGAAGCGTGCCCGTGCCGCAGGCGGGGTCGGTTATACGCAGATTGGCGATGGCATCGGGGTCGTTCCAGTCGCATAGGTTCTCGGTGATGGCGAGGGATGCTAGGAGGGTCGCGGCGGCGGTGGTGGTGTAGAACGAGCCGTCGTAGCGGGCGGTGTCGAGGACGGTGTGAAAGATGCGTCCAAGCAGGTCGTGCCGTAGGCTGGCGACGCTGCCCGCGACGGCGAGGGCGGCCCTGGCGGTCTCACGAATCGCGCCGGAGAATGCGGGATCGGGCGGGCAGGCGTGGAGCGCGGCGCATCCGGTCTCGAAGATGGGCTTGTAGTCGAGAGCAAGGATGAGGTCCCAAGCGTCCCAGAAGGCGGAGATGGGGTCGTCGGAGTGGGCGCATCGGTGGGCCATCTCCGGGGGCCAGTCGCCGGTGAAGGGGGTCTCGTCCGCAACTCTGTTGTCGAGATCAGGACGCAGACCTGACAGGTGGACGTCGAGGCGGGAGTGGAACATGACGGCGGTGGCGACGACGAGGAGGGCGCGCTTGGCGGCGTGGTTCCAGGATGCGGTCGCACGGCGTCCGCTGCCGGACTTGCCGGGTGGGAGGTCGAGCGTGCGGGCCAGAAGTCGTTTCTGAGTCTCGCTGAGCCGGCGGACTGCCTCGTCTAGGCTGTTGGAGAGCGCGGCAGCGGCGTAGTCGGGGTCGCCAAGCTGGGCGGGAGTGAGACGTATGACAGTGGCGAGTTGGTCGATGTCTCCGGAAATCCAGAGAGTTCCATCTTCAGCGCCATCGCGGACCGTCCAAAGCAGGTCGGATTGCGGGAGCGACTCACGGGTGGCGCCGTCGGGGTAGCAGATGGCGACGGCGCACTGGGCAAGACCTTGATCTATGCGCCCGTCGGCGTCTTCGACAGCCTCACGGAGCTTGGCGGCGCTCTGTCCGTGCTTGGCTTCGACGGCGACGACAACGGGGCCTATGCGGACCTCGACGTCGATAGCGCGGTTGCCGGTCTGGGCGGACTCTTCCTTGGCATCGAGTCCGCGCTTACGCAGCTCTTCGGCGAGCCAGACGTTCAGGACTGTTTCACGTGTTCGGGTGGTCAACGGGGTCTCCGGGGCGACGCTCTGTACAAGAGTTCTGTTGAGTAGGATAGACGGAATTGTAGGGGTCTGTCAACGGGTGGAGAGGGTAATGGGTAGCTTTTAGTGGGGGTGTGTTATCCACGAAGGACAGGAAGAGTCACGAAGGGTTGTCTGAACTGTGAATTTGGGGATTGTGGTGATTTCGCTGATTTTGGGTGAGTACGGGGCAGGCGCTACGGGCATCAGTGGTGGATTTGGGTCGAGGGCGCGGTTGCCCGTGTGGTGGGCAGACTAGTACACTCTCAGCGGTCGATCTCAAGAAAGTGAGCTGCAAGGGGCAGAGTGTAGATCCGTGAGAATCCTGGGCATAGAGACTTCCTGCGATGAGACGGCGGCGGCGGTCATCGAAGACGGTCGGCATATTCTGTCGAACGTGGTGGCTACGCAGGTCGAGATGCACGCCAAGTATGGGGGAATCGTCCCTGAGGTCGCTTCCCGCGAGCACATGCGAACTCTCATCCCGGTCGTTGACCAAGCGCTGGCGGACGCCGGGCTTGAGCTGCGGCAGCTAGACGGAATCGCGGTGACGAACGGACCCGGACTGGCGGGGGCGCTGCTGGTCGGGGTGAACACAGCGAAGGGTCTGGCGATGTCCGAGGACCTTCCGTTCATAGGCGTGAACCACCTGGAGGGGCACGTGTACGCCGCGTGGCTTGAGGATGGGGTCGATCCGGAGTCCAGCCCGGGTTTCCCGCTGATGTGCCTGATTACGTCGGGCGGTCACACGGACCTTGTCCTGATGGAGGGCCACGGCCAGTACCGGCTGATCGGCAGGACTCGCGACGACGCCGCCGGAGAGGCTTTCGACAAGGCGGCGAGGGTTCTCGGACTGGGCTTTCCCGGCGGACCCGAGATCCAGCGGGTCGCGGAGGCTGCCGTGGGGTCGGAGCCTGACCTTCCGAGGCCGCGGGTGAGGAATTCGCTGGACTTCAGCTTCAGCGGGCTGAAGACCGCCGTTCTGCGCCGAGCCGAGCAGAAGGGGATGTACCCGATCCCCGATGACGGGGAGCCTGATGACTCCGAGGTCTCGGAGGTGGCGTTCGCCTTCCAGGAGGCGATCGTGGACTCGATGGTCCGACGCACGCTCGAAGCCGTTCAGAGACACCGCGTTCGAGGAATCTTGCTGGGCGGCGGCGTGGCGGCGAACGCGCATCTGAGGTCTGAGATGGCGAAGCGCTCTCCGGTGGAGGTGATTGTGCCGAGGCCGGGACTCTGTACCGACAACGGCGCGATGATCGGGGCAGCCGCGCACTTCGTGATGGGTGAGTCGGAGAGGCGCCAGTGGGACCTGGACGTGGTCCCAAGTCTGAGGCTGGGCTAGTACCGTGTCCACATGTATTTTACAAATATAAGAAATTGGTTAGAATTGTGTATGATCCTATTAGGAGGACATACGAAGACATGCCTGCTCTCAAGTACAAGGTGGAGTTGAACGAGTCGGAGCGGACACAACTCAAGGAGATAGCGAATCGTGGCGAGACTTCGGCGCGTAAGGTCAAGCGAGCGCTGGTGTTGCTGAAGGCAGATGAAGGTCTGACCGACCGTGATATCGCCAGCGGACTATTGATAAGCGCACCCACGGTGGGACGTGTGCGCACGCGGTTTGTGAAGGAGGGACTCGACAGTGCAATCAATGAGCGACCTCGACCGGGACAGAAGCGCAAGCTGAGCGGTAAGCAGGAAGCGCACCTTGTAGCTATCACCTGCAGCGCAGCGCCCGAAGGACACACGCGATGGTCTCTCCGGATGCTTGCGGGCAAGGTGGTGGAGATGGGGTTCTCTGAGAGCATCTCGCCTGAGACGGTGCGCCGGATACTGAAAAAAACGAACTCAAGCCGTGGCAAAGGAAGGAGTGGTGCATTCCCAAAGTGAGTGGGGAGTTCGTGGCTCGGATGGAGGACGTGCTCGACCTCTACCAAGAAGACTATGACCCAGACCATCCAGTGGTCTGTTTCGATGAGACATCCAAGCAGTTGGTCAAGGATGTGAGACCGGCAATTGAGGCGAGGCCCGGACGAGTGGAACGCTATGACACCGAGTATAAGCGAAACGGCACCCGCAACCTGTTCATGTTCTGCGAACCCAAGGGCGGGTGGAGGCATGTCGAAGTGACCGAGCGTCGCACTGCTGTGGACTTCGCTCATCAGATGCGCTGGCTGGTTGATGAGGCATACCCTCACGCTGGGGTGGTCAGGCTGGTGCTGGACAATCTCAACACCCACAAGCTCGGATCGCTCTACGAAGCGTTTGAGCCGTCCGAAGCGCGTCGTATAGCCAAACGCTTGGAGTTTCACTACACCCCGAATCATGGAAGTTGGCTGAACATGGCTGAGATCGAGTTCAGCGTCTTCAGCAGGCAGTGTCTGAGCTGTCGGATCGGCGATGAAGCAGCACTGAAAAGAGAGGTCTCTGCGCTGGAACGCGAGCGCAACAATGCTGCCGCAGTCATAGACTGGCGGTTCTCCACCCAGGATGCTCGCACTAAACTCCAACATATCTACCCATCATAATTATGTGGACACACTACTAGTAGCGGTTTCAGATGATTATGATGGATGATTCGATTGTTCACCCTCACCCTAGCCCTCTCCCTCAAGGGAGAGGGGATATACTCGGAATACTTCGAGTGGATCGTCGAAACTAAGTTGAAGCGGTACTAGCGGGGTGAGAAGGTTCTGCTTGATCTTAGGAGGGAGTTCTCCTTCACCTGGTACAGCCGGTTGATGAAGTCGTAAACCGCCTCGCTGTCCTTCTTGACGTCGTATGGCCATCTGATTTCGGAGCCGCCGGTCCTGAAGACCGCCGTCGGTTCCCCGGAGTCCAGAATCTGATTGACAACAAGGTAAACCCCCATCGCCAGCACGACGAGAGCCGCCAGAATACGCCAAGTATCATGCTCGATGTTCAGGAACAGCACTAGGCTCAGGACCACCGCGAGCGCGGCCCAAACGTATGCGCCGATGCCTGGTCGAACGGAGGTGACTTCGACGGAGTCCACGTCTCTCACGGCCACAATGACCGTGCCCCGCCGCCGTCCACCCTCGGATGAATGGATGAGCCGGCTGTCGGTCAGGATAAGGGTCTCGCGCCTTCTAAACCACATCTGTCCGTTGCCGCCTCCCGTCTCCAGCGCGGCGGCGATGCGCTCGCCTTCCAGCAGCGTCGGTTCAACCAAGGCTGTTTCCACGGAGGCCTCCTGACGTCCGAATTCGTCCCTCATCATAGCAGACCTTATTGCGGATTGGCTGTGCGGTCGGTCTTGGACGAACCGACATAGTGTGCTAACCTCTGGTCGCCGACCAAGCCCCATCTTCGGCCCCAACCTGCTGGAGCGTTACATGGAACGTCCGGTTTTCAAGCCTATCGGAACACCGTCTGAGGAGTTGGACACTCCGGCGTTGGTCGTGGACCTGGAAGCCGTCGAGTCCAACATCGCAACTGTCCACCGTCGAGTACAAGACGCCGGCTCCAAGCTGCGTCCCAAGCTGGACGCGCACCTATGCCCCGCGATCGGCCATTTGCAGGTTAGGGCAGGCGGCACGTCGGGCGTCGCGGTGGCTACGGTAGGCCAAGCCGAGGTCTTCAGTCAGCATGGATTCGACGACATCCTGATTGCCAACGTGGCCGTTGCTCCGTCGAAGATCGCCCGTATCGCGTCGCTGGCCAAGCGGGTCAGGCTCACTGTGGGGGCTGACAGCGCGCGCAATATCGACGACCTCGGCGAGGCGACGGTCGGCGCAGGCGCCCAACTTGGCGTGGCTCTAGCGATACGAGGCAGCGCGGATTGCTTGGGGGTGTCACCGGACGATGCGCCGGAGTTGGCCTACAAAATCGAGGAGCACGCGCCCAACCTCTCGTTCGCCGGGCTGTTCGAAGCGCCCTCCGGCAAGTTGGGATTGGATTCAGCAGTGACGACGGATGAACGTCTCGAAGCGTTGTCGGAGGCGGAGTTCAAGTGCGCCAGCCGGCGTCTCCCGCCGCCGATGGTGGCCGCGGGAGGTTCAGCCGATTATGAGGAAGTCGCGTCACGGCAAAACGTGACTGAACTCATCGCCGGATCGTATGCGCTCGGAGACGCCGCTCTCAGCGCGGTGAAGCCGGAACTGAGGTCGGCAGCCAGGATTCTAACGACAGTCATGAGTCACCAGGATCATGGAGTGGTCTGGCTGGACGCGGGTCAGAAGGCCACAAGCATCGATACGGGAATGCCTGATGTTGAGGGAGTATCCGGCGCAAAGGTACCAAGAATGAGCGCGGAGCACGGGAGTATGGTTCTTGAAGACGGGGCCACTTGGGACGTGGATCTTGGGTCTAAGGTCTGGCTGATACCCCACAACATCGCAAACACGGTCAACGTCTATGACTTCATCCACGCTGTGAGAGACGGACGGCTCGAAGCCATGTGGGAAGTCGCGGCGCGGGGACGCTACCAGTAGCGCAGAAGGGGATGTAGCATGACGACCGCCCGGCCTTTGTTCCATACGCCCATATCCGAGTTGGACACGCCCGCATTGCTCGTTGACCTCGACGCCCTGGACCACAATTTCAACTACGTCGCGGGGCTGTACTCGGATAGCGTCTGCCGTATGCGCCAGCACGCGAAGAACGTCAAGAGTCCGCCGATACTCCACAGGCAGATAGCGGCGGGCGGCACCATGGGCGGCGTGTGCGCCGCCAAAGTGTCCGAGGCGGAGGTGATGGTCGAGGGTGGAATCGGGGACATCCTCATCACGAGCCAGGTCGTCACGCCGGACAAGATCGCGAGGATCTGCGCTCTCGCCCGCGTCGCCGATGTCAAAGTCGCAGTCGATGACGTACGGAACATTCGCCTGCTGTCGTCTATCTCGGCGGAGCATGGGACGGACGTGGGTATCGTCATCGAAGTCAACACGTCCATGGACAGGGCGGGCATCCGCAGGCCGGAGCAGGGGATCGAACTCGCGCGGCTCGCCACGAATCTACCGGGCGTGACGTTCAGAGGCGTGATGAGCCATCAGTCCATCTTGGGATTGCCTGACCGCGAGACGCGCTTCAGGGAAGGCAGACATTGGATTCAGATGTGCATTGAGGCGAAGCAAGCTATCGAGGATGCGGGATTTCCGGTGGAGATAGTTTCCACCGGGGAGACCTACACCATCGACCTAGCGGCTGAGATGCCGGAGGTGACCGAAGTTCAGGGTGGGACATACGCGCTGATGGGTACGAACTGCGACTACATGGAAGACCTCAGGCACGCGGTGAAGGTGTTGACCACCGTGGTCAGCAGCCCGGACGCCGACACGGCGGTCTGCGACGTGGGATACCGCGCGCTGGCGGCTCCGGGCGGGGTTCTGCCGGCGGTGGATGGGGCAGGGGACGTTCGAGTCGAGTCTCTTGGACCGGACCACTGCGTTCTCAAGTCGGACGGCGACATGCCGTTGAGCGTGGGCGATCAGATCCTTCTGATCAGCGCGCAGCAGGATATTATGGTCAACAGGTGGGACCAGTTCGTCGGCGTGAGGGACGGCGCGGTAGAGGTCGTCTGGCCGATTCTGGCGCGGGGATGCCATCATTAGGCCGTTTTCGCTGACGAGCTTGCCACCCACTGAAAATACGGATGCGCCCCTGCTATAATAGCATCAACAATTTACTCCCGACGCGGGGCGATTGCCATGACTACTACAAAGACGAAACTGCTGACCGCCGACGATCTGCTGCGCTTGTACAGCGAGGGCGTCCGAGGCGAGTTGATTAGAGGGGCGCTCCGCAAGACTATGGCTGTTGGAGGAGAACACGGCGAGATCGTAATGAATCTGGGCGGCGAAATAAGGAACTTCATCAAACCTCGCAGGTTAGGACGCCTCGCCGGGTCCGATGTAGGCGTCTGGCTGGAACGTGACCCCGACACCGTTCGAGAGCCGGATCTGGCCTTCATATCCGCGCGAAAGTTGCCCCTAGACGTCAGGAATCCGGGCTACTACGAAGTCGTCCCCGACCTCGTGGTAGAGGTAGCATCCCCAAGCGACAGTCGGAGAGAGGTCAACGACAAGGCCCGGATGTGGCTTCGATACGGCGTGAGGCTAACATGGGTGTTGCATCCCAGCAGTCGCACTATTGACGTTCATCCAGAAAACGGGCCTGTCTTCACTCTGACGGAAGACGATACGCTGGACGGCGGGGACGTGCTGCCCGGGTTCACCTGCCCGGTGAGGGAGATATTCGACCTTTAGATACTGAGGGCGATTGCCATGACTACCGCGATAAAGACGAATCTGCTGACCGCCGACGACCTGCTGCGCTTGTACAGCGAGGGCGTCCGCGGTGAGTTGATTAGAGGGGTACTCTGCGAGACTATGGCTTCCGGACAAGATCACGGAAAATATGTGCTGAACTTGGGCGGAGAGTTGAGAAACTTCGTTAAGCCACGACGCTTGGGATCGCTCATGGCTTCAGACAGCGGCGTCTGGCTGGAAAGAGATCCGGACACCGTTCGCGAGCCTGACATAGCTTTCATTTCGGCTGAGAAGTCGCCGCTCGGCGTGAGCGTGCCCGGCTACTCCGTGGCGGTTCCCGACCTGGTCGTGGAGATTGCGTCCCCCAGTGATACTCGCAGGGAGGTCAACGACAAGGCGAGGATGTGGCACAGCCACGGAGTTCGACTTGTATGGGCTGCCTACCCGGACACTCGCACCGTCGATGTCCATCCCGAAGACGGCTCTGTCTTCACTCTGACCGAAGACGATACGCTGGACGGCGGGGACGTGCTGCCCGGGTTCACCTGCCCGGTGAGAGGTATATTCGACCTTTATTAGGCCGAGATTCTGAAGACTGACAGAGGTTGCTATGTCGGAGGACTCTTAGTGAAGGCAGGCATCATAAACGTTACCGGATACGCCGGGATGGAGTTGGCGCGTATCCTGCACCATCACCCGGAGGTTGAGATAACCTCAGTCACGGGTCGGAGTTTGGCGGGACGGCGCTTGGGAGAGGTCTTTCCGCATCTGCACGAGTGCGACATCGAGATCACGCCCGACATCACCGGCAGCGTGGACTTCGTTTTCTCGGCCCTGCCGCACGCGGCCAGCGCGGAGCGTCTGGAGCCGTTCATCGAGGATGGGATCAAGGCAATCGACATATCCGCCGACTTTCGGCTCAAGGCCCTCGACGAGTACACGTACTGGTACAAGATAGAGCACCCGTGCCCGCACCTTATGGAGAGCGCGGTGTACGGCCTGCCGGAACTTCACCGGGTGGAGATTGCCGAGACTCAGATCGTTGGGAACGCCGGATGCTATCCGTCAGCCGCCATCTTGGCGCTCGCGCCCGCGATCGACTCCGGCATCATCGAGCCGGACATCGTCATCGATGCGAAGTCCGGCGTGTCCGGGGCGGGCAGGGGAGGATCGGTCGATCTCAACTTCTCGGAGGTCAACGAGAACTTCAAGGCGTACAGCCTAGACGGCCACAGGCACCATCCTGAGATCGTCCAAGAGCTTGGCGCGCTGAACGGTGGAGACAGCCTCCGCCTGACGTTCCTCACGCATCTAGTCCCGATGACGCGCGGCATCCTGGTTAGCTGCTATGCTCCTCTCAGGCAGGGAGCCATATCTTCAGACGAAGCGGGCAAGGACGCCGTAAGGGAGATATACGCCGATTACTATTCCGGAGAGCCGTTTACGAGGATCGTTCCCGATCCTCCGCAGACGAAGCAGACGTGGGGCAACAACGACTGCGTGATCTATCCGACCATAGACCTGCGCGCCGACAGGCTGATGGTCATCGCCTGCCTGGACAACCTCGTCAAAGGAGCGGCGGGGTCGGCGGTCCAGAACATGAACATCATGTGCGGGTTCGATGAGTCGGCAGGTCTTGAAGGACTCGCCCTCTATCCTTGATTGACACTTAGCAGTCAGTGACCTACCATGAGTTGAGGTCGTGCTAGGCGGGGAGATAGCGGTGCCCTGAACTCGCAATCCGCTCTAGCGAGGCTGAATTCCTCCCTGAGGTCCTGTACCGGTGGCCTCTGTCGGCGGTTTCCGATGTTGAGAGTTGGGCCCTGTGCGGCGAAGAGCCGTGAACCCCGTCAGGTTCGGAAGAAAGCAGCGGTAAGCGGTTATCTTCGGGTGACGCGGGACTACCTGACTTGAGTCGGTACCGTTTGATATGCCGTCGGAAGGGGTCGAGGGGCGGTGCACGGCCCTCCCTTTACTCACGCCAGTCGCCGAAGGCCCATAATCACCACTTCAACCGCGAGCGCTCCGAAGCATAGGTCGCAGTCCAGGCGTGCCAGGCTTGGGCAGAACTTTCTGATTGACAGATACGTCGCGAGGCGTATCGTTAGCGCGGCGCAAATCTCGGATTCGGATGAGGTACTTGAGATAGGTCCGGGCAAGGGCGCGCTGACTCGACTTCTCGCGCTCAGGGCTTCCAAGGCGCTGGCCGTAGAGGTGGACGTCGGGCTTGCCCAAGCTCTGTCCTCCAAGCTAAGGGATGCCGCTAATGTCTCGGTGTTGTGTCGGGACGCGCTTACCCTTGAGCCGGCTTCTCACTTCGACGAGGGCTACAAGGTCGTGGCGAACTTGCCTTACTACGTGGCGACTCCGTTGATTAGGAAGTATCTGACCGCCAGTCCCAAGCCGTCGGCCATGGTGGTCATGGTTCAAAAGGAGGTGGCAGAGACTATCGCCGCCCGACCCGGAAAGATGGGGCTGCTGTCGGTCATCGTTCAGATGCACGGCGCGGCAAAGGTTCTGTTCTCTGTCCCGCCGAAGGCGTTCAAGCCCAGGCCAAAGGTTACGTCCGCCGTGGTTCGCATCGATCCGTACCCGCGACCGTTGGTCGGAGCCGAAGACCCCGACGCATTCGTCGAATTCGTAGCCGCCGGGTTCCGCGCGCCGCGCAAGCAGATACGCAACAGCCTGAGCTTGGGACTTGGCATACCGCCAAACGAGGTGGAGCCTATTCTGGATGGGGCGCGTGTGGGTCCTGTGCAGCGGCCCGCAACACTCGACCTGGCTCAGTGGGCAGACATCTATGATTCTTGGTTAGACTTTCGTGAGGCGCGGCCACAGCCATGATCGTCATAGAAGCTCACGCGAAGCTCAATCTGACGCTGGAAGTCCTCGGAAGGCGCGATGACGGCTATCACGAGACGGCTTCGATCATGCAAACGCTGGGTCTGGCGGACACCGTGACCCTGGAACCGTCCGACAGCTTGGACCTTCGCTGTTCATGCCCTGAGCTTGAGGTCCAAGACAACCTCGCTTTGAAAGCGGCCCATCTGCTGAGGAAAGAGTCGGGAAATTCGCGGGGCGCGGCGATAGCCATTGAGAAGCGTATCCCGGTCGCGGCGGGACTCGGCGGCGGCAGCGCGGACGCCGCGGCGACGCTCGTCGGCCTCAACAGGATGTGGGAGCTTGGCCTCTCCAACGATGATCTCAGGCGGCTGGCGTCCAAGCTGGGGTCGGACGTCCCGTTCTTGGTGGAAGGCGGAACTGCGATCGCGCTGGGAAGGGGGGAGCGCATCCGCTCGCTGCCGTCGCCGGACTTGCCGTGGTTCGTCCTCGCGTTTCCCAAGTCCAACCTGCCCGACAAGACCGCATCCATGTACGGGGAACTGACGCCGGACAGATTCACTCGCGGCGCGCTTACGCACAAGCTGGAGGCCCGCATTCGCGGCGGGGGAGACGTGCCGCCGCAGCTCCTGTTCAACGTGTTCGACGAGGTGGCGCGAAAGGTCAACCCGGACGTGGACCGATGCTGGGAAAACTTCCACGCCGCCGGAGCGCGGGAGATTCACGTTTCGGGCAGCGGTCCCACCGTCTATACTGTCCTGGCTCGGAAGGAGATGGCCACGACGGTCGCGCTCGTCATGGAGAAGATCAAGGGCTGGAAGTCTGTGGTTACGCGGGCGTGGCCGCAGCCGCGGCGCGAGTCATGATAACCCTGCTCGCGGGTATGGCAAGCGGGGTTCTGATGGCGAAGTTCTTCATTCTCATCGGAAGTCTGACGGCGTTCGCCGCTCTCAAAAATCCCACGCCGCAGATATCCCGGTTGATGGAGCGTTTCCCTCCCGGTGGGCTTATCATCGCGATGGTAGTTATGGCCTACCCGGTGTGGACTATCATCGGCGTAACGCTGGCCTTGCTGTTTCTGGCGTTGCAGAACGCGGTTCCTGGAGGTGGACTGGGCAGCCCGAACGTCATCTACACGGTCGGGGTGTCGGCGGCCGGAGTTGCCATAGCGCTACCGCTCGCAATACCATTCAGGCGGTTCTGGCCGGCGCTGGTCGCTATGTGCGCGACGGGCGCGGGAGTGTTCGGATGGCTGCTGCCGATTCTGTTGACTTGACGTCGCGGACTGAATGAAAGGGAAGAATGAGAAGCCTTACCGGACTGCGCGAGTGGGTCGCGTTCGATCTTGAGACGACGGGGCTGTCCAGCGACAGCGACGATATCATCGAGATCGGCGCAGTCAAGTTCACCGCGAAAGGCGTTGTTGACGAATTTCAGTCGCTGGTCAATCCCAGGAGGCGGCTCCCCGCTTTCATCAGGGAACTGACCGGAATAACGCAGTCGGAGGTGGATTCGGCGCCATCGTTTTCGCAAGTATCGTCGGATGTGACGGAGTTTCTCAAAGGGGCTACCCTGGTCGCCCACAATGCGGGGTTCGACGTTGGTTTCCTGCGGGCCAAAGGTCTGGACATCTATCAACCCATCTGCGACACGTGGGAACTGGCCTACCTGACACGTCCCGCCGCTCCGTCGTACTCCCTTGAACAACTGGCGCGGTCCGAGCGTGTTGACTCGCCTCGATTTCACCGCGCGCTGGAAGACGCCCGCGTCGTCCGTGAGGTCTTCCTCAAGCTCGTTTCCGACCTGGGCTACTTCGACCCCGCGCTGGTCGCTGAGCTTCGCCGTCTCTCCCAGAGATCGGACTGGAGCATCGGCCCCCTGCTGGATTCGGCGGAGGAGTTCACCGGCGCGGATATCCAACGGCGTCCGTCGGGTTCGCCGGGAGGGATTAGTTCGGCGTCTCTGGCCAAGAGGCTGGCACAGCCCAAGGCGCTGAAGCCGCCGGACAAGATGCGAAACGTCGATAGCCAAGTGGTGATTGAGGCGCTGTCATCCGGCAGCCCGTTCGCGGACGTGATCGGCGACTTCCAAGAGCGTCCGCAGCAGATAGAGATGGCAGGGGCGGTCGCCGAGACGATCAACTTGGGCGGCAGGCTGATAGTCGAGGCGGGGACGGGCGTCGGGAAGTCGCTCGCGTACCTGCTGCCCGCCGCGCTGTACGCCACCGCCAACGACAAGCGCGTGGTGGTCTCGACCAATACGATAAACCTCCAAGAGCAGCTCATCCAGAAAGACCTGCCAATGGTCAAAGAGGCGATGTCTAGGTTCGCTCCCGAGGCTGCCGAGGCATTCCGGTTCACCCAACTCAAGGGCAGGGCAAACTACATCTGCTACCGCCGCTGGCGGCAGATGCGCTCGTCGACAGACTTGGACGCCGCCCAAGCGCGGCTCATGGCTAAGACATTGACCTGGATGCCGACGACCGAAACGGGAGACCGTTCAGAGTTGAACCTGGGCCACCGAGCCGCTGCCGTCGGCCTGGGACCGTCTTCTCCGCGCAGCGCGCCCAGGGCTGCCCCGCGCCGAGCGGGCCGTGCTTTCTGAGGTCGGCGCGGGAGAAGGCCGCCGCTTCTCACGTCGTCGTGGTCAACCATGCCTTGCTCATATCCGACATCGTCGCGGGCGGGAGCGCGATCCCTCCGTATGACATCCTGATCATAGACGAGGCGCACCAGTTGGAGAACGTGGCGACAGACCAGCTTGGGTTTGAGGTCAGCGCCAGGGACGTGGACGATCTCGTTGGCGAACTTGCGGGCGAGCGCGGACTGCTGAACCTGTGCGGCGCGGCTGTGCAGAGAATCGACGTGGCGCAGTCCAGACGCGAGTCGGTCGATGAGGCGACCTCCCTGGCTTTGCCATTGATACCCAGGCTCCGCGAGGCCGCCGCTGAGTTGAGCTTGTCGGTCTCCGCGGCTGTGTTCCCGACGAAATCGAGGGCCTCGTCGTTCGACCCTGAGAAGCGTATCACTGAAGACGTTCGGAGCGGCCCAAGTTGGCGGACTGTCGAGAAGTCATGGGAGAATCTGGACATCTTGCTTGGCAGCCTGAACAGGGCGGTATCCGCTCTGGCCACGGCTATGGATGGAATCGACTCTGACGGCATGGCCGACATCGAGTCGCTGATGTCCGATCTGGCCGCGGTGGGTGAGAGCATCGGCGCTCTTCGCTCACGGACCGGCGAACTGGTTGCCAACCCCTCGGATGAGGCGGTGTACTGGGTCAGGCAGTCGGCGCGCTCTTCGGACGTCTTCCTCAACGGCGCGCCGTTGCACGTAGGGCAACTTCTTGAGGACGCCCTCTACTCGAAACAGAATACAGTGGTAGCCACCAGCGCCACGCTCAGCGCGTCGGGCAACTTCGAGCACATCACGGAGCGGCTGGGACTGGACAAGTCGCGCACGCTGGCGCTGGGGTCGCCGTTCGACTTCTACGAGTCCGCGCTGATCCACGTACCGAGAGGGTTCCCGCCGCCCAACTCGGCCGAGTTCCAGTTACAGCTTGAGGCGGTGGTGTCCGAGGCCGCGTCCGCCGTCGATGGGCGGACGATGGCGCTGTTCACGTCTCACGCCGCGCTGCGGGCGACGGCGTCGGCTATCCGAGCGGCGATGTCGGCGCAGGGGATTCAGGTCTTGGCCCAAGGAATCGACGGTCCTCCCGCTCAGCTTGCGTCGAGATTCCTAGAGGAGCCGAAATCCGTGCTGCTGGGCACGTCGAGCTTCTGGGAGGGGGTGGATTTCGTGGGCGACACGCTGAGCGTGTTGATTCTGGCGCGTCTGCCGTTTTCGGTCCCGACGGAGCCGGTGTTCGAGGCGCGCTCCGAGCAGTACGAGAACTCTTTTATGGAGTATGCGGTTCCCGAGGCGATAATCAGGTTCAGGCAGGGTTTCGGGCGTCTTATCAGAAGCGACAAGGACAGGGGAGTTGTAGTCGTACTGGACTCGCGCATTGTAGCTCGGAGGTATGGCCGCGAGTTCATCAAGTCCCTCCCGGAGATGCGGGTGACGGACGGCAAAGGACGCGGAGTTGGCGAGGTGATCACGAAGTGGCTGGAGTATGCCGGATGAACGCTAAATGGCACACAATCAAACCTAATGGCCCTTTCGATCTAGTCAGCACGATGGAGTGCGGTCAGGCTTTCAGGTGGCATCTGGTCAACTCCCCTGATTTTGGCGACCACTTCGAGGGTGTCATTCACGGCAACCTTGTCCGCGCCAAGCAGACGGGCGATGATCTTCTATTCACCTGCGAACCTGATCCTCCGTCTGCCTTCAAGCCAATCCTCGAAGACTACCTTGGCCTCAACCATGATCTCGAGTCCATATACGCCGACCTTAGTACCGACCCCGTTCTGAGTCCGCTGTTCGAAAAGTACCCCGGCCTGCGCGTCCTGCGACAGGACCCTTGGGAGTGCTTGGTTAGTTTCATTTGCAGCGCGAACAACAATATCGACAGAATCAAGCAGAACGTAGAGTCCATGTCTGCTGCATTCGGACGCACTATCCCGGGAGCAGAGTCGGACCGATGCGTCTTTCCATCACCGTCCGCCATTGCGGACGCGGGTGAGGATGCACTCCGTAATCTGCGCCTTGGGTTCAGGGCCAAGTACCTTGTACCTGCCGCCGAATCGGTAGCCCAAGGAGCGGTGGACCTGTTCGCTCTTAGAGAGTCGACCTACGATGAGGCGCTTGGAGTAGTGGCTGGTCTTCATGGTGTCGCGGACAAGATAGGTAACTGCGTGCTACTGTTTTCACTGGACAAACTCGAGTCGTTCCCGGTTGATGTCCACATACGCTACGCCTTGTGGGATCATTACCCTGCTACACGGAATCTTGCGCCTTCACCATATATGAAGCCCAAGAAGTATCTGACTTCGTCTCAAGTTAGCCGACTGCGCCAATGGGGTCAGGACAGCTTCGGCCCTCACGCAGGCTACGCTAACCAGTACCTCTTCTACGATGATCTGCTGACGAGGCGTAATCGGTAAGACTAGTCTAAGAGACTCGTATGAGGGCTGGGAACCGTCGAACCGGAAAGACCTTTTCAGCCGTGTCGATGTCAGAAACCCCTGCTAAGTCGCTGTAAGCGGTAGAGCGACGGTCACCCAGCCAGTAGGGGTTGACACACTAGCCCGCCGTTCTGTATTTTCACCATATCCGATGTAAGTCGCATCATCGCACCGATAGCGTATGACGCGACCCGAAGTAGAAGCATGGCCGACGATACATCTCTACCCGTACCGCTGGACTTTCCCCGACAACCGTATCTCATTGAGCGCGCGGTAAACGGTGATGTAGTCCATCAGCGTCCCCATGACGGCTACGTCAATGCCACTGAATTGTGTGCGAAAAGCGGCAAGCTGTTTGGTAACTATCATCAATTAACCCAGACGCAAGACTTTTTGCGTGCTCTATCCTTAGATATTGGAATCCCAATATCTAACTTGGTTCAGGTAATCAGGGGGCGCGGAGACAGGGTAGAGCAAGGCACGTGGGTTCATCCCCAGGTGGCTATCAATCTGGGCCAATGGCTCTCTCCCGAGTTTGCCGTTCAGGTCAGCCAGTGGGTATTCGACTGGATGATGGGCAAGTCTTCGGGTTACATGCCGGTGCATGTCCAGCGATACCTGAAGAATAAGGCGAAGGTCCCGCATACGCACTTCTCCATGTTGAACGAAATCTACTTGGAACTGCTGGCCCCACTGGAAGACTACGGGGTGATTCCGCCCGACAGGATCATGCCGGATATTTCCACCGGGCGCATGTTCTCAGATTTTCTACGGAGCAAGGGAATTGACCCCAACAGCTTTCCCACCTATGAACACGAGTTTGCCGACGCATCAAGGAGACCTGTCCAAGCACGCCTCTACCCGATTGAATACCTCCCGGACTTTAGGAAGTATTTCAACGAAGTCTGGCTTCCGCAACGAGCCGAGGGCTACTTTGAGCAACGCTTTCCAAAAGCGTTGCCGTTTCTACCGCAGTTGAAATCGCTACCTAGCCCTTAAGATGCAGTGATGCGGGGGCTGACCCGGCGGAACCCTCAACTATGCCGGGTCTGAGCGTAATCCCTCTCTGAGTTGACTTTCATTATGCACAGTAGCACGTTTGTTGTCAACATTCTTTGACAAAGGTGAACTGATTATTGCCAAGTCCTTTCACCGTCTTGAGGCTCATCACTTGGAATCCTCTTCCAGTAAAGAAGTCGATTATATCGCCGCTTGATGCAACCTCATACGGCAGACCTCCTAGCCAGTCGCGCCAGTCGTGTATGATCGACATACCTCTCTGCTTCTTATACTCGCCAAATCGATTCTGTCTTCTCAAGACACTTGAAGCGCAAACCCGTAGGAACAAGTAAGGTATGAAGACGCTGGTGACCACTGTCCTCCCGATCGGCCCGGAGCAATACATCTGCTTGATTCTTCTCCATAGCTTCGATCTCAGGCCCTGATCGTTATAAATTGCTAGATAAAGAAGGCCGCCGCTCTCTACGAGCTGTGTGACATTGCTTAACGCGCTCCACATGTCGCCCGTGTGATGCAAAACCCCATATGCGTAGACGACGTCAAAGGTCCCGAGGGATTCCAAGAATACCTCGTCTAGGGCGGACCCTTCTCTAATTGTCCACTCTGACTCGTCAGGGAAATACTTCGACCGGAGATCTAGGGTGCATGCTACGGAAGCAGGGTCGTAGTCGAACGAGCATACTCTGGCTCCCATCCTACGAGCGGCTAACGAGAAGAGACCGCTGCCTGCTCCTATGTCTAAGAACGTCTTGCCGATCAGGTCTGAGCGCGATAGCCCCAGCGCGTCTTGCAAGCTGCATTCAGCTATGGCAATTCTCTCGTCCGTCAGAGAGTCCAAGAAACTTCGCCAATTCTTGCCGAATTCAAACCTGCCTCCCTTGATAACCTCGGCCTGAAAACTACTCTCGTTCGTATGTGGTGTCAACGCAGCCACCGTCCTTCTGCAACCTTGTCTCTTTGCCGCTGTCCACGCTGTCGACCGCGTTCCGAGTGTATATCAGAAGTCGATTGGCGCCGGCGACCTGTTCCCAATCGTAGTCTGTGTGGTCGGCGATGGCAACCTCGCAGTCTCGACCGCCGGGGCGTTCTTGTATGACCCTCTGACCCTGTGCTATCCTGCGTGCGTTCGGGGAGTGGCGCAGCTTGGTAGCGCACCTGCATGGGGTGCAGGGGGTCGCTGGTTCGAATCCAGTCTCCCCGACCATTTTCCTTCAAGTTCTTTGCTCTTCCCATCCGTTCCCGTATGCGGTCCGCGATGGCGTTAGCCCTCGATTGCGGACTCGATGAACTCCACCGCTACGGGGCGGCTCCACTGGTCTAGTTGGACCTCCGCGACGTCGATTCGCCAGTCTGCGTTTGTCAGCCTATGGCTCTTGAGGTACTCGTAGCAGGTGAGGGTGATTCTACGGGCTTTGGCGCTTGAGATAGTCTCTGCCGGACTCCCGAACGACCTCGACCGGCGCGAGCGGACTTCGATGAAGGCGATGGTCTCTCCGTCTCGGGCGATCAGGTCCACCTCTCCGAACCGCGTTCCGTAGTTGCGGGCCAGTATCTCCATTCCCCGATCGATTAAGTCTCTCGCCGCGAAAGACTCGGCCCACTCGCCCGAAACGGAAGGATGCACTCGATTGAGCTTGCTCTTGGCGTAGGCCACGGGCCGGAAGCTCATGCGGTGGGCGGGAGACGGCCCCAGTTCTCGGATGGCTTCTAGGTGCCGCTCGGCGCCGTAGCCCTTGTGAGATTCGAAGCCGTAGCCGGGGTAGGACTCGGCCAGAGCGATCATGAAGCGGTCGCGTTCGACCTTCGCTATCACCGAAGCGGCGGCTATGCTGAGCGACTTGGAATCGCCTCTGACGATAGAGGTCTGGGGCAGGTTCGCGGAGGGCAGGGCGATGGCGTCGATCAGCAGGTGCTCGGGCGGCTCGGACAGTCTTCCGAGGGCGCGGCGCATGGCAAGCCTGACACTGGGGACGATGCCGTAGCGGTCGATCTCGGAGGCGTCGGCCCAGCCGACGGCGCATGACCTGGCGTTCTTGGTGATGAGCGCGTAGGCTTCTTCTCTCTGGATCGCAGACATCTGCTTGCTGTCGCGGACGGTTTTGAACAGCTTTCGGCGCGGCTTCTTGGGAAGTATGACCGCTCCGGCGGCGACCGGGCCGGCGAGGGTTCCCCGTCCGACTTCGTCCAGTCCGGCGACTGCGACGTATCCCGACTTATGAAGTCCGGTCTCAAGCTCGAAATCGGGAGCGTCCGGAGCTTGCATTTGGGTCGTCAGTCTTCCAGTCCGCGCCGGATTCCCCGGAGGTAGGCGACCTGGCCGACGTGCTGGGCCTCCTCGACAATTAGGTGGCTGAACATCTCGCCGACGGTGAATCCCGGTCTGCTGGGGTGCGGCTCGGAACTGAGGTCGGCCTCGGTGATCGAGTCGAGGTACTTGTAGGTCTCGACCCTGACGGCGTAGTAGTAGTCGAGCATCCGCTCCATGGAGAAGGTTGGCATTTCGGATACCTGCCGGGCGGTGTATCCGAAGCCGTTCTCCTTTTCGGGCAGGCTGAGTTCACCATGCCAGTCATCCCGCTGCCAGACGGTTAGGGTGTGCCGCGCGAAACGCTGTATCCAGTCGTCTTCGACGCGGGCCATGTGCCAGACGGTGAAGTCGATATGGTTAGATTCGGGTGTCGGCTGGAACCGCCGCTCCTCCGGGGTCAGGCCGTCGAGGGCCTTCTTGAGGTAGTCGAGGTACTTATCGAATCCGAACCTGATCAGGTCTTTGAAGTCCATTGTAATGTTTTCGTCCTGTTGTTTTCCTATTATGGTAGTGATTAGCACAATAGATATGACTGTTGGTAGTGTTTGTCCTGATAACTGCTAGTGAGATTGCTCTTGGATGCCTGAATTGAGTCGCTCCGTATCAAGTTATGTGACATAAATGCGCTAGGGGGTAGAAAAGTTTTTTAAAAGACCTGCACTTTCTGCACTGCCCAAAGCTGAGTAGGGGTCGGTCCAGCTTTGGGAGACAGTGCATTTTCGTGAAATCGTTCCTGCCCTGCTTCTGCCCTTTCTGCCCTTTTCGCCCCCGTCGGGACTGTTTCAATGATGTTGAACCGATGTGCGATTATAGTGGGAGGCGTAGTTAGTGTCAAGGAGCGTTTGACAGTGTGGAGTTGTGTCAGATTGGTAGGAGGTGTCATCACCCTCACCCTAACCCTCTCCCTCAAGGGAGAGGGGATCCGTTGACTGACATTCGTAGTTGTTCTCTTGGCATCTCCGTTTCTATGTAGCCGCCGCCGAGTATCATGTCGCCGGAGTAGAAGACGACTGCTTGGCCGGGGGTGACGGCGCGCTGAGGTTCGTCGAACCGGACCTCGGCGGTGTCGTCGGACAGTGGGACGATGGTCGCGTCCGCTCCCTCGGCCTTGTATCTGATCTTGGCGGTGACGTTGGTAGGGCGGTCCGGGGATTCACCCGACACGTAGCTGACCCGAGACGCCCACAGCCTGGAACTGAGCAGGTCTTCCTGTCTGCCGAGCACGACCTCGTTGGTCTCGGAGTCGATTCGTGTGACGTAGAGAGGCTGCGCGGTACTACCCGGCAGGCCGAGTCCGCGTCTCTGGCCGACGGTGAAGAACTGGATGCCGGGGTGTGTTCCAAGCGCCTCACCGTCCAGGTTCACGAGGTTGCCGGGCCTGGGACGCACGCGGTCGGCGACGAACTTACGGTAGTTGTCGTCGGGTATGAAGCATATCTCCTGGCTGTCGGGCTTGTCGGCGACGGGGAGTCCGGCCTCGTGGGCGAGGGCGCGTATGTCCTCCTTGCGATACTCTCCGACGGGAAGCAGCAGTCGGCTCAACTCCGGCTGCCCAAGCGTAAAGAGGACGTAGGACTGGTCCTTCGAGCCGTCGATGCCCTTGTGAAGCTCGCGCCGGCCGTCGGCGCCGGTTCTGACGCGGCCGTAATGTCCGGTGGCTATGAAGTCGGCGTCGAGGAAGGTGGCGCGGCGCAGCAGGAAGTCGAACTTGATCTTGTCGTTGCAGGCAAGGCAGGGATGGGGAGTGCGGCCCCGGTCGTACTCGGCGACGAAGTAGTCTATGACGTGTCGCTGGAACTCGCGCTCGAAGTTGAGGAAGTAGTGGGGGACTCCCAGCGCGTGGCATACGCGGCGGGCGTCGTCCACGTCCTCGACGGAGCAGCAACGCTTGTTCGCGGCGGGCACGTCCTCCCGCTCGACGGACCACAGGCGCATGGTGACGCCGACCACGTCGAATCCCTGCCGGTGGAGGAGTAGGGCGGCTACCGAGGAATCGACGCCGCCGCTCATTGCTACTATGACCTTTTCCTTGCTCATGCTGTCAAGCGTAGCAAGAAAGTTCGGGCGGGTTCAACGTTGGGGCGCGGGACGGCAGCGGCTAGACCCGGCGGCTTATGCTCAAATAGAATACACATACACATTCCTAGGAGCGGCGTCATGGCTTTGACAAGGGTAACACTCGAAGACTTCACGGTTTTCGATTGTCTGGACTTGGAGCTTTCTCCGGGCATCAACGCCTTGGTCGGCGCGAACGGCACGGGCAAGACGCATTTGATGAAGGTGTGCTACGCCGCCTGTGATATATCGAGAACACGCTCTCGGTTCGCGGCCAAGCTGATAGAGGACTTCCTGCCTTCCGACCGCTTCTTTGGAAAGCTGGTAAACCGCGCCAAGGGCGATGAGGGCAGTGGCAAGGCAACGGCACAGGTCTTTCGCGACGAGATGGAAGTAAACGTTTCGTTTTCACCCGAGAGCCACAGCGGACGTTCTGCCCGCGAAAGGGGTATGAGGGACTGGACGAAAGCGCCCGTCGAAAGTGTGTACATCCCGGTCAAGGAGATGCTCGCGAACGCGCCGGGGTTTCGGTCGCTATATGCCCGGCGCGATATTCATTTCGAGGGGGTTTACGAGGACATCCTGGACCGGGCCTATCTGCCGCCGCTGCGCGGCCCTCTCAACCCTCCCATGAAATGCTTGCTAGCCAAGCTGGAAGAAGCGATGGGCGGAGAGGTGACAACCAAAGATGAAGAGTTTTTCCTCAGCACCAAGCAGGGAGCGTTCGAGTTCACGCTGCTCGCGGAAGGGCTTCGCAAGCTGGGGCTGCTGTGGCTCCTGATTCAGAACGGTGCGTTGAGCGACGGTTCGATACTGTTTTGGGACGAGCCTGAGACCAACTTGAACCCGAAGCTGTACGGCGTTCTGATGGATGTCCTCTTGGAGTTGCAGCGAAATGGGGTGCAGGTGTTTTTCGCAACCCATGATTACGTGATTCTCAAGGAGTTGGACTTACGAAAGACGAGCGATGACCAAGTGGCCTTCCATTCGCTGTATCGAACGGAGGAGGGCGGAATAGCTTGCGACACCGCGGATAGCTATCTCGGCATCCATCCCAACGCGATTGCCGAGGCGTTCTCCAACATTTACGACAGGGAGATCGAGCGCAGTCTGAAGGGCATCTCACAATGACCGTGATGGTGGAGGGCGATCTGCGCGTGGAGTTTCGCAACGTAACCGGCGTGCGGAAGTTCGACGGTGATGATCATGGATTGAGTCACTGCATGAAAGCTGTGGACTTCATTGTGGAACTCCCTGAGCGCTATCTGTTCATTGAGTTCAAGGACCCGCAGAATCCCCGGGGCAGAGGCGAGAACCGGCAGGGATTCATCGACGGCTTCCTGAGAGGAGAGCTCGACTTTGATCTCAAGTACAAATACAGGGACTCCTTGCTGTATGAGTGGGCGTCGGGCAGGGCGGACAAACCTATCGAGTACCTCGTGCTGATAGCGGCGGATACTCTGACGGAGGCCGAACTTTCCAATCGGACGGACGCCCTGAAGAGGGAGATACCCTTGGAAGGCCCGAAGGGAAATTCATGGACTCGCCCGATCGTCAGCGGCTGCGCCGTGTTCAACATAGATTCGTGGAACAGAGTGTTTTCGGAGTATCCGGTCAGGCGGTTGAGCAGCTGATGCGGATGGGCGCTCCGTAAAATCTGTTGATCTCAGGAATCGTGGATATGCCATCAGAAGAGCCTGTTTTCCCCTCTGCCTGTCAGTTCCCTGAGCAGATACCGCTCCTCCTGGCTCTCCCTGATGGATTGGGTTAGCGCGTCGGGGTCCGGCCAATGGTCCATGATCCGCGCGAAGAGTCGGTTCTGAATTGCCATCGTCTCCGACTGCCCCGCCAGGTTCGTGAACTCGCCCGGATCCCGGGACAGGTCGTACAGTTCGAACTCCGGCTCGTTCAGATGCGTGTAGCTCAACTTCCAGTCGCCCTGCCGTATCATGGCCCGAGGCCCCTCTGACCCGTGCGCGAGGTGCTCGCAGAATACCTCGTCTTTCCACTCCGATTGTTCACCCGACAAGTACGGCATCAGACTGTCGCCGTCCATGTTCCACTCATTCGGGTCGATCCCGACGATGTCCATCATCGTGGCGACAATATCGACGTTGGAAGTGGCGCCGCGCTCCCACCTGCCTTCCGGCAAATGGCCGGGCCACGACATTTGCAACGGGACGCGCGCCGACTGCTCATAGAAGCACATCTTTCGCCACAAGCCGTGCTCGCCCGCCATCTCGCCGTGGTCGGACGTGTGAACAATCACCGTGTTCTCCGCCTGGCCCGTCTTCTCTAGGGTGTCTAGGATGCGCCCGTACTTCTCGTCGAGACACGTTATCATGCCGTAGTACGCGGCCCGCGCCCTTAGCACTTGATCGTCGGTGTAGGGGCCGCCTGTTCCTGTGTATCGCTGCAGACGGACCACCGCCGGGGGCAGCGACTCCAGGTGACCGGGCGGATTGTTCGGCAGGTCCGCGTTGTCGGGGTAGTACATGGAGAAGAAGGGCTCGGGTACTTTGAGCGGGAAGTGCGGCGAAATGAAGCCGCAGACCATCGCCCAGGGCCTCTCCCGTCGCGCCGGGTCTTGGAGGTAATCGTGGGCCGCCGCTTCGACCGCCTCGTCGTGGTCTATCACCCGGCTGCGGCCCGGACCGGCGTCGAGCACCTCCGGCCACGGGGTGATTCCCTTGCCGACGCCGTCCTTCCAGCGGAGCACCGGGTGTTGGCCCGCCGCGTGAGGGTCATGGCTCAACTGCGCGTCGAAGCCGTTCAGCGGCCTTGGCCCCATCATATGCATCTTGCCGTTCAGCGCCGTGTCGTACCCCAGCGTCTTCAGCAGCCATGGCCAGGTGATCCTGCCGACGTACAACGGCGTGGAATTGTCCCACCCCTGGCAGTGGCTGACGTACTTGCCGGTCATGAACGACAACCGCGACGGAGTACACAACGGCGAGTTGCAATAGCCGTTCTCGAACGTGACGCCCCGTTCTGCGAGCCTGTCCATGTTGGGCGTCTTCACCAACTCGTGGCCGTAAGTCTCGCTGAACATGGGACCGTGTTCGTCGGACATAAGTACGAGGAAGTTGGGACGTTCATTGGAATTGGTCATTTTATCTCCGTCGGGGCTTGGCGCCGGTTTTACTCAACCACAACTGAGGTTGGTGTCCTTGCTTACTTGTACTCGACTCTAGCCGACTGATGGGCATTCACAAACTCCCAGTCATACTCCACGCCCAACCCAGGACCTTCCGGCACGTCCACGCAGCCGTTGGAGTCGATCGCGTCATACCCGTCCCGGTATCCCTCCTTCACCGGAATGAGCGACCCCATTCCCATCTCGTAATAGTTGGTATTCCGCATCGACGCCATTATGTGACGACGCTCCGGGCCTGCTGAGTGAAGCTCTACGTCCAGCCCAAATCCCTCCGCCGCGTGCGCGATCTTCATCACGCCCGTTATACCGCCGTCGTAGTCCGGGTCTCCTCGGACGAAGTCAGTCGCCCCCGCCTCGATGAAATCTACGTGAGCCTCAAGTCCGCGCACGTGCTCCAGTTGGAGCAACGGCGTCTTGATCAGTTCCCGCAGCTTCCTGTGAGCGTGGACCGACACCCCGCCGTCCATGAACGGGTCCTCGTACCAGAAGAAATTGTACTCGTCGCACGCCCAGCCCAGCTTCACCGCGTCCCCGAACTTGGTCACCCAGCAACTGGCGTCCATCATCAGGTCCATCTTGCCTCCGACACGCTTCCCGACCGCCTCCACTATCGCGATCTGGTCGTTCACGCGCGCCTTCGCCCACGGGTGGATCTTGAATCCCTGGAACCCCATCTCGAGGCAGCGCTCCGCTAGGTCAGCGTAGTCCTCCGCGCTGTTCAGGCCCCGGCCAGTACCCGCGAACGGGGTCGTCGCATAGCACGGCAGCTTTCTCTGGCACCCGCCCAGAAGCTCGTACACCGGCGCATCGTAGTATTTCCCCGCCAGGTCCCACAGCGCAACATCCACCACGCCAATGCCCATCCGCGCCTGCTGACGCATCGCCTGCTTGAAATCGTTGTAGATGTCGTCCCGATTCAGGGCGTTCCGACCGATCAGCGACGGCGCGAACCTGTCCACGGCCGCGAAGTCCGTAGCGGCAAACCCTATGCTGATGTACTCTCCGCTCACGCCCGCGCTCGTGTGAATCCTGATCGCATGGGCGCGATGCTTGAACCCGTCACCAGACTTGTATATGTACGGCGAAAACACGCCGATGATGTCATGCAGTTCCAGCGCCGGATGCAGGTCGTCCATATCCCCGGCGTCCGTCTCATACTGGATGACCTCTACACTCGTGATGATCGGTTTGGAGTTCACTTCGCCCTCCGATTGCTTCCATCCCGGCTAGCTTCTACTCGCCAACGGCACTACCCTAACACCCCCAACCCAATTTATCCACCAACCGACGACGACGGAATAGTATCGTCAGGCAGAGTACGATTGCGCCGACGTCAAGGGGTTAGCTCCTAGAAAATGTCGGGCGGCGGGGTGAGCCGTGTGTTACAATCCGTGCCGTGATGAACGAAGAGGCGCTGATACAGTCTCGTAAATGGGCAGAGGCGGCGTTCGACATCGCCGACGAGAGGCAGGCGTCGCATGTCGTACTATTGGACGTCAGGGAGGCGTGCGACTTCGCGGACTACTTCGTCATCATGACCGCAGAGTCCACGCGGCAACTCAGGACGCTGGTCGAGGACCTCGAACAGGGAATGGAGGGTATGGGCGCGAGTCTGCACCACGTGGAAGGGACGCACACGAGCGGCTGGATTCTGATGGACTACGGCGACGTGCTGGTACACCTGATGGGGCCTGATCAACGGGATTTCTACGGGCTGGAGACGGTGTGGCCTGCGGCGCGACAGATACGAGTCATTCCCTAATCCAGGCGTCGGTCGCTCTGGCATAGTTGAGAATCTCGCTCTCGTCGAAGAACAGCGCAAGCTCGCGGGCGGCAGACTCCGGCGAGTCGGAGCCGTGTACGAGGTTTCTCCCTATGTCGGTCGCGAAGTCGCCCCTGATCGAGCCCGGCGCCGAGTCAGCCGGGTTGGTCGCTCCCATCGTCTTTCGCACGAATGATATAGCGCCGTCGCCTTCGAGGGCCATGGCGACTATCGGGCCGGACGTGATGAAGCTCACAAGCGATTCAAAGAACGGCTTGCCGACATGTTCGGCGTAGTGCCGTTCCGCGAGGTCGTTGGACACGCGCATGAGCTTAATGCCGACGATCTTCAGGCCGGTACTTTCGAGCCTGGCCGTGATTGCGCCGACCAGTCCTCGCTGGACGGCATCGGGTTTGAGCAGCACCAGAGTAGTTTCCACGATTCTCCTCTTACGTCTCGATGGTGGATTGTTTCTTTTGCCGCGCGCGCCATCTGCGCTCGGCGGAACTGACCTGTGAGCTTCTGAGATAGAGAGGTTCCACGGTGGCCGCGTCTGAGGTCCGGCCTTCGCGCAGCATTTCGTATCCGAGACGGGCGAGACCGGACGCGGGACGGGTGGGGGGAGGGCAGTCGGCCAGCGTGGCGCTTGGGCCGAGCCTATGGACGATCTCGGCGGCGTAGTCTGAGACGGCTTCTCCGCAGTACAGAGTGTCTGGGGTGAGGGTGTCCATGAACTGGTCTGTGGACATCAACTCCGCGCTGGCGGCGGCATCTCCATGAGCGCGGCGGCCTATGTACAGCCGATTGCGTCCTGCGCCGATGACAGCGCAGACCGGCGAGCGTAGTCCGATGAAGGGCAGCATCTCTACGTCGAGCGTGCCGACTGTCACTAGAGGAATCGACCGCGCCGACGAGAGCGCCTTCGCGGCGCTCATTCCCACCCTGAGCGCGCTGAATCCTCCCGGACCGGACGCGACGAACACGGCGGTGAGATCCTTGACTGTGGCCCCTGCGTGATCGAGCGCGCGGTTGATCCCCGGGACAAGCTCGACGGAGTGGTTGCGCTCAGAGCGCCAAGACAACTCTACGATGGACGACCCGTCAACAGACAGGCCGACAGAGGCGTAGCGCGTCGAGGTGTCTATCTGGAGTTCCATCGGTTATCCGGACGCCGCCGCGGTAGAAGTCCGAGCCAGGGACTCCAGAAGGTCGGCGTATCTGCGGTCTTCGCAGGATAGGGTAAGCGCGCGTGTGTCCTCGCCGGTGACTTCAATAGACACTGAGAGGTGATCAAGCGGGAAGTAGCCGACGGCCTTATTCGCCCACTCTATCACACAGAGGCCATCGCCAAAGAGGTAGTCATCGAGCCCTAGACCGTCGATTTCCTCGAATGAATCCAGTCGGTAGAGATCGACGTGGTAGAGGGGCAGCCGCGCGCGATACTCGTTGACGAGTACGAACGTCGGGCTGCGGGCGAACTCGTCGGAGCCGAGTCCGCGCAGGATGCCCTGAGTCAAGGTCGTCTTGCCGGAGCCGAGGTCGCCTGCGAGCAGGACAACGTCGCCCTTTCGAGCGCGCGAGCCGATCTCGCGACCGATCTCGCGCGTGGAATCTGCTGATCTGGACTGGAGACGAAGATTCATTGCAAGCGCGCCTGTATTATATTGGCAGCGCGCGCTCGTCAACAAGGCGTGCTCGATTCGACACTTGGGAAGGAACGTGCTGCTTTGAGGGCATTGATAGTATCCGACGTTCACAGCAATCTCGAAGCGTTCTCCGGCGTTATCGAGGGTGCGGGTACGCATGGCGGATTCGACGAGGTTTGGTCGCTTGGCGACTTGGTTGGCTACGGGCCGGACCCCAGCGCGGTGATCGATCTGCTGAGCGGATTCACCCATCGCGCCGTCACGGGAAACCACGATCTCGCGTCCGTCGGGCTGCTGGGACTAGAGGCGTTCAACCCGTATGCCGAGGCCGCGAACAGGTGGACGTCCAGCGTATTGAGCGCGGATGAGCGCGAGTATCTGAGGGGCTTGCCGCTGAGAATCCCAGTAGGCGAATTCACGCTCGTTCACGGCAGCCCGCGAGATCCGGTATGGGAGTATGTCGTATCTATATGGAGCGCGACGGAGAACTTCGACCACTTCGACACGCTAAGGTGCTTGGTTGGGCACTCTCACTTACCGTTCATCTGCCGCCTGGATCAACGGAAACGCGCCGTCTTCATTGCGCCGCAATACGGGGTTCCGCACTACCTGGGAGAAGAGAGGCTCATCATCAATCCCGGCAGCGTGGGGCAGCCCAGGGATGGAGACCCGAGGGCGGCATACGCGATCTATGACTCGGAGCAGGAGACTGTGACGCACTACCGCGTCCGCTACGACATCGCCGCGACCCAAGAGAAGATGCGGGCGCACGGCCTCCCTGAGTACCTGGTGGATCGGCTGGAATATGGGCGCTAAATCCGCGCGTGGGCCTCGGTTCAGCGGTTGGCCTCCGGAGATAGCGCCTGCAATCTTTTCGACCGCCGCGGATTGCGAGGCGGCAACTGCCTTATCGCTTGAGCCAACTCGGTCACCCGCTCGTGGTCCGACAGCGAAGTCACCAGACCATCCACTCCCGCGTCTCTGAGCGCGGTGAGGGCGCCAATGGAAATGTCGCCGTGGACGCTTGTGAGAGTAACTCCTCCTGTGGAGGCGCCGATCTTACTCAGGTTGATGAGGTCCTCGAATTCCATTGCGGCAGAACTCACCGGGCCAGACACGTTCCACGACCCATCGACTCCCAGAGACCGCAGCGCGGCGGCAGTCCCCCTGCTCACCGGCTCATCCAGGGCGGCGATCAACGCGACGTCCGGCTTGCTGATGATGGTGGCAGGCGCGTTGTAGGTCTCGAAGAAGATGAAGTCACAGCCCGCCTCGACAAGGGATTGGAGCGCCTCGTCTTCCATGGAGCGACAGACGATTCCCCACGTCAGGTTGTCGAATTGGCCGGACTCCGGCGCGAACCCCGCCTCGTCGGGATCGAATACGACGGCGTCCACCAGATCGCGCCCGACGGCATCCAGATCACTCTCGCAGGAGGACGCCAAGGCGGTGCAAATCAGCGCCATTGTGGGAGACGCATCCACTCTGCCGGCCAGCGCCTCGAAGCCGATGGGCTGCGCCGCCTGCTGACCGAGTCTCGATATCAGATCCAACAACTTGCTCATGCTTGCTAAAGCCTCCGACGGTTCAGTTGTGCCGTCCGCTCCGGACTTCTGGGATTCTAAGGGCTAGGCCGCGTGAGGTTCAACTTGGCTATTGCCAAAGCGGGTAAGCGGTATTACCCTATGCGCCGAAAGGGGACGGCGGACTTGCAGGCGCGCCAGATCGACGGCAACTCTCTTAGCTACATCATCGTCGAGCCTGACGGCTATGACGAGACGCTGGAGTACCCGGCCATCGTTCTGCTCCACGGCTTTGGGGCGAGCATGTCGGACCTTGCGGGGCTGGCCCCGGCGATAGAGCGGACGGGCTACCTGTATCTATTTCCCAACGCGCCGATTCCGATGCAGATCGGCATGGGGATGACAGGCTACGCATGGACTCCTCCGGGAGGGGACGGCACGGACCGAGCCGCGGAGCGCGCGGAGGACCTGTTGGCGGCGTTCTTCGACGAGGTCTGTGAACGCCACCACCTAACACATGGCGAAATCGTGATGGGAGGGTTCTCGCAGGGTGGGATGATGACCTACAGGTTCGGACTTCCGAGGCCTGAGATGTTCGCCGGGCTGGCGGTACTCAGCGGGCGCGTTCCGTCACCGGAGGCGCTTTCCGAAAGGTTGCCGGAGCATAGAGGCCAGCCGATATTTATCGCTCACGGTACGCAAGACACGGTGATCGAGGTCGCCGCCGCGCGGAGGTCGCGGGAGTTCTTGGAAAAATCCGGGTACGCTCCGCAATATCACGAGTACGAAATGGGGCACGAGATAAACCAGGAAGCGCTGTCGGACTTGGACTCTTGGCTGCGCGACCTGATGCCGCCATTGCCGTCCTGAGCCGTTTGAGAATGTGACCGGATACATCAGACACTACACAGAAGGGGAGCCAAAAGATGGTAAGACTGCGAACCAACAACATACTCACCAGAAACAGAGAAGGGAAGAAGGGCTTGGGCCTCGGCCTCGTGTATCCGTCCGGCGAGGCGATAGAGCTCGTCGGTATGCTCGGAGGCTTCGATCACGTCAACCTCGACGGGGAGCACGGCCTCTTCTCGCCTGAGTCCATAGACGCGATGGTCAGGGTGGCGGACGGGTACGGCCTGACGACTACCGCCCGCGTGCCGAACCTGCAATCTTCCACGATCAACCTGTTCCTGGACAGGGGAGTGCAGGGCATTCTGGGGCCGCACGTCGATACGGCGGCTCAGGCCAAGCAGCTTGTGGACGCCTGCCGGTTCGTTCCTGACGGCCAGCGGAGTTGGGGCGGAGGTCGCGGGACGTTCTACGGCGACGGCGGCCTGCTGGACCAGCCCGGCAGCCAGCGCACAGAGTACATGGAACTCGCAAACCGCGAGATGCTCGTCATGGCTCAGCTTGAGACCGCGACCGCATTCGAGAACCTCGACGAGATACTGGCAGTGGAGGGCATCGACGCGTTCGCCTGGGGCTCCAACGACCTGGCGCAGTCGATGGGTCTTCCGGGACAGCCAGACCACCCGGACATCAAGGCGGCTGAGGCCCGTGTCGAAGAGCGTATCCACGCCGCCGGCCGGAAGATGTCGCACGACATACTATCGGCAGTCGTCCTTCCGGGTATCATACTCGACGGCGCCAGAAGTTTCTTGGAGTCTCAATCGTAGATGATTGCGCCTGCTAGGTAGGAGAGAGCAACATGGCAACGATGCAAGCCGCATTTTTCGACGGTCAAGGCAAGATGGAGGTCAGGGAGGTCGAGAAGCCGGAGGTCGGACCGGGCGACGCGCTTATTCGAATAGGGGCCGTCGGCATCTGCGGCTCTGACCTTCAGATAAACGTGGACAAGACCGAGCCGGACCGTCTGCCGGCCGGCCACGAGGTTGCCGGCGACATAGTGGAGATCGGTGACGGAGTGGACACGTCCATGCTCGGCAAGCGGGTCGCGGTGGACATCATCGGGCACGGCCGCGCGTGTACTCAGTGCTGGTACTGTCGGCAGGGGCAGTTCAGGGGGTGCCTGAACATGGCCCCGCAGGAGGGCGGCGGCTTCGCGGAGTTCATGAAGCGCAAAGCGATGGGCTGCTACGTCGTCCCCGATTCGATGTCATGGGAAGAGGCCGCGCTGGTGGAGCCACTAGCCGTTTCGGTGCATGGGGTGAGACTCGGAGACCTAAAAGGCGGCGAAGTTGTGACGGTCCTGGGTTCAGGCAACATCGGACTGACCGCGATCGCGGCGGCCAAGGCGCTTGGGGCTGGCAGGGTCATCGCATCGGCCAGATATGAGCAACAGGCGACGATGGCCAAGTTGGTCGGAGCGGACGAGGTCTATTCGGACCGGGGGCCGGATCTGTGGGACGCCATCGCGGACGCGACGGACGGGCGCGGCTCGGACATGACCATCGAGACGGTGGGAGGTCACCAATCGGCGACGATGCACCAGTCGGTGGAGGTGACGCGAGTACAGGGGAGAATCGTAATAGTCGGAGGATTCCGTCGGCCGTTCGAGTTCGATTTCCTGACGCCGATGCTGAAGGAGCAGATTTTCGTCTTCTCCTCGTGTTACAACGTCCTGGACGGCAGGCACGACTATGAGGTCGCAATCGACATGATGGCGTCGGGGAGAGCCGTCATCGACCGGATGGTGACTCACAAGTACGGTCTGGACGAAATTCAGAGTGCGTTCGAGACCGCATACGACAAGAACAGCGGCTCGGTGAAGGTCCAGATCCACCAGAACTGAGGCGGCGGATCAGTCATGCGACACAAGAACTTCGCAAACTCCGACCTCGAAACCCAAGTGAGATGAGAGTTGTGACGATAGAAAGACGGTTAACGCATACGCTCGGCGCGCTTCTATTGGCGGCGGCGCTCATGACGCTGCTGACCACATGCGGGGGAGCGGACAAGGTGGTGATAGCCACCACAGGCGACTACCATCCCTTTAACTTCGTGAACGACGAGGATGAAATAGAGGGCCTTGAGCGCGAATTGGGGGATGAGTTGTGCCGGCGCGCCGATCTGGAGTGTGAGTGGATCCTGAGTGAATGGGAAACGATGATTCCCGACGTCATGGCGGAAAAGTTCGACATGATACTCGCCGGCATGAGCATCACCGCCAAGCGCGAGGAGCTTATCGACTTCACGGAAGCGTACTACCCGCCAACCCCTTCAGTGTACGTGGCGAGTGCCGGCGAGGGCGACGAAGCCGCCCAAGGCACGATTGGCGTTACCGAAAATACCATATACTCCGACTATTTCACGGAACTGGGCGTGCCGTTTGTGCCACTTGAAGGCTCGAGAGACGCGGTCGATGCGGTGCTCAACAACGAGGTAGATGCCGTCCTCGTGGACCACGGCTACGGCGTGGAGAGACTCGCGGAGTACCCGGGCCAACTGGCCATCGTGGGTCCGTCCGTGTCGCTGGACCGGGGCCTCGGAATTGGCGTCCGCAAGGGCGGCGATCTAAAGGGAAAACTCGACGAGGCGCTGGCGTCGATGAAAGACGACGGAACCCTGAACAATATCATCATCAAGTGGGTGGGCGAGGACGCGTCGACGTTCGAATAGCGACACCGAGCGCTCAGGGAGCCGGGGGAGCGCCCAGTATGCGGTACCCCAGGTTATCCGTCGTCCGTTCGGCCACGGGCAGGACTTCGATTAGGACGTGGGAGACTCCGAATACGTCACCGTTCTCATCGAAGCTGTAGTCGTCACCGATTGCGCCGCTTTGAGTAAGGTCGTACAGGCAATCCCGAAAGCCGTCGGCATCCTGGTCGTCGTTGGTCTGCTTCAGACATTCGGCGGCTATGTAAACGCCGTCGTAAGCGGACCCCTGGAACCAAGGCCATGGCGCAACGCCATTGTAGCGCGCCCTGTATTCCGCGATAAACTTCTTGCCGACTTTTGTGCTCAGGTCGGGGTTGGGCATAACGGCTTTCAGGCCAGTGGCGGCGTCTCCGGCTATGCCCAGCGCCTCGGAACCGGTGGGCACGACTTCTGAGTAGATAGGCCCGTCGTACCCCAACTCGCGGGCCTGCTTGACGATCGTGCCGCCGGAAGCCTCGCTCTGCGCGGCGAGGAGAACTGCGTCGGGGTTCACGCCGAGCAGCTTGGTAATTTGGCTGCGAAAGTCGATCACGTCGGACGGGTAGGTTTCCGCCGCCGCCACACCGCCTCCGAGCTTCTCGAATTGCGCGACGGCGGTGCGTCGAACGCCCTCCGCGTAGTCGGTGGCCTCTGTGATTGTGGCGACTTCGCGTACTCCGTCGGCCCAGAGCGTGTTGCCGATGTCGGTTCCCACCTGAAGGGAGTTGATGGCGGTGCGGAAGATGTAGTCGCCGGCGTGGGTAATGTCAGGGCTTGTCGAGGATGGGGACAAGAGTATGACGCCGTCGCTTTCGGCCAAGGGCGCGACGCCAAGCGTGCCGCCGCTGCACGTTGCGCCAAGGATGATCTTGACGCCGTCCACGTCGGTCAGCCTGCGGTAGGCGGTAATGGCGTCGTTGGCGGTACACTTGGAGTCCTCGATGATGAGCTTCAACTGCCGTCCGTTGATGCCGCCGGCGGCGTTGATCTCCTCCACCGCGATCAGCTTGGACTGAGACAGGGGGACACCGTAGGACTCGCCGACGCCGGTGAGGGAGTCCAGCGCTCCAATTACGAAGGGTTCGTCCGACGAGGCGGGTTCGGCGGTGGCCGCGGGTCCCGGGACGGGGGTCGGCTCCGGGTCCGAGCCGCAAGCGGCAACCAGAAAAGCCGACAGCCCCAAGATGAGAACGGTTTTCCAGAATACGGATATCATGTTGACCTTTTCATTGTCGATGATGGAAGATCAGGTTCCGCTCATAGTGACCGCCGCTCAGCGGTCAGTGATCAATATGTTTGGGGACCCATAGTCTCTTGAGGAAACGTCGCGACATTCCCAGATTATCAATCTTCTCCGCCTACACTTCGACCAATCACAGTCATGTAAGGCCTAACTCTGATCTGGCCTGCTCTAGAGAAGTGAGTTTTCCTTCTTGGACATCCCTGATTCCTCGACGGAGAGCGGCCATCATGTCAGGATCGCCCATGATTTCCATTGTTTCAATGATAGACTCGAACAGATCCCAAGGCATAACGGCTAGAACAGGTTTGCCGTATCGAGTCAGGGCTACGGCTCGATTCTGTTCGGCTAATCGCTCAGGAAGCTGAGTCAGCATAGAGCGAGCCTTGACGATGGATATTTGCTCAGTTTCGCGTTCTTGATGAATGACCATCACTCGGCACCTCTATTCTGTGGGTTCTACCAGCCCGAGACGTACCAGACGTTGGGCCAATCTGTAAATGTCTCGCCTATCTCCCTCACGCCTAATGCCGGCGGCTATCACGACAACTCTTGCTTGATCCCAGTCTATGCTGTAAACGACACGGTAGCGCTGTCCAACTGCCCGGATTGAGCGATAACCGGACAAGTCTCCCAGCAATGGGTTTCCCTGCTTATCAGGCTCATCTGACAGTTTCTCGATGCGCTGGATGATTTGAGAACGTATCCGGCGGTCGCGTATGCTTCTCAGCGTATCCATAGCCTCTGAAGTGAACAGAATTTGAAAAGGCATCACTTGAATCACACAGTCATGTACAATGTATCGTACATGATGACGTACTGATTGGCAATAGACTCAAGACATACGTAGATTCACTGTGTCTCGCAGAGCAGGAAATCGAAGTCGCAGCCGGTGTCGGCCTGAAGGACGTGGCGGGAGTACATTGAGGCGTAGCCGCGTTTGTGTACGGGAGTTTGGGGAGGTGACTCGTGGAGGCGGCGCTTGATTTCCCTGTCTTCTACTAGGAGGTCCAGTCGTCGGTTGGGGACGTCGAGGCTGATGCGGTCGCCGTTTCTGACGGCCGCAAGCGGGCCGCCCGCGGCGGACTCGGGGGTGACGTGGACGACCACGGTTCCGAACGCCGTCCCGCTCATGCGGGCGTCGCTCAGTCGGACCATGTCTCGCACTCCTGAAGCGAGAATCTTCTTGGGCAAGGGCAGGAAGCCCCATTCAGGCATTCCGGGCGCGCCTATGGGTCCGCCGGAGCGCATTATGAGAACGTCGTCTGGCGTTACGTCGAGGTCGGGATCGTCTATGCGGGCGAGCAGGTCGTCGTGGTCTTCGAAGACTATGGCGCGTCCCTCGTGGGTCAGGAGAGACTCCGACGCCGCGGTGGGCTTTATGAGAGCGCCGGTGGGGGCTAGGGTCCCGGTCAGAACGGCAAGGCCGCCTTCGGGGTTCATGGGGTCGTCCATGTGGCGGATGACGTCCGGGTTGTAGTTGACGGCGGTTGAGATGTTTTCGGCTAGGGTCTGGCCGGTGACGGTGATAGTGTCGCCGTGGATCAGTGGTGAAATCTCTTTGAGCAGCGCCCCCATGCCGCCGGCGTAGTAGAAATCTTCCATGAGGTACTGACCGGACGGTTTCAGGTTGAGGATGAAGGGTGTGGTCCTCGATAGCTGGTCGAAAAGGGTTCCGGGCAAGTCTATTCCGAGCCTTCCCGCTATCGCGGTGAGGTGGATCACGGCGTTGGTGGAGCCGCCCAGCGCGTGCAATGTGCGAATGCCGTTCTCGAAGGCCTCCTTGGTCATGACCTGCGAGGGGCGGATGTCCTGCTCCACGATTTTGACGATCCGGCGTCCGGCCAGCTCTGAGAGGCGATATCTTCTGGAATCCACGGCTGGGATTGCGGCGTTGCCGGGCAGCGCAATGCCCATGGCCTCTGCGATGGACGCCATGGTGGATGCAGTTCCCATGACCATGCAGTGGCCGGGGCTTCTGACGATGCAGGTCTGAAGCTCGGCCCAGTCGTCTTGGGAGATGTTGCCGGCCCGAAGCTCGGTCTCGTAGCGTCGGCAGTCGGTACATGATCCGAGCTCTTCGCCGCGCCAGTTGGCCTTGAGCTGCGGTCCTCCAGTTACGAGTATGGCGGGAACGTCGGCGCTGGCGGCTCCCATGAGCAGGGCAGGGGTGGTCTTGTCGCATCCGCCTAGCAGGACGACTCCGTCGAGAGGGTTGGCGCGGATCGATTCCTCTACCTCCATGCTCATCAGGTTTCTGAAGAGCATCGTGGTGGGGCGCATGTTGTACTCGCCGAGCGACATGACGGGGAACTCCATGGGGAATCCTCCCGCCTGCCAGACGCCGCGCTTGACAGCTTCGGCGAGTTGCCGGAGATGAGAATTGCAGTGAGTCAGTTCGCTCCACGAGTTGCAGATGCCAATTATCGGGCGATTGTCGTAGGCTTCGGGTCCGTATCCCTCGGACATGAAGGCGGCCTTCCTGAGCCAGCCGTAGAGTTCGGGGGTGTCGAACCACGCACTCGAACGCAGCTTCGCGTCATTCCGTTTCACTCGTCGCTCCCGTAGAAAAGTAGTCTTCGAGCCACCGCTTGAATGCGTCGAGCGCGGGCGGCGCGACGTAGAAGACCTGGACGTCGTTGGAGAACTGCACGCGGTGGTCTTCGCGGATGAACAGCGCGGCGCACTCGCCCTCGTCCAGGTCGTTCGATATGCGCTCGGCGATTGCGGTGTAGCGGGCTTCCAGAGCGCTTTGATAGCCGTCGAGGGCAGCCATGAGCACCTTCCGGCTTGCGGGGCCTATCGACAGCACGCGCTGCCAGTCGGTGTTTTCGAGAACCAGTTCGGCGTCCTCCAGCGGGTGCAGGTCGGCAGTCGATTGGCACATCGCCCTAATGAACGGGCCACCGTTGGGATTCATCATCTCGATCTGCTGAAGGCCGTCGTCTCCCCCCGTGTAGATTAGCTCGTGATATATCCTAGACACCGGGCCGAGAGAGCGTTCTAGGTTGGCGATGGAGTCGCGCACCTCGGACCAATACCTCGACAGCAACTCCAGCCCTTCCTCGGGCGCGTTCGGCGGCAGGACGTGATTCGGGACGAGGAACAGCTTCTTGCGGCCCTCGAACTGATCGACGGTAGGCTTGGGCATTTGGGAGAGCGGGGTGGTCATGAGGAGTCGTTATTTCTCGGTGATTAGCGGTCGGTTTTCAGTGGCGCGGAGAATTGTATCACGGGGAGAGTGTGGCTGTGTATCGCACTCCTTCCAATCCTTGGAAGTCGGAGTCTTGTGTCCAAAGAATTGCGTCATGCGCTCGCGCGGTGGCGAGAATAATGCTGTCAGCCATCGGCAATTTCAATTCAACGGAGATTTTAGCGGCATTGAGAGACAACTCCATATCCAGCGACGTTACCAGTCCTCTGGACATGACAGCAATAACGCTAAGCGCGTCTTCTTCGGAACTGTCTCTCAGCACGCGCTTGAAAACTTCATAGACGGTGATAGAGGGGACGATAAGTTCATCGGTATCCAAGATAGCCGAAGAGAAGAAGTTGGAATTGGGGCCGTTGGCAAAGTATTCAAGCCATCCTGAAGAATCAACGACATTCACAGTCTGTCCGTCTCCCGCTCGATATGGGTATCAACGCCTTTGAGAAAGCCGCGCGCACGTGCCGTCGGCATCACGGGAATCATACGAACTACTCCCTGGTACTCTATCAGCGCAATTTGCTGGCCCGGTTCAATGTCAAGGGCCTGACGTATAGAATCAGGTATATTGACTTGGTAGTCATTCGTGACCGTCACAGTTTCCATATCATCCTCTCTATTCTACATTCTTATGATCTTCTGTGCGGTGAAACTAGGATTTCATGGCCTGACGGCGGCCGGTCGTGCCGCGGCCCTCTCCCAGCTTGTCGATGCGGACGGCGCAGACTTTGTACTCGGGGATGCGGGAGTCTCAGGGGTATGTCCAGCGCCACTTGGCGGGGGCGGGCGGCACGTCAACTCCAAGTTCTCGCAGGGTATCGCGTATGAACCCCCCCTGGGTAATGTGCAACCATTCCACCATTCCGTAGTCCTCCATGCCGCCCGTTTCGGCATGTTCGAGTAGGTGTTCCCCAGCGCCGAGTCTGATGACGTAGTGGTGGCGCCCGTTTCCAGCCCTCTTATCAAGCTCTCTGGCCATGGCGGAATAATCGTCCGATAGACTGATTCCGCGCGATTCAGCCAGCATATCGAATAGCGCAGTGGTAGCCTCAGCCAATAGACGCGCCGATTCACGGTCATTGTCAACCTCATACTCACGCTCAGCGGCTTGCAGCAGTTCCAGCGGGGCCGCAGTCTGAATAGTCAAGATTCTTCCTCCGCGTAGATTTCAAGCATATTGTCAATAAACATCTGGGCATCACGCCAGTTTGATTCAAAGGCGTCATCAGCCAGGTTCCCCCGGTCGGCGTGAATGTGAAGTTTGAGGGCAGCCTGCCATCCGTCTTCCAAAACGGATTGGCTGTCAAGACGTTGATTCACTATAACTCCAAGATAGCGCATCTTCTGCCTAGTGTACACCGGATTATGACCTCGCTTGTTGGTGACCGCGTTGAGGCATTGCTTGGTCGATTCGTAGAGCAGTGTCCCGGCGGAGTGCAGGCTGCCGCGCTGAAGCAGAAGATTGGCATCGGCTCGGTAAACACCGACCATAGACAGATGCCACTCGGCTCGCCTCACATATTCTCCGTCGGGCTGAGTCATCGAAGATCAATCCCCGCGCATCCTGACCATTTGGCGAGAGTTGGTCGCGCCCCTGTCCTCTCCCAGTTTGTCGATGCGGACGGCGCAGACTTTGTACTCCGGGATGCGGGAGTCCGGGTCGAGGGCGGCGTTGGTGAGGAAGTTGGCGGCGTGCTCCTGGAGCTTGACGAACGGAACGAATAGCTCTCCGGCGCGCTGTCTTTCGGTGTAGTGGGCACGGCCTTCGAGGTCGCCGCGTCTGGACCTTACCCTTATCCACTCGCCGTCGGGTATGCCGAACTTGTCGCCGTCGCTGGGGTGCATGGAGACGGTGAGCTCGGGGGCGCGGGCGAGCAGGCTGTCGGCGCGGCGGGTTATGGTTCCTCCGTGCCAGTGGTAGAGTACGCGGCCGGTATTCAGAATCAGGGGGAATCGTTTAGAGGGCGTTTCGTCCGCGGCAGGACCCTGGTCGAAAGCGACGAACTTGGCCCTTGGGCCGCGCGGGAAGTCGTTCTCGTACAGGAAGCGGGTGCCGGGATGGTCGGAGGTCGGACAGGGCCACTGTATGCCGCCCTCATTTTCGAGGCGGTCGTATGAAATGCCGGCGATCAAGGGCGTGAGCGAAGCCATCTCGTCGAAGATTTCGGAGGGGTGAGAGTAGTCGAACTCGCGCTCAAGTCCCAGGCCGAGCTTGGAGCTCAGACGCTGGGCGACGTCCTTGATTATCTCCCAGTCGGGCCTGCTGTCTCCGATTGGGTCTATCGCCTTGCGAACGCGCTGAACGCGGCGCTCGCTGTTGGTGAAAGTGCCGTCCTTTTCGGCGAAAGAGGTGGCGGGCAGGACAACGTCGGCTATTTCGGCGGTCTCGTGCATGAATATGTCCTGGACGACCAGGAAATCGAGTTTCTTGAATGTCTCCTCGGCGTGGTGAAGGTCAGGCTCGCTGAGAAGGGGGTTCTCTCCGGTGATGTACATGGCCTTGATGCGTCCGGCATCGATGGCAGGCGCCATGTCGGTGATGACCAAGCCCGGATCCGAGGGCAAAGGCCGGCTGCTCCAAGCGTCGCTGAACTTGGCGAGGGATGTCTCGCCGATGACCTGGTATCCGGGGAAGGCGTCGGGCAGGCAGCCGGCGTCGCCGCATCCCTGGACGTTGTTCTGGCCCCTGAGAGGGGATATGCCGGAGCCGGGGCGGCCAAGCTGTCCGGCGACGAGGGCCAGATTGAGTAGGCCGTGGGCGTTCGCGGTGCCCATGGTGTGCTGGGTGATTCCCATTCCCCATATCAGACAGGAGCCGCTGAATGGCGGGCGGGCGTAGATGCGGGCGGCGTCGGCTATCTGGTCAGCCGGGACGCCGGTAATCTTCTCGGCGTATTCGAGGTCGTACTTTTGAACGGTCTCCCACCACTCGTCGTACCCTTCGGTGCGGTCCGTGACGAACCCGGTATCGGCCAATCCTTCGTCAACGATGACCTTGGCCATGGCGTTCAGAAGGGCGACGTCGGTGCCGGGGCGAGGTCTGAGCCAGAGGTCGGCGTAGTCACACATCTCGATTCGGCGAGGGTTGATGATTATCAGCTTCGCGCCGCGCTCTACGACGGCGCGCCGCATCCTCGAGGCGGCGACGGGATGATTGGCGTTGGCGTCGGAGCCGATGATTACCAGGCATCCGGCCTCTTCATAGTCTATGTATGAGTTGGAGGTCGCGCCGCTTCCGAGAGCGGTGAGCATCGCTTCCACAGAGGGAGAGTGGCACAGCCGCGTGCAGTGGTCTATATGATTGCTCCGCATGAGGAGGCGGGCGAACTTTTGCTGGATGTAGCCGTCTTCGTTGGTGGCCTTTGCGGACGCGAGGGTCCCAAAAGCGTCGCCGCGGTACTCGGAGAGGCGGTCGGCCACGTATTCGATGGCCTCGTCCCATTCGACAGGCGTTAGTTCACCGTTCTTGCGTATCATGGGCTTGGTGAGCCTGTCGGGGTGGTTGACGAATGAGAACCCGAATCTCCCTTTGACGCAGAGCATTCCGAGCGAGGACTGGTTGTCTGGGTCGTCGAGTATCTCGATAATCCGGTCGTTGGGGTCGATCTGCGCCTTGATGCCGCAGCCGACTCCGCAGTATGGGCAGGTGGTGGTAACGGTGCGGACGGGATTGGGAGTGTCGGCCTTGGTGGTGATGGCCCCGGTGGGGCATGAGGCTAGGCACGAGCCGCAGGTGGTGCATACGGAATCGACTAGCGGCCTGTCCATGAAGGCGCCTATGCGCGCCTCGGTTCCCGTTCCGAGAATGTCTATCGCGCCGATGAACTGGTGACCGTCTTGGCAGGCCTGGGCACAGCGGCCACACATGATGCAGGAGTCCATGGCAATCTGGAAGACGGGGTTGGATGCGTCAACCGGCTCTCGCTCGCGGCCCTCCCAGCGTGGCGCGTCTATGCCGTGGCGCTTGGCGGCGATGGAAAGCTCTCGGTAGTCGTGAGAGGGGGTTTCGCCGTTCCTGGGAAACATGGCCAGCGTGAGCTCGAGCACTCCGCGCCGGGTCTCGTGAGCCTCGTCGGTCTCGGTAAGGACGCTCATCCCCTGCTCGGCGGGGACGGAGCACGAGGCGGGTAGGCCGCGCACACCCTCAATCTGCACGAGACAGGTGCGGCAAGCGCCGATGGGCTTCATGTCCGGGTCTTTGCATAGCTGGGATATGTAGGCGCCGGAGCGGTTAATGGCGTCAAGCACGGTCGAGCCGTCGTCGACGGATACCTGTTTGCCGTTTATGGAGAGCGTGATGGTCATGATGGGGTTTTCTGTGGAGTGATCAGAATTCTATATCGGCAAATAGATAACGCGCCCAACTAGGTTCTCCAGATCCTCCATCTCTGCTATCATTTGAAGGTCCTCGATACACCTGCCTATTGAAACCCGATCTTGATGCGCGTAGATTACGCCGTAGAATGGGATTCCCTGCTCTTGACGCCTTGCTGCGTCTCTCAAAAAGTCCTCATCTTGGGTGAACACAACGCGCTCAAGCTCTGTGGCCAGATCTAATACGAAGGGGTCTTCAACTTCATGCCGGGCATCCTCTCTCGCGGCAAGTACATCTACGCCACGTAGGCGCAATCCCGCCGTAATCGCGCCTTTCACACAATGGTCCATGTATAGTGCGTGAGCCAACTACGAGAGCTCGACTAGATTGGCTTTCGCCCTCTCGGCTCTCCACTTCTTGGCCCTCTCCCTCAACTCTGACTGATAAGGCTCATTCAGCTCTCTCATCTTCTCGGCAAATTCCTCCCCCTCCCTGATCTGTCTGTCCACCAAATCCTTATTGTCCCAGTAGTAGGCGAGCGCGGAGTGAACTTGGCCCATGGTCAAGTCGGGGCGATTTTCTTTGATCTCCTCCGGACTCATCCGCCAATGCATCGAGTCAGTGGCGATGTACTCGACTTTGATCCGAGTGCCGCCGATCATGGCGCGACCGTCTTCCATGATGAAGATGTGCTTGTAGGGAGTGTCGCTGACTATGGGTCTCATGGTTAGTCTCCTTCAGGCGGTCAGTTCTGTTCGAGAGCGTCCCTCATCTCTTCACCGAAGAAGTATAGCCCACTGAGGATTGGATTGCCCGCGGCCTGTCCAAGTCCGCATAGGGAAGCTATGTTGACGAGACGCGCGAGGTCTGTCAACTGGTCTGTGTCGGACTTCGACGACTGCCCTGACGCGATGGCGTCGAGCATCTCGACCATGCGGGGCGTACCTTCACGACAGGGCGTACATTTGCCGCAGGACTCGTTGGCGTTGTACCGGGCGAGGCTGCGTATCACGGAGAGAACGTCTATCGAGTCGTCCATGGCTATGACCGCGCCCGCCCCCAGCATCACGCCGGACTCGTGAAGGAAGCCGGGTTTGATGGGCGTATCCAGCATGGACACGGGGAACACGCCGCTGGACGGTCCGCCCACGCCGATGATTTTCAGGGATACGCCGTCGGGCGGGCCGCCGCCGATGTCGTAGATGACGTGTCTCAACGTCGTCCCCATCGGCGCTTCTATCAGGCCGGGGCGGCGCACTGAGCCGCTGAGGTTGATTATCTTGGCGCCGGTGTCGGCGCCGTCGCCGATCTGGGCGAAGTTGTCAGCGCCATGAGTGATGATGTATGGGACGCTGGCGAGAGTCTCGGCGTTGTTTATGACGGTGGGCCGCGACCATAGGCCGGACTCTACGGGGTAGGGCGGCCTGATTCGCGGCTCGCGCCTGTACCCCTCTATGGTGTTTATCAAGGTGGTCTCTTCGCCGCACACGTAACCGCCCGCTCCCCGTCGGACTTCGACGTTTATGTTGAGTCCGGTTCCGAGAACGTCATCGCCGACGAGTCCGAGGTCTTGAGCCTGACGGATTGCGTTCTCCACTCGCAAGGCCGACAGGTTGGCTTCGGCATTGACGTAGAAGATGACATCCTGAGCGTCGCAGGCGTAGGCGGCTATGCAGGCGCCTTCGATCAACCTGTGAGGGAGACCCTCCATGAGGTGGCGGTCTTTGAACAATCCGGGCTCGCCCTCCTCGCAGTTGACGATGAGGTATCTGCGGTCCGCGCTAAAGCCGCGTGCGCTCTCCCACTTCAGCCCGGTGGGGAAGTATGCGCCGCCGCGTCCTCTCAGCCGCGAGTCTTTGACTTGGTTGATGACGTCTTGAGGGTCGGACTGGAGCGCTTTGACGAGAGCGGAATAGCCGTCGCGGGCGAGATAGTCGTCGATGGACTCGGCGTCTAAGCCCCCGCATCCGTCGAGAGCGATCCGGCGCTGCGATTCTATGTATCTGGCCGCGCTCGATGGAGCGCCCGGCGACTCTGAACGGAGGGCCATGCCCACACGACGCAGGTCATTGGAGGCGACTCGTTCGAGGCGGATGAAGTCTCCGCTCCGACACTGGACCAGAACTGTGGGAGCGGTAAAGCACGCGCCGTCGCAGCCGGCCACGGTGATCGAGGCGCGTCCGCCGTACTGCTGGCGAATGGCATCCGGAAGGTCGGAAGCTCCGACAGCCGCGCCGCAGTGTCCAACCTGAACGACGATCCGAGGTCTGCCACGGACCGCTTGTTGGATTCGGCCACGAGCGTCGTTGGCGAGTTCCTTAAACCGAGATTGTAGGGTGGAGTCAGTCATTGGCCGCTTTCCCTGACCAGTTGAAGCGCGGACTGGGGATCAAGTCGGCCATGCCAAGAGCCGTTGACCTCGATTGCGGGAGCCATGGCGCACAGGAAACCGCACGGGGTTTCTTCCAGGGTGAACTCATTGTTGTCCGATGTGTTTCCGACATCGAGATCCAACTCTTTTTCGAGCGCGTTTAGAATGTCGAGAGAGCCGGTCACGGCGCAGGAAAGGGCGGTGCATACGCGGACAGTCGTGCTGCCAGGCTTTTCGACTCTCAATTCCGTATATGAAGTGGCGGCTCCATAGACCTCAGAGGAGGGAATGCCCAGATGCCAGCCGACGACCTCCATAGCCCAGTCGGGAAGATACCCGAACTCGTGCTGGAGAAAGTGTAGGGCAGGGAGAAGTTGGCCGTGGTTCCTTGGGAATTTTTCGCGCAACTTGCTGCGTAGGGTGTTGCGGTCGGTAGTCAACGAAGCCACCCCTGAGATCGGGTTTGGGAAGTTGGTACGGATATCGGGATTCTACCAAACCAACACTTGGAAATGCGCTTTGGAACGTGGGTGAGATTATCCGCTCATTGTCACTTCACACCGACGGGTATCAGAGCGTCCAATCCCAAGCTCGCGAGCTTGGAATCAGGTATGGCGCCGTCGGGATTCCAGCCGCGAGCCTGGTAGTAGGCGTCTATCATCATGTTCAGGTCGGGCTTGGATAATCCGATGCCTGCGGCGACACCGTCTGGGAGAGTCTCGGCCAGGGCGCGAGGGGGCAGGGTGTCGTCGGCGCGAGTCCAGCCCTCGCGGATGTTGAAGAGTTTCTTGAGATTGTTGATGCGCTCGCCCGCCGTTCTCAACTCGTCGGGAGTGACGTCCCAGCCGGTGACGAGGTTGAGGGAAGTCGCTGACTCGCCCCAGAAGTCGTCGAACGCCTTGCGAAGGAACTTGCACCAGATGAGGGAGTCGAGCACGGCTGAGAAGTCCTCTCCGTCAGCGGTAATTCTGCCGCGTTGGGCGTCGGCTTCCAAACGGTTGACACGATTGGAGAAGTCGGCTTCATAGGCCGAAGATCGATTGTGGCACGCGCCGCGTGTGCTGACGGCGAGAGCTAGCGCCATGGTCTTGAGGCTTCTGGGTTCGTATCCGGGCATCTCAAGGCCCTTGACGTGCATGGCCCAGTAGTCGGAGCCGCGTCCCAAGACGGACGAGGCGAGTTTCGACCCCTCGGAGAGAAGCTGTCCTGTTTTTCCGTTTCGGTTGGCTATTCTTTGGAGACATTCGAGCAGTGCAGAGGCGTTTCCAAAACGGAGATCCAAGCTGTCGGTGTCTTCGATGGTCAGCAGACCTCGCTCGAAGCACTCCATGGCCCAGGCGATAGTCGCGCCGGCACTGACCGTGTCCATTCCGGCTTCGTCGCAGTAGTGAGACGCCCTGATTACCGCGTCGCGGTCCGAGACGCCCACAAGGGGGCCGAGCGCGAACACGCTCTCGTACTCCATGCGTCCGGTCGATTTGCTGCCGCCGTTGCCCGTGGTCAGTATCTTCTCGCAGCCGATGGTGCAGTTGGCGCAGTGGGCGTTCTTGACGAAGTGGGCCTCGTGCAGCGTCTCCCCGCTGATGTCGCCGCTAAACTCGAAGGTGGACTGTTGGAAGTTGCGGGTTGGGAGCGCGCCGAGCCGGTCGAACACCGCCACGTTGGCCATCGTTCCGGTTGTGCGGTACTTCTCGGTAGCGGGGCCGAGGCTGCGGGCGGAGAGGTCTCTGCCGACCAGATCAAGTTGATCTCTGTCAAAGACGGGAGCCGGATTCCGGCCCCTCACGGCAATGGCCTTGAGGTTCTTCGACCCCATCACCGCGCCTGTGCCGGTGCGCCCCGCCTGTCTGCCGCCGTCGTTGGCGATGCTGGCGAACCTTACGCCGTTTTCGCCGGCGGGGCCTATGCAGGCGACTCTGAACCGTCGTCCGAGCCTGTCGCGGACGGACTGTTCGGTCTTAGAGGTTCCCAATCCCATCAGGTCGGACGCGTCGTCGAACCTGACTGTACCATCTTCAATCACGAGAAGAGTCTTATGGGAGCTCTTACCAGTGATCACGAGAGCGTCGCAGCCGGTGCGTTTCAGCTCAACGGCAAGGAAGCTGGAGCTAAGCGAGTCGCCGATCATCCCAGTGAGCGGGGACTTGGCGGCGACGGCGAACTTGCTGGACGTGGTGAGCCTGCTTCCGATAAGCGGGCTGCACGCGAATATGAGCGGATTGTCCGGCCCCAACGGGTCGGCGCCGGGGGGACAGTAGTGGTAGAGCAGGTAGGCGGCGAGTCCGGTCCCACCGATGAAGCTCCGCAAGACGATCTCGGGCAGTCGCTCCCGCATGACGGTTTGGGTGTTCAGGTCCACAATCAGGACGTTGCCGTGATAGCCGTACAAAGGTCAGCCCCCCGCCTGACTGGAGAATAGATAGATGCTGTCGCCGTGCGATATGGAGACGGGTTCATCTCCCATGAACACAATTCCGTTGACGTTGGCGGTGTAGCTTGAGAGGAGGGCCGCGCCGTCCTCGTCGAGCGCGGTGGATACGAGGGCGGGGAGCGCCGAGGCTAGAGCGACGGCGAGATCGGACGCGCTCGCCTCGGGAGACAGATCGAGATGTACGTCGCTGACTCCGGCAACGGCGCGCGCGTGTCCGAACAACTCGACTCTGACGGTAACCACATCGGGGGCTTGGGTGTTCATGGCTGACGCTCCGCCGATGTCAGACCGACCGCCGTTTCCAGATCCTGCTGGGTGTTGATGTTGAAGAAGCTCAGCAGATCCGGGTCGATGGCGCGTACCTCGTCCTCAGTGAAGTAGCGGACGGACACGTCTTTGAAGAATCCCGCAATTTTCAGGTCGTCCGCGGCCAGCTTTTCTCCGATAGGGCCGAGGCAGGCGCGCGAGTAGGCGGCGTGGACAGGTTCCGGCCTGCCGTCCACGATTGGGACGACGGCGGCGTGGCTGTCGCGTTTGGACAGAAGCGCTCGATAGAGACGTGGATTTAGGAAGGGCATGTCACAGGCGCAGAAGACGTTCCACTCCGTCGAAGAGGCTTTCAGCCCGGTGTAGATGCCAGCAAGCGGCCCCTTTCCCGGGTACTCGTCGATTACGGCTGTGACGTCGTCCGGAAGGTTCAACTCAGTGATGCGTTCTTCGTCATTGGCGACAACCATGATATTGCCCGCAACCTGCCTCAATCGTCCGATGGCTCGGCGTATTAGAGTTTCGCCGTCGAAGAACTCGACGGCTTTGTTCCTGCCGAGTCGTCGGCTCATTCCGCCGGCGAGTACTACCGCCGTGACGTTGCGGCTCTCCAAGCTATGAAGATCATTCGTAGTCTGAGACTCCAAATGTCACCTCCGACCGCCGCGCTGGGGTGAGAGTCGTGCCTTCCTAGCGGCGTACAATCACGCCGCAAGCCACGCGGCCACCTGCGCCGGCGTCCGCGCCATAAGAATCTCCCTTCTCGTGGATGATAATAGCGGTACCGTCCCCGTCCATTATCGAGTTGTCCTTCCCAGAGTCCAGGGTTATGGCGTCGTTGAAGACGTCGGCCCGGGCCGTTCCGTCCGCGTGGGCGTAGATATTCGGCATATCGCCGGCGTGGTCGCCGCCGTCGTTCATATAGCCGTGCTCTTGGCCTTCAACCGCAAAGTGGTCTCCCGCCGCGGAAAAGTCCGGCGAGCAACTGCCTACCTCGTGGATGTGGAACCCGTGGACTCCCGGCGCCAACCCGGCCACGTCAGCGGATACCAGAACCCCGTTAGGCCCTTGGGTCAGGGTTACCATTCCCATAGACGTTCCTTCCGGCGATCTCATTTCCGCGCTCACTTCGGCGCCCACGTCCGAAGGGGAAGATTCCTCGGTCTGGCATCCACTCAGGGCAAAGAGCAGGACCGCAAGCATTCCGAAGAAAACCATTGGACGTTTGATCAGTAGTACGTACACGAATTTTCTCCCTGAGGTTCAGTCAAGCGGAGCAATCTTGCCCGGCGGCTCATTACGTTCAACCTGATCCCAAGCTTGGCGCAACTCGGATTGTCAGGCTAAGGCCCAATCACGAACCAATCTCCAATTGCGAGGTGACAGATTACCACGGAGAACGGCTAGGCTCTCGATACCTATCACTGCATTGTCTTCGTTATGTATGGCATGAAAGTGAGGAATTGGGTGATCGTCATGAAACATGCGAATGACTATTCCACTGAACCGGCATATCTCAGGCAACTTCAACTCCAGCTAGGCCGGGCCATATTTCCTCCACAGACTTCCCGGTGAGCCGCATGTAGAGCGCATCGGAGCAGAGTTCAAGATCATCCGTATCTCCCCATGCTATGCTTCCGTACTCGGTAAGTCGCACGGTCTTGAAATAACCTGGGGCGTCCCACGCTTTGAAGACTCCCTTGCCAGCAAGGTGTCCTAGGTCAATCTCCCCGTTGACTCCATCCTCATATTTCAGCCATATCCGATACGCTTGCCTCGCTTCTACCCCAATTGGTCGAATCATCTTTTACTCCTTTGAGGTTGAGGCTATTGTATCAGATGTTTCTGTATATTTTCATTGACCCAGCCCTGTCAGCCACTCTAGGGCAGGCGGTCTATGGGGCGAGTAGGCGGATATGAGCTAGTGCATCTGGGCGCCGCCGCTGACATTGATCGCTTGGCCGGTGATATTCAAGGACAGATCCGACGCTAGGAACACGGCGAGATTCCCGATGTCCTCTGGAGTCTGCTCGCGTCCGAGAGGCATTCTCTCCGTGATAGATCGATCAAACACCTCTCTGGTGGTAAGGTCATCGAGACTATCGTCCAGGTTCTTGGCGCGGCTGAGGATGCGGTTGTACATGTGCGTCCACAGCGACCCCGGGCAGATGGCGTTCACGTTGATGTTGTGCGGCGCCAGCCCCAGAGCATAGCCCTGGGTGAGGCTTATCACGCCTGCTTTCGAGACGTGGTACGGAGGATTGCCGTAGTTTCCCTGCCGCCCGGCCACCGACGCGATGTTGACTATCTTGCCGTACCTGCGCGGTTTCATGAACTCTGCGACGGCGTCGGTCGCCTTGGCGACTCCCTTCACGTTGACGGCATAAATCTGGTCCCAGTCGTCTTCACTCGAGCGGTCTCTCTGCTCCCACCCTGGAGCGCCGATTATCCCGGCATTGTTGACCAGAATGTCTATCCGGCCGTGAGTCTCGAAGACTTGCTTGGCGAGGCGCTCAGCCGACTCGGTCTGAGTTACGTCCACCTCAGCAGTATCGAACGTGGCCTCCGGATGGGTTGCGCGCAGTTCGGACGCCGCGCGCTGAACGTCGTCCATGCGGAGATCCGTTATGACCACCGTCGCGCCGTATGCGGCCATCCTGTCGGCGATCGCCCTGCCAATCCCGCGAGCCGAACCGGTCACAACTGCCACCTTGTCGTTTAGATCCATCTTCTTCTCCTAGCTGAACATCTGCAATCTCAGTCGCTTACCCCTTTACCATGCCCATGCGGGACACATTGTAACCTCCCAGCGCTTCAACTTCACGCTGGAACTTAGCGGATTTGATCATGTCCAGCATGGGCCTCAGAAGATCGCTCTCGTAGAACTCGGCCGGGATGACCAGGTCGTACTGCTCCTCGAACAGGGGGACGAAGTCGAGTCCCATTGCCTTTGCCGCCGGTAGGATGCCCAGCCCGACGTCGGCGCGACCGCCCTGGACCGCCGCGGCAACTGCGAGATGGGTGTACTCCTCGCGGTCGTATCCGAGTATCGATTCGACTGGGACTCCCATCTCACGCAGTTTGAAGTCTAGCAGTACACGGGTGCCCGATCCGCGCTGGCGATTCACGAAGCGGACGCCATCCCGCGCAAGGTCGGACAGAGAAGTTATTCCCTTGGGGTTATGCGCGGGCGTCATCAGTCCCTGCGTCCGACCAGCGAGATGAACGAGGGTCACCTGTCTTCCTGGGATATAACGGTCTATGAAGGACACGTTGTACTCGCCCGTCTCTTCGTCCAGCAGATGCGAGCCGGCGATGTGCGCCTCGCCGCGGCGGATCGCTAGGAGTCCGCCGATACTGCCCACGTTTGCGGAGGACACGGTTGGATTGCCGGACACTTCGCTGAGACGGCTCGCGAGCAGATCGAGGATGAGGTCGTGGCTGCCGGTAGCGACTATGGCGCGCCGGATGTCGCGCATGGGTCTTAGCAGGCGAACCGAGACCGGGGTTCCGGCCTCGATTCCCTCAGAGCGCCGAGGTATGCGGGCGATGCCGTCGGCCCTGACAAGTGAACTTATGACGCCCGCGCCGCGTTGGAGCGGGGTCGCGACGAGCCGGTCACCGACCTGGCCGAGCCTGACGCGCAGAAACTCGTCCTCGCCCATAGGAGAGTGGACGCGGCGGGTCATGGTGGCCATAGCCGTTGGGTTGGGGTCGGCGGCGCGTCCGAGCTTAGACTCGACGATGGGCTGTACGAAAAGCTCGCAGGCGATGACCGCGGACACGGGGTAGCCGGGGATTCCGATTACGGGTTTGTCCATAACCACGCCGAGGACTATCGGGTGGCCTGGCCTGATGGCGACGCCGTGAACCACCAAGCAGCCTAGCTTTTCGACGATGCTCGCCGTGTAGTCCTCGGTCCCGGCGGACGACCCGGCGTTGACGAGAACAAGGTCAAAGTCGTGGACAGCATTCCGGACGGCGTTTTCGAGCAAGTTTGGGTCGTCGGGGACGGGTGGGAGTCGGATCGGGTTCGCGCCCCACTCCTCGAGCATGGCGGCGAGCACGATCGAGTTGAACTCCACTATATCGCCGGGTTTGGGATGGTCGGAGATGTCGACAAGCTCGGTTCCGGTCGGGATTATGGCGACGGTTGGCTTTCGGCGGACCCTGATTGTGGTTGCGCCCGCGGCGGCACAGGCTCCCAAGTCGGCCGGTCGGAGTCGATGGTTCTGAGGTAGCAGCAACTCGGACTCTACGATGTCCTCTCCAAGCGGTCTCACGTGGTGGTAGGGCGGAACCGGAGACCTGATTTCAATTGTGGAGTCGTCGATCTCTCGGACTACTTCGACCATTATCACGGCGTCGAATTCATCCGGCATGGGGTCGCCGGTATCGACCCAGGCAGCCTGGTCGGGAAGGGTGAGAGTAAGTGGAGAGGTCTCGGACGCGCCGACGGTGTCGAAGGAGCGAACGGCGACGCCGTCCATAGCGGCAGCGTCGTAGTGGGGGACGGAGCGCAAGGCCCAGACGGCTTCAGCGGTGATTCTGCCGAGCGCGTCCTGGATGGGGATTTGCTCGGAGCCAGATGGGGCGAGGGCGTTTGCCTTGTCTAAGGCGTGGTTGTAGCGGTCAGACGCCTCATGTAGAGGGATGTCTTGGAGGTAGTAGCGGCGGGAGGTCATCAAGCGTCTTCTTGGTTGGTGCGTTCGTCTTCAAACTCGTCTATCGTAGGAGTGATAGCTTCGATGAAGGGTCTGAGGGCGTCTGAAAGATCTTTCGCGAAAGCATCGTCAAGCGGTCTACTGTCAAGATGTACCGATACCCCACTAGACGAAGTGGCTTGGTCATCCTGAATTTCCAAGTCTTTGAGGGCTTCTCCCAGACTTTCGAAGTAGTCGTCAGAATAGCTCAGCCGCCGCCTATGATACTCAAACCCCACTTTCGCACGCCATGACGAATCAGCGTCCTCATTTCCACGGAAGAGATTAATGTAGTAGTACATACGCCAGTTGTTCCATGGCGGTCGTGAGTACCACAGGTTGTATTGACGCCAGTTCGGATTGTGCCCTGGACCGACACCCCACTTACTCTTCTTGTCTGGACGGATTTGGTCGGGCAGTCCCTCTATGGAGAGACTAGCCGACTCTCTGAGGAATTTGGTGATTTCGTCGTTCCTATTCCGTTGGAACGTTCTTCGTAGTTTAATTCCGAAGTCACTTCGGCGTCCGTTGCTTTCCTCTGAGGCGTCTAATCCATTACCGATTCCGATGCTGTATTCTTCTGCACCTGGCATTGGGATGATAGTGTTTGCCTGAATGTAGAGTGCGCCAGTCTGTGCATCATGGTAGGGAACCAGTTGGACGCAAGTTATCAGGTTCTCGTCCGGAGTTTTTTCGTTCAGCCAAAGGGAAGCTGATGTTACTTCGGGCGCAAACCTGTGGCTGGCGAGGATGATGCGCTGGTCGTTGTTCAGACTGTTCAGGTCGTCAGCGCCAAGGTGCTGCAACAGCCTATCTACGGCCTCCGTCTCGGATATATCTACATGGCCGGCAAATATACGGATAATATCTTCATGTTTGGCGCGGTGGATGTAGCTTGCATACTTGATTGCCTGCCAGTGGGCGTCGGCGCCAGTATGGTCGCGCTTCAACTCGACAACTACCAGTTTTCCGTCTTCGTCCACGGCGAGGAGGTCTAGCCTCTCGTTAGTCCTGTCGAAGCCGCTGAACTCCTTGCCGATTACCAGCAGGCCGTCGTCCAAGATGCCAGGGTTGGCAGCCACCCATTCCTGGATGTCGCGTCGTTCCTGAAATCCTAGCTGAGAGAAATCTATCTCTGCTATCTTCTCGGATTCACGATTTTCCGGGTTGATTCTGAATAGTTGGGGTTCGGCGCTCATGGGTTTCTCCTATTGTCTGAAGCAGGATATACAAGATTTCGGGATTCTCAAGATTCAGTATAGGCGGACGGAAACTTTCTCGCCGGCGTAGAGACCGCCGGAGTCGGCGGGGACTTCTATGAGGCCGTCTGAGTTTATCAGGGTGTAGATTAGGTTTGACTTGCCGAAGACGGGTTCGGCGGCGGGAACGGGGCCGGAGTTGGAGAGTTTGACGGGAACGTAGTCCTCTCTGCCTGACTCGGATGGAACATCGGCGGCTAGAGTGGCTTCGACGGCGCTGGCGATGGGCTGCTTATTGGCGCCGGACAGAACGCGTATGGCGGGGGCGACGAGAAGATCGAACACCACGAGGGCGGAGACGGGGTTGCCGGGGAGTCCGAATAGTGGCTTGCCGTCGGCGACGGCTACGATTGTGGGTTTGCCTGGCTTGATGGAGATGCCATGCAACAAAACCCCTGGCTCTCCAAGTTGGTTGAAGACGGCGGCGGTCATGTCGCGGGAGCTTAGGGAACTTCCGGCGGAGAATACGAGCACGTCGGCGGAGTCTATGCCGTTTCGCGCCGCTTCGAGTTGGGGAGCGTACTCGTCGGAAACCAGTCCGACTATCACGGGCTGCGCTCCGCACTGGGTCACGCGGGCGGCGATAGTGTAGGTGTTGATGTCGCGTATCCGGCCGGGCTCGGGACTGGCGTTGGGCGGAACAAGCTCGTCGCCGGTGGAGACGATTGCGACTTTGGGCCTTTTGAAGACCGGTACGTCGCAGATGCCGAGGGCGAGCAGTCCGCCGATGTCCTGGGAGCGGATGGTGTGCCCGGGTCGGAACAGCAGGTCGCCGGCTCGGACATCTTCGCCGGCATGTATAACGTTTTCGCCCGGAGCGACGGGGCGGAGCGCCTCGATAGATCTGCTGTCCGCGGGCTGGGTACGCTCGACTATGACGACGGCGTCGGCGTGGTCCGCGAGCATACCGCCGGTATAGGCGACGGCGGCCTGTCCAGGTTTGAGGGCTACGTTGGAGGTACGGCCCGTGGGAATGTCGGCCACGACTTCCAGCAGGGCGGGCAGACTTTCGGAAGCTCCGAACGTGTCCCGGGCCCGCACTGAGAAGCCGTCCATGGAGGAACGGGGAAATGCGGGCAAGTCTTCAGGGGAACGGATTTCTTCGGCAAGCACTCGCCCGAGGGAAGTAGCGGTCGGAATGCATTCGAGTTCGCTTACGGGTGACAGATGGGGGCGCAGGTCTTCAAACGCCTGTGACGGAGGACGAACATTGAAGAACTCGGGCATGGGGCTTCTCTTTCAGCGGCTCGATACGCTCTCTGCGACCTGCTTGGCAGCCGCGCTCAGCATGGGAACCTCCACATCCACGAAACCGAAAGTGGTTTCAGTCTCGACAAAGGGTTCATCGACGGTAATGCCCCATTCAGGGTCGAGTACATAGTCGTCATCGAGGGAGAGATGGTACTCCATTGCGTCTCTGATCGACATGGTTGGTTCGGGCACCGACTCCCCATACTCGACCATGATTTCGACGTGGAACTGGATGGCCTCCCGAATCATCTCTTGTATCTCGCTCCAGGTATCGGCAGCGCTTACGCAGCCCGGAACATCCGGTGAATAGGCGCCGTAGTTGTTTGGCGTCCGCTCATAGACCACCGCGTACTTGAGTTTCATGTTATCTTCCCCTGAGACCTGCTTGTCTTAAAATGTCGCTCCATATTTTCGGATGCATCTCTTTGCTCGGATGACCTGCAATCGTAACAGTCCCCGATTTTACGGGGTGCTTGTAATGCCGGTGGCTGCCGCGTGTGCGGACATGATACCAGCCATCTCGTCGTACCAAGCGTATGGCCTCTCTAACTTTTGGCATTGTTTATGTTCGACTATAACCCCAGTATGTTCCCCTCATCGTCAACGTCGAGTTGGCGCGGGGAGCCGGGGAGGCCGGGCATGGTGACTATGCTTCCAGCGATGGGGTATATGAACCCGGCGCCGACGGATGCGCGAACGTCTGAGACCTGGAACGTGTAGCCTGAGGGTCGGCCCTTTAGCGCGGCGCGGTGGGATATGGACAGGTGTGTCTTGGCCATGCAGACGGGCAAGTTGCCCCAGCCGTTGGCCTCGAACTGCCTTAGCAACCTGCGGGCGGCCAGCGACCACTGGACGTTGTCCGCGTTGTACACTCGCTTGGCGAGAGCCAGTACTTTGTCTCTGATCGGGGCCTCGATTGGGTAGGCGTAGTCTATCTGCGGAGGGTCATCGTCCCGCGTCGCGTCAACGAGCGCTTCGGCCAACTCGACGCCCCCGGCGCCGCCGTCCGCGAACACAGCGCTTTCGACAGCCGCGAACGCGCCCGCCTCCTCAGCGCCGCGCTTCAGGATTGCGGTCTCCTCGGCGGTGTCGGTGGGGAAGTGGTTGAGCGCGGCGACGACGGGAAGGTTGAACGAGCGGATCATGCCAATCAGGTGCTGAAGGTTGGCGAGTCCTTCATGCGCAGCTTCCGGATTCGGAGTATCCAGATCGTTTCGGCGCACTCCGCCGTGGTACTTGACGGCGCGGACGGACGCCACGATTACCGCGGCGTGGGGTTCAAGTCCGTTGAACCGTGCCTTGATGTGCATGAACTTCTCGAATCCGAGGTCCGCGCCGAAGCCGGCTTCGGAGAGAACGTAGTCCGCGTATCCGAGGGCGAGCCTGTCTCCGACTACGGACGAGCAGCCGTGCGCGATATTTCCGAAAGGTCCAGCGTGTACGATCACGGGCTGGCCTTCCGTGGTCTGGACGATGTTGGGCTGTATGGCGTACCTGAGAAGGGACATCATCGAGCCGACGGCTCCAACGTCGTCCGCGGTGACGGGAGTGCGGTCGGCGGGCCTAGCCTCGTTGGTGTATCCGACGACTATGCGGCTCAGTCTCTCGCGCAGGTCTTGGAGGTCTCTTGAGAGGGCCAGAATAGCCATTATCTCGGACGCGGTAACGATGTCGAAGCCGCTCTCGCGCACCGGGGCGTTATTTGAGCCGCCGATTCCGGTCATGATGGCGCGAAGGGCGCGGTCCTCGACGTCGGTGACTCGGCGCCAGGTTATGCCTTCCGGCCTGAAGCCGTCGATCCGGCCGCGCTGCGCCACGTTGTCGGTGAGGGCGGCCAGCAGGTTGTGAGCTGAGCCGACGGCGTGGGCGTCGCCGGTGAAGTGTATGTTGACCTCATCGTCCGGCTGTATGAGGCTCTTGCCTCCGCCCGTGCCGCCGCCCTTGATCCCGAAAATGGGGCCGAGCGAGGGTTCTCTGAGGGTGGAGACTACATTCTTGCCGAGCTTGCCCATCGCCTGGGTCAGGCCGACGGTGGTTGTGGTCTTGCCTTCGCCGGCGGGCGTGGGCGTGATGCCGGTTACGACGACCATCTTGCCGCGCCTGCCGTCGTCGCGGATGGCGTCGAGGGACACCTTCGCCTTGTAGTGTCCGTAGGGGATTACGGAGTCCGGACTTAGGCCGAGCTCTTGGGCAACGTCCATTATCGGTCTCATGGGTCAGCCTCTCTATCGCAATATCCGCGGCGACTGTTTGAGTGTCTCACAGGGAATATCTGTCGGTCAGTTACGATGAAAATTGTAGCACAGAACCGCAATTCTTGGACTCCTCTCGACTAAAGCCCGAAAAGCGATATAATGGCCCCATTCCAAGAGAGGTGACAGGCATGAAAGAGCGTGGAGACACTATTATCGGCGAAGGCGCGATAAAGTTCGGAATCGAGTACAGGGACCTGCTGTCCGACCAAGGTGTTTGCGTTCACGTGCTGGGAGACGTGAGCGAAGACGATGAGCACGAGCTTTTGAGGTTCGACTGCTTCGACCACGAGCCGCACTATCATTACGGGCCGCAGAAGCGGAACGAGCGGCTGATGTTGGACAAGACGACTGCGGGCGACTCGCTGGACTGGACTCTCCAGCAGATACGGACTCGGCTGCCGGAGATGATCGAGCGCGCGGGCTATCCCGAGCTTGCCGAGGCAGCGGGCGGCAGCGACTTGGGCGACGCGATGGACGAGTTGGAGGCGCAGTCGCGCAAGCTGGCGGTGGACGGACGCAGCACAGTGATTCACAACCGGGGAGACGTCGTGCTGGAAGCGGGGCCTGTGCGGTTCGGCGTCGAGTTTCGGCAGCTTGGCAACGACCGGGGCGTGGCGATTCACGTTCTGGGCGACGTGTCGGGGGAAGAGGTCGAACTTCTGACGTTCGACTGCTTCGAGCGCGCGCCGCACTACCACTACGGTCCGCGCGCCAAGAACCAGCGTCTCTACTTGGACCGGACCACCGTTCCGGACCCCTTGGGCTGGGCGCTGGATCTGTTCAAGGGCGGCAAGCTGGGGCCGATGCTGGACAGGGCGGGGTATTCCGACCACGCATCGAGGTTGAATCCTGTGCTGGTGGCCGACGCCGTTGGAGAGCTCGAGACCCGCTCCAGGGAGATGGAGTCGGCGAACGCGCAGTAGAGGCCGGGTTCGCAGCTTAGGATAAACGACGTGAGGAGTGGGGGGAGTGCATAACCCCTCGGCTCCTCACATCTCTCTCCCTGCTAGCACCGTCTCCAGATAGTTCCGACTATTCAGAAAATCACCCTCAACTCTGGATTCCGGCCCCGAATCGAGTACGGGGCAGGCTCTTCGCCGGAATCACCATGGCCTTGTCAGGCCACATAAGAGGATGAAAATGGCGTGGCCCAGCCCCGGGCCTCTCTGGATTCCGGCCTTCGCCGGAATCACCATGGCCTTGTCAGGCCACATAAGAGGATGAAAATGGCGTGGCCCAGCCCCGGGCCTCTCTGGATTCCGGCCTTCGCCGGAATCACCATGGCCTTGTCAGGCCACATAAGAGGGATGAAAATGTCTTGGCGCCGGACGGTACAACTAGGGCGGTAGTCATTGGTGCCACGAGCCCGTGCCGGAATCTGCCTGGGAGGCTGGCAGGAACATAAGATTGTCGCCCCGCTACTGCGGTGAGCACGCATGGTAAAGTCGTTGAGAGAACAGCCTCCCACCGGCCGGCAGCTAGTCTCAGGAGGAGAAGTATGGAAGTCGTACATGAACGGTGCTGTGGCCTGGACGTACATAAGAAGTCGGTGGTGGCCTGTGTAATAACGGGTGAGTCTCATCAGACGAGGACGTTTGGCACAACGACGCGCCAGCTTGTGAAGTTGTCTGAGTGGCTTCGGCAGCAAGGTGTCACTCATGTGGCAATGGAGAGCACTGGGATCTACTGGAAGCCTGTCGTCAACCTTCTGGAGGAGGAGTTCACTGTCTGGGTGGTCAACGCGCATCACATCAAGACGGTGCCGGGCCGCAAGACCGACGTCAAGGATGCCGAATGGATAGCCGACTTGCTGCGGCACGGGTTGTTGAAGCCCAGCTTTATCCCGGAGCGTGAGCAGCGTGAGCTTCGGGAGTTGGTGCGCTACCGGCGGAGCTTGGTCCAAGAGAGGTCGCGAGAGGCCAACAGGATACAAAAGGTACTTGAGGGTGCCAACATCAAGTTGGGATCGGTAGCTACCGACGTGCTGGGGGTGTCTGGCAGGATGATGCTGACTGCCCTCGCTGATGGAGAGGAAGACCCGAAGGTGCTGGCAGACATGGCCAAGGGACGGCTTAGGGAGAAGCTCGATGCGCTGGAAGAGGCCCTGGAGGGCGTGGTGGGGTCTCACCAGCGCTTCATGTTGGCCACCCAGTTGCGACGCCTCAGCACCTTGGACGCCGATGTTGAGAGACTGGACGCGGAGGTGTCTCGGAGGGTTCACCAGCACAGGGATGTCATACAGGTGGTCGATACCATCCCTGGGGTGGGCCGTCGCACCGCTGAGACAATCGTGGCGGAGATGGGTACCGACATGGACAGGTTTGCCACGCCCGGACACTTGGCCTCGTGGGCTGGGGTGAGTCCTGGGAACAAGCGAAGCGCAGACAGGAGCAAGCGAAGCCCGGTCAAGAAGGGCAACAACTCGCTTCAGTCGGCCTTGGTGGAAGCTGCCAGGGCTGCCTCCCGGACCAAAACCTACCTGGGAGCACAGTACCACCGCCTGGCTCGACGCATCGGAGCCAACAAAGCCGCCATGGCCGTCGCCCACTCCATCGCCGTCATTCTCCACTCCATCATCAAGAACAAGGAGCCTTTCGTGGACCTGGGACACAACTACTTTGAAGAGCGCGACAAGACCGCCATCGCCCGCAGAGCTGTTCGCCAACTCGAACGGCTGGGGCACAGAGTCACCCTGCAAGCTGCCTGAATTGTCTATTTTCATGGTAATGACGGTTTGGTTGGTGTGGCTGCTATTTTCATGATAATGACGGGTGAAGGCCGCTAGGCTAGTCCAGATCCCACAGCCGCTTCTGCGTTGCAAAGACGCAGGCGACGACGACTATCAGCGCGACTCCAAGGACCGCCATGACGGCTCGTTCTCCGATGATGTCGGCGGCGAGTCCGGCGGGCAGCACTCCAAGAGGCATGAGGCCGTAGTTCATCATGAAGACGCTCATGACTCTGCCTCGGTAGCGGTCGTCGGAAGCCTCCATTATCAGGCCCATGTTGACGGTGCGGCGTCCGGCGTCTCCAAGTCCCATGAGCAGCATGATGACCGCTGCCGCGGCGTAGTACGGAATGGCGGCGACCAGCGTTAGCGCCCCGCCGGTGAAGAACGCTCCGACCATTAGAAGAATGCCTCTGCGCCAGGCTCCCATGGCGGCGACGGCGAGCGATCCGGCAAGCGCGCCCGCTCCCATGATGGCTACCAGAAGGCCCATCGAGTCCGGGCCTCTGCCGTAAACGTCCACGACGAACACGGGCAGCAGGGACATGAACGGCGCGTACATCAGGGTGGTCGCGAGTCCGACGATCAGCAGGACCAAGACCAGCGAGTTCCCGCGAATGTAGGTCAGACCCTCGCCGATTTCATTCAGCAGGGGACGTTTTCGCGCGGTCTCGCTCCGTTCGGAGGTCTTGATCGGTACGGTCAGCGCGATCGAGGCTAGGCACATGGCGGCGATCACGAAGTAAACGTTTTCAGGGCCGGCGAGGGCATAGAGTCCGCCGGCTATGGCCGGGGCCGCAAGCGTCATCGCGCTCATTCCGGCGGAGTTCAGCGCCATCGCGTTGGTGATCTTCTCGGGGCCGACGATGTTCGGGATGAACGCTTGACGGGCAGGCATCATGAACGCCCAGACCGCTCCCTGGAGCACAGAGACGGTCAGAAGGTGATACCACTCGATCCGGCCTATCGCGATCAATATCCCCACCAAGAGCGCAAGCGCGCCGACGATTATCTGTCCTATCTGGATCAGCTTCTTTCTCTCGACGCGGTCGGCGATGGCGCCGCCGAACAGGGCCAAAGTAAGCATAGGGAAGGCGGAGCCGGCGGAGACGATTCCGAGCAGCGACGCGGAGCCGGTGATGTCGTACACGAGGTAGCCGCGCGCGAGCATCTGCATTTGCATCCCGCCCATCAGCACGATCATTCCGAGCCAGAAGAACAGGAAGTCGCGGTTTCTCAGAGACGAGAAGGTCCGCTTCCATCCCTGCTCTTCGCGCGGGGGAAGATGCAGGGCAGGGGCCGGAGATTGGCGCGAAGATGCGTCTTCAGTCTTGGGCGCAGGCCGCTTGTCGGAACCGGAAGTCGGTTCGGCGGCGCGGCCGGAGTACACTCCGTTGGCATGAGGGGCGGCTGCGCCTGGAATCGGACTCTTTATTTCGACTGACGTATTGGTGGAAGTTTCATCAATATGGGATTCAGATTTCAGTGAAATTATTTTCATGAACTAATTGTATATGATTACGCCACCCGATGCAAGGGATTGTACTCTGGACAACGTGTCCCAGATTAGTAGGCGGCACTCTACCCCCACCCCTGGATTCCGGCCTTCGCCGGAATCACCATGGCCTTGTCAGGCCACATAAGAGGGATGAAAATGGCGTGGCCCAGCCCCGGGCCTCTCTGGATTCCGGCCTTCGCCGGAATGACGGTTTGGTTGGTGTGGCTGCTATTTTCATGGTAATGACGGGCGAGTAGGCCTACCAATCCCGTATCGGAGTACGGGACATGCTTGGGACAGTCTCTACTCCGGATGGGAAGGAGAATTGGGACTCTTTCAAAATCGTTCCAGAGAGAGAATGGGCCCGGACTACCAGCCGCACTCGTTCGCCGGAGCGAAAGGCGCTGGCAGGTGTTCAACCCGGGCCCGTCGTGTGGCGATTCAATGGTAACATATCCGGTACAGTTAGAGGGGCGGGGCCAAACCGTCCGACGAGGCATTACATGGCAAACTCTTTTGGGCGACTGTTCAGGATCACAACTTGGGGCGAGTCTCACGGCCAGGCGGTCGGCGTCAGCGTCGATGGATGTCCGCCGCGACTGCCTCTGACTGAGGAGGACATACAGCGAGAGTTGGACCGCCGCAGGCCGGGGCAGAGTATCATCTCCACGCAACGGCGCGAGGGCGATCAGGCCGAGATACTCTCCGGCGTGTTCGATGGGCTTACGCTTGGGACTCCTATCCAGATAACGGTCTGGAACCGGGACGCGAGAAGCCGCGACTACGAGGAGATGCGTTTGAAGTATCGGCCATCTCACGCGGACTATACCTACCAAGCCAAGTACGGAATCCGCAACTGGATGGGCGGCGGACGGGCGAGCGCTCGGGAGACGATCGGACGCGTCGCCGGAGGGGCTATCGGCAAGAAGATACTCGACCGGAGGTTTGGAGTCGAGATCGTCGCGTACGTCAAGAGGGTGGCTGACCTCGAGGCAGAGGTCGATCCCGACCACGCAACGACCGCAGAGGTCGAGGAGACCATGGTGCGCTGCCCGGATCCGGACATGGCTCAGCGAATGATCGAGCGAATCCAGCAGGCGCGCAAGGACGGCGACTCGCTGGGCGGCGTAGTCGAGTGCGTCGCGCGGAACGTTCCGGCAGGACTCGGGGAGCCTGTGTTCGACAAGCTGGAGGCCGATCTTGCCAAGGGGATGCTGTCGCTTCCGGCGAGCAAGGCGTTCGAGGTCGGCTCCGGTTTCGCGGGAACGTACCTGACCGGCTCGCAGCACAACGACCCGTTCTACAATGAAGCTGGACGCATCCGAACGCGCACCAACAACTCCGGCGGTATCCAAGGGGGAATATCCAACGGAGAGAACATCGTGATACGGGTCGGATTCAAGCCGACGGCCACCATCATGAAGGAGCAAGAGACCGTGGACGTCGAGGGCAATCCGACCACGCTGAAGGGCAGGGGACGTCATGACCCGTGCGTCCTTCCTCGCGCTGTACCGATGGTTGAGTCCATGATGGCACTCGTTCTTACCGACCATGCTTTGCGACAGTCCGCGGTCGGGGGTTGGGAGTAGTTGTCTGCCTCGAACCTCAATGCGGAGATTTCACCCTCACCTCACTCCTCTCCCATCAAGGGAGAAGAGAATTTTGTTCTACCTGGCTCAATTGTACCAAATGTTCGAGGTCGTCGCAAGCTGCCTTTAGACGACGGGCGAAGTTCCGCCGTCTATGTTGACGGCTATGCCGGTTAGGAAGCTGGCGCGCTCGGATGCTAGGAACGCGATCACGTCTCCGGCTTCGCGGCCCTCTCCGACACGGCCCAGGGGAACGGTCGATCCCATGTTGGCGTAGAACTCGTCCAGGGTGAGGTCGGGCTGTGTCTCACGCATTGCCCTGAAGCGCGTCTCGTGCTGGCCGCTCTTGATCAGTCCGATGCAGACGGTGTTGACCAGGATGTTGTCGGGCGCGAACTCTTTCGACATCGCCTTTGTGAGCGCGACACCGGCGGCCCTGCTTACCGAGGTTGGCACTGACGCCGCTCCGGGGGCCTTTGCGCCGAGGTTGGTGACGTTGATGATGCGTCCGCCGCCCTGCTCTCGCATCAGAGGTACGGCCAGCCTGGAGGTTCGGATTGCGGCGTAGAGCTTGAGATCGAGATCGTGCTGCCATGCTTCGTCCGTGACTCCCAGGAACGCCCCGCCCGCCGACGTGCCGGCGTTGTTTACGAGGATGTCTATCCTTCCGAACTCGTCAATCGTGCGGTCGATAAGCGCCTGCACCTGATCGGGGTCCATAACGTCCGTTGGAATCGCCACGACGCGATGCTCGGATCCCGCGCGAATCTCGGCCGCTGCCGCTTCGAGCACGTCCGCCCTGCGAGCGGCGATGACTACGTCTGCGCCCTCGGCGGCCATGCTGGCCGCGGCGGCCTTGCCGATGCCTTCGCTTCCGCCCGTTACGATCGCTGCTTTGTCTTTCAGTCCGAGGTCCATGTCGTTTCTCCTTTGCGGTACGCTTCGTCCAGCAGGTCGGTGACGTATTTTACATGCGCGGGCAGACTTCGGTCGGCGACCCCGTATTGCAACTGCATGAGACAGCCGGGGTTGGCGGTTGCCAGGACGTCCGCGCCGGTCGTCTCGAAATCGTCCATCTTGGAAGCCAACACTCTTAGCGAGAGGTCCCGCTCAGTGATGGCGTATGTGCCGCCCGCGCCGCAGCAGCGACCGGAGTTCGGCAGTTCGACCAGTTCGACGCCCGGTATCGACCTGAGTATCTGTCTCGGCGCGTCGGTGATGCGCTGCGCGTTGCCGAGGTGGCAAGAGTCTTGATAGGTGACGCGCCGCTCCACGCGCCCGGCCGGAGGCTCGAATGGCAGGTCCACCAGAAACTCGTGGATGTCTTTCACCGCTTCGCTGAAGTCTCCGGCCCTGTCGGCGTATTCGGGATCGGATTCTAGCAGGTGTCCGTACTCCTTCATCCTCGCGCCGCATCCGGCGGATGCTACCACGACGGCGTCGAGGCCGGCCGCCGAGAACACGTCTATGTTGCGGCGGGCGAGTCGGCGGGTCGTGTCGAGGTCTCCGACGTGGGAGTTGATCGCGCCGCAGCACACCTGGCTGTCGGGCACGACAACTTCGCAGCCGTTCCGGGCCAGCACTCTTACCGCGGCGTCCATCTCTGGGCCGTGGAGCAGGGGCATGACGCAGCCGGAGAGCATCCCGACGCGGGCGCGTCGTTCACCTACGGCCGGTATGGTCTTGCCGTGCGCCTGAAAGCCGCCGTCGGGGATGGTCGGCATACTCGATTCGAGGTCGGCGAGTGACGGCGCGACTTTCAGCAGCTTGGAACGCCGCAGCAGCGATTGGATTCCTGACTTCTGGTAGATTCGGGCCAGCGAGACGACGGCGCGCAGTCTTCGACGATGGGGTATCAGGTGGTTATAGGCGATGCCGGAGACGGTCTTGGCGATGAATCCGGGCTTTCGGATTCGCTCGGCCTGCGCCATCGTCGCCTCTATGAGGTTTCCGTATTCGACGCCGGACGGGCAGGCGATCTCACATGCGCGGCACTGGATACAGCGGTCCCAGTGGCTCACGACCGTGTCGGTCATGCCGATTCTGCCCTCGTTGACAGCCTTCATCAGGGCTATCCTGCCCCTGGGAGACTCGGTTTCCAGTCCGGTTTCGAGGTATGTGGGGCACGCCTGGAGGCAGAAGCCGCAGTGGACGCACTTGTATAGCTCGGACTCTTTCGGCGCGTCAGGGCCGGAGAAGAGCAACGACGTGTCGAGAGTAGGGCGAGGGTCTTCCATCATATACCCCCTACGAAGCGGCCCGGATTCATGATGTTGTTCGGGTCGTACTGCTTCTTGAGTCTTCGCATGGTATCGATTCCGGGAGGGTCGCCGCCCCAGACGTCGATGTCTGTCTTTGATTCCGGCGGGCAGCGATGCACGACGGCGGAGCCGCCGATTTGGGTTATGGTCGTTTGGAATCGGGAGATCCATGATGGTAGGGGCGATTCGCGAATCGCCCCTACGGATGCCGGACTTCCAGCGTGCCAGAAGATGTCGGCTGAGCCGAATCCGGGCTGGGCTACTATCGAGGAGTGGAGATCGGAGGTGTGCATATTTTCAACCGTGGACACGATCTTGGAGAGATCGGCTGGAAGCGCGGAGACGTGCATGGCGAGCAGGGGAGCGTCTTCGTTATCCCAGCCGAAATCGCGTATGGATTTCCAAAGCTGTTCGGCGGATCGGCCTTGTATAGACTCAAGCTCGCGGGCGTCCGCCTGATCGCAGATGCTCGTGACATCGTCGACTTGGCGGTCGAGAGTCCGGGAGCGTCCGCCGAGCCGGACTGCGAGATGCCATTGGCCATTGTCGGTTTCAATACCAATTCGGTGCGCGGTGGATGCGTCGAAGACGGTCATGGCGAGGGGCATGACGTGGGAGTTGAAGATGCCGAGCGCGGCGGCCTGGACATCTTCGACACAGCGGTAGGCGGCCAGCAGCGTCTTTTCGTACATCGGGACCGGCGTTAGCTTAAAGCTGGCCTCTAGGATGATTCCGAGGCTGCCCAGTCCGCCGACGTGGAGACGGGACATGTCGTACCCGCTGACGTTCTTGACGACCTGGCCGCCGCTTTTCGTGATCTGGCCGTCCGGCTGTACGACTTTCATTCCGATGACCGTATCTCTCGGGTGTCCGAAATGCCATTTGAGGGGGCCGCTCATCCCGGCGGCCAGGGTTCCTCCAATGGTGGCCCTGCCTGGCAGGGGCGGGTCTATGGCGAGGAACTGGCCGTGACGCGAGAGGGTCTCTGAGACATGCCGCATGGTCACGCCCGCCTGGAAGGTGGCAGTAAGGTCTGCGTAGTTGTGTGCGACGACCCGGTCTATGCCTGTCATGTCTATTACTACCCCAGGACGTGACGGCGCTCCGCCGAGATCGATCCGCGTTCCTCCGCCTCTTGGGAAGACGGCTGTGCCGTCCTCGTTGGCGCGCGCGACTACGCGGCTCAACTGCTCCTCGGACGCTGGAGAGACCGCCTCAAGCGGTTCGACCCCGTCGATGGCCCAGCGGCTCATATTAGATGTACGCTCCGGGGCCTGCGCGTTGAATCGCGGCTGTCTGGGAAAGTTCGGCGCTGGACGAACCGGTCGGGAATATCTTGCCGGGGTTGAACATGCTGTCGGTGGCGAAAGAGGGCCTGAGACGGGCCATGGCCTCCATGTCGGCGTCGGTGAACATGAGCGGCATGTACTCCTGCTTCTCCAACCCGATTCCGTGCTCGCCGGACAGGACGCCTCCGACCTCTACGCATAGCTCGAGGATCTCACCGCCGATTTTGAGTATGGCCTCGGTGTCGCCGGGCTTGCGCTCGTCGAACAGGATGGATGGGTGCAGATTGCCGTCCCCGGCGTGCAGCAGGTTGGCGATAGGGTATCCTGTGCGGCGGGAGATGTCTTTGATTCGGGACAGCACCTCGACTAGGCGGGTCCTGGGTACGGTGCCATCGACCAAGAGGTAGTTGGGAGCGAGGCGTCCGAGCGCGCCGAGTACGCCCTTGCGTCCGGCCCACAGCTTTTCGCGTGCGACGGGGTCGGTGGCGGTCCTGATTTCTAGGGGGTCGTAGAGTCCGCAGACCTCTTCGACGGCGGCGACCTCCTCCTCGACGGCCTCGGCGAGTCCGTCCACCTCCACGAGAAGGACGGCTCCCGCGCCTTCGGGGTATCCGGCGTTGACGGCGGGTTCGGCGGCCTCGATGCAGATGTCGTCCATCATCTCAAGGGCGGCCGGGACGATGCCCGCGCCGATGATGCCTGAGACCGCCGCGCTCGCTTGGTCAAGCTCTTTGAAGACGGCCAGCAGCGTCTTGACCGATTCGGGCTGCCGGAGGAGTCGGACGGCGATTTTCGTGACCATGGCTAGGGTTCCCTCCGAGCCGATGATGATGCCGCGGAGGTCGATTCCGGGGTACTCCCTTCGCCTGCCGCCGACCCATTCGACGCTTCCGTCCGCATAGACGACCTCGAGGCCGATGACGTGGTTGGTGGTCACGCCGTAAGCGAGGCAATGCGGGCCGCCGGAGTTTTCGGCGACGTTGCCGCCTATGGTGCAGGCGCGCTGGCTGGACGGGTCGGGGGCGTAGTAGAGGCCGTATTGGGATACGTACTCGGTAAGCTCCAAGTTGACGACGCCGGGCTCGACGATCGCCACGCGGTTTTCGACGTCCACTTCGATGATGCGGGTCATGCGGGTCAGCGCGAGAACGATTCCGCCCTGTCCAGCGACGGCTCCTCCGCTCAGGCCGGTGCCCGCTCCGCGCGCCACGACGGGCAGGCCGTACTTTGCCGCAATCTTAACGCACTCTGAGACCTGCTCGGTGGTGTCGGGAAGGACCACTAGGGTGGGCAGACCACGGTCGACGGAGCCGTCGTACTCGAAGACGATGAGGTCTTCGGGCCTGTGTATGACGTATTCGTCTCCGACGATGGCCTTTAGCTGTTGGACGGCGTCCTCTAGGTTCATTAGCCGCGCCTCCCTACGGGGCTAATGATAGATTAGACCAGAAGGGGCCGCAACAGTAGGGCCTAAGGTTTAGGGTGTGGTCAGGATGAACCGGCGCTACTATGTGTCCGGGGGTTCGCCGCCGTCTTCGGAGTGTGAGGGGTACATTTGGGCGAGTTTCTTTCGCCTGCGTTCTTCGACGGCGGGCCATGCCTTTTGGCGTTCGATCCGAAGCGTGAGCTCTTCGTCGAACTTGGCGGCCACTTCTCTGATTACATCGATATTATGGGCAATCCATTTCTTGGACGGCGCGGAGATGTTCCGGTCCATGTTTGGGGGGATGGGGTCTGGGGTGATGCCCAGCTCGTCCAACTGGCGTTGGACATCCTCGAAAGTCTTGGTCAACCCCTCGTAGTCAATGAGATGCTCGCCCTCGTGTCCTTCGGGCAAGGCTATACTTTGACTGCAGTAGATGCAGCCCTTGGTCGGGTCAAAGACATATCCGGGTGGATAGTCAGGGTAGTCCTCGTCACTTAGGACGGGCTCGGGCGTCTCTTGGACAGCCCTGAGTACATGCGTGGAGTCTGTGCCGAGCACACGGTCGACAAGGATGCCGGCGGCCCTGCGCCGGTGGTAAGAGGTGATCCTCGGGCTGTCTTCGGCTCCCCTTCGACTTTGCTCAGGGCAGCCTTCGACAGGCTCAGGGCAGGCTCTGGCGATTTTCAGCAGGGCGTCTCGGAGGGTCTGGCCGTTGTTGGTGATGTCGAGAATATGCTGTTGGATAGTGAAGTGGATGGAGGATTGTGGATAGTGAATAGCGGATAGTGGCGAGTCGATGCTGGGAGCGGGGCCGAGGGTGTCGTTCAGAGCATTGTTAATCTGAGTGACCGGCCTGGGGGACTCGGATCCGCTGTTGGGGGTGTCTGAATTGTGATTGGCGCGATTATTGGATTCCGCCGATTCGGAGTCCGGTTCCGACTCGGTTTCGGGAGCAGGGTCCGGACTGGGGAAGAACTGCTTGGGGGGCTTGCCATACGCCCTGTCCATCAGGGAGTTGGCGGCGGCAATGCGGTCGTTGGTATTGGCGTTTTCATCGTCTTCGGCGATGTCGCGCAGAATCTCGATGAGCTCGAGTCCGTTGTTGGTCACATCGAGGATGGACTGGGCGAAGTCGAGCGCCGGGTTTGATGGGATCTGTTGGGTCGTTGTGGCCATTGGGTTTGGTAGTGGAAGTGGTTGATTGTACGGATGTGCGTTAGCATAGGGGATGTTAGAACGGGTGTCAAGGGGGATTTCTAAGGTTTAGGGGATAAGGGATAAGGTGGTAAGGGCTAGGTTTGGGCGGATAGCTGGGCGAGCATTATGTTGGGGTCGGTGGTTGGGAGTTTGCAGGCGTAGCTGCGGCAGACGTAGGCAGTGGGTTGGCCGTCGAGGGCGGTTCTGCCCCGGAATATGGGCCAGTCGGGGGAGATTCCGGTATCGGAGCTTGCGGCCACGACGAGGCCGGGCCTGTAACTCGACGCCAGCTTTCTGAGAAGGTCTCGGGGGCCTTCTCCACCGGCGCGGGTCATGACGACGACTTCAGTGGAGTCTGAGAGATAAGAGTCGAGGGCGCAGAGCCAGTGTCCGGCTCCCGTCGGGAACTGGGCCATGACGGCGCGGACGGCGCGCAGAGACTTAGTGGCGATGGAGCGCACGTCGGAGTCGCCTGTGATCACGGAGAGGCGCAGCAGCGTGTCGGCCATCATGGAGTGGCCGGACGGCGCGGGGTTGTCCATGACGTCGCGCGGGCGGACGATGAGCTTTTCCTGGTCGCGGCCGGTGTCGAAAAGCTGCTGGCCGATGGGGTCCCAGAAGAGGTCAATCGCTTTCTCTGCGAGCTGATGGGCTTCGAGGAGCCAACGGTATTCTCCATCGGCCCTGTGGAGGGCCAGGAGGCCGTCTATTAGGGCGGCGTAGTCGTCGAGGAATCCGAGCGCGCCGTTTTGCGAGCGGCTGTCGGTGCGCCTAAGGCGTCCGTCGTCCATCATGCGGTCGAGCAGAAAGTCGGCGTTGGCGCGGGCGGCGTCGAGGTAGTCGTCGCGGTCGAAGACTGCGCCGGCTTCGGCGAGAGCGGCGAGCATGAATCCGTTCCAGGATACGATTACCTTGGTGTCGGTCATCGGGGGGATGCGCTCGGAGCGGGCGGCGAGCAGTTTGGCATTGGAAGACTCTATGATTTTTTCCAAGTCCTTGACTGACATCGAGTGTCGGGCCGCGACGTCCGCGGGGTCGTTCGGCACGGTGAGGATGGTCCGTCCCTCGAAGTTGCCCGCGTTGGTGACGCCGTAGTAGTCGGCGACGACCTCGGAGTCGGCTGGTCCGAGAATCCGGGCAATCTCCTCCGGTCTCCAGACGAAGAACTTGCCCTCGACTCCCTCGCTGTCGGCGTCCTGGGCGGAGTAGAAGCCGCCAGATTCGGAGGTCATCTCGCGGAGGACATAATCGACGATTCCACAGGCGACTTTGGCGTATGACCGCTCGCCGGTGACTTGGTAGGCGTGGGTGTAGAGCCGCGCAAGAAGGGCGTTGTCGTACAGCATCTTCTCGAAGTGGGGGACGATCCAGTAGGCATCGGTGGAGTAGCGGTGAAAGCCGCCGCCAATCTGGTCGTGGATTCCGCCCGCCGCCATGCGGTCTAGGGTCATCTCGACCATCTCCAGGGCGTCGGTCGAGCCGGTTCGGGCGTGATACCTCAGCAGGAACTCTAGCGCCGATGGCTGGGGAAACTTGGGCTGAAGTCCAAAGCCTCCGGATTGGGCGTCGAACTGGCTTGTGAGACCTCCGAACGCGGCGCGCAGGATGCCGTCCGTGAGCGGCTCGTTGTCCGCATGGGCGGTGAAGGTCTGGCGGATGCGGTCAGCGAGTTGGCGTCCGCTGGACAGGACCTCGAAGCGGCGGTTGTTGAAGGCGTCGGATATGGCTTCCAGCACTCTGGGGAAGGCGGGCAGGCCGCCTCGGTCTTCGGGCGGGTAGTAGGTTCCGCCGTAGAACGGCTCGCCGTCGGCGGTCATGAATACGGTCATGGGCCAGCCGCCGTGTCCGGTCATGGCCTGGACAGCGGTCATGTACACGGAGTCGACGTCGGGGCGCTCCTCGCGGTCCACCTTGATGCTGACGAAGCGGTCGTTCATGATGGCGGCGATCTGATCGTTCTCGAACGACTCGCGCTCCATGACGTGGCACCAGTGGCATGAGGAGTAGCCGACGCTGAGGAGCACGGGCACGTTGCGCCTACGGGCCTCGTCGAACGCATCGTCGCCCCAGGGGTACCAGTCAACGGGGTTTTCGGCGTGTTGGAGGAGGTATGGGCTGGTCTCTTTGGCGAGTCGGTTGGGCAATGTTGGTTCCTTAGTAGTGGATAGTGGGCAGCGGCTTAGAGTCCGGTTATCTGGAGTGTGCTGACCTCGCTGGTGACGAGGTCGGCGACTCTGACGGCGTGGTTGTTGGTGTCGGCGATGTAGAGTTTGGCGTTGTACGCGCTTACGCCCGCGGGTTCGTGGAATTGGGCTTCGCGCCTGGGTCCATCGGTGAAGCCGGGTTCGCCGGAGCCGAAGACAGATACGCAGGCGTTGACGTCGGGGCAGAAGTTCTTGATCTTGTTGTTGTAGGTGTCGGCGATCCAGAGGTCTCCGAGGTAGATGTCTATGCCGATGGGGTGCTGGAGCCTGACGTCGTCGGCTTTGCCGTCCACGTCGCCGAACGTGAACAGGCCGACTCCGGCGAGAGTCTTGACCGAGCCGAGCGGGTCTATGGACGCCTGGCGGATGGAACTGGTCTCGCTGTCGGCGAAGTAGAGCGTCTCGCCGTCGGACGTGATGCCGCTGGGCTGGGCGAGTTCGGCGCGGGAGAGCGGGCCGTCGGTTATGTTCTCGCGCCCGTTTCCGGCGTGAATGATGAGGCTGCGGGCGCCGAGGTCGAGTTTCCAGATCTGGTGGAACCCGGCCATGGCGATGTAGAGCGAGCCGCCGGACTTGTGGAGGTCCCATGGCGACTTTAGGGCGGTGAGCCTTCCGTTGCCGCCGGAATGAAATCCGCGCGCCTGCTCGCCGGTTCCCGCTAGGGTAGTGACTTCGAGAGAAATGAGGTCTATGGCCCTGATCGCGTGGTTCTTGGTGTCGGCGACGTAGAGGGTAGGCCAGTCGAGTTCCAGCCCTTGCGGGTCGTAGAAGGCGGCCTGATCTGCGACGCCGTCTTCAAGGGCGCGCTCTCCGGAGCCGATGACGGCGTTGACGGAGCCGAGCATGTCCGTCCAGAGTACGCGGTTGTGGTTGGAGTCGGCGATGAAGAGGCCGCGGGAGGTGGCGAGAACCTTGCCGGGGAAGGACAGGGGACGCTCGCGGGCGCTGTCGCGCTCCACCTTGACGGGGAGGGGGCGTCGGTCGATCAGGTTTTGGGAGTCGTAGTCGGCGACCATGGTGGCAAGCACGTTGTCAAGGGCTTCGATGGGGAACTCGCCTTCGTGCTTGCCGACTACCTTGCCGTCGGGCGAGATGAACATGAGCGTCGGCCAGGCACGGGCGGCGTACTGCTGCCAGACCTTGAAATCGGCGTCGTTGATGACGGGGTGCTCGATCTCGTAGCGCATGATGGCGCGGCGGACGTTGTCGGTGGCCTTCTCAGCGTTGAACTTGGCCGAGTGGACTCCGACGACGACCAGTTCCGCGGCGTACTTCTCTTCCAATTTCCGCAACTGCGGAAACACGTGCATACAGTTGATTCAACAGTATGTCCAGAAGTCGAGGATGACTATCTTGCCCTTGAGGTCGCTGAGAGCGAGAGGGCGTTCGGTGTTCAGCCAGTCGAGTCCGGCGGGGAAGTCCGGGGCGTCCACCGTTCCGGTAAAGCGTCTTGTGCTCATTGGGTTGTCTCCAGTGTTTGGATTATCGGGTAGGGGAGGGGAGCGCCGGATTCCGGGCGGCCCACTCTTTGAGATTATACGCCATTCCCATCCCACCGCCATTTTCATCATTGGTGGCGCGGGTGGCAATGGGCATGGGGTATTGACCAGAATAGGATGATTGCTACGCCGTTGATATAGACCCTGATCTTTTGGAGAGGGAGAGTAACCAGTTGCGGATCGACCAGGAAGGGATGTTTTGATATGGAAATCGTTTTAGATATGAAATTTGCCGGGCATGATTGCCAAATTGTTCTGTCGGCATATTGAATACATATCCATATTGTCAGTGCGCGATTGTAGATGTGTAGGATATGGAATACAGTCGTATGGTTAGCGCGCTGGTTTTGTGGCGTCCCTGGCAGGATTCGAACCCGCGACCCGCTGCTTAGAAGGCAGCCGCTCTGTCCAACTGAGCTACAGGGACACACGCTCCGGGGCGTATGCTTGAAGTTTAGCAACGGGTTTGTGGGCGGTCAAGAAGATCGCGGTCCGGCGCGGAGGGTCTGTTGGTTTGGTAGGGGCGCCGCGCATGAGAGCAAAAATTGCTTCTCCCACGATGGGAGAGAGCCTGACCCGTATCCCGATACGGGTGTGTGTGATACGTCACCTACTATTTTGACACAGGCTCAGTGTAAGGTGGATGTCACCCTTTTGCCGGGGCAGGTTTGAAACCTGCCCTACGGGATTGGGCAGGGATTCAGTCGGGGCGGTCGGAGTTGCCATTGCGACGGAGTTTGCGCTCGACTTCCTTTCGGGTGTCTTCGTCGAGTAGGGCGAGGACTGTGTCCTGGCCTTTGGCTAGGCCCTCGGCCAGACCTTCTCGGTAGCGTCTCTTTTCGTATCTTTCAGCAAGCATTTTCCATCCCTCGATTAGAATGTAGGTGAAAGCCCCGGACGCCACGACTACAGACTCCATCCCGTTCAGGATGGCGCGGACGGTTTCCGCAAAGCTGTCTGCGGCTGCGTGGCGGACCTCAATCCAGGCAACGACGCTCAGGCCAGTCAGGGATAGGATGAGGAACAGGATTATGTACGATGTCTCACGTGGCAACATCTACTGTGGACGTGACTCCTGCCGTACTCATTGCGTAACCTCAGCCCATTTCCCTAGATTGAGGTTACATCGGCTCAGTTTGAGTGTCAAGGTTTAGGATGCAAGGGGTAAGTTGGTAGGCGCTACTCACCTGTCATTCCCGCGAAAAGCCTGCCCAGTACCCCGATACCGGGCCGGAATCAACATATCCAATCCCTGACCGTTACGATCAATTCTATCTCGAAACGATACTAGCAGGCTCGCCCGGCCGGCTGGCTCCTATCGCGCCGCCCACCGAATTGGAGCGGGCTCGTCATCGGACCGGGGAGCCTCGGGAGGCGGAGGAGGCTCAGGCGGTCCGCCATGACTTTCTGAGGTGCGTATCCAGACGACGGAGACCGGACCTTTGAGGATCCGGCGCGTGGAGACGATCCGGACGCGCCGGACGTCGGGTAGGGTAGTGAAGCGGCGCTGAACGAATCTGCCGACTGGCCGGCTCAGTAGGCTCGATGCGACGGCGGCGGCGATGGCGCCGCGCACGCCGGCCCAGAATCCGCGCTTGCCCCCGGATGCGATCAGCGCGGCGAGTCCGCCGATGAGGGCGCCGACGACCAAGTTCGTGCCGCAGAAGGGCGAGACGGCAAGGTGCGCGTGTCCGGACTTCATCAGCCTGAGCGCTTGGCGAGCGGTGTCGGCGACGATCTCAGGCGAGGCGGTGGACCAGATCACGAATCCGGAGGCGAGGGAGTACCCGCCCATCGGCGGGCTGACGCCGCGCTCCAAGAGGAGGGCAACGGTCGCGTGCTCGAGGCCGTGGTTTCTCCGCGTCTTGTCCAAGGTGGGTACACGCACTGGGCCGATTACCTCCCGATGGTCGAATGCTCGTCAACTCCGACTGACGGTATCACAGATTCCGCCAAACCGCTACGCTGAAATGATTTCAGCGGATTTCTGCGCCGGGCTGACATGGAGAAATAACTGGAAAAGTATTGAAAAACGTGTTGACATGGTTGAGGCCGCGTCATAGCATTAGTGCAAGACAAGAGGGGAGCGATGCAAGATCAGAGAGGGAAGGAGAGTAGAAAGATGACACGGAAGACGAAGAAGATGCTTGCAGTCGAAGAGAGGTTCCACCAGCCGCTGGAGAAGATATTGCCCGAGATGGTGACCGACCAGGGTCTTTCGTCCACCGCGGACTACCTGGGGGTGAGCAAGGCGACGCTGGGCTACTGGCTCCTGAAGCTGGGGATCAACGTGCGGCGGGTGGCGTTGGCTCCGGGCGAGACGATCGAGATCAAGCGGGTCAGCCAAGTATAGAGGCTTGCGCCGAGGGCCTCGGTTAGCCGGACGGCAAACGGCCGGCGGGAGATGGACGCTCCCGCCGGCTGTTTTACGTTAAGAGGGCAGGGGCAAGAGTCAGAGCCTGGTGGCGCCGATTGCGGCGCGCGCTTCGCGCTCGCGCTCTCTTTCTATCAGGGCGCGCCGCTTGTCGAATCGTTTCTTTCCGCGCGCGACGGCCAGTTCGACCTTGGCGTAGTGGTTGCGGATGTACAGCCGCAGGGGTATCAGCGTCAGGCCGCGCTGTTCTACCTGGCGGGTCAGGTCCTTGATCTGGTCACGATTGAGGAGGAGCTTCCTGGGACGCTTGGGGTCGTGGTTGTCGCGGTGCGCGTGGGCATACTCGGCGACGTGGAGGTTGTAGAGCCACATTTCGCCGTTGACGGGGCGGGCGTAGGCGTCGCTGAGGTTGACCCTGCGCCCACGAATAGACTTGATCTCCGTGCCGGTCAGCACGAGGCCGGCCTCGACGCTCTCGATGATGTCGTAGTCGTACCTGGCCCGCCGGTTGACGGTTATGGTCGAGCCGCTCCGAGCCAAGGGATCACGCTCCGTCTATCGGCTCGCCATCCAGGATCTTCTCCATGACCTCGACGGCTTTCTCGAACTGCGAAGTATCGGCCTTCTGCTTGTCTCTGGACGTGACCTCGAAGTCGGGTTCGATCCCGTTTCCGTGAATGAGCCGTCCGTTGGGCGTGTACCACTTGGCTATGGTGATGTAGATTCCGCCGCCGTTGGAGAGCCTTCGCAGGATGTTGACGCTACCTTTGCCGAACGTGGTGGCTCCGACGACGGGCGCGCGTCCGTGGTCCTGGAGCGCGCCAACGACGATCTCGGACCCGCTCGCGCTGTACTCGTTGGCAAGGATGACGAGCGGGATGTCGGCAAACATGCCGGGGTTATCGGCGGGGAGGTCTTTTCGGTTGCCATTGCCGTCCACCTGGTAGAGTATCAGGCCGTCCTCCATGAACATGCTGGTGACCTCGACGACGCTGGAGAGCAGTCCGCCGCCGTTGTCTCGGAGGTCTAGTATCAGACCCTCGGCTCCTTCGGCTTGCGCGCCCCTGATGGCGTCGGCGAGCTTGCCGGGGGTGTCTCCGAAGAAGGTGGTAAGCCTGATGTGGGCGAAGCGGTCTTCGGGCCTGCTTCGGACGCGGACGCTTTCTAGGGGAATGCGGTCTCGGACGACGGCGATTTCGACCTCACCCGCCTCGCCGAGATGCCTGACCAATAGACGGACCTCGGAACCGCGCGGCCCCCGAATCAGGTTGACGGCCTCGACCAGGCTCATGCCGACGATGCTCTGGCCGTCCACGGCGACGACGATGTCGCCGGGCCGCAGTCCGGCCTGTTCAGCGGGGCTGCCTTCCATAGGGGAGACGACGAGGCCGTTGCGGTGCATCTGGACCGTCGCGCCGATGCCCTCGAACGAGCCGTACAGGTCTTGGTTTTCGATCTCGAATGCCTGCGGCGGGACGTAGTGAGTGTGTCGGTCTTCGAGTGCCGAAATGATGCCAATGATGGCGCCTTCGTCGAACTTCTCGGCCTCCAACTCGCGGCGGTCAACGTGCTGCTCGGTAATCATCGTCCAGACTTCCCAGGCTGTGGCCAACTCTTCGGGCACGCCCTGGGGGACGCCGGGAGGATCGACGAGAGGAATCGCGGTAGGGAGTATCATCGGGTCGGAGTGTATGGCGTCGTCCGACTCGAAGGACTTGACCGCCGACTCAGCATCCGACTCCTTGACGACTTCCTCTTGAGTCTCGGCTTCCGGCGCGGCCGCCGGGGTGGCGTCGATTTGGCATGCCAGAAGCGCCAGCAGGAGCGCGGCAAGCGCGAGCGAGAATATCCAATGTCCAGTCTTGTGATTGAAGTGACTCACGGCAACACCCCAAGTCGGTTGTTGATCTTTTCGATACATTCTAACACCTCGTCAAGGAACGCGCCCAACGCCGCGGCCTGTCCGAACCTGTCCTCGATTAGTAGGCGGCACTCTACTCCCCCCATCCCTGGATTCCGGCCTTCGCCGGAATGACGGGTGAGTAGCGCCTACCAACTTGGGACAGTGTCTGCCAGTCCTTCGGCATAGCCTCTGTGGTAGATACGAACCTCCAGGCTCTCCGGTTCATTTGGAGCCGCGCAATCCACGCGAGGCGCTTTCAGAAACAGGTGAATTGGAGAGCCGGAGCAGTTGCGCCCAAGCGTGAAATGTGCGAATATAGTCTTGTAATGCCGGATGAAGATGACGTTTCGTATTTCAGAATTCAGAAACCATTAATCGTCAGGCCCCGCAATCTTCATAGGACGACCTCGACATGGCCAAGCGCACCAGGATCAACAGACCGTACCCGACTCACACGCTCCAGGACGTTCTGCCAATCGCGGAGACGATCCAGGAATCGAACGGCGGGCGTCCGGTGAGGACGAGTATGCTCGCCGAGTCGCTGGGCACTTCGACCAAGAGCAGTATGCTGGTCCAGAAGTTGAACTCGTCGTCCAAGTATGGCCTGACGAACGGAACCCATTCCAGCGAGACGATCGAGTTGACGGACCTCGGCGAGATGCTGACCGCTCCCAGCAGTCCTCTCGAACGTGAAGAGGGTCTGAGAAGGGCCGCGACGCACCCGGAGGTCTTTGCGGGGTTCTACGAGATCTACTCGGGCAAGAGGATGCCGAGCGACGTGTACGCCGCGAACACGCTGAACCGCGAGCTTGGAATCCGCCGCGAACTTACCGACGAGTGCCTGCAACTGCTGCGGGTGAACGGGCTGTTTGCCGGAATCATTACGGACGTGGACGGCATTCAGTACGTGGGCGGCGCTCCGTCCGAGACGCCGGAGGAGGTCGAAGCGCCCTCAGAGCCATCCGGCGGGCGTTCCGACGGCCTCCAGGACTCGGAGGACGAAAAGCCGTCGTCGGGAGTGGTGGTTGTCGGGGCCGCCGGAGACACGCGGGCCGAGCAGGTCCGGGCACTGTTGGAGGACCTGGCGATTGAGGCGCGCAGGGTCGGCCTGGACATGTCAGGCGATGAGTTGGTTCCGCGGACGGAGTTGGAGTCTCTGGACACGGCGCGGGGCTGTGTGTTCGTTTGGCCTGAGAACGGCGGAGCGGAGGATGAGCCGAAGATGGACGGCGTCGGAGCGCAGGCGAAGATTTGGGCGTGCCTGGGCGCGGTCTATTACCGTCTGGGCCGGCGGGTTGTCGTCGTGCTGGGCGACGAGTCGGCAGGAGCGGCGGGGTCGGCGTTGCGGTCGGCGGGCATGGCGACGGTGAACGACAACGGGGAAGGCCCTGGGCTGTCGCACATGCTGATGGCGGCGCTGGTGCAGTCCCAGGTCATCCGGGTGTCGGCGTGGTGAGCGAGGCGGTGGTCCACGGACAGAAAGCGCCGGGGCTGCATTTTCGGGTTCTGAGGACGACCGATATGTTATGTCAAGTTACGTCCGGCCCAGCTTTGATTCTGCCTTCTACTTTACATAACATTTATAGGGCGAACATGGCATTTTTCCGATCCACCTCTCCCCTGACGGCCAAATCGGTGTGCCGGATGCGTCCCGGTTAAAGCGCGGCGGTCACCTGCAAGTCGGCCGAGACCAGATGGAGGTCAATGGTTCGGAGCAGGTCTTCGATCCCGTCCCCGGTCAGCGCCGAGACCCGCGCGTCGCCGGCGACTCTCGGCGGGACGATGGCCGAGAAGTCGGTCCGACGTCCCCGCCAGTACACCGACGACGACTCGGGCAGCAGGTCGGTCTTGTTCAGGGCCATGATGGTCGGCGCTCCGCTCAGTCCCATGTCGTCGAGGATTCGTTCGACGACGCTGACCTGCTCGGCGGCGTTTCGGTGGGTGATGTCCACGACGTGCAGAATGAGCGAGGACTCGGCGATCTGCTCCAGTGTGGCGCGGAAGGCGGCGACGAGCGTCGGGGGCAGCTTGTGGATGAATCCGACGGTATCGGTGATCAAGGCGGGACGGCCTGAAGGAAGCGAAATTTTGCGGGTAATAGGGTCCAGGGTCGAAAACATCAAATTTTCGGCCTGTACGGACGCCTGAGAGACCATGTTGAGCAGCGTGCTCTTTCCGGCGTTGGTGTATCCGACCAGAGAGACTACCGGAATCTGGTTGAGTGTCCGCCTTGAGCGGTGCTGCCGTCGCTGGCGTCTGACGCCTTCGAGGTCTTTCTTGAGCTTCTGTATCCTGCTTCGAACGAGCCTGCGGTCGGTCTCGATCTGCGTCTCGCCCGGCCCTCGCGTGCCGATTCCGCCGCCGAGTCGTTCAAGGTGCGTCCACTGTCCGGCGAGTCGAGGAAGAAGGTACTCGTTTTGCGCGAGTTCGACCTGGAGTCGGCCTTCCCTGGTCTGCGCCCTGGAAGCGAACACGTCGAGGATCAGCGCGGTGCGGTCGATGACCTTTCGGCCTCCGAGCGAGTCTTCGAGGTTGCGCTGCTGGCTCGGCGTCAACTCGTCGTCGCAGATGACGGTGTCTATGCTCAGAGCGGCGCACATCCCTTGAAGCTCTTCCAGCTTGCCCTTTCCGAGATATGTCTGGGTTGGACGGTCGAGCCTCTGCGCGATCCTTTCGACGACCTTCGCGCCTGCGGTCCGCGCAAGCTCGGCCAACTCTTCGAGCGAGTCTTGTGGCCGCCAGAGTTGCCGGACGCGCTTCAGTGACGCGCTGAGCAGAATGGCCCGCTCCGGCCTGGGCCTGGTGGTTTTCATTCTTCTAGCGATGTTGAACGCCTCCGGCAGCGATTATCTTAATCCGGTCCATGCGGACAAGCGCCTCAGACCCTCATCCAAGAGGTCGTCCTGAATGGTCAGAGAGAATCTGACATAGCCTTCGCCGGAGTCTCCGTAGCTTGCGCCCGGGGTGACGACGACGTCGCAGTCTTCGAGGATTCGTTCGGCGAAGTCTCCGCTGGTGAATCCGTCCGGGACCCTTGCCCAGACGTAGAGGCTGGCCTTTGGCGGGTCCACCTCTAATCCTATATCCGCCAGAGCGCTGAGCACCTTGTCCCGTCTGCGCTGGTAGATGGCGTTACGCTCATCGATCCACGAGTCGGAGGTTTCCAGGGCCTCTATACCCATCTGCTGTATGGCCTGTGGGACGCCGGAGTCTAGGTTGGACTTTACGACCAGCAGCGCGTTGATCATATCCGCGTTTCCGACGGCCATGCCCAGCCGCCATCCGGTCATGTTGTACGTCTTCGAGAGAGAGTGAAACTCCATTCCGACGTCCATCGCGCCCGGCGCTTCGAGGAAGGATGGGTGCCTGTATCCGTCGTATGTCACGTCTGTATAGCAGGCGTCGTGCATGACGGCGAGGTCGTAACTCTTGGCGAACTCAACGACCTGCTGGAAGTAGCCGAGGTCCGCGATCGCGCCGGTGGGGTTATTGGGATAGTTGAGCCATATCAGCTTGGCGCGCCTAGCTGCGTCTTCAGGAATCGCTTCAAGGTCCGGAAGCCAGCCGTTTTCCTCTTTCAGCGGCATCCAGTGGCACTCTCCGCCGGCGAACCAGGTTCCGACGGAGTAAACCGGGTAGCCGGGATCGGGCACGAGCGCGATGTCTCCAGGCTCAATGAAGCACAGGGCGGCGTGTCCAATGCCCTCTTTCGCGCCGATCAGGGAGATCACCTCTGTTTCGGAGTCGAGCGACACCCCGAACCGGCGTTGATACCAGTCCGCGGTGGCTTTTCTGAATTCGGGAAGTCCCTCGGACTCCGGGTATCGGTGATTTGGGAGGTCTCCGGAGGCTTCTCTGAGCTTCCCGATGACCGGTTCGGGGGTTTCGAGGTCGGGGTCGCCGATGCCGAACGAGATCACTTCGATCCCCTCGCTGCGCTTCCGGGCGATCTTCCGGCTGATCTCTACGAACAGGTAGGGTGGAATCTTCTCAACGCGGCTTGCGAATTTCATGGCTGCTCCAAGAGTGTCTGATTCGGTGGGTACATGTTAGGGCAGGTTGGCGCGCAGGTAAAGGTGGGAGCCGAAATCCATCACCTAACGGCTGAATATCGGTAGAGCGCTTCGCGAAGCGTCCGCACCTGCCGACACTATATATAATGCAAATTGAAACGTTAAACGATATGCTTTAGCATACTACTCCAGCTTTATGCGGGCCAGTCGCCATCGAAGACATGGGCTACCGGACCTTCCAAAATCACCTCTCCTTGCCCCGGCCATGACACTTTCAACTCCCCTCCGGGCATCTCGACGGCGACTTCGTCACCGACCAGGCCGCGCAGCCTCGCGGCGACTGCCGCGGCGCAGGCCCCGGTGCCGCAGGCGAGGGTAATGCCTGAGCCGCGCTCCCATACCCTGACGCGGATCCTGGCTGAGTCTATGACGTTGACGACCTCGAAGTTCACGCGGGCGGGGAAGGCGGGGTGGTTTTCGACTTTGGGGCCTATGGTCGTCAAGGGATAGTCCTCAACCGGCTGATCTAGGAACATGACCGCGTGCGGATTTCCCATCGAAACACAGTTGAGGGACAGTTCGGCGCCGTCGATGGTTATCGGATAGTCGAGCACGGGGTTCAAATCGTCGGGAGCTTCGACCGGTATATCGGACGGTCGGAAGATGGGCGCCCCCATGCTGACCGAAGCCCTGGCCATCACTCCCGACTCCCAGATCGGACGCACGTTCAGCGTTCCGGAGGCGGTCTCGATATCAAAGGATTTGCTATCTATACTCAATGCTTTATTATCCAAACCGAAACGTATAAAGCATCTGATACCGTTGCCGCACATCATCCCCTCGGAGCCATCGGCGTTGAACATCCGCATTTGGGCGTCGGCAACTTCGGAGTCTTCGAGCAGAATGAGGCCATCGGCGCCGATGCCGAAGTGACGGTCGCTGACCTGGCGCGCCATCTCCGGCCAGTCGCGTTCAGCGGTCCGCGCATCAACGTATATGTAGTCGTTTCCCGCGCCGTGCAGCTTTGAAAATCGCATTACTGAACCTCTCTCATAATGATTTGTTTATGTCTGATTTTGGCAGTCTATCCAGCGTATTCCGTACTCGAACGCGGCGTCAAGATCGGCGGCGCCGAACCAGCGTATCCGTGAGTCGTTCAACCTGAACCAGTTGTGTTGCTGCCTGATGAACCTGTGCGTCCTCGTCTTGGTCGTTCTCACGGCTTCAGCGAGGTCGGCGCCGTTCAGAATATGGTCCGCCAACTCACGATAGCCTATCCCAGACATGGACGGAAGGCTCGCATCGTATCCCATACTCAGCAACGCCTCCACCTCATCGAGGAATCCGCGCTTCATCATCCGGTCCACCCGACTGTCCACGGCCTCATAGAGCGCCTGGCGGTCCGTCGTCAGGCCAATGAGCGCTATGTCGAACTCAGGCTCCGACAATCGGGGCCTGTCGCGGAGACCGGACGACGCGACCTCGATGGCCCTGATCAGCCTTCGAGGGTTCAGCGCGTCCACGTCGCGGGCTGCGGACGGGTCCAGAGACTCAAGGCGCTTCAGCAGCGCTCCGAGGCCGTCCGCTTGAAGCTGATTCTCAAGCTCGCGGCGAAGATCGGGGTCCGGAGCCACGTTCGGCAGGTTCCAGGACTCGACGAGGGCCGTGACGTATTGACCTGTTCCTCCCACGATAATGGGTATCTTTCCTATTGACTTTACGTTTCTAATTGCCTCTTTAGCCCTAGAAACGAACTCTCCGAGGCTAAACTGGAAGTCGGGATCGACCACGCTAACCAAGTGATGAGGCGCCTGGGCAAGCTGACCGGGAGTGGGCTTCGCGGTCCCGACGTCCATATGCCTGTACACCTGGCGGCTGTCGGCGCCGATCACCTCGATAGGCAAGCTATCGGCAATACGAAGCGCAAGAGCCGTCTTGCCGATCCCCGTGGGGCCGACTACGGCCAGGACTCGCGGCTTCTGTTTCGGTTCGACGTGACTCATAGATCGTCCGGATAGACTCCCGGGAGGTTCAAAAGACCTCTCACCGGGCCACATTCGGTCGAAAAGGTTGTGACACGGTGTCTTGGCCTAAGACTTGACTATTTGGTTGTCAAGTAGCTTTACGGCGTATTTTACGTTTCCGTTTGCATATATTATAGCTATATCTACCCTTCTACCGAACCGCTTGATATTGGATTGACCGCGCCTAATCGAGTGATTTGGCGCCGACTTCGCCGGTAAGCGCTCCCTCGTCAGTCAAGAGGACGATCCAGCTTCACCTCCCCCCTACCCTACCGACGTGAAAGCCTTCACGAAGTCAGTCCAAGGCGTTCAGGACTATCTCAGTGAAGGAATCCGCGGAGAGACTGGCTCCCCCGACCAGCGCGCCGTCGATGTCCGGCTGTTCGACGAACCGGCTCACGTTTCCGGGGTTGACGCTGCCGCCGTAGAGCAGCGGGACCGACTCTGCCACGTCATCGAAACGCGGTCTGAGGCAGGCGCGTATCGAGGCCATCATATCCTGGGCCGTCTCAGGGGTTGCCGCCTCACCCGTCCCTATCGCCCATACTGGCTCATACGCAATCATCGTTTGGGAAAGGTCATTGACTTTGGATAGACCTTCAATCGTCTGACGTTCGACAGTCTCGCGCGCTTTGCCCGCGCTTCTCTGCCCAAGCGTCTCGCCCACGCACAGGATCGGCTTCAGCCCCACGCCCGACGCCGCTTCCATCTTGGCGGCGATAAGCTCGTCCGACTCTCCGAACAGGGTTCGGCGCTCTGAATGCCCGACGATCACGAATTCAGCGAGCCCTCGCAACATTTCAGCCGATATTTCACCTGTGAACGCCCCGTCGGTCTCGGAGTGCAGATTTTGAGCGCCTACGGCGATTTCAGAGCCTTCCAGGTTGCGAGACACCCTGTCCAAGGATACGAACGGCGGACACACGATGACCCTGATACGGGCCGTGTCTCGGCCTTCGAGACGGCCGCGAATGCCGGAAGCAAGGCTGACAGCCGTATCCGGGGTGGTATTCATCTTCCAATTGCCGACAATCGCGATTGTTTTCATTGTTCCATATCCCAATTGGCGATTCAATGCGTATTTTGGGCCTCACGCCCCGTATTTTTCGAGCTTTTGAGCGTGCGCCATTAGCTGAAACATCAGAGATGTCGCGGGCTGACTGCCTAGCCACCCGCTCCGACACTCCCTCTCATTGAAGCCCGCCGCCCCCTGCCCCGCCGACATCTGAGAGTGGATCATCACCGGGACAGGGTGCCAACTGTGCGCGGCAAGGATGGAGGGCGTGGAGTGGTCGCCGGCGACGGCGGTCACGTCCGCGCCCAGGTCGAGCAGGGTCGGTATTCGTTCGTCGAGAGCCTCCAGAGAGCGTACCTTAGCATCGAAGTCGCCGTCCTCCCCTGCCGCGTCAGCCGGCTTGTAGTGGAGAAAAACGAACTCGAATTGGTTCAGGTGTGCGGCCACGGTCTCAAGCTCGGCGTCGAAGTCTTCGCCGGTTGGGATAACGGTCATTCCCAAGAGGCTGGCGATTCCCCGGTACATTGGATAGGCGGCGACGGCCCCGGCGGAGAGGTTGTATGCCTCCGGGAAGCGCGGCCAGCTTGGCATCTTTGAGAATCCTCTCATTAGAATCATGTTGGCGGTCTGTCGAGCGCTGAGTACGTCACGCGCGGCGCGGACGAACTCAGCGGCGTACCGTGCGGTGGACACCGAGCACTCGGAAGCTGCTTCCGGTTCCAATGGCCCTACTCCGGTCTGCTGCGGGTCGGTATCCCGGACTCCGTCGCCGAGACCGTCACCCCTGAAGACTACGACAAAGCGGTAGTCCTGAACGGGCTTCACGATGACTTCGATTCCGGGTATGGATACCTCCGACAGCCGCTCCACGAGCGGCGCCGACTCGACAGTGGCGATCCGCCCTGCCCTACGGTCTATCAGCCGCCCGTCCGCGTCAACCGTGCAGAAGTTGCACCTGACCGCGACGTCGTCGGGACCCAAATCCAGTCCGATGCCGAGCGCCTCCAGGACTCCGCGGCCTATCGAGTACCTGAGCGGGTCATATCCAAAGAGGGCGAGGTGTCCGGGGCCACTTCCGGGAGTGATTCCGGGCGCGACGGGCGTGGTCACGCCGCACGCGCTCCGCCGCGCCATGGCGTCGAGATTAGGGATGGCGGCAGTCTCCAACTCCGTCCTGCCCGTCACCGGGTGCGGCAGTCCGCCGAGGCCATCAACCACAAGCAGGACGATCCGCGAGTCGGTGCGGCGGCATACGTCTTTCAGATACGGGAAATCTATCATATCGGGGCGCTCGCCGAGGATTGGAGCGGGCGATTCGATTCACGCCGGTCGTTGTCACAGTCCGGCGCGTCGTCCAGCGCGGCTATGCCCGGCAACTCCCGACCTTCCAAGTACTCCAGCGCCGCCCCCCCTCCTGTGGATAGGTGTGTGAACTTCTCCTCAAGTCCGAGCGACCGGACGGCGGCGGCGGTCGAACCTCCTCCGGTTACGGTGTGCGCTCCCTCGACACCCGCGATCGCGCGCGCCAAGCCCGTCGTCCCGTTCGAGAACTGCGGCCACTCGAAGATTCCCATTGGCCCGTTCCAGACCACTGTCCTGGCCTCGGAAAGTCTCTCGCCATATTTAGACACCGTTTCCGGGCCGACGTCCGCGATAAGGCAGCCGCCCGGAATCGAGCCTGACGAGACAGTCGTGGCTTCCGAGTCCGGGCGCAAGCTCTCGCAGACGACCACGTCCGTCGGCAGCAGTATCTCGCACCCGCCTGATGCGGCGCGGCCAAGTATGCGGCGCGCGAGCCTAACTTCATCAGCGTCAGCGTCGTCCGGAGCGGCATTGAGAGGGCGGCGCGCCTTCAAGAAGGCGGATACCATGCCGCCGCCGATCATGACCACGTCGGCGGCGTCGGCTAGGTTGTCTATGACGCGAATCTTGTCCGACACTTTGGCTCCACCGATTACGACCGCAAATGGACGCCTGGGGCTGTCGATGACTCTTTGGAGAGCTTCGATCTCTCTCTGCATCAACATTCCGGCGGCCGAGGGGAGAAAACGGGCCACGCCCGCGGTGGATGCGTGCTCGCGGTGAGCCACGCCGAAACCGTCGTTCACGTACACGTCCGCGATTCGGGCGAGATTCCGCGCGAATTCGGGGTCGTTGGCCTCCTCTCCGGGGTCGAAGCGGATGTTTTCCAGAATCACCACATCGCCCGGACTCATACGGTGGACAGCGCGGACGAGGTCTTCGCCTATTGCGCCTTCCCAGAGATTGACTTCGCGCCCGATCATCTCGGCTAGGCGGTCGGCGATGGGGGCCATCGAGAGCGCCTCGTTCCGTGTCCCGCGCGGCCGGCCTCTGTGCGAGCAGACGACGACGCGGCAGCCTCGCTCCAGCAGGAACCGTATCGTGGGCAGCGACTCGGATATGCGCTGGTCGTCGGAGATGCGACCGTCGCTCGTGAACGGGACATTGTAGTCCGTTCTCACAAGCGCTCTCTGGCCGCGCGCCGGACTCAGGTCGAACACGCTTCGCTTGCGTCGCACTACCCTACTCCGGCCAACAGTCTCATGATTCCCTCGACCTCGGAGTCCGGTCCGGCGACGGCGGCGACCGTTTCGCAGGCTTCGGCGAGCCTGAGCTCTATCACCGTCCTGGCTTCGTCGGCCGCTCCCAACTCATTTACGATTGCCGAGACGCCCCGAACGTCCGACGGCTCCAGGACGCGCTTGAAGTAGTGGTCTCCCAACGCTCGCCGTTCCGACGGAGACGCCATCTCGAACGCCCTGACGACCGGGTACAGCTTCTTCTTGTTCATGAAATCGTCGGATGGAGCGGCGTCCGCGTCCGTGGTCGAGGTGAGTTGCCGCAGGTCTTCTGTGATCTGTACCGCAATCCCAAGGCTTCGACCAGAGGCCGCCATCGCGCTCCTCACATCCTCGCGCGCACCTGAGACCAGCGCGCCGAACTCCATGGCGCAGGCGTACAGCGATCCGGTCTTGGCCGACGCCATCTCCAGGTACGCCTTGGAGGTCATGTCGAGCCGCTCCTGCGCTTCCAGATCGACGAAACGGCCCTCGCAGGTCTCCAGTCCCGCCTTGTCCAGCAGCTTTACCGCCTCGAAGATTCCTTCGGAGTCCACGCCGCGGTCCCGCAGTCCGAACAGCGCGAGCCGCGCCAGGGCGTGCATACCGTCACCCGCGTTTATCGCCTGCGCCGGCCCCCATTTCCACCAGACAGAGTCGCGGTCGTTGCGTCCGACCTTGCCGCTCTGAATGTCGTCGTGGATTTCGCAGAAGTTCTGGACTAACTCAATGGACGCTGCCGTCGGGAGCGCGCGTTCGGCGGTCCCACCCAGCGACGCGGATGAAGCGAGGCACAGCGCGCCCAGATTGCGGGGCATGGCCGCCGCCGGAGTTCCCTCGGAGTCCGGCCAGCCGAGGTGATGCCGCATCATCGAGTAGAGCGGCAAGTCGCGGCCCGCCATCACCCTTTCGAGCTCGGCGTCCACCATTGAGTTGTACTGTTCGAGTCCGGCGTCGGAGCGCAAGAGACACCCTCAATCTGAACCTGACTCGATTCTACACCGCAACCTTAATCCCTGTCACTTGCTCAATCTCATGCGGCGCAACCGCGCCCTGTCTCAGTACCCGGCACGGAGTATGAGTAACGTCGATCACCGTTGACGGCTCCGACGGGCGCAACTGTCCGCCGTCTATCACCAGGTCCAGACGGTCTCCGAGGCGCCGGAAGACCTGATCGGCGGACGTCAGAGGCGGCTGGCCGCTGACGTTCGCGCTGGTGGCGGTGATCGGAGAGTCCAGCCGCGCCACGATCTCCCTGGGAACCGGGTGGTCCGGGACCCTAAGGCCGACCGTATCGAGACCGCCCGTAACGATGTCGGGCACGATGGGCGACCTCTCGACGACGATGGTCAGCTTGCCCGGCCAGAAAGCGGCGGCAAGCTCCCGCGCAACGTCTGGGACGCGGCGACCGAACTCATCGAAGCCTTCGACGCCGGAGACGAACAACGGCAGCGGGCTGGATTGCCCCCGCTGCTTCACGTCGAACACGCGCTGCACGGCGGCCTCGTCCAGAGCCGCCGCCGCGATGCCGTACAGCGTATCCGTCGGGACGGCGATGACGCCCCCCGCGGAGAGCGCGGAGACGGCGTCGTCTATGGATTCGGATGGGTTGGGGTGTTGTTTTTGTTCTTGCATGAACCTGTGTCAGTTTGGTAGGCGTCGAATCTAACGCAATGGCGCAAGGACACAAAGGGGTAAGGATTGCTCGATATTCAGCTTTGGCGGTTGTGGGCGTGTCACCCTCACCCCCGTATCGTAGTACGGGGCAGGCTCTAGCCCTCTCCCTCAAGGGAGCTTAAAGGGGTAGGTATTCACCCTCACCCCAACCCTCTCCCAGAGGGAGAGGGGGCCTGTTGATTGATATTCGTGGTTGTTTTTGCATTTACCTACCCTTGTCAGCCCTCAAGGGAGAGGGGATTTTTGCGCTCCCAATGGGGGTTTAGACCCAGATTTTGATTGGTATTCGTTCTATCATCAGTTCGGTAATGGCGTGGACTAGGGCGTCGGCGCGGTCGGGGGAGCCGGAGGGTCCAAGTTCGGCGGACCAGGTACACATCTGGTCTTCGAGTTCGGGGAAGCGGCCTATGTGGTGGACTCGTCCCTGTTCGTAGAGGGCGGCTACGGGTTCGGCGCGTAGGTATTTGCCGGTCCGGGCCTTGATGCCCTTGTAGGGGAGAGAGCGGGGGACGGCGGCTTTGAGGGTGGACTTGACGAGGTCTCCGCCGGCGTTGTCTTCGGCGATGATGCGTGAGGCATTGAACTTGTCGAATAGGTGGACGGCTCGCATCGCCCAGCCCTGGGGGGTGAGCCGGCCGGACTCGTCGGCGATGACGTAGGCATGTTCGCGGTGCATGTCGGCGCCGACGACGACTATTCCGGTCTCGGAGCTGCTGGGCTTGGCGGACATGGCGGGGTCTATGGCGACGACGATGCGGGCTACGGGCGGGTGGTTCGCGAGTCGGGCGTCTTCTATCCACTCGCGTTTCCAGAGGGCGTCTTCGTACTCGTCGGCGAGTTCGGCGTGGATTTCCTGTCGTCCGAGGCGCGTGCCGTCGTAGCGTTCGATTATGCCGTTGAAGAAGGATGGGGCGAGATTGTCGCGGTTGTCGAAGGTTGAGCCGCGTGTGACGTGGACGCCTGGGCTGACGGGCAGGCTTCTGATCAGTTCGATGGGCCTGGGCGTGGTGGTGACGACGCACTTAGGGGGCTGCCCGAGTCGGAGGGCGAAGTTGAGGTTGTTCCAGGTCTGGTTGGGGTACTGCCATGAGGCGAGTTCGTCGCACCATGCGGCGTCGAATTGTGGGCCTCTTAGTTGGTCGGGTTCGTGTGAGGAGAAGATGAGGGCTCGGGCTCCGTTGGGCCATGTGAGTTTTCGCTTGGACGGTTCGTAGATGGGCATGTGCCAGGGCGGTGAGGTATTTAGGATGCCTGACTCGCCTTCGATCATGACGGATTGGGCTTCGTCGAGCGATCGGGCGACGAGGGCTACTCGCCGGGCGCGGTTGTCTTCGACCTGAGCTCGGACCCATTCGGCGCCTGTGCGTGTCTTTCCGAAGCCACGTCCGGCGAGTATCAGCCAGGTGTTCCAGTTGCCGGGCGGCGGGAGTTGGTCCGGCCGGGCGTGGAGGGGCCAAAAGTGTTGGAGCCTGAGTCGGTCATGTTTTTCGAGCGCGTTTAGATAGGCGTCGAGGACTGCCACACGCTGGGCGTATGGGAGCCAGCTCAGACGGTTGATTATGTTTGGTATAAGGTTTTCGGCGGTCGTCATGTTCATGGGTCCGGCGGTTTGTCGTCTTCGGAGTGTGAGGGGTAGATTTTGGCGAGTTTCTTCCGCCTTCGTTCTTCGATGGCGGGCCATGCCTTCTGTCGTTCGAGCCGCATCTTGATGTCGGCCTCGAACTTTTCGGAAGCTTCGTCCAGGTAGGGGGTCGGGTCGAACCATTCGGGTATCTCAGGCACGGTTATGTTGTCTCTGCGACCGTCCGGGTAGGGTGTGAGTGTGCCCTCGTCCTCCATTCGCCGGAGCTTGGCGCGGAATTCGGCCAGGTCGTCGGGGTCGATTTGTCTGACGGGGCGGACGTAGGGTTTGGTCCTCGTTTCGAGTGCGCTGTCGGTTCCGAGGAGACGGTCGAGCAGGATACGCGCGGCTCTTGCGCGGTGGTAGGGCGTGACTTTCGGGTCGTCTTTGGCCCGGGCTATTTCTTTTAGGGTGTCTCGGATGGTCTGTCCGTTGTTGGTGATTTCGATGATGTGTTGTTGGATGGTGAAGTGGATAGTGGATTGTGAATAGTGGTTAGTAGATTGTGGCGAGTGGGTAGTTGGGGCCGGGCCTAGGGTTTGGTCCAGGGAGTCTTTGATTTGGGTTACGGGCCTGGGGTTGGCGGCGGGCACCGAGGGCGATTCGCGAATCGCCCCTACGTCGTTGGCGTCGTTGGCGTCGGATTTGGGGGTTGGGGCCGGATTGGGGTCGATTTGCCTGGGGCATTTGCCGAATCCTCTGTCGGCGAGGATGTTGGCGGCAGTGATGCGGTCGTTGGGGGTGGCCTTCTGGTCGTTGCCTTGGGCGATGTCGTGTAGGATCTCGATGAGTTCGAGACCGTTGTCGGTTTCCTCGCGGATGGCGTTGGCGAAGTCGAGGGCCGGGTTAGATGGTGTCTGTTGGGTTTGTTGAGTCATTAGTTTTTGGTTTTTAGTTTTTAGTGGTTGGTGGACGGATGTACGTTAGTTAGTGTAGAGAATGTTTGAGCGGATGTCAAGGGGTCTGAACTGTGATTTTTGTGATTGGGGTGATTTCGCTGATTGGGGGTTGTCAGAAGCAGGATTTACGGGATGGGGAGGATTGGCAGGATGGGTTGGTTGGGGGATTGGGATGGTGGTTGGTTTGGGGGATTGGGGGATGTTCAGGGATTTTAGATTCCTCGCTGCGCTCGGAATGACAGTGGGGGCGGTCGGGATGTTGTCAGAAGCAGGATTTACGGGATGGGGAGGATTGGCAGGATGGGTTGGTTGGGGGATTGGGATGGTGGTTGGTTTGGGGGATTGGGGGATGTTCAGGGATTTTAGATTCCTCGCTGCGCTCGGAATGACAGTGGGGGCGGTCGGGATGTTGTCAGAAGCAGGATTTACGGGATTGGAGGATTGGCAGGATGGGTTGGTTTGGGGGTTGGGAGATGTTCAGGGAGAGGGGATTTTCGCGCTCGCGCGCGGGGGAGCCTAGTAAAGTGACACAGGCTCTTCTTGCATCTGCATCTTGACCAAATATAACACAGGCGCTAGCCTAACCGCCGTTAGACCTCATGCCTTCGACGTTCCCCGAAGACTCTATCGAGACCGCATCGGCCAGCGGCGGACTGGATGGTCAGTCGTTGCCGCAGCGCCGGCGGGCAGAGGTCGAGCGCTCCCCTTCCCCGGCCGCATCGGCCAGGGAAACGGTACTGATAATCGACTTCGGCTCCCAGTACTCGCGCCTGATCGCGCGGCGCATAAGGGAGTGCGGCGTGTACTGCGAACTGATACCGCACTCCGCGCCCTGGGAGACTGTCCAGCCGCTCAATCCGAAGGGCGTGGCGCTTTCGGGAGGTCCGGCCAGCGTCTATGAACCCGGCGCGCCGCTCGCCCCCGACTGGGTGTACGACTCCGGCCTGCCCGTCCTCGGCATCTGCTATGGGATGCAGGCGATGGCGCACCAACTCGGAGGCAAAGTCGCGCCGACCGGACGGCGAGAGTTCGGCCACGCCGAACTGCGCCACAACGGGCCGTCCGAACCTATTTTCAAAGGCATACCTTCTCCCATGTCCGTATGGATGAGCCACGGCGACAACATCACCGAACTTCCGCCCGGATTCCGGGTACTGGCCCATACCGAAAACTCTCCCGTGGCCGTCGTCGGAGACGCCAATCACAGGGTGGGCCTCCAGTTCCACCCTGAGGTCGTCCACACGCCCCAGGGCATGGAGCTACTCCGCAACTTCCTGTTCGACCTGTGCGGATGCGCGGGCGACTGGACTCCCGGCAACTTCGTTTCCGAGGCCGTGGACGCGATCCGCCGACAGGTCGGAGACGGCAAGGTGATATGCGCGCTGTCCGGCGGCGTGGACTCTGCCGTGGCCGCGACGCTGGTTCACAAGGCCGTCGGCGACCGGCTCACCTGCATATTCGTTGACAACGGGCTGATGCGTCATCGCGAGCCTGAGAGCGTTCGAGAGACGTTCGAGAGCCACGTGTCCATGAACCTGAGGATGGTGAACGCGGGCGAGCGCTTTCTCGCCGCCCTCAGAGGCGTCGCCGACCCGGAACGAAAGCGCAGAATCATAGGCGCGGAGTTCATTAGCGTATTCGAAGAGGAGGCCGCGAGCTTGGGCCGCGTCGATTTTCTGGCCCAGGGCACGCTGTACCCGGACGTGATCGAGAGCCAGACGCCCGGAGACAGCGTTTCCGCGAAGATCAAGACCCACCACAACGTCGGCGGCCTGCCTGAGCGCATGAGAATGGACCTGGTCGAGCCGCTGCGCTTTCTGTTCAAGGACGAGGTCAGAGACGTCGGACTTGAGCTTGGACTGCCGGAGGAGATGGTCCACCGCCAGCCGTTCCCGGGTCCGGGACTGGCGATCAGGATCATCGGCGAAGTGACTCACGAGAGGTTGGAGACGCTGAGAGAGGCGGACCGCATCGTCATGGAAGAGATCCGGGCTAGCGGCCTGTATCGAGAGACTTGGCAGAGCTTCGCGGTCCTAACAGACTCGCGCTCCGTGGGAGTTACGGGAGACTACCGCACCTACGGCAACGTGATCGCTATCCGCGCCGTTACCAGCGACGACGCGATGACGGCAGACTGGGCGCGTATTCCGTATGATACGCTTGCGCGGATGTCCAGCCGCATCTCAAACGAGGTTCCAAACGTCAACAGGGTCGTTTACGACATCACCAGCAAGCCTCCGGGCACCATCGAGTGGGAGTAAGACGCATGAAGGCGCTGGTGGTAGGCAGCGGCGCGCGCGAGCACGCGATAGCGTGGAAACTCGCGTCGGGACCGCGCAAGCCCGAAATCCTGGCCGCGCCGGGCAACGCGGGAACCGCGTCCCTGGGCGCCAACCATGACGTGCAAGCGGAGGATATCGACGGCCTTCTACGGCTCGCGCTGGAAGAGTCGGTCGATATGACCATCGTCGGGCCGGAGGCCCCGTTGGACGCGGGCATCGTGGACAGGTTCGAGGAGCGCGGGCTGAAAGCCTTTGGGCCGTCCAAAGCGGCGGCGCGTATCGAGTCCAGCAAGTGGTTTGCCAAGCAGGTCATGACGGCTGCGGACGTGCCGACCGCCAGGGCCGACGTCTTCTCAGATCGTGATGAAGCATTGAAGCACGTTAGCAGCGCTCAGCCTCCCTACGTCATCAAGGCGGACGGACTCGCGGCGGGCAAGGGCGTAATCATGGCCCCGACCATGCGGGACGCGGAGCGCGCCCTCGACTCGCTGTTCGTCGAACGAGCCGTCGGCGCGGCGGGCGATACCGTCCTGATCGAGGAGTGGTTGGAAGGCAGGGAGCTTAGCGTGTTCGCGTTCGTGGACGGCGAATTCGTATCTCCGATGACAGCCGCCTGCGACTACAAGCGCGCGTTCGACGGAGACAGGGGGCCGAACACGGGCGGAATGGGCAGTTACAGCCCTCCCGCCTTCTGGGACCAAGAGTTGGAGGCGGTGGTGAGAACCACAATCATGGAGCCGACGGCGGCGCAGATGGTCAAGCTCGGCTGTCCGTACCGAGGCGTGCTGTACGCCGGCCTCATGCTGACGGCAGACGGCCCCAAGGTTTTGGAGTTCAACTGCCGCCTTGGGGACCCGGAGACGCAGGTGGTCCTGCCCAGATTGCGCTCCGGCCTTCTCGAAATAGCATTCAGCACGGTCGAAGGCTGTCTCAGCAGTCAGCGCGTCGAGTGGTCAGATGACCCCTGGGTCGGAGTGGTGATGGCCTCGGAGGGCTACCCGGGCAGCTATGAGGTCGGCGCGGAGATATCCGGCCTGCCCGCCCAATCCGAAGACGCCGTCGTGTTTCACGCCGGCGCCCGGCTGTCCACGTCGAACGGCGAGGTCATGGTCTTGACCTCCGGCGGCCGCGTGCTGACGGCGGCGGCGACAGGCCGGGATGTGACAGAAGCGCGCCAACGCGCTTATGATATAGCAAAATCGATTCGGTTCAGTAACGCATTCTTCAGACAAGACATTGCAGCGAACGCTTGAGGTGAACAGATGCCGCTTGTAGGGATAATCATGGGCAGCAGTTCGGATAGGCCGGTCATGGACGAGGCCGCCGAAGTACTCAATCAGTTTGGAATCGACCACGAGGTAAAGGTCATGTCCGCTCACCGCACCCCTGACAAGGTGCGGGAGTACGGCAAGACCGCCAGAGACAGGGGAATCGAGGTGATAATCACGGGCGCGGGCGGCTCCGCCGGACTGCCCGGAGTGATGGCATCCTGGACGACGCTCCCCATCATCGGCGTCCCGATACCCTCCAGCGACCTGAAGGGAGTGGATGCGCTCTACGCGATCGCCCAGATGCCGCCCGGAATACCCGTAGCCTGCGTTGCGGTCGGGTCTTGGGGCGCGCGGAACGCGGCTTTTCTCGCGGCGCAGATACTCAGCGGCAAGCACGAGGCCATCAGGAAGGCTTACGACGACTACCGGGAGGGCCTCAGGAACCGCTAACAGCCCAAATCCGCCACCTAACGGGATGGTGTTCCGTAGGGGCGGTTCGCGAACCGCCCCTACACCGCCAATCCTTGCAACCCCACCCCAAGGCGGCGAATCCGGGAACGGAACGGTGCATTGAAATGATCGACCGATATGCCAGAACGCGAATGAAGCGCGTCTGGTCAGATCAAAGCAAGTACGACAAGTGGCTCCTGATCGAGCTTGCCGTCTGCGAGGCGTGGAGCGAAGCGGGCGTCATTCCGGCGGAGGACATTCAGAAATTGTCCTCCGCGCGGTACGACATCGACCGGCTCAACGAGGTACTGCGAGAGACCAAGCACGACATGACGGCGTTCCTGCGCTCGGTAACCGAACAGCTTGGGCCCGAGGGGCGCTGGCTGCATCTTGGACTGACCACGAGCGACGTTTGGGACACGGCCACAAGCCTCCAGATGGTCGATGCCGCCGACCTTCTGATCGAAGAGGCGTCACGCTGCATCGAAGCGCTCGGGGTCCAGGCCAGCCGCCACAAGGACACGCTGATGATGGGGCGCACTCACGGCGTCCACGCGGAGCCGACTACGTTCGGACTCAAGCTGGCCTTGTGGTGGGACGAGATGCGCCGGAACAAGGCCCGGCTGATCCGCGCCAGAGACGAGATCGCGGTCGGGAAGATATCCGGGCCTGTCGGCACCCATGCCACGGTCCCGCCGGAGATAGAGGCTGCCGTCTGCGACCGTCTGGGGCTGCGCGCCGCTCCCGTCTCGAACCAGGTCATCCAGCGCGACCGGCACGCGAATTTCGTCACGACTCTGGCAGTCGTGGCCGCCTCGCTGGAAAAGTTCGCCACCGAGATACGGGGCTTGCAGAGAACGGAGATCAGGGAGGTCGAAGAGCCTTTCTCCGAAGGTCAGACCGGGTCGTCCTCGATGCCGCACAAGCGAAATCCCGAACTCAGCGAGCGCATCTGCGGACTGGCGAGGCTGATACGCGGCCATTCCGTGACCGCCCTGGAGAACGTCGCGCTGTGGGGCGAGAGGGACATCAGTCACTCGTCGGCTGAGCGGCTCATTCTCCCCGACTCTTGCATGGCGCTGGACTACATCCTCGACCTGTTCGGCGGTATCATCGAGGGAATGAGGGTGTATCCTGATAGGATGATGCAGAACTTGGAGGTTACTCGCGGCCTGCTGTTCTCGCAGCGGCTGATGCTGGAACTGATCGAGCGAGGCGTGAGCCGCGACGACGCCTACAAGTCGATGCAGGCAAACTCGGCGCGCACGTGGGACGAAGACCGCGACTTTCGGGAGCTCATTCGGAGCGATGCGGGCGTGCGGGCGCACCTCGACGACTCGGCGCTGGACGATATTTTCGACTATGGTTACTACGTCAGGTTCGTGGACGACGTCTTCGAGCGGATCGGCCTCGACTGACGAATCACACAGGGAGCAAGAGACATGACGACGATACACGAAACGGACATGCCTAACCTTCTGTATCGGGGGAAGGTGAGAGACACCTACCCCCTGGACGACGATACGCTGCTGATGGTCGCCACGGACCGAATCTCTGCGTTCGACGTGGTGCTGCCTACCGGAATACCGGACAAGGGCGCGGTGCTGAACCAGATATCAGCATTCTGGTTCGAGAAGACGGCGCACCTTGTGCCCAATCACCTGATATGCCTGGCGTCCGAGCGGTCGGACCTGGACATATCCGAGGAGATCGCCAGGAGGGCGATGGTGGTCAAGAGGGCCGAGAGGTTCGACGTCGAGTGCGTTGTGCGAGGGTTCATCACGGGATCGGCATGGTCCGAGTACCGCCGCTCCGGCACCGTGCAGGAACAACCAATGCCGGAGGGCATGAGAGAAGGCGACCCCTTCCCTGAAGTGTTGTTCACGCCCACCACGAAGGCGGAAGTGGGCCATGACGAGAACATGAGCTTCGACGAAGTAGCCGACATGGTGGGGTTGGAGATGGCGAACAGGCTGCGCGACACCACGATCGAGGTGTACTCATTCGCCAGGGAATTCGCTCGCGGAAAGGGCATCATCATCGCAGACACCAAGTTGGAGTTCGGCACAGTGGATGGCGAATTGACCCTCATAGACGAGGCGCTTACGCCCGACTCCAGCCGCTTCTGGGACGCCTCCGGCTACGAGCCGGGGAAGTCGCAGCCCAACTACGACAAGCAGTTCGTGAGGGACTGGCTCGACGAAGCGGGCTGGGACCACGAGCCGCCAGCCCCCGAACTTCCCGATGAAGTCGTCCGCAAGACCACCGAGAGATACGCAGAGGCGTTCGTCAGATTGACAGGGGGCACGCTGGTCTAGCAGAATCGTAGTGAGACACCAACAGGCGGCGGAGAACAGATGGCATCAGCGTCGAGACAATCGAATTCGCGAATGAGTCCGACACAGGTCCGCGCGGCGCGGCGGCTCAGGCGTCGCCGCAGGAGGCGTTTGCTCGCCTATGCCGGCGGAACCGTCGTTGGGTTAGTCCTCGCCGCCTTCATACTTTCGCTGTTCATTCAGGGGCTGCCGCTGGAGGGCCTGTTCCAAGGTGGCGCGCCCGAAGGCCCGGGGCTGCGGGTGGCGGAGCAGGGCGCCCAGCACGTCCCGCCCGGCGCCGATCACCCGGGGTACAACTCGAAGCCCGCGACGTCGGGATGGCACTATGACTACCCTCTGGCGCCCGTGCGCTGGGGAATCTATGACGAGCCGCTGGAGGATGAAGTCCTTCTGCATAATCTGGAGCACGGCTACGTCAACGTCCATTACGACTGCCCCGAGGGCTGCGCGGAGCTTGTGGGGCAGTTGACCACTCTCATACAGGAGGGGATCGACCGCGGCGGCAAGCTGATTTTGAGTCCGTACCCGGAGATGGACACTCGAATCGCGCTGACAGCCTGGACGTTCATAGACCAGTTTGACGAGTTCGACGAGGACCGGATCAGGGCCTTCGTCACCGCGCACGAGAGCTCGCCCAACGCGCCGGAATTCAGTCTCCCCAGGTAGCCCGTGTTTCTGGCTAAGGTCTATATCCAACTGAAACCCAGCGTCAACGACCCGGAGGGTCTGACCATCAGGGGCGGCTTGCGTCAACTGGGGTTCGATTCGGTGGAAGACGTGCGTTCAGGAAAGTATATGCAGATCAAGCTGGATGAAAGCGACGCGGACGTGGCGGAGAGCAAAGTATCTCAGATGTGCGAGCAACTCTTGGCTAACCCGATCATCGAGGATTTCAGTTTCGAGCTAGAGGAAGCGCAGCCAAATCAGAAATAGATCAGCCGGTTATCGTCCCCTTCGTGCTCGGAATCTGCCCTGCCCTTCTCGGGTCGATTTCAAGCGCGGCGCGAAGCGAGCGAGCGAGGCTCTTGAAAATCGCCTCAGCCTTATGGTGGTTGTTGACGCCGGATACCAAGCGGACGTGAAGGTTGAACCTCCCCTCTCTCGCAAGCGATTCCAGAAAATGCCGTATCAGATCGCCGGGAAGGCCGTTCAGATCGCTGTCGCCGATCTCGGCGTCGATGACCGAGTAGCCGCGGCCTCCGAAATCGACGGCGGTGAACGCGAGCGCCTCGTCCAGCGGCATGAAGGTGTGAGCGGCGCGCCTGATTCCCGCGCCGTCTCCCATGGCCTGGGAGATGGCCTGTCCCAGGACGATGCCGGTGTCTTCGACTAGGTGATGCAGTCCGGTTTCGGTGTCTCCCTTGGCGCGGATGGTGATATCGAACAGGCCGTGTCGGGCGAGTTGGGCCAGAAGGTGCTCGAACATGCCGTTTTCGGCCTCGACGCTGTACTCACCCGCCCCGTCTATATCGACTTTCACCGATATTTGCGTTTCGGTTGTGTTGCGTTCTAGGTTAGATGCTCTGTCTTTCGTGTTCATTACACAATATCCTGGACTGCATTGAGGAATGTCGCGTTTTCATCTGGGGTTCCGACAGCTACTCTGAAGTGGTTCTGAAGCCTGGGAGACGAGAAGCTACGTATGAAGATCCCGCGCGAAGCAAGACCATCAACCATCGTCTTGGCCTGACCTTCAGAGTCCATCTGGCACAAGATGTAGTTTCCGTACGACGGCCAAGGGGTTACGCCGTCGATGGCGCTCAGCTCGTCAAACAGAATCCCCCTACTCTCCACTATCTTGCCGACGTTGCCCAAAAGCAGATCGACATCTTCCAGTGAGGCCAACGCAGCGGCCTCGGCGGCGACGTTGATGTTGTAGGGCGATTTGATGTCTATGACGTGGTCCACGAGTCCGGCGTTCATGATGCCGTACCCGATGCGGAGTCCGGCGAGTCCTGCCCACTTGCTCAAGGTGCGCAGCACAACGAGGTTGTCGAACTCACTGACTAGGCCGGCGACGGTATGGCCGCTGAACTCGTAGTACGCTTCGTCTATGACTACGACGAGGCCGGTATCCAGCAGGTCGCGCACCTGCTCTTCGGATGCCATGTTGCCGGTGGGGTTGTTGGGAGAGCTAATGAAGATGATCTTGGTGGAGTCGTCGATGGCGTCGCGGACGGCTGGAATGTCTATCTCGAAAACCTCGTCGCGCTGAACGAGGCGGACGCCGCCTCCCGCGACGCGCGCGCAGAAAGCGTACATCGCGAATGTCGGCTCACAGTCGAGAATTGCGTCCCCCTGCTGGATGAAAAGCCTGAAAAGCAGGTCGATAAGCTCGTCGCTCCCCGCTCCGGCGACGATATTTTCGGCAGGAAATCCGGTATAGTCCGCAAGGGCAGCGCGGAGTCGGCGCTGGAAAGGGTCGGGATAGATGTGAAGCTGCGCGCGCGCGACGGCCCCCTGCACCTTCGGCGATGGCCCGTATGGATTTTCATTGCCATTGAGCTTGATGACGTCCTCGGCGGGAATCCCCGCCCTTTCGGCGAGGAGCTCAGGCGGATCCACGGGCTGGTAGGTCTGAATGGAGGCCAGATGCGGCCTGATCAGCTTGTCTATGCGTGTCCTGGTCATTAGCTTATCGTCTCCGACGTTGCGATTGCGGCGCTAGCCCAACTCCAGTCTGATTTCGGCGGCTTCAGCGTGTGCGGTCAGCCCCTCGGCCCGGGCGACGATGGCCGCCGTTTGGGAGAGGTCCATGGAGTCTTGGTCGCTGAGCGCGATTACGGGTATGGATTTCAGAAATGTGTGAACGCCCACGCCGGAGTTGAATCTCGCGGTTCCCGACGTGGGCATGACGTGGCTCGGACCCGCGACGTAGTCTCCGAGGACCTCGTGTGAAAACTCGCCGATGAACAGCGCGCCCGTGTGCTTCACCCTGCCAACCCACGCCCATGGATCGCTGACCGACAGGCACATGTGCTCCGGAGCGAACCAGTTAGCCAGATCGATCGCTTCGTCGAGGGTCTCGACTACGGCGATGCAGCTTTGCCCCTCGATTGCGGCGCGGGCGACGGACTCCCTATCCAGGCGTCGCAAGCGGATCTCGACTTCACTCGAAACTTTGTCGGCGAGAGCCTGCGAGGTGCAGACGAGGATCGCGCGGGCCATGGGGTCGTGCTCGGCCTGGGCGAGCATGTCGGCGGCGCAGAGAGTGGGGTTGGCGAACTCGTCTGCAACTATCATCGTCTCGGTCGGGCCGTATAGTCCGTCGATGCCGACGTCTCCATACACCATCTTCTTTGCAAGGGTGACGAACACGTTGCCGGGGCCGCAGACGATATCGACGGCGGGTACGGTCTCGGTACCGTAGGCCATAGCAGCGATGGCCTGCGCTCCGCCGACGGCGAAGACGCGGTCCACGCCGGCGATGCGGGCGGCGGCAAGGACCGTCGGATCGGGAAGGCCGCTCTCCCCTGCCGGAGAGCATAGGATAACGTTCTCGACGCCCGCAACGCGGGCCGGAATCGCGGTCATCAGAACGGTGGACGGCAATGGCGCGCTGCCGCCGGGGACGTACACTCCGGCAGTCCCGCACGGAGTCGAAAGCGCGCCGTACCCGGCGCCGAAGTCCATCCAAGCGCGCGGGGCCGCGGCCTCGTGGTAGCAGCGTATTCTGTCGGCGGCGAGTCTGAGGGCTTCCGCCAAGCGCGGATCGACCAATTCGGCCCCCGTTTCAATCTGCTCATGCGAGACCTCTAGGGTTCGCTGTGTCGAACCTTCTATGGCGTGGGCGAGACGCAGAACGCCGGCGTCTCCTTCGTCTCTGACCACGTCGATGATCTTGGCGACCGTTTCGGCCGGGGTCAGAGGCGCTCCGAATATGCGCCGGGACGTGTCGGCGAATGAGGCAGGTACAGACGCGAGGTCTAGGGTCCGGCCTTCGGAGAGTGCGCGGCGGGCGGAGTCTATGCCGTTGACGGTTCTCACGACAGATACTCCCTGAGACCGGCGGCGACGGTGTCGGTCACTTCGGACTTGAACTCAGAGATGCGCGATTCGGGAACGAGGTCGTATAGGCTCTTGAGGGATGCGGGTACGGAGTCCAGGAAGCGTTCGGCGTGTTCGTGAGCCGGATGACGACTTTTGTTGTCACCCAGGGCGTCATGCGGGTCGTCGAGCGCGGCGATGCGCCCAGCCATGAATCTCAGCCGCTCCCAAGAGAATCCGCCCTCGACGACACGGTAAACCCAGTCGGTCCACGCGACCAGGTCCGACTGTGGAAGAAAGTTGACGCTCACGTTGTTGGGAGCCATATCGACGTCCGCAACGGTGTGCTGCACGTCTTCCCACACCTGCCTGTCGAGGTCTAGTTGGAGCGCCCTGTCGAAGACTTTGGCTAGAGCGCGGTCTTCGAACACGCCCGCTTCGCCAAAGTATGGCCTGAACATCCTGACGATGTAGGTCTCGTCGGTGAGAAGGTGGGCAATGTATCCGGCGACGAACGCGCGGGTGGCGCCGTCGTGCTCGGCGGCGTCCATGAGGTCGGGGTATGCGGCGAACATGCCGTTTACACCCTCCCCTATCGTCTTGAAGTCGAGTTCGACGAAATGGTACTCGGAGCGCGCGCGCTTGGTAATCGCCCGAATGTCGGGCGAAGTGGAGCCTAAGCAGAAGCAGCCCAGATTGGAGCGGAGCTCGTCCGCTCCGACCATGTCGGCGGCCTGGACAGCGATCTGTATGTGAACGGGAAGGTTGGGCATGTATCCGCCGCGACGCTCAGAAGAGCCTGTTGTAAGACTGACATTCGGACTGGAAGACGTAGTCCGGCTTGGACACCGTAACGGACGATCCGCCGATTTCGCGTATGCGGTCCACGGCCGGGAGGAGCCTGCTCTCAGCGACGATGATCGTCACCGCGAACCATCGCTGCCCGTCGGGAGAGAACACCCTTGCGACCGTTGGGCCTTTGAGTCCGGAGAGGTCGGGGTGCTTCAGCACGTACTCGGCGACGTCTTCGGGGGTCTCCCCTCTCATGTTGGCGGTGACGCTGACGTAGTTTCTGGCGTTGAGGTGCGCTTCCATCATCTCCAGAAGCAGGCGCGCGGTGAGAACGAGGCCGGAATCGCGGTCCGGGGACATGCGGCGGGCGATTACGCAAGCCTGCGAGGTGATGGCGGTCCCGCCGTCTATCTGCTTGAGTCGGTTTTCTCTGATCGTGGCTCCACTCTCGGTGATGTCGCCTATGATGTCGGCGAATCCCATGGATGGGGCGACTTCAAGCGTTCCGCTCGATTCGATTAGGTTGAAGTAGCTCACGCCGTTGGCGAGCAGATGCCTCTGGATCAGCCTGGGGTACTTGGTGGCTACCCTGAGATCCTGGCCGCGATTTCTGAACTCTATGGAGATCTCGGCAAGGTCTGAGATCGAAGACACGTCCACCCAAGAGTCGGGTACGGCAATTACGAGGCTGCTGCGTCCGAATCCGAGCTCGTCTATGATAACCCTCGTGTCGCCGTCTTCGCGGCGGTTTTCGAGGAACTGATCTTTGCCGACGATGCCGAGATCGATGCTTCCCTCGTCCACTTTGGAGGTGATGTCGGAGCCGCGCTGGAACATAACCAACATTTCGGGCAGTGACGGGACTTCGGCGTTGTATCGGCGGGAGCTGCTTCGGAATATGGCTAGGCCGCACGACCTCATGAACGCCATGCAAGGTTCATGGAGCGCTCCGGCGCTGGGCAATGCAAGCCGCAGGATTTGAGGTTCCATCCCCTACCCCCGCTCTCCGCGCCGGCGGGCGGTCCATGCCACTTCGTCTATGTTGAGGGCGAAGCCGCAGGCGGGCATGTCCGGGCCGCCAAAGGCCCTGACGAGGTCGTCGTATCGTCCTCCGCCGCCGAGTGGGAATGTGGAGTTGAGGGTTTTGGGTTCACCCTCACCCCTGCCCTCTCCCTTAGGTGGAGAGGGGGATTTGGGGTTGTTGGGAGGCAGGAACTCGAAGACGGCCCCGGTGTAGTAAGCCATTCCCCTGACGAAGGCTAGGTCGAGCCGTATCGAGGACTCGTTCCATCCGTCCGAAGTGACGGCTTCGAGAGTGGATTCGAGGCTATTCAGGCTGGCGAGCGAGGCTTCGCAGTCTCTCAGAATCGCATCAGCTTCCGCTACCACTTCGGACGGAGAGCCATTGACCGCCACCAGCCGAGCAACGCTGCCCGCCGCTTCTTCAAACTCGCTTTTGGAGGAGGCGCGCCTTGCCCTGCCAACGAGCCGGGACATGATCTGCTCGGGGCTTCGCCTGCCGGTAGCGCCGGATACCGTCTGCTGGAGCGCGTCGAGCACCGGAAGGGCGGTATTGGGCACATCGGTCATGCCGGTCAGGGCACTGGCCGAGTCGGCCACGAGTCCGGCGGCTGTCGCCTTTTCGACAAGCGGGCCTTCGTAGCCGGCGCCCGCGGCGATGTCGTCTATGTTGGCGACGATAAACATCTGGGTCTGCTCGGATAGGCCGACCGCGCGTAGGAGGTCGCGTATCACGCCGATGTGCCCGAGGTGCAGGACGCAGTCCGCGACACCTCCGGCTTCAAGGCATCGGCGCGCGACGCCGAGGATTTCGGAGTCGCCTTCAGCGCCCGGCGCTCCCAGCAACTCGCCTCCCACCTGGTGGAACTGTCGGAACCTGCCTCCGCGCGCGCCTCCGTAGCGGAATACTGGGCCCGAGTAGCGGTAGCGGCGCTGGTCGGGGCGGTTCTCGATGAACCACCTGATTACGGACGGCGTGAATTCAGGTCTGAGACTGACGCTGATGCCGCCGGGGTCGGAGAAGGTGTACAGGCTGCTCGACACCTCACCGCCGGACTTTCTGACGAATAGATCGGTGCGCTCGATGACGGGGGTTTCGAGTCGGCGGAACCCGGCTTCGGCGAGGCGGCGTTCCGCGCGCGCCGCAATGCTGAGGTTGTAGTCTGTATCGGCGGGGCTGAGATCGCGCATGTGATTCAGCCTGTCGATCAAGCGTGTTTCCAAGTTGGAGTCCCCCGTCGGCTGATTTTACATGAGGAACGGAGGGCGGTTCAATTTGGTTTTGGGTTTCGAGCATGTATCATCTTGGTCGGCATGTACCGCCGTCACCCCTGACATACAAGAGAGCCGGGGCTGAGCATCGCCGATTTCCCGCTTCTTATGTGGCGTACTTCGTCATCACCATAATATGATACCGCCACCGCTTTAGTCGGAACGGAAATGGACGCAAAGGCGCAGAAGGTCGCCAATGGACTGTTCGATGCCCAACCCACGACCCGGCGGCGTTGCGGTCGTCGTTGACAGCGGCGCGTGCGTGCCGCCCGCGTTCGATGAGAACCCTCTTGGGGTCACGGCGCCGATGCGCCTGCACGTCGGCGAATCGGTGTACAAGGACGGAGTGGATATATCGCCCGGCGAGTTTTATCGAATTCAGCGGAGGCACGCGGGCCGGACAACGACTTCGGCGCCGACGCCTGGGGACTTCATGGAGGCATTCAAATCGGTTTCCGAGAGGGCATCGGCGGCGGTGTGCGTAACCGTATCGGAGGTGTTTAGCTCGACGCGCGCGTCGGCTGAGACGGCAAAGGCGCAGTTGGCTGAGCTAAACCCGGATTTCGAGGTGCGGGTGGTGGACTCTCACAGCGCGGCGGGAGGCCAGGGGCTGGTGGCGTGGGAGGCGCTGAAGGCGGCGGACGGCGGCATTTCGGAGGCGGAGAGCGTCGCGCTGGCAGTGCGGGACCGTGTACGCCTTCTGGCATTCGTGGACACGCTCTATTACCTGTGGAAAAGCGGACGTGTACCCGCCATAGCGCACGTGGGGGTGTCGGCGCTGAATCTGAAGCCGCTGTTCGAGCTGCGGATGTCGAAGGTGGTCAGGCTCGGTCGTCCGCGGACGACCGAAAAGGCGATGTCGCGCATGGTGGACCAGATGGCGGAGCGCGTGGGCGCGTCGAAGGTACACGCGATCTTGATGCACGCGGAAGCGGAGGAGCGGGCACTGGAGCTTGAGAGGGTGGTGAGCGAGCGGTTCGATTGCGCCGAGTTGTACGTGAGCGAGTTTACGCCCGCGATGGGGTCTCACATAGGGCCGGGGATGGTGGGCGCGGCGTTCTGGGCTGAGTAGCGGCGCGGTGGCACGCCCGGCAGGATTCGAACCTGCGACATCTGGTTCCGAAGACCAGCGCTCTGTCCGCTGAGCTACGGGCGCGCGTCAACTATGAGAGCGACCAACTCAGTTTAGCAGTTGTTGGGCGAATTGGTGAAATCTGCGAGAGCCGAGGCCGCGGCGCAGCGTCTCCACGGATCGGAGGCCTGTGGGCATCAGGGCATACGCCTGTCGGGTGAATGGATTGGGGTCATCGAATCCGTGTGGATAGATAGAGGATTGAATAGTGGGGTGAGCGAAGGGATTTGAACCCTCGATCTCCAGGGCCACAACCTGGCGCCTTACCACTTGGCCACGCTCACCTCGGACACATAAAAGTCTAGCGCTCGCGGGTTTGGGGGTCAATGAAGATGTGGCGCCGGACCCCAGATCCACCGCCTAGCGATGGTATTGTAGGCTTGGCGGGTGCGAGCGAGACGCCCGCGCTCCTACCGGCATCCGGGTATTAGGTGGTGGATTTCGGTGGACTCAGTTTAAGCAGAGTCCGTTCCTTCATGAGGTTCCATGATCTCGTGGAGGTCCTGGGCGGTGAGCGCCTCGAGGAGTTCGGAGACGATGATGTCCTTCTTGGTGTGGTGACGGAGCGGCAGGCTGGGGTCCACGCTGTACACATTTCTGCGTCCGGACTTGCGCCTGGTGATGTATCCAGCCTCTTCGAGGTCGGAGATTATCTTGTGCGTAGTACGCTCAGTGACGCCGATATACTGCGCTATTTCCCTCGCCGTGCTGGTCGAGTTGTGGGAGATGTAACTGAGCACAAGGCCGTGGTTGGTGATAAATGTCCACCGAGAGGATGAAGTCAACGTGTCAGGCTCCACATAGGTTGAGGTCATACTATCACAAGTTTGGTCAATGTTCAATTTCCTGAGGCGGCCAGGCTTTCGGTCAGCTCTACCAGTGTCCTGACCGGTACGCCGGTTGAGCCGGCTGGGTTGATGCCCGCGGTCTTGCGGCCCCTGGAGGTTGCGGCGACGTCGAGGTGCGCCCACTTGGCGTCTCCGGCGAACTCTCCGATTATGAGCGCGCCTATGCTGGCTCCGGCGGCCGAGCCTCCGGTGTTCCTGATGTCGGCGACGGCGCTCTTGTACTGGGACTTGTATGAGGAGAATGTCGGCATCTGCCACATTCGCTCCCCCACCCTGTCACCGGCGTCGGCGACGCGGTCGAGCCAGTCCTGGTCGTTTCCGAACAGTCCGGTGGCCCCATCGCCGAGGGCGATTCTGATGGCTCCCGTGAGGGTGGCGACGTCGACGATCCTGCCGATGTTGTGGCTGACAGCGTAGCAGAGGGCGTCGGCCAGGACGAGTCGGCCCTCGGCGTCGGTGTTTCCAATTTCGATCGTCTTGCCGTTCATGACGCGGACGACGTCTCCGGGCCGTTGGGCGCGTCTGCCGGGCATGTTTTCGGTAGAGGGAACGATTCCCCATACGTTGACGCGCGGCTTGAGCCATCCGATGGCCTTCATGGCGGCGATGACTGAAGCTCCGCCCGACATGTCTCCCTTCATCGTGAGCATCCCGGAGGCGGACTTGATGTCCAGTCCGCCGCTGTCGAAGGTAATGCCCTTGCCGAGGAGTCCGAGGTTGTTGTCTGGGTTGTCGGGATCGCCGTCGTACTTGATGACGATGAATTTGGGCGGCTCCTCGGATCCCTGGGCGACGCCGGCGAACGCGCCCATTCCGAGGGCCTCGATGTCTTCCCGTTCGAGAACCGTGATGGACATTCCGCAGTCCGAGGCGACTTCCAAGGCGATTTCAGCCATGCGGGTCGGGGTCATATAGTTGGCCGGTTCGTTGCCCATATCGCGGGCGAGGTTGACGGCGTCGGAGATCGCGCAGCCGCGCTCCACGGCAGTCCGAGCGGGAGCGAGCTTGCTTTCGTCGAACTCGACGACGTTGACGGCCTCGATCTCGCTTGAGTCGGAGTCTGTCTTGTACTTGTCAAATGAGTAGAGACCGAGCACGATTCCCTCGGCGGCGGCGAGAGCCGACTGGTTGACGTCGAGGCCGGCGATGCCCGCTCCATGAAGTATAGTCGCGTAGCTGCTGACGCCCTTCGAGCGAAGAAACCTGGCCGCGTCCGCGTGTACTTCACGGGCGACGCCTGAGTCGAACGAGTCGCTCTTGCCCAGGCCTGCCACAACGACCCGACGCGACGGGATGCGCCCGAGTGAGTAGATAAGGGTAAGCTCGCCCTTCTTGCCGGTGACGTCGCCTTGGGCTATGAGGTCGGTGATTGCGCCGTCGAGGGCACTATCGAGAGCGCCGGTCGCGCCTCCGGGGTGGGTGACGCCTTCGAAGAGGTTGACGACGACCGCGGGGTCGTCTCGCTGGGCGATGTTGCCCTGGACTACGTTGATCTGCATGATGGCGGCTCCTCGCTGGGTTGCTGGGCCAATTATACGTTCAGTCAATCGCGCGTGTCATGGGAGCTTTGATATAATCGCGCGGGCGTGGAGTCGAGTTCAAAATCCCCATGACTCCGATCGCCGGGAGCGCCTGAATTGGCCCGAGTACAGTCTAAACGAGAACGGCAACTTGTCGAACGGGCGCATCGCGTCCTTCCGGGCGGCAGTCTGGGCAATTTGAACTACGACATCGTGATCGAACGTGGGGAAGGAAGCCGGATCTGGGACACCAGCGGCAATGAGTACATCGACTATCTGCTGGGATCCGGGCCGATGATCGTGGGCCACAGCCACCCGGAGGTCGTGGAGGCGGTGGGAGAGCAGCTTTCCAAGGGGGTTACGTTCTTCGGAGAGAACGAGGCCGCGATAATGCTGGCGGAGGAGATTGTGAACGCCGTCCCGTGCGCGGAGAAGGTTAGATTCAGCTCGACGGGGTCTGAGGCGACGCTCTATGCGATGAGAGCAGCGAGAGCATATCGTCGGAGGGACAAGATCCTGAAGTTCGAGGGCGGCTTTCACGGCATGAACGACTATGCCCTCATGAGCATGGGGCCAGCGGAGCCAGCGGAGTTTCCGTCGGCGGTACCGGACTCGGCGGGAATCCCGCGGTCCGTTCGGGACGAGGTGTTGATCGCGCCTTTCAACGACTTAGAGACGACGCGCCGGATCGTAGAGAGGCGCCACGACGAAATCGGCGGGATGATAGTCGAGCCTTTCCAGCGTTTGATCCCTCCCCTACCCGGGTTCTTGCAAGGGCTAAGGGAGTTGACCGACGAGTTTGGAATCCCGCTGATCTTCGACGAAATAGTGACGGGTTTCAGATTCGCCTACGGCGGCGCGCAGGAGTTCTACGGCGTCACGCCGGACCTATGCACGCTGGGCAAGGCGGTCTCGGGCGGATTCCCGCTGACGGCGGTTGCGGGGCGGGATGACGTCATGGCGCACCTGGACGGCGGGTCTGTGCCTTCGGAGGACTTCTTGCCGCAGATCGGTACGCTCAGCGGCAATCCGGTCGCCGCGGTCGCCGGACTCAAGACGCTCGAATTGCTGCGCAGGCCGGGGACGTACCAAGCGATGCGGGTCAAGGGGGCGAGACTTAAGGACGGTCTCCAGAGGATGCTCGACGAGGCGGAGGTCCCGGCGCGAGTCACGGGAGAGTCGGTGTTGTTCGACGTCTTCTTCACGGAGCGCGAGGTCATCGACTATCGTTCGACCCTGCTCGCAGACGCGGATTTGGCGGCGCGGTTCAACTCCGGGGTTCTGGAGCGCGGGGTATTCAAGGGCGCGACGAAGTTCTACGTATCGACCGCACACTCCGACGAGGACATAGACCGGACGCTGGAGGCGTTCCGTCAGACTGTCGAGAGCCTCCGATAGGACAGCGCCGAAATCGTCATACACACGCCGCTTGAAGATGATGCGGTTGGATATTCGCGCCAGAGTCAGTTACGGCTCCGAGTAATTCCGAAAACGTGACGCACAAGCCGATTGCGAAAATCGTAATGAAAAGCGGATTCAGTAACTATTTTTCAATAATCGGACTGTACATACATTAGTTTCGCCCTTTTTTGAACAAAGTATAAACCTTCTCACGCTTGACATCCAACCAACCCGGCCTTAGAGTTGGTTGGGTGTGGCCGCTGGAGGAATGCCCCAACATTCTGTGGTTTGCGATACACACACACGTTTGGCGGCGCGTATTCAGAAGAACCTGAGGTTGTACATGGATATTGGCAACATATCTATCAATCTGATCAAGGACGGTACGCTCAAAGTGGACGGCGGCGTGGTATTCGGCCAGCTTCCCAGAAGCCATTGGGAGCAGTTTATGAAGCCCGACAGCAGGAACCGGGTCAGGCTCGGCCTGAACTCGATGCTGGTCACGACGCCGGAGGTGAACGTTCTCATCGACACGGGCGCGGGCAGCAAGCGGATGATCGAGATGAAGGAGGACTTCAGCCTGAACGGAAACAAGCTCATCAAGAGCCTGAAGTCGCACGGCCTGACCGCGCGCGACATCGACATAGTGGTTCTGACCAACCTGCACTACGATCACAGCGGCGGATGCACCAAGTTGGACCGCAGCCACACCCCGATTCCCATGTTCCCCAAAGCCGTTTACATGATGCAGAAATCGTCATGGGACGCCGCGCACGCTCCAAACGAGAGGTTCTCTGAGTCGTTCTATGAAGAGGACTTCGGGCCGCTGTTCGAGCGCGATATGATTAGATTTCTCCAAGACGAAGACGAAATTATTCCAGGACTAACCGTAAAGCTCACTCAAGGGCCTTCGAAGGGCAACCAACTGGTCTTCATAGAGTACGGGAGCGAGCGGATCGCTTTCGCGGGGGACCTGATTCCGACTCCGTTCCATCTTCCCCTGCACCACATCCAGGCGACGGCCGAGTTTCCGAACGATACGCTGGTCCAGAAGCGCGAACTTGTGGAGATGGCCGTCGATGAGGGGTGGATGATAGTGTTCGGGCACGGCACGGACTGCAATGCGGCATACGTTCATGACCGGGGCGGGATACCGCAGCTCGTTCCCGTAGATGTCTGACGCGGCAGCGCCGCTAACGCAGAGAACGACGGCCCCGCTCGATGCTTACGACGCGGGGCCTTTTGGTTGGGCGAATTAGAGGCGTGAATCCGAATGTACGACCCGCGCGGTCAAGGCGCTGCCGTCTAGGGACTCGATTAGGGCAGGCGTTATTCGGTTGGCGAGGTCGGACTTCGCGGACGTCCTAACGCGCAAGTAGTTGTCCGTAAGCCCCGTCCAGACGGTTTCCCCATCATCTGAAAGCGTCGTTCGCTCCCACAGAACGGGACGGGTGTCTCCAATGAAGGATTTTCTGAAATCGCGCGCCATCCGGTCGGCGATCTCGGTTAGCAGCCCGACCCGCCGTGATTTGACCCTCGGCTCGATCTGACCGTCGAAGTAGGCGGCGCTGGTCCCGTCCCTAATGGAGTACGGAAAGACGTGGACCGAAGCGAGACCGGCAGATTGGCAGGTATCCAGCGTTTGACGGAAGTCGTCATCGGTCTCGCCGGGGAAGCCGACGATGGCGTCCGCCGTCACCGCGACGCCTGGAATCGCGCGCTTGATCCGTTGGACCGAGTCGAGAAACTCGGCGGCGGTATATCTGCGGCGCATCTTTTTCAGAATAGCGTCGCTGCCGCTCTGGAGCGGTACGTGAAAATGCGGACAAAGGCGTTGGTCGGACCAGAGAGCAAGCAGGCCGTCTGAAATGTCCTGAGGCTGGAGCGATGAGATTCGTATCCTGGGGACGGACGTCCTCCGCAAGAGCGTCTCGACCAGCCCCCGGATGTCCACGCCGTCTAGGTCGAATCCGTATGAGCCGAGTTGCGTTCCGGTCAGCACGACCTCTTTGCAGCCGACCTCTTCCCTCTCTCTGACGGCGTGAACTATCTCGTCGAGGGGTATGCTCCGTTCACGTCCGCGCACCTTCGGCACGATGCAGTAGGCGCAGACCTGATCGCATCCCTCCTGTATCTTTATCATCGCGCGGGAGCGGATGCTGACTACTGACGACGGGAACTCGTCGTCTCCGACAGCGCAGGCGGTCGCAGGACCGCCGGACAGACCCTCGATCAATCGAGGCAGAGACGGCTTGCCGGTATTGCTGACCACCAGGTCGATCTCCGGCATGTGGCGCAGGTCGTCCGGCGCGCGCTGAGCGTAGCACCCGGTGACGATGATGACGCCGTTCGGGTTCTGCCTTCTGGCAGCGCGCGCCGCCTGCCTCGCCTTGCGGTCGGCGACGTGCGTGACCGTGCAGCTATTCAACACGTAAACGTCGGCAGGCTCGGTTTCAGGGACGACGCTGTACCCCGCGCTCGCAAGCTGCCGCGCCAACGTCTGAGTGTCGGCCTGGTTCAGCTTGCAGCCGTGCGTTTCGAGCCTGACCGTGGGCCGTGCCGTCGGTAGTTCGATCACTTCCCTGCCCTTTCTGGGTTCATATAGTATCATGCGAAGCGCATCAGTACCCAAGGGATGCTATCTGGGCGCCCCCGACGCCATTGACATCCGTTCGCAACAGCCATTACCCTATTCCCTGTCGCACCTTCAAAATCTATACGACTCAACTTCGCCTCCTAAACTGACACAACTTACCAGACCCTAGCCGCGCCCCAACCCCCGGCCTCTATTCTGCTATAATCCTTCTCTGAATACGAATGGGGGCGCGTTCCCCCTTGGAGGGTTCCCCCCATGATCCCAAATCGAGTCGTCGTTACCGGGGTGGGTATAGTCAGCCCGCTCGGTCTTGACACCGGATCGACCTGGAAGAGCTTAGTCGCGGGCGAGTCCGGCGTTGGGCCAATCACCGCGTTCGACCCCGATGGCTACGGCACCACCATCGCCGCCGAGGTCAAGGACTTCGACCCCGAAGGCATCGTCGGGCGAAAACAGGCGCGGCGTATGGACAGGTTCGTACAGCTTGCCGCCGGAGCCACGCTTGAGGCCGTGGACGATGCGGGCATCGCGATAGGCCCCGAAAACGGAGATCGCGTCTCCGTGATGATCGCCAGCGGCATCGGCGGCATCATCACCCTGTCAGACCAGGTGGGAGTCCTCGGCAAACGCGGGCCGAATCGAATCTCCCCGTTCTTGGTGCCTATGATGCTGCCAGACATGGCATCCGGGCAAGTCTCGATGCTGCTCGGCGCAAAGGGGCCGAATTACAGCACGGTGTCGGCCTGCTCCAGCGCGGCGGACACTATCGGCCAGGCCTTCGAGGCGATCCGGCGCGGCGACGTCGATGTCGCGCTCACCGGCGGGTCGGAAGCCGCGATCTGCCCGATTGGCGTCGCCGGTTTCAACGCCTGCCATGCGCTCTCCAAGCGAAACGACGAGCCTGAGAAGGCATCGCGTCCGTTCGACGCCGACCGAGACGGCTTCGTGCTCGGAGAGGGAGGCGCGATCCTTGTGCTGGAAAGCCTCGACTCGGCGATCAGTCGCGGTACGCAACCCATCGCCGAGATGACCGGATACGGCTCAACCGCCGACGCCTACCACATCACCCAGCCTGCCCCAGAAGGCGAAGGAGCGGCGCGAGCTATGAACATGGCGCTCGCGCAGGCCCAAACACAGCCGGAGGAGATCGGATACGTCAACGCCCACGGCACCTCCACACCGCTCAACGACAAGTACGAGACGATGGCGCTGAAGACCGTCTTCGGCGAAGAGGCGTACCGCATCCCGATAAGCTCCACGAAGTCAATGACCGGACATCTCCTCGGGGCGAGCGGAGCGCTGGAGGCGGCTGTCACCGTCCTGGCGCTATCCAAGTGGGCTATTCCGCCAACGATCAACTTGGAGACTCCGGACCCGGAATGCGACCTCGACTACACTCCCCACATGCCCAAGCGGGGACGCATCAGATCGGCAATGAGCAACTCGTTCGGATTTGGGGGACACAACGCTTCATTGGTCTTCCAGGAGTGGGACGAATAGACTCTCCAGACCCACATCCCGCTCGGAGGCTCCGGAATTGAAGCCGGACTGGGCTATTCTGAAAACGGCTCCCGCCGACGTCATCGAGTCTCTGGGATTCCCGCCTCGCCAGGCGCAGCTTCTCTATAACCGAGGGTTGTCCTCCAGATCGGATGCGCTCTCGTTTCTATCTCCAAGCGAGTCCGACGTCCACGATCCTATGCTCCTGCCGGACATGGACAGAGCGGTCGCGCGTCTGAAGCGCGCCATTTCAGACGGCGAGACGATTGGCGTGTTCGGGGACTTCGACATAGACGGCATCAGCGGCACGGCGGTCGTGATGAACGCGATGCGCGAACTTGGAGCGCGAGTCGTTCCGTATGTGCCGGATAGAGTGTATGAGGGACACGGCCTGAACATCGACGCGGTGCGGTCTCTTGCCGACCGCGGCGTCTCGCTGCTGGTCACCGTGGACTGCGGAGCGGACGCCGACACGGAGGTCGAGGCCGCCAAGTCATTGGGAATCGACTGTATCGTCACCGATCACCACACGATGACGGACGACTCCCCCTACCCTGCCGCCGAGGCGCTGGTCAACCCGAACCGCCCCGACTCCCGCTATCCCTTCGACCACCTGACCGGCGTGGGCCTCGCGTACAAGCTCGTCCATGCAGTCTATGACGACGCGGGCAAGAAGCCCCCGGAAGCGCTGCTGGAGCTTGTCGCGCTCGGCACGGTGGGAGACGTCGGGCCGCTGACCGGTGAGAACCGGTACTTCGTCAGCGAAGGGCTTCGGCGCATGAACCGCACCGGGAGTCCGGGACTTCGGGCACTGATCGAGGTTTCCGGATACGCGGGAAAGCCGCTGGACTCTATGGCCCTCGCCTTCGGGCTGATACCGCGGCTAAACGCTCCCGGCAGGCTCGACGACGCCGCAATCAGCCTCAAGCTGCTCACGTCCACCGAGCCGGAGAAGGCGCGCGCCCAAGCCGCGCTGATGGAGCAGTATAACCGCCAGCGGCAGAAGCTAACGAGGACCGCGGAGACCCAGGCGGACGAACAGGTCAAAAAGAGGTGGCGCGGCTCGCTGCCGCAGATAATCATGGTCGGACACAGAGACTGGCATCCCGGCATCCTGGGCCTTGTTGCGGCGCGGATCGCGGAGAAGCACGGCCGGCCGGCCATAGCCGTCTCCGTCGGAGAGAGTCGGAGCAGAGCGAGCGCGAGAAGCGTCAAGTCTTTCGGCATTTTCGACATTCTGAACGAACGCAGCGAGCTCTTTCTGAAATTCGGAGGTCATGAGCGCGCCGCCGGGTTTACGATTCCGAATGAACATCTTAAAACGCTGGCCGACCACATGGAGTCGCTGCCCCTCGAACCGGATGACAATGGAGCATCCGGTGTCCAACTGAGCGTCGATCTGGAAGCCGGCCCGTCGCTTGTCGAGAAAGAGTTGTTCGAGTTTACCCAAAAGCTCGCGCCGTTCGGAGAGGCCAGCCCAAGGCCGAGGTTCGCGGCGAACGGGCTTCGAGTGGTCGATTCTCGCCGCGTTGGGTCCGGTCGTCATCTGAAACTGCGCGTCGAAGAAGGCCGGAAGATATGGGACGCCATCGCGTTCAAGCAGGGGCGCCTTCATTCGCAGACGCGACCCGGCATTCGCATAGACGCGGCCTATGGGATGGAACTGAACACTTGGCAGGGCAGGACCAGTCTTCAGATGGTGGTGGACGATTTCTGCGTTTCTGACTGATCGACCGCTCACTGCCAAGCGCCGATCAGCAGGCCGATCAGCGTAAACGTCACCACGGGATAGCCGGCGTTTATCAGGTACAGCTTGAGCGGCCTGGACTCGAAGATGTAGTTGGACGCGAACGTGGTCGCTACGAATCCCAGTCCGGCGGCGAGGCCCAGAATCAGCCCCTCCACCGCGGTATCCACGCCCGAAGCCTGGGCTAACAGGGCAATGGCTAAGGAGATCACGATGGACGCGATCACTGCCACGACGTAACCCCGCGTAGGGCTTCCACTTTCCCTGATTGACTCCTCGGTAAGGCCATTGGCCGCCATCCAGGGCTTCGCGAACAGCAGCGGCGAGTACCAGAGCGCTCCGCCCGCCATGTTTATCACGATCGCCACGACGACCGCGAGGTAGTTGATGCCGCCTAGATCCATGTCCATTTCGTTCACCTCGTCTTGGATTGTTTAGCGTGGCTCGGATTATAATTGCGGCGCAATTCGACTACAACTTTCGTCCCCGCATGAGAAAAGGAGAACAACATGTCATCGTCCCCCCACTTCACCCCTGCTCTATTCGAGTTCCTGGCGGAGCTTTCGATGAACAACGAGCGCGAGTGGTTCCAGGAGAACAAGGCGCGGTACGAGAGGGACGTCCGCGACCCGATGATCGAGTTCGTGGTGGATTTCGGGGAGAAGCTAAGGGAGATCAGCCCTCACATGGTCGCCGACCCTCGCAAGTCGGGCGGCTCGGTGTTCAGAATCTACCGCGACGTGCGGTTCTCGCGCGATAAGAGTCCGTACAAGACGAACGCGGGCGCGCATTTCAGGCACGAGGTCGGGCGCGAGGTGCATGGCCCCGGCTTCTATCTGCACATGGAACCGGGCAACGTGTTCGCCGGCGCGGGCATCTGGATGCCCAATTCCCAAACGCTCGGAAAGATACGCGGCGCTATCGTCGCGAATCCCGAGAAGTGGGTGCGTATAGTGACCGACGAGGGATTCGAGTCTATGTTCACGCTGGAAGGCGAATCTCTCAAGCGCGCGCCGAAGGGGTTTGATCCCGAACACCCGCTAATCGAGACGCTGAAGCGCAAGTCGTTCGTGGCCGGAACCGGATTCAGCGATGACGACGCGTGCTCTCCGGACTTCATCGACCGGTATGCGGACGCATGCAGGACCGCTGCGCCGTTCTGCGAGTTCCTGACGACGGCGGTCGGGCTGGACTGGTAGCGACGAGTTCGTTTACCTGCGGTCACGGCGGCGCTCGGCGCGCGAGCGGCGGTCGCGTAGCGGCGGCGGGGGCGTTGAAGATGCCTCACCTGCCGGAATCGGCCTTGCCTTGATCAGCAGTAACGGGATGGTGACAGCCAGTACCAAGAGGGCGATGAAGTGGGCTTCCTGCATTCCGAGCGCCCAGACTTTGTCCTGGCGTAGGAACGTGATTCCGAAGCGTCCCAGCGAGTAGAGGGCAAGGTACAGCGCGAAGAGCATCCCGTCTGGCCTCAGCCTGTTTCTGAGCTTCCAGATCAGAATGAGAGAGAGCATGTTCCATATCATCTCGTAGGCGATGACGGGGTGAACCGATACGCCGATTCCGTTCGCGCAGCGGCCCGCGTCCGACGAGGGATGTGTCCATACGAAGCCGAGCGCGAAGTCCCATGCCCTTGCGCAGTGCTCGCCGTTTACGATGTCGCCCAGCCGTCCGATGGTCTGTACCAAAGGCAGAGCGGGCGCGGTCAGATCCGCGATGATCCCGACCGGGTGTCCCCTCCAGAGCGCGTAGAGCGCTCCAGTGATGAATCCGCCGAGTATTCCGCCCCACAGTCCGATGCCTCCCGTCCAGACAGCGATCACCTGGCCGGGATTGGCCTGGTAGAAGCTCCAGTTGTCCACGACGTGTACCAGACGCGCGCCGACGATGCCACCGATTATGGCCCATACCGCTATCGAGTAGATGTCGTCGGGGTCTATGCCGCGCATGGGCGCCCAACGACCCACCAAGTACACGGCGATGGCTACGGCTATCAGGCTGAATAGTCCGTGCCAACTCAGGACCAGGGGCCCGGACGATATGACGTTGGGGCCTACCGTTATGTCGATCATGAATCTTGTCTCACCGGAGTCTTTTCAGAGCGCGTGTCGTGGAAACGTGGTGTGATAGAATTGGCTCATGGCGCAGACAGACACAGACAGCGCGGCCCTGAAAGATGCCGTCGAAAGCTTCGTACAGCACCTGACGGTCGAACGAGGCGTGTCTTCCAATACGCTGGCGGCTTACAGAAACGATCTTGGTCAACTCGTCGAATTCGTGTCTTCTCGCAATGACCACTCGCCGGGGATCAGGACGTGGGCCGACGTGTCCGATCAGACTATCTCGGAGTACGTCCTACATCTCCACGACTTAGGATATTCCCAATCGACCAGAGCGCGCAAGGTGGCATCGTGCAAGTCGCTGTTCGGATTCCTAGTAATGGAGGACGTGGTCGAGAACAACCCGACGTCCAACCTCAGTTCCCCTCGCGGGGGAAGGTCACTGCCCGAGACGCTGACGGAAGATGATATCGACAGACTGCTTTCGACAGCTTCTGACGACGCGCCTGAGTCGAGTCGGGACCAGACGATGCTCGAGCTGCTGTACGCCACGGGAATGCGAGTGAGCGAGCTCATCTCGCTGAACCTCGAAGACGTCGATACCGACAACGGGTACGTAAGGTGTTTCGGCAAAGGTGGAAAGGAGCGTCTGCTGCCGATCTACGAACAGGCCGCGGAGTCGCTGGAGTTGTACGTCGCGGACGCGCGGCCAATTCTGGAATCGGAGAAGTCGGGCACGGCGCTGTTCCTGAACAGGCGCGGGTCGCGGCTCACAAGGCAGGGTTTCTGGCTGATCCTCAAGGCGCGCGCCGAGCGCGCGGGCTTGAACGGAAAGATCACGCCACATACGCTTCGGCACAGTTTCGCGACACACCTTCTCAGGGGCGGAGCGCCGCTGAGGCACGTCCAAGAACTGCTCGGGCACGCCAGCATCAGCACGACCCAGGTCTATACGCATCTGACCAGCGAGCACGTTCGCGCCGAGTATGACCACGCGCATCCGAGAGCCTGATTTGAACGCGCCCGCCCATAGGGACTATCATTAGGTCGGGACCAGGGAGGCTATACACAATGCCAAGCAAGAAGAAGCGGGTCGCGTCCAGGCAGGCTCAGCTAAGCCAGCGCAAGCGACGCCGCTCAGGACGAGGAAGAAACCAGGCCGCAAGCCAAGCGGAGCAAGACGAGTCAGCTACGACCGCGCCAACAGCCATCCGCCGGACGGCGTCTCGCCCTGCCGCCGCCGCTGCCACCGCCCCACGTCCGGCTGCCGCGAGAGCGACGTCCGTGGCCGCGTCTCCCAGAGCGAGAGGAAGGGCCGCTAGGATGGTGAAGGCTCAGCAGGAGCCGCTGCCGATGTACGGCTACTTGGGCAGCGAGTTGAAGAGGATCGGCGCGCTCACCGGGCTTATCGCCATTGCGCTGGTTATCCTAACGTTCGTGCTGCGATAGGTTGGCCCAGCGCGGCCTCGCGCCGAGCGGCCTCGAATCCGTGAAGACCGCGGAGGGACAGCGTGGTCGCAGTCCAGACTCCAAAATTCGCAGAGCGTCTCAGGGCGCTGCCGGCCAGCCCGGGCGTCTATCTCATGCGCGACGCCTCCGGCACGATTCTCTACGTCGGCAAGGCGGCCAGCCTTCGCAACAGGGTGTCCTCGTACTTCGGGACGCCATACAGCCTGCCTCCGAAGATCAGGCGGATGGTAAGGCGGACAGATGACTTCGAGTTCATAGTCACGGAGTCTGAGCAAGAGGCGCTGATACTCGAAGGCAACCTCATCAAGCGGCACCAGCCGCACTACAACGCCCGGCTCAAGGACGATAAGTCCTACCCATTCATCAAAATAGACACGACAGAGGACTTCCCGCTCGTCTATGTCACGCGCCGGGTCAGAGAGGACGGCGCGCGCTACTTCGGCCCATTCGCCAGCGCGTCCAGCGTTCGCAAGACGCTGGCGCTGGTCAAGAAGCTGTTCCCCTACCGCTCATGCACCAAGACGATCACGGGCAACGACGACCGCGCCTGCCTGGACTACTTCATCCACCGGTGCGCCGGACCGTGCATAGGCGCGGTGGACAACACGCAGTACCACGAGATCATCGACCAAGTGGCGATGTTCCTCGAGGGCAAGACCGACCAGGTGGTCAAGGGTCTCAAGGGACGGATGTTGGAGGCGGCCGACTCGCTGGAATTCGAGCGGGCGGCGGCGCTGAGAGACCAGATCGTGGCTATCGAGAAGGTCCACGAGGGCCAGAAGGTACTGCACCTGTCCGGCGAGAATGTGGACGTCATCGCGCTGGCCCAGAAGAACCGCGACGCGTGGGTCGAGGTGTTCTTCATCAGGCAAGGAAAGCTGGTGGGACGCGACAACTTCCTGATGCACCAGGACGAGGGCGACGAGCCATCGGAGGTCGTCTCCGCTTTCCTGAAGCAGTTCTACTCAGCAAATCCCTACGTTCCGAGGAGCGTGTTGCTCCAACACCTGCCGGACGACATGGAAGCGATAGAGCGGTGGATGCGTCAGAAGAGGGGCGGCGCCGTCCGGCTGCACGTTCCGAAACGGGGCGAGAAGCGGCGGCTGGTCGAGATGGTCGGACAGAACGCGGCGCAGGGCATGGAGCAGCTAACGATCCGCCGAATCCACGAGTCCACGAACAACAGCCAGGCGGTGGAGGAGCTTCAGGAGGCGCTCAGCCTTCCCGAACTGCCGCGCCGGATCGAGTGCTACGACATCTCCAACATCCAAGGAACGAATCCGGTGGGCAGCATGGTGGTGTTCGAGGACGGCAAGCCTAAGCCGGCGCACTACCGCAGGTTCAAGGTGAAGTCCGTAGGCGGCATCGACGATTACTCCATGATGCGTGAGGTTCTCACCAGGCGTTTCAAGCGGCTGTCGGAGACACGTCAGCAGGAGCGAAACGGCGCGGGGGCGCCGGAGACAGAGGGCGCGTGGGGGGTTGTGCCCGACCTTGTGATCATAGACGGCGGCAAGGGGCATCTTGGGGCGGCGCTCCAGGTGTTCTTGGAGCTTGGGATAGACGACGTGCCACTGTCCAGTTTGGCGAAAGAGAACGAGGAGATATTCGTACCATACGTCAAAGACCCCATCGTCCTGCCGAGAAGTTCACAGAGCCTGTTTCTGGTGCAGAGAGTACGCGACGAGGCGCACAGGTTCGCGGTCACGTTTCATAGAGAGCGCCGGTCAAAGAGGTCCGTCCAGTCAACCCTCGACCTCGTTCCGGGCGTGGGGCCGAAGCGCAAGAAGATGCTGATCCGGCGGTTCGGTTCGGTCAAAGGCATCCGGGAGGCGTCGCTAGAAGACGTGGCCGCCGTCCCGGGTATGACGATGTCAGTCGCCCGGGCGATAAAGGACCATATCTGACGCCAAGGGGCGTGTTTCAAACACGCCCCTACCCCTGCGATTGGGCAATTCACGACGAAACGGTATCAGTCGTCCTCTTCGGAGTTGCCGTTTGCGCCGGCCGCGTTGATGAACGGGTTGAGCAGTTTGGTGAACTCCATCGGGAAGATGAACTTGGTGCTCGCGCCATCGCCCAGGGACTTCAGAGTGTCGAAGTACTGAAGGCTCAGCGTGTTGGCGTCCATCCCTTCCGCAACCTGGTTGATCCTGTCGAGCGCGGTACTGAATCCCTCGGCGCGGAGGATCGCGGCCTGCTGATCGCCCTCCGCGGTGAGTATCTCCGACTGGCGATGGCCCTCGGCGCGCAGGATGGCGGACTGCTTTTCGCCTTCGGCGACGGTGATGGCGGCCTGGCGCGTTCCCTCGGCCTCGGTGACGGCGGCGCGGCGCAGCCTTTCGGCGGACATCTGGCGGTTCATGGCCTCCTGGATGTCGCGGGCGGGTTCGATCTCTCGGATCTCGACCTGCGTGACCTTTATCCCCCACCGCTCGGTGATCTCGTCGAGCTTGATGCGCAGAGCCTCGTTGATACGCTCGCGCTGCGAGAGCACGTCGTCCACGTTCATCTCGCCTATGACGGCGCGGAGGGTGGTTGTGGCTATTCCGACGACCGCGCTGTAGTAGTCAACGACCTCGAGAACGGCGCGTTCGGCCTGGTGGTCGATGATGCGCATGTAAACGAGGAAGTCAATGTCGATGGGCGCGTTGTCGAGGGTGATGTTGGTCTGGCGCGGGATGTCGAGGACTTCTTCGCGGAGGTCCAACCTCTGCGTAACCTGAAACGGCCAGAACATCACCTTCAGCCCCGGCTGGAGCATACCGGAGTACCTGCCCAGCGTGAAGATGGCCATGCGCTCGTACTGACGTATAATCTTGATGTATGGAATCATTAGATTCTCCTTCCTGGTGGGTTGAGGGTTTCTTCTCTGAATACCTTTAGCGTGACACCGTCCACGTCCGCTACTACGACGCTCGCTCCCGATTCGATTGGTTCGCCGGAGTCGGATTCAGCGGTCCATAGCTCGCTGGCGACCTGAACGGTGCCCTTGGGTTCGAGAGCCATTCTCACGACGCCCGTCTGTCCGACAACTTGTGAGTCCCGAGGCAAATTGGGCAGCGCCCTGGCCTTTCGGGCGAAGTGCCACAAGCCCGCGAGCGAGGCGGCCATGAACAGGGCGGTTCCGCCGAGAACTCCGATGCCGACTCGGACGTCCGGCGCCGGCAGTCCGGGGATGCTCGAATCTCCGAACAGTAGAAATCCGCCGACAACGAAGCTCACACCGCCCGCCGCGCCGAATCCGCCCCAGCCCGGGGCTTGGAGTTCCCAGAAGAAGAGGACGAGGCCGACGCCGATCAGCACGAGGCCGACCCAGTTCACGGGCAGGCTGCCCATGCCGAGGAATGCCAGAACGAGCAGGCCGGCCCCACTGATTCCGGCGACCCAGCCGCCGGGACTGATCGTCTCGATCAGTATCAGGATGCCTCCGGCGGCCAGCATAACGAATACTAAATGAGGGTTGGCGAGCCACTTGAGAAATCGCTGTACCGGATCGGCCTCGACGCGTTCGACGGCGACGTCGGCGGTCGAGATGGTTCGGTCGATACCTCTGACCGTGACTGTGCGACCGTCTATCTTCGCGACTAGGTCATCGAGGTCAGTGGCGGACAGGTCGATGATGTCTAGGTCGAGGGACTCCTGTACGTTGTAGGACGCGGCCTCGAAGACGGTGCGTTCAAGCGCCTCGGAGTTGCGGTCGCGTCGAGTCGCAATTTCACGCAAGAAGGCGGCAGCATCTTGGGTTGCCTTCGCTTTTAGCGTTTCAGGAAGGTCTTCGCCGCTCTCATTGACGGGCGATGCCGCGCCTATGTTGGTTCCCGGCGACATGGCGGCGAGGTGTCCGGCGGCCACGACGAAAGTGCCGGCTGAGGCGGCTCTCGCGCCTGAAGGGGTCACGAATACGGCGACGGGCACGGACGAATCCAGCAGCGCGCCCGCTATGTCGCGGGTGGAGTCGAAGTCCCCTCCCGGGGTATCGAGTTCTAGTACGAACAGAGAGGCTCCACTACTCTCGGCATCCTCGATCCAACCTTTGAGTATCCGGGCGGCCGAAGGGTCTATCGGGCCATCGATGCGGCCTGTGAGAACACCGCCCGGTCCGGTCGCGGACTGCGCGCCGACGATGCCGCCCGCCATGGTGAAAGCCGCAATAATCATGAGCAGTCCGAGAACCGCCCGCAATGTTCGCGTGTTTTCTGAATTGGCTGTCACTGCCACCCGCTCCCGTGGTTGACGGTCACGGGCGGCAGGATTCTCCCCTGCCCTCCAGCGACCGAAACTCAACAGTGATTATAGACGAGAATCGGCGTCTTCGCAGGGATGCCTTGGCGAACGACGGCGGCGGTTGTCAGGAGTCGGGATCGAGTGCGGCTATCTCGCATCCCATGGCGGTGAAGAAGTCATCGTCAACGCAGGCTACGGGAAAGCCGGTCTCGATAGAGGTCGCGGCGACGATTGCGCTCAGCATGGCGGCTTCGTCGTCGGAGTCGAGGTCTCGGACGATTCCTCCGGCGACGCGGGCGGTCTTCAAGTCCAGGGCAGCAACCTCGGCCAGTTCGACCAGGGCCATTAGTTGAATCTCGGCCTGGCGGTCGGGCGTGCGCCCTATCAGGTCGGCGAGCGTGGCGGCGCTGATTACCGGCTTCGGATTGCCGGAGGCGACGCGCTCCAGCCAGGCGGACCCGGTTTCGCCCGCCCAGAGGCTCTCTATTACGGCAGTGTCGAGTATGACGTATGAGCTCATCGCAAATCACCTATGATTTTAGCAGTGGTTCCACCTGATTCTGATAGACAAGCCAATTGTTCACCCTCACCCTAGCCCTCTCCCTCAAGGGAGAGGGGATATGCTCTGAATACTTCGCGTGGATCGTCAAAACTAATTTGAAGCAGTACTAGCCTGCCCTGCTGCGGATGGCATCGAGAACGACCGCGGAGGCTTCGTTTTCGGTCAACTCCACCGGGGAGCCAACAGGCTGTCGCCGCTGCATGGAGAGATATTCGTCGTCCCAGACGGACGGCGGCTGTGGCGGAGGCGCGTCTTGCCCAGCGTCGTTCCCTTCGAGCGCATTGGTCAGAGCGTTCTCCAAGAATATCCTGAGCGGCACCCGCATTTCGGCGGCGCGGGCCTTGGCGGCGAGGTATAGGTCTTCTCTGATCTGTGCGTACAGTTGTCTGGTAGGCTCTGCGTTTCGTTGGCGCGGCATATCATACTCCTCTAGGGTTGGCCCACATACGATATTACCAGATTTTACAATGATAGGCAATAGCTATTGCCATAGTTGGATTTAGGCGACATTTCGAGACCGATTTGGTCCATTGAAGATATTGGACAATCTCTCCTGTACCCAAGTTTTCGCAACTCGCGAGTCGCTTAGTTTGTCATAGATATATTGCTATGCCGTTTTGTCGGATCGGGCAGAGGTCGAACCGGGCGTAATTACGCCAAGCCTCCGCAAACTTTTTTAAAAATACCTGCCACATCTGCCACACCTGCCACATAGGCCCCGCAGTCAAAGCTAAGAGAGAGTCCGCCCAGCTTTGGGGCAGGTGTGGCAGTTTTTGAGATTAAAGCTGCCACCCATCTGCCACTTCTGCCGCGCTTGCTCTCGTCTCGGGGAGTTTCCATGCTTCCCCAGACCTTCGGCAAGGGTGGAGATGTCCGCGCGGGCGGGTGGAACACGATTCGTCTGTCAAACTTTTGAGTCATTGCCGTCAGTATAACACGGCTGGGAACGAAAGCGCTATACGCGAGAGGGTCGTACTCCCCTACCCTGCCGGAGTACCCCGATACCCGAGTTGGTCTATAATGGCACATCATGAAAATCGTCATTTCACCGCAGACGTTCAAGGGCAGCATATCCGCGCTCGACGCCGCTCACGCAATGCGAGAGGGCGTGCTGAGGATTGTCCCAGACGCGGATACTGTTCTCGTGCCGGTGGCGGACGGCGGCGACGGCACGCTGGAGACGCTGGTTGAGGGTTCAGAGGGAGAGATTCGGTCTGTCGAGGTAACAGGGCCTTTGGGCGACCGAATCGAGGCTCTGTGGGGCGCGATGGGCGACGGAGTCACGGCGATAATCGAGATGGCGCGAACGTCTGGGCTGGCGTTGATTACGCTGGACAGCAGAGACCCGCTGCACTCGACGACATACGGACTGGGAGAGGCGATCCTAGCGGCGCTGGATGAGGGATTCAGGCAGTTCATAGTGGGGATTGGCGGAAGCGCGACGAACGACGCGGGCGCGGGAATGGCGCAGGCTCTGGGTGTTAGGCTGTTGGACTCCGGCGGGGCCGAGCTTGGGCCAGGCGGGGCGCCGCTCGCGGACCTGGACAAAATCGACATCTCAGGGATCGACCCGCGAGTGAGAGAGTCTTCGTTTGCGGTCGCGTGCGACGTTACCAACCCACTCACAGGTCCGGAAGGGGCGTCGGCAGTGTATGGGCCGCAAAAGGGAGCGACGCCTGAGATGGTGGAGCGGCTGGACAAGGCGCTGATGCACTTCGCGGAGGTGGTCAGGAGAGACCTTCGGGTCGACGTCGAGCGCGTCCAGGGCGCCGGGGCCGCCGGAGGTCTGGGCGGCGGGATGCTCGCGTTCCTGAACGCGGACCTTCGTCCGGGGGTTGACATCGTAATAGACACTGTGAGGATCGACGAGGCGTTGGTGGGGGCGGATCTCGTGCTGACCGGAGAGGGAGCGACAGACTTCCAGACGGTGTACAACAAGGCGCCGATCGGCGTGGCCAAGCGGGCTTCACGGCTCGGCATTCCGGTGGTAGCGATCTCGGGAACTCTGGGAGAAGGCTACGAGACGGTCCACGAGCACGGCATCGACGCCACGCTCTCAATCCAGCCGGCTCCGATGAGCTTGGATGAGTCCACACAACGCGCGTCCGAACTGATCGCAGACGCGGCAGAGGAGGCGATGCGGCTGATTCTGGTGGGAGCGCGAGTGTCGGCGGCGCGCTAACCCTCCCCTACCCGACGAGCACCATGTGGACCTCGCCGGGGCCGTGGACGCCGGTGACGATGGTGTACTCGATGTCCGCCGTCCGGCTGGGGCCGGTTATAAGGTTCATGTAACTGCCGAAGTCGCCCCTGATGAAGTCGTCGCGGCGGAGCGTGAACAGTTCGTCCAGGCTTGGGAGCGCCTGCCCGCGCTCGACGATGGCGACGTGAACCGGCGGAAGCAAAGATACCAACCTACTCACGCCGCGCCGGGGGATGATTACGCACGTTCCGGTCTCGGCAATGGCGTAGTCAACGCCGGTGACGCCGAGGTCGGCGGCCTCCATTATGGATCGCAGCCTGGCGCGGTCGGCGTCCTCGTCGGAGTCGGGGTCATCGCGGTCAAGGGCGACGGGGATTGTCGTGATGCCCGCGGTATCGAAATCGGCTTCGCCGATGGCGGCTTGGACGACGGGATGGAGCGAGTACACCGCTGAGCGCGCTTCGAGGTCCTGGGCGAGTTTCAGGACGTACTCCCCGGCGGCGCGGGCGTCGGGGACATGGGCGACGTTCCACCCTGCGCCGGCGGCGACGTTGGAGAGGACGTCGAATAGGTTGTCAGCGTCTCGCGAAGCTATCTCAGAGGCTCTTCGGGCGCGCTCCTCTAGCTGGTCCGGAGGGCCGGCGGAAGTGGGCGCGTCGGAGGTCAAACCCGAATCTTGGCGGCCGAGCGCGCCGCGAATGGACTGGAGGAACGCTTCTCGGTCGCTCATTGGTCTTTTAGCTCCTGCCAGCGGGAGCGGAAGGGTCTCGCGGCTCTTGGCGCCTCTCGGTGATCGGTCCAGCCGGACATGGGGCCGGGCATCTTGGAGGCGATAGGCGCTCCGAGCCTGGCCAAGAGGTTGGCGGCGCGCATCGTCTTGTCCGTAGATGCCGCCGCTTTCCATCCCTTCATGGCGATTCGCTCTCCGAGGTTGGACGACGCCTTTTCGTCTCCCTCGGTCAACTCCTTGCGGAGATAAAGCAACATTCTGGGGATGTCTATCTTGACGGGACACGCCTCCTTGCACGCGCCGCATAGGGTTGAGGCATAAGGCAGATCCTTGCCGTCCGAGAGGCCGGTCAGCATCGGGGAGACGACGGCGCCGATGGGTCCGGGATAGACCCAGCCGTAGGCGTGTCCGCCGACCTTTCTGTACACGGGACAGGCGTTGAGGCACGCGCCGCATCGGAGACAGTAGAGCGATTCGCGCAGGTCGGGGTCGGCCAGGATGCGGGAGCGTCCGTTGTCCACGATCACTAGGTGGAACTCCTCGGGGCCGTCCTCCTCGTCTTGCTTGCGCGGGCCGGTGACGGCGGTCACGTAGCTGGATACCATCTGGCCGGTGGCTGATCTGATCAGAAGCCTCAGGAACAGGGCAAGGTCTTCTATGGACGGTACGACCTTCTCCATGCCGGCGATGGCGACGTGAACTTTGGGCATGGACGTACACATACGCCCGTTGCCTTCGTTGGTGACGAGGGTGACTGTTCCCGTTTCGGCGACTAGGAAGTTCGCCCCGGTGACTCCCATTCCGGCGGTCATGAACTTGCCCCGCAGCTGCCGGCGGGCTTCGCGGGTGAGGTCTTCGATGTCGTCATACGCGGGTGACCCCAGCTTCTGCGCGAACAGATCGGATACCTCGCCCCGTGACTTGTGGATTGCCGGAGCGATGATGTGGAACGGGGTGTCGCCCGCCAACTGGACGATGTACTCGCCGAGGTCGGTCTCGACCGGTTCGATGCCCTCGGATTCGAGCCGATCGTTCAGGCCCATCTCCTCAGAGAGCATCGACTTGCTCTTGATCACAAGGTCTATGTTCCTGCTCTTAGCCACGCCGATGACATAGTTGGAGGCTTCGTCGGCGTCCCGCGCGAAGAATACGCGGCCTCCGGCCTTCTCGACGTTCCGGGCGAGCAGATCGAGGTAGTAGTCTAGGTTTTCGATGACGTGGGCCTTGATCCGGCGTCCGCGCTCTCTAAGCTCTTCCCAGCCTGACGTGGCGGAGGCAGCGCTTATCCTCGCGCTGTGGAAACCGGAGTACAGGCCGGCGAGGTTGGCCTGGATTCTCTCGTCGGCAAGGGCCGCCGCGGAGCCTGCTTTGAAGCGCTTGGTCTTTGGTTCCATTCACTTCACCCTCACCCTAGCCCCCGTATCGGAGTACGGGGCAGGCTCTCTCCCATCGAGGGAGAGGGAATGTAATCCGCGACCAGATCGGCTATGTGGGCTGCCCTAACCGCGCTTCCGCGCTTTTGGAGTCCGCCCCGAATGTGCATCAGGCAGCTTGAATCGCAGGCGGTCACCACGTCCGCGCCGGTCGCCTCTATCGCGTCGAGCTTGTCGCTCAGCATGGCCCCGGATATGTCGGGGTACTTGACCGAGAACGTCCCTCCGAAGCCGCAGCAGACCTCGGACTGGTACAGGTCCACGCGCTCGTACTGGCTCAGAGAGTCGAGAAGCGCCTTGGGCTGGGAGTCTATGCCCAACTCGCGCTTGGCGTGGCAGGACTCGTGGAATGCTACCTTGGCGGTCGGCACGTCAAGATCGGACAGACTGCTGAGCGCGTCTGTCCCCCACTGCTCCACCACGTACTCGGTGAGTTCGTAGATATGAGGAGCGAGCAGATCGGCCCTCCGCCGGTTCACTGGGTCGTCCTCGAAGAGCTGGCGGTAGTAGTGTCTGGCCATCGCCGCGCAGGAGCCGGAGGGCATAACCACGGGCGTAGTTCCGTCGTACTGTTCGAGAAATCGGCGCGCGAGGGGCTTGGCGTCGTTCCAGTAGCCGGTGTTGAACGCGGGCTGACCGCAGCAGGTCTGGGCAGGATTGAACGATACCTCGGCGCCGAGAGCGCGCAGTATGCGGAGAGCGGCTTCGCCGGTCTCGGGGAAGAGGTTATCGACGACGCATGTTACGAACAGTTCCACGCGCCGGGGTCGGCTGTCTTCACTCATCGGCCGGTGTAATCGGACTCCGCGTCTTCACAGTAGGAGCCCCTTGATGGCGAATCCGAGTATCCAAGCGATCATGAAGACGCCGGCCGCGGCGAAGCGGCGGCCCTCAGTCTCAGCCTTTGGAGGGCCGGTGAGGTGAAGGTAGGCGACGAACGCTATCAGTCCGGCGGTGACGAGCCATACGGCGGTCAGGTTGGCCCCGAAGGCTACTCCTATGGCGATTCCAACAACGGCCCAGATGACCCAGTTGTCGAGCCGCTTCAGAAGTCCGGTGAGTCGTGATGATTGGAGTCGGGCGAGCAATTGGGTTCCTTAGTTGTGGGTTGTGATAGGCTGGATGGGGTTGTCGGTCTTGTGAGAGGATACACTTGGGATGTTGCGGGATGCAAGATATTGGAAATGGTCAGGCAGGTGTGGACTACTGACCTCGTGATGCTGGTATGATTGTCTTGAGTATTACAGAGTTACTTTGAGGTGACGCGCGGATGGAGCGAGACGAAGCGCTGAGATTGCTCTCCAACCGGAAGGGGGAGATACGCCGCCGGTTCGGGGTCAAGTCTATCGCCCTGTTTGGCTCCACGGCGCGAGGCGCGGCGGGGGCGGACAGCGACGTCGATGTGCTGGTGGAGTTCGAGCCTACCGCCACGCCGTCTCTGCTGGACTTCATCCACCTCAAGCACTTCCTATCGGATGAACTGAATACGGGCGTGGATCTAGTTGACCGTCGAACGATAATTCCGGAGCTGAGGGACTCGATCTTGTCTGGGGCGATCGATGTCTGAGATTGAGTGGCAATTCAGACTAAGACACATCCTTGATGCAATCGACTTCACAATCAGGCACCTTGAAAACGTCACGTATGACCAGTTCATCGCCGATGAGGTGTTGCAGCGGGCGATACTTCACACGCTAGAAGTTGCTGGAGAAGCCACAACGGGAATACCGGATTCATTCGCAATCCAGCATCCCGAAGTCCCCTGGCGCGGTATGAAAGACTTTCGTAACGTGATTGCCCACCAATACTTCCGAGTCAATATCGAACTGGTCTGGACGACGATACACGAGGACTTTTTACCACTGCGGCAGCACATCGCCAGGATGCTCGAATCCGTGGAGCACCTCTGCTGAAAATAGTCTGGGCGAGCAGTGCCTTGCTGCTACCCACGCGCGTACACCTGGAAGCGGTGGCGGTTGGACTCGACGACATAGAGGCGGCCCTCGTGGTCGAAGCGGATGGCGACGGGCCCCCAGAAGTAGGGTTCGGTCTGCGACGAGATGAGGTACGGAGTGTTCAGGTGCTCGGGCAGGTCGGATACCAGTTCGGAGGCCTGGCGGACCTCCCACTCTTCGGGGTTGGAGGAGAAGTAGTCCATGGCCCACTTGGAGACGGTGGCCTGGCCGCGCAGGATGGCGAGGGACGCGCCGTCTTCGTCGAAGACCTGTATCCGCTCGTTGCCCCAGTCAGTCACGTAGATATTTCCCGATGAGTCTATCGCGACTCCCGAGGGACGTTTGAGCTGTCCCTCGCCGCCGCCGGACGAGCCGATGGTCTTGAGGTGTGATCCGTCCGGCGAGAACTTCTGGATACGGTCGTTCTGCCAGTCGGCGACGAAGACAGAACCGTCCGGCCCGAGTCCGATGCCCCATGGAAGATCCAATTGGCCTTCTTCGGAGCCTGGCTCTCCCCAGGCGGCTATGAAGTCGCCGTCGGCACTGAACCGCTGGACTCTGCCGTTCTTCTGGTCGGCAATCACGAGGCTGTTGTCGCGGTCGATGGCGATTCCGGCCGGTCCGTCGAACTGGCCGGGCGCGGATCCCCGCTCGCCCCAGCAGGTGACGAACTCCCCGGAGGCGTCGTACACCGTGACGCGGTGGTTGTACTCGTCAGTTATGAAAAGCCTGCCGTCGCTGCCGAACGCCATGGCCACCGGCAGGGTCAACTGCCCTTCTCCCTGTCCGTAGCCCGTGGCGAATTCGAAGAGATAGTCTTCGTCCAGATTGCAGACGCCGACGCGAATCGCGGCCGCGCGGCCGGGGTCGCAGCGGTTGAGGACGTAGATGCGCCCGTCCGGTTGGAACGCGATGTCGTACGGGTTGGCGAAGCCGCGTCCGTTGAATCCGTTGTTTACGATGCCGACGGTCTTGACGTAATCGGCGGCGACAGCCGACGACCTCAACTGAGTGGTCACTTTATCTGCCTCGCGTGAAGTGTCTAGGCTACGCCAACTGGTACTCTTTGGTGGACGCTATCAGGCGCAGCACGTTGGCCACGGTCTGAGTGGACTCGGATTCCTCGAAGTCGATCTCGCCGTAGTTGGCGGCGAAGTCTATGATCGCGCCGCGCGTCTCGTCTCCGACATGCACCGGCCCCATCAGGTCGAGGCATCCATCCACTAGCTGCTCGGGCGACTGTCGGTGTCCGCCGTCGCGGGCTAGGCGGTCAGCTATCGCCTGTACGCCGGGGTTGGAGGGATTGCCAAGCTCGCTGGCGGCGAAGTTGACCCGCTCGACCAGCGCGCCGCTGTCGATCCACTCCACTCCCTCGTGCCAGCCCTCGACGGTCGGGGGCTGGAGAAGCCCCTGCCCCATGAAGGAAGACTGGTGGGCCAGACCATGCACCCCAAGGGTGGGCTGCCGGTATGATCCCGCGAGTCGAATCGACCCGACGACGGTCTCGACCGGAGCCTTGACCCGCGCGTATCGGGCTTCGTCCGACTTGAAGTAGTCGGAGTTGAACAGGGTGCGGAGAACCGAGCGGATCTCGTAGTCAGACTCGAAGTAGGACGCCATCATCTGCTGGATAGCCGCCTCTCCCGCCTCGTCCACCTCGTCGGCGGCGAAGAACTGGAACAGCCTGGTGCAGATGAACCTAGCGGTGGCATCCTGCTTGCAGATGATGTCCACAATCTCGTCGCCGTTGAAGTTGCCGCGCTCGCCCAGGAACTCTTTCTCCTGGTCGTCGTGGTCGTTCTCCCTATAGTCGAAGTGCCACGCGATCCTGCCGTAGGGCCAGATCGAGTCCTTCATTGCGCGCATTGCCATGTACTCGGCGTTCTTGAGCGTCCATCCGGTGAAGGCGCGCGACGCCTCCTTGATGTCGTCTTCGGTGTAGTTGCCGATGCCCATGGAGAACAGTTCGAGCAACTCTCTGCCGTAGTTCTCGTTGATCGCGCCGTCGTGGTTGTCGTTGTTGTCCAGCCAGATGATCATGGCGGGGTCTTTGGACAGTTCCACAAGGATGTCTTTGAAGCTGCCGAACCCATAACGGCGGAACATGTCTATCTGGTTCAGCAACGCGCGGGCTTGGTTGAGCTTGGAGTACCCAGTGGCGAACAAGCTGTGCCAGAACAGCGCGAGTTTCTCTTCGAGCGGATGGTCAGTCGTTATCATCTGGTACATCCAGTTCGCTCCGGCGCCGTCCAACTGTCGGAGTTCCGACTGGTCCACGTGGTAGCGCCGAACCATGTACTCGTCGATAGCGCCGCGGTCTCCCGACGGGTTCAGCAGACGCTCGACGACATTCTCGTAGCCGAGCTCGATGTTCTCCTCGATCTCCTCGCGGGTGGCTCCGAATCCGGCCCGCCGCATCAGGTGGGCCATCAGGTCTATGTCTGCGGTGGCGGTGGTCATCTGGACCGTTCCTCCTGTTTATGAATGGGTCTAGGCGGGCAGGAAGTCGAACTGCTCGAAGCGGCCGTTGACTATCGGCTCGGCCTCGAGGTGGAACCAGCGCTCCAAGAGCGTGGAGTAGGTCATTCTGAAGTCGTTGTTGTAGTGGAGGTCGCCCTCAAGCTGCTTGTCGGGTTCGAGCGACGGATACTCGCCGTAGAGTCCGCCGTTGACCTCGCCGCCAATCACGAACGCCACGCCGCCCGAGCCGTGGTCTGAGCCGGAGCCGTTGTCTTTGATCCGGCGTCCGAACTCGGAGAATACCAGAATGGACACGTCGTTCTCGCGTCCGTGCTCCTTCAGGTCGTCGTAGAAGTCGGCGATGGCTCCGGAAACCTCGTCCCAGAGCTTCTTGTGGGTGACGAGCTCGCCGGAGTGAGTATCGAATCCGCCGTGCTGGGTGTAGTAGATGCGGGTACCGAGGTCGGCGAACATCACCTGGGCGACGCTCTTGAGGCTCTGCGCGATGCCGTTGTCGGCGTACTCGATAGTTGATTCGTACTGCGCCGGGGCGGTTCTGAGGATGTCGGCGCCCTTGAGCGCGTCGGTGCCGGTCTGGCCTAGGAAGTCCATGACGGCGTCCCTGCCCTGCCCTCCGCCGTACATCTTGGCGAATGCCTCCAGGGCGTACTTCCGCATGAACTCGTCCTGCACGTCGGGATACAGGCCGTAGGTCTCCAGGTTGCCGACCGAGGCGACGGGCACGCCTCGAACGCCGAGCGAACGGGGAAGGCCGCGTCCGAAGTTCACGGCGGTCAGGACATTCTCGCCCTGCGGGTCGAGCTCCTTGGTTGCCCTGCCGAGCCAGCCCTCCTTGCCGATGTCGTCCGGCATCGCGGTGTGCCAGATGTCCATAGACCGGAAGTGGGATCTGTTGGGATTCGGATATCCGATTCCGGCGACCACGGCCACCTTCCCCTCGTCCCAGAGGTTCTTGACCGGCCCCATGCTGGGGTTGAACGCCAGGCTGTCGTTGATCGGATATACCTTGTCGGTATCCACCCGGACCGTCTGGCGATGGTCGAAGTACAGTCCGTCGTTATACGGTACGACTGTGTTCATCGCGTCGTTCCCGCCGGATAGCTGGACGACTACCAGTGACTTGTGGCCATTACCATTTTGAGACGCCATGAAAACACTCCCTTGACGCAGCAACTTATGCCAGTGAGTTTCCTATGCGGACAATCTACTATGTTTTGCGGTATAGCGCAAGTGTCTCTTGACGGAAAATCGGATTCGGGATTTGGTGAGCGGCACTCATGTCCGGGGTTCTCATGCACTTCCCCACTCGCAACGATCCCCGCCCGTTGTTAGACTGTTTATCAAATGGGCAGCTAGGAGGTCACCGATGGATGTCAACCAGTACTTGGGAATCACTTCCGGTCAGCTTGAAGGGCTGGGCTACGACCGACCTGCGGCGCGGCGGCTGAGCGACCTGCTGAATCGCCTTATCGACGACGGGCTGCGCTATGAGTCGCGCATCTCCTCCGATACCGAGATCGGTGGTCCATACTCGATCCTCGAGCAGATGCAGGACGCCGCCGGTCGCCTGTACACCGCCGGGTGGTACGGCAGAGTGTCGGAGTTCGTGCGGAATGAGTTGTTTCAATATGACGAATGCGAGGATCCGCTGGCTCTCGTCGGTTCGTTGAACGACTCCATCAAGAATGTCGCTCGCGACAGGGTGAGAGCCGGACAGTTCTTCTCCGAGTCTTGGCCGGAGACTCAGACGCTGCGCGACAACATCGGCGCATTCATAAGCGGATTCGAGTTGGCGGCGAGCGAGCTTCACAGATCAGGGGAAAGCGCGGCTGACGCGCTGGACTATCTGCTGACAGGAGAGGTGACGGACACCCGTCGGGAACGCGTCGCGGCAGGGGGACCTCGCGAGATGCCGGACCCGGGCGAATCCCTGCCCGATTTGGAGTTGCTGGATATGGTGGCGAGCGTGTGCGCCCGCTCTGAGCTTGCAGCGCGAGAGTATGTATCGGAGCGTCCCATGCGTTTCGGAGCGGCTGACGAGGGTGACGTCCTAGCGCATCACGTCGCGCTTGCGGGCGCGGTGCGGAGCTGGCAGTGTGGCGCTATCCGACGGTGGTTGAGCGGGCGTTGGAGCTGAGGTAGGGGCAACAGGACTATGTGGTAATCTGGGGCAGCGTTCCACCGAGAACAGGTCCGCTAGAGGCAGCGTGTGGCAAAGAGACCGAACTGGTACTACGATCATCCTCCGGCGTGTACGTGCGCTAGGTGCGAGGGAGACGGCGGTCGTGGCAGAAGACCTATTCGCGTCACCCTTGAGGAGCCTGACGGCGGCAGTCGTCCGCCCACACCCGACCCGCCGGAGAGTCAGGACGATGGCAAGGGCGGAATGGGATGCTTGGCTTGGATTGCCCTTGTCATCGCAATCTTGCTGATCGTCTCCTTCATCATAACTGCGTTGGGTAGCTGCAGTTTCCCATCCGAGAGACCGACGCCAAGTCCTGCCATAGTTCAGACGGCCCCGACGCCGACGCCCACAGCAACTCCGAGTCCGCAAGCCAGCGTTCAAGAGTCGGAACCGACTCCGACACCGGAACCAACGTCCACACCGACACCAACTCATACGCCCACGCCTGAGCCGACGGCGACCAGTATTCCGAGTCCCACGGCCACGCCCATCGCCTATGTCATCCAAAGTCTCAGGATGGAGTCCGTTGGCGCAAATCAAGAGTTGGTCGCAGTCGATTTCTCGGTGGTACTGAAGAACATCCAAGGGTTCGATGGCGAGGCGCCGGCCCCGTTTCAGATGGCAATTGACGACGGGGCGCCTGAGTTGATCCACATCATCACTGAACTTGACCCTGGTGAAGAAGCATCGTTCGTGTTCGCGCGTGAGTTGGCTCCGGGCCAGCACACTGTGACCTTCTTTATCGGAGACATTGTGATCGATAAGATGATGATCGACGTAGAATCTGCCAGCACCTCACTTCTTCCCACCCCCACTCTCACCAGTACGCCTATACCGGAGCCCACATCTACACCGACCCATACGCCCACGCCTGAGCCTACGGAGATCCCTACACAGACAGCCACACCGACGCCAGAACCGACTCTCACTCCGACGCCTGAACCGACCAGCGCTCCGACACCGGCAAGTACTCCCACATCCGTCCCACCTACCGCAACAAATACACCAACGCCGGAGGTCTCACCCAACCTGAGACATATTGAGGAAAAGCAGTACATGCTGGAACTCATTAACTCGGAACGACTCAAGGCTGGACTTCAACCAGTCGTCCTAGGTGACAACGTTGCTGCCCAATTACACGCTGAGTCGGCATTGGAGAATTGCTTTAGCGGTCACTGGGGCATCGACGGGCTGAAGCCGTACATGAGATACAGTGTGGCCGGCGGCTACCAGTCTAATGGTGAGAACGTAAGCGGCAGTGACTACTGCATTAAGGTCACTGACCGATACCGTGCCCTCGCCAGCATCGATAGGGAGATTGAGGAAGCTATGAATGGGTTGATGAACAGCCCGGGCCACCGCCGCCAAATCCTAGGCAAGTGGCACAAGAAGGTCAACATCGGCCTGGCGTGGGATCGATACAACTTCAAGGCGACCCAGCACTTCGAGGGTGACTACGTGGACTATGATCGCCTGCCAGTCATCGAAAATGGCGTTCTCTCACTGTCTGGGACTTTGAAGAACGGCGTGAGATTCGAGGAAGACCAAGACCTCGGTGTACAGATCTACTACGACCCACCTCCAGGCCCTCTCAGCCAAGGGCAGGTGTCACGGACATACTGCTACGGCTCTGGGCTCCACGTCGCATCACTGAGAGAGCCGCCGACTGAAGACCTGATCTACATTAGGAATGAGGTCACAAGGACAATCGAGACCAGTCATTGCCCCGATCCCTACGACGTCCCAGCGGACTCCCCCGCACCTCGCTCGCCCGATGAGGCCCACGAGTTCTGGCAGGCCGCGTATGACGCGAGCCAGCGGCCCAAGGGAAAAGAGTCCATAGTCGTATCAAGGGTCACCACCAACAATTGGACGGTCACCGGTGAAGCATTCTCTGTAACGGCAGACGTGAGCGACCTTCTGACCAAGTACGGCAACGGTGTGTACACGCTGCTCATCTGGGCCCCATTCGGTGATGAACGCATAGTAGTTTCACAATATTCTATGTTTCTTGTAAATCTGCCGCCCCCAACCGGAGTTTCACCAACGGTCACTCAACCACCTGATCAGCGAAATATAGAAGTAAAGCAGCGTATGCTGGAGATCATCAATGCAAGTCGAAGAGATGCCGGGATCCAACCTCTTGTTCTCGGTGACAATGCCGCCGCGCAACTACACGCGGATGCATCGCTCAAGGGGTGCTTTTCTTCCCACTGGGGACTTGATGGCCTAAAGCCAAACATGCGCTACACCCTTGCTGGAGGCTACCAGTCCAATAGTCACTTGGTACTAGGGAGTGGTTACTGTACCACGGCATCCGATGGATACAGTCCCAAGCACAGCATAAGAGGTTGGATGAGCGATCAAGCTCTCGACTCGCACCACAGGAAAGTCAATATCGGCCTTGCATGGGATGAGTACAACTCTCATGTCGTGCTACAGTTCGAGGGTGATTACGTGGATTACGACCAGGTACCAGCGATCGAAGACGGAACTCTCTCATTGTCTGGATCTGTGAAGAACGGCGTGGTGTTCGGCGAAGATCAAGATTTGGGAGTGCAGGTGTACTATGACCCGCCCCCGCGTCCTCTTACTTCGGGTCAGATTTCAAGAACGTATTGCTCGGATTCCGGGCGCCAGATAGCGGGCCTGAGAGAGCCACTGTCCGAGGGCTGGTACTATAGTGAGGACGATTTCGTGAAATCGTACAGGCCCTGTCTTGACCCCAGGGACGTTCCCACAGACGCGCCTGCGCCAAGATCACCGGACGAGGCCCGCCAACTCTGGCGAGAGGCCCGCGACGCGAGCGAGGCGCGTGAAACCGTATCCGTCACGGTGCCGTGGGTAACTGCTTCGGAATGGTCAGCTCAAGGTGACGCCTTCTCGGTAACGGCAGATCTAAGAGACTTACTAGCGAAGCATGGGGGCGGTGTCTACACGGTAATGGTATGGGCGGAGATTGAAGGCGAGGACGTGGTTGTTTCTAAGTACTCGATTTTCTACGGCGTTACGCCGCCAGATACTTATGAGGAGTAGCAATCCCGGGGGTTCTAGCTCGCCCACCTGCGGTGGAGCAACTTCAATTTCGGAGCCGAGACTCCGACGCCTAGACTGAGCGTAGTGCAGACGGTCCCCACAGCACTGTGATGCCTAGTCCCATATTCAGGAACGGAGGAAAGGAATGAACAAACGACAACTCTCGGCACTGAAGGAAGATTGGCTAGCCGGCAACTCTGTGGTTGCATTCGTAGGAGCACTTCTGATGGCGCAGTCTTGGGAACCGTCGAGGAGAGCTTATGAGCTTCCCTTCAATCTGACTATCCCTGTCCTTCATGACGCCGTGTACTTCGCCATCGCCGCATTCCTGTTCGTCTCGTCGTTCGCCCTCGCTCTGGCCTCCATAGTGCGACCACTTCGACGTCGGGCGATTCGTGCAATCCGGCCCTTCTCGCCTCTCTTGGCGTTCTTGGTATGGGGCGCATTCATGGTAAGTTGGCTAGGAGCGATCTCTGAGTTGCCCTTCGATAAGTGGCGGTTTCTGGTTCTATACTTTGGAGGCTTCGGGTTCTTCCTGTTCCTTGTATACAGGCTATATAGGGTGTTGTACCAATCCAGAACTGACTGAAGCCGGGCCCAGCAGCGCAGCGAGGAGAACCCTGATGCCTAATGGAGGTGGCCATTCCGAACAAGTACGACTAGGTGTGTGCCCACTATGCGGAAGCACTAGCATCCGCACCAGGCGACGGAGACACCGTAACTTGGTGTGGAGGTGTAGGGGTTGCAACAGAGTGTTCAAAACACCCAAGGTAGGAGAGTACATCATCTTTGAGGGAGATGATGGGAGCGGCTATGTTTTTGCCGAATCGATCCCGAAGATGGAGCGACGTGCGAAGCTGCATAAACATCCGAGGTGGCAGCGTGGACGTCGTAGATCAGTCTTCCGCAAACTTGCTATTGCAATAGCCATAGTTACTGTGATGGTAGGTGTTGGGTTACTGGTCTTCGTTGAGCGTCCACGGATGGCTAATCCTGATTCAGCCGTCTCCCCCGACCTGAGACATATTGAGGAAAAGGAGTACATGCTGGAGTTGATCAACTCAGAGCGTGCGAAAGCTGGACTCCAACCGGTCACTCTGGGTGACAACGTTGCCGCCCAACTACATGCTGAGTCAGCATTGGAGAACTGCTTTAGCGGTCACTGGGGCATCGACGGGCTGAAGCCATACATGCGATACAGCATGGCCGGCGGCTACCAATCCAATGGCGAGAACGTAAGCGGCAGTGACTATTGCATCAAAGAGTCTGAGAATTACCGTCCCCTCGGCAACATAGAGGAAGAAATTCAAGAGGCTATGGATGGCTGGATGGACAGCCCTGGTCACCGCGAAAATATACTCGACGAGTGGCACAAGAAGGTCAACATCGGCCTTGCGTGGGACCGGTACAACTTCAAGGCCATCCAGCACTTTGAAGGGGACTACGTGGAGTATGATCGACTGCCCAAGATCGGGAATAATCTTCTTTCCATGTCTGGAACGGTAGAAAACGGCGTGGAGATCGTGGAAGATCGAGGTCTGGGGGTGCAGATTTACTATGATCCTCCTCCATACCCTCTTACCATAGGGCAGCTTGCACGAACATACTGCTATAACGGTGGACGTATCACAGCCGCAATACGACCGCCGTTATCTGGTAGCTGGTTCTACGATGAGGACGAGTACACACGTACGTATGAGGCCTGCCCGAACCCATACCACGTTCCTACCGACGCTCCCGCGCCGAGTTCGCTAGACGAAGCTCACGAATTCTGGCAGGCTGCCTATGACGCAAGTCAGCAGCAGGCGAGAGTCCCTGTCACAGCACCGTGGATTACGGCACTGGAATGGACTGTCAGAGATGAAAGGTTCTCTGTGACAGCAGATATAAGCGATGTGCTCATGAGGCTTGGCAACGGTGTGTACACAGTAGTACTCTGGGCGAAGGTAGGTGACGCGGACGTGGTTGTTTCTGAGTACTCGATTTTCTACGGTGTTACGCCACCCGACACCTATGACCAGTAGCGCTTCCGGCGACAGTCGTGAAAACCCAGTTCATCTCTTTGGCGGACATGAACCTGAAGTATGTGTGTCTTATGGGAACGTTCTTGGATTTCAGATCGGTTATCAAGCACTCGGGATCTTCATGGGCGCCGACCACTTCTTTGTTATAGACGCCCACCCACTGGTCAGGATAGAGGACGCGCAGTTCTTCGTAGCGGTCTCCGAACCATAGAGCGTCGGCGTGGTAGCGTTCCAGATGGGTTTGCAGGTCTGCCCGCATGGTGGTATCTCCTCCCCGCACGATAAATCTAGCCGATGGCGGCAGGATACGCAACTCCCCTCTATGCGATAGGGCCGAGACGCGGCGAGCGGACCCTAGAAGTCGAAGATGTCGCTCACCGGGCAGGTGAACCCGGGCAGAACGTCGAGGCCGTCCAGCGCGTCGTCCGCTCCGAGCGTTACCGTCCGCTCGCCCGGCCTGTAAAGGTCCACCGTGCGCGAGCCGGGATTCACCGCCCACACTAGGCGCGTGCCATGGCTCAGCCACATCAACGCCTTGTCCATGACCTCTCGGGCGCTGTCGCCCGGAGACACTACCTCAACCACGAGATCTGGAACCACTTCGTAGTAACCCATCACCTCCACGTCTAGGGGAAGCCTCTCAGCGGAGATGTAGGCTATGTCAGGCTCCCTCACCGTGTCGGGGTCGTTTTCCAGCAGGACGCCGGAGTCGGAGGCGGCAAGCCGTCCCAGACGGCTGGGTATTATGAAACTTCCCAGAAAGTAGGCAGTTTTCACCACGACTTCGCCGTGTTTTCCTCCGGTTGGCATAGTCTCGCAAAGCTCCCCTCTGATGAGTTCGCCCGGACCCCTTTGCTGTACAGTCTCAGCAGGTCGTCGGCAGTCAGCAGTTGTGTCTGTATGGTTGCCATGACATCACCTTGCGTTGTGGATGAACGCGCTCCGTCTATGTATTTTCGCGCCGCGTTCGTCTTACAGTATAGCGGGTTTCAGATATGGATGAGCGGGGGCCTCCGTCGCGCGAAGTTCGGGGTCAATTCTAGCGCATCATAGGCCCTGCGCGTAGGCGGAGTGGAATGTGTCCACTCCCGCGCGGAAGCCGCTGTCGGAATCGCGGAGGATTGCCACGGGGCTGGCGAAGCTGGCGAATCCGCCCTGTACGTGGTTGTCGCCGATGACGTGGATTTCGTGCCCGCGCGACCTTAGCCGGTCTAGCACGTCATCAGGGATGCGCGGATCGACGCTGGTGACGGGCAGCGAACAATCGATCCGGGGCGAGTCTATCGCCTCTTGGGGTCCCATGCCGTGGTCGATGACCTTCATGATTAGCTGCGTAACGCAGTTGGTGATCCTGCGTCCGCCGGAAGCGCCCACGGCGAGCCTGGGGCCGTCGGAGTCCAGAACCAGCGCGGGCGTCATGTTGTTGAGAGGATACTTTCCGGGCATGATCGAGTTGACCCTACCTGGAATGGGGTCGAACCACATCATGCCGTTGTTCAAAACCACCCCAGTGCCCTTCGGGACGATGCCCGAGCCAAATCCCGCCATGATGGTATTTGTGAGCGAGACCGCGTTTCCGTCGGCGTCCATCGCGCACAGGTGCGTGGTGCCCGAGTCAAGCGCCGGGGCGCTGGCTTCGAGAGTCTTTTCGGGACGGCTATCTTGGAAGGCCCAGGGGTCTCCGGGTTCAACGCGGGCGAGTTTGTCATCGGAGATAGACTCGCTCCGCAGCCGCGTGTAGCCTTCCGACACCAGCCCACTCCACGGAACATCTACGAATGCGGGGTCGGCCATGTACCGGAACCTGTCGGCGTAGGCGAGTCTCGCGGCCCAGATGTAGCTGTGCAGCGCGTCCACCGAGTTGTGAGACATTGAGTTGACGCCGGCGGCCTCCGCCATCAGCAGGGTCATCGCTGAGGTCGTGCCCGCGCACGCGAACGGGGGAACTCGGACCGTGTGGCCTGAATACGAGAATTCCAGGCCGCCGTCCCATACGAACGGCGAATACTCGGCGAGATCCTTCTCGGACAGGATTCCGCCGTTGTCTTGAATGTCGGACACCAGCGCTCTGGCTATGTCTCCAGTATAGAAAGATTCAGGCCCTTCCCTGCCGATGGCATCCAAGACGTCCGCTAGATCCGGCTGCCGGAAGTTGGCGAGAGAGGTGAGGTCTCCCGTCGGCAGATTCCCGCCGGGCATGAAGACGCGACGCAGTTCTTCGTATTTGAACAACTTGCCGGCCATGAGTCCGAGTGAGTAGATGTTGTGCCAGCCGGGTGAGTGGCCGTCCCTTGCGAGCGAGACCGCGGGAGCCAGGACTTCACTGAGCGGCAGCTCTCCCAGGCGCCGGTGCGCCTCGCACAGTCCGGCCACCGCGCCGGGCACCGCGATCGAGCGGTAACCTTCCAGGTTCTCATCGTTGACGACCCCGGCCCATCCGAAGTTCCCGACTGCCGCCTCTCCTGTCAATTTGTACATATCCGGCGTGGCGGCCAGCGGACCTTTCATCGGGAAACCGACTACACCGCCCTCGTCTCCGACCTGATATACCAGGTAGCCACCGCCGCCGATTCCGCTGGACGCGGGTTCGACGACTCCGATGGCGAAGCAGGCCGCTACCGCTGCGTCCACCGCGTTTCCACCGCTCTCAAGCATGGATACGCCGGCCGTCGTAGCGTGAACGTCCTTGGTTGCCACCATGCCATTGGCGGCGCGGGCTTCGGTCTTGGCAATCGTGGTTAGAGTGGGAGCGTTCATGAATTCTCCGTGCCGGATGTTAGTTTTGCCGCAAGGCCGGGTACCTCCGACTCTCCGGCAAGTACCTGAATCGACGAGTCTTGGAAGTCGTCGCCAATCGGCTCGAATCTGCCCCCCAGGCATTGCGCCAGGAACGCCTCGGAGACAGCCATGAAGGATAAGTTATTCTCCGGACGCGCGAAGCCGTGGCCCTCGTTGGGATACAAGACGTAGGTAACGGGAATCCCGCGATCTTTCATCGCGTTGACGATCTGGTCCGACTCCGCCCGCTTGACGCGGGGGTCGTTCGCGCCCTGGGCTATTAACAATGGCTTGATGATGCTGTCCACGCGCGAGAGCGGTGACCGCTCAGCGAGGAATCGCTTGCCGTCTTCGGTCGAGTTGTCACCCACTCGGGTTCTGAACATGGCAATCATCGGCTCCCAATACGGCGGCACAGACTCCAAGAGCGTGTTCAGATTGGACGGGCCTACGATATCCACGCCGCAGGCGAACACGTCCGGCGTGAATGTGAGTCCGACCAGCGTAGCGTAGCCGCCATAACTGCCGCCCATGATGGCGACTCGGTCACGGTCGGCTATCCCCTGCTCCACCGCCCACTCGACGACGTCGATCAGGTCGTCGTGCATCGCTCCCGCCCACTCCAAGTTGCCCGCGTTGACGAACCTCTTTCCGAATCCGGTCGAGCCGCGAAAGTTCACGCTAATGACCGCATAGCCGCGGTTCGCCAGAAGCTGATGTTCCGGGTCGTAGCCCCAACTGTCCCTGCCCCAAGGCCCTCCGTGGACGTTCAGCGCCGTCGGCAGCGGTTCGATCGGACGGTCGACGGTTGCCCCTGTGGAGTCGACCGGCAGCGTGTAGTAGACGACGAGGTCAAGCCCATCTCTCGAGCCAACCATTGCGCTGTGCATTGGAGCTAGCTCGAAGCCTTCAAGGTCTGGACGGTCCGACAGCAGGTATTCCAGATCGCCTGTATCCCGCGTGTATAGGTAGTAGGTCCTGGGGCCGTTATCCCTCTCGTACTCGATGACCCACTTGCTTTCGTCCATCGAGGAGGAGGTTACGGAGAACTGCCCCTTGCTGTCGTCGGTTATGCGGTCGATGTCCGCCGCGATCGAATCGTCAAGAATCTTCCACGTGACGCGGTCGTACTCGAAGGCGACCGCCTGCGGATGGCGCGTCACCGGATGAATCATCGTGCCCGCGACATCCGCCCTCGGATCCGCGGCCAGCTCGCGCGCGTCGCCGGTCTCAGTGTCGATGGCCACTAGCGCCGACGTGTCGCGGTTGCGGCTGTCGAACATGTAGAGTGTGCGGCCCTCGGCATCGAAGTAGAGCGGGAACGTCGTCAGATCGTCCTCAGGGCCAACGGTCATTGAGAGCTCCCACTCGCCGGAGCCGGTCAGCGAGAGGATATGGGAGCCGCCCTGGGGCGGGACTACGTGGGCGAGCCTTGGGTTGAGGCCCCTATCGATAACGAATCCGGCCGCGCCGACGTCGTTCTTGACAATGAGCCGCGACTCGCCGGTCAGAATGTTGACTCGGTAGAGGTCATGAACCTGCGGCTCCCGGTTATTGATTCCGATAACCACCTCGTCCGGGAATCTGTCCGATGGCGGTTCGGGCAAAGCGTGAACACCGTCGAACGGGGTTAGGTCCCTGGTCTCTCCCGATTCGACATCGGTCGCGTAAACGTGCCAGTTCTCGTCACCTTTCAAGTCCTGGACGTACATGATGTAGCCGGGATTGTATGTCCAGAAGTACAGCCTGATGCCTCTGTCCGTGTCCTGCGTCACCGGACGGGCGTCGTCTATGGCATCGACCGGCGCGACCCAGACGTTCATCACGCCGTCCACGGGGGCTAGGTACGAGATGCGCGTACCGTCGTGGCTTATCCTGACGTCGGCGCGTTCAGGATTCCCGAACAGCGTCTTTCTCGGAATCAGTTCCGGCTCTTGGCTCATAACACGCTCTCCTCGGCGAATGGCGCAAGTGTAACATAGCGGAAATTGCCCCAGATTATACAGGCGCACGCCGTCAAGGGATAAGGGATAAGGGAGTTGATTGGGGTCGGTCACCCCTTCGACAAGCTCAGGACAGGCTCTCTCCTGTTCGCAGGCAACGGGCGGGCCGTTCGCGAACGGCCCCTACGCTTCGCTGCCCCTGAGCCTGGGGTCGAGCAGGTCACGCATGGCGTCGCCGAACATGTTTAGACAGTAAACGACAATCGTCAGGGCAAGACCGGGCCAGAGAGCCAGCCAGGGCGCCTGCTCCATATACTGACGTCCTTCCCGGCTGAGCATACCTCCCCAGCTAGGAACGTTGACTGGCAGACCGAATCCGAGGAAGCTCAGAGAGGCCTCAGCCAGGATGACGCCGCCGACGTTTATGCTGAATATGATGATCATGACAGGCATAATATTGGGCAGCACATGCCGCATCAGTGTTGCGGCGCCGCGGCTCCCAATTGCCCGCGCCGCCAGAAAGTAGTCATTCTCTTTAATGCCGATAACGGCGCCTCTGACTACTCTTGAGCCGCCGATGCCTCCTGATATCCCCAGGACCAGTATTATCTGCAACACACCCTGCCCCGCTATGGACATTATGGTCAGCAACAGGATCAATCCAGGGAAAGCCATCCAGGCATCGACGAATCGCTGCGCCACAAGATCCACCTTGCCCCCAAGGAATCCTGAAGCGCCGCCGATCAGGGTGGCGACCACCACGTTCAGCGCCGTCGCCGCCAGACCGACGACTAACGAAAGACGAGCCCCGACGATCAGGCGGCTCAATAAGTCTCGCCCCAAGTGGTCGGTACCCAGGAGATACCGGGCTGACGAGCCAGTCAGCCTGTCTATCAGGTGCGTTTCCCAAAATGGATAAGGAGCCAGAACATTGGCAAAGATAGCCACAAAAATCAATATCAATATGATAATGCCGCTGACAGTACCTAGTGGCTTCTCCCTGACCAGCCTGATAAAGAAATCAGCCAGCCTGCTACGTCTCTTTGGCTCGATTATTGAGGACTGTATGTCTGTGGTGTCGTTCATGTCCCAACTGCTCCGGGGCTTTCTATTGTTGGACACTACACTAGTGAAGTGGTGTCAATCACCCTCACCCTAGCCCTCTCCCTCAAGGGAGAGGGGATATTTACCTACCCTTGTCAGCCCATCAAGGGAGAGGGGACTTTCATATTTAGCTGTATCGGACCCTGGGGTCTAAGTACGGATAAATGAGGTCGATAAACAGATTGACCCCTACAACCATGGTGGCGAAAACCAGGTTTACTGCGGAGACCACCGGGTAGTCTCTTTCCTCGAGTGCATTCACCATAAGACGACCTAGCCCCGGCAGGTTGAATATGTTCTCCATGATGACGGAGCCGCCTACCAGGATGGGCAACTGCATCCCTATCACGGTGACTACCGGGATGAGGGCGTTCTTGACGGCGTGCCGCATGACGACCACCCTCTCCCTAAGTCCCTTGGACCAGGCGGTGCGGATATAGTCTTGCCGTAACACCTCCAGCATCATGGTGCGCGTCAACCGCATCGTGCCTGCAGACGAGGCCGTCCCCAGAATCAGGCTGGGAATGATGAGCGCCCCGAGATTCCCCAGCGGGTCTTCGGTGAAAGGGATATACTTCATCGGTGGCGACCAGCCCCACCAGATCGCGGGGAAGATCATGACCATAATTGCCAGCCAGAAGTTGGGTGTTGCCATGCCGATGATGGCGATGGAGCGCCCTACGTAGTCGGCGGCCGTATCCTGCCGCATCGCCGAGTAGATGCCGACGGGCAGCGCTATCAACTGCCCGATCACGATTGCCATGACGCCAAGCTCGATGGTTACCGGCAATCTATTTAATATCTTCTCCTCCACCGCCCCACGGCCCATCAGTGATTCGCCAAGGGTGCCCTGGAAGATACCGTCGAAGCGCGACTCCATGCTAAACGGGTCAGGGGTCGGCAACACTCCTATCCAGCGTCCATACTGCACATAGACAGGCACGTCTAATCCCAGAATACGCTCAAGAGCTTCACGGTCTATCTCGATATCCCCGCCTGCCTCCTGCATTCTAGCTTCTATTAGGTCTATTATATCGCCGGGGAGGAAGCGGACCGTGAGAAAGACCAGGATGCTCAATATAAACAGGGTGGGGATTATCAGCAATAACCGCCTGATGATATAGGCTCTCATGCGCTACACCTCATTATCGCGATTCCCACGTTATTGCTTTCATCATTGCCACCCGTCTTTTGTCATCACGAGCCCCGATTCTGCTCAATAAGTTAGGGAGCTGGGAAGCCTATGCCTCCGCAGCTCCCTTTTTCCTTGAGCTAAGCCACAAGGGGTGAAACCCCTAATGACCCATTGCTTCCTTCAGCTCACTATCAATCCAGAGGCGGGCGAGGACAGTTAGAGCTTGCAGGTGTCCCATGGCGAATTCGCCGTTATAACCTGTCACCCACGGCTGATGCACGATAAACTGGGGGTCCACAGGCCCCCATAACATCCAGTGCTGCTCAATCGCGTAGATATCCATCGCTTTACCCGGGATCATCTTCTCCTCAAGGGTGGTAGCAGCTTTCCGGGCTTCATACAAGGCGTCATATTGCGCGTCAATGGGGCGCCAGGCTTCGCTCCAGGGATGGCCGCTCCAGAAATTTTCCCCATGACCCTGCGGAGTATGCTCGCTGCCCGAAGAAAACGAAATCAATTCAAAATCTCCAGATTTCATGTCAGCGGACCATTCTGCAGCGGTAATTACCTGAATGTCCACAACAACGCCAATCTCACGCCAGTATGCTGCGAGTAATTCTGTATACCCCAAATCATGCCGATCGCGGTGGCTGTACGTGGTCTTGAATCTAATGCCGTCGGCGCCGCGAGGATATCCCGCCTCGTCAAGGAGCTTCTCGGCCCCTGCCACGTCATACGTATAGTATCCCTTGAGCTCTGCGGACCATTCTTCAAATGGGACGTGCCACCCCTTCTGTGCCCTGCCTATCATCCCCCGAGGTATCGTATCTGCATGACCCTTATAGTAGGTTAAGTTTATTGTCTCGAGGTCCAGTCCCATCTGCATTGCGTGGCGCACCCTGATGTCGTCAAAGGGCGGCTTGGCCACGTTAATGAGAACAGCCTGATCCGACCGTTCCATATACGGGACCAACACGAGATCGGGGTTGGTCTTCTGGAGGCTCAATGCCTGGTCTACCCCCCTTAATTGAGTCATCGGCACACCTAACAAATCGATCGTAGCCGTGCGCAGTCCCGCCAGCCTTGTTGGCACTTCCGGGATAACTAGGGCCTCTAGCTTGTCAATATAGGGCAAACGGTTCTCGGGGTATTTTTCGTCGTGTCCCCAGTAGTCAGGATTCTTGGTAAAGGTGATAGAGCTGCCCTCGACCCAGTCAGTTATCATATAGGGACCGGTGCCGACCAGGTTCCTCCAATCCTTCATGTCTCCGTATTGCTCGATTACCTCGGGGGGCTGTACAGCCAAAGCGCCATAGTCCAAGAAAAAGGGCAAGGCGCCGGGTCTTGGCTCCTTCAACTTCATAACAACCGTCCATTTGTCGGTGGCCGTTACCGATTCGAGTGGTAGCCCCGCGTGGATTCCGGGAAAAGCGCCGACGATATATGTTGCCCCTGGGGAAGGTTCGGCTTCACTGAACTCGGTCCCTGTCAAGTTACTTCCCAACATGCGGTGATAGGTATATTCTACATCCTTAGCAGTTAGCTCCCGACCGTTCATCGGCGCCTTATCATGCCAGCGCACGCCCTCGCGGATGTTGAAGGTATAGGTGAGGCCGTCCGGGGAAATATCCCAGCTTTCAGCCAGCGCCCCCCTTATGGCGAATAGAGGCGTTATGGGGCTGCCGATAAAAGGATATGTGTCCCTATCTATTGCCCAGTCCGCCATGCCCAGTTTCTCTACAACGGGACTGATCCACCACATCGCAGCAAGGCTAACATAGTTGTCAGTATGGGCGTAATCGCGATAGGTGAAGGTCAATGTCCCGCCGTACTGTGGCGCGGACACCGCCTTGCCGGTGGTGGGGTCGGTCACATACTTCTGCCCCGGCACCTCTTGCACCACCACTTTCTCCACTACCACGGTCTCGCCCGGGACCTCGACGGTCTTGACGACCTCTTTCTCGACTACCACGGTCTCGCCGGGGACCTGTACCTCTTTGACCACCTCTACGGTGACTGTCTCGCCGGGGACCTCGACGGTCTTGACGACCTCTTCTTTCACCACCACGGTCTCGCCGGGGACCTCGACGGTCTCAGTTACCACTTTTTCTACCACCACGGTCTCGCCGGGGACCTGCACCTCTTTGACGACCTCTTTGACGACGGTCTCGCCAGGGACCTCGACGGTCTTGATGACCTCTTTTTCGACCACCACGGTCTCGCCGGGTACCTCGACGGTCTCTCCGGCGCAGGCCGCGACGACTGCCAACAGCATTATGGCTCCTGCAACTACGACCAGCCAACGAAGTGAATTAGATGTGATCATGACGATGCCTCCTCGTTTTGGGCGCCCACAAGGGACGCCCCTACGTTCTGGGCGCCCACGAGAGACGCCCTAGTCGAAACGGTCCGCAACGGCGCGGAACCTGCCCCCATGACGGGATGTGAGAGTTATACCACTTTCTCCCCCCCCGTCAAGCGTTGAGAAATCGAGGGAGGAAAGGTCAGGAATAAGGTGTACGGCGTAAGGGAGTGTCTGAATCAGGATTCTGGGGATTTTGGGATGGACGGGATTTTTGGGCGGGTGTCTGAATCGGGATTTTTGTGATTAGCCAGATGCGCCCGGCTGCTCCGCCCCTGTGGATTGCGGCGAGTTTCGGGGTACGGGACAGGCCTTCACGGGAGGGCAGATTCTCACACAGCGCGGCTGATTGACCCTGCGGACATGACCAAATATAATCCACGAAGCCACTCTCCGATAAGGCCGCCAATCAAAATGCAGCTAAGCTCCGCCCAAATGGAATTCGACACCTGGCACGACGTGGTCAGGGAGTACATAGACCGCGGCTGGACTGACGGCCTACCGATCATCCCCCCGACGCCCGACATGGTCGCCGCCTGCTTGGAGGCCGCTGGACGAAACCCGTCCGAAGTGCTGGGGACCGAGCCGACAAAAGGGCGCGTGATCACCGCTGAAAAGGCAGCCGTCAACGCGGTCATGGCCGGATGCAAGCCGGAGTACTTCAAGATTGTTGCCACCGCGGTCGAGGCCATGTGCGAGCCGGAGTTCAACCTGCACGCCGTCACCGCAAGCACGCAGGGCGCTGCAATGCTGTCCATCGTCAATGGGCCTATTGCGGGGGAAGTCGGACTGAACTCGTCCGTCAGCGTATTCGGCCCCGGAAACACCGCCAACGCCACGATAGGCCGCGCGCTCAGGCTGATCGTCATCAACGCGACCGGCTCGGTCTCAGGCGAGATCGACAAGGCCACGCAGGGACATCCCGGCAAGTACACCTGGTGCATCGCAGAGGCCGAAGACGTGTCTCCGTGGGGATCTCTGCAGGCCGACAGGGGCTTCTCGCCGGAAGACAGCACGGTCTCCCTGTTCGCGGGGTTGTCTTCTATCCAGGTGGACAATCACGCTTTCCAAGAACCGGAGGAGATTCTGGTCTCGTTCCGTGACGCCATGTTCGCCGGAGGAGCGGGATTGAACCAGGGCGAGGTGGTAGTCGTCCTCTGCCCCGAGCACATAGGCAACCTGAAAAGAGCGGGCTGGTCTAAAGGGCGGGTCAAGCAGTTTCTGTACGAGACCGCCCAGCGCCCCATTGCGGACTGGCGAGCGGCGGGACGCCTGGTCCCAGACTCCGTCGGCCAACCCGAAGACCCGCTCCACGCGGTCGAGTCTCCGGACTCCATCAGCGTGGTTGTCGCGGGTGGACTCGCGGGCGCATTCTCATGCCTGATTCCACTCTGGGGCGGGGGCAGCGGCTCCCGCTCGGTCACGAAACTGATAGAGTAGAGACAAGAAAGAGAGGTCTAGACATGGTCACCGTATTGGACCCCACAGTAGAGCCGCTCCCCGTCGATGCGGCCATAGCCGACAGACCCGGATCCCTTGCGGGAGCGAGGCTGGGTCTGCTCGCCAACGGCAAGCGCAACTCCGAAGAGATGCTCACAGCCGTCCACGACGTTCTCGCCGACAGGTACGAGTTCGGAACCGTGGTCGAGCGGAACAAGTTCAACGCTTCCCGCCCCTGCCCCGAAGAGATCATCGACGAGCTTGTCGATCTGTGCGACGTGGTGATCACGTCGTCCGGCGATTGAGGGTCCTGCTCATCGTGCAGTGTGCACGACGGACTAACCCTTGAGCGCAGAGGAGTTCCGACGGCGGTCATCTGCACCGAACCGTTCGTGACTAGCGCAGACGCCATGGCCGCTCTCGGCGGTGTGCCCGACTACCCTTACGTGGTCGTGCCGCACCCGCTGGGAAGCCGGACCATGGAGCAGATCAGAGAGATCGCCGCCGGAGCCGCGCCGGACGTCTTGGGGATACTCGTCGCTCAGAGATAGCGCGGCGCATCAAGAATGGCGGGAGCGAGAGGGAGTCGAACCCACCGCGCCAACCGCTGGGTTGCCGCCGGACGGTTTTGAAGACCGCGAGAGCCACCAGGCCCTATCCGCTCCCGCACTCTGAAAGCGGCCCGGCTCGATTCTTCGCCGGGCCCGGACGCGACGGCGAGCATGAAGCGGCAGCTAGGCGATCGCCTCGTCCACCCTCTTCTTGAGCATGGTCTTGGGAACCGCGCCGACCACCTGACCCACCGGCTTGCCGTCGTTGAAGATCAGCAGCGTGGGTATGCCCCTGATGCCGAACTGCATCGGGGTCTGAGGGTTAGAGTCCACGTCCAATTTGGTGAACTTGACCTTGCCCTCGTACTCTCCCGCCAACTCTTCGACGAGCGGCGCGATCATCTTGCAGGGTCCGCACCACTCGGCCCAGAAGTCGACGACAACGGGCGTGTCGGACTTTACGACTTCCTCGTCGAACGTCGCGTCGGTAATATCTACGGGATGTGCCATGCTTTGCTCCACCTTGGCCGATTTGGATTAAGTGCGTACGGTCATTTCATTATAAGCCATACCGCCCCGGTTGCGATAGGTCTTGACCGCAGAGCGGCTATCGCCTTCTGTTGTAATCGATGAAGTCGGCCAGCACGTCGTCCACCTCGTCCCACCAGAGGGTTCCGAGCGTGAGGCCCTTGGGCACGTCGAACAACACCCACCCCTCGACCTGGAAGTTGCGGTCGAGCTGAATCTCTCCCCACAGCAGAGGCGAGTATACGTCCTCTTCCTCGTCCGCCACTTCGACCAGGTCGGATCTCTCGAACGGGTCCAGAGCGTTTATCCGCTGCCCGCGACGGTCGCCCAGCCGAGCGGCGTCCGGGTCGATCAGAAGCGGCATAACCGTGCTCGTGCGGTTGACGACCGTCACCAGCACTGCCGCAAGCTCTCGATTAGACGCCTTGGGCCGGATGATCCTGTGCTGGAGCGTCGTCACTCCCTCTTTGGTCGAATTGGTCGAGAATGCGACCTTCTCCAGCATGACCGGACGCTGAGCGTGTATCTCGATGCTCCTGCCGCGAGCGAATGCGAAGTCTGGGTCGTCGCTGCCGCATCCGGTCAACAGCGCGGACACGACGGCCAATGCCAGCGCCGCGGACACCGCGAAAAACCGGGCCGGCGGTCTCGCCGGTTCCGTCACCAATCCTCGGAGTTTGCCAGTCCATTCGTGGTAAAGGCTAAATCTCATTTTATGACTATCCACCTCGTTCAGCGTTGTTCTTTTCGTTTCAAAGGTCTTGCAAGGGTCAGGCTCCGGAAAGCGACGGCATAGATCTGAGTCTGGACACCAGGCCGGCTAGGGTCTCGACCACGTAGTCCACGTCTTCCTCAGTGTTCTCCCTTCCCAACGTAATACGCAGACTGCCCTGTGCCAGATGCGCGGGCAGGCCTATCGCGGTCAAAACGTGAGAGGGTTCGAGGGAGGCGGACGAGCACGCCGACCCGCTCGAAGCGCAGATGCCCGCGAAGTCCAGTCCCAGCAAGATCGGTTCTCCCTCCACGTTCTCGAAAGACACGTTCACGTTGTTGGGCAGGCGCCGTGTCGGGTGTCCGTTCAGCTTTACCGATTCGATTCGGTCTTGGATGCCCACGATCGCGCGGTCCCTCAGCTTGCTCAGATGGCGCGCCGACTCCTCGCGTTCAGCGTCGGCGAGTCTCATCGCCTCGGCCAAACCGACGATTGCCGGAACGTTCTCCGTCCCGGAGCGCCTCTCTCGCTCCTGGCCGCCTCCCGCGATGAGCGGCTCGAACGGCGTTCCCCTCTTTACGTACAGCGCGCCTATCCCCTTCGGGCCGCGTATCTTGTGACCGGAAAGGCTGAGCAGGTCAACTCCAAGCCGTTTCACGTCCACCTCGACCGCGCCGACAGCCTGCACCGCGTCGGTGTGCAAGTATATCCTGCGGCCCATCGCCTGCGCCTCGCGTCCTACCGCGGCGGCGATGTCGGAGACCGGCTCGATCGTTCCGATCTCGTTGTTAGCCAGCATTACGCTGGCTAGGATCGTACGGTCGTTGACGGCGCGGGCGACCTCTTGCGGATCGACCAGCCCGTAGTCGTCCACAGGCAGATAAGTCACCTCGAACCCGAACTGCTCCAACTGGTGGCAGGCGTGGAGCACCGCGTGGTGCTCTATGACTGTGGTGATTATGTGATTCCCGACGTTCCTCAGGGCGAACGCCACTCCCTTCAATGCCGCGTTATCCGCCTCGGTGCCGCCGGAGGTGAAGATAACCTCGCTCGCGCGGCAGCCCAGCGACCGCGCCACCGTCCTCCGGGCCGCATCGACCACGCCGCGGCTCTCCTGCGCGAGCGTGTAGATGCTCGACGGGTTGCCAAAGTACTGGCTGAAGTACGGCATCATCGCCGCCGCAGCCTCCGGACGCACCGGCGTAGTCGCGGCGTGATCCATGTAGATCAACCCGTTGCTCGAAACCATCTAACGCGCTCCCATCGGAGGTATCCAAAGATAGCCGTAATTGTAGCATGTAGGAGCGCCAAAACTCTGACGGGCGCTCGCGAGGCCACTCATTGAGTATCTCATACTCACTACTCCTTATGCCTTACGCCCGGACACGATGTACCCCATAATCCTATATGCCAAGCGCGCAGCCGTCGCCGCGCTGGCCACCGGCCCCTCCTCCGGACTCAGTTCCACCAAGTCGAAACCCACCACCTCCGAATGTCGCGCCACCGCCGCCAGCAAAGCCGTCGCCTCCTCCCAGCCGAGACCTCCGGGTTCGGGCGTCCCCACCGCCGGCATAATCGAAGGGTCCAGCACGTCGAGGTCTATCGAGATGTACACCCTGCGAGACAACTCCCTGCACACCGACGCGATAACCGCATCGAGATCACCGTCGGACGGAGGCCAGTAGAACACCGGCAGCCGGTTGGCGACCGCGTAATCGTACTCCTCTTTGCTGATCGACCGCACTCCTAGCTCCACGATCCTACAGATCTCGCTGATCCGCCTCGCCGCGCAAGCGTGACCCCAGCGCGTTCCCATGTACGAATCTCTGAGGTCCGCGTGCGCGTCCATGAATAGGACGCTGAGGTCGTCGTATCTCTGCGCGCACGCCCGGACCGCGCCTATCGAGACCGTGTGCTCTCCGCCCAAAACCGCCGGAATCTTTCGGTCGCGGACCACCCCGGCCACCGTCTCTCGCACCTGCTCCACCAACCGCTCGGGCCCGGACAGGTCGGGCGCCGCCTCCGGCAGCGTGAATATCTCATGCTCGGATGCGTCTATTCCCAGCGCAACGTCGAAGTCCTCCATGTGCCGCGAGGCCTGGATGATCGCCGCGGGGCCGTACCGGGCCCCCGCGCGAAACGACGCGGTCCCGTCGTAAGGTACGGGGACGACTACGAACTTGGACCGCTCGTACACGTGCTCCGACGGAGGCGTGTCCAGAAATGTCGGCCACTGAAACCCCACCTTACGAATCCCCGCCGCCAGCGGGAGATTCCAGAATCCGGCGCTGAGAGACCATGTCGGAGCGGGCCTGCCGACTGTCCAGATACTCCACGCCACGCTCCAGAATCCGGCTCTCCACGTCCTTCAGCCCGAAAGTCCGCCTGACGACATCGGTGGACCGAGTGGAATCGAAGCGCTTGCACGAAAACACGTCCACGTTGACGTAGCCCCGATCTGGGAAGGTGTGAACGGCGATGTGGCTCTCCGCGATCAGCACGAAGCCCGATACGCCCCAGTCCTCGGGCGTCTTGCCGCTGTACGTGTAAACCTGCGGCGGAGCAATTTTGGTCATGCCAATCTCGCCGGGATGCCGCTCCAGAAAGTCGCGGACGATTTCCGCGTCCTCCAACGTATCGCGCGCTCCGCCGTAACCGTCGATCACAAGGTGCAAATCGTGAATCGCTCCCTTCTTTTGTGTGCCCAATCGCCCGGCGAGCCGCCCGCAGGCCCAGATTCTGATAGGATCTTAGCTTAGCACTAGTCACAAAGCGCGAACAACACCGGTCCGCGTCCAATACATCGCCTAGCGATGGCATTGCGGCGTTGGCGGGCGCGGGCCGCTTCATGAAGCGCCTCTGCGGGCATCCGGGCATCCGGCGGTGGATTTCGGCTCTCATAACGACTTGATTACCCGCGGGTCTATTCGGTAGAATCCCATCGGTTCCTTGCAGTGTCAGACGCCCAAGAAAACCCAAGCGGCCCGGCCAGCGTAGTAATATGTCGGCAGGGTCGGTTCTTGCCGGACATCCGTAGAAGGTAGGCAGACGCAATCACATGATCGAAGTCAACGACCTGACGAAATACTATGGCAGCTTTCCGGCGGTCATGGACATCAACTTCAAGGTCGAACAGGGAGAGATCGTCGGCTTTCTCGGACCGAACGGCGCGGGCAAGTCCACGACCATGAAGGTAATCACAGGCTTCATTCCCCCTTCGAGCGGAACTGCTACGGTCGCCGGATACGACATCATCAACGAGTCGCTGGAGGCGCGAAGGCATATCGGCTACATGCCGGAAACCGTCCCCCTGTACACGGAGATGACCGTCCGCGAGTACCTCGACTACATGGGCAAGCTCAGGGGAATGACCGCCGAGCGCATCCGGGCGCGCATCGACGACGTGGTCGAAATCTGCCACCTCGAGGACTACCACACCTCCATCATAGGCAAGCTCTCCAAGGGCTTCAGGCAGAGACTCGGAATAGCTCAAGCTATCCTCCACGAGCCGGATGTCCTCGTCCTAGACGAACCTACAATTGGCATCGATCCCATTCAGGTCGTGGAGACCCGCCAGCTCATAAAAGACCTCGGCGGCGAGCACACCTTGATTCTCAGCACCCACATCCTGCCGGAAGTGAGCCAGATTTGCGAGCGGGTAATCGTTATCAACGAGGGGCAGATCGTCGCCACCGACGAGCCGAACAACCTCGCCAGGCGGCTGCTCGGCAGCGAGCGCGTCGATCTCCAGGTGAAGGGGCCTCAGCAGGAGGTCATAGCCGCGCTCGAAACGGTGGACGGCGTCGGGAGCGTCTCTCGGATCAACATCCAGCGAGGCGAGCTCCCGCAGTACCGCGTCGAGTCGGAGTTGGGAGAGGAGATCAGGGCCGACCTCGCGAGGACCGTAGTCGAGCGCGGGTGGGAACTCCACCGCCTGGAAGCGGTCACGATGTCGCTCGAAGAGATATTCCTGCGCCTCACCACTGAGGACGAGTATAGCCCCGACGGAGAGTCGGAGGTCTCTGAATGAACACATTTTACATAGCCTGGAAAGAGAGCAAGATTTACTTCGCCACCCCCGCCGCGTACATAGTGGGCGCGATGTTCTTGGCGCTGACCGGGATATTCTTCGTCTTCGAAGTGACCGCGCCTTTCTCCGAGGCCAGCGTCCGCGGAATCGTGGACTGGGCCAGTTTCTTCCTCATCTTCCTAGCCCCCCTTCTGACTATGCGCCTCCTTTCCGAGGAGCAGAAGCTCGGCACTCTGGAGCTTCTCCTCACCGCCCCCGTAAGGGACTGGGAGGTAATTCTGGGCAAGTACATAGCAAGCCTGCTGGCGCTGCTGGCGATTCTGGCCGTGACCCTCTACTACACCCTGCTGCTCTACGTGTTCGGCGACCCCGACACCGGCCCTGTCCTGAGCGGGTATCTGGGCCTCGTGCTGTACGGCGCGGCGGCTCTCGCGATAGGACTTCTCGGCTCGTCTCTTTCGGCCAACCAGATCGTCGCCGCCGTCGTCGGGATTGCCATTCTGCTCATGCTCGCGTTCGCCAACCGCGTCGGCGACCTCGTCACTGGCATAGCCGCGCAGGTGTTCAATGGACTTTCGATGAACGAGCACATCTCGGACTTCAGCCGAGGCGTCATCGACACGTCCAGCGTGGCATTCTTCCTCTCCCTAGCGGCGGTTTTCCTGTTCCTATCCATCAGATCACTAGAAACTCGCAGGTGGCGTTAGTTGGCTAGACAACCCGAAAGAAGAGAGTCCGTCAGCCTCGGTATTCTCGACTCGCTGAAGTCCGCGGGCTTCTGGAGCGCGATAGGCGCCGTCGTTGGGGTCATAGGTACCCTGGTCGGCGTGGTATTGTTCCTCACCGTCGAGCCGCTGAGGGACTTTGCGGTATCCATCCTGATCATCGGACTCGTGCTGCTGTTCCTAGCCATAGTCCTCTCGCCCCGCGCAATAGCCATCTTCATGGCCGGCAGGCAGGGACGGTACGGCACCAACCTCGCCATTATGACCGCCGCCTTCTTCATCATCGTCATCCTGATCAACTTCCTGCTGTTCAGAAACCCGACGCGGGTCGACGTCACCGCCACTCGCGTATTCAGCCTATCGCAGCAGACGGTCAACATACTTGGCGACCTCGACGCTCCCGTTCGCGCCAACGCCTTCTTCGTACCCACCAACAACGACACGGAGTTTCTGAGGCAGCAAGCCGAAGACATGCTGAACGAGTTCACCAGGCGGAGCGGCAACTTCACCTATAGATTCGTGGATCCCGAACTGAACAGAAGCACCGCCGAAAGGTTCAACGTCACCGACTACCCGGTCATCGTGTTCGAGAACCTGACGACCGATACCCTCGAAGATGTATTCACCATGACCGAGCAGGACTTTGTCACCGCGCTTCTCGTTGTGACCGGGGTCGATCAGAAGAAAATCTATCTCTTGACCGGACACCAAGAGGCCGGAATAACCCGAGACCCCCTGACACTCCAGACCGACCTCGAAGGCTTCGACCTTGCCCTGAACGGGATGCAGAGGGACAACTACGCCGTTCTCCCCCTCAACCTCAGGCAGGACCCGAAGATACCTGAAGACGCCGCCGCTCTCGTAATCCCAGGTCCCAAGAGCGACCTGAGCGAGGATGAAGAGAACGCCATTACCGAGTATCTCGTAAACGGCGGAGGCGTCGTCTTCCTGCTCGACCCGGATACCCCCGAGTCGTTCAGAAGAGTGCTCGCGAACTGGGGTCTTCTTCTCGCCCCCAACCCGGTCGCGGACCTGATCAGCAACGTGGCCGGAGAGGCCACCACGCCGATGGCGCAGAGGTCTAACGGGCAGTTCGCCAGCGGCGCCATAACGGACATACCGATTGCGAATCGTATCAACGTCGTCTTCTTCGCCGACGCCACGGCGGTTCAACCTCTCCTGCCACCCGAGGAGATTCCCCCCTTCATGACGTACAGCCCCTTGGTGCTGACCACGCCCGCAAGCTGGCTTGAGACGGACGAAGAGGAGGTAAAGTACGACGCCGATAAGGACATTCGCGGGCAGTTCCACTTGATGGGAGTCATGGAGACTGGTAGTTCGCTGTCAGGCCAGATAGTCGCCCAAGACAAGACCGCTCGGCTCGTCGTCTTTGGAGATTCGGACTTCGCCCGCAACAAGTTCTTCTTCCAAAGCGACAACTCAAATCTGTTTCTCAACACCGTCAACTGGCTCGCCGGAGACTACAACCTGATAGACATTCGACCCCGAATCGTCGTCTATAGAGAGTTGGTGCTGAACCAGCGCGAACGCGACTTCATCAAGTGGTCGAGTTGGTTCTTCCCCCCGTCCTTGATGCTGATACTCGGCGCGATCGTCTGGTGGCGGCGGCGCTAGGCGGACCGAGCCATGAACTGGAAACTCACCCTCGGTTTGGTTGTGCTGGCGGCGGCCTTGGCCTTCGTGGCGCTCTACTGGAAACCTTTCGAAAGCCCGCCGGAGCGGCGCGCCGCAAGTCCCTGGTTCTACCAGGTCAGCATGGACGACATCGTCAAGATAGACGTAACCGCGGAAGACGCCACGATAGGCTTCAACAAGAACGACCAGGACGCATGGCAATTCGACGACATGGCTTCCCCGCCCGACCCATACCGCTGGGGCGGAATCGTGCTTCTACTCAGCGGACCGCAGACCCGTCGGGACTTCTCGGAGATCAGACCGGTTATCGAAGACCCCGCGGAGTACGGACTCGACAGACCACTGCTCGTGGTCAACGTCGGACTCACTGCCGACAGGCACCTAGAATTCCGCCTGGGCGACAAGACCCCGGACGGCAACCACCACTACGGCCAGGTCATTGGGTTCCCGCAGCTCTACACCATCGCCGACTCTTGGGGCGAAGTGCTCACCAGACTGGCCCACGAGCCTCCTATTCCAAAGTGGTGGATACAGCGAGACCCGGAGGAGATCGTAGAGGTCAACATAGACCTGCGGGAGCCGGGCGAAAAAGACAGGCCCCGCCTGCGACTCCAGAAGGAAGAGGAAGGATGGTTTGCCAAGCACTTCCCAAATGACGAGGAGAACCGCCCGGTGGACGCGGAGAAGTGGTCGGAATACCTGCCGCTGATCGGAGGCCCCGGCGAAATGGTCATCGAAAAGTACAGGGTGACAAGCCGCGACTACGCCGACTGGGGAATCGATGAGGAGGGCCGCTACATAGAGCTTCGATTCGCAGGGCTGACCGAAGAGGGCGTAAAGTACACCGACGGCATTCCCTTCCTCATCGGCAACGAAACTCCCGACGGCGAAGGCTACTACGCCGTTCCCATCAGTAGTCAAAGCTCCGTTTCCAACGTATTGAATCTCGACGCCGACTGGGTCGATGCTCTGTTCGGCCTGGTGTCCGACGTCCCTTACGCCGAGTAGCCTGCGGCCCACAAACTCCCCCCATGCACGCTGAGATAATCTCCATCGGGACCGAACTCCTGATGGGAGAGACGATAGACACCAACTCAGCCTATCTTGCCGACGAGCTTATCAAAATCGGCGTTGAGTTGCGCTGGGTCACCAAGGTCGGAGACCATCGCGGACGGCTCGAAGAGGCCGTGAGACGCGCGTGGCAAAGGTCCGATCTGACACTAACGACCGGCGGCTTGGGTCCGACCTCAGACGACATGACTCGGGAATCCATCGCGGCGGTCATGGGCGAGAAGATGGAAGTCCAAGAAGACCTGCTCGTCCATCTCACGGCGCAGTTCGAGGGTCGTGGAATCCAGATGCCCCCGACCAATATCAAGCAGGCGACTCTAATCCCGTCGGCCCAAGTAATCCCCAACTCCATGGGCACGGCTCCGGGCTGGTGGATCGAAAGAGACGGGCGAGTCATTGTCGCTCTGCCCGGCCCGCCGCGAGAGCTCGGCCACGTCTGGGAGAACGAAGTTGTACCTAGACTGCGTGCGCTCAATCCCGAAGTCGCCATAGCTACGCGCACGCTCAAGACGTTCGGCGTCACCGAAGGCGGACTCGACGAAGCGCTGTCCGAGCTCTTCGGCAGCCGGAATCCAACGCTCGGCATATACTCCAAGCCGGACGGCATTCACCTGCGCGCAATAGCCACCGCGCCAACTGAACGTGAAGCGCGCGCACTGATCGAGCCGATGGAATCCGAGATTAGGAAAAACGTCGGGCACGCGATTTGGGGCGAAGACGACGATACGCCGGTCTCAGCCGCGCTGGACGCTCTTAAGTCCAAAGGTCTGACTCTCGCTATCGTCGAGGGATTCACCGGAGGGCTGATTTCCAGCACGCTCTTGGAATCCGACGAAGCCTCCGGAGTTCTTATCGGCTCGCTGGTACTCTCGCCTGACGGACTATCGTCGGGGCCGCTGGGAGTCGAAGGGATTTCGGTTGGCAGCCCGATGCCGTCAGACGCCGAGAGACTGGCGTCGGCGGCGCGGGCCACTTTCTCCGCGGACGTCGGACTGGCGGTTACGGGCCTTGTGACCGAGGCAACGGAGCAGTCAGGGCCTGTCGGCACGACGCACATCGGAATCTTGGTCGGCGACCGCAGCCATGTCCAAGCCGGATACTACCCTACTCGTCGGCTGAGAATCCGGGCGCGAGCGGTTACGCACGCCTTGCTGGAGCTTGCGAGAGTGGTCTCGACCGGATCCGGAGGGCACGAATCGCGCTGGGGCTAAGGACAATAACCTGGATAGATGGCGGCTACGTCCCGTCTTACCTGAGGGACCTCAGCATCTCCAAAGCGCCGTCTGACTCAGGATCGATTGCGGAGATTCCGCACGCCCCACATGCCTCCAAGATTTCTCGGTCTGCGCTCACCACATAGAATTCCAGGCCACCCATTGCCCTACTGGCCATCATCATAGAAGCGAAATGCAACGCATCCGCCGTTCGCAGGTGATGTTCACCAACTATGCCGATTGCCTCGCCGACCAAAGCGCTTTGAACAGGGATAACGATCACGTCATAATCGTCAATGTCCCGGCTGAACCGTCCAAGCATCGCCTGATACTCTCCGCGAATTATCACACGTCCCTTTAGCAGCCGCGCCGCAACAGCGTTCACTTCCAAAACTGTCAAGTGGGAGGTCACCAAAGTCTCGGAGTGAGTCGTCCTGTCAAAGATCTCCTCGACTACCTCTGACCCAACTTCAGATTTGTACCGTTTCATCAATGCTGAGGTCTCAAGGTAGTAGGTTGACATGAGCTACTCTTCCCTGAGCCTGCACAGTTCCTCCTTCAGAGTGCGCTCTCCCATCGCTTTGTCCAGCATTGCCCTGACCTCACTTACCGATGCGGCGTGCCCGCCGTACCGACTCCTGAGTTCGCGTAGGGACTCTTGTACGACAGGACTACGCATTCGAGACCTAAAATCCTGATGGTCTTTGGTCTGCGCTCGTAGGCGTTGTCGCTTCTTTTGAACCATTTCCTCCTCACCTCCATTTCAGCCACCATTCTCGCTACTCGCATTTGACCCTATTGTACTACATCGTCAGGCGGCGGTAGAGGAAGAGCAGACGCTCCGGCAGGTCGTAGATGTTGTCCAGAACCTCGTAGCCCATGTCGGCGCACATGGTTTTGAGGTAGTCGTGGCCGTTTTTGTCGACGGTCAGGCAGAAGGCGTTGATGTCTTTGCGGCGGGCTTCTTCGAGAGCCATGCGCGTATCGTGGACCGCGTACTCCTTTTCTACGCCCTCGCGGCTGTATCCCCTGTCTTGCGGACGTCCGTCGCTGACCAGGAAGAGTATCTTGGTGCGCGCGTCGGCCATTTCGAGCTTCGCGGTGGTGTGGCGGATTGCGGGACCCATTCGGGTCGCGTGGAGCGGCGCGACTCTGTCTATGCGGCGCTTGACGCGGTCTGAGAACGCCTCGTCGAGGTCTTTGATTGTGTAGTATTCGACGTTCTCGCGTCCGTAGCCCGAGAAGCCGTAGATGCCGTAGATGTCGCCGATCGCTTCGAGCGCGTTGACGATCAGGACGATTGCCTCTTTCTCTACGTCTATGATGCGTTTGTATGAGCGGCGGGCGGCTTCTCCCCGTCTGGTCCGCAGCCACACCATGTATTCCACGGGATCGTCGGGGGCGTCCCAGTCGTCGGATGCGTTCTTGCCCTCGTCTATCGCCTCGGCGGTGGAGGCGCTGGTGTCTAGCAGGAAGGCGGCGGCGACTTCGCGCTGCACTTTGTTCCTGCGCCAGTAGAACTTGTCGGACGGGCTGGCGCCGGTCTTCATGTCCACGATTGCCTCGATCACGTCGTCTATGTCGATCTCTTCGCCGTCTTCGAGCTTGCGGACCTTTCGGAACATTTCGGGGACCATCATCTCGAACTGGCGCCTGATCCGCGTCACGAGGCCGCCGTAGCTGTGCAGCGTACCGCCGAAGAAGTTGGGGTCTCCCTCGGACATCATCTTCTGTCTGACGACACACCACCGAGGTTTGTAGTCTCCTGCCCTGAAATCCCACTCGTCGTAAACGAAAGTCTGGGGTTCGTTGGCTTCGAGGGAGTCGCCCTCTTCGTCTATGTGTACGAATGGGCCGTTGCTGAAATCAGGGTTGTCGGGGAGCTGCATCCCCGCCTCTTTCAGCAGGTTGTCGGCGAACATCCCCTGCGTATCCTGAACGTCTCCCTCGACGGCTTGGAGGTCGAGTTCCGCGCTGTTCTGGAGCATCTCTTCAAGCTGTTCTTGCGTGATCGGCTCGCCGGTAGAGTCTCCGGCCCCTTCCTGCATACGGAGTTGGGTTAGAAGCTGCACCAGTTCGGGCTTGAAGTCGCCCCTGTAGTCCACTTCCTCGGACGAGTCGTAGTCCTGTTCGCCCTCCGGCCGGAGTTCCATCTCCATGCCCGCCGCCATCTGCTGGAAAAGCTGCTGGAGGTCTTCGGGGTCCAGGTACTCCTCTTCCTGGTCGTCATCGACGTTCACGTCGTCCCACTCGTCGGGCGGGACCTCTTCGTTCGGGATCGAGGCGATGATGGCGTAGATGCGTAGAGCGGCTTCAGCGGTGTCTTCAACAGTGGCTTCGGCGTTCAGCACCTGCCGGGCGATCGAGGTAATCTGCCGGGCCTGCTCGACGTAGTCATGCGGCGCGGGGATCTCGCGGTATTGCTGAAGGCTCACGCGCACGAGGAATTCGACCAGGGCCTCGCGCGCGGGCATTTCGGTAATGTCCGGCCTGCCCTCGGAGGAGTCTAGCTGGACTCTGGCATAGGCGGACTTGATGCCGGGGTACTCGTACTTCACTCTGAAGTCCAGTCTGCCGTCCTCTACGACGGTGAAGACGTCGAGGGCGAGTTTTCGGTCTTCAAACAGGTTGAAGTAGCGCTGCATGTCGGTAATCCAGGCGCGCTCCAGTCCTTCCCCGCCGAGGTCGGAGTCGTGCTGAGCGGCGTTGGGGCCGGAGGCTTGGAGCCGTTCTGACTCGACCTCGAAACGGCGGTCATCGAACAGCGCGGACGGGCGCTCGAACTCAAAGTAGAAACTGCCGAACTCCAGGTGGGCCACCTGGTGCGTCGCGACTACCTTGAACCATGAGAAGTTCTCGTCCTTGGACTGGTAGCGGTCCACGGTGTCAGGGACGAAGACCGTCGAACCCTCGGTCGTGGGAGACTCGGATGAGACCCAGCCGATGTTGCGATCCACGAGGTCGGGGGACGCGGCGAGCTTTATCTCTTCTCCGGCAAGGCCGCGGCAGTACATCTCCATGATCGCCTTGATAAGATCGAACTCGACGCCGGACGAGAGCGATTCGAGCATCCTTTCGGCGTGGGCGGACTCTATCCTGAAATAGGCGAGGCCGCCGTCAGGGTTCTGCTTCAGCAGGCGCACGCCCTCCTCGAACCAGCGCTCCAACTGGGCCATGGACAGTCGGTCCATCACCTGGGCGGACGCTTTTATGAACTCGGGGACGGCGGCGGGGGACTCTTCTATCAGGGCCTCGGCTAGGGTCAGCACCCTTTCGTGGTGGTCGGAGTCTATTCGAGAGAATGCCTGCGAGGTCTCCAGCATCACGCCGGGAATGTTCGAGCCGCCCCTTTGGACGAGCTCTTCGGACATCTTGAGGAACCTGAATCTCTGTTCCTGGTCTATCTTGGGGAGGGCTTTGGCTCCGGCGTCGAAGAAGCTCTTTACTTCTCGCCAGCCGGAATCGACCAGCGCGGAGGCGAGCTTGATGAAGGCGGTCTTATCCTCGTCGATCAGCGGGAATATCTGGATTCCGAGGGCCAGACACTCGGAGGCTAGGTCGTAAGACCTGTGCGAGAGGGAGTCTAGGAACGCGGCGAATCTTTCGAGCTCGGGGAACGTGAGGCTGTCCATGAGCGCGGGGCTGTGGACGAAGAATTTGCAGGCGAGCGTGCTGGACTTCCATGTGCCCTTGTAGAGGCTGCCGCCGAGGGTCGCCCAGCTTTCGATGTGTCGGGAGCGCAGCTTGCCCATGGCGGCGGGAGAAGCCTCGAAGTAGGCGGAGGCGAGCGTTGGAGAGTCCTTGCAGAGGTCGGAGCCGCAGTCCGTCCACTTCATGAAGTAGTTGAACGGCATGAAGGCGACGACCTTCGGGCTGACCTTGAAGTACTGTGACGCGGCCTCCCATGAGCGGACGGTCTGGTCGGCTATGCCGAGTCCGGCCCGGCCCCAGAGTAGGATGCTGCCGTCCTCCAGGGTTCTCGGCATCTTGGCTCTGGCCTTGTCGAACTCTTCGACAACGGGGGCAGGAAATCTTCGGAACTCCGTGCGGAGTTCGTCTAGCGTCTCTGGTAGGTCGTTTGGCACTGGGTCTCCTTCTTTAAATGGAGTCAAGGTAGGGGATTTTCACCCTCACCCCAACCCTCTCCCAAAGGGAGAGGGGGCCTGTTGACTGATATTCGTGGTTGTTTTTGCATTTACCTACCCTTGCCAGCCCTTCGAGGGAGAGGGGACGGTTGGATAGTCTCCTTACAGCTTGAAGTCGCGGGTTAGGTGGATGAACTGGCCGAGTATCCTTGCGGTGGCGCCGAATATGACGTGCCCATCGAAAGCGTAGCACGGCATCGCGGTCACGTCGTCACCTTCGAGGCGGGCTTCCTCCCTAACGTTTCCCGCGCCGCGGAGGTGGGCGATGGACGGCATGAGCACTTCCGCGACCTCAATGTCCGACGGCGTGAAGACGTAGGGAGACGGTATCGCGCCGACGTAGGCGGAGATCATGAAGTGGGAACTGGTGGGCGTGTCGTCTAGGCGTCCGAGAACGCGGACGTCTTGGGGGAGTATGCCCATCTCCTCGCGCGCCTCTCTGAGCGCGGTATCGAGGTAGGTGTCGTCGTCGGGGTCCACCATTCCGCCTGGGAACGAGATCTCCCCCTTGTGATGCTCGACCTGCTGGGATCGTTTCTGGAGGATGACGCGGAGGTTCCCATCGAGCTCGTACAGGGCGAGCAGAACGGCGGCGGGCACGAGCGAGTGTTCATCTACGGTGACCGCGGGTCGGCCATCGAGGACCTGCTTTGTTTCAGCTATGAAATCAGAGACCAAACCAGGGCCTCGCAACCTATCGGTGGCGTCTTCTCATTCGAATATCGAGGTGGTGAGTTCTTCGATGCTGCGCTGTATGTTGAAATCGTCGGTGACGGCCCAGTTGACGGCAACTTGGCAGGCGCGGCGGGGCGCGATGCCATGTGAGATCATCTGCCCGGCGTAGATCAGCAGGCGGGTGCTCGCTCCTTCGGCGAGTCCGTGCTCCTTCAGGTTGCGAATCTTCTCCCCGAGCTTGGCGAGTTGGAGGGCAACCCCGTCATCGACGCCGGACTCGTGGGCGATTATCTCGGCCTCGATGTCCCTGGGCGGATAGTTGAACTCGACGGATATGAACCGCTGCCTGGTGCTGTGCTTGAGGTCTTTCAACGCGCTCTGGTAGCCGGGGTTGTAGGAGAGCACCAACAGGAACCCCTCGGCGGCCTCCAGCAGTTCCCCTCTCTTTTCGACCGGGAGAATACGGCGGTGGTCGGTGAGCGGATGGATCAGGACGGTGGTGTCCTTGCGGGCTTCGACGATCTCGTCGAGATAGCAGATGCCGCCGACTTTGACGGCTCGGGTCAGCGGGCCGTCGATCCATACCGTTTGATCGCCTTCGAGAAGGTAGCGCCCGACTAGGTCGCTGGCCGTGAGGTCCTCGTGGCAGGCGATGGTCACGAGGGGAAGGTGGTCACGGTCTGGGAGGTCGGCGCTGCCGTTGCCGTCCTGCCCAGGCCCTCGCTGGCTCACCCTGGTCAGAGGCTGGCCCAGACGGTACGACATGTACTCGACGAAGCGGGTCTTGCCGCATCCGGTCGGCCCCTTGAAGATGACGGGTATCTTCTGAGCGTATGCGGCCTCGAAAAGCTCGACTTCGTCTCCCACCGGGAGGTAGTACGGCTCTTCGGTTAGGTGATACTCCTCGATTATGTAGCTGCGAAACAGCGTCCGCGTCGGTGTTGTCATCTGCCCACCTGGTCTCCCTGTTCGATGCGTGGAACTACACGAGATTCCCACATGCTTCTAACTGTTCGGTCAAGCTCGCTCAGTCCCGAATCGTTGGCGATAATGGCGTCGGCATACGCTGCGCGTTCGTCCTGAGGCATTTGAGAGTCGATTCTGGACGCCGCTTGCTCCTCGCTCATTCCTCGGTCTGCCAGCCTGGTTAGGACCGCTTCCTTTGGCGCGGTGACGACCCAGATCTCGTCGGCGAGCGGAGTCCAGTTCGCCTCGATAAGCAGGGCGGCCTCGACGACGACCACTTGAACGCCATCGGCCGTAAGCGATTCGATCCGGTCGCTGATCATAGCATAAATCCGGGGATGGACGATTGCGTTGAGCTTCTGAAGCTGGGCCGGGTCTGAGAAGACGATGGCGCCCAGCTTTGGGCGGACGATTTGCTCGTCTGAGTCGAGAATGTCTTCGCCGAAGGCGGCGACGACCTCGCGCCAGGTGTCGGTGTGAGGAAGATAGGCTTCGTGCCCCACCTGATCGGCGTTGACCGCCGTCGCGCCGAGGGAATCGAGGATATTGGACACCTGCGTCTTGCCGGCGCCTATGCCACCAGTGAGGCCAATTACGAACATGCAGCGACCGAGATTGCGAAAGTGTTCACATTCTACAAGAGCTTCAGAAATGGGGTCAAATAGTGGATAGTGGATAGTGGATAGTGGTTGGGGGTTGTCCACGAAGGACACGAAGGGGCGCGAAGGGTTAGGCGCGGGCGACGGCCATGCGCTGGGCGTGAAGAAGTTGACTCAGATCGTCGATGATCTCAGACAGCAGTTTGTCAGCGGTTAGTTTCGTCATGGGTCAGGCGGTTTGTCGGTGTCGGCGTCGTCCAAGTCTTCGGAGTGAGACGGGTAGGTTTGTTCGTGTTTCTTTCGCCGTCGTTCTTCGATTTCGGGCCACTGCTTTTGGCGTTCGAGCCTCAGCCTGACCTCGGCCAAGAATGCGGCGCCTTCCTCCTCAGCGTAGGGGGTGAGGTCGAAGTCGTCGGGGGGCATGTATTTGGATAAGTCTATCGGGCGCGCGTTTGGGTCGGGGGTCAGTTCGCCCGCGTCCTTCATGCGCTGGACTTCGGCGCGGGCCGCGGCCAGCTTGACGGGGTCGAGGTATTTGACGGGGCGTCGGTAGGGTTTCTTCTCGTCGGGCTCGGGCCGGGTGAGGGCGCGGCCGGTTCCGAGTATTCGGTCGATCAGGATGCGGACAGCCCTGACGCGGTGGTATGGGGTGACCTTCGGGTAGTCTTCGGATCGGGCGATTTCTTCGAGCGCCTCGCGGATGGTCTGTCCGTTGTTGGTGATTTCGAGGATGTGGGTTTGGATAGTTTTTAGTAGTGAGTTTTTAGTTTTTAGTGGTGAGTCGGCGGTTGGGGCGGGGCCTAGGGCCTGGTCCAGGGTGTCTTTGATTTGGGTTACGGGCCTGGGGTTGGCGGTGGGCACCGAGGGCGATTCGCGAATCGCCCCTACGTCGTTGGCGTCGTTGGCGTCGGATTTGGGGGTTGGGGCCGGGTTGGGGTCGAGTTGCTTGGGGGCTTTGCCGAAGCCTCTGTCGGCTAGGATGGTGGCGGCGGCGATGCGGTCGTTGGTGGTGGCGTTCTCATCGTTGCCTTGGGCGATGTCGTGTAGGATCTCGATGAGTTCGAGACCGTTGTTGGTGTCCTCGAGGATGGCGTCGGCGAAGTCGAGGGCGGGGTTCGATGGTGTCTGTTGGGTTGAAGTAGTCATTAGTGGTTAGTGGATGGTGGATAGTGGGTGTACGACAGTTCTGTTTAGAATACATGGTCTTTGGGCTGGTGTCAAGGGGTAGAAGCAGGATTTACGGGATTGGGGGATATTCAGGATGGGTTGGTTGGAGGATATAGGTTGTCCACGAAGGACACGAAGGGCGCGAAGGGTTGTCTGAACTGTGATTCTTATGATTAGGGGATGGACAGGATTGGGTTGGGTTGTCAGAAGAAGGATTTTCGGGACGTGGAGGATGTACTGGATGGGTTAGTTAGGGGATTGGGGGATATTCAGGATGGGTTGGTTGGAGGATATAGGTTGTCCACGAAGGACACGAAGGGCGCGAAGGGTTGTCTGAACTGTGATTCTTATGATTAGGGGATGGACAGGATTGGGTTGGGTTGTCAGAAGAAGGATTTTCGGGACGTGGAGGATGTACTGGATGGGTTAGTTAGGGGATTGGGGATTTAGAGAGATAGGTCGCTGTTGGGGTTGATCGGAGAAAGATAAACACCTCCCCTACCCCGTCGGGTATAATCTGCACATGGTGAAGGCAGGAGAATCACGATTCAGGGCCGAAGGCGCGCTCTGCCGCGCCTGTCCTGCCTTTGGAGAATGCACCACCTCCAATAACGGTCGTTCCATAAGAATCAGCGAATATGAACCGGAGTTGAGACGACACAGAGAGTTGATGTCTACGGAGTCTGCCAAGTCGGTCTACAAGCGGCGTCAGGGTCTGGTCGAGCCTGTGTTCGGCCTCCTCAAGGAGTACCACGGCGCCAGGCGCTTCCTGCTGCGAGGTCGCGAGAACGTCCTTGCCGAGTGGCGTCTGCTGGCCGCGGCGTTCAACCTCAAGAGTCTCCACAAGGTGTGGAGCGCTGCCACGCTGCCGAATTAGCCTCAAATCGGCCCGCCACGGCCACATCCACGCTGTCTGAAGGCGCCATAGAAGCCACATGCAGCCACATGATACTGCGGCTGACGGCCCGTCCACGCCACGCTACTCGCCGACTCCATCCAGTTTACCAGTCAGCACACGTCACATGCCCCACCCTGCCTTCAATCTCTGCACACCTCGTGAAACTATGAGACAGCCTCCAAGGGAGAGGGGATGTTCGCGCTTTCGTGGCGCGCCTACTAAAGTGACACAGGTTCCTCTCCTCAGCGCTCCCTATACTTGCGCGCCCGTAGTCTGCTATTCTTGACTATATCGATCAACAAAGCAGGGAGCGGCGCTTCTCATGACCACTCAGAAGGTCATTTCCAGGCAGACGGGAATCGAGGAGTCCCAATACAAGTGGGGCTTCGACTTCGATTACGAGTCCGAAACGGCCCCCAAGGGGTTGTCTGAGGACACGGTCAGGTTCATCTCGCTCAAGAAGAACGAGCCCGAGTGGATGCTGGACTGGCGCCTGAAGGCGTTCAGGCACTGGGAGCGTCTCGGACTGGAAGAGCCGACCTGGGCTAACGTCACCTACCCGGAGATCGACTTCCAGGACATCGTTTACTACGCGGCTCCCAAGTCGCAGGAGGACGGCCCCAAGAGTCTGGACGACGTGGACCCAGAGATACTCGGCGCGTTCGACAAGCTGGGGATACCCTTAGAGGAGCAGAAGCGGCTGTCTGGCGTCGCGGTTGACGCGGTGCTCGACAGCGTGTCCGTCGCGACCACGTACCAGCAGATGCTGGAAGACGCGGGCGTAATCTTCTGCCCGATCTCGGAGGCGGTCCAGAAGCACCCGGAGCTTGTTAAGAAGTACATCGGCTCGGTCGTCCCCTTCTCAGACAACTTCTACGCCACGCTCAACTCGGCGGTCTTCAGCGACGGCTCTTTCTGCTACGTCCCGAAGGGAGTCAGGTGCCCGATCGAGCTTATGACCTACTTCCGCATCAACGCCCTGGACTCGGGGCAGTTCGAGCGAACGCTCATCATCGCCGACGAGGGCAGCTACGTTAGCTACCTCGAGGGCTGCACCGCCCCGATTCGCAAGACGCACCAACTTCACGCCGCCGTCGTCGAGCTTGTCGCGCTGGACGGCGCGGAGATCAAGTACTCCACGCTCCAGAACTGGTATCCCGGCGACAAGGAGGGCAACGGCGGGGTCTATAACTTCGTGACCAAGCGCGGCGCCTGCCGAGGCAAGGACTCGAAGATAAGCTGGACGCAGGTCGAGACCGGCTCGGCGATCACTTGGAAGTATCCCAGCGTAATCCTCCAGGGAGACAACTCGGTCGGCGAGTTCTACTCGGTCGCGCTGGTCAACAACTACCAGCAGGCCGACACCGGCACCAAGATGATCCACATGGGCAAGAACACCAAGAGCACCATCGTCGCCAAGGGAATCAGCGCGGGCCACGCTCAGAACACCTATCGCGGCATGGTGCGGATCATGCCGTCGGCGTCGGGGGCGCGCAACTTCACGCAGTGCGACAGCTTGCTGATCGGCAGTGAGTGCGGCGCGCACACGGTCCCGTACATCGAGGTCAGAAACCCAACGGCGCAGATGGGCCACGAGGCGACGACGTCGAAGGTCAACGACGATCAGCTCTTCTACCTGCAGCAGCGGGGCATCGACCAGGAGGAGGCGAACTACATGATAGTCAACGGCTTCTGCCGGGGCATCTTCAAGGAGCTGCCCTTCGAGTTCGCCGCGGAGGCCAGCCAGCTTTTGCGGGTGAGCCTCGAGGGTACCGTCGGGTAGTCGAAGCGCATCATCGGATCAGGAGTTACACAGACATTGGCGATGCTTGAAATACGCGACCTGCACGTTTCGATAGAAGACACCGAAATCCTCAAGGGGATCAGCCTGACCGTCAACGCGGGCGAGGTTCACGCCATCATGGGACCGAACGGCTCCGGCAAGAGCACTCTCGCCAACGTGGTGGCCGGACGCCCGGAGTATACCATCACGTCGGGGGACATACTGTACGACGGCCGGAGCATCCTCGATAGGTTCCCCGAAGACCGCGCGCGGGAGGGCATCTTCCTCGCCATGCAGTACCCGGTCGAGCTTCCCGGCGTCAGGACGTGGCAGTTCCTCAAGGCAGCGGTCGACGCGCTGAGGAAGCACAAGGGAGAGTCCGAGCTTTCGGTCAGACAGTTCGACCGGCTGCTCGATTCGAAGCGCGAGCTCGTCCGCATCGACGACGACCTTGTCAGGCGCTCGGTCAACGAGGGGTACTCGGGCGGCGAGAAGAAGCGCAATGAGATCCTTCAGCTTGCGCTGCTCGACCCCAGGCTCGCGCTGCTGGATGAGACGGACTCCGGCCTGGACATCGACGCGCTGCGGATAGTCGCGGACGGCGTGAACGGGTTCCGGGGTCCGGACAAGGCTATCGTCCTGGTTACCCATTACCAGAGGATCCTCAACTACATCACGCCGGACTTCGTGAACGTGCTGGTCGACGGTCGGATCGTTCGCTCCGGCGGCAAGGAGCTTGCGTTGGAGCTTGAAGAGAAGGGGTACGACTGGATTATCAAGGAGGCGGTGGAGGTTGTCGGATAGTGGGCAGTTTCAACGTCGAAATAGAAATTGGCGGTCCAAGTCGGGATCGTTGGATTGCCGCGGACGCCCTCGTGGATACCGGAGCGTTCATCACGTCCGCCCCGGCTTCCGTTCTGCGCTCTCTCGGCGTGCATCCAACTGGGAAGCGGCGCGTCACGTTCGGACAGGGCGAGGTCAGGGAAATGGATTACGGTCAGACATGGCTGAGATTCGACGATCAAGAAGTCATGACCTTCGTCCTGTTCAACGATGAAGGAACGACTCCGCTACTCGGTTCGTACGCACTAGAGGGCCTGTTCATGGCGGTTGATCCGGTTGCCCAGCAGTTGGTACCGCTCGAAGAGATACACAGTTAGAGTAGGAGCGCTCTAGTGGGAACTTTCAGCGTAGAGATCGAAATCAGCGCACAGGACAATGGCAGATGGCAGGGGATGGCCGCGCTGGTGGACACCGGGGCCTCCATAACCTCAGCGCCCGCGTCGGTACTCAGAGAGTTGGGAGTGAGACCCACGACTAAGCAGCTATTCCAATTTGCCCAGGGCGAAACGAGAGTGATGGACGTGGGCTATGCTATGCTTCGATTTGAAGGACGTGAGATCATAACGCAGGTTCTCTTCAATGATGAGGGAACGTCTCCGTTGCTGGGGGCAATGGCGCTAGAAAGCGCCTACATGGGCGTTGACCCCATCGCTCAGCGCTTGATTCCGGTCCCGGGGCTGATGATGTAGCCGCAGTGACAGACATATTGGCAATGACACAGACCATCACCACATACGAACGCTACGCCGAGCAGTACTCGACCGTACCTGCGACCGTCCCGGGTTGGCTGAAGACCCTCAGGCAAAAGGGGTTTGACAACTTCGCGCGGCTCGGCTTTCCAACAGCCCGGCGGGGAAACGAGGCGTGGAAGTACACCAACGTCGCGCCAGTAGCCAGGGCGGAGTTGTCTATTCCCAGTCCGGCGCCTACGCCGCACCCTGAAACCGTGAGGAAGGCCGCGCCATGGTCTGACGACTGGCTAACGCTGGTCTTCGTGAACGGGCGGCACTACCCTACCCTGTCCACTCACCACGAGAGTGACGACGTCACCGTCTCATCCCTGTCCAGTGCGATGGACTCGAACGGCGCGGTCGCGCGGCAGCGCCTCGGTACTCTCGCCTCAGTCGAGGATGACGGCTTTGCCGCGCTCAATACGGCATTCATCAGCGACGGCGCGCTGGTCCACGTGGTACAGGGCGCACGTGTCGAACGCCCCATCCACCTCGTGTTCGTGTCCACGGACGAAGAGGGATTCGCCGCTCACCCGCGAGCGCTGGTCGTGGCAGGTAGGGAATCACAATGCACGATAATAGAGAGCTACGTCGGTCTTAGCGACAACACATACTTGAACAACGGCGTGGCTGAGATAGTCATCGAGGAAGGCGCGCAGGTCGAACACCATCGGCTGATGGACGAGAGCGACGAGGCGTACCACGTCGGCGTCGCCAGGATTCATCAGATGGACGGCAGCCGGTTCTCATCGAGAGCGTTCTACAAGGGAGTCGGACTTGGACGGCATGACCTCTACATCCTGATCGGCGACGGATGCGAGACCGACCTGAGCGGCTTGTACATCACGTCCGGCAGCCAGCACGTGGATAACTTCATCAACATAGACCACGCCAAGCCGAACTCCAAGAGCAACCTCTACTACAAGGGGATCCTGTCGGGCCGCTCCCGCGCCGTGTTCGGCGGGACCGTGTTCGTGCGGGAGGGAGCGGTCAAGACGGACGCGCTTCAGTCGGACAAGAACCTGCTGCTGTCCCCCGATGCTGAAGTGGACTCCAAGCCCGCGTTGTACATCTGGGCCGACGACGTGAAGTGCGGCCACGGGGCCACGGCGGGCAACATAGACGAGGAGACGGTCTTCTACATGCGGAGCCGCGGAGTGGACCTCGAAACCGCCAGCCGGATGCTGATCTTCGGGTTCGCCTCCGAGATAATTGACACAGTAGAAGCGCCTGAGCTGCGCGACTATCTGGAGAGGTCATTCCTTGACGCGATTCCCAGGTACGAGTTTAACTTTGAAGGACAGGCATAGATGAACGATTTGCGAGACCTGTACGCGGAGGTTGTGATGGACCACAACCGCAGACCGCGCAACTTCAAGAAGATAGAAGAGGCCGACCGGAAAGCCGAGGGGTTCAACCCGCTCTGCGGCGACCAGATAACGCTGTTCGTGGACCTGGGTGAGGGCGAGAGCATCGAAGACATAGGGTATATGGCGGTTGGATGCGCTATCTCCAAGGCGGCGGCCTCGATGATGAGCGAGGCGGTGAAGGGCCGTAGCCTAAACGACGCGCGTAGAGTGGTGTCGGAGTTCAGGCGGCTCCTGACCAAAGATGTCGGAGAGGACTTCGACTATGACCTGCTCGGCGACCTGGAGATACTCGAGGGCGTCTCCAACTATCCGACGCGCATCAAGTGCGCGACGCTGCCGCTCCACACGCTCGCGTCTGCGCTGGACGACGACAAGAGCACCGTATCGACGGAATGAATAGAGACGGCAAATCACCGGAGGCAAAGGTCTTTCGATTGTTGGGTATGGTGGGAGTGAATCAGTGTCAGTCACCCTCACCCCAGCCCTCTCCCTCAAGGGAGAGGGGGTTAGTCGGCTGGTGGACGAGTCTGTTTCCCAGATAATCGAAAGGCTCTGAACCGGAGGGGTGAGGCCGATATAAGCGTCCGGGGGAGTTGAGACATGCACATTCCGATCAAAGTGGACTACGGAGTGAGAGCGCTGGTCGATCTGGCGATGCGCCGCCAGGAAGCGCCCGTGCGGGCGCGGGAGATCGCGGGCAGGACGATGATACCGGAGCCGTATCTCGCCCAAGTGCTGCACGCGCTCGGCAAGGCCGGAATGGTAAGGTCTCAGCGCGGTCCCCAGGGCGGACACGCGCTCGCTGTCGATCCTTCTGAAATCAGGCTCAGCATGGTGATGAAATGCCTGGGTCCGCCCGACAACCTGGTCGCCTGCCTGGATGACCTAATGGCGTGCGTGTGCGTTCCCTCGTGCGCTCAGAGGGAGGTATGGCAGGAGGTCGAGATGGCGGTCCACCACATACTCGACTCCCGCACCATCGACGATCTGGTCCATAGAAGCTACGCAATGCTGGCGGGACACTACGAGCCCGTCGTGCTGAGGAACAGTCGAAACTAGAATCAGGAGCAGCAGAATGGCATTCGTCAAAGTAGGAAAGGTCTCTGAAGTTCCCGCGGGGACTGCCAAGGTCTATGAGGTCAACGACCGCGCCGTCGCGGTGTGCAACGTGGACGGCACCTTGTACGCCATCGACGACGTCTGCACGCACGATGAGGCGTCGCTCGAACAGGGCTACTTGGAGGGCAATGAGATCGAGTGCCCACGCCATGGGGCGAGATTCGACGTCAGGACGGGCAACGCCACCGTGCTGCCCGCCGTCGTTCCGGTAGATACTTTCTCCGTTCGGGTCGATGGAGATGACATCGAGCTTGACGTTTAGCGAGATTATCTTCCCACTCCCTCGATGGGAGAGGGTTTGAGTGAGGGTGAATCCTCTGATGTACGACGTGAACAGAATCCGGGCGGACTTCCCAATACTTTCCCGGAAGGTGTACGGCAAGCCCCTGGTTTACCTGGACAATGCCGCCACGACGCAGAAGCCGCGTCAGGTAATACAGGCGTTGGTGGACTACTACGAGGGCTACAACTCCAACGTCCATCGCGGCGTCCACGCGCTGAGCCAGGAGGCCACGGACCAGTACGAGGCAGCGCGGACCAAAGTCGCGCGCTTCATCGGCGCGGAGCATCCGGAAGAGGTCGTCTGGACGCGGAACGCCTCCGAGTCGTTGAACCTGGTGGCCTACTCGTGGGCGCAGGACAACGTCCGCGAGGGCGATGAGATAGTCGTCACGCCATACGAGCACCACTCAAACCTCGTGCCGTGGCAAAAGGTCGCCAGGGACAAAGGCGCGAAACTCCGCGTGATGCCCATGTCCGACGACGATCAGACGCTCGACATGTCCAGGGTGGACGAGTTCATTACGCCGCGAACCAGGCTGCTCGCCGTGGTACACATGTCGAACGGCATAGGCATCATCAATCCGGTCAAAGAGCTTGCCGCGAAGGCCCGTAAGGTAGGAGCGACGGTCTTGATCGACGCGACTCAGAGCGCGCCGCATCTCCCGGTGGACGTCAAGGACCTAGACTGCGACTTCCTGACCCTGAGCGGCCACAAGATGCTTGGACCCACCGGGATCGGCGCATTGTACGGCCGCCGAGAGGTTTTGGAACGCATGGAGCCGTTCATGCGCGGCGGCGAAATGGTGCTGGAGGTGTGGTACGACCGCGCGACTTGGAACGACCTGCCCATGAAGTTCGAGGCAGGCACGCCCAACATCGCGGACGCCATCGGATTCGGCGCGGCGATAGACTACCTGAACGAGATCGGAATGGAGAACGTCCGCGCCCACGAGGTGGAGTTGAGCGCATACGCGCTGGAGGCTTTCAAAGAGCTCGAAGAAGACATAGACATCTTCGGTCCGCGCGATCCTCAGCAGCGCGGCGGCATCATCTCTTTCCACTCGGAGATCGCGCATCCGCATGACCTCGGAACGTTCCTAGACCGTGACGGCATCGCCGTTCGCACGGGGCATCACTGCACCATGCCTCTCATGCGGCAGCTTGGAGTGGTCGCCACTGCCCGCGCAAGCTGCTACATCTACAACACGCGAGAAGAGATCGACAAGCTGGTGGACTCGGTCAAGAGGGCGCTCAGGTACTTTTCGGATGGCGCTCGGTAATCTCGACGAGATCTACCGCGACGACGTGATACTGGACCACCGTCGCAATCCGCGAAACCCGGACAGGCCGGATCACGTCGATTTCACCGCCGACGGCGTCAACCCCTTCTGCGGCGACGAGATTCACCTTCAGTTCAAGCTCAACGAAGAGCGCCGCATCGCCGAGGTCGGTTTCCAGGGAGAGGGGTGCTCGATCAATCAGGCGACGGGGTCGATGCTGTCTGAAGCCGTCAAAGGGCTGACCTTGCCTGAAGTCAAAGACCTCTCAAGCCGGTTTCACGAGATGATGCAAGGCCCGGACCCGACAGACGATCAGCTATCGAATCTGGGCGAGCTTAGCGTCCTGGTCAAAGTGCGCGAGTTCCCCGTCAGAATCAAGTGCGCGCTGCTCGCTTGGTCCGCGCTAGACGACGGCATAGACGCGGCGGAACGTTAGCGATCCAGCCAGACCTTCGCCCAGTGGTGATGCTCGAACGCCTGGAAGTTGGGATGGAAGTCATTGACTCTCGGATTCCAAGTCCAGATCGCGGTCATGGCCGCCGGCATGAACCTGTAAGCGTTGTCCAGAACTCGCCGCTGAATCTCTCGAATCGACTCAGCGCGGCGATCAGGATCAGTCTCTACCGCTTGGGACACCAGCAGTTCGTCCAACTCATCGTCGCTGTGCTCCGTCGTGTTCCATCTGCCCTCGCTGTGCAGGACCGGCAGCAAGTATCCGTTCGGAACGGTGACCGGAGCGGGCGGTCCGAGCATTAGCTGGTAGCCGCCGCCGAGCCACACCTTTTCGCCGAAGTGACGGCGGTTGACTATCTCGACCTCCGTATCGAATCCGACGGACTTCAACTCGATTGAAACCGCGTGGGCGTGGCTAAGGTATGACTCTCCGAAGTCGCCGACGGTGACTGTCAGAGGGATCGGCGTGTCGATTCCCGCGTCTTCTAGCAATTTGCGCGCGTCCTCGGGACGACCGAATCGGTTTGCGAGGTCTTCGTCCGGGAGAAACCAGTCTGAAGACGCCACCGGGAATCCGGGGCCGATGAAGGCGAATCCGCCCCAGCGCTCGTCGATAGCCTTCAATGGGTCGAGGGCCAGCATAGCCGCGCGACGGACTTCTATATCGTCGAACGGGGGAAGCGCGGTCTTGAATGCCATTTCGACGCCGACTCCGGGCTGTCTGATGGCGAGATGCGGAGCGCTCGGAGCGCGTGTTAGATGCTCGCTCCATGTCTGCGGACTCATTTGGATGATGTCGGTCAAGCCGGTCTGGAACGCGGCCAATTCGGTCGAGTCGTCTGGGAGAATCATGACGTTGACGCGGTTCACGAGGGGCAGACCCGGCTCGAAATACTCAGGGTTTCGAGAGAATGTGTGAGAATCGTCGGAGGTCTCTTCCAGAATCCAGGGGCCGGAGCCGATCGTTGGGCCGTCTCGCAGGTCACCGGTCAGCGCGACTGCCTCTTGGGCGACTATCTTGGAGTGTCCTTCGGCGAGTGGGATGAGCGCGTCGGCGTCGGGAGAGCGGAGGATGACCCGCAGTTTCTTGGAATCCAGGGCGCGCACGTCCACGTTGTGCAGCAGCGGAGCGTTGGGGAAGTCGGGGGCTGCCTGCCGGGTGTAGCTGAACGCGAAATCCCGCGCTTCGACGAGGCGGCCGTTTACGGGGTCTATGTCTTGCCAACGCGCGTCGGGACGAAGTTGGAAGACGAACGAGGTGGGCGTCTCCATCGTCCAGCTTTCGCACAGGTCGCACTCTAGCTCCATGCTCGGAAGCCGGACTTCCGGGCCGGACTTGAGCCTGAGCAGCCGAGAATACGCGACTCCCGGGCCCCAGATAGCGAGCGCGGGCGAGACGTCGAGATGCACGTCCTGGTGGGTGATTCGTTCTTTGGTGGACAGGTTCAGCGCGCCGCCTCGCTCTCTTGGATCGGGCGTCGGCCTGGGCGTAGCCGTCGCCGGGACCGGAGTGGCGGTCGGGACTAGCGCGGTCTCGGTTGGAGTCGGAGACGCGGGTATCGCCGTTGGCGTCGGGATGACAGTTGGCGGTGGAGTCGGTGACGGGGGAACCTGAGTTGGGGTTGGGATGGCAGTCGGAGGAGGCGGCGTTGGCGTCGGCGGCGGAGCGGGGTCGTCACACGCTTGGGACAGAAGCAGGACGCACCCGAGCGCCATAGTGAGAGCGCCGCGCAGGTATGAGCGTCGCGGGATCATGCGGCGTCCGATGTTCCATGCGCGCGGGCGGCCATTAGGGACCTGAGCCGGCTGAACGACCCTATCCCCTCTCGCGGGAGGAACATGGCGGCCATTATCGTCGGGGGCAGGAAGAATACGGCGTGGGTTATCACCGCGAAACCGAATCCGGACTCGCGGCTCACTCCGAAGAACTCAAGCACGTAAACGACGGCGAACTCGAACGTTCCTATGGCGGCGGGCGCGGCCGGGACCGCCGTCGCGAAGAAGATGGTCCCCATTATGACGAGCGTTGCGGTGGTGACGGTGATCGGAAGGTCTATGGCGTTGGCGAGAATCCAAGCAGTGACGCCGACGGCCAGCCAGTAGCCGACGCTCATTATCATGGAGACTGTGAGACGTATAGGGTGGCGCTCCAGGTCTCTTACGGCGGTTGTGAAGGCGGTGAATCCCGGGATGCGGTCTAGCCATGGGATCCCCTTGTTTCCCCAAGCAAAGAACCTTACTAGGGCGATGCAGACGATGGACAAGCCGAGCGCGCCCCAGACGTAGGGGGAGAACTCAGCCATTTCGGGGACGAAGAAGAAGGCGATCGCGAGTATCAACGTGCTGGCGACGACGTCGAGGACGCGCTCCATGCCAAGGGTTGCGAGCGCGACGGACGGGCGGATGCCATCTTTGAGGGACAGGATGGCGAGTTGGGAGACTTCGCTGGCGATTCGGACCGGCACGACGTTGTTGAGTCCGATGCCGACGTTCTGGATTACGAAAAGGCGGTTAGTGGAGATATCGTCATCGACGAACAGTACCTTCCATCGGGCGGCCCTGAGGTAGCTGGCGGCCATGAAGACCGCGACGGCGAGCGCGACCAGCGGCAGTGAGACGCTGCCGAACGCTTCGGCCACCAGTCCCCAGTCGAGGCCGCGCGCTGCCAGCCAGCCGAGTCCGGCGCTCACGGCGATGCCGACGGCTATCCGCAGCAGGATTATGGTCCGACGCCTCAAATCGTCCTCACGCGACAACGCCCGCCTATGGGCGGACGCTAGGTATCCCCAGTAGTATAATCAACGACAATATAGTTGGCTACGTAATGTTTATCGACTGCCATGTTCACCTGGATTCGTTTAGCGACGCGGAAGTTGGAGAGATCCTGACTCGCGCGGAGCGGGTCGGCGTGCGCGCGGTGATATCGGCGGGCACGACGATTGAGTCTTCGCGGCGGTCGCTGGAGTTGTCGGAGCGATACGCCGGCTTCTTCTCCGGCGTGGGAATCCACCCTATGGACATTCGAGAGCCGTTCACTGAGGAGATTTACGGGATGCTGCGAGAGTTGGCCTTGTCCACGGAGAAGGTTCTGGTGATAAGCGAGATCGGGCTGGATTTCATGGAGGGCGCGCCGGACAGGGCGATCCAGTACCCGGCGTTCAGGGAGCAGATCAGGCTTGCGCGGGAGTTGGGGCTGCCGATAGTGTTCCACAGCCGGGAGTCGCACGAGGAGGCGCTCCGCGTTCTGCGGGAGGAGCGCGCGTATGAGGTGGGCGGCGCGATGCACTATTTTCAGGCGGACTTTGAGACGGCGCGGCGGGCCATCGATCTGGGGTTCTACGTGTCTCTGGCGAGGCCGCTGTTGCGTCTTCCCCATCTTCAGGAGGCGGCGTCGAAGATACCGTTGGAGTGGATCGTGTTGGAGACGGACGCTGCGCCGCAGCCGTTCAAGTCGAAGCGCGAGAACTGGACGGAGCCGAGGCACATCGCGACGGTAGCGGAGACGCTCGCTCGGCTCAAGGGAATCGACGTGGGCGAGGTGGAGGAGGTCACGAGTCGGAACGTGAGGCGGATGCTGGGGAGGGGGTGGGAGACGGTTCGGGGGTTTGTGGGGGGAGGCTAGGAGTGTGGTACTCTTGGAAGGAAGGAGGGAGACCGCAATGGATATGAAGGAAGCGGTTAGCGTAGCGAAAGAGTATCTTGGCGACCTGTACGAGGACGAGCAGATTACGGATGTGGGGCTGGAAGAGGTCGTGTACGAAGAAGAGTCGGACATCTGGAAGATTACTATTGGGTTCTCTCGGCCCTGGGAGCGGAACGGGGCTTTGGTGACCAAGCTGGGCGAGAGGCATACCGCTCGGTCATACAAGGTGGTCACCATCGACGACACCATCGAGGAGGTTGTATCTCTTACGGACCGGGTTTTGAAGGCGTCCGAGTAGCTGATGGCGCGTGGTGGAGTCTTTATCGACTCAAGTCTGCTGGTGCTGCTCGTGGTGGGCAGCGCTGGCCGGGACCTAATAGCCAAGCGCCGACGGCTGCGCGAGTACACGGTGGAAGACTACGAACTTTTGATTGACCTCCTCAGTCCTGTTGACCAAGTTTTTGTAACTCCAAATACTCTTACTGAAACGTCGAACCTGCTCGCTCAACATAATGACGGTTGATGAAGAGGGATAGGTATTCTGCTATCGTATCACTCCGTCGTTGATAAGAACTCATGGTTGCATTACTGTCATTCTGAGCGGAGCGAAGAATCTAAAGTGACTGTCTTACATCTTCGTACCATTCTGTCGACAAGTCCTTCCACCGGGGGTTCATCGACTCGATCAGCGCCACCTTCTTGCTCCGCCGCCAACTTTTGATCTGTTTCTCGCGCTCGATGGCGGCAGCAACGTCGGAAGTCTCTTCAAAGTAGGCAAGCCAGGTAATGTTGTACTTCTTGGTAAAGCCGTCCGCAAGTTTGTGCTTGTGCTCATAGACCCTTCTCTCGATGTCGTTGGTAACGCCGACATAGAGGGTTCTCCGGCTGTTGGTCATGATGTAAACGTAGTACTGACTATCTTGGCTTGTGTTCATGGACTTTAGATTCCTCGCTGCGCTCGGAATGACAGTTGGGGCTGGGAATGGCGATTGACGGGTGCGTCCAAGAAGTTCACGGCGAGCTTGGATTGGGGCAGTCAATGTTAGGTTCGCCGTCCTCGTTGGTTTGGATTATGCTCATTCGCAGGGTTTGCCCCGCCAGACTAGTGGTTCGCCTGTCTCAGCGTCCAGGACGCCTTCGAGTTTGGGCGGGTTGTTCGGGTCGGCGCAGGCGTCGTCGAGTTGGGCCTGGGTTAGACCTGTGACTTGAGATGTGATAATCCCATCGACAGGTTCGTAGAAGTACGTGCCGGACAGATTCGTATTGCGGAGAGTCGCACCGGACATATCGGTTCTCGCGATCTTCGCGCCGGACAGATCCGAGCCGAGAATTTCAGCCCCTGAGAGTTTTGAGTGAAGAAAGAGAGCATTGGATAGATCCGAATCCGCGATTGTAACGCCGGAGAGGATCGCATTCGTAAAGTATGTGTCGGATAGGTCCACGTCAGAGAGTTCTGCATCGGACATATTCGCGCTATAAAGGGGAAGGTCGGGCATAACCAATCGGCGCATTTTCGCTCTGGATAGATTGATCCCCCAAGTAGTCGCGCCGGTAAAGTCTACGTTGGCGAGGTCCGCGTTCTTTAGTACTGCACCTCGGAGAAACGCATTAGATAGATCCGCGTCAAAGATATTGGCATGGGATAGCTCCGCATAGTGAAGCATTGCGCCGGACAGATTTGCGTCTCCTATCGATGTGTAAGTGAGATCAACCCCCATCAAGTCCAAAGCGAATCCTTCACTCTTTTCGAGGTCGACCTGCGTCTCGTTTCGTGTACCTATCTGCTTGACGGCGGTCCTGACATCCTCTCGGCACAAGTGACGCTTGGAAGGGTCTGCGTTCTGCTCGACCAATTTTGCTTCATACTCTTTATCTGCTGTGGGATGGCGCGCGAAGGCGCTTAGCACACTCATGACCTGGACGTGATAGTTCTCAGGGTGGTCCTCTGCCAAACGTCGCAGGGCATATATTCCTGCCAAACGAACTGAGACGGCGCTGCTGCCAAGCATTGCGGCGCCTCGTTCGTACCGTTCATTTAGCAAGCTCTGCTGTGCTGTGTCGGCTTGGCGTTGAGACGCCGTCGCCTGTGTGTCGGCTACCAGGCCGCGCCATATCGCTAGGGGCAGGGCGACCGAGCCTGCCATGATGAAACCGATGTTGCGAATCGTCGTGCTGCCGGACTCTTCGCCGCTCAGCCAGTCCCAGAATACAACCGTCAGAATGATCTCGACGGCCAATATGATGGCCGCGATGGTAAGCCAGAAGCCGGGGGACTCCGGCAGTCCGAGCCTGGATAGAAGATTGCGGACAGGGTTAGGCAGTTTCATCATTCACTCACCAGCATCAGTATACGTCCAATCCGAAGTCGGGGTGTCCAGCGCCCTGCTGGGCAAGCTCTCCGACGCAGAAGACCTTTGGCCTGATGGTCGCGCCGACGTCGTTAAGGAGGTTGGTGAGAGGGCCGTAGGTGGAGCGTTCGCCGGTGGCTCCGCCGGACGCGCGGACGCGGCGGAGGTCGGAGAGGTAGTCTTCGACGATTGAGGTCAGCTTGGCTGCGGCGGCTGGCATGGGCGTATTTTAGTGGATAGTGGATAGTTTTTGGTTTTGAGTTTAGGGGTGTCAGAAGCAGGATTTACGGGATAGACGGGATTTTCAGGATGGGGTGATGGGGGAGATGGTCTTCTAAGGCTTCAGTCTATCGCGGATTAGTTGGGTGGCGCGGTGGGCTTGGACGCCTAGGGCTACGTTGATGTCGCCGGAGTTGTAGTCGGCTATGGTTCTTCCCTTCTGCTCGCCCTCTTCTATGGCGTGGACGGCGGCCTTGCGATATTGGATGAGGGACGGATCGAGTACGGCGGCGATGGCCAGGGGGTCGCAGAGGTCGAAATGGTCGCGGTCCGGGTGAATGTCGAACCAGCCCTTTATGAGACGGACGGCGAGTCGCTCGCTGGGAGATTCGTCGGCCTGCCAATCGCCTTCTCTCGTGAAGAAGACCTGGCGGCAGACATCGAGTCCGATCAGGGATACGGGCGCTCCGGACTCGAAGACGACGTTGGCGGCACGGGGGTCGCAGTAGGTGTTGAACTCCGCGTGCGGGGTTATGTTGCCGGGGACTTCGACGGCGCCGCCCATGACGATGATCTCTTTTACGTGGTCGCGCAGGTCGGGGCGGTCGATAAGGGCCTGGCCGACGTTGGTGAGCGGACCGAGGGCGATGATAACGAGGTCGCCGGAGCGCCGTAGGGCGGCTTCTTGGATATAGGCGGCGGCGGGCTCGGGTCGGGTCGCTGATTGGGATTCGGGTATCGGTACGCTCAGTCCGCCGGGGCCATGGAAGTCGTATGCGTACTCGAACTCGCCGGTGAGTGGGGTATCCGCGCCGCGGTACACGGGCATATCGGAGCGTCCCAGAAGGGCCATGAGGTCGAGGGCGTTGCTGGTGGTGTCGTCGAGGTTCGCGTTGCCGCCGACGGTGGTCAGGGCGATGACGTCGAGCTCGGGCGAGTTGAGGGCGTTGATGAAGGCGACGGCGTCGTCCGTGCCGGGGTCGGTGTCTATGATGTACTTGGTCATGGCGCAGCCTTTCAGCTTTAGGGTAGCACGAATGGGGCTTTCGTAGTTACGCTCAAGGGAGAGGGGGTATGTTGACTGATATTCGTAGTCGCTTGGCGCATCGAGATTGGGCCGATGTTGCCGGTCAACAACCTTGCAAATCAGGCGTGACAGTCCGTAATTGCAAGGATGATAGCCTGTCGTTTGAGATTGGGCCGATATTGCCGCCCAACAACCTTGCAAATCCGGCGTGACAGTCCATAATTACAAGGATGATAGTCCGTCGTGTACAGGCACAACTACACAAACTGCTTTCGGAGTACCCCGCCGTCGCGCTGCTCGGACCGCGCCAGGTCGGGAAGACGACGCTCGCCCTCGAAATCGCGGAGACGCTCGACTCGGTGTACCTCGACCTCGAATCTCCCGCCGACCGGGCGAGACTCTCCGATCCCGAACTGTACTTGGCGGACCACGAGAAGCGGCTCGTAATCCTCGATGAGGTACATCGTATGCCCGACCTGTTCCAGAGTCTGCGCGGCGCGATCGACCGCGGGAGGCGTCAGGGAAGGAGGTCGGGGCGGTTCCTTCTGCTGGGCTCGGCCTCGATGGACCTGCTGCGGCAGTCGGGCGAGACTCTCGCCGGGCGCATCGCCTATCTCGAACTCGGCCCATTCGACGCGCCGGAGGTGGGCGCAGACAGCCTCGATACCCTCTGGGTGAGAGGCGGATTCCCCGACAGCTTCCTGGCCCGCGACGACGACGGCAGCCTGACGTGGCGCGAGAACTTCATAGGCGCCTACCTCGAACGCGACGTCCCCCAGTTCGGCCCGCGCATTCCGGCCGAGACACTCAGGCGCTTCTGGGTGATGCTCGCCCATACGCAGGGCGGTCTGCTCAACGCGGCGGCGCTGGCGCGCGGTCTCGGCGTGGACGGCAAGACGGTTTTCCGCTACCTGGATCTCATGGTTGACCTCCTGCTGGCTCGCCGACTCACGCCATGGCGCAGGAACGTCGGCAAGCGTCTCGTGAAGTCTCCGAAGGTCTATGTGCGAGACAGCGGGATCGTCCACGCCCTTCTCGGTCTCGGCTCCAAGGAGGACATCATCGGCCATCCCGTCGTCGGCGCAAGCTGGGAAGGGTTTGTCATCGAGACCCTTCTGTCCGTCGCTCCGAACCGCGCCGAGGCCAGTTTCTACCGCGCGTCCGGCGGGGCTGAGATCGACCTAATCCTCACCCTGCCGGGCCGCGAACCCTGGGCAATCGAGGTCAAGCGCAGCCTCGACCCTCGACCGCGCAAGGGGTTTCACAGCGCGTGCCAAGACGTCCTGCCCGAAGCCAAGTTCGTCGTCTATCCCGGCGCCGAGCGTTACCGAATCTCTGAAGACACCGAAGCGGTTTCCGTCATCGACCTTGCTTATGACGTCGCGGGAGCGGGTTGACGGCGAACGCCGCCGCTCTATGCGCCATGACGGGCTTGTGTTGCGGCGACAAAGGCGTCCCATGTTTGGGCTGAGGTGTAATTGGGCCTGAATCCGGTCTCTTCTGAGAGTTTGCGGGTGTCGGCGGTCCAGCGGTGGCGGATGAAGTTGAGGCCGCACGATGGGGAGTCGTTCTGGATGCGGAGATGCCAGCCGATTGAGATCAGTCCTGCCCAAGCGAAGTAGGGCAATGTAAGGGTTCTGGCTCCCATCTTGGCGGCCATTTGGCTCCATCTAATCGTACCATTGCCCGCGACGTTGAAGACGCCGGACGGCCTACGCTCTAGGCAGGCGGCCAGGACGGCGGTCAGGTCGTCTTCGTGGAGAAACTGCATGTCGGGGTCGGCGCCCGCTATGGACGGCAGCAGCGACTTTCGGAAGGCGTCTGCTATGAAACTGCTGGAGTTGGGGCCGAGGACGGGGCAGGCTCGCAGGACGGTTACGGCCACGGACGGGTTTCGCGCGGCGAAGTCGGCAAGGCGTGACTCGGACTCCAGCTTGTCCTCGCTATACAGGAATCCGGGGATTGGGCGAGCGGGATGGTCTTCTGTGAGAAAGTCGGGGTTGTCGGGATGCGCGCCATAGACGGAGGTACTGCTGAGATAGAGGATGTGTCGGACATCGGCGGCGGCGCAGGCTTCGATGACGTTCTCTGTCCCGGTGACGTTGACTCGACGGGAGACATCGCGCCTGCGTCCGGGATTGAGCATGTACGCCAGGTGGACTACGGAGTCGATGCGGCGCTTGGCGAAGAGGTCTGGGAACGGGTCTCCGATGTCGTGGGGGACGAAATTTACGCGGTCGGAGTCATGGAAGTCGGGGCGTCGGATGTCGGTGGCTAGGACGAACTCGACGTTTCCGTCCGAGATCAGCGACCGGACCAATTTGCCGCCGACGTAGCCGGACGCGCCGGTGACGGCGACCCTGAGCGGCGAGTCAGTCATCCTCCACGAAGTCCGTGAAGTCGAATTTGAGCGAGCCGAATCCGGGTACGTCGAAGCCCATGCCGATCTTGCGTGGGCCGGGTTCGAGTCGAGCGCCGCTGACGCGGACGACGATCGTCTTGTTCAGTGGCAGGGCCAGGGTGCGGTCGTTGGAGACCTCGGAGAAGGGAATTATGTCGCCGTCTAGGTCGAACTCGGCGGCGTCGATGGGAAGCTCGCCCCCGTCTAGGGTTAGCGGGTGAACCGCGTGGGCGTAGCCTGAGCCAAGTTGGTTCCTCATGTGGAACTCGAAGCCGTCGGGGGTGTTCTTCAGGCTCCGCTTGACGTATAGCCTTCTGAGCAGGGAGGCGGGAATGGTTAGCATGTTCAGGGGCCTCCTAAGTTCGGGTTGCGCATGGCGTAGATGGCGGCCTCGGCTTCTACGTACTCGGCCGGGATTTGCCTGACATCGCCGACGGCGCGGGCGGTCACGTAGATTTGAGATGCGCGCTCCACGAGCAAGCAGATGTCCAGCGCTTCGTCGAGAGACCTTCCAACGGCAACGGCGCCGTGATTGGCGATGAAGGCGGCCTTCCTAGGGCCGAGAGCGGCGCAGACGTTGGCGGAAAGCTCCTCGGTTCCGGGGAAGGCGTAGTCTGACACGCGGACCTCGCCGCCGACGTACACGACAACCTCGTCTATGACGGGCGGCAGGCCAATGCCTAGAACGGCCAGGACGCTGGAATAGACGGAGTGGGTGTGCAGGACGGCGTGAACGTCGGGGCGGGCGCGGTAGATGCCGACGTGCAGCAGGCTTTCGGAGGACGGGGGAAGGTCGCCATCCACCGAGTCGACGTCAAAGTCGGCAATTACGATGTCGTCTGCGGTCATGCCGGAGTACGGAACTCCGGAGGGCGTGACGGCCATGAGGTCTTCGGCGGAGTCGCGAGAGACGCGCGCGCTGACATTGCCCGCGGTGCCGACGACGAGGCCGAGGTCCGCCATGCGGCGGGCGGCGTCGGCGACGTTCTGCTTGTGTTGATGCCAGGCGCTTGTCATGGTGGTCTAGAGTTTAGCGATTGGGGCGCGGGGCTGCCAGCGACGGCCCGCGTCAGATCTGTATGTCGCCCAGAGACTGCTGGGTTTCGAGCCATGCTCGGTAGAGGTCTTCGTAGTCGGCGGCGGCGTGAGGGTCGGGGGCCACGGTTCGGGTGGCGTTGGCGGCGTCTGTCAGGGACGGGATTTCGCCGATAGCTGCGCGGGCGACGTTGGCGGCTCCGATTGCGGTTGACTCGGGGGAGTCTGAAACCTCTATGGGACGCCCAATCACATCGGCCATGATTTGTACGAACGTCTTTGTCCGCGTCATGCCGCCGCCCAGGGAGACGCGGCGCGCGGTGATGCCGGCGACGCGCTCTGCCTGTTCGAGGTTGGCCCTGAGAGCGTAAGCCAGCCCTTCGAGCGACGCCCTGACGAGATGGGCGCGGGTCGGACCGCCGAGGGTCATGGGAACCGGAAAGACGATGCCGCCCATCCGCATACCCATGTCCATAATGGACGGGCCAAGCATCGCCATCGCGCCGTCGGAGCCGATGGGGACGGACTTAGCGAGAGAATCCATGCGACGGAAGGCCGACTCGTCGCGGTCGAACAGAGTATGGGCGAGCCAGCGGTAGGCGTTTCCGGCGTCGCCTGCGCTGCTCTCGACGGTCCAGAGTCCGGGGATCTGGAAGCAGCCGCTCCAGACGCTCATGTCATCTGCCAGTGTCGGCTGTGAGACTAGAAGCTGGACGGTCGCGCTCCACCCGGCGACGATGCCCGCGCATCCGGGGTCGAGTATGCCCGTGCCCACCAGGGAGCACTGCGTATCCGCTCCCGCGACCACGACGGGAGCGCCGAGCGGGAGTCCGGCGGCTGATTCAGACAGTGTACCGGCCGGTTCAACAGCGTCGCGCATCGGGACCGGAGAGAGCCGCAGACCAAGCTGGTCGAACATGCTGGTTGCCCAGGCGCGGCGGCGGAAGTCGAGAAGACCCGCGCCAGCTCCGAGGGTCGGCTCGCAGCCCATTTCTCCGGTGAGCATGAAGGCGAGCCAGTCGGCCAGAGCGAGTACGCGCGAGACTCTTTTGTATGAGTCCGGCCGCTGGTCTCTGAGCCATGCGAGCTTTCCGGCGGCCATCATGAACGCGGGACGGTGTCCGGTGGTTTGGTAGAGCAGGTTGCCGTGAACGAGGTCGAGCGCTGCGCCTTGGAATACGGCGCGAAGGTCGGTGTTGGGGCCTGCGTATAGCGCGTTGGAATCGGAGTCGAGGAAGACCAAGGACTGACGCTGGGAGGTGATGGCGACGGCGGCGATACTCCCCTGCCCTTTCGCGCATTCCCGAATGGCATCGCATATCGAAATCCAGCAGGCGCGGACGTCGAACTCGCGGGCGAGAGGAGAGTCGTTGGGATCGCTGAGATAAGTCCACGGGCGCGAAGTAGATGCGGTGACGCGCCCGCTCTCTCCGACCATGTGACACCGGATTGAGCTTGAACCGGCGTCTATCACCAGCACGGGGTCAGCGGACATGGCGGTCCCAGAATTCGGGATTGACGAGGTTGACGGGTCGGTCGCCATGCGCGAATCGCAGGATGTCGTCGGTCATCATCTTGGAGTGGCGTTGAATCGTTTCCACAGTCGCCCCGCCGATATGGGGCGTGAGTATGACGTTGTCGAGCTTCAGAAGAGGGTTGTCGGGCGCGATGGGGTGAGTCTCGAATACGTCGAGCGCAGCGCCGGCGATTCTTCCGGTCGTGAGAGCTTGGACGAGGGCAACTTGGTCGATAACCTCGGCGTCCGAGCAGTTGACCAAGAAGGCGGCGCGCTTCATGCGGTCGATGGTCTCAGCGTCGATCATGCCGACGGTCTGCGCCGTCGTCGGGACGTGGATGCTGATGAAGTCCGAGTTGGAAGCGAGAGTTTGCAGATCGACCATACGGACGCCTGCCGGAGGATCGGTCACATAAGGGTCGCAGCCGATGACCGACATTCCGAGAGCTTGGCCCATCTCGGCGAGTCTGCGCCCTATGGCCCCCATGCCTACGATGCCGAGAGTGCGTCCGGCAAGCTCGATTCCGCGCAGATCGACGTAGCCGCCCACCGGACGCCGCCACTGGCCGGACGTGACGTAGTTATGCGCCGCCGGGATTCGCCGAGCAAGCGAGAAGACGAGGCCCATAGCGTGCTCTGCGACAGCGCGCGCGTTCCTGCCGGGTGTGTTGACTACAACGATGCCGCGCGCGGTGGCGGCGTCCACGTCCACATGCTTAGTGGAGGCGCGGCAGATGCCGACGAACCTGAGACCGGTGGCGTCGGCGAAGGTCTCCTCGAATACGAAATCGGCCTCGATCACCAGTATCGAGATGCCTTCTGAGCGGATGCGAGCGGCCATATCGTCGGGGTCGGTGAGCTTTAGCGAGTCCAGCCAACTTTCGTGGGTGACGCTCATCTCGGCTGCCAGACGCTCGATCTGCCGCTCGTCGAACGGGGCTAGAATCAGGGCGCGCATCGTGTTTAGGGTCGCCATAGGCGCGGGGCCATGCTGCCGATCCAGAGCCGCGCGGTCATGGTCAGCTTCTCGCGGACGCTCAGGCCCACGCGCTGGGAGAAGACGTCGAATTCGCGGGCCTCGATGCGGTCTAGTATCGCGGCGTATGCGGTGTGGAGAAGTCGGATGCAGGCGCGGGACTCAGGCTCGATCAGGTCGAACAGAGGCCGGGAGTTTTCGTAGTAGGAGCGGGCGCGGTCGGCCTGGAACTTCATGAGGGACTTGAAGTTTTCATCCATGACGCCGCGCATGAGGTCGTCTTCGGAGTATCCGAACCGGGCCAGGTCTTCCTGAGGGATGTAGATGCGGTCGCGCTCGGCGTCTTCCTTCACGTCGCGCATGATGTTGGTGAGCTGCAGGGCGATGCCCATGTCAACGGCGTACTCGCGCGCGGCGGGGTCTCGGTAGCCGAATATCTCTATGCAGATCAGCCCGACGACGGACGCCACCTTGTAGCAGTAGGTCCGCAGTTCGGAGAAGTCGGAGAAGCGGGTCTTGGTCAGGTCGGACTCGACGCCGTCGATCACTTCCTCGAAGTAGTTGATTGGAATGTCGAAAGCGCTGGCGGAGTCGCCGAGGGCGCGGAACTCGGGGGAAGGAGCGAGCGGAGGTTCCGGCGACAGCGCGTCGGAAAGGTCTAGCCGGACGCGGGCGAGCTCTTCCCTCTTGGCCTCGATGGGCAAATCGCCGTCGGCGATGTCGTCGCAGAGACGGCAGAATGCGTAGGCGGAGTAGATGGCGCGGCGCTTTTGGGCGGGAAGGGTTCGGAAGGCGTAGTAGAAGTTGCTGGCGTGTTCTTTGGCTACCCGTTGGCAGTGTCGGTATGCCTGGTCGAGATCGGTAGCCATGATGAGCGACGGGGCGAACGTTACCATATTGGAGATGGGGGCGCAATGAGGTTGAGCGCCTGGATCTGGTGAAGGATATAGAGGAAAAACGGCGCCCCGATGAGCCATGACAGCTCCGACACAGCTTCCAGTTCAGACACCCCTTGACACGAACCGCCGTTCCCCAATATCATAGAACATATCGGTTCCCTGATACCCAACCCAAAGGTGATAAGACCATGCTCGACCGCGCCGACCTCTACGCCGCCTACAAAGACTGGTGCGCGACCAACCGCCACAACCCAGTCAGCGCCACCGACTCTACACCTCCGTCTGGGACATCTTCAGAGTCAAAACGCGCAAGGGCCACCGCCGCAGGGTACTGCATGGCCTACGGCTGGTCTACGAATATGACGAAGCGCTCCAAAGTGCGGCAGGTGCGGCAGATGCGCGGCAGGTTTAAAATCGCAAAACTGCCGCGAACCCCAAAGCTGGACCGCTTCCTGCCTAGCTTTGATTGCGGCAGGCGCGGCAGATGCGGCAGGTATTTCAAAAAACTTTTTCCACCCCTAACAACATCCGAGTCAACAAACTTGATACGATCCAACTCAATCCTCGTCAGACTGTCCCAAGCATGTCCTATACCCAATACCGGGGTGATACCCCCGCCTACCAAACTGACACAGGCCCACGCTATCTGACGAAACGGCAAGCCGGTCGCGTCGGCAAACGTCACGAGTCGCTCATGACCGCGCTTCGGGATCCTCCGTATCTTCCCACTCGCGGCGGCGCGACCGCCTGCGGCCTATGATGAAGAACCAGACTATGGCGCCAACGGCGGCAGCCGCTGCCGCAATGAGAATGGCCGCGATGACTATCATGGCGAAAGCCATGCCGTCGTCTTCTTCCGCAGGCTCAGGCGTGGGCGTGGGCGTCGGCTCGGGCGTTGGCGCGGGTGTCGGCGCCGGCGTCGGCTCCGGCATTGGCGCGGGCTGAGGCGCGGGAGTCGGCGCGGGCGTCGGTTTCGGCGTTGGCGCTAGTGTCGGTTCGGGAGTCGGCGCGGGCTGAGGCGCGGGCGCGTAAACCGGCTGTATCACCAGCGTAAACGTGCTGAAGTAGTTGAGTATCGAGAGAGTCCAGTTCTGTCCCGACTCATCGCGCGCGCACTGGTGGTCCAGGAGCGTCCACGCTTCCGGCTTCACACGGTAAACCGATGCGCGGTCTTCCACACACGCGGAATCTTCTCCCTCAGGGATCATGAGCCATAGCTCCACGCCCTCCGGGTAGGTCGTCGGGATGGGAACATCGCCCCCTACCTTGAACGTGTTGGCGTCTATGGCCAAGACGACTTGCGCGTTCGCGTGGGGCGGCTGTCCGTCGAGGGAATCCAGGTCGCGTTTCTCAAACCTGATCTCCAAGATTTCAGACACGGCGCCCTTTGGCGCTATCAGTCTGGCAGCGCCATCGGCAGTCTCGATCACGGTTCTCCTATCCGGATATACCAGGACTCTCCCCGGCGAAGGCTGAAGCTCAGGCGTCGGAGTCGGAGTTGGCGTCGCTTCCGGCGCAGGACCGGGAGTCGGCGCGGGAGTCGCCACAGGCGTCGCTGTCGGCGCTGGCGTAGGCGTGGGAGTCGGCGCAGGCGTAGGGCTGGGCGTAGGCGTCGGCGTCGGCGTGGCCGTAGGCGTTGGCGCTGGCGTCGGCGTCGGCGTGGCCGTAGGAGTTGGCGCTGGCGTCGGCTCAGGAGTTGGCGTAGGCGTTAGCGCGGGCGTAGGCGTAGGGCTGGGCGTCGGCACGGGTGTAGGCGTCGGTGTCGCCGGCACGGGCGTAGGCGTCGGACTGGCCTCAGGCGTCGACGTCGCTACGGGAGTCGGTACCGGCGTAGGTTCGGGCGCGGGCGTCGGCGTGGGCGTTGCCGCGGGCAGGGTTGATGTCCTGCCCGTGCGCGCGGGCGGGGTGGAGTCCTCTACCGAGACGGTTATCCGAGTAGAGTCGTAGCCGCCCCTGGCGTCGGTCACCTTTAGGACGAAGGTCAGAGTGGTGTCCGAGTCAACCTCGGGCGCGGTGAAGGTGAGATTCCTCGATTCGCTGGACCCGGAGAGTACGGCCACGCCGCTGGTTTGCCTCCATTCGTAGGTGAACGGCTTGCCCAGTTCGGCATCCGCGCAACTGGTGGAAGTCGCGCCGGCGCAAAGCAGCCAGGGGTCGGGCATTCCGGTGGCGCTGCCCGTCAGACTTACCGTATCGCCTTCTTCGACCTGACCGGCGCTAGCGGCGTTGGCGCGGGGGCGGCTGTGGACGTGAACGTCGGCCACGTATATGCCGTTGTAATCGGAATCGGCGCTGCTGGGCTCGTGGGAGATTATCGCGCCGGCGTTGCTGCCGGAGAGGGATTCTACCGTGACGGTCTGCGGAGTGTCCCAGTCGGTCGTCGTGAAGGTGAGGGACGACGGGGTGACGGTGATGCGCGCGTTATCCGAGGAGACGTTCACGGTCACCGTATTCTTGGGCTTGGAGGACAGTTCAACCTCGTACTCGCCGGTATCACCCACCTGGAGGGCGAAGGGGGTCGTCCTCGAGAGATAGACGCCGCGGGTGAAGTAGTCGACCATGGCGGTGTGTCGGCCTGTGCCCGTATTGTTCTTGGCGCGCATCTGGAAGACATAAGTAGCGTCGGATTCCAGCGGCGATATGGGGTACTTGTAGGCGCTTCCGCTCTTGTCGATGTTGCCGTCGGTCATTTCGGTCCACTCGCCCCATAGCTCGGAGTTGAGCACGCTGACGGAGACTTCGCCGCTGGGCGGGCTGCCGCTGACGGTTTCGGCCGTGAACTTGACGGTCCCCTTGCTCGCGTCGTTAGTAGTGGTTGCGCTGGACGTACTGGTTGCGCTGACCCGCCAACCCGCGATGTTGACTTCGGAACCATCCTTGAGATGTAGCTGCAATTCGGCGAAGCCGGGGGCGACGGCATTGATGGTGACGGCGTGGTTGCCGTCGCTCTTCGCGACGACGTGGATCTTGCCGTCGTCGGTCGTGGTAGCGGCGGACAGAGTGTAGGTTCCGGCCTGGATGGGTGGCCTCTGCCGCTGTCGGTACTCCCAGCCGGTAATTTCCTCGGCGTCGTCGGGCTTGCCCCACTGGAGAGACGCGGATACCCGTGTGGAGCCTGAGACGACGGCGAAGTTGGATGGCCGGTCGGGCGCCGTGACCAAGGGGGCGGAGACGAGCGGCTGCCCCGGGCCCATGCTGACGTCGGGATTGGTGGCGGCGAGTCCCGGGCCGGTGACGTTCACTGCCCGAAGTTCGAATTCGTAGGTCTTGCCCGTTTTCAGGTTGATTTCGTAGCTTGCGAGGTCCTGGACTTTGCAGGTCCCGCTGCATGGGATTTTCTTCCACTTGCCGGTCGAGTTCTCGCGGTACTCGTAGCGCTGTATGGACTTGTCGTTGGCGGACGTGCTGGTGGCGGGTTTCCACGCCAGGGTCGCTTTGCCGCCGGAGCCCGGGCCGTTGACGGGGTTCGACGGGGGCGGGGTCAGCGTCACGGTGAAGTTCGCAGGCTTGTCAGGGGCGAGGGTCACCAGCGACACGTTCGAGGCGGGGCCGTTTCCGATGACGTTCACCGCCCGCACCTGGAACGCGTACCTGGCTTTGGACAGGTGTCGGAAGGTGAGGCTGACGGTGTTCACGCCGCTCTTGCCGATGGTCTTCCATGACTTCTTGTTCAATTCCGAAGTGAGGGTGGAGTCGGTCACGCCGAGGTTACCGTACACCGCGCGGTACTGCCACTGGCCGATGCTGGAGTCGTCCGAACCGTTGCGCTGCAACTTGGGCCAGGTCAGGCTGACGGCGAAGTCCGTGGATTCGTATGTCTTGGTAGTCGTGGCAATGTTCGGCTTGGCCGGAGTGAGGGTAACGGACGCGGTGTTGGAGGAAGCGCCGGGGCCGGCTTCGTTGATGGCGCGCACCTGGACCGCCCAGGACTCGCCTGCTTTGAACGCCTGCGGCAGCGTGTAGGTGGTGGTGGAGGCGTTGCTGCCCGACATGTCCGCCCAGTCCGCCGTTTCCACGTCGTCCGTCGTTGTCGCATAGCGGTACTGGTAGCCGTCGATAGTCTTGTCGGTAGGCTGTGTCCAGCTAACGGTGAGCCTGAAGTGACCGCTGAGTCCGGAGCCGTTGAAAGTTTCAGTTAGGCTTATGGTGGTCGGCTCGGTGGGCTTGGCCGGCGGCGTCACCGTCACCGCGTCGGAAGCCAAGCCGTTGCCCGCGTCGTTTACGGCGCGCACCCGGAAGGTGTAGGCAGTGTTGCTCACGAGGTTCTTTACTACGTGTGAGGTGGTGTTCGCATTGCTGTTGGCGATGTTCGTCCAATTCGTCCCGTCGGTACTGTACTGCCACTTGGTTATGGCTGAGTAGCCGGGGTTGTCCCAGGAGAGGGTCACTTGGCGGAAACCGGGCGACGCCGAGAAGCCGGTGGGCTTGGCGGGCGCGGTGTATGCCTTGGCCTGCGCGGCTGGGCCTGCTTGGGACTGGTTGTTGACCGCCCGAACCTCGAAGGTGTAGGTCGTGGACCTGGTAAGGCCGGAGGTTACGGAGTAGGCGCGCAGCGTCTTGGCTACGTCGGCCCACGCTCCCCAAGCGTTGTTTCCCGCTCGGTAACGTACTTGGAACTTGGTTATGAGAGCCTCGTCGGACTGTTGCCAGACCCACGTCAGGGTGGAGGATGCCGCGTCCCTCGCGGTGGCGCTTACGCCGGTGGGCAGAGCGGGCAGAGGCTGCGGCGTGGCTTTCGCCTCGGAGGAGACGGTCCCGCCGTTGCCGGAGCCGCTGACGGCCCTGATACGGAAGGTGTACTCGATTCCGTTGGTAAGCGACTTGACCACGTACTGGGTGGTGTCGGCTTTGCTGCCGGTCATGGCCGTCCAGATGTTGCCCCAGTTGCCGGCGGTCTTACGCTGGTACTCGTAGCCCGTGATGCTGGGGTTGTTCGGGTCGTCCCAGGTGAGGGAGACGAGCTTGTCGCCGGGGGCGGCGGCGAGGTTGAGGGGCGAGGCGGGGAAGGGCCGCGCAGACACGAGGGCCGACGGAGTTCCATCGCCCGTTGCGTTCTTGGCCCGCACCTGGAAGGTGTATCGGACGCCGTTGGTCAGCCCCGTCAGTTCGTAAGTAGTTGTAGCCCCGCCGGATATGTCCGTCCAGTCGGTATAGCCGGGTTCTGTGCTGCTGGCGGGCCTGTATCGGTAGGCGTTGCCGGTCAAGGTCGCGCCGCCGGTGGGGTTGGTCCACCTGAGAGTGATCTTCTCGTAGCCGGGCGTCGCGGTGAAGTCGGTTGGCTTGGCCGGAACCATGGAAGCGGTGGTCGTCGTGGCAGGGCCGGTTCCGGCATCGTTCTTGGCGCGAAGCTGGAACGTGTAGGTTGCGCTGTTGTCCAAACCGGTCAGGGTCTTGCTTGTCGAGGTACTGCTGGGGGCGTCCTTCCACGCGCCGTAGTTCCCGGTGTTCTTGTAGCGGTACTGCCAACCGGTGACGGTGGCGTCGCTGGAGGACTTGGACCATGTGAGCGTCGCCTGCCTGTATCCACCGGATGCTGAGAAGGCAGCCGGAATCAGAGGCAGGGTCGGCTCGGTGACGGAGGAGGCAGTGCCGTTGCCCTTCTCGTTGACGGCGCGCACCTGGAAGGTGTAGCTCGTGCCGTTGTTGAGGTTGGTGACGGTAACGCCGCGGGTGTTTCTGTCCGAATTGGGAACGCCGTACCAGGTGGCGCCGTTGTCCTTGCTGTACTGCCAACTGTCCACCCAGATGCCTCCGGCGTAACCCCATGACAGGGCGACCTGCGTGTCACCGCCAACGGCAGTCAAATTGGTGGGCGCGGTCGGGACTCCGGCGAGAGGCCGCGCGATTGCCGTGGCGGGCAGACCCCAGCCGATATCGTTACTTGCTCGCAGCTGGAAGGTGTACAGGGTGTTGTTTTGCAGCCCGCTCACGGTGTAGGTGGTGGTGGTTGCCGTGCTGTTGGGTACGTCGGTCCAGTCACCGTAGTTCCCGGTGGTCTTGTGGCGGTAATCCCAGCCGGTGACCGTGGCGTCGTTGGGTGACTTGCTCCAGTTCAGGGTCGCTTGCCTGTCCCCGCCGGAGGCGGTGAACGTCGCCGGAATCAGAGGCAGGGTGGATGCCGTGCCATTGCCCTTCTCGTTGACCGCCCTCACCTTGAAAATGTTGCTGGCGACGTTGGTCAGCCCGGTGACCGTCACGCTGCGAGTGTTCCCGTCCGAGTCGTCAATGTCGGACCAGGTTGCGCCGTTGTCCTTGCTATACTGCCACTTGTCCACCCAGATGCTTCCGCCGTAACTCCACGACAGGGCGACCTGCGTGTCACCGCCCACGGCCGTCAAATTGGTGGGCGCGGTTGGGACTCCGGCGAGAGGCCGGGCGGAAGCCGTGGCGGGCAGGCCCCAGCCGATGTCATTCCGCGCCCGTAGCTGGAAGGTGTAGAGGGTGTTGTTGGTCAACCCGCTCACGGTGGTAGTCGAAAGGGTTGCCGGGTCGCAATTGGAGTCGCAGATGTCGGTCCATGAGCCGTAGCCGCCGGAAGACTTGTAGCGGATCTGCCAGTCGGTGGACGATGCGTTGGCGTCCCAGGCGAGCTTGGCCTGCTGGCTCTGCGCGCCTACGACGGTGGCGGCGAAGTTGGTGGGCGTATCCGCGACCGGCTTGGGCGTGGCGGTGACGCTGTCGGACTGCGGCCCCTCGCCGGCCTTCGTCACCGCCCAGACGCGGAAGGTATATTCCGTGTTGTTGGTGAGGCCCGTCACAGTGTAGGTGGTGAGATTGACCGGGTCGCATGGCGAGGCGCAGGGTATGTCCGTCCAGTCGCCGGAGTTCTGCTTGTACTGCCAGCCGGTGATGCGCCGGTTGTTGGGATTGTCCCAGGACAGGATGACCACAGTGTGGCCGATGGTGGCGGAAAGGCCGGTGGGTTTGGCCGGGAGATGTATGGCCGGCGTCGCGCTGTCCTCCGACGAGGCTGGGCCGGTCCCTACGGAGCTCGCCCCTCGCACCTGGAATGTGTAGGCCGTGTCATTGGTCAGGTCGGTCAGGGTGTAGGACGCGGTGGACGCCGTGCTGCCTGGGACGGTCGTCCAAGAGCCGTAGTCTCCGTCGGACTTGTAGCGGTACTGCCAGCTAGAGACGGCGGAATCCGCGCTGTTCTTTGTCCAATCCAGAGTAACCTGCTCGTCACCGGCGGCGGCCGTGAGTGTGGCGGGGGCCAGCGGTAGCGTGTCCGCAGAGGCGGCCGGGGAAGGGCCGCCGCTGCCCTGATCGTTCACAGGCCGGACCTGGAAGGTGTATCGCTTGCCGTTGCGCACGGTGAACGTATGGCTCACGGTGTTGTACCGCGAGCCGGGCACGGTCGTCCACGCGCCGTATTGCCCGGTGGTCTTGTATCGGTACTCCCAATGTGTGATCCACGGACCTGCCATTCTGTTCCAGCGCAGCGTGATCGTGCCGTCGCCGCCCCCGGCCCAGAGGTAGTTGGTAGCGTAGGGCGCGCCGGACACCGGAACCGCGGAGGCCACCGACGACGGAGTTCCCGCGCCGGAAGTGTTCTTGGCCCGTACCTGGAACGAGTAAAGATTGTTGTTGGCCAGTTGCGTGACGGTGTGCGTCAACGTGTTGTTGGCCCCGTCGCCCGGGGTGATGGCCGTCCACTTGTCCCAGCTACCCCATTGCCGCCGGTACTCCCAGCCTGTGATCGAGCCGGAGGGCGCCTTCCACGTGAGGGCGACCTGCCGGTTGCCGCCTGTGGCGGTGAGTTCCGTCGGCTGGCTTGGCACAGCCTTGGGGGTGGTGGTCGCGGGGTCGGACTCCGCGCCGTTGTCGGCGGTGTTCACGGCGCGAATCTTGAAGCTGTAGGACGTTCCGTTGGTCAGCCCGGTTACCTTGTACATGGTGAGGTTGGCGGGAACACAGGGCGACGTGCAGGTCATGGCGGTCCAGTTGCCGGAGTCCTGCTTATACTGCCAGCTAGTGATGCTGTCGTTGGAGGGGTCGTCCCACTGGAGGGTTGCGGATTCGTCCCCCGCGTGGGCCTGGAAGCCGGTGGGCTTGGCGGGCGCGGCCAAGCCGGGGGTGGCGCTCCGTTCCGAGGACACTATGCCGGCGCCTGTGGGGTTCAGCGCCCGTATTTGGAAGGTGTATGCCGTGGCGTTAGTGAGGCTCGTCACGGTGTATTCAGTGGTGGTCGCAGCGCTGTTGGGCACGTGCTTCCAGTTGCCGTAGTTTCCGGCGGCCTTGTAGCGGTACTGCCAGCCGGTGACGGTAGTATCTGAGGAGGACTTCGTCCATTGCAGGCGGACCTGGGCGTCTCCGGCGGTTGCCGCGAAGGTGGCGGGAGCGAGCGGAATCGTCGTCCCGGGCGTGGATGCCGAGGCCGTGCCGCCCTTGTCGTTGTAGGCGCGAATCTTGAAGGAGTAGGTCTTGCCGTTGGACAGGTTCGTGGTCGTGGCGGACGAGAGTTTGGTAATTGTTGCGTACCGCGTGTTGACATCGCCGCCCTGGGCGGGGGTCTCGGTGACGACGCATCTGTATATGTCGTCCTCTCCCCGCCCGCAGTTCCTGTAGCTTCCGCTGTTGGCGGGAATGTCGGCCCAGGTGGTCCCGCCGTCGCTGCTGTATTGCCACTTGGTCACGTAGATCCATGGCGAGGTGGGGTAGGCCCATCCAAGCGTGACAGTCGCGTTGCCGCCCCAGGTTTGGAGTCCGGTCGGCTGGTTGGGCTTGGCGGATACGGGCACAACTCGGACCACATCCGACGGCGTGCCCGCCCCCACTGAGTTCCTGGCCCGCACCTGGAACAAGTACCAGCCGTTGTTGTTCAACTGGGTGACGGTGTGGGTGAGCGTATTGTTTGCGCCGCTGCCGGGGGTGACGGTCTTCCAATCGCTCCAAGACCCCCATCCAAGCCGCTGCCGGTACTCCCAGCCTGTGACGGTGGAGCCGGCGGGCGCCTTCCAGGACAGGGCCGCCTGCGTGCTGGTCCCCGTTGCGGTGAGGTCGGTGGGCTGGCCCGGCGCGGCTATGGGCGTGGCGGAGACAGAGTCGGACTCGGCGCCGTTGCCCGTGGCGTTGACGGCGCGAATCTTGAAGGCGTAGGACGTTCCATTGGTCAGCCCGGTAATCTTGTACATGGTGAGGTTGGCGGGAACGCAGGGCGACGTGCAGGTCATGGTCGTCCAGTCGCCGGAGTCCTGCTTGTACTGCCAGCTAGTGATGCTGCTGTTGGAAGGGTTGTCCCATTGCAGCGTCACTTCCGACGGTCCGGCGTGAGCCTGGAACCCGGTGGGCTTGTCGGGCGCGGAGAGGGCGCCCGCTTCGTCGGAGGCGAGGCCGGGCACGTTTTCGTTGACGGCCCTCACCTGGAAGGTGTAGGCGACGCCGGAGACCAAGTTCGTCACGGTGTGAGTTGCGGTCGTACTCGTGCTGTTGGGAATGTCTATCCATGGGCCCCAATCGCCGCCGGTCTGCTTCTGACGGTACTGCCACTTGGTGATGGTGGAGCCGGAGGGGGCCGTCCAGGTCAGCGTAGCCTGGTCGCCATCGATGGTGGCGGAGAAGCCGGTGGGCTTGCCGGGCGCCTGGCGCGGTGTGGCCGACGCTTCGTCGGATTGGTCGCCATCGCCGGTTGCGCTGACGGCGCGAATCCTGAATCCATAGGACGTGTCGTTGGTCAGGTCCGTGACGGTGTAGGACGTGGTGGTCGCGACGCTGCCGGGGATGTTCGTCCACTGTCCGCTATCCTGCTTGTACTGCCACTTGGTGATGGCGGCATTGTTCGGGTTGTTCCAGTTCAGGGTGACTTGCCGGTCGCCGGGGGTGGCGGTGAAGCCGGTGGGCTTGGCGGGCACGTCAGCGGGCGTGGCCCCCGCCCCCGCCACGTAGCCCGCGCCGATCGTGTTCACCGCGCGGAGCCAGAAGGTGTAGTGGGCGCCGTTGGTCAGGTTCGTGACGGTGTAGGACGTGGTGGTCGCGCCGCTGCCGGGGATGTTCTCCCAGCTCGTCGCGTCCGTGGTGTACGTGTACTGATACCCGGTGATGGATGCATCGCCGGGGTCGTTCCAATTCAGGGTGACCTGCTCGTCGCCTGGGGTGGCGGTGAAGCCGGTGGGCGCCAGAGGCACGTTCTTGCGTATGGGTGTAACCGGGCTGCCGGTGGCGGGGTCGCCGTCGCCGATGGAATTCACGGCGCGCAACTGGAAGGTGTGGGCCGTCCCGTTGGTCAGGTTCATCACGGTGTAGGACGTGGTGTCCCTGTTGCTGGGCGATATGGATGTCCACGTCTGCGGATAGTCGCCGGTCGTCTTGTATCGGTACTGGTACCCTGTTATGGATCTGTCAGCGGGGTGGTCCCAGTACAGGGATGCCTGGGTGTCGCCGGCAAAGAGTATGAGGCCGATGGGAGGCGCGGGCGCGCCCGTGGGCGTTGCCTGCGCCGGGGCGGAGGGCGTTCCGCCGCCCGCGGCGTTGACGGCGCGGACGCGGAACTCGTAGGCCCTTGCGGTTAGGCCGGTGACGGTGGCGTGGGTGGACGTGCCCACGCTGGTCCATGTGGGACCCCAGGCATCCCAAGTCTGCCCCGTCTTAGCGCGCTTCTGGTATTCGAAGCCGGTGGCGTCGGTAACAGGATCCCATCGCAGTGTGACCAGGCTGACGCCGGGGGTTGCCCTGAGGCCGGCGGGGGCGCCGGGAACGGGAATCGGAGTGACATAGACCTGTCGGTCCGGCCCGCTGCCGACGGAGTTGACCGCGCGGAGGGAGAAGAGGTAGCTCGTCCTGTTGGTGAGGCCGGTCACCGTGTAGGACGTGGTGGTCGCGTTGCCGCCCGGTATGTTCGTCCAGGAGCCTTCGTCCTTTCGGTACTGCCATGCGGTTATCGTCGAGTCGCCGGGGTCGTCCCAAGACAGGGTTATCTGCGTGTCTCCGGTGGCGGCGGTCAGCCCGCTTGGCGCGGCGGGCTTAACAAGGGGATTCGCCGTGACCGATGCCGAGGCGCCTTCTCCGTTGCCGTTCACCGCGCGCACGTTGAACGTGTAGAGCTTGTCCTGCAGGCCGGTGGCGGTATGCGAGTTGTATGAGGCGCTCGCGCTGATCTGCGTCCACGCCTGAATGTTGGTTGGCGTCACCGTGTTGTTGGCGGCGACGTAGCCGCGCACCTGGTAGGCGTAGGAGTCGCCGATGGTCAGGCTCTTCCCCGTGAAGGTGTACGTCGTGGTGGTCGCGTCGCTGCCGCTGATGTCCGCCCAGTCGGTGTAGCCGGTCTCGGTGTGGCTCTTGGGCTTATAGCTATACTGCCACTTTGTGATCGCGCTGTTGGAAGGGTCGTCCCAAACTAGGGTGATCTTTTCCTGCGACAGCTTGGGGATGACTACGTCGGTGGTTGTCCCCTGCGGGCGCATGCGCAACTGCCACTTGCTGATTTCGGCAACGGCGCGCACCTCGAAGTTGTGGACTATGCCGTTGGTCAGTCCGGTTATCTCCTTAGACGCGGTCGGATTCGAGCCTCCGGAGAGGTCCGTCCAGGAGTTCCAGGCGGTGGCGTTGCCACTGACGGTCCCGTAGCGGTATTGGTACTTGGTGACGCCGCTGTTGGCGGGGTTGGCGAGGTTGTTCCAGGTCAGAGTGGCCTTCCGGTCGCCGGGCGTGACGGTGAGGCCGGACACGGTGACGGCTTGGGAGTTGGCGGTCGTGGGAGTCGAAGTGGCCGGGCCGAATCCGGCGGGAGCGACGACTGACGGCGCGGCCCAGGACAGGGTCACGGCGTTGGCCTGCCTCGTGGCGGCCAGGCCAACCGGAGCGCCGGGGACCGACGCCTTGGTCGAGGTAGCGGTCGATGTGGCGGAGGGAATGCCGTCGCCTACGGCGGTCACGGCCCTCACTTGGAAGTCGTAGGCAGCGCCGTTCTCCAAGCCGGTGAACTCCCAGCCTGTGGTGTCCCTGCCCGTGCCTGGGACGGCGCTTGCCGACCAGCCGTAGGGGGCGGCGGCGGGCCAGGATTCCGAGGACTTCTTATGCCGGAACTTGTATCCGGTGACGGTGTGGTCTCGCGTTGACGTGTCCCAGGGTAGGCCGGGCGCGGTCCAGGTGACCTGCACGCTCCCGTCTCGTCCGGCGGCGAACAAGTTGGTGGGGGCCTGCGGCGTCCAGGGGGCCCGCGGAGTGGCGGCGACGGCGTCGGACGCCAACCCTGTGCCGTCCGCGTTGCTGGCGCGGACGCGGAACTCGTACTCCGTGTCGTTGGTCAACCCCGTAATGGTGACCGTGATGGACAAGCCAACATCATGCCAGACCTCTCTGTTGGGATCCCCGCGCCGGCCCGAGCGATAGTTGTATTCGTAGCCGGTGGCGCGATCGGCGGAGTTCCACGTGAGTATGACCTGCCGATTGCCGGCGGTCGCGCTGAGGCCGTCCGGCGCGGGGGGAACGCCGCTGGGAGCGCCGATGACGTTCCTCTCAGGCCCGTTGCCCGCGTCGTTGACGGCCCGCACCCCAAACAGGTAGGACGTGCCGTTGGTCAGGCCGGTCACCGTGTAGGACGTGGTGGACGGGCAGGTGGTGTCGTTACTGCCGGTCGCGCAGATGTCCGTCCAGCCGTCGCCGCCCGCAACCCGGTACTGCCACTTGGTTATCGTAGAGTCGTTGGCGGGGTACCATTCCAGCGTTATCTGCTCGTGGCCGGGATCCGCGGTCAGGTTGAGGGGGACGCCGGGCTTCTCGAGGCGCCTGGCGGTTACCGAGGATGCCGCGCCCTCGCCGTTGCCGTTGACCGCGCGCAGGCTGAAGGTGTAGAGCGCGCCTTGCAAACCGGTGGCGGTGTGCGCGCTGTACGACGCGCTCGCGCTGACCTGCGTCCACGCTTGCAGGTTGGTTGGCGTAACCGTGTTGTTGGCGGCGACGTAGCCGCGCACCTGGTAAGCGTAGGAGTCGCCGGCGGTAAGGCCGGTCGCGGTCAAGATGTACGACGTGGTGGTCGCGTTGCTGCCGCTGATGTCCGTCCAGTTCGTGCCGTCGGCGCTGTACTGCCACTTGGCGATGGCGCTGTTGGAAGGATCGTCCCAAGTCAGTATGATCTTTTCCTGCGACGCCTTGGGGATGACGACGTCGGTGGTTGTCCCCTGTGGGCTCATGCGCAGCTGCCACGAGGAGATTTCAGCGACGGCGCGGACTTCGAAGTTATGGAGAGCGTCGTTGGTCAGTCCGGTTATCTCCTTGGACGCGGTCGGGTTGCTGCCGCCGGAGATGTCAGTCCAATCGTTCCAACCGGTTCTGCCGCCGCTCACCGTCCCGTAGCGGTACTGGTACTTGGTGACGCCGCTTGTCGTGGCGTTGGCCAAGTTGGTCCAGGTCAGCGTGGCTTTTTGGTCGCCGGGTGTGACGGTGAGGCCGGACATGGTGACTGCCTGGGGGTTGGCGGTCGTGGGGGTCGAAGTGGCCGGGCCGAATCCGGCGGGAGCGACGACGTCCGGGACGGTCCAGGACAGGGCCACGGCGTTGGTCTGTCTCGCGGCGGCCAGGCCGATTGGAGCGCCGGGGGCCGACGCCCTGGTCGGGGTCGCGGACACCATGGCGGAGGGAATGCCGTCGCCCTCTCTGGTCACGGCCCGTATCTGGAAGTCGTAGGTCGTGCCGTTGTCGAGGCCGGAGAACTCGAATACGGTCGTATGCGCTCCCGTCCCGGCTACGACTGCCGACCAGCCAAGCGAGCCGGTGGTGGGCCAAGACTCCGAGGACTTCTTCTTGCGGTATTTGTAGCCGATGATGGTGAGGTCTCGCGTTGACGTGGCCCAAGGGAGGCCGGGCGTGGTCCAGGTCACCTGCGCTCTTCCGTCCAGGCCGAAGGCGAGCAGGTTGGTGGGCGCTTGCGGCGTGTGGCGGGCTCGCGGAGTTGCGGACACCGTCGCGGACGCGGGGCCGTTGCCGGCCGGGTTCACGGCGCGCACCCGGAACTGGTACTCCGTGTCGTTGGTCAGGCCCTGAACCCTGACTTGGTATCCCATCTGCGCCTCGGTGGGGCTTTGGGTGTTGGTCCAGTTCGTGCCCCAGTCGTCCCAGGTCTGCCCCGTCTTGGTGCGCTTCTGGTACTCGAAGCGGGTTATGGAGGGGTCGAAGAGGCTCCACGCGAGGATGGCGTGGGTGTTGCGGCCGTAGGCCGCCAGGTTGGTGGGAGCGGCGGGAAGCGCATAAGGCGTCGCGGAAATCTCCGACGACGCGCCGTTGCCGCTTCCGTTCACCGCGCGCACGCCGAAGGTGTACTCCGTGCCGTTGGTCAGGCCCATCACCGTGGTTGTGGTGGCGTTGACCCAAATCTGCTCGCTGTCTATCTTGAGCGCGACCGAGGGAGTGGGTATCGGGGTGAGGTCCGGCGGGCAGAGGATGGGCGGACACGGCGGCGGCGCGGGCGGAGCCTCTGACAGTCTGACGTTGACGGTCTGCGCCGTGTTCCAGTTCTGGGTCGTGAAGGTCAGCGCGGACGGCGTGAAGACCGCATCAGGCTGGGAGAGGGTCACCTGCACAGTTCGAGTCGGGGCGGCGGCGAGCTTCACCGTGAAGCTCTTGTCCACGTTCCAGTCATCGGAAGTGAAGCCAAGCTCGCCGGGTGTGTTGACCAGGGTGATGGTGACGTCGGCCCAGTCGTTCCAACTGCCGTCGGTCTCCTTGTAGCGGCGCTCCCACTTGGTGATCGTGTCGTTGTTCGGGTCGTCCCAGGTCAGTTCGACCCGTTGGTCGTTGACGGCGGCGCTCAGGTTGGTTGGCGCGGCGGGCTTGGCGACGGGCGCGGCCGTCACTTTCGTTGACGCGCTAGTCTGGACGGCGCTGACGGCGCGCAGGTGGTAGTCATACTCCGTCCCGTTGATCAACTGGGTTACCGAGTGGGACGTGGTACTTGCGTAGCTGAGGGGGACGGCGGTCCAGGGGATGGTGGAAGTGGCCGTAACGTCCTTCAGCGTCACGCGGAACTCGTAGCGGAGGATGGTCGAGTCGTTCGGGTCTGTCCACGTCAGGGAAAGTGAGCCATCCCCCGGCGTAGCGGCCAGGCCAGTGGGCGCGGGCAGCAGCCTGGGCGTAGCGGTCGCTCCGTCGGAGGCCGGCCCCCCTTGGGCGTTGCGGTTCAGGCCGCGTACCTTGAAGGTGTACTCCGTCCCGTTGGTCAGGCCGGTGACCTTGTAGATGCGGTTCGTCCCCTCGACGGTGGTTGACGCGATGTCGGTCCAGGTCACGCCGCCGTCCTTGCTGTACTGCCACGAGATGGCGGTGTCGGCGGCGGGCCACCTGAGAGTGACTGACTCGTTCTCGCCGGACGTGGCGGTTAGGCCGGTGGGCTTGACCGTGAGGGCGGCGGGATTGGCGGAGGCGTTGTCGGAGTGGGGGCCTATGGCGTTATTGCGCCGCGCGCGTACCTGGAAGGTGTAGAGCGTGTCGTTGGTCAGGTTGGGGACGACGTATGACGTGGTGGTCGCGCCGCTTCCGGCGATGGCCGTCCAGCCGCCGGAGTAGGATGGGGTGGCGCTGACCGGGCCCAAGGGGAGCGCCGCGGCGAGCGGGGTTGCGGCAACCTCTCCCAGCACGTTGCCCAGCAGAGCGTCGCTACTGTCCAACGCCCGCACCTGGAAGGTGTAGGTCGTGCCGTTGACCAGGGCCGTCCGTGTGTATGAGATTCTGTACTTACAATCTGGATATTCTTCTGATTGCTCGCATAGGGTCGTCCAGTTGCCGTAGGCCCCGGTAGTCTTGTAGCGATACTGCCACTTCTGGATGCCGGAGAAGTAGCCGGGCTTGCTCCAGAACAGGTGAACCGAGCCGTAGTCGCCGACGGCGGTCAGGCCGCCCGCCTTATCGGTTGGGGCAACGGGGGTAGCCGTCGTCTCTCCCAGTACACTGCCCACCATGGCGTCGGAGGAGTCCACCGCCCGCGCCTGGAAAGTGTAGGCCGTATCGTTGGTCAGGCTAGGGACGCTGACGGAGGTGGTGGAAGCCGTGCTGCCGGGCACGTCTGTCCAGGCGGCGTAGGTAGTCGTCGAGGTGGGCCTGTAGCGGTATTGCCACTTGTCGATGTTGGTGGTGTTGTTGGGGGTACTCCATGAGAGATCGACCCGCCCGTTTTCGCCCTTGGCGCTCAAGCCGTTCGCGGTATTGGTTGTAACCGGGGTAACCGTCGGGTCTCCCAGCACGTTGCCCACCAGTGCGTTGGAGGAGTTGACCGCCCGCGCCTGGAATGTGTAGGCCGTGTCGTTGGTCAGGTTGGGGACTCTGACGGACGTGGTGGTTGCGCTGCTGCCGGGCACGTCTGTCCAGGCGACGTAGGTAGTCGTCGAGGTGGGCCTGTAGCGGTATTGCCACTTCGCGATGCCGGTGGTGTCGCTTGGGCTGCTCCAGGAGAGATCGACCGCCGCGTCTCCGCCTCGGGCTGTCAAGACGCCTCCCGTATTGGAGCCGGCCGCCGCGCGCACCTGGATTTTATATTCCGTGCCGTCGACCAAGAGGGCGCCGTTGGTCTCGGTTGTGGCGGTGAACCTGGTGGTGGAGGCGTTGCTGTTGGGCACGTCCGCCCAGTAGCCGTAGAGGCCGTTGGAACGCTCGAGGCGGAATTGCCACCTGTCAATGTGGGAGGTGTCGCTTGGTCTGCTCCAGTAGAGTTCTACCGCGCGGCTGTTGGCAAAGGCGGTCAAGCCGTTCACGGGCTGCGTCTGCCTGTACTCATAGGCGGTGATGAAGGAGTCGCTGGGGTCGGTCCATGCGAGCGTTGCGCTGGCGGGTCCGGGCGTGGCGGTGAAGCCCGTCGGCTTGGCCGGGGGAGCCGTCGGGGTGGCGGTGGCGGTGTCCGACGCAGGGCCGTCGCCGCCTGCGTTCACCGCACGGACCTGGAAGTTGTATGACGTGCCGTTGGTCAGGTTCGTGACGACGTAGGAGGTCTTGGATGGGCAGTCGGCGTCGGCGCCGGTGACGCAGATGTCCGTCCACTGTCCGCTGTCCTGCTTGTACTGCCACTTAGTGATGGTGGGATTGGCGGGAGCAGTCCAGGCGAGGGTGACGTTCGTGTCGCCGGGCGTTGCCGTCAGGCCGGTGGGCTTGGCGGGGAGCAGAGCGGATTTGGCCCACCCCGAACTGCCGCCGGGGCTTACGTCGTCCAAAGCCCTAATCTGGAAGCCATAGATCTTGCCGGCGGTCAGGCCGCTGCCGGCGACGTGGGACGCGGCGTTCTCCCACAGAGCCTTGCCGAGGTCCACGGTCGTGGTGGTGGCGGGCTTCGTCTTCAGCTTGACGCTGACGCTCTGCGCCGTGTTCCAGGTGGTGGTGGAGAAGGTGAGGTTCGACGGTATGAACTCCACGTTGTCCTGAACGAGGATTATCCGCACGTCCTCCGACGGCGCGGCGGAGAGTTTTATCGTCGAAGTCGACGCCGCGCTCCAGGTGGTGGTGGAGAATGTCAGGGAAGCCGGGCTGGAGGTCAGGGCGATCGCAACGTCCGTCCAGCCGTTGGAGGCGGTGGCGGATGGAGTGGCTGCGGCGTCGTTCAGCGAAGCGCCTTCACTCAATCCTCTAACCGGTCGTACCTGGAAGGTGTGCTCCGTGCCGTTGGTCAGGTTCTCGACGGTGTGGGAGAGTGTGGACGCGCCGCTGCCGGGGATGTCGGTCCACTGTCCGTAAGTGGCGGCCCCTGCCTTGTAGCGGTACTGGTAGCCGGTGATGGAGGAGTCGCCGGGGTTGTACCACGCCAGTTCGACCTCGCCGTTGCCGGCGATGGCGGATAGGTTGCCCTCCCGTCGGCGAATCTCGTAGCCGACGATCCACTTGCTGCCTGAGTCGGTCCACGCCAGGTCGATCTGCGACGTTCCTCCGCGCGCGGCGGTCCACCACGGCGCGGGCAGGATGCCCGGTACCTCCGCCGCAGGTTCCGACGCGAGGCTCCTGCCTGCCGAGTTAACCGCTCTGACCATGAATTCGTAAGTCGCGCTGTTGGTCAGGCCCGTCACGACGAAGAATGTTAGGTTGAAGCCCATGTCCATGGCGACGGTGGAGGTGGTTGCCGTCTTGAGCTTGACGCTGACGCTCTGGGTCGTGTGCCAGTTGTCCCTTGTGAACGTCAGCGTGGACGGCGTGAACTCCACGTTGTCCTGGTCCAGTTTGACCGTGACTTCCCATTTCGGATCTTCGTTGAGCCTGACGTTGACGGTCTGCGCCGTGTCCCACGTGGTTGTGGAGAAGGTCAGGGACGCCGGGCTGGAGACCAGTGTTGTCGTAGCGGCCTCCCACTCTTTCCACTGGCTCACGCCCTCCATTTTTCTGAAGCTGTACTCGTACCTGGTGATGGAGTTGTCGTTGGGATCAGTCCAGGCCAGTTTGACCTTGGTGTTCCCTGCCGTGGCGTCGAAGCCGGTGGGCTTGGCCGGGACCGCGCCTTGCGGCAGCAGGGTGACGGCGTAGGTCTCATCCGAGATGTTGCCCGTATTGTCCACTATTCGGTATTCGAAGGATGCTTCGGTGAAGCCGGCGGCCGGGAAGAAGTGGAGCACGTGTGAACTGGACCCCACGTTTGAGAAAGCGAGGGCCTTTTGCCCGACGAACAAGGGGGTCTCCACAGGCTGGCAGTCGGAACTTCCGGGGAAGATTCGGCATCTGCCGCCCGTATTGCGCGGCCTGTACGTCTTCAACTCGCCCTGGGCATTGTCCGGGAGCGTTACGAGGATTATCGAGTCCTTAGAGTCGTAATCGGCGTCGTAGAAGCGGAAGTCGGGATCTCCCGGGTTCAGCATGGTGCGGCCGGTCGGCTTCACGTAGTACGTGAAGTTCGCGCTGGTGGGCGCGCTGTTCCGGTCCTGCTGCTTTGCGGTTACTTGGCCCTTGACGCCTTCGTAGCCGCCGTCCGCGCTTGTGACGGTGTGGACGAATACTTCCTCCTCGTCCATGCCGCTGTCGGCGTCGATAGGCGTGCTCAGAGTCACCGTCTGCGCCGTGTCCCAGGTCGTCGTGGAGAAGGTGAGCGATGTTGGATTGGCGGTGATCTGGTGGGTCGTCGGCACGTTTACCCAGCCTAGGCCGGTCAGATCGACGGTGTCGTCGCCGTTGGGGTCCGACTTGCGCTTCACCCGGAAGGCGAGCTTTCCGTGGTACTGGAAAGACCAGGTGGAAACCTCGAAGTCCAGATCGGACGTATCGTTGAAGGTGACACGGGTGAAGTCGTTCCTGCCCGTTCCACGCGGCGGGAACTGGTCGGCCTCTACCGTGAAGGACTGCCACTGGTTCCAGTTTGTAGAGTTGAAGGTAATGCTGGGGGGAGTAAGGATCAACTGCGGGACGCGGTAGCTGATGTCAACCGTCGTGGTCGCCGAGGGCCGGACGGAGAGCTTGACGGTGTACGTGCTCGTAGCCGTCTGAGCGCTCGTCGCGGGTTCCCGGATGCTGAGGCTGGTCTTGTCGAAGATCAGCCAGCCCTTGTATGTTTGGGTTATTTCGTCGGACGGCAGGCCGTGGTCCACGCCGCTCTTGGTGGCATAGACGCGGATGTCGTAGCTCGTGCCCTCCGCGAGGCTCGACGCCGGAATGTCATAGGTGTCCACGTCGCCGGCGGTCAAACGGCGAGTGGAGGAGTATATCTGCGTTCCGGTCTTCCACTCGACGACGTAGCCGGTGGCGTTCGCAACCTTGGTCCAGCTAACGGTTGCGCCGCCTGCGGGGTTGCCGACGGCGTCGGTCTTCTGAGCGGCGGTGACGCCCGTCACCTGGCCGAGTCCGTCGTCATCGTCGTTGATGGTCATGCCCGGGTTGGCGCCCGTGCCTTTGCTGACCCAGTTGGTGTCGGCGGGGAGGGTATCAAGCGTCAGCGTGACGCTGGCGTTGGACAGGTCGTTGTAGTCGTTCTGGGCTGTCAGAGTAGCCGTTCCGGTGAGGGAGCCGGCGGCCACGGTGACGGTCGGGCCGGACAGGTCGTATGCGCGGCGGTAGGCGCTGACGTTGACCTTGTACGTCTTGTTGCTGCCCGTACCCTCGATGGCTACGCGGTTGGTGTCCGCTGTGGGTTCGGCCAGGAACTTGACGCTGATGGTCTGCGCGGTGTTCCAGTTCGAGGTCGTGAAGGTCAGGTACTTGGGCGTGACCTCCGGGTCGTTCAAATCGAGCCGGGTGAAGTCTATGACGATGGTCTTGGCGGGGGCGGCGGCGAGCCTGACGGTGGCCGTCTGCGCCGTGCCCCAGTTGCCGCTGCTGCCGGAGGTGAAGCTGAGTGGGCTGTTGGTGACGGTCAGTTCACTCGTGGCCATCGGAATGGTGACTGCCACGTCCTTGTTCCACTTCGTACTCAGCGTGGCGGTGAGCGTTGAATCCGTTGGCCCGCCGATGGCTTCGTAGATGGTAGTCGGATTGGCGGCGATGTTCACCGTGGGCTGCTGGTCACCGGCAACCAGGCCGCCGAACTTCAGGGCCGGATACTGGTTCGTCGTGCCGAAGTCCCACGGATCTTCCGGGGTGCTGTCGCCGACGAGGTCCAGGTTCCAGTTGGCATAGATGCTGCTGCCTGTGCCGTAGGCGGTGGGGGTCTGAAGCTCGGAGGTGGTCTTGCCCGTGCCGTTGTTGGAGTTGCAGCCTGACTGTCCCAGGTTGCTGCTGTCGTAGTAGGAGTTGGTGGTTGAGCCGCTATTCTTGTAGCCGACCAGTCCGCAGCGGTTGCCGCCGGAGCCTGTGAGCTTTCCGGTGGCGAAGCTGGCGGTGATGTTGCCAAACTGGTATCCGGCGAGGGCGCCGCGCTGGTTGTTGGTTGGGTTGGCAGCGCCGCCGTGAACGTCGCCGCGGGCGTAGCTGGCCTCGACGTGTCCGCCGTAGCCGACCTGTCCTGTCAGGCCGCCAGCCCTGGCGTGGCCGCCGCCGCCGGTTATGGCGGAAACGTCGCCAGCGGCATAGCTGGCGATGACCTTGGTGGTGGGTGGCGAAGCTGATTGCAACTGTCCCAGCAGACCCACGAGGCCGCCGGCATAGGTGCGGTTGGAGTGGGTGGAGGAGCCTGTGTTGCCTGCCACGTCGGCCCAAGAGTAGCCGGAGCGGATGTCGGCGTCCTTGAGTTGTCCCACGAGGCCGCCGATGAAGAGGTACTTGTTGGCGCTGGTTATCTTGGTGGCGGAGTTGACCTCTCCGGTGGAGTAGCTGCCAATAATGTCCGTTTCGGCTTTGCCCGCCAGTGCGCCGACGTAGACGAAATCGGTGGCGTCCACGTTCAGGGTAACGTCCACGTTTTCCATGGCCACGTACGTCACTTCGTCGTCGTCTTCCGCGCCGTTGAGGTAGGCGAAGAGGCCGGCGTAGCGGCCCGAGGTGCGGTTGATGAACAGGTTGGAGATGGTGTACGGCCCGCCGTCGGTGTCGGAGTTGCTGTTGCCGTCGAAGAGGGCGGTGTACTGGGAGCCGGTGCCACCGCCGATGGGGTCCCAGCCCAGGCCGCTGTTCCAGTAGGTGTCGCCGGAGTCGGCGCCGGTGCGATTGGCGGTCGAAGTCGCGCTGTTGTTGGTGTTGAAGTCGAGGTTGGCGCGGAGCTCATAGCCGATGCACTCGCGTTCGCTGGGCGTGGCTTTGGCTTCCTCGCAGCCCATGTTGTCCTTGGGCGAGGGGAAGGCGGTGTTGTAGGCGGCCGAGTCCCCCGTGTTTTCCACCGTGCCGTCGCCGTTGAGGTCGTAGCGGACGGCGTTAAGCTGTGCGAGGCTGGTGATTTCGATGAGGCCGTCGTCGTCGGTGTCGTAGTCGGCGCCGGCGCCGCCGGCAAAGGTGGCGTATGCGCCCTCGTCGATGCCGGTGCCGGTGGTGGCGGTGGCCCAGACGCGGAAATCGTAGAGGCTACCCACGGTGAGGCCGGTGATGTCATGCCAGCATAGGGTGACGGAGACGCCGGTGCAGGCGGTGGTCTGAACGGTGATTTCACTTCCCCAGGTATCGGCGGTGGTGAGCTTGTACTGGATCTTGTAGCCCGAGAGACTGGCGTGGGTTACGGGGTTCCACTGGACTCTTACGGTGGTGGGTACGTTGCCGGGGGTGAAGGCGGCGCCGCCGGTGGGCGCGGCCAGTTCATCGTCGTCGTTGATGGTGAGGGTCGCCAGGGCGGAAGTGACGCCCACCCGGGGGTCGTCGGCGGAAGCTCCACGGTCCAGATAGACGGGCTTGTTGACCGCGATCACCCGGTTATTCACCGCCGTCAGCGTGGTGGTTGCGGTCAGCGATCCGGCGGCTATGGTGATCGTTGTGCTGGCGAGGGTGTAAGCGGTGTCTGTTGGCAGCGTGACGATGACGTCGTTCAGCAGCGCCTCGCTCAGCGTGGCGGTTATGGTGGTGACGTTGACGCGGTCCGTGTTGCCTGGAACCTGGCTCTCGGGGAGCGCGCGCTCCCAAATGGTGACGGGGGAAGCGGACAGCGTTGCGGTCACTCGCTGGTCGGCAGGGGTCAGGCCGTACTTGAGTACGGGGTACTGGGCGTTCGTGCCGAAGTCCCATCCGTCCTGCGTCCCCGCCGTTGCCGAGTCCAGGTCGATGTCCCAGTCCTTGTAGATGTCGTTTGCGCCCGTGCCGTAGGCGGTGGGGGTCCTGAGCTCGGAGCCGGTCTTCCCAGTCCCCTGCCCCGTCGCGGTGATGCCGGACTTCTCCGTGTCCCAGTAGCCGTCGGTGGTGGTTCCGACGGAGTTGCGCCCGACGAGCCCGCCCTTGTACTCGGTGACGCCGGTGGTGGCCCCGTCCTTGTCGGTGGTCGGCGCGCCGGTGGAGTAGCTGGCGGTGATGTTGCCGCCGTTCTGGTAGGCGGCCAGTCCGCCGGCGTAGAGGCTGACGGAGGTGTTGGAACTGCCGGAGTTGGCGGCCTTGGTCGAGGCGTAGGAGTAGGTTGCCTTGATCTCGCCGCCCTCGTGCTCGCCGACCAGCCCGCCGGCGTATGCGTTGCCGTTGTTGTTCGACACCTTGGCGTTGACGCTGCCGGCGGAGTACGCGGCGATGATGTTCCCCGCCTTGTGATAGCCGACCAGCCCGCCCGCGTGGGCGTGAAGGTTGCCGTACTGTGCGTTCTGCTCGGCGGTCACGGTGGCGCGTGCGTAGGAGGAGATGATGTCTCCGGCATCCTTGTACCCGACGAGGCCGCCCGCATTGGCCGGATTGGTCGTCGTCGTAGCGACAGCCGCGGCCACCGCCGCCTTGACCGTCCCGATGACGCCGCTGCCGGTGATGGTTCCCGCCTTCTGGTATCCGACGAGGCCGCCCGCGTACACCTCAGGCTGCGGGTCTTGCGTGGTGGTGTTCTCAAGCGTGACGGAGACGCCGGTCAGCTTGACGTTCTTGATTTCGGCGCCCGTGTCTATCCTGCCGAACAGCCCGGCGTAGTACTTCGTGCTGGTGGCCGTCGCGTCGCGGTCTATGAACAGGTTAGAGATCGTGTAGGAGGCTCCGTTGCCGTCGAACTTGGCGGTGTATGCCGTGCCGCCGCCGATCGGGTCCCAGCCCGCGCCGCTGTTGTAGTACGTGTCGTCGGTGCGGTCTCCCGCCGTGTTGTCGTCGAAGTCCAGGTTGGCCGCAAGCTCGTAGCCCGTACACGCCGGGTTGCCGGTGTTGTCGCTGGCTATGGTGACGACGGACTCGTTGCAGCCCATGTTGTCTTCCGCGTTGGCGAACGCGGCGGCGTATGTGCTGGTGGCGGTGTAGTCGGTTAGGTCATCGACAACGCCGTTGCCGTCCAGGTCGTAGCGCACGGCGTTTAGCTGCGCCAGCGTCGTGATCTCGATCAGCCCGTCGTTGTCGGCGTCGTAGTCGCCGCTTCCCGCGCTGGCCGTCGTCATCGTGTCAGCTACGTCCGAGGGCGGCCCGTCGAGCTCGCCCGTCTTGACCGCGACGACTCGAACGTAGTAACGGGTGTTGGCCGTCAGCGCGGGCGTCGGATCGATGACGTAGGTAGTCGTGGTCGCGCCGGTAACCGTACCTTCCGACGAGGTTTCAAAGGCGCTCGACGCGCTCCACTGAACTTTGTATCCCGTGGAGGTCGCGACCTCCCTCCAGTCCGCGCGGATCTTCGTCCCGTCCACCGACAGCTTGACGCCCGTGACCTTGGGCACGTTGTCATCGTCGTTGATGGTGACGGACGCGTTGGTGATTGTCACGCTGACGGCGGGCGAATCGACCGTCGTGTTCGTCAGCGACACGCCGCGCGAGTCGGGGCTCGTCTGGTCGAGCGTGTCGTCCACCGCCGTCAGCGTGGTGGTTCCGGTGGTGGAGCCTGCGCTGATGACTATGGTCGCGCTGCCGAGGGTATAGAGCCCCGACACGGCGGCGGGCGGCGTCACCGTCAGGTCATCCTCCCACGCGCCGCTGAGGGTTGCCGTGATCAAGCTCGAATTGGCGCGGCTCAAGCCCGTGTCGGCGCGCTCCCAGATGGTCGTTGGGGACGCGGTGATGGTCATCGTGGCGCGCTGCTTGGAGATGACGTGGCCGGTGAAGTCCAGAACGGGGTACTGGGACGTAGCGCCGAAGTCCCACGGGTCGTCGTTGGCGCCGTCGCCGTCCACGTCCACGTTCCAGTTGGCGTAGATGCCCGTCTCAGTGGTGGGCGTCTGCAATTGGGTCGTCGTCTTGCCCGTGCCAAGGCCGGTGGTGGTGATGCCGGACGTAGTGGTGTCCCAGTAGCTATTGGTGACGATGGTCGAGGGAGGGCCGCTGCCCACCAGCCCATCGACTGTGGCTGTGCCGCCCGTGGCCGTGCCGGTGGGCGCGCCGAGGGAGTAGGAGGCGGTTATAGTTGCATCCAGGCCTGCGGCGCCCACCAGTCCGCCCACGTCCACGTTGCGCCCAACGCCCGTGACGTCGCCAATAGCGTAGGACGCCGTTATCGTCCCGTTGTTCACGGCTGCCAGGCCGCCCGCGTAGGCCCTGTTCAAGGGAGTGGCACCGGTGTCGGTACCGCGATTCGCGGTCACGTCGCCTGCCGCGTAGCTGGCGGTCGTAGTGGCGCCCGTGTCGTTCAGGGCCACCAGCCCGCCCGCGTGGGCCTCGTTGGCGTTGTGGGCCGTGGCGGTCACGCTTGCCCTGGAGTATGCGCCGCGAATGATGCCACTGTTCTGTCCGACCAGTCCGCCGGCGTAGGCGTCATTGTCTATGCCCGTGCCCGTCCTGTTGGCCGTGACCTCGCCCAGAGACCACGACACGGTTATCGTGCCTTGGTTGCGGCCTGCCAGCGCGCCGACATAGACCGCGGTGGCGGTGGTGTTTCCGGCCACCGAAACCCCGGTCAGCGCGACTTTCTCCACCGTAGAACCGGCGCCGATCACGCCGAACAGCCCGGCGTAAGACGTGCCCGACGTGGCCGAGAGGTTCACGTGCAGGTTGGTTATGGTGAACGGCCCGCCGTCGCCCGACGAATCCGTGTCGTTGTTGCCGTCGAATTTGCCTGTGTAGGCTGTCGTGCCGTCGCCGATGGGCGTCCAGCCCGCGCCGGAGTTCCAGTACGTGTCGCCGGAGTCCGCGCTGCCGCTGCTGTTCGTGTCGAAGTCGAGGTTCGCCCGCAGTTCGTAGCCCGTGCAGGCCGGGTTGCCCGTGTTGTTGCTGGCGATTGTGACGACGGACTCGTTGCAGCCCATGTTGTCTTCCGCGTTCGGGAAGGCCGTCGCGTAGGCCGTCGCATTCGTCGCGCTGTCCACAACGCCGTTGCCGTCCAGGTCCCAGCGCATCGCGTTCAACTGGGCCAGCGTCGTGATCTCGATCAGGCCGTCGTTGTCGGCGTCGTAGTCGCCCGTTCCGGCACTGGCCCTGGTCGTCGCGCTCACGACGTCCGACGGCGGCTCGTCCGCGCCGGACTTGGTGGGCAGCACGCGGACGTAGTATTTCGTGTTCGCCGTAAGCGCGGGCGTCGGGTCGATCTTGTATGTCACCGTGCTGCCGCCGCTTATCGCAGCCTGTTGACTGTTGGGGATACTTGCCCACGAGTCGCTGGTGTTCCACTCCACCCGGTAGCCCGTCGCGTTCGTAACCTGCGTCCAGTCAACCTGTATCTTCGTCCCATCTACGGACAGCTTGACGCCCGTAGGCTTCGCCATCTCGTCGTCATCGTTGATGGTCAGCGACGGCGCGGCGCCGACGCCCACCCACGGATCGCTGGACGCGGCGGTCAGGCTGATTGCTTTGTTCACCTTGGCCGACGGGCACGTTGAAGCGCCGCACAGGAAGTTGTTCACCGCCGTCAGCGTGGCCGTCGTGGTGGTCGCGCCCTTGGCGATGGTCATCGTGGTAGCGCTCAGCGTGTAGGCGGCATCGACGAGCGGAGTCACCGTCACGTCGTTGTGCCACGTCCCGCTCAGCGTCGCGGTGACCGTCGCTTGGTTGACGCGGCTCGGGCTGCTCAGCGCGCGCTCCCATATCGTGTTAGCGCTTAGGGTCAGCGTCACGCTGGCGCGCTGCGGCGGTATCGTCAGGTGGTATTGCAGGACGGGATAGTCGGACGGCGAGCCGAAGTTCCACTGGTCGTCCTTGCCCGTCTGGTCGTCGTTGTCTTTGTCGGCGTTGTCGAGGTCGAACTCCCAGTCTTTGTAGATGTCGTTGGTGGTCGTTCCGTAGGCGGTGGGAGTCTTCAGTTCCGCCGTCGTCTTGCCCGTCCCCTGCCCTGTGGCCGTGATTCCCGACTTTTCGGTGTCCCAGTAGCTGTTAGTCGTGTCGCCGGAGACGTAGTTGCCCGTCAGCCCGCCTACGTTGCTGGTGGGGCTATTGGCGGCGCCCGTAGTCGTGGCCATGCCGACGGAGTAGCTGGCGGTAATCTTGCCGCCGTCCTGTGTCCCCACGAACCCGCCCGCGTTGAGCGTGATCGAAAAGCCGCTGGGAGCGGTGGCGGTGGCGTTGGCCTCCGAGTAGCTGGACTTGATTTCGCCGTCCTTGTGGTAGCCGATGAGGCCGCCCGCGTGGGCCTTTCCATTCAAAAGCGCCTTGACCCTGGCGGTGGCGGAGCCCCGGGCGTATGTGGCGACGATGTTCCCGCCGTCCTGGTATGCTACCAGGCCGCCCGCGTAGGACTCGGCGTTGGCGTCGTTGCTGTCCTGGTTGGCTGTGACGGTCACCCGCGCGTAGCTGGATGTTATCGAGCCGCCCACCTGCCGGCCTATTAGCCCGCCCGCGTGGGGCGGCTCTTCGGTATTGCCTGAGGCGTTGGCCCTGGCCGTCACCGAGCCGGTGACGTAGGTCTTGAATATCTCGCCCTCGCTGAAGCCCGCCAACCCGCCCGCGTAGATCTTCGGGTCTTTGCCGGTGATGGTCGTGAGGTAGTTGGAGAATGTGACGTTGACGTCCTCCACGCCGAGGTTCATGATCTTCGCGCCGCTGCCCAGATCTCCGAACAGCCCGGCGAAGATGCCGTACCGGTAGTTGGCGTTCTCGTCGCCCGTCCGGTCGCCGCGGCGGTTGATGAACAGGTTATAGATAACGTAGTTGTTCCCCTCGAAGATGGCGTTGAACGGATCGCTGCTGCTCTCGGGGTCGGTCGAATCGTGCGCGATGGGCTGCCAGCCCTTGCCTTCGTTGTGGTAGGTGTCGTCGGTGGTCGTGCTGATGTCGCCGCCATCGTTGAAGTCCAGGTCCCCCGATAGCTCGTAGCCCGTGCAGGCCGGGTTCCCCGTGTTGTTCGACGCTATCGACACCTCCGACTCGTTGCACCCCATGTTGTCCTCGGCGTTCGGGAACGCCGCCGCGTAGTTGGCTGTGTAGTCGTACTCGCCCAGGTTCGTGTCCGTGTAGTCGCCGTCGTTGTTGGAGTCGTACTTGTCCGCCACGCCGTCCCCGTCCAGGTCCCAGCGCACCGCGTTCAACTGCGCCAGGTTGCTGATCTCTATCAGCCCGTCGTTGTCAACGTCGTAGTCGCCCGTGCCCGCGCTGGCGGTGGTGGTGATGCTGGCTATGTCCGACGGCGGCTCGTCCGCGCCGCTCTTCGTTGGCAGCACGCGGACGTAGTACAAAGTGTTCGCCGCCAGCGCGGGCGTCGGGTTGATCGTGTAGTTGGTTGTGCTGCCGCTTGAGACCGTCCCCTCCGACGAGGTCGCCAAGGTACTCGACGTGCCCCACTGAACCTTGTACCCCGTCGCGCCCGTAACCGCCGTCCAGTCCGCCCGTATCTTCGTCCCGTCCACCGACAGTTTCAGGCCCGTCGGCTTCGTCAGTTCGTCGTCGTCGTTTATGGTCAGGGTCGTAGTCGTGTCCATCGCGACCCACGTCGTGTTCGTGTGGTCTCCGACGCTGGCGAGGGTCACGACGTTGTTCGCCGCATCGACGAAATCGTTCACCGCCGTCAGCGTGGCCGTCGTGGTGGAGGACCCTGCGGAGATGGTGAGCGTGGGCGCGCTGAGCGCATAGGTCGTGCTGGCAGGCAGCGTCACCACTATGTCATCGTACCACGCCCTGTTCAGCGTCGCGGTGATGGTAGCGGAGTTGACGCGGCTCGGACTGCCGAGCGCGCGCTCCCATATCGTCGCCTGGCTGACGCTGAGCGTCACGGTAGCGCGCTGGTCGTCCGCGACGAGGCCGCCGTACTTCAGCGTCGGATACTGGTAGGCCGCGCCGAAGTCCCAGGGGTCGTCGTTGCCCGTCACGCCGTCCACGTTCACGTTCCAGGCGGCGTATATGCTGCTGCCCGTCCCGTAGGCCGTCGGCGTCTGCAGCTCGCTGGTCGTCTTGCCCGTGCCGGAGCCCGTGGCCGTGATACCGGACGTCTGCGTGTCCCAGTAGCCGTTGGTCACGATGGCGGGGCTGGTGTTGCGGCCCACCAGCCCGCCCGTCTCCGGCGAGGTGTCCGTGGCGGTGGTGTGCTTGCCGGTGGCGAAGGAGGCCGTGACGCTGCCGCCGCTGGTCTTGCTCTCGCCCACCAGCCCGCCGGTGACGACGTTGGTTGCGGTGGCGTTCAGGTCGCCGCTGGCGTATGCGGCCGTTATAGCGCCGTCGTTGACGGCGACCAGGCCGCCGGCGAAGCCGTTGGTCAGGGTGTTGTTGGTGATGCCGGTGACCGTGACGTCGCCCACTGCGTAGCTGGCGCTGATGGCGCCCTTGTTGCGGCCCACCAGCCCGCCCGCCTGGGCGTTGTTGCCGGACTTTCCGGTGACGGTCGCCTTGGAGTAGCTGGCCCGGACCGTGCCGGTCGTGTCGTTGAAGCCCACCAGGCCGCCGGCCTGGGTGAAGGCGCTGCCGCCCTGCGTCTCGACGGTGACGGCGCCCGTGGCCCACGATCCGGTGACGGTTCCCTTGTTCTCGCCGGCGAGGGGGCCCACCCGCACGGGCGTGCCGTCGGGCAAGGCGGCGACGGTCACCGATACGTCGGCCAGCCCGACGTTCTTCACCTCGGCGCCGCTGCCAATGACCCCGAACAGCCCCATCCGCTTGGCGCCCTGGGACAAGACGTTGATGAACAGGTTGGAGACGGTGTAGCCCGTGCCGACGAACTTGCCGGTGAACGCGGCGGCCGTGGAGCCGATGGGCGTCCAGCCCGCGCCGCTGTTCCAGTAGGTATCGCCGGAGTCCGCGCTGCCGTTGCTGTTGGTGTCGAAGTCGAGGTTGGCGGCAAGCTCGTAGCCGGTGCATGCCGGGTTCCCCGTGTTGTTGCTGGCTATGGAGACGGCGGACTCGTTGCAGCCCATGTTGTCTTCGGCGTTCGGGAACGCAGCCGCATAGCTCGTCGCGTTCGTGGCGTTATCCACAACGCCGTCGCCGTTAAGGTCGTAACGGATGGCGTTCAGCTTGGCGAGGCTGTCCACGTCTATCAGCCCGTCGTTGTCGGCGTCGTAGTCGTTCTTGCCGGTGGTGGGCGTGACGCTCACGGAATCGGACGGCGCTGAGTCGTCATACCCCGTCTTGGTGGCCGTGACGCGGAAGTAGTACGTCGTGCCGCTCGTCAGCCCCGACGTTATCTTGTGGGAGTTGGTCGTCGAAGTAGCCGACGACACTGAGCCGGCGAACGTGCTGGTCGCGCTCCACTCGACCAAGTAGCCCGTCGCGCCCGTCGTCGCCGTCCAGTCCACCTGCACCTTGGTCCCGTCCACGGAGAGCCTGACGCCCGTCGGCTTGGTCAGGGTGTCATCGTCTTTGATGGTGATGGTCGGCACGCTGGACGACTGCCGCAGGTGGCTGGACGTTGGCGATAGGCTCAGCGTCACGTCGGCGGCATCGACCTTGTTGTTCACCGTCGTCAGCGTTACGACCGTGGCCGTGGTGGTCGCGCCGGCGGGGATGGTTAGCCGCGTCGCGCTGAGGGTGTAGGCGGCGGTGGGAGTTGGGAAGGTGTACGTCAGGTCGGTCTTCCACTCGCCGGAGAGCGTGGGCGTGATGGTGGTGGACGTGACCGGGTTCGTTCCGCAGGCGTTGGCGTGGCTGCCTTTTGCGCTTTCGCACAGCGTGGCGTTGGCGACCGTCCACGTTACCGTCGGCACGCTTTGCAGCAGCACGAAGGGCAGCGTCCGAACGTGCAGCACGGGGTACTGGGACGCCGTGCCGAAGTCCCACGGGTTGTCGTTGCCCGTCTCCCCATCTACGTTCACGTTCCAGTTGGCGTATATGCCTGTCGGATAGTTCGGCAGCGACTTCTGCGCCTCCGTCGGCGCCTGCAACGCGCTGGTGGTCTTCCCCTCGGGCGCGTTGTTGTCGGCGTCGTCGTCTATGCCCGTGGTGTCCGTGTCCCAATACACGTCGGTGAACGTGCCGGAGCCGCTGCCCACCGTGGCGCCCAGGTTCACCGTCGAGCCGCTGGCCGTCACCGCGCCGTTGGACCATGCGGCGGTGATGGCGCCCCCTACAAGGTCGCCCACCAGCCCGCCGGCCTTGGCCGTTCCCCCGGCGGTGGCGGAGATGTTCGACGTGGAGTATGCGGCGGTTATGGTTCCTGCGAGGTTTCGCCCCACCAGTCCGCCCACGCTGACATCGCCGCTGGCGTTGACGCTCACGTCGCCCGTGGCGTAGCTGGCCTCGACTGTGCCTTGGGGGTTCCAAGCCACAAGTCCGCCGGCTATGGCGCTGTTGGAGCCGGTGGCCGTAGCCGTCACCGTCGCGCTGGAGTAGCTCTTCCGTATGGTTGAACCGAGGTTGTTGCCGATGAATCCGCCGGCGTAAACCGTGTTGCTCCCGCCGCCGTTGTGGGTGCCTGTTATGGAGCCGCTGACGTAGCAGTCGGTGATTAGCGCGCCATTCAGGCTGTTGCCCACCAGGCCCCCGACGGAAAGGCTGCTTTGGGAGGCGCTGATGACCGTTATGTTGACGTTGGGCAGATACAGGTTGCGAATTTCGGCAACGCCCTCCCCGCCTGGCTGGAAACCGCTGATTAAGCCAACGGCGGGCGCCCCGCTGGAGTAGGACCTGTTGATGTGGAGGTTCCTGAGTTCGTGCTGGTTGCCTTCCAGTATGCCGTAATAGGTGTTGATTGGTTCCCAGCCGGAGCCGCTGTTGTAGTAGGTGTCGTCGGTGCGGTCGCCTTTCGTCCCCGTGTCGAAGTCCAGGGCGTTGCTGAGCTCGTAGCCGTTGCAGCCGCCGGAGGCGCAGCCCATATCCGGGAGGGCGTTGAGGAAGGCGGCGGCGTAGTCGGTTGCGTTGCTTGAGGGCGTGCCGATGCCGTTCAGGTCCCACCGGATGGCGTTGAGCTGGGCCAGCGTGGTGATTTCCAGGAGGCCGTCGTCGTCGGCGTCGTAGTCGTCGCCCACGCCGATGGAGACGGTGGAATAGGCGCCCTGGGCGCTGGAGGACTTGGCGCGGATGCGGATGTTGTAGGTCTTGGAAGCGGTGACGCTCTCCAGGGTCTTGGTAGTCGATGCGATGGTGGATATGGTTTCCGTCGTCCACGTGCTGTCCGTGGTTATCCTGTACTCGAAATCGTAGCCGGCGGTGGCGTTCCGCGTGTTGACCGTGTTCGGCGCGTCCCATGTGACGGTTATGTCGTATGTGCCGTCGGTCTGCTTGGCCTGGACCGCGCTCACGTTGTTTACGTTGTGAATCTCGTCGTCCTGAATGGTGATTGTGGACGAGGTCGAGTCGATGTCCACCGAGCCGCTGGGGTACTTCTTCGCGGCGGTCAGCGCGGCGGTCACGTCGTCGTTGGGGCTGGTGTTGGCCGCCGATACGAAGACCGTCGTGGTGCTCATATCGCCCTTGGGGATGGTGACGTCGTAGCTGTATCGGTTCTCGCCGTCCGGCTGGGTGACGCGGACGTCGTAGCCTTTCGCCAATGCGAGCGTGGCCGTGATGGTGGTCGTCGCGCCCTCGGCGATGGTCGTTGCGGTTGCGGTCAGCGTCAGGCTTGCGGGCTGAAGATCGCCGGGATCCAGGGGAGTCCCGCCCTGCGGCGTGTACTTGAAGACGGGAAACTGGCTGCTCGTGCCGAAGTTCCACGCGTCGTCCGTCCCGGTGGTCAGGCTGTTGTCGTTGTCCGCGTTGTCGATGTCGAAGTTCCAGTTCGAGTAGATGCCCGTGTAGCCGGTCGGCGTCTTCAGCGCGCTCTCGGTCTGCTTCGACGTGCCGCTCGGGTTCTGTTCGCTGCCGGTGGCGGTCACGGAGCCGCTGCCATAGACGTAGTTGATCGTCCCCGCGCTCTCGCCAACCGCGCTGCCGAATTCGTTGTGTGTGCGGCCAATGTCACCCCCCGTTCTGCTGACTGAACCGGTGGCGTAGCCGGCGCGCACAACCCCGCCGCTCTCAACCCGCCCAATCAGCCCTCCGGCGGCGGTCCGAGTCGAGGCATTGGACCTGTAGACTTCAGTTGCCCGGACGTTACCCCGGGCGTAAGCGGCATAGACCGCCCCCGCGTTCCAGCCCACTAGGCCGCCCACGTACCTGCGCCCCTGGCTGTCCCAACATTCCGGACTACATGGCGCCCCGGAGCTGTTGTTCGCGGATCTGAAGGTCACGTCGCCGGTTGCGTGGGACGCGATGACCTGCCCGCTCTGAACGTGGCCCACCAGTCCGCCCACCCCCCACTGAGGCGTCGCGCCGATCGCGGTTTCCCTACCGCTGACCGTCACCTCGGCATAGGAGTGGGAGCCGGAGATGACGCCGCCGTCCAGCACGTTCACCAGCCCGCCGACGGTGGCGTTTCCGCCGACCGACACCCTGCCGGTAACGCCGACGTTGGTTACTTTCCCATTGGCCTGCACCTCGTCGGCTAGGATGGCCGACTGGGCGTTGGCGTTGTCCACGTAGAGGCTCTTGACCTCGCCCGTCGCGCTGCCCGACGTTGCGCCGATGTTCTGGAACAGCGGCCGCCGGTCGTTGTTGGTGATGTCGTTGTCGTTGCCGTGGAAGGTGGTGTTGAAGGTTCCGGGCACCAGGTAACTGGTTCCGGCGTTCGCGGGGTTCGCGCTGATGGTCAGGTCGGCGGTGATTTCGTAGCCCGCGCAGGTGGATGAGCAGCCCATCCCTGTCACGGCGTGTGGAAATGCCGTCGCGTAGTTCGCGTTGGTGGAAGTGCCGTTGCCGTCCAGGTCCCACTGCATCGCGATGAACTGCGCCTCGTTCGATATCTCGATGAGATTGTCGTTGTCGGAGTCGTAGTCGTTGTGGTTCGCGGCCTGCACGTCGTCGCTCGATGTCGCCGCCGCCGCTGCCATTGCCGCCGCCACTGCCGTAGTAGTCGCGGTAGTCGTTGCCGTGGTCGTCGCGGTAGTCGTTGCCGTAGTCGTCGCTGGGACTGTGGGAACTGTCGAAGTCGCGGGCGTAGATGTCGCCGGTGTCGAAGTCGCCGGGATTGTGGGAACTGTCGAAGTCGCCGGCGTAGATGTCGCCGGGATTGTGGGAACTGTCGATGTCGCCGGCGTAGATGTCGCCGGAATTGTGGGGACTGTCGATGTCGCGGGCGGAGTGACCGGCTCGGGCGTTGGCGTGGGTGAAGGCGAAGGCGTAGGCGTAGGCGTAGGGGGTGGGGGAGGCGTGAACGGCTCGGACGGCGCAGAGTTGCGCCAGCCACTGTTGCCCGCGTCGTTACGCGCCCTAACCCCCACGATGTAAGTCGCGCCGTTGCTCACCCCGCTGATCGTGATCGAGTTCTCAGGATGGTTCAGCGCCGCCAATTCCCAGCTTGCGCCGTCGTCGTCGCTGTACGTGACGTGGTACGACGTCGCCCTGTCCATCGCGGGCCAGCTTGCGTCCAGATACCCGTCGCCCCGCGCCACCGTGACCGACGGCGGCGTGTCCGGCGGCAGCGGAGGTAGGTACGGCCCGGACGGCTCCGAGTTGCGCCAGCCGCTGTCGCCGTGTTCGTTGCGCGCCCGAACCCCCACGATGTAGCTGGGGATGTTCTTCACCCCGCTAATCGTGATCGAGTTCTCAGGATGGTTCAGCGCGGCCAGACTCCAGCTTGCGCCGCCGTCCGAACTGTACGTGACGTGGTACGAGGTCGCGCCCTCGACGGCGGGCCAGCTTGCGTCCAGGTAGCCGAGGCCGCGCGTCACCGTGACCGACGTCGGCGTGCCCGGCGCATTGCTGCCGTCGGCAGTCACCCCCGGCGTCGGCGCGAAAAACTCCGCCAAGGCCAGCGCGAGAATCGCTATGCCGAACAGCTTGGCTGTTTGCAAATATCCCTTCATCCCGCTACCCTTCGGGGGCAGGCCCGCAGGCTTTCCCATGCGGAGACGATGGCGCGCGCGACAGCGCCTCCGACGCCCTTTTATCGGAGCGATTTCCCAATAGGCGAGCCTCGGCTGTCCTTCGAAAGCCCGTAAAGGGCAATTGTACGACAATATACGTGACATAGGGGTAACTTTTAGATTATCGCAAATGACATTGTGATGACATTCGACAGCGCCGCAGACAGCCCTCCGAAATCGTCATTACCATGAAAATCCCCTCTCCCAAGTCTGGGAGAGGGTTAGGGTGAGGGTTGTGAATGAGATGCTGCCCAATTTGCATCCCTCTTATGTGGCCTGACAAGGCCATGGTGATTCCGGCGAAGAGCCTGCCCCGTACCCGATACGGGGCCGGAGTCCAGAGGTGCGGAAGTGGGAGGTTTTGTCAAAGCAAACCCAACCAAGATTCGATTGCGCTGATTTGACGGAAACGCAGACAGCCCAACGGAGGTGAGAGGTTGACCCAATTGGACGATCGAGACCGTCGCATAGCCGCGCTGCGGGAGCGTCTGACCCGCTTGAGCGAGGCCAGTCTCAGCATCAACGACAGCCTCGACCCCGACGCGGTCTTGCAGAGGACCCTGGACAGCGCGCGGCGCATTACCGGCGCCCGCTACGGCGTCATGACCACGCTTGACGAGTCCGGCGCATTGAACGACTTCCTCGCCTCCGGAATGACCCCGGAAGAGGCCCAAACGCTATGGGCGATGCCGGGAGGAACAGACTTCTTCGAGTATCTCAGAACCATTCCCGGACCCTTTCGGGTCGCGGATTTCGCCGGTCACGCCAGGTCCATGGGGCTGCCCGAATTCCTCCCGCCCGCTCCGATGAGCGCCTTCCTCTCCGTCCCCATCCGGCACAGGGGAGATGAGGTCGGCAGCATCCACGTCGCTAAGAGCGTCCCCGGCGAGGAATTCAGCCGTGAGGATGAGGAGACGCTGGTGATGTTCGCCTCCCAGGCCGCGATGGTCATCGCCAACGCGCGCAGGTACAGGGACGAGCGGCGCGCCAGGACATCCCTCGAAACCCTCGTGGAGACCTCGCCCGTGGGCGTCGTCGTCTTCGACGCCGGAACCGGAGCGCCCCTGTCCTTCAACCGCGAGTCGGTGAGGATCGTCGAGGACTTGAGAGACGCGGACCAGCCGCCTGAGCGGTTGCTGGAAGAGATGACCTGCCGGCGCGCGGACGGCAGGGAGTTCTCCCTCAAGGAATGGCCGCTGGCCGAAATTCTGAGCGACGGAGAGACCGTGCGCGCCGAAGAGATAGTCCTGAGCGTCCCCGACGGACGAAGCGTAACCATCCTCCTAAACGCCACGCCCATCCGCGCCGACGAGGGCGAAATCGAGTCCTTCGTCGTCACCCTCCAAGACATGACGCCGATAAAGGAACTGGAACTGCTGCGCGCCGAGTTCCTCGGGATGGTCAGCCACGAGCTTCGCACCCCGCTGACCTCCATCAGAGGCTCGGCGACCACCATGCAGGAAGCCTCCGATGACCTGGGCTCCGCGGAACTGCGCCAGTTCCTCCGAATCATCGTGGACCAGGCCGACAACATGCGCGAACTCATCGACGACCTGCTGGACGTGGCGCGCATCGAGACGGGCGCCCTGCCCGTCAATCCCGAACCCGCCGAGGTCGCCCGCCTGATCGACCGCGCCAGGAACACTTTCATGAGCGGAAGAGGCGGCAGAGACCTCGACATCGACCTCGCGCCCGACCTGCCGCTGGTGATGGCGGACAAGCGGCGCATCGTCCAGGTGCTCGGCAACCTGCTCTCCAACGCCGCGAGGCACTCCCCGGAGTCGTCCCCGATCAGGCTGAGCGCGGCGCGGGACGGCGTCCACGTCGCCGTCTCGGTCACGGACGAGGGCCGGGGCATTCCCGCCGACCGGCTGCCGAGCCTGTTCCGCAAGCTGTCCGTGAGCGCCGGCGAGGAAGGGAGCGGCGCCGCCGGACTGGGCCTCGCCATCTGCAAGGGCATCGTCGAGGCGCACGGCGGACGAATCTGGGCGCAGAGCGAAGGCGCCAGCCTCGGCGCGCGGTTCACTTTCACCATTCCGGCGGTCGAAGTGACCGCCGCCGACCTCGGCCTTTCGTCACCGGCGGCTCCGCAATGGGAGCCGGAGGACGAACCCATCTTGGTGGTTGACGACGACCCCCAGATGCTGAGGCACATCCGAAACGCCCTCGTGGGCGCGGGTTACGATCCAACGGTGACCGCCGACCCCGAAGAGGCGCTCGGTCTCATGCAAGAGAACCCTCCCCGCCTGGTACTCCTGGACATGATGCTGCCGGGCTACGACGGCGTAAATTTGATGAGGGACATCTTCCGCCTGGCCGACGTGCCGGTTATCTTCCTCTCCGCCTACGGACACGACCAAACGATCGCCAGAGCTTTCGAGGCCGGCGCCGCCGATTACATCGTCAAACCCTTCACCACCACGGAGCTTGCCGCCAGAATCAAGGCCGCCCTGTTGAGGCGGGACAACCGATACGGCGACGCGTCGTCGAGACCCTACGTCCTGGGCGACCTGATCATAGACTACCGCCAACGCAGTGTTTCCGTCGCCGGACGCGCCGTGGACCTGACCCCCAAGGAGTATGACCTGATCCACGTCCTATCGATCAACGCGGGACGAGTACTAACCCACGCCCAGTTGCTGCGCAGGCTCTGGGACCCTGAAAAGCCCGGCGACGTCCGAGGGCTGCGCTCGCTCATGCGGAGGCTCCGCCGAAAGCTCGGCGAGGACGCCAGCGAACCCACCTACTTCTTCGCCGAGCCCCGCGTCGGATACCGCATGGCCAAAGACGAGGGCCGGGAGGAGGAGCCGCAATAGACCTGCGATGAGAGAGCGTCATCAACGCCGGCGCGGCCACCTGAGGCGCCAAAAGTCCCCAGCCGCTTATGGCCATAGGCCAACGCTATTCTTCAAAAGCCTCTCGGCCTATTCCGAGATGATCCTCCCCGCGTCCTCGCCGTCGCCCTCTCCTGGGAGGGCCGCGTAGGGATGGCAGAGAAGGGCGCCGTCGATGGGAGAGACGCTGATGTGCGCCTGCACGTTGAAGACCGAAGCGAGCACGTCCTCCCGAATGACCGCCGCGGGCGGGCCTTCCTCAACGATGCGGCCACGGTGCAGAACCACCAGGCGCTCCGCGTACTGGGACGCATGGTTCAGGTCATGGAGCGCCATGACCACGGTCAGGCCGTGCTCCCGGTTCAACATCTGGATGAGGTTGAGCGCCTGGATCTGATGGCTGACGTCCAGGAAGGTCGTGGGCTCGTCCAAGAGGAGGATGCGCGGCTCCTGCGCCAGGGCAAGCGCAATCCAGACCCGCTGGCGCTCACCTCCGGAGAGGCTATCCAGAAGGCGGTGACGGAAACGGCCGGAGGACGTGAGTTCCAGCGCCCGCTCAACCGCCGCGCGATCCCTGTCCGAGCGCATCCGGAGCGGCCCGGTGTGGGGATACCTGCCCTGTTCGACCAGTTCCTGCACCGTCATCCCCGGAACGGCGCCCGGCGACTGTGGCAGCGTCGCGATCTGCCGCGCCACCTGGCCGGGGGACATCCTGGCGATGGCTGCGCCATCCAACAGCACCGAGCCCGTCTCGGGTCGCAGCAGGCGGGCCAGCGTGCGAAGCAAGGTGGACTTCCCCGACCCGTTGGGGCCGATGACGGCAGTCACGCTTCCCCGTGGAATCGAGAGCGTCACCTCGCTCAGCGCCGGACTCTTGCCCAGACGCACGGAGATGGCCTGGGCGTCCAATACGACCGTGTCTCGCGTCATCGCGCCGCCCCCCGGTGAAGGATATAGAGGAAAAACGGCGCCCCGATGAACGCCATGACCGCTCCCACCGGCAGCCCCGGCCGGTGTTGCGGCGCCGGGAAGGGTGGGCGTATGGTGAGCCCCTGGGAAACGATGTCCGCTCCGACGAGCAGCGCGGCGCCAGCCACGGCGGCCACCGGCAGCAGGCGGCGCGCATCCTCCCCGGTCAGCCAGCGCGCGATGTGCGGGGCGACGAGGCCGAGGAATCCGACCGCCCCCACCACCGACACCGCCGCCGCGGTGAGCAGGGCGGCGAGGCAGAAGAGCGCGGCGCGCGTAGCGTTGACCCTCATCCCCCTGGCTGCGGCCAGGCTGTCCCCAAGCTGGAGGACATTCAGAGGCCGGGCGGCCAGCAGCGTCAACGGCAGCGCCGCCACCGCCCACGGCCACAGTTGGTCCCAGTGAACCCAGACGCGGCCATTCAATGATCCAATGATCCAGGGGAGGATGCCTCCCACCCCGGACTGGGCGCGCAGCATGATGAACGCGGTCACGGACGATAAGATTGCGCTGACCAACACTCCGCTGAGTACTATCCGCAGCGGGTGGATTCCGCCGCGCCAGCTCAGGGAGAAGACCACCGCGCCCGCGCCCAAGCATCCAAGCAACACGACGAGGGGCATGAAACGCCCAGGGTGTGGAAGCCCTCCGATACCCGCTGTCCAGAGAACGGCGACGAGGATTCCCCCCGCCGTTACGCCGGTGATGCCCGGCTCCGCCAGGTTGTTCCGCATGACGACCTGGAGAACCGCCCCGGCCGTCCCCAGCAGCGCTCCGGCGACGATGGCGATCAGCGACCTCGGAAGTCGCAGTTCCCATACCACGGTCCGATGCAGGTCCTCGGCCTGCCGTCCCAGGAGCGACGCCAGCGCCTCGTCCGGTCCCAGGCGCACCGTGCCCGTGCATAGATGCGCGACGAACAGCGCGCCGACGAGCGCCAGTCCCCCGGCGAGCAGCGCGGCAAATCGCCTGGCCCCCCAAGCGCGCCCGTCCGCTGCGCCCGCCCGTCCGTCAGTCGCGTTCATGGGAGCTCCTGAGGATCCTGTCCCTGAGCAGCAGAAGCAGGACGGGCCCGCCCAGTACCGCCGTCCATAGACCCACGGGCGTCTCCGCGGGGGCGAGGGCTAGTTTCGCCCCAACATCCGCCATCGTGAGTAGAGCGACGCCCATGAGCGCGGAGAAGGCAAGCGCCTTGCGCGGGTCTTCGCTGCGTAGGGCTCGACGGGTTAGATGCGGGGCAAGGAGTCCTATCCACCCGATGGGACCGGTGACGGACACCACCGCGGCCACAAGTCCGGCGCCGAGCAGCAGGACCAGCATCCGAACGCGCCCGACGCTCATCCCCAACGACTGCGCCGCATAGTCGCCCAGGCGGAGCGTGTTCAACGGTCGCGCCAGCAGCAGACCCAGGGGGAGGCAGACCGCTACCCAGGGCGCGATGATCCAGACATGCTCCCACGTTCTGTTCGCCAGGCTGCCGAGCAGGAAGTAGAACAGGACGAGGACAGACCCGCTGGTCCCCGCCAAGCTGATGAGGGCGATGATGCACGCATTGATGAATGCCGTCACCGCGACGCCGATGAGCGCTACCTGCAGAGTGCTCCGCGCTCCCTTCGCCGCTATGATCACCACGCCCCCCGCGAGCAGGCCGCCCGTGAGCGCCACCCAGGGATGGAAGACCAGGAGCAACGGAACCTGGAAGAGGCTGACGATCGCCACGGCAAGGGATGCCCCGGAGGCCACGCCCAGCAGTTCCGGGCCCGCCAGCGGGTTTCTCAGCCCGTCCTGCATCATCGCCCCCGCCAAGCCCAGCGCCGCCCCGCTGAGGACGGCGAGCGCCACCCTTGGAGCGCGCAGCTCGCGGACGGACAGCCGAGCTAGGCGCTCCGCCTCCTCTCCCCAGAGGATGCCCCATGCCTCCGCGATCGAGAGCTTGGGTATGCCGTTGGCAAGGGAGAGCGAGGCCGCCACGAAGATGCACAGGAGCAGGACCGTGGCAATCAGAAGAAGCTTGACCGGCTCCCACCGAGCGCTCACGGGCCTGCTGTCGCTGCTTGGCTGCACCTGGACGAGGCGCACTAGTTGCCGAACACGTCCGGGTACAGCAAGGGCATCGCCTCATCCAGCACCAGCCCCAGCGACCGGGTCCCGCGCCCGGCGCTCCAGAGACCGAAGCTGACCTCGTGGATCTCGCCGTTCTGAACCGCTTGAAGCTCGCCCCACAGCGGGTTCTCGGCGAGTTGTTCCGCCAGAGGCGGCGGCTGGAACCCCGGGAAAGCCATGGTCTGAACGAAGATTACGTCAGGGTCAACATTGAGAACTCCCTCCAGCGAGAACTGCATGCCGCCCGAAGCGTGCCCGCCCGCCTCCAGGGGCGGCTTCGGCCAGGGGTAGTCGGTCACTTCCGCCAGAAGCCCGCCGGTCAATGCGCCCTCGGTGTCGATTCCAAAATTGACGTCGGAGCCATACATCACCAATGCGGTGCGGTCCTTGGGCGAGCGCGCCTTGTAGTCTTCCAACTTGCTCAGGAACCGTTGCGCCGCTTCATCAGCCTCCGCCGAGCGTCCCACCGCCGCCCCGATCTCTTTCAGGTATTGGATCGAGTCCTCATAGGTCAGCGGGTTCACTATGTATAGCGGAGCGATGGGGATCAGCGCTTCCCGCAGGCCGTCATGCACGCCCGACAGCCCGATCACGAGGTCCGGCTCAGAGGCGGCGATGTCCTCCAGGCTGGGCTCGAAGAACGATCCGCCGATCACGCGGAACTCGTCCGCCCTGCTGCCAAAGAACCGCGGATCCTTGGAGAGCGGGTCATTGACCGCTACTGGCTCCAGTCCCAGTTCGGCCATGATGTCCGGGCAGATCTCCGTGAGACACGCCACGCGGACAGGCTGCGTCGCAAAGGTCAGGCGCTCCCCCGTGCTGTCCGTCAAAGAGACGGTGGAGGGCGTCGCCGTCGGAACGGGCGTCTGGGTGGCCGCCGGCTGCGGAGTCGCGGTTGGAGTCGCCGTCGGAACGGGCGTCTGGGTGGCCGCCGGCTGCGGAGTCGCGGTTGGCGTCGCGGTGGGATCGGGCATCTGGGTGGCCGTCGGCTGCGGGGTCGCTGCCGGCGTTTCCGTGGAACACGCCGCCAGCAGCAGCAGAACCAAGACTACGATTGCATACTTCATAACACCTCTCTCCTTTGTGCTTGTTCGATCGGTTGGCCGCGTGCCCGGCTTCTTCTCGGCCCGACCCCGCGGCGTGGTCACAATTCGGTCACTGATTATTACGACTGATGATCACAATGGAATGGCCCTCCGCTGGAAGGCGACCAGGTCCGCGTACACACCCCCGGCGGCGAGCAGGGAGTCATGTGGGCCGGCCTCCACTGCGCGCCCCTTCTCCATGACAATGATGCGGTCGGCGTTGCGGATGGTGGACAGCCGGTGCGCGATGACGAGCGAGGTACGGCCAGTTCGGACGCGGGCCATCGCCTCCCGGAGAAGACGCTCGTTCTCGACGTCCAGGTTGGAGACGGCCTCGTCCATCACCAGGATGGGGGCGTCCTTGAGGACCGCCCGCGCGATGGCGATGCGCTGCCGCTGGCCCCCGGACATCCGGACCCCCCGCTCACCTGCGTTGGTCTCATACCCCTGGGGCATCCGCATGATGAAGTCATGCGCCAGAGCGACCTTCGCGGCCTCTTCCACCTCCGCGTCCAAGGCATCCGGGCGCGCCAGGCGGATGTTCTCGCGGATGGTCATATTGAACAGGTAAATGTCCTGCGGCACCCAGGCGATGAGATCGCGCAGGGCGTTCTGTGGAAATGCCCGGACGTCATGCCCGCCGATAGTGACGGCGCCGTCCGTGACATCCCAGAACCGCATGAGCAGATGGATGCACGTGGACTTCCCCGCGCCGGAGTGACCCACAAGGGCCACGCTCTCTCCCGGCTCTACGGAGAAGCTGGCGGCGTCCAGCGCCGGTGGCAAGTCCGGGGCGTAGTGGAAGCTCACGGCCTTGAACTCGATACGGGGCTCCACCGGGCCTGGGGGCGCCGCCGCCGCGATGTCACGCACGGGAGCCGGCGCTTTCAGCACGGTAAACACTCGGTCAGCCGCCGCGAAGACTACGCCGAGGCTCTCCGCGATGCCGGTGATGTTGGTCACTGGCCCGAAGATGAAGATGGCGAGGATGATGGCGACCGGATAGAGCGCGGGTGAGAGGGAGCCGGAGGACACCAGGTAGGCCGCGGCGATGACGATGCTTACCATCCCCAGCGTGATGAGCGCGGACGTGACCGCCTGCTCTCCACCTGCTCTGCGCCCGTGGTCGACCTGCGCGCTCACAAGGCTCCGGCTGCTCCGGAGCAGCCCTTCCAGAAAGCGCTGTCCCTGGCCGAAGGCCACGACCTCGCGGAGTCCCTGAACGCCATCCACCACCTCCGCGTTCAGCGAACCCAGGTTCTCTCTCAGTCTCCGGCCCTGGGCTGCCGCCCGCTTACGCAACCAGAAAGGAACGGTCGCGACCGCCAGGGTCGCGGGGAGCAGCGCCAGGGGGAGCAGCCAGTGCATCGCCGCGAGTGTGAGTAGCGCCCCCAGCGGTACCACCACCGCCACGATGAACGTCCCGACCGTGTGAGCGTAGAACCACTCGATGGTGTCCACGTCGGCCATCGCCGCGGCGGAGAGGTCGCCGGTGCGCCGATCGAGGAGATAGCCCGGCGCCAGCCGGTCCAGCGCCTGATAGAGCCAGACGCGGAACTCCGCCAGGATGCGGTAGGCGAGGTCGTGCGCCAGCCACATCTCCGCCCAAGCCGCCACCGCCCTGCCGGCCACGACGCCGCCGAGCGCGAAGGCGCTGAAGTAGAGCGCTTCAGCCGCCGCCCCCGTCGCTACTCTTCCCACCATGAACGCGCCAATCCCAGCGGCGGCGATCATGAAGCCCTGGTTCAGGATGCCCATGAGAACGGTGATTCCCATGAGCCAGTAGTACGGGCGCAGGATGCGGAGCAGTTGCCAGAATCCGGACCCCCGTCTGCCGCCGCGTGGAGCCAACTCCCATTCGCTGGGGCGATTGCTTGTTAGCGCGCTCACATGGCCTCCTGCTGCGCCAGGACGAGGCCTGCATACGCGCCGCGCCGCGCCATCAACTCTTGGTGGCGGCCAGCCTCAACTACCCGCCCCTCGTCCAGGACCACGATGCGGTCGGCGTTGACGACGGAGGAGAACCGGTGGGCGATGGTGATGATCGTCCGTCCCTGGGCCAGCCGCTTCAGCGCGTCACGGATGGCGCTCTCGTTCACGCCGTCCAGGCTGGAGGTCGCCTCGTCTAGGATGATGATAGGGGCATCCTTCAGCAACGCCCGCGCGATGGCGATGCGCTGGCGCTCACCCCCGGAGAGCTTCGCTCCCCGTTCTCCGACCACGGTCTGATACCCTTGGGGGAGCGCCATGATGAACTCGCGAGCGTTGGCCGCCCGCGCCGCCGCTTCCAACTCCACAAGGGAGGCTCCGGGCTTCCCGATCCGGAGGTTGTCCTCAACCGTCCCATGAAAGAGGTAGGTGTCCTGGGACACCACGGCGATGAGGCCGCGCAGAGTCTCCAGGGAGTAGTCGCGGATGTCAACGCCTCCAATCTCCACGCGCCCCTGCTGAGGGTCGAAGAACCGCATCAGCAGCGCAGCCACGGTGCTCTTCCCCGCCCCCGACTGACCGACGAGGCCAACGCTCCGGCCCGCGTCCACGCTGAACGACAGGCCGTCGAGCGCCGGCGCGTTATCCGGGTGGTATGCAAAGGTGACGTTCACGAAGGCGATGGACTTCGGCGCGCTCGAAGACTCGGAGCGCCTCGGCGTGTCCTCACGGTCGGCCACCTCAGGCTTCGCGTCCAAAAGCGCGAATATGCCCGTGGAGGCGGACACGCCCATGTAGCCCTTGTGCCAGTAGGAGTCCAGCTCCACCAAAGGACGGAAGCACTCCCCCGTGAGGAACAGCACGACGATGAGCCCAGCCAGGCTGAGCGCTCCGTCCGCCACTTGGAACGCTCCCACGGCGACGGCCATCGCGACGCCCGCGCTCATCGCCAGTCCCACGACGCCGTTGCGGATCATGGAGATGGAGAGCTGCGCCATCGTCGCCCGGTAGAGCGCGAGCGCGGCGTCCTGGAGGACTCGCCCTTGGCGCTCGCTGGCGTTGAGAGCCTTCAGCGTGACCATTCCCTGCATGTTGTCCACGAACTGGGCGTTGAGGTCCGTGTACGCCCGCCAGTGCTTCCGGCCGTACTCGCCCAGCAGGCCGTCCCACAGGCGCGGCGCGAGGGGAACGGCCAGCACGCACACCAGCGCGACCACGCCCACCGGAGGGCTGAGGACGCAGATGTACGCCACCACGGCCAGGGGGACGACCACCGCGACGATGGACTGCGGCAGATAGTAGCCCATGTAGGACTCTGTGGCCTCCACGCCGTCCACGAGAGTGGACTGCACAGTTCCCGTCCGCGTCCGTTCCATGTACCCGGGACCGAGGGCAAGAAGCGCGCGGTAGAGCCGTTGGCGCAGGGCGACCTTCACATCCGCGGCGGTGAGCATGGAACTCATCTCCCGCCACCGGAGCAGCGCGGCGCGAAGCGCCGCCAGCAGAGCGACAACGCCCACGAGGGCGAGCGCCCCCGTCCACGGCTCGCCGGCCAAGATGCGGCTGACCACTAGGGCCACGACCACGCCCTGCGCGATGTATGTGCCGGAGATCGCTAACCCCAGCGCCACTGTGAGGGCGATGCGAGAGCGCGCGCCCTCCGTCAGCGCCAGCATCTTCCGATGGACCATCATCCCCGGGTGTTGTCCTCCCGTAGCTTTCTTATAGATAGCCGGTCCGCTGCCTGGATTTCGTCCTCCGGTGTTGAGCGGACGAGCCCAGCGATTGATGCGTTCATCCACGCCATGGCGCCGGGTGAGAGCCGCGTACATAGTGATATAATATATCATTGATGCAACAGGGCCGTCAGCGACTAACTCACCTGATTTTACTACATTCATGTGCATTTGTACCGCCATTTATATGATACTTTATATCAATTTAGCAGACCGCGTTGGCGAGGCTCACCCTCGAATACATCGACGACTAGTGCGGGAGCATACGGGAAACTGGCCTTTGATCACTCCCACTGGGGGGAAGAGAGAGAAGCGTGGACTCGAACCGCCAGGAAGCAGTCTATGAAGCCGCTGCGCCGTTTCGAGCCCATTCCGAGCCGCAGACGCCGTAACTGGTGGGCCAGCGTGGACTCGAACCACGGACCTCAGTCTTATCAGGACTGCGCTCTAACCGTCTGAGCTACTGGCCCCGGATGCCGGCGTCGGCGCCTGCGCGGCCGGCCGATGCGCCGGCCGATGCGCCGATTGAGGCGAGACGCCCCGGATGGATGATAGTGTCCGTGAGTATATCTTTGGCTCCAAAAACCCCGTCAACCGAAACCCGCCAAAAACTAAAGACCACCCACTATCCACTATCCACTAAAATCACCCCTTGACATCCTCAGACCCTATGCTCTAAACTAATGTTCATGAAGCCGAAAACACAACAGTCCACCATCAACCCCGTCTTCGCCGGACACGCCGCGCGGCAGATTCAGGACGCCGTCGGCGGTATCCACCGCATCCTCGACAACCTGCTCGAAATCGCCAATGGCAAAGACCCCGACGCCAACACCTACGACCGACTCAGAGCCACCCGCGTACTCTACGACAGAGGCTTCGGCAAAGTCGCCAAGAACCTGTCCCCTACCCTCTCAACCGAACCGAGCCAATCCCCACAATCAGAGAAATCCCAAAATCAAACGAATCACAGTTCAGACATCGCCGCCAAGTCCAACCGGCCCGTCGCCAAGCTCGAAGAGAAACTCGACGACGAGCTAGGCCCGCCGCGGGCGCCCGTCAGGCTCTACGAGCCGGGCCGCGCCCCTGCCGTGCCCGACTCCACCCCGGACCTCGCGCGCGAGGCGCAATACTACGTCCTCGAAATCACCAACTACGGAGCCGACCTGGCATCCATCCTAGCCTACATACACGAACCTGACCCCGAAGACGCCTCCGTCAGGCCCTGCCACCGCATCACTGCCGGCCAGATGATGCTCGACCGTGTCCTCGGCCTCGTCGCAGACCTCGAACAGCCGCTCGACGACTGGCAAGACCCCTCGCTCGAATCCAACTGGGCGTACAAGCACCCCGCCGAGATCGACCCCACCATCCCCATCGAAAAGATCATCGAGGCCGACCGCTTCGCCCGCAGGCACGTCGAGGGCGCGTTGAAAGAGCGCGCGGAGTTCAAGGCAGAGTTCGGAAACGAACAGGACAACGACCCCTGCTACAAATGCAACGACCTATACCTCTGCGACCACCACGGCATGGCCGAAGAACTGACCAAGCCGGAAGAGGAACTTCTCTCGACCGCCCGCGGCATGGCAAACATGGACCTCTTCGGCGAACGAATCTACTTCGACGATGGTGGCCGCCTCCGCCTCCACCCCCCACCCCACATAGACGACTCCTAACCCCAGGATTTCGACCAACACATCCCCTCTCCCTTGAGGGAGAGGGTTAGGGTGAGTGTGAATACCTACCCCTTTAAGCTCCCTTGAGGGAGAGAGCCTGCCCCGTACCCCGATACGGGGCCGGAATCCAGAGGGGCGTGGGCCGGATCGGACTTGGCGGTGAGTACGGAACACGGCGGGCGGCCCCATGGCTCACCCTCCCCGCGATGCCCTCGACCAGCAGGTCGGTCAGGGCGCGGTGGACCGTGGCGCGCTGCTACTTCGCTATGTCGTGCTCTCTCCAATCCGGCACGTGTACTGTCAGGAGCGCTTTGAAGAGTTTGCCGTGGTTCGGGACCCGCAGATGGAGCAGTTCGTGCGCGATGACGAAGTCTTGGAATCCCGCTTCACAGTCGGCCAAGTCGGATGCCAGCGTGATCGTGCCGGCAGTCGAGCAAGAACCCCACTTGCGGGTCATGTCCCGGACGCGCACGCGCGGCGCAGGGACATGCAGGCGGTCCGCCCAATACTCCACCCGCCGTCGCAGACCCCCGGATCTGTCGTCACGCCTCGTCATCGGCGTCTCCGCCCAGCAGTATCGCCAAGGTTCGATCCACAATCCGGCCCCGCTCACCGCTTTCCACCCTCAACAACGGGTTGTACAAAGAAGTCCTTAGCCGCCGCTGCTCGTCGGCATTGACGGCGGAGTTTGGAAAGCGGTCCACCAGCGCTTGAGCCTCTTCCGCGAACTTCATTGCGCTTACATTGGCCGCTTGGAGGGCTGCGTCGTCCTTCATCGTCCAGTACACGCCGAAAGCCCTTGGGGGCAGCGTGCTGTCTTTGGCGGCAGCGACGGCGGCCTCCTTCTCCTTGGCCAGGGACTCCAGGATGTCCATGGCCGCGAGTCCGGTTGTCGTGCGCTCTTCGAGGCCCTTCAGCACGGACTCTGCGCGTTCCTTGAGAGGCCGCAGCACGGACTCCAGTTCCGGCCCCCTCTCCACCTCCGTCTGAAGGCCGCGCACCAGGTTGAACACCTTGGCCTCGTCCGGCCCCGACTCCTTCCGCAGCGCGTTGAGGGTGCGGAGGTCGAAGGTCATGGACTTGGTCAGGTTGCCCAGTCCGTACATCGCAGCCGACTCCTCCACGAGCCGCTGGGTCTTGTGCGCCAACTCCGCTACAAAGTTGGGACGGTCGGCGTAGGCCTCGCGCACGACGGCGTATAGCTGGGTGAGACGCCTGAAACTATCGATGTGGTCGCGCAGTTCGGCGGACGGCGAAAGTATCTCCCACAGCGCCTCTATCTCCTTGTACGCCGAGAAGAACATTTTGCGAGCTTCGGGATCGAGAAAGCGCGTATAAACAACCTGTTCGAGACGCCGGTCTGCGCTTTCACCAACGGTCGCGTACGCCGATTGCGTTTCGGCCACTCCGCCGTCGTCATCATAGTCGAGATAGCTCGCCTTCGCCTCGACGATCTTGTCTAGGAAGTCGTGCATCAACAGGCCGAGGTCTTCAATGGCGCCGCTGACGTCGGACGAGTCGAACTGCAACGCCTTCCTCAACTCGCGCAGGACGCCCACGAAGTCCACGACGAGGCCGATGGGTTTGCTGACGCCTGCCGCGTCCACGTAGGGCCGGTTCACTCGCGCGATCGCCTGGAGCAAAACGTGGTCGCGCATCGGCTTGTCCAAATACATGCAGTACAGCAGCGGCGCGTCGAAACCGGTCAGCAGCTTATCGGTGACTATCAGCAGCTTCGGGTCCTCGCTCGCCCTCTTGAACATCAGGCGGACGTCCTTCTCCCGTTCCTCCGAAAGCTGAAACTCGGCGACGAGCGGCCTCTTCACAACGTCGTCGGCATTCTCCGAGTACACCGGGACGGTCCATTCCGACAGCAGAAGCTTGTCCAACGCCCGCTTGTACTTGGCGCAGGCTTCCCGGTTGACCCCGACGAGAAACGCCTTGTATCCGAGGGGCAGCACGTTCTCCTGGAAATGCCGGGCGACGAACGCCGCCACCTTCTCGATCCTATCGTCGGCGGTGAGGAAAGTACGCAATGCTACGGCGCGGTCCAGGACGCGGTTGAGTTCGTCAACGTCGGTTACGCCCTCCATCTCGGCCAGGGCGAAGAACTCGCGGTCGAGTTGACCGGCGGGCACTGTCATCTCGCTCGGCGCCATCATGTGGCGAATTGGGAGCGTCGTCTCGTCCTCTATGGACTCCGCTATCGAGTACTTGTCCAGGTAGCCCCGCTCGTCGTCCGCGCCGAATATCTTGAAGGTGCCCTCCCCGTGCTCCGTTCGCGCGATGGGCGTCCCGGTGAAGCCGACGATGGTGGAGTTGGGCAGCGCGGCCATCAGGTACGTGCCAAGCTCCCTGGCGACGGATCGGTGCGCCTCGTCGATGAACACGTAGATGTTGTCGCGGAGGTTGGCGTCTTTCTCGATGCCCTCGAACTTGTGGATCATCGAGATGATCAACCCTCTCCTATCGTTTGCCAGCAGGTCCCGCAGATCGGCCCTGGAGTTGGCGCGCCGGACGGGGATGTCCTGCTGCTGCATCTCGCCGAGCAGCCGCTCGACCCAACCCGCAAGCTGGCCCTCAAGCTCAGTGCGGTCCACCACGACGACCACCGTCGGGTTGCGGAACTCGTCCTTGGCTTCCAGGACGAGGCGGGCGGCGGTGAGCAGCGTGAAGGTCTTGCCGGATCCCTGCGTGTGCCAGACGAGGCCCCGGCGCTTAACCGGCTCGACGCAACGTTCGACGATGCGGTCAACCGCGCGGCGCTGATGTTGGCGCATCACGGTCTTCCGAGTCTCGCCGTCCTCGACGTAGAAGAGGATCCAGTCCCGCAGGGTACGCAGAAAGTCCGTCGGCTCGAAGAAGGACTGGACGGCAAAGCGATAGCTCTCTTCTTGGGTCTCCTTCCACCGCGCCATGTAGCGGCGCGACAGGTTCCAGGTGACGCCGTACCAGTAGTCGAGCAGGTGAGTCACGTTGAATAACTGCGCCGCGCCCATCATCTCGGGCGTCTCGATCTCGTAGCGTTTCAATTGGGTGACGCCCCGATCGATGGCGTCGGCGCCCGTCGGGTTCTTATGCTCGACGATGGCGACGGGCGCTCCGTTGACCACGAACATCACGTCGGCGCGGTTGCCCTTGCGCGCCGGAGGCTTGAGCCGCCACTCCCAGGTCACGTGCAGGACGTTGGCCGACACATCATCGAAGTCGATGAGCCTGACCTGCCGGTGGCGCCGCTCGGCCTCGTCGTACCATTGCCGCTCGCCACGCAGCCAGGCGAGCATCTGCCGGTTGCCATCGATGGTCGGCGGGAGAGCCTGGATGTTTTCGACCACCGACCGGACCGCGTCGTCCGTCAACCAGGGATTGAAGCGATGCAGCGTCTCTTCCAGCGCTCCGCGAAACAGCAGCCCGGCCTCGTCACCCCGCATGGCAAGGGCGTCCGACGGCGAAAGCGGCTTCCAGCCGATCTCCGCCGCGTGGCGGATCATCGGGAACTGGACGGTTCCTGCTTCGGTGATGCGCAAATCGTTCACAATCGCAGCTCCTCTTGACGGCCCCGCGTGTTAGTCATACCATAGACTAATATCCCCACCGAGGAGACGGCCATGGTAACGGTGAACGTCCACGAAGCGAAGACCCACCTGTCGCGTCTGCTGACGCAGGTCGAGGCGGGGGAGGAGGTCATCATCGCCCGAAACGGCAACCCCGTCGCCCGGCTCGTGCGCTGCAAGAAGCGCGGCAAGCGGCAGTTTGGAGCTATGAAGGGGAAGAAGGAATGGGAGGAGTTGAGCGAACTTGTCTTGCAGCCACTGCCGCCGGAGGAGTTGGCCTTATGGGAAGGCGGACCGTAGTTGCGGCTGCTGCTTGACACCCATGCGTTCATATGGTGGGTGAGCGGAAACCGACGCCTGTCGCGCTCCGCCCACCGCGCCATCGACGACGATGCGAACGTCGTATTCGTCAGCGCGGCATCCGCCTGGGAGATAGCCACCAAATACCGCCGGGGCAGACTGGATGAAGCCGTGGCTATTGCTCCGGACATTGCCGGCGCCATAGCCGACCAAGGCTTCGAAGAGATGCCCATAACGGTTGCAGAAGCCGCCCGCGCGGGCGGCCTTCCGGGTCCGCTCCTCGATCCCTTCGACCGTATGCTCATCGCGCAGGCGTTGTCACGCGACCTCGTTCTCATATCCATCGAGACCCTGTTCGACCGGTACGGCGTTCGCCGCCTTTGGTAGCCCCCGCCCACTGCCGCTCCGACTCCAGCTCAGCCAAAAGGAAGCGGGCGAACCTGTCCTGCTCTTCCTGTGGAAGTTCGGAGGCTCTCGCGAAGGCTTGCTGAAGGAGCTCGGTCATCTGCTTTCTCTCCTTTCCGACCTACTAGACCAGTCACTACCCTATACCGCTGGCCTTGAACTCCAGTGTCTCCGATTCGCCGGAGGTGGCTAGGGCTGTGACCTGCTCAGGGGTATCATCAGTGCTTTCAATCACAATCCCTTTACCAATTTGGAGTATTCCGGGATCTCATGCCAATTGCTTGGTGGTATCAACCCAACAATGATGTGACTTATTGACTCACTGACTTCTGAATCTGGCGTGTTGGGGCCTAGAAGGAAACCGGGAACCTCTTCGACTAGCACAAGATCGCCAACCTCAATACGCGTGTTGGCATAAATCGTGTCGCCATCGCGGTCCACTAGCTGAAGTGCTCGAAAATCCCTATCGTCGGATGCTACGGCGAACACCACTGCATTTTCGGCTTCTATCACTCTCATTACGTGCATTGTTTGTCCTTCTTTCTTCAATCCCATTAGGATTCTTCCCTATTGCTCTTGGAAAACCATCTCTACCTTACCAACTCTATGGAACTGATAATCGGGATGTTCTGGCTCGTAGAAGACAACAGAGAACCCCAGTTTCTTGTAGAAGTGCTTGAGTTTTGGGAAATTATCTCTATCTACGCTACTGAGATATCCTTCGATTCCTTTGTGCCCTAGTCGCCTTGCTTCTTTGATGGCTTCTTTGACTAGCATGGAACCCAGGCCGCGGTTTTCCATGCGCTCATCAACCATAACGTCAATTAAGTGAGCCATGGCAAGCCGCTGGCCTTTGTGCGAGTGGGTTTCTAAGGTGGCCTCGTATTTACCGCCAACGTTACCTAGACGAGCGTACCAAGAGACACAGTTACCTTCTTCGAAGACATACACATCCCAGGCCTGTCTATACTTGTCAGGCCAGCTAAACCTTCTGGTAGCATCATCATACATCATCATCATCATCATGGTCCTCTCCACATAGTGTCGACAAATCCAACTCCCCCACCCGAACCTCCCCCGTCATCAGCTTGTGTAGCAGTGCTTTGAACAACTCCTCCAGCACGGCGCGCTTCCGGCGGTGGAGGTCTATCTTGCCGTCGACGGCATCTAGAATGGTGACAATCTCGCTTTGCTCGTCGATGGCTGGATGTGGGATAGATAGCCCTGATAGGCGGGAGCGTGACAGGTTGGGAATCGTTGTGCGGTTTCCCGCACCTTCGTACGCGTTGCGGTGCTTGAAGCCTTCTTCGAGCCATGCCATAGCAAACCGAGGGTTCATCTCGGCGGGTTCCATTGGACGCAGACGGTGCAAGTGGTTCTGGTATAGGCATCCCTCAATCTCGCCATTCCAGACAGCGGCACGTCCAATTTCACCACCTTCGCATACGAGCAAATCACCTTCGCGGAGGGTCTTGCCAGGCGGGGCGTCGCCGTTAAGCCGCATTCGGCTTACTGTCTCTAAGTCCACCTCTCCCCAATAGATATTTGACGTTCGGAGAAAGGGCACTCCCTGACCTTCGGTCGCCAGATTGCCTTTCAACGACAAGCCCTGTTCAATTTCAAACAGGTCGCCTATGGCCTTCACCTCCCAACTCTCCGGCGCCGGACCAATCTCCGTCTCCTTCTGAGGCTCGCCCCGCAGCCCACATGTGAACAGTGTTTGCATGGCGGCGCGTTTGAGGGCTTGGGCCGTATCGAGGGCTTGATCTTCCTGTTCAATCTGATAGACGAGTGAGCGGAGGAACCGTCCAATCGCAGACTGCGTCAGCTTATCAAAGAACGGTATGTCCAAGTCGCTCAATGTGGTCCTGTTGACGCTGGCGAAGGTCGATCCTGTGGCTCTAGCCTCTAGGGTCGGCTTGGAGTAGAGCATAGCAAAGTACAGGAACCACGGGTCACTGTCCGGACCTGAGCGAACAGCCGCCAGCCCCCTTCCTATTCCACAATGATCCGTTGCGACATTGACATCACCAACCGGCGCTCGGACGGAAATCAATATGTCTCCTGGCTCTGCGAATTTCCGGCCAGCCGTACACCAGACACGCGGGATTGGATGGAGTCGTTGAAAATCCGCCTTGCCCTGAAAGAACGGCATGCCCTCTCCGACCTCATTGTAGGCTGATGACGGGGGCGACTGTCCAAGAATCACCGAGGCTACGCCTGGGTCGCCGAGTTTTGCTGATACAACGGATAGCTTCAACGGAGTCGCTCCAATGTCGAGAAGAGATGCCTATCCGACTCTTGTATCGCGTCAGACAGCCTACGAAGTTCATCAAGCAGTTCAGGCACCGAGGCAGATTCCTTACCCTCGACCTGCCCCACCCATCGGCTCGGACTCAAATTATAGTCGGCCTCTGCCGCCTGTTCTCGGGTGATGACGGCTACCTCGCCCTCCACCGGCTCGCCCTTGAGGAACATCGCCGCCACCGGCCGGATGTCGTCCTGGGGAATGTAGTTCTTGGGGCGGCCCTTGCCGACGCGGCGGCTGGCGTTGACCAGCACGATCTTGTCCTTGCGAGCCGACGGCTTGCGCTTCGACAGCGCGACGATGATGCCGGCTGCGCTGGTGTTGTAGAAGAGGTTGTCCGGCAGCAGTATCACGCCGTCTATCAGGTCGCGCTCAACGAACCACTTGCGGATGTTGCGCTCCCTGTCCTCGTGCCTGGCGCCGGAGCCGCGCGTGACCGCGCCCGTGTCCAGCACGACGGCCGCGCGTCCGCGCTCGTTCAGGCAGGACAGGGTGTGCTGGAGCCATGCCCAATCGCCCTTGCCGGTGGTGACTCCTCCGGCGGCGCGGAATCGGTCGAACGGGTCGTTCTCGAAGGTTGCCTGGTTGAAGTCCTGGTTCCACATCGGATTGGCGACAACGATGTCGTGGCCGGCGATGCGGCCCGCGGCGTCCTTGAACTTGGGGTTGATCATCGTGTCGCCGCGCTCTATCCGGACCTCCATGTCGTGGATGATGGCGTTCATGTGGGCGACTGCGTAGCTGTCGGCCTGCAACTCCTGTCCGTACAACTTGAGGGGAACGCGGTTGGTGGGGTCGGTCTCGCGGGCGACCAACTGGAGCTTGATGAGCAGTCCCGCCGATCCGCAGGCGTAGTCATGGCACGTCTCGCCGGGCCGAGGGCGCATGAGATGGGCCATCAGGAAGCCGACCTCGGTTGGCGTGAAGAACTCGCCCGCGCTCTGGCCGGAGCCCTCGGCGAATTTCTTGAGAAGATACTCATAAGCGCGGCCCAGAAAGTCCGGCTGAACGTCGGCGAGGCCGAGGCGGTAGCGGGGGTCGGAGAAGGTCTCGACGACGGCGGCGAGCCGCGCAGGGTTGAGGTCGCGCTCGCCGTTGCGCTCCGATGCGAAGTCAACAAGGTCTATGACGCCGGATAAGGTAGGGTTGTAGCGCACGACGGCGCGCGCCGCGCCGGTCAGATGCTCGCCGATGTCGCGGGGGCGGGCGCTGCGTCCCTGGGCGTCGAGAGGCCAGTCGTGGGACTCCCGGCCGCTGACGACGCCCCACCTAGCCTCCGGCGGCAGGTAGAAGCGCAAAAGGTCGTGGTCGCTCTCGGCGATCTCCTGGGCGATTGCGCGGTCCCTGAACTCCTGGGCCAGCCGCTCGATCTCGTCGTCGAACACGTCTGAGAGACGCTTGAGGAAGAGCAGCGGCAGCAGGTAGTCCTTGAACTTCGCCGCGTCCTTCGCGCCCCGGATCGAGCAGGCCGCGTCCCACAGCATCTGCTCCATCGGCTTGGTGGTGGGGACGTCCGATTTGCGCCGACGGGACCTCCGACGGGTCAAACGGGCCGCGGACTCCACCTCGTTCACTACTGGATCCGCCGCGTCGATCCCGGCCTCGGCAGCAAGCGCGGCGATGGCCGTCCGCGCCGCCTTCTGCGGCGTGGTCACGCCGCCCTCCCACCGATTTACCGTCGCGAACGACACGCCAAGCCGCTCGGCAAGCTGCTCCTGCGTAAGGTCAAGCCTAACGCGGATGGCCTGCAAAGTTGGACTGATAGACTGCCTATCTGTTATATTTGCCATGTTTGCATTATAGATGTCCATTCATGAAAGGGTCAATCTCACCACCCAAATAACCTAGGGTCTTTCGGTTATTCATGTCATTTCGAGCGCAGCGAGAAATCTGAAGGTTCTGTCTGAAGAGAACTTTGTTCCTCGGCAGGGATTTTAGACCCTTCACTTCGTTCAGGGCGACAATCGAAAGACCCCCTGCCCTACAACCCCTATCCACTTCGCAGCAACGTATGTCGAAATCGCCAAGAGCCGCTCATGACCGGACTTCCGGCTCTTCCGACTAGCGGCGGCGCGACCGCCTCCGGCCGATGACGAAGAACCAGACTATGCCGCCAACGGCGGCAGCCGCTGCCGCGATGAGAATGGCTGCGATGATTATCAGGGCGGGTGCCATGCCGTCATCTTCTTCCGTCGGCTCAGGCGTTGGCGTTGGCGTCGGCTCAGGTGTTGGCGCGGACGTCGGTTCCGCCGTCGGCTCAGGCATTGGCGCGGGTGTCGGCGCGGGCGTCGGCGCGGGCGTCGGTTTCGGCGTTGGCGCGGGTGTCGGTTCGGGCGTCGGCGCGGGCGCGTAAGCCGGCTGTATCACCAGCGTAAACGTGCTGAAGTAGTAAAGTATCGAGATAGTCCAGTTCTGTCCCGACTCATCGCGCGCGCACTGGTGATCCAGCAGCGACCACGCTTCCGGCTTTATGCGGTAAACTGATACGCGGTCTTCGACACACGCAGATTCTTCTCCTTCAGGAAGCATGAGCCATAGTTCCACTCCCTCGGGGTAGGTCGTCGGAATGGGAACATCTCCCCCTACCTTGAACGTGTTCGCGTCTATGGCCAAGACCGTCTGCGCGTTCGCGTGGGGTGGCTGGCCGTCGATGGAATCCAGGTCGCGCTTCTCAAAGCGAATCTCCAAGATTTCAGGCGCGGCGCCCATCGGCACTATCAGTCGGGCCGCGCCATCGGCAGTCTCGATCACAGTTATTCTATCCGGATACACCAGGACTCTCCCCGGCGAAGGCTGAAGCTCAGGCGTCGGCGTCGGCGTGGGCGTCAACTCTGGCGCAGGACCGGGAGTCGGCGCGGGAGTCGCCACTGGCGCCGCTGTCGGCACAGGCGTCGGAGTGGGAGTCGGCGCGGGAGTCGCCACTGGCGTCGCTGTCGGTACAGGCGTCGGACTGGGAGTCGGCGCAGACGTGGCCGTAGGCGTAGGCGCGGGTGTCGGCTTAGGCGTAGGTACGGGCGTCGGCGTGGGTGTCGGCTTAGGCGTCGGCGTCGGCGTGGGTACGGGTGTCGGCTTAGGCGTAGGTACGGGCGTCGGCTTAGGTGTCGGCGTGGGTGTCGGTACCGGCGTAGGTGTCGGCGTGGGAGTAGGCTCCGGCGTAGGTGTCGGCGTGGGTGTCGGCGTCGGCCTGGTCGATGTCCTGGACCGGCGCGGAGTCGGTGTGGGCTCTTCTACTATCACAGGAGGAGGCGCGGCGATTACCTCACCCACCGTGACCGTCTCGATGGCTATGCCGTCGTACCCGAGGTCATGGCTGTAGGCTGTGTGCTGGACGGTGAACCCATTGCGCGCGCCGGCGTGCTCGCTGCCTGCGATTATTCTGACGGTCTGGGCATCGTTCCAATCGGCCGGCGTGAAGATGATGCGCGAGGGACTGACCGTCACGTCGGAGGCGCCGGTGATGGCGGCATTCACCACCACGTCGCTGGTGGGCCGCTCGTTGACGAGGACGATGGTGTAGGTGACGTAGGCGCCTCCCTGCACCTCGTCTATCTGCTTCGTGGATAGCTCCACGCCCCGGGTGTTGACCATTGCGATACCGGAGGGGTTGCCGTCGGCGGGGGACTTCACCACTGAGTTGACGGCCCGTAGCTGGAACCCGTAGGAGTCCAGCGGGCTCAGGCCATTGACGATGGACTCGCGGGCATCGGCCCCGCCGGACACCGTCTTCCACGACGTGGAGTCTGCGCTGACGCCATAATATCTCTGCCGGTACTCCCACCCGGTGATGGTGGAGTCGGCAGGGCTGGGGTCTTCCCACGTGAGCGTGGCGGTTCCCAGTTTCGTTCCGTTGCCGGCGGTGAAGTTTCGCGGCGGGGCCGGGGGCGTGACCGCGACGTTGGCCGTGGTTAACTGGTTGACGGTGGACGGGCCCGCTCCCGCCGTGTTCACCGCCCGAAGCTGGAAGCTGTAGGTTCGGCCGCGCTCCAGTCCCGTAACCGTGTAGCTCGTCCTCGGTACGAGTGTGACATTGGCCGGGGCCGCGCCTTCGGCGGTCGATGCGGATGAGGTGGACTGCACCATGGCAGATATGTCCTTCCACCCCGTGTTAGTGGGCGGAGTCACCGTCGCCTCGTCCGTGGGCGGGTACGCCACCTGCTGCACCACCGGTCGCACTTCCACGGTGCAGACCTTGCTGGCGGGCGGCTGCCCGACGGGCGCGCACGTCGCGGTGTAGGAGGTGGTCGTGGCGCTGCTGCCCGCTATGTCCGTCCAAGCGCCAAAGCTGCCCATTCCCGTCTTCTCTCGGTACTGGTACTTCCGGATGGCGGCGTCCTGCGGATCGTCCCAATCGAGCGTCGTCTGATCATTGCTGGCGCTGAAGGCCGTGAAGGTCCACGATGCATGGTATCCCAGCGGGAACTCGTCGTCCTTGACTCGCTTCACAGGGGCGACCTCGAAGCGGTACTCCTTGCCCGCGGTCAGTCCGGTGAACTTGTGGGACCTGATGGCGCCGTCGAGGTAGCCGCAGCAACCGCTCAGGTCCACCGTCTTGTCGGATTGAGGCTGGGCGGAGAGTCTCACCCCCACGTTCTGCGCCGTGTTCCAATTGCCGGTGGTGAAGGTAAGTGTGGAGCGGCTGAAGACCACGCCGTCCATCGACAGCCTGACCCTTACCGTGGCCGCGGGCCGGGATGGCAGCTTGACGCCCACGGTCCGGCTCGTGTTCCAGTCGCCGGTGGTGAAGGTAAGCGTGGACGTGCTGAAGTCCGGGCCGGTCACGATATCCGTCCACCCGCCCTCGACGGTTCCCGCTACGAAGTTCGACGTCGTCTCGTTGGGGGGCGTTGCCGTTGCCACGTCCGAGGCCGGGTGTACCACCGGTCGCACCTCCGCGAGGCAGACCCGCCCGGTGGCGCAGGAAACGTCGTAGGAGGTGGTTTCTTCGTCGCTGGAGGGTATGTTCGTCCAGCTACCGAAGTTGCCCGTTCCCGTCTTCCGGCGGTACTGGTACTTCACGATGTGGCTGTTGTTGGGGTTGGCCCAGGTGAGCGTCGTCTTGTTGTTGCTGGCGGTGTAGGTGGTGAAGTTCCACGGCCCCACGGTAGTCACGGTCGCGCCGTTCTGCGTCACGCCGCGAATCTCAAAGGTGTACTCCGTACTGGTTGCCAGTCCGGTCGCTCTATATGAGGTGGTGAACGATCTGCTGTTGGCTATATCCGTCCAGGCGCCGAAGCTGCCCGCTCCCGTCTTCCGGCGGTATTGGTACTTGTGGATAAAGCTGTTGTTGGGATTGGTCCAATACAGAGTGATCTGCCCGTTGGAGCCGATGTTGCCGATGCTCCAGCTACCCACCGCCGCAAGCGGCTTCTCCACGTTCGGCTTCACCGCCCGCACCTGGAAGGTGTAGGCCGTGCCGTCGGTGAGGCCGGTGACGGTGTATGACCTCTGAGTCTCGGCCGCGCACGGCGAGGAGCAGGGTATGTTCGTCCAGTCGCCGAAACTGCCCGCTCCCGTCTTCTGGCGGTACTGCCACCTTGTGATGGCCGAGTCGTTCGGGTTCACCCAGTGCAGGGTCGCCTGACCGCTGGCGGTGACGATGGCAAGGTTGTCCGGCTCGCCGGTGTCGGGGAGAACTCTGACCCTGAACCGCCACTTGGCGATGTCGCTGTCGCCGTGGGCGGGCCACGACAGGGTGACCTCCCCCGCGCTGCCCACGTTGCCGATGCTCCAACTGCCAATCGCATCGAGCGCCTTCGGAGTGGTTTGTTGGATCAGGGCGCGGACCTGGAAGGTGTAGGTCGTGCCGTTGGTGAGGCCGGTGACCTCGTAGGAGTTCAGCGCTCTGACGCTGCACGGGGAGGCGCAGGGTATGTCCGTCCATGAGCCGTAGCCGCCGAACTGCCCGCCGGAGGGCTTGGACTTGAAGCGGTACTGCCACTTTGTGATGGCCGGGTCGTTGGGGTTCTGCCAGTACAGGTTAGCCTGCCCGTTGGCCGCGATGGCCGCGAGGCTGCCTTCTATCACCCGGTACTGATACTTGCTGATGGAGGCGTTCTGGGGGTCATCCCAGGTCAGGGTGGCCTGCCTGGCCCCCGTCTGGGTGACATTGCCCACGAAGTTCACCGGCTTGTCCGGCAGCAGCGTCACCTCTTCCGCGTTTGACTCCGCTCCCTTGCCGGCCACGTTGACGGCGCGCACCTGGAAGCGCATGACCTTGCCGTCCACGCCGTCCACGACGTGGGAGGTGGATGTCGCCGTGCTGCTGGCAACCGTCTTCCAGAACGCCGCGCCCAGCAGCGCCGTCCACCCCGCGTCGTCGGTATTCGTGTCGCCGGTGGCTGAGCGGTACTCCCATCTACTTACGGACGGGTCGGCCGGGTTCAGCGCGGCCCAGTTCAGCGTTACGTCGAAGTCCTGGTCAGACGCGTCGTAGGTTACGTTCGTTATCTTGGAGAGGGTGGTCGCCGCCGGGGTCAGCGTAACGCTGGCGACATTGGATGCCACACCGCCGCCGCCGAGGTTGACCGCTCGCACCTGGAACTGCCATCCGGCCCCGGTCAGGCCCTGTGGGATGACATAGCTTCTGGTGTCCTTGTCGCTGCTTGGGATGTCGAACCAGGCGGCGGCGTTCAGATCCGCGCCCGTCTGAGCGCTCCGGTACTGCCATCTGATGATGGTGGGGTCGGACGGCAGCGTCCAACTCAGCGTTACCCGGAAGTCGTCGGTGGCCTGGACGTACGACTTGTCGGCGGCGAGGCTCTGCGGCTCGTCGGGCTTGGCCGGCAGGGTGACGTTGGCCTCGTCCGACGCCGGGCTGTCGCCGGCCGGGTTCACTGCGCGAATCTTGAAGGCGTAGGTCGTGTCGCTGGCCAGGCCGGTGACTATGAAAGTCCTAGTCTCCGCGTTGCTGGGGGACATGTCCTTCCAGCCGTCGTCTGCCATAGGCGTGACGGTCACTTCGTCCAGCGCCGTCTGCGGCTGGGACTTGAAGGCCCGCACCTCGAAGGCGTACGTCGTGCCATTGGTCAAGCTGGGCGCCGTGAAGGAGGTGGTAGAGGCGTCGCTGGAGGTCATGTCGGCCCAGCCGCCGTAGGGCTGGCCGATGGCCTTCTTGCGGTACTGCCACTTGGTGATGGTCGAGTCGTTGGGGTTAGTCCAGGACAGTACGGCTTCGGCGTTGCCGGGTATGGCTGTCAAGCCTCCGCTCCCCGCCTCACGCTGTTGATACTGCCACTTGCTGATGGACGGGTAGCTGGGGTCGTTCCAAGACAGGGTTGCCTGCCGGAACCCGGCAACGGCCGCCAGTCCCGTGGGCTTGAGGGGCGTCGTGGCGGCGGACGCCACGGCGGAGCCGGGGCCGGCTACGTCGTTGGTGTTGACGGCGCGGACGCGGAAGTAGTAGGCAGTGCCTGTGTCGAGGCCGGATAAGGTGTGGGAGGTAGTGGACGAGGCGCTGCCCGATATGTCGGTCCACGCGCCCCAGGATGCGCTGCCCGCCTTCTGACGGTATTCCCAGTCCTTGATATTGGTATCGGTGGTGGTCGCCGTCCAGGACAGGGAGACTGTAGTCCCTGACGCGCTGGCGGTCAGGCCCGTCGGCTGCGACGGGACGGGGATCGGGGTGGTCGTGGCTTCGTTGGACGCGCCGCCCGTGCCGATGGCATTGACCGCCCGTATCTTGAACTTGTACACCGTGTTGTTGGTGAGGCCGGTTACGGTATGGGAGAGGGTTGATGCGCCGCTGGACGTGATGCCCTGCCAGCTACCCCAGTTGTTGCTGCCCTCCTTCTGCCGGTATTCGTACTTGGTGATGGAGGAGTCGTTGGGGTCGTCCCAGACGAGGACTACCTGCAAGTCGCCCGGCTCGGCGGTCAGGTTGGCAGGGGCCGCCGGGTACATGGTGGAAGCCTTTTCGTCCGACGGCGCGCCGATGCCGATGGCGTTGACCGCCCGCAACTGGAACTTGTACGCGATGCCGTTCACCAGGTTGGTAACGGTGTGGGACGTGGAGGTCGCGCTCGTGCTGACGGTGGTCCAAATCTTCAAGTCCGTCGCGGCCACGGTGTTGTTCGAAGAGATGTAGCCCCGCACCTGGTACATGTAGTGGGTCCCGTCGGTCAAGGGCGCGGCGAAGGAATGGGACGTGGTGGTGGCGCTGCTGTTGGATGTGTCCGTCCAACCGCCCCAGTTTCCGGTCACCTGCTTCTGGCGGATTTGCCACTTGGTTATGCTGCTGTTGCCGGGGTCTGCCCAGTTGAACGTGACCTCGATGTTGTTCCCCGTGCCGATAACGAAGTCGGGGAGATTCCCCGCCCGCATCCTAGCCTGCCACTTGGTGATGGTGGAGTTGTCCGCGCCTGTCCACGACAGGGTCGTCTGGGCATTGCCTCCCGTCGCCGTGAAGCCCGTCGGCTTGGCGGGGATGAGATAGAACGACACGGCGGCGGTTGGGTCGCTGATGCCGTTGGGATTGGCGTCGTTGGTCGCCCGAATCTGGGCTTTGTAACTCGCGCCGTTGGCGAGGTAGAGCGTCGCCTCGGTGGTCGTATGGTGGCTGCCGGAGACGTGCCGCCAGCCGCCGGCCGCGGTGGGCGTTGCGGTCACCGGTCCCCTGGCTGTTCCGGAGACGAGATCGTCGCCGGAGTCCACGGCGCGTACCCTGAAGGTGTATGACGTGCCATTGGTCAGGCCGGTCACGATGTAGGACGTGGTCGTCGCGGCGCTGGAAGATATGTCCGTCCAGTTCGCGCTGGTGGACGTGCTGTACTGCCACTTGGAGATGCCGGTGTTGCCGGGGTCAGTCCAGGTCAGCGTCACTTGCGAGTTGCCCGGTATCGCCTCCGTGCCGTCGTTGGCCACGCGCCACACGCGGTACTGGTAGCCCCAGCCGGTCGTGCTGACGTCGGTGGCGGCCGTCCAGGATAGCGTCGCCGTGCCATCGCCGCCGACCCCGCTCAGGCCTGTGGGTTTGGTCGGGCGCGCCAGCGGGATGACCGACACCTCCGCGGAGACCGGGCTATGGCCCAGCCCGTTGGCGGATCGCACCTGGTAGGTATAGGTCTTGTTGTTGTCCAGGCCGGTGAGGGTCTTGGTGTGCCAGCGGTCGCTGCTGGACGAGCTCTCCTCGTCCACGGTGACCCAGTCGCCGTACCCGGTCTCGGTGTCGCTCTTGGGCTTCACCCGGTACTGCCAATTGCGGAAGTATGGGGTGTGGTACTGGTTCTTGGTATTGTACCAGCGCAGCACGGCCTGGCCGTCGCCGCTGGTCGCCGTTACCGAACTGGGCCGCAAGGGCTTGGTGGCGACGGGGACGGCCCAGTCCGTGTCGGAAGCCTCGCCCGCGCCGCTGCCGTTGACCGCCCGCACCTGGAAGTGGTACTTCGTGTTCGCCGTCAGCGGCGGCGTGTTGAAGCTTGTGGTGCTGGCGTTGCTGCCGGGCACGCCGGCCCACTCCGCCGAATCGATGGCGCTTGCGACGCCGCTCGTGTAGCGGTACTGCCAGTGGGTGACAGTGGAGCCGCTGGGCGCGGTCCAACTCAACGCGGCGATCAATAGCCGGCCGCTCGCGTTGAATCCCGTCGGCTTGCCGGGCAGCGCGCGCGGTATGGCCGACGCCTCGTCGGACTCATCGCCGTCGCCGGTGGCGTTTACCGCGAGAATCTTGAACCTGTAGGTCGTGTCGTTGGCCAGCCCGGTGATCTCGACGGACGTGGTGGTAGCGCTGCTGTTGGAAATGGCAGTCCAGCTACCCCAAGCGTTATTGCCCTCCTTCTGCTGGTACTTCCAGCCGGTTATGGTGGAGTTGTTCGGGTTCGTCCAGTTCAGCGTCACCTTCTGGACCTTCGGCGTGGCCGTCAGGCCCGTAGGCTTGTCCGGCGTGGGCAGCGTGGGCTTTGCTTCGGCGGACTCGTCCGATGGGTCGCCGTTGCCCGTATCGTTGACCGCCCGAATCTTGAACTTGTAAGTCGTTCCGTGGGTCAGCCCGGTTACGGTGTAGGACGTGGTCGTCGCCGTACTGCTCGGCACATCCGTCCAACTGCCGTAGCTGCCATAGCTGCCGCCGTCGGGCTTGGACTTGTACTGGTACTGCCAACCCGTGATTGTGCTGTTGCCGGGGTCTGTCCAAGACAGGTCCACCTGACCCTCGGTGAACAGAGCTATCGGCGTCTTGCCCGTCTTGGCGGAGGCGGTTAGGCCGGTGGGCTTGGCCGGCTGGGTGGAGGCGGAGGCGGCATTTGATTCCGTGCCGTTGCCCGCTGCGTTGACGCCCCGCACCTTGAAGGTGTAGGTCTGTCCGTTGTCGAGGCCGGTGACCGTGTAGCTTCGGGTGGAGTCGGCGGAACTTGGCACGTCCGTCCAACTGCCGTAGCTGCCTGTGCTCTTGTACTGGTACTGCCACTTGTCCACCCATCTGCCGTCGGAGTTCTTGGTCCATGTCAGCGTCGTCGTCGCGTTGCCGCCCGAGGCGGTCAGCGTGGGCGCTCCCGGTTTGCCGGCCACGGGTCGGGCGGCTGCCGAAGCCGCAACTCCGTTGCCGCTGGCGTTGACGGCGCGAACCCGGAACTGGAACTCCGTGTTGTGGGTGAGGCCGGTTGCGTTGTGGGATGTAGCGCTCACGCTGGCGCTGATGGTCGTCCACGACTTCAACCCCGACGCCGTGTGGACTACCTCGCCGCTCACCGCCGCCCGCACCTGGTGGTAGAACCTTGTTCCGCTAGTCACCGCAGTCGTGAAAGTGTGCGACGCGGTGTTCGGGTCATGGGATATCCGCAACCAGTTGCCCCAATTGCCGCCGTCGGCTCTCTCCCTAAATTCCCAGTACAAGATATTGCTCTTGTTCGGGTTGTTCCACTCCAGCGTGATCTCTTGGCTCGACCCTGTCCCAACGACGAAGTCCGCTCCGCTTCCGGTCCACTGACGGAACTGCCACTTGGTTATGGTGGAGTCGCTGTGACTGTTCCACCTCAGTGTCGCCTTGGCCGCGCCCGACGTGCTGGGCGTGGCGGTCAGGTTCGCGGGCGCGGAGGGAACGGGGCGCGGCGTGGCCGACGCCTCCGCGGACGCCGCGCCTTCGCCGCCGTTGTTGACCGCGCGGATCTTGAAGGTATGGGACGTGTTGTTGGTCAGCCCGGTTACGGTGTAGGACGTAGTGGACGCCGTGCTGCTGGCTGCGTCCGTCCACGAACCGTAGTTCCCGGCGGTCTTGTACTGGTACTGCCAGCCGGTGATGGTGGAGTTGTTGGGGTTCGTCCACTCCAGAACGACCGCCTCGTGCTTGGGCGTGGCGGTGAGGCCGGTGGGCGCGGCGGGCGGAGCCACGGGCGTAGCGGACTGCTCGTCGGACGTGGGGCCGTTGCCGTAGGGGTTCCACGCCCGGATTCGGAAGGTGTACGTCGTGTTGTTGGTGAGGCTGCCGACGGTATAGCTGGTGGTGGTGGCCGAGGTGGACATCTGCGTCCACGAGCCGTAGTTGCCCACGCCGGACTTCCGTTGGTACTCCCACTTGTTGATGCTGGAATCGCCGGGGTCGTTCCACTCCAGGGCCACGGAGGCGTTCCTAGCCGTGGCAGTGAAGCCGGCGGGATTGGCCGGGATGGACTTGGGCGTGGCCGACTTTTCATCGGACTCCACGCCGTCCCCGGAGGCGTTGACCGCGCGGATCTTGAAGGTATGGGCCGTGTCGTTGGTCAGGCCGGTTACGGTGTAGGACGTTGTGGACGCCGTGCTGTTGGGCACGTCCGTCCACGAACCGTAAGTCCCATCGGTCTTGTACCGGTATTCCCAGCCGGTGATGGTGGAGTTGCCGGGGTCGGTCCACGCCAGATCGACCGACTGGTGCTTCGGCGTGGCGGTGAAGCCCGTGGGCTTGGCCGGCTTGGCGATGGGCGTGGCTTTCAGGGCGACGGATTCCGCCCCGTTTCCGTAGGCGTTGACGCCGCGGACCTTGAAGGTGTACTCCGTGTCGTTGGTCAAGCTGGTCACGGTATAGGTGATCGTGCCCACCGTCCCTGTAACGGTGGCCGTCGTCCAGGTGGACCCGCCGTCCTTGCTGTACTGATAGCCGGTGACCTGGACGCTGCTGGCGCTGTAGGTCCAGGTGAGGGTGACTTGGGCGTCGCCGGGGATGGCGGACTTCAGGTCAGGGGCCGTGGGCATGGGCCGTGGCGTGGCCTTCTTTTCGGCGGACGGAGCGCCGTTGCCGGAGGAGTTCACGGCGCGAATCTGGAAGGTGTGTTCCGTGCCGTTGGTCAGCCCGGTCTTGGTGTAGGACGTGGTCGTCGCGCCGCTGCCTGGAATGCTCGTCCACTGGGTGTAGCCGCCAGTGGTCTTGTAGCGGTACTCCCAGCCGGTGATGGTGTCGTCGCCGGGGTCGCTCCAGGCCAGGTCCATGCTGTTGGCTTTCGGCGTTGCCGAGAAGCCTGTGGGCGCGGCGGGCGCCGTGTCCGCGCTGGCTTCACCGGAGGCCGTCCCGCTGCCCGCGTCGTTGACGCCGCGCACCTTGAAGCTGTAGTTCTTCCCGTTGTCGAGGCCGGTGACCGTGTAGCTGCGGGTGGAGTCGACGGAACTCGGCACGTCCGTCCAACTGCCGTAGCTGCCCGTACTCTTGTACTGGTACTGCCACTTGCCGACCCACCTGCCGTCGGAGTTCTTAGTCCATGTCAGCGTTGCCTGCCCCTCGCCCCCGGCGGCGGTCAGCGTGGGCGCTCCGGGGACTCCGGCGACGGGGACAGCCGACGCTGCGTCGGATGCGTCGCCCCCGCCGCTGCTGTTGACCGCGCGAATCTGGAAGGTGTGCTTCGTGTTGTTGGTCAGCCCGGTTACGGTGTAGGACGTGGTGGTCGCGGCGCTGGATGACATGGCCGTCCATGCACCATAGCCACTGTTGGTCTTGTACCGGTACTCCCAGCTAGTGATGCTGGAGTTGTTGGGATTCGTCCAACTCAACGCCGCTTCCGTATCACCGCCCGTGGCGGTGAAGCCGGTGGGCTTGGCCGGCAAGGCCCTCGGAATGGCCGCGGAGGACTCGTCGGACTCCGTGCCGTCGCCCGCTCCGTTCACGGCTCGAATCTTGAACTTGTAGGTCGTGTCGTTGGTGAGATTCCTAACGGTGTGAGACGTGGTGCTGGAATGGCTGAGCGGTATGGCCGTCCAGCTACCCCAGGTGTTGCCCGTCTTCTGTTGGTACTTCCAGCCGGTGATGGTGGAGTTGTTTGGGTTCGTCCAGGCCAGATCCACAGACGCTATCTTGGGCGTGGCGGTGAGGCCGGTGGGCTTGTCCGGCGTGGGCAGCACAGGCTTAGCCGCCCCGGACTCGGATGCCGCGCCGTCGCCCACGGCGTTGACCGCCCGCAGCTTGAACTTGTACTCCGTGCCGAGGGTAAGCCCGGTCACGCTGTACGACGTGGTCGTCGCCGCGCTGTTTGGCACATCCGTCCAATTGCCGTAGCTGCCATAGCTGCCGCCGTCGGGCTTGGACTTGTACTGGTACTGCCACTTGGTGATTGTGCTGTTGCCGGGGTCGGTCCAAGACAGGTCCACGTGGCCTTCGGTGTACAGGACGATGGGGGTCTTATCCGTCTTGGCGGTTGCCGTGAAGTTGGCGGGCGCGGCGGGCGGCGGGAAGGGCGTTGCCGAGGCTTCATCGGATTCCGCGCCGTTGCCGGAGCCGTTGACCGCGCGAATCTTGAAAGTATGAGCCGTGTTGTTGGTGAGGTTGGTTACGGTGTAGGACGTGGTCGTCGCGGTACTGGTTGACATGGCCGTCCATGCGCCGTAACTCCCGCCGGTCTTGTACCGGTACTCCCAGCGGGTGATGGTGGAGTTGTTGGGGTCGGCCCACGAGAGATCGACGCTGGCGTTATTGGCCGTGGCGGTGAGGCCGGTCGGCTTGGCGGGCGGCGGGTACGGCGTGGCCTTCTTCGCGTCCGTTTCCGTACCGTTGCCCGCCGCGTTGACCGCCCGCACCTGGAACGTGTACTCCGTACCGTTGGTCAGCCCCGTCGCCGTGTAGGACGTGGCCGCCGCGCTCGCGCTGATCTCCTCCCACGCCTGCAGGTTCGTCACCGTCGGCGCCGTGCCGGTCGATACCGCCGCCCGCACCCGGAGCGTATGAGTTCCGCTGGGCAACGCCGACAAACCGCCGGTGGAGAAGGTATGCGAAGTAACCGACGGACAGCCCGAATTCACCGCAGTCCAGCAGATGCCCGTCCACGCGCTCCCGTCCGCGCTGTACTCCCACTTGGTGATGTTGGACGTGCTGGACGCGGTCCACGACAGAGTAAACGTCTGTCCTCCGCCGGCGCTGACCACGAAGTCCGCGTTGCTCCCGGTCCACTGCCGGAACTGCCACCCGGAGATGTAGTCGTCATTCGGATTCGAATAGGTCCACGCCAGTTCTACCGACTGATGCCTGGGCGTCGCCGTGAATCCCGCCGGCTTGGACGGGACCGACAACGCCGTCGGCGTCACCGTCGCGTCGAGGCCATTCCCGGTTGAGTTAACCGCCCTCAGGTGGAATCTGTACGCGGTCCCGCTCGTCAGCCCCGCAGCCGTGTAAGAAGTGGCCGTCGCGCTCGCGCTGATCTCCTCCCACACCTCCAGCCCCGTCACCGCCACCGTAGTGTTGGTCGCAGTGAATCCCCTCACTTGGTAGGTGTACTGCCGGCCGAAGGTCAGAGACTGGTTGATCGTGTGGGACATCGGGGTCCCCTGCGGGCAGCCCGACCCGCCGCCGCACGAGATGTCAAACCAGTTGTTCCCATTCAGGCTGTACTGGTACTTGGCGATGCTGGAGTCGTTGAGGGCGGTCCACTCCAGCGTCAGCTTCTTGCTCGCGTATGTGCCCACTACGATGTCCGCCGAGCTGCCCGTCCGCGTCCGCATCTGGTACGACGTAATCGTCGAATCGGCCGGGTCCGTCCACGAAAGGAACGCCTGAGTCCCGCCGATCTTGGCGGTCAGCCCCGCAGGTTTGGACGGGACGGCCACCGGCGTCCCCTTAATCGACGCCGACGCCCCTTTCCCGTCCGAATTGACGGCGCGCACCTGCACTTCATGCTCCTGCGCGTTGATCATCCCCCCCACGTCCGCGCTGGTGGTCGAGGCCGAACTCCCGCTTATCGCCACCCAGTCCCGCCATAGAGTCGTCCCCGCCAGCGACTTGAACCGCCGCTCGTAGCCTGTGATTGGGTTCACGTGTCCCGTCGGCGCCGTCCAACTCACCCGCAGGGTCTGGTTCCCCGCCACCACGGACAGATTCGTCGGCGCCAAAGGAGGCCCCGTCGTGGTAACCGTAACCCCGTCCGAGGCCGGCCCGGGCTGGGCGTTCCGATTCAACCCGCGCACCTCGAAGGTGTAGGCCGTGGTCGTGGCCAAGCCCGTTACCCGATAGGTGTGGTTCGTCCCGACGGTCGTCGGATTCATCGCGCTCCACGTCGTCCCGCCGTCCTTGCTGTACTGCCATGAGGAGGCCGTGTTGGTAGTGGGCCACGACAGCGTAACCGTCGCGTTCCGGCCGGCGCTGCCCGTCAGGCCGGTGGGCTTGGCCGGAAGCGCGGCGGGAACGGCATAGACCGGACCGGAAGCGGGGCCGATGGCGTTCTCGCGGCGCGACCGTATCCGGAAGCCGTACTCTATGCCGTTGGTCAGGCTTGGCACGGTGTAGGAAGTGGTGGAGGCGCCACTGCCGGGGACGGACGTCCAGCCGGGCGTAGCCGAAGGGGTCGCTCTCACTTCGCCCAGTGTGCCCGTCGCGGCAAACGGGGTCGACGTCGCAGGTCCCAGCACGCTGCCCAACAGGTTGAGGGAGGAGTCTAGGGCCCGCATCTGGAAGGTGTAGGTCGTGCCGTTGTTAAGGCCCGACACGTCGGCGCTCGTCCAGATTCGGCACGAGTAGTCGCCGACGTCCGAGGGGTCCGAGGGGTCCGGGTGAATGACCGCGCAGGCATCAGTCCATGCTCCGTAGGACCCGGTGGTCTTGTAGCGGTACTGCCACTTCTCGGTGCTGGAGGCGTTGGATGGAAGGCTCCACGATAGCTGTACCACCTTGCTGCGGCCGCTGGCGGTCAAGCCGCCCGAGGTATTGGGGGAATCCGCCGCCCGCACCTGGAACCTGTACTCCGTGCCGTTGACCAGTCTTGTGCCGCCGGTCGTCGTCGTGACGGTGTAGGAGGTGGTGGTCGCGCCGCTGTTGGGAACGTCCGCCCAAGATCCATAACCCCCTATGCCCAGTTCGGCGCGGTACTGCCACTTGCCGATGTTGGAGGTGTCGCTTGGCCGTTTCCACGTCAGGTGGACCTGGCCGTCCTCGGCGAATGCCGCCAAGCCGCTTATGGGTTGGACCTGTTGGTACTCGTAGCCGGTGATGGCGGAGTCGCTGCTGGGGTCGATCCAGGACAGGGCGGCCTGGGCGTTGCCGGGAACGACAGTCAGGCCCGTCGGCTTGGCCGGGGGAGGGCGGGGGGCGACGCTGGCGCTGGCGTCCGACTCAAGGCCGTTCCCGCCTACGTTCACCGCGCGAATCTTGAAGGTGTAGGCCGTGCCGTTGTTGAGACGGGTCAGGGTGTAGGAGGTGGTGGACGCCGTGCTGTCGGGTATGTCCGTCCACGAACCGTAATTCCCCGTGGTCTTGTACTGGTACTGCCACTTGGTGATGGTGGGGTTGTTCGGATTCGTCCAGGCCAGGGCGACGTTGCGGTCGCCGGGCGTGGCGGTGAGGCCCGTGGGCTTGGCGGGGATAAACGCCGAATGCGCCCATTCCGAGGCGAGGCCGGGACCGATCGCGTCAACCGCCCGGACCTGGAAGGCGTAAACCTTGGCCGCGGTCAGGCCTGAGGAGACGACGTGGGAAACGGTGGACGTGCCGCTGTTGGGGATGTCCGTCCAACTTGCGGTAAGGACGCCTTTCTCCCCGTAGCGAACCTGGTACTTCGTGATGGACGAATTGTTGGGGTCGGTCCATCTGAGCGTCACGTCCGACGTTCCGCCCTCCGCCGTGAGGTCCGGCGCGGACAGTACCTGCGGCGTGGCAGGTTGCATCTCGGATAGGCGACCTTCGCCGCCGGCATTCACGGCGCGAATCAGGAAGTTGTAAGTCGTGCCGTTGGTCAAGCCGGTGACGTTGTGGGAGGTGGTGGACGCGTTGCTGCCGGGGATGTCCGTCCAATCGTCCCAGAGCCCGTCAATCACCTGCCAGTTGTACTGCCACTTGGTTATGCTGCTGTCGTTGGCGTTGTCCCATTTCAATTCGACCCGCTTGTTGTAGGGTTTGGCATCGAACCCCGTAGGCTTGATGGGGACAACCCCCTCAGGCAAGAGCGTCGCAGTGTACTCGGTGGCGGAGAGGTTGCCGCTCCTGTCCATCACCCGGAAGGTGAACGTGGAGGACGCGAACGTGTCGGAGGGGAAGAAGCGCAGCACCTTGGCCCGCGAGCCTGGCGTCCCGGCATAGGTACGCGCGTGGTCGCCGACGTTGACGGGGGTGGTGACGTGTTTGCGCGGGCCTACTCGGAACTGGTAGAACTTGAGCGTTCCCTGGGAGGAGTCCGGAAGGGATTCTATGACCACCGCCTCCATCGCATCGGGCGGAACGTCCGTATCCGTGTATGGGAAGTAGAGGCTGACACGCAGGTTTGTGCTCGGCCGTATGACGTAGCGGATGAAGTCGGCGCTGGTGGGCGCTTTGTTGTCGTCGATCTCCGTCGCCGTCACCGTGGCCGTGACGCCGCCATAGTTCGCGTCCGCGCTGGCAGCCGCGTGCTCGATGGCGACCACGTCGTCCACGCCGTCCGTGTCCTTGGTCACGGTTACGGTCACAGTCTGCGCCGCGCTCCAGTTGGCGGACGTGAAGGTGATGGTGGACGGCGAGAAGGTGGGGTTGAGCGGCGTGGCGGTGGAGGAGCCTGTGCCGCGGCTGAGAGTCAGCGTCGTCGTGGCGGTGGGCTGGGAACTGAGCTTGACCGTGTAGGTGGACGTTGCAGAGCCGGTCGTTGGCTCGTTGATGTTGATGCTGGTCTTGTCGAATATCATCCAGCCCTTGTAGGCGAGGGTAACGTCCGCGGACGGCGCGCCGTCGTCATAGCCCGTCTTGATGGCGTACACCCGGAAGTCGTAGGACGTGCCCAGGGTGAAGTTGGCCTTGTCAATCTGCGTCGAGGCGACGTCTCCCACCGTCACGCTCCGCGCGGCCAGGGTGGAGTCGTAGGTCTGTGCGCCGGACTTCCATTGCGCCACGTAGCCGGTTGCCCCCGTCACCTTGGTCCAACTGACGGTGACGTCCCCCGCGTCGGCGTCCACGCCTCCGGTGATCTGCGTCGCCGTGACGCCGGTGACCTGGGCCAAGATGTCGTCGTCCTTGATGGTGAGGGAAGCGCCGGCCACGCTCACCGAGGCCAGGGTGGATGTCCCCGTCACCGTCAACACATTGTTCGCCGGCGCGACGACTCCGCACGCCCCCGCGCCGCAATTCCGGTTGTTGACGGCGGTGGCGGTCACGGTGGTCGCGCCCGTTGTGGTGGCGGCGGCGATGGTTATGGTGGTGGCGCTGAGGGTGTAATCCGCAGCGGATTGGGCCAGGGTGACAGTAACGTCCACCTGCTGAGTCCGGCTGAGGGATGCGCTGATGGTGGTGGAGGTCACCGGGTTGGCGCCGCAAGCGTTGACGTGGCTCCCCTTGGTGGACTCGCAGATGGTGTGAGGCATTGCGGTCAGGGTCACCGTCGCCCGTTGGTCGGCGGGGGTGAGGCCGTACTTCAGGACGGGGTACTGGGACGAGGTGCCGAAGTCCCACGGGTCCTGCGTCCCTGCCGTCGTCGTATCCAGGTCAAGATTCCAGTCCTTGTATATGTCGTTGGCCCCCGTGCCGTAGGTCGTGGGAGTCTTCAACGCGCTGGTGGTCGTGCCGACGCCGGCGCCGGCGACCGTGACGCCCGACGTGTCCGTGTCCCAGTAGGCGTCCGTCACCGTCGTGCCGGTGGCGTTCTTGTGGCCCGCCAACCCGCCGACGTAAGTGGTGGGGTTGCTCCCGCCCGTGGCTGCGGGCGCGCCCGTGGAGTAGGAGGCGATGACGCTCCCGGCCTGCATGTGGCCGACCAGCCCGCCCGCGGACAGGGTTGCCGTTGATGCCGTCGCGGATGTCTTGGCCTCGGCGGAGGCGTGGGAATAGGCGGCCTTGACGCTGCCCGCGTTCTGGTAGCCGAGCAGTCCGCCGGCGTAGGCAGTGGCGCCGGTGGCCGACCGGCTGTCGGCGATTATCGCGCCGGTGGTGAAGGACGCCGTGATCGAGCCGCCCGTGTCCTGATGGCCCGCAATGCCTCCGGCCGCCGCCGACAGGCTGGCCGTCGAGCTCTTCTGCTCCGCCGTAACGTCGGCGCGGGAGTAGCTGCTGACAATGGCGCCAGCGTTCTGCCCGACGAGGCCGCCGGCGTAGGCGTGCTTTTCGTTGTTGTTGGCGGTGTTCTCGCTCTGGACGGCCTTGACCGCGCCCAGGACGTAACTGCCAGTGATGGCGCCTGAGTTCTTGCCCGCTATGCCGCCGGCGAACACGTCGGCGGGCGTGGACTCCGTGACGTGAGTAGTCACCGTGACGGAGACGCCCTCGAGTCTGAGGTTCTTGACCTCGGCTCCGCTGCCCAACTGGGCGAACAGGCCGGCGTGGGCCACGGTTGTGGCGCCGCTGCGGTCTATGTGAAGGTTGGAGATGGTGTAGGTTCCGCCTTCGAACTCGCCGACGTAGGCGCTGCTGGCCGTGCTGCCGGCCGTGGCGCCGATGGGAAGCCAGCCCTGGCCGCTGTTGTAGTACGTGTCGTCGGCGCGCCCGTTGCCGTTGTCGTCGAAGTCTAGGTTGGCGGAAAGCTCGTAGCCGGAGCAGGCCGGGTTGCCCGTCCCTGACTGAATCGTCACGACGGACTCGTTGCAGCCCATGTTGTCCTCGGCGTTGGGGAAGGCCGCCGCGTAGGTGGAAGTGGCGGTCCCGTCGGTCAAGTCGTCCACAGCGCCGTCGCCGTCTAGGTCGTAGCGTATGGCGTTGAGTTGCTCCAGGTTCGAGACCTCTATAAGGCCGTCGTTGTCGACGTCGTAATCGCCCGAGCCTGCGCTGGCAGTGGTCTTCGCGTCCGCTACGTCCGACGGCGCCGAGTCGTCAACGTTCGGGTCGTTGTCCGTTGCGATTACGCGGACGTAGTAGCGTGTGTTGGCCGACAGCGCGGGCGTCGTCGTGCTTGTCGTGGTGCCGCTCGACACCGTAGCCTCCGACGAGGTTGCCAACGTGCTCGACGTGCCCCACTGCACCTTGTAGCCCGTCGCGCCAGTAACCGCCGTCCAGTCCACCTGGATCTTCGCCCCATCGACCGAAAGCTTGACGCCCGTGGGCTTGGCGAGCTCGTCGTCGTCGTTGATGGTGATGGACGTGTCCACGCCCTTAGCGACCCAGGTTGTATTCGTTGGATGCGTGGCGAGAGGCAGCGTGACGCTGTTGTTCACCTTCGAGGACGGGCAATCTGATGTGCCGCACTGGAAGTTGTTCACCGCCGTTAGCGACGTTGTCGCCGTGGTCGCGCCCCTGACGATGGTGATGGTGGAAGTACCGAGCGTGTATGCCGCGTTGGTCGGCAGCGTCACGACGACGTCGGTATTCCACGCCCTGTCCAGCGTCGCGGTGAGGACCGTGGCGTTGACCCGGGCCGGACTGCTGACCGCCCGCTCCCATATCGTCGCCGGGCTGACGCTCAGCGTCACAATAGCGCGCTGCTCGGCGGCGTCCAGTTCGCCGTAGTTCAGGGCGGGATACTGCGACGCCGTGCCGAAGTCCCAAGGGTCGTCGTTGCCCGTGACGCCGTCCAGGTCCAGGTTCCAGTCCTTGTAGATGTCGTTGGTAGTGGTCCCGTAGGCCGTTGGAGTCTGCAACTGGCTGGTGGTCATGGGCGTTCCGGTCGCGCTGGTGGAGTCGCCTGAGGTTTGGGTGTCCCAGTATGAGTTGGTGGTGGTGCCGCTAAGGTAGCTTATCGCGCCCAGCAGGCCGCCTGTCCGCACCGAGCCGTCACCGCTTGCCGCCGTCGCGCCCGTAGAAAACGAGGCAGTGATGCTGTCGCTGTCGCTGTACTGATGACCCACCAGGCCACCCGCGTAGGACTCTCCGGTGACGTTACTGGTCTCGTTATGGGAGGAGACGCTGCCCCTCGCGTAGGACGCGCTCACGCTACCCTCAAGGTATCCCACCAGCCCGCCCGCGTACGCGTAGCTGTTGTTCGTGGCCACGGTGTTGGCAGACACGTCCCCGCCCGCGTAGGACGCGCTCACGCTTCCATCGGAATGCCCAACCAAGCCGCCCGCAAAAGTTCCAATGTAGGTCTGACCGCTGCCCTTGGAATGGCCCGTCACGTCGGCCAGGGAGTAACTGGAAGAGACGTTGCCGTTTGAGACGCCCACCAGTCCGCCCACGCTAGTTGTGCGGGCAGCAGTGAATGTGACGGGAGCCGTGGCAGACTCGCCGGCCCGTACTCTGCCGGTAGTGTAGCTGTCCTGGATGGTCACGCCGCTGCCGACCGCTCCTGCCAACCCGCCCACGTAAACGTCGCTGGCGGTCGTGGTGTTCAGCGTAACGTCCAAGTTCATCAACCCAACGTCCTCCACCACCGTGCCGATGCCGCCGCTCAGATACGCGAACAGGCCGGCGTAGTTGCCGACAGTGCGGTCGATGAACAGGTTGCTGATGGTGTATGGCCCGCCGTCGCCGCTCGCGTCCGTGTCCGCGTTGCCGTCGAACGACCCGGTGTACTGGCCTCCGCTCACGCCGCCTATGGGATCCCACCCCGCGCCTCCGTTCCAGTACGTGTCGCCGGAGTTCGCGCCTGTCGGATTGCTGGTGGACGTCGCGCTGTTGTTCGTGTTGAAGTCGAGGTTGGCGCGCAGTTCGTAGCCGATGCAGCCTGTGGCGGGGCAGCCCATGCGCGCCGCTCCGGCAGGGAAGGCGTCGGCGCCGGTGTAGGTGGACGTTGCGGTCTCAGGTACGCCGTCCGCGTTCAGGTCATAACGCACGGCGTTAAGCTGTTCGAGCTTGGTTATCTCCAGCATCCCGTCGTCGTCGGTGTCGTAGTCGTTGCCCGGCGAGAGCGTCACCTCGTCCGACGGCGGCGCGTCCAGTTCGTTCGTCTTGGCGGCGATGACGCGGAAGGTGTACTCGACGCTGGCGGTAAGGCCGGTGACGTCGAGGGTGGTGGCGGTGGTGGTACTCTGTCGTGACGAGTCGTAGGACTGCGCGCCTGACTTCCACTGCACCTTGTAGAAGCCCGCGCCGGCCGCCGCCGTCCAGCTTATCCTGGCCGAGGTGGTGGACCCGGCGATTCTCCGCGCGGTGACGCCCGTCGCCTTCGCCACGTTGTCGTCGTCGTTGATGGTGATCGTCTCCGCCGACGAGGGCGTGAAGAACCTCTTGATCGCGTAGGAGTCGATGCTCATGGCGGAGAGGGAGAGGGTGCGGTAGTCGGGGCTGGTTTGGTTCACCGTGTCGTCCACCGCCGTCAGCGTCGCCGTTCCCGACGTGGAACCCGCGGCGATGCTTATCGTCGTCGCGCTCAGCGTGTACAGCCCGGCCACCGCCGCGGGCAGCGTCACCGTCACGTCGTCCTCCCAAGCGTGGCTGAGAGTGACGGTGATGGTGGCGACGTTGGCCCGGTTCAACGTCGTGTCCGCCCGCTCCCAGATGGCGAGCGGGACTACGGTGATGGTACCGGTGTTGCGCTGCTTGGAGATGACGTGGCCCGTGAAGTCCAGGACGGGGTACTGGCTCGTACTGCCGAAGTCCCACGGGTTGTCGTTGCCCGTCACGCCGTCCACGTCCACGTCCCAGTTGGCGTAGATGCCCGTCTCCGTGGTGGGCGTCTGCAATTCGCTGGTAGTCTTGCCCTCGGGCGCGGCGCTGCCGGCGTCGTCGGCGATGCCCGATGTGGTCGTGTCCCAATAGCTGTCGGTTATCGTGCCGCCGTCGTTGCCCGCGAACCCGCCCGTGTTTGCGGTTCCTGTGGTCTCGGTGGTGGCGGTCTGCTTGCCCAGCGAGTAGCTTGCGGTTATCGTCGCGCCGGATGCGTTCTCCGCTACAAGCCCGCCCATGTCGGCGTTCTTGCCAACGGCAACGCCGTCGCCTGTGGCGTAAGACGCCGTTATCGTCCCTTTGTTGACCGCGGCCAGCCCTCCGGCGTGGGAGTCGTTCTTGGCAGTTCCGGTTTCCGCGCCCCGGTTGGCGGTCACGGCGCCCGTCGCGTAGCTGGCGGCTATGGTTGCGCCCGTGTCGTTCAGGCCGACCAAGCCTCCCGCGTACCCCTCGTTTTCATCGTGGGATATGGCGGTCACGGCGGCCCTGGAGTAGGCAGTGCGAATAACGCCGTCGTTCCAGCCGACCAGCCCGCCGGCGTATGCCGTCTTGTCCGTGCCGGTTCCCGTGCGCTGGGCGGTGACCGCGCCCAATGACCACGACTCGGTAGTCGTGCCGTTGTTCCTGCCCGCCAGCGCGCCGACATACACCGCGTCGGCGGTGGTGGAGGCGGTCACCGACACTTCGGTCAACGCCACCTTCTCCACCTCCGCGCCCGAGCCAATGACGCCGAACAGCCCCGCGTAGGACGTTCCGGACGTGGAAGTTGCGTTGATATGGAGGTTCGTAATCGTGTAGGGCCCGCCGTCTCCCGTCGAATCCGAATCATTGTTGCCGTCGAACGTGGCGATGAAGGCGGTGGTTGCGTCGCCGATGGGCGTCCAGCCCGCGCCGCTATTGTAGTAGGTGTCGTCGGTGCGGTTTCCGGCCGTATTGTCGTCGAAGTCGAGGTTGGCCGCAAGCTCGTAGCCCGTGCATGGCGGGTTGCCCGTCTCTGACTGAATCGTCACGACGGACTCGTTGCAGCCCATGTTGTCCTCGGCGTTGGGGAAGGCCGCCGCGTAGGTGCTGGTGGCGGTCCCGTCGGTCGGGTTGTCCACCGCGCCGTCGCCGTCCAGGTCGTAGCGTATGGCGTTGAGTTGCGCCAGGTCCGAGATCTCTATCAGGCCGTCGTTATCCGCGTCGTAGTCGCCCGTTCTGATCGTCGCGCTCACCACGTCCGACGGCGGTTCGTCCACGCCGGTCTTGGTGGGCAGGACGCGGACGTAGTACCTTGTGTTGATCGTCAGCCCGCTGATGGTGTGCCACGTCAGAGGCGAGGAGCCGCCCGTGAGAGCGTCAGCCGTTCCGGTGAGATTCGTAAAGGAGTTCGTGGCGGCGTTCCACTCCACCCTGTATCCCGTCGCTCCCGGCACCTCCGCCCAGTCCACCCGAATCTTCGTCCCGTCCACGGAGAGCCTGATCCACGCCGGCTTGTCAAACTCGTCGTCGTCGTTGATGGTCAGCGTCGGGTTGGCGGAGGTGATCTCCACGCGCGCATCGTCCGCGCCGGCCGTCGTCGCCAGGTTTACGGGGTTGTTCGCCGCGTCAACGAAGTCGTTCACCGCCGTCAGCGTCGCCGTCGTGGTGGTAGCGCCTCCGGCTATCGTGATGGTCGAGGCGCTCAGCGTGTAGGCGGCGCTGGTGGGCAGCGTCACGACGACGGCGTCGGTCACGGCCTTGTTCAGCGTGACGGTGACGGTGGCCGCGTTCACCCGGAACAGGCTGCTGAGCGCGCGCTCCCAGATGGTTGTCGGCGACGCCGAGATGGTGAGGGTGCGCCGCTGGTCGGCGGGGGTGAGACCGTGCTTCAGGACCGGGTACTGGGACGACGTGCCGAAGTCCCACGGGTCCTGCGTCCCCGCCGTTGCCGAGTCCAGGTCGATGTCCCAGTCCTTGTAGATGTCCGTGCTCTGGGTGCCGTAGGCCGTCGGCGTCTTGAGTTGGCTCGTCGTCTTCCCCGTCCCCTGGCCCGTCCCCGTGACGCCGGACTTATCGGTGTCCCAGTAGCCGTCCGTGGTAGTTCCGGAGGCGCGGCGCCCAACCAGGCCGCCCTTGTACTCGGTGACGCCGGTGGTTGCGCCGTCCTTGTCGAGGGTGGGCGCGCCGGTAGAGTAACTGGCGGTGATGTTCCCTCCCGACTGGAGGCCCACCAGCCCGCCCGCGGTCAGGGTGACGGAGGTGTTGGAACTGCCGGAGTTGGCGGCCTCGGTGGAGGCGTAGGAGTAGGTCGCCTTGATCTCGCCGCCCTTGTGCTCGCCGACCAGTCCGCCCGCGTAGGCGTTGCCGGTAGTGGTCGATACCTCGGCGGAGACGGCGCCTATCGTGTAGGAGGCGGTCAGGTCCCCGGCCTTGTGATAGCCTACCAGCCCGCCGGCGTAGGCGCTGAGAGTCCCGGCGTCGTCCTTGTGCTCGGCGGTGACGGTTGCGTCGGCGTAGCTCGAGACTATCTCTCCGGCCTCCTTGTATCCGACCAGTCCGCCGGCGTAGGCCGGATTGGCGTTGTGCGCGGATGCCTTGACGACGGCTTTGACCTCGCCGACGACGTAGCTGCCCGCTATGTTGCCGGCCTTTTGATAGCCGACCAGTCCGCCGGCGTAAACCTGCGGCTGGGGGTTCTCCGAGGCCGCGCTCTCCAGGGTGACGGACACGCCCTCCAGCGCCACGTTTATAATCACCGCGCCGGAGTCTATCCTGCCGAACAGCCCCGCGTAGTGCTTGGCGCCGGTGGTGGTGGAGTCCCGGTCTATGAAGAGGTTGGAGATGGTGAAGCCCGTGCCGTGGAACTCGGCGGTAAAGGCCGCGGTGCTGCTGGCGATGGGCTGCCAGCCCAAGCCGCCGTTCCAGTACGCGTCGCGGGAGTCCGCCATGCCGTTGCCGTTGGTGTCGAAGTCTAAGTTGGCTGAGAGCTCGTAGCCGGAACACGCCGGATTGCCGGTGTTCGCGGTGATTCTGGCTCCGGTCTCGTTGCAGCCCATGTTGTCTTCGGCGCCGGAGAACGCGGCCTCGTAGCTGGAAGTGGCGGTCTCAGGTATGCCGTCGCCGTCCAGGTCCCAGCGTATGGCGTTGAGTTGCGCCAGGTTCGAGACCTCGATCAGGCCGTCGTTGTCGACGTCGTAATCGCCCGAGCCTGCGCTGGCAGTGGTCTTCGCGTCCGCTACGTCCGAGGGCACGGAGTCGTCGGCTGTGGTCTTGGTGGCGATGACGCGGACGTAGTAGCGTGTGTTGGCCGTCAGCGCGGGAGTCGGGTCGATTTTGTAGGTGACCGCGCCGCCGCTGACGTTCGCCTTCTGCGTGGGCGAGAGGGTGTCCCAGCCGGAGTTCGTGGTGTTCCACTCGACCCTGTAGCCGTCAGCGCCGGTCACCGCCGTCCAGTCTGCCTGTATCTTCGTCCCGTCCACCGACAGCTTGAGGCCCGTGGGCTTGCCGAGTTCGTCGTCGTCGTAGATGGTCAGCGACGGATGGATGACCCCGGCGCTGACCCAGGTGGATGTGGCCGTCGTGGCGCCGACCTTCGCCGGGTGCGTGTCCAGGGTCAGCGTCTTGACGTATTGGGCCTCGTCCAACTTGTTGTTGACTGCCGTGAGCGTCGTCGTCCCGACCTTGCTTCCCACCGCGATGACAATCGCGTTCACGGCGTATCTGGCGGCGTCCTGCGGGATCGCCACCGTCAGAGACTCGTTCCACTCCGCGGTGGAAGAGGCCGTGACCGTCGACACGGTCGCGCCGCCGACGCTCTCGTAGATGATTGTCGGGTTCAGCGTCAGCGTTATGACGGGCCGCTGATCCGCGGCGTTAAGAGATCCGTACTTCAGCGCCGGGTACTGGCTCGTCGTGCCGAAGTCCCAAGGGTCGTCGTTTGTGCTGTCGCTGTTCAGGTCCAGGTTCCAGTTGGCGAATGGCCCGGTGTATCCCGTGGGCGATTGGAGCGCGCTCGTGGTCGTGGCCGTGCCCTTGCCCGTGTCCGACCGCCCGGTGGTCGAGGAGTCGTAGTAGGAAGCGGTAACGCTGCCCGATTGCTGGTACCCCACCAGTCCGCCGGTAGCGTGGGTGGCGTGGGTGGCGTGGGTGACCGCCCCGGTGGCGAAGCTGTACTCGATGTTCCCGCGCTGGAATCCCACCAGGCCGCCCTCGTAGCTTTTGGCGCCGCCGGAGGCCGTGACGGAGCCCCGGGCATAGCTGGCGCGGATGGTGGATTTGGGGCTTGCCTGGCCCGCCAGCCCTCCGGCCTGGGCATGCTTCCCGCTGCCGCCGGGAGCGGTTGCCGAGACCGAGCCGGCGGCGTAGCTGGCGTCCACCCGGGTGGACGCCGCACTCAAATCGTGTTCGCCCACGGCCCCGAAGAGGCCGCCGGCGGAGGAAAGAGTGTTGCCTGTCGCGGTCGAGACAACCGCCGTTACGTCCGCCCACGAGTAGCTGTCGCTTACCCATACCCCTTCGACTGTCCCCGCCAGTCCGCCCACGTAGAGCTCTTTGCTGGGGGCGTCCAAAGTGGCCGTGGCTGAGACTTCGCCCGTGGTGTAGTTGCCGGTGACGCTGGGGGCGACGAGGGCGCCCGTATCGGAAATCCTGCCCGCCAGCCCACCCACGTAAACGTCCACGCTGCTGGTGCTGGTGAGCGTAATGTCCACGTTCTCGACGCCCACGTTCCGGATATCCCCGCCTCGGAGGTGGGCGAAAAGGCCGGCGTAGCTGCCCGACGTCCGGTTGATGTACAGGTTTTCGATTTTGTAGCCGTTGCCGTCGAAACTTGCGGTGTATTGAACCCCGCTCGTCCCGCCGATGGGGACCCAGCCCGCCCCGCCGTTCCAGTAGGTGTCGCCCGTGATGTCCGTTCGCCCGTCGTCGTTGGTGTCGAAGTCGAGGTTGTTGGAGAGCTCGTAGCCCTCGCAGACCTGGTTGGCGGGCAGCGCCTCGTCCTCGTTGCAGCCCATGCCGTCATGAGCCAGGGAGAAGGCGGTCGCATATTCGGTTTCCGTGGATTCACCGTTGCCGTCCAGGTCCCAGCGGACGGCGTTCAACTGGGCCAGAGTGGTTATCTCTATCAGTCCGTCGTCGTCCGCGTCGTAGTCCTTGCCGGGGCTGATGGTGTCGGTGTCCCAATCGCTGTCGTCGTAGCCGGTCTTGGTGGCGGCCAGGCGGATGTCGTACACAAGATTGTGGGCCAGGCCGCTGATGGTCGCTGGACTGGTGGGGCCGGAGACCGATGTCCAACTGGTGCTTGTGGCGAGTTTCCACTCCAGCTTGTAACCGTCGGCGGGGGGCGCTGGTTGCCAGGTCACTATCACGGACGTGTGATCGCTCCCCTCGGCGAGGGACATGGACGGAGGATTGAGGATGTCGTCGTCCTTGATGGTCAGGGAGGCCCCGGTCACGTTCACCCAGTTCTGAGCGGGCGTTCCGGCTATCGTCAAGGAGTTGTCCGATGCGTCCGTCTTGTTGTTGACGGCGGTGGCGGTGACGTTGGCCGCGCTCAAGGTGGACCCGGCGGCGATGGTTATGGTAGTGGCGCCGAGGGTGTAATCCGCAGCCGACTGGCCCAGGGCGACGACAACGTCCACCTGCTGTTGCGAGCTGATGGCGGCGCTGATGACGGTCGAGGTCACGTTGTCAGACCCGCAGGCGCCGGCGTCGCTCCCCTTGGTGGTTTCGCAGATGGTGCGAGGCGTTGCGGTGAGGGTCACCGTCGCCCGTTGGTCGGCGGGCTTGAGACCGTACTTCAGGACGGGGTACTGGGACGACGTGCCGAAGTCCCACGGGTCGTCTCCGCCGGTGAGGCCGTCCAGGTCGATGTCCCAGTCCTTGTAGATGTCGTTGGCCCCCGTGCCGTAGGTCGTGGGAGTCTTCAACGCGCTGGTGGTCGTGCCGACGCCGGCGCCGGCGGCCGTGACGCCCGACGTGTCCGTGTCCCAGTAGCTGTTGGTGGTCGTGCCGTTGTTCCGGCCCGCCAACCCGCCGACGTAAGTGGTGGGGCTGCTCCCGCCCGTGGTTGCGGGCGCGCCCGTGGAGTAGGAGGCGATGACGCTTCCGGCCTGAATGTGGCCGACCAGCCCGCCCGCGGACAGGGTTGCCGTTGATGCCGTCGCGGATGTCTTGGCCTCGGCGGAGGCGTGGGAATAGGAAGCCTTGACGCTGCCCGCGTTCTGGTAGCCGAGCAGTCCGCCCGCCCAGGAAGTCGCGTTGGTGTTCGACCGGCTGTCGGCGGTTATCGCGCCGGTGGTGAAGGACGCCGCGATCGAGCCGCCCGTGTCCTGATGGCCCGCTATGCCGCCGGCCGCCGCCGACAGGCTGGCAGTCGAGCTCTTCTGCTCCGCCGTAACGTCGGCCCGGGAGTAGCTTCTGACAATGGCGCCAGCGTTCTGCCCGACGAGGCCGCCGGCGTAGGCGTGCTTTTCGTTGTTGTTGGAGGTGTTCTCGCTCTGGACGGCCTTGACCGCGCCCAGGACGTAACTGCCGGTGATGGCGCCTGAGCTCTTGCCCGCTATGCCGCCGGCGAACACGTCCGCCGCGCTCGTCGACGTCGCGTTCGTGGCGACCGTGACTGAGACGCCCTCCAGTCTGAGGTTCTTCACCACCGCCGCGCTGCCAAGCTCGGCGAACAGGCCGCCGTGGGCGACCGTCGTCGCGCCGCTCCGGTTCACGTACAGGTTGGAGATGGTGTAGGTTCCGCCGTCGAACTCGCCGATGTACGCGCCGGCCGTCAAACTCCCCGCCGTCGCGCCGATGGGCAGCCAGCCCTGGCCGCTGTTGTAGTACGTGTCGTCGGCGCGCCCGTTGCCGTTGTCGTCGAAGTCCAGGTTGGCGGAAAGCTCGTAGCCCTTGCACGTCGGGTTGCCGGTGTTTTGGGAGGAGATGGTGACTACGCTCTCCCCGCAGCCCATGTTGTCCTCGGCGTTGGAGAACGCGGCCTCGTAGGTGGAAGTGGCGGTCCCGTCGGTCGAGTCGTCCACAACGCCGTCGCCGTCCAGGTCGTAGCGTATGGCGTTGAGTTGCGCCAGGTTCGAGATCTCTATCAGGCCATCGTTGTCGGCGTCGTAGTCGCCATCGCCGGCGTTGGTCTTGGTCGTCGCGCTCACCGTGTCCGACGGCGGCTCGTCCACCCCGCCGCCCTTGGTGGCCAGGACGCGGACGTAGTATTTCGTGTTCGCCGTAAGCCCGGTTACGATGTGTGACACGCTGGTCGTGGCCGCCCTTCCGGTCGGGGAGTCCCACGAGTCCGACGTATGCCACTCCACCCGGTAGCCCGTGGCCCCTGTCACCGCCGACCAGTCCACCTGGACATTCGTCCCATCCACGGACAGCTTGACGCCGATGGGTTCGGCGAGTTCGTCATCGTCGTGTATGGTGAGGGCGGGCGCCGCGCCGACGCCCACCCACGGGTCGTTGGACGCGGAGGTCAGGCTGACGGACTTGTTGACCTTCGTAGAGGGGCAGTCGGAGGTCCCGCACTTGAAGTTGTTCACCGCAGTCAGCGTCGCCGTCGTGGTGGTCGCGCCCTTGGCGATGGTCATGGTGGTCGTGCTCAGCGTGTATGCCGCCGCATCCACCGACGGCGTCACCGTCACGTCGTTGTGCCACGTGCCGCTAAGCGTCGCCGTGATCGTCGTTTGGTTGACGCGGCTCGGGCTGGAAAGCGCGCGCTCCCATATCGTCACCGGGCTGACGGTGAGCCTCACGCTCGCCCGCTGCGGCGGTATCGTCAGGTGGTATTGCAGAACCGGATAATCCGACGCCGTCCCGAAGTTCCACTGGTCGTCCTTGTCCGTCTGGTCGTTGTTGTCGTCGTCCGCGTTGTCCAAGTCGAACTCCCAGTTGGCGTAGATGCCCGTGAAGCTCGTCGGCGTCTTGATCTCGCTCGTCGTCTTGCCCGTGCCCTGGCCGGTGGTCGTGATGCCGGACACGTCGGTGTCCCAGTAGCTGTCGGTGGTCGTGCCTGAGGAATAATTCCCCGTCAGGCCGCCGACGTTGTTGGTAGGTTGGTAAATAGTGCCGGTGCCTGTGGTGGCGGCCGTGGGCGTTCCGACGGAGTAGCTGGCGGTTATCTTGCCGCCGTCCTGGGTTCCCACGAAGCCGCCGGCGTTGAGCTTGGTGAAAAGGTTGTATTGAACTCCGGTGGCGTAGGCGGTCGCCGTCGCGTCCGCCTCCGAGTAACTGGACTTGATTTCCCCGCCCTTGTGGTAGCCGATGAGGCCGCCGGCGTGCGCTTCCCCATTGTTTTGAGAACTGACGATGGCGGTTGCGGAGCCGCGCGCGTAGGTGGCTACGATGTCGCCGCCGTCCTGGTAGGCGACGAGGCCGCCGGCGTAGGACTTGGAACTGGCGTCGTTGGCGGCGAAGTTGGCGCTGACGGTGACGCGGGCGTAGCTGGACGTGATGGAGCCGCCCACCTGCCGCCCAATCAGGCCGCCGGCGTGGGGGTGCTTGTCTGTGCCGCTGACCGGTTCGACGGTGGCGTTGACGGTTCCTGTTACGTATGTCTTGAATATCTCGCCCGCGCTGTAACCCGCCAGACCTCCGGCATAGACTTCGGGGGCGCTGGGGATGCTGGTGAGGTAGTTCTTGAACGTTACGGAGACGTCCTCCACTCCTAGGTTCCTGATCTTCGCGCCGCTGCCCACGTCTCCGAACAGTCCGCCGAAGAGTGTATATATGTGGGGGTCCGTATTGGTGCCGCTGCCGGTCCGCGTCCCGCGTCGGTTGATGAACAGGTTGGAGATGACGTAGTTGTTGCCCTCGAAGACGGCGTTGAAGGGATGGCTGCTGCCGTCGGGCGAGGTGGACTCGTGGGCGATGGGCTGCCAGCCCTTGCCTTCGTTGTGGTAGGTGTCGTCGGTGGTCGTGCTGATGTCGCCGCCATCATTGAAATCCAGGTCGCCGCTAAGCTCGTAGCCCGTGCAGGCCGGGTTGCCCGTCCCTGACTGAATCGTCACGACGGACTCGTTGCAGCCCATGTTGTCCTCGGCGTTGGGGAAGGCCGCCGCGTAGTCTGTCGCGTTCGACGAGTCGTCCACCACGCCGTCCCCGTCCAGGTCCCACCGGACGGCGTTCAACTGCGCCAGGTTCGAGATCTCTATCAGGCCGTCGTTGTCGGCGTCGTAGTCGCCAGTGCCCGCGCTCGCCCTGGTCGTCGCGCTCACGACGTCCGACGGCGCCGAGTCGTCAACGTTCGGGTCGTTGTCCGTTGCGATTACGCGGACGTAGTAGCGTGTGTTGGCCGACAGCGCGGGCGTCGTCGTGCTTGTCGTGGCGCCGACCGTGATCGTCGCCGACCCGGTGATGCCGCCGGTCCACGAATCCGCCGTGTTCCACTCGACGATGTAGCCGTCTGCGTTGGCGACGACGTTCCAGTCCACCTGGATCTTCGCCCCATCGACCGAAAGCTTGACGCCCGTCGGCTTGGCGAGCTCGTCGTCGTCGTTGATGGTGATGGATGTGTCCACGCCCTTAGCGACCCAGGTTGTATTCGTTGGATGCGTGGCGAGAGGCAGCGTGACCCTGTTGTTCACCTTCGAGGACGGGCAATCTGATGTGCCGCACTGGAAGTTGTTCACCGCCGTTAGCGACGTTGTCGCCGTGGTCGCGCCCCTGACGATGGTGATGGTGGTCGTTCCGAGCGTGTATGCCGCGTTGGTCGGCAGCGTCACGACGACGTCGGTATTCCACGCCCTGTCCAGCGTCGCGGTGAGGACCGTGGAGTTGACCCGGTTCGGGCTGCTGAGCGCCCGCTCCCATATCGTCGCCGGGCTGACGCTCAGCGTCACCGTGGCGCGCTGCTCGGCGGCGACCAAGCTGCCGTACTTGAGCGCCGGGTACTGGTTCGCCGTGCCGAAGTCCCACGGATTGTCGTTGCCCGTCACGCCGTCCAGGTTCAGGTTCCAGTTGGCATAGTCCCCGGTGTATCCGGCGGGACTTTGCAGTTCGCTGGTGGTCTTGCCCGTGCCCGCGCCCGTCCTGGTGATGCCGGAGGTGTCCGTGTCCCAGTAGGAGTTGGTGACGCTCGCCGTAACGAACACAAGGCCGACGAGGCCCCTGGCCCGTACGACCTGGCCGTCGCCCGTCGCCGTCGGCGCGCCGGTGGAGAAGGACGCGGTGATGCTGGAGCCGCTCGGCGTCGTTCCAACCAGGCCGCCGGCGGCGGCGTTCCCGGTGATGCCGGTGGTTACGGTGGCGTCGCTGGTCGCGGTAACCGCGCCCCGCGCGTAAGAAGCGGTGATGTCGCCGTCTAGCTGTCCCACCAGCCCGCCCGCATAGACGAAGTTGCTGTTCAGCCCCACGATGTTGGCGGTGACGTCACCGGCCGCGTAGGAGGCGGTGACGCTGCCGGATGTCCGCACCTCCCCCACCAGGCCGCCAACCAACGCGTTCGGGCTGGCGGAAGCGCTCTGGGTGTTCGACGTCACGTCCGCCAGCGAGTAGCTGCCTGTGATGGCGGCCCTCGCTCTGCCGACCAGCCCGCCCACGTAGGAATACCCGGGAGAGGCGGTGAGGGTCACCGGCTCTGTGGCCGACTCCCCGGCCCGCACCCGCCCCGTGGTGTAGCTGTCCTCCAGCGTCACGCCGCCGTTGCCCACGCGCCCCGCGAGGCCTCCCACGTGAACGCTGCTGCCAGACGTCACGTTCAGCGTCACGTCCACGTTGACCAGCGACACGTTCTTCACCGTCGTGCCGCTGCCGCCGTTCAGATACGCGAACAGCCCCGCGTAATTGCCGGAGGTGCGGTCTATGTACAGGTTGGAGATGGTGAAGGTCTGGCCGTCGAACTCGCCGGTGTAGGCGCCGCCGCTCACGCCGCCGATGGGCTCCCAGCCCGCGCCGGAGTTCCAGTACTTGTCGTCGCTGCGGGTGCCCTTCGTCCCCGTGTCGAAGTCGAGGTCTTTGGTTAGCTCGTAGCCTTTGCAGGACGGGTTGCCGGTGTCGTTGGATGAAATGGACCCCGCCGTCTCGCCGCAGCCCATGTTGTCCTCGGCGTTGGGGAAGGCCGCCGCGTAGCTGGCCTGGTTGCTGGGGTCGTCCGCCTGTCCGTCCCCGTCCAGATCCCAGCGTATGGCGTTCAGCTTCGCCAGCGTATCGACGCCTATCAGCCTGTTGTTGTCGTTGTCGTAGTCCACGTTGCCCGTGGTCGGCGTCGCGCTCACCGAGTCCGACGGCGTGGAGTCGTCGTAGCCCGTCGCCGTGGCGATGACCCGGAAGTAATACGTCGTTCCCGATGTCAGACCCGACGTTATCTTGTGCGTGGTGGTGGTCGTCGTCGCGGTTCCCGTGAGCGTAGCGAACGTGCTCGTCGCGCTCCACTCCACCTCATAGCCCGTCGCGTCCGTCACCGCCGTCCAGTGCAACTGTACGTTCGCGCCGTCCACCGAGATCTTGACGCCGGTGGGCTTGGCGACGATGTCCTCGTCCGTGATGGTCAGGGACGCCCCGGTTATGTTCACCCAGTTCCGGCCCGTCGTCGGCGTCAGTGTCACCGACTTGTTCGACGCGTCCGTCTTGTTGTTCACCGCTCCCACCGTCAGCGTTCCGCTCGTCGAGCCGGCGGCTATGGTTATGGTGGACTTTGCCGTGTTGCCCGATTTCAGGGTATAGACGGCGGAGTCCGGGCTGAACGTCAGCGTGACCGGGACTTCCTGCGCCGGGCTGATGGTGGCCGTCATCGTGGAGGAAGTTACGGGGGACGCGCCGCAGGCGTTCGCGTTGGTGCCGGCCGAGCTTTCGCAGATGCTGGTGGGCGAGAACGCCACGGTCACCGCCGCCCGCTGGTCCGCCGCCGTCAGCCCGTAGTCCAGGACGGGGTATTGGGTGGCGGTTCCGAAGTCCCAGGGGTCGTCGTTGGTGCTTGTGCCGCCAACGTTCACGTCCCAGTTGGCGTAGATGCCCGTCTCCGTAATCGGCGTCTGCAATGCGCTGGTGGTCTTGCCCTCCGGCGCGTTCGAGTCCGTGTCGTCGGCGATGCCGGAGGTGGTGGCGTCCCAGTAGCTGTAGTTGACCGTGCCGGACTGGGTGGCCGTGAAGCCGCCGGACGCGGTGGTCGCGCCAGTTCCCGTTCCGGATCCGCTATGGCTTCCCGTGGAGAACGAGGCGCTGATGGTCGCGCCGCTCGCGTTCGTCGCCGCGAACCCGCCCCGCGCGACCTTGTTCCCCTTGACCGTTCCGTCGCCGTGGGCGTAGGACGCGGTGATCGTCCCCTTGTTGTGGGAGACCAGGCCGCCGGCGTGGGCCGTGTTCGTGAGCGTCCCCGTGTCCGTCGTGGTGGCGGTCACGCTGCCCGTGGCGAAGCTGGCCGCGATGGTGTCGCCCGTGTCGTTGAGCGCGGCCAGGCCGCCGGCGTGGGCCTCGTTGGCGTCGTCGGAGGTGGCGGTGACCGCCGCGCGGGAGTAGCTGGACACTATCGCCCCGTCGTTCCAGCCCACCAGTCCCCCGGCGTAGCCCTTGCCGGCGGACGTGCCGCCGCTTCGGGTTATGGCGACCTCGCCCAGCGAGCTCGACCCGCTGACCGTACCGCTGTTCTTGCCCGCCAGAGCCCCGGCGTACACTTCGTGGGTGGACGTGGTGGAGGTCACGGCGGCGGTGACGTCCACGTCTTCCAGCTTCACGTTCTTGACCTCGCCGCCGCTCCCGATCACCCCAAACAAGCCCGCGTATGCGCTGCCGCCGCTAGTCGTGGAGTTTATGAACAGGTTGGATATCTTGTACGTCGCTCCGTTGCCCTCGAACTCCCCGGTGTAGCCCGCCGCGGCGTCCCCGATGGGCGTCCAGCCCGCGCCGCTGTTCCAGTAGGTGTCGCCGGAGTCCACGTCGCCGTCGCCGTCCGTGTCGAAGTCCAGGTTCGCCGCCAGCTCGTAGCCCGTGCATGTCGGATTGCCGGTGTTCTGGGATGAAATGTCCGCCGCCGTCTCCCCGCAGCCCATGTTGTCTTCCGCGTTGGGGAACGCGGTCTTGTAGCTGGTAGTGGCCGTCTCCGGTACGCCGTCCCCGTTCAGGTCGTAGCGTATGGCGTTGAGTTGGGCGAGGCTGGATACTTCGATCAGCCCGTCGTTGTCGGCGTCGTAGTCCCCGGCGCTGGCGACCAAAGTTGTGCTCACAGTGTCCGACGCCGCCGAGTCGTCGTATCCCGTCGCCGTGGCGATGACCCGGAAATAATACGTCGTCCCCGACGTCAACCCCGACGTCACCTTGTGCGTGTTGATCGTCGTCGTTGCCGTGTCCGTGATCTGAGAGAACGTGCTCGTCGCGCTCCACTCCACCTCATAGACAGTGTCCAGGCTCACCGCCGTCCAGTCCACCTGGATTTTCGTTCCATCTACTGAGAGCTTGACGCCGCTGGGCTTCGGTATGTCATCGTCTTTGATGGTGATGGTCGGGACGCTGGACGCCTGACGCAGGTGGCTGGAAAGCGGCGACAGGTTCAGCGCGTTGTCCGCCGCGTCGACCTTGTTGTTCACCGCCGTCAGCGTTGCGCTCGACGTCGTCGCCGCGCCGGCCGGGATGGTCAGCATCCTCTTGTCGGAAGTGTAGGCGGCGTTGGCCGGGATGGTGTAGGACAGGTCCGTCGCCCACGCGCCGGAGAGAGTCGGCGTGATGGTGGTGGACGTAATCGGGTTCGCGCCGCAGGCGCTGGCGTTCGTTCCCGCCGCGCTCTCGCATATCGTCGTGTTGCTCACCGTCCAATTCACCGTCGGCACCCCTTGCAGCAGCGCGTGGGGGAGGGTGCGGACGTGCAGCACCGGGTACTGGCTGGACGTCCCGAAGTCCCACGGGTTGTCGTTGCCGTCGTCGTTGGGGCCGTTGGTAGTATCGCCGTCCACGTTCACGTTCCAATTGGCGTACAGCGAACTGACCGTCCCGTACGCCGTCGGCGTCTGCAATTCGCTCGTCGTCTTCCCCTCCGGCGCGGTGTTGTCCGTGTCGTCGGCGATGCCGGAGACTTCCGTGTCCCAGTAGGCGTGGCTGACCGTGCCGTCCTGGTCTCCCACCAGGCCGCCGATGTTCTTCGTCGTAGGCGTTCCGGTGGAAGTCACCGTCCCCTTGGACCAGCCCACAGTTATGGTCCCGGCGTTGTTGTGGCCCACCAGCCCGCCGATGTCCACCGTGTTGCCGGCGCTGGCGGACACGTTGCCCGTGGCATAGACGGCCCTGATGGTCCCGGCGTTGCGGCCCACCAGCCCGCCCGCGTCTATCTCGCTGCCCGTGTTCGCGCTGCCGGTGACGGTGACGTCCCCCGTGGCGTAGCTCGCCTCGACGGTGCCTCCGAGGTTCCACGCCAGCAGCCCGCCGGCGATGGCGTCGCTGGAGCCGGACGCCGTCGCCGTCACATTCGCGCTGGAGTAGCTCTTTCGGATCGTTCCGCTGTTGTTGCCCGCGAAGCCCGCGGCGTAGGCCGTGGCCCCGCCCCCTCCCGTCTGCTTGGCCGTCACGGAGCCGGTGACGTAGGAGTCGCTGATGGTCCCCTCGTTCCATGCCGTCAGCGCCGAGACGAATGCGTTATCGGTCCCAGTCGTGCCCGACGCCGTGCCGGTGACGTCGACGCCGGTCAGGTACAGGTTTCGCACCGTGCCCTGTGGGCCTAAGGTGCCAAACAGGCCGACGCTGCCCGCCGCGCTGGTGAAGGACCTGTTGATGAACAGGTTCTTTATCTCGTATTCGTTGCCTTCCAGTTCGCCTAGATAGGTTTGTATCGGATTCCAGCCCGTTCCGGTGTTGTAGGTGTCGTCCCGAATGCCGTTGCCGTCCTCGTCGAAGTCCAGGTCCGTCGTAAGCTCGTAGCCTTCGCATGCGCCGGGGCAGCCCATGCTCGCGGCCCAGCTAGGGTAGGCGGCCTTGTAATCGTTACTGTTGCCGACGCTGCCCTGGCCGTTGGGGTCGTCCCGGATGGCGTTCAACTGCTCCAGGCTGCTGACCTCTATCAGCCTGTCGTTGTCCTGGTCATAGTCGATCCCGCCCGGCGACCCGGTGTCCTCGTCCGACGCCACGCTGTCTTCGTAGTCGGACTTGTAGGCGATGAGGCGCGCGGTGTAGGTAGTCCCGGCCGTCAAGTCAGTGATTTCGGCGGTTGTGGTGGCGCCGGGGGTTACGGTGACCCGGCGGTTCGTGGTGTCGTAGTCCGTGTCCGTGCTGGACTTGTAGTCCAGATAGAAGCCGGTGGGGGAGCCGGTGGTTCCGGCGTCCCAGTAGGCGTATAGCTTGGGGTCGTTGTCCTTGCCGCTGATGTAGAACCCGGTCGGCTTCGACATGATGTCGTCGTCGGTGATCGTCAGCGTCGGCGCGTTGCCGCTCAGCTCCGCGTTGTGGTCCGCCGTGGGCGTGAGCGTCTGCACGACGTTGGCGTTCGAGGTGACGCCGCAGACCCCCGTTCCGCACTTCTGGTTGTTGATGGCGTTTACCGTGACCGACTCTGTGGTCGTGTTTCTGGTTATGGTGAAGATTCGGCTGTCGCCCGCCGCGTACACGTACGCCGAGTCTTTCGGCGCCGGCAGGGTGATGACTATGTCGTAAGTCTTGACTGCTGACAGGGTGGCGGTGATGGTGGTGGACGTGGCCCGATTCGAACCGCCGAGTTTGGATTCGTAGATCGTCTCGGGCGAAGCCGCCAGCGTGAACGTCGCCGGCTGCTGCTGGGAGTGGGTCTCCCTCGGAGAGTTGTACTTGAGCGTCGGAAACTCGCTGTTCGTCCCGAAGTTCCACGGGTCGTCTCCGCCGGTGATGCCGTCCAGGTCGATGTTCCAGTCTTTGTAGATGGAAGTTCCCGTGCCGTAGGTTGTCGGAGTCTTCAATTCCGCATCTGTCTTGTTGGTTACGCCGGAGGGCGTCGACGCGTGGTTGGGGTTGGCGCCGCTGCCGTAAACGTCGTTGATGGTCCCGGCTCTGCGGCCAACCGCTTTGCCGTAGTCGTTTCCGTCGTTGCGGTTGCCGCCCACCGAGCCCGGATATATGGACACGTCGCCGGTGGCGTAGCCCGCCTGCAGTGTCCCGCCGCTCAGGATTCTGCCCACCAGCCCGCCGGCAATGGTCGCGGCGCTGGTGTTCAGGTTTTCGGACGCGATCACGTCGCCCATCGCATAGACGGCGTGGATGTCGCCGGCGTTTCTGCCCGCCAGCCCGCCCACGACCCGCACGCCGCTGTCGTCGAAGATGTACCCTGCGCAGGTAATGCCGGGACAGCTAGTATGATTGGCGCTCCCCCTCATGGTCACGTCGCCCGTGGCGTAGGACGCCAGTATCTTCGAACCGCTGGACACGTCGCCCGCAAGCCCGCCTACGAAGAGGTTCACCGTGTTGGGAACGTTGACCGGGTTGTTGACGAGGACCTCCATGACGACGCGGGCGTAGGAGTTTTCCATGACGCCGCCGTCCAGCCAGTTGACCATGCCGCCGAAGCGTACAGTGCCGGTGCTGGCGACGGTCGCGGGTTTCACTATTCCGATGACCGCCACCTTGCTGACCTTGCCCTTGTCGTCCACCTTGTCCGCGAGTACGGCGCTCTGCGCGCCTTGCGCGTGCTTGCTTTCGATGGTCAGGTTCCTCACCTCGGCGATGGTGGACCCGGTGGCGGCGCCGATCGTCTCGAACAGCGGCCGCCGGTCCTGGTTGATGATCTCGTTGCTGTTTCCCTCGAACGTTGTGTTCCAGACGCCGGGAATCAGGTAGTTCCCCGACGTATTCGACGGGTTGGCGGTGATGGTGATGTCGTTGCTCAGCTCGTAGCCCGCGCACGTGGTCGAACACCCCGACACGCCGTTGTCGAAGGCCGCGGCGTACTTCGCCGCCTGGACCGTGGTCGTGCCGTTGCCGTCGAGATCCCACTGCATGGCGATTAGCTGGGCCAAGGTGGTGACCTCGATGAGGTTGTCGTTGTCGGTGTCGTTGTCGCTGGCTATGCTTGCGCCGCCTTCCAGCGTGACGGACACGTACCCCGGCTCCCCTTCCGGCGCCGGGTCGCTTGCGCCGGCGTCGTTCAACGCCCGCAGCCGGAAGCGGTGCTCGAAGCCCCCTTCCAGACCCGTCACAGTGTGGGAAACCGTGCTCGTCCCACTTTCGGCGATGGCCGTCCAGTCGCTCCAGTTGGAGTCGGGATAAACTGTGCGGCGTTGGTACTCGTATCCGGTGATCGAGGAGTCCGCAGGGTCGTCCCACGACAGCGTGACGCTGGCGTTGTCTTCCCCTCCCTGCGCCGTCAGCCCGGACGGGACCGCGGGCGGAGCCGGAGCGGTCTCAGCCGGAGGCGTGGGCGTAGGCGTGGGAGGGGACGGATCCGGCAGCGGAGGCGTGAATCGGACGACTTCCGACTTAAGATAGGCCATATCACCGTTCCGTCGGACGCCGACGAACACCTTGGCCTTGTACTCGGTCCCGGGCGTCAGGCCCGGTATCTGGTACTCGCCCGCGTCGGGAGAGTAGAACACCTCAGCGGAACGATCGTCCCAGTCGTTGAGCTCTTCGCTCGGATCATAGACTTTCCAGCGCACTTCCGAGTATGCGAAATCCGCGTCTCCGGGCTGCGTATAGCTCCAGGTGGCGAGGCCGCCGTCCGTGACGTCCAGCGAGGGCGGAGGAACCGGACCGGGCAGGCGCGGAGGATCCGGATCGGGTTTGGGAGTCGGGGATGGAGTGGGCGGATCCGGCAACGGAGGCGTGAAGCGGACGACTTCCGACTTCAGATAGGCCATATCCCCGTTCAGCCGGACTCCGACGAAGACCTTCGCCTTGTACTCGGTCCCCCGCTTTAGGCCCGGTATCTGGTACTTGGAGGCGTCGGGGGAGTAGAACACCTCGGAAGAGCGGTCGTCCCAGTCGTTGAGGTCTTCGCTCGGATCATAGACTTTCCAGCGCACTTCCGAATATGCGAAGGTCGCGCCTTCCGGCAGCGTGTAACTCCACGTCGCGACGCCGCCGTCCGTGACGTCCAGCGAGGGCGCGGGCGTATCCGCCGTAGCCACAACGTCGGTTAGCGGCATCGCCAACAGCAATGCCGCCAGAAGAGCAATTACTACGTAGTTTAGGCTTTTCTTTCGGAACAAATAAGAAAACCGAGGCGCCGCTCCCGTCACCGAAGAGCTCGCCCCGCCTCGCGCAATGTGTTCTATGGACTATATGAGCCAACCCGACGCGCCAAGATTAGAAGTAAGTACTCGTCCGGACAGACGGTGAGACAGCCGGAGTGAAGTTGTAATGAGACGAGTAAGCACACCTCCACAAGGTGTACTCTATGAGGAGCGTGTTCATAAGTCAATGTATTCTCAGTGCATAATCAATCAAGATAGCAGACATAATAAAAATATATGACTCATAACGTACTATAAAGTATCGTATATGTATGGGCGAAAACAGAAGGGTTTACGGCGTCAGTGGGACATCGATCCGCAACGTGCTGGTGGGCCAGCGTGGACTCGAACCACGGACCTCAGTCTTATCAGGACTGCGCTCTAACCGTCTGAGCTACTGGCCCCGGATGCCGACGTCGGCGCCTGCACGGCCGGCCGATGCGCCGGCCGATGCGCCGATTGAGGCGGGACGCCCTTGGCGAAGGTGTACGTGAGTATATCTTTGGCTCCAAAACCCTGTCAACCAAAACCCGCCAAAAACTAAAGACCACCCACTATCCACTACCCACTAATACCCCCTTGACATCCCCAGACCGCTTGTGCGATACTAATGTTCATGCAGCCGAAAACACAAACAGCCACCATCAACCCCGTCTTCGCCGGACACGCCGCGCGGCAGATTCAGGACGCCGTCGGCGGTATCCACCGCATCCTCGACAACCTGCTCGAAATCGCCAATGGCAAAGACCCCGACGCCAACACCTACGACCGACTCAGAGCAACCAAGGTCCTCTACGACAGAGGCTTCGGCAAAGTCACCAAGACCCTGCCCCGAACTACGGCGCCGGAGTCGGAACGAGACCCCAAATCAGCGAAATCCCAAAATCAAACGAATCACAGTTCAGACAGACCCGTCGCCAAGCTCGAAGAGAAACTCGACGACGAGCTAGGCCCGCCGCGGGCGCCCGTCAGGCTCTACGAGCCGGGCCGCGCCCCTGCCGTGCCCGACTCCACCCCGGACCTCGCCCGCGAGGCGCAATACTACGTCCTCGAAATCACCAACTACGGAGCCGACCTGGCCTCCATCCTAGCCTACATTCACGAACCCGACCCCGAAGACGCGTCCGTCAGGCCCTGCCACCGCATCACCGCCGGCCAGATGATGCTCGACCGTGTCCTCGGCTTAGTCGCAGACCTCGAACAGCCGCTCGACGACTGGCAAGACCCCTCGCTCGAATCCAACTGGGCGTACAAGCACCCCGCCGAGATCGACCCCACCATCCCCATCGAAAAGATCATCGAGGCCGACCGCTTCGCCCGCAGGCACGTCGAGGGCGCGTTGAAAGAGCGCGCGGAGTTCAAGGCAGAGTTCGGAAACGAACAGGACAACGACCCCTGCTACAAATGCAACGACCTATACCTCTGCGACCACCACGGCATGGCCGAAGAACTGACCAAGCCGGAAGAGGAACTTCTCTCGACCGCCCGCGGCATGGCAAACATGGACCTCTTCGGCGAACGAATCTACTTCGACGATGGTGGCCGCCTCCGCCTCCACCCCCCACCCCACATAGACGACTCCTAACCCCAGGATTTCGACCAACACATCCCCTCTCCCTTGAGGGAGAGAGCCTGCCCCGTACTCCGATACGGGGGTGAGGGTGAATCCATACCCCTTTAAGCTCCCTTGAGGGAGAGAGCCTGCCCCGTACCCCGATACGGGGCCGGAATCCAGAGGGGCGTGGGTAGCGTGGTGAAACATCCCCTCTCCGACCAACACATCCCCTCTCCCTTGAGGGAGAGGGTTAGGGTGAGGGTGAATACCCATCCGCCTACCAATCCGGCACAACCTCGTGCCGCGCCTTCATCTTGACGGGCTGGGGAGCGCGTACTATTCTAGGCTAGATTCGCGGTCCCCAAGTCTAGTCAGGAGCAGACATGCAGATGCTGGCCACGCCCACCGCGCCGGACGACGTCCGCGAACTGATCAGGAACGGCAGCCTCGTGCGGCCGACCAGCGGGCTCGCGCCCGGCTACGTCCAGGCAAACCTCGCGATTCTTCCGAGAGAACTCGCCTTCGACTTTCTCCTCTTCTGCCAGCGCAACCCCAAACCCTGCCCACTCCTGGAGGTCGTCGAGGCCGGCGACGTAGAACCGGCCCAGTTCGCGCCCGGCTCCGACCTGAGGACCGACGTCCCCCTCTATCGCATCTACGAATACGGAGAGATGACGGCTGAAGTGGCGGACATCTCCGAGTTCTGGCGCGATGACCTCGTATCGTTCCTGCTGGGGTGCAGCTTCTCCTTCGAGACCGCCCTCACCCGCGCCGGCATCCCTCTCAGGCACATCGAACGCGAGACGAACGTGTCTATGTTCATAACCAACATCCCGGCGGCCTCCGCCGGCGTCTTCACAGGCCCGACCGTCGTCTCCATGAGGCCCATCAGGCAGGAACAGGTCGTGAGGGCCGTGCAGGTCACTTCCCGATTCCCGGCGGTCCACGGCGCGCCGCTCCACGTTGGAGACCCGGCCGCCATAGGCATAGACGACATCATGCGCCCCGACTTTGGAGACCCGACCGAGATCAGGGACGGGGAGATTCCCGTCTTCTGGGCCTGCGGAGTCACTCCACAGGCGGCGGCCATGGCCTCAAGGCCGTCCATGATGATCACGCACTCGCCGGGCTACATGTTCATAACCGACAAGAAGGATGAAGACCTGGCGGTGATTTAGACGCCCGCGCCGAGAAACACGTAGCGGCGGGTTTCAAACCCGCCCTCTGCAATTCGACACAAGGAGACCTCCGTTGACCATAGAGGACATAATCCTGGATAGAGACCGTCGCGGCATCTCGCATCTCCGGCCCTACCTTCCGGCGGACTACGCAGCGCGGGCGGCGCGGCTGATTCTCGACAACCCCGGAACCGCGTTCATCGTCACCGGATTCTATATCCTCGATGCTGGACTGGCCGAAACGGACGGCCCGCCGGGCGCGGTTGTCATCGGGCGCGCCTTGAACGATTTGGGATTCGATGTCGTCCACGTCACCGACAAGTACGCCAGCCGCATAATGGAGCAAACGGGCGGCGGCGGCTCCGCCGTCGTAGAGTTTCCAATTACCGACGACGACTCCAGCCGAAAATTTGCCGCCGACCTCCTGGCCGACATGAACCCATCCGCGCTGATAGCCATCGAGCGGTGCGGACTCACCGGCGAGGGCAAGTACCGAAACATGCGCGGACGCGACATCACCGACCACAACGCCCGCATAGACCACCTCTTCCACTCCGACGTGCCCTCCCTGGGAATCGGCGACGGCGGCAACGAGATAGGCATGGGAAACCTGGCCGAGCAGGTCACTACCGTCGAATCTCTCGTCAAACTGCCCTGCGTAACCCGTACAACCAACCTGATGCTCGCCAGCGTGTCCAACTGGGGAGGCTACGGCCTCGTCGCCGCGCTGTCCGAGCAATCGGGAACCAACCTGCTTCCCTCCATCGAAGAGGAGCAGGCGCTCGTCAAGAAGACCGTCGACCTCGGAGCCGTGGACGGCATGAGCGGCAAGCAAGAGTACAAGGTGGACGGCTTCACCCTCGCCGAAAACAGCCGGACCCTCCAAGCGCTCCACGACTACCTGAGCGCCAAAGGAATCACGTAGGCCGACGCTCGCTTCCCGACGAAAGGCTATGAACATAGCAGCCAGACCCACCAAACCGTCATTACCATGAAAATAGCAGCCACACCAACCAAACCGTCATTCCGGCGAAGGCCGGAATCCAGAGAGGCCCGGGGCTGGGCCACGCCATTTTCATCCCTCTTATGTGGCCTGACAAGGCCATGGTGATTCCGGCGAAGGCCGGAATCCAGAATAGAGGACAGTCTGAGAAAGGCAAGTACATCTGGAACCTGTACTAGGCCATACTCCGGTTGAACCTTTTCCCGGATTCCGGCCGGAAGAGTAATGCGATCCCGAAACTTTCAGGATGCGCGGAACGTCAAGAGCTTGCCGCCCTGTCCAATAACAATTTCGGACATTTCTCAAAAATCGTGCATCTTAAGCCTTTCCCAGAGCGCGGCGCCGTGTTAGCATTTTCAGCGATACGGATTATCGGGACAAGGCATCCGGCGCCGCCCGGACAACTCTGAGCGGTGGGAATCCAAGACCCCCGTATCGAGCGGTTTGGAGGCGTCGGTGGCCACGCGAATTACCGGAGGCGCTCTGCGTGGACACGTTCTAAGGAGTCCGTCTGTCTCGGGACTGAGGCCGACGGCGGAACGGGTCCGAGCGGCGGTGTTTTCGATAATCGGGCCGAACGCCGTCGAAGGCAGGCGAGTCGCCGACCTGTACGCCGGCTCCGGCGCGTTCGGGCTGGACGCCCTCAGCAGGGGCGCCGAGCATGTGGACTTCGTCGAGAAGAACGCGAGATTGTGCTCGGCAATCCGGGCCCATCTGAAAAGATGGTCGCTGGACACGAGAGCGACGGCGCTCAGGGGCAAAGTACTTAACAGGATAGAGTCGCTGCAAGGACGGTACGACCTCGTGTTCGCCGACCCGCCCTACGGAGGCTCCGAGATCGAGCGCCTGGTCGCCCGGCTGCAATCGCCGCGGCTGGTCGGACCGGGAGGAATAGTCGTGCTGGAACACGGATCGGACGATACGCAAGACTACGCAGTCGGAAGGTTTTCATTGCAGACGACCAGAAAATACGGTGACACCGCGATAACGGTGTTGGCGGCCGGGTGACGTCGTGGCTAAGGCAATCTATCCCGGCAGTTTCGACCCGGCGCACTACGGGCATTTGGACATAGCCAAGCGCGCCGCGGAGGTATTCGACGAGCTTGTTATCGCAGTTTACAAATCGCCGCCAACCAAGTCTCTGATGTTTTCTACCGAGGAGCGCGTCAACCTGTTCGCCCAGGCCGTGGAGGACCTGCCAAATGTCAATGTCGTGCCGTTCACGGGACTGGCCCCGAACGTCGCCCGCGAAAACGGCGCGCAGTTCATCGTTCGCGGGCTGCGGGCCGGATTCGACTTCGAGTTGGAGTTCGAGATGGCCCTCATGTGGCGGCACATCGCGCCGGACATCGACGTCGTATGTATCATGAGTTCATTGGAGTACCAGTTCGTTTACTCAAGCAGAATCAAGGAGGTCGCCGCCCTCGGCGCGGACGTGTCCGCCCTTGTGCCCGACCACGTTGGAAAGGCTCTATCGGACAAGCTAGGGAACAGAACGTAGGCTACGCGGACTGGCCGAGGCCAGCCGTTCGATTATCGGCAAACTCACAAACATTCGCACACGAAGGAGGAACCAGGGTGGACTTCGATCAGGCTCTACAAGAGTTGCAGCAGCTTTACGCGTCCAGCAGCCGAGTGCCGGGATTTCGCAAGAAGGTCATGGTGGACGCCGACGAGTTCGCGGCAGTTCTCAACAACATACGCACGGTTATGCCCGCCGACGTTCAGGAAGCGCGCCAGATACTGCTTCAGAAAGACAGCATACTCAACCAGGCATACCTCGAAGCGCAGCGTGTCAAGACCACTGCCGAGGAAGAAGTTGCCGCCGAGTTGAAGGCCGCGCGCGAGGAACACCAAGTCAAGGTCGGCGAGTCCGAAGTCACTAGGACCGCCACGACCAAGGCCCAAGAGACGATGGACCATGCCATGAGCGAGGCCGAGGACATCGTCCAAGACGCCCAGAAGCGCGCCTACCGCATCATCAGCGAGTCTGAAGATGTCGCCGCGGCCCGACGCGAGGGAGCCGACCAGTACGCCAGAGAGGTCCTGTTCAGCCTCGAAGAGCAGCTCTCCGAGATACTCGGACAGATTCGCAGGGGCATCGACACTCTAAGGCCCGAGGTCGATGCCATGGCCCAAGACAACATCCAGATCCCAGCCTGAGAGGGCGTTTGAGATCCAGGGGTTGGTGGGTCGGGAGACGCTTCGGACGGACTTCGCCCTCGGCATGACGGGCGTTTGGCGTTCTTTCGTCGTTCGTCCGTCGTACCCCGAGCGTATTCGCGCGTCCGGCGGCAGAGGAGAAGAATGTCCCACGTCTTCCTGGCCTGCGCCGAGTGTAAACGCCGACACGACGCCGACATGCTCACGCTCCACTGCGCCGACTGCGGCTCTCCCCTGGACGTGGAGTACCTCGACTCGAACCGGCGCACGCTGGAATGGAGCGGCGCCGAGATGCCCGTCCCGTTCCACTCCGACACTCCCGCCTCGCCCATGGGCGCCGCAACCATGGGCGCCGCGACCATGGGCGAGGGACACACCCCGGTAGTCCCGCTGCCGCGAGTCGGCGAAGCGCTCGATTCTCCCAACGTCTTCGCCAAGCTGGAGATGATGAATCCAACCGGCTCGTTCAAAGACCGCGGCGCGGCAGCTTTGATGTCCATGGCCGTCGAGTTCGGAGTGACGGAAGTTGTCGAAGACTCCTCCGGCAACGCCGGAGCCTCCGTCGCGGCTTATGCGGCCAGAGTAGGAATCCGCGCGCACGTATTCGCTCCGTCCACCGCTCCGAAAGCCAAGATGGACCAGATCCGCGTGTACGGGGCGAGGACCTACGCAGTTCCCGGCCCGCGCGAGGCCAGTACCGAGGCCGCCCTCAGGTTCCGGCGCGAGCGCGGAATCGTGTACGCCTCCCACAACCTCAGTCCCTACTTCCTCGAAGGCGCTAAGACCTTCGCCTACGAAGTGGCCGCGCAGATGACCTGCGGCCCGGACCACATACTGATTCCGGTCGGAAACGGCAGCCTCCTGATCGGCGCGTGGAAAGGCTACGAAGAACTCCTCAACTCGGGCGTCGTCACTGAGATGCCCAGACTCCACGCCGTTCAGGCCGACGCCGTCAAGCCCATAGCCGCGCAGTTCGCCGGCGAGGAGTGGACCCCCGGCCTCCCGACCATCGCCGGAGGCATCTCGGTCGGAAAGCCGCCTCGAAAGTCGCAAGTGATCAGGGCCATCTCCGATACCGGCGGCTCCGCGCTCTCCGTCTCGGACGAAAGCATCATCAGGTGGCAGGCTTTTCTGGCCGCCTCGGAGGGCATATTCGCCGAGCCGACCTCGGCGGCCGCCCTATCCGGCCTGGAGACTCTGATCGCCGACGGAAAGATCGGGCCGGACGAGACGGTCCTCCTCGCCGTCACCGGCTTCGGACTCAAAGACGCGCTGCCGTCCGATTCAGACTGATCAGCCGCTCAGAGCCTCGAACGCCGCCCTGAAACCGGGGAGCGACCCCGCCAGCGTCTCATCCGTAACGCAGAACGAAATCCTGAAGTGGCCCGGCATCCCGAATCCCCTGCCCGGAACCGCCAACACGTTGTGCTTCTGAAGCTCCGCCACGAACCGCGCGTCGTCTTCGATGGGCGACTTGGGAAACATGTAGAACGCCCCCTCTGGACGAACGACCTCGTAGCCAATATCCGTCAGCCCATCGTACATGAAGTCCCGCTTGGCCTGATATACGCCAACGTCCACGCTGACGGACTGGAGCTTTGCCACTATGCGCTGCATCAGCGCGGGCGCGTTGACGAAGCCCAAAGTCCTCGTGCAGAAGATCAAGCCGTCCACCAGTTCCTCGCGGTCGGCATAGTCGGGATGTATGGCTATGTACCCAATCCTCTCCCCCGGCAGAGCCAGGTCCTTCGAGTGGGACGTAGCGACGATCGAGCGCGGGTGATGCCGAAAGATATGCGGATACTCGGCGCCGTCGAAGATCAGCTTCCGGTAAGGTTCGTCGCTCAGCAGGAATATCTCGCGTCCAAGCTCATCCTCCTTGCGGGCGATGATTCGGGCGAGCGAATCGAGCGTCTCCTCCGGGTACAGAACGCCGGACGGATTGTTGGGCGAGTTGACGAGTACTATGCGCGTCCGTTCGCCTATTGCCGCCTCGAACGCTTCCATGTCCGGCAGGAAACCTTCGTCGGGCGGCACGACTACGCAGGCGCCGCCGTGATTGTCCGCGTAGGAGCAGTACTCGACGAAGTAGGGGGCGAAGACGACCACCTCGTCGCCGGGGTCGAGCAGCGTCTTCAGCGCCACGTTCAGCGCGCCTCCCGCGCCGCAGGACATGACGACCTCGTTCTCCGTGAAGTCCAAGCCCGTCTCCTCGGAAAGCTGGGACGCCACCGCCGCGCGCGTCTCGGAGTACCCCGCGTTCGGCATGTACCTGTGCATACCGGACACGGGACTGCCGGCGATCCGCCTCAGCTCCGTCAGGAACTCCTCCGGCGGCTCCAGAATCGGGTTTCCGAGCGACAGGTCGAAGACCGCGTCCTCCCCAAACTCGTTTTTGAGCGCTATCCCTTCCTCGAACATCCTGCGTATCCACGAACCCTGCTCTATGAAGTCGCGGACCTTGCGCGAAACGGCCATGCTTCTCCCTCTCGCTGCTGGTAATTGGAGCGACTCTATCGCCGCCGGGCGTGGTTGTCAACCTGCGCTTGACATGTTTCCAAGCCGTTGGTTACGCTAGGACTTCCCACCCCGAACGTGGGGCAGAGTTCATCCCGGGCCCGTAGCTCAGTGGTAGAGCGGTCGGCTCATAACCGATTGGTCGCAGGTTCGATCCCTGCCGGGCCCACCATTTCCCGGCGCCCTGTCGCAGCCCGGCCGCCGGGTGAGGAGCGCTGCCCCGTCTGCCGTTACGTAGGAGGTGCCATTGGTCAAGTTGAGCGGAGGCGAAGCGCTTGCCAAATCGCTTGCGGGGGAAGGCGTGGAGGTCGTATTCGGGATACCTGGAATACAGATCTACGGCATTGTCGCGGCGATTCGGGACGAACCCGGCATTCGCATGATCACCACACGGCACGAACAGGCGACGACGTACATGGCCGACGGCTATGCCCGCGCGTCAGGCAAGCCGGGTGTCGCGCTGGTGGTGCCGGGCGTCGGTCTCTATAACGCGGCTTCCGGCCTGACCAACGCCTACTCCCGTTCCACGCCCGTTCTCCTCATCGCGGGCCAGATTCCGAGGGGCGCCATCGGCAAGAACCGAGGGGCCGTTCACGAAATCGCCGACCAGACCGGGACGGTGCGCTCCGTGACCAAGTGGCAGGGACAGGCATCCAGGCCCCGCGAAGTTCCGGACGCCGTGTCGGAAGCGTTCCGGCAGATGCGCGCCGGCCGTCCCCGTCCAACTCTCCTAGAGATGCCCCCCGAAGTCGGGGTGGAGAGGCAAGAGGTCGAACTGCGGAGTCCTGTCCACGTCCCTAGAATCGTGCCCAACAGTGAAGCGCTGCGGGAGGCGGCGCAGGTTGTCGCCGAGTCTCGGCTGCCATTGATCTACGCGGGAGGCGGCGTGGCGCGCTCCGACGCTGAGGCCGCGCTTGTCAGCCTGGCCGAGGCGACGAACATACCCGTCATTACGTCCAGCGGAGGCAAGGGGACCATTCCCGACAGACACCCGCTGTCCTACGGCTCCTGCTTCAGTCCCCGGGGCGAGAGACAGGAGATGAACCAACTCTACGGCGTGATGCAGTCCGCGGACGTGGTGATAGGAATCGGCGCGCGCTTTTCGCTGGGCTATCCGGCAGGCGAGTCGTCCACGCTGGTGAACGTCAACATAGACGACACGGATCTCGCGAGGCATCATCCCAACACCATTCCCCTGCATGGCGATGCCAGGGCGACGATAGAGGCGCTGCTTCCCCATCTCATCGAGGCCGGAGCGGGAGACCGTCCGTCGCCCGACGAGGCGGTAAGCGCCGCGCGCAAACTGATAGCCTACTACGACATTCGGCTCAAGGAACCCCAGTACCCGGTCCTGGAAGCATTGCGGCGGGGCGTCCCCGAGGACGCATTCGTAGTTTGGGACGTTACGCAGTTCGGCTACTATGCCCGGACCCATTGGCAGGTCAATCACCCCAAGACGTACATAGACTCCGGCTACTCGTTCAATCTCGGTTACGCCTTCCCGACGGCGCTGGGAGTAAAGGTCGCAAAGCCTGACCTCCCGGTGGTCTGCATGGCCGGAGACGGCGGGTTCATGTTCAACTCGTCCGAGCTCTCCACGGCCGTCCGGTACGGCATCGACGTAGTGACCGTGGTATTCAACAACGACTCCTACGGCAACGTGGCGCGCGACCTGGACGACGCGTTTGGCGGAGCCTATGGGACTGACCTGCGAAACCCGGATTTCGTCAGGTTCGCCGAGTCGTTCGGCGCCGTCGGCATGAGAGCGGACGACCCGATGGAGTTGGAGAGACTGATTCCCCTCGCTTTGGAGCGGGAGGCCCCGGTGATAATCGACGCGCCATTCGCAGAGATGCCGGTGGCGCGCGCGCCGCAGTTCGCGCCGTTCTACAACCTGCCCTGGACGATGCCCCAGGAGGGCCTGATAGAGTCCTAACGCGCTGCTGAACACCCGGAGCGGTGGCGCGCCCGCCCCCCCTCCTCCCCGGTTTAAACAGCGAAGAGTTCGCAAATTGGCCCACCGGACGCGCCGCGGCTCGATGTCCCTTCCGAGGGCGTGCGGAGGAGCGCTGAATGTCGCGAGGAATAGGTTGGCGAGGCTCGACCGATGAGATGGGCGGCTACTCTTGCGACAGAAGCCAGCCCACCAGAGCGTCCACGAAGGCGTCGCCATAGCCGGGCGAATGGCCGCCGCCCTCCCCCACCCAAAGCTCGATGCTGATCCCCTCGGCGCAGCCCGATTCCACCCGGAACGCCTGGGTCTCGGAGCCCGGCACATATTGGTCGAGGTCCAGCGTCGCGTATGGCTGGTGGCTTTCGGGCCATTCGCAGCCGGCCCGCCGGCTCCAGCGCGCCACCATGTCCCAAGCGCCGACGTAGAACGCCGGTCCGTCGTCCTTAGGGTCCGGCTCGCCCCGGTCGCCCTCGAACTGGATCACTTCGTCTTCAGCGCCGTGAATGTGCAGCACGGACACAGGGGGCGCGCCGTCGCAGCTAGAGTCCTCGACATAGCTCGTCCCGGCGAGACTGGCCACTGCGCGGAGTCCCGGCAGACCTTTGCAGGCGACGTGGTATGACATGAACCCGCCGTTGGAGTAACCGAAGAAGTACACCGGCCCGAAGTCCTTGATTTTCTTCGCTTCCGCCACCAGTTCGTTCAGATAGGCGATGTCATCTTCGCCGGACTTGCCTCCGTCGCAGCATTGGTCGGTCGGGTTCCAGAAGCGGCTTCCCTCCCCGTCCCGTATCCCGTTGGGCAGCAGTAGAGCGAACCCGTCCGCGTTCACGCGCTCGTGGAGCGGCACGTACTCGGCTTGGTAGGCGGAGTCTCCTCCGAAGCCGTGAAGTGAAACGATGAGCGGAGTCTCGCCGTCGGCGAATTCAATAGGAGTCACCAAGACCGTGCGATCTTCCCGTCCGGGGTGATCGACGTAGTGGATCGCGCCCCCGGCATCCTCAGCCAGGCCGACTGTCCTCTCCAATGCCGTACCCTTCGGCGACAATCGGTCGTCCTTGCTCTCGAACCACTCCTCCTTGTCCGCTAAGGCCAACTCCGATTTGGCGGCGGTTTCCTCTAGTTCCTCGATCCTGCTCTTGAGTTCAGCGTTCTCGTCCGCAAGCGCTTGGAGAGACTCTTCCAGGGATCGGATCTTGCCCTCCAACTCAATCACCCGCGCGTCCCCCGCGGAATCTTCGTCGCCGCACGCAAATAGAGTGGCGGCCAGCAGGATGCAGACCGCCGCCGCGACCAGATGTCGCGGAGAGTGTTCGAGAATGGCCATTAGGGGCTTCCTCCCAAGTATCCGCGCTGTTCGCGCCGTATTGCCCGCGCTGCTAGTCCTTGGGACGGCGTAGCGGCTGTCCGCTCAGATATGTGCCGACTCGCCAGAGCCACTCCGCGGGACCGAACAAGAAGCGGCTCAGCCAGGCTTGGGACCACCATAGCTGCAACGCCCATACGACGAGCGCGAACGCCAGAACGACGCTTCGGTTCACAAAGTCCGCGTTCCCCAGCAAGACCGTCAGAAAGAGCGCTCCGAGCGCGGTCTGCGTCAGGTAGTTGGTCAACGCCATCCTGCCGACTGCGCGCAGACGCCTCTTGAGCCGGTTGTCCGCGCGGTTGTTCCAAAGGATGATGAGGCTCATGTATCCCAGTGAGGCGGGAATCGTGCCGAGCGTGTTCGGAATCTGGCCGACGAACGCGACCTCGCGTGAGTAATCGTTCATTGCGGTAATGACGACGCCCGCGGCGGCAAGCGGCAGCCCGACGGCGATCCCCGCGATTGCGGTCATTCGGTATGTCCTCGCGGGCAGGCCGCCGTTCATGAAGCCGGTGCGGTACAAGCCCGCGCCGACGAGAATCAGCCCTAAGGCGCGCAGGAAATAGCCAAACAGGAAGTAAAGCTCGATAGGGTCATCGCCCGAAGTCTCCCCCGGCGTCCAGAGGCCGGCCAGCGACGCGTCGGTCGTGTCGGCGAGGCGCTGCGCGAACAGCGTACAGGCGACGGACAGCGCGAACACGACGACTCCAACGGAGATGAGCGCCCGGTTCGGCATCTTTCGGAGCGCGAGCAGGAACACCGACGACACCGCATAGACCATCAGCACGTCTCCTTCCCACAAGAGGAAGTGGAGCAGGCCGATCAGCAGCAGCAGCGCGTTTCGCCACAGGTTCAGCGTCACGGCGCGCCTTCCTCTCGCGGCGGCGCGGTCGATGAAGAGGATCATCCCTGCGCCGAACAGCAGCGAAAACAACCCCATGAACTTCTGATCGACGAAGACCTCGCCGAGGATGCCCACAGCCCAGTCGAGCCACGTCTCTGAGCCGCCCGCGCTTAGGTTGAGATAGGGCGCGCCGCCAAACCTGAAGTGAACGGCGTTCATCAACAGAATGCCGAGTACCGCAACCCCGCGTATCAGGTCGAGGCTGGTAATGCGAGCGCGCTCCCGAACCGGTCCGGAATCGGCGGTCTCGGAACCTGCTGCCACTTTGTCTAACTCCTTGCGCGAGGCCGGCATAAATCTTTGCGAGCGTTCTGCCCATGGCGTCCGGAATCCTTCGGCGCGCCGCCCGTAGGTTAGCAGATTCGCCGCGCGAACGCCCCTACCCGTCCGACTTCGTCGGAGACTGCTTCGGAATGCGGACCGCGCGATTGACCCGCATACCACCCTGACGGGTATGATGTACTCGATGTTGAAACGTGACTAACCGAACCGGACGGCGCGAGGCATGGCTTTATGAAACGGTTGGCAGATGCGACACAGAGGCTGGTTGACGCGCCCGCTTTCGAGTACACCATAATAGGGATTATCATACTCAACGGCGCGGTGCTTGGATTGACTACCTCCCCGGCGCTGAGCGATCGGTACGATAGCTGGTTCAGACTAGGCAACCAGATAGCTCTGGCGATATTCATCGCGGAAGCGCTGCTCAAGATGATCGCGTCGTCGCCCCGACTTACCGGATACTTCAAGGACGGCTGGAATATCTTCGACTTTCTGGTGATCGTGTTCGCGCTGATTCCCGCCACCGGCCAGTTTGCGATGATCGCCCGTCTCGCGCGCCTGCTGCGAGTGCTGCGGCTGATCTCCGCCATCAGAGACCTGCGCCTGATCGTCTCCGCCCTCGTGCGCTCCATCCCAAGCGTGGGTCACGTCATGCTGCTGATGAGCATCATCGTTTACATCTACGCCGTCATGGGCTACCACCTGTTTCACGAAGAAGACCCGGATAACTGGGGAAGCTTGGGCATGGCGCTCCTGACCTTGTTCAACGTGATCACGCTGGAGGGCTGGACCGAGGTGATGTCCACCGCGATGAAGATACATTCGCTTGCTTGGCTCTACTTCGTGAGCTTCGTCATAATCGGGACGTTCGTGGTCATCAACCTGTTCATTGCTATAATCATCAACAACCTGGACGAAGCCAAGCTCGAACGTCTCCGGGACATCGAGCGCCCGGTATCGAGGGAAGACCTGCTGCGGGAGATACGCGCCACGCAGGACGCGCTCCAGCGGCTCGAAGCGCGCCTAGACGATGACGGGGAAGAGACGGCAACTGGCAATTCTCAGAGGTAGCGCATCCTGGAACGGGCCTATGGGCAAGCTGTGAGAAAACATTACTCTTGACAGCTTGTACAGTCTGCACTACGTTACTTAAGATGGGGTGTGCGTAAGCCGTGTTCGGCCGCGCAATTCGTCACTCCACGAGGAGTTCTCCAAATGTCCCAGCGTCTCCTGGATCGGATCGATTCACCGGGTGACCTCAAAGACCTGACTCACGACGAGTTGGACCAGGTCGCGCAAGAAGCGCGAGACACCATCATCTCCGTCATAACAGAGCGCGGCGGCCATCTGGCTTCCAACCTGGGGGTCGTCGAGCTTACGCTGGCGCTGCACCGGGTTTTCGACAGCCCGACCGACAGCCTGGTCTGGGACACCACCAATCAGCTCTATACGCACAAGTTGGTCACGGGCCGTCGTGACGAGTTCCAAAACATCCGGCTGGAGGGCGGGCTGTCGGGATTCGGAGAGCCGAGCGAGAGTCCGCACGACACGCTGGCCGCGGGCCACGCGGGCACCGGACTTTCGATCGCTCTGGGAGTCGCCGAGGGCGCGGAAAACCGCCAGACGGACTCGTGGACCATCGCGGTCGTTGGGGACGGGGCGATGACATCCGGTTCGAGCTTCGAGGCGCTGAACAACATCGTGCATCTCAATCCGGAGAAATTCGTCGTCGTGCTCAATGACAACGGGATGTCGATCTCCGAAAACATCGGGTTCCTGACCAACTGGCGCAAGCGCATTATCACTCACCCCGAATACAACGCGATGGCGGGGCGCATGAAGGCGCTCTCCAAGAGAGTGCCCACCGGGCAGCTTATGTACAGCCTCGTCAAGAGATTCAATACCGGGCTCGCGGGCATGATCGTGCCAACGATGTTCTGGACGGAGATGGGGTTCCAGTATTTGGGCCCGATCGACGGTCACGACTTCAAGCAGCTCGAGGTGACGCTCAAACAGGCTAGAAATACCACAGGCTCCGTGCCGCTGGTACACGTGGTGACGCACAAGGGACACGGCTATGAGCCGGCCGAGGACGACCCGGTGAAGTTTCACCAGCCGAGTTCTCCACTGGGAGCCGGGTCGGGAGCGCCGACATACTCCAGCGTGTTCGCGCAGACGATCAAGCGCATAATGCGTGAGGACGAGTCGGTCGTGGGCATCAGCGCGGCGATGCTCGAAGGCACGGGGTTGGCGGAGGTTCAGCGCGATTTCCCGGACCGGGTTTTCGACGTGGGGATAGCGGAGCAGCACGCGGTCAGCATGGCGGCGGGGATGGCGTCGGCGGGCCTCAATCCGTTCGTCTCGATCTACTCGACTTTCCTCCAGCGGGCATTCGACCAAGTGGTACACGACGTCTGCCTTCAGAATCTGCCCGTGACCGTGATTGCGGATCGCGCGGGAATCGTGGGCGAGGACGGCAAGACGCACCATGGCGCGTTCGACATCACGTATTTGAGGTGTCTTCCGAACGCGGTGGTGGCCGCGCCCATGGACGAGAACGAGTTTCAGCATCTCATCTACACCGCGTACAAGCGCCGGGGGCCTTTCGCTATCCGGATCGCTCGGGGAACGGCGACGGGCGCGCCGATGGACGACGAACTCATGGAGCTGCCGTTGGGCAGGGGTGTTGTGGTCAGGGAGGGGCGCGACCTGGTGATCTTCGCTCTTGGCAAGACCGTCGGCCCAGCGTTGGAGGCGGCTGAAAGGCTCGCCGAGTACGGCGTCTCGTGCGGCGTTGTGAACCCGATTTTCGTGAAACCGCTCGACGTCGATCTGCTCCTGGACGCGGCGCGGCGCGCGCGGCGTATCCTCACGGTGGAGGAGAACGTTCTGGCCGGAGGGTTCGGTTCGGCGGCGCTCGAAGCGCTTGCCGAGGCGGGAGTGGAGGACGTATCGGTGCATCGCATCGGAATGCCGGACTCGTTCATAGAGCACGGCACGGCGGACGACCAGCGGCATCATCTGCAACTGGACTCGGAAGGCATTGTCGAGGAAGCGCTGAGAGTCTTCTTCCCGGACGCGGGGGCCCAGCAGAGTAAGGTAGAGCCGGGAGTGGCGATCAAAGTGTAGGGTATGGCTGGACTGCAAAAAGCGCTAGTCTGCACCTTGGGAGCAAAGTCATGACACTAGAAAAGCAAACGGCCTTCTATGAAACTATACGCGAGGGTCTGGAAGCTAAGTCGCCCGGCAAGTGGGCAGTAGTGGCGAATGAGGCGCTGGTCGGAGTGTATGGCTCAAATCGAGAGGCTTCTGAAGCCGCGCTTCCTCTCTTGAAGCAGGGAGCCTGTCTTGTCCGACACGTTGGGTACAGCGTACAGGGCGTACAAGGAGTTCCACTGTCGTTGCAGATCCAACGTGTTCCCGATCACATACGATAATCGTCCCATCGTTCACGGACTCATTAGCAGTCAAGGCGAGTTTGAAGCAACGCCTGAAGGCGACAGCGTTGTTTCATCAGCGCCTGTTGGTTCCGGGTCTATGTTGCTAGACACCGGGGCGACTACGACAGTCTTGGACTTGGAAATAGCCGAGAAACTGTCGCTTCCTGAGACTGAGCTTTACACAGAAGAGACTGTTTCGGGTATAGGCGGAAGTATATCAGTGCGTCAGTTCACCGGTGTGATCTACTTATCTGATTGGGGTATTACAGTCCCGACTACATTTCTCGCGTTTCCCCTTCTTGCTCAGACTGGGTTCACAGCAATCATAGGCATGGACATTCTTAGTGATTATGTTCTGGTTGTCGATGGCCCGGAAAAGAAGATTGATCTATACTGACCTGCGCCGCCGTCGTTACCATCTCTCGGACTCTTCGGCATATACGTGGTCAGGCATCCTGTAGCTTATGCCCGCCTCATCGAACACCGACGCCTCCAGCAGGGACGTGAATCTGGAGAAGTTGTTGTCCTGAGCGTGTCCAGGCAGCAGCTTGTTCAAAATGCCCTGGTAACGCTCTTGGATCCGGAACCACTCCAATACCCCAAACGTGGACTGTTTGGGATATTTCAGTTCATTGGCCAAGTGATTGCCAATTAGCGCGCGCGACACCTGGAACACATACTTCACAAGGCTGCGGCGCTGGGCCGGGTCGTCTATCCCTATGACCAACGGAGCGGAGTTGATCAGTGAGTTTGCCATCGACACGCACTCGAAGCCTGGAGACGGCTCGCACAAGTGTCCAATCCGGAATAGCTTCAGAGCGTCTTCTTCCTCACGAAACAGTATCGTTTGCGGGATGCCCATAAGATGGCCCGTATAGCGCCAGACGGCCATAAAGCTTTCGCGTTCTTCGTCATTGAAAACGGCGCCCAAGCTCTCCAGGTGCCTGATCAGTCTGGCTGAAAACGCGGTGATCGCGAAGCCCAGGTGCGCGGCGCTAAGCGGCGCCCCCCACGACGCTTCATCCCACTCATTCGATTCGTACAGCAGGCGTCTAACCTGCGCATGGACGAGTCGGACGCGCACAGAGAGTTTCCAGCCATCTCCGCTTCTGTCCAAGCCCCCGGGAACGAACAGCTCGATCATGTGTCGGTTGTTCTGTTTCAGGCGTCTGACACCCTGATCGCGGACGCGCCCGGTTATAAAGAACGACTTGCTGATGTTGGTCGAGAATCCTTCTACGAGCGTGCCTCCTACGAACGCCCCCAGAACGAGTCTCGAATTCCTGTGAAACATGCGAATGCCGGGATTGAAGGCAGAGGGATCGAACCAACTCGGCGGAGTTTCCAGCTTCGTGAAGAGTTCTATGAGCGCGGGAGGCGCGTCACGCAAAACAACGTCGTCATCACCGTCCATTACGGCCCGGATGACTCGCGCTGCCTCACCCTGGTCAAGAGACGCAAGCTGCTCAACCGCCGCGTCGGCTTCGGGGTCTCCGATAGCAGTATGCGCGATGTATTTGTCAGCGACTCTTCGGTCGATGCTCCGGGCCTTCTCGTAGCCCTCTCTGTAGTCCGTTGGTATGTTCACTATCGTTCGCCCTAGGCTCAGTGGCGCTTCCTCAGGCGAGGAGGATATTACTCTTCGGCTTCTACCCTTAGGTCCGGCAGCCAGCTCAACCAAGATGGCAAATACCAGTTCCCCCTGCCAAGCACCTCCATGCTGGCCGGAACCAAGACCGAGCGCACCAGCGTCGCATCCAGGAGCACCGCTATCGCAAGGCCGAATCCCATTAGCTGATTGACGATGGTCTCTCCGGTAGCGAACGCGCCGAACACGACGACCATTATCAGGGCGGCGCCGGTGATGATTCCGGCAGTCGAGCGGAGTCCGTACGCCACCGCTTCGGTGTTGTTTTCGGTCTCGTCGTAGCGTTCCCTTATGCGGCTGAGCAGGAATACGTGATAGTCCATGGACAGCCCAAAGAGGATGGTGAAGAGGAATAGCGGCAGCCAAGCGTCTATGACCTCGGCGCGGTCGAAGCCGAACAGGTCGGCGCCGATTCCCTTCTGGAACACGAGCACCAACAGTCCGTAGGTGGCTCCGACGGATAGGAGGTTCATGATGATCGCCTTGATAGGAATGACTATCGAACGGAAGACCATCATCAGGATGATGAAACTGAGGCCAAGCACGAAGGCAAAGACGATGGGGGTGTAAATATCGACGATGCCGTAGAAGTCGGCGGACTCGGCGGTGAGGCCGCCGACGTGGACCTCGGCGGGAACGCCGTCGAACGCGGCGGGGATTAGCTCCTCGCGTAGAGTGGCCATGTCCTCGGTGGCGGCGCGGCTGAAGGACTCTCCCGGGAACGGGAGGGTCATAAGGGCGAGGTCTCCGGAGTCGTTGACCTCCAGCGTGGGCGGAACGGGGAAGTCGGGGGAGTCCATGATGGACATTTGGAGCCGCTGGATCGCCTCCTGCACGCGAGGATCGTTTATGTCTCCGTCGATGACTATCTCGGCGGGACTGAGAACCCCGGCGGGGCTGACCTCTCCGACTGAGAACTCCTCTCCGAGCAGTATGAAGGCTTCTTTGGTCTTGGCGCTGTCGGGATAGGTGTTGACGTCGTTGAGTCCGGTCTGGATGCCGTCTATGCCTAAGGCTCCGACGTTGAAGTAGAAGAGCGCCACCAAGACCATAGGAACGCCGACGAGTAGGATGCTGACGACAGGGAACCTCGTTACGGCGCGGGTAATAGATTCCCAGAATCCATGCTCGGTCTCCTCGGGGGTTTTGAGCGCGAATCTCTGGAGGAACGGGATGGACAGCATGTCCACCCTGGGGCCGAGCAGCGCGAGCACGGCGGGCAGCAGCGTAAGGGTCGCCGCCAGCGACGCGAGCACGACGAGTATCGCGCCCAGAGCGAGCGACTGGTAGAAAGACGCGGGGACTATCAGCAGCCCTACAAGGGCGAGGACGACAGTCGCACCGCTGAAGAACACGGTGCGCCCGGCGGTATTGCCAGTCCTGGCGACCGCGTCCTTCGGATCCAGGCCGTGCTCCATCTCCTCCTTGAAACGGGACACGATCAGCAGTGAGTAGTCTATTCCCACCGCCAGGCCGATCATTACCACCATCAAAGTGACGAAGAAGACCAACTGGTTGAATTGGCCGATGACTGCGACGGCGGCGAGCGCGACGACGATGGCGACGATCGCGAGGCCGAGGGGAAGCATAGTCGCGACGACGGCGCCGAAGAGCAGAAGCAGAACCAGCAGCGCGACCGGCACCCCGAAGCGTTCGCCTCTCTCGAGGTCGTGCAAGGCAAGCTCGTTGTTCTCGAATGCTACGCTGGCGTCTCCGCCGATCAGCACGCGAAAGTCGTCAACCTCGTTCGCCTCTTCGACTATGTGAATAACGTCCTCGACGTTTTCAGTGGCCTCCTGCGCGGTTCCGGTTAGCGTGTAGTGTATGAGAACGGTCCGACGGTCGGCGGAAACCAGCAGCGGCAGCAGCCTCTGGAGATCTTCGGGCGCGATGAGTGGGCCTGCCGCGATAGCCTGATAGTAGTGGAACAGAGGGGAGTCGCTAATCCCGCCGGATATGGTCTCGGGGCCCAGCGCGGAGATGGCCGAATGGACCGCGTCCACCTTGGCTTGGAATGCGTCATCATCCACCGTCAGGGACGGAGACTGGACGATGACGATCTCTGCCAGCTTTTCAGGCCCTCGCAGCCTGTCTTCGAGCAAGGCGGCGGCGCGCTCGGATTCGTACCTGCCGGAGAGTCGGAAGTCCGTCGTGGTGGCATCCGCCAGCAGAGAGCCGGCCAACGCGAGCGCGACCACGAGAACCACCAGCCAGATGCCGATGGTCAGCCAGGGTCTTCGCGCGCTGACACGGGCGAGGATTTCAGTCAAGGCTAAAGACTCCATGAAGTCGGATAGGTACAGAGTATAGCATACGCCACGGGGCGCTTGTGCATGGACATTTCCACCAAACCGAAAACAGACTCCGGTTTTCGCCGATTGTGATGTTGTACAAGCGCCGTTAGATGGTACAATCTAACTGACACCGACAAGACATTAGACTGCTTGGACGAAGACCGATGCCTGATATAGCGATTCCGAATGCTTGGGGCCTTCTGTCGGCCGTGGCGGTCGGCTACCTGCTGGGCGCGATGCCTCTCGCTGACCGTCTGAGCAGGCGCAGCGGCGTCGATATCTTCAAGACCGGCACGGGCCTGGCGGGCGCGACCAACGTCATGCGCGCGGTAGGGAAGGTTCCGGCGGTCGTCGTCTTCCTGGGCGACATGTCGAAGGGGATCATCACGATCTTCGTCGCGCAGCAGTTCTTGGGCGTGGAAGGGGTCTGGCTGGTGGTCCCTGCCGCGGCGGCGGTGGTCGGCCAGTGGAACTCAGTGTTCACAGGGTTCAAGGGCGGGGACGGATTTGTGGTGCTTGGCGGGGTAACGCTCGCGGCATTCCCAGAATACGGAATCATCGGCGTCGCTTTCGCGTCTCTGGTCGCCCTCGGCGGACAGAAGATGCGGTACACCTCCCTGCTGAACATACCGGCGGGGTACATGGTCGTCATAGCGATAGCGATGCGGTATTTCAGGGATGACCTGGAGACGGCGTTGGCTATGGGGGCGCTGGGGATGATCACGTTCGGGCACGCGGTCTTGGGTCACGCGCGGCGGAATAACAGGTCAAGTGACGAAGCGGAGGATGACCTGCTCTGTCAGCCGGAACCCGACATGGAGCGGGAGCAAGGTTGAGGAGTTAGTTCTCTGCCGTCTCGTCCACGACCTGGCTGAGTCGGAACAGCATCTGGGCGGCGCGCTGCCCGTCCATGATGTACACCGTCCGTGTCGTGGGCTGGCGGACGTAGAAATGGCCGTCGTCTCGCAGCAGGAACCTCAGCCGCGTCGTGGGCGTCGATGCTTCCTCATGCGTTATGATTCGGAGATCGACGTCCGGCAGGGTGAAATTCAGTTCCTCTGCCTCTTCGTCGCTCGCAAACCCGGACGCGATTACTACCTGAAGCGACGCCATGATGCTCTGGAGCGCCATGGGGTTGACCGGTTTTTCGTTTCCTTCCATATCCAAAACGACCCACTCGCCGTCATCGTTGGTCCTGATAGCGAACTGCTCGTCCGGGTACGTGAATTGCAGTTCTCGTATCTCGCTGGGCGGGACCGAGGCGACCACGGGGTTCTTCCACTGGTTGGGGTCCGGATTGAAGATGTTTCCGCCTGGGCACGGTATTCCGTAGGTCTCGTCGTGTCCGGCGCGCCTCACATAGCACAGGCGGACATCGGGCTTCCAAGTTCCAACGATGAACTTCTCCTGAAGCGAGCGCCGGTCTTGGAAGAAAGAGACCTCTATGGCGTCTCCCTGGACGACTCCCATCCTGGGGTGGTTATCGGGATTCGTGGAGACGAGCTGGGCGTCATTCAGATCGGTGACCGCCTGCCAGAAGGCTTGCAACAGCGGCTCGAACACGAGTTGATCGTCGACGAACCACTTCTGCTCTTCCGGTTCACCGAGACGCTGGATCTCAGTCTGGAGTCCGTTTCCCTCCACGAGGATACGGTCGCTGGAGAACTGCGAGACCTCGACGATGCCTTCGAGGACTATCTCATCCGAGTCGCCCGCGATCACACGAAACAGCAGGCCGGCAATGCCGACCGCGATCAAGGCCATCAGGACGTAGCCGACCTGTCGGCTCTTCATTCGGAGTCCTCCTGGCTCGGTTCATCGTCGCGGCGACCGCGTCGAGTTCTGGATGGTCGCTGTCCATAGAGGGTAAACCCGAACCTGCGCCGGCGCACCGATCTCACGAGGCCGATCGCCACAACCAGCAGCGGAACGCCCGCTATGTTCACCCAACGGGAAACATTCTCGTGCGTCGGGGATGAGAACAGAAGGTCCCGCGAGGACACGACCTTAGAGCGGACGGCGGCGAGCTTGTCTTCCTGCGCGAGCCAGTCAACGAGATTCAGCGCGAGGGCGGCGTTGGTCTCGGTCCTTGAGAGAATGATGTCGGACAGCCACTCGGAGTCTCCCACGACTACGAGCCTGAACGCCCCGTCACCCTCGGCATTCCCCTTCTCGGACACGGCCACGGCGACCAGGCTTGGGAAAAGGTTGTCTCTGGTCACTTCGTTGAACACGGGTGAATTCGGCTGGACGTTGGCGTAGTTCAGGTCGAGCGCGGCGAACTCGGTGGTCTCCAGTATGGGCACCACGTCTATGCTGTCGCGGCTCGCCTCAAGTATGCCGATGGAGCTTGCCCACGGCAACACGGCGGATTCGACGTTTCCGGCCACTTTCTTATCTATCACGGGCGCCCGTATCCAGAATGGATATGGCAGGTAAACGCTACCCATCTGCGTGCCGAACTGGAGCGTTTCGTTGGATTGAAGATCGAATACGAGGTCGTTTTCGACGGAGACGCCGTACTCGGCGGCAAAGTAGCCGAAGCTGTTGCGGTTCGGCACGGCGACGAACCGCTGCTGGTCGATGATGACCGAGTCGATCAGCAGCATGGCCTTGCCGCCGTTGTTGAGATACTCTCGCAGGGCCGCCACGGTCTCATCCGGCACCGACCTCGCAGGGCCGCCGATAATCAGCACGTCCACCGCGGAGAAGTCCACAACCGGCTGTTCGGAGCCGTCCAACTCTATGACATTGTATGAGTCTGACAGCAGCCTGCCGATGCCCTGGTAGGCGTCGGATGGGCCGCTCTCGCCGTGCCCGACGAGGAAGGCGACGGTCTTCTTCTGGTCGTCCAGCATCTTGTTGGCCAGGGACGCTAGCCGATACTCGAACCCGTCGAAGGAGTTGATGAACGGCACGATTTCGCGCTGGTCTATGTAGGTCATGGCGAGACCGAGGTAGCCGGTCTTGATCTGGAGCTCTCCCTGGCTCTGGACGTTGAACTGGACCGGGGGGACGCCCGCGATCTGCGCCTTGCGCGCCTCGTCTTCGTCGTCTTCGGGGAACCTCCTGACCAGTTTGACTCGCCCGCCGGAACTGGCGGCGAAATCTTCCAAGAAGTCGCCCACGTCCCGCGCGGTCAGGGCGACCTGTACGGGCGGCTCTCTCGACTCGAACAGTTCGACCGTCAGGATGTCGTCCAGACCGGAGAGTATGTCGGCAGTGGCGGGGCTCATCGTGAACAGCTTGTCTTCCGTGAGGTCTATCCTGCCTCCGATGGAGTTGCCCGACCATCCGATAAGCACGCTGAATATGATCAGCCCAACCGTCCCAAGCCGGAGGTTTCGGTACTGCTGGGACTGATGGCTCAGCGTGCGTCCCCTGATGACGAGGAACGTGGCGCTGAGGAAGGTAGAAACCAAGGCGACGAAGTAGAGGACGTCGCGGAGGTAGATTACGCCGCGCGCTATGCTCGCAAAGTGCGTGACCGGGCTGAGAGCCTGCAACAGCGACGCCAGACGCTGGGGCAGCGTGACCGCGACGATATCCAGTCCCATGATCATCAGGACCATCGTTACCGAAAGCCCGACGATGAACGCGACGATCTGGTTTCGGGTGAAGCTGGAGGTGAAGAGGCCGATCGCCACGAAGGCGGCGGCCAAGAACAGGCTGCCGACGTACTGTCCGATGGCCGCGCCGATGTCCAGATTTCCGGCGGTCTGAACCGCAATGGGAATCCCTATCGTGGCGACGATGGCGAATGTTACGAAGATGAACCCGGAGAGGAACTTTGAGATCAGAACGGTCCAACTGCGAATTGGATGGGTTAGCAACGACTCCAACGTGCCGTCGCGGTTCTCCTCGGCTAGAAGCCTCATAGTGGCCGCGGGCACGAATAGGGCCAGCAGCCAGGGGAGGGACGGGTTCTGGATCTCGAAGTCAACGGTAAACAGGGGCCTGAGCGATGCCTCAGCGGTCAGCAGCGCTTGGCTGAAGAATACGTAGGACAGTACGGCGACGAAGGGCACTATGAGAATGTAGGCCGCGGGCTGGTCGAAATAGCCCTTGATGTCCTTCTTTATGAGCGCTAGCAGCGGCGAACGCATCGGGTAATCACTCGTCCATTCACTCGTCGCGGGCGGACTCTGCCGCCGCCGTCAGGTTGTGGAAGACGTCTTCGAGCCGCGGCCGCTCTTCGTGAAGCTCCCACAGCGTCCAGTTCTTGGACTTGGCCAGTCTGAATATGTCAGCCCTGGGGTCGGCGTCCGCTGAGACGGACAGCAGGTAGCTCTTCCGCCCGTTCTCGACTCCCTGGCTTTCGACTCCGGTGATTCCGTCGATCCCGGCGAGTCCGGCTTCTATGCCATTTCCTTCGACCTCAAGCTGAACGCTCCTCAATTCGAGCGCTTGCTGCAAGAGGTTATGTACGGGGCTGTTGGCGACCAGCTTGCCCCGGCTGATTACTAGCACCCTTTCGCAGGTGTTCTCGACCTCCTGCATTACGTGAGTGCTGAGCAGCACCGTCCGCTCGCCGCCGAGGTGACGGATGAGGTCTCGGATGGTGATGCGCTGGTTGGGGTCGAGTCCCTCGGTCGGCTCGTCGAGCACCAGCACGGAGGGCCTGTGAAGAATCGCCTGGGCCAGCCCAACGCGCTGATGGTACCCCTTAGATAGCTCGTGGATGGGGCGGTAGAACACGTCCTGGATGCCGGTCTCATCGACGGTCAGGTCCATGTTGGATCGGCGTTCGGCGCCGGACAGCCCGCGCAACTCGGCCACGAAAGCGAGGTACTCGGACACCAGCATGTCTTCATACAGAGGGTTGTTCTCCGGGAGATACCCAATGGCGGCGCGGGTCTGGATGTCGTTTTCCTGGGTATCCATGCCGTTGACGGCCATGCTGCCGATGTCCGGGGTATAGTAGGACGTGAGCATCCGCATGGTCGTGGTCTTGCCTGAGCCGTTCGGTCCGAGGAAGCCGACGATCTCACCCTTGCGGACGTCGAACGACAGGTTATCCACGGCCACGTGTGCGCCGAACCGCTTGGTGACGCCCTTGACCTGTATAGCGGCGTCGGAGTCCGACGCCGACGGCTCAGTGGAGTCCGGGTTGGTGTTTTCCGTCTCGTTAGACATTCATACCTCAGTAGTCTATACGCGGCAACTCGCTAAAACGGTTTTGGCGCGCTGGAGTTGGATGCTGAAAATGCCCATGTTCGTAACCTGATGCCTCCGATGTACTTAGATGCTGAAAATGTCCTTCACGTTGCAGGTGAAGCCGGGCAGCGTGTCGCCGCCGTCAAGAGTGTCACCCTCGGCGAGAGTCGTCAAGGGGTCGCCGAGGCGATATACGTCCACTGTTCTCATACTCTTGTCAGGGTGCGCTACCCACACGAGCTTGACGCCGAAACTGGTCTACCTCAGCGCCTTCTCGTGAAGCATTCGCAGGTCGTCATCCTTGTTCGATGATACATCCACCACCAGGTCCGGAGCGACCTCGGGGTATCCGAAAGGGTCCGTGTCCGCAGGCATCCTTCCCGCCGCGATGTACACCAGCTTGGCTCCTAGAACCGTGTCCGGGTCACGCTCCAGTTGAACGCCAGGACGCCCCATGAGCAGGGTTCCCAACTTGGGTGGCTTGACGAACTGGTACAATTCCATTCCTAAGTTCACGACGGTTGTGCCGCGAATCACACTGCCAGCTCTGTTGATTCTGTGAAGAACCCCGCGTATCAGATCGCCCTCGATGCCCTCACTATCCAGGCGCAGCAGGTCATCGGCGGTCAGCAACTTGGTTTTGGCGGTTGTCATGGTCGTTCACCTTTAGACCAATGCGGTGACGGGCACGAGCCGCGTGTTCACCGGGTCTATCCCGAGTCCGAATATCTCAAGCGTCACCGCGCCGAGCAATGGAGTGACTTCATCGTCTCCGAAGATCACGGGCGAGACCTCCTGCCCGCCGTCCAGCCTGAGCCATGTACGGCCAAAGTCGCGCCGTATGCGGGTACCGTCCGCCATCTGGAAAGACATCGTGCGATGCGGCTGAACGCCCAAGTCTCCGAGGAGGGAGCGCGGGATGAACGTGTAAGTCGCGCCGGAGTCCACCAGCGCCTCGACCTGCTCGAAACGCTGGCCTCCGGGGTCGCCGATTTCAAGTTGTACTCGGAATGTTTCCATGATTGGTTTCCTGTTCGCCTCTAACCCCTAGTCATCATACGGGGCCGGCAACTTCATCGGGTTGAGCTCCGTAATCAGCGACTCCGTGGTCAACACCATGCCCGCGACGCTCGCCGCGTTCTCCAATGCCGAGCGCGTCACCTTGGCGGGATCGACTATCCCAAGTTCCAACATGCTGCCGTACTGCTGCGTTTCGGCGTCGAAGCCGAAATCGTCTTCCTGGCTTGTGACCCGGTGCAGCACAACCTCCCCACTAAGTCCCGCGTTCTCCGAGATCACCCTGACCGGCTCTTCGACGGCGCGCATGACGACGCTGACGCCGGTGCGGACGTCTCCCTCCGCCTCTATGTTGGCCGATGCCTTCTGCGCGGCCCTGAGCAGCGCCGTGCCTCCGCCGGGGACGATTCCCTCCTCCATCGCCGCGCGGGTCGCCGACAGCGCGTCTTCCAGCCGCTGCTTCTTCTCTCTTAGCTCGATCTCGGTTGCCGCGCCGACCTTCAACACCGAGACCCCGCCCGACAGCTTGGCGGCGCGCTCCTCCAACTTCTCCCTGTCGTAGTCGGACGTGGTGTCCTCCGCCTGCGCGCGTATCTGCCGGACGCGAGCCTCCAGGTCTTCCTGGGAGCCGCCGCCATCGACGAAGGTCGTGTTGTCCTTGTCGGCGATGACCCTGCGGCAGCGTCCGAGGTCGGCGACGGTGATGGAGTCGAGGCTTCGTCCTGTGTCCTCGCTGATCACCTGGCAGCCGAACAGGACCGCCATGTCTTCCAGAATGGCCTTGCGCCGGTCGCCGAACGCGGGCGCCTTTATCGCCAGGCAGTTCAGCGCGCCCCTGAGATTGTTCACCACGAGGGTCGCGAGCGCCTCGCCTTCCACGTCCTCAGCGACGATGACGATGTTCTTGGACACCGTGGAGACCTGCTCCAAGACGGGCAGCAGGTCGCTGACCGCCGAGAGCTTGGATGAGGTGACCATGATGTAGGCGCCTTCGATTTCGACGGTCATGCGGTCCTTGTCGGTGACGAAGTAGGGGGAGAGGTATCCACGGTCCACCTGCATCCCCTCGACGTACTCGACCTCGTAGCCCAGTCCCTTGGACTCTTCGACGCTGACAATGCCCTGCGAGCCGACGCTGTCCATCACGTCCGCGATCAGGTTGCCCATCTCCTCGTCGTGGGCGGACAGGACGGCGACCTGGTTGATCTGCTCCTTGCCGCTCACCGGCCGCGCCATGCCGCGTATCTCGCTCCTGATTCCGTCAACCGCGATCTCCAGTCCGCACTTGAGGGCCATCGGGTCGGCCCCGGCGGCCAGATTTCTGAAGCCGTCCCTGATCATGGCTTGGGCGACCACCGTGGATGTGGTTGTGCCATCGCCAACGTCGTCGTTGGTCTTGCTGGACGCCTCTTTGACAAGCTGCACGCCCATGTTCGGGAACGGGTCTTTGAGTTCGATCTCCCTGGCGATCGTGACTCCGTCGCTGCATACGTGCGGCGGACCGAACTCCTTATCCAGCACTACATTCCTTCCACCCGGTCCAAGCGTAACTCCGACGGCCGCGACCAACGTGTCGATTCCGGACATCAGCTCGCGTCGCGCATCTACATCGAACTGAAACTGCTTTGCCATCTCTGGTATCACCTCGGTTGGATTTTGGCTTGACTGAAATATAATAGCGCTTTTTGAGGACTGAGGGCATGGGACACCACAAACACGCTCAAGACTGCCGACTACTTTCGACACCCGCAATCCGACATGGATATAATAGACCACATACCCCGTGGGGAAGTGTCGGAACTGGTAGACGAGCATGACTTAGGATCATGTGCCGAGAGGCGTGGGAGTTCGAGTCTCCCCTTCCCCACCAATGCCTCCGCTACCCTCTTCGCGCCCCTTTGCGTCCTTCGTGGACACCCGACCCACTACTGCCCGCCCCACCTTGAACCCATGCGCCCCCTGCCTGTACAATTGACCTGCGCCACACGGCGGACTCAACGTTGCGCAGGAAGAGACCAATGGAAGCTCACGAGCTTGTCAAGCTCAAGCCAAACGAAAACATCGACCGTTTTACCCCCGGCGACACCGTTCAGGTGGGCGTTCGGGTGACGGAAGCCAACCGCACCCGCACGCAGGTATTTGAAGGGGTGGTGATTCGAGTTCGCGGAGGCGGTCCGAGCGAGTCGTTCACCGTTCGCCGCGTAAGCTACGACATCGGCGTCGAACGCACCTTTATGATGCACTCGCGAAACGTGGAGTACGTCAAGCTCGTCCGTCGTGGCCGCGTCCGGCGAGCGCGACTGTATTACCTTCGGGGCAGGTCGGGTCGTGCGGCGCGCATCAAGGAGGACCGTCGGGAGCGAGCGCGGAGATAAGTCGGACGGTCATCCGCGATATTGGGCAACCACAAGGGTTGCTCCTACAGTGGGGCTATTTTGAGGGGAATGACGGTTCGGGGGTCTTATGAGATACGCCGAAGTTGCCGTTGACGTCTCCACCGGACACTCCCAGACGTTCAGTTACTCGATTCCCGAAAGCATGGAGTTGGCGCCGGGCCATCTAGTTCGCGTGCCGTTCGGACCTCGAATGCTCCAAGGCATCGTATTCAGCCTCTCCCCCACCTCCCAGGTGTCGGACGACCAGACTCGTCCGGTGCTGGAGGTCACGTCCCCCGTGCCGGCGCTGGATTCACTACACCTCTCTCTCGCCCGTTGGGTCAGCGATCACTATGTATGCTCGTTGTTCGAGGCCGCTGCGCCGATGCTGCCGCCGGGCGGACGTCGGAGACCGCGCACCTACTTGACGATCTCGCCTGAGGTCGAGGATACGAAGTCGCTCTCGGTCACCGGTGCGCAGCGCAGAGTGATCGACGAGGTTGAGAGACGCGGGCCAACCGAGATAGACAGCTTGGTATCTAGGCTTGGCGAGTGGGCGCGGAGTTCGGTAGGCAGTCTAGTGAACCGCCGCGTTCTGGCGAGACAGATCCGCACGACTAAGCCAGCGGCCCAAGCTCGGTTCGTCGAAAGCATCAGAGTCCGCAAGGGGGCGAAGGAGGAGATCTTCCGATGGCTTTTTGCCGAGGGAAGGAGAGCTCCGCGTCAGTCGGAGCTTATCACACTATTGGCTGAGTCGGACGAGTCGATCGGGGCCGTCGAGGCGCGGCGAGAGTTTGGCGGCAGCGTCGTCTCCGCGCTTATCAAGAAACGGTTCGTCGAGGTGGACCGGGCGCAAGTTCTCCGCGACCCTCTTGAGGGGCGAGTTTTCGAGCCCGGCGAGAGGGTTACGCTGACCGAGGGACAGCGCGCGGTGGTCTCGGATGTGGTCCGATCGCTCCGCGATACTGAACGTCTTCCGAGGACGTTCCTCGTTCAAGGAGTCACAGGAAGCGGCAAGACGGAGATATACCTCGCCGCCGTCGAGGAGTGTCTGAGACTCGGCAGGCAGGCCATCGTGATGGTGCCCGAGATCGCGCTGACTCCGCAAACGATTGAGCGGTTCGCGGGCAGATTCCCGGGCAAAGTCGCGGTACTCCACAGCGGACTGACCGCGGGCCAGAGGCTCGACCAGTGGTGGGCGATCAAGGCGGGAGAGTACTCCGTCGTCGTCGGATCTCGGAGCGCGGTGTTCGCGCCGGTGTCCAAGCCCGGCCTGGTGGTTCTGGACGAGGAGCATGAGTGGACGTACAAGCAGCACGACGCTCAGCCGCGCTATCACGCGCGAGACGTCGCCATGGCGTTGGGACGGCTCGCCGGCTCGGTCACGCTGCTGGGCAGCGCGTCGCCGGACGTGGGATCGTACTTCCGGGGGCGGCGAAAGAGGTACGGCCTTCACCTTCTTCCGGACCGTCTCAGGCGCGACGCAGACGGTGCGACAGCTATTGCGTCTTTGCCAACGGTTGAGGTGGTGGACATGCGGACGGAGCTTCGGGAGGGCAACGCGGACATCTTCTCGCGCAGGCTGCGGGCGTCGCTGGAATCGTGCCTCGACTCGGGCAAACAGGCCATCATGTTCCTCAACAGGCGGGGGACGGCATCGCAGATGCAGTGCAGGAGCTGCGGCCACAGCCTGAGTTGCGGGGGCTGTGACGTGCCTCTGACGTACCATCGCGCGGCGCAGCGGCTGATGTGCCACTATTGCGGACGGAAGCGGCGCGTGCCGGATAGCTGCCCGGAGTGTTTGGCATACCGGCTCAGTTTCTACGGGATAGGGACGCAATCGGTGGCGCGGCACGTTGAAGAGCAGTTTCCGCAGGCCAGGGTCATCCGATGGGACAGGGATGCGACGCGCTACCCGCGAGAGTACGAGGAGGTACTCGCAACTTTCAGGAACCGGGAGGCGGATGTGCTGGTCGGGACGCAGATGATCGCCAAAGGCTTGCACCTGCCGGGCGTGACGCTGGTCGGCGTCGTGCTGGCGGACATCGGCCTGACGATCCCAGATTATCGGTCGGGGGAGCGGACATTTCAGTTGCTCTGCCAGGTCGCGGGGCGCGCCGGACGGGGGAGCGATCCGGGAAACGTCGTCTTTCAGACGTACCAGCCGGACAACTACGCGATAAGAGCGGCGGCGGCGCAGGACTATCAGGGCTTCTACATGGCGGAGATGCAGCGTCGGCACGAGCACGGCAATCCGCCGTACTCTCGGCTGATTCGGCTGCTGCACTCTCATACCAACAACGCGGTGTGCGAGTCGAGGGCGATTGAGTTGGCCGAATCGCTGCGAGCGGCTCAGCGTGACGCGGATCTTACGAACGTCGAGGTTCTGGGGCCTACGCCGCCGTATCCGCCCAGACTTCGGGGCAGGTACAGGTGGCACATAGTTCTGAGAGGACGAAAGCCCAGAGAGCTGTTTGAGCGTGTTGACATTCCACAGGGATGGGCGGCGGACGTGGATCCGGTGGCGTTGACGTGAGGGTGACGCCTAGAGGTTGAATTGCGGGTCCATGTAGTCTTTTTCTTTGGCGTAGATTTGGAGCCTGCCGCGCGTCGAGTCGGTGATGATAATGCGGTCTTCGGAGTCTATGTCAAGGCCGACGGGTCTCTCGAACAGCCCCATCGGGGTCTTGTCGGTGACGCGGCGGTATGCCTTCTGCCCGTCGGGGTTGGAGTTGATGACCTCTGCCGCCCACTTGCTGAACTCTATGGCGTCGCCGTAGAGCGCGGTTATTATCGATCCGTCCGGGTCGTATATCTGCACCCTCTTGTTGCCCCAGTCCGACACGTACACGTCGCCCTCGCTATCGACCGCGACGTCGGCGGGGTGATCCAAGTCACCGCCGTCCTGGAGGTCAGGGCCGCCGAAGGTCAAGGCGAGGTCGCCGTCGGGAGTGAACTTCCGGACGCGGCTGTTGCCCCAGTCGGCGACGTACACGTTGTCGTCCGCATCCACGCCGATGCCCCAGGGCCGGTCCAGGTGGCCCTCGCCGAACGCTCCGATGAACTCGCCGTCCGTGGTGAACCTCTGAACGCGGCTGCTCTTGGAGTCCGCGACCAGCAGATTGTCGCTGCTATCTACGGCGATGCCGGACGGGCCGTTCATCCGGCCTTCGCCGGTTCCGGCCTCGCCCCACTCGCCAATCTGCTCGCCGTCCTCGTTGAAGACGTATATCTTGTTGAGAAACTCTTCGGAGCAGTAGAGGTTTCCGTCGGAGTCCAGAGCGAGGCTCACCGGCCAGGTCATGCCGCGAGCGAAGTCGCTGATAAACTCCTCGTCGATGGTCACCTTGCCGATGCGCTTGTTATTGGCGGTGACACCGCCGACGCCCTCCTGGCCTCGGCTGAGGACGTATAGCACGCCCCCGGGTCCGGCGGCAACGGAGACCGGTTGGGTGAAGCCGTTTCCGGCGGCGGCGTTCCTGCCGATCGCATGGCTGAAGTTCCAGGTTCTGCCGGCTACGGTCGTAGTTAGCATGGTCTCACCTCCGGCTGAGTGGTGGGAGAATGTCCAGTATTTCGAGGAGATATCTGATATCCGCCAAGTTGCTTGCGGCGGCTTCAGAGGTCAACCAGCCTTCGTAGAAGTTCTGATGCGTAGCGCTGGCGACCTGAAACAGTGTGCGGATCTCTCGTTGACCCGTTTCCGCCACCAATTTGTCGGCCACCATGAACAGTTCCCTGTGATGGCCGTGTGGCCAGCCGCGCGACCTGGCTATGCCCTTCATGGCATGGGCCGCGGCTCCCCATCCCTTCTCGGACGCTTGGAGCAGGTCGCCCTTGGCGAGCTCATCATCGGCCTGCCGGATGAGGGTACGGCTGGTTTCGACGTGATCGATTGCGGCTACCATGAGGTCTAGTGTCCGTTGCCCAGGAAGCGGGGCGACTCGAACTGGCCGTTGACGATTGGGGCCGCCTCAAGGTGGAGGTGATCTTCCACGATCGTAGAGTACACTCCACGGTAGTCCTGGTTCGGCACCAGATCGCCTTGCTCCAGCGCCTCCGGCCTAGTCTCCGGGTACTCGGAGTACATGCCGCCCTCGACGCTTGGACCGATGGCGAACGCGACTCCGGCGGCGCCGTGATCGGTGCCGGAGCCGTTGTCTCGGACTCGGCGCCCGAACTCGCTGAACATGAACATGACGACGTTGTTGTCGGCGTCGTGCTCTCTGAGGTCGTCCCAGAAGTCGGCGACCGCCCCTGACACATCCTGCCACAACTGGGCGTGCGTCGTTGCCTGAGCGGCGTGGGTGTCGAACGAGCCGTAGTCGCAGTAGAAGATGCGCGTGCCGACGTCGGCGGTGTGTATCTGCGCGATGTCGCGGAGCTTGGAGGCGACCGGAGTGGAGCCGTACTCTACGCCGGACTCGTATTTTTCGGGCGCGACCTTGAGAATGTCCGCGCCCTTCAGGGCGTCGAGGCCGGTCTGTCCTAGATAGTCCATGACGGGGCCGCTGCCGACGGCTGGGCCGTACATGTTGGAGAAACGCTCCAGCATCTTGTTTCGCTGCTCGCGCTCCTCGATGCTGGTGAGCAGGCCGTAGGTTGCGAGGTCTGCGACGGAAGCGACCGACACGCCGGGAGCGACCAGCGCTCTGGGCAGCGCCTGACCGATGTTGACGCCCGTGACCGGGTTCTCGCCATCGGGATCCAGATCGCGCAGCGCGCGGCCCAGCCAGCCCTCGGTGCCGACCTTGTCCGGCTCGCACGTGTGCCAAATATCCATCGAGCGGAAGTGAGACCTCGGCGAGTTGGCGTATCCGATGCCGTGTACGATGGCCATGTCGCCCTGCTCGTAGATGTCCTTCATCGGCCCCATGGCCGGGTGGAACCCCAGGTCGTCGTCCAGCTTGAGGACGCGCTCCTGCGGGATCTGAAGCGACGGCCTGCTGTCGAAGTAGCGTTCGTCGTTGTACGGAATGACCGTGTTGAAGTAGTCGTTCCCGCCGGTAAGCTGGAGCACGACCAGTACCGGGGGCTTGCCGTTTCCGTTGACAGCCATCGTCTATCCTCCTTATGGGCCTCCTTATGGCCTACCGTGTGGCCTTCTTAGGCGCGCGGCGCGTTTGTCCCGTGTATTCTATCCGAACTGGTACTCCCTGGTGGAGGCGACCAGCGCGAAGGTCTCGGCTGCGCGGGTGGCGAATTCGTCCGAGCCGACCTCGACGTCTCCGCCGGCGGAGACGTGCGAGACCAGTTCGGCGTGGGTGAGTTCGTCCACGTCCAGAGGCCCCATGACGTCGAGGCAGCGCTCGACCATCTCGTCCGCGGTCATGGCAGCCCCGTTGGAGCCGACGTAGTCGATCATCTCCCTGACGCCGGGCAGGTCGGGATTGCTGACGCGGTCGGCGACGAAGTTGACCCGCTTGACCAGCGAGCCGCTGTTGATCCACTCTTGGCCGGTGTGCCAGCCCTCGACGCTCGGCGGGTCGAGAATGGCCTGGCCCATGTAGCCCGGCTCCTTGCCGAAAGCCTCAAGACGGGGGTCCGGGCCGGTCATGTCCTTAGTCAGCCGGAGAGTTCCAACGACCACTTCGGCCGGGCTCTTCACCTTCCGGTACTGGGACTCCTTGAAGTAGTCGGAGTTGAAGAGTTGGCGCAGTACCGGTTTGATTTCGTAGCCGCTCTCGACGAAGGTCCGGGACAGTTCCTCTATCGCCTCGGGATTGCGAGGCTCTTCGATGTTCCAGGCGGGCACCTGCGGTTCGTCGGCGACGAAGAAGTTGTACAAGTGTCGGGTGATGAACCGGGGGCACGCCTCCTGCTGGAGGATGATGTCTATAATGTCCTCGCCGTCGAAGTTGCCGGTGTGTCCGAGGAAAGTCTTCTCGGTGAAGTCGTGGTCTTCGGGCCTGAAGACGAACTGCCACTTGTAACGTCCGTAGGGGTACCTGGGCATCTTGGCGTCGATGGTCCATCCCGTGAACGCTCGCGAGCACTCGAACACATCGGTCTCGGTGTAGTGGCCGACGCCCAGGCTGAACAACTCCAGGAGCTCGCGGCCCCAGTTCTCATTCGGGGCGCGCTTGTGGTTTTCGTTGTTGTCGAGCCAGTAGATCATGGCTGGATTTCGGGCGAGTTGGATGAGCAGGTCGCGGTAGTTGCCCATCCCATACTCGCGGAACATGTCGATCTGCTCCAGGAGGTGGTTGCAGTTGTCCACCTTGGCGTTGCCGGTGGCGAATACGTGGTGCCAGAACAGCGCCATCTTTTCTTCGAGCGGACGCTGGGTCGTGATCATCCAGTACAGCCAATTGGCCTGTCCGGGATCCGCCGCGCCGCCCGGGACCTCGGTGATAGGGTGATACCTGTAGAGCGAGTATTCGTCCACCGGCGGCCGGTTCCGGGGATCGAGGAGCATTTCGACAGTCTCCTCATATCCCATCTCGCAGTGGCGCTCGACCTCATCCCTTGAGGCGCCAAATCCGGCGCGCCGCATGAGGTGAGACATCAGCGCGACGTCTTCCCTGCTGATCATGAATATCCTCCTTCCTTAATATATGTTAGCTTTCAGAGTTTCCTTCCTGACATTCGGGACGGACGACGACGCAGCGGTCTGCCGCCGCCGATACTTCGCGGAGAGAGTCGTCCTGAGAACTCAAGTCGTTCACGTCCTCAACCGAGCGGCAACTCAGGCAGATCAGATGGGGGATGCGAGTCGAGACGGCGTTCATAGAGTCGCTAATGTATTGGAACCATTCTAAAATGCCTAGCACATACGATAAGCCACACGCGCATCGGTGTCAAGGACGGGGGAAGCGCCGAAATCCACCACCTAATACCCGGATGCCCGTAGGAGCGCGGGCGTCTCGCCCACACCCGCCGACACCGCAATACCATCGTCAGGCGGTGAATCTCGAGTTCAGACACCCCCTTGACACGAACCGCCGTTCCCCAATATCATAGAACATATCGGTTCCCTGATACCCAACCCAAAGGTGATAAGACCATGCTCGACCCGGAAATCAAAAGCCTCCTCTCCGAATTCGACAAGTTCTCATTCCAACCTCCGGCCTGGACCTACGCCCACGCCACCTATCCACTCAAGAAGAAGGGCTACATATTCGCCTCCGACGGACACGACCCCTTCATCTACGACCCGGACCTCGGACGATACGTCCCCGCCAACGACAGGCTCAGAAGCATCCTCGCCGACCTCTACGCCGCATACAAAGACTGGTGCGCGGCCAACCGCCACAACCCAGTCAGCGCCCACCGACTCTACACCTCCGTCTGGGACATCTTCAGAGTCAAAACGCGCAATTCCAACGGACGCCGCCTGTTCAAGGGCATCCGGCTAATTCCCGAGACAACACAAACGGGTGCAGAAGGTGCAGGTAGGGAGCAGGAATGACTTCCCAAAAATGCCCCGTCTCCCAAAGCTGGACCGATCCTCTCTCAGCTTTGACGGGTGCAGAGGGTGCAGAAGGTGCAGGTATTTCAAAAAACTTTTTCCACCCCTAACAACATACGAGTCAATAAACTTGATACGACCCGACTCAACCCCCTCCCCAATAAGGGGTCGGAACCCGCGCAGCGGCTCGCCGCTCGGCAATCCGGAGGAGCGGGGCAAGTGGGGTGATACCTTCACCTACCAAACTGACACAGGCTCCCCCGTCAAATGCTTATTTGACAAATTTGGCAAGTTTGTCAATAATGGGGGCAGGAACTGGGTATCAGGTGTTCTATGTAATTGAAAATAGGAGAGAGGAAAATGCCGACAGGTCGTAACGGGTGGGGCAGTGCCCGCACATGCGACTGCCCTCCGAATCACATTAACTGCCTTACTGCAAAAGAGTGGTTGAAGAGTCAGGTTGGCGTCTGGCAGTTCAACTACAATGGAAAAGATATTCGGGATAAGACCGTCCACCCCGCGGCCTTCCCTCTGGGCCTTGCCATCCATGTCATCAAACTTTTTACCCATGAAGGCGAACTGGTCGTAGATCCCTTTGTTGGAAGCGGGACAACCTTAGTAGCCGCCCGTGAGCATAACCGCAACGCGGTTGGTGTTGACCTTTCTGAGTCATACGTGGAACTTGCACGGAGTAGGTTGAATGAATTCCCGTCGCCCAATGGCGCCAAGCAGGAAGCTGTGGTAGGGGATGCCCGCACGATATCGGATTTGCTAGAACCTGAAACGGTCAAACTGGTATTCACTTCGCCACCATACGCCGATATGCTGAACCGCGCACGCAAGAACAAGAGTCGTCGGAGTAGCGACAGGCGTAATGCCCAGTTTGGCAAAGTTGAGCAGTATTCCCAAGACGAGCGAGACCTTGGAACCCTAACACCTGATCGCTACTGTCAATCACTTGGCGAAATCTTCGCAGCGCTCCGCCCTGCGTTACAACTGTCGGGTCACGTTGTGATCAACGTGAATGATCTTTGGGCTAAAGAGGAACGAATCCCATTGCATAGCATGGTTATTGCGGCCATGCAAGAAGTGGGATATCTGTTCAGAAACGTCATCATTTGGGACCGCACCAACATAGTGAACCGCATCGGCATTTTCGGTTGGCCGAGCAACTATATCACGATGGGTACTACTTTTGAGTACATCCTACACTTTCAAAGGTCAAGTGCATGACGAGGGCACGCCGTATTCCAACATCGGAAGACATCGTGAGGGAAGCTGCCTCGTCCCTTGCTCTCCATAATCTACCAGCCTTGGAAGTTCGTGCAAGGTTCGATGAATTCTTATCGGAGTTGAACGCTACGAATTTCGCGCTCTATGAGCAGTATGAAGAAGGGAAACATGCACCGGATATCGCCCGACGCATGATCGCCGAGAATCCTACCCGTGTCGATGCAGCGGAAGAGATAAGCAAACAGAAGGGGTTTCGCCGCGGTGTATTCGTCTTGTTGGAATCACTATATCCGGATCTGCGCCGTGCTTTTCTATCAGTCTCACAAGGACGCAAATCTCGTGGCGGTGCGAGCTTTGAACAACAATTCGCGCTACTCCTTGAGTACGCAGGATACTCATTCAAGCAACAAGCTCGACGATATCGCACTGACTTTGTATTCCCCAGTGAAAAGGCATTTGACCAGAATCGCGTTATATGTGTTGTGGCATCGCTGAAACGCACATTGCGTGAACGCTGGCAGGAAGTAGTAGGTGAGCTTACTCAACTCGCTGCGCCTAACGTTTACTTGGTTACCATGGACGAAAGGGTGAGCAAGGGACACGTCAAAGGGATTTGCGATGATAATCCCCTTCATTTAGTGGTGTGGGATAAAGTCAAACAGAAATACTCTTCTCATCCAAGAGTTCTCGGGTTCACGGAGTTTGCGCAAAGCCGGCTTGCGCAACTAGAAGCGCAATGGAAGAGTGCTGGCCTCTCTTAGTGTTAGTAAGGGCTTGGAAAAGATCGAGTGGCTAAATCTGCCTAGAAGAGAGTCCACCGCCGCTATCGGCGTCTCAGCCTGCGCGACGTCTTTCTCAGTGCGATCACTGGGAAGTCGTGGTACCGGAACTGGCGCTCGAACCGAGATTGAGCGGCCAGTATCGGAACCACATCCTGCCGACTACGTTTTCGAGCGGCACCATGCCCCACTCCCGCGAGTCGGTGGAGACGGCGCGGTTGTCACCCAAGACGTAGTAGGCGCCCGCAGGCACACCCACCGCACCCGTGGAGCGATGGTCGGGCCTGGAGACATAAGGCTCTTCGATGGCGACGCCGTTTCTGAAGACCTGCCCGCGTTGAATTTCGATGGTGTCTCCGGGGACGCCGATAACCCTCTTGACGAAGTCGCGTGTCGGATCCAGCGGGTAGTGAAAGATGATCACGTCGCCATGCTTCGGCTGACTGAAAGTGAACAGGGTGGAATCGGCGGATACGGGAGAAGGATCGAGAAAGGGGATGACGTCGGCGAGGTCGTTCCATCCGATGCGGAGATAGACGATCTTGTTGACGACCAGGCGCTCGCCCTCGGCGAGGGTGGGCTGCATACTCTCGCCGTTGACCTTGAAGTGCTGAATGCTGGCCTGGAGCGCCACGAATATCGTGATCGCCAGAAGGACAGTTTCGATGTGTTCCCTGATCAGTCGTCGCAGCTTCACTCGTGTCACACCCATCGCTAGAATCGACAACTATTATATCCCACTAATCGTACATCATTTGCAAGGCGGCGGGTTAGAATCGGGAAGACCGCATTACTTTCGGAGTCAGCCTTGGCAGATTCTCCCACCCCGGCCCGCCGGATTCCGGTCCCGTATCGGAGTACGGGGCAACCTCTTCGCGGGAGTGACGATTGACGGATGACCGCAGCTCAAGTCCACTTTGCGTCGAAGACGCCGAACTGGTTCGCCGCAGCCAGGGCGGGGACTTAGAGGCGTTCAACGCCATCGTCGCGCGGTACCAGGGCCAAGTTGTCAACGTGGCGGCCCGCGTGCTGGGCAGCCGCGCGAGCGGCGAGGACGCAGCGCAGGAGGCGTTCATCTCCGCCTTCCGGGGAATAGGCAGGTTCAGAGGGGGCAGCCTCAGAGCTTGGCTGATGCGGATCGCGGTCAATGCGGGCCGCGACATGCTCCGTGTCCAGCGGCGCAGACCGGAGGAGTCGCTCGATGAGTCTTTGACCAACCCGGCCTTCCAGCCGGTCTCTGAAGGGGAGTCTCCCGAGGAGTACACGACTCGCGCCGAGCTGAATGCCGAGCTTCAGCGCGCCATTCTGTCGCTTTCCGACGACCAGCGGACGGCGTTGGTTCTCATAGACGTGCAAGGGTTCGCATACGACGAGGCGGCGGAGGCGGTGGGAGTGTCCATCGGTACTATCAAGTCGAGACTAAGCCGCGCGCGAGCAAAGGTGCGCGACTCTCTATCGCAGCGTCGGGAACTTTTACCCGATAGATTTCGTCAGAGCGAGTGAAGAGGTTCATAGATTTGTTCCGGTTCCTAGCTGAAAGAAGACACTCCAAGCTGAGGGATCTTCTGTCGTCCTATATCGACGGCGAAGTTACCGACGCCGAGCGCGCGCGGGTCGAAGAGCATCTGGCGACGTGCGACGCCTGCCGCGAGGAGTTGGAGTCGCTCAGGTGGACGGTGTCCGTTCTGAGGGAGATGCCGGAGGTCGAGACTTCGCGCTCGTTCGCATTCTCGTCGCCTCCCGACCGTACGCCGGAGCGCCCGCGCCTAATTGCCGCGACGCGATGGGCGGCGTCTGCCGCCGCCGTGCTGCTCGTCGCGCTCCTAATCAGCGAGGTGGTGGTTACGCTGGCCGAGCGGAACATCATTCCGGGAGGGGAATCTCAAGAGGAGTTGGGGCTGCCGGCGTCGCCCAGGGAAATAGTGGTTGAGAAAGAGGTAATCAAGGTAGTGGAGGTACCCGGAGAAACGGTCGTGAAAGAGGTAATCAAGGAGGTTCAGGTTCCCGGCGAGACTGTCGTGGTGGAGAAGGAAGTAATCAAGGAGGTGGTGGTTCCCGGCGAAACGGTTGTGGTGGAGAAGGTGGTAACAGAGACCGTCGAGGTTCCGGGTGAGACCGTCGTGGTAGAGGTAATCAAGGAGGTTATGGTACCGGGCGAGACTGTGGTGGTAGAAAAGGAAGTCATCAAGACGGTGGAGGTTCCCGGCGAGACGATTGTGGTAGAAAAGGAAGTCGTCAAAGAGGTGGAGGTTCCACAAGCGCAAGCCGCCGCTCCGGCGGCCATGGCGGCGGATGCCTCGACCGCCACGTCGTCACCCACCGCGACACCGGCGCCTGCCGCGGCCACGCCAGCGCCTACCGTCGCGCCGACGCCTACACCAACAGCTACGAACACGCCTACACCGACTCCAACGGCCACGAACACGCCTACCCCTACTCCGACAGCTACGAACACGCCGACTCCTACACCCGAACCGACGCCTACCCCAACGGCTGCGAACACGCCTACACCTACACCGACAGCCACGAACACGCCGACGCCTACACCAACGGCTACGAACACGCCGACTCCTACGCCCGAGGTGGAGTCGCCCGTCGAAGTTCAGCCGGACGCTCGGCAGCCGGACGGCGACGGACTTTCGCTGACTCTCAGGCACATTCAGATCGCGGTTGGGGTCGTGCTGGCGGTATTGGTGGGCATATACTTCTGGGCATCAAGACGGTGGAACAAATTCGGGTAAGATAGCGTCTATATCGTAAGCGCGGAAAATCGTTTAGGCTAACAGACCTCCCATCGGAGGAGAAGCAACATCGAGGAGAGGACGAAATGAAAATCAAGCAAGTCAAGCAAATCGGAGCGGTCGCGGTCATAGGGGCGCTGCTCATGCTGGTGACGGCGTGCGCGCTGGAAGGAGAAGCGGCGTCGGTGGCGCCGGGAGCGGGCGACAGCGCCGGGACCGATCCCCAGGCTCCGGCGCACTACGGGGGTTTCGGACCTCCCCAAGGCGCTTCCGTCAGCGATAGTCCGGCGATCTGGGTCAGCGGAGAAGGCTCAGTGTCGATCGAGCCTGAACTCGCTGTGCTCGACCTCGGAGTGGAAGTGATCAAGGATACCGTAGCCGGCGCGCGTGACGATGCGGCGACCGCGATGGACGCCGTCATGAAGGCGCTGAAGGCCAACGGCGTCGAGGACAAGGACATCCAGACGAGCAACTTCGACATCCGCCCCAGGTACGAGTGGCGGGAGGTGGTCGAAAACGGCACTCGGTCGAGCCGCGACGTTCTGGTAGGCTACCGGGTGTCCAACCAGCTATCCACCAAGGTACGCGACTTGGACGACGTAAGCGCGGTCATCGACGCGGTGATCACCGCCGGCGGGGACGCGATCCGGTTCAGGAACCTCAGGTTCACGGTGGAGGACACCTCGCCCTACGTGGACAAGCTGAGGGAGGACGCGGTTAACGACGCCAAGGCAAAGGCAAAGAGCTTCGCCGACCTCTCAGGGATGACTCTCGGAAGGGTGATCTATCTGGCGGAGTCGGGCGCAGGAAGTCAACGCGACGTTGCATTCCCCGTGTCCGCGGTCAGGCTGGAGTCAGCGGCGTTTGACACAGCGATAAGCGGCGGCGAGTTGGAAGTGTCGCTGAGCATCCAGGTCGCGTTCGCGATCTGGTAGCTGCGCGGGCGATGGTGGATAGCGGGCCGGGTCTTCACTTCCGACCCGGCCCGCTTCTGGGCTAGAATGCACGCAGCATACTGCCGAAGTCGGCAGCCGGAGGGGGCCGTCAATGATCCTCAGCGACCGTTCCATCAGAGACCAGATGGAGCAGGGACGAATCGTTATCGATCCGCTTGGGCCGAACGCGGTTCAGCCCGCAAGCGTGGATATACGCCTGGACAAGAAGGTCTTGGTGTTCCGGAACAGTTGGCGGACGCACATCGACGTGATGCAGCCCGCCGATGACGTTGTGGAGGAGGTAACGATCGAGGAGGGCCGTCCCTTCCTTCTGCACCCGGGGCAGTTCGCGCTGGGCAGTACGTTGGAGTCGGTCACAATCCCTGATGACATCGTGGCGCGAATCGAGGGCAAGAGTTCGCTGGCCCGATACGGGCTGCTGATTCATTCCACCGCCGGATTCGTCGATCCGGGCTGGACCGGGAAGCTCACGCTGGAGTTCTCTAACGTCGGCATCCTCGGAATCACACTGCATCGCGGGATGAAGATAGGCCATATATCGTTTACGCAACTCACGACACCCGCGGACAACCCCTACGGCTCCAAGATACTAGGAAGCAAGTACCAGGGACAGGGCGGCCCGGCGGCGTCGAAGTACTATCTGGACTACCAGTTGTTGATGGACGCCGAAGACGAAAGAGCGGACTCGTAGCTCCGGTGGCAGTCCCAGCGCCATGAGCCAGACCCCCGACACTTTCATGAGACGCGCGCTGGATCTGGCGCGCGCGGCGGTTGGCGGCACGAGTCCGAACCCGGCGGTCGGCGCAGTGGTCGAAAGGGACGGCAAGATCGTTGGGGAGGGCCGCACTCGGCCCGCCGGAGAGGACCACGCGGAGATAGTCGCGCTGCGACAGGCCGGAGAGCTTGCGCGCGGTTCGACGCTGTACGTCACGCTCGAACCGTGCTCACACCACGGGCGCACTCCGCCCTGCACGGACGCCATAATCGCGGCGGGCGTGTCGGAGGTACGCGCGTCGGTCATGGATCCCAACCCGCAAGTGAGCGGCGGAGGATTTGAGAACCTGCGACGGGCCGGAATACGGGTCACACTGGGCGAGGGACTGGAAGACGCGGAGGAGCTCATCGCTCCGCACGCCAAGTTCATCAAGACCGGAACGCCGCTGGTGACGGCCAAGTTCGCGATGAGCCTGGACGGGAAGATCGCTGCCCGAACCGGCGACTCGAAGTGGATAACGTCGGAGGAGTCTCGCAGGTACGTTCACACGCTGAGGGCGCAGTCCGACGCCATTATGGTCGGAATCGGAACCGCGCTGGCGGACGACCCTCAACTCACGGCGCGAGATTTGGACGGCGCTCCCCTGCCCCGCCAGCCGCTCAGAGTAGTGGTTGACAGCAAAGGACGCCTGCCGGCGGACGCCGCGCTCCTCAGTCAGCCGGGACGGACGCTTGTGTTCGTGTCGGATGAGAATGCCGCTCGGGAACACGGCCTCGAATCCACAAGCGCCGAGTGGTTCGCCGCGCCCGGCAAAGATGGCCGCGTGGACCTCGGCGCGGCGCTGTCCGAACTCGGACGCCGGCAGATCACGAGCCTCTTGGTGGAGGGCGGCGGAACTTTGCTCGGCTCGCTGTTCGACGAGGGTCTGGTTGATCGAGTCGTCGGATTCGTCGCGCCTGTGATCGTGGGCGGCGCCGACGCGCCGTCTCCGGTGTCGGGATTGGGCGTGGAGCGTATTGGCGACGCAATTCGGCTCCAGGGAGTTCGTCTCGAACGATTTGGCGACGACCTGGCGATCATGGGAAGCCTTCAACGGAGCGTCGAATCGGCTGATTGACGCATGGCGTCGGCTACCAAGCCGTCATCCAGAATATGACGGGCGGCAGAGTATGGGTCGAGGTTGCCGGACTCGACTTTCTTCATAATCTGCGACACCCGCTGATCTTCTTTCATGATTCTTTCGACGTTGCCCATAATTTCGGCCGATATGAGGCGTCTGACCTCCTGACGCGCTCCGCGAGTCCTGCGTTCCGAGATTCTACCCAATGCTCTACTAGCATCCAAGTCGGCAGCGATTCTCAGGTACAACTCGGAGACGCCCACGCCTTTGTGGGCCTCGGTGGTCAGCGCCGGAGGCGGCGCTTCGCGCGGTTCATGGCCGAGAGAGAGCATCGCGTTGATGACGGTCACAAGCTGTCCCGCGCCGTCACGGTCGGCTTTGTTGACGACGAAGATGTCGGCGGCTTCGAGAATTCCGGATTTCATGGCCTGGACCGAATCGCCCGACTCTGGCGCCAGTACGACCAGAACTATGTCGGAGACGCCTACGACGTCGAGTTCGGTCTGTCCCACCCCGACGGTTTCGACCAAGATCAGGTTCTTCCCCACATCCTCCAGCAGTATCACGCCTGCCCGCGCGACTGACGCGAGTCCGCCGTGAGCGCCCCTTGTGGCTATGCTCCGGATGAATACGCCGGGGTCGGCGTGGTGTGCCTGCATACGAATGCGGTCGCCCAAGACGGCTCCGCCGGTGTAGGCGCTGCTGGGGTCTATGGCAAGGACTCCGACCGTCTCGCCATTCGCCCGGGCATGGCGCGCCAAGCCGTCGACCAGCGTACTCTTGCCCGCGCCGGGCGGACCCGTCACCCCGACGACGCCCGCACTGCCGGAGTGGGAATGCGCCAGACGCATGACGGCGCTCAGGTCGGATTGATCGCGCTCTATTCGGGTGAAGAGTCTTGCCAGCGCGCGCCTGTCTCCGCGCCGGGCGCGTTCGAGCAGTTCATCTATGAGCGGAGTCCGTCTCACATTCTCAGTATGATGGTAATGAGCGCGCCCATGGTCGTTGCCCACATCGCGACCATGACCGCTAACTGAATGTTCATGCGCGTCTCTATGGCGCTCATGCGAGCATTGAGGCTTCTTTCGAGAGAGTCCATGCGTGAGATGAGGCTACTTTCGAGCGTACTCATCCGCGTCTCTACCGAGTCCACACGCGAAGTGAGGCTGCTCTGAAGCGAGTCCATGCGTGCATTGAGACTGCTTTCCAATGACTCCATGCGCGCGCTGAGGGTTCTTTCGAGAAACTCCATGCGCGAAGTGAGGTCGCTCTGAAGCGAGTCCATGCGCGCATTCAGGCTGCTTTCGAGCGTTCCCATCTGACGACTCTGATCTTCAAGTCGGAGGTTGACTTGCTCAACGATGCCCTCGGTGCGACTTACTCTGTGTTCAATGTCGGTTGTCTGTTGTTCTTCGGTTACCATGTCTTATCCTATGTGGCTAAGTGTAATACTTCGTGAGATTTGGGTCAATCACTAATATAATCTACGATGTGTCGAGGGAGCGCATGAGGTTTGCCATTCTGATGGCTGAGACGCCCGCATTGTAGCCGTTGTTGCCCTGCTTGCCTCCGGCGCGGTTGATGGCCTGTTCGACCGTGTCTGTGGTTAGAACGCCGAAGATGACGGGTATGCCCGTGGAGACCGAGGCGCCGGCGACGCCCTTGGCGGCCTCGCCGGCGACGAAATTGTAGTGGTCGGTCTCGCCGCGTATGACGGCTCCGAGGCAGACGACCGCGTCGCACTGGCCGGATTGGGCCATCTCTCTCGCGACCAGCGGGATCTCGAACGATCCCGGCACGTGGGCGACGGTCACATCGTCTTCGCTCACGCCGTGAGAGGCCAAAGCCGCTTTCGTACCTTCCAGCAGCCGAGACGTTATGAACTCGTTGAACTCGGCTACGACGACGCCTATCCTGAGTCCAGATCCGTCCAGCGACCCCTGAAGTTCTCGGGTCATTGCGCCGCCTCCATGAACTCACTGCTTGCCTGATCGAATACGTGGCCCATGCGTTTGCGCTTGGTCTCCATATATCCCTCGTTCTCAGGCTTTAGTTCGCCGACCAGTGGGACCTGCTCAACGATCTCAAGGTCGAACCCCTCGAGGCCGGCGCGCTTCTGGGGGTTGTTGGTCAGCAGCCGCATCTTCTCGACGCCGAGGTCTATGAGTATCTGCGCGCCGACGCCGTACTGTCTGGGGTCGGGAGCGAAACCGAGCGCGACGTTGGCTTCGACCGTGTCGAGTCCGCCGTCCTGAAGGGAGTAAGCCTTGATCTTGTTGAGCAGCCCTATTCCCCTGCCCTCCTGTCGCATGTAGAGGAAGACGCCGGCGCCCTCGCGCTCGATGGCTTGAAGGGCAAGCTCCATCTGGTCGCCGCAGTCGCAGCGGACGCTGCCGAAAACGTCGCCCGTCAGACACTCGGAATGGACCCTGACGAGAGTCGGTTCATCATCGCTGATGTCGCCTTTCACAAGCGCAATGTGCTCATTCGGATCGACGACGCTGCGATACGCGACGATGTGGAACTCGCCGTGATCGGTGGGCAGATGGGCTTCGGCGACCCGTTCGATGAGCTTCTCGTGGTCGCGCCGATAAGTGATGACGTCGGCGACGGTCACGATCTTCAGGTCGTGCCTGTCGGCGAATTCTTCGAGATCGGGCATTCGGGCCATTCTGCCGTCGTCCCTTATGATTTCGCAGATGACGGCTGCCGGGTACTGTCCGGACATCCGGGTGAGGTCCACGGAAGCCTCGGTCTGGCCGGCCCTCTTCAGCACGCCGCCTTCCATGTATCTGAGAGGGAAGATGTGACCAGGCTTGCCCAGGTCCTCGGGGCGGGTGTGCGGGTCTATGAGCGCCCTGATGGTGGCCGCCCTGTCATACGCGGAGATTCCGGTAGTAGCGCCGTTCAGCACGTCCACTGAGACGGTGAAGGCTGTGCCGAGCCGGGCGGTGTTCTCATGGGTCATCATTGGGAGACGGAGTTGGTCGAGGCGATTCCCAAGCATCGGCACGCAGATCAGTCCGCGGCCATGCGTCGCCATGAAATTGACGGCGCTGGGCGTGATCTGCTCGGCCGCCATGGCGAGATCGCCCTCGTTTTCGCGGTCCTCATCGTCAACGATGATGACCATCTTGCCGGCTTTGATGTCGGCTATGGTTTCCTCTACGGTTGCAGTTGGCATCGAGTACTCTTCCGAGATGGGATCAAAGTTCGTCGGCGGTATCTATGGGCAGGCGCGGACCGGCGGTCAACCGCTCCACGTACTTCGCGATTATATCCGCTTCAAGATTCACCGCATCTCCCGGTCTTCGGCTTCCGAACACGGTGTGCTCCCAAGTGTATGGAATCACCGTCACGCTGAACGTGCGGTAGTCACAGTTTACAACTGTGAGGCTGGTACCGTCCACAGCCACAAAACCCTTCTCCACGACGTAACGCATCACGTTGTCCGGGGCCTCGAACGTGAAGTTTCGGGCTTCTCCCTCCGGCTGGATGGATACGACCGTTCCGGTTGCGTCCACGTGGCCCTGCACGACGTGGCCGCCAAAGCGTCCGTCGGCCTTCATGGATCGTTCGAGGTTGACGGGGTCGCCTGCCGACAGGCCGCCCAGGTTGGTGCGGCGCAAGGTTTCGGGCACGGTATCGACCGTGAAAGTCGTCCCGGCGATTCGGATGACCGTCAGGCACGCCCCGTTCACGCAGATGCTGTCGGACACCTTCAGGTCTTCCATCACGATTCCCGCGCTGATGCGCAGCCCGGCATCGGACGCCTCAGCTACGAAGCCGATCTCCTCGACTATACCTGTGAACATAGCCTCACCAGTATATTAGACTGGCCTCTATCATACCGACTCCGCTACGGTCCTATCACTTTGTATTTCCTGTCGGCGGTGCGTTCCGCGGTTGGCAGGACTTCGACGACGACCCTGGAGAGGCCGACGACCTCGCCGTCGGCGTCGAAACTGTAGTCATTCCCGATCGCGCCGCTCCAGGTGATTTCGTACATGCAATCGCGGAAGCCGTCCGCGTCCTGGTCGTCGCCGGTCTTCTTGAGGCACTCGGCGGCGATGTAAACGTCGTCATAAGCGGAGCCTAGATGCCACGGCAGCGTGACGTAGTCGTAGCGTTTCCTGAAGTCGGCGAGGACTTCCTGGGCCTTCTCGTTGTCGGGGTCGAGGTCGGCGGTTACCGCCTTCATGCCAGTGGCGGCGTCGCCCGCGATTTCGAGGGCGGTCGTACCGACGGAGATCGTCTCCGCGTAGATCGGGCCTCCGTATCCCATCTCGCGGGCCTGCTTGATGATGGTTCCCGCGGTGAATTCGGACTGTGGCGCGAGGTGCAGCGCGTGCGGATTCGAGGAGAGCAGCTTGCCCAACTGCGATCTGAAGTCGGTAACGTCGGAGGTGTAGCGCTCCTCGGCCACTACCCTGCCGCCTCGTTTCTCGAACTGCGCGACCGAGGTCCGCCTTACGCCCTCCGCGTAGTCGGTGGCTTCCGTGATGGTGGCAAGATCGCGGATGCCGTCCTCCCAAAGAGCGTTGCCCGTGACGATGCCGACCTGAATATCGCTGATCTGGGTGCGAAAGATGTAGTCGCCCGCATTGGCGATGTCGGGGTTGCTGGCCAGTCCGGAGAACAGGATTATGCCGTCGGCCTCAGCCAGTGGCGCGACGCCAAGCATGGCGCCGCTGCACGAGGTTCCGAGGATTATCTTGATCCCGTCAACGTCGGTCAGCTTGTTGTATGCGGCGATGGCGTCCTGCGCGCCGCATTTGGAGTCTTCGATGACGAGCTCCAGCTTGCGGCCATTTATGCCGCCGGCGGCGTTGATCTCGTCCGCGGCCATCTGCTTGGCCTGATTGGCGACCGTGCCGTAGGTCTCGCCGGGGCCTGTGAGCGATTCCATGACGCCGATTCTGAAGGGAGCGCTTTCCTGGTCGTCGTCGAGGATGCCGCAAGCGACGGCTGCCAGCGCAAGAGCCGGGATTATATAAAGTGCGGCTGAACGGGCTTTAGAGGATAATCGCACGGGTTCTCTCTCTGAGGTTATTTATATCAGGATAGCATAGGGGTTAGGGGGTAGTGGATAGGAGCCTGTGTCAGTGACACTCTCCCTTGACACAAACCGCCGTTCCCCAATATCATAAGTACATCGGTTCCCTGACACGCCAACCCAAAGGTTAATAAGACTGTGCTCGACCCAGAAGTCAAAAGTCTCCTCTCCGAATTCGACAAGTTCTCCTTCCGGCCCCCGGCTTGGACCTACGCCCACGCCACATATCCACTCAAGAAGAAGGGCTACATTTTCGCCTCCGACGGACACGACCCCTTCATCTACGACCCGGATCAGGGCAGGTCAGGGCAGCTCAGGGCAGGTAAGAAAACCCTTGCTGCCCTGACTTTCCCAAAGCTGGCTCAGCTACGGACAGGGCAGGTCAGGGCAGCTAGGGCAGGTATTTCAAAAAACTTTTCCCACCCCTAAAACATCAGAGTCAACAAACTTGATACAACCCAACTCAACCCTCGTCAGACTGTCCCAAGCATGACCCATTCCCCGATACCGGGGTGATGCGTTCGCCTACCGAACTGACACATGCTCTAGTGGGTAGTGGATAGTCTTTTGGTGAGGGTTGTCAGAAGCAGGATTTACCGGTTTGGAGGGTGTTCAGGGATTTTGGGTGAGTTTTCGGGTTTTATGATGGTTGGGCAGTTGGCGGGAGACGTAGGGTATAATGAGTCCGTCGGACATCAGAGAATAGGATGGATTCGAGATGCTCAGATCGATAGCGAAAATCTTCGGCGGCTCGGATGAGAGGGTGGTGTCCAAGCTCAGGCCGGATGTCGATGAGATCAACGGCTTGGAGCCTGAGTTCGAGCGGCTGTCGGACGGCCGCCTGATGGACCGCACGGGCGACTTCCAGCGGGCGCTCGCCAGCGGAGAGGACCTCGACGATATTCTGCCTGAGGCGTTCGCGGTCGTGCGCGAGGCGGCGAAGCGCGCTCTGGGCCAACGCCACTACGACGTTCAGATCGTCGGAGGCATCGTCCTGCACCAGGGGAAGATCGCTGAGATGAAGACGGGCGAGGGCAAGACGTTGGTCGCCACTCTGCCGGCGTATCTCAACAGCTTGACGGGCGACGGCGTTCACGTCGTGACTGTGAACGACTATCTCGCCCGCCGCGACGCGCACTGGATGGGGGCGGTTTACTCGAAGCTCGGCGTGACGGTCGGGGCGCTCCAGAACCAGTCTGCGTTGATGTACGACCCGGACTTCACGGACGGCGATCGCGGATTCGAGCGCATGAGACCCGCGACGAGGCAGCAGGCATATTCGGCGGACATCACATACGGCACGAACAATGAGTTCGGCTTCGACTACCTGCGCGACAACATGGTCAACGACGAGTCCGACCGCGTTCAACTCAACCGCGTCTATGCCATCGTCGATGAGGTGGACAACATCTTGATCGACGAGGCCAGGACTCCGCTCATCATCAGCGGCCCGGCGGAGATGTCGGCGAGAGACTACGTCCGCTTTGCGAGGGTCGCGCCCTCGCTTCAGCCGGAGAGCGACTTCAGCGTTGACGAGAAGCACCGCTCCGTCGCCCTCACGGAGGACGGCATCTCCAAGCTGGAACGGCTGCTGAACGTCAAGAACCTCTACGGCCCTGAGAACTTCGCCACGGTCCACCACGTCGAGAACGCGCTGAAGGCGCAGATCATCTTCCAACGGGACCGCGAGTACGTGGTGCAGGACGGCGAAGTGGTCATCGTCGATGAGTTCACCGGACGTCTCATGCAGGGGCGCAGGTACTCGGACGGACTGCACCAGGCGATAGAGGCCAAAGAGGGCGTGCGCGTCCAGCCCGAATCCATCACATACGCCACCGTCACGCTCCAAAACTACTTCAGAATCTACGGCAAGCTGGCGGGAATGACGGGCACGGCGGCGACCGAGGCCGAAGAGTTCGACAAGATCTACAAGCTTGACGTGGTGTCCATCCCCACCAACCAGCCGATGATTCGCGAAGACTTCGACGACGTCGTGTATAGGGACCAGCGAACCAAGTACCGCGCCGTGGTGAACGAGATCGAAGAGAGCCGCAACGCGGGCCGGCCCGTCTTGGTCGGGACGACCGACATAGACAAGTCGGAGATACTCAGCGACCTGCTTAAGCGGAAGGGGATTCCGCACGAGGTGCTCAACGCGAAGCAGCACGAGCGGGAGGCGCTGATCGTCGCGCAGGCGGGAAAGCCGGGGGCCGTCACGGTCGCCACGAACATGGCGGGCCGCGGCACGGACATCGTGCTGGGCGGCAATCCGGACCTAGACGACATATCTCCGGACGAGTGGAAGGAGGCGCACCGGCGGGTGATAGAGGCCGGCGGACTTCACATCATCGGCACGGAGCGTCACGAGGCGCGCCGCATCGACAACCAGCTTCGCGGACGGTCCGGGCGCCAGGGGGACCCCGGCTCGACGCAGTTCTACGTCGCGCTGGACGATGACCTGATGCGCCGGTTCGGAGGGGACAGGATCCGCTCGATCATGGACTGGGCGGGGATGGAAGACGACGTGCCCATCGAGAACGGGATGATCAACAAGTCTATCGAGAACGCCCAGGTGAAGGTCGAGTCGCATCACTTCGACATGCGAAAGCACCTGGTCGAATACGACGACGTGGTAAACACGCACCGCGACGTCATCTACGGCGAGCGCGACAAGGTGCTCTCGGGCGCGGACCTGAAGGCGAATATCCAAGAGATGCTGGGAGAGCAGCTTAGCGAGATCGTCCACTCCACCCTGGACGGCCGCCCCAGCGATTGGGACGTGGACGGATTCTTTACCGAGGTGGGGACGATCCTGCCGCCGCCGCCGGAGCTGATGGACTACGATCAATTCGCCCGCATGGAGCCGGACCGTATAGAAGACGTTCTGCTGACCCATGCCGAGTCGTTGTACGGGCAGATGGAAGAGGCGATCGGCAGGGAGATGATCGCGGAGAGCGAGCGAAGTCTCATGCTCCGGGCCATCGACGCCAACTGGGTGCAGCACCTGACGGCCATGGAGAACTTGAGACAGGGAATCGGGCTGTATGCCTACGGCCAGCGCGACCCGCTGGTGATGTACAAGAAACAGGGCATGGAGCAGTTCCAGAACCTGCAGAGGAAGATCCGGAGCGATATAGCCCATGCGGCGTTCAGGATCCCGGTGACCTTCTTCGGCCAGCCGACCAACGGGCGCGCCCAATCCGGGATGCCGCGAGGCAGGGCGGCGCCTCGCCAGCCGTCGCGCGAAACGGCGGTCTCGGCGGTTGGCCGCGCCGGACGTCGGGAGAGTGCCCGCGCGTCGTCCGGCGGGAAGGTCGGCAGAAACCAGCCGTGTCCATGCGGGAGCGGCAAGAAGTACAAGAGGTGCCACGGAGGATGAAGGTCGGACTGAGGACATGACCAACTCCGAAATAGCCGAGGCGTTCGAGAAGATCGTCGGACTGCTGGAGATGAAGGGTGAGAAGTCCTTCACGATTCGGGCGTATCAGCGCGCGGCGCGCACTATCGACCGCTTTCCCCGCGATCTGGACGGCATGGTGAGAGCGGAGGAAGACCTGACCGCGATCCCCGGAATCGGCAAGGCCATCTCGGATAAGATAACCGAACTGACGAACACCGGCCGGATGTCTTTTCTGGAACGCCTGGAAGCGGAGTTCCCGGCGGGCGTTGTTGACATGCTCGCGATACCGGGCCTGGGGCCGAAGACGGTGGCGCGGCTCTGGAAAGAGTTGGACGTCACGTCGATCTCCAAGCTGGAGGCCGCGGTGGAAGATGGCCGAGTCGCCTCGCTGCCCCGAATGGGCAAGAAGAGCGCGGACAACATCCGGCGGTCCATACAGTTCGCCAAGTCCAAGAGCGACCGGGTCCCCATCGCCCGCGCCATGCAGATCGCCCGCCGCGTCAGCGAGTATCTCAGAAGCCGGCGTCCCGAAATCGAATCGCTGGTCGTCTGCGGCAGCCTCAGACGGTTCGAGGAGACGGTGGGAGACCTCGATTTCGTCTGCGTGACGCCGGACATGCCCGGCGCTCTCGACGCTCTGGCCTCCATGGATACGGTCGCCAGCGTACTCGGGCACGGCGAGAAGAAGACGTCCGTCGCGCTGGACTCCGGTATTCAGGTCGATCTCAGGGTGTGCGAACGGGGTCAGCTTGGGGCGATGCTCCAATACTTCACCGGGAATCTGCATCACAACGTCGGCCTAAGAGAGATCGCGGCGCGGCAGGGGCTGTCGCTGAACGAGTACGGACTGAAGAACGCGGAGACCGGCGCGCTTGAGACCTACGCGACCGAGGAGGAGTTGTACGGCAGGCTTGGGCTACAGTACGTCCCGCCCGAACTCAGGGTTGGCGAACGGGAGTTGGCGCTGGCGTCGGACGGCCTCATACCGGAACTGGTGCGGTCGTCGGACATCAGGGGCGACCTGCACTCCCACACCGACTGGAGCGACGGACGCGACCCGATGGAGGTCATGATCGCCGAGGCGAAGCTGCGAGGGCTGGAGTACCTCGCCGTGACGGATCACTCCGTGGGTCGAGGCATAGCCAACGGCTTGAGCGTCGAACGGCTTGAGCGTCACGGGGAGGAGTTGAAGCGGCTGGAGGCGGACATCGGGGGCATTCGAGTCCTGCGCGGCACAGAGATGGACATACGCGCGGACGGAAGCCTGGACTACCCGGATGAAGTTCTTGAGAAGCTGGACTGGGTGGTCGCTTCGGTCCACAGCGGGATGGGCCAAGACTCGGCGACGATGACGGCGCGCATCATCAAGGCGATGAACAATCCGTTCGTCTCCGCCATCGGGCACCTGTCCACCCGTCTGATCGGCGAGCGCAAGCCGGTTGACGCCGACTACGAAGCGCTGTTCAAGGCCGCGGCCGATACTGGGACGGCGTTGGAGATAAACGGTTCGCCGGAGCGTCTGGACCTCAAAGACGCCCACGTCAGCAGGGCGCGGGAACTGGGGGCGCCGCTGGTCATAGATACCGACGCCCATACCACCGAGTCGTTCGGGAACCTCGAACACGGCGCGAGATTGGCTCGGAGAGGGTGGTGCGAATCGAGGCATATCGTCAATTGCATGGGGGCGGAGGAATTTCTATCGTGGCTGAAGCTGGAAAAGAAGGACAGGACGAAAGCGCTGATTCGGCATGAATGATTGCAAGTCCGGCGCTCCGAGCGACAAAGACCAGGCGATAGCCCATCTCAGGACATCGCTGGAGAAGGGTGTCGAATGGCCTAGGGCGCTGCTGGAGGCTATGGCGCTCTGGACCGCGCCGGAGGAGGTCTTCCAAGGCGCTCGGCTCGTCTATCTGATCGGTTCGGAAGCGTTCGACTGGCTCACGCTTGCGTCCAGGCTGGCTTCCGAAGCGCGCGACCTGATCCCATTTGACGAGCTCGAAGAGATGCTGTTCGGCGGCCGGCTGCCGGCTGAGGTTGGCGACGAAGAGTTCAAGGAGATATTGGGCGCCGAGAAGTACAGCGCGTATCTGAACTTCTTCTACGGCATCGAAGTCGAGACGGCGCTTCAGCATATAGTGGAACTAGAAGTCGAAAAGCGATTCTACGCGAGCGGCAGACAGTTCTCGGCAGACCATGCGGACACCGCGTTCCAGCGCATCTACCGCGCGTCGTGGGATGACCTGCTCGCCGCGTACCGCGAGGATCAGGGGATAGAGGCGGCCCCGGCGGCTTTTCTGACGGAGTTGAAGGGGTTCACGTACTGGCTGTTCAAGCGGCGTCTGCGAGTGTCGGACAAGGCCAAGATAGCGTCCGACACTCAGAAGGGAATGGCTGCGCTCGATTCGACCATCCGAGCGCCGGACGGCATTGGCTCGCCGGTGTCCTGAGCCATCGCCCTATCTGAACAGGTCTTTGGAGCGTTCTCGCACCAGGTCTTCGTGGCGGGCCTCCGCCGGAGTATAGGGATAGCCTCTTACCACGGACACGGGAACGCCGATCGTCTTGAACTGGACAAGCTCGGCGGCGGCGGCGATCTCATCGGCGACCGCCATCGTCGTAACATGCATCTCGCGGCCTTGTGAGTCGGGAGCGCCGCGGTAGTCCATCATCGGGTCCATTCCGGCTATCCCAATGGCGAAGTTGACGTGGCCGTCGCGCCAGGCGCGCCCGAAGGTGTCGGAAATTATGACCGGAAGCCTCAATCCGGTCTCTGCGAAGATCTCGTCGGAAATAGATCCGGCCGAGGCGTCGGGATCGACCGGCAGCAGGCAAACGACGTCGTCCCCCGGAATGTTCGATTGGTCTATGCCCGCGTTGGCGCAAACCCAGCCGTGATGAGTTTCGGCGATTATGACGCCGCGCTCGGGGTCCATTCGGACTACCGCCCTGCTCTCCCGTAGCACGAGCTCTATGAGTCTGGCATCCCTGCCTGAGATCCGGGCGAAGTTGCGGGCGAAGTCGGACGGCGCGATCGTCGAGAGTTCGACCAGACGCCCCTCCGACTTGGATACGATCTTCTGCGTGACGACGAGGATGTCTCCGGACTCGAGGGCCGTGCCCTGAAGCGAGGCGGCCTCGACGATGGTCGTCCCCAGAGGGTCGCCGGGCCGGATCTCGGGGATGCCGGTTATCCCAAATATCGAAACTGATGGCACGCGCTGCTGCATGGTTGAATGATGTCGGACGGGGGCGCGGGTGTCAACGATACAAGAGAGCGCCCGCGATGGAGACCACGGACGAGTTGGCCGCGTCCGCCGGGCATTGGCCGTATCCGACGCTGACGCCGGAAGCGCCTTCGATGATCCTGAGCATGAGATAGATGGGCGGCAGTCCGCAGATCCTGCGCCTGTCGGACTCGGATCGAGACACTTCCAGAAAGGCTTCGGCGTCCCCGGAGTCTATGGCCGCCAGCGATTCGGAGTCTTCTGCGCTCAATCTTGCCTTGGCGACCGGGTCCAGGGGCTGCGGGTCGCCGAACGCCGGGCCGACGTGGGCGAGGTCGCCCGCCGCTATGATGAGCGTCCTGCGCTGCCTGCTCGCCTCGCTGAGCGCCTCGATCGCCGCGGTCAGGCGCGCGTCGTCCTCGGGTTTCGACTCTCCTGCCGCGAACGGGTGAAACGATCCGCACAGCACGGGCGCCACCGACAGTTTGCGCGGGCGCGAAAAGTGGTGCAGCCAGACGGCGGCAAGCTCTATCGAATGTTCGGAGACGTGGTGAAGTTCTTCGTCATACGCGCCGCTTCCCAGCGCGTTCTCCAGAGAGACGGCGATGTCTTGGTCGGTGGGAAGCGCGCCGTAGGGGGTCGCGTAGTTCTGGAGCGTTGGGGTCAATCGCGCCGGGCCGCCGTAGTGGTCGGTTCCGAGGATTATCGCCAACTCGATATCGGACAGGTCCGCCTGAGCGCGAGTCCAAAGCTCAGCGTAGGTGGCGTGTCCGCGGGCGTAGTCTATGTGAGGGCACACCATTCCGACGAGGTCTCCGTCGGGCCGATGCCACGATTGATCTTCATCAACGTCCGAGCGCCAGCCGTCTATCTGGGCTTCTAAGGCAGACGCCGACCTGGGATAGACCGCGCCGGCGTGGGACATGGGGCGACGGTCCGCGGAGCGGTACTCGTTCAACGCCCTGCGTTCGGCAAGGCGATAGGCGCCGTTTTCGATCATCAGGGCCTGGTCGAGTTGACCGATGATGCTCCGCAGGTCGTCAATCGTGAGCGACAGCCCTACCCTAATGGCCAGCGCGGAACGTATTTCGGGGAGCGTTCGACTGCCGTCCGAGAACGCCAAGATAGGCGCCACAGGCTCCGGCAGCATGATGTTGGATTCGGCTATGCCGAGCGGATCGCGCAGGCTAAGAAAGTTCTGTCCGTTGTGCCTCACCCACGCCAAATCCACGCTGCGCAGTCGGGGCCTTTCAGGAATGTTGAGGGAGTTCATGGGGGGTCTGGATTGTTGAAGCCGGATACGAATTCCTCCGGCGCGCCGGGGTGGAGCGAAATCGAGCGTTCTTCGTAGTTCATCAGGACTCCGTTCATAGGAATCAGAAGATTGTGACATCAATGTATTGGCATTTTCCGGTCGTGTCAACGTGGCGGGGGTGGGGAATCAGGGCAATCGCATTTAGAGCTATTGGGCACGCCGTCAATCGTCACTCCGGCGAAGGCCGGAGTCCAGCGGTGTGGGCGAGAGGCCCCATCAAAGCACACTTTATGTGAAATGCGATTGCCCTGGGTGGGGAATAGACTGCCGCCTACTAATCTGGGGCAGGTTCTTTCGCCTGTATTATACACAATGCCGCATAGATCAGCATTATTTATGATAGCCTTCTGCGACAATTGTCATATTGACTTATGTGCGAAAGTATCGTACATTGGACTCGCTCAGGGTAGAGTTCGGAGTGTCGGTTTGGGAGGCGTGGAGATGTCGGACATAATCATGAGAAGCATCGTCGTTTCATGATCATCTCCGGCTGCGTCCTGTTGGTCGTTCCACAGTTCGCCACGGCGCAGACGCCCCCGAATGGCGACGACGCCTCAGAAGACGACGTGAGGGCCACCTATAGTTCGTACGAAGAGTGCATGTTGTATGAGTACGACCACGATTACTGCCTGTTCTTCGGCAGCCCCCCAACCGCCACGCCCAGGCCCACGAACACGCCCAGGCCTACCGCCACGCCCAGGCCCACAAACACGCCTAGACCTACCGCCACCCGCACGCCAAGACCCACAGCCACGCCCGACCCCTACTTGTGCTTAGACCCTCTCGATCCCTACCTCTGCTATTATCCTACAAACACGCCCACGCCTGTCCCGCCTACGGCTACGAATACACCTGTCCCGCCCACGGCTACGAATACACCCACACCCACGCCTACGCGTACACCTGTCCCGCCCACGGCCACGAAAACGCCTATACCCTCCGGCAGGCTCAGCGCATCTCGAACAACCATAGACATTAACCAGACGACGAACGTGAGGGCGTACAACGTCGTTCCCAACGACCTGCAGGTCAAGCTTCGTTACGGCGGTCTCCCTCTCACGACAAAGAGTTCGTGCGCCAACGCGAACTCAACCGAGCAAGACGCCTCTGCCGCGGCCACCGCGCCATTCACGATCACTTTCAGAGGCTGCGAGCCGGGCGGGACAGCCACGGTGAGGTTGTTGGCCCAAAGCGATGACTACGAGTTGGCAAGTGTCAGCATCAGGGTGAATACGCCGACGCCGACGCCCACATCTACGCCGTTACCATCGCCGCCTAGTCCGTCCGGGTTCAGCGCAACATCCGGCTCAACCAGCGTCACGTTGAGATGGTCGCAGAGCTCTGGAGTCTCCAAGTATTGGTTGGAGCGCCGCAAGAGTGGTTCCAATACATGGACGACGGTTAGCAGTAGTCTCACGGGCACGGTCCGCACAGTGAGCGGCCTTTGCGGTGGACATGACTTCCGCCTGAGGTCATACGGCGATGGAAATACGTATGCAGAACAGTGGGGCTCGAGCAGTTCCGTTTCGGCCACTCTTCCAGCCTGTACGCTGCCAAAGCCGCCTCCCCCGTCGGGGTTCACCGCAACATCCGGCTCGACCAGCGTCACGTTGACATGGACGCAGACCTCTGGAGTTGACAAGTATTGGTTGCGGCGCCGCGTGAGCGGTTCCAATACATGGACGACGGTTAGCAATAGTCTCACGGGCGCAAGCCACACAGTGAACGGCCTTTGCGGTGGACTTGACTTCAGCCTCATGTCATACGGCGACGGCGAGAAGTATGCGACAAAGTGGGGCGCCAGCAGTTCCGCTTCCGCCACTCTCCCCCCTTGTCCCACGCCAACGCCGTTGCCAACGCCGCCCGCTCCGTCGGGGTTCAGCGTAACGAAAGTTGGCCGAACCAGTGTCAATTCTACATGGAACGATACCGATGGGGTTTCCAAATATCGGTTACGGCGCCGCGTGAGCGGTTCCAACACATGGAGGACGGTTAGCGATACTATCACGGGTCTAAGCCGCGAAGTGACTGGCCTTGAGTGTGGCAAGACGCATTACTTCCGCCTCAAGTCATACGGCGACGACAAGAAGTATGCCGCAAAGTGGGGCAAGGGCAGCGACACTTCAACCACTCTCTCCTCCTGCCCTGACGACCCCGACCCCACGCCCACACCCACGCCGCCGACCGTGAAGATATCCACAGTCTTTCCCGGCACGGAGAGCGTTGCGGTCTTGCTCGAATGGAGTGCGACGCCTTCCAATTTGAAATCCCTGACGCTTAGCTGGGAACAAAAAGGGGGCTTGTCATGCCTGCCTCTTGCATGCGATGGTAAAGCTAGTCTAGCCACCAGCGCCCCCAGCGGCCCACATACGGTGACGGTCAAGACCAATAATAAAAAAGCCTTCGTTCCCAATGCCAGATACTCAGAATTCAAAGTGGAGGCAACCCTTAGCGATAACTCCAAAGTTGAGGGATGGTTCAAGGACGATAATGGGAATCACAAATCGGTCAGGACACACCATCTGCCCACTCCGAGAGTCACCCACGCCGACGACGTTCCTCAGCCTACCATACCCTTGCTAAAGGACTTCAATGGCAGGTTGATGAACATTTGGACCGTTGACCTCGGCGCTTCGTCCGCGCCGGCAGGTTACGAATTTGCAATAGAGGCGCCGTCCAACACGGGCCTGCAGGTGGTGACCGGCAGTGCTGGCAAGTGTTCCTGGACAACCACGACCCCAACTCAGTCGGGGTGGCAGAAGGCGAGCGATGACTTCTATCTCGCGCGCTGTGGACTGGGCAAGATAGCGAATCTGACGATCAAGGCGAAAGTCGATCATGGCGGTAACCTGTACGACTTTGGGACCTACGGCAGCGTGACCATATCCCTGTCGTGGCATCAGTACGACAATCATGTGTACTACGTTTTCGGCACGATACCGCCTACGACGACGCCCACACCTACGCCGACCCCCGCGCCGGTTGGAACGGCTACGCCTACACCTACTCCCACACCAACTGGAACGGTTACGCCGACGCCCGCGCCCATCCCAGACTTTGCGACGGTGCTCATCGAGGCCGCAGACAAGTGGAATTCATCTGGGACGGGAATCACGTTCTGCAAGAACGTACCATGCGGCGACGATGGGAAGAGGATCGATATCCATGTCGTGACTCCGGTTCCCACCACTACGGCAACGACCCCGAAGAGCCGCGAACCATGTGGTGATATCAGCGCCCCAGCTTGCGTCCAAGAGGGATTGACATACGGTGATGAGCACATAGGGAACCGGAAGATGTACATCGTGCATCCCCCGCATATCTACGTGAAGGTCACAGATTCTCAGGGAAATCACACGTATCCGTACAAGAAATACAAGTGGACCGATAATCATAACGTTGCCCAAAGAGCTGACTACCTATACTTGAGGTCGGTAGTGCTGCATGAGTGGGGCCACACGGCTGGAGTGGGACACAGCCCGGATTCAGGGGACGTGATGTATGGTTCAAACGAGAGTCAATACGATCTACAGACGAACGACAAGGAAGCCATGAAGGCGATCTACGGCGCACACTCGCACTAGCCGGGAGGAGACGACGATGTTTCGAGAGCGGCTGACTAGACATCCAATATGGGGATGGGTGCCGCCATTCGCGCTGACACTGGTGTCGTTCTGGCTTTTCACTGGATGCTCCGACGACCCTCCACCCGAAGTACCGCCAGAAGTGCATGACCCGATAATCGTTGTTGCTCCAGCCTTGGGGTCTCCGGGGCTGAACGAGACTGTATTCGATTCCGATGTCGTAGCTAGGGTCAGATTAAAGTACGCTACTTCGACCGCAGAACTTCACTATACGAAGGACGACGGCTCTTCGGTTTACAGGGGGATTGTGCGGTTCAAGTTCGAGGTGTTGGAGTATCTGAAGGGTACGGGGGGCAACGAGATAGTCGCGGACGCGACCGTGGAGCTCAAGTCAGAGGTGATACAGGACATCATCGACAGGTATGCTAGGGGGGATTTCATCGACGCGAATACAATAGACTGGGAGAACCCGTACACGAGCATGGAGCTTGCGCTTGAGGCTGCGCGGAAGTGGGAGAAGGACCGCGACACCCAATGGGACGACCGCGAGGCCATCATACTTGTGACTAATATGCCGGAACCTGCGTCAGTATCGTCAGACGTGACGACACGGTATCTTCTTGCGACTATATACTACTATTCGATTAATGCTGGGAGCAAAAGGTGGCTGCCGTCCTCGTCGAGCGCGGGGGCACAGGGGGTATCGTCCGGCGAGACGCGTTTCCTGCTGGAGCCGCCCGGCGCGGCGTCCGCGTCAGGGGTGACGGTGCAGCCCACGACCATCTCGGTGTCGGAGATGAAGACGGTGATAGCGAAGATGGACAAGTGGCTCAAGGATGGCGAGGGTGTGGAGGGCTATGTCGAGTGCATCAGAGAGAGCTTCTTCGATGAACGATGGGCAAATGGGTTTAAGGAACGTGGGGAGAAGTTGTACAAGAGATTCGACCACTATCTGAATTCTGGCTTGTCGGCACCCACTACGGTAAACGAAACTCACGCTCTGGATGGAAAAGTATGGATCGAGGGTAGAGACAAAGGCCTCTTCGGCATCAACCCGCACAATAACGGCAACTTTCATACGAGGCGTCCACTTCCCGCGGGTGTATATTCCGTCTATCACAACTATCAAGACAACAAGTACATCCCCTGTAACTACTTGTCCGAAGATTCGAAAAACATACATGAATGGTTCATCCACGTCACCGCCCCATACGGCACGCTTCACGAGGCATTCTTCGACCCCGTTGACCTGGGCGGCGGCGCGGTTGGCGCGGACGGCACGAAGGGGGTTCTGAAGCCCGCCGCGTTCAGGTACAGCAATGGCACCACCACGATAGAGCGCATAGAGTGGGCGTCGAACGCGGTAGAGATGGAGTTGGATCCGCACACGGGGTTGGCGAACCACCACGCGGACTTCATCGCGCTGAACGGGACGGTGTCGCTGCGTTTGGACTTCGACGACGCCTCGGCGGTGACTGAGGGCGGAGACACGTCGCTTCAATGGAGCGGCTGCGCCAAGCCATGGAAGGACGGCGACCTTCTGATGCTCCGCATCAGCGTCAGCACGACGACCGCCGCTACCAACCCCGCGCCGTGCAAGTCGGCGCCCATTGCGACCTCTACACCCGTTGCGACCTCTACGCCTGTGGCAACCTCCACGCCCGTAGCGACCTCAACTCCGACGGCAACACCTATCGCCACCTCAACGCCTACGGCAACGCCTATCGCCACCTCAACGCCTGTGGCGACCACTACGCCTATCGCGACTTCGACACCCATCGCGACTTCCACGCCCACGCCTACCCCGACACCTACGCCCGCGCCTACTCCCACGCCGCTGCCGATACCCACGTTCAACGTAACGAATACGGGCGGGGCAACTTGGAGCTACACCATGCCCTCGGACCTGACGTTCGTGTACTACGAGGTGCGCTGGATGCCGACGGCGGGCAAGGCTCCCAACGACTGGGAGGGCCGTTTCAGCGTGGTCTATTACTCGGACAGCGTCACTTCGCACCGGATAATGGACCTGAAGCCCGGCGTGGAGTATAAGGCCAAGCTGTTCATCGGCGCGAGGGACAGCGGCGGCTCGATGATATACATCAAGTCCGCCAACGTGGTCTTCACCGTCCCGTCGAAGAAATAGCGGGTCCCTGTCGGTTGTTCCTCGGCAGAGACTTTCGTTCAGGGTGACAATCGAAAGACGCTGGGGCGGGCGAGACGCCCGCGCTCCTACGGGCGCCCGGCAAATGGATGGTGGACTTTGGCGCGCTCCCCCACCCGTCCGCCGTCTGTGCTACAATCTTGCCCCGAAAGCCCGACGAGCCGATGAAACGGAGTCTCCGCAATGCCAATCGCTGAAGACCTCAAAGTGTTCTCCGGCAACGCCCACCCCCAGTTGTCTCGCGACATCTGCGACTATCTTGGCATCCCTCCGGGCCGGATCGACGTTTTCAAGTTCTCCAACGACAATATCTTCGTAAAGATTCTCGAAAACATTCGGGAGCGGGACGTATTCATCGTTCAGCCGTTCAGCTTTCCGGTCAGCGACAGCATCTGGGAGTTGATGATAATGCTGGACGCGGCCAAACGAGCTTCGGCAGGCAGGGTCACGGCGGTCCTGCCTTATTTCGCTTATGGGCGCAGCGACAAGAAAGACCAGCCGCGCGTTCCCATCACCGCGCGCCTGCTGGCTTCGATGATCGAGGTTGCCGGAGCCGACAGAATCTTGACCCTGGACCTTCACGCCGGGCAGATCCAGGGCTTCTTCAGCCTTCCGGTGGATGAGCTTACGGCAGTCCCGACTCTGGCCAAGCGCTTCGCCAACGGGGACGACGTGGTTGTAACGGCGGCGGACGTTGGAGGCGCCAGGAGGGCGACGCACACGGCGGACATCATCGGCGCGGACATCGCGATCGTGCAGAAGAGGCGCATAGGCAACATCGAGAAGGTGATTGCCGACCAGATCATCGGGGAGGTGCGGGGAAAGAAGGCGGTCATCGTTGACGACGAGATCACCACCGGCGGAACGGTGGTCGCGGCTGCCGAAGCGCTGATCGAACACGGGGCCAGCGAAGTCTATTGCTCGGTCACGCACGGCGTCCTGTGCAAAGGCGCGCCGGACCTGATTGAGAACAGCCCGATCATCGAGATGACGGTGACCGACTCGCTCCCCCTCACGGAAGAGCAGCGCGGCAGCAAGGTGCGCGTCACTTCGGTGGCTCCGATGCTGGGCGAGGCGATTCACAGGATACACAAGGGGCTGTCAATCGGCGCGATGTTTCAAGGATGGACGCCCAGACTGAACTTGTGAAGCGTCTTCCAAAGCTGTTACAATCTCACCATGTTCAGAGCAATAAAGCCCGCCGCCGCCGACAGTAACCCCCAAAGTACCGGAATCTACGCGGACATCCAGAACCTCCAAGACATCGCGCGGGACGTCTTGGGGTCGCTGATTCGAGGATGGCCCGACTCAATGCCCCGGCCCAGCAGACTGTACCTCTACGTCCGCGCCGATCACGTGCATCTGTGGAAGGTATGGGCCACGCACGCTTTCCCGGGCATAGAGGTGACGGTGAAGGGCGTTCAGCACTACAGCTTGGCCGCGACCAAGAACGCGGCTGACATGGCGATCGCGGTCGATGCCATCAGCGATTTCAACCACGCGCGCGTCAGCCACGTCGCGGTCGTCAGCGACGACAGCGATTTCATCTCCCTGTACGCCAAGCTGGCCGAGGAGTCCAACGGCATCGAACCTCGCGACGCGGACCGCCCTACCCCGTTCATGTGGGTCCTGACGGACCGCATGGACACCAAGTCCGCGCTCCTGCAGGAGTTCTTCCCTCAGCAGTACATCCACGTCGTGGACCGGTTCGCCTCGTTCGACGGCGAGACGTTGGACGGAGACTCGGAGGGCAATGACTCTAGGGCATCCGTCCAGGACGACAAAACTCCCGCCTCGAACGGCCGCCGACTGAAGTCCAGGACTTTGCGAGAGCCGAACGTCACTGAGCGCATCGCTATCCAACTGATCCGAGATATGCCGGTGGGCAAGTTCAAGAGCACCGAGTGCCAGCACATCATCCGCGGCCACTTCCCCTCGCATCCGCTCTCCGCCGCGGACGGCCCCGCCTTCGGGACGATGTTCAGGCGCGACGTTCTGCCGTTCATGGAGAAGCGGGGCGTCAAAGAGATCGGCAACCAGAAGCCGAGGCAGTACGAAATGACCCACGAGGCCAAGCGCTCGCTCGCCCGCTCCTAGCGTCCCACCAGGAGAAGGCCCGCAAACCCCGTTGCGGCAGTGCCCGCCGATTACCGTATAGCCGCTTGCTTGTCCGTAGCCGAAATCCCAGACTGGATACGCTTGCCAAAGTGTCCGCCGCCTGCGGTGTAAGGCTCCACTTTTCGGCATAACTCCACAATCTGCCCACGGCGTTACACCGCCGTCAAGGCAAAAGGTGGTGCCCAGGAAGGGACTCGAACCCCCACACCCTTATGGGTAGCGGATTTTAAGTCCGCCGCGTCTGCCGTTTCGCCACCTGGGCCCGTGAGGCCGGATTTTATCGCAGCCCGCCGAGATTTTCCACCTAGAGGAATAAAGGCGCGAAGACGAGGGCCACTATCGACATGAGCTTGATGAGAATGTTGAGCGCAGGCCCGGACGTGTCCTTGAACGGGTCGCCGACGGTGTCGCCAACGACGACGGCGGCGTGCTGGTCTGTCCCCTTGCCGCCGTGGTGTCCCGCCTCGACATACTTCTTGGCGTTGTCCCACGCGCCGCCCGCGTTGGCCATCATGATAGCGAGCAGGAATCCGGTGGCGATCGAGCCGATCAGCAGACCGCCGAGCGCCTCCGCGCCGAGTATGGCGCCCACAGCGACGGGCGCGATGATGGCGATCAGCCCGGGCAGTATCATCTCTCGCATCGCGCCGCGCGTGCTGATATCGACGGCGCGCGCGTAGTCGGCCTCCGCCTCGCCCTCCATAAGTCCCGTGATCTCGCGGAACTGCCGGCGCACCTCCTGGACCATCGCGCCTGCCGCGCGCCCGACCGCCTGCATCGTCAGCGCGGCGAAGAGGAAGGGCATGAGGCTGCCGAGCAGCACTCCCATGAGCACCTTTACGTCCGTGAGGTTGAACACGCTAACCTCGGTGGCTTCGGAGTACGCGGCCATCAGCGCAAGCGCCGTCAGCACCGCCGATCCGATGGCGAAGCCCTTGCCGGTGGCGGCAGTGGTGTTTCCAAGCGAGTCGAGAGCGTCGGTGCGCTCGCGGACCTCGGGATCCAGGCCCGCCTGCTCCGCGATGCCGCCCGCGTTGTCGGCCACCGGGCCGTAAGCGTCCGTTGCCAGTGTGATTCCCAGGGTCGAAAGCATCCCCACGGCGGCAAGCGCGACCCCGTATGTGCCCGCGAGGTCGTTGGTCAGCCACATGGCAACCACGACCACGATGCCGGGCACCAGAGTGCTCAGCATCCCGAGTCCCAGGCCGCCGATGATGACGGTAGCCGGGCCGGTCTCGGACTGAGCCGCCAGCGAGCGGGTGAAGCGGTACTCATAAGAGGTCGCGACCTCCGAGGCCGTCCCGATGACCTGTCCGGCGACGAGGCCGATGAGGATCACCCAGAATAGCTGGAAGGGAAGTTCCAGGACGGGAATTAGGATGCCGACGGCGATGAGGACCAGCGCCCCGGATGAGAATATGCCTGTGCGGAGCGCCCAGAGAAGACGGCCCATCTGAGCGCCCTCAGGGGCGCGCACCAGGAATGTTCCGACGATGGACGATATTATGCCCACCGCCGCCACGAGCACGGGGAGCATGAAGAGTTCATGGTCGAAGTTCTTGGCGGTGTCGGCCAGATCGGCGTTCAGGGTAATCAGACCCTTGTCTGCAAGCAGGGCGGCGCCCGCGGCGGCCAGCGCGAGGGTCGCGATGATCGAGCCTACGTAGGACTCGAAGAGATCCGCGCCCATGCCGGCCACGTCGCCGACGTTGTCGCCCACGTTGTCGGCGATGGTGGCCGGGTTGCGTGGGTCGTCTTCAGGTATGCCCGCCTCGACCTTGCCGACGAGGTCGGCGCCGACGTCGGCGGCCTTGGTGTAGATGCCGCCCCCTACCCTGGCGAACAGCGCAATGGACGAGGCGCCCATGCCGAATCCCGCGACGATGTGGATGTCTTTGAATATCCAGTAGAGGAGCGTCACTCCGATCAGTCCGATGCCGACGACTGTCAGTCCCATGACCGCGCCGCTGTTGAAGGCCAAGCGGAGGGCGGGATTGAGTCCGGTCTGCGCCTTGACAGTCGTCCGGGTGTTGGCGCGAACGGCGATGCTCATTCCGATGTATCCGGCCAGCGCCGAGCCGACGGCCCCAATCAGATAGGCGATGGCGGTTGACGGGATGCCGTCGTCTCTGCCGTCCACTTTGTCCAGAATGTCGTAGTCTATGAATACGGCGATGATGATGACGACCGCGACCACGAAGAGCGCGAGAACTGCGTACTCTCGCTTGAGGAAGGCGGCTGCGCCCTGCCGGATCGCGTCGCCGATGAATCGCACCCGCTCGCTGCCCTCGTCGGCCTTCATGATCCGAATGGTCAGGATGCCCGCAAATGCCAGAGCTACGATACCGGCCAGGATAGCCAGATACAGGATTTCCACGTGGTTCCTCCGAAAAAACGGCCTCGCCAGCAGACTGGGAGGCCGGGGCTGCTTGGTGGCTCACATTGACGCCAAGCTAACATAGGCGGTCAGCGGGGGTCAAGGTTGACGGGCGGGCCTACGCGCCATCCGCTCTACGGAGAATGAGTTCGAGCTCGTCAGGCCGGGACCATCGTGCAATCTGGGAGTGTTCTTCGACAAGCGCGAAATCATTTTGCCGCCAAACGTCTAACGTATCGTCGAATAGGGAAACGAACTTCAGGTTAGGCTGGGAACTACGGAGGTGGCTGAGATCGACGCATCCGGCTAGGACGTGCTCCGCAATGCGACTGGCGGAGCCTCGAGAGCCGGTGCATAGCAGGAAGACCAGCGACGTTCGGCTGTCGGATCGTGTCTCAAAATCCACGGTCCAGTTTCGTTGTGACCGTCCCTGCTTCCTTGTCTGCCGCTCGAAGTGAATCTGTTTTTCACGGAGCCATTCCTCCACCTCGTCTGCAGTCGCCTGAAGCGATCGGCTACGCAGGGTGAACCACAGGTCTGATACACGCACAGCGGCCTGTGCGACGCGAAGAACCGATTCTCCCAGCGCGTCACCATTAACTGATCGGAGCATTAGCTGGTCGCCAAACAGTTCTATGCCAAGCGTCTGGCATACGTCCTCCACAAGCAATTGCTGTTTGGCTGAAAGGCTCCGGCTTACGGTTTGGAGTCCAAGCCAGCCCAGCGTGTCGCCGTAGTCCGTGACGTTATAACCATTCCGGCGCTCCAAGACGAATACGTCCACAACGCCGCCATCCGGGTACAGCAATGGAGTACGCACTCGCACTCCTTCTTGCGGAGCTGGTGTACACACGAACAGAGGAGGCAACGCTTCGCCAACAGTGACGCAAATCTCATGTACGTTCATAGCAGTATGGTCCTTTGTGTGATGGGATGATCGAGTGTACCTGCATGTTTCAGACGCGCCTCATCACAGAACTGTTCCCAGACTGCAACTGGGCGGCTCCATGTCTCGGTAATGTCCTCCGGCACATAGGCCCACTTGTCCCGACTGCCCGGTACCCAGTAGTTCTTGTGCTTCTCTCCTACAAGCTGTCCATCCGGATTGCGATGGTTTGCCCCCAGATCGAGGCCGTATATTCGGCCCACGCTTCGGTGGATGATGGCATAGGACAGCTTGCCTGAATACGGATTATACCAACCCTTCACAAATATTGGGTATCCATCGTCTGAATCGATACCGATTCGAAACTCTCGAGCCGGCGAGTGGGCTCCGCCTTGCCATGCGATGTCTTCGGCAATGACCTTGGTATCATCACCTATAATGCTGTCGTACTCCTGTTGACTTAGGGTCATATTCGGTTGTTCTCCACCCCCACCTCACCCGACACCAGTTTGGGCAGCAGAGCATCCCGCTGGGCGGCAAGGGTGCGCGATTCTGCCGTGTTCGACCTGATGTGCTTATCCAATGATAGAGTCAGCGATTCAAAGATGTCAACAAATCTAGGCTCCGGTTCAGTAATCGGCAGGGTTTCAAACTGCTTCCGGGTGATAGCTCCAAACACAGTGCCAGTATGGTCGTACTGCTCCAATTCTTGCCGTATTGCCGAAATAGCATAGTAGGTGTACGAACTCGCACCCCTCTTATGTCGCAGAGAGGCAACGCCTCTGCCAATACAACACCTTTCCCAAGCCATATTCATGGCTCCGACGGGCGCTCGAACGCTTACCAGCGTGTCGTCCGCTTGGGCAATCCGAGTCGGCGCCGTGCAGAATCTTCGGTTGTCTGGATAGCGGAATCCGAAGTCGGAACTTCCCTGAAAGAAAGGCAGGCCGTCACCTTCATCGTTGTATGTGCTGCCAGGGGGAGACTGGCCCATAGTCAGATTGAAGCGCTCCCCCAACTCCTTCACCCCCCACCCTTCCGGTATGTCTCCAAGCTCTGAGGGGATAAGCCGGTCCGGGAAGAGATCATAGAGGTCGGCGGGCAGGCCGGGGAGAGACTGGCCGCGTCGCCAGCGACCGTCCATCTTGGCGCGGACGGGGTCGAAGTCAACAAACCAGGACTTGAAGATGGCTCGTGCAATCTCTTCCAGGGTCCGGTTCATTTGGCGGTTGAGTTCGATCTTGTCGTCGAGGGTTCCTAGGACGTGGGCGATGGCGCGCTGTTCGGGGAGGGGTGGGAGGGAAACTTCAAGGGATTCAATCATGCCTTTCGTGAGAGCGTTCCGGGTCCCGCCTGAACCCGCCCAGGACAAGAGCAAAGCCTGCATTTCAGAAGACATTAGACAGTAGCGCAGATAGCCCGGATCGAGATTGGCTGAGTCCGGTCGGATAATCGCAACGTGCTGATTTACACGAGCGGGCAACACATCCGACGGGATCTGACATACCCGCGCCACCGAGTCACCGGTGATGTTGAGAAGCACATCGCCTTCAAGTACCTCCACATTTCGCAACTCATTGGCATGGCATTCTCCTATAAGCGCCAAGCCTTCACGGTGGAAGCCGTCGTTGTACACGTTCTGACTGCGTATCAGGGAGTAGGGGCCGTCTTGCAGGTAGACATCCTTGCCCCCGCGTGGCGTCGCCCCGCTGCCAATCTTGACACATACATCACCGAGGGATTTGCTTGGCCAATCAGCCTTCCGGTGTTGTTCCGTCGTCATGTCATCAGCCATTTTCGTCCGGGTCTGCGAACGGGTTTAGTATGGGAACGCCCGTCGGCTCGAAGTGTCTGACGTTTCGGGTAACGACGCTGATGTACTCAACGACGCAGGGCGGAAATCACGTTGGTATCCAGCAGGTACATCACCATTCCACGTCGCGAAGTTTCAGCGGGACGCGATCGAACAGGTCTTCAGGCCCACCTTTAGGGATGGCTAGCAGGTGTTCAATGAAGTCGGGCGCGCCGGATTTCTCGGCTTGGCAAAGCCTTTGATAGTCGTCCACCGCCAATACGACGACGGCTGGCGCTCCCCTGCGCGTGACCATTTGGGGAGTACCGTCCAGCGCGGCATTGACGACGGCGCTGAAGCGGTTCTTGGCGTCTTGCAGTGACCATTCCACCATGCTTAGACCTCCTAGCTAGCGATACTAGCTAGATTATTGCGCCAGCCAGCAGCGAAGTCAAACTCCGAACCCCAGGCTCTTGAGGTTCTCCTCGATGGCCGCGTCGAGACGCTGGGACTCCGCCTGCTTCGGACGTTCTTGAACCATCACCCTGTCCCGTTCAGTCATCTAGGTCAAGCTCTCAGTTGGACGTGCGCCGCAGGACCAACGCTTCGACCGCACGGTATTCATCAGTTAGACCGTTGGGGTCTCCGTGCTGTCCTTCCCATTGGTGTTTACCCGTGTTCAAGGCTATCTCTGCCGATACTATCCGCTCCGGTGACAGGTCGTCGTAGCCGTCTTCATAGCCATTCACGACGACGCGCAGGTCGGGCGGATATGTTTCCAGCAGATGCGCTAATTCTTTGACCGTCACGAGCTTACCTCCGTAGATGCGTACCTCAGTCGTTTTTCTCACTCAAAGCGACGCCCGATTCTTGGAGAAGTATGTCCATAGGTATGTCGAGGAGCTTGCCCAGCGCGCGGGCCATGGGCACCGTGACCTCCCGCTTGCCGGTGAGGACTTCTCTTACCTTCCTGTGGCTGCCGATGACAGGGATCAGGTCGCGCTCCGTCAGTCCGAGCCTGTCGAGGTTGAACTCGATAGCGCCGACCGGACTCGGCAGGCCGATGGGGTAATGCTCGACCTCATAGGCTTCTATGAGGTCGGAAAGGACGCTGCGCTCGTGATCTTCCGGGGTTCCCTCTTCGGCGAAGAAGATTTCCTCGAGTCTAGCCAGGGCAGCGGCGAGGTCTTCGTCCGAGCGTATTTTCTTGATCATTTTCGCATCTCCACTGTTTTGGCATCTATAGAGTATATTCTCATGCTATCTCGCTCACCACGCTCTAGTCGAATCCCAGCCGGGCTAGGTTTTCTTCGATCGCGGCGTCCAGCCTCCGCGCCTCGGCTTGCTTCGGACGTTCTTGAACCATCACCCTGTCCAGTTCAGCCATCTAGGTCAAGCTCTCAGTTAGACGTGCGCCGCGCTGGGTAGGGCGCGTACTGTGTCGCCGACTTGCTGTTCAGCGACCATGAGATCGAACTGCGTCTGTAGGTTAAGCCAGAATTGGGGATCGACTCCGAACCAGTGGCCGAGACGCAGGGCGGTATCGCCCGTCACGGAACGCTTGCCTGCGATTATCTGGCTGATTCGATTGGGGGGCACGTCGATCTGATGCGCGAAGCTGGTCTGATTTACGCCCAACTCCGCCAACTCGTCCTTGAGAATCTGTCCCGGATGAACGGCACGCCTGAACATACTTTGTCTCTCCGTTTCTAGTGTAAATGCAGCCTCGACTACCCCGACCCTCACACGCTGTACCGCGCCACCGAATCCGGGTTCAGCTCTAGGCCGAGGCCGGGACGGTCGGGATAGGGAGACCATATCCCGTCTCTCTGGTCGGGGAACTCGGTGTACCAGGCGCGGTCGCCGGCCAGTGCTACGTTCATGTACTCGACCGCTTTGAGGTTGGGAGTCGCGCACGCTAGGTGGAGGTGTACCAACTGGACGGAGTGCGGCGCGACGGGCAGGTCGAAGCTGTGCGCCAGGTGGGCGACTTTCATCCACTCTGTGACGCCGCCGACTCTGCCGACGTCGGGCTGAACGATGTCGGCTCCGCCCCTGGCGATTAGCTCCCTGAAGCCGTACTTAGTGTACTCGTGCTCTCCGGTCGCGATTGGGATGCTGGTGGCCGCGGCGACTCTGGCTAGGCCGTCTATGTCGTCCGCCAGGACGGGCTCTTCGAACCAGCCGACCTGGTAACGCTCGAACTCCTTCGCCATGTATATGGCCTGCTTGGGATAGTAGCCGTTGTTGGCATCGACGTATATGGCGACATCGTTGCCGACGGCGCGCCTGACCGCTTCCAGCCGTTGAAGGTCTTCACGCTCCGACTGTCCGAAATCCTTGCCCACCTTGATCTTGACGCGCTTGATGCCCCGGTCCACCCATCCCATCGCCTCGGCGACTAGTTCTTCCACGCTGAAATTCGTCCAGCCGCCGGATCCGTAGATGGGTACGGAGTCTCTGAACGGGCCGAGCAGCTTGTAGAGCGGCAGTCTGAGCGCTTTTGCCTTGAGGTCCCACAGTCCGACGTCCACCGCTGAGAGCGCGCAGAAGGCGAGGCCCTTGCGTCCGTAGCCGCGTATTCTCCAGAACATCGCGTGCCAGAGCCGCTCGATGTCGAACGGGTCCTGGTCTATCAGCAGGTCTTTGAGTCCATGCTCGATGACCTGGCGTATGCCGGGGCTGGCCTGACCGACGCCTAGACCCTCGACGCCTTCGTCGGTGTGAATGTGGACGAATAGCTGCGAACGACCTCCCGAGCCCGGCGCGGGCGTCGGGATGGTCGCGTCCTGGACCGGGGGCACGTCCGGGTTGTGGAGTACGGTTGTGGTGACGTCGGTAATTCGCATGGCCGTCCTCTGCTTGGCCGTATCGGCGGGGGATATGATACTTGACGGCGGCGATAGCGCCAAACGGCTGGCAAAAGAGAAGCCCGGAGTCCACACTCCGGGCCTTGTTGTTCACCGTTGGTCCCGCAAACCCAGTCGAATCCTGGTGTGGCCGCCCGGCCAGTCGGCTTCGGTATCGTCCGATGGCCGCGGCATCTTGGCCTCGATCTATCTACACGCGGGCCGCAGGCTTTTCTTTCCCCTGCCGGCCTTGCTAATCAACCTAGGCTATCCCCTCCAGGCGCCGGCAGGGGTTGTAGAAACACACTTCCATTCATGATTTGCAACGAACAGTCGGAGCTTCATCACGCCTCCTTTCCGGCTACCGTTTTGGATTTGGGGAACGCTTCCCGCTCCCTCAGTTTCACCATAACAAGGGATTGGGTGACTGTCAATCGGATTTCGGGGTATGGGCGGCGGGCGATGCGGGTGTGAGGGGTAAGGCGTAAGGGATAAGGGATGGTGGGTTCGATATGTGCTAATCTGTCTTGGCGAGTAAGCCAAATACCATGAACAGAGGCCGGAACCGATGACTATACTAAGAAGTTTGTTGTTCGTGCCGGGAAACACGCCGCGAATGTTGGAGCGCGCGCTGGGACTACGCCCCGACGCATTCATGCCGGACATGGAGGACTCGGTGCCGTGGGATGAGAAGGCGAACGCGCGGGCGGTGACCGCGTCGTATCTTCCGAGGGCGGCGGAGACGGGGGTTCCGGTCATACCAAGGGTGAATTCGCTGGATACGGGGCTGCTGGAGTCGGACTTGGAAGCGGTGATCGGGCCGCACATTTTCGGGGTATCGATCGGCAAGGTGGACAACGTTCAGATCGTGGGGGAGATCGAAGGTCTGCTGAGCAGGTTGGAATCGGAGGCCGGACTTTCGCCGGGGTCGATCAAGTTGGTGCCCTGGATAGAGTCGGCGGAGGCGATAGTGAACGCATACGCAATCTGCAGGTCGTCGGATAGGATCGTGGCGGTGGCGTTTGGCGCGGAGGATTTCACAAACGACATGGAGATCGAGCGCCGCGACGACGACGCTGAGCTTGGATATGCCAGAAACGCGGTGGCCGTCGCGGCGAGGGCGGCGGGCGTTCTGGCGCTGGATACGCCGTACTTCGCGTTCCGAGACCCGGACGGTCTGCGGGCGAACTCGCTGGAGTCGCGGGGCGCGGGCTTCAAGGGAAGGTTCGCGATTCACCCTGCGCAGATCGAGGTTATCAACGAGGTGTACTCGCCTTCGGAGGAGCAGATCGGCCACGCTCTGAGGGTGATAGAGGCGTTCGAGGAGGCGGCAGCCATGGGACGGGGTTCTACCTCGCTGGACGGGAAGGTCGTGGACGTGCCGGTGGTCAAGCGCGCGCAGGCGTTGTTGGATCAGGCGAGGCAGATGGGCCTGGAAGTTGCGGCAAGCGCAGAGGATCGTGGTTAGCCTCTGCGAGGCCGTTGGAGGTCGTCGGAGTCGAGCATGATGGTCACGGGGCCGTCGTTGTGGAGCGTGACGGTCATGTACTCTTGAAACCTGCCGGTTTCGACTTTGAGCCCGGTCTCTCGAAAGGCGCGCACGACCTCATCGAACATCTGCCGCGCCGTGTCCGGAGGGGCCGCTTCGGTGAAGCTGGGCCTGCGGCCGCGCCGGGTGTCCGCGTAGAGGGTGAATTGGCTCACGACCAACAGATCAGCGCCGACGTCCAATGCGGAGAGGTCGAAACGCCCGGAGTCGTCGGGGAATACGCGCAAGTTCACCGTCTTGGAGACTATGTAGTCGATCTCGCTGGGACCGTCGGAGCGTCCGATGCCGACGAAGACACAGAGTCCCGGGCCGATTCGACCCAGGACTTCGTCGTCAGCGGAAACGGACGCTTTGGTCACCCGCTGGATCAGCGCGCGCAATAGTCAGCCACTGGTCAGTCGTTTTTTCCGGCAGTCGAGGCCGACGCGGTCTCGGACTTGCCCTCACCGGAATCGGACTTTGACTTGCCGCTCCCGGAGTCTGACTTCTCCGCCTTGTCCTCGGACCTGCCAGTGCCGTTGTTGCCCCGGCCTTTGCCATAGTCGGTCACATACCAGCCGCTGCCCTTGAAGATGACTGGAGGAGCGTGAATCTGGCGCTGGGAAGGCGCGCCACATTCGAGACATTCGGCCACGGGGTCGGCGGAGAAGCTCTGCCTGAGCTCGAAGCGGTGTCCACAGCGTTTACAGCGATAGTCGTATCTGGGCAAACTACACTCTCCCGGCCGGTCTCGCTCTCCGGCTCCGAACGGCGTACCGAGCGTTAGCAGTCCAAGTTTGGGACTGCCAAGCGTCCAGCTAAATCTAGCGCCGCCAGCCTGCGGTGTCAAACGGGAGTACGTTTCGCGCCACTTCGCAGAGTCGATAAGCCCCGCCGACCAAATGCCTCGCGTAGCCAACGGTCCAAGGGTGTGTTTACATCCCTAGCAAGGGTCTAGCGGTTCCAGTTCCTCTTCGTCGAGTCGATACCAGAACGCTGAGTCCTCATCCTCCGCCTCGAGGAACTCGGCCACGTCGGCGACGACCTGACTTTCGACTTGTCGATCCAGCCTCACCGAGGCGACAACGGCGTAGGCGGGCTTTCCAGTCGCGCATCGAAGGATCTTGGCGTGGTCTATGGCCCGGGCCAAGTCCTTCATGCCTGCGGTGAAGGATGCCTCCACTGCGATGGAGTAGTGGGCGAACTCTCGTCTGTGCAGGTCTGCGACTTTGGCGACAAGGTCTGGCTTGGCGAACGTAGCCCACGCTCGGTCCAACAAGCCATCGCTCTCAAGCGCGCTCATGTTCTCAGACATCATCTCGTCTCGCTCGTCCTTGGTAAACCGACTGACGGATACTCGGCGCAGACCGTGCTTTTGCGCGAACAACAGCGCAATCGCTACTTCATTGGCCCGAGTAGCGTCTATGGCGTAGGCCCCTCGGAACCTGCTCTGGTCGTCATGTTGGCGTCTGTACATGCCATGCAGCGCCTTGATGTCTTGGCGGATCGAATCTTGCCCCTTCAGCAAGGCATTCTGGGTGTTCAGCATCCCCTTCTGGGTGTCCTGTAACTCCTGAATGGTGTTCAGCATCCCCTTCTGGGTGTCCTGTAACTCCTGAATGGTGTTCAGCATCCCCTTCTGGGTGTCCTGTAACTCCTGAATGGTGTTCAGCATCCCCTTCTGGGTGTCCCGCATCTCATTCTGGGTGCCCTGTATATCCTGAATCGTGTTCAGTATGCCCTGCTGAGTATCGAGCACACCCTGCTGAGTATCGAGCATCCCCCTCTGGGTGTCCCGTATCTCCTTCTGGGTATCCTGAATCTCCTGAATGGTGTTCAGCATGCCCTGCTGAGTATCGAGCATCCCCTTCTGGGTGTCCCGCATCTCATTCTGGGTGTCCTGTATATCCTGAATCGTGTTCAGTATGCCCTGCTGAGTATCGAGCACACCCTGCTGAGTATCGAGTACTCGCTGCTGAGTATTGAGCATCCCCCTCTGGGTGTCCCGTATCTCCTTCTGGGTGCCCTGTATATCCTGAATCGTGTCCAGCATCCCCTGTTGAGTATCGAGGACCCCCTGCTGGGTATGCTCAAAGGCGTCCATCCGCCCGTGAAGGCCGGGAAGGGCCGACAGGCCGAAGGCTTCGAACAGTCGAGTCCGCAGTTCCGGGTCGGAACCTACCCTTTCGATCAATTCTTCGTATGTGGTTAGCTGTGTCATCCGACCGCTCCTTGGAGCAGTTTACTAGATTTGCGGCCCATCGCGCACGTCCCGGTTACCCGGCGAGAAATACCTCAAGTCCCCAGTCTCCCGCGAGCGGCCTTCCCGTTGGGTCGTCCGGCCTGACCGCTCAACTCGACCTGACGGCCATTGGGGTCTGGGCGAGAAGCGTCAGGTGGGAGGTGAGCGACTTGCGCGCGCGTTTCGTCTGGTGCGCCAGCGACAAGAGCCCGGGTATGTCTCCAGGATGAGCCGCTATGAATCGTGCGCCCTTCGCGGCGCGCCTGAGCGGACCGTCTTCGAGGAATTGAGACACCAACGGCGACACGCTCTGCTCGACCGTATCCAACACAATCCTCAGCGATATGAACGGGACGTTGGATTCCGCCGCGGCATGGGCTGCCCAGTAGCCCTCCATGTCTATCAGGGAGACTTCGAACGCGCTCCCAATCCACGCCTTCATGGAGGGGTTGGAGACGAATTGGGGGACGGTCATGCAGGCTCCCGTCTGTACGCTTGCGCCATGCTCTTCGAGCTGCGAGCGCACATTTTGGGCCAGATGCGCGTTGATCTCGATTTCCTTGCCCGCCTGTCTTCGCCAGAGATACGCGGGCCCTTCGACCGACAAGAGCCTGTCGCAGATCACGGCGCTGCCGGTGGACTGCCCCGCCTGCGTTCCGGCGGCGAATCCGACGGACACGATCAGATGCGGGTCGAACCTGCTGACGACCTCGGCCACACATTCGCCCGCGCCGGCGCGTCCCAAGCCGCCGTCGGACACCACGACGTGCGGCACGGAGTCCGACGTGTACAGCCTGACTCCGCCGGACCGGGCTATCCGCCGGAACCCGCCGCTCTTCAGATACCCTGCGACCTCTTCTCTAATGGCCGCGATCACCGCCATCAATTCATTCACCGCCTACCTGTCTCTGACCAGCAGGAAGTGAGTTATCTCCTCGATCTCCCGCCTGGACTCGGCGGACAGTTCGACGGGCGCGAGGGAGCGCATAGCCTCGTCCGCCCACCAGTTGGCTTCGGCCTGCGCGTTGTCCCGCACGCCGATTCGCTCCATGACTTCGAGAACCGAGGCCACGTCCTGGTCTTCGACCTCCGGCTTTTGGTAGATTTCCGAGATGAGCCGCGCGTCGCGCTCGTCCGCGGCCTCAAGCGCGCAGACGATGGGATATGATCCCTTCTTCCGGCGAATGTCCGCCCCGACCGGCTTGCCTGTCACCTCCTCCTCGCCCCAGACGCCGAGCAGGTCGTCCCTGATCTGAAACACGTACCCCAGCGCCCTGCCGCACTCTCTGAACGCGGCGGCGGCGGCGCGGTCGTCGGAGCCGACGACGGCCCCAAGATTGAGGGAGCACCGGATGAGCGCCCCGGTCTTGCGCGAGATCATGCTGAGGTAGTCCTGCTGGCCGATGTCGTGCCTGCCCTCGAATGACAGGTCCATGTACTGGCCCTCGATCATCTCCAGGTACGACTCGGTGAGGAGTCCGACGGCGATGAGCGCGCGCTCGGCATCGATCCCCTCGTCCGTGAGACGCTGAAGCGCGGTGTCCGCCGCCACTCTCAACACGTTGCCCGAGACGAGGGCCTTCGGCTTGCCCCAAACGGCCCATATCGTCTTGCGATTGTGCCGGGTCTCGTCTTCGTCCTGTATGTCATCGTGAATCAGCGAGAAGTTGTGAATGAACTCAAGAGAGACGGCGGCCGGGACAGCCTGCGAGAGTCTGCCGCCCACGGCTTCGCATCCGAAGAGGCAGAGCGTCGGCCTAACCGCCTTGCCGGTCATCGCCTCGACCGGGTTGCCCTTCTGGTCGGCCCATCCCATGTAGTAGCGCAGAAGGTTGTAAACGGCCCCTCGGTCGCCGTCGAGATGATTCTTGAGCGCGGCCTGAATAACCTCTTCATATCTGTTGAAGACCGAAGGCAGTTGGACGGGCCGAGGGCTGGTCTGATCGAGAGGTGTGGTCAATCCCGCGCCTGCTGGGTCTGGGTGTGTGGAGCGGGTGATGGGATTCGAACCCACGACATTCTGCTTGGGAAGCAGATACTCTACCCCTGAGTTACACCCGCTCGCCGGTGGCCGACTCTACTCCGATTCTACCAACTGTCGGTTGGGGTGACAAGTTGGGACCGGCGGCCAAGCCGGGGTCTTGGGGCCCGCTCGGCCCGCATCTCCCCCGCGCGTCTTATGGTATTATACCCGAAGCGATGGACGCCCATCGTCCTTAGTCCGCAATCGGAGGCTCACCATCAAGCGCGTCGGATTCCTGCTGAAGGTCAAGCAAGACAGGCTCGAAGAGTACAAGCTGCATCACCAAAACGTGTGGCCCGAGATGCTGGACGCCCTGCGCCGCAACGGATGGCGCAACTACTCGCTGTTCGCGCGCGAGGACGGCCTGCTCTTCGGATATTTCGAGGCCGACGACGATTTCGCCGCGTCTCTGGAGGGAATGTCGAAAGAGGACGCGAACCTGCGCTGGCAGGAGTTCATGGCTCCCTTCTTCGAGATACCGGAGGGCGCGCGCCCGGACCAAATGATGGTCGAGCTTGAAGAGGTGTTTCACACCGACTGACCCGCCGCGCGCTTCCCTATTCGCCCCAGACTTGCCGAAACAGCCGCAGCCAGTTGCCGCCGAGTATCTTGGCGATGTCTTCAGCGCCGTATCCTCGGCTTTCCAACTCCCTAGCCACGTTTGGCAGGCTGTCTGGCGTCTCCATTCCGGCGGGATGCGGCAGGTTGTCGGGATAGGCGTCTGAAACGTCCGTCGGCTTGGTTCCCTGCTGTGAGAATATCCAGTCGAAGAACGTCTTGGGCTGATTCTGAGTGTAGTCGGTCCCGATGCCGACGTGATCGATTCCTACGCGCTCTACCAGGTCGTCTATGGCGTCGATGTAGTCCCGAATCGTCGATGCGAACCCGTTGCGGAGGAACGGCGGAAACGCATTGGCGCCGATCACTCCGCCGCGCTCAGCGATCAAACGCAGGGCATCATCCGTCTTGTTCCTCGGATGATCGAAGAACGCCCGGGCGTTGGCGTGAGTGCAAGATACGGGATTTTCGGACAGTTCGGCGGCGTCCAGCGTCGTCCGATCTCCCACGTGCGACAGGTCTATCAGTATGCCGAGCCTGTCCATCTCCCGGACCGCGTCCTGACCGAACCTGCTCAATCCGTCGTCGGTACGCTCATAGCAGCCGTTGCCCACCAGGTTCCGTTCGTTGTAGGTGATCTGGACTATCCTCACGCCGAGCGCGTGGAACAGCGCGAGCCTGTTGAGGTCGTTTTCTATCGGCGAGGCGTTCTGCCATCCGAGCGCCACGCCGACCTTTCCCTCTTCCTTGGCGCGCAATATGTCGCCCACCGTCCGCGCCTGAATCATCGTATCCCCGTAGGACTCGAACCTGTGAACCCACGCCGCGAGGTTGTCCATCGTCTCGCGGAAGTTCTCCCAGATCGCGATGGTCGCGTTGATCCCCGTCACCCTGCCCTCTTGCAGGCTGCGGTACACGTCGGGGCTGTCCCAGTTGCTGACGTTCAAGCCGTCGAACACAATGGACTGACCGTAAATATCGGATTGGGAGATATGCGTGGACATAAGGTTCTTCCGCAGGTCTGGACTCAGACTGCCGCCGATAGTTGGTTCACTGCCGGAGGCTGCTCCGGTTTGCTGCCGGATATGGCGGCGCTAAACCAGAAATCGTCTCCGGCCGGCGGCGCGACGCTGACGCACTCCACATCCCGGAATCCGGCGTGACGAACCTTTTGAAGATACTCATCCACCGGAAGCGAGCCGGACACGCACCCGGTGAGCAGCGCCATGTCCTGCTTCTCCTCGGTCGTCGCGGGCCGAGTCAGGACGATGTCCGTCACCACCAGCCTTCCGCCGGCGCTGAGAACCCTGAACGCCTCGGCGAACACCGCGTCCTTGTCCGGCGCGAGGTTGATGACGCAGTTGGACATCACGAGATCGATGCTGGAATCGTCCACCGGAAGCGCCTCGATGTCGCCGAGCCGGAACGACACGTTCTCCAAGCCCAGCTTACCCGCGTTCTCCTCCGCCCGTTCGATCATCGCCGGGGTGAAGTCTATGCCGATGACCGAGCCGTTTGGCCCAACTTCTTTGGCCGCCAGGAAACAGTCCATGCCCGCGCCGCTTCCCAGGTCCAGCGCCCTATCGCCGGCGCGGAGGCCCGACAGCGCGACCGGGTTGCCGCAGCCGAAACTCACGACTCCTTCCGGCATCAAGTCTATCTCCGCCAATGAGTAGATCGGGTCTAAGCACGACGCTTCGCAGCATCCGTCGGACGCTTCCAGCTTCTCGGCGTAACTGTCGGAGATGTAGGTCTTCAAGTCTTGGGTGGTCATGAGTCTGCCCCTCCGTTCTCTGCTGCATCTATATTACACCAAACATCCCCCAACCAACCCATCCTGAACACCCCCCAATCCCCAAACCAACCCATCCTGCAAATCCTACCCATCCTGCAAATCCTGCTTCTGACCAACCCATCCTGCCAATCCTCCCCATCCCGTAAATCCTGCTTCTGACAACATTCCGACCGCCCCCTACTGTCATTTCGAGCGCAGCGAGAAATCTAAAATCCCTGAACATCATCCAACCCAATCAGCGAAATCACCCCAATCACAAAAATCACAGTTCAGACAACCCCATCCTGAATATCCCCCAATCCCGTAAATCCTGATTCTGACCCTTGACACCAGCCCAAAGACCATGTATTCTAAACAGAACTGTCGTACACCCACTAACCACCAACCACTAAAAACTAAAAACTAATGACTCAGCAAACCCAACAGACACCATCCAACCCCGCCATCGACTTCGCCAACATGGTGTTAGCCGAGACCGACAACGCGCGCGAAATCATAGACCTACTTCACGACATCGCGCAGGGCCAGCGGCAAAACTCCACCACCAGAGACCGCATCAACGCATCCCGTATCCTACTCGACAGAGGACTCGGCAAATGCCCCAAGCAGCCCCTAGACATCGACATCGACACCGACCCCGATAACCAAACCGACGACACCGACGTAGGGGCGATTCGTGAATCGCCCCCGGCCCCCACCCCGAGCGAACCCGAGTCCCCCGGACTAGTCACCCAACTAGACCAGTCCCTACAAGACCAACTAGGCCCACCCCCGGCGGTGCCCACTAACGACTCCCCACTAAAAACTAACAACTCACTACTAGAAACTATCCAACAACACATCCTTGACATCACCGACAACGGGCGCACCGTCATGGTCGCCCTGAGAGACATCTACCGCGCCCCGGACGGCGACCCCAAGGTCAAAGACTCCCACCGATTCACCGCCGGCCGTATGCTATTAGACCGCATCCTCGGAACCACCCTCGAAACGAGGGCCCCCGTGAAGAAACCCTACGTCCGCCCGGTCAGACAAATCGACCCCGACGACCTGGCCGAAATCGACGCCAAACTCCAGCGAATGGAGGACGAGGGCATACTCACACCCTACCCGGACGGTCACAGAGACAACATAACCGTGCCTGAGATACCCGAAGGCTTCGATCCGACACCCTATCTGAAAGAGGCAGCCGAAAAGTTCTGGGCAAACATCGATATGACGCTCGAACGACAGAAGGCATGGCCCGCCGTCGAAGAACGAAGGCGTAAGAAACTCGCCAAAATCTACCCCTCTCACTCCGAAGACGATAAACCGCCGGACCCATGAACATGACGACCTCCGAAAACCTCCTACCTGAGATCATCGACGAGTTGAGGCCACTCCCACACGCCCAGCGTGCGGCAGTCCTCGACGCGCTCTGGCTGCTAAGTGGCGTCTTTAGGATGCAGGCGCAAGGGTCTTCGCCCCCGTATTGCGGTGGAGGCGCGGTTGGAGTACGGTACTCCCGGACTTCATTTGTCGAAAGGACAGCCGGGGAGATTGACATGAGACTCAAGGACAAGACGGCCATCGTGACCGGCGGTTCGGCGGGCATCGGCAGGGCGATCTGCGAGTTGTTCTCCGAGGAGGGCGCGCGGGTCGTCATAGCGGACATCGACGCGGACGGCGGACGAGAGACCGCCGGACTGATCGCGGACGCCGGAGGGGATGCCGTATTCGTGGAGACGGACGTCTCCGACGAAGCGCAGGTCGCCAACCTGGTCGAGGCCGCCGTAGAAAGCTACGGAGCCATCAACGTTCTCGTCAACGACGCGGCGGCGTTCATCTTCGGAAGGGTCGAAGACGTTACGCCGCAGGAGTGGGAGCGCGTCATCGGCGTGAACGTGCTGGGGCCTGCGTACACGGTCAAACATTCGCTGCCACACCTGCGGGCCGCAGGCGGCGGGTCGATCGTCAACATCGCGTCGGTGTCCGGCTTCGTCGCGCAGACCGCGTTCGTGCCCTACAACACGTCGAAAGGCGCGCTCATGCAGATGACGCGGTGCCTCGCGTTGGACCTCGCTCCAGACAACATACGGGTCAACTGCGTGTGCCCGGGCGCGATACTGACGCAGGCAACCGAGCTTCACCGCAAGTTCACGGGCGAAGAACGGGAGCGGTTCCTGGCCGACGCCGCCAACTCGAACTTCCTCAAGCGTCACGGCAGGCCGAGGGAGATCGCCTACGGCGCGCTCTTCCTGGCGTCGGACGAGTCGTCGTTCATGACCGGCCAGCCGCTCATAATAGACGGCGGCGCGACGGCTCAGTAGGCCAGAACCTCGTAGATGGTAACGTGATCAGTCTCAAATACAGTCTTCAGATGCGGGGCGAGTCCGGCCTCGAACTTGGCTATTCCGTCCGCCGGGTAGTACAACCTCTCGACCTGTCCGAGATAGATGTACTTCACGTCGTAGCGGTCGAGCAAAGACAGCGCCCGAGACACGTCGGAAGTGGAGTAGATGTAGTCCACGTCCCTAATCCGGGCGCCAACCATTTCTCGATAACCCCAACGTTGCTGCTCCTGGTGCCACTTCCACCCCACCACGCTCGGCAGACCCGTGTGAATCGAGACCCGGCCTCCCCAGCGATAAGTGGGAGTGTTGGCTTCCAGCGCCACTGGGGAACCCTGTACGTTTTCGCGCAGCCACCTGATGCCGTCGAAATCGCGCTCGATGTCTATCCGTCCATTTGCGTCCCTGTACACGGAACCCGGGACGAACGCGAGGCCGTCCAGCGTCAGAGGCGTCACGTTTCCGTCGAAGCGGTCGCGCAGCCTGTCCTGCGTTCCCATCACCGGATAGACGGCGGAACCGATCACAAGCGCGGCGAGAACGGCGGCCCACAAGTATCGGAACGTCCACCTACGGGCGCCGGAGAACATGCCCGCGCCGAGAATCCGCCACAGCATATATGCCGAGGCCAGAGCGAGCAGCGCCCAGACCTGGAGGTAGAACTTGAAGACGCTGTTCATCCGGTCTATGTCGCCCTGGACCCTGACGAAGTCCAACCCGACGACGACGCACAGGGCGGCCAACGCCATCAGGCAGACGAAAGCCGGAGCCGCGACGCCGCGACCGCCGGCGCCGAGCGCGCGCATCCCAACCGCGATGGTCAGCGCGATGAACATCCCCATTACGAGGACCGTGCTCCAGTTGAAGCCGGAGGTCAGCGCGGTCAGCGCGTAGCCGACAAGCACGAGTCCCACGATCAGCGCGATCAGCGTTCCGACGCCAAACTGCAATCGCTCCACAACCGCGGACGACCGTCCGGGTTCGTCGGACAAGACCGCCATCCTGTTGACATTCCCCCATGCGCGAGCGAAGACGGAGCGCAGTTCCCAGACGCAGAAAGAGCCGATGATGAAGACGAACAACCCGTGAATCGCCAAGAATTGCCAGAGCGCCGTGGTGTTGGTGGTAGCCTCGACGCCTGTGAAGAACGCCTCGTAGTTGAGGTGGTAGGGCAGGAAGGCAATGTACCCCACCGCGAAGACCAGGGCGCTCTTGACACCGGCGCGGAACAGCATGGACAGAGACAATCCGCCCTGCGCGATGTATTCGCCGAGGGCAACCGCGCCCATTGCCAGCAGCAAGTAGGTCGGATAGTCCCATGTGTTGAGCAGCCGCAGAGAGCCGACCACAAGGCCCAGCGCGGCGATTCGGCAGATTTGCGCGGGATTCCATGCGGACTCAAGCGCGCCCGGTCGGGCCATGCCCAACACGACGGACGCCGCCGCTCCGACGCTCAGCAGCGTGAAGGGCAGCGCGAGCATGTGGGCATGTGGGTCGGCAAACAGGAAGGTGAAGAACGGGAACTCCGTAATCTCGTTGCCCGGAGGGTCGGGTCCCATCATGCGGCTGGATCTCCAGAAGTCGAACTCTCCGAACGGAACTGCCTCCGTCACGGCGCGCCACGCGGCCTGTAGAACTTGGATCGCGCCGTCGAGATTTCCAAGAACGGCGACGAAGAGGCCGCCGCATATCCCGGCAAGCGCGGGCGAAAGCGCTCCCAAGCTCTTGGAAGAAGACGCCAAGTTATACACGATCGAGTATCCGAAGGCGACCGTCATCGCGAAGAACAGCGGAATCGCGAGGTTGACCGCTATATCGGGCACGATTCCTGACGCATGGATCAGCATGGCCAAGAGGAACTGTCCCCAGTAGTAGTAGTTGATATAGCCACCGCCGAACCATGGATCGTAGGGCGGCATGTAGCTGGACTTGAGTACCGCGTTGAGATATGCCATGTCCATCGGCTTCTCTCCGCCTCGGTACGGATGCCAGAGGTCGGGGTTGGCCATTCTAACTAGCGCGAACGCGAAGAACGCGATTAGGAACACGAGCTCGGCGACGGCGACGGTCTTCCATCGCTCTTTGAGGAAGCGCAAAATGGACTCCCTATTGAGCGCCAACGCCACCGCGCTGACCGCGAATAGCGCGAACACGCCGAACGCGACGCCCAATCTCGTAAACGCCACGACCTCGATACTTGCCAGCAGCCAAGTCACCAGTCCGACCAGCAGCAGTCCGAGACCCTTGGCGAGAAGCCATCCTTTATCGGCGAGCGGGCGAAACACGACGAACGCGAGCGGGAACGCCAGAATGCCTATGCCCTGCGCCACTATCAGCCATGCAACGATGGGCATCCTGCCGGGCCAGCCATCGGCGTCTATAATTTCGGACCACGTGCCCCCGGCCCGTTGCGCCGCAGCCTGGCCGGGCGTCAGCATGAGCCGCCGCCCTTCTTCCGGCCGTTCTTCCGGAGTCGGAGTTGGCCTGTCACTGGGAAAACCGCCCGCCGCGCTCAGTATGCGGTCCGAGATCGTGCCGGCGTCCAGCCTCGAAACATTGCGGAAGATCAGAACCTTCGGATGGTCGTACACCGTAAAGCTCTCGTCGGCGTATCCAAGCTCGATATCGGAGTCCGACGGTTCTGCCCCGGCCGGAGTCGGCAGGCGCGGACGTCCAAACGTATCGTCCACCAGAGCTACGCCGAAAAGAGACGGGTAGGAGGTGAAATGAGCCGCCAGTTCGTAACCAAGCCGTCCCCCGAACAGCAGCTTGTAGTATTCACGGCTGACGGGATAGCGTTCTTCGAGACGCGGTACCGTCCCGTACAGGCGGTTGCTGTACAGCGTGAAGACGTCGGCGCGGGCGAGAAGGTCGCTGATCTGATTGATCTTGTACGGCCTGTCGCTGTCGTACATCGGAAGCTCGAGGATTCGGTAGCCATGCAGTTCCGGCAACCCCTCCTCCCAGTGCTCCTTGAGAATCACGGAGTTTCGGGGGACGTTCTCTCGAATCCACTCCGATCCCCTTACCGCCGGGTGTTCGGAGGCATAGACGCTCATGTACGCGAGCGTGTAGAAGACCGTCACCAATGCGCCCACAACTCCGACAGCGATAACAGCCGGTACAAGGGCCTTCCGCGCCCGCGAGCCAAGCCCCGAAACGAGCTCCCAGCCGTCGAACATCATCCGACTTCCGAGCAGAAGGAGCGCGGGCGTTATCGGAAGCATGTAGCGGAGGAACTTCACCTCGAACGCGCCGGTGATGAAGAAGTACGGCGCGACCCACGAGAGCAGCAGCGCGTCGACCCGCGTCTCCGGTCTTCGCGCCGGTATGCTTGCGAGAATCGCCGCGACAGCGATGAACGACGCTGCTACGATTCCCATGGTGCTGGTCGTCATCAGAAGTACGCCCACCGGAAGGCCGAAGCCGACGACCAGGTAGGCGATTGCCCACGGAAGCCTGAGACCGCGAACGGCGGCGTAGATCATCCCGCCGAACGCCACGATGCCGACGGGCCAGCCGAGGCCCCAAGTCACCATCTGGCGTATCTGGTATATGTACGGCGTGGTATCGACGTACTGCCGAGTGTAGGGGTAATCGCGGATTCTCCTCACCATCTCCGACTGCTCGACCACGTCCCCGTAGAAACGTGCCCAGTCCAGAATCGCGTATGGCTGCGTTATGATGAAAGCCGCTATTATCGCCAGACCTCCGAAGGCGGCGCCCTTGATCGCGTCCAAAATCCTGTCCAGCAGCATCGGGCGGCCGGAGTCGTCGGACGGCGCCAGTCCAAAGGCGTATATGAAGTGGGCCACGAAATATGCGGCCAGCATCGGCGCGACACTTACCTTAGTGGCGAGGGCGAGTCCCAAGAACAATCCGGCGATCACGGAGTCCTTCGTCCGTCCGCGCCGCGCGACCCTGACCAGGAAGAACAGGGCGGCCGTGGCGAGCAGCGCGAGGAAGGTATCGACGGCGAAGAAGTGGCTAAGCTGGACGTGGAGCACGGCCAGTGCGACCATCGAGGCGGCCAGCAGCCCCGAACGACGCGACCAGATCGAGGCTCCCAGAAGGTAAACGAGGGCGACCGCGCCGACGTCGGCCAGCGCGGACATCACCCTGCCAGGAATTCGCATGTCGTGGGCGTCCAACCCCGGCGCGAACGCGGTCAGAAACTCGACGCCCTTGAGCAGGTAGAGCGGAAAGCTGCCATAGGCGAACCAGCGCGGATTCCACGGACTGGCCTCGGCGTCGAGCAGGACGGAAAGATCGCTCAGCGGCGGAGGCGATAGCTCGGCGACTTTCCACAGTATCGCCCGCTCGTCGGGATGGGGAGTCCAGGAGAATCCCGCGTCCCAGTTCACGCCGTAGATGCGCAGCGCGAGAGCGGCGACGAGGATGACCGCTAGGCCGATTAAGGCGATTCTCGGATTTATGGCCGGCTTCCGCTGAGCCTTCATCCGATCAGCCCCCGTTCCAGCAGGCCGTCTAGGACCTGCGCGACGCCGTCATCTTCCATGGAGGGAGCGACCACGTCGGCCACTTCCAGAACCTGCGGCACAGACCCGTCCACGGCGACCGACATTCCCGCCCATTTCAGCATGTGAACGTCGTTGTATCCGTTTCCGAACGCGACGGTCTCCTCCCGACGTATGCCGAGATGGGCGCAGAGCCATTCGAGCGCCTTGTGCTTGCCGCCGTCGGGATGGAGTATTTCGCAGTAGTACGGCAGCGACCGGGTCACGTACACTTGGCCGTTCAATCGGAACTTCAGATACGACTCCAAGCTCTCGATGACATCGTTCTCACCCTTCACGACCAGCCTGGTCATTGGACTGGTGACGAACGCATCCGGATCGACGACGCGCACGGCCACCCCCGTCCTCTCCCCGTATGCGCGCGCCCAGTCGGTCATCCGGAGCGCGACAATGTCGTTCGAGACATAGCCGAGCACGTCCAAGCCGTCATCCGAAGGAATCTCGTCCAGCGCGAGTCGGGTCATATCAGGAGTCAGGGGAACGTGCCACAGCGCCTCTCCCGTCGCGCCGTATGCGACGTGCGCGCCTTGAAACGATACGATAGGCGCGTTCAGGCCGAGTTCCGAGGCCGCGCGGTCCGCGCTCAGGAAGCTCCGTCCGGTGGCGAGCGTCACCACCGCGCCCGCCTGCTCGACTCTTCGGACGGTCTCTAAGGTTCGTCGAGACATCGGACGTTCGATACTGCGGATCGTCCCGTCAACGTCCAGGGCTATCAGCTTGAATCCCAAGTGGTTCAGTCCCCTTCAAGTGAGTCGTTCTGTGGTAGCATATACTCAGTTGCATCCCAAAGGCGAACTGAGTGAAGGGTATGCCGCCGTTTTCACCGCGAAGACTCTTATGGACGATAATCATCCCGCTGGTGATTGTAGTCCTGTTCATCGCGTTCCGCGACGGGCCTTAGCCGGGCGGCGCGCCGATTCCTAGCTGACGGAAGCCTCAGCCGCCAATGACGACGTGACTCTCCTCCGCTGGCTTTTGATCCAGGTCTTCAGCGCCGCGTTGGAGTTGACCATTGGTAGCGACAGCGCGATCATTCTGTAAACCCAAGCTCTTGACACTCTGGAGCGCGCTTTGGGGTCGAGCCAGTTGGGACTGCGGGCCAGCGCTTCCAGGGTTGCGAGTCCTATGATCAACGGCCATGCGACCGCGAGACGGAGACGCGCGCACTGCCCTGGAATGGCCATCAGGTAGGCTTCAGCCGCGTCGAAATGCTCCAAGGCGATCTCCAGTCCCCTGAGGAGCGCGGGGCGCGCGTCGGGCGCGTTGTCGGCGTCCAGCAGGTCGCGCGGGGTCAGGCCGACATCTTGAAGCCATTCCTGCGGGATGTAGCATCGCCCTATCCTCAAGTCGGTGGGAACGTCCCGCAGCACGTTGGTCATCTGGAGTCCCTTGCCGAACCGCACCCCAAGTTCCGCCATCGCATCACGGTCCCAGCGGACGAGAGGGGGCGTGTGGCGCATGGACACATCCGTCCAGAACTCACCGACGCATCCGGCGACCATGTAAGTGTACTCGTCCAATTCCTCGGCGGTTTCCAGCGCGCCGACTTCTCCCCTGCTCTCAAGTGGAAACCGGGTCAGATCGTATTCCATTCCCTCGGTAAGGCGTACCACGATGTCGCGGACCAAGTCCCAGTCCGGCAACGGTATGGTTCGCATGTCGTACACAAGCTCAGCGACGTCGCCCAGCAGGTCGCGTTCGTCCGTGGAGGCCTGGGCGCTCATCATGGACATTTCGACTGCGCCGAATCCGGTCCCATTCTGGATTGAGTTCCGCAGCGCGCGCAGAACCTCAAGTCGGCCCGGTGAGTGTACGGCGCGGGTATCGGCGATGATGTCGGCGGCCCTGGCGAGGAGATAAGCCGCGCCGACCGGTCGGCGCATGTCCGGCGGCAGGATGCGCATCGTCAGGTAGAACGACCTGGAGACCCGCTTCAGCAGTTCCAGCATCGGGCCGTCGGATACCGCGCGGCGATGGCGTCTGGTCGCGTCTGACCTCATGCTCTCGGCACGTCCGCCGTGGAGAAGCGTTTAGTGTTGGGCAACGCAAAGCGATATTGCAAAGGGCGCCTCCGCCGTAAGTTCGGGGCGAGTGTAGCAAGCTGGTTGTGAGTGGTCAAGAAAAGCGGGCGACTTAAATCCACCACCTAGATGCTGGATGTCCGCGCCCTTCGTTTTGGCTCCCTCTTGTACACTATCCCGCGTACCTTTATACTCGACAGGGAGTGTACGGTATGAGTGAGACAAGTTGAGATTGCCGGATGCAGTTGCCGAGAGCGAATGAAGCGTGGTATCTCATCATTTTCTTCATTCTAACGATTGGCGGCCTGATATTGATACTATTCAATGAGATTGGTGAGGTAACGGACGATAGCTGGGTATCCACCCTAGAGAACATCGAATTCGGAATGGGATGGGTAGTCATCGTTGCAGGCGCGTTCGCATATACCGGGATGGAGGGTTTCAATATGCTGGCAGAGAGATACGCCCGGAGACAACGTGAGGAGGGCCGTCTGGAAGGCCGTCAGGAAGTTCTGGACATCCTAGATAGGATTCCAGCCGACAAACGCTCGGAAGAACTCGAGGCAATCATCGGGGACGTTCGAAAGAGTATCAATCGAGAGACAACCCCCTAGCCCCCTTCAGAGATTCGGGCCGAGCCAGCGTTCCACGTCTTCAACCGCCATGCGCTTGCGGCGCGCGTAGTCCTCGACCTGGTCCCTGCCTATCCGCCCGACTCCGAAGTAATGGGAGTTGGGATGTGAGAAGTACAATCCGCTGACCGACGCCGCGGGCCACATTGCGAAGTTTTCCGTGAGGCGCGCGCCGGCGTTGCGCTCAGCACCCAGAAGCCGCCAGATCGTCGCCTTTTCCGTATGGTCCGGGCAGGCCGGATAGCCGGGAGCGGGCCTGATCCCCCGATATCGCTCCTTGATGAGGCTCTCGTTGTCGAGGTCTTCGTCGGGGTCATAGCCCCAGAACTCCTTTCGGACCCGCTCGTGCATACGCTCGGCCAACGCTTCCGCGAGGCGGTCGGCCAACGCCTTGACCATGATCGATCCGTAGTCGTCGTGGGCCGCTTCGAGCGCGGCGGCGTACTCGTCCGCGCCCAGCCCGGCGGTCACAACGAACGCGCCAACGTGGTCCGTGACCCCGGACTCGCTTGGCGCGACGAAATCCGCGAGGCAGAAGTTGTTCCTTGAGATGTTGGCGCGGGCGCCGGTCTTGTCCGACTGCTGCCTGAGGAAGTGAAGATTCTCCAGCATGGCGCCGCAGGTGTCGTCGGTGTAAAGCTCAACGTCGTCTCCGATGGAGTTGGCAGGCCAGAAGCCGATGACGGCCCGCGCCGTCAGCGCCCTCTGGTCGATGATTTTGTTCAGAAGTCGGTTGGCGTCCTCGAACAGCGTCCTCGCCTCTTTGCCATATTGAGGATGCTCCAGAATAGACGGGTAAGCGCCGCGCATCTCCCAGGTCAGGAAGAACGGCGTCCAGTCGATGCGGCGCAAGAGATCACCGAGCGGATAGTCGGCGAAGACCCGTGTTCCGGTAAAGATGGGCGGAGGAGCTACGGTCGCGGCCCAGTCAAATTTCTCTCGCCGCGCTCTGGCCTCTTCCAAAGAGAGAAGTTGCCGCCTTTCGCTCCTAGAAGCTCGATCCTTACGGACACCGGCGTACCGCTCGCGAGTATCTCCAAGAAGGCGAACGCGGCTCTCCTCCGTAGTGAGGTCGTTCATCACCGTCACGGCGCGTGAGGCGTCTTTGACGTGGACCACGCCGTGCGAGTATTCAGGCTCTATCCGAACCGCCGTGTGCGCCACCGAGGTCGTGGCCCCGCCGATTAGCAGCGGGATTTCGAACTCCTGTCGGTCCATCTCGCGCGCTACGGTGACCATCTCGTCGAGAGACGGAGTTATCAGGCCGCTCAGACCGATGACGTCCGCTCTTTCGGCGCGCGCGGTGTCCAGAATCTCATGGAACGGCGCCATGACGCCGAGGTCGATCACCTCGTAATTATTGCAGCCGAGCACCACGCCCACGATGTTCTTGCCGATGTCGTGAACGTCGCCCTTGACAGTTGCGATTACGACCTTGCCCTGCGAACGGGGCGCGTCGCCTTCCTGCTGCTCAGCCTCGATGTACGGAACAAGCTGGGCGACCGCCTTCTTCATGACGCGGGCGCTCTTGACGACCTGCGGCAGGAACATCCTGCCGGACCCGAACAGGTCGCCTACCGTATCCATCCCGGCCATGAGCGGTCCTTCAATGACGTGCAGAGCGCGCTCCGAACCCTGCCGCGCCTCCTCCACGTCGGACTCGATATGGGAGTCAAGGCCGTTGACGAGCGCGTGCTTCAGTCGTTCTTCTACCGGCAGCGTTCGCCATGCGTCGTCGGTTTCGCGCCGCTTGGAGGATGTATTCACATTGCCGGCGATCTCAAGAAGGCGCTCGGTTGCGTCCGGCCCGCGGTTCAGGACGACGTCCTCGACCGCCTCCCGCAGCGCCGGCCCTATCTGTTCATAGACCTGAAGCTGACCGGCGTTTACTATGCCCATGTCCATGCCCGCGCGGGTCGCGTGGTAGAGAAAGACGGAGTGGATGGCCTCCCTGACCGGGTCGTTGCCGCGGAACGAGAAGGAGACGTTGCTGACGCCGCCGCTGACGTGGGAGAGCGGAAAGCGGCGCTTCAGTTCACGCGCGGCCTCGATGAAGGCGACGGCGTATCCGTTGTGCTCTTCTATGCCGGTGCCGACGGCGAAGATGTTGGGGTCGAATATGATGTCCTGCGCCGCGAATCCTACGTGCTCGGTGAGCAGCCTAAATGAGCGGTCGCATATCTCCACTTTGCGTTCTACGCTGTCCGCCTGTCCGCTTTCGTCGAAGGCCATGACGATGACCGCCGCGCCATACCTCTTGACGATTCTAGCTTGCCGGATGAACTCTTCCTCACCCTCTTTCAGCGAGATCGAGTTGACGACGCCCTTTCCTTGAAGACAGCGCAGACCGGCCTCGATGACGCTGAACCTGGAACTATCTACCATGATCGGCACGCGGGAGATGTCCGGCTCGGACGCGAGCAGCTTGAGATACCTCTCCATAGCGGCCTCGGAGTCGAGCATCCCCTCGTCCATGTTCACGTCGAGTATCTGCGCGCCGTCCTCGACCTGCTGCCTGGCGACGGCCACGGCGTCCTCGTACCTGCCGGAGCGAATAAGCCGCCTAAAGCGCGCCGAGCCGGTGACGTTGGCGCGCTCTCCGACGTTGACGAAGTTGGAGTCGGACCTGATCTCCAAGACGTCAAGTCCGCTCAGAACGGTGTTTGGATTTTGCGAGGGCCTTGGGCGCGGCTCGATCCCCGCGACAGCCTCCGCAATCGCCCTGGTGTGCTCCGGCGTGGAGCCGCAGCAACTCCCGACGATGTTGGCGAGACCGCTCTCCGCGTATTCGCCCAGGTTAGCTGCCATCTGGGACGCCGACTCGTCGTATTCTCCGAACTCGTTTGGCAGTCCGGCGTTCGGGTAGCACGCCACGAAGTGAGACGAGACGTTCGACAGCCCGACCAGAAACGGGCGTATCTGGTCGCTGCCCAGCGAGCAGTTGATGCCGACACTCAGCAATGGGAGGTGTGAGACCGATGCGTAGAACGCCTCCGCCGTCTGGCCGGAGAGGTTCCGCCCGCTGAGGTCGACCGCGGTGAACGAGACCATGACCGGCGCCCTCACCCCGCGCTCTTCGAAGATCGACTCTATGGCGTAGAGAGCCGCGCGAGCGTTCAGCGTGTCGAAAACCGTCTCGACCAAGAGGATGTGCGCGCCGCCGTCTAGCAGTCCGCGCGCCGCTTCGGAGTACGCTTCTACCAACTCGTCGAACGCGACGTCTCGGTATCCGGGGTCGTTGACGTCCGGCGAAATCGAGAGTGTCTTGTTCGTCGGGCCGATGCTCCCGGCGACGAACCTGGGCTTGTTGGGAGTCTTGCCCGAGTACTCGTCCGCGACGTTCCGCGCGAGTCTCGCACCCTCACGGTTGATCTCGTACACGTGGGACTCAAGACCGAACTCGGACAGGCCGAATCGGGTCGAGGTAAACGTGTTGGTGGTGAGGATGTCCGCCCCGGCGTCGAGGTATTGCCGCTGCGTATCCTCGACAATACCGGGCTGAGTGAGGACGAGAGCGTCTATGCAACCCTTTAGATCGCGTTGGTGGTCGGCAAATCGCTCTCCCCTGTACTGCTCCTCCGACAGCCGCAGCGACTGGAGCATCACGCCCCAGGACCCGTCCAGGACCGTCACCCTCTCTTCAAGGATGCTCTCGAGCTCGGCAGTGCGGTCATGGGTTGTGTCGGTCATAGGATCTCGTCTCGATTGCGGCCACGTTAGACTATTGTAAAGGAGCGCAGTCTCGGGTCGATAGTGGGCGGTGGTCGGCTGTTCAGCGCGTTGGTATAATCCGGTCACTTCAGCGTCGCACCTGCTCAACTGGTAGGTCAGTCAAGCGATCCGCCTACGTCCGCCTGAACTCTCGCTCAAGCTGGCCGGAGCTCATGTGAATCATCGTCGGGCGGCCGTGCGGGCAGGTGTGGGGCTGGACGCAGCGTTCGAGTTGGCGGACTAGCTCGCTCATCTCGTCGCGGCTGAGCGACTTGCCCGCCCTGATCGCACCGTGACAGGCGATGGAGTACGCGGCGCGGTCCTCCCAAGTCTCGAATCCGCCGCCATCGACCATCAGATCGAGCACGTCAACCAGAGCCTTGGACTGGTCGGAGTCCTGGACCAGCGCAGGTACTCCCCTTACCAGCGCCGAGCTTTCGCCGAAGGTCTCCAGCATGAAGCCCATGCCCGATATGACCTCGGACTGAGTGCGAATAAGCTCCATCTTGCCCTCGTCCAACTCCACGACGGCGGGTTCCAACAGACTCTGCACCTCCGGGCTCGCGGCGGCAAACAGGGACTTGACCTTCTCGAACATTACTCGCTCGTGAGCGGCGTGCTGGTCGATCATGTAAACGCCGTCCGGACCTTCGGCCACGACGTAAGTGTTTTGCACCTGGCCCAGGACTCGGAGAATAGGCAGGGTGTCCCTTGAGGTGGGAAGCGCGGCCGGTTCGGAAGGCTCTGAAGGCGCGTCATGCGGACTGAACAGCCCATCGAAAGCGGCGCCTGTACTCTGCCCGCCATGGCCGGACGGCTGCTGGCGCGCGCCCGCGAACGGGACAGTGGGCCAGAAGGCGGGCGGAGCGGTTCCCGACGGCGGCGCGTGGTGAGCCGATGGCGTGACACCCCTGCTGCTGACCTCCGGCACAGGCGAATGCTCGGTGAGCGTCGCGCGAACGGCCCTCTGGAGTCCGGCGAATACCTGGTTCTGCCTTCTGAGCCTGATCTCGGTCTTCGAAGGGTGGGCGTTCACATCCACGTCCTGATGCGGCACGGCTAGGTGAACGACGGCGATCGGGTATCGCCTTTCCGCCATGAAGCCGTGGTACGACTGCTCGATGGCGTAGGACAGCGAGCGGTCCTGTATCCACCGCTTGTTGACGAACAGGCTGATGTAGGTCCGGTTGGCGCGGTCCATGGACGGCGCGCCGATGAGACCGGACACCGAGGGAGCATCCCGATCTTCCGAGTCCGGCGTAAGGGCCAGCATGGAGGTCGCGATCTCTCGACCGTACACCGCCGCGACAGCCTCGCGCAGGTCGCCGGAGCCGGGACTGGCGAACGTCCTTCCTCGGTCCGGCTTCAGCTCGAACGCGACCTCGGGGCACGCCAGGGCGTAGTGGGTCACGACCGACTGGATGCGGGACATCTCGGACGCGGCTGAGCGTAGGAACTTGCGGCGGGCGGGGAAGTTGCGGAACAGGTTCTGCACCGTCGCAGTGGTTCCGACGGGCGCGCCGATAGTCGTCAGGGACCTCACCTCCCCGTCCTCGACTTCGATGCGAGCGCCGGAGTCTTCCCCGACGGAACGTGTCCGCATCTCGACGTGAGCCACCGCCGCAATGCTGGGCAGAGCTTCGCCGCGAAAGCCGAGTGTGGCGACGGCCTCGAGGTCTTCGACTTCGGACAGCTTGCTGGTGGCGAACCGCTGGAAGGCAAGCTCTACCTCGTCGGCGGGTATCCCGATGCCGTTGTCGGTGACCCGGATGTAGCCGACACCGCCGCCTCTGACCTCGATCCAAACCCTCGTCGCGCCGGCGTCGAGGGCGTTCTCGACAAGTTCCTTGACCGCCGATGAAGGCCGTTCGATCACCTCGCCCGCGGCGATTCTGGAAGATACGTCGGATCTAAGCAGTCGAACGGGCATCGGTCTAACCTGGACGCTGGCCGCGCGCAGGGCGGTAGCCGTCTCTTTCAGAAGTTCCGCCGCTGACGAAGTCCTTGATTATCGAGTAGATGTGGTCCATCTCGTCATCGTCCTGGGATCGGAAGTAATACGGATTCACAAACACGCCGCCGAAGGTATCGACGATTTGGGGGTAGTCGTCGATCACGAAGTCAGGCCAGTGCGGGACTTTCAGAAGCTCCAGCCCATTTACGAAGTCGTAGATCGGCTTCTTATAGACGCCGGATACCAGGTCCTGAAGGTTGTGGCGCTCGACGTCCGCCGTCCGGTCGCCGACGCCGGACCAGATGAACACCTGGTGCCCGTCGTCGATCAGCTTCTCGAAGGTCTGCCTTGTCTTAGGCCTCAGACTGCCGTCCATTGCCAGCAAGGTATAGTCAACGTCGAAGAATATCTTGAGTCCCAAGTTCGATCCTTTGGTAGAGTTATACGTGACTACTATCTTACCATCGGGAGGTGTATGATAGAACCAAGAAGACAAGGCTGAGCACAGCCACATGGGGACTTTCAGGAAATGCTGACTCAAGAGCATGTACAGACAGCCGAGGAGTTTCTCGAGGATGCGGATCGCGAGCTCGCCGCCGGAGACACTCTGCAAGGGTCAGAGAAGATGTGGGGCGCAGCATCCCACGCGATCATTGCCGTAGCGCAATCACGAGGCTGGCAGTTTGGAACGCACCGGGTGATGATAAACGCCGCGCGTCGGATAGCGAACGAGATGGACGACGACGGCTTAAGGGCCGGATTGATGGCGGCGCAGCACTTCCACGCCAATTTCTATCACGGCTTCATGTTCATTGAGGATGAAGACTTCGAGCCCAACGCCCAACTGGTTCGCCGCTTCGTAGCGCGGATGCTGGAGTTGGCGCGGTGAACGATTTGACCAAACCCTCGCCTATCCCCCGGCCCAAGATATGCCGTTCAGCACGATCTTTTGGAACTCGGCGGTCTCGAAGCTGAGGCCGTCGTGTCCCAGCAGGGTGACGAAGACCTTGCCGTCGCCGTAGCTGCGAGTCCAGCCGAGTGGGAAAGTACCACCGGGCACGCGGACGGCATCCTGCCCTCCTTGGTCGTTGATCCATTCCTCATGGTCGGCGCTGAGGAACACATCGTTGCCGTCCTGATAGTCTATGCCCATGTAGAGTTCGTCGTTGGTCTCGAAGTCCGACACTCCTTCGACACCTGGATGGCTGGGTTGGCTTACGTTCACGGTAAACTTGCCATAAGGCGGGTGAAAGCTCGTGCCCAATACCCATCCGCCGCCAGTGATCTGCTGGTACTCGGGCCAGGTCTCGGGAACGCAGCCCGATATGTGGATGCACACGAAGCCGTTGCCCGATCTAATGTAGTCCTTCATGCCGGCCTGCTCGCCCTCAGTGAGGGTCAATTCTCTGACGCGCATAGTGTTGAAGACCAGAGCGTCGAAGCCGCTCATGCGCGCGGCGTCTGCCAAGATCGACGAGTCTTCGGTCACGGTCACCGTGTGGCCTGCCTCCACGAGGAACCTCGTCAGCGCCGGGGTGGACTCTTCATAGGGGTGAGCTCCGCCTGAGATTACGAGTAGGTCCATGTTCTGCCTCCTAGTAAGTCAACTCTTATTCGAAGCGCTATACCGGATACCGCCAGGGTTCGCCTTCCGGCGGCTCGTCCGTGAGGATGAATTGCGGTAGGGACAGCCCGTCCTCGGTGTCCAGGAACGCAACCCGGACGCGCCTGCCGATGGCGACATTCTCCTCGTCCTCCGGCAGCATATCCTGATTCAGAAGGTTGGCCGTGATTCGCAGACCGTCTCCCGGTCCCGGCTGTCCGCGCTGCTCGTCTAGCTCGACTAGCACGATTGGATACGGCGCCCACTCCCTGAACCCGGGCATGATGCTGTGGGCGATGATCTGGTAGCTGTAGATCGTCCCCTTTCCGATGACCTCGTTCCACTCCCAACTCATTGAGGCGCACCATGGGCACGCCGGCCCCGGCTCCCCTCGCAGCAGGTCGCAGTCGAGGCACTTCCTCACGACGAGCTTGTGGTCGCGGGCGGCCTCGAAGTAGCCGAAGTACTCCGAGTCCTGCTCGGAGACGTTGAGCGGAAGCCCGTGATATTCGTAAACAGGCATGAGACCTTACCTCCTGAGAATCAAGGCGCTGCCCGTTGCGGGATTGGCCCAGCCCATGTTCATCGTGACGTTCACATCCGGTACCTGTCTGCAGCCGCCTTCGGAGTAGTCGTAGGTGTGGACTCCGTCCTGGGAGCCGGGGCAGTAGTCGTCCACCTTGCCCCTGAGCTGTCGCACGTTTTCGATGACCATGCTCATCCCGTGAGTGTAGCCCTCGCACAGGTGCCCGCCGCTGGTGTTGTTGGGCCTGCGGCCTCCGAGGTTGACCGCGCCGGAAGTCACGTAGTCCTTCCCTTCACCCTTCTCGCAGAAGCCGTAGTCCTCGAACTGGAGCAGCGTAGTGTAGGTGAAGGCGTCGTAGCAGCCCGTGACGTCGATGTCGTCGTGAGTCATGTCGGCAAGGTCGAAGATTCGCGGGCCGACGTAGTATCCCGCGACCCGCGTGATCGGCGCATGCTGGTAGTGGAAGTCGCCTCCCGGCTTCGTTCCCCTGCCCTGCACGGCTCGGATGTAGGCGGGCGTCTGCTTCAGGTCTCCAGCGCGCTCGGCGGATGTGATGATGATACAGGTGGCGTTGTCGGTCTCCAGGCAGCAGTCGAAGAGATGCGCGCAGGGCTTCACGATCCAGCGCGAGTTGACAACGTCGTCCACCGTCACCCGCTTCTTCATCAGCGCCTTGGGGTTGTTGCTGGCGTGGTTGCTGTGGGCGACCTTGATGTGGGCGAGGTCTTCGCCGGTGACGCCGTACTCCATCATGTGGCGGGTGAACGTGAAGGCGAAGCTCTGAAGCGCGCTGGCAAGGCCATAGGGTCGGCGCAGCAGATCCGCGGACGATACAGGCGCTGACGCCCTCGCTCCTGTGCCGCCGATTCGGACCTGCGAGTAGCCGTTCATGGAGCGGAATATCGCCACCGTCTCGCACATGCCTGCCTCTATCGCGCCGGTGGCCAGCCCGACCAGCGCCTCGGTGCTCGATCCGCCGCCGGAGCAGTCCATGTAGAAGTTGAGCTTGATGCCCATGTCGTAGGCGAGAGCCGTTGAGGTTGTCGAGTCGCCGCCGTGGTAGCTGAGCATCCCGTCGACGTCCTTAGGAGTCAGGCCGGCGTCGGCCATCGCGTTCAGCATGGCCTCGGTGGCGAGCGCCCTCGTGCTGCGCCCGGAGCCGCGGCTGTAGTCGGTCTCGCCAACGCCGACGATGCAGTATCTGTCCTGGAGATTGCTGCGCATCTACACCTCCTCGAATGCGCGGTCGGCGAAATCCGCCGTCTCGCAGTATCCGAGTTTAGTTGGTGCGGAGTCGGATGGCAACAGGCGGGGGTGGAGCCTGCGGGTAAGCTCCCGGTAGTTCACACCGGAACCAGTACATCGTTGGTGGCGGCCGGATCAATCAGCGCGGCTTTGATTTCCGTGGGCAACTCATAGCCGCGCTCTTTGTACACTTCAACCGTGGCGGCCGCCACGCTTTGAAGGTTCTCCAGGGTCTCGGAAGGAGTGTCTCCCCAGGCTCTGCATCCCGTAAGGTCCGGGATCTCTGCCATGTACTTGTCCTCCGTCTCTTCGGACGGCTCGTGCATGACATAGGACAGCCTGTACCATTTCATCGTGGGGCACTCCTTGCTCCGCCTGACAGACCCATTTTATGCATTGTTCTGTCGCTCGGCACGTATTAGGTCGTAAAGCAGCAGACTGCGGCCTGCATTCTTCGCTTCGAGCCATCGCTTGAAGGACCGCTGACTTTCTCCTGACGGACGACCGGCGATCAGTCCCTCGACGCTTAGGTCTTCATCCAAGTTGGGCCAACGAATTCCTTGACCATCGCCAATGAGTTCCCAATTGTCTCTTTCCTCCTGGGTGGCGTGGACGAGCCTGGGATACCAGGCCAGTGGCACGGAGATCGTGCGGCCGTCAGAGAGTTCGGCCTCCAGAGTGTCCTCTGTGACCGTCACGTCCTCCGCTTCTGGTATTTGTACCTCAATCGTTGAAGTAATCATCCCACGCCTCCGAAATAATTTCATGGTTCTCCTCAATGATGCGTTGGACTCGGCGTATCTCCGACCGCCTCAGTCCACCACTCCTCTGCATTCTCACTGGACCCAGCCAGAATTTTGCTACTCGGTTGTCACGCGCAACGTGTATATGCTGGGGTTCATTACGATCGCCCGAATAGAAAAGGAAGCTATACGGCCCTTCTCTGAATACTGTCGGCACCGGGACGCTCCTTAGTCGCCAATCCATGATGAGGACGAGTATATCAGACCGCCGGAACCTGGACCGTCTTTGTGCCTGGTGGACTACGACTCCTCCGACTCCCCCTCGTCATCCAGCAATTGACGGAGCTTTTCGCGGGCGTTGCGGATGACTTCGGACTGCTCGGCGATCTTGTCGTAGAGGTCGGACCTGGCCTTGACGCCCTCGGTGATGAGGAATGCGGCGGCCTCGGACCTGCTGTTGGTCAGGCCGCAGTCCACGAGCTCGTCCATCTTGCGGAGGCTTTCCTTGCTCACCCTGACCATGACGACGGAGTCTCGGGTGTCGCGCACGGTCTTTATGGTGTCCTGGATCGACTCGCCGACGTTTGCCGCGACGTCCTTGCTCTTGCCCAGGGCGTCCTTGGCGGCGCGTCCGACGTCTTCGAGGCCGTCGAGAGTGACGGTTATGGTCTTCCTGCCGCTCTTTGGCTGGGATCCCTCCGTCTGCGATTCGTCTTGGTGGTTCTTCTCAGTCGTTGTCATGTGTATGTCCCTTTCTATGTATCGGAATTACGTGTAAGTATATCACGTCGATTTCCGTCTCGCAAATCGTCTCCGTTTGACGGGTCACCGCTGACTGGGATACGGTCACGGTATGCCAGAATCCAGCCGAGAGTCCGCGCCGCGTGTGACAGCGGCAGGCAGCGGACGAGGATCGGGCGAGGCCGCCGGACGCAGGCGCAGGCGATACGCGGGCAGAGACCTCACCAAGGGGAGCATCCCCGGCAACCTCTGGTATCTCTCGTGGCCGCAGATCACGGAGAGCTTTCTCAGCGTCATAGACCAGGTCGCCGACCTTTTCTGGGCAGGCCGCATTGGGTTCCAGGCGATTGCCGGGCTTGGCGTCGCGCAGTCGTTCCTTATGATGCTGATTACGGCGCGGATGGGCCTGGACGCGGGGATGCGCTCTATGATCTCGCGAGCCGTCGGCGCCAGGAAGATCGCCCACGCCAATCACGTTCTGCTCCAGTCGCTCACGCTGACAACCGCGTACTCGGTACTGATGGTGGTCGTCGGCCTGGCGCTCGCCGAGCCGCTGATCCGACTGATGGGCGTCGGTGACGAGGTGGTGACTCAGGCGGTCGGGTACATGCGCTTCCAGTTTTTCGCTATGTCGATGGTGGGGCTCCAGCGGCTGACGGCGGGAGCGCTTCAGGCGTCCGGGGACAGCATCACGCCGCTCAAGGCCGCGTCGGTGTCCAGGGCGGTTCATCTCATACTCAGCCCCTTTCTGATATTCGGCTGGTCGTGGTTCCCGTCTCTGGACCTGGCGGGAGCGGGAGCGGCCAACCTGATCGCGCAAACTCTTGGAGTCGCGATGAATATGAGCGCGTTGATTCGAGGGACGTCCAGGCTCAAGCTCAGTTTCAGGGGCTACTACATCGACTATCCGATGATCTGGCAGATTCTCAAGATAGGCATACCCGCATCGGTCACGGCGGCTCAACGGTCGGTCTCGCAGCTCATTGTGGTCCTCATAGTAGTGCCGTTCGGAGACGGGGCTTTGGCGGCGTTCGCGCTGTCGCGCAGAGCGGAGAACACGGTCAATCACTCGAGCCGCGGCATGGGCAGAGCCGCGGGCGCGCTCGCCGGACAGAACCTCGGCGTCGGGCAGAAGTCCAGGGCCAAGCAGTCCGTCGTCTGGGCGCTTGCATACGCGGGTGTCGCGAGCCTGCTCGTGTCGGCGATATTCCTCGTGTTTCCGGACTACGTGGCGTCGTTCTTCAACTCCGATCCCGACTTCGTCGCCCAAGCCGCCGTCTGGCTCCAGGTTCTCGCGTTGGGCTACTTCTCGATGAACGCGGTGCAGGTCTTTACGCAGGCTTTCAACACGACGGGCGACACGTTCGCGCCCATGGTGATAATGCTCTCGACGATGTGGCTGGTCGAGATTCCCTTGGCGTTCGCGCTGGCTAACTTCACGAACCTGGGGGAGCTAGGCGTGCCCTGGGCGATCGTCATCGGCATGACGGTGAGGATGGTCGCTTACGGGATCTATTTCCTGCGAGGCACTTGGCTGAGGACGGGGCTTTGAGGGGGGACTGCCGATACGGCTGGGTATGGTATGCTGAACCGGAGAACAGGAATGGTCGAGATGGAGACGATACAATCTACATCGGAAGGTGACCGCGAGTCGGCGGTCGAAGAACGCGCGCCGAGTGGCGCATTGCGGCACTGGAAGATGGCGGCGATAGCTCTCACCGCATTGGGAGCCGATCAACTCACTAAGTACCTGGTTCGCGCCAACATGCGAATTGGCGAGTCGTGGCCGGAGGAGGGGTTCCTGCGGCTGACGCACGGTACCAACACGGGCTCGGCGTTCGGACTATTTCAGGACTATACGTTGTTGCTGACCATCGCGTCGGTGGTGGCGATCGTCTTCGTGTTCCTGTTCTACAGGAGCGAGGGCGGCTCTACGTGGCTATCGTGGCTAACGTCCGGGCTGATTCTGGGCGGAGCGTTCGGAAACCTGATCGACCGCATAGGCGCGGGTCGGGTGACGGACTTCATCGACGTTGGGCCGTGGCCCATCTTCAACATCGCCGACTCCTCGATAGTCGTGGGCATCACGGCGCTGTGCGTCAGCGTGCTGCTGAGACGCGACAAGCCGGCGGACGCTTCCGAATCGCCGGACTCGGCGGCGCGTGAACAGACGACGCCGTGAGCGCTGAGCGGGTCTTCGTCTGTGACCGGCCCGGTGAGCGGCTCGATAGGTTCCTGGCGGACCGATGCGCCGACCTTTCCCGCACGAGGATCAAACGGCTGATCGCGGACGGCGAGGTGACGGTCGAGGGCCATCCGTCGAACGCGGGGTTCAGACTCAAGTCGGGGCAGTCGGTTACGATCCGTGTACCTGAACCCTTGCCGGGCCATGTGATTCCGCAGAACATCCCCATCGACGTCGTCTATGAGGACGAGCACTTGCTGGTTGTGGACAAGCCCGCGGGAATGCCGGCGCATCCCGGAGTCGGACATCCGGACTCGACGCTGCTGAACGCCGTTCTGGGCATCAGCCCGGAGGTCGGATCGGTGGGCGGAACGCTGAGGCCCGGACTGGTACACAGGCTGGACAAAGACACATCCGGCTTGATGGTGGTTGCCAAGACGGACGACGCGCACAGGTCTATCTCCGGCCAACTCAAAGATAGGACGGTTGACAAGGGCTATCTGGCGTTGGTGGTCGGCAGTCCGGAGCCGCCGGAGGCGATAATCGAGGCGCCGATAGGCCGCGACCCGAATGTCCGCAAGAAGATGGACATCATCGAGGACGGGCGAGAGGCATCTACTCGGTACAGGACCATCGCTCGGCTGCGCGGATGTACATACTTGGACGTCAGACCGAAGACCGGACGAACGCATCAGATCAGGGTCCATTTCGCGTCCATCGGCCACCCGGTCTTTGGAGACGCGACCTACGGCTCCCCCGACCCGAGGCTCTCGCGGCAGTTTCTTCATGCCGCAAGCCTGGAGTTCGAGCATCCGGCGACCGGAGATAGAGTCGTGTTTCAGTCTGCACTGCCCGACGACCTCCAAGCGGTCTTGGACGAACTTTCTGTATAGTTGAGTTATTGGCATATAGAGTCGTTGTATGGTGCGGGATACTATCATAACTGGGCCACTTCGAGGGAGTTTATAGGTGGCAGGTTGTCTATCATCAACTCCCATTTGTCGCCTTCGTCGCGACTGTAAAATATCTGGCCGTTCGTCGTGCCCACGTAAACGCCGCACGGGTCGAGGGCGTCGGTGGCCATGCCCTCGCGCATACAGTGAAGATATGCGTTGCGCTGAGGCAGGCCGTTGGTGAGCGCTTCCCAATCGCGTCCACCGTTGCGGCTGCGATACACGCGAAACTTGGCGTCGCTCACGATTCGGAACTCGCCGCCGACTTCCCCATCGGCGATGGCGTTGTCCTCTGGCAGGACATACAGCGTGTCGGGGTCGTGAGGATGCAGGCCGAGCGCGAGTCCAAATCGGGAAGGCAACCCTTGGGAGATGTCCTCCCATGACTCGCCCCCGTCGTCGCTGCGATAGACGCCGCAGTGGTTCTGCTGATAGAGGAGCCCGTCCTTCGCGGGATGGCCGAGCAGCTTGTGGGTACACTGCCCAAACTCGGGGAACTTCTCCGGCAAGAAGTCCGCTCGCACGTCCTTGTTGAGGGGGCGCCACGTCTCGCCGCCGTCGTCGGCGCCGAACACGCCGACGGCGGACATGGCAACCCACATCCGCGCTGGGTCTCGCTCGTCCAGCGCGATGCTGTGAAGGCACAGGCCGCCCAAGCCGGGATCCCAACCCTCGCTTGTGGGATGGTCCGCAAGGCTGCGTACCTCATGCCAGTTGTTTCCGCCGTCATCGCTTCTGAACAGCGAGGCGGGGTCCGCGCCCGCGTAGAGAACTCCCGCTTCGTCCGGGAGGCCAGGCCGGATGTGCCAAAGTTTGTTGAGAGTCTTGTCTTCCCGGTCGGTGAACCTGGGCGGCGTCTCGGCCGTGACCCAGGTCCGGCCCAAGTCGTGGCTGATGTGTATCTCCGCTCCCCATATCATGTAGTTGACCGCCGCCAGGATAGCGCCGCTGCGGTCGTCATAGACCATGTGGTACACATCGCCGCCGCGGCAGTGGACGTCGGACAGCGACCACTCTTTCCTGTCGCTGCCGCCGGACAGCACGAACGCGCCTTTGCGCGTTCCCACTAGCAACGCGAGCGTAGGATTCTGTATTCTATTGGCCTGAAGCATCCTCTGACCTCAGTTTGTGTTGTACGCGCTCGCCAATAAGCTGCGTCGGCGGGCGGAGAATGACGCTATAATGTTCTCATACACTATTCACCAGGAGACTGCCAAATGTCAAATGAGATCAACCGGCGCATCGTCCTTGCCGAGCGGCCTGCCGCTTACCCTGAGCCAAAGCACTTTCGACTGGAAGAGGTCCCCATCCCGCAGCCCAACGAAGGGGAGGCGCTGGTGGAGACGATCTGGCTGTCGCTGGATCCTTACATGCGCGGGCGAATGCGCGAGGGGCCGTCCTACGCGGCGCCCGTGGAGATAGGCGGAGTGATGACGGGCGGCGTCGTTGGCCGGGTCGTAGAGTCGCGGACTCCGGAGGTCGCAGTGGGTGACATCGTTGACGCCTCGCTCGGCTGGCAGGAGTACGCGGTCGCCAGGCCGGGCACGCTCAGGAAGGTGGACCCCGATCTCGCTCCAATCTCCACGGCGGTAGGCGTGCTGGGAATGCCGGGCATGACGGCGTACTTCGGCTTCCTGGACGTGTGCGAGCCGGAGGTCGGCGATACGGTGGTAGTGTCGGCGGCGTCGGGAGCGGTCGGCCAGGTGGTAGGCCAGATCGGGAAGATCATGGGCTGCCGCGTGGTGGGAACGGCGGGGACGGACGAGAAGGTCGATTTCGTCGTGAACGAGCTCGGTTTCGACGCGGGCATCAATTACAAGACCGAAGACGTGGACTCGGCGCTCATGGCGGCCTGTCCCAACGGGATCGACGTCTATTTCGACAACGTCGGCGGGTTCGTGACCGACGCGGTGATGCAGCAGATGAACGTCCACGCGCGCGTCGCCATCTGTGGGCAGATCTCGCAGTACAACCTGCCTGAACCGGAGCTTGCGCCGCGCAGCTTGGGCCTGCTGATTCAGAAGCAGGCGAAGGTGGAGGGGTTCTTGGTCTTCAATTTCACGCATCGCCACGAGCACGCCCGACAGCGAATGGCCGAATGGATACGCACGGGCCAACTGAAGTACAAGGAGGACGTGGTGGACGGCCTCGAGAACGCTCCGGAGGCGTTCATCGGGATGATGACGGGCGAGAATTTCGGCAAGTTGCTGGTGAGGGTCGGGGAGTGATTGGTGGTCAGTGCGAAAGGTTGCTGTGAGATGACAACGACAACGAAAGCAGAGGTCAAATCGTGGGCGAGCATCGTCGATGAGCGAACGCTGGAGCAGGCGCACGTAATCAGCCGCGCTCCGGGCGTGGCCGGACACGTCGCGCTGATGCCGGACGCGCATCTTGGAATCGGCGCGACGGTCGGCAGCGTGATTCCGACCTACGCTGACACGATCATCCCGGCGGCGGTGGGCGTGGATATCGGGTGCGGCATGATGGCGTGCAGGACGGACATCGACGAACTGCCGGACGACCTTACAACGCTGGTGAATCAGTTTGGCAGGTCGATACCGGCGGGCGTGGGCCGTCAGCATCGGCAGGCCACGGAGAAGGCGGAGGTGTGGTTCGAGGAGAACCCCCTGCCCGACTCCGCCGAGGAGGTGTTCGCGGCGCGCAAGGGCGGAGCCAAACGAGCCGGAAGATACGGACGCTCGCAGCTTGGAACACTGGGGTCGGGCAACCACTTCGTTGAGGTCTGCCTGGACCGGGACGATGCGGTCTGGTGTCTGCTGCACAGCGGGTCGCGCGGCATCGGGAACGCCATCGCGCAGATATTCATCGATATCGCCAAAGCGGAGTGTGCCGAGGAGCTAGAGGACCCGGACACCGCGCGGCTGACGGGCGCGTCGTTCGAGAAGTACATAGAGTTGATGGAGTGGGCGCAGAGGTACGCGTTCGCCAACCGCGAGCTGATGATGGCGGCCATGATCGACGACATGACCCGATTTCTCGGGCCGTTCGAGGCGCTGGAGACGATCAACTGCCACCACAATTTCGCGGTCAGAGAGCGGCACTTTGGCCGGGAGATGTGGATCACCCGCAAAGGGGCGATAAGGGCGGACGTCGGCGATATGGGCATCATCCCCGGCTCGATGGGAGCGGCGACGTACATCGTGGAGGGGAAGGGATGCGCGGACTCGTACAACTCCTCGGCGCACGGCGCGGGTCGGATGTACAGCCGGTCCAAAGCGCGCAAGACGTTCAGCGTGGAGTCGCTCCGCGATTACATGGAGGGCAAGGCGTGGAACGCGAAGAGCGCGGCCAAGCTGCTGGACGAGCATCCGGAAGCCTACAAGCCGATCGAGCAGGTGATGGCGGACCAGGCGGACCTGGTGTCGGCGCGGACCGTGCTTAGGCAGGTGGTGAACTACAAGGGGACGTAGGGGATATTCATCGGTCTGCGATGGGTCGTTGGACCAACTCTGGGACAACGGATTTTCCTCGACGCGCTTCGCGGACGACATGATCTAGCCCGGCTTGTGACGCAGGTAAGCTACGATCAGCGCCAGGAACGCGATTCCCATAAGGCAGCCGTTGTATGTCTGCAAGTCGTCATCGTAGCTGGTAAGCAGAACTACCCCGCAGACAATCGCCAGATTGAAACACACGAGGGTGGTTCTGGCCAGCCAGCGCAAAGAGATCGATTGTGAGACCGAGTAAACGGCCGGCATCAAAGCGCTGGCGAAAGAAAATACGTACAGCAGCAGAACCAACGGGTGCGCGTTGAAATAGAACAGTCCGCGCTCGCTGAATCCCGGTTCGGATGGATAGACGAAAGTTCTCAGAACGAATAAGACGATCAAATAGACGCCCGCAATCGCCAATACTATGTTCCGGTTCTTTTGAGTCCAGTTATATGTGGCTGTTCTCATGAAGAAGAAATATCCCGGCAGAAACGCCACCAACCCGAGGGCGGTCCACAGGGTGAGGCTGTCCGGACGGTTCCAGACAACGAACGTCCATATAGCGAACGCGGCCGAGAGGCAGGCGAGTCCAAATCCAAATAGGCGAAGTTGCTGCGGGGATGCGGAGATGAAACGCCACGCCAGAAAGGCGACCATGACCGCTCCGGCAGCGAAGAACGCCACTACCCCATAGTTTGGGGATACGGAGTTGATTATATCCGTCATCGTTGTCTACTCCTTGCCGGATTCGTGAAGGGCGCCCATTATCAGGCTGACGGGCAACTCTACGTCCGGGAAGGCGATTGGGCTGACGGTGTCTCCCGGACGATAGACTCGGGTTGTGGCGTATTTGCCGTCGATGGGGTTGGAGTGGGATTCGACGACGCGGGCGGGGATGTTGGCGAGCCAAACTTCCGGTATCTCGAAGCGGGCGTACAGCGCGAGCTTGACGCTACGGTCATACGACAGCGACGAGTTGGACACCTCGATCAACAGCAGGACGTCGTCTGGGCCGGGGGCCGCGTGGCGGTAGAAGTCGTCGCGCCGCTTCAGGAGCATCAGGTCCGGCTCCGGCTGATGATGATCATCCAGGCGCAGATGGGCTTGCACCCTTACATTTGCTCGGCCCGCGACAAGCGGCAAAAGGTATTCGGTCCCAGCATCGACGCTTGCGGCGTGCTCGTTGCCAATTGGCGACATGACTATGATCTCCCCGTCGATCAGTTCCACGCGCTCATCTCGTTTCAGGATTCCGGCGTCTGCCATCGCGTAGTACTCTTCCACGCTGAACCTGCGGCGGATAGGCTCCGCTCGGACTTCGACCTGCGGCTTGACCAGGGTTGTCATATCCACTTCTCCTTAATTAGCGGCTGTGGTAATCGTAAAGCGGCTAAGAATTCTGATTCCATGGAACGGGAACTAATATATGACCGGTCGACTTGGTCCGTACTTGCCCGGATGTCTCTCATTATCTAGCACCGCTTCAACTAACCTGTGTCCAGCGCCTCCACTAAATTCAGAGCGATACTATCCTCTTGAATGAGTTCAGGTCGGGCCTTCGCTATTACGCAGTATGTTAGGTAGACTCTCAACAAAATGAAGAGCTGTTCTATAAGATGTATATATCTCTTCGGCTGTCTTGTCCAAAGCAAACGAACCGAAATCCTCATGTACTAAACGATTACGATCATTCCCTAATTCTAAGAAGGCTCTCACGGCTGCGTCTAGTTCAGCATCACGCCGAATTCTCTCTATCATCGCAGATCGGAACGACGGTCCGAAAGATGACCAGAACTGATTGGCATTCGGTCGCGTCCAGTCGAATAATTGATGATACCCCCGTACCAAAACCTTCTGTCGCACGAATTCAACAATTCGTTGATTTTCATTAGTAGTTTCTCGAACATATTCAAGTAATATTTCTTTGATCATTCGCTCAAAATAACTTGCCGATGCCAGAAGCAAGTTCTTTCGAAAAATATCACCGGCCGCAATCGCAAGCGATGGCTCTGCCAACAATAAATTGGTGATGTTGTCGAAGTCTTGATACATCCGATCAACGTGCGTTGGAATCGTAGCCATATTATCAGATATTCATCCTGACAATCTCGGAAGCTCTATGCAGCCTCTTTCTAACGTTGGAAGTTTGTGTGGTGGCCAGTCGGGCGGCCTGAACAAACTCCGGATCGACTCGCAAATTGTCAATACTGCCATAACATAGATCCCCGTTAACAAGACTACGAGACTTGAAGGGAGAGTTGCATGATGCTACGAACACAGCTTCAAACAGCGCGATGTTGAAGCGGGCACTGTCGGGAATCAAAAAAACATCGTCCGTCAACTGACTCGTACTCTTCAAAAAGGACAGGAATAGCTTTTTCAGATAATCATTCTGTTCTACAGTATGGCTCTGCGCTTTCTTTGAGAATCGGTTGAGAAATTTCACCATTGACGGAGCATAGTTGTCATTTTCGATTAGCATTGCGAAGCCACGCAGAAGAATTTCAAGATCCTTCATGTGGAGATCCGGGACAATTTTGCCTATTAGTCTCCTCCAATCCGTAACTCCGTTAATCATGTTTAACATGGTGTAGAAATCAGAATGATAGAGACTGGTCCTAATCTCCTGTGGCCTGAGATTGACGCCCCCGGAGTTCAAGCGTTGAAATATCTCATAGATTGCCGAGTCGTCTTCATTATCAGAACTCTGCTTGATCACCACATTACGTATAGGGCGAAGGTTAAATTGGGTTTTGTAGTCACCTAGAGTTGAATAGTTCATGCCTTTGAATTTGTTCTTATGACTGGGCAAATTTTCGGCCAGAGACAGTCGAAAGTTGGTGAAATATTCGTCATTGTGGAGCACACTATCAGGAATATAACCTTCTCTATCAAATATCTGACGGATAGCAACACGTTTCTCCATTTTTGGAAACCGTTGTTTTATAAAGTAATAGATAGACATTAGTCGCTGTTGTCCGTCTATCACCAAGAATGTATTACGGCCATGTTCAAACAAGAATATCTGTGGAACAGGGAGACCCAGAATCAACGACTCGATCAGTCTCGATGCCCTGCCTATGTTCCAGACATAGTTCCTCTGGAAACCGGGTATCTTTAAAGCTCCAGACTCAATGAAGCTGGCAATCGTCAGAATGTTGAAGTCGTTGGGGGTCGCGGTCAGTTCGTATTCCTGGATCTGCTGATCGGCTATTTCCTCATCTGCAGAATAATCCTCAAACCAATCTTCCGATTGGCTTACCATCGTATCATTAATCTGAGTCGTCATTATTGATCCTACCCCTATGTTCAGAGAATACCGCCCCAGTCTAGGCCATTTGGGGCGGCATTCACAGGATTGGTGTGCTAGAGAGTCGCGTACTACTACCCTCCGTTGTGGTCCTCTATGGCCTTGGCTACGGCGGCGGGGTTCATGGGGAGTTCTCTCATGCGGACGCCGGTGGCGTCGTAGATGGCGTTGGAGAGGGCGGCGAGCGGCGGCACTATCGGGACTTCGCCGACGCCCCTGACTCCGTAGGGATGGTTGGGGTTCGGGACCTCGACGACGACGGTGTCTATCATCGGAAGGTCAAGCGAGGTCGGCATACGGTAGTCCAAGAGGCTGGTGTTCATCATCTGGCCTTCGTCGCTCATGTAGTACTCCTCGTTGAGCGCCCAGCCGATGCCCTGGACGACGCCGCCCTGGATCTGCCCTTCGACGTAGCTCGGATGGATGGAGGTGCCGGTGTCCTGGGCGGCGGTGTAGCGGAGTATCTCGATCTTGCCGGTCTCGGGATCGACTTCGATGTCCACGACGTGGGTTGCGAAGGCGCTGCCCGCGCCGGACGGGTCCATGTTGGCGCGTCCGACGATGGGGCCTCCGGTCTCGGCGGCTCGGCCCGCGAGTTCGGCGAATCCGATGCTGAGTTCCGGGTCGGACGTGTGGCGGAATACGCCGTCTTCAATCTCTATCTCGTCCGCGGGGGTGTCCCAGAGCAGCGCGGCGCGGTCTATCATCTGGCGCTTGACGTCCTGGGCGGCCTCGTAGCTCGCCCAGCCGGTCTTGAAGGCGGCTCCGGAACCGCCGGTCATCGACGTGTAGCCTATGGTGTCGGTGTCGCCGACCTGCGGGTTGACGTTTTCGGCGGGGATGCCGAGAACTTCGGCGAACTGCTGGGCGGCGGCGGGCCTGGTTCCTCCGATGTCCATTGAGCCGATGGTCAGGTTGACGGTTCCGTCGTAGTTGAGGTTGGCGGTGGCGCAGGCGGGTCCGGCGCCGTTGACCCAGAATCCGGAGGCGACTCCCCTGCCCCGCCACTTGCCATCGAGGGACTCGGCGTAGTGGGGATGGTCCTTGGCGGCCTGGGCGGTCTCGATCGCGCCGATGGTCGGGTTGACGATTCCGTTGGCGCGGCGGGTTCCTTCTTTGGCGGCGTTGAGAATTCGGAAGTCTATGACGTCCAAGCCGAGCTTTTCGCAGAACTCGTCGATGATGGTCTCGGCGGCGAACGAGCCGATGGGCGCGCCGGGGGCGCGGTAGGCGGTGGTCTTGGGCTTGTTATCGACAACGTCGTAGGCGTCTATGACGATGTTGGCGATATCGTAGGGCGAGAAGATGCACATCGCCGCGGCCCCGACCGGCGATCCGGGGAACGCTCCCGCTTCGAAGCGGAGGTCGGCTTGCGCGGCGGTCATCCTGCCCTCGTCGGTCACGCCCATCTTGACCTTCATGTAGGAGCCGGAGGTGGGGCCTGACGCCTCCATGACCTCTGTCCTGGTCATGGTGACCTTGACGGGCAGGCCGGACTTCTTCGACAGGGCGACGGCTATCGGTTCGAGGTAGATGGTCGTCTTTCCTCCGAATCCGCCGCCGATCTCCATGGGGACGACCTTGATGGACGAGAACGGAACGCCGACAATGTCGGCGGTCATGTCGCGTATCTGGAAGTGGCCCTGAGAGCTTCCCCAGACTGTGATGCGGTCCTGCGGCGTCCACCACGCGGTGGCGGAGTGCGGTTCGATGTATCCCTGGTGGACGGTGCTGGTGCGAAACTCGCGCTCGATTACTATGTCGGCCTCATCGAAGCCCTTGTCGATGTCGCCGATTTCGAGCCTGGAGTGGCTGGCGACGTTGTTCTTGAACTCGGGGTGAAGCTGGGGAGCGCCGTCGGCCATGGCGTCCTCGGCGGTGGTCACGGCGGGCAGAACCTCGTAATCGACGTCGATCAGGTCGAGCGCCTCCTCGGCCTCGTGGACGTTGTCCGCGGCGACGGCGGCGATGGGGTGGCCCCTAAAGAGCGCCTTGCCCCTGGCGAGTATCTTGCTGCTGAGGTGGTATAGGTTCTGGGACGGTCCGCCGCTGGGATTGTTCTCGTATTCGGCGAGGTCCGCGGACGTGATGACGGCGTGGACGCCGGGCGCGGCTTCGGCTTTGGATGTGTCTATGGACTTGATGACGGCGTGGGCGTGGGGGCTGCGGAGAATCTTGGCGTGCAGCATCCCCGGCAGGCTGATGTCCGAGCCGTAGGCGGCTTTGCCGGTTACCTTGTCGTATCCGTCGTGCCGAATTGGGCGTGTTCCCACAGATTTGTATGCGGCAGTTTGAGTCGTGGTCATTGGGAGATCAACCTCCGAGCGCTGGAATACGTCATGAATGACGCCGCCATTGTAGCACAGGATTTTGGGGCGTGGCTGCTGCCGGAAGGTTAACGCCAATCCAATCGATACAATCCGAGACCGTCCGGTGAGAGTTGACTTACATCCCGCAAGTATGTTGTTATCGTGTTCGCCAGCAGCAGAGCCTGGCTCCCTGTCCCGATTGAACACCGGTACGATGGAGTACGAAAGAAAGTGACATGCCCGTAATCGACCACAGCGAACAGCCGATGCCGGAGCCTGTGAACAAGCGCAGCGCGCGGACGTTGGTATCGGCTGAGCATGGAGCGGAGTCGCTGTCGATCAGAGAGCTTGTCGCGCATCCCGGCTCGGAGGGCCGGCTGCACACGCACGATTCAGATGAGGCTGTGATGGTGGTTGAGGGGTCGATACAGTTCATAGTGGGGGAGGAAGTGCGGACGGTGCGGTCCGGGTACACCATGCTCGCGCCTCCGGGCACGCCTCACAAGCTGGTGAACAATACTTGGGTCGAGGCGCGGATGCTGGTTACGCATCCGACGAACAAAATCGAGACAACATACTTGGAATAGACGAACAGTCGGAACGGAGGACAAGGTTATGGCGGCTATGCGGACTCGCCCCGAGCAGCAGCTTATACCCACGAATGCCGGGGGGAGATCGTTCGCTGGGCCGCCTAAGGCGCTCCAGTCGGACATCACGCCGACCGACCTGTTCTACGTCCGCAATCACTGGAAGGGCGCTCCCGACATAGACCCGGATAGCTATCGCCTCGTCGTGGACGGAGAGGTGGCGCGCGAATTGGACCTCACCCTGCGACAGGTCAAGGACCTGCCGCGCCGCCGATACCAGGCGACCTTCGAGTGCTGCGGCAATGGGCCGATTCCGGAGTACTGGGCGAAGCAGACTCGCTCAGTCATGGAGAGGGTGACCGGTCACGGCATCATGGGCAACGCGGAGTGGGTCGGCGTTTCGCTGTCGGAAGCGCTCAACCTTGCAGAGGTCGGGCCGGGCGCGGTTGAGGTGATGTTCGAGGGAGCGGACAGCGGGCCGGACGAGGTCGTCGGCGACCCGGCCGATGTGACCTACGAGCGCAGCCTGCCGATGTCCAAGGCGCTTCATCCCGACACGATGCTGGCGTGGGAGATGAACGGCGAGCCGCTTACGCCGCTGCACGGGTATCCTCTGAGACTGGTCGTTCCAGGGTGGTACGGCATGTGTTCGGTGAAGTGGCTGGTTGGCGTTCACGTCCTGGACCGCGAATTCGATGGTTTCTACCAAATCGAGCGGTACAGGGTGATGAACGGCCCGGACGCCGACAAGTTCTATACCTACCTGACCGGCCAGAAGGTGAAGTCGATCATCACCGACCCGGCGCCGGGCGACGAGGTTCCGGCCGGCGACTACGCGGTCTCAGGCGCGGCTTGGTCGGGCGAGAACGACATAGCGCGAATCGAGGTCAGCGAGGACGGCGGCGAGACATGGCGGGACGCGCGCGTGACGGCGTCGAGGTCGGGGTACTCGTGGACGCGATGGGAGTACGACTGGTCCGCCCCGAAGCCCGGCAAGTATGTCCTGATGTCCCGCGCCACCAACGACAAGGGTGAGACGCAGCCGATGGAGTTCCCGAACAAGTGGGACGGCCTCGGCTATGGCAACAACATGGTCTTCAGGCACGAGGTGGAGGTCGTGTGACGGCACCGGTGCGCGCGGGAATGAGGGTCAGTAGATGCTTCGGCTGCGCCTCAGCATGACAGGGGGTGCTAACGGAGGTGGAGGTGGTGTGACTAGAGAGCCTGTCGGAGGGCCTGTCTCAGTTCTTCCAACGCGGTGAATCCCTCGAACCTGCCGGAGACGACGCCGTCTCTATCGACAACGAACGACCACTCGGTACTCGGCAGTCCCCATTCTTTCGCCACGGGTGACACGACGGCGCGGTTGAGGTCTCCCTGAATCTCCTCAGGGTTGTCGTAGTAGTCAACGTGGATGAAGTTGGCCTGTCCCTCGAACTCGTCTTTCAACTCCTGAAGAACCTCCACCTGCGGACCGCACACGGCGTTGGTGCAGAACGCCGGGCTTGCCATGACTATGACCGTCGGCAGGCCGCTATCCACCGCGTCGGCGATGGTGAGGCGATAGAGGTCGGGGTCTTGGAGCGATCCGGTGGTAAGCTGCGACAGCCTCTCCACGTCATCAGCGGTCCTGTTTTCGCTCTGTGGGGCCACGTCTCCGACGGCGGCGGCGCGCGTCCGATCCGGCACCTCGAAGAACAGACTGGCCTTCTTGGGGATTCCGTCCTCGCCGAGTACGGCGGCGCGGATCGCCCACTGCCCGGTTCTGTCGAAATCGAGATGGGTCGAGTACAGCCCGCGCTCCACGAGCGGGAAGGGCCTGAAGACGGCGAGAGCGGTCTGGACAGGCTCGCCCAACTCTTCGGCTTCGGGACCGGGTTCGTAGAACGACTGGACCGAGGCCGTCGGCGCGTCTATCAGTCCGGTTCGGGACGTGAGGGCGAACGCGAACCGGTGCCTGCCCGTCCCGAGGTCGGGCGTGGCGAATATGGCCTGGAGACCGTCTTCCGAGATCGGCCCCTTGATAAGCTCTAGGCCGACGGGCGGCTCATCCGGCGTCGGCGTCGGCTGTTCAATTCCGTCTGCCGAACAGGCCAGGCCGATCAGCGCGGCCAGCGTCAAGACCAACCCTACCCTTCCCATTCTCAGTACTCCGTGCCCGACTCGCCGGCGGGCTCGCCGCCCTCATAAGAGCCGAAGGTGAAGGCGAACACCTCGAACTCGTCGGAGTTGGACGCGAGCCGGAGTTCGCCGCCGCCGAACTCGGGCTGATCGACGAGGTAGTACATTCGCGACTTATCGACGACGACGTAGCTGTTGCCCTCGTCGTCGTACATGATGTCCTTGCCGGCGCGGTCCTGGGGCACCGGGGCATCGTCGAGAACGACGCGCACGTCGTAGGCCATTTCCGACTCGGGGGACATCACCACGTTGACGCTGGTGCCGAAGAACTTGAGCGCGAGGTAGTCCTCGTAGTCTTCCGTTTCGCGCGCGTGTACCAGGCTCTCGAACGTGTTCAGCCATAGGCCGTTGATATACAGAAAGTGGTTCAAATGCTCGCCGGGGTCCTCGTATAGAACCTCCGCGTCGGGCGCCTGGTAATACTCCTCGTGCAGCACGTAGGGCGGGATCTGCTGCGACATCAGCGCGCCGTAGTTGCGCTCGTATCCGGCGTATAGCTCCCTGGTCTGACCTTCGCCCGCCGCGGCCTGGGCACGCGCCGAGTTCGATATCGTCGGTCCCGGATCGCTGTCCGACGCGATGCTCGACACATCGTATCCGGCCTCGGTCAAGACCTCGCGAATCTTCATCTCCGTCTCGTCGTAGGCACCCTCGCCGAAGTGGGTGTACCTGACCCGCCCCTCATGGTCGATCAGATACTTGGCGGGCCAGTATCGGTTCCTGAAAGCGTTCCAGGTGTTGAAGTCGTTGTCCTGTACGATGGGATGCTTCAACTCGAACTTCTCAGTCGCCGCGACGACGTTCTCATAGACCTTCTCGAAGTCGAACTCCGGCGTATGCACTCCGAGGATGACCAGCCCGTGATCAGCGTACTTGTCGTGCCAGGTCTTGATGTATGGCAGTGTGCGTATGCAGTTGACGCAGGTGTAGGTCCAGAAGTCGATGAGCACGACCTTGCCTTCCTCCCGCATGTCGGACAGCAGGAAAGGCTCGCTGTTTATCCACTGCTGCCCCGTGTCGTTGATCTCGGGCGCAGGCGGGTATTCGATAACGGCCTCTTTGGTAGGCTCGGGCGTGGGAGGCGCCTGTGTGGGCTCTGGCGTAGGCGTAGCCGGAGGCGCGGTCGGCGTGGGAACGGGCGTAGAGGTGGGAGGAACGGGAACGGCAGTCGGCTCCTCCGGTTCGCCGGACGAGCACGCGGCGACGGCCAGCGCAAGCAGCGCGACTATGAGCGTGAGCGATAGAAGTCCGGCGCGGTGACGAAGTTTGAACATGGGAAATCCTGCCTTCGAGTAGATTCGGGGGAGCATTACGGGGCGTTGGGTTCGCGCGAACGTCCGGTGTGTCGGCTCTTGATTATTTGGATGCGCGGGCGCTCGGAGTGGATTCATTCGGCCCGGGGCGTAGAGATTACATCGTGCCTCTGAGCCTGGGGTCCAGGGCGTCACGCAGACCGTCTCCGAAGATATTGAAGGAAAGAACGGTGAGGGTGATCAGCAGCCCGGGATACGCGACCATCCACCATATCGGAACAAAGGTCTGGCGCGTGGACTCACCTAGCATTTTGCCCCATGTCGGAGTTGGAGGGGCGATCCCCAGTCCTAGGAAGCTGAGGGAGGCTTCCGTGATGATGATTCCCCCTATGTTCATCGTAAGCAGCACTATCAGGACAGCTCCGCACTGTGGAAATACGTGCCTCCAGATAATCCTCATCTCAGAAGTCCCGATGGATCTGGCGGCTTCCACGTACATAGTCTGTTTTACCGACAAAGCCACCGATCGCACAACCCGCTCGACGGCTCCGACGCGGGTAATCGCCAAGGCCAAGATAAGCTGCAAGAAACCGTCGCCGAATACCAGGATCATCAGATAGGCAAGGATCAAGCCCGGCAGGGAGAGAAGTATCTCGATGAATCGTTCGCTAAGGAGGTCCGTTTTTCCTCCCAGGTAGCCACTCACGACGCCCCATACCGCGCCGATGATCGTCCCTAGTAGGAGAGAGGCGCCTGCTATAAACAGCGACACTCCACCCCCATAGACCAGTCTGGACGTTACGTCTCTGCCTAATAGATCGGTCCCCGTCCAGTACTCTGCGCTAGGGGGAGATCCCAAATAGTCGTAGTCAGCCGACAAGGGGTCAAGGGGGAGTACAAGAGGGCCACCGAATGACACAATCACGATTGCCAAGCTGACCACGCCCCAGAAGGTGTGCCAGGGGCGCACCCGCGCAAAGGTTATCACGCTACTCCGGACTCTGTAGAAGACCGTTCTAGGCACCCTGGAGGCGAGTGTCGATTCCATTCAGTCGATTCCATTCAAGGCGAGAGCCTTCGGCTTTTCAGAGGCGGCATTCTTTGACGATCGCTGATTATGAGATCATCCAAGCCTGATCCGAGGGTCGATCCAGCCATACAGTAGATCGACGAGCAAGTTCGCAAGGACAAATACAATCCCGTACACGAGGACGAGGCTCTGTACTGTGGTCATGTCTCGCAATATGGCGGCATCGGACATGGACCTTCCCAAGCCAGGGGTTTGGAATGCCACTTCAACGGCTACTGATCCGCCTAACGCGAATCCCAGCATGACGCCGCTTAGTGTCAGTACAGGCATCAACGCGTTGGGCAGAGCGTGACGAATGACAGTTACGCTCTCTCTAATCCCCTTCGACCTGGCCGTTCTCACGTAGTCCTCTCTCAGAACCTCGAAGAGAGAAGACCGGGCCATACGGGCAATGATAGCGGCCATCGCCACGCCCATTACGGTAGCGGGGAAGATAACAATCTGAAAGTGATTCCACGGGTCCTCCCATAAAGGCACGCCGACGCGGGGGGGCGCATAACCCCAATAGGTGACTGTTGCAAGCAATATCAGCAGCGCCAGCCAGAAACCGGGTATCGCCAGGAACAGCACGGTCGTGAAGCTGGTGAACATATCCAAAAAAGAGCCTGGTCTTACCGCGCTTATTATGCCGACGGGCAGGCCGATGATCCAGGAAATTGCAACCGCGATTATCCCTATCTCGGCGCTTGTGACGCCTCTGGTCTTGATAGTATTGATTACCGGCGCCTTGGCGCCAAACATGGCGTTGCCAAATGAACCGTTCAAGACATCTCCCATCCAGTCCGCGTATTGCACTACTAACGGACGGTCGAGACCATGGTCCTTTCTGATGGCGTCTAGTTCCGCTTCAGACATAGACACCATTTGGTTCGGGTCCAAATATGCAACCAAAGGGTCGCCCGGCAGGACGCGCATGATCGCGAATATCATCACGGTCAGCCCGATCAATGTAGGGACCGCCAAGAGTAATCTTCTCACCACATACTTCTGCAAGACGACGCTCCGATGCCCCTATTAACACGTGCGGGGTAGGGCTAAGACCCTACCCCACACCACATTCCAGCAAGCCGATCTTATTCCGCTTACCTATCCAACCAGACGTAGTCCCACTTACCCCCCATATAGGCTCCGGTGTAAGAGCACTCATCGCACCGGTATCCTTTGAAATCGGCCGACCACCATTCATGGCCGACCCAGCCCACGGACAGTGGAAGGTGCGGCATGTTATCCACTAAGAGATCAAACAATCTCTCTGAAACTTCCATCCGGGTCTCGGGAGTGGAATTTCCCAATTCCACTAGCAAGTCGTCGAACCCCGGCATGTTGACCCCACTCGAGTTCAAGCCGCCAGGTTTTCCGTCAATATATCCAAGGGTGTACGCCAACCACTCCTCAGGGTAGGGATTGTGCATGGGGATATACTTTGAAGCGCCAATGTCGAAGTCCTTGTCGTGTGTTCTTTGGTGGTGTATGCCCATCTCGTCTACTGAGATCACTGAATCAATGCCCAGGTTCTCCTTCAACTGAGCCTGGTAGCTTTGGACCACAAGCTCGTAGCCCGGGTCTTCAAAGACGATGATGCTCAGAGTCGGGACATCCGCGCCGCTGTCATAGCCTGCAGCTTTCAAAAGCTCCTTGGCTTCGGCAAGATCTTCCGGTGTCGGGCTTCTGAAGTACTTCATCTCATCAAGCTCAGCTTTAGTGAACGAATAGTTACCCAATTCTGGGCTGTATGGCCAGAACCCCCCGTGATACTCCATTTGGAAGTACGGCTCTATAACCTTGCGGACTATGTCTGCGTCCAGAGCAATCGCAATCGCCTTGCGCATGTTCTTGTCACTCAACGGCCCAGTTTCGTTGTTAAATGCAACTCCGGACGCATCGGGTATTGTGTGATAGCCATGATGAAGGCCAGGGTGCGAGGCGAGAGGCCCGTTCGGATCGTTGCTATCGGCAGGTGTAACGAACATGGACCAATCGATCTGACCAGTCGCTATAGACGCAGTTAACTGTGTCGAATTGTTCTTTCCCCATATGAAGTGGATCCCATCCAGGTAAGGTCCATTTGGGTTCCAGTAGTTGGGATTGGCCTCCGTGATCACTGTGTCATCATTTATCTCCGTCATAATGAAAGGCCCTGAGCCGCTGGACTCCACGGGGCTCACTTCATGGAAGCGTCCGTTGTATTTGGCGAGCTCGGCATCGTCGGCGATTTTGAGGTACTGCGAGCTCCATGCCGTCATCAACCACTGCAGCGGTTTCACGTCGGCATTAGGTATTGTGGCTACTAGCGTGTAGTCATCGGGAGCGCTGAGTCCGGAGGGAGAGAGCCCCCCCCGATGACAACGTGCCTCCGATTGGACTTCTCCCACCCTCATGGTAGCTCTCCGGGTCTATAGCGCGAATGATACTGGCTTTCACGTCCTCTGAGGTTAGTTCGGAACCGTTGTGGAACTTCACTCCCTCTCGGAGGTGGAAAGTGTATGTCGAAAGATCGTCCGTGACCTCCCAGGCGTAGGCAACGTCGGGAACAACCTGTGAGGAGGGATGCCTAGCGTCCTTAACCAATAGCTGGTCGTACAACAGGCTCATCCAATTCTGGCGGGTATTCGACGTCGAAGTAAAGATATCGTAGCTGCCTGCCGGTCCGTGTTGATGCATGCGGGCTATTCCCCCACGCTTGGGATTTGGGCTGGTGGCAGCCATGTAGAAACGCGCCTCGGCCGGGCTGGGCGTCGCGATGACGACCTCCCTGTTCATTACTTCCACTTCCACCACCTTCTCGACTTCGACTATCTTCTCGACTTCCTTTATCACCTCCACCTCCTTTACCACCTCCACCGGCACCTCTTTGATCACCTCGACCTCTCGGGCGCCGCAGGCCGCGGCGACAATCAACAGCAGCGCCGCGGATACAGCGACCACCAGCCAGTTCAGTGAATTAGACTTACGCATTTCTTCGCCTCCTAAGCTCAAAGCATGTCCCCCGCCTCGTACAGGGGGCCTAAACGGTCCGCAACGGCGCGGATTAACCCCCTCTGACGGGATGTGCGGGTTATATCACTTTACCCCCCCTTGTCAACTGGTTGGGATATCGAGGCATATAAGAGTGCTATGTCACCACTTCGGCAAGCTCAGCAGGCTCAGGCTTGGGACAAGCGCCATCTGCACATCTTCCCTCTTTCCTGATACCCTGCCCAGCATCGACGGACGCCGGCATATGCTCGCAGGCAGGCTTCACAGGAGGAATAACAGCATGAACATCGGATTCGTCGGAGTGGGGTTCATGGGCCGCCACATGGCCCGCAACATTCTGAACGGCGGACACGCGATGAAGGTGTACGACGCCAACCCGGAAGCCGCAGACGAGCTGATCTCGCTTGGCGCGACGTGGGCCGGCAGTCCACGCGAGGCCGCCGAGGGCAGCGACCTGATCTTCACCTCGCTTCCGACCCCGCAAATTGTTGAAGAGGTTGCGTCCGGCGAGGGCGGAGTCCTGAGCGGCGCGCGGCGCGGCGCGGCCTACTTCGACCTGAGCACCACCGACCCAGCCACAATTCAGCGTATCGCGGCTAGGGGCGAATCCAGGGGCGTACACGTTCTGGACGCTCCAGTATCGGGAGGGACGACCGGAGCCGAAGCGGGCACGCTGTGCGTCATGGTGGGCGGCGACAGGGCCATCTACGACCTTCACAAGCCCGCGCTCGACCTGATTGGTGACAAGGTGATGTACTGCGGTGGACTGGGGTCCGGAGCGGTGTCCAAGATAGTCAATAACTTGATCGGCCTCAGCGTCGGTGTGCTGCTATCGGAGGCGTTCACACTTGGCGTCAAATGGGGCGTGGACGCGCAGACGCTCTACGAGGCGGTTTCGCAGAGCTCGGGCGACACGGCATCCATGCACGGTTATCCCGAGGGGATATTCCAGCGCAAATTCGAGCCCGGATTTCAGCTAGACCTCGCCGCGAAGGACGTGGGACTCGCTACTCAGTTGGGCCGCGAGATACGCGTGCCGATGGAGATGTCCAACATCGCGCAGCAGCGGTACATAGACGCTCAGAACAGAGGACTCGGCAAGCTGGCCGCGGGAGCGGTAGCCAAAGTTCAGGAGGATCGGGCGGGCGTCAAGATAATGCCGACGTAGTCTATCGCAGCGAGAACGAGGGGGTTGAATCGTGACTCCCGCCGCGCTTTGACTCCCGGCGCGGCCTGCCAATAGAATCATACTGATGACCTCGACGGCGGAATCCACGCAAGTTTACGAGAAGACCACGCTCGACAACGGCCTGCGAGTGGTGTCATGCGACATGCCTCACACGCGGTCGGTCTCGATCTCCGTTTTCGTCGGCGTCGGCTCCCGTTACGAGACCGACGAGCACGCGGGGATGTCGCATTTCGTCGAGCACATGGTGTTCAAGGGCACGGAGTCGCGTCCTGATCCCGTGCAGATTAGCGCCCAAATCGAGGGAGTCGGCGGGATTCTGAACGCGGGAACCGAACACGAGGTTACCGTTTATTGGTGCAAGGTGGCCCAACCGCACTTTGGCGACAGCCTCGAGCTACTCTTCGACATGCTCAGAAACTCGCTGTACCGTCAGGAAGACATTGAGAACGAGCGTCACATCATCCACGAAGAGTTGGCGATGATCCACGACTACCCGACATCACGCGTGGACTCGCTCATCGATGAGATGCTCTGGCCTGACCACCCGCTGGGCCGCGACATAGGCGGGACTGCCGAGTCGGTAGACCGGATTACCCGTGAAGCGATTGTTGAGCATACGGACCGGTACTACGCGCCGTCCAACATCGTGGTCAGCGTGGCGGGCAGCGTTCCCCACTCTGAGGTCGTCTCCCGGTGCTGGGAGCTTTCCCATAACTGGACCGGCTCCTCGCCATGTGACGAACCCGCTCCTGTGACGCACGTACAAGAAGAGTCTCAGCTCAGGCTGGAGTATCGCAACACAGAGCAACTTCATATGTCGATCGCTCTGCCCGGCCTCGGGATGGACCACCCCGACGCCCACTCGCTGGACCTGCTGAGCGTGATTCTGGGAGAGGGAATGAGCAGCAGGCTATTCGCCGAGCTTAGGGAGAAGCGAGGACTGGCCTACGACGTTCAGAGCGGCGTCTCCCATTTCAAGGACACCGGCGCGTTCGTCATAACCGCCGGAGTCGATCCTTCCGACGCCTATAAGGCTGTCCCGGCTATCCTCGAACAGGTCGCCGACGTGAGAGACTCGGTCTCCGAGGAGGAGATAGAGCGCGCCAAGCGGCTCGTCGCGGGCAGGCTCATGCTCAGGATGGAAGACACCCGCGCGGTGTCGGCTTGGATGGGCAGCCAGGAGATGCTGCGCCGGGAGATCCTCGACGTGGACGACGTGGTGGAAAAGATCGATGCCGTCACCCGATCCGACATCAGGCGAGTCGCCGCCCGGCACATGGTGACCGACCGCCTAAACATGGCGGTCGTCGGTCCGTGCAGGGGCCGGAAGCGGCTCTCTCGGCTTCTCAAGCTCTAGCCCCCAGCCATGACAACCGGCCATGCCAGAGTATTCATCGCCGTGGACCTGCCCGACTCCGTCAAGTCGGAGGTGGGCAAGGTCATCGCGCAGATCGACAGTCTGGAGGTTCAGGGCGCGCGGACCGCGCGGAGTCAGGGCCTGCACCTGACCCTCAGATTCCTCGGCGACGTGGAACTCGACAAGATCCCAGGAATCAAGTCCTCGATGGATGCCGCCGCCGCCGAATCCGAGCCGTTCGATCTGGCTCTGGCCGGCGCCGGAGCGTTCCCAAACAAGGCCAATCCGCGAACGCTGTGGGTCGGAGTGCGCGGCGACCTCGAAAGACTCAAGACCCTAAAGAGCGACTTGGACCGCGCTCTGGAGACTGCCGACTTCCCCCGTAGCCGAGAACGGTTCACGCCTCACGTGACGATAGCCCGACTCCGCGACCGCGTACCGCCCCGTGAGCGACAGCGCGTAATGGAGACCCTCAACGCCTCCCTCACGTCGCCGCTTAATCTGCGAGTGGACTCGATCACGCTCATGCAAACCGCGTTCCACCCAAGCGGCTCGGTATACAGCCCCATTCACATCTCTCCGCTGGCGCCTTCCGGTAAACTTCAATCGACATCAGTTCCGCTTAGTCCTCATTAGCGAGCTAGTTGACCTAGTGCGCTTTTGTACGAAGTCGAGGCTATCCGATGCAGCAAAACGATGAATCCCGACCCTCGATGCTGAGCGTGCCCGCAAGATGGCGCGAGTTGTACTTCAACGCCTTCTTCATCCTGTGCGCCCTCGGAGAGATATTTCTGATATGGTATGAAACCATGCGGCGTGACGAAAACTCCGACTATCTTGATATAATCATGAACATCGTATTGAATACCGGGCCAGTTGCCCTTGCGGCGGCCATCTTTGCTTTCATCCTACTCAAAGGGAGGGACACAATGCTGAGCACATGGGAGACATTTGCCAAGAAGCGGTACGAGAAGGGGCGTGAGGATGAAAGGGAGGCGCAGGCGAAGCGGATTGCCGAGCTTGAGGAAGAACGCGAGGCAGAACGAAAGGAGCGTGAGTCGTTGAGGAAGAGTAACACCGAGCTTGAGAGACGGATCCAAGAGTTGACCAACAATGGGGCGACCGGCTAAGGAGCGCTGCCAATGACCATCGGATACGGAGACCTGAGAAAAGGCATGGCCATCGAGCTCGAAGGGGAGCCTTATCTGGTCGTGGACTATGAGCGCAACAAGATGCAGCAGCGCGCGCCGACGATGCGGATCCGCTTCAAGGAGATACGCTCAGGCAAGGTCCTCGACAAGAGCTTTTCGGGGTACGACGTAAAGCTGACGCCCGCCGACGTGGACCGACGGTCGGCCCAGTACATCTACGACGAGGACGACCTCTGCTACTTCATGGACGTGGACACCTACGAGCAGTTCCCGCTGTCCAAATCGCAGATCTCCGACGAGTTGAGGTATCTGATCGATGAGTTGACCGTTGACTTGGTGTTCTTCCAGGACCAACCCATCTCAATCGAGCTTCCCATAACGGTGGACCTCAAGGTCGTGGACTCGCCCCCGGGTCTCAAGGGAGACACGGCGACGGGGGCGACGAAGCCCGCCACTCTCGAAACCGGCCTGACTATCCAGGTGCCGCTCTTCGTAAATGAGGGTGAAACGGTCAAGGTGGATACACGGTCCGGAAGCTACCTGTCGAGAGTATGACTATGCGCGTGATCTACGGCGTATCTCAGGTCACGTCCTACCTTCAGGACCTGCTTTCCTACGATGACGTTCTGAACGATCTATGGATAGAGGGGGAGGTTTCAAATCTCCGACGGGCAGGCTCAGGTCACGCCTACTTCAGCCTGCGCGACGACGACAGTTCGCTGCGCTGCGCGCTGTTCAGGAACTCCCTCGGACACGACCATCTGGCCGATGGCGCGCTCGTAATCGCGCATGGGCGCGTTTCCCTGTACGCGGTGAGGGGAGACCTCCAGCTTATCGCCGACGTGATACAGCCGGAAGGTATGGGGCGGTTACAAGCTCAGTTCGAGCAACTCAGGGCGCAGTTCGAACGGGAGGGCCTGTTCGACCCTTCACGCAAGAGGCCGCTGCCGGAGTTTCCAAGACGTATCGGCGTTGTAACGTCACCCTCGGGGGCCGTCTGGCACGACATCCGGACCATCACCGGACGACGCTACCCGTTAGTAGAACTTCTGCTGGCTCCGGCTTTGGTACAGGGAGACGCCGCCGCGCCAACGATAGTCCAGGCCATAGAAGCGCTCAACGCCGAATCGGATATCGACGCGATAATCATCGCCAGAGGCGGAGGCTCACTTGAAGACCTGTGGGCCTTCAACGAAGAAGTTGTAGCAAGGGCCGTGTTTGCCAGCAAAGTTCCGGTGGTCAGCGCGGTGGGACACGAGACCGACGTCACCATCTGCGACCTCGTCGCCGACGTCCGCGCCGCCACGCCGTCCGAGGCGGCGGAGATGGTCGTCCCGGACCGCGTGGACCTTCTTCTCAGGGTGTCCGCCGCGTTTCAGACGGTCGAGCGCGAAATGGATGTCTTGCTTGCGGCGAACGAGGAGGAAGTCGGGCGGCTGTTTTCCCGCATGGACTATGCCGCGCCGCATCTGGACGACCGGAGAATCCGGGTCGATGACCTGCTTCAAAACGCCTCGACCGCGCTCGGTCATCGGATGCAGCTTGCAGCGGCGAGGGTCGAGGGAGTATCCACCGCGCTCGCGTCCCTGTCGCCGGAGGATACGCTCAGACGGGGATACTCGGTCGTCTCGGACCGCGCTTCCGGCCGAGCGCTGACCGACGCCGGAAAGATAGATTCCGGCGATACGATAGACATAACTCTACACTTAGGAAGTATAATGGCATCCGTCGAATCCACGTCGCCCGTCGGAGCGGCGTCTGAAAAGCCCCGGAGGAAGACAGATGACGTATTATGACGCGAACATGTACCCGGTCCAGTTAGACGTTGAATATCCAGAGGAGCCGAGGAAGAGGCTCACCGCGCTGGTGCGGATCATCCTGGCGATTCCGATCATTTTCATCATCGCGGTGATCGTGGGCGTGTACGCGACCGGCACTTTGGGCATCAGTTTCGGGACGGCTCTCATGATCCTGTTCCGCAAGAAGTATCCGCGCTGGTGGTTCGACTTCCAGTTGGAGCTTGCCAGATTCAGCGTGCGGATAGCCGCCTACCTCGGTCTGCTGCGGGACGAGTACCCATCCACGGATGATGAACAGGCGGTGGCGCTCGATATCCCCTATCCAGACGTCGAGGGGCAGTTGAACAGGTTCATGCCGATCATCAAGTGGCTCCTCGCAATTCCTCACTACATAGTCCTGTTCATCTTGGGTATATGCTGGATAGTCGTCACGATCATCGCGTGGTTCGCGATACTCATAATAGGGCGGTATCCGCGCGGGATGTTCAACTTCAGCGTGGGAGCGCTGCGCTGGGAAGCAAGGGTGGACGCCTACGTTGCGATCTTGACCACCGACAGATACCCGCCGTTCAGGCTCGGCGCGTAGCGCCGACGGAGAAGCGTATGGCATCCAACGGGAACGAACACGATCCGCCGGACATCGACAGCCTGTCTTTCGAGGAGGCTCTGGCTCTCCTCGAACAGACTGTTGAGGCGCTGGAGTCGGGCGGCCTCACTATCGCCGAGTCCACCGAGATGTACGAACGCGGGATGAAGTTGGCCCTGAAGTGCAACGAGATGCTGGCCCAGGCCGAGACCAGGATAACCCTCGTCCAAACGTCGTTCAGCGAGCAGATGCGCATGATCGAGCCGGACAATATGCCGACGGGCGAGATTCGTTAGTGCTGAAGGCCGACTTTCACATGCACACTCACTTCTCGCCGGACTCGGAGGTGGCCCCGGAGAAGCTAGTCAAGAGGTGCGTCGAGGTCGGGCTGAACTGCATCGCGGTCACCGACCACAATACGACTGAGGGCGCGTTCAGGGTGCGTGAGATCGCTCCGTTCATGGTCATCATCGGCGAAGAGGTCGCCACCAGCGAGGGAGAGGTCACGGGTCTCTTCTTGGAAGAGACAATTCCGAGAGGGTTGTCCGCCGTCGAAACCGCGAAGCGCATAAAGGAGCAGGGCGGACTTGTCAGCCTGCCTCACCCATTCGACCGGTTCAGGAGCGAGGTCATCACCAAGGCCGGAATAGAGGACGTACTTCCTTACGCCGACATCGTGGAGGTCTTCAACTCCCGCAACAGCATGAACGCGGACAACCGCGCGGCGCACGAGTTCGCCAAGCGGCACAATCTGCTGACGTCGGGAGTCAGCGACGCGCATACCACGATCGAATTGGGCAGGACGTATATGACTATGCCGGAGTTCGACGGCACGCCGGAGGGTTTCAAAGCGGCGCTGGCCCAGGGGACTATCCACGCCAGGAAGATGACGCCGCTCATACACGTCGCGACCAGCATGACGAAGCTCAAGAGGCGGATATTCGGCAGCCCACGACGGAGTTGAAACGATTTCAGCTAGGAGGGATAACTCATGGCCGGTTCCATAATTTCGATACAGCTATCTGTTGGACACAGGGAGCCGATGAAGAGCGTCGAGTCGGCGCGGATGCAGGCGGGCTACGGAATCGAAGGCGACCGTCACGCGGTCTCGAAAGGAGCGCGCACGAAGCGCCAGGTTCTGCTGATCGACCGGGAGACTCTGGACAAATTCGAGCTTGCTCCGGGCGAGGTGAGAGAGAATATCACGACCTCCGGCATCGACCTTCATTCGCTGTCCGAAGGGCAGCGTCTCGCGCTCGGCGCTGATGCCGTGGTGGAGATAACGGGCCACTGCGCGCCGTGCTCTCGCATGGACGAGATTCGAGAGGGGTACAGTACGGCCCTCGAGGGTCATCGGGGTATGCTGGCCTCGGTGGTGCGTGGAGGGCAGATCGCGGTGGGAAACTCGGTTGAGGCGTCCGACGGCCCGTAGGCCGCGTTGCGCTTGGCGCGTCGGCACACGGACCGTCGAGTTCGATCGTTAGACCTGGTACTTGCGGACGTAGTCGAGGAAGTCGCGCTTGGCCTCCGAGTAGGTCGGCCCTCCGCGTCCCGGCCTCTGCACCGCGCTGAAGTAGGCGTCGAAGCCGGACTGCACCTGCGGTCTGCTCATGATCCGCTTCACTCTGTTCATCATCTCGAACCTCCTTGAACTCCCGGCAGTGTCGATCTGCCACTTGATTTGACTCAAATTCGCTCTATAAATACCATTATCGGACATGCACATCATCCCGTATAGTGATATTATGTGATAGCATACATCTAAAATACAGATGGAGAGGCAGAGTGGAGCTAAGAGAGTTGCGGAGTTTCTGCGTTGCGGCGCGGCTGAGGAGCATATCCAGGGCCGCCGAGCAGCTCGGATTGGGTCAGCCGACGGTCACGACGCACATCAAGAAGCTGGAGAACGAGCTCAACACCGTGCTCTTCGACCGCGTAAAGCGGCCAATCCAGCTTACGTTGGCCGGTCGGCGGCTGTCGGAGCTCGCCGCGCCGCTTGTGGAAGGGCTCGACTCGCTCGCTCAGACCGCCGCCGAAGCCGAGGAGAGGGGGCCGGTGCTCTTGGCCGCGACGCCGGACATCATCCCGCACACTCTTCTGCGCGTCGTTCGGGTATTCCTGGCGCGGCATCCCAACATTCACCTGACGATCAAATCCGCGACCAGGACCGGGGTCGCGCAGATGGTCTCGGAGGGCGAGGCGGACATTGGAATCGTCCAGCACTTCGACCGGGGAGACGCCTTCAATTTTGAGGGGCTGTTCGTTTACGAGCGGGTTCTGATCACGCCTCAAGGCCATCCCCTGACCAAGCAACCCGTCGAGTCGTTGGAGCAGGTGGCGCGCTACCCGTTGATCATGATGAGCGAAGGCACCCACACCCGCGACCTGCTGGAAGCCGAACTGGTGAGGCGCGGCGTCAACTACGACATCGTGGTGGAACTCGACAGCATGGACATGATCAAGCGATACGTCGCGCTTGGCATGGGCATATCGGTCGGACCTCGGCTGGCGATAGACCCGGAGGATCAGGCCAATCTGGGCGTGATGAGCCTGGCGCACATATTGCCGGTGGAGCAAGGCGGAGTCATCACTCTGAAGGGGAAGCGGCTTTCGACCCCTGCCCTGCGCTTCCTATCGGTCATGCGCGACACCCTGGCTCCGGCCCTCAGACGCTCTAGCCGGCCCGCTTGACGCCGACCAGTTTGCCCGTGACCACGATTCGGTGGTCGTACACCAGCCTCGGAACACAGGCGACGAGCGTGATGGTGGAGTCGTCGGTGTCGTAGAGGGCGAGGTCGTCCTGATATACGACTTCCGTCTCGGTCACCTGGTAGAGATACTCGTCACCGTCTTGGTTGAGCAGGCTCACGTACACGCCGTCGCCGGCGTTGAGCAGGGCGGGAATCTCCGGCAGTCTGCGAAAGACGTTCCCTTCACCCTTGATCGGACTCTCCAGGTGCCCGAACAGCCAGGTGTTGCCGGTCTCGCCCGGGTTCGAGGTCTGTGGAATCCTGCCCACGACGTGCTTGGGCGTTTCGTACTGACTGCTGTCTCCCAAGTTTATGATGGCGAGGTTGGCTACTTTCGAGTCCACCCCGATGCTGGGGATGCGGATTTCGGCCGCGTCCGAGGCCGTGCCTTTCGGCAGTCCGTCCGTGGACGAAAGACGAATGAATCCGTCGGGGCGCCTGACAACGCCGTAAGAGTAGGAAGCGGACCCCGCCGACAGGGGGCGGTCCCAGTACTTGGGGTGCATCTGATATCCGGGGTAGATGGAGTTGTAAGAAGCGATTAGGGAGACGGCGGACTGCTCGCCGCGGACGACGTTCTCAGGGGGCGCGGCGGCGACTGTCTCGGCTGTGGGAGGAGTCGGAAGCGCATCCCGGACCGCCGGCGCGGGGGACGGCGGCGGCGGCGCGCTCGCGGGCGAAATCCGCGCCGCGTCGGCTCCGTCCGGAGCGTCTTGATCGATGTCCTTGACTACTGCCTTGATGGGCCGGAAGTCTCCGTCGTCGGTCAGAGAGCCGAAGACCTCAGTCTGTCCAGGCGGAAGTTCCGGCATTGCCGGAGACCCCGGGATGGAGGAGTTGAGGTCGTCGAGGTTGGCCTTGCCGCTGCGGCCTAGTTGGAAGTAGGCGGCGGCCGCGGCCAGCAGAATCACGCCGACGGCTATCATAGAGATGCCGCCGATGCGTCTCCAACTCGTCCGCGCGGACTTGGATCTCGGCGATGTTCCGGTCGCCTGTCGCACTCTACACCTTCCGCCGCCTTCTCACAGCGTGAGGGCAGCGTACTCAGTATAGCATTAGATGATCGGCCTGCCGTATGCCGCGGCGAAAAGAGCAGCCCTCCATCGGCGGGCTGTTCTCCGCGTCTCGGTTCTTGGCGGAGCTATCTAAACCGCGGAGTGTTCATGGCCCCGCTGGCGATGGGTTCGTTGAGGTACACGTCGCCATTGCGGATCTTCAAGTTGAAACCGCAGTCCGGGTTGCTGCACACCCACGCCTTGTAATGTATTGGGGCACCCTGGCTGCCGAAGTCGGACAGGGGCAACAGGTTGCCTTCCGGACAACTAACGCAGTTGGGGAAGTCTCTTCCTTCCACTGATTCCTCCTAGCTAACTGCAACCTATACCCTGCTCTCAGGGCTGCATAAGTATAGCGCCGAGTTTTTCGATTCACAACACCGACGACTTTTCGGAGATAACGCTAACTGGGCGAGCCGGTCAGAACCCGAGCCCGGCCATTCTCCATCACTACCATGTCTTCGATTCTCACGCCGCCCCAACCGGAGACGTATATCCCCGGTTCGACGGTGAAGACCATGCCGTCTTCGATAACGTCCTCGGACGTGGGGACGATCATCGGGCGTTCATGCACGGCCAACCCTACGCCGTGACCGAGGCCATGTCCAAATTCGTCTCCATATCCGGCCTCTGAGATGAAGTCGCGGGCAATCGAGTCGATATCTTTGCCTGTCATTCCCGGCTTCGCCCCGGCGATGGCGGCCCGCTGCGCCCGCAAGACGATGCCGTAGATCGAGGAGAACTTGTCGTCAGGCTCCCCAACTGAGAATGTTCTGGTCATGTCGCTGCGGTAACCTCGATACAGAGCGCCCATGTCTATCACGACCGCATCGCCGTTCTTGACGACGGTGTCGTCCGCGCGATGGTGCGGCAAAGCGCCGTTCGGCCCGGCGGCCACGATGATGTCGAACGCCGGCCCCTCGGCGCCGAGTCGCCGGAGCTCCCGCTCGATGCGCCAGGCGATCTGCTTCTCCGTAATCCCAGGCTTCAAGACGGACGACGCGGCGGCCATAGCCGAGTGCGCGATATTCACCGCCCGCTTGATCAGAGCAAGCTCTTCGGCGTCCTTGACGCCCCTAACCACCTCGACAACTCCCGACGTCGGTTCGAGATGAACGTCGCCCGTGTCATCCGATTCCTCCAGCGAGGCCGTGAATTTCGCGTGGGCGTTCACGCTCACGTAGTCCGCCTCGAAACCCAGCGTCCGCACACCCAAGCGCGCGGCCACTTCCGGGAGCCACGGCTCGCCGCTCCGAGTGCGATGTACCATGTAGGATGGCGACTCATTCGCGGCCTGTTCCACGTAGCGAAAGTCGGTCGCCAGAACGGCGTCGGTCTGTGTGATCAGGAGATACCCCGACGAACCGGTAAATCCCGATAGGTACAACCGATTGAGGGGGTCGGACACCAGAAAGGCGTCCACTTCAAGGTCCGCCATCTCCGAACGCAGCCGCGCCAGCCTGTCGAGAAAGTTCATGTGCCGCCGCGCCGCTGCTCAGTCATTCGGATGCGGTCGCGCGGATTTGCCGTTTCCGCCCGCTCGCGGGTGCGCCGACATGTATGCTTTGCGCGCCTCACGCTGTGTAACGTGAGTATAGACCTGAGTGGTCGCCGGGCTGGAATGTCCAAGCAACTCTTGAACGACACGAAGATCCGCGCCGCCTTCCAGCATGTGCGTCGCGAATGAGTGCCTCAGCGTGTGGGTGTGGACTTGCGAGCCGAGACCGGCGTGAGCGGCGTAGCCCCTGACTATCTTCTGTATGCTCCTTTGGCTGAGACGTTCACCAAAGCGGTTGACGAACAACGCTCCGCCGGCGTCCGAGGATGCGACGTTTGGCCGCACCTGCCGGACGTAGGCGCGGATCGCGTCTCTCGCGGGCGGCCCGATGAGGACGACTCGTTCCTTGGATCCTTTGCCGGTTACGCGCAACTCGCGGGTTTCGAGGTTGACCTTGTCGATATCGAGGCCGTTGACTTCGCTCACTCTCAGCCCCGCGGCGTAGATCAACTCCAGAAGCGCCCTGTCCCTGATGCCCTTGTCCGTAGTCGGATCCGGCGAGGTCATGAGCTTCGACGCTTCGTCCTGGGACAGAAATCGGGGCAGATGGGTGTCTGTCTTGAAGGAGCCTCGCGCCGGCAGAGGATCTTGATCGGCGATGCCTTTCCGGTTCAGCCACCGGAACAGAGTTCTGAGTACGCTCAACTTGCGGGCGATGCTGGATCTCACGTATCCCAACTCGTGGAGCCAGGCGAGGTATGTCCGTATCGCGCGGCGGTCGAGGTCTGAGAAATCATCTATGCCGCGTTCGAGCATGAATTCGCCAAGCGGGCCGAGGTCATCCAGATAGTTCCGCACGGTCGGCGGCGCGAGGCTGCGCTCCGCGGTCAGATGATCGCGGAACCGGTCCATTGCGTCGTCCCACTTGCGAGCGTCCATCCGAGGAAGCCGCCTCCGAAGACTCGCGCGGCTCCTCATCCGGCACGGGGCCATTGTAGCCACAATCGGCATCAAGGCATCTAGCGTACTTACGGCCTCGTCCGCGCGAAACCAGCAGCTTGCCGCAGTCGGGACAGGGCTGCGGCAGAGGGTTCGCGGCGAATTTGCACTCGGGGTAATTGACGCAGCCGTAGAATATCCTGCCGTTGCGCCCGCGCTGCTTTCGCTCCACGAGGTCGCCGCCGCAGTCGGGGCAGTCAACTCCGACGCGGAAAGGCTTGGCGTTCTTACACTCCGGATATCCCGTACAGGCTAGGAATCGTCCATTGCGCCCGGTCTTGACGGCCATGGGGCGCTCGCACTTCTCGCAGAACTCATCCGTCTCCTCGCTTACCCGCTCCCTGACCGCGCGCTCCTCGTCGCTCTCGATGGGCCTCGTGTTCTTACATTCGGGATAGCCGGTGCAGGCCAAGAAGCGTCCGTAGCGTCCGGACTTTATTACCATGGGGCTTTCACACTTCTCGCAGACCTCGTCGGTCTCCTCCTCGAGAAGTTCCCTGGGGACGCGCTCCGCCTGTTTCACGGCCTTTTCGATGGACAGGTCGAATGGATGGTAGAACTCCTTGATCACCGGCGTCCACTGGCGCTCACCCTCGGCGATGTCGTCAAGCTCCTCCTCGACCCTTGCCGTAAAGCCCACGTCCATGACATCCGGGAAGTGCTCAACCAGAAGGCCGGTGACAGCCCTACCCAACTTTGTCGGCTTGAATCGGCCCGAATCCTTTACAACGTAGTCCCTATCCATGAGAGTCGCGATCGTCGGCGCGTATGTGCTCGGCCTGCCTATGCCCTGCTCTTCGAGCGCCTTGACGAGCGACGCCTCGGTGAATCGCGGCGGTGGCTGCGTGAAATGCTGCTCGGGATCTATTCCGAGACAGTCCAGCATCTCGCCGGCCGTCAGATGTGGAATCGGCGGGGCGGACGAGTCATCACCCTCCACGCTATCGTCAGATCCCTCCATGTACACGGCGCGGAATCCGGCGAACTTCAGGACTGAACCGGTCGCCCGGAACTGGTACTGCTTGCCGGACAACGTATCTGAAGTGTCGATTGACACGTTCGTAGAGTCGAACAGCGCGTCGCTCATTTGGCTGGCGACCATCCGCTTCCAGATCAGATCGTAGAGGCGCGCCTGCTCGTTGTTGAGGTACTGTCGGATTGCGGACGGCTCGCGCATCACGGACGTGGGCCGGATAGCCTCGTGCGCCTCCTGTGCCCCTTTGACCTTGCGGGAATATGTGCGCGGCCTTGCCGGGGCGAAGTCCGGGCCGAACTTGCTCTTGATGTACTGGGCCGTCTCTTGCAAGGCTTGAGCGGAGACATTCGTCGAGTCGGTCCGCATGTACGTTATCAGTCCGACGGATCCTTCGCTGCCTATCGGAAGTCCTTCGTAAAGCTGCTGCGCCACGGCCATCGTGCGGCGAGCGGTGAAACGCAGCTTGCGCCACGCTTCCTGTTGAAGAGTGCTTGTAATGAACGGCGGCGCAGGCCGACTCTTGGTCTCCCTGACTCGCACGTTGGACACCGCGTACGCGGCGGGCTTCAGATCGGCGACGATCTCGTCGCTGGCCGACTGGTCCGGTATTTTGATCTTGCCCCTGACACCTTTGACCGAGTGCAGACTCGCTTTGAAAGCGTCGGCCCTCCCGTTACCGGGACGCTTGGACAGCGTCGCGTCGATAGTCCAATACTCTTCGGGAACGAAGACATCTATCTCAGCCTCTCGTTCAACCACGATCCTGAGCGCTACGGACTGCACTCGCCCCGCCGAAAGCCCGCGACGCACCTTCTTCCAGAGCACGTCCCCGCTGAGTCGGTAGCCGACGATGCGATCGAGCACACGGCGCGCCTGCTGAGCGTCAATCAAGTCCTGGTCGATTTCACGAGGATGCTGAAACGCTTCGTCGATGGCGTCCTGAGTTATCTCATGGAACACGACGCGCCTGACCTTGTTCGCCGGTATCTTCGCGGCGTGCATCAAGTGCCAGGATATGGCCTCGCCTTCACGATCCGGGTCGGTAGCTAGGTAAACGGTGTTGGCGTTCTTTGCGTCCTTTGACAACTCGGAAACGATCTTGCCGTTCGTCACTCTATAAGTAGGCGCGAAGCTGCCGTCCTCCACGGACACGCCCGCCACCTGCGCGCCCTTCTGGGACTTCGGCAGGTCTCGAACGTGTCCGAGAGACGCCTTTGCCACGTATTTGCTTCCCAGAAACCGCTGGACTGTCCTTGCCTTAGCCGGCGATTCTACGATTACCAGGTCCTTAGCCATGTTTCCTTGCTCGCATTGATGTTCAGATGAGGAGTCGGCGTTCACGACGCCGCGCTCCATCATGCAGTCTCATATTTGGCCTGGGTCTCCCTCAGCCGAACGTAGTTCATTCCTCCGACCTGCCGCACAAGCCCGCGCAACTCCATCATAGTAAGTGCGCTGCTGACTGTCGAGGCCGCGAGGGCGGAGTTCCTGGTTATCTCATCTATGTGTATCGGGTCGAAAGTAACATACTTCAGCACGCCCGCTTGCGCTTCGTCTTCAGGGAAGAACGCCGCAAGCTCGATCTGATGCTCGACTGTGGACAGGTTCAACTCTTCGAGCACGTCGTCGGCGCAGGTTACCAGCTTTGCGCCTGAGTCACGTATCAGGTAGTTCCCGCCCCTGGACGACGGAGACAGTATGCTACCCGGTACGGCGAACACCTCCCTGTCTTGTTCCAGGGCGTGCCTGGCGGTCAGCAGCGCGCCGCTGTCCTCGGGCGCCTCTACGACCAACGTTCCCATGCTCATGCCGCTGATGATCCTGTTGCGCCTCGGAAAGTTCTGCGCGTCCGGCCTCGCGCCGAGCGAAAACTCGGACACCAACGCCCCTTGCGCCGCGATCTGCTCAGACAGCGAGCCGTGCTCCCTCGGATAGATCACGTCCAGGCCGCTGCCCAGCGCCGCAATGGTGCGGGCGCCGCTTTCCAGCGCGGCACGATGCACCACCCCATCGATCCCCCTCGCCAAGCCGCTCACTATGGCCAGCCCGCTCCGAGCGAGGTCAGAAACAAGTTGGCGGGCTATCTCACGACCGTATGCCGTGGGCTTGCGAGTGCCGACAGCGGCAAGCGATCGCTCGTCCTCCGGAAGTAGAGTTCCCTTGACGAACAGCACCGCCGGCTTGTCGTATATCTCCTTTAGCCGCGGGGGATACTCCTCATCGTGCCACGTCAGCGCGCGAACGCCGGACTCTTCAACGCGGCTAATCTCTTCGTCTGGGTCGACACGCTTCCTAGATTCGACTATGTGAAGCGCGGTGCGACGCTGCAATCCCGCCTGTTGAAGCTGCGCGGCTCCAGCGCTCCACGCGGAAGCGAGAGAGCCAAAGTGACCCTCGAGAAGCGCGACTCTCGCCCTTCCAACGCGCGAAACGCGGTTGAACGCGATCCAGTACTTTAGCTCAGCTCTTTCCATCGTCGAGATGCGTCGAGATTCAGTAATGCGGTTCGTATGGCGGAGAGGGTGGGATTCGAACCCACGGTCGCCTTCTACAGACGACACGCGATTTCCAGTCGCGCCTATTCGGCCACTCTAGCACCTCTCCGCGAAATCCATCCTACGGGAATGGATAGCGCCCGCGCAAAGTTCGATACGGTACAGAGGCTGTGTCAGATTGGTAGGTGGATGGGTATTCACCCTCACCCTAACCCTCTCCCTTGAGGGAGAGGGGATATTCGCGCTTTCGTGGCGCGCCTACTAAAGTGACACAGGTTCCACGGTACAGACCTATTTGAACGGGGCGTGATTCCTGTGCTGGCGGAGAGGGTGGGATTCGAACCCACGATGAGATTGCTCCCATACTGGTTTTCGAGACCAGCGCCTTAAACCGCTCGGCCACCTCTCCGAGGCCAAACGCAATTATAGCATAGCTAAGACTCAGAACCAGAATCCGCAGACACTGCCTCCGCCCGCCCGACCTCGCGGACCGATTCAAGCCCATGCCAGCGCGCCAGCCCCGCCAAGCCTCTGCAGATGTCGTTGGCGACGCCGGGACCTCTGTACACCAAGGCCGTCAGAAGCTGAACGGTGTCGGCCCCGGCGGCCAGGGCCAGCCAAGCGTCCGACGCCGAGAATATGCCCCCGCAGGCGTTTATGCCGACGGAGTCCCCCACACGCGAGCGCACCTCCGACACCATCCGCAGCATCGGCAGCAGAAGCGGCTTGCCGCTCAGCCCCCCCGCGCCGACCGAAAGCCGCGAATCCTCCACCGGCCACGTATTCGCCACGGTCAGAGCATCCACCCCGTTCTCCGCGCACACTTCCGCGAGTCTCAGTATCAGGTCGTGACGCCGCGAGTCCACCTCAGCCGACGGAAACGGGGGGAGCTTTACGAACAACGGCTTCCGCCGCCTTTCGTTGACCGCGCCGAGGAGAGACGCCAGCGCGTCGGCGTCGTGAAATGCCCTAAGACCCGCCGTGTTCGGAGAACTGATGTTGACCTCCACCGCGTGCGCCAACGGCTCCACTCCACGCTGACATTCGACGATCTCCTCCTCCGTCGCGCCCGATACGCTCACCACTACTCGCGCGTCGCCCAGTTTGTCCCTGTCTGTGGTCATGCGCTCGACGGCAGACTCCAGCCCCCGGTTCGGAAACCCCAGCGAGTTGACCAGCGCGCCGCGTGACGGGTCCCTCACCACCCGCGTACCCAGGTTGCCGCGCCGCGGATGAAGCGTAACCGTCCCGCACGTCACGTACCCGAATCCGAGCGCCGACAGCGCCGGGAGCAGGGAGCACGTCTTGTCGTAGCCCGCCGCCAGCCCCACCGGGTTCTCAAGAGCCATACCCGGCAGACCGGTATGAAGAGCCGGAGAATCGAACCTCGTCACGCTTCCGAGCGCCTGCCATACAGGCCAGACCCTGAGCGTTTGATCCGCGACGCGCTGCGCCAACTCCGGCGGCAGCCTGAACAGCAGCGGTCTTATCAGCGCCTCGTATGCGCGCGGTCTCAGCGCCAGAGCCAAGAGGCTTCTCCGATCAAACTATCACCCGCGCCGCCTGGTCGCTGACCTCGACGCGGGACACGTGAGCAAGCAGAAAATCGCGCTTCTGGTCGAACCCCAGATAGTCCCAGGCCGCCGCGCCGGCGGACACGTCCGGAGACGAAGCGGCCCCACTCGCGCGTGCGCGCGCCCTGTCCAGGCCGTCAAGCGCGCTCTGCAGAAGGTCGGTGTCCGCCGCTCCCGACGCCGTCTTCTTCATCGCCTGGATGAACCGCCGCTCCGCGTTCCTAAGCTCCTCTTTGTGCATTTCGCTAAGCGTCTCGGATGCCTTCCCCTCCGCGCTGCCCCGCCCGTTGCCGCCCAGCGCCTCGCTCTCGATGGCGGACCGCACCTGCGCTACCACAGCCTCCTCGAGCTCCGACTCGCGCCAGGTGTGGTATCCGCACACACTCTGATTGTTGCGCGACTGACACTGATAGTACCGGTACGTGTTCCGAACGCGCTCGCCATCCTTGTTCTTCCACTGCTGCCTGCGCGTGACCCCCATCATCTTGTTGCCGCAGTATTCGCAGAAGACGATACCGGACAGCAGGTAAGGCTCAGCCCTCGACATGCGCTCTCTAGGACGCCGCTCCCGCACTATGTCGCGCGCCGCGCGGTACGTATCCGCGCTGATGATCGCCTCGTGCGCCCTCGGCAGACGCAGCCCGAACCGCGTATAGGTGCCGATGTACACAGGGTTCTTCAGGATTTCGTGGATGGTCACCACGCTCCACCTGCCGCCTCTGCGCGTCCGTATATCGCGGTCGTTCAGATGCTGGACGATGCGCCTGATGCCCATGCCTTCCTTGGTGTACAACTCAAAGATCAGCCTAACCACCTCAGCCTCATCCTCCACCGCGACCAGAGCGCCGTCATCGCCGTTCCTGTAGCCGTAAGCGGCGCGCCCCAGCGACTTCCCCATAATCGCGCGGCTCTGCATCGATTCCCGTATCTTCGAGCTGCGGTCATCAGACACGCCCAAGACGGTCAACGCGCTCTGCAGAGGGTCGGGCATGTCCAAATCCTGACACGTCACCTTCGCCCCAGCCGCCTCTACCTCCAAGAAAGAACGCGCCACCGTCTCGACGTCTGAACCGAGGTGGCTCGCGTCCGGAATGGCGACCAGGAAGTTCGACCCCGATTCCTTGATGTACTCCACCAACCTCCCGTACTGCTCGTAACTGCCGTCATCGGACGGCGCGGCGTCGCCGAAAGTCTCGATATCCTGGTGCAAGTTGAGATAGCAGTACTCGGCGAACTCCGCCTCGAACTCCTCTGCCGTCTTGCGCGCCCCCTCCGCCTGCGTCTCCGCATCCAGTCTGAAGTATCCCAGAGCTCTCATGTCTGCCGCCGCCCCCTACTAGCCGAACACCAGAATACGGGAGCAACTACCGCACTGGACTATCTCTCGCGACGACTTTACTCGCTGCATTTCGGCCGACGTCACCGTCAGACGGCAGCCTCCGCACAGCCCCCGGCTGTCCATCAGAGCCGCCCCCTGACCGCCCCGCGAACGCCGCACGCTCTCATAGACCGCCAGTACCTGTTGAGGGTATCCCGAAGACAGCGTCTGCCTTTCAGCGTGAAGCTCCGGAAGTTCAGACTCCAACTCCTTGCGCCGCGCTCCCAATTCGACCACCTGCTCGTTGCGCTGACTGTCGATCCGCTCGAAAGCCTCTCTTGCCTCGTCCCTCGAACTCTGCGTCTCCTCCATCTCCACCATGTACTCCAGCAGCCTGTCCTCCTCGTCCGAGCGGTTGCGGGTGAGGGTCGCCTGCTCCTCCTGGAAAGCCTCGAACTCCCTGGGATTGGTAACCAGGCCGCTGTACATGCGCCTCTCGATCTCGGACAACCGCTCCTCCGCCTGCTGAATCGCCCTCTCCGCGCTGCGTCTCGGCGCGGCCAGATCGTCCAGCTTCTTCTGGAGCAACTCCAACCGCCTTCGCGCCGACAGCCGCTCGGAATCGTCCGCGAGCGTCTCCAGGATGACGGCAAGTTCCTCTTCCCGCTTCTGGATCTCCCAGTCGAGCAGTTGTAGATCGTAAATCTGCCTGATAGACCACATAGCCGCCCCTCGGAGAGAAGACATGTAGAGGTCTCTCTATTGTAATCCATATCCCGACCCGTATGAACACCTTGAAACGGCGGGTTGTGATAGACTGGTAAAGCCATCCGCTGGAGGTATCACAATGACCACGCCGCGCCTCAAGCAGAAACTTAGCCATGCGCAACCCGACCCCGTCCACTACCCAATAGACGACGACGAACCCTTGGCCGAATCCGAGTACCAGCTTTTCCCGATCACATACGCTCACGGCGCGCTGACCACTTGGTTCGCGGCCGACCCAACCACGTGGGTCGGCTCGGATATGTTCCTCTACTACGAAGAGGGGGCGCCGGCCCGTGTCGTCGCGCCCGACGTGTTCGTTGTCACCCAGACGCACAAGAGGCACAAGCGAGACATATTCCAGACATGGGTTGAGGGACGAGCGCCGGATCTGGTGATCGAGATCATGTCTCGGACGTCGGTACACAACGACACGGTCATCAAGTACGCGCTTTACGAGAGATTGGGGGTAAGGGAGTATTGGCTGTACGATCCGACCGAAGAGGGTCTTCTGCTGCCACGCTTGCAGGGGAACGCGCTCCGCGGAGGAGTGTACCGGCCGGTGGACGTGGCGGAAGTTTCGGGGATGTACGTGGGAGTCAGCGAGGTACTGGGGTTGGAACTGCGCGCCGAAGGTGACTGGTTCCGGTTCTTCGACCCCGCATCCGGAGAATACCTGCGCGACTACTACGACAATCATCGCGAGCGTGAAGAAGCGCGGCAGGCGCTCTCTGCCGAACGACGCGCCCGTGAAGAAGCGCGGCAGGCGCTCTCTGCCGAACGACGCGCCCGCGAAGAACTGGAACGATTGCTCCGAGAACACGGCATCGAGCCGCCTGCCGGTCCGAACGGCGGCACATCTTCCCCTCAGAGCACGTAGTACCATTTCCGGTTTTCTAGTAATATCTCTTGTACAGCCGCCGCGATAGGATGGCTGTCGGAGCAGCCAATGACCCAGAGGGCAGACTTCCCCAACCGCCCCAAGACCAAGATCGTCTGTACACTCGGACCGAAGTCCGACTCATACGAGATGATCAGCAAGTTGATTCTCTCCGGGCTCACGGTCGCCAGGCTCAATCTGTCGCACGGCAGCTTTGCCGAGCACCGCTCGATGTTCGACACCGTAAGGCGGGCTTCAGACGACCTGAACATCCCAGTCGGCATCATGATAGACGTCCCGGGGCCAAAGTATCGCACAGGCCCGCAGTCCCCAGGCGACATCTATCTCAAAGACGGGGATATGATAGTCCTGACGAGCCGGACCGTTACGGGAAGTCCGAAGATGCTGGGCGTGTACCCGGCCGGACTGCACGACGACGTGGAGGTCGGCGGACGCATCCTCGTTGACGACGGCGCGGTGGCGCTGCGCGCGGTCGCCGTGGAAGGCACTGAGATCACCTGCGAGGTAATCGACGGCGGCAAAATTACCGAGCGCAGAGGCGTCACCACCCCGGGACGCGCCCCGGCGCTCCCATTCCTAGACGACAGGGCCAGGGACGGCATCACACTTGCCGCCGCGATGGGAGCCGACTTCGTCGCGCTGTCCAACGTCACCGAAGCCCACGACGTAAATACCGTCCGCGGCCTCCTCGCCAGGGACGGCAGCCAAGCCTTCATCATCTCCAAGATCGAGACCGCCGAGGCAATCCGCAACTTCGGTGAGTTGCTCGACGCCAGCGACGGCATCATGGTCGCCAGGGGAGACATGGGCGTCGAAATCGAGCTTGAACTCGTGCCGGTGATCCAAAAACGTCTTATCGGACAGTGCAACCGCGCCGGGAAGCCCGTGATCACCGCCACGCAGATGCTCGAGTCCATGGTGCTTTCGCCATATCCCACGAGGGCCGAGGTCACGGACGTCGCCAACGCCGTTTACGACGGCACAGACGCCGTGATGCTGTCCAGCGAGTCGTCCGTCGGACTCTATCCCGACCGCGCCGTCGACGTCATGCGCAAAGTGGCCCTAAACGCCGAGGCCGATCTCCCATACGACCGCATCCTCCAGGAAAAGGCGGAGTTCGTCGAGAGTCAGACCGACGACTCGATCAGCTTCTCCGCGTCCCGAATCGCCAATCAGCTAGAGGCGGATGTCATCGTCGCCTTCACCGAGTCCGGCAGTACCGCCCGCCGCGTCTCCAAGTACAGGCCGCGCCCTCCGATACTCGCCCTCACGCCGCACGAGTCGGTCAAACGAGCGCTCACCGTGAGTTGGGGCGTCACTCCCGCCATCGGCCCGAACCTCTACGACGTGGACGAACTGTTCAAGGTTGCCGAGAGCCAAGCCCTCTCCTCCGGCTGGCTGGCGCGGGACGGAAAGCTCGTCCTCACTGCCGGCTTCCCGTTCGGAGTCGCCGGAAGCACCAACTTCCTCCACGTGATGGATATGGCCGAAAAATCCGACGCCACAGGTCCATCGCCCCGATAGACGAAGGTAGGATCGTGCTCAAACTCTACAACACACTCAGCAGAAGCTTGGACGAGGTGAAACCGCTGGAGCCCGGCGTCGTCAGGATGTACACCTGCGGCCCGACTGTGTACAGGGACGCCCATATCGGCAACCTTCGCTCATACCTGATGGCCGACTGGATCCGGCGTATTCTCACCGCCCAGGGGATGAACGTCGTCCATATCAAGAACATCACAGACGTCGGGCACATGCGGCAGGAGATGCTCGAACGCGGCGAGGACAAGATAATCGCAGCCGCCATCGAGGAGGGAAAGTCCCCTGCCGAGATCGCTCAGTTCTACACCGACCGCTTCCTCGAAGACGAACGAAAGCTCCGAATACTGCCCGCCCACGAGTTCCCCAAGGCTACCGACCACATCCCGGAGATGATCGAAATCGTCGAGAAGCTGATCGAGAAGGGCTGCGCCTACGAGTCCGAGGGCAACGTCTATTTTGAAGTCTCAAAGTTTCCGGGCTACGGACAGCTATCCGGCAACATCCACGAGGCCGAACTCCTCGAGGCCGTCAGGGTGGACGCCGATCCCCTCAAAAGAGACCCCCGCGACTTCACTCTGTGGAAGGCCGCCGAGCCGGGTCGTATGGTCAAGTGGGACAGCCCTTGGGGAGAGGGGTTCCCAGGCTGGCATATCGAATGCTCCGCCATGTCCATCAAGTACCTCGGCTCACGGTTCGACATCCACACCGGCGGCGTCGATAACATCTTCCCCCACCACGAGGGAGAGATAGCGCAGAGCGAGGGATTCACCGGAAAGACCGTCGTCAACTCCTGGGTCCACGGACAACACCTGCTCGCCGACGGCGTCAAGATGGCGAAATCAACCGGCAACTCATTCATCATGTCTGATATCGAGGCGCAGGGCATTGACCCAATAGCCTTCAGGTATCTATGTATGACCGCCAGGTTCAACAGCCGCCTGAATTTTACCTTCACCTCGCTCCGCGCCGCCCAGCGCGGCCTCCAGCGACTCAAGAACCGCGTCTGGCGCTGGATGATAGAGGCTGAACAAGCGCCCAACGCATCCCAATCGAACCGCGCCGCAATCCAAGATTGGATAACGCGGTTCTTCGGCGCGGTCAACTCAAACCTCGACCTGCCCGGCGCGCTCGCCCTTACGTGGGAGCTTGCCAAGTCAGACCTTCCTCCGAGAACCAAGCTCGACCTGATCGAAACGTTCGACGAGGTCTTGGGACTCGACCTGCTGAGAGTAAAGAAAGACTACATGCCCGATACCGCCGCCCTCGACAGGCTTCTCAAGAGGGCGAGACTGCGGGACGCCGGCGACTATTCAGCCGCTGACCGCATTAGGTCCGAGTTGGAAGACGACGGATACGTCGTCGAAGACCACCCAAACGGGTCATACATCAGGCCCAAGGCGGAATGGGAAAAGATGGTTCAGGGCCGCGACGTCGTCTCCGCCGCCGCCGAAGTCCCGTCCCTGATCTTCGAGCCGGACGCCCACGACCTCACCATAGGCGTCGTGGCCTGCAACTATGTGAGCGATGTCCAGCGGGCGCTCGGAAGCGCGCTCGAATGGGCCGGAGACCGCGATGCCGAGGCGGTCGTGCTGGACAACGGCTCCGATGACGGCACGTCGGAGTGGTTGGATGACGCGGCTAGGTCGGATCCTAGGATCAGAGTCATTCACGCCGACCACAGGCTCGGAGAGGCAGCCGCCAAGAACGTCGTCCTCAAGCAGAGCTTGGGCCGGACCGTCGTCCTCATAGACACCAGCGTCGAAGTCGCCGGAGACATCTACTCCCCCATCGAACGCCTCCTCGACGACGAAGAGATAGGCGTCGTTGGGCCGTTCGGACTCAGGACGGACAACCTGCACCACTTCCACGACGGCGAGGACGAGTCCGGAGAGATGGACGCCATGCAGGCATACTGCTTCGCCTTCAGGAGGAAGAGTCTCAGGGAAGTCGGCCTCATGCGCGAGAGCTTCCGCTTCTACCGCAACCTGGACATAGACTACAGTTTCCACTTCAAGGACAAGGGCAAGAAGATCGTCGCAGACAACTCGCTCCCCGTCGTTCGGCACCAGCATCGCGTATGGGCAGAGTTGGCCGAAGCCGAACGCGACGAGCTCAGCCTCAAGAACTACCGCCACTTCTTGGACAAGTGGGGCGACCGCGCCGACCTTCTCGTAAGCAGCCGCCCATCTCTGAGCGCGCCGTGAATCGCCGCAGCGTATGGACGGGTTTATGGAACTAACCCTCCTCTGGATACAACTCGCCGCCGCCGCCGCCCTGATACTGGTGGCCGCCCACTTCATGGTTCCGGCTGCCGACGCCATCGCCCTCAAGACGGGCCTCGGACGCACCTTCGTCGGAGTCGTCATGCTCGCGACGGCCACCTCCCTGCCCGAACTGGGAACCGGAGTCAGTTCCATCCTAATCGTCGGAGAAGCCGACCTCGCCGCCGGAGACGCCTTCGGTAGCAACCTGTTCAACCTGCTGATAATCGGCCTGATGGACCTGTATTGGCGTCGAGGCCGCGTGCTGAGCAACGTCAACCCGACCTCCGCCCTCGTCGGAGCGCTCGGCATCCTCGTCATATCAATCGCCGTCGCCGCGATGATAGTCCACAATCTGACCCCGGTCACCGGCGCATGGTTCGTCAGCCCCATGTCCGTACTGCTGATAGCCGCGTTCGTCGCGGCCATGTTCTTCATCTACAAGGCGGAAGTCGGCGAGGACGCCGCCGACCAATCTTCCGATGACACTGACGAACAATCCGAAACTCACGACTACGACAACCAGAGCCTGACAAGGGCCTTTCTCATATACCTGCTGACCGCCGTCGTCATCGTCGGAGCCGCGATATGGCTCGCCATCACCGGCGACCACCTCTCCGACGCCATGGGCTGGGAGAAGAGTTTCATGGGCACCCAGTTCCTCGCCCTCAGCACCTCCCTGCCCGAACTCGCCGCCTCGTTCGCCGCCCTCAGGCTGGGCGCGCCCGATCTTGCCATAACGAACGTGCTCGGAAGCAACGTGTTCAACATGGGGTTCGTCCTGTTCATGGACGACGTCGCCCTCACGAGCGGCGCGCTCTGGCTCCACGTCTCCGACATCCATGCCCTGACCGGAGTGGTCGCAGTCCTCATGACCGCGATCGTAGTCCTGGGAATACTGAGCCGCGCCGAGGGAGCCAAGAGACTCCCAATCTCATTCCACGGCGCCGCCATGATAGCCCTGTACGTCGCCGCCAGCGTCTTGGTCTTCTACCTCAGTTGACACAAACCCGCTCGCCTCATAGAGTTGGCGCTGAAAACTCAGACTAGGAGAGACGAAAGATGTTCTTCGAGCTTCGAGAGTACAGAACCCTTCCGGGACAGCGGGAGAACTGGGTCAAGTTCATGGAGGAGGAGATAATCCCCTTCCAGGTCGGCAAGGGAATGACCATCGTCGGCAGTTTCGTCGGCGAGGAAGAGGACGACCTCTACATCTGGATACGCCGATTCGACAACGAGCAGGAGCGCGAACGGCTCTACGCCGCCGTCTATGAGAGCGAGGACTGGGTGAACGAGATCGGGCCGCGAATCCCCGAAATGATGGACAGGTCCAGAATCGTCGTCCGCCGAATCGAGGCCACGCCGAGGTCGGCACTCCAATAGAATCGCCGCGCGATCCCCGGCCCGATCGCCTGGATGTTTAGACCGTGACTCCAGACACGATCCTGACCAACGCTCGCGCGCTCACGATGTCGCCCGTGCGTCCGCGCGCTCAAGCCGTCGCAATCGCGGGGGGCCGCGTCGCCTGGGTCGGTTCGTCGGAAGACGCCAAATCGCTGGTTCGCCCCGGCGCGAAGGTCATAGATTGCGCGGGTGGAACCCTCCTTCCCGGATTTCACGACGCCCATATTCACCTGCCGGCCTACGCCTCGTCTCTCGCGGGCGTGGACTGCGGGGTCTCTTCTATCGACGAGTTGAAATCGGCGATCCGACTCAGGGCGTCGAACACTTCAGATGGCGAGTGGATAAGAGCGTCGGGATACGACGAAACCGCGCTGTCAGAGGCTCGTCACCCTACCAGATGGGACCTCGACGCCGCCGCTCCCAACCATCCCGTGCGGCTCGATCACAGGTCGGGACACGGATGCGTGCTCAACTCGGCCGCATTGGCGCGAGTCGGCATCGGCGACTCGACGGACGAGCCGCCCGGCGCGACCATAGTCCGGGACTTGAACACCGGACAGCCCTCCGGTCTGTTGCTGGAAATGTCGGACTACTTGAGCGATAGGATTCCATCTCCCTCTTATGAAGAAATCGAGGACTCCGTTCGACGCGCTTCACGGATTCTACTTTCCAATGGCATTACTTCAATCCAGGACGCGACTCACCACAACTCCGTCCGGCGTTGGGAGCTATTCGACAAGCTGCGCTCCTCGATTGACGACATGCCGAGAATTACCATGATGCCCGGCTTTCGCAATCTCGCCGAGTTCACGCGACACGGGCTGCATTTCGGCTCCGGCGACTCCCGCCTGAGAATCGGCCACGCAAAGCTGATGGTCACGGCGTCATCGGGACGGCAGACGCCGTCACATGACGAGTTGCGCCATGCCGTTTCGAGATGCGCTGAATCCGGGTTTCCGGCGGCGATTCACGCCGTCGAGCGCGAGACGATCATCAGCGCCGCGGACTCTATTAAACGCGCCAACGAAAACACGGGCGCCCCGCTGCGACATCGCTTAGAGCACTGCTCGGAGGGGAACCCGGACGTGATTGAGTCGGTCACGCGGAGCTCGGCGTGGGTCGTGACTCAGCCGGGGTTTGTCCATCACGGCGGAGACCGCTATTTGAAGACGGTCGAAGACTCTATCAGGGCACATCTATACCCCGTCGGCGCGCTTGTTCGCGCCGGAGTTCGGGTCGCGTTTGGGTCCGACGCCCCGGTGTCAGACCCGAATCCGATGCCCGCGCTCCAAGCGGCGGTGACACGTTTGACGTCGCAAGGCCGTTCTCTTGGGCCTAATCAGGCTATAGACCTTGCCGACGCCCTAGCCGCTTACACCATAGGAGCGGCGGCGTCATCCTGCCTGGAAGACTCTCTGGGAACGATAGAGCCGGGGATGCTGGCGGACCTGACGCTGTTCGGGGAAGATATTCTGAGTGTCGCTCCCACAGATATACATGAGCTAAAGCCAGTGATGACGATTTTGGGCGGGAAGGTTGTTATGACGCGGTAGTTTTGAGCTCACGAGTAAAACCGTATTCAATACATCCCGACGGTCAGGATACTTGGTAGATGACTGGGCGGTAGCGGGGTCTAGGAATCGTTTTGCCGGACTCGCGGGCAGATTCCAGCCAAGCGTCTTTGGCGCGCTTCAATTCGGACAAGGCTTCTTCAGGGGTCAGTCCGAAAGCGGAACAGGAAACCAGGTCAGGCACATCGGCGATGTAGCCCTCGTCCTCTTCACTGTAGAAGATATTTATATGGTAGTCGTTCACTTAATCACCCTCCAGTTTCAGGTTGTATCGTTCAACGAGCCGTAGGAACTGCCTGATCTGATAAGGCTTAGCTTCGCCTCTAACCGATTGCAAGTTTACCTGTTCTGAGATGCCAGGGTGTATATAGATATGGTGACTACCCGAGATTCGCGCAAGTCTGAAACCATACCCATGCACCAAATTAACCATATCATCGAAAGAGACATTACGTAATGCTCCACGCGACAGTCGCCGCAAGAGTCGTCTTCGATTCATACTAGCTTCTGCGGACGACGATATAGTCCAGCAAATCGTCCAACGCTTTGCGGGACGCCGTCTCGGGCAGGGTGTGGAGCGCTTTTCTGGCTACCTCGCACCTTCTGGCTGCCTCCGAGTAGGCCGCGTCGATGATCTCCGGCTGGCTGCATAGATCGACCGCCTTCTTCAGCAGGGCCTCGTCCTCGCCGTGACCGTTGAAGTATGCCCTTATCGGGTTGTCGCGTGGGTGGCGTTCGAGCGCGATGAAGGCGGGCAGCGTCATGATGCCGTGCGCCAGGTCGCTTCCGACCGGCTTTCCTATCTCTTTCTCGGAACCCTGGAAGTCCAAGATGTCGTCAACGATCTGGAACGCCATTCCCAGTTCGAGGGCATACTCTTTGAGGGCTGCGATCACGCCGTCGGGCGCGCCGCTCAGGGTCGCGCCGGTCTCTCCGGCCATTGAGAAGAGCGAAGCGGTCTTGCTGTATATGCGGTTGTGGTAGTCGTCGAGGGTCTGGGAGGCGTTCCGCGAGTTGACGCGCTCCATGAGCTCGCCGCTCGAAAGCTCCATGATCGTCTCCGAGAAGCGCCGTATCACGCCGACGTGTCCGGTGTCACACACGAAAGTAGCGGAGGAGGCGAATACGTAGTCCCCCACAAGTACCGCTATGTCTTTGCCGAACATGCTGGATATCGTGGCGCGGCCTCGACGGAAGTCGGAGTCGTCAACCGTGTCGTCGTGGATCAGCGTCGCGATGTGAAGCAGTTCGACGGCAGTCGCCATTACCTCCAGTTTGTACTCATCGTGTGGATGAAAGCTCGCCGCAAGCAGCGTTATCGCGGGCCTGACACGCTTCCCGGCGGCTCCGTACACGTGAGATAACATATCGGCCAGAAAGGGGAAATCGACGGAAGCCAGGTCCTTGAGTCGCTCTTCGACCTTCGTCAGCCGCCCCTGAACCGGACTGTAGATCTCGGCGGCGCGGTCTCTGTCCATCCGCTGTGTGCTAACTGCCAAGCCGGGCGGTCTCCTCTTCGATGAGCGACTCATCGAGCTTTCGGAACAGCGGCTTCGGACGAGGAAGCGGCGTGTCCGGCTTGACGGCGCACGGGTTCCAGCGCCAGCCCTCCTCCTGGACGCCGCTCTCCAGACCCAACATGCGGCGCAGCTTCTCCGAACTTCCGGGCATGAACGGATAGAAGGCGGTCTTCAGACAGTTGATGACGCTCATCGCGGTCCACAGAGTGCGGGCGGCGTCTGCTTTATCGTTCTTGACGGCGCGCCAGGGCGCTTTGCGGTCGAGGTACCTGTTGCCGGACTGCGCCAGGCTCATGGCAGACCGGAGCGCGTTTCGGAATCTGCACGCGGCGAGGTGGTCCGAAGTCTCGTCCAGTTTCTGTCGCGCCTCTTCGAGCATGGCTAAAGAGACTTCGTCCAGCGCGCCGGGATCCGGCGTCTTGCCGTCGAAGTTGCGCGCGACCATGCTCAGCACGCGATGTACGAGGTTCCCGTATGTCGCGACAAGCTCGTCGTTGTTGCGCCGGACGTACTCGGCCCATGAGAAGTCGGAGTCGCTCGTCTCCGGCATCGTGGCCGACAGCATGTACCGAAGCGGGTCTGTATCGTGTCTGTCGAGGTAGTCCGGCATCCAGACGGCCCAGTTCCTGCTGGTTGACACTTTCTCGCTCTCGATGGTTATGTACTCGTTGGCGGGGACGTCATAGGGCAGGTTCAGGTCTCCGTATCCCATGAGAATGGCGGGCCAAATCACCGTGTGGAAGGGGATGTTGTCCTTGCCCATGAAGTAGTATGCGCGGCTGTCCTTCTGCCAGAAGTCCCGCCATCGCTCGGCGTCGCCCGACCTCTGCGCCCACTCCTTGGTGGCGGAGAGGTAGCCGATAACCGCCTCGAACCAGACGTAAACGCACTTGTTCTCGTAGCCTTCGACCGGGACGGGAACGCCCCAGTCGAGGTCTCTGGTGATGGCGCGGTCTCTGAGGCCGCCTTCGAGGTATCCGATGGTAAAGTTCTTGACGTTGGGCCTGAAATGGTCCTGGTCGCGCGCCCACTCCAGCAGCCGCTCCTCGAACGCGCTGAGCCTGAGGAAGAAGTGCTCGGTCTCTCGTATTTCGGGGGTGGCTCCGCAGATGCGGCACCTGAAGTCGATCAACTCCTCGGGGTCGAGAGTGCGTCCGCAGGCGTCGCACTGGTCGCCGCGCGCGCCGTCGTAGGCGCAGTGGGGACATATTCCCTCGACGTATCTGTCGGGCAGGAAGCGTTCGTCGCTCGCGCAGAACGCCTGCCGCATCGTGTCCGTATAGAGATAGCCCCTTTCGAGCAGGCGCAGGAAGATATCCTGCACCACCTCGACGTGGTTTTGGGTGTGGGTCGAGGTGAACAGGTCGAAGCCGATGCCGAATCGCTCCCAGGTATCGAGGAACTCCGCCTGAAACTTGTTGAGGATATCCTCCGGAGCTACGCCCTGCTGGTCGGCGGCGATGGTGACGGGCGTTCCGTGCGCGTCGCTGCCGGACACCATGGCGACCTCGTTCCCCAGCATCCGGTGATACCGCGCCAGGATGTCGGCGGGCAGGTAGGCGCCGGCGGCTTGGCCGATGTGTATGGAGCCGTTGGCGTAGGGCCAGGCCACCGCGATCAGGATTCGCTCAGGCATAGTAGTGACGTGCGACGATCCGAGTTGAATTCAGCATCATGGTAGCACACCGCTCGGTTGGCGGGCGAACGTCGGGGGGCCGACAGCCAGGAGCCAGTGTCAGTTTGGTAGGCGAACGCATCACCCCTGTATCGGGGTATGGGTCATGCTTGGGACAGTCTGACAAGGGTTGAGTCGTGTTGTATCAAGTTTGTTGACTCGGATGTTTTAGGGGTGAGAAAAGTTTTTTGAAATACCTGCCCTAGCTGCCCTGACCTGCCCTGTCCGTAGCTGAGCCAGCTTTGGGAAAGTCAGGGCAGCAAGGGTTTTCTCACCTGCCCTGAGCTGCCCTGACCTGCCCTGATCCGGGTCGATTCGGTCGAGCGGCGGGGCGTCACAGAACCTGGGGGAGCTATCCTTGTAGCAAATGAGGAGGCTTTTGATTTCTGGGGCGAGCACAGTCTTATTCACCTTTGGGTTGGAGTGTCAGGGAACCGATGTATTTATGATATTGGGGAACTGCGGTTCGTGTCAAGGGGTGGGGTGTATGGTGTAGGGTAGTTGAGGGTCTTAGAGTCTGAGCGTAGCGAGGGGTGACAGTGGGGGCGGTGCAAATCGGCTACCCCGTCAGCAGATTCTTCAACGCCCTGAGTCTCGGACTCCCGGCCTCGTCCAAATCTGACAACAGTTTCTCTATCTTCCGCTCGTCCAGGTTGATCTTCCTGTGCAGATCGTTGGCCCGGTCCGGCAGGCCATAATCATTCATGCTCAGGCCCGCGTCCGCGGCGGCGCGTAGCAGCCAATCTTCCAGCTTGGGACACAGGACGACGATCCGGTTGTTCCTAGCCTGGTCGAGGTAGAACTTCAGCCCCAACTCTGCGCTGTCACTCTTGAGAGTCAGCCCGGCCATGTACTTCGGCTGGGACTCTCCCGGGTCCTCATCGACCACCGCCGACAAGCCGCTGCCTTTCATAAGCCTGTTGCAGACGCCGCCCTTGCCCTTTGTCTCGTGGACGACATGCCTGTGAGGCAAGCGTGTCACACGCCGAACCAGGATGCCGTCCGGTTTGCACTCGACGTAGATCATCGATCCTCGAGAAACATCTCGATATTCGAGAAGACGTCGACCTGGTCCAATATCGTCGAGAGATCGTCCGGCGATAGTTCCTTCAGCTTGGTCTGGTAGTCGTCGTAGTAGGTTATGAATACGGCGATCTCGTCAACCCGCGTCTTCTCGATGAGCGGCAGCAGGAAATACGGATTGTGCGTCGAGATGAAGTACTGATTTCCCCGCTCGTCCAGCGCGATCCTCTCCGCTAGGTACTTCGTGTAGTACGGAAAGGCGTGCGCCTCCGGCTCCTCAAAGACCAGGACGGAGTCCGAGTTCGTGCGCAGCGCCGCCGCGTAGAACACCAGACGCTGAAAAGTGTCCGAGGCAAGGTGATAGGGGTTGGAGACGATGACATCCTCTATATCCTTCAGGACTTCGATAGTCCCCTCCCGCATCCTCAGACCCAACCGAAGCCCTCGCGAGATGAAAATATCTTTCGCCTCATCCCGCAGTTCTCGATCTTGGTACAGTAGAGAGAAGAGGTTGTCGCCGTCCGGCGGCATCAGGTAGTCACTTCCCTTCCTGGGAAAGGTGGATCTTGGAGCAAACCTGTAGAACTTGCAGAAACTCAATGTTCTTGGTTCGAGTCCGCGCGTGGAAACGGCGAGTGCATCTTGCCCCCCGGACAGCAACAAGCTTATCCCAACATCCAAATCCTCAACCCCACCTTCGAAATGCCCATTTGAGTACCGCAGTTGAAGGCGATAGCCTCGTTCTAAGATGGGTGGGACATCCCGAATGATCCCACCATTCCAAAGCATAGCCAGTTCGCGGCTGAGGTCGCCATCATGGAACAGGTTGCTGAGGTCGTCGTGTCTCACGAATGATCGCAAGTTACCTTGCGCCGTATTGAAGTGGCCGATGTACGAGATTAGTCCCAACGCCTCCAGGATATTGGACTTGCCCGTGTTCGGCTCTCCGATCAGCACGTTGACCCGTCGGCAGTCGAGCCGCACGCGCTCTATCGACTTGAAGTTTTCGATCTCCAGGGATTCAAGCATAGAGTTCCCCCGCGTCGACTAGGACGGCTTGCGCTTTCCCCGCGCGCCGACTGTGAGCCCGGCTGCGGGCAAGTTTGGTCGGGATATACGGTTCGGCAGTACGATCATACTAGTCATGAGCGTCGGCCTCAGTCAAGAAGTTGCACGGTCTCAAGATCCACCGCCTTGCGATGGCATTGCAGCGTTGGCCGGCGCGGGCGCGTCAGGTCCACCTATGTCTTGAAGATTTGCGCCCAGCGTGTCGGGTGTTACAATTACACAGACGGGAGTCACATACACGCTGTTTCAGAGAGGTAGGCATGAGACTCGAAGGAAAGGTCGCGCTGATCTCAGGGGCGGCGCGCGGACAGGGGGAGACCGAGGCGAGGCTGTTCGCGCAGGAGGGGGCGAGCGTCGTGCTTGGGGACATATTGGAATCGGAGGGCGAGGCGGCGGCGGCATCTATCCGCGAGAGCGGCGGCAACGCGCGCTTCATCGCGCTGGACGTCACCAGCGAGGATGACTGGGTATCGGCGGTCCGCTTCACGGTCGAGACGTTCGGCGGGCTGGACATCCTCATCAACAACGCCGCCATATACACCCGAACGCTCATTGTCGATACGGACATCGAAGAGTGGCGGCGGATCATGGACATAAATATGACGGGCGTGTTTCTCGGCACGAAGCACGCCGTCCCCGCAATGCGCGAGTCCGGCGGCGGCTCGATCATCAACATATCTTCGACCGCCGGACTGGTCGGCGGCGGCAGCGGCGGCGCGTACGGAGCGTCCAAGGGCGGCGTCCGGCTCTTCACAAAGTACACCGCCATACAGCACGCATCGGACGGAATCAGGGCGAACTCGATTCATCCCGGACCGGTCGATACGGAGATGATCGCCGACAACCTCTCCACGCCCGAGGGGAGGGCTGACTCCCTGAGCCGTATTCCTCTCGGAAGGATCGGATCGGTGATGGACGTTGCCTACGGCGCGCTGTTCCTCGCTTCAGACGAATCTTCTTTCGTGACCGGCTCCGAACTGGTCATAGATGGCGGCCTGACCGCTCAGTAGCGGCCGCTTCGGCTCGTTCAAGCGGTATGGGCTGCGGAAACTCAGTCCGGCCCCGGCTGCTTTATCGTTTCCAACCCTGTGATTGCGGTGATCGAAGCTATGAAACTGCCCGCGCCATAGTGCCTGATCTGCCATCTGTAAAGGTCCCGTCCCTCCATGCCCCTACCGAGAAGTTGGTAGTATGCCGGGCGACCTAGGGACCCTTGAAAAACGATGACGAGTCCCAAAACCAGCGCCGCGATCGGGACGATGAGGTACCAGGCGAAGAGCGTCAGGACTCCCAAGCACGCGAGCGCCGCGCCCAATACCATCTGTCTCCGGTTGGACATCCTGACCTCGGTGATGCTCTCAAGATCGGCGTAAGGCAAATCGTACACGCGCCTACGGCTCACCAGGATAACGCGGCGCGAGGTGGCGTGGTACGGGCCAAAGCTGGACACGATCCGCTCATCGTTAGCCAGCAGCGGCTCGACCTCTTCAACCGGTTGAGTACGCGGCAGCGCTTGAGCCATCAGAATATCGCTATTGGATTCACCGGGGACCCGGTCGTGTTGTGAAGACGAAGCGGACCGATCGAGAGCATGAACTCCCAGCGGTTCCGCTCCCTACACGCTTGGGCAAGCTCTTCGAGATTCGCGTTGTCCAGTATCCACATTCCCATCGCGACGATCCCGACCTGGTGAATCGGGTTGGTCAGACTGGGGTAGCCCGTCGGCATAACGTCGTTGCCTGTGTCGCTGCCCAGCATTGCGATTCCTCGCTCGTGGAACAGGGGCAGGCACGCGGCCTGGCAGGCAGTCGAACCCCGCTCCCGCGGATTCCAAGGGCCCTCGACATTCCTGCGATGGAGGTTTCCGGTCCGCACGAGAAGCACGTCGCCCTCTTCCACCTCGAACCCGCATCGTTCTTCGGCGGCCAGGATGTCTTCCGGCATAACGCCTTCGCCCCGCTCCAGCCAGTCCACTCCCCTTATCATGGGCGCGTCCACCAGCACTCCCCGTGTCACTATTCCGTTCTTGGTCAGCTCGATAGACTCGACGGTCGCGCCTTCGCTCGTGGCGACGAGGTGCGCGGGGCGGTCGTTGTACATCCTGCCGTTCCAGAAGAAGTGGGCGAGGCTGTCAACGTGCGTGATCGCGTAGCCGTGGAAGATCATGCCAAAGAAGTCCGCGGACGCCTGCGCGGCGCGGTTGGTCACCTTGTCCCCGCTGGCCCAGCCCTCGCCGGACTCCACCATGAAGTGTAGCGGCGGGATGGGTATGTCGGGCGCGGGCTCGAACATGACCGTCCGCGCGCACGATACCGTCGCCCCCTCCTCGACGAGCGACACCGCCCGCTTGACCTTCTCGGGACCCAGGAAGTTCAGCGTGCCCATCTGGTCGTCGTCTCCCCACCTGCCCCAGTTGGACAGCGAGTCGAAGTATGCAAGCACCTCTTGCTCAGAAGGGATGTTTCGGGTCATGGTCTTACCACCTCTCCGGGTTCAATCGGCCTGCGTCCATTATATCCCCTGCCCTCTCCGTCGTCATGCGCATCCCAATCGGACACACGGTTCGGGGTGAGATGCGTGGTCAGGAGCCGGCAAGCTGATCGATGAACTCCAGCATCGCATCGACGCACTCTTCGGGCTGCTCTAACTGCAAGAGGTGGGTGGCTTCAGGCAGGAAGTCGTAGTCCACGCCGAGCATGTCGCTGAGGTCGAGGGTGGGCAGGTAGGAGTAGGGCAAGGTGGGATCGGCTCCGATGACCTTGACGGGGCAACTAAACGTAGAGAAGTCCACGGCCACGGCGTAGATGCCCGCATACTCGATGATCTGCGCCTCGTATTCACCTGGGCATCGGAGCTGATAGCCCTGGCCGCTTTCATCTTCGCGGAGAGTCGTCGCAGCCACAAGGTCAAAGACCCCCGGCACTGTCTTCTGAAACGTCGGAATGAATGCAAGTACTGAGGCAAGCTCGTCTCGCGTACGAAAGCTGGAGGTCCGGCGGCGTGCCATCGCAGCGTTGCGAACAGCCGCCGCATCGAACTCTTCATAACTTCGTCCGGGTTTGCACAATGGGGGATCGAACAAGATAAGGCCGGAGAATCTCCCGCCTCTGTCGGGCGACAATAGGGATACCAGGGCCGAGATGGAGTGAAACACGCCGATCTTGGGCTTCTCGCCAAAACAACGGTCGATCTCTTCAATGATGCGGTCATGGTCGCGGACCAGCGCTGGGACATTGTGCCTCTGGATGGGGCTGACGCCGTTCCAACCGTGATTTCTGAGGTCGTAGATTACCAGGTCGAAATCGTCCGCCAGCAGAGACCAGAAGGGGTAGTAGAGGTCGATGGCGAGTCCGTTGCCGTGGCTCAGGACTAGCCTCGGTCCTTCCGGATTTCCGTGGCTTCGCAGGGTGATGACCGTGTCGTCGTCCACCCTGACTTCGTGAGCCGAAATCGGGTTGGGCAGGTCCCATAATGTCTCTGGGGGCCGCATCAGGAGGTTGGCCTCGCGGAAGCGTCGGAATCCAATTCGTGAGCGACGGCGGCAGCGAAGTCGTCGTTCCCGATGTATTCGATCTGCCATCTGACAGACGGCACATTGGGAAGCTGAATTATCCCAGACTTGCTGCCGTGTCGCATGGCTATTGGAACCTCGAATTCTGACATATCCATGTAGAGACCCATGCCAACGGCTTTGATGAGGGTCTCCTTGATTGTCCATATCTTGTAGAACAGCCGGAGCTTGGCGCGTCCGCGCGTGAGGGCAAGCTCAGCTTGTTCCGCCGGGCCGCACACCATCTCGATTATGCCGTCGAGATCGGGCCTATCCGAAAAATCCTCTACGTCTATACCTACTCGTCCCCGGTCCGCAATGGCTATCAGCCCATGATTGCCGCTATGACTGACGTTGAAACTGACAGGAGCGGGAGAACCTCGCAGGACGGCAAACGGCTTTTCATACTCGGCTGCTCCGAACTCAAGGCGATCGTTTACGCATCCGAGCCGTTCGCAGAGAAGCGCGCGGAGAGCCGAGCGACACAGCGCGAAGCGGCGTCGAGGTCCGGGATGCTGGAATCCGCGCCAACGCGCCAACTCTTCCTCGTCGAGCCATTCCAGCGCATTAGCCTCTCGCGCCGCGTGGGGCGTCAAATCGACGTGGAAGATAGCGGCATCGCCGGCTTGCCCGAACGCACGCCACCAGTAGACACCGGAAGCAGCGGGCATCGCGGTCGGACTTGGCGAGCGTGGCTGCGCCGGGACCGATGCAGGCTGAGTGGGCAAGGGTGCAGCTACGTTTGCCACTATATTGACCGATCCGGGCCCTTGGAGTAGAGCTCGGCCGTTTCCATTTTGCAGGGTGCGGACGAATGCCGAAGGCTAGGCAGCCTTGGCGTCGATGAATGCTACGAGGTCCGGCAGGGACGCGAGAGACGCGCAGTCGTCGGGTGTGACGGTTACGTCGAACTCTTCAGCGATCAGCTTCCCCAGCGCGACGATATCGGTGGAGGGCACTCCCGACTCTAGGAGGCTGATGTTCAGGTCCTCCGGCACGTTGAGGGGCTGGCCATCCACTTCGATGTTGTTTTCCACTAGCTTTCTGACACGTTCTTGGGTCGAGGGCATGAGTGTGACTCCTTCGCTATTTTTACGTTCTGATCCGATTTGAAGGATAGCACATGAGTTAGCTTTGGTCAACTTTAGATCCAGTGTCGGCGGCGTTGGAACGGGTAAGTCGGCAGGGCGATTCGACGGCGGGATTCACCCGCAAACAGCCCGGCAAAGGAGATGTCGAGGCCAGCTTGGTAAGCCGCCGCGACAGCCTTGACGAACCCGTCGGCGGACTTGGGCGACGCGGCATTGCCGTCCGGAGGCATCATGCAGGGAATCGCTACCGGCACCCCGGCAGAGTTCGGCGAAGCGTCGTCAATCGCGGCGCTCAGCGTCAAGTCGGGGCCGATCTCCACCACAACGTCAACTCCGATTTCGACCAGCGTCTTCAGGGAGACAGCGGGATCGGCGGGCCGCCGAGACTGGCGCAGCCAGTGGCTGGCGTCGAGTCCGCCGGGAGACTCGATTACGCGGCCAGTCGCGCCGCCGACCATGGGGATAGACGGCTGAGCGGGCGCAATATCGGCGAAGTCCGCTTCCGTACCTTCCGGGGCCGCGGCAAGCCGCAGGCCCTCTTCGAGGCTGAGCGCTCCGGCGGCGCGGGCCGCGGCCAACTCTCCGAGGCCGTACCCGACTGCCGTGCCGGGACGTATTCCCACGCTCTCCCAGAGCGCGGTCAGCGCGCATTGCAGGGCGTATGTTGCCGGCCTGCTCCAGGCCGGGTCGCTCAGATCGGCTTCCGATTCGGGCGCGCGGAACATCACGTCCAGCAGCGATACTCCGCGTTCTTGCCGAATCGACTCGTCGCACCTGTCCAGCACGGCCCGGGCGACAGGCTCGCTCCGATACAGCGCCTCTCCCATACCAGTCCACTGGTCAACGTGCCCAGAGTACACGAAGGCGACTTTGCTCGGCGCGTCGGGCAGATGCCGGTCCGAAAGGCCATCGGCGTCGGCGAGAGTCCGCAGACTGTCGCGCAACCGCTCGGCATCGCTGAAGACGAGTCCGGCGCGGTGTGGGAAGTGGCTCCGGCCCACGCCCGCGGTCCAGGCGAGGTCGGACAGCGTCCCGTCGGACGTAGAGCCGTCTTCCGCGTCGAGGAACGAAAGGTAACGCTCCGCCAATTCTCGAAGCGCGGCCGGGGACTTCCCCGAAATCGGCAGGAAGCGAACGCCGCGCTCGTCCGATCCGTCCCCGGACATTGGAATGTCCGCAGTAGAATCCGGCATCGATATGGGAATAGGCTGCGGCGCTCCCGTTAGGCTATGCGCTCCGTTGCTTTCCGTGGAAGGTGTCGTCGGCTGTCCATAGCCCTCGACCAGGACGTGAGCGTTCGTTCCCGAAAGGCCGAAAGCGTTGACGCCGGCCAGCGGCCCGCGACCGTTTCCGTTCGGCCAGTCCGTCTTGTCGGACGTTACGCGGACCGGCATTTGGTCCCAGTCGACGTTCGGATTCGGCTCCTGGAAGTGCAGATGCTTGGGTATCATCCCCTGATTCATAGAGAGGACGGCCTTGATGAAGGCGGCGATTCCGGCCGCCGATTCCGCGTGTCCGATGTTCGACTTGACGGAGCCAACGAGCAATGGGCGTTCGGCGTCTCGTCCTTTGCCGTAGACCGCCGCCGCCGCGTTCAACTCAATCGGGTCGCCGAGCTGAGACCCAGTCGCGTGGGCCTCCAGATAGTCGACGTCGGACGGGGAAACGCCCGCCTGGGCCAATGCTTCCTCCATTACGCGCTCCTGGGCGGGCCCGTTGGGCACTGTCAGTCCCGCGCTCGCGCCGTTCTGGTTGACCGAGGACCCTCGTATCACAGCCCATATGCGGTCGCCGTCGGCCTGCGCTTCGCTCAGTCGTTTCAGCAACACCATTCCGCAACCCTCACCACGGACGTAGCCGTCGGCGGAGGCGTCGAATGGACTGCAATGCCCGGTTGGCGACAGCATCCCGACGTCCATCATGTACCTGGAAATCGAGGGGGAGAGTATCACGTTGACCCCACCGGCCAACGCCAAGTCCACTTCGCCCCGTTGCAATCCCACGACCGCCTGATGCACGGCAGCCAGAGAAGAGGCGCAGGCCATGTCTATCGGCATTGCGGGACCCTCCAGGCCCAGCGCGAAAGCGATCCGACCAACCGCTACGCTCCCGGTTGTGCCGAGGTAGCTATGTTCCTTCTTGGTTGCTTCGATCAGGTCGCGGTATTCGCTGCCGCCGAGGCCCGCGTACACGCCTGTGCGGCTGCCCCTGAGTTGGTTCGGGTCATACCCGGCATCCTCGATGGCCTCCCAACTCGTCTCCAACAACATGCGCTGCTGTGGATCCATCATACGCGCTTCGATTGGCGAGATTCGGAAGAACCGCGAGTCGAACCAATCTATCCCGTCAACGAACGCGCCCCGCCGGTATGCTATGTCCTCGGCGTCCGGGTCTCCGACGGCGCCGGTCCACGAACCCGCACCCTGCCGGCCATCCGTTACCGCGTCGGCGCCCGTTTCCAGAAGCTCCCAGTATGCCGCCAGATCGGCCGCTCCTGGGAAGCGACAAGCCATGCCTACGACCGCGATCTCATCTTCGTCGCTACTCACCTTCACGGTGGGTTCAGGGACGGATGGCTCAGGCGTTGACGGAGCATCGCCCACCTCACCAATTTGTCCCAGCTCTTCGGCCAGATGGCGCGCGAGGCTCCCGATATCCGGGTAGTCGAAGACGATGGTGTTGGAGGCGACGTATTCACCGGCGAACGCGCGGTTCAGCCGGTTCCGCAGCTCGACCGCCATCAGCGAGTCCATGCCCAGGTCGAAGAATCCGACGGTCGGTGACGGCGTCGTGGACAGCCTCAGCACCGCCTGTACCTCATGCTGCAAGAAGTCCACAAGCAGCTCCTCGCGAGGCGGCGCAGATGCGCCCCGCAATCGGGACAGCACATCTTCCGAGGAAGTCGAGTCATCGGATGTGTCGTCGCCTGCTGATGACAGCATGTCCTCCAGCAATGGCGGACGGTCTTGGACCGCCTCCTCGAACACCGACCAGTCCATGGACATCACGACGGAAGTCGTGGCGTCCTGGCGCACCAACTTTTCGAGCGCCCTGATTCCCTGCTGCGGTGTGAACCAGCGGCCTCCGAGCGCCGCTCGCCGGCTCTCGATGCGGTCGCGTTGCTCGGCGGCTTCGCCGATATCCGACCACGCTCCCCATGCAATGGCCTGTCCCGGAAGGCCCAGCGCGCGGCGGTGACCTGCAAGCTGGTCAAGGAAGGCGTTTGCCGCCGCATGGTTGGCCTGGCCCGGATTTCCCATGACGCCGACCCGGCTGGAGAAGAGGATGAAGAGGTCGAGGTCGAGGTCGAGGTCCATGGTCGCGCGGTGCAGATGCCAAGCGCCCAGAATCTTCGGCGACAGCACCTGCTCGAAGCTCTCCCAGGTCTGATTGGTTAGGGCGGCGTCCGCAAGCACGCCCACGCTGTGGACGACGCCGCCAAGTGGCGGCAGCTTGGCGTCGATGCGTTCCAACATCGCGTCGATTGCCGCGGAGTCGGTCACGTCCGCCAGTTCGACCTCGATCCTAACCCCACTTTGGCGCAGCGCATCGATAGCTTCTTCAGCCTCGGGATCGGGATCTCGACGGCCGTTCAGCACGATTGCGCCGGCGCCATTGTTCGCCAGCCATTCGGCAACCGCGATTCCGATGCCGCCCATGCCGCCGGTCACGAGGTAGGTTCGGTCCTGCCGTAGCTGGCCTCTCATTAGAGGCGGCGGCGTCAGGACGATCTTTCCCACGTGCCTGGCCGATCTCATGAACCCCAGCGCGGCCCCTGCTTCGGCTAACGGCCACCTGCTGTGGATGATCGGCTTCAACTCTCCCGTCGAAACCCGCGCCATTACGTCTCGCAACACCTCTCCAACCCACGCGGGTTCGGTCTTCTTCAGAACGTCCAACTCCAAGATGTCGTAGGCCACGTCCGGGCGCAACGCGGCCATCTCTTCATTACTCAGGATGTCCCTTCTGGCCAGCTCGACAAACCGACCGCCGCGCGCCAGACAGGACAGGCTCGCGTCGATGAAGCCTTCGCTCGTGAGGCTGTTGAGCGCTACGTGGACGCCCTCGCCTCCGGTGGCTTCGAGGATTTCCTGGCCAAACTTGGTCTGTCGGCTGTCGAAGATGTGCTTCACGCCGAGTGACCGCAGATATTCCTGCTTGGGCGCGCTGGCAGTGGCGAACACCTCCGCTCCCGCGGCTTGCGCCAACTGGATGGCGGCGAGCCCTACTCCACCCGCGCCCGCGTGAATCAGCACGCGGTCTCCGGCTTCCAGTCCCGAGTACTGGTACGAAAGGGCGGCAGACACGAACGCGCTGGGGATGGTGGCCAGCGCCGACACGGACATCCCCGAAGGGGCCGCAGTCACCAACTCCTCTCTCGTGACCATTTCCGGCGCGAACGCGCCGAACCCCAGTCCAACGACGCGGTCACCGACGGATACGCTTGAAACGTCGGAGCCAATGTCGAGAACATATCCGCACATCTCCCTGCCCAAGTCTCCCTCTTCAATGAAGCCGAGCGAGCGGAACACATCCCAGAAGTTTAGCCCGGTGGCCTCGACCGAAACGCGAACCTCCTTTGGCTCCAGGGTTCGCGGTGGGAGTTGCTTGATCTCGGGACTCTCGAACACGCCATTGCGGTCGGGGGCAAGCACCCAAGACGAATCCTCCGGCAGGTCCAACCGCTCAGCCGCGTCGACCGTACGGACTAAACGCGCCGTCAGGCGGCGTCCGGAGCGGTACGCGATGTGGTTCTCCGAGTCGGGATACAGCAGCTCATTTACGAGGTCGTCCAGAGAAGGCGACGCGCCGGGGTCCAGATCGATCATTCTCGGCTGCATATGGGGCGCTTCCAGACCTACCACCTTGCCCAGGCCCCAGAGAATAGCACCCGCAAGCTCCCCATTTTGCTCACGCTCCAGCACCTGCGCGCCGCGCGTGACAAACCAGATGCCGTTTTCCGGCACCACGTCGGATTCGGCCACGCCCTGCACCAGAGCAAGGGCGCTCGCTCCGATGTCTCTCACGTCCTCGGCAATCTCCGACGTGGCGGCCTGCGGCCCGTGACCTTCCAGCGCCCGGAGATGCACCACGCCGTTGAATGGAACATCTTGGGGCAGACCCTCGATCAGGGTTCGCCACGACTCGCGACTCTCCGCCATATCCCTGCCCGCAAGTACGACCGTCTGGTTCCGTGCCGCCAACTTCTCAGCGAGCTCTTCAGCAACGCCGATACGGTCAGCCGTCAGAACCCACACTCCGGGAGGCTCGGTTACCTGCGCCGGACCCTGCGCGACTATCACTCCCTTGTCCAGCATTTCATGTGAGAATGAGTCGTCAACTCCCAGGACTTCGACTCCCTCGAATCCAACGTTACCTAGCGCGCGGCTCCACACAGAGGGACCCGCGAGAGCGTGGTGCGGTCGGTAGTGAGTGTCGGCGAACCGCCACCAGCCGTCCAACTGGCCGAAAGTGAGGTCCATCCACCCCAGACCGCGAAGATTTTCGAGCGCCACCAGGTGACCCGACGGCGCGAGCAGCGCGTTGCAGTGCGCGAGCGTTTCCTCCAGATAGCGAGTCGCGTGAAGCACGTTGGAGGCGATCAAGAGGTCGTATCCGTGGGAATCGAAGCCCTGAGCGATTGGATCCTTCTCGATATCCAACGGTCGGTACTCGATGCAACCGTCGCCGTCGCCGAACCGCGCCTCCGCCTCGGCGAAGAAGCCCGCAGAGATGTCCGTGTATGTGTAGTCGAACCGCCCTTCTGGAAGCTCCGGCAGCACGGACGCGGTCGCGGACCCCGTGCCCGCCCCCACCTCGATCACCCTGAGTCGCCGTCCTTCGGGCAGTCCCTCTACCAACGCTTGAACCGCCTCAGCCAGCATCCGGTTGGCGGCGCGCGCAACCGGCGCTTTGAGGTATAGGTCCGCCGCCGTCGGTTCTCCGCTGCTGAACAGCAACGTAAGCGGGTCCTCCTGACCACGAAGCACATCGGCCAGGGCACGGCCCGACCGCCTGAACAGCCCTATTTCGGTTAGGCCATCGGGATATTTCGCAGTCATCCCGGCGGCGAACTCTTCAAGATCGTGCGGCATGACTTCCGGCAACGGGTCTTCTGATCCAATGAGTACGGTAAAGCCGTCGTCCGTTTCCTTCAGAACCCCTGACCATGCCTGCATTTCGAGCATCCGACGGAAGAGGCGGGCGTGTTCCGGCAGGACATTCAGCCGTTGCCTCAGATCGTCGGGGTCCACTGCCTCTCCTGTCACGCGCCTCCAACCGAGATCTTCCAATGTCGAGAGCGCGCGGGACCACGACCATCGCTCAAGGTCGGCGAGCAGGGCGTTCCTGCCCTGAGGGTCGACTCCCGCGTCGGTCAGATACTCGGTGAACAGCTGTGACCGCGCGGCGACCTCTGCCGGGCTGGGAAGGAAGTCAGCCGATTCAATTCCGGGTGGGAGGTCTCGGTCGCGCCAAGTGACCTCATACAGCAGGTCATCTACACCTTCAAATGCCGAGAGGAGCGCGGCCCGCGTGGCCCGCTTCACCGTGTATCCACTGAACTCGCCGATGAGAACTCCGTTCGGGTCGTAGATACGCAGTTCTCCGCTGAGTACCTCAGGCGGATCGTTCGATTCGCTTTCAGACTCCTGGGAGGACTCGCTCATGAGCACATGGCAGACCACCCGGTCCGGCAGCCGCCCCTTCAGCCACAATCGCTCCCAAGCGAAAGGCAGATATGTTGCCTCATCAGGGCCGCCGGTCATGTTTCGCGCGACACCGACCATTTGGAAGCAACCGTCCATCACCAAAGGATGCACGTCCAGGTCGTTACGGCCCAGAGCTTCCGGCAGAATCACCTCGCCCAACGCCTCCCCAGGTCCGGACCAGACCTTCCCCAGAGTGCGGAAGAACGGTCCGAGATCGATTCCGGTGGCGACTTTGGCACGATAGTAGTCCGGCACATTGGCCGGCGACAGGCGGGCCTTCAGCCCTTCCAGATCGACTGCACCACCGGCATCCGGCAACGTTGCACCTGACGATACGCGCCCTTCCACGTGCATCGTCCATTCATTCTCAGGCCCTTTGCTGAATATCTGGACACTGGTAGATGACGCCTGCTCGGAGTCGTCGAGGACGACCTGGACTTTCCTGCCTTCTTCCCCCGTTTCGTCCTGGGAGTCGTTCTCGGGAAAGACCAGCGGGTTGTGCAACTGGAAGTCCTCTACCACAACAGAGCCGTTCCCCTCCGCGAGCGACGCGGAGGCCGCCATGGCCCCGTAGAGCGCGCCCGGCGCGACGAGTCGTCCGAAGACGCGGTGGTCATTCAGCCAGGCCGGATCCGAAGGGAACACTTCCGTCTCAAACATGATCTCGCCACGAGCGGACTCATGCCGGACGCCCAGCAAGGGGTGACCCGCGCTCTGACGCCTTGTCTTCGTTTGACCAACCCAGTAGCGCTCGCGCTGGAACGGGTAGCCGGGCAGCGAGATGCGACGACGCTTTTCCCCCGCATACAGCCCTTCGAAGGAGACGGCCAGCCCGGCATCGTAGGCTTCTGCGACCGCATCGATGAAGCTGCTCTCAGGTTCGGATGAAGAACCGTCTCTGGGCGGACGTCTAAGGCTGGCAAGCACGGCCGGGCCTTGCGCCGATTCGGGCCAGGCCAGTGTCGCCATCGGCCCCAGCACCGAGTGGGGGCCTATCTCAATAACCAGATCGACACCTTGCTCCGCCATCGCTTTCACGCCGCTTGCAAACGCCACAGGCTCACGGGCATGTCGTCTCCAGTAGGCGGAGTCGAGGGCCATTCCGGGCTCAACCGCGCGCCCGGTGAGGTTGCTGATTACGGTCAGGGTGGGAGAGCCAATCGCCGCGCCTCTCAGGGAGTCTGCGAGATCATCCAGGGCCGGCTCCACAAGCGCGCTGTGGAACGCCTTGGTCGTGTTCAAGCGCCTTGCGCGTACTTCTTCTGATTCAAAATGACTTAGGATTGCCTCGATGTCCGCAACCGGACCGCTCACCACCTGGTGCGCGCCGTTGTCTCCGGCGATGCTCAGCCCGACGCCGTTGGAAGACTGATTCATCTCCTCGACCACCGCGCCCACCTGATCCGCCGGCGCAAAGACCGCGGCCATAGCGCCCTGCTCGATTCCGGATAGCAGGGCGCCCCGGGTAGCGGCGAACCGCATCCCGTCTTCCAGGCTGAACACCCCGGCCGCCTGCGCCGCCGCCAGTTCTCCAACGCTGTGTCCCAGTACCACGCTGGGACGGATGCCCACGCTGGCCCACAGCGCCGTCAGGGCGGATTCAAGCGCATAGAGGGCAGGCTGCTCCCACGCCGTGTCGCCTAGGTCTTCATTCGCCCCACCTCTGCCGAACATCACGTCCAGCAGAGAGGCCCCTCTCACCTCTCGGAATACCTCTTCGCAGCGGTCCATAACCGCCCTGACAACCGGCTCAGTCTCGTAAAGGGCACGCCCCATGCCGACCCACTGGCTGCCCTGCCCGGTATAGACGAACGCCACCTTGGATGGCGTGCGCGTCTGCCCGCCCGTGTCTGAGTCAGCCAACTCGCTGAGCCGCTCCCGCAGCGACTCGGCATCGTGGAACACCGCGCTCGCCCGGTGATCGAAGTGGCTCCGCCCGACGCCTGCCGTCCATGCCATGTCCGACAGAATGGAATCTGAATCGGCAGATTTGGAGGAAAGCTCCCCGCGCCTCTCGTCGAGCCAAGACAGATACCGCTTTGCAACATCCCGGAGCGCGCCCGGCGACTTGCCCGACAGGGGCAGGAAGCGGGTGGCGCGATGACCAAACTTTTCTTCCGGCGAAGGCGGATCGGTCACGTGGGCCGGCAGCGAAACCGCCACGGCCTGCCCTGAGCCCACAGGCCAATGTTCTCGATTGAGTTTGCCTTCCCTGTCGCGATGTTCCTCGAGCACAACGTGGGCGTTGGTGCCGGATATCCCGAAAGAGTTCACCCCCGCCAGTCCTGGCCGCTGACGACCACGGGGCCACTCAGTCATATCTGAGGTCACCCGTATCGGCAGGCTGTTCCAGTCGAGACTCGGGTCCGGATTGTGGAAGTGCAAGTGTTTGGGGATGACACCACGCTCCAGCGTCATTACCGCCTTGATAAATCCGGCGATTCCAGCAGCGCACTCCAAATGTCCGATGTTGGTCTTAACGGAACCGACCAGAAGTGGTTGGTCGGCTTGACGGCCCCGGCTGTACACATCGGCGACCGCGTTGATCTCGATAGGGTCGCCCACTGCCGTGCCGGTTCCGTGCGCCTCCAGGTAGTCGACATCCTCTGGGAGGACGCCCGCGTCGGAGAGCGCCGCTTCCATCACCTGTACCAGCGCAGGCGGATTTGGGACTGTCAGGCCGACGCTGGCCCCTCCGTGATTCACCGCCGTGCCTCGGACTACCGCCCAGATCCGATCTCCGTCCGCCTCAGCCTCGCTCAGCCTCTTCAGGACGACGACTCCGCACCCTTCTCCCCGCACGTAGCCATCCGCGGAGGCGTCGAACGCCTTGCACTGCCCCTCAGGGGACAGCATCATCGACTCCGCGCGCAGTTCATGTACGCGGCTGTTCAGGATGACCTGAACTCCACCCACAATGGCTAGGTCCGCCTTGCCCTGCCGTAGGTCGGCCACTGCGTCATTTACCGCCACGAGGGACGCCGCGCAGGCCGCGTCGACCGCCTTTGCCGGTCCCATTAGACCAAGCACGAATGAGACTCGCCCGCAGGTACCGTTCAGGTTGGTGCCGCTGAGCGCGTAGAGAGACCCGGCAGCCTCCGTAGGCCTGATTGAGTCAAGGACGAGCATCCTGTACTCGTCGTTGCTGAGTCCGGTGTAAACGCCGGTGCGGCTTCCCTTCAGTCCGTCAGGATCTATCCCGGCGTCTTCGAGAGCCTGCCAACTCGTCTCGAGCATCATGCGCTGCTGTGGGTCCAGCAGCTCCGCCTCGACGGGCGAGATTCGGAAGAACTGGGCGTCGAACTGATCGATCCCGTCGACGAAGGCGCTGTATCGACACGCCTCGTGCTGAGAGGCGGGATCAACGAAGAGATCGCCGAAGCGTTCCGCGCCGGGACCTGAGACGCTCTCGGTCACCGAGTTCCTGCCCTCCGCCAACAGTCGCCAGAAAGCGTTCAAATCCTCCGCGCCGGGGAACTTGCACGCCATGCCGACAATGGCAATCGGCTCTCCGCTTGTGGTCCCGGAGGCCGGTTGTCTCAGTGGGTTCGGGTACTCATTTGACGCCATTGGGGTTTTCTCCCTGAACTCAGACTCCAATTCCGAAAAGGCCGCTCTTAAATTATTACAAGGGTTGGACGATTGGTAAAGCGCTCTGACAGGTTTACTCTCCATCTGGCAGCGTGTAACATGCCTGATTTGAAGCAATCCGCTTAAATCGCCCGACCTATACCAGTATCCCAAAACCTCGGACACGCATGACCATAAAGCAACGGTTGTCCAACCTCAGGCCCGGCCGGATCCGCGCGACGCGCGCATAAGACCATGACCCAAACCGCTTCTATGCCTCAGTACGAACCACATGAGAGACCTCCGCTATTGATGGCGCAGGGGCTGGGCGCTCAGTCGGCGCTGCTGGTGGTTGCTCCAATTGCGCTGTTCCCCATCATCCTGATGCAGGCGGCAGGCGGCGCGGATTCGGAGGTCGCGTGGGCGGTGTTTGCAATGTTGGCGGTCAACGGAGCGGCTACCATACTGCAGGCATTCCGCGCGGGTCCCATAGGCTCGGGGATGCTGGTCATCATGTATCCTTCTCCAACGGCCATCCCCTTCTGCATCATCGCGCTGCAAGAGGGCGGAGCGGCGACGCTGGCGTCATTGATCGTCGTATCAGGCATCTTCCAAATAGTGGTCTCCATGCGGCTGTCCCTGCTGAGACGACTCGTAACGCCGGCCTTCAGCGGCGCAATACTGATACTGTTGATCATCACGATAGTTCCGGTGATCTTCAAGGGATTGAACGACGTGCCGGAGGGCGCGCCGGCAGCGGCAGGGCCGGTGTGCATCCTGGTAACGTTCGCGCTGATCGCGGGCCTTATGATTCGGGGTTCCGAGACCTGGCGGACATGGTCATCCCTGATAGGTGTAGCCGCGGGGTCTTTAGCGGGCATGGCGTTCGGGATATTCGATTTTGGACCGGTGCGCGAGGCTCCGGTGGCGGGGCTGCCTCTGGACGGGTGGCCCGGCCTTGGATTCAGCTTCGGCGCGGCGTTTTGGTCGCTGCTGCCGGCCTTCCTGTTCCTTTCAGTCATAGCGGTTCTTCAGGGGAACTCCATCTCGCTTACGACCCAGCGGCTTTCCTGGCGAAAGTCCCGCGCGATGGACTACCGAAGAGTGCAGGGCATGTCGGTCTGCACGGGCTTGGGCAACTTGCTGGCGGGGCTTGCCGCGGTAATGCCGGTCACTATAAGTCCCAGAGGTCCGGTGTTCGCGCAGCAGACAAGCTGCGCCTCCCGCGACATCGGCATCATCACAGGCGCACTTCTCATCGCGGCCGCCTTCTTCCCAAAGTCGTGGAGCCTGCTGATCGGGATTCCGGCGCCGGTGACGTCGATCTTCATCGTCGTGATGCTCAGCCCGCTCATAGTCGAGGGCATGAAGATAATCGTGCAGGACGCGCCGGACCACCGCATGGGCTTGGCGATTGGAGCGGCGCTCCTCATAGGTCTCGGGCTCCAGACGGGACTTGTGCCGTTGCCGATCGGCGACCTTTGGGATGACATGTTCCAGAGGGCATTTATCTCCGGCGGGACAATGTTGATCGTGTTGACGGTCTTTGCCGAATTGAAGAGGCGAAGGCATCGGCGTCTCAGAACCGAAGCGAGCATGGAGTCTCTTCCGGGGATCAACAGATTCCTCGAGGACTTTTCCACCGACCGCGGCTGGGGGCCTCAAATGACGAACCGGCTTCAAGCTGTGGCGGAGGAGACGCTGTTCACCCTGTCCGAGTCGCACGAGAATGAGACGGGTGGAGGGGCGAAGCGGCTGGTTTTGAGCGCGACGGGCCAAGGGGCGACGGCGGAGTTGGAGTTTGTGAGCGCGCCGGGCAACGCGGAGAACCTGGAAGACCGGATTGCCCTGCTGACCAATCCCGGCCCGGAAGAGGCGGGGCTGGAGATGGGAGACTTCGGGGGCGCGGTCGAACGTGACGCTCCTCTAAGACTGCTGCGGCATTACGCGGCTTCGGTTACTCATCGGCAGTACCACGAAATCGAGATCATATCGGTTCGCGTATCGTCTCCGTCCCGCGACTAGCGGCCGCCGCCCCATCCTGTAAATCCTGCTTCTGACGACCTCCTACGGCGTGCTGGAGGCGACGACGCTCCGGGCTGTCATTTGAGAGCCTCTAATCTACTGAGCCATTCGCTGAAGCGCTTGCACTTCGATCTTAGGTTGGCCAGTCCTATTTGTTCAGCCACAATGGGACCCGCGGATGCCTTGCGGAACTCATACTCCGGTATCTCGTCGATGATTCGCTTTGATGGCGCAGTGTCGCTCCCGTCATCTATAAGCTCAGGCGAACAGAATAGACAGGCCATCTCGGCCAGTCTTTCTATCTCAGCTTCGCATCCTTCAAACTGTGAACCGAGCTTACGCGGGTCTGACAGAAGCAGCGCCTCGAACTCGTGGAGTTGAATGTATGGGATGAATCTCCAGTCAGCAATGTCCGTCGCGAGCGCGTCTTCCAAGCTCTGAACCCGTTGGTAGGGTTGGCTAATCCCGGCGGCGTCTTCAAAACCTGGGAAGTCCGTAGGCAAATCATACAGGTCGAACATGGTTGTAAAACGCGCGTCGGAGTTCCGGTCTTGCTTCATCCGGATCTCTATGTCCCTCTTCGCCTGCGCATAACTGTTTAAGCCCCCGCGATATGTATAGCCGCCCTTTTGACTTGTCATGACACATAGCGCGCTGGTGTAGATAGACCGATCTGACAGATGTGGGCGCAACGTCCGGTTCACGAATGTTTCCTCAGTCTGTCCTTCGACGATGAAGTTCAATCTTATCGCCATTAAGGACGCCCTCCGAGTACGTTCTTCTCCCACAACTCAGAAAGTGAATATTCTTCGAGCCATTCACCCAATCCCACGGCATCCAATTGGCGAAACACCGACCTCCGACCTTCTCGCTCGACAACGACGATATCCTCCGGGTCGAAGCAATCGACGAACGCGGCGGACTGGGTCGCGACAATGACCTGGGCCTTCGTGGACACGGCGCGTATCAGTCCGCCGACCACGTTTATGGCGTATGGGTGAAGACCAAGTTCAGGCTCGTCCAGAATCAAGACGTCCGGCAAGTCCTCTTCCGGCTGAAGGAGGAGCATCACGAGCGCTATTACCCGCAACATGCCATCGGATGCTTGGGAGACGTCGAAAACCTCGTCGCTGCCCCGTTCACGCCAAGCGAGCAGTAGCCGCCCGTTGTCGGATTCGAGCTCAAAATCGGAGAAGAAGGGCAGTATCAGACGGATGGTATCTACAATCCGCCGGTAGGAGCTGCGGTTTCCTTCCCTCAGACGTAGGAGAACGGGCGCGATGTTAGCCGCGTCTTCCTTCAGAAATCGGTTGTCTTCCACATTCCATTTGCTTCTGATGCGGGCCGTGGGCGACGTGTTGTGAAACTGATATAGGATGATTCTTCGAAGGATGGTCAGGATAACACGGGCCGTATCATCCCAATTGGACTCGTCAAGGAGTTTGGGCGAGCGGTGTCCGGCTCCCGTTTCTCGCCAGGGGGCAGCGCCGTAGTAGTCTCTGCGAGAGAATCGATATTTCTCGTCGGCGAAGACCAAGGTGTCTCCCGCCGCGAAAAAGAGTCGGAAACCATACTGGTTCTCGCCGGCCTCGGTCTCGATTGTCAACGCTGCCTCTATCTCGCGAGTGGTGGACGGGCCATCGTGCAAGAGCCTGCTGGCCCCGCCATTCTGCGCCACGTGGATTTGAAGATTGTCGGGATCTGCCAGCATCCAACTCATCATGCGAAAGAAGGAGATGAAGTTGGACTTGCCCGCGCCGTTGGGGCCAATGAGTACCGTCAGAGGGCCGGGATTGAAGTCATCCAGTTCAAGTATGGTCTTGAATCCCCTGAGCGTTATCGCGCGAAGCCTGTTTCTCATCGTCTCCCTACATCTTGCGCAGAGCTTCTAAGCTGTGTCAGTTCGGTCGGGGACAGTATCATCCTCGCCCACCCCCTACGGGTGGTAGATCACCATCTTCAACTCCGTCATCTCCTCGACCGCGTACTTTGGCCCTTCCTTGCCCATGCCGCTGTCCTTGAGGCCGCCGTAGGGCATCAGGTCGGCGCGCCACTGGGGGCCTGAGTTGATCATCAGGTTCCCCGAGTCCACTTCGCGGGCGAACTTCATGGCCCAGTCGATGTCCTGCGTGAAGATTGCCGCGCTCAGACCGTAGTTCGTGTCGTTCGCCATGGCGATGGCGTCGTCGATGTCTGAGAACGGCGTAACCGCGACCGCGGGACCGAACAGTTCGTCGCATGAGATCCGCATCTCCGGGCTGACGTCCGCCACCACCGTCGGCGCATACACCGCGCCATCGTAATCGCCTCCGACGACGGCGCGCGCGCCGCCGGCGACCGCTTCGCCGACCCACTCGTGTACCCGCACCGCCTCTTCGGGGCGGACCATCGGCCCCATCTTCACTGTCTCGTCCAGCGGGTCACCGGTGCTGATGTCCTTTACGCTCTCGGTCAGCGCGTCGAGGTAGTCCACGTACACGTCTCTGCTCGTGATGATGCGCTGCGCCGAGATGCAGACCTGGCCCGCGTTCGAGAAGCCGCTCGCCACCGTGCCCGCGACGACCTTCTGCATGTCGGCGTCCGGCATTACGATCAGCGGCGAGTTCGACCCCAACTCCATCGTGACCTTCTTCAGCCCGGCCGTCCTGCAAATATGCTCGCCCACGTCACGGCTGCCCGTGAACGTCACCTTCCGCACTCGCGGGTCGGAGACCAGCGCGTCGCCGATGCTCCCGCCCGAGCCTGTCACGCACTGTATCGCCTCCGGGGGAACGCCCGCCTCCAGCAGTATCTCGGTCAGCTTCAGCGCCGACAGGGGCGTGTCGGACGCCGGCTTGATGATGACCGCGTTCCCCGCGGCGAGGGCGGGGCCGACCTTGTGGGCGACGAGGTTCAGAGGGAAGTTGAACGGGCTGATCGCCGCCACGACTCCGCAGGGGACGCGCAGGGTGAAGCCAAGTTGACCGGTCCAGGTCGGCGCACCGTCCAAGGGCACCACCTCGCCGAACAGCCGCTTTGCCTCCTCCGCCGAGGCTGTCATCGTCTGAATGGCCCGCTCCGCCTCGCCGATGCCCTCCGAGATGATCTTGCCTTCTTCCATGGTGATCGTCCGGCCGAGGTCCTCTACTCGTTCCTTCATCAGGCCTACGGCCCGCATGAGGATTTCGTAGCGCTGATAGCCGGACATGCCGGCCATGACCTTCGCGCCGCGTTCCGCGCTGGCAATGGCGGAATCCACGTCCTCTATGCCACCCCTCGGCACCGTCTCGAACACCGTGCCGTTGAACGGGTTCACCACGTCGATCTTCCGGTCTCTATCGACCCACTCTCCGGCTAGGTACATCTTCATCTCAGTTCATCTCCTTGGGGGCTTCTTTGGTCTCGCAGCATGTCGATAGTTCCAGCATATTGGCTTGCCAATCGCTAGTCAACAAGCGCGGGTTCCCAGGACAGGGCAATCGCATTTCACTCAATGCCAGCTTTGGCAAAGCCTCCCAACTTCCCCTCTGGACTCCGGCCTCCGCCGGAGTGACGATGGACGATGCGCCTTCCAAGTCTAAATGCGATTGCCCTAGGTTCCCAGGAGACTGTCCCAAGTTAGTAGGCAGGCGTGTCACCCTCACCCCCGTATCGAGTACGGGGCAAGCTCTACGGGTATTGGGGGGTGGGTGGTTAGACCCAGATTTTGATTGGTATTCGTTCTATCATCAGTTCGGTAATGGCGTGGACTAGGGCGTCGGCTCGGTCGGGTGAGCCGGAGGGTCCGAGTTCGGCGGACCAGGTACACATCTGGTCTTCAAGTTCGGGGAAGCGGCCTACGTGGTGGACTCGTCCCTGTTCGTAGAGGGCGGCTACGGGTTCGGCGCGTAGGTATTTGCCGGTCCGGGCCTTGATGCCCTTGTAGGGCAGCGTTCGGGGGACGGCGGCTTTGAGGGTGGACTTGACGAGGTCTCCGCCGGCGTTGTCTTCGGCGATGATGCGTGAGGCATTGAACTTGTCGAAGAGGTGGACGGCTCGCATCGCCCAGCCCTGGGGGGTGAGCCTTCCGGACTCGTCGGCGAGGACGTAGGCATGTTCGCGGTGCATGTCGGCTCCGACGACGACTATTCCGGTCTCGGAACTGCTGGGCTTGGCGGACATTGCGGGGTCTATGGCGACGACGATGCGGGCTACGGGCGGATGGCTGGTGAGCCGGGCGTCTTCGATCCAGGCGCGTTTCCAGAGGGCGTTTTCGTCCTGGTCTATGAGTTCGGCGTAGATTTCCTGTCGTCCGATGTTCGTGCCGTCGTACTGTTCGACGATGGCGTCGAAGAACTCAGGGGCCAGGTTGTCTTTGTTCTGAAAGGTCGTTCCGCGCGTGACATGGACTCCCGGGCCGTTGGACAGGGTTCTGACGAGTTCGATGGACTTTGGGGTCGTGGTGACGACGCACTTAGGGGGCTGTCCGAGCCGGAGCGCGAAGTTGAGGTTGTTCCAGGTCTGGTTGGGGTACTGCCATGAGGCTAGTTCGTCGCACCAGGCGGAGTCGAACTGGGGGCCGCGCAGTTGGTCGGGTTCGTGGCTTGAGAAGATGAGGGCGCGGGCTCCGTTGGGCCAGGTGAGCTTTCTCTTGGATGGTTCGTAGATGGGCGTGTGCCAGGGCGGTGAGGTGTTGAGGATGCCGGACTCGCCTTCGATCATGATGGAATGGGCTTCTGCGAGTGAGCGGGCGATGAGGGCGACGCGGCGGGCGCGTCCGGTCTCTGTCTGGGCGCGGACCCACTCGGCGCCCGTGCGGGTCTTTCCGAAGCCACGTCCGGCGAGTATCAGCCAGGTATTCCAGTTGCCGGGCGGCGGGAGTTGGTCCGGCCGGGCGTGGAGCTCCCATGCGTGTTGGAGCCTGAGTCGATCAAATTCGTCGAGCTCATCTAGATAGGCGTCGAGGAGTGCCCTACGCTGGGCGTATGGGAGTGGCCTCAACTCGTCGATGATCTCGGCTATAAGGTTGTCGTCGGTCGTGATGTTCATAGGTCCGGCGGTTTGTCGTCTTCGGAGTGAGAGGGGTAGATTTTGGCGAGTTTCTTACGCCTTCGTTCTTCGATGGCGGGCCATGCCTTCTGTCGTTCGAGCGTCATCTTGATGTCGGCCTCGAACTTTTCAGATGCTTCTTTGAGATAGGGGGTCGGATCGAATCCTTCGGGTATCTCAGGCACGGTTATAGGGGGGCCGGGGGAGTCATAGTTAGGTGTGAGTATGCCCTCGTCCTTCATGCGCTGGACCTTGGCGCGGACTTTGGCCAGGTCGTCGGGGTCGATTTGTCTGACCGGGCGGACGTAGGGTTTCTTCTGGGCGGTCCTCGTTTCGAGGGCGCGGCCGGTTCCGAGGATGCGGTCGAGCAGTATTCGGGCTGCCCTCGCGCGGTGGAAGGGCGTGACGCTTGGGTCGTCTTTGGCGCGGGCTATCTCTTCGAGAGTGTCGCAGAGGGTCTGACCGTCGTTAGTGATGGTCAGGATGTGTTTTTGGATAGTTTCTAGTAGTGAGTTTTTAGTTTTTAGTGGTGAGTCGTTAGTAGGCACCGTCGGGGGTGGGCCGAGGGTGTCGTTGAGGGCGTGTTTGATTTGGGTTACGGGCCGGGGGTTGGCGGCGGGCACCGAGGGCGATTCGCGAATCGCCCCTACGTCGTTGGCGTCGTTGGCGTCGGATTTGGGGGTTGGGGCCGGATTGGGGTCGATTTGCTTGGGGCATTTGCCGAGTCCGCGATCCAAGAGGATGTTGGCGGCCGTGATGCGGTCGTTGGAGGTGGCCCTCTCATCTTTGCCCTGTGCGATGTCGTGCAGGATGTCTATGAGGTCGAGGGCGTCGTTGGTCCTCTCGCGAACGATGTTGGCGAAGTGGAGGGCCGGGTTTGATGGTATCTGTTGGGTCATTGGAGTTTTGAGTTTTTGGTTTTGAGTTTTTAGTGGTTGGTGGTACTAGCATGCTGCCGTACAGTAGTTCAGTATAGGGGAGTGTGAGAACGGATGTCAAGGGGTCGGAAGGGGGATTTTGGGATTGGGGGATTTTCAGGATGGGTTGGTTTGGGGGTTGGGGGTTGTCAGAAGCAGGATTTTCGGGATGTGGAGGATTTGCAGGATGGGTTGGGGGGATTATCCACGAAGGGCACGAAGGAGCACTAAGGGTTGTCTGAACTGTGAGTTTGGGGATTGGGGGATGTTCGGGGGTTGGGGGTTGTCAGAAGCAGGATGTTCGGGATGGGTTGGTTTGGGGATTGGGGGATTTTCAGGGATTTTAGATTGCTTCGCCAGCCCGCTGAGGCGGGGTGTCTCGCTACGCTCGAAATGACAGTAGGGAGGGGCTTGGAATGACAGTGGGGGCGGCCTGGGCTACAACCAGTACGCCGATGAGGCAGAGGAATAGCGCGCTACTCGCCGCGCAGCCGGCGCAGTTCCGCTTCGAGTTCCACCGCGCGGGCCTCTGCCGCTTCCGCCTGTGCCTGCGCCCTTGCGCGAACGGCTCGCTCCAGTTCCAACTCCGACTCCGCCGAATCCGCCCGCGACTTCTCTTCCAGGTGATTCAGCAGCCATTTCTCCCCTACGGGGTCCCAATACCGCAACTCTCCATCAATCCACCACAGGTCCAGGTTCAGCGCGTCGCTGTGAGACCACACGGAGCCATCGGCCTCGTACCGCAGCTCGAAACGCCGATACTCGCCGTCCACCAGATACTCTCCCACCAATGGCTCGCCGTAGAAGTCGCCGCCCGTCGCGTCATAGCGCCAGTACTCAGGTACGCCAATCTCGGCGTACAGGTCGCGCTTCCTGCCGGTATCCTCTCTGCCCGTGCTGGGCGAGGCAATCTCCAAGACGAAGTCCGGCGGCTTGCCCACCTCCCAGAGAAGGTAGGTGTTGTTCCGGTAGATAGAAAACGTCTCCAACTCGGACTCGGACAGGTCGAAGACCACGTAGCAGTCAGGAGATACGGAGCGGCGCGGATCGCCCTCGACGTAGTACAAGAACGTGTTGCCGTTCACGTGGGCGCCCGGAACATTCCCGAAGTGGACTTCCACCGGGCCGACGACTCTGCGGAAGATTGGCGCTTGGTACTCTCCGTCTGGCAATGGCATATCGTCCGTTTCGGGATAGAAGATTTTGGTTGTGGCGGCTTCCGTGGTCATCGCCTTCTCCTTGCTCGGCGCAATTCTATCACAGGCTCCCCTTCAGCTTTCTATGCAACACAGGGAGGTTGTCTCCCAGGCCCTCGAATCCCCGCCAGCCGCCGAACCGCGGACTCAGCGCATCGACCGTCGACGCGCTCGCTGAGCTTTCGTCCTGGCCGTCCCGGATCGCCGTCTTGATATTGCCGACCATGGCATGGATGAAGTCCCGCGCTTCCACCAGGGCCGCGTGGTCTCCGACCGGCCCGTGACCGGACATGAATCGTTCTATCGGCATCTCCACCATCCGGTCGTCGGTGTCGGGCCACTCATTTGGATAACTGTCCGCAAGAAATGGGATGCCCCCGTCCTGTGCGACATCACCGACGAACGCGATCCCGTCATCGGGCAGGTGGATGAACGTATCCCCGCTCGTGTGCGCCTTCCCGAAATACTTCAGGTGAAGTTCCCGACCCCCGAAATACAATCTCATGCCCGTCTCGAACGTGAGATTCGGCGGCGTGATCGTCACGAGACCGGCCTCCTCCGCCCAGGGGTCGTCGGACGTTACGACCCTCTCCCGCCATTGCGCGTTCCATTCCACGTCCACCATCTCCAGATAGCAGTTTTCATGACCGATGATCGTCGCCTCGGGAAACTCCTCGTTGCCCCATGAGTGGTCCCAATGCGAGTGTGTATCTACGACGTATTGGACCGGCTTGCTCGTGACGTGGCGAATATCGTGGATGAGGTCGCGGGCGAAGGACGGGACGCGAAGCGAATCGATCACCAGAACCCCACTGTCGCCGACGATGAATCCCGCGTTCGTCAATCCTAGATGCAGGCGGGCGTATACTCCGGTCTCCAGTTCGATCAATTCCGTTCCTGGAGTTGCTGCCATGTAAGCTCTCCCTCGACTGCTGCCGGACGCTCGGATATAATCTCGGCAAGTCTATCAGCGTGTGACGGGGGACTCAACATGTCATTGCCTGTGGTTTCGAGCTTGGCCCTGAAAGAGTGGGCGGTGGCCGTCAAGAGCCTCGGCAGAGGCGATCAGGTCATCGTTCTGAGGAAGGGCGGAATCCACCGCGAAGACCGCGACTTCCGCCTCGTGCATCCTCAGTTCCTGCTGTACCCGACTTATGAGCACCAGAGGGTTGAGCTAATCAAGCCGGACGTTCGCCCCGCGCCCTGGAGGAGACTCGCTCCCAGTCGAACGGCGCGGGCCTGATCGATTTCCGGTACTTCTGCCAGGTGACGGACAAGTTCGAGCTTCGCGACGAGGCGGCCCTCGACTCTATCTCCCCGTCGCATATCTGGTCAGACGAGTACGCGCGCAAACGGCTCCACTGGCGACCGAAACAGCCCCTGACCGTCGCCCTGCTGCGCGTACACGAGCTTCGAGAGCCGAAATCGCTCCCCGTTCTGCCTGAGTACTCCGGCTGCAAATCGTGGGTCGAGCTTGACCGCGACGTTTCGCTGGGACCGACGCGCCCCGTCCTGAGCGATGCGGATTACGAGTCGAAGGCGGACGAGGTAAAGTCGCTTCTGAACGCCGCCACGCCGGTCTAGCGCGACTTTCCCACTTGCGGACGGCTCCCACTCGATGAACCGATGAAGTACCGACAGCTTGGCGATACCGACCTCACCGTCTCGGAAATTGGGATGCCGCTCCGCCCGCTGGCAACCGCCGACTACGGCCACGTCACCGAGCAGGACACGCTGAACCTTCTCACACGCGCCTTCGACCTCGGCTTCACCTACTTCGACACGGCGGACTCCTACACCGAAGGCTACGGCGAAAGAGTCCTTGCGCGCGCCCTTCGCCGCAATCGGCACGACATCGTTATCTCCACCAAGGCGGGCTACGACTTCTACCGCCCGGTGATCGACCCCGACGAACGCGGCAAATCCCAGCGCTGGACTCCGGGGTTCATCCGATACGCCTGCGAGCAGAGCCTGCGCCGCCTCGACACCGACTACATAGACCTCTTCCAGCTTCACCATCCCGGCCCGGACGCAATCGAAGACGACGAGCTCTTCGGACTTCTGGACGACCTGGTCCAGGAAGGCAAGATACGCTACTACGGCGTGGCGCTGGACTCCAAGCCGGAGTCCGAAGAAGCGGGAGAGGGCGCGATCGATCTGCGAGACGTCTCGGCCATCCAATTGGACTTCAACCTGCTCGACCAACAGCCCGCCCGCAGCCTGATCTCCCGCGCGCAGGGAGCCCGGACGGCAATGATAGCCTACGACCCGTCCGCGAACGGCCTGCTCGAATCGGAAGCGCGCCGCCACTCGCCCGCCGTCGTCGAAGGAAGTGAAGAATCCGGCGCCCTTCAACAAAAGCTGCTCGGCAGGCGGACCCTCGAAAGCGCCCTCCGCGAGTTCGGCGGCGACGTTGGTACGTGGGCGGTAAAGTTCGTCTTGGCGTCGCCGGTCGTCGCTGCCACGCTCCCAATAGTGACCACCTACGCCCGTCTGCTGGAGTTGAGCGAGACCGGGGACCTGCCGGACGTCCCCAGGGAGTTCGTCGAGCGCGCCTTCGCCGTCTATGACGAAGAGTTGAGCGACGGTCGGGAAGCCGCGAGTTAGCCTTCGACCTCCGCTTCCAGTTCCTCCGCGTCACCCTCCGACAGGTCAGCCTCTTCGATCTCAGCAGAAGGCTCTTCCTCAGACACTTGGCGTTCCGGTCTGGGCCGCGCCCTGCCTCTCGGCATGAGACGCTTCATCTCGCCCTCCACCAGCCTGAAATCCGTCTGCGGCAGCAGGTGCAGGCGGTCGAAGAACGCGAGAGGCCAGTCCTCCGGCACCCACCGCTTCAGATACTGGAGCCGCGGAGCAAGCAGCATCGCGTCTATGTAGTCCGGCTCGTCGAGGACTATGTCCGGGGTCAGCTTTATGCGGTAGGTGAACCGCTCCCCCTTGAACGTCTGCTTGAACACCGGAGAGTCATCCTTGAAGCACGTCGAGCTTATCGTCGCCGTCGCCGGCCACTTCCGAATCCCCTTCACGTAGAACAGCACCCGGTCTTTCGGGGCCATGCGCTCCGCGCGCTGCCGGTACTTCGGACCCATGCCGAACAGCGTCAAGCCCATCTCCTTGATGATCTCGAAGTTCTCCGGAGACTCGACGAACATCCAGTAGTTGCGGCCAACGCTCTTTCTATTCTTGCTCTGCTGTCTGTTGCGGTTCTGTGTCATGCAACCATTCTATCACGCATATCAAGACCGAACCGAGTGGGCCGCCTCATCACTCCTCGACCACCACGATCTCGGGCCGCATCTCCCCATCTTCCACCGTCAGCAGCACCATCGTCGCCGGCACCATGAAAGACTTGTACCCCTGGCCGGGGTTCAGAAACAACACGCCGCCCCGAACCTCGTTGATCGTCTCGTGCAGATGCCCGAAGAGTATCGCGTCCACCGGCTCGGGGAAGTCCTCCAGCAAGTCCTCCGGCGGAAACTCCGGCCCTCCCCACGCGGGATGCGTGACTCCCAGCTTTAGACCTTCCACCTCGATGACCTCAGTGTACGGCAGCGACTCCCTGAGCTCCGGCGGGTCGGAGTTGCCATGCACGATGACCGCCTGCTTTGCCTCCGCCCTCATCCCATCGACCACGTCCTGCCGAACGATGTCCCCGCAGTGAACGGCAATGTCCGCCTCGCGCACCGCCTTTCTTATCTCCGGATGCACCTCGTCCCAGCGCCATACGTGCGTATCTGAGATAATCGCGATGCGAACTGCCAACGGCCCGGCTCCTCATATCTGCGCTTTTTGTATTCGACCCCGATTCTATCATACGCTCCCGCGCAGGCCGCCATTCGCGAAGACGGAGCCTGTGATACAATTCAGCCGGTCTTTGACAGCGGCTTGCAATTGAGGAGGCGGCCAGTGTTCGACAGCGGCGCCGGAGAGGTCACCGGGCCTCTGAAGGGCATCAGAGTTCTCGACTGGTCCATGTGGCAGTTCGGCCCCATGGCCGGCGTGATGATGGGCGACATGGGCGCCGACGTCATCAAGATCGAGGCGCTCGACGGAGACGCGGGCCGCGCCCTCGCCAGGGCATCCTTGCTCGCTCCCGCTCTGCCCGAAGGCCGCAACGCATACTTCGAAGCCAACAACCGCAACAAGCGAGGCATCGCCGTCAACCTCAAGACCCCGGAGGGTCGCGAGATCGTGTACAAGCTCGTTGAGACGGCGGACGTGTTCATGCAGAACTTCCGGCACGGCGTCGCCGAGCGGCTGCAAATGGACTACGAGACGCTCCGCGCCATCAACCCGATGCTGGTGTACGGCTCCGCCACCGGCTATGGCCCGAAGGGTCCCGACGCCGCCCTGCCGTCATTCGACGGATGCGGCCAGGCGCGCAGCGGCCTGATGGTCTCAGCCACTCCCGCGGGATGGGACGAGCCCGTCCGCGTCTCCCAAGGCATCTCCGATCAGATGGGCGCGATCATGCTATGCCAAGGGGTGATCGCCGCCCTCGTCGCAAGGCACGTGCAGGGCGTCGGCCAGAAGGTCGAAGCATCGCATCTAAGCTCCAACATGTGGCTCCAGGGCATGGGCATGACCATGAGCCTCTTACTCAACAACCGCGAGTTCGGAGCCTACGACCGCAAGTCCACCTGGAACCTGCTCGCCAGCATCTTCAAGTGCAAGGACGGCAAGTGGATTCAACTTCAGCACTTCAGCCCGACCGCTACTGGAAGCCGTTCATGACCGCGCTCGGCCTCCCGGAGTTGGTGGACGACCCCAGGTTCTCGGAGCGCCGGGCCAGGATCGAGAACAGGGAAGAGCTTGTCGAGATCATGAGCGAGCGATTCATGGAAAAGACGGCGGCCGAGTGGGACCGCCACTTCCGCGCAACCGGCGACTTCATCTACGCATTGGTCCAAACGGTCAACGATCTTGTGGACGACCCCCAGGTCACAGCCAACGACTACATAACGACGTTCGACCACCCCGTCATCGGCCCGGTCAAGATGTGCAACCACCCAAATACCTACAGCGAGACCCCGTCCGGCATATTCAAAGGCGCCCCCGACCTCGGCCAGCACACAGAGGAGATTCTCGTCGAAGAACTGGGCTACACTTGGGACGAGGTCACGACCCTTCAAGACAAGGGCGTGATACTCTAATTGAGTACGGGATGGCGCCGCATGACACATAAGTACGGAGTGATTCTTTACTGGAGCGATGAGGACGAGGCGTTCATCGCCGAGGTCCCCGAATTGGACGGCTGCGCGGCGTACGGTCCCACATACCAAGAAGCGCTGCGCGAGGCGCAGGTCGTCATGGATGAATGGGTCGAGACCGCCAAGGATCTCGGCAGGCCCATACCCGAGCCTAAAGGGCGGCTGATGTTCGCATGGGGAGCGGCGCCGGCAACCTTGGTTCACCGCTGAGCCGCAGCCCAAGTTCGCAACGCCCGTGTAAAGTCTGCTACACTCATTCAACACAGTGAATCGGGGCGTCGAGTATTTCAGATAGCGCAAGGTCGTCAACCCTCTCCCTTCTTCGTCTCTTCCAGCCCCCTGCGTACCACTGTCCCACACAATCAGACTGAGGTAGTTTCTTTACGCATGTCACCGACACTCCAAATGACCCGCCGACCCTCAACCGGACGCAGACAACGCCACGAGGTCGTCTGCGCCGACTGTAGGAAGTCAACCACCGTCCCGTTTAGGCCGAGTCCCGACAGGCCCGTGTACTGTCGCCCATGCTTCGGAAACCGCCGCGACGACCGCGCGGCATCCGACCCTGGACGCTCACGCGACTCAAGCCCGACGGCTGAACGCGCCGCCGCCAATAGCCATGTGTTCCCCGGCATCTCGCTGAAGGACGCGACCAGGGCGGCCATTGCCCGTATGGACATATCCGAACCCACCGCGATCCAGGCCAAGTCCATCCCATGCCTTCTTCAGCGGCGAGACCTGATAGGGCAAGCGCGCACCGGCTCCGGAAAGACGCTCGCTTTCGCGGTACCCATGGTGGACCGTTGCGCCAAGTCCGTCCGCAAAGTCCAGGCGCTTGTGCTGGTTCCCACTCGGGAACTCGCCATCCAGGTGGCTGGGGTCATTGATGCGCTCGCTTCACCGCATCGGCTGCGGGTGACCCTGCTCTATGGCGGACGCTCTTCGAAACCGGAGTGCGCGGCCCTAAAAAGAGGGCCCCAGATCGTCGTCGGTACCCCTGGACGCACCCTCGACCACCTGCGGCAAGGCGCTCTCGACCTGAGATCCGTGAGATTCCTCGTCCTCGATGAGGCGGACGAGATGCTCGATAGGGGATTCGCCCAAGACGTCGAAGCCATTCTCAGCGGCACGCCGTCCGAGCGGCAGACAGCGCTCTTCTCAGCCACCATGCCCGACTGGGTGGCAAAGACCGCCAACAACCACCTGCGCGATCCGGTCACCCTGGAAGTGGACCCCGATCTCCAGACCCTGCCCTCAGTTCACCACTTCGTTTACTCGATCCGCAAAGATGAAAAGCTGGACGCTCTGCGAACGCTGTTGGATGAGCGCGATGACGAGCCGGTGATCGTCTTCGGCAGGACCAAGCGCGGCGTCAAGAAACTCGCGAGGCAGCTCGAGTCGCTGGGCTACCCCGTCGGCGCGCTCCAGGGCAACCTAAGCCAGAACGCCCGCGAGCGCGTCATGAGCGATTTCCGCGCCGGCGACCTGTCCGTCCTCGTAGCCACGAACGTCGCTGCCCGCGGCCTAGACATACAAGGCATCGACCGCGTCATCAACTACGATCTACCCGACTCAGACCTTCTCTTCACGCATCGCGTCGGCCGGACCGGTCGCATGGGCCGCGACGGTGAGGCGGTAACTTTCATTACCATCGACGAAGAGAAGAAATGGCGTGAGATCGAGCGGGACTTGGGCCACCGGTTCACCCGAAAACTCTGGTCTGCGCCCCGTCATCGGCCCGGCCATGATGCGCAGCCCGCCGAACACATACGGCGAGACCCCGTCCGGCATATTCAGAGAAGCCCCCGAACTCGGCCAGCGCGCCGAAGAGATTACCGTGGGTGAATTGGGATATACATGGGACGAGGTCGCGACCCTTCAGGACAAGGGTGTGATACTCTAGCAGGCCCATACCGGAGCCTAAAGGGCGGCTGATGTTCGCATAACCCGCCCCGCCTCAGTCGTCCGACATGAACCCCAGCAAGTTCAGGATGATGATGAACAGGTTCAGCACGTTGACGTAAAGGCCGATGCTGCCCATCACCGCGACCTGCGTCGCCGCCCGAACGTCCCCGCTCATCGCCGCCTGCTGAGCCAACTCCTTCATCTGCTTCGTCTCCCACACGGTCAGCAAAAGGAACAGCGGAAGCAGGATGATGTTGATCAGCAGGAACAGGCCGCTCGACTGTATCAGAATCACGTTGATGAGGCTGATGACGATGACCCCGACTATCCCGATTATGAGCATTGGGCCGAGTTTGGAGAGATCTCGCTTAGTCGTCATGCCTATTGCGCTCATTGCGACGAACGACCCTCCGGTCAGCAGGAATGCGACCCCTATGGTATCCCCCGTGTAAGTCGATAGGATGGGCGAAAGGTACAGGCCCGCCAGTCCGGTGAAGCTGAAGTATAGGACGGTCGCCAGGCCGATGTTTCCTCTGGCCGCCGCCGCGCTGGCCCCGAAGATGACGCCCATCAGCGCGCCGAACATCATAAGCATCCCGACCCAGCCGAAGCCGAATATGATGTCGCCAACGCCGATCCGGTCGCCAACCCAGATCGTGGCGGCCGTGACGATCACCCCCAGCGCCACCAGCCCGTACATCCGCGCCATGGCGTCCGTGTAGATTGCGCTTGCCCGGTCTCGCCCGAAAGGTATACTGTACTCTCTGGTGGACATCTCTGCGCCTATCCTCCTGTTGCTCATTTCTCCTAATAACAGTGTACACCACCTGACCGCCCGACGCACAAACGCCGATAGAGCACGAAGAAATGCCGACCCTATACATAGTCCCGACCCCCATAGGCAACCTCGAAGACATCACCTTGAGAGCGTTGCGCATCCTGCGCGAAGTCGAACTGATCGCCGCCGAAGACACCCGCGTAACCCGCAAACTCCTGGCCCGCTACCAGATACAGACCCCTCTCACCCCTTTCCACGAGCACAACCTAACCGCGAAGCTGCCCGATCTGCTGGACCGACTGGCGACAGACGACATCGCCCTCGTTTCCGACGCCGGAACCCCGACGATCAACGACCCCGGACGCGAGCTCGTCTCGGCCGCCGCCGAAAGCGGGTTTAACGTCGTCGCCCTGCCCGGCCCCTCCGCCCTCACCACCGCCCTTGCAGTCTCCGGCCTGCCGACGAATGGGTTCGTGTTCCTCGGGTTCCTGCCGAGACGCAGAGCCGAGAGGATAGACCTTCTCACCGGCCTCACCCGCGAGCCGCGCTCGCTCGTCGCGTTCGTCTCCCCACACCGCCTCGCCGCTTCTCTCTCAGACCTCCTCCAAACCCTCGGAGACCGGCAGATCGCCCTCTGCCGAGAGATGACCAAGCTCCACGAAGAAACCTTCAGGGGCAGCATATCCAATGCTATTCAACTCTTCGCCGAACCCAGGGGAGAGTTCACCCTAGTCATAGAAGGCGCACCCGATCAGCCCGACGCCGTCCCCGACGCCGAAGCCGAGTCACTTCTCACCCGCGCCAAAACCCAGGGCATGACCGCCCGCGACGCGGTCGCCCTCACAGCCGAGGCCACCGGCAGATCCAAACGCGACCTATACAACCTCTGGCTCTCCCTCAACCAATGACCCAAAACCATCCACCACCCACTACCCACTATCCACCATCCACCATCCCACCATCCGCTATCCACTATCCACTATCCACCATCCCCTCACGCCCAAAATCAGCCAAATCACCCCAATCACAAAATCACAGTTCAGACAACCCTTAGCGCCCCTTCGTGTCCTTCGTGGACAACAACTTTCTTGACCCGCCAATCTGCCCGTGTTAGCATTGGCGTACGATAGACCGCAAGTCAGAGTGCGGAGGACAACGCCGTGACAACTACGCAGCTAATAGAGGTCAGCGATCTGGCCGCCCAAAAGTTCAAGGACATCCTCGAGGAGCAGGGTGAGGAAGACGGTTTGCTCCGAGTCATGGTGATGCCCGGAGCCGACGGCGGGATTCAGTACATGCTCAGCGTCGAGCAGGAAGCCGGCGTGGACGATTTCGTCATCGACGCCAGCGCCATCCGGGTCCTCGTCGACGCCGACAGCGCTCCCCTGCTGGACGGCTCAACCATAGACTACATGGAAGGCCTGATGCGAAGCGGCTTCGTCATCAGCAACCCGAACTTCCAAGCCCACGGTGGTGGCGGCTGCGCCTGCGGCGGCGGCGGATGCGGTGGTGGTGGTGGTGGATGCGGCGGTGGCGGCGGTGGATGCGGATGCGGCGGTGGCGGCGGTGGATGCGGGTGCGGCGGACACTAGACCTGCCCGCTGACGTAGGGGTGGGCTTCATGCCCACCCGCCCTCGTAGCGGTGGGTTTCATATCCGCCCGGCTCCGTCCTTCTTATCTGAAAATTGCTTTTCCGCGCATTAGACCAGTTTCAGACCGACCCGGCCCTCGCGCTCGTCACGCTCGCGGCGTTCTCAGTCGCGCTAATCGTCGGCATTACCTTCCACGAGTTCAGCCACGCTTATGTCGCCAACTCCCTCGGAGACGGCACCGCGAAGGGACTCGGCAGGCTCACTCTGAACCCGCTCGCGCATCTCGACCCCATCGGCACAGCGCTGATCTTCGTCGCCGGATTCGGATGGGGCAAGCCCGTGCCGTTCAACCCCTTCTACCTCAGAGTGGGCATGAGACAGGGGGCCGCCCTGGTCTCGCTTGCCGGCCCCGTTGCCAACGTCATCGCGGCGACCGCGTTCGCGATTCCGCTCAGGCTCGGAGTCGCCCAGTACGACGCCTTCGGCCTCTCGCTGTCCGGAACCTCCGGCGCGAACATACTCGGCTACCTTCTGGCGTCGCTGGTCTTCTGGAACCTGATCCTGGCAGTGTTCAACCTCCTCCCGATCGCGCCGCTGGACGGGTTCAAGGTCGCGCTCGGCGTCCTTCCCCGAAGCATCGCCGCCCCCTTCTCCCGACTGGAGCCGTGGGGACCCGGCATATTGCTTCTCATAATCGCGCTCGGATTCTTCTCCGACTTTAGACTGTTCGCCACGCTGATACTCCCGCCGGTAAGATTAATCAGCCGGATTCTGCTTGGGCAGAGCCTTATGTGATACCCTGTTAGCCAACACAGTCCATTCATGAGCCAACCTGGAGGTGGCGCTTTGGAGCGAATAACTATCATCGGAGTCAGTCCCGTCGGCGCGTCTATCGGACTTGCTCTCATGGCCCGAAATCTGCGAAACACCGAGGTCGTCATCACGTCCAAGGACCGCGGCGTGATGTCCGCCGTCTCCAAGATGAACGCCGCTCACGCCACCGAAAGAGGACTCCGTGCGGCGGTGGAGGGCGCGCAGCTAATCATTCTGGACGTCCCCCTCACCGAGATGCGCGAGATAATGGAGGGCATCGGCCCCACACTGGAGCCGGACACGGTCGTAACCGACACAGCCAACATCAAGGGACCGGTCATGAAGTGGGCCTCCGAATTTCTCAGGCCCGACGCCTCCTTCGTCGGCGGACACCCGCTCCTGAAGAACGTGCCCGGCTCCGTCGAAGAAGCCGACGCCTCTATCTTCAAGGACGCCAAATACTCCATCACCCCAACCGACGACGTCGACGATCATGCCATACGAACCGTCATCGGCCTCGTCGAGGCCATCGGAGCCCAGCCGCTCTTCCTCGACCCCGTCGAGCACGACTCCTACGCCGCCGCCATGTACCACCTGCCGATGATAATGTCGTCCGCGTTCGTCACCACGACCGCAGGCAGCGACGGCTGGCGCGAAATGCACCGGCTCGCGGACGCCCAGTTCGATTCGTTCGGCAGCCACGCCACCAACGACCCGCTCGACAACGAGGCTGTCTGCATCTCCAACCCTGGAGCCATCGTTCACTGGGTGGACCAGCTTATCCTCGAACTCTACAACTACCGAAACGAGATCAAGGAAAGCGACGAGGCGCTCGTGGACCGATTCGCCAGGGCCTTCGAGTACAAGGCCAAGTGGGAAGCCGACGCCGTGATCCCCAACAACTCGCCCATGTTGCCGACGGCGGGCGAGTCCATGATGACCGCGATGTTCGGCTCCAAGCTGACCGAGCGGCTGAGAAGCCTCCGCGCCAGCGAGGACGACCCGGACAACAAGATCTCGCAACTGCGCAGGAAGAAGTAGATGAATAGGACAGTTCGACACAGCCCGCGCCTCGAAGGGACCGTCGTGCCCCCCGGCGACAAGTCGATCTCCCACAGGGCCGCGCTGCTCAACTCGATTGCCGACGGCGAGGCGCACGTCTCCAACTTCTGCGTCGGAGACGACCGCTCCTCCATGCTCGGATGCCTGCGCGGACTCGGCGTAGAGATCGAGGAACTCCAAGCCTGTCCGGTGTCGGGAGCGCAGGAGCGCTTCAAAATCGTCGGTCGGGGGAAAGACGGACTCTCCGAGCCGACGGACGTGCTCTACTCCGGCAATAGCGGCACGACGATGCGGCTGGTCTCCGGACTCCTGGCGAGCCAGCAGTTCTTCAGCGTCATCAACGGCGATTCGTCCCTGAGACGCCGGCCCATGAAGCGCATCCTGCTCCCCCTCAGCATGATGGGAGCGGACGTGAGCGGCAGAGGCGGCGGCTCGCTCGCCCCCCTAGCCTTCAACGGCGGAGGACTGCATGGCATCGAATACGAAATGCCCGTAGCCAGCGCGCAGCTAAAGTCGTGCATTCTCATAGCCGGCATGTACGCCGACGGCGAGACGTCAGTAATACAGCCCGCCGAATCCCGCGACCACACCGAGCGCATGATGGCAGCCATGGGCGCCGACGTGGCTAAAGACGGCCTCAGAGTCGCCGTCCGCCCTTCCAACCTCAAGTCGCTGGACATACAGGTGCCCTCCGACATCAGCGGCGCGGCCTTCTGGCTGGTCGCAGGCGCCGCCCACCCCAACGCCCGCGTCACCGTCAAGGGCGTCGGCATCAACCCAAGCCGAACCGGAGTCCTGGACGTACTGCGAGAGATGGGCGCGAACATCAAAATCGAAAACGTCCGCGAGGACGGCAACGAGCCGTCAGCCGACCTCGTCGCCGAGTCGAGCGACCTCAGAGGCATCGAGATCGGCGGAGACATAATTCCCAGGGTCATAGACGAAATCCCTGTCCTCGCCATGGCCGCCTCGCAAGCGTCGGGCCGCAGCGTCTTCAGAGACGCCACCGAATTGCGCGTCAAAGAGTCCGACCGCATCGCGGCCACCGTCGACGGCCTCTCAGCGCTCGGAGCGCGCATCTCCGAAACCGAAGACGGCATGGTCATCGAAGGCGGCGCCCAACTAACCGGCGCCCGCGTGCAAAGTCACGGAGACCACCGGATAGCCATGACAATGGCCGTAGCCGGACTCGCTTCTTCAGGTGAAACCCTCATAGAAGATTCCGAAGCCGCCGACATTTCCTACCCCACATTTTGGAATGCCCTCGAAGACCTCTCATCAGGCGAATGAATTGATCTCGAACCCCCACTCGGATCGCCCTCAAGGCCGCCTATTCGTCATATCCGGCCCCTCAGGTGTCGGAAAAGACTCGGTCATAGACGGACTCAAAGAACTCGGCAGGCCATACCACTTCACGATCACCGCCACCACCCGACCGAGTCGCCCTGACGAAAGAAACGGCATAGACTACATCTTCCTGTCCAGAGACGAGTTCGTAAACATGATCGGGTGGGGATTACTTCTCGAATGGGCCGAAGTCTATGGAAACCTGTACGGAGTGCCAAAGTCCCAGGTCAACGACGCAATAAGCCGAGGCCAAGACGTGATTATGAAGATTGACGTCCAAGGCGCGGCGACTGTGAAGAAGCTATATCCGGACGCTGTGTTGATTTTCCTAGAGCCGCCCGACATGAGTTCGCTCGAAGAGCGCATGAGAAACCGCAACACCGAGTCCGAAGCCCAGTTCAGAACCAAGCTAGAGATAGCATCCCAAGAGATGAACGAAGCATCTTGGTTCGACCACCGAGTCCTAAACCCCAACGGCCGCCTCAACGAAGCGATAACAGCCATAGACCGCATCATCAGCTCAGCAACGGACGAATCCTCCACATAGCATTGCCTCAGTCTCAGGAACGAGGAGCGCAGCGAGACGACATACCGTGGATGAATCAGACCGCGCGCTATTGGTCTTGATCGTCGGAGTGATCTTCACCCCGAACGCGCGGATACTCTTAATCTTCCAATGACTGTCCTCCAATCCGGGTTGCCGGTGGATTTCGGATCAACTCTGAAGTTCCCGTACCATCGAGGCCAGTTTCGCCTCGTCCTCAGGCGTCTCAGTGGGAATGTCGAACCCGATGGAAGTGGCGTAATCTCCGTGCGCTTCCTTGAGCTTGGCGACTATCTGGTCGTGAGTCCCGACTACTGCGAAGGTTTCCAGCATCTCGTCCGTGATCTGTTCCGGCATCTCCGCCCACCTGTTGTCAACCGACATGCGGTACAGTTTCGCGGCGGTGTCTTCCCAGCCGTGCGCACTCATGACCCCTTCGTAGCTCCGAGTCGAGGCGTAGAACGAGATCTGTCCCTTGACCCCCGCCTTCTTCTCCTCGACCTCCTCCTCCGTCTCGCCCGTGACGATAAACCCGCCCGCGTTGATCTCGATATCGTCAAGCGACCGCCCTGCCCTGTCCGCGCCGATCTTCAGATTCGGAATGATCACGTCTTTGGTGTATTTCGGAGTGCAAAAGCCGTGCAGCAGCGCTCCGTCCGCAACCTCTCCCGCGACGCGCAGCATGTACGGATTCACCGCCGATATGAATACCTTCACGTCGGGATGCTCAATCGGGCCGGGGTTGAAGAACGGCGGCATCAGGTTGAAGTCGTAGTGGTCTCCATGGAACTTAACCGGCGTCTGCGTCTGCCAAGCGTTCCAGATGTGGCGCAGCGCCTGAATGTACTCGCGCATTCTCGGCGCGGGCGCGGACCAGTTCATCCCGAATCTGCGCACGATGTGGCCCCGCACCTGGCTTCCGAGTCCCAGAGTGAACCGCCCGTCCGACATCGCCTGCAAGTCCCACCCGATGTAGGCCACATCCATCGGACTTCTGGCGAAAGCCAGCGCGATGGATGTCCGCAGCCCCACCCTCTCGGTATGCTCGGCGGCGATCGTCAGGGGCAGAAACGGGTTATGGTTCGTCTCCGACGAGCTTTGAGTGTCGAACCCGATCCTATCCGCGCGCTTCGCCGATTCCGCTATCTCATGGGGCGTCCGCCCCGCCAATCTGGCGCCAACCTTCAATTCAACCTCTCCTGTTGCATGGGGTCGCTGGGCGCGCACATGATAGCAGACGGCCCAGCCGCCCGCACGGCGGCGTTCTTCCGGGAACGCCTCCGAGACAGCCCCTAGAGGACCTGCCTGAGTCGAGGATCCAGCCGGTCGCGCATCCAGTCTCCCAGCAGCGTCAGCGCGACGACGACCAGCGCGATGGCCAGCCCCGGAATGACGCTGGCCCACCATGAGGTGGCGATGTAGAGACGTCCGGCGGCGGTCATGGATCCCCACGCGGGACTCGGCGGCGGGATTCCGGCGCCGAGGAAGCTGAGCCCCGCCTCAGCCAGTATCAGTCCGCCGACCGATATAGTCGCCACTACCGCGACGGTGTTCGCCACGCCGGGGAAGATGTGATTGATCAGAATACGGCGCGTCGAAGCCCCGGCCACCTTGGCGAGCTTGACGTAGTCCATCTCTTTGAGCAGCAGGACTTCCCCTCTGACCTGCCGCGCGAATCCTCCCCAAGTCAGGAAGGCAAGCAGTCCAAGCAGAAGCGGAAGGCTGGAACCGTATATGAGGGTCAGCGCGAGCGCGATCAGGATGAAGGGCAGCGAGAACTTGATATCGACTATTCTCATGATGATCTCGTCGATCCAGCCTCCGAAGTAGCCGGAGATCAGCCCGATGGCCGTTCCGAACGCGCCGCCGGAGACGAGGGCGACTCCGGCAACGAGGGCGGTTATGCGCGCGCCGTATATTATGCGGCTGAGCATGTCCCGGCCGAGAGCGTCGGTTCCAAGCAGGTACTTAGTCGTGCCTCCAAAGAACAGCGGCGGGACGAGTCTGTCGTCAAGTTGGACCTCGTTGAGGTCGTATGGGGCGACGAGGGGCGCGGCGACCGCGGCGACCGCGAAAGGCGCCAGGATGATGATCGATGTCACCGGCCACCTGCGAAGGTCCGGCAGCCATCCGATCCTCCAGCCGCGACCGGCCGAGTCCTTCAGGACGTCTTCCATACTTCCAGCTTCTGCCATCTGATACCTCTGACTAATTCATTCCCCAGGTCATTGCAGCCTTATGCGCGGATCCAGTACGGCGTAGAGTACGTCCGTGGCGAACGCCGTAAACACGAAAGCGAACGTCACCAGCAAGATAATGCCCTGGAGGATCGGGTAGTCGGAGTTGTTCACCGCCCATATCGAGAGCAGGCCGAGACCGGGCCACGCGAAGACCGTCTCGACCACTATGGTCCCTGTCACCAGTCCGGCGAGGGTCAGCCCGGCGTAGGTGAGCGGGGCTATGAAGGCATTTCGCACCGCGTGCTTGAGTATGACGCTGTACCTGGAAACCCCCTTTGATCTGGCCAGCTTGATGTACTCCGCTTCCAGTACCTCGAGCATCGAAGACCTCATCAGCCTGAGTTGGCCCCCGGCGGATGCCCAGCCGAGAGTTATCGCCGGAAGCACGAACGACCTCCAACCGTCCTCCTTCCGAGAGGTTGGGAGCCAGTCGGTCTTGAAGTCGAACAGCCCTAGACTTATCTCGATCCCCACCGCGAACACGAAGATCAAGACGATTCCCACCCAGAAGGACGGGGCGGCGTGCCCGAACATGGCGAAACTGCGAGATACGTAGTCCCAGGCGCTCCCTCGCGTGACGGCGGCGAGTATGCCGAGGGGAATTCCGATGATGATAGAGAATCCGAATGCGACCACTGCCAACTGCGCGCTGTTGGGCATCCTCTGCCACATTAGCTCCGTGACTGGACGGCGCTGAAGTATCGAGTCGCCGAGATCGCCTCTCAGCAGCTTGCCGAGGTAGATGACGTACTGGACGGCCAGCGGTTTATCGAGCCCAAAGTCTCGCCCCCAAGCGTCCCACTGTTCCTGGCTGGTCTGAGTCTGGTCGCCGAGCAGCAACACTCTGGGGTCGCCGGTCATCCGAGCGAGCACGAAGACCAACATGGATACCGCGAGCAGCGTAATGATGGTCGTTATTCCCCGCCGAATCAGGAACTGTCTCATTCTATGAAGCCCGCCAAGATGCGTCCTCCGGCCTGCGCGTCCGCGCCCGTTTACGGCTGCCGCCTTCGCCGTCGGGCACTCGCAGATTGGTGGAGGCTCTTAGGAGAGCCTCCACCGTTGAGTTCACGGGGTATCCGATTCGACGATCCGGCCCGGATTGTCTAAGGCTTCTGGACATACTCCGTGGAGAAGCGGTTGCCGGTCTGCCCGAGGCCTGTCGGCTGCGGCCATGCCGCGATCTTCTCCGGGTTCAGACCCAGAGCGCCCCACGTGCGCAGCACCGGGACGTAACCCTGGTCATTTGCCCACCAGTCGTACATCGCGATGCGGTTGTCTATCAGGCACTGATCGTCTTCGCAGTCTTCCATCGCCTTGGAGAGCGCCACGGCCTGGGGTATCTCCCAGCCGTTGTTGAACGCCGCCTCCGGGTTCCGGCGCAGCGCCCACGTTTCGACCGTCGGGAAGACCTTCGACGGAGCGGAGCCGTTGGTAGCCAGCAGCCACCAGCCGTTCCTCTCTCTGTTCACGACGGACGGCCTGTATCCCGTGTATGACGATGTCTCTATCTTGACGTCGACCCCGATCTGCGCGAGCTGCGTGGCGACCGCCTCGCCGATCTCCACCGCCTGCGGGTGGTGGCTGGTGGTGACCATCATCTCCACCTCGAAGCCGTCGGGGAAGCCCGCCTCGGAGAGCAATCTCTTGGCCTCGTCAACGTTGTACTGGACCTCCCAGTCCAGTCCGCGCTCCTTGGCTATGGGGCCGAGTGTGTCGAGCGCCAAACCGTAGAGGTAACCGGGTTTGAGGGGAAGCCGTCCGAATCCGGCCAGAATGTTGTCGAGTATGGACTGCCGGTCCAGGGCGAGGCCGACGGCTGTACGCACCTTCTTGGCGCGCTCCCAGTCCTCAGACTCAGGGTCGCAACTCAGGACCCATGGCTTGGACGTGTCGTATCCGGGACGATCGGGCACGGGCTGTCCGGCCTTATCTCCCGTCTCGTATGCCACGCCCTGTGGGGCGAAGCAGAAACGTCCTTGAGTGATTATCTCGGCGACTCCGTCACCCGTAAGCTTAAGCACCTCGGCGCCGGACTCCCGCGCGCGGGCCACTTCGTTGGCGGGCAACTCCGCTACGTCTATCTCCTTGGCGAGCAGCGCCGCGACCACCACAGCCGCCTCTTTCATCTCATAGATGCGAACGTTCCGGTACTCGGAGACTTTCCTGTAGTGGTCAACCCTGGCCTCGGTGAGTATGGAGTCCCCGGGCGTCCAGCTTACGAGCTTGAACGGGCCCGTGCCGCCGGTCAGGTTGCGGTCCGTCTTCTGCTCGCCGAGCGTATCGAACTTGTTCTTGCTGAAGATCGTAAAGCTGCCGCCGCCGCCCGGTCCCTCGAACTTGTCCAGGTAGAAGACGTTGGGCTCGGTCAGGTGGAACTCCACGGTGTTGCCATCGATGACCTTTGTCTCTTTGGTGTACGAGCCGCTGATGAAGATATTGGAGTGCAACGACCCCTCGCAGTGCTGGGAGTCCCATGACCACTGCCAATCTTCAGCGGTCACCTCGCCCCAGTCGCCGTCGTACTCGACGCCCTGCCTGATCTTCCAAGTGAGGACGGTCTGGTCGTCGTTATAGGACCATGACTCACCGAGTCCGATAAGGTTGATGCCCGGGTCCTCGAACCCGCGGTAGTAAACCGTGTCGAAGATGCTCCAGTGGTGGAGGTTGCCTTGTGGATTGAAAGCGAACTTGCACGGAATCATGTTGGGGAACGCGATGTCCGGCTCGGCGATGCGGAGTTCTCCCGACGGCCCCGGTCCGGGCGGTTCCGGTGTCGGCGTCGCAACGACTATCTGCGTCTGAATGACGGGTTTCTCGACCTCGACGGTCTTGATCACCTCTTTCTCAACCACGACGGTCTCGCCGGGTACCTGGACCTCTTTGATCACCTCTTCCTTGATCACCACGGTCTCGCCCGGCACCTCCACGGTCTCGGTACAGGCAGCGGCAAATACAAGCAACATCACGGCCGAAGCCGCGAAGATTACCCAACTCAATGAAACAGACGAACGCATATTGACGCCTCCTTAGCTGAAAATCGGTCCCCAATGGAACATCGGTCTAAACGGCCCCCCAACTACACAAGTGCGTCCAACTACAAGGACAATGCGTTTCTATCACATTGCCCTTGCTTGGTCAAGCGGGCGCGCTTTGATAGAATTGACCGCATGTGCTATAATTGGCCTCGCCGAAGAGCTTGCCAATAGTAGTTCACATAGACCCAAACGACGTGAGGAACGCCGAGGTCGCTTCGCCGTAACTATGGTCCACCGAGATATTAGCGCATGGCCCCGCCCTTCCCACGAAAAGCCGGGCCGTGGAAGACGACGTAGTCGGTCCGATACCAGATAGGTGAGTGAGACTGAGAGATTCCGTGAAGAGTTGGATAGCAAAGCTTTGGCCTAGGGGCCAAACAAAGCGCGGCGCGGCAGTATCAGGGATCATGCTGTTGACGATTGTCATCGCTTTTGCAGTCTTCGTGCCGACCTGGACCTGGAGCGGTGTAGGCTCCATTAAAGATCTGGCGGGTATATTCCAGTCGGCGATAACTGTCTTTGCCATCGTAATCGGCGGCGTGTTCGCTTGGTTCAAACTCCAAGCGTTCAGGGACTTCGAGCCTCACCTTACGATCTCGCACGAGGTTCGCCACAGGATTATCAGCGAGAGTTACCTGCACATTGACGTTACGGCGACACTGTACAACAGCTCGCGGGTCAAGATGGACTTTCATGAGGCATTCGCGCTATTGCAAAAGATCGCTCCGACTTCGGATGAGGAAGTCGAGAGGTTACATGCCAAGGCCTTCGTGGATCTCAAGCGTGAGGGTAGTCAATATCTCGTTCTCGAGGACTTTCAATGGCCCGCCCTCTATGAGGTACCCCGCATCTGGGACGTGAATGAGTTGATGATCGAACCCGGCGAGTCACATCGAGAGACATACGAGTTCATAGTGTCCACCGAGGTGGAGTCAGTCATCGTGTACACTTTCTACTACAATTCGCAGGACAACTCCAAAGCTCCCGAAGGATGGGGGGCAACCACGGTCTATGATATAGTCAAGGGTAGCAACTTAGCAGAGTAGGTCTTTGGAGGCGACAGAATGCCAAAGATGAACATACAGGGCAGATATGTCAAGAAAGGCTCAGGACCGAGGCAAGCGCCGCCGCCGCCGCCGCCTGTTCCCGGAAAGCCGCCCGGGGGCAAATCCCTCAAGAAGTCATGAAACCCATGCCAAAGAGATCGTCGCATCGGCGCCGCCGACCGCAGGCGGCGCCGATGCGGATTAGATCGGGCCGTTCACGCTTATCTGCTTCTTGGCGAAATAGGCCGTCAACGCCGGCGCCATCACCGCGAACAAGCCAATCGGCACTCCCTGCCAGAAGCAGTCACACCCACTTTGCAGCGCGTATGCGAATAACGCCCCGACTCCTCCGCAGAGCGCCGTTATGCCGATACCGATCGGGATGCCGCTGTTCAAACTCAAGTTCATTAGGAACTCCTGCTTTCGCTCTGAACCTCACCCGCCGGGCCGGACTTGAGAACCTGGAAGCCGACGAGGGCGCCCAGTGGGAGATAGTCGGAGCCTTGAGCCTGGTACGCAACTATCGCCGCGATGCCGATCAGAACCGCCATCACCGCCATGGTCGTCCAGAAGGTCTTTCTTCCCGTGTTCAAGAGGATTCCGGCGAAAGCGCCTACTAGCGTGCCTACCATTTTGTCTCTCCTCCGTCTCTTGCGCTGTGCGAATCTCTGAAGATTTCAACGACCAGCCATTGCAATTGTTGACGATGGCATGATTATACACAGCAACCGTTACCAATGCAATAGGTGTTTACGATATGGATTGCGCATTTAAACGTTTTCCATGGTTCCTGATAAGTAATTTAGACACGGCATCGGGAAGAATGCAACGTTAAAACGTGAGCGTAGCCACAATCAAGACTTCTACACCCATTATATCGGATTTAGCGAGTATTTAGTATATCCGGTAAATTGCCACTGACATGAGGAACGCGAAGCTCGCAGCCCGTGACCGGCTAGAATCCGATTGCCTTGGCTGCGGGCGGACGTAGAGGGTTGTCGCTGTCAAGCATAGATGCTATACTCAGCACGACTACCATCGTTGTTCTATCGGAAGTGGGCTCCGCCCACTTTCTTTGTTCAATGGGGTATGCGAACCGCGCCCGACTCTAGGAGGTGGCTGAACAATGAAAAGCGATTTCGTGATCGCTTTAACGCAGTTGGCCGCCGAGCGGAACCTGCCCAGAGAGATCGTCCTCTCCGCAATCGAGGCCGCGCTCGCCTCGGCTTATCGGAAAGACTCCATAGCCACGGGGCAGGACATCTCCGTCAAGCTGGACCCCGGCTCCGGAGAGGTGACGGTTTACATATTGAAGACCGTCGTAGAAGAGGTCGCCGACCCCGAGACCGAGATAGCCCTCGCCGACGCGCGCGCCATCAGGGCCGACGCCGAGGTCGGAGTCCTGGTCTCCACCGACAGCATTCCCCACAGCGCGGGCCGGATAGCCGCCCAGACCGCCAAGCAGGTCGTCATGCAGCGGCTTCGCGAGGCCGAACGCGACCTCGTCTTCCAAGAGTACACCGACAAAGAGGGCGAAGTCTTCTCCGTAACCGTCCAGCGAGTCGAGCCTCGTCACGTCGTGGTTGACATGGGCAGGGGCGAGGCCATTCTCCCCCACTCCGAGCAGATGCACAGCGAACGCTACCGCCAGGGGCAGAAGTTCAAGGCGCTCCTGCGCTCGGTCGAGCGCACGTCCAAGGGAACCGAGCTCATCGTATCCCGCGCCGACAAGGACCTTCTCAGACGGCTGTTCGAGATGGAAGTCCCCGAGATCTACAACGGCGTGGTCGAGATGGTCGCCGTTGCCAGAGAAGCCGGCTCCAGAAGCAAGGTCGCCGTGCGCGCCAGACAGGACGGCGTCGACCCGGTAGGCTCCTGCGTTGGACTGCGCGGCGTAAGAATCCAGAACATCGTCAACGAGCTTCAGGGAGAGAAGATCGACGTCCTGGAGTGGAACAAAGACATCGCCCGATTCATTGCCAACGGCCTCAATCCCGCCCAAGTCCTGAGAGTAGAGCTGGACCCAAACACTCTCACCGCCGTTGCCGTCGTGCCCGATCGTCAACTCTCCCTCGCCATCGGCAAGGAGGGCCAGAACGCCAGGCTCGCCGCCAAGCTGACGGGCTGGAGCGTGGACATCAAGAGCGCCACGGAGGCCGAGGCCATCGCCCAGGAACGCGCTCGGCTTGCAGCCGAGGCCGCGCGGCTCGCGGCCATCGCAGCCGAACGAGAGAAAGCCGAAAAGGCTGCCGAGGCCGCCGCCGAAGCAGAGGAGGCGACGGTCGAACAGGCCGCCGCCGAGGCCGTATCCCAGCAGGAACTCCCAGCAGAGGACACGGTTCCGTCCGCCGACGAGGAACAGGTCGCCGAAGAGGCGCCCGCCGCCGAGCCTGAGCCTGAACTGGCGCCCGCCGCCGAGGTCGAGACCGCCGAGGAAGCCGCCGCGCGCGCGGAGGCAGAGGCCGCCGAGGAAGCCGCGATACTCGCCGAACTCGAAAGAGAAGAGGCCGAGATGCTGGCCGCTATCGAAGCCGAGGAACAGCAGGCGGCGGAAGAGGAGGCGCTGCCCGAAGCGGAAGCCACGTCCCTGAGAGACCTGCCCGAAGACATCTGGTCGATTCCGACCGCCCCCGGGCAGGACGAGCCAAGTCAGATAAGGTTTGCCGAGGACATCGCCGGACTGAGAGGCGGAGTCACCGCTCGGAGAGCCAGACGATCAGGCAGCCAAGACGGTCAGGAAGATGAAAGCCCGGCGGCATCCGCCGGCGTCAGAGGACGACGGAGACGAGGCAGGCCGGTCAGAAGACGACGATAGCCTGCTCCTCCGACGGGCGGGTCCGACGGCGCAAGAATGTGTGGAGCACAACCCATGGTAAAGCGCAAGCACATTCCTCTCAGGACATGCGTCTCGTGCGGTCTCAAGACCGCAAAGCGCGACCTTGTCCGCATCGTGGCGCGACCGGAGGCCGGAGTAGTCGTGGACTCCACCGGCAGGCAGAACGGGAGGGGAGCATACGTCTGCTCCGCCTGCGGACGTTCGCCGCAGAAGCTGAACCGCAGACGTCTCGAGCGCTCCCTGCGGAGCAAGATAGACCAGGATAGCTGGGCCGAACTCCTGGAATCGGTATCGGCCCAACAAGCCGGCGCAAGAGTCGCCGGACAGTGAATCTCTTATCTATGTATTGTCGGAAAGTGAAAGCAAGCCAATGATTATGAACCAAGCCGATACCGTTCAGAGCGTTGCCGAGGCGCCCGAACACTCTCTCGAAGAGATCGAAATGGCGATACGGCTCCAAGGACTGGAGCCGCTCGACCTGCCGCCTGCCGTGTCCATAGCAGACCTCGCGTCCGTAATGGAAGTAGGCGCGGTCGAACTCATCAAAGAGTTGATGCGCTCCGGCTACATGTTCACCATCAACGACGTGATCGAACACAGCGTCGCCGCGTCCGTCGCCCCGGTCTTTGGATTCGGACTTCTGCCCCTGGACGCCGAGTCGGCCCAGGACGCAGGCTCGACCTCTCTGGTGTTTACCGCCGAGGACGAAGAAGACCAGGACGCGCTGGAACCCCGTCCGCCGGTCGTCACCATACTCGGCCACGTGGACCACGGCAAGACCACCCTCCTGGACACCATCCGCGACGCCAACGTCGTATCCGCAGAGGCCGGAGGCATCACGCAGCACATTGGAGCCTACCAGATCGACTACCAAGGAAACCGCGTTACCTTCCTCGACACTCCCGGACACGAGGCGTTCACCGCCATGCGGGCCAGGGGCGCGCAAGTAACCGACATCGCCGTGCTCGTCGTCGCCGCCGACGACGGCATCATGCCCCAAACGATCGAAGCCATCGACCACGTAAGAGCCGCCGAAGTGCCGATCGTCGTCGCCATCAACAAGATAGACCTGCCCAACGCCGACCAAGAGCGCGTCAAGCGCCAACTCGCCGAGAACGACCTGTTGATCGAGGAATGGGGCGGCGAGATCATCGCCGTTCCCATGTCAGCCCTCAGAGGAGAAGGCGTCCCAGACCTGCTCGAAAACCTCATAGTCCTGTCCGAGGTCAGCGAATTCCAGGCTAACCCCCGGCGCGACGCTCTCGGCGTCGTGGTAGAGGCCCGAAAAGACAAGAGCAGGGGCAACGTCGCCACGCTGCTCGTCCAGACCGGAACCCTCCACGTCGGCGACATCATCGTCATCGGCAGCATCAGGGGCAAGATCAGGGCCATGTTCGACTTCCATGGAAACCGCATCCAGGCCGCCGGACCATCCACGCCGGTGGAAATCCTCGGACTCAGGGAACTGCCGGAAGCCGGCGACCTCTTCGACATAGCCGAAAACGAGCGCGAAGCCCGCCACATGGCCGAAGACTACGAGATGGAGATGCGGTACGACCGCCAAACCGGCCCGACGCTGGAAGACGTGCATACCAGGATACAACTCGGCGAGGTCAAGGCGCTAAACCTCATCGTCAAGACCGACGTGCAAGGCACCCTGGAACCGGTGCGCGGCGCGCTCGAAAAGCTGAATACCGACGCCACCCGCGTCAACATAGTACACGTCGCCAGCGGAGGAATCACCGAAAGCGACATCCTGCTAGCCGTCGCCTCGAAGGCCATCATCATAGGATTCAACAGCCCTCCCGAGCAGGGAGCCAAGTCGCTCGCCGACCAAGAGGGCGTGGAGATCCGAAACTACGACGTGATCTACCACATGACCGAAGACGTCGAAAAGGCGCTCACCGGCCTGCTGGAGCCGGTGTTCGAGGACGTGCTAGAAGGCCGCGCGTCCGTCCGCGCCATTTTCAACCTCGGCCGCCGCGCCAAGGTCGCGGGCATCTACGTCAACGACGGCAGAATCGCGCGAGGCAGCGCCATCAGAGTCATACGCGACGGCAGCAAGATCGCCGAAGGCCCCATCGCCAGCCTCAAACACTTCAGAGACGACGTCCGAGAGGTCGCCAACGGATTCGAGGGCGGAGTCACCATCGAAGGCTTCAACGACTGGCAGGAAGACGACGTAATCGAGGCCTACACCCGCCGACAGGTCCGCTAGCCGCAGCCGCGACCAGCCCCCTCATCCCATGTCCAGACGAACAGACAGATTCAACTCCATAATGCGGCGCGACCTCAGCGAACTGCTGCTCACCGAAGTCAAAGACCCCAGAGTCTCGGGCTTCGTCAGCGTGACCCACGTGGACACGTCCATCGACTACCAGTTCGCCAAGGTCTATGTGAGCGTTTACGGAACGCTGAGGGAGAAGCAGGACACCATAGACGCCCTGCAATCCGCCTCCGGGTTCCTCCGACGCCAACTCAGAAGCAGATTAGAGACCAGACAGGTCCCGGCCATGAAGTTCATGCTCGACGAGACACTCGACGAGGGCAACCGGATGCTCGACCTGCTCGACAGCCTCGCCGACCGGATGCCCGATACTTCCGAGTCCACGGCTCAGCAATGACGCAATCCGGCTCCGGGGGCATTCTGAACATCGACAAGCCCCACGGCATGACCTCGATGCAGGTCGTCAGGCGAATCAAGCGCGCCAGCGGATTTAAGCGCGTCGGACACGCGGGCACGCTCGACCCCATAGCAACCGGAGTCATCCCCGTATGCTTCGGACAGGCGACTCGCGTCATGGAGTACCTCCTCGACGGCGCCAAGCGATACTCCGGCGAGATTCATCTCGGCGTGTCCACCGACACCTACGACGCCATGGGAGAGGTTGTCTCCGAATCCGACGCCTCTGAAATCACGTCCGATCAGGTCAAAAACGCTCTGACGCGATTTCAGGGCGACATCGAGCAAGTGCCGCCAATGTACAGCGCGCTAAAGCGCGACGGCAAACGTCTCTACGACCTCGCCCGAAAGGGTATCGAGGTGGAACGTGAGCCTCGCCCCGTATCGGTTTACGCCATAGACCTCACCGCGTGGGAATCGCCGATAGCCACGGTCAACGTGGACTGCGGTCGCGGCTTCTACATGCGCTCGCTGGCTCACGACCTCGGCCGGACGCTCGGATGCGGCGGCCATCTCAAGTCGCTGGCGCGCGCCAAGACCGGCCCGTTTCACCTCGACGAAGCCGTCACCCTGGACGAAGCCGAGTTCGCCTTCGAAGAAGGCTCTTGGGCCGACCTCGTGTACAGTCCCGACGTCGCCCTCGGCAGCCTGAGAACAATCATCGCGGGACACCGGGCCCGGGCGTCCATCCGCAGCGGGCAGCCGCTCCCCCCCAACGTCTCATTTCGGCCGGACCATCCCGACGAGCGTTGCCGCGTGTACGACGCCGACGGCCAATTCCTAGCCATAGCCAGATTAGACCCCGACCGGCGGCGATGGGTTCCCGACAAGGTATTCCAAGTCTCATAGACCTCCTAGACCCAAGGCCCCGTGGCGGCGAATCGTAGAGCTTGCCCCGTACCGCGATACGGGGGCGGGTTTCATGCCCCAAAATCCTGCCCATCCCATAATCCCCAAAATCCTGCTTCAGACCCCCTTATCCCCTACCCCTTATTCCTTACCCCTACACCCTCGATATCTCAACGCTTGACGGGGGGGGAGAAAGTGGTATAACTCTCACATCCCGTCATGGGGGCAGGTTCCGCGCCATTGCGGACCGGTTCGACTAGGGTGCCTCGTGTGGGTGCCCAGAACGTAGGGGCGTCTCTTGTGGACGCCCAAAACGAGGAGGCATCGTCATGCGTACATCTAATTCACTGCGTTGGCTAGTCCTAGTTGCAGGAGCCGCAATGCTGTTGGCGGTCGTCACGGCCTGCGCCGGAGAGACCGTCGAGGTCCCCGGCGAGACCGTGGTAGTCGAGAAAGTTGTAACTGAGACCGTTGAGGTGCCCGGCGAGACCGTCGTGGTCGAGAAAGAGGTTATCAAGACCGTCGAGGTCCCAGGTGAGACCGTCACCAAAGAGGTCGTCAAGGAGGTGATGGTCCCCGGTGAGACCGTGGTAGTCGAGAAAGAGGTCGTCAAGACCGTCGAGGTGCCCGGCGAGACCGTCACCGTAGAGGTGGTCAAAGAGGTACAGGTCCCCGGCGAGACCGTGGTGGTCGAGAAGGAGGTCGTCAAGACCGTCGAGGTCCCCGGCCAGACTGTGGTGGTGGAGAAAGAGGTCGTGAAAGAGGTGCGGGCGGGGTATGTGACGGACCCCACCACCGGCAAGGTGGTGACCGCGCCGGAGTACGGCGGCACCATCCGACCGATCGTCAACTTCAAGAACGAGGGCATCGATCCCTATTACAGCTACACTTCCGGATTCTGGGTTTCGCTGACCAACGAGAAACTGGGGGGAGTGGACTGGGCAGTCGACCGGAGCGTGGTCGGCTTCGACACGCTGTACCTGCCCAACGTGGTCGTCACCGGGCTGCTGGCCGAGAGCTGGGAGAACCCGGATCCGCTCACCTACGTGTTCAAGATCCGCGACGGCGTGTTCTGGCACGACAAGGCGCCGGTGAACGGTCGCCAGCTTACGGCGCACGATGTCAAGTTCCACTACGAGCGGATCGTGGGACTCAGCGGTGAGAAGAGCGCGGAAAGCTCCGGAGAGCTGTACGACGAGCTGTCGGTCGCGTCGATCACGGCTCCCGACGATTTCACCCTGGTAGTCAAACTGAACAAGCCCGATCTCCGAGCCCAGAATGCCCTCCTCTTGGACTTCGGTGCGTGGATAGTGCCGCCCGAGGTGGTCGAGCAATTCGGCGACGTGCAAGACTGGCGCAACGTGACCGGAACGGGGCCCTATCAGCTGACCGACGTGGTGGAGGGCAGCTCCTGGACCTACGAAAAGATCGTTGATTACTGGCGCACCGACCCGAAATATCCCGCCAACCGGTTGCCCTACGCGGACAAGGTCGAGTACATCATCGTCAACGACCCCGCGGCCATCACCTCACTGATGCGCTCGGGGCAGGCGGACTATATGGGGTTCCCTCTCAACTCGCATCTGACCAGTGTCGATGCGGCGGTGAGTCTGGAGAAGACCAATCCCGAGCTGGTGATGCATCCGTTTTCCTTTCGCGCGGAAACGGCGTTCAGTTTCAACAACCAAAAGCCGCCCTGGAACGACATCCGGGTGCGCCGGGCCCTCAGCATGGCCATAGACCAGGAGTCCATCGCCGAGAACTACATGCAGCGTTGGGGCGATGCAAGCCCGCAAGGTCCCACTGGCGCCAAGGTGCTCGGGTACGCCGTCCCGTTCGACGAGTGGCCCCAGGAGACCAAGCAGTACTATCGGTTCGACCCCGAGGCGGCCGAGAATCTGCTGGAGGAGGCCGGCTATCCGCGGGGCGAGGACGGCATTCGCTTCAGCACCGTCTATGAGCACTTCGAATTCTACGACCTCGGCTACTACCAGATCGCCATGGATTACCTCAGGCAGATCGGCATCGACGTCGAGATCCAGGTAAGAACTCGCGCGGAGTTGGGCGGATTAGTTACGAACCGCACCTACCTCGGTCTGCTCTCGAATGTATGGGCCGCCGAGTATCCCGATGGCCTCGCCCCGCTTGCCCAATACTCGTCTAAAAACCTAAACCATTTGAACATCCAGGACCCCGTATTCGAAGAGTACTACGAGAACGCGACGGCCGCTACCACGATAGAGGAGCAGCAGGAGTGGGCGCGGAAGGCCAACCTGCGTTTGGCCGAGCAGCTGGTGGTGATCAGGGGCCCCATAGCACCCCTGTTCGGTGCGACCCAACCATGGTTAAAGGGCTACAACGGAGAAGGCGAGCTCGGCCGCATGAACCGTGCTGGCATCTTCCAGTACCTCTGGATCGACCAGGACCTGAAGCGGGAGATGGGCCACTGAGATGAATCGTCCGGTGGGCTGCGCGACGCAGCCCTCCGGACAGCCTACTATGACCTCCCGGTCCCCGCGCCTTCCGGCGCCGTAGGCCGGGAGGTTTCTCCGACGGAGATAAGATGAGATCGTACATCATCCGGCGGGTCCTGCTGCTGATTCCGACCTTTTTTCTGGTCACCATTCTGGTGTTCCTCTCGGTGCGGTTCATACCGGGCGATGCCATCGACGTCCTCCTGTACAGGATGGTCACGACGGCAGGTGGCGGCACCGCCATCGACCGCGAGAAGCTCGAACGCCGGCTGGGACTGGACGTGCCGGCGTATGTGCAGTACACACGCTGGATGGGCGGCATCCTGCTGCATGGCGATCTCGGCAAGCCCCTGCTGCAGTCGGGAACCGTAGGAGGGCTGATCACCGGCCGGTTACTGGTCACCATCGAGCTGGGTCTGGTGTCGATCCTCATCGGTCTGCTGATCGGAGTGCCCATCGGGATTTACTCTGCCATCAAGCAAAACACCCTGGGCGACTACGTGGGCCGCTCCTTCGCCATCTTCGGACTGGCCACCCCCAACTTCTGGCTGGCCACGCTCATCCTCGTCTTTCCGGCGATCTGGTGGGGCTGGTCTCCGCCGCTGCGGCTCACCCGCATTGGCGACGACCCCCTCGCCCACCTCAGTATGTTCATCGTACCGGGTTTGATCCTGGGGACCTATCTGGCGGCAGGCACGATGCGTATGACGCGCACCATGATGCTGGAGGTGCTCAGGCAGGACTACATCCGCACCGCCAGGGCCAAGGGACTCAAAGAACGCCTGGTCATCCTGCGGCACGCCATCAAAAATGCACTCATCCCGGTGGTGACGTTGGTCGGCCTGCAGATACCGATCCTCGTCGGCGGCTCAGTGATCATGGAGCAGATGTTTGCCATACCGGGCCTGGGACGGCTGATGATCGATGCGCTTTTCGACCGGGACTACCCGCTGATCTCCGGGATCAACCTGTTCTTTGCCTCCGTGGTCATGACGACCAACCTGTTCATCGACCTCCTCTACTCCTACCTTGATCCACGCATCCAGTACAAGTGAGGGGGGCAACCTATGAGTGAAGTGATACAATCCCAGACGAAATCGCAGCCTTTTCGGGACTTCATGCGCCGCTTGGTCAAGGAGCAGCCGATCGGTGCGGTGAGCATGGTGTTCATGGTGCTGCTCTGCCTGGTCGCCCTCTTTGCCGATGTCCTCTCGCCGTATCACTACCTGGACATGACGATGATCGACAGGTTGAAAGGCCCGTCGCGCGTCCACCTGCTGGGTACCGACCACATCGGCCGCGATGTGCTGACCCGACTGCTGTACGGCGCGCAGGTCTCGATTGGCGTGGGCTTTGCCGCCACCACCTTGAGTGTGCTGGTGTCCTTGCTCATTGGCGGAGTGGCAGGATTTGTGGGAGGCAAGTTCGACCTGACGGTCCAGCGCTTCGTAGACGCCTGGATGGCCTTTCCCGGTCTGCTCCTGTTGTTAACCATAATGTCCATAGCGGGGCAGGGTGTGTTGCAGATGATACTGATCCTGGGGATATCAGGAGGCATCGGCGGCTCAAGAGTAGTCAGAGGCGCCGTGATCGGCATTAAAGAGAATGATTACTTTCTGGCGGCGCGGGCAATTGGCAGCACCACCACCGCAACACTGATGCGGCATGTCCTGCCCAATATTATGCCTGTCGTCATCGTCATCTTCTCGATCACCATCGGCGGGGTGATCATGGCCGAGGCTTCGCTCAGCTTTCTCGGCTTCGGGCTGCCCCCTGAAGTGCCAAGTTGGGGATCGATGCTCAGCCGGGAGGGCCGCCAGTACATGGAGATGGCACCGCGACTGGCAATGTGGCCCGGCGTCTGCCTGACGGCGGTGGTTTTCAGTCTAAACATGTTCGGCGACGCCATGCGGGACCTCCTCGACCCCAGGCTCAGGGGCAGCGAATCGTAGATCCTGCCCCGTATCACGATACGGGGCCGAAAGTCTCCGTCTTCCAAGTCTGATAGACTTCATAGCGCATAAGCCACAAGAAGCTAAGGACGGTTGACAACATGGCAGACCTGCGCTTTGGCGCCTTCCTGGCGCCGCACCACCCTATTGGTGAACACCCTACCCTCCAGATACAGAGCGACCTCAAGCTAGCCAAGCGTCTCGACCGGCTAGGATACGACGAGTTCTGGGTCGGCGAGGCCAAGACCCCCTTTTTCCAGGACTCCTGCGCTACAACGTCTGCTTTCTCATGAAGAGCCCGAGGCGCCTTCGGTGAATCCTCTGGACGCCAATCCGCTGGAACTGACCATCCCCCAGGCGTTACCATGCCAGATGACATCTTGCCCAGTTGGAGGAATGAATTGCAGGAGTGCAGCATTGCGGTGATCGGCGCTACCGGAGCGGTGGGACAGGTCTTCCTCAGCATCTTGGAGGAGCGCGACTTCCCATTGAAATCCCTGCGCCTCTGCGCGTCCGAGCGTTCGGTCGGCAAGAAGATCGTGGTGCGCGGCGAGGAGCACAGCGTGGAGATGGCAACTCCGGAGCTTCTGAGCGAGGTTGACTTCGCTTTCATCTCCGCATCGAGCGCGGTAAGCCGAGAGATGGCCCCGCTTGCCGCCGAGGTCGGCGCGGTCGCCATAGACGACAGTTCGGCCTTCAGAATGGAGCCGCACGTCCCGTTGGTGGTGCCGGAGGTCAACGGCGATGACCTGGACCAGCATAAGGGCATAGTCTCGATACCGAACTGCACGACCACCCCGTTGGTAATGGCGCTGAAGCCTCTCCATAAGCAAAATCAGGTCAAGCGCGTGGTCGCGGCGACGTACCAGTCGGTCACCGGAACCGGCGCCGCGGCGGCCCAAGAACTCAGGGACCAGTCTCGCGTCGTCTTGGACGGCGGACAGGCATCGGCGGAGGTGTATCCGCATCAGATCGCCTTCAGCGTCCTGCCGCACGTCGAGCCGTTCTGGGACAACGGCTACACCAACGAAGAGATGAAGATGCAGAACGAGGCGAGGAAGATCATGCACGCCCCGGATCTGAGGGTCTCCTCGACCTGCGTTCGTGTGCCCGTGGTCGTCAGCCACAGCGAGGCGGTGAACGTCGAATTCGCGGAGGCCATCAGCCCGGGCGAGGTGCGTGAGATACTCGCCGGCGCGCCCGGCGTCCGGGTGGTGGACGATCCCCAATCAAACGTGTATCCTATGCCAATCCAGGCCGAGGGTCAGGATGACGTACTCGTAGGACGAATACGCTCCGACCTCGCTTTGGACAACGGCATCGCGATGTGGCTGTCGTGCGACAACCTCAGAAAGGGGGCCGCGCTGAACGCCATCCAGATTGCCGAGGAGATGCTGGAAAGAGACCTGCTTCCCAAGTAAACGACGGCGCACCGCCGGCACAGGAGGTTGAAATGGCTGAGATCGGACGGCTCCTGACCGCAATGGTAACTCCCTTCGACGAGGAGGGGGAGATCGACTACGGCAAGGCTCGCAAGTTAGCCCGCGCGCTCCTGAACTCAGGCTCAGACGGGCTGGTGATCGGTGGAACGACGGGCGAGTCGCCGTCCATGAGCGACGACGAGAAGGTCCGGCTGTTCGCCGAGGTCAAGGAGGAGGTCGGAGAAGAGGCGGCGGTAATCGCTGGCTCGACTGACAACAACCACCGCAAGTCGGTGGAGTTGTCGGTAGAGGCGGAGAAGGTCGGCGCGGACGGACTTCTGCTGACGGTTCCGGCGTACAACAAGCCGACGCAAGAGGGCCTGTACCAGCACTTCAAGGCGATAGCGGCCGCGACTTCCCTGCCGGGCATCCTCTATAACGTGCCATCCAGGACTTCGCTCAACATGGACGACTCCACGACGCTCAGGCTTGCGGAGATAGACAACATCGTCGGCGTGAAAGAGGCGTCGAGCGATCCGGTCCAGATAACGCGGATCATCGACGGCGCGCCGGACGGCTTCAGGGTCTGGTCGGGCAACGACGACGAGACGTTCTCCATCATGTGTACAGGCGGCTACGGGATTGTAAGCGTCGCGTCCCACATAGTCGGCGAGCAGATCAAAGCCATGATGGGGATGATACTCGAGGGCAACATCGAGAGCGCCGCCGCCGAGCACCGGAGACTGCTGCCCCTGTTCAAAGCGATATTCTGGGTCACGAACCCGATTCCGATCAAGTACGCCGTGAACCGCGCGGGGTTCGACATCGGCAAGCCCAGACTCCCGCTCTGGGAAGCCGACGAGGACTTCACGAGCAAGTTCGACCCGCTAATGGACGAGTACGACATCGATTTGCCGGCGGACGGGGGTAGATAGTACAACTGGGGTCAAAGGGTACGGGGTTTGTATTATGAACTGCGATTCCTCTGTACTTCAATGTCTAAGACGGCATGTCACCAGGCTTGCGGCCATCGCCCTGCTGGCCTTCGTATCTGCGGCGTTGCTTTCCGCATGTGGTGACGAGCCGCAGCCGACGCCGGACGCATCCCTAGCCCGTGTGCCCGAATCCACGAGCGTTCCCACTCCAGAACCAACACCTACCCACACAGCAACATATACTCCCATACCAACTCCGACGCAGACGCCAACACCCGCGCCCACCAACACACCTACTCCCCAACCGACGCCTACCCCTGCGCCAACATATACTCCCATCCCAACCCCAACGCAGGCGCCAACAGTCACGCCCACTATCACACCCACTCCCCAACCGACACCCACCGCCACACCAACCTACACTCCCATCCCAACCCCAACGCAGGCGCCAACAGTCACGCCCACTATCACACCCACTCCCCAACCGACACCTACCGCTACGGCAACACATACTCCTGTCCCAACCCCAACGCAGGAGCCAACACCTACGCCCACCAACACAGCCACTCCCCAACCGACGCCTACTCCTACGGCAACTGCTACCAACACGCCTACTCCGACTCCTATACCGACAGTGGAACTTACCCTAGACGCTGAGGCCTCCGTAGGCGGTTACTGGTCGGACGGCACGGCCAATGTCGAGATTACCGCGACACTGCACAACGAGGGCGATCTTGGACTGGACGAAGCCGTGCGCCTGACTGTTGCATGCCGCCACGACAGCACTGTCGTCAATAGTTGCGATCAAGAGACGAGCGTTTCACTTCCCGACGGATTCGGGCCGGTGACCGAAACTCTGACCATGCGGTCCCCAGCCGGCAAGGTCGGATTCGAGATCGACTTTGGCGGTGAGAAATTTCAGATCTTGCCGGTAGATGTACCGAAACGGATCGTCGGTGTGAATAGGGACGTATGGGAGTGCTTCAGCGATACGTCCAAGGTGAACACTATCAGGTGGGATGAGGGGGTGGGTTGCGCGGCATGGATGCATGAGACCGTCCGGAAATGGGGTAAGGAATCGCCGGTGAAGGTGTGGCTCAACGGGCCTGATGGTTTTGCCGCAGAATTCAAGGACGTACTCACTGATCTGTCGCCCATAGTAAACCTGCGGTTCGAGTGGGTCGACGCCGAACGCGACGCTGAGATTTCCGCCTACATTGGCCTTACCTTATCTGAAGTCCAATCCATAGGACTGGAGTGTTACAGCATCGAGTCCTTGGGCTGCGTCAACTCAAGAGCCAATTCGCGGTCAGGCGAAGTACTTGGCGACGAAGTCATCGTATACAACCTGTGGCCCGATAAGGGAGTGGACTTCGGTGACTTTGACGAATGGCATAGGTCTTGGTTCAAGTCGGCGATGCTTCATGAGGCGATTCACCTTTTCACTCGAATGCTTCACCGGACGGAAACTCTCAGCATAATGAATCGCGAGGTGCATCGCAGGTCAGAGTTGACACCCATGGACGAGGCACTTCTAAAACTGCATGGACACGTGATGGTGAAGCCAGGGATGACTATGGCCGAGATCGAGCGCCTAATCGTGTTCAACGATGAGTTGGTGGACCCCCAGCCGCTAGATCCCCGATTTCAGGCATGGGCACTCGTGCTGAACGCGTACAGGTATCTCCGAGATGCAACCTCCGCAGGCTTCAAGATCAGGTCTTCATTTCCGGGCTGCTCAGAAGAATTCGGGTGGGCCAACTACGAGGTCGGCAACCTGACGAGTAACCATCCCTACTTCAGTTGGGTAAGAATCGACAACGGTGATGACCACTTTTACGTACTCCAACCGAATTCAGATGAGTTCGAGTACTGGCGTCAGGCGCAGTCCGAATGGGGACAAGTCAGTCCCAGCGTTTTCTCAGATGCCATACCCGGTTGGCGCGGCGATCTGTCGGATCCGCATCACATGCTGGAGAGCATTCTATACTACGCCGATTGGGACAACGCCGAGGTTGCTATCGATTCGATCGGGAGGGCGACGCTCAGATTCTATTTAGACATGACTAACGGGGATAGTCGTTCTCCCGCAGAAAGTGTCGAGGTCGTTGTTGTCATTGATGAGGGAACCTACGAACTGCTCGGGTACAACATGGACTGGAAACTGGACGACGGCGGTTGCGACACGTATCAGATCGAAGCAAGAGACGCCCAACTCGACATCGACTTTACGTTCCCCGACACAGTACGTTTGGGTTCAGACCTCATCGACAATTGTGAGGTCGAGTCGCTTGGCTCTCTTCCAGGGAGCCTTAAGCGTCAGGGAAGATGGGCTAGGGAATGCAGGGCGGACCGCAACGCCGACGGATACGCTCGTCCATTCCAGTTCTCGCTGGATAGCTGGTCGTTCGTGCGTCTTGAGCTAAGATCCATTACCAGGAGATCCATTAATATAAACCTGCTCAAGGACGAAGGCTCCGGTGATTCTTCAATAGTGGACCCAAGCGCCTCTGGCCACTACTTTCTTGAGCATGCCGAACCAGGCACTCAGAAGAGTTGGTCGCATGTCCCACTTGCTCCCGGAAGCTACACCGTTGAGACCGTCATCGATGATCGCGTGTCGCCTGGAGATTTCACTCTCAGAATCTACACGCAACCGACACCTCCTCCACCCTACAGATTCAAGTCAGTTAGCACGGGTGATTGGCGGACATGCGGCCTGCTGCTAGATGGCACTCCGCTGTGCTGGGGTGGCGCTAACGCGCCTGGTGAGGGAGCAGAGACTCCTAGTGGGAAATTCACCGCGATCAGCACCAGTAACCATACATGCGCGATTCGTGAGGATGGCACACCTATCTGCTGGGACTTCGAAAAAGAGGGCGCGCACACCTGCGAACCTAGGGAAGACGGTTCCATCTTCTGCAAGAAAGACGCCCAACCTCCACCCGCATCTCCTCATGTCTCTACTGAAGATGATACAGCCCTCGCCTCCGTTACCATAGGCGTTATAGCGGGATATACTGTCCAGACACCACCAGCCGGTGAGAAACTTACGTCCATTAGCACGGAGGGTTTACACTCCTGTGGCCTCCGTGAGGATGGCACTGCGGTCTGCTGGGGTAGTAATCGGGATGGAGAAGGATCTCCTCCAAGTGGCGAGCGCTTCATCGCAATCACAGCCGGCTCACAACACACCTGTGGGCTTCGCGAAGATAGCACCGCCGTGTGCTGGGGCCAAGACCAGTACTATGGCTTGTTGTCAGTGCCGGAGGGCGAGCGCTTCGTCGCAATCACAGCCGGAGCAGAACTCACATGCGGTTTACGTGAGGACGGCTCGACTGTGTGCTGGGGTGATGGACACCTAAATCTGTGTACTCCCGACGGAGATGGCTGGACGTCTTGCCTGATAGCTGGAAGAGGAGAAGACTTCCTCCCCTCACCGCCGGAAGACGAACGGCTCACATCGTTTAGTTCTGGACGGCCGAACTGTGGGCTCAGGGCGGACGGTACTCCCGTGTGCTGGCCCACATACCCGTATCAATCCGGACTGTCGCCTGCACCGGAAGACGAACGGTTCACATCCATTAGCTCGTCAGATAAGCACGCCTGTGGCCTGCACAAGGACGGCACAGTAGTCTGCTGGGGCGAAAACAGTGTCGGACAGTCGTCGCCGCCGTCAGGAGTCAACCTGAACGTCGCCAAAACCTGGCAAGCTCCGGCAGGTCTCACGTCTGTCAGTGCGGGATATGGTCACACCTGCGCTCTGGACTCCGACGGCTACGCCATCTGCTGGGGCTTCCCTTGGTGGAAAGACCGTTTCACAGAGCGGCTCACCTCCATCAGCAGCGGTCCATTCCACGTGTGCGGCCTCCACAGTGACGGTACCACCGTATGCCGTGGCGACAACAGTGAAGGGCAGTCATCGCCGCCACCGGGAGAGGTGTTTGTATCTATCACTAGTGGTTGGTCTCACTCCTGTGGCCTACGCACTGATGGTACCGCCATCTGTTGGGGTAGTGACCTCAGTGGGCAGTCATCGCCTCCTGAGAGCGAAGTCTTCGCGTCCATCAGCAGCGGTGACTCTCATGTGTGCGGCCTGCGCCCTAATGGTACGGCAGTGTGCTGGGGCGAGAGTTACTACGGACAAACGTCGCCACCGCCGGGAGAGGTGTTTGTTTCTATCACTAGTGGCGGGTCTCACTCTTGTGCCCTACGCGATAATGGTTCTGTCGTGTGCTGGGGTGGAAATGCCTACGGACAGGCGTCGCCACCTGCAGAGGAAGTTTTCGTATCCATCGGTGGTGGTATGTATCATGTGTGCGGCATCCGTGAGGATGGCTCAGCACTGTGCTGGGGCGCAAGCGCTAGTGGGCAAGCGGTGGCGCCACCAGACGAGAGGTTCGTGTCTATCAACTGCGGTAGCTCTCACACCTGCGCTATTCGCGCAGACGGCACAGTGGTCTGTTGGGGAGATAACCACTTCGGCCAGGCAACGCCGCGACGCTGAGGTCCGACCGGGAACGGCCAGATCCAGCCTCACACCCGCATCATGGGCCTGACGGTGACTGTCTCGTTGCGGTGGGGGCCGGTGGAGATGAGGTCAACGGGGCAGCCGATTAGTTCTTGGATGCGCTCGACGTAGTTCCGCGCTTCGCGCGGCAGGTCTTCGTATCGGCGGACGCTGGCGGTCGGCGTGTCCCAGCCGGGCATCTCTTCGAAGACCGGCTTCGCCTTTTCCAGAGCGGCGACGCCTCCGGGGAAGTCGTCGGTCTTCTCGCCGTCCTCTGTCAGGTAGTGGGTGCATATCCTGACGGTCTCGAACCCGTCCAGCACGTCCAGCCTGGTTAGCACTGCCGACGTGTATCCATTTATCAGCGCGCTGTACTTTGCGGCGACGGCGTCGAACCAGCCTACGCGGCGCGGCCTGCCGGTGGTCGTGCCGAATTCTTGGGCCAGGTCGCGGATCGTCTCGCCGGTCTCGTCGAGCAGTTCGGTCGGCAGCGGGCCGGCGCCTACGCGAGTCGTGTACGCTTTGAATACGCCGGTAATTCCCTCGATGTGGGTCGGGCTGACGCCGACGCCAATCGAAGCGCCCCCGATGGTCGGGTTGGACGAGGTGACGAATGGGTATGTGCCGTGGTCGAGGTCGAGCAGCACGCCCTGCGCTCCCTCCAGGAGTACGTTCTTGCCGGACGCGAGGGCCTGGTTGACGATCTTTTCTGCCTGTCCGATATATGGGACCAGGCGCTCGCTCCATCGGCGGCACCTGTCGAAGACGTCCTCAAACGAGAGCGCTTCGCCGTCGTACACGTTGGTAATGACGGAGTTGGTGTACTTGAGTATGTTTTCGAGCCTGGGAATCAGCGCCTCTATATCTAGGAGGTCGGCGGCGCGGACTCCGGTCCTGGCGGCCTTGTCGGCGTAGGCGGGGCCGATGCCCTTGCCGGTGGTACCAAGGCGGGATGAGCCTCTTGCCCGCTCAGCGAGCTCGTCGAGGAGAACGTGATAGGGCATGATCAGGTGGGCGCGCTCGCTGACGACTATCCTGTCTGAGATGTCTATTCCCCTTGAGCGGAGGTCGTCTATCTCCTCGAGGAGGACGTCGGGATCGACAACGACGCCGTTGCCTATGACGTTGAGAGCCTGCGGCCAGAACACGCCGCACGGGATAAGGTGAAAGCTGAACTTGCCGTCGTCGTTGACGACGGTGTGTCCGGCGTTGTTGCCTCCGGCGAATCGCGCGACTATGTGGGCGTCCTTCGCGAGGAAGTCAACTATCTTTCCTTTGCCCTCGTCGCCCCACTGAGCGCCGAGGACCGCATAGGCGGGCATTTCATTCCCCTACCCTAAACTTCTTTCCTTATCCGTTCGGTACCGTAGTCGCTGGACATGCTGCGTCAGTTGGTAGGCAACGCAGTTGAGAGTCTTTAGATTCTTCGACTCCGCTACGCTCCGCTCAGAATGACAGCACACCCTCTAAATCGACACAGCCTCGTCAATGGCGCGCCAAGTTGCCGGGATCACAAGAATAAAGTGGGAAGAGCACCACGGCGAGGCGGTACGAGAGACTGCCCCAAGTTGGTAGGCGGGCGTGTCACCCTCACCCTAACCCTCTCCCTCAAGGGAGAGGGGATTTTCGCGCTCGCGTGTGTGGCGCCTACTAATCCGGGACAGCTTCGTACGATCACCTTGGCGAGTATAGCAAACGGCGCATTAGAATAAAAGGTTTTCGACTTTGGAGAGGGCGCGGTCTATCTTCGCCACGATCTCATCGGCCTCTGCGGTGGTGACGCAGAGCGGCGGGGCGATGCTGACCCTGTCGTCTCCGCTCCTTAGTATCAGTCCCTCCGACTGGAAGGCGGCGGTGAGGCGTTTCCCCAGCTTAGTCTGCTTAGGGAACCTGGCCCTGCTGTCGCGGTCTGCCACAAGCTCGATGCCGAGTAGAAGGCCGATGCCTCTGACGTTTCCGATGATGGGATGTTCGTCCGCGAGCGCAGTCAACTTCTCCAGCAGATGGGCGCCGACGGCGCGGGCGTTTTCGGCTAGGCCCTCGGACTCGATGATCTCGATGTTCTTGAGCGCGACGGCGGCGGTTACGGGATGTCCGCCGAACGTGAGAGCCTGCCTGAAGGTGTTGTCTGTCCCGGTGAATACGTCGGCGATTTCCGGGGTGACGATCGCGTTGGCCATAGGGACGTAGGCGGAGGTCATCCCTTTGGCCATGGTCATGATGTCCGGCACGACGCCCCAGCGCTCCATAGCGAACATCTTGCCCGTCCGCCCGAATCCGGTGACGACCTCGTCTGCGATGAGTATGACACCGTGGCGGTCGCAGATCTGTCTGAGCATGGGCCAGTACTGATCGCCTGGGACGGCAGCCCCGGCGCTGGCGGAGACAGGTTCGGCGATGACGGCGGCGACACTCGAAGCGCCGTGAAAGGCGATCAGGTCTTCCACGGCCTGCGCGGCGCGGACGGCGGCCTGGTCGGGGGTCTCGCCCGGCAGGTCGCTGTTGTAGTTGTCGGGCTGCGGGGCATAGACCATTCCCGGGAAGGCAGGCTCGTAGTCCTCGCGTCCGGGGTGGCTTCCCGTCCACATCGTCAGGCCGAGAGCGCCGTGGTACGAACCGATCCGGCTGATGACCTTGTATCTGCCGGACTCTCCCCTTCGCTTATGGTACGTCCTGGCGATTTTGACGGCGGTCTCGTTGGCCTCTGAGCCTCCGCTCACAGGCCAGGAGCGTTGGAGAGCGCCCGGCGCGATCTCGGCCAGCTTGGCAGCGAGTTCTATGAGCGGCTGCGTGGTCGATCCTTGGGGGAAATAGACGAGCCTCGACATCTGCTCGCGCATCGCTTCGGCGAGTTCGCGGCGTCCGTATCCGACGTTGACGCAGAAGTAGCCGCCGTTGACGTCTATCCAGTCGCGCCCTTCGGAATCGGTGACGCGAATCCCCTGCCCTTCCACGATTACGGACGGGCCGCCCTCTTCGGCTGTGGCTGCCCAGCTTCTGTTGTGCATCCAGAGGTGGTCTAGGGCGGCCTGGCGCGCGTCGCCGCGCTCTGCCGTAACGGCTGTGTTGGGGTTAGGCATACTGGGCAATCCCAAGCTCTCCTTCCAGGCTCCAGAGACTGAGGTCGAGCGCGTGAACTATCTCATCTACGTCGGCGGCCGTGGTGCATAGCGGAGGTCCCATGATGACGATCGGGCCGCCTACGCGGAGGATGAGTCCGTGCCTTCTGAAGCTCTCGTTGAGGCGGTCAACGATACGGTCTTCGGGAGCGAACGGCTCCCTGGTCGCGCGATCCCTGACCAGTTCGAGGGCCAGCAGTAGGCCGATTCCTCGAACGTCCAGAATCGAGGGGTGGTCGCCCATCATGGCCTCTAGCTGCTCCTTGAAGTATGCGCCAACCTCTGCCGCGTTCCGGACCATGCCTTCCGTTTCTATTATCTCGATGTTCTTGAGCGACGCGGCGGCGGAGACAGGGTGGCCGCTCGAAGTCAGGACGTGGCGGAGGTAGTCGTCCTCGCCGGCGAAGACGCTCGCGACCTCCTCAGTGGCTATGGCGGCGGCGAGGGGCAGGTATGAGCTTATGATGCCCTTGGCGACGGTCATGATGTCCGGGACGACGCCCCAATGCTCGACGGCGAACATCTTGCCTGTGCGCCCGAATCCGTTGATGACCTCGTCGGCGATCAGCAGCACGCCGTATCGGTCGCATATCTCCCTCAGCATGGGCCAGTACTCGTCGCCCGGCACGACCGCTCCAAAAGGCACTGCGACCGGTTCGGCTATCATCGCGGCCACGGTTTCCGGACCTTCCAGTTCGATGAGGTCTTCGACAGCCTTGGCGCATCTCACGGCGCACTCGGACGGGGTCTCGACCTCTTCCCCATCCCACTGGCGCAGGGGCTGCGGGGCGTAGATCATGCCCGGGTAGGCGGGTTCGAAGTCGTGGCGGGGCGCGAGCGGAGAGCCGCCAAGCCAGAGGACGCCGGCGGTCATGCCATGGTAAGACCCCCGGCGGCTGATTATCTTGTATCTCTGAGGCTCTCCTTTTCTGCGGTGGTACGCGCGGGCTATCTTGATGGCGGTCTCGTTGGCCTCAGAGCCTCCGGAGACCGGGAACACTCTGGAGAGGGAGCCGGGGGTTATCTCCGCCAGTTTCCTGGCCAGCAGGGCGGTCGGCTCTGTGGTGGTTCCGTTGGGAAAGTAGGCGATGCGGTTCATCTGCTCGAACGCGGCGTCGGCTATCTCATGGCGGCCATAGCCGACGTTGACGGAGTTGTATCCTCCGTTCACGTCGATCCACCTATTGCCCTCGATGTCCGTTATTCTCACGCCGTCGCCCTGGACGGCGATCATAGGCTCGCCCTCCTCGGCCATCTGAAGCCAATCGCGGTTGTGCATCCAGAGGTATTGGTGGGACTTCCGTCTGAGGGTCTCTGCGTCCGACTGCTGGGCCATTGGCCGGCCTCCCAAATGTCCGGAACGGGTCTTGGCACAAGTCTATACCCGCGCGGCGGCGGTATCAACATCGGCGGTGGGGTGTCTGAAGCAGGATTTACGGGATTGTAGGATGCGCAGGATTTTGGGGTGTTTGCGAGCCTGCGTCAGTTTGGTAGGCGAACGCATCATCCCGGTATCGGGGAATGGGTCATGCTTGGGACAGTCTGACGAAGATTGAGTCGGGTTGTATCAAGTTTGTTGACTCGTATGCTGTTAGGGGTGGAAAAAGTTTTTTGAAATACCTGCACCTTCTGCACCCTCTGCACCCGTCAAAGCTGAGAGAGGATCGGTCCAGCTTTGGGAGACGGGGCATTTTGGGGAAATCATTTCTGCTCCCTATCTGCACCTTCTGCACCCGTTTGTGGTGTCTCGGGGATTAGCCGGATGCCCTTGAACAGGCGGCGTCCGTGAGAGTTATGCGTTTTTACTCTGAAGATGTCCCAGACGGAGGTGTAGAGTCGGTGGGCGCTGACTGGGTTGTGGCGGTTGGCCGCGCACCAGTCTTTGTAGGCAGCGTAGAGGTCGGCGCGGTTGAGGAGGCCGGACGGTTCTTCGGGCGTGGTGAGCTTGTCGAATTCGGAGAGTAGGCTTTGGACTTCTGGGTCGAGCATGGTCTTATTCACCTTTGGGTTGGAGTATCAGGGAACCGATGTACTCTATGATATTAGGGAACGGCGGTTCGTGTCAAGGGGGGGGTTAGGTATAGGGTGTAAGGTCTAAGGAAGTTGAGGGTCTTAGAGTCTGAACTGTGATTCTTGTGATTATGGGATTTCGATGATTGGGGGCGCTGGGAATCTGTGTCAGATTGGTAGGCGTCAAACATAACGCAATGGCGCAAGGACACAAATGAGTATGGATTGCTAGATACTCAACTCCGGCGGGCGAGACGCCCGCGCTCCGAAACTTCGTTAGGCTAATGCACCTACCAAACCGACACAGGCTTTGGGTTTGCGGCCTTGTTGCAGAGTCTGCGCAAATTGTCGTACACTAAACTGGAACAGTTTCAAACTTGTTTGACTATTGACCGCGTACACATCTGGTGGTAACTTAGAAGTATCAACGAGGAGGCACGTGCTTAACATGAGCTTGACCAAACACGCAGGTTTGAATTGGACGTCTATTACTTCCGCCTGGAAGACTCTGACCGTCGCGGCCTTGGTGACTGCGATCGTTCTCGTGGTCGCCGCCTGTACGGGGGACACGGGTCCGCAGGGCGCCGCCGGGCCACAGGGCCCGACAGGGGCGCAAGGCCCCCAGGGTGAGGTGGGGCCTCAGGGCGACCAGGGTCCCGCCGGACCGCAGGGGCCGAAGGGCGACACAGGAACTCCCGGAGCCATAGGAGACCGCGGACCTGAAGGCCCGCGTGGGGCGGCCGGGCCGCAAGGCGAAAAGGGAGATACCGGAGACACCGGTGACGAAGGGCCGCAAGGCCCGCCCGGACCGCAAGGCGAGCCCGGACCGCAAGGACCGAAGGGCGATCAGGGCGATATAGGCCCGGAGGGACCGCAGGGTGAGAAGGGCGATCCCGGAGGACCCACGGGGCCGCAAGGCGAACAGGGCGACACAGGACCTCAAGGCCCACAGGGTGAGAAGGGTGACACAGGCGCTCAAGGCCCGAAGGGTGACAAGGGCGAGGACGGAGAGCCCGGAGGACCGCCAGGACCTATGGGACCGCAGGGACCGACAGGACCACAGGGACCCATCGGCGCGCGCGGCGTGAAGGGCGACACAGGCCCGCAGGGCGCGCAGGGCATCAAAGGCGACAGGGGCGACCCCGGTCCGTCAGGCCCGCAGGGCGCTCAGGGTCCGGCAGGACCGCAGGGCGAAGGAGGCCCATCGGGAGGGCAGGGACCTCAGGGTCCGGCAGGACCGGCGGGTGAGCAGGGACCAGCGGGACAGCGCGGAATCGCGGGAGCGCAGGGTATCCCCGGACCTCACGGACCTCAGGGAATACAGGGTGAGCCTGGGATTAGCGACCTCGTGCTTGTCATGGGCGAATCCGCCTCCAACAGTACCTCCCCGAAGGATTTTACTGTGGAGTGCGAGGGAGAGGATCTGAGCGCGATAAGCGGCGGCGCGGAGCTTAGAGGTCCAGCCGTGGCGACCGGCGTGGCCATCACCGAATCGCGTCCGAACGGCCTGCCCGGAGAGGTGCCTCGAGGGTGGAGAGCAACCGCCCAAGAGGTGACTGCCGCCAATGCCGGCGAGTGGAGCCTGCGCGTGTACGTGGTGTGCGCCACCGTTCAGAGCGAGTAGCGCGACGTAAAGCCACATAGTAATCAAGGGGCCGATGTGTGATCGCACATCGGCCCTCTTTTGGTTTGAGACCGGCGATATTGACACTATGCGCGCGGACTTGACGACGTGGACTTTGAGGACTGAGCGGCAAGCAACCGGATCAGGAAAGAATCGCCTCGGCGATGCGGCTGAGCCGCTCGAACGCGGCGTCTTCACCTTCTTCGACCGTCTCGAATTTGACTATCGCGCGGTCGGCTCCGGCGTCGAACAACTCGGAAATCAGGCCGCGGTCGGCGGGCAGATCGAAGACTGAGACCGATATCGAGGCGGGATCGCGGCCCGCCTCAGCCGCGAGCTCGTCGAGCTTCCGGCGTCCGAATCTGACTTGCTCGGGAGTCACGCGGACGGGCATCCAGCCATCTCCCCACTCGACGACCCGTTTGAAGACGTTGCGGGCCATTCCGCCCAGGTAGATCGGAGGATGGGGACGCCGGACGGACCTCGGGAACGAATAGACGGGCGGGAAGTCGTAGTACTTGCCGTGATACTCGCTTTCGACGTCGGTCCACAGCGACTTCATCGCCATTACCGCATCGCGTGTCTGAGTCCAGCGACGTGGAAAGTCGCCGCCCATTATCTCGGTCTCCTCTTTCAGCCAGCCCGCGCCGATGCCGAATAGGAACCGACCGGCGGAGTACATGTCGAGAGTGGCGACCTCTTTGGCGAGCAGCAGCGGGTTGCGCTCCGGGACGAGGCAGATTCCGGTGCCGAGCTTGAGCGTGGTCGTGACGGCGGACGCCCTGCCGAGAGCGACGAACGGGTCGGCGATGTCGGCGTAGAACTTCGGGATCGCGCCGTCCGGGGAGCCGGGCCAGGGAGTAGAAGTTTCGACCGGAATGATGGGGTGCTCCGGAACCCAGAGAGACTCGAAACCCATCTCCTCAGCCCAGCGAGCCAGCAGGGCGATGTCGGTGGAGTAGTCGGTTGGGGCGGTGTTGATTCCTATGTTCATGGCGGGCCTCTCTTTCCGGTTGGGTATTATACAGGGGGTAAGGTGTCACCCTCACCCATTCGGCAGGCTCTACCCTTCCGGATTCCGGCCCCGTATCAAGGTACGGGGCAAGCTCTTCGCCGGAATCACTATGGCCTTGCGAAGGCCACATAAGGGGATGAAAATTGCTTAGCATCTAATTCTCAACCCTCACCCTAACCCTCTCCCAGACTTGGGAGAGGGGATTTTCATGGTAATCACTATGGCCTTGCGAAGGCCACATAAGGGGATGAAAATTGCTTAGCATCTAATTCTCAACCCTCACCCTAACCCTCTCCCAGACTTGGGAGAGGGGATTTTCATGGTAATGACGGCTGCGGAGGCGCGCCAACGCTTAGATGCGATTGCCCAGCGTCGGCGGGCGGGTTACACTTTATAGGAGACCGAATCGAGGAGTTGAGCGGTGGAGATATTTCCGGGCGTCCACATGACGCCGAGCGTGCGGTGGTCGCGCGCATACCTGATCGTCGGCGAGACGCTGGCCCTGGTGGACTCCGGCCTGCCGTGGAACCCGTCGGGGATCGTGAAGTACATACGCTCCATTGGCAGAGAGCCGTCGGAGTTGCGGCACATACTCGTCACGCACAGCCACCCGGACCACACGGGCGGGACGTCTTCGCTGGTCAAAGCCACCGGCGCGTCGGTGGCGGCTCACAGGTCGGACACGAAGCGGCTGGACGGCAACCGCGAGGTTCTCGCGTACATAGGCAGCCTCGGAAAGATCAGCGCTCCCCTGCCCTTCATGCGAAAGACGCCTGTCGGCTCGCTGGTGGATGACGGCGACGTTCTTCCAATCCACGGCGGAATACGGGTGATCCACACGCCGGGGCACACGCCGGGGAGCGTGTGCTATCTGCTGGAGGAGTCGGGCGTGCTGTTCTCGGGGGACACGATCTTCTCGGACGGCCAGCAGTTGAGCAGGTCGGTTCGGTTTCCGGGCTACGACCGCGAGAGCTACGTCAGGTCTCTGAAGCGGCTGTCGGAGTTCGGATTCGAGAGTGTGTGCGGCGGACACGGGTCGCCGCTGCGGTCGGGCGGCAGCGTCGCGCTGAGGTCGCTGCTGAGAGAGTCGCCGGATCCGCCGACGTGGGGAGGATTTTTCAGGAGCCTTCCGCGCCGATTTTCGGGCGCGGGCATATTCACGGGGGAGCACGTATAGTTTGACACCCTCTCGGAGTATGCCATACTATTTAGGCAGGGTGTTATCCAGGTGGCAACGTAGCTCAGTGGTAGAGCGGGCGCTTCATAAGCGCTAGGTCACAGGTTCGAACCCTGTCGTTGCCACTCCGAGGTGGCGGCATACAGGCAGGAGCCGTCAGGCGGAGTTGTCCCTGGGCGGTTAGCTCAGTGGTTAGAGCGCTCGCCTCACACGCGAGAGGTCCGAGGTTCAAATCCTCGATCGCCCACCACGCACACTGTCCGAAACAGGCAGGGTACGCGGATAGCGTCCGTCGGAAACGTGCCGAAGTGGCGGAACGGTAGACGCGCTACGTTCAGGACGTAGTATCCTTACGGGTGTGTGGGTTCGACTCCCTCCTTCGGCACCAGGACCTCATCCACCAACCGCGCGGTGATGATGATATAGAGTGCGCTTGTAGCTCAGTTGGATAGAGCGCAGCCCTGCGGAGGCTGAGGTCGTGGGTTCGAGTCCCGCCAAGCGCGCCACTCTTTCAGTCCGTCGCCGGTCAGGTCGGCATCTCAGAACGTGGGCGGTTAGCTCAGCCGGTTAGAGCGTCTGTCTTACACACAGAAGGTCAGAGGTTCGAGTCCTCTATCGCCCACCACTCCGTGAACTGCGTTTACAGCTTGCCTGCGCGCCTTAATGAGCCGTGAAATGCGCCGGGGACGAGGCAGCGGAGGCTCTGGGCCAATCCTTTGATACAATGAATAATGGCCCAAGCTCAGAGTTTGGAACAGCTTGTCAGCAGCCGGGAGGAACGGACTTGCGCCCAATAACGTCTGCCATGAGAAAGTGGCTGCCCGCCTTGATTGCGGCCTCGGCCCTACTGACGCTGTTCATAGCCTGCGGTGACGGCGAGCCGCCGGCAGTCTCAACGCCTACTCCCATTTCCGAGAACGGCGACACAGCCGCAGCTAAGGCCGTTGCCTCGCCCACTGCCGGGGTCGCAGTCGATCCCTCTCCCAATCCCAGCCCTACCCCCACTCCCGACGACAGAGAAGAAGCCATAGCCGCCGCCGTAGCCGAGGCCGTTGCCGCGGCCCTAGCCGAGGTCGCATCCGGTCCCACTCCCATTCCTAGCCTCGGCCCCACTCCCAGTCCTAGCCTCGGTCCTACACCTACTCCCAGTCCCAGCCCCGACCCTACCTCCACTCCTGACGACAGGGATGAAGCGATAGCCGCCGCCATAGACAAGGCCGTAGCTGAGGCCGTCGCTGCGGCTGTGGCCGGGGGCAAAGTCGGTCCATCTCCCAGTCCTAGCCCCGGTCCTACACCTACTGCTGACGACAGGGATGAGGCCATAGCCGCCGTCGTAGCCGAGGCCGTCGCAGCGGTCATGGCCGAGGTCGCGGCTGATCCGACACCCAGTCCTGCCCTAGATCCCACACCTACTCCAATTCCCGACTCCGATCCTACGCCTGCTCCCGGTCCCGGCCCCGATCCTACCTCTACCCCCGTTCCTGCTCCCACTGTTGACCACAGCGCGGCAGCCACCGCCACCGCCGCCGCGAAAATCAACGCCGCTGCCCAGGCCCTGAGCGCGGCCATGCCCATAGCCCTGGATTACTATTTCAACAGCGGCAATCGCGGCGACCGGGACGCGGCCATAGCGCACGCCGTATCCAAAACCAACGCCGATCCCGAGGCCGTAGCCAGGGCTTTCGACGAGGCCGTGGGCAGCATGTCCGCTGCCCCTCTGCCCGTCGATCCCGCTGCAAAAGGAATGTCCGATGACATGGCCGCGGCCGTGACCCTAGCCCTGGAATACATCATCCAATCTCCTAACGACCTCAAGGGGGCCGTAGCTCACGCCGTCTCCCAGACCAACGCCGACGCCGACGCCGTGGCCGATGCGCTGAACAAGGTCCTGAGCAACCCCGTCGGATTTCCCAACCTGAACACTGATACAGCCATAGCCGCCGCAAACGCCGTGTCCGAGGCCAACGCCCTAGCCGCGGCCGGCGCACGAGCCGATGCCGCCGAAGCCCAAAGGCAGGCCGCCGCCAAGGCCTCTGCCGAGCAAACCGCCAGGGCACTGGCCACCGTCACTCCCGTCCCCATCCCAACCCCCATCCCAGTCCAGCGTTACGACCACTGGAACGACCACGAGTGGCTGGCGGATCCAAAACCCTGGTGGAGGGAGTCCAATCCGTACGACTGCGACCCGCCGCCCAACCCCAGTTCGCCCTGGACCGCCGCGGGGCTGCCGGACCTGGGCGGCCAAGATCCCCTGTCCCTAATACGCTGGTTCGGCAACGGCAGCTACGTCCGCTACGGCCTCATGGGATTCGAAGGATGCACCTTGATGAGCAAGCATCCAGAGCGCACTCACTTGGACATACCCGCAGACCCTACATACTACTCCCTGGGCAATCTGGAGATAGCCGTGGACATTGCCAGGGCGCCATCCGACGCTCAGGGATGGCCGAATGACGACGGCTCCCGGATAGACATGAGCATGGCGGAAGCGGTCGATGCGCTCAACGACAACGTAGCCGCGTACTTTCGCAAAATCTCTCAGGGCAAGCTGCGGATGACTTTCGTCGCAGGCGAGGAGTTTCAGGCGAGCGGCAGCGCAACCCCGCAGGAGGTGGAGGACCAGTGGTTCGTCCTGATTGGCGTTGTGGGATGCGACCCGAACGACCCGAACAGGCCCGGCTGCCGATGGGGTACGCCCGGCGCGCTGAATCGCTTTTTGCTGAACGACGTCAGAAGCTACTCCGGCGGGTCGGCGTGGAACGGCTATGCGGAGTTTGGACTCGTCAGCCTGAAACACGCCGTAATGATGACTCTGGTCCACGAAATCGGCCACGCCTGGATGTTCTGGCCCCACTCATATACCGAACTTCCCTGGAGGCCGAACCCCAACCAGCCGTACCAGATGCCCAACTTCTACAGCAACCCCCACGACTTCATGTCTGAACTGAGCTTCGCCAGGCCCACCGGGTGGTATCAGGATATGCCGTCCACCCTGGCCATCAACCGGTACGCCGCCGGCTGGATCGAGCCGGAAGACGTGGCGCTGCATCTTTCGGACCAGGGAACCTACACGCTGGCCAGACCCAGAGAGAGCGGATTCCAGTTCTTAGTCATTCACTCCGGACGGCCCGGCGCCTTCACCACCCTGGAGGTACTGGACGAACGGAATGCCGTCTATCGCGACACCAACGACGTGGTCTATGACCCCGCAAGTCCGAACCAGCGGCGTCCCATTCGATATGACGGCGTGATGGTGAGCCGGTACGACCAGACCAACGGCACGGGCATCAACGCGCGGGTCGGCCCGGCCCTATACAACTCCGACAACCCCGACTACGAATCCGACGTGGGCTACGGCCGCGACGACTTCTCCGTCATTGCGGACGGAGAATCCAGGAGCATAGGCGGCGGGATAACCGTCAGCGTGTCGAAGAACTCCAACGGCAGCTATGACGTAAACGTAACGGGCGGCAGGATAGCGGAGTACAGGCCCTGGTGCAGACCGATCTGGTTCCCTCCGGGAGGGTACGACACCGGCTGCATGATGGAGGACCACTTTGGCAACTAGCGGCGGCCGGCTATGAACGAGACATCTTTGGGAAACACCGCCCTAACCATGAACGACGTGGACGATATCGTGCGGCGAATCGTCGAGGTTGCCCAGCCCGAGAAGATAATCCTCTTCGGCTCCGCCGCGCGCGGCGAAATGGGACCGCACAGCGACCTGGACCTACTCGTAATCAAGTCGGGGGTTCACCGACGGCGGCTCGGCGTAGAGATCCGGCGCAGCCTGTACGGTGTCGAGGCGTCCCTCGACATCGTGGTGGCGACCCCTGAGGATATAGAGAGATACAAGGACAGCCACGCGCTGGTGTACAAACCCGCTCTGCGGGAAGGGATGCTGCTGTATGACGCATCGTGAACGCTTTCCGCAAGATGACCCGCGCGAATGGTTGAACCGCGCCAGAGGCAACCTCGCGCGGGCCAAGCGCCGTGCCCCGGAGGACTATCTGGAAGACCTTTGCTTCGACGCTCAGCAGGCGGCAGAGAAGGCCGTCAAAGCGTTGCTGGTCATGCACAACGTCAACTTCCCCTACGTGCATGACTTGGCCCGGCTCTTGTCGCTTCTAGAAGATTCGGGAGAGGATATTCCAGATGCGGTCCGCCAAGCCGCGGACCTTACCGATTACGCGACGTTGACCCGCTACCCGGGAGCCTATGAGTCAGTCGCCGAAGAAGAGTACACCAATGCTGTCGAGATTGCCGAAGCCGTAGTCCGGTGGGCAGAGGGGCGCTTGTGATGGCCGAGACAAGCTGGTGCAGCACTGCTGGCTGGGAATGGACGAGATGACCAAGCCTATGGAGGTGCGGGCTGAGTACGGAAAAGGAAATGTTGATGGAGCCACAGCCAGTTAGTTCAAGTAACATCCGGTCGGTCGGATATGACGACGAGACGCAGACTCTGGAGCTTGAGTTCCATAGTGGCGGCGTTTATCAGTACCATGGTGTACCTAAGGCAGCTCACCAGGGCCTGATGCAAGCCTCATCCAAGGGTTCCTACTTTCACCAGAATATTCGAGGGCAATATAACTTTACCCGAGTGAGACAACAAAAGCAATGATCATTCAAAAACTACGTGTGAAGAATTTTCGGTCTATCTTGGACGAAACCTTGCCTTGTGACTCCCTTACGGCTCTGGTAGGGCGAAACGGTTCTGGGAAGTCCTCGTTCTTGAGTGCTCTAGAACTTTTCTATAACGCATCAGCCAGAGTGACGCCAGAGGACTTTTACTCAGAAGACATGACTCAGGATATTGAGATTGCAATCACATTCGTGGACCTTAGTCAAGAAGCAACAGGATTTTTCTCGGCTTATGTTAACAACGATAGCCTCACAGTCGTTCGAATTTTTTCTAATCCCGAACAGGGTAAGTCAGGCACTTATCATGGAATGAGGCTACAGAATCCCGATTTCGTTTCCGTCAGGGATGCCGGTGGCGCTATGGATGTTAGGCGAGCATACAATGAGATTAGGAAGACCACAGAGTACTCATCGTTACCTTCTGCCACATCAGCAGATGCAGTGCGCAGAGAATTGACCGAATGGGAGAACCGGAATCCCGACGAATGTTCACTGCAAAGGGATGATGGGCAATTCTTTGGATTCACAGGAGTGGGTCAAGGTTATTTGGGGCGATATACCAGATTTATATTCATACCGGCCGTAAGAGACGCACAGGAGGACGCAACTGAGGGGAGAGGAGCATCGGTAACGGAAATAATGGATCTAGTGGTTCGAAATGTGCTCGCAGAGCGACCAGAGGTTGCAAATTTCAAACAACATACGCAGGATCAATACAAGGAAGTCATGGACCCAAAGAAGCTCACAGAATTAGACACGTTAGCAGATGACTTGTCAAGTACACTCCAATTCTATGTCCCAGAGACGAAGGTTCTTCTAGACTGGTCTGAACTTGTGGACATCCCAATCCCTATGCCGCAAGCACGAGTTAAATTGATGGAGGATGAATACGAATCAATGGTTGAGAGGACTGGGCACGGTCTCCAACGGGCCTTTATCATAACAATGTTACAGCATCTTGACGCCATTAGACGTTCGGAGCCGGCGTCAAATGACAGAACACGGGAGGAAACTAAGATTGGCACACGAACTGTTGATCCTCAATTACCTAACCTAGTGCTGGCAATCGAGGAACCGGAGCTATACCAGCATCCAAGCCGTCAGCGTCATCTAGCTTCAGTCTTGTGGGATTTTGCCTCGGGAACGATACCGGGCGTCGCCGAAAGTACTCAGGTCATTTATGCTACTCACTCCCCATTATTTATTGGGCTAGACCGCTTTGACCAGATACGTGTCCTACGCAAGGTTTCCCATGGTGATGGTAAGCCACGACGTACACATCTCACGATAGCAGATATGGAAGCTGTTGCTGACGATCTATGGGACGCGAGCTGTAGGCAAGGTGAGAAATTCACTTCTCAGACACTTCGACCTCGTCTTCAGGCTCTAATGACTCCCTGGATGAATGAAGGATTTTTTGCAGATATTGTAGTGTTGGTAGAAGGTGAAGACGACCGAACTGCAATTATCGGAGTTGCAAAATCAATGCATCAGGACTTCGACAGACTTGGAGTGGCCGTCATCCCATGCAACGGAAAGAACAATCTGGATAGGCCATTGGTAATCTTCCGCCAGCTTGGTATTCCCGTGTATGTCGTCTGGGACGGAGATTACAACAATGGTGGCGCTAAACTAGAAGATAACAGATATCTTCTACGACTTCTTGGGAAAGAGGAACAGGACTGGCCCGACTTTGTTGAGGATTTTGGTGCCTGCTTTAAGGTCAACTTGGAGAAAACTCTGTCAGATGAAATAGGAAGCGACCTATTTGAGCGATTGCTTTCCAAGTCCAAATCGGACTTCGGTATCCCTCAAAAGGCCCAAGCACTTAAGAGCCCCGTAGTGATTCAACGCATCGTCGAAGGTGCTGCTCAATGTGGTAAGACCAGTACATCACTCAAAGGCATCGTTGATAACATCATTGCGCTCAAGAACCAAGCGGAAGCCTCCCCATGATTCTCCAAACCTGCAAGTGCCTCGCTGAAGTCCCCCGACACGCGGCGCGGGAGAAGTCGAGCCGGCGCAGACACCCTTCGACGCTGCATCTGTGGTGAGTGCGCCGACCTCTGGCGTCGTCGCGGTCCAAGGGTCTATCCTCGCGTGTGCGGGGGAGCCGTACTTGGCTTCCCGTTCCATCCAGATTTCCAGGGGTCTATCCTCGCGTGTGCGGGGGAGCCGGGCGTCTCTCAGTCTCGGGGACCGTTCCATCAGGTCTATCCTCGCGTGTGCGGGGGAGCCGCCTCTCGCCGCGGCTTTATAGCCTGTGTCCCAGGTCTATCCTCGCGTGTGCGGGGGAGCCGCGGGCAGCCCGATCCTCGCGCCAAGCGCAGCCGGTCTATCCTCGCGTGTGCGGGGGAGCCAGTCAGCGTCGCCTTGCAGCCCAAGCTTCTGTAGGTCTATCCCCGCGTGTGCGGGGGAGCCACCGTGCAGAACAACATCGCGGCCAGGTCGGAGGGTCTATCCCCGCGTGTGCGGGGGAGCCATGTACCTGGTATAGAGACCAGACGCAGGGCGGGGTCTATCCCCGCGTGTGCGGGGGAGCCTACCTCTACCTCAGGTCTTTCAGGGATGAGGACGGTCTATCCCCGCGTGTGCGGGGGAGCCGACTGCTTGACGCAATCTTGGGGATGCACAGGAGGTCTATCCCCGCGTGTGCGGGGGAGCCTCCTCCCAGAGGTCGAGCAGGGCGTCGGTAATCGGTCTATCCCCGCGTGTGCGGGGGAGCCGTGACGACTCCCCCTCGCGGCTGTCCGAGAGGAGGTCTATCCCCGCGTGTGCGGGGGAGCCGATCGGCTGGAGCTGCTGAGCTGGGGAGAGGATGGTCTATCCCCGCGTGTGCGGGGGAGCCTGGGATGGATATCACGGTCACACTGACTGCCGAGGTCTATCCCCGCGTGTGCGGGGGAGCCACTAGGTAATGGTGCATCCGTAGGGTTGGCATAGGTCTATCCCCGCGTGTGCGGGGGAGCCGTAGGCTCTCCCCCCGCCGACTCTGGCCCTGGCGGTCTATCCCCGCGTGTGCGGGGGAGCCATAGACCACGCCGGAGCAGGCATCGAGGATCGCGGTCTATCCCCGCGTGTGCGGGGGAGCCAGCCAGGTCTCGCGCCGCGAGACACGCCGCACGGGTCTATCCCCGCGTGTGCGGGGGAGCCAGCCTATCGGTCGGCTCCCCCAGATTGGCAAGGGGTCTATCCCCGCGTGTGCGGGGGAGCCGGGCAGAGCGCAGCGCAAGCGTACCCAGACCAGGGTCTATCCCCGCGTGTGCGGGGGAGCCGTTGGCACACCGCGCGCAAGTGCTCGGAACCAGGGTCTATCCCCGCGTGTGCGGGGGAGCCGCGCTGGCCCAAGCGAGACATTGACCGGGCTGAGGTCTATCCCCGCGTGTGCGGGGGAGCCGGGACCGTGCCACGACGTAGACTGCGGGCTCGAGGTCTATCCCCGCGTGTGCGGGGGAGCCACGGCGTACAACCAGAACCGACGACTGCTCACGGGTCTATCCCCGCGTGTGCGGGGGAGCCTCCCTCCGGTGAAAACCAGAGAAGACGCCTCGAGGTCTATCCCCGCGTGTGCGGGGGAGCCACTACTGCCTTGATCGTCGTCCAGGGTATCCACGGTCTATCCCCGCGTGTGCGGGGGAGCCCGCGGCCCTCGACCTGGACGGCCACACGTCCGGGGTCTATCCCCGCGTGTGCGGGGGAGCCTCAATCATCCTATCAGTGAACGGGAATACGATCGGTCTATCCCCGCGTGTGCGGGGGAGCCGTGAGCGCGCCGCATGTCTCGGGGCGTGACGACGGTCTATCCCCGCGTGTGCGGGGGAGCCAACCCGTCTTCAACTTCAGCCTCCAGTTCCATGGGTCTATCCCCGCGTGTGCGGGGGAGCCCGTACAAGGCGCAGGGAAGCCTGTACAGCCGCGGGTCTATCCCCGCGTGTGCGGGGGAGCCACCCCCTTAGAATGCGGCAGAACCCCGCTCACCGGTCTATCCCCGCGTGTGCGGGGGAGCCACCCCCTTAGAATGCGGCAGAACCCCGCTCACCGGTCTATCCCCGCGTGTGCGGGGGAGCCAAGGCGTCGCTTGTCGGCATACTCGCCAACCACGGTCTATCCCCGCGTGTGCGGGGGAGCCGCCTCGGCCCAGCTATGGCTAGGGCCGGCCCGCGGTCTATCCCCGCGTGTGCGGGGGAGCCGTCACCATGTCGATAGACGACGGCGCGGTAGCCGGTCTATCCCCGCGTGTGCGGGGGAGCCTGGCAAGAGTCGTCTCGAAACGCGATTCTCATGGGTCTATCCCCGCGTGTGCGGGGGAGCCAGTCGTCGGTTCTGGCACGGCTGGCATCGGGACGGTCTATCCCCGCGTGTGCGGGGGAGCCTCCCGATGCGGATGCGGTGGGATGCGAACCCGAGGTCTATCCCCGCGTGTGCGGGGGAGCCGGTTGTCTATGGGCATCCTAGCGTCCTCTATGGGGTCTATCCCCGCGTGTGCGGGGGAGCCGGCTGGGAGCTGCTTGGCGTAAGCCTTTGCCGCGGTCTATCCCCGCGTGTGCGGGGGAGCCTAGGTCTCGACCTTGCCGCCCTTGAGCGTGATCGGTCTATCCCCGCGTGTGCGGGGGAGCCCGGGTCGAGGACTGGACCATAGACCTCGTTGCCGGTCTATCCCCGCGTGTGCGGGGGAGCCGCCGGTGACGATGGTAGGCCGGCCTGAATAATCGGTCTATCCCCGCGTGTGCGGGGGAGCCGAGAAGCCGCCGAAGGAACAACGCGGGGCATAGGGTCTATCCCCGCGTGTGCGGGGGAGCCAAGCCCAGACTCCATCATCGCCTGAAACCGAACGGTCTATCCCCGCGTGTGCGGGGGAGCCAGCGGCTTGACAGAAAAGAGGGATGGTGACCGTGGTCTATCCCCGCGTGTGCGGGGGAGCCATGGTCTATCTCCCATCTGGGTTCTGTGCCAGCGGTCTATCCCCGCGTGTGCGGGGGAGCCGTCGATCTGCAGAGGGTTCGGATGAAATGGCTCGGTCTATCCCCGCGTGTGCGGGGGAGCCTCCTCTGAGCGTCACAGCTATCTCCTCTCGTCAGGTCTATCCCCGCGTGTGCGGGGGAGCCGTCTCGCTCTTCATCTGGATCCTCATCGTGTCGGGTCTATCCCCGCGTGTGCGGGGGAGCCTCCTCTGAGCGTCACAGCTATCTCCTCTCGTCAGGTCTATCCCCGCGTGTGCGGGGGAGCCGGGACTATGCTTCCCCTCCACCCCGCCACTACCGGTCTATCCCCGCGTGTGCGGGGGAGCCGGCCTGGTGGACTCCGGCGCGGGCGTGGGGAGCGGTCTATCCCCGCGTGTGCGGGGGAGCCTCTCCTTTGCGTCGCTACTAGATTACAGGGTCGGGTCTATCCCCGCGTGTGCGGGGGAGCCTGACGAAAGGAGAACGTCATGAAGCTATGTAACGGTCTATCCCCGCGTGTGCGGGGGAGCCCTAACTCGCGCGGGAAACCTTGCGAAACTCCGGGGTCTATCCCCGCGTGTGCGGGGGAGCCGCACTGGAGGCACGGGCGTCAACCAAGTCACCGGGTCTATCCCCGCGTGTGCGGGGGAGCCCGGATGGTGAGACGCCCAAAGGCCCTTGACCTGGGTCTATCCCCGCGTGTGCGGGGGAGCCGGGCTCGGCTTCCGTCCCCCAGTGATTCTTGAGGGTCTATCCCCGCGTGTGCGGGGGAGCCTGGGCGTGCGAGGAGAACCTGAGCGCCATCGGAGGTCTATCCCCGCGTGTGCGGGGGAGCCAGTCCATGAATGCCCAGCAAACGACGGCAGCGAGGTCTATCCCCGCGTGTGCGGGGGAGCCGCCTCAGCGCGTACGACGACCCGGTCTACCCCGGGTCTATCCCCGCGTGTGCGGGGGAGCCAAGGCAGTCCACAACACCCAGGGCCGAAGGACGGGTCTATCCCCGCGTGTGCGGGGGAGCCTCCGGACCTACGCAATGGGAATCCTGGGCCTGAGGTCTATCCCCGCGTGTGCGGGGGAGCCGATCCCGGCAACCTCCTCACGTCGGACACCCAAGGTCTATCCCCGCGTGTGCGGGGGAGCCGCCGTAAAACTAGTGGCTGGAACTCTCTTCTGGGGTCTATCCCCGCGTGTGCGGGGGAGCCTTTTTCTTTCCGCTTGGGGGGGCATTTGTTCGCGGTCTATCCCCGCGTGTGCGGGGGAGCCTACCTGTGTGCCTCTGGCTCATGGCCTAGGCGAGGTCTATCCCCGCGTGTGCGGGGGAGCCCGACGGCGGTGGGCAGGGTCTTTATATGGCATCGGTCTATCCCCGCGTGTGCGGGGGAGCCCCATGTTTATCAGACCCTCGATACCTTGGAAACGGTCTATCCCCGCGTGTGCGGGGGAGCCAGCTATGACTCATGGCTCAAAAACGCGGACGGCGGTCTATCCCCGCGTGTGCGGGGGAGCCTTCAAACGTGACAACAACCTGGACGTCGCGGCGGGTCTATCCCCGCGTGTGCGGGGGAGCCCGTCAACTCCGGCCGCTGGGCTTGCGCGGAAAAGGTCTATCCCCGCGTGTGCGGGGGAGCCGGCAGCAGCCGTCGCGCCGTGGCGTAGCTCACGATGCCGCGGTCGGGTCTATCCCCGCGTGTGCGGGGGAGCCGGGTGGATCGTGGTCAGTATGTCGGTGTACGACGGTCTATCCCCGCGTGTGCGGGGGAGCCCCCGCCGCCCGCCCGCAGGGGTGAAGAAGCGCGGGTCTATCCCCGCGTGTGCGGGGGAGCCGCGAGTAGGGCGCCGTCGTATGTGGTGTGGAGCGGTCTATCCCCGCGTGTGCGGGGGAGCCTACCACGCCTCCGGCGGTGTGGCGTCGCTGTCCGGTCTATCCCCGCGTGTGCGGGGGAGCCACCACGAGCTCCGCGTTCTGGACTATCGAAGCGGGTCTATCCCCGCGTGTGCGGGGGAGCCGGTGGTATCGTCGCGGGAGAGCGGCACGAGGCCGGCGCCTGCGGTCTATCCCCGCGTGTGCGGGGGAGCCGGCTCTATGGGCGAGACTCGATTCAGGCCCGCCGGTCTATCCCCGCGTGTGCGGGGGAGCCAGCCTTTCTTCCGGGAAAGAAAAGAGGCCCGCCGGTCTATCCCCGCGTGTGCGGGGGAGCCCCGTGTCTGGGCGGCGGCTTTCGCCCGCTCAGAGGTCTATCCCCGCGTGTGCGGGGGAGCCTCATACGCGGGCATACGGGCGCCTGTCAACCTCGGTCTATCCCCGCGTGTGCGGGGGAGCCAGGCTGCCGTGCAGAACGATATCGCGTATCCAGGGTCTATCCCCGCGTGTGCGGGGGAGCCGAGCGGTGCTTGATCGATCCGTCCGCGGCCGCGGGTCTATCCCCGCGTGTGCGGGGGAGCCGGGACGAGCCATTTCCAGTTCTTCTTCCACCACGGTCTATCCCCGCGTGTGCGGGGGAGCCGGACGGCGACGGCTACCGCGCGTCGGACGTGTAGGTCTATCCCCGCGTGTGCGGGGGAGCCCTCGAACCGCTGCCTCAACTGGTCCGCAAGCACGGTCTATCCCCGCGTGTGCGGGGGAGCCAGCAGCTCGGCGAGAGTCGTCGCGGAGCTGAGCGGTCTATCCCCGCGTGTGCGGGGGAGCCGTGCCCGTGATAGTCGCCGGCAGAGTCTCGCTCGGTCTATCCCCGCGTGTGCGGGGGAGCCGCGCCTGTGTAGTCATGGCATCCTCCTGAGTTAGGTCTATCCCCGCGTGTGCGGGGGAGCCATGGGCCCCTATGAGATCGAGATCGAGTACGAGGGTCTATCCCCGCGTGTGCGGGGGAGCCAGCAGCCGGAGATAGTCTGAGATCGTGGACCTCGGTCTATCCCCGCGTGTGCGGGGGAGCCGCGAGAGTCGTCGCGGAGCTGCCCTTGCCGCTCGGTCTATCCCCGCGTGTGCGGGGGAGCCCTGAGAGTGTCGTTGTATTCCGCCACGTAGGGCGGTCTATCCCCGCGTGTGCGGGGGAGCCATCCGTATCAGCACCTGTCCATCGTCGCGGTGGGGTCTATCCCCGCGTGTGCGGGGGAGCCGCATATCGAGCGAATCCGCCGGATCGCGGACTCGGTCTATCCCCGCGTGTGCGGGGGAGCCGGAGACGCCGGACTATACAACCCCACCTACGAAGGTCTATCCCCGCGTGTGCGGGGGAGCCCGACGGCCCGACCATGCGATTCTCTAGCTGTGAGGTCTATCCCCGCGTGTGCGGGGGAGCCAAAGACCGCCATTTCGTCGAGAATGTCCGCCAGGGTCTATCCCCGCGTGTGCGGGGGAGCCCCCTCCATGGATAGGCAGCAGGCAAAGACCGAAGGTCTATCCCCGCGTGTGCGGGGGAGCCGATGTACTCAATGTTTCCCATCGCGCTGAACGAGGTCTATCCCCGCGTGTGCGGGGGAGCCATAAAGGAGAGAACTATGCGGAAGAAATATCGAGGTCTATCCCCGCGTGTGCGGGGGAGCCCGAACTCCCAGAAGGCGGACGGGTCCTGAGCCGGGTCTATCCCCGCGTGTGCGGGGGAGCCTGTTAGGCATGGATAAGCCGTACAGCAATCATAGGTCTATCCCCGCGTGTGCGGGGGAGCCTCACGCTCGCCGCGCTCGCGGTCATGGCCGGGGGGTCTATCCCCGCGTGTGCGGGGGAGCCTGCTCGATGGGCGAGAGGTCCTGGCGCTGGACGGGTCTATCCCCGCGTGTGCGGGGGAGCCAAAGCGGCGATGGAGTTGGCCGAACTATATCAGGGTCTATCCCCGCGTGTGCGGGGGAGCCCTCTCCTCCTGTCGGCCGTCGGCCGGCCGACGCGGTCTATCCCCGCGTGTGCGGGGGAGCCGGTGATCCTCATGAGTCGAAGATCGGCATCATCGGTCTATCCCCGCGTGTGCGGGGGAGCCCCCAGATTCAAGCGCCCAGTCTTGACGAGAGCCGGTCTATCCCCGCGTGTGCGGGGGAGCCTACGCTAGGTCTTCCTCAGTCGCGTTTTCGCGCGGTCTATCCCCGCGTGTGCGGGGGAGCCTTATCGCACAAGTCATGCAAGTTATGTACACGGGGTCTATCCCCGCGTGTGCGGGGGAGCCAGCAGCAGGCTCATGGGGTCCCATGCTGCAAAAGGTCTATCCCCGCGTGTGCGGGGGAGCCCGGGTCGTCGGCCAGGACGGTGATCCCGATGGAGGTCTATCCCCGCGTGTGCGGGGGAGCCGCCTGTCCGCAACCCGCAGATTAGCACTTACGCGGTCTATCCCCGCGTGTGCGGGGGAGCCGCGCCCAAGGGGCCTGGGTTTCCCGGGAAATCAGGTCTATCCCCGCGTGTGCGGGGGAGCCTCCACATTGGGGTCGGAGGCATACGCCTACGAAGGTCTATCCCCGCGTGTGCGGGGGAGCCGGGTGGATCGTGGTTAGTATGTCGGTGAACGACGGTCTATCCCCGCGTGTGCGGGGGAGCCGGCTTTGGCGTGGTTAGTATGTCGGTGAACGACGGTCTATCCCCGCGTGTGCGGGGGAGCCGGCTTTGGCGTGGACGGCCGCGGCGGCGGCGGCGGTCTATCCCCGCGTGTGCGGGGGAGCCCGACCCAAGCAGGTCATGATCATCAAATGTCCGGGTCTATCCCCGCGTGTGCGGGGGAGCCCTGCCCGGACAACCACATCGCACTATGCGAGAGGGTCTATCCCCGCGTGTGCGGGGGAGCCACGCCCAAGGGGCCTGGGTTTCCCGGGAAATCAGGTCTATCCCCGCGTGTGCGGGGGAGCCGGATAGCTAGATCCTATCACACTCGGTGGGACTGGTCTATCCCCGCGTGTGCGGGGGAGCCCGGAGGGGATGGATGGAGCTATCGTACAAGCTCGGTCTATCCCCGCGTGTGCGGGGGAGCCGACTACGGACGATACCGTCCAGAAGGTGGCACAGGTCTATCCCCGCGTGTGCGGGGGAGCCGGAGAGATCACCATACGTCGGCGTCGCAGGTGAGGTCTATCCCCGCGTGTGCGGGGGAGCCGCCGGCAAGCACCTTTGGTCATACGACAAAGGAGGTCTATCCCCGCGTGTGCGGGGGAGCCTGCCGGCTCTGATGTAGTATTCACAGTGGTCTGGGTCTATCCCCGCGTGTGCGGGGGAGCCGTCCATGCCGAGATTGATGGCTACAATCTCGCCGGTCTATCCCCGCGTGTGCGGGGGAGCCCATTGGCTAGACTTTGCGTAGGTGTGGAAGTGCGGTCTATCCCCGCGTGTGCGGGGGAGCCAGACGCGCCCAGTTTTCAGTCCTCGATGGTGACGGTCTATCCCCGCGTGTGCGGGGGAGCCTGACTGCCACGCATATCTGCGCCTTGCGATGGCGGTCTATCCCCGCGTGTGCGGGGGAGCCGGTCGCGTGCGGCCCGTACTCCTCGTACTCCTCGGTCTATCCCCGCGTGTGCGGGGGAGCCCAATGTCTTCCCTGCCCCCTCTGGTCAGGAACGGGTCTATCCCCGCGTGTGCGGGGGAGCCCCCCACAGCACATTCAGGGTGGACGCCACCTACGGTCTATCCCCGCGTGTGCGGGGGAGCCTTCGCCCTCGACGAACGAGGCGTCGTCCGAATCGGTCTATCCCCGCGTGTGCGGGGGAGCCGTCATCAAGCTCTACGCACGTGTCTTCGGCGGGGGTCTATCCCCGCGTGTGCGGGGGAGCCCTGGGTTCCCCGAACCCCTGACTGGGTTCGTGAGGTCTATCCCCGCGTGTGCGGGGGAGCCCGCCATCCGGCCTGCTGGAAGCAATAGCCCGGAGGTCTATCCCCGCGTGTGCGGGGGAGCCATGTAGCGTAAGTTGGTGTCCAAATCCTCGATGGGTCTATCCCCGCGTGTGCGGGGGAGCCGAGCGTCATGCCTTGCAGATCAACGCTGTGCCAGGTCTATCCCCGCGTGTGCGGGGGAGCCTGATAGTCAGATGGGATCTCCTATGCTGAAGCCGGTCTATCCCCGCGTGTGCGGGGGAGCCCCGGGGTTCCTGAGTGGCACCCGCCCGAATGGAGGTCTATCCCCGCGTGTGCGGGGGAGCCTCTGTGACGCTGATTCTGGTGTTTGCCGTGTAGGGTCTATCCCCGCGTGTGCGGGGGAGCCAACGGAGGACTGTACGCAGTCGGGGAAGAAACCGGTCTATCCCCGCGTGTGCGGGGGAGCCCGTATCGCCATTATCTTCTCCTTGGTTTTCTGGGGTCTATCCCCGCGTGTGCGGGGGAGCCTAGAACAGTCAAATACTCTTACGGCGCCGCCTGGGTCTATCCCCGCGTGTGCGGGGGAGCCTTGGACGACGACGAGCCGGAGGACGAGTTGATCGGTCTATCCCCGCGTGTGCGGGGGAGCCGGCAGGCCGGGCGGCGCCCAGCTCACCGGCTGCGGTCTATCCCCGCGTGTGCGGGGGAGCCGACCCGGGCAATCTCCTCACGTCGGACAACGCCGGTCTATCCCCGCGTGTGCGGGGGAGCCGGCAGCTTCGGCAGTCGCGGCAGGCTCGGCAGCGGTCTATCCCCGCGTGTGCGGGGGAGCCACGCGCGCCTCGACGGCGCGCAGGGGCGGAGGAGGTCTATCCCCGCGTGTGCGGGGGAGCCAACTTGCACATAACTTGCACATTACGGAGGTCAGGTCTATCCCCGCGTGTGCGGGGGAGCCGAGATGCTCTATGAGCCTCTAGGGAGGCTGTTAGGTCTATCCCCGCGTGTGCGGGGGAGCCATCCCCGCGTGTGCGGGGGAGCTTCCTTAGATAGGTCTATCCCCGCGTGTGCGGGGGAGCCAGGGCGTCCCGGGCGAGCGCCAGATGCTCCAACGGTCTATCCCCGCGTGTGCGGGGGAGCCCTCCGCTTCCTGTCCTGCGTGACGGCGCGATTGGGTCTATCCCCGCGTGTGCGGGGGAGCCTCTTGACAACGTGATTGAACACGGCCAAGAGTATTCGTAAACCGAATAATGTTAGTTGTACTTTACCAAGTACACCCCGTCGGCGTCCACGATGGTCTTGGGGGCCTCGCCCAAGAGTCGTATCCGTTGTTCGCCGACTGCCGTGGAGTCGGTCCAGGTCATTACTATCGCCCCTCGGCCGGAGTCGTAGTACCAGCGGCTGAGGACATCCCAGATCCGGTCTCTGATCCCGGTCGTCATTCGGGGGCTGGTATAGACGCCGGGGGCTATCTCCAGCATCACGGACGCCAGGAATCCCCTGTATCTCGCCTCTACGTTGACTGTGACTACCACTGTCACTTGGCGCCTCGCTAACTGTCGCCCGACGGCGTTTCCGACTCGTCTTTGTCTTCGGGCGGAGTGATGTCCTGGAAGAGTACTTTGATGCGGTCTATCATCTTGGGAATCACGCGCTCGGTCCGCAGCATCTCTCCCGTCGTGCGGCGGGTGTTCCTTTCGATGTTGATCCTGGGGTTTTCCATGGCGGACTTCGCGGACTTGAACGCCGCAGGGAGCAGCACCGTGTCGCGGAACAGGTCGGCGATGTCCAGCGCGAAAGCGTCGCCGCTCTGTTCGTGTATGAACCCCAGTTGGGGGACCGCGCCGACGGACATTACGGCGATCACGGCCGCCGAGGTGACGGCGACGGATGCGTGGTTGATGGCCTGGTTGGGGATGTCGGCGGCGAGCGGGTTGGCGCGGTCGTAGCGTCGGCCTCTCCACACGATGCCGTAGCGCTGGGCGAGGTTTTGGTAGGTGCGCTTCATTCGGGCGCCCTCGATTCCGCGCAGCGCCTCGATGTTCTGGTGGGGCAGCACTTCGCCTAGACGCATCGCGTACATCTTGCGGGCCACTACGATTCGGCTGCCCTCGGCGTCGCCCCACGCGCGCATCTGCCGTCGGGCGACGTCGGAGGTGTCGGGCATCAGGGGCGGAGCGGTGTAGCATCTGACGCCATCCTCTCCGACGGCGACTAGCGCGGTGCCGTGACGGGCCATGAGTCGGAGGGCGTCGTGGCTGACGGTGGAGCCGGGACCCAGCAGTATCATCGAGAGGGACTGGAAGGGGATGCCGTATTCGCCGGAGTCGAGGGGGCTTCCCGAATCGGGGGCGGCCTGGCGCTCGAAGCGCAGAGTGCCGTCCCGGACGGTCAGCGCCCCTCGACTCAGCCAGAGAAGCCCCTGGCGGTCGGCGTGTGGAATTCTTGCCGTCTCAAGTCCGAGTCTGCCTCTCAGCATGTATATTCGCCTCCGGTTTGCGTTATTCGGTTGTTAAGGTGCTAGATATGCGGTCATTCGCGGGCGGGACGCAGCAGAAGCATCCCGTATCCGTAGGCGCGATGGCGTCCGACTCCGTTTGCCACGAGGTCTGCGAACTCTGCGGGGTCGGTCACAGTGAGGGTTCCCTGCATCACGGCGTCGGGGCCTTCGGATGCGCGGGCGCGAAGTTTGCGAACCACGCGGACCCTCTGGAAGGATTTCAAGCTCGCCTCCTCGAGGCGCGCGCCGCGCCGGGCGAGCCTGTCGGACAGCCAATCCTTGTAAACTTCCGCACGGCTGCGCTTCATCTCCCCTTTGGCGTGGCGTTCCGCCTCCGACTGGAAGGCGTCCTGCTCTCTCATCTTCTTGCCCGCCTCGTCGGAGTCTCGCGCGTGTCTCACGACGGGGCGGATCAGGACCTCGAATCCCAGACGCTGCCCGGTTCGCCACGATTCGGGCATGGTCTTGCTGTCGATGCTCGAGGCGGGGAGTATCTTGGACTGGAGCGGACACGCGAAGGTTCGCGCCTCGTCTCGGAGCTCGTCGGCGTCGCAGGCGGCATATCCGTAGAACGTGCCGCGCCCGCTCTTGCGCTCGCGAGGGATGATGACGCGGAACGGCTTTGGCGCGGTCTCGCGCCCGAAGCTCTCGGTAATGAGGCAGTGCATGGCGAAGCCGGGGTCGAAAGCGTTTCGGCTGATCATGCCTCTCGATCCGGCCCAGCGGTAGAAGGAGCGCAGGTCTATGTCGGCGCGTATCATGTTGGTGGTCATGGCTGTTTCTCCTTGATTCCGAAGCAGTCCTTGTCCGCGCTGCCCTCATGCACCAGTCGACCGCCGCCGTGAAGACCTGAGACCCAGTTGCGTTCGTCGGTGAGCATATAATCACGGTTGGAGGAGACGGCGTCCACGCCCTCGCCATCGGGCCAGAGCATCGCCACTCGCCGCGGTGCTTCTTTTGGGCAGGCGAGCGGCGTTTCCAGAAGCGCCGCCAGTACGCTCGGAGCATCGACGAAGCCGCCGCACAGCCGCGTCGACGGCAGGCAAGGCTTCCGACCAATGAACAAGGGGCGCATCGGCTCGTCGAGTTTGGCCGCTAGTTCTTCCAAGGCCGGCTCTTCGTCCGCACACTCAAGGCGCAAGGCGACAGTGACGCGCATGTCGGCGTAGTAGTCGCGGTAGCGCAGGTGGGGCGCATTGTAAGTGTTTGCGCCACCGGCGCGGCCTTCCGGCGTCCCTCGGGTGGTCCAGCCTTTGTCGTCTTTGTTCAACTGCGCGGTCTGAAAGTCTCTCATGCTGAGACCGCCATGTGGTTTGCGGTCGATTCGGGCGGCGAATATGATCCGGTCCTGCAAGTCCTGGTGCCGCGCTCTATCGACACGCCGCCAGCCGAGCGCGTTGGCGAACAGCCCGGTCAGCATGGACGCCGCCGGGAATGGACGGATGACGCCGTAGTTGTCTATGGTCTCGCCGCCGAACGCCATCATTGGCGATTCGAGGTTGAGTATGAGGTGTCGCATGGTTCACGCCGCCTTCCCGTCGCGGACGGCTCCGGCGGCCCAGGACGCGAGGTCGTCAAAGGGAACTCGCTCCGCATTGGGAACGTCGCAGTCGTCCACCGACATGATCCGCCGGCTCTCCCGTGCGCCGTATGCGTTGTCCAGCTTGGACAGATGGGAAGACAGGGCGTTTGTCGCCTTGTCAACTTGCGGATTCTTCACGGGACATCGGAAGGCGTTGGCGAGGCTGCGGGGCTGGCGCGACCCCGCCTCGACCAGCATCAGGTTGGCGTAGGAGTAGGGCGCGGTGGAGCCGAGTTTCGCGCCGGGCGACACGGTGGCGATCAGGTGGATGAGGTTATGCACCACTTGACCCGCCAAGACTTTTGACCCCGACAGGTTGGAGACCAAGTTGGGCACGTCCACGACGACGTAGCCGTAGAAGAGGCCGGCGGTGAGTTCGACGTCGCCGATGTGGTCCGCGCCCGGGTCTTCGTCGTCGCCTTGCAGGTCGTCCACGACGGAGAAGTAGTCGCTCTCGGACTCTTCAGGGTGTACGGTGAATGCGTGGGCGACGTGGACGGCGGCTTCGATGTTCGCTGCGGGGTCGGAGGTGACCATTCTGCCGAACAGCGCGCCGGTCAGTCCGCCGGGCAAGGTTGCGCTCTGCCTGAACGCGTGGAAGTTCTCGCGCTGCTCGTTGGCGCGCTGGCTGCTGAACAGCAACTTGGCGGCTTCGGCGGCGGCCTCCGCATCTTCCGAATGGGTCTCGCAGATCGTTTTGGCCTGCGTTTGGAGGTACTCGACCTCCGGGAGCCCGAGCAAGAGCGGCTGCCGTCCGCTCCTAGTCGTGCCCTTGTCTCCGTACACTCCCTTCTGGAACTCTTCCTCGACTCCGTTGAGGAGGTCGTCGGAGTAATTACCCGATTCACGGAGGGGCTGCATGATGCTGCGCGTGACGGTCTCGCGCGAGCGCACGGCGTCCGCCGCGCCGTCGATGTTGCCAACCGCGAACTCGTCGTCCGCCACGCGCCAGTGGCGCTTGAGGCACTGCGACGACACGCGAGTCCGAGTCGCGCCGCCGAACGGCATCCGCTTGGCTAGGCCGCTGTCGTCGCGGTTCAGCAGGGCGGCAGGGTAGGAGTGCAGCGTGTGGATTTGTAGGAATCTTGGGATGGTCATTTGGTTTCTCCTTGTTGTGGTTTCACTATTCGCTTTCCGTGGTGTCAGGCTGGAAGCGACGCTGAGCCTGAAAGTATTCGCGGGCGATGCGGTGTCGGTGCCGCTCCGCCGCAGTATCGTTGAATCCGTTGTTGCGAATGAAGTTCGCCATCTCCCGCCAACTGAAGGTGACGTTTGCAGCGGCCAGCATCCGGAAGGCTCTCGCCAGCAGTGTTCGAGTCATGTCGCCGCGCGAGGTTAGCAACCGCTTGAGACGAGCTTCGCTGTAGAATCCCTGCTCCCGGGTCGTTTCGCCGCCAAGATATAGCGCGCGGCCGACCGGCATCTGCCCGTCATGCGCCGTTGCTCTATCATTATCCCCGCCCTTCGGCGTCATGAGGGCTATTCCATGAAGGATCAACGCCCATTTCTTTTCTACTTCGGGCGGACCGAACAGTTCTTCCCGAGCCAGCAGTCCCATCAGCGCCGGCGAGTCGGTGCGGTCCGGGTCCATTCTGCGGAGTTCGGCCAAGTCACCTCGCCCGAAGCCTTCCTGGGCCACCTGCCAAGCGAATTTCGTTGCAATGTCGCCCCAAGTACGGGGCGCTCCGTTTTGACCTTCCACTTTCGACGTTGCAGTGTCAGACGAGCTAGTTGTCATTATCCTCTCCTTTCTCCGTGAACAAGAACGACAGTCCATTGTTGCCGCGTATGCGTCCCTCGAACAATCCCTCGGCGGCAACGCGGGCCTTGTAACGTTCAATCTCAGGACATGGTAGGGAGTCTATGGCGTCGTCCAGAATCTCGCGGGCGTGGTCAACCACGCCGTCCTTGTCGTCGTTCATCAGCCACTCGTTGAGGATGCGCTGCCGTTCATCCCTGTCATCGGCCTCGAACTCCGTCTGAAGGGCCTCAAAGAATTGGTCATCCACGATCTCGTCTAGTCTATTCAACCAGGGACGAGCGAGGTTTCTATGCTCCGGGCTGACCTTGTCGGTCTCGCCTCTGGCCAAGAAGACCTGGATCGCATGGCTGAGTATTCGTTGGACTATGCCGATCTGCTCAATGCGTTTGTTGGCGATCTGGCCGAGATCGTCCGTCGCTGGGCCTCCACGTAGCATGGCCGACTCTAGTTTCTTCCGAATGGGGATCGTACGCTCGTAGTAGCCCTCGGTCTTTCCTTGTCCACGCACCATCCCGCGCGCAACGAGTTGCATCGTGTCCAAAGAGTGAATCTCAGCGTTCGTTGGTCTGCACAGAATTGGCCGATCCCATTTGACGAGGTAGTCCACCGTGCGCTTGTAGGTGAACCCCCCGGAGGCGAGTGTCAGCGACTTGTTGCTGCCTTGGTCAACTGGAGTCCAAGGGTCACCCGTGATGCCGTTGAGCGCTTTGGCCTCGATACGGGCAGACTTCGACGTCGCCCTGACGGTATGTAGCCTTCCGTCGTCTCCGACGCGCAGACGTATTCGCCGGCAGACCTCTATGTAAAGAGGGTCAAGATCATTCAAGAGCAACGATTCCGACTTCGCGCCATCCCATGGAATAGTCCAGAGAAGGCCGGCGCCGCCCTCCCTCATGGGAAAGTTGTCCAACAGGTCGTTATATCGCTCCAACAGCACGACGATGTCGCGTCGGACATGTCCGCCCGTTCGGGTGGACGGGGTGACGCTGAACGCGGGTCTGCTGCCCAGTCCGCCGTTCATCCGCGAGATGCCATAGTTGCCCGCCCCCGAGAACCCCTCTGAAGTCTGAAGGCTGATCAGCGCGAGAATCAGGTCGTCATATTCGCTTGCGACGGCGACAGCCGATTTCACATCATGATTCTTGGACGTAACCAGCATGTCCAGCTCGTCAGGTGTTTGAACCGTGCTCTTGTACTCGGTTGCCTTGTCTTCAGAGGACGCGGGCGGCTGCATGAACGCGGGCTTGGTGATGTCGTCTACCACCAAGTGACAAGGTTCGTCGTCGGGGAAGTCCGGCAGCGTGAGGCCGCGAATGAGGTTGTACCAAGTCTCGGCGTCCGCCGGGGGATCGGTCATGTCCGCCTTGTGCATCGCCATCGCCCCAAGCTGGACGAGGAAGGCGTGCCATGCGTGTCGCTGGTGAGGCCGCAGGGCGGTGAAGGCTTCCACCTCGTTCGCCATGAGCGCGGCATAGACTTCCGGCAGCGACGCCTTCTCGCGTGAGCCGTCGGATAGGTTCATTCGGATTAGGCGGTCATCTAAGATGTTGTGCATAGGTGAATCTCTTCTCCTACCAAGATATAGGTTGCCGGCGGCTGTTTAAGCACTGTTGTTTCTGGTATTATTATTGAGGATACTGATCGCAGACCTGAGTGTCCTGCACTCGAAATTGAGCTTGTCGTACTTGTATTTAGCTTTTGCCAATTGAATCTCCCTGTGTTTAAGGCTATTCTCGAGGGCAGATTGTGGTGATGGTTTCATCAGCTGCCTCTGCTGAAACTTACCTAATCCAGATATTCACCCTAGCAGACTATTCCTCCGCCGTCAACCCCATGGTTGGCCAAAATCGGTTTTTGGCCTAGCTTAAGATGATGTATAGCATCCTATATTTCGCTGATTACGAATGATATATTAGCATCAAGAGCCTCATGCGAGGCGATAGACCCATCTGCATCAGTTTAGTGCAGTTTTCCCCATACACATGGGGTCCTCGACCGCCGGGGCTGTGTCCGCCTAGAGTTGGCGCAGCCCTAGGCGGTCGTACACGAAGCGGCGGTCACCGACGGCGAACGTGAAGCCGCCCTCTGTCGGAGACGGGGTCTCCGGCGCCTCTCCCTCCGGCAGCCAGCGCACGGCGACGGACAGCTTGTTTATCTTCTTCGAGGCGTCGAACGGGCTGGGCTGAGGCGGGTCGAGGGATAGGTCTATGCGGTCGTCGCCGAGCCGCGTCCGAATCTTTTCTTCTTTGGCTCTGAAGAGAACGTCGCCATTCGTCATCTCTGGAAACTTGAAGAACCGCTCGCCACGCTTGATGGTGACGCCGCTGGCGGTTTGCCCGTCTCCTATATCGCCGCCCTTGATTTGCTTCGTGTGTTCCTCCCATTTCTCGCCCTTCTCCTCGGAGATGGCCTTCAGCGCCTCGGGATGGGTCGCGCGCTCGACTAGTTGGCGGTTCATCTTTGGGATGCGCCATTCGGGGTGTTCGCAGATCAAGCGCCGCGTCGCTTCGAGAATGGCTAGGTTGGGGTACACGTGGCCCTTCGGACCGAGGCCGTTGGCGTACTGTCCACTGTCCAGCAGGGGCGACAGATCGCCGCCGTCCGGCGTCAGGACGATGCACTTGGGGGAGTCGTAGCGGTCGGGACGGTCGTTGTCTTTGTGACGGTGGAGGCGTCCGATGCGCTGGAGGAGGACGTCCACCGGGCAGAGGTCGGTTATGAGGAGGTCGGCGTCGATGTCGAGGGACTGTTCGAGGGTCTGAGTTCCGACGACGACGCGGCCTCCGGACTGCCTGCCCTTGCCGAGCAGTTCTTCTATTCGGTTGTCGAGCATCGCGCGGTCGCCGGCGGCGAACCGCCCGTGATGCAGGGTCGTCTTTCCCATAAGGTCGAACAGCATGCCCCGGTCATCTTGACCGGCTATCTCTTCGAGCGCCTGCTGGGTTTCGACGGCGTGGCCTACGGTGTTCCTCACGACGAGAACCTTGGCGCCGGCGCGGGCGGCGTTCAGGGCGCGTTGTGCGGCGCTCTTGAAGTCGCGCATGGCGGGCGTCGCTTCCATGGAGACCGTCTTCTTCCGGTCGTTCTCGCCGGGGTCGGACATGTCCGCTCTCGTGCTGACGGCGGGGTATGGCTTGCGTATCTCATCGTCGAGAGCCGAATCGTTAAGGTCTCCCCTGCGTCCGCGATTCAGCCAGCGACGGCGGGCAGCGGAGCCGAGCGTGGCGGACATGAGAAGCGCGTATCCGCCCGCGCCGACGTGGGCATCGAGCAGCGCTTCGAGGACGACGCTCATGTAGGTGTCGGAGGCGTGTACCTCGTCCACGACGAGCAGGTTGCGGGCGAGGCAGGCGGCGCGCATGTGGGCGTTCTTGACTTTGAGCGCGCCCATCATGGCTTGATCGACAGTGCCGACGGCGACCTGGGCGGCGAGGTATCGCTTGCGGTTCTCGGATGCCCAGGGCCTGTCGTGGTCTTCATTGTGGCCGGCAGAGAGGGAGTCGTAGTCCCGCATTGCTACTTTGGCCGCGTCTTTGCCGGGTTCGTAGCCGGGCACGGCGCGCACGACGGGCGGAGCGTCAAGGGGAAAGAGGTTGGCGATGAAACTCTCGACCCGCCCGTGTATCTGTTTGGCGGCGGAGCGTGTCGGCAGGGCGAAGTAGATGCCGTCCACCAGTCTTTTCTCGTACATCTTGGCGAACCGCCATAGCGCGGCCTCCGTCTTGCCGGAGCCGGTCTCGGACTCGATGATGACGAGGGGTTCTTCCAGTGGCGTTTTGGTTGCGGCCTCCTGGATGGCGTTGGGCGGCTTGTCGATTTTGGGGAACAACTCCCCGAATTCGGGCACGCCCTTGAAGTCGTTTCTCTGAGCGGACAGATTCAGCCCTATCCCGTCGATAGCTCGCTTGGCGCGCTCCCTGGCAGTGTCAATGTAGTCGTCACGGGGTTCATCGCAGTATTCGAAGTAACATTCGTCGGAGCCGATCCAGTCGGCCCAGTTGCACAGGCCCAAGAACATGTGCTGAAAAGCGGGAGCGGCCGGCAGCGCAGACCCTCCCTGCTTGAACGCCTCAGGGAACCAGTCGCGAAGTCGCTTGCCGATGTCCTCAACGAAGCGGCGCGGACTCAGGTCGCCGAACTTGCGCCAGATAGCCGGGTTCTTGCTCAGGTCACTTTCCAGTTGCAGAGGCTTGCCGTGATGCGAGAGCGTAGCGACCAGCATCCCGCAGACAGTCTCGCCCTCCCTGTCGTCCCAAGTTAGGAAGTCGTCCCACCATCCCAGCGCGTCGAAGAACCACTCGGCGGTCTCTCGATCTTTATTGGCGTCGAGGACCGGAACCATATCGTTAGTGTGGCCGGCCCAACCGGGCTCTCGTCTGCCCTGAAAGTCCTCGGGCCGCCATACCTTTGTCTGAAAGCCCATGTTGGCCTTGCCGATGTCGTGGAGGGCGGCGAACACGGAAAGTCGGGCAATGAGCGACTCGTCTAGGTCGTCGAGGCCGGCGGTCGTGGCGAGACGCTTCCGGATGGTGGGCTGTTGGACCAGGGCCTCGAAGCAGGCGCCGACGTCGGCTAGGTGGTGTTCGAGCAGGTGGATTCGTTTGGGATAGGCGTCGCGCGGCTCGGCCTTTGCCCAGTGGTATCGGGTATAAATCGCGGGTTCCATGTTGTTCATCGTCACTGCGCTCCCAATAGGCATTGTACAGGTACGCAAACATCCCGTCGCCGGAGGTCGCAGTTCAGGGCGTCATGGTGAGCCGGCTGGGATTCGAACCCAGGACACCCTGATTAAAAGTCAGGTGCTCTGACCAAGCTGAGCTACCGGCCCACGACTGTCGATGAGGGTGATAGTATAGTAGCGTTGGCGGCGGATCAGTTACAAGACCATTATTCCCGCGAGGCGCTATGCCGAGACCGATCTACGATAAGATACTCGACGTGGTCCGACAGATACCCCACGGCCAGGTCGCCACTTACGGCCAAGTCGCCATGATCGCCGGAGGCTGCACGCCCCGCATGGTCGGATACTGCCTCGCCGCGCTCGCCGCCGACAACGATGTCCCCTGGCAGCGCGTAATCAACCACAAGGGGATGGTGAGTCCTCGGACCAGCGGACACGGCAGCCAACTCCAGCGCGAGTTGCTCATCGAAGAAGGCGTGGAGTTCGACGCAGGCGGTCGTGTCAGCTTCAGAAAGTTCGGATGGATGGACCCCTATGCCTGAAGCCCCGGAATTGCAGGTTGTCGCTGAGTTCCTCGGAGAACGGCTACCCAGCAGCGCGATAGCCAGCGCCAACATACTCAAGCCCATCGTCAGGTCGCTGGCGGGCGACATGGAGGAGGATGCCGAGGGGCGCAGGTTCGAGTCGGTCGAACGAAGAGGCAAGTTCGTGCTGCTAGGACTGTCTGGCGGAAGGTCCGTCGTCATCAACCCCAAGCTGACCGGCGCGCTCCAATACTGCGCCAGCAAGACCAGGGTGCAGAAGCGCACCTGCGTACGCTTCCGACTCGACGGCGGCGTGGACCTCCGCTATACCGACGACCGGCAGATGGGCCAGTTCTACTACGTCGGCGATGACCGTGTAGAGCAAGTTCCCGGCATTTCGGAGCAGGGACCGGACGTGTTGGACGATATCGAATTCGACGAGTTCGAGAACCGCCTAAAGAGGTTCCACGGCGAGATAAAGGGCGTACTGGCAAGGGGGCAGGTCATATCCGGAATAGGCAACGCCTACGCCGACGAGATACTGTTTGCCGCCCGCGTGTACCCGTTCAGGCGCCGCAAGGAGCTCTCCGAAGACGAGCTCCGCCGCATCCATGCCTGTTCCCGGCAGGTGGTTCTGGAGGCTATCGAAGATGTCAGGGGCCGAATGGGAGACAGAATAGACCACAAGGTTAGGGACTTCCTCAAGGTACACAACAGGGGCGGCCAGCCCTGCCCCGCCTGCGGCAACAAGATAACCGAGCTCAGGGCCAACCAGCGCATCACCAGCTACTGCCGCCGATGCCAACCCGGTATGCTGCTCAAGAACTGACCTCTGGGAATCGCCGCCCGGCGGTCGTCACCTTGATTACTTGCGCCCCAGTACATAGAATTGAGCCGTGGACGGTTGCTCACGTCCCGTGTCTTATGAACAGAAGAAGAAAAGTCCAAGAGATGATGTCCGCCGGAGGCGTGGTGTACCGCGTCAACGGAGAACGAGGCATAGAAGTCGCGGTCTGCGGCCTGCGCTGCCCTCCCCTACGCGCGCTGCCAAAGGGAACCCCGGATCCCGGCGAGACCGAGGAGCAGACCGCGCTCAGGGAGGTCCGCGAGGAGACCGGCCTCGAAGTAGTTTCCGAACACTACATAGACAGTATAGAATACTGGTTCGTGCGTTCCCAGGACGGAGTCAGATGCCACAAGGTAGTACACTTCTACCTGATGAAGGCCGTGGGCGGAGACATCTCCCAACACGACCACGAATTCGACTTCGTAACGTGGACGCCCGCTGAAGACTGCCGCCGGACTCTCACCTACGAGAACGAGGTGAAAATTGTTCAAAAAGGTCTTTCCCTGGTCGATCGGGAAGCCTGATCGGATTGAGGGACGCGACAACGTCCTCATCTCCGGCGATAAGATAGTCCTGCGCGAAAAGCGCGCCTCGGACATTCCCGACGACTACGAGTGGCGCTCCGACCCTGAGCTCGCCGAACTCGACGCCACCCGCCCATTGCACATGAGCTACTCAGACTTCGACCGATACTCCAGGCAGGAGCTATCATCCCCTGCCCTCAGGTCGAAGAGGCTCGCCGTGGACACCGCCGACGGCGTACACATCGGCAACGTCATGTTCTACGACATAGACCTGCGCGACGGCGAAGCCGAGCTAGGCATCATGATCGGCAACAAAGACTACTGGGGACAGGGATACGGCACCGAGACCGTCAAGCTGCTCCTCGACCACATGTTTGAGGCATACCCCTTCAGCCGCGTCTATCTCCATACCCTGGAATGGAATCGCCGCGCGCAGAAGAGCTTCCACAAATCCGGCTTCAAGGATGTCAAGCCCGTGCGCCGCAGCGGATTCGACTTCATTCTCATGGAGATATGGCGGCACGAATGGGACGCCGTGAGAAACGGAAGCGACGCCAACGGCGCCCGCGCCTCCGAACTTGCCGCAAATTGACACCGATTTGGCCCAGTGAATATAATCCCCATGCTAAAGAGGGCCTATCCCAATGCCAAAACGAACATATCAACCCAAGAAGAGACGGCGTATGCGCGTCCACGGATTCAGGGCGCGAATGCGTACCAAGAGCGGCAGAAGCGTCATCAAGAGGCGGATGTTCAAGGGCCGCCAAAGGCTGACGGTCTGAGACTCCGAGCCGGACGCGTCACCGCCTGTACGGACATCAACGCGCACATGCACTTCGAGCGCCGACTCAGAAAGACCCGCGACTTCGCGACGGTCAGGCGCGAGGGCAAGAGCCGGTCCGACGGGAGGTTGGTCGTCATCGCGCGGCGCAGCGAAGCCAAGACTCGCTTCGGATTCTCCGTAAGCAAGCGGCTCGGCAAGGCCGTCACTCGAAACAAGATCAAACGGCGGCTGAAGTCCGCGGCGGCCTCGGCAAGAGTCCAAGAGGGTTGGGACGTGGTTGTAATCGCGAGGCAGGGCGCGGCGCCTTCTACATACTGGCAGCTAAGGCGGTCCATGAACCGGCTGCTCAAGCGGCTCGGCATATCTATATCGAAAAACTAAACGGCACGGAGGTTCGCTTGATTCGCAGATTGGCCCTTGGGGGCATCAGGATTTACCAGGGCGCGGTATCGCCCTACCTTCCCCCATCGTGCCGGTACGACCCGTCCTGCTCCGACTACGCATACGAAGCGGTCGCCAAGTACGGCCTCCCTAAAGGAGCATGGATGGCTATGAAACGTCTCGGCCGCTGCCGACCCTTCGGCGCGCGCGGATTCGACCCCGTGCGGTAACGCTGTGATTCGAGCTCAGAATTTGAGAAAGCCCGCCCTCGCCTTCATCCTCATCGGATTGGTCGTCCTGTCCGCCTGCGACACCGCCCGAATCGGCGCGCCCAAAGGCTGGTCGGCCGGCGCCGTCCAAGACGACGTCCTATACATCGGCACAATGGAGGGCGAAGTCCTCGCAGTAAACAAGCTCACCGGCGATACCCAATGGCGGCGCGAACTGCCCACCGAGCAGGACGCCGACCGCGCCATCTATGGACGACCCGCCGTCGGCGACGGCGTCATCATCGTCGGAGGATACGACGGACGACTCTACGCCTACGACGACACCGGAGATCCCCTATGGCAGGAGCCCCTCACCGGAAGGATCGTCGGCGGCCCCACCGTCCATCAAGGAATCGTCCTCGTCGGCACCGGAGAGGTCTCATCATCGAACGGCTCCGGCGGCGCCCTTCACGCCATCACTATCGAGACCAACGATTCCGCTTGGAGCTATCGCACCGCCGGACCGATATGGTCCACCCCGGTGGTTGCGGACGGCGTCGCATACGTCGGATCGCTCGACCACAAGGTACACGCCGTCAACGTCGAGGACGGCAAACGCAAGTGGACGTACCCCACCGGCGGCGCGATCGTCTCAAGCATCGCCCTACATGAAGGACTGGTCATATTCGGCGGGTTCGACAGCGCCCTCTACGCGCTGGACGCCGAGTCCGGCAGCCTCGTCTGGGAGTTCCGCGGCTCCACGAGGTGGTACTGGTCAACTCCGCTGGTCCACCAGGGAGTCGTTTACGCCCCGTCACTCGATGGAACGCTCTACGCCCTCGACGCAGCCAACGGAACGCTAAAGTGGCGCTACGAGACCGAAGGCCAGCTTGTCGGAGCGCCTGCAGTCGTCAACGACCTCATCGCCGTTCCGATTGCCGACGGTGGAGACTCCAAGATCGCCCTCCTCGAACTCAACGGCAGCGAGCAGGCCGCCTGCAAGATAGGCGCCGACGTCCGAACCTCCCTTGAGGTCTCGGACGACCTGATATACTTTGGAGCCACAGACCACACAATCAGGGCGCTTCGAGTGAAGCCCAGCGGCAACCCGGACGAGGAATGGGTATTCGTCACCAATGCGGACGACCCCCATCCCCCCGATCGCGCCAGGGCTTGCTAGTCAGGATATCCCTTGGAATTCATAATAGACACTTGGAACCAGATCATCATCCAGCCGATGATAAATACGCTGGTGCTCCTATACTCCTGGCTGTTCCTCGATTTCGGCATAGCTATCATCGCTTTTACGCTAATCGTGCGGGTCATCCTCATACCCCTAACGGTCAAGCAGAGCCGCCAGATCAAGGCAATGACCGCGCTCCAACCCAAAATGAAGGAGATTCAGGAAAAGCACAAGGGCGATAGGCAGCGAGCGTCACGCGAAACGATGGCCCTGTACAAGGAACAGGGCGTCAATCCCCTCGGATGCCTCGGCCCAATGTTCATACAGTTCCCAATCTGGATCGGACTCTACCAAGCCATCCTCCAGACAGTCCCCTCCAAGCCCGAAAGCCTCGTCGGGCTCTCCCAGCACCTGTACGACTGGCTGCCCCAGGTCCACAGCGTAATACCCATAGACAGCAGTTTCCTATGGATGGATCTCGCCGCGCCCGACCCCTCGCCCGTCGTCATGCCGATCCTCGTCGGCGCCTCCATGTGGGTCATGCAGAAGATGACCACCATGCCCACCGCCGACGAACGCCAGGCCTCCACCAACCGAATCATGCTCTGGATGATGCCGGCAATGTTCGGCTTCTTCACCCTCAACTTCCCCAGCGGACTGGCATTGTACTGGGTGGTGTCCAACGTCGTCGGCGTCGTCATTCAGGGATTCGTCACCGGATGGGACCCGATTCTGAAACTGCTCAAATTCAACCGTCAGGAGGAAGCGCAGGCCGACGTCACGCCCGTGACAGCCGCTTCGATCGCCCCTCCTACCGTCGAGGAGACGAACGATGAACGAGATCGAAATAACCGGCAGGACGGTAGAAGAGGCAATCGAAGTCGCCCTAAAGGAACTAGACGCCGATCGCAGCGACGTAGAAATAGACGTCGTTAGCCGAGGAAAGGCCGGACTGCTCGGAATCGGCTCGGAGCCCGCCAAAGTCCACGTCAAGCTCCTCGACTCTCCCCCCGAGACCGTCACCGTGGCCTCCGAAGTCATAGACTCTCTCATCTCTCTGATGGATGCCGAAGTCATACTCACGCTAAAGCAGATGCACAACGACGACCTCGACGGACCCATCTTCGAAATTGAAGGCGACGACGCCGGACTCCTCATAGGACGAAAGGGCGAAACGCTAAAGACCTTCCAATTCCTCGTCAGGTACATCGTCAGCCAGAGGCTGGACGACCGCGTCAACCTCATGATCGACGTCGAAGGATACCAAGAGCGGCGTCGCCAATCGCTCGCCAACATGGCCCGACGGGTAGCCCGCAGAGTCACCGACACAGGCCAGCCGATCACCCTGGAGCCGATGCCCTCCAACGAGCGCAGGATCGTACACCTCACCCTCTCCAACCATCCCAAGGTCACCACCGAAAGCACAGGCGCCGGCAGCACCAGGCAAGTCGTCATCCTGCTAAAATAGACACCCTTCGGACAACAATCCCCTCTCCCTTGACCGGAGACGGCGGAATCAACCAAATCCCCTCTCCCTTGAGGGAGAGGGCTAGGGTGAGGGTGAAAATGCCAACAAAACACATCCAAACCCTAACCCTCCCGGCCACCCGCCTCATAGACTTCGGTCTCGTGGCAGACCTCTCCCAACGCATCGCCGCCGTCCGCCAAGACGACCACGTCTGGGCCGTCGTGCTCGACTCCCAAGGCGACCACTTCTGCCTCGGAACCGACCCCGACGCGCTCTCCGGCGACCACGCCGGTTTCGGCCCGCTCAGGCTCGCCCAGCGCGTCGCCGAGATAGAAAAGCCCGTCATCTGCGCCATCCACGGATCCGCTTATGACCAGGGACTCGAAGTCGCCCTGGCCTGCGACATTCGCATAGCCGACGCCGACGCAAGATTCAGGATGGGACACATCCTGACAGGCGGAATGCCCTGGGATGGCGGAACGCAGCGACTCCCGAGGCTCATCGGCCCCTCGCGGACACACGACATGCTGCTCACCGGCAGGGAGTTGGACGCCGCCGAAGCGCTCGACTTCGGCATCGTCAACGAAGTCGTCGCTCCCGGCAAGGCCGGCCGACGCGCCCACCAACTCGCCGAGTCCATAACCGAGCACGGCCCGATCGCGATGCGTTACCTAAAAGAAGCCGTCCTCAGCGGCATGGACGCCGATCTGCGGCAGGGCCTAAGACTGGAAGCCGACCTCAGCTTCCTACTCCAGTCCACCGACGACCGTCGAGAGGGAATCGAATCGTTCCTACAACGCCGCAAGCCAACATACACAGGCCAATGATCCTTACAACAATACCCACCAGAGGCAGACCCTCGTGGCTGCCCTCCCAGCCCAAGTGCCAGCCAACACATCCCCTCTCCCTTGAGGGAGAGGGCTAGGGTGAGGGTGACCCGTGACCACTGACTCCACAATCCTCTTCGCCAAGCAAGGCGCCGTCGCGCGCCTCACCCTGAACCGCCCCCGCGTCATCAACGCCTTCAACATCCGGATGCGCGACGACCTCTTCTACGCGCTCGAAGCCGTCAGGGACGACCCCGACGTCAATTCTGTCCTCATAGACGGATCGGGAGACAGAGGCTTCTGCGCCGGCGCCGACCTCACAGAGTTCGGCACAGCCCCGTCCCAGGCCATCGCGAGGCAGGTCAGGTGGGAACGCGACCTCTGGGGGATGTTCCTCGACATCCCAAAGCCAAAGGTCGCCGCGCTGCACGGCTACGTGATAGGTTCAGGCGTTGAGATCGCCTGCCTGTGCGACATCAGGATAGCCTCCGAAGACGCCACCTTCAGAATGCCCGAATCCGCGCTCGGCATGGTCCCGGCGGCGGGCGGAAGCCAGACCTTGCCACGAACGATCGGGCTAGGCACCGCCCTGGACATGCTAATGTCCAACCGCGCGCTGGACGCTCAGACTGCCCTCGCCCTCGGCCTAGTACACCGAGTCGTCCCCCGCGACCGCCTGGCCGATGCCGCGCTCCGAATGGCTCAGCGGCTCGCCCGCTCCCCGGACGCAGCCTCCGCCATCAAGCGCGCCATAGTCGACGGCATGGACATTACCCTTGCCCAGGGACTCGCCCTCGAAGACCGTCTCGCCAGAACCATCCACCCCTAGCCCCGGCCTTCGCACCCCCTAAAACTATCCCCTAAATTCGGCTAATTCAAAATCGGATCTTGAATCAGCCGAATATCCCATGATACAGTCAGACTATGACTGTCCAGCGAGACCTCGCGCCCAGACTCAGAGCGGCAGCGCAAACGATGCCGTCCATAACCCTTACCGGGCCTCGTCAGAGCGGCAAGACCACCCTGACCAAAGAGGTGTTTCCCCAACACAACTATGTCAGCCTGGAGGCCCCGGACGTTCGAGCCTTTGCCTCCGAAGACCCCCGCGCGTTCCTGTCACAGTATCCCGACGGAGCTATTATCGACGAAGTTCAACGCGCCCCCGAAATCCTCTCATATCTCCAGGAGATCATCGACGTCGACCCAAGACCCGGACGATGGATACTCACCGGCTCGCAGAACCTTCACCTCATAGAGTCCGTAAGCCAGTCCCTCGCGGGGCGGACCGCGGTTCATCACCTTCTACCATTGGCCCGCGGCGAAGTCGTCCGCTTCACCCATCATCCAACCACCCTGGAGGAGTCCATTTTCGCCGGCGGCTACCCGCGCATATTCGACCGGAACCTCGACCCTTCCGACTGGCTCCGCTCCTACGTCGCAACCTACGTCGAACGTGACGTGAGGGCCATCAGCCAGGTCGGAGACCTCATAACCTTCCAACGCTTCGTGGAACTGTGCGCAGGCCGCGCGTCGCAGCTAATCAACTATTCCTCACTCGCCAACGACTGCGGAGTATCTCAGCCCACCGCCAGAGCTTGGCTCGGCATTCTCGAAGCCAGCTTCATCGCCTTCCGACTCCCGCCTTTCCACAGGAACCTCGGCAAGCGACTCGTGAAAATGCCAAAGTTGCACTTCTACGACACCGGCCTCGTCTGCTGGTTGATCGGCATCCGAACGCCGGACCAGCTACGCACTCACCCCCTGCGCGGCCCCATATTCGAGACCTGGGTGGTCTCTGAGATCGTCAAGCGCCGTATGAACATGGGCGAACCAAGAGGTTTGTTCTTCTACCGAAACCGAGACGGCGCTGAGGCAGACCTACTTATCGAGCATCCTTCCCGGGTTACGCTGATCGAAGCCAAGTCGTCCCAGACGCCCTCATCGAGCCTCTTCGACGGCGCGCGTCGTGTCCGCCGACATCTGGCCGACTCCTCCATCCCATCCGACATCGTCGTAGCCTACGGCGGAGGCGAGCGCCAAGTCCGGTCCGACGGACATCTGCTACCATGGAACAGCATACACGAAGCCTTAGAAGCGCCAACTTAGGATGTAGAACCAAATGAGACTTTCCCAAACCGTCCGAAATCCTCTCCGACTCACCCTTACCCTTCTTCTCGCATCCGCCGCGCTCATTCTCGCCGCCTGCTCAGGCGACGCCGAGCCAACCCCAACTCCCCAACCCACGCCAACCGCTCAGCCCACGCCAACACCGTCCGCACAACCCACGCCGACCGCTCAACCTACCCCAACTCCGCGGCCAACGCCGACCGCGCGGCCAACGCCAACAGCACAGCCGACCCCAACCGCGCAGCCCACGCCTGCGGCCCGGACCCACGTCATCGACCGCCTCAAGAAGAACGCCCAGGAGTTCGAGTACTCCATCGGAAAACACGGCGGAACCCTGACCTCGGCCACCATCTCCGAGCCTCTCACCTTCAACCTCGCCGTCTCCACCGACGCATCCTCCTCCGGCGTCCTCGGCTACCTCTTCGAGGGACTGACCGAAATATCATGGCTCACCGACAAGGTCGAACCCGCGCTCGCCGAGTCTTGGGAGCATTCCGAAGACGGCCTGACATGGACCTTCCACCTCCGCAAGGACGTAACTTGGCACGACGGCCAGCCCTTCACCGCCCACGACGTGGACTTCACCTTCAACCGCATCATCTACAACTACGACATACCCGCCAGCAGCCGCGCGACCTTCCACTTCCGCTTCCTCAACGAGACAACCGGCGAGTGGGAAGAAGCGCCCATGACCGTAACCGCCCTGGACGACCACACCGTACAGTGCGTCCTTCCCCTGCCCTTCGCTCCCTTCCTGCGCTCCATGGGCGCCGCGATCTACCCCAAGCACATCCTCGAAAAGCATGTGGACGACGGAACCTTCACCTCCACGTGGGACATCAACACCGACCCCGCCGAAATCATCGGCGCCGGCCCGTTCACCATCGGCAACTACGTGCCCGGCGAGCGCGTCGTCATGCGGCGCAACCCAAACTACTGGCTCCAAGACGACGCCGGCAACTCCCTGCCCTACCTCGACGAAATCGTTCACGTCATCGTCCCCGACCTCGAGGCCGAGCTTGACAAGTTCCTCTCCGGCGAATCCGACGTCCACGGAGCGCTCGGCGAGGAACTCGCGCAACTCGAACCGCTCCAAGAAGAAGGCAACTTCACCATCCACAAACGCGGCCCTGATTTCGGGACAACCTTCCTCGGATTCAACCAGAACCCCGGCGCCAATCCCGAAACCGGCGAGCCTTATCTCGACCCCATGAAGCTGGCGTGGTTCCAAAACAAGCAGTTCCGGCAGGCAGTCGCCTACACCATCGACAAGAACAAGATAATTGACGACGTCCAGCGCGGACTCGGCTACGCGCAGTGGTCGTCCGTAAGCCCCGCCGCGGGCGAATTCCACAACCCCGACACCCGAAAGTACGAATACGACCTCGACAAGGCCAACTCCATCTTGGACGACCTCGGCTGGGCCGACACCGACGCCGACGGCATACGCGAAGACGCCGACGGCAACCCCATCCGGTTCACCCTTTTGACCAACACCGGAAACAGCGTCCGCGAAAAAGTCGGCGACATAGTCAGCCGGGGAATGAAGGACCTCGGCATCGACGTGGACTACAAGCAGATCGAGTTCGGCGACCTCGTTGCCCAGCTAACCCAATCTTACGACTGGGACGCCATTATCATCGGCTTCACCGGCGGATCGGACCCATACGGCGGCATCACCTTCTGGCACAGCGGCGAGGCCCTGCACCTTTGGAACCCCAACCAACAGCAGCCCGCCACCGAGTGGGAAGCCGAAATCGACGAACTCTACATCAGGGGCAGCCAAGAACTCGACCACGACAAGCGCGTCGAATACTACCACCGCGCCCAGGAAATCGCCGCCGAAAACGTCCCCGTCATCTACACCACCCAATCCGAGCGGCTAACCGCCGTCCGAAACATCTTCGGCAACACAACCGCCACCCTCTATGGCATTTGGGACACCCGATACCTCTACCGAACGGACCAGTAGAACAAGAGGAACATGAAATGAACGCCACCAACCGCATGAGACCCGTACATCCGGGAGAAATACTGGCTGAAGAGCTTCAAGAGCTTGGAATGTCCGCCAGTGCCCTGGCCAAGGCCCTGGACGTCCCCACCAACCGCATAACCGCGATCCTCAAAGGACAGCGCGGCATGACCGCCAACACCGCCCTGCGCCTGTCTCGCTACTTCGGAACGACCCCGCAACTGTGGATGAACCTCCAGAAGACCTTCGAGCTGCGCATGGCAGAAATCGAGTCCGGCGATGAAATCACGGAGCGCGTACAACCCCGCCAACCGCCGCAGACCATCGCCAGCCGAACGACTTGATACAAATATGCTATGATTTGCCAATAGCCTACAAAAGGATTCAGTTTGGATCAGAAGACCCTAGATGCCGTGACTAAAGCCCTAGACGCCACCATCACCAAGGTGGCAACAGAACAGTTGGTATGGCTAAGCTCAGGACTCTCCTCAGGCGAAGTCGCGGCAGACCTGCACCGCTCACTCCGTTCCATCAATAGATTAAGAACAGGAGGCATTCCGACTTACAACGCTTGGGACGCATTGTTCTACTTAGTGTGGTACCAGCCTAGCCAGATCAATCTAGCCTACACTTTGGCTCGGAACACGCGACAGGATAAGAACCCGCTTCAATCCGGCGCCGGAAGCCTCCAGGTTATCGATTTCGGCTGTGGCTCACTAGCAATGCAGTTCGGGCTGGCGCTTGCAGCGGCAGATACTCTTATGGAACATGGGACTCTCCCCCAAGTCGCCATCATCTCGGAAGATAGCAGCGCTCCGATGCGTGACATAGGATTGAAACTGTGGGTCAACTTCATCAACGAAATCAGCGATACGCAGAAGCACCCTGATCTTGAGTCTCTGCGGCAAGTGTGCGAGCAGATGAGATTCGATAGTCGCATTGCAGCTTCGATACATTGGCTATCCGCTCTCCACGTTGCCTATTCTGAAACGAAAGATCAAGTCAAAGTGGCTCTCGATAGCAGAGCCGAGAGCATGGGTCCAGATGTGATCTTGGTGAGCCTACATCACAGAGCGCCCCAAGAGTTGGCATACTTTCCCCAAAATTCTGGCAAATATTCATCCAAAGAGGACATCATCCTAAAAACTCAATTCAATCTGAGAGGAACGTTCGAGGACACGTCGGAGTTCAGACGCAAATTGTACTTTGAGAAGATCGAGGGTAAACTGACTTCTCAGGATGATCAGTTCATGTCCAACTACTTGACTACATATACGACTCAGTGGACAAACCCCGGAAGCGGCGCGCGGATAATGCGTTACTACGCCTTGGACGACCTCCCATGGTAACCGACACAACCCAACAACGGACTCTCCCAGGTTTAGGACCCCCTGGACATGCGCCAGAGGATCGTCCCGTCAAAGTCGGCCCCGTCTCCGTCTCCTACATTCAGTCCCGCGAGATACTGACCCGCGCCACCGGATTCATGGACGCTTACGACTTCACCTTGAATCCGTATAGCGGATGCTCTTTCGGCTGCACCTACTGCTATGCCGCTTTCTTCAGCCGAACTAGGGAAGCCCGCGATAGCTGGGGCCGATGGGTTAAGGTCAAGGAGAACGCGATTGACGCGCTCGCGCGGCGTGAACGCGGCGCCCTCGACGACAAGCTCATCTATATGAGCAGCGTGACCGACCCATACCAGCCCATCGAACGCGAACTGAAACTGACCCGTCGCCTGCTGGAGATCATGGCGGACCGGCATAGACCCAAGCTGGTAGTCCAAACTCGCAGCCCCGACGTGTCTCGTGACTGTGACCTATTTCACCAAATCGAGCGAAACGGTGGACGAGTACAAATAAACATGACTGTAACCACCGACGATGAAGACATACGCCGCGTGTTCGAGCCGTTCTGCCCATCCAACTCCGTACGGCTGCGCGCTATTGCGGAAGTACAGGCCGCCGGTGTTGAAACCTGCATAACCATGACCCCCCTGCTGATGGTTAGCAGACCTTACGATTTCGCGGACAGCCTGCTCCAAACCAACGTGGAGAAGTTCATCATACAGCCGTTCCATTTCCAGAGGGGAAAGTTCGTGGCAGCCACCCGTGACCAAGCCCTTGACTTGATGTCTGAGAAGTTCAACTGTGACAGGGAATCATTCCGAGACAGGTACCTAGAGCATTACCGGATGATCTTCGAAGTTCTTGACGAGAAACTGCCTCAGCTAGGACAAGGCAAAGATGGTTTCATGCCACCCTTCTAACCCACCTGCCTATCCATCCCTCCAACCTCCAGACCCACCGTAGAGCCTGCCCGTTCTCAATACGCTGGTGAGGGTGATTCAAGCGCATCATTCCCAACAATCGAAAGACCCTGGCCACAATGCCCCTCCACATAGACTATAACGATTCCCGCTACGCCGACTCCGCCGCCGAGATTCTCCGGCGCCACCACAACGCCGAGCCCGAAGCCAACATCACCAGCGCAGTCCGCGACTTCCTGATCGTCACCGGACTCGCCGCGCCGAGCGAGATCGTCGAAGAAAACCCGCCTGCGGAGGGTTCCCGCCGCGCCGTCGATCTCACCGCCCTCGACACCTTCATCGAGTTCAAGCGCAGAATCGGCTCAGCCCGCGCGCTCGACCCCAACCCCGACTACGTCCGGCAGCTCGACGACTACCTGGCCCAGTCCGAAAAGCAGGGCCGCGTCCGCATGGGCATCCTGACCGACGGCAGACACTGGCTCCTCCGATGGCCCGACGCCGAACCCGTCAAGCTCAGCCCGCCCTACGCCTTCACCCTCGAAGACCCCGACCGCTGGATCACCCTCTACGAATGGCTCCGCGACCACGCCCTCTCCGCCGAGCAGAACACCCTGCCCTCCCGCGACGCCATCGCCGAGCGTTTCGGCCCCAACAGCCCCTCGTACCAGCGAGACATCTCCGCACTCAAAGCCCTCTACGCTGAGTACGCCGACTTCAACACCATCCGGGTCAAGAGACAGCTATGGCAGAACCTCCTGACCGCCGCCCTCGGAGAACTCGCCAGCAGTACCGATCAGTTGGACGACCTCTTCGTCCGACACACATACCTAACCGCCGTCATCGGAATGATCGTCCAGGCGTCTTTCGGCAGTGACATCTATCGATTGGCCGAGACCGACCCCGCCGATCTCCTGCATGGACGCGACTTCCGCAGCAAGACCGGACTTCAGGGCGTCGTCGAGTCCGATTTCTTCGCTTGGCCCGTCGAGGTCGGCGGACTGCCCCTGCTCAAGACACTCGCCCGCCGCGTCGCCAAGTTCGACTGGCAGAAGGCCCCCAACGACGTAGCCGCCATCCTATACGAGACCGTCATCCCGCCCGACGAGCGACGCCAGCTTGGCGAATACTACACCCCCGACTGGCTCGCCCGCGCGATGGTCCGCGAGGTCGTAACCGACCCGCTGACTCAAACCGTCCTGGACCCCGCCTGCGGCTCCGGAACCTTCATCGCCGAGGCCGTCACCCACCTGATAGACGCCGCCCGGCACACATCCCTCGATCCCAAGCAGGTTCTCGAACGTCTGAGATTCTCCGTCGCCGGAATCGACGTCCACCCCGTCGCCGTCCACCTCGCCCGCGCCGCCTGGGTTCTTGCCGCCCAGCCCGCCATACAGGCCGCCGTCCAATACGGCTTCGACGCCAACATCACCGTTCCCATCTACCTCGGAGACGCCCTGCAACTCCGCTTCCGCGCCGGAGACATGTTCGCCCAGCGCGATGTCACCGTCCAGGTGGACGACGTCCGCAACACCGAACTCGTCTTCCCCGTCAGCCTCGTCGAACGCGCCGACACCTTCGACGCCCTCATGGGCGACGTCGCCGAAGCCATCGAGAGGGGCGACGATCCCCTTCTGGCCCTCGACGACCACGCCATCACCGATCCCGCCGAGAGACAATCCCTTGAGAGAACCATCGCCGCGATGCAGCTACTCCACTCCGAAGGCCGAAACCACATCTGGGCATACTACACCCGAAACCTCGTCCGCCCCGTAGCCCTCTCGCGCGCCAAAATGGACATGATAATCGGCAACCCGCCCTGGCTCAACTACAACCAAACGATAAGCGCCCTCCGCTCAGAGTTGGAGCGGCAGAGCAAAGACCTATACGGCATCTGGGCGGGCGGCCGCTACGCCACTCACCAAGACGTAGCCGGCCTATTCTTCGCCCGCAGCGTCGATCTCTACCTGAAGAACGGCGGCGTCATCGGCATGGTCATGCCCCATAGCGCGCTCCAAGCGGGCCAACATTCCAAGTGGCGCGCCGGCGCGTGGCGGGCCAAATCCGGCGGCAGAGGAAAACGCCGAACTCCGGGGCGCGTACTCTCCGTCGATTTCGGACACAAAACCGCGTGGGACCTCGAAAGTCTGGAACCCAACACATTCTTCCCGATCCCCGCGTCCGTCGTATTCGCCCGCAGAGTCGGCGAGGGCGATGAGGCAACGGCAACTCCCCTAGCCGACAACGTGGACCGCTGGCTGGGAAAAGCCGGAGCGTCCAACATGCGGAGGGTGAGCGCCGGCATAACCGACACGTCCGGCGGCGGCGGCTCTCCCTACGATGACCTTTCCCGGCAGGGAGCGGTCATCGTGCCCCGATGCCTGTTCTTTGTCGAGGAGACCGAGAATCCCGCCATCGTACAGGCAGGCCAGACCGTCACCCTGAATCCAAGACGCGGCGCCCAGGACAAGGAGCCGTGGAAGAGCCTCGACCTGACCGCCATTTCCGAGCAGACGGTAGAAGCCGCGCACGTATTCGATGTGCATCTGGGCGAGACGGTCCTCCCCTACGCAACACTAAAACCGCTAAAGGCCGTCCTGCCCCTGAGACGAGGCCAGTACGAAATACCGACCGGCAAGAACGGCGTGGGCGGCATCCGACTGGGAGGACTCAGCCGCAGGATGCGCGACCGCTGGCGGACCGTCAGCAACCTGTGGGAGACGAACAGGGCGGCGGCCAACAAGATGAACCTCGTTCAACAGTTGGACTACTACGGCAAGCTGTCGTCACAGCTTGATTGGCAGCAGGACCCCGGCGATAGACCCCTGCGGGTAGTGTACTCAGGCTCTGGAGCACCGACGGCGGCGCTGGCGAACAACCGCATCACCACTGTTGACTACACGCTGTTCTGGATTCCCTGCAAAGATGCGCGGGAAGCCAACTACCTGCTAGCCATCATCAACAGCGACACTCTATACGAAGCCGTGGTGACCTTCATGCCGAAAGGCCAATTCGGAGCGCGTCACCTACAAAAACACCTCTGGAAACTCCCCATCCCCCAATTCGATCCCACAAACCCCATCCACGCCGCCATATCGAAAGCAGGCGAAGCCGCATCACTCGCCGCCGCCGACCAGCTAGCCCAACTCCACGAAGAACGCGACCGAGTAACCGTCACCATCGCCCGCCGCGAACTCCGCAAGTGGCTCCGCACCTCCCCCGAAGGCCAAGCCGTAGAGGACGCGGTAAAGAAACTGCTCGGACAGTAGGAATATGGATGCTCCTTTTATGGCGAACTCACATTCCGTTGACGTACTCGCGAGTAACCGCTAAAGTGAAGAGGAAAACCTGAACCTAACTATCAGAACATTCAGATCCGAACTAAGTATCAGGATTGGAGAACCAACTCATGACCCTTGATCAGGAAATCCAAGCCAGACGCGCTGAAATCCGCAGCGATGGATATGCGATGTCCATAGGGGAGATCATAAGTCTGTACCGAGACAACGAACTAGACATACATCCAGAATTCCAGAGATTTTATCGATGGAGTGATGATCAGAAGTCACGTCTCATAGAGTCAATTCTCTTAGGGATACCGCTACCTTCTATCTTTGTGTCTCAACGTGAGGACGGTGTCTGGGATGTTATCGATGGATTACAAAGACTCTCTACTATCCTGCAACTGGTTGGTCACCTCAAGAATGATTCAGGCGACATAGTTAAGCCATTGATACTCAGAAAGACAAAGTATCTACCATCCCTTGAAGGAAAACAATGGAATAATGATAATCCATCTAAGACCATTGGAACCGCTAATCAACTCTTGATTAGACGCTCTAAAATAGACGTGAAGATTATTCTCCGCGAGAGTAGCGAATCAAGCAAATATGAATTGTTTCAACGATTAAATACTGGTGGTTCGCAACTATCAGATCAGGAACTCAGAAATGCAATACTTACCATGGTCAATCCAGATGCTTTCCGATGGATTGAACATTTAGCTAAGGATGAGAATTTTCAATCTTGTATCGCGCTCCCAGATGGAATGCTATCTCAGAGATACGACATGGAATTGGTCATTAGATTTATAGTTTTTCGGAATCTAGAAGACAACCAGTTACGCGCTATCGGCGATATAGGAGAATTTCTGACCGATAAAATTGTAGAACTAGCACAGTCTGAGCAATTTAATCGGATGGCCTCAAATGAAAACACTGCGTTTGAGAAGACTTTCTCTTGCCTCGCCCAATCTTTTAGTGATCGAAGTTTTCGGAAATACGACTCGGGGAAAGGACGCCATTCAGGAGGATTTTCGATTTCGGCTTTCGAGCCAATTGCATTAGGCGTAGGACACAATTTTGAACGTTTTACGAGTGCTAGCGATCTGTGCCAGATTAAGCAGATTAGCAAGGATCTTTGGTCCAACCCAGATTTTCTAAGCCATAGTGGTATGGGAGTTAACGCGTCAACTCGCATACGTTACAATATCCCTCTAGGTAAAAAGCTCTTTGCTATATGAGAATACGTTCACTCGGACAATTAGTCGAGTTACTTGACGATGAACTAGCTTGGCGAAAAAGGGAGCTGACAACCCTGAAGTTCATGTTGCAGAGCACCCGACGGCAGCACCAGGAGTCATTGTTATTGCGAGCGGCCATTTGTATTCTTTACGCTCACTGGGAAGGATTTGTGAAGGCCGCGGCAACAGGCTATGTCTCATTTGTAGCTACACGTAACCTGAAGTATAGCGACCTAACCCCTAACTTCGTCGCATTGGGACTTCGATCTGAGATAATACGTGCGGGGCAATCCGACAAGCCCACGCTGCACACGAAACTGGCAGCCAGATTTATGATGGGACTCTCTGATTCCATGTATATTGACCGTAATTTTTCGGTTGATACTCGCTCAAACCTCAATTCAGACAATCTCAATGAAATCTTATGTCTCTTAGGTGTAGAAAACGATGAATACTTGCTGAAGAAGCAGCTACTCGACAAAGGGCTAGTAGAAAACAGGAACCGAGTTGCTCACGGCCAACAAATTGACATTGATCCAGACGACTATACTGGATTACATGACGAAATGATTCAGCTTGTGCAAAATATTCGAACTGATATAGAAAACCAAGCAGTCATGGAAGGTTTTCGGCGCGATCTTTCCTAAAAGCCTCTCGTTTATCCCGATACCTTCTGGAACACCTCTCTAACCACAATCGGAGCCAGCCCTAACAGCGGCCACAATAGCCTAGTAGACCAGAACCAAGCATAAGTTCACGACCCCAAAGACACCTGCACCAGAATACCCGTCCCCTAATCCCCCCATCATCCCAACCACACCACAACCCCTTACACCCTAAACCTTATCCCTAACTCCGCGCTGAGGTAGCGCCAATCTGGGTACCCGTGATGAAAATGGCCGGTTGTTGTAAAATGCCGGGTGTGGCTGAATACAGTCGAGAGGAGGTTGATAGGAGATCACTACGCCAACCCGTAGGCCCGCCGAGGAGACTGGACGCCTCGGCGACGAGATTTACGAGAGAGACATCCGACATCTCGTCCAGGCTGACCACCATGGGGAGTTCGTCGCCATCGACGTGGAAAGTGGGGACTACGCCATCGCCGATAGCGTCCTTGCCGCGGCGGACAGCCTGCGCGCCCAACGCCCGGACGCCGATGGCTGGCTGGTGCGGATAGGACACCCGACGCTGCGCACCTTCGGGGGCAGTTCACTCTGGAGAGCCGGGTGATCCAGAAGAGAGGATGAACGGCTACTCTTTGGCTTGTATGACGACGTGCCCGCCGTCCACAACCTCGATGTTCAGGTCGTAGCTGTCCATAATAGCCATACCCACGAGTGGGACTGCTCCAACCGCCCCGGTCTCGACGTATCTGGGCTGTCCGTCCCAGAGCGCCGTAACGCCATACACGTCGAAAGTAGCCTCGCTGCCATCGGCCAGAACCGCCTCGCCGTCGCCCACAACAGGCAGCCCCAAGTCCGCCACTAACGTCGGCGGCAAGATCAGATAGCCGTTGAAGCCTGTATCCACCACGGCATCTACTTCCCGCGCCTGCCCTGCTGGGCCTAGCAAGGGAAGGGTTATCATGGCTTCAAGATGGGCATTCACGGTCCCTTCGATCACTCTGCCCTCCGAAGGGAACTGCCGCCGAAGTGATACAACGCCCGATGGCCGACCCGCATCAGCCAGACATGGGCGTCCGGGTGTTGGTCACGCAGGCTCTCAGAGGCAACAATGGCGTTCTTGCCGAGCGCATAGCTTCCACTCTCTACGTCGATGGCAACGACCTCCCCCACATGGGCTGCCTCGACCTGCGAACGAATATCGCGTTCGTATATCTCCTTGCCCAGCCGCGCGATCTCTTCATTGGGACGAGTTGGGAGCTTTCTGTCCGCCATCGCTTGTGTCGGCGTATCCGTGTCTCGCATCGAATCCCCCTTCCATAGTCGTACTACTATACACATCATTAGTTTAAGACCCCAAAAACACCTGCGTCAATATATCCGTCTCCCGAACCGACTGAGGGGTGCCCTCGAATACCACGCTGTCCTTGTCCAACACATAGGCCCGGTCCACGATGTTCAAGACGCCCTTGATGTTGTGCTCCACCACCAGGATAGTCGTCCTCAGCCTCTCGCTTATCTCCGACACCTTCTCGAAACCCTCCTTCACCGCTATCGGAGGCCAGCCCCAACGAGGGCTCATCCGAATTTCTTGACATTAGAACATACACGCCGTATAATGCGGCTGTCGGCAAGATGTAGTAAAATCCTGCAACCCGAAAAACCCAACATGACAAGGAGGGAAGAGATGACGACAGACAGCTTCACTCCGGTTACAGATCACACCAAGGATCGCATTTGGGAGGAGATGTTCGATCTCCAGCGTTACATTCAGTACTACTCTATGCAGAGCAGCCGACTGAGCTCCCGTAGCAAGATCCTCAGAGTGCTTCTATTGGTTGGAGCCGGTTTGGTTGCCGGTTCCGGGTTTCAGGCCTTGCATCCGGCATGGGGAGCCGGCGGCGCCGTGTTTCTGCTGACGCTGACCGTCATAGACTACGTCTTCGATTGGGGCGCAAGGTCCGCGCTTGCACATGCCATCAGCCTTGAGTGCTGCGTAATCGAAAAAGACTACGAAGACCTGTGGACCCTGGTTAGAACGAATCAAATCAGCGAAACCGATAGCCAGGCCAGGGTCAACCGGCTAGTAATGCGGGTCATCGCCGCCACCGCCCAGTTGAGCGACACCGATAGCGGACTCAACAAGAAGGCATCGAAGGCGGCATATCAGATTCTCGAAGCGAAATGGGGACAAACTAGTGACAACTCGACGCGAGCCGCCACAACAGCCTAGCGGACCAAACCCACGTCCATCACCCAGCAAGATAGAAAAGGCGACGCCTGACCGACGACATGATCATTCCCAGCCGCCGCCCCCACGCCACCCGGATACGCCCTCGCCTCCAAAGCGGCCAGACTAGCCTGCCAAGTCAAACCGCAATGGCCGGTAATGACTTGAAGGAGACTCCATGCCATCCAAGCAAACAGGCAAGAGATCTGAGACAAATGCCAAGCGGGTTCGACCCCACGTCGTCATAAAAGCTGGCCGCCCGGTTCAGATTACCAACTTCCAACCGCGACGACTCTCTGGACGCACCCCCAAAAGCTCTCCCACAAAGTCCTGAGCCCCCCAACGTCGTAGGCATTCCCCATACTCGATACGGGGCGCAACCCTCCTAGTTGCCCACACCCTTAAACCTTACCCCCTAAACCCCAATCCTAAAATCCCCCCTTGACATTCGTTCTCACACCCTCTATACTACGCACATTCGTACCACCAATCACTAAAAACTCCGATGACTACCACAACACAACAGACAACAGACAACCCGGCCCTCGACCACGCCAACGCCATTCTCGAGGAGACCAACAACGCCCTCGAACTCATCGAGATACTACATGGTATCGCCGAAGGCAGCGACCCGAGGGCCACCACCAACGACCGCATCGCGGCCGCCAATATCCTCAGCGACAGAGGTTTCGGCAAGTGCCCCAAGCAAGCGCCCGCCCCCAACCCGGACCCTACCCCCAAATCAGCGGAATCCCAAAATCACGGTTCAGACAACCCTTCGCGTTCTTTCGTGCCCTTAGTGGATAACGCCCCCGACACAACCGCCAACCCCAGGCCCGTAACCCAAATCAAAGACACCCTCGACCAGGCCCTCGGCCCGGCCCCAACTACCCACTCACCACTAATAGCCAACAACTCACTACTAGAAACTATCCAACAGCACATCCTGACCATCACCAACAACGGACAGACCCTCCGAGCCACCCTGCTGGAAATCGCCAGGACCGAAGACGACCCAAAGATCACCCCATACCACCGGCGCAGGGCCGCCGGACTCCTGCTCGACCGAGTCCTCGGCGCAAACCCAACGCTCACCCGAAACGCACTGTGCCCCGACTGCCGACAAGGCTGGACATCCCACGCCTGCTCACCCGACCACCTTGAGCAAGCCCCCGACCAGCCCGAAGAAGACGACTTCGACGAAGAACTCTGGGCAGGCATCATCGCCGAACTCAAGCAGAAAGAAGAAGACGGCATACTCCACCCGGACCCCAACGCTCCCAAGAAGCGATACCCGATCAGTATGCCCCCCAAAGGCTTCGACCCCGACCTTCTCGCCCAGGAAGCCGCCAGGTTCAGGGCCGAAAACGAACGCAGACTCCAACGACAGAAGAACTGGCCCCAAATCGAAGAGCGCCGCCGACAAAAGCGCGCCGAGATGTACCCATCTCACTCAAACGACGACGAAGACGCCGAACCACCTGAACCATGACGACCCTAACCGTTGACAAACTGCTATCTGAGATCATAGACGAGCTGAGCGCGATTCCGCGCGAACGGCGCGTGGTCGCCCTCCGCGCCGAACCCGTCGCATCCCTCTACGAACAAGGCAAAGTCCACCGCGTCGGCGACTTCGCCTACACCCAAAAACCTATGACCCCAAAAACACCTGCGCCAAAATGTCCGTCTCCCGAACCGACTCAGGAGTGCCCTCGAACACCACGCTCCCCTTGTCCAAGACGTAGGCCCGATCCACGATGTTCAAGACGCCCTTGATGTTGTGCTCCACCACCAAGATAGTCGTCCTCAGCCTCTCGCTAATCTCAGACACCTTCTCGAAAACCTCCTTCACCACAATCGGGGCCAGCCCCAGCGTCGGCTCATCCAACAGAAGCATCTCCGGCGATGCCATCAGGCCCCGCCCCAACGCCAACATCTGCTGCTGCCCTCCCGACATCTGGCTCGCCGGATCCCGCCGCTTCCCGTGCAGTACCGGAAACAACTCCATCACCGAATCCAGCCGCCGCTCCCTCTCCGCCCTGTCGTTCAGATACAGGCATCCCATCTCCAGGTTCTCTTGGATCGTGAGATGCGTAAACACTCGCCTGCCCTGCGGCACGAAGGCGAGACCCTCTTTCACTATCTCGTGCGTCGTCGCCGCCAGCAGCCCCTCGCGCCAATAGACCTCACCGCCGACCACCGGCGCAAGCCCCATGATCGCCTTCAAGACAGTGGACTTCCCCGCGCCGTTCGGCCCCATCACCGCCACCACCTCGCCCTTCTCGACTCCGAGCGACACCGCCTCCAGAGCGGACACCGCCCCGTACCGCACCGATATGTCTTTCAACTCCAAGAGCACAGTCCCCACCTCGCTCCTATGCTAGTTGCCCAAATAGGCGTCCTTCACGATCTCCCTCCCCAGCACCTCGTCCACCTCTCCCACCGCGAGGAGCGTGCCGCTGTCCAAAACGAAGAGATGGTCCGACAACTCCCGAACGATGTCCATGTTGTGAGAGACGAACACGATCGTCCGGCCCCGCTCGCGCATCTCTTTCATTATGGACTTCACCCTCTCCAACATCTGCGGAAAGAGGCCGGCGAAAGGTTCGTCGAACAGGTAGATGCCCACGTCCAACGCCATCGCCCGCCCGATCTCAAGCAACTTCCGCTGACCGTAGGAGAGGTCCATCGCCATCGAGTCCCGCTTCTCCCACATGCCCACGCCCCGCAAGATGCTCTCCGCCTTCTCCCTGTGATGGGGTTTCGTCCGTTCGAAGAGCGAACGAAACGGGCCGCGCTCCGTCAACACCACCATGATGTTGTCCCAAACGCTGATCTGCTCGAACAGCCGCACCTCCTGAAACGTCCGCGTGATGCCGTGATCGGGGTTCTCGTGAGCCTTCACCACGCGCAGGCCCGCGCCGTCCACGACCACCATTCCCTCATCCAAAGGCAAGATGCCGCTCAGCAGGTTCACCAGCGTCGACTTCCCCGACCCGTTCGGCCCCACGATGCAGGTAATCCACTCCCGAAAGATCGACATCGAAAGCTGATCGACGGCTTTGACCGCCCCGAATCGCTTCGAGATCTCCTTCGTCTCGAGGACGAAGACTCGCGGATCCACCTGTGTCTCGCTCACAGCCTGAACCTCCCGACCAAACCCTGCGGCCTGAACAGCATCAGAACGACCAGCAGCACTCCCAGAACGACCAGCCGCGCCTGCCCGACATACTCCGATGGTATGAACGGCAAGAACCGCATCCCCTCTTCCAGCAGAACGAAGGCCATCGCGCCAAGAAGCGACCCCCAGATAGTCGCCAGCCCGCCGAGTATCACTATGCACACCAGCAGCATAGACTCCAGCAGTATGAACGAGTTCGGGTCGATGAAGGTCGTCCAGCTTGCGAACAGCCCGCCCGCAAGCCCCGCCATCATCGCCGATACGGTCCACACCGCCAGCTTGAAGTGCGTAGCCTTGTATCCAAACACCTCAATCGCCTGCTCATCCTCCCGAATGGCGGTCAACACCCGCCCGAACGACGAGGTCACTATGAACCAGCAGACCAAAACGACCAGCGCGAGGAGTACGAGTCCGAACATCAGGAACTCCAACTCGCCGCTGAGCCGCCAGCCGAAAATCTCGGGCCGCGCGACATCGTGGATGCCGAACGCGCCCCTCGTAAGGCCTCGCAAGCTCAAAAACGTGTTGAACGCGATGATGGCGAATCCGAACGAGACCAGGACGAAAATATCGTCTCTGAACCTGTTGAGAACCACTCCCACCACCAGGGCCACCACGCCCGCCAGGATTGCGCTCACGGGCAGCGCCGCGAAGAACGGCCACCCGAAAGTCGGAATCTCCTCCGTCCGTAGCAGTTCATAGTTGGTGCTCGACGTGAGAATCGCCATAGCATACGCCCCGATGCCGAAGAAGCCGACGTGTCCCACCGACAGCAGACCCGTGAAGCCGACGACCATGTTCAAGCTCACCGTCAAAATAGCCCAGATAGCGAATACAGTGCCCAGCGAGATCGCGAATCCGACGCCCTGCCACAGCATGAACCCGACCGCCCACGTAATGATCAGCAGATTCGCCCACAACTCCACGTTGCCTCTGCCGGATGCCAGAAGCTCTCCGGGATTGCGGACAAGCCTTGCCAGACCTCCAATTCGACTTGAGTTCATCGACATAACGCTACTTCCTCGGCAGAAGGCCCTTGGGCCAGAACGACAGGAACAGGATCAGCACGAGGAACGATATAACGTCCTTCCACTCACCCGCCAGGTCCCAGATTCCGAACTGCTCGATCATCCCCAGCGCGAACCCTCCGACGATCGCGCCGTAGATGTTTCCAATGCCCCCGACTACGGACGCTATCCAGCCCTTCAGCAGAAGCAGCAGTCCCATCCTCGGCTGTATCGCCGTATCGTGGCCGCTCAACAGCCCGCCCATGGCCGCATACACCGCTCCAATGAAGAACACCGCCGCGATGACGATGGTGGTATTTATCCCCACCACCTTGGACACCTCTTCGTCGTCTCCAATCGCGCGCACTGCCTTTCCGAACGAGGTCATCCTCAGCAGAACCAGCAGCGCCCCGAACCCAACCAGCGCAACCCCGATGGTGAAGACGTTGAACCCCTTGATGTTGCCGCCCCAGATCGTCCAGGGTTCGCTGCCGAAGGCGTCCGGAAGCGGACGCGGCGCACTCTCGAACACAATGACCGTGGCCGCCGTCATCGCCAGCAAGATTCCCAGCGAGGCCACCAGCATTATCAGCGGCGACCTTGCCCGCTCGCGCATATAGACGTACAGGCCGCGATAGAAAGCGAGACCGATGACTCCGGCCATCAGACACGACACCGCCCAGCTAAGGTACAGCTTGGAACCGGGCGCGCCCGCCACCAGGAGCGCGCAGTACGCGCCGAGCGCCACGCCCACAATCGCGCCAAGAACGAGGAACGGAGCCGGGCCGACATTCGGGAACACGCCCTGGCCGCCGCGGTACACCGCCCACATCACCGCCGCCGCGACCACGACTCCCACCGCCGGACTGAGCATCACGTTGATCTCACTCGGGTATGTCAAGACCAGTCCGACATACGCCCCGACTCCCGCCGCCAGCAGCCCGCCTATCACAAGCGCAGCCCTCGGATTCATTCGGGCGCTCAGCCGTCTGAAAAAGCTCACGTGGAGCGCCCACGCCACCACTCCGGCTGTAACCACCGCGAAGAGGATGTTGACATACGGGTTGTTCACCTCGTACAGCCCGCCCAGCGCTTCCTGGGATCTCAGGTAGAAGACGCCATACGCGCCCAGCGCCGCCGCCGCGCCGTAGTAAAGATCGAAGAACCAGACGGTGCTGTAAACGAGCGTGAAGCCCATCGCCAGCAGCGCGTACACCGCTCCGACGGACAGCCCGTTGAAGGCGAATTGCACGGCCTGGCTAGGCGATTCGGCAATCTTCCAGCAGATATAGGCCGCGACTGCCGCCGTCAGTACGACCGCCAATACCTTGTCCGGGCGGTCACGGTATGCAAGCAAACGTGTCACCGGAGAAAGCCCCAACGTTTCAAGCGTCATCGACGATTGGGGACGCCCGAACCGCCTATCGAGGCAGACGCCGGGCGTCCCATAAGACCGAGGCTACTCGCTCGGAGCCGCGCCCAAGTACTTGAAACCCTGGTTCTCTTCCGTCCTCTGCGCGGTCGGCAGAACCTCGACCACCTCATTGGAAAGACCCACGACCTCGCCCTTGTCGTCGAAGCTGTAGTCATCTCCGATTGCGCCGCTCCAGGTTATGTCGTAGAGGCAGTCCCTGAACCCGTTGGCGTCCTGATCGTCCCCGGTCTTTTCGAGGCACTCAGCCGCGATGTAAACGTCGTCGTAGGCCGACCCCAGGAACCAGGCCAACGTGACGTAACCGTAGCGGGACCTGAAGTTGTTGAGGAACTCCTTGCCCTTGTCCGTGGTCAGGTCGGGGCTGGGGATGATGCCCTTTATGCCGTTTGCGGCGTCGCCCGCTATCTCAAGGGCGGTCGTCCCGGTGGTCACGGACTCCCCGTAGATCGGGCCGGTGAAGTCGAGTTCCCGCGCCTGCTTGACGATGGTGCCGCCGGTGAACTCCGACTGAGCCGCGACGTGCAGCGCGTCCGGGTTCCCGCCCAGCAGTTTCGTAAGCTGGCTTCTGAAGTCGGTGGCGTCGGAGGCGTAACGCTCGGCGCCGACCACCTGACCGCCGCGCTTCTCGAACTGCGCGACCGTAGTCCGACGCACGCCCTCGGCATAGTCTGTCTGCTCGGTAATCGTGGCCAGCTTGCGAATTCCGTCCGCCCACAACACGTTGCCCGTATCCACGCCAAGCTGATTGTCGTTTATCGCCGTGCGGAAGATATAGTCGCCCGCCTCGGCGATGTCGGGATTCGTCGCCGACGCCGAGAACAGGACGACTCCCTCCGCCTCAGCCAACGGAGCCGCTCCAAGCATCGCGCCGCTGCACGAAGTGCCGAGGATGATCTTCACCCCCTCCACGTCCGTCAGCTTGTTGTAGGCTGTGATCGCGTCCTGCGCGCCGCACTTCGAGTCCTCGACGATGAGCTCCAGCTTGCGGCCATCGATCCCGCCCGCCTCGTTGATCTCGTCCGCGGCCATCTGCTTCGCCTGGACCATCACCGTGCCATAGGTCTCGCCCGGCCCGGTGACAGATTCCATCACCCCTATCTTGAAGGGTTCCTGTTCACCCTCTTCTTCGACTTCACAAGCCAGGGCAGCGGCTACCAGCGCCGCCAGCGCTCCCAGCAAGACGATTACTTTCCAAGACCAAAAACGCATTGCACGCCTCCTGTTCATCACGGATCGATTAACTCTTTGTATTATCCCATCATATTCATGTTATCATACTTCCACCGACTCCGCCGCCCGGACTACAAGAGGCATCCTATGGCAACCCAACCCGCATCCAAACACCGCACGGGCCGCAGGCTCACCCCTTACGACGAGTTCGCTCACCTCGTTCCCCTGCCCGACCCGCCGCAGAGGACAGACATGGAGCAGCACGAACATATCACACGGTATGACCAGACCCTTCGACCGCACTACCGCCACCGCTCCGACGTCCTCATCTCCGGCGACGGATTCCTATGTTACGACAGGCAGACCCCACGCACACGCTGGCTCGTCCCCGACCTCGTCGTCGCATTCGGTGTAACCCCGGAACCCATCGTCCACACCAACGGCTACGTCATCAGCGAGGTCGGCAAGCCCCCCGACTTCGTCCTCGAAGTCGCATCCCGCACCACCGGACGCCGCGACTACACCGCCAAGCCGGACATCTACGCCGCCTACGAGGTCGGCGAGTACTGGCGCGCCGACCCCAGCGGCGGAAAGTATCACGACGCGCCGATGGCCGGCGACCGACTCGTGAACGGAGCCTACGAACCGATACCCCTTGTCACCGAGGCCAACGGCCTCATTCGCGGATACAGCCCGGTCCTCGACCTCGAACTGCACTGGCGGGACGGCTGGCTGCGCTTCTGGGACCCCGCGACCCAACAGTACCTGCTCGAACCCAACCAGTCCCACGACGCCCTCGCTTCCACCGAGGCCGCTCTGCGACACGAGACGGCCGCCCGACAACAAGCCGAAGCCCGCCTCCGACAACTCCAAGACCAAATCCGACGCCAATCCGAACAGTAGCCGCCAAGTGTACAGTGCCCCGTCCGCTTTGATATTATTAGCCCATTACTTCTAATAGGAGCGTAACCCATGAGCACACTCGAAAGCCTAGATACCAGAGCGACAGTCTTGGAGACCGAGTTTCGGACTGAGTTGCGACACCTTGCCACCAAAGCCGACCTTGCGAACCTGCGCGCCGAGTTCATGGGCGAACTCAAGGCTATCGAGAATCGGCTCATGCTCAGGCTCGGCGGACTCTTCATCGCGGGGATTGGCGTGGCCGTCGCGATTTTGAAACTGTGGCAGTAATTCGGTTCGGCAGCGCCCGATGCCCGTAGGGGCGATTCGCGAATCGCCCCCGTCCGCCAAAACCCTCCCGCCCTGCCATGAGACCCCTGACCGACAAACTCCTCTCCTCCTCTGACCGCCGCGTTGCCCGACAGACCTTCTGGCTCGGAGCGTCATCCGGCGTCATCCTCATCGGCGGAATCGTGCAAGTCGCCATCACAGCGCGGATGCTCGGAGTCCAGGGATACGGCGCGCTCGCCGCCGTCATCGCCTTCTGCGCCCTCATACACGGACTCATGGCCATCCCCGGCGGCGACATGGTTACAACCTTCGTCACCCGCGCCGTCACCGAGGGACGCAAGCAAGAAGCCGCCCGCATCGTCCGTTTCGGACTCGCCCTCTCCCTCGCCATGTCCCTAATCGGATACGCCGCCATAGTCGCGCTTACATTCGCCGCCGTCGAACTTCTCGGAATATCCGACAACGACACCTACAAGAACGCCGCCCTGCTCTACGGAATCATGGGAATACTCGCCGCGCCCGCCACCGACTGCCAGGCCATTCTGAGGCTCGCCGACCGCGTATCCCTCGCTTCCCTAGTGACCCTCGTCTCCACCATCGCCCGCGTCGCGCTCATCGCCGCCGCCTGGTACGCCGACGCCGGACTCATCGGCGTCATTCTCGCCCACGTCGTCGCGACCGCTCTCAGCTCAGCCGGCATGTTCCTAGCCGCCGCCCTGTCCGCCAAGCGCGCCGGCATAGACCGCCTTCTCCGCTCCGCATCCGTCCACGTTCCGCCCGATGTTCTCAGATTCCAGTTCGGCTCATTCGGGACCTCCGCCCTCGGAACCGCCAGTACCAACCTCGACACCATCCTCGTCGCGCAACTCGCCAGCGCAGCCGACGCCGGAATCTACCGCGCCGCCCGACAGATCGTCGATTACGCTAAGACCCCCTTCAAGCAGCTATCCATCGCCACCAGGGCCGAGTTCAGCAGGCTATGGTACACCAACGACATAGCCGGACTCCGCGCCATGGCCCTCAAATTCGCCCTGCTCGCCGCGGCCCTTGCGATTGCCGGCTTCGGCCTGCTCGCCTACTTCCGAGAATACATAATCTCCCTGGCGCTCGGAGACGACTTCGCCGCCGTCGCCGCTCCCCTGCTCATCATGATCGTCGGAGCGACCCTAGCAGCGACCACATCCTCGTTGGCAGCCCTTCCGAGAGCCGCCGGAAGAGTTCATCCTACGCTGGTATCCCTAGGATGTAGCCTGGCAACCTCCGTAGCAGTCATCATCCTGCTGGTCCCGACCAGAGGCGCCGACGGCGCGGCCTGGGCGAATACGATTGGCGCTATCGCAGCCGTAGCCGCCCTGACCCCGTTCGTCATCTCGATCCTTCGCCGAGGACGACAGACGCCAATCGATTCATCGGACACAGACGAGGACATCGCCGAAAGAACCCCCGCCCAAGCCGGCCCGCGCGAACTCATATCATCATGAACCAAGAAGGCCGCAAAATCCTCATAATCGCCGGCCCCAACGGCGCGGGCAAGACCACATTCGCCTACGACTTCCTGATGAACGAGGCGGACTGCCCAACGCTGGTAAACGCCGACCTCATAGCGCATGGACTCAGTCCTCTCCAACCGCAGCGCGAGGAACTCCAAGCAGGCCGGCTCATGCTCAGCCTAATCGAAAAGCGCGTCCAATCCCGCGAGAACTTCGCGGTCGAGACGACCCTAAGCGGTCGAGGTTACGCCCGCCGGATTCCCCGCTGGCAACAAATGGGCTACCAAGTTGTGCTATACTACCTGATGTTGCCTTCGCCCGAATACGCCATAGAACGGGTGGCGGAGCGAGTGAGGAGTGGAGGACATGACGTCCCCGCCGACACCGTCCGGCGGCGATTCCATGCGGGGCGGCGCAACTTCGACCAAATCTATCGAGACATCGTCGATGAATGGTTGCTGTTCGACAATCGGGGCGATACTCCCATACTCTTGGCCAGGAGGCGCAACACATGAAGCCGAGCGACCTGTATGCCGAGGACGAGATGTGGTGGCTCAGTTTCGACCCCACCGACGACCCGCCCGACGAACACGCCCTCGGAGCGCTCGCCGCCATGACCCGCGCCGCCATCAAAGCGCGCAAGCGAGCCCTCGCCCGCGACGGATACGTTTGGATGGAGTGGAACGGCAAGTTCCAGCCCGTCTCAGACCCCGACATCATCTTCCCGAACGGCATGGACGAAGACGCGCTGCTCCCGCAAAAGACGCCAGAGCGATAATTCCCATTCAATCTCCCAAGACATCTCTGACACAACTAGGAATAATTGAAATGGCAACGCGCAATCCATTGAGACGCTTGACTCGAGCTATCAATAGACATGGTCTTTATTCGACAACGAAAATGTCCCTTCGTCTACTGCGTAACAACATAACCTCGATTAGACCTAATGCTAAAGTGATGTGGAAACGGCTGTCATCTGGAAATATTGTAGTTTGCCAAGTTCAGGGTAGTCACATGAGATTAGATTTGTCTGATGTTGGCATCTCACGAGAGCTTTTCCTCACTGGCGTTCACGAAGTCAATAGTACGCGCCAATTCAAAGAGGAACTCAAGCCCGGGATGGCCGTATTGGAAATTGGAGCGAATATCGGATACTATACTCTTATTGCTGCGCGACATACCATACCAGGTGGAACCATAGTGGCGTTGGAACCTTCACCGGTCAACCTGCGTTCGTTGGGACAGAACCTTAAGCTGAACGGAATCCAAGACAGAGTTAAGGTATACCCATTAGCCGCAGGGAGACTGGCTGGCAAATTACCATTTTATTTGATGTCTAAAGGTAATCTCAGTAGTTTCGTCAAGAGGGACGATTACCAAGTTCAGATGATTTCCCAAATTGACGTGCCCGTACTGCCAGTCGACGATTTAGTAAAGAATGAAAATCTGAAGATAGATTACTTCCGTATGGACGTGGAAGGTTTTGAAGTTGAAGTAATTGAAGGTATGGTCTATACTCTGACCGGAACGGAACCTCCGATTGGAGGCTTCATTGAAGTACATCCGCAACTGCTTAAAGAGAGAAAGTCATCGGCACATTCATTCGTAGAAAGGATGGCGGATCTAGGTTACCGAGTCAAAACCGCTCGCTACCGAGGACGTGATGACATTGCGGTATTTTCCAATGAGGAACTTTACGCTCATTCGTTGCTTGAGGCAAATGGATGTTGGGAGACATTCTTTGAAAGGATCGACAGAGAGCCGGTTCTATGAACATCGGACCGAAGGTACGACATCTCTTAGCTATGAGTGTAACTCCATCTAAGGTCAAGATACACGCCGCTTGGAACGAACCCTCTTCCAACGCGATCATGGAAGCTATGGCCTGCGGCCTGCCCGTCACATACCGCGACTCCGGTGGCAACAGAGAGCTTGCAGGAGACTACGGCGTACCCTTGACGGATGACCCCGCGGATGTAGTGGACCACCTGAAAGAGCACTACGTCGAGCTTCGCAAGAGAACTATTGAAGATGGGGACAAGTTCGCCATCAAACGAGCGGCGGATGAGTACCCGTCTCTGTTACGATACGCCATTGACACACTAGATGCGGGAATACGATGAAAAGAGCGCTCATCACAGGCATCACAGGACAAGACGGCTCATATCTGGCTGAGTCCCTACTTGCGAAGGGTTACGAAGTTCACGGAATCGTCAGACGAGTCGCGTCTGACAACTACACACAACGCCTATCGCGCATTGGGCATCTCTTGGACGATGTCCACATACACGGTGGCTCAATGGAAAGTTTTCCGAGCATCTACCGTGTAGTCAGCGATGTAATGCCTGACGAATGTTATCATTTGGCCGCGCAAAGCTTCGTCTCCTATTCATTTGAAGACGAATTCTCCACTATGTTGACAAACGTGAATGGGACACACTTTGTATTGGCGGCGTTGAAAGACTTGAAACCTGATTGCCGATTCTACTTTGCCGGCTCAAGCGAAATGTTTGGTTTGTCTGAGACGTATCCCCAGTCCGAGACCACATCGTTCCATCCTCGATCCACTTATGGCATTTCCAAAGTTACGGGCTATCACTTGACTCGGAACTACAGAGAGGCCTATAGGCTTCATGCCTCTAATGGTATTCTCTACAATCACGAATCTCCGCGTCGAGGTCAGGAATTCGTCACTCAGAAAATAGCTTCCCACGCCGCAATGATTAAACTGGGTATGCGGTCAGAACTTAGATTGGGAAACCTAGATGCCAAACGCGATTGGGGTCATGCCAAGGAGTATGTCGAGGCAATGTGGATGATGCTTCAGCAAGAGCGTCCTGACGACTATGTCATAGCAACAGGTGAGAGTCATTCCGTTCGAGAGTTCGCTGAACTCGCATTTTCCGTACTTGACTTAGACTACCGGCAATATGTGGTGATAGACCCACGATTCTACAGACCTGCCGAGGTGCATAATTTAGAGGGCGATACTTCCAAGGCCATGAGCATACTAGGATGGAAGCCAAGCATTAGATTTGACGAACTAGTCAGAGACATGACCTTTGCAAGCCTAGCAAAGCTGGAAACCGACTCGAGAACCATTTAGCTAACTCTTATGTTTTCTCTCGCCAACATATTGCATTCCCCTTCTAGGCACTTAGTCAAATCTACGGCTAAAGCAACAATCCCTTGGTATATAGGCAGATCCATGTTATCTGCAAGATATGGATGGCCCAAGCCTCTTATAACGTACATAGGCGATAGTAATTGGGTGCTTTCAATTATTGGAAACTACATTCGTGATCATTTGGAATCTTACTATAGCTTTGGAATGCCATATTTTTGGCAGAGCGTCAGAGGTTCTATCATCCACTTTGGATCTCCACCAGCATACATGAATCAGCATTTGTACCGTCAAGTTCACCCATCCAACAAGCAAATCTTGACATGGACACATGGTCAACGGTCGAACCTTGACCCGCAGTTCACCGAGAGGCTGGACGCAATAGGCGAAGCCTCTCTTATTACGGACAAGATCATAGTTACTTCCAGAATTGCGGAAGACACCCTGATTACTGAGGGAGTTGATCGGTCTAAACTCACATATATACCCTTTGGTATTGACACTCATCTATTTGCCCCACCCAGTACTGAACAGCGCTCTTATATAAGAAAGCAATTGGATATTCCCGACACTGCTTACTGCATTGGCTCTTTCCAGAAGGACGGAGACGGATGGGGCGAGGGCATGTCACCCAAGTGGGTCAAAGGCCCGGATGTATTCTTGAGCGTAATTCAACAGCTAAGCCACAGCTATGAGATATGCGTACTCCTGACAGGCCCAGCCAGGGGTTACGTAAAATCAGGACTCGATGAAATGGGTGTCTCATATCGCCACGTCTGGCTTAAGGACTACACCGACATAGCCAAACACTATTGGGCATTGGACTTGTACATCATAGCCTCCAGAGACGAAGGCGGTCCTATGGCCGTCCTAGAATCTATGGCTAGCGGTGTGCCGCTTGTATCAACAAGGGTCGGAATGGGTGTCGATCTTATTGATGACGGCGCTAACGGTTTTCTGAATCAAGTCGAAGATGTAGATGGTTTGGGGACAAGCGTATCTAGAATCCTAGATCAACCCAAGCTCAAACAGAGTTTGTCTGCCAATGCTGTAATGACCGCGCAAAACTACGATTGGAGAATCATATCCAAAAGATATGATGACGAAGTTTATCGGCCGTTGCTGGTAAACTATGAGTTGATTAGATAGTAACGTGATGGACCATGTCTCGGCGAATTCAATGCGAACTTGCCTTAATGGTTTCGTTTGCTTTAGGAAACTATAGGGGGAGATCTAATGAAACCTGTTGCCTTCTCTCGCCTACACCGCGACCGTTTCACCCTGCTTCTGGCGGCGCTGGGTATTCTCGGTGCGATAATCATCCTTCTGCGTGTCCATCATGGCATAGGCGTTAGCGGCGACGCCAAGTATTACATCGAGCTCGCCAGGGCATTCGCGGAGGGTGGACGAGGGCTGGATTGGCTGTTGGGGCAAGCGCCGCATCTGGTATGGAACGACTATTCGCGCTGGGCAGGCCCATCATACCTTTCGCTGAAGCTATCCGCGATCTGGCCGCCGCTCTACCCCATGATGCTGGCCGCCAGCGGCGGTTTCGTATTTGATGCGCGAGACGTTGCCGGGCCGTTCAACGCAGTGGCGTTCGGGCTGACCGTGTTTGTCGCGGGTCAGTGGATGCGGCTTCACGTCAGTTCCAAGCCCCTCGTCGCGCTCGGATGCGCCGCAATCGTCTTTTCGGTTACGGTGTCCTACTGGGCGTCTTGGGCATTCAGTGAAACCGCCTTCATACTGCTTGCCACACTCGCACTCTACTTCATAGAAAGATTTTTCATCTCGGGAAATCGCTCGTTCCTGATCTGGGCAGCCATATTCACCGCTCTGGCCTGCATGACCCGCTATCCCGGAGTTGTTCTGGTTCTCATCATAGTTCCGCTAATATACCTGCGGAGCGAGGCAGACTTGACCGAACGGTTGAAGCGCATTGGATTGTACGTCGCGATCGGCGTTACGCCTCTCGCCTTGTATCTTCTGCGAAACTACCTCGTCTTGGGAGCGCTTACCAGCCATTCAGAGAACCTCAAGTATGGAGGCCCTGTGAAACAGTTCGGGCGCGGACTGAGTTCCATCGAGGCGTGGAACCCTCTAATAGTCGATATACGCGCTATCCTGCTGCCTGTGGACTTTTACACTGGACGGATCATCGGCGCCGGGTTTGCTGGTGTCGTTCTGATTGCGTTCGCCACGATCACCCTATGGGGACTTGTGAGGTGGATAAATGAAGGCGTACCGGATACGAAATCGAAACTCTCCTGCTTGACCGTAGCGGGATCATTCGCCTTTGGCCATCTTGCCTTCATGATTGCGATCTTCTTGCTATCGACTTATTTCCATATAGACTCCCGCCAGATCATCCCCGCATACGTTCCGCTGGTTGTGGCAATCACCATCGCCGTTGACACGATCTGGAACAATCGCGGTAAGCCGTTCGTTCTTGGGCCGTTGACCAATCTCCCTGTGGTTCGGTCGTTGAATCCAGCGCGTACCCTGCCCGCAGCGGTAGTTGTCGCATTCGCTCTCTGCGTGATCTATGCCGGGTTCGTCAGCATCCGAGATACTCACAAGGCTGTCTTCGAACCTGAAGTCGGTTGGAACGCCTACGTGTACAACGGCGACCGCATAGACATTCAGACAACCTCCCTGACTGAGTATCTTAAGAGCTTGGTCGGCGACGCCCAGCCCGTCGTCCGCGACCACTTCGACCTCTACTTAGCCGACGGCTCTCTCATCTACTTCAAAGACGGTTGCGACGAGGAGGACATGGAGGAAGGAGTCCGGCTCCGCGTAGAACCGGCCAGCAAGCTGGTCCTAAGCGGCATCCGCAAGAACTTCGGAATCGACATACTCGACTTCTACCCCGTGAGGCAGGGCGCAATTCTGGACGGCAAGTGTTTGATGCTGGCTCCCTTGCCCAAGTATCGCATCGCGAATATAAGCACCGGACAGTATCACAACGACGCCGTTGAACTATGGGCAGCTAGCTTCGTTATAAACCCCTAAAGCAAACGGAACACAATGCTCTATTGGAGCTTTCGGAATAGCGATGGGAACACAATGATCAGAAAAATACCCGCTCCCGTTAAGGACAAGCTCAAAACGCTCGCCAGAACCTCCCTGGGGTTGGACATCCGGTTTGCGCCCAGTCGAAAGTTCGACATCCAGCTATACGAAGGAAATACCAAGTACACCCGGCGGCTGTTCCACTTTGAGTGCCTGCTCCAACAGGTGGAGCATGTCGAAGGTCGGATCGTAGAGTGCGGCGTAGGCCCCGGCCGCTCCATCTTCGCCTTCTCCGTCATATCCCAACACGTCACCCGCCCGCGCCAGATTTGGGGCTTCGACACCTTCGAGGGGATGCCTCCGCCGACCGAGGAAGACGGCAAGGAGAACCGGCGCAAGGCCGGAATCTGGAACTATCCTCGCCAGCATGTCGCCCCCGGAGGCATAGTCGCATTCGACGAATACAACAGCCCCGCGTGGCCCGGCGCGACCCAAGCGATTGACGAGTTCTTTGCCGACCGCCCGGAGCAAATCGTCAAGTCCTCAGTCGTCGACCTCTACTACGTCGTCAAACAACCCAATCCCGACCAATGACCGCCACCACCCCGCACAACGCCAGAGTAACCCCGCTCGAATACAAGCTGTCTGACCTGGACGCCCCCGCCCCGCCCTCCGGCTGGTACGACCGAGCCGCTTGGGTCCTGCGCGGCGGCGACGGCGGCGAACACGGCATACTCCTATACAAGCTCGTCCGCCGTCTCAGCCCCGACCGCTCACACGCACTGCTCGACGTTGGAACCGCCAGAGGCTTCTCCGCAATAGCCATGTCCCGCGCGCTGCTGGACGCCAACCTGACCGGCAGCGTCCACACCATAGACATCATAGACCACTCCCAACCCGTCAACTGGCATTCCGACACAGAGGGCAAACAGCATCCCGACGAACCGCTCGCCAACGAAATCATCAGCCGCTCCGAAATCTGGAGCCGATGGTTCCCCGACGAAGCCGAACCGGTCTCCCCCATAACCGCCACTTCCCACCAGGTCCTCCGAGACTGGAACGACGGCCCCATCTCCCTTGCCTTCCTGGATGGCAGCCACACCTACGAAGCGGTCATCGAAGAACTCCGCCTGCTCGATCCGCTTCTCTCCGAAGACGGGCTGATCGTCCTCGACGACTACCACACCGGCGAAAGCGCGGCGCGAATCAACTCGCGCGCGGTCAATCTCGCCGGGTGGATGACCGGACGCGCCCTCGGCAAAATCTGGCCCGCCGCCAATCTGCTCGCCCCCAGGCTCGGCGCCCAGAACGAATACATAATCGTCAAGCGCAGATACTCCGGCATCGCAAGAGCCGTAGCCGACTTCCTCCAAGAACGACAACCGAGCTGGAACCTCGAAATCGTCCCAATGCCCTCACGCGGAGAGTACCAAGGCAACGACTACTCCCTAGCCATCCTAACAAGAGTCTCGTCACAACCCAATCTCCAGTATGATAAACTCTACCTTCGGATTGCTAACACCTTGGAGGGATAGGTCGGCATGCAGAAGAAGCTCACCATATCAATTGACGAGGATGTGTACCTCGGCCTCTGCAGAGTTGCGGGCAGACGCAAGATCACCGAATTCGTGGAGTCCCTGATCCGTCCATACGCAATACGTGACGACATTGCCGAGGGCTATCGGCAGATGGCGGCAGACACCGAACGGGAATCAGAGGCGATGGAATGGATAGAGGGGACTTCCACGGACTTTAGCGATGAAGCGCGGTGAAGTCTGGTGGGTTTCATTCGGTCGATCCGTTGGCGGCGAAATCCGCAAAAGTAGGCCCGCTGTGGTCCTTACCAACGACATTGCCATAGTTCACCTAAATAGAGTTCAGGTGGCGCCGCTTACTACCAATGTCAACAGGGTGTATCCCGGCGAAACCATCGTTGAGATAGATGGCCGACCCCACAAGGCTATGGCGGATCAACTGACCACCGTGAGCAAGGCACGGATCTCTAATATCTTTGGGGAGTTGTCTGCCGACGACATTGAAAAGGTTGAGGAGGCCGTCAGGCTTCAGTTGGGCCTGCGCTAGAAGGCCGGAAGGATTGAGCACATGGGAGCATTCACCGTCACCGTCGGAATAGGCAACCCCGGCGGCGGAGACCTCGTCCCCGTGGAGGCAATGGTGGACACCGGCGCCGCCCACTCTTGATGCACTTCCTCTTCACCGCCCCCAGATTCCACACCAACCAGCGCTTCGCCGTAAAAGCCCTGCTGGACGCCGGACACCGCGTTTCATTCCTAGCGCTCAGAAGACAGCACAGCGAGACCTACGACGCCCTCGACCCCATCGTTCTCGGACTTCGCGGCGGCAGATGGGATTTGCCCCCCCTGACCGACTTCCGGAAGCGGATGCGAAGTCTCAAGCCCGACGCCGTAATCGTCCGAGACCCCACAACAGCCTACGGCCTGCTCTCCACAGTCGCCGGCAAGATGGTCGGCGCCAACGTCATCTTCTACAACCAATCTCCCATGCACCGCAGGCTCAGCCGCTGGAAGAAACTCGCCAACGCGCTCGCCGTCCGAGCCGCCAGCGCCAAGTGGATAACCCCAGTCCTCGGCTCCCCCGACCTCCATCCCCCCGCCTCCTCCGCCCTCAGCTACGTCCCATTCGTCATGGAGCCTCAGACCTCCCCCGACCAAAAGTGGTGGTTCAGCGACGGCGCGGTCAACATACTCGCCATCGGCAAGTTCTACCCACGCAAGAACCACCCGATGTTCCTCCGGGCCATAGCCAACCTCTCCAAACGCTATCCCATCCGAGCAACCATAATCGGCGAGTGTACCAACGATGACAACCGCCGCGAATTCGCCCGCGCCGAAGAACTTCACGCATCGCTTGGACTTCAAGACATCGTTCACATCAAGACCAACATCCCATACTCCGAAGTCCAACGCGAATACGACGCGCACGACCTCTTCGTCCTGCCCAGCCGAGACGAGCCCGCCGCCGTCTCCCACCTCGAAGCCATGGCCCACTCCCTACCCGTGATATGCAGCGACTCCAACGGCACGCAATGCTACGTCAGACAGGGAGAAAACGGCCACGTCTTCAAAACCGACGACATTGACGACCTGATAGATTGCATAGAGCGCATCATCAGCGACCGGAGCAAGATGGCGGATATGGGAGCGAGAAGCTACGATCTGGTAGTCTCTGAGCACTCCCCCGCAAGATACGTCGAAACGCTCCTTGCCATCGCCGAACGACGGGTGTAGTGTGAAAACCCGTGCCCGATACACCGGAAACCACTCGACCGCGCAGAGTCGCGCTCTACCTGCCATCACTCCACGGCGGCGGAGCCGAACGCGCCATGCTCACAATTGCCGCCGGCATGGCGAAACGAGCCGTACCCGTGGATCTCATACTGGTCAAGGCTGAGGGAGAGTACCTCGACCAGGTTCCCCCCGACGTGCGCGTCATAGACCTGAACTCTCGCAGAACCGCAACATCCCTTCCGAAACTCATACGCTACCTCAGACGCGAGCGCCCCGTTGCCCTCCTTTCGACTCTCGACGAAACCAACGCAGCCGCGCTGGTCGCCAAGTTCGCCTTCCGTGGCAGATTGCGGCTGGTGGTGCGCCAATCTACCACGCTGTCCGAGGCGGCCAGAATCGAAGGTTTCAAAGTGCGGTTGGTATCCCGCGCCTTCAAGATGCTGGTTCGAGCCACCGACCGCGTCGTAGCCGTCTCTCAAGGTGTTGCCGACGACCTGCGCGCGCAGATTCCCGCCGCTTCCCACAAGATAACCGTCATCCACAATCCCGTAGTCACGCCCGACCTCACCGACAAAGCCGCGCTGTCCGTGTCCCACCCCTGGTTCAACGATGCTGCCGTCCCCGTGATACTATCCGCGGGCCGTCTGGGACTCGAGAAGGACTACGCCACACTATTGAGAGCATTCGCTGAGGTCACCCGCTCCCGGCCTGCGCGCCTTGTAATTCTGGGAGAAGGCGCTGAGAGACAAAACCTGCTAGATTTGGCGGAGAGTCTGGGCATCTCTCGATGCTTCGACCTTCCCGGCTTTGACGTCAACCCGTTCGCGTACATGGCAAAAGCTAACGTGTTCGTTCTCTCCTCCAAATACGAAGGATTCCCCAACGTACTCGCTCAGGCCATGGCCTGCGGCGCGCCCGTCGTCAGCGCAGACTGCCGCAGCGGGCCCAGAGAGATTCTTCAAGACGGCAAATACGGTCTCCTCGTCCCCGTCGGCGACTGGCGGCAAATGGCAAAAGCCATACTAGACACCCTCGACAACCCCATCCCAGCAGACCGTCTAATTTCTCGCGCTTCCATCTACTCAGCCGACGCCGCCGTGGACCGCTACTTGGAAGTCCTGCTCGGAAGTGAAATTTGACCCGCGCCCCAAGCATCCGCGCCCTCCCGGCGATCGTAACCGGGCTGCTCGCCCTGACCGTCGCCGCCCACGTCTGGGCCGCATCTACGCCCCTACCGTTCGGCGGCCCCAACGTCTGGGCAGCCGCCCTCACCGTAGCCGCCGCCGGCATCTACGTCATTGCCATGAAAATAACAGCCAGACCCACCAAACCGTCATTCAGGCGAAGGCCGGAATCCAGAGGGGTTTGGGCGCTGGTCGTCACCATTTTCATTCGCTTGTATGACCATGCGAAGGCCATAGTCATCCCAAGGCGACATTTCACCCTTGACAGGCTGACCCGCCTCGCGCTGGCAGTCTCATCCTGTCTTCTACTGTGGGCCGCCGTCTCGGTCTGGATAAACGACCAGTATCCGTCCCACCTGACGCGATTGGGCCAGACCGCAATGGGAATCGCCATGCTCTGGGTCGTCAGCGCAACGATAGTCACTCTGCCAAGAATCCGGAGCGTAACCGCCGCGATAGCCGCCTCTACATTCGTCTCCGCCCTCGTCGGCATCGGCATCCTTCTCTGGGGAGAGCCTTTCACGTCCCTACGGCTCTGGATCATGCAGGTCCCGGAAAGTGCAGTCCAAGCAGCCCAAAATATCAGAACGGCGGGCCTGTCCGTCGCGACCGTGACGTTCTCCTACCAACTCGCCGCCGCCATCCCCCTTGCCGTCGGCCTGCTGCTGGTCTTCCCATTCCGCCGCCCAGCCGAGCGCGGCAATACTTCGAGGGACGAATGGATCTGGCGCGGAGCCGTCGTAGCGCTTCTCACTATCCTGACCTCCGCGCTCATCCTGAACGCCTCCCGCTCCGCGATCTTGGGCGTCTTCTTCGGAGCGCTGGCCGCCCTATCGCCGCTGCTGCTGAAACGTCCCGGACTTCCCAGAACCCCAAACCTGCTGTCGCTCGCCATAGTCGCCGTCGCCACGTTCGCCCTCGTAAACCTGATCGAAGAAGGGGGAGTCAGCGGACGCATCGTCAGCGTCCAAGATACCTCCGTCAGGGCGAGGCTGCCGATGGCGATAACCGCCCTCAAATACGCCGTAGAATACCCGCTCGGCACAGTTGCATACCACCCGCAGCCCAGGCACCTGCCCTCCGGCCTCGATCCCGTCGTTCAGAAGGAGGTTCTCCGCCACACGCCCCACAACCAATTCTTGGTCGTGCTCGTTTACTACGGATGGCCCGGACTCGCGCTCCTCATAGCCTTCTACGGGGTCATAGCGAGCTCCCTTCTGTCCTCGGCGCGTCTCGCCCTGAAGCTGGGAACCGCCGAGTCCGTCGTTCTCGTCGCGGCCATAGCCGGCTGCATCGCCGCATACGGCTGCAACAGTCTGTTCCACAACGCGGGCCCGTTCGTCTCAGACTGGTATCATTGGATAGCGATCGGGCTAGTCTTCAGCATCCACGCCGCGCTGAAGGGGGTAGCGCGAAACCCCGACCCGAATCCGTCGAAGGGAACATAGCATGACCCCCAGTGAAATAATCCGCAGTCGAATCGCCGACAAAACCGCCATAATCTCCGTCGTCGGACTCGGCTACGTCGGACTGCCCCTTGCTGCGACGTTCGCAGAAGCCGGTTTCAAGGTCCATGGCATAGACACCGACCTAAGCAGAGTCCGCTCCGTCAACGCGGGGCTGTCGCACGTCCAGGACGTCCCTTCCGACACCATCCGCAAGCTGGCGTCTGAAGGCAATCTGACCGCGACCACCAACTACGACGCGGTGGCAGAGTCCGACGCGATCCTAATATGCGTCCCCACTCCACTCAGCAAGACCAAGGAACCCGACGTCTCATATATCGCCTCCGCCGCGCGTCAAATATCGCCCCGGCTGCGAGAAGGCTCCCTCGTGGCGCTGGAGAGCACGACGTACCCCGGCTCCACCGAAGACCTGCTGCTGCCCCTACTGCTGGAGAACTCTCCCAAGAATCTCGAAGTTGGCGAAAATCTCTTTCTCGCCTTCTCACCCGAGCGCGTGGACCCCGGACGAAAGGACTGGACCATCGCCAACACGCCCAAGGCGCTGGGCGGAGTCACCCCAACCTGCACCGAGGTCGCGTCGCGCCTTTACGGAGCGGTCATCGACGAGGTCGTTCCGGTTTCGTCATCGAGCGCAGCCGAAATGGTCAAGCTCTTGGAGAACACCTTCCGCGCCGCCAACATAGCGCTCGCCAACGAAATGGCGATCATGTGCGAACGCTTGGGAGTAAACGTTTGGGAAGTGATCGACGCCGCCGCCACCAAGCCGTTCGGATTCATGCCCTTCTATCCCGGCCCCGGCCTCGGCGGACACTGCATACCCATAGACCCGCAGTACCTGGTCTGGAAGATGCGAACCCTGGGATACAGTCCGCGCTTCATCCAACTCGCGGACGAGATCAACTCAGCGATGCCGTACCGCGTCGTCGAAAAGATAACCCACGCGCTGGGCGCTGAGTCCAAGCCCCTCAACGGCTCGAATATACTCGTGCTCGGCGTCGCCTACAAGCCAAACGTCAGCGACACCCGGGAGTCGCCCGCCCTTGACCTCATACACCTGCTGAACCGGATGGGAGCCGAAGTCTCATATCACGACCCGCTGGTCCCCGACATTAGCGAGGCCGGTCTGAACATGTCCAGTGTTGGAGACGAGGGCGGCCCCCCTCCGCAAGACGCCCTATCGGAATCCGACTGCGTCGTCGTCGTCACCAATCACGATGCTTACGACTGGAACGCCGTCATCGAACACAGCCGAGTCATCGTAGATACCAGAAACGCTACTGCCAGCATGGACGCGGCGGGCGCAAAGGTCTTCAAGCTGTGACCGCCCCTACTCCCCGCTCTCCGACGGCGGCGGCTCGTCGAACGGCTCGCCCTTCGCCTCCGCCTCCTCCCTGCGGCCCAGCCACGCCCGCCACTCCGCGTCGCTCTCAGCGCGACCCCCGGCTATGCCCTCCGCTAGGCCCTCTGCGCGGCCCCGGGCCAACCCCTCAGCCATGCCCTCAGCCATGCCCTCAGCCATGCCCTCAGCCATGCCCTCAGCCATGCCCTTAGCCACGGCCTCAGCCACGGCCTCAGCCATCTGCCTCTCGCGGCGCCTCTTCAGTCTCTCTTCCAACATTCCCGCAAGTATCATGGTGTGCCTCACTATCTCCGTGTTGAAGTAGCTTATGCCGGCCGAGGCCAGCGATACCAACCCCACGCCCCGTATTATTTCGTATATCGTATCACTGAGGGAGTCATCCGTCTGCTGTGTCAACTCGCGCCAGACTACGAATGCAAACCCTATTGCCATCAGCAACAGGAGTTGCGCCAGATATGCCTCGCGCCACTTCGGAGGGATGATGTTCAATAACAGTTCTCCAGGCGCAGGCTGCTGTATATTTGGGTTCGCCAATGTTCTCCCATCCCAGTTTGTTACAATAGCGGGTCAGTGTCAAGAAACTTCACGGCAAGGGGCATCCGTCGGTTGAGATGTGCGGAATCAGTGGCATAGCATACCGGAACCGTCAGACGGTCGATCGAAACATGGTCGAGCGGATGGGAGCATGTCTCAAGCGCCGCGGACCGGATGACGACGACGTCTATACCAACCCCGGCATCGGCCTCGCCCATACGCGGCTCAGCATCATCGACCTGACCGCCGACGGTCGCCAACCCATGCGCTCCGACGACGGCAGATTCGTCATCACCTACAACGGCGAAGTGTACAACTTCCAACGTCTGCGCCGCTCGCTGGAGGAATTCGGCCACAGTTTCCGAGGACACTCCGATACCGAGGTCGTTCTTCACGCTTTCATGCAGTGGGGCGAGGACGCCTTCCCCATGCTGGAGGGCATGTTCGCCATAGCTATCTGGGACAACGCCGAAAGACGCCTCCACCTCGCCAGAGACCGCTTTGGCATCAAGCCCCTGTACTACCGAGCGGACGCGTCCGGCCTAGTCTTCGGGTCGGAGATAAAGGCCCTGCTGGCATCCGGAGAAGTCCGGCCCCAAATAGACTGGCATGGACTCCACGAGTACCTCTACTACAACACCGCGTTGGGGACCCGCACGACCTACGCCGGCGTCAGCAAGCTGCTGCCCGGACACAAGCTCACCATGGACGCATCGGGCGTGAAAGTCAAGCCGTACTGCTCCATTTTCGACGTGGACGACTCCGACGACGACTATCCCACCGCCGTCGAAAAGGTCCGCGGCCTGCTCGACCATGCCGTCAAAGACCATCTGGTCAGCGACGTACCCGTTGGCGTGTTCCTCAGCGGCGGCATAGATTCGTCCGCCATAACCGCGTTCGCCTCCAAGCATTACGACGGGAAGCTCAAGACCTTCTCAGCCGGTTTCGACTTCGAAGGCGGCAGGACAGTGAACGAGCTTCCGAGGGCGCGCCTTGTGGCGGAGCGGTTCGAGACCGACCACCACGAACTCCACGTCGCCGGCGGGAACGTGGCTTCCGTGATAGAGAAGCTGGTCGAATGTCACGATGAACCCTTTGGCGACGCGGCCAACATACCGCTATACCTGCTGTGTGAACAGCTAGACGGAGACAGCAAGGTCATATTACAGGGCGACGGCGGCGACGAGGTTTTCGCGGGCTACCTCGTCCATTCCCTCATGGCGATAGAGCGTTGGGCCGCCCTGTTCGCCCGGTCCACCTCCTGGGCGCGGCCTGCGCTGCCGACGCGCGCCGCGTGGACACGCTACTATCACCTATTACAGCGCCTCATCCACCCGGACCGCTCCCTCCGCTACGCTATGGTCATGACGAACCGCCACATTGACGAACAACCTACGCACATCTTCGAACCCGGCGCGCGCGCGCTGCTGGAGGCCAATGACCCCTTCAGCCGCTACCGAGAGATGTACCGCGAACTCGAACGCCTGGACACCGTGCAGCGCGCGCTCTACACCGACTGCGCCATCATCATGCCGGATATGTTCTTCGAGAAGGTGGACAAGGCCACCATGGCGCACGGGATCGAGGTCCGCGTCCCAATGGTGGACACCCGCTTGGCCGCCTACGTCATGGGACTGCCCTCGAAGTACAAGATCAGGTGGCTGCACAAGAAGCGCATACTTAGGAGCGTCCTGCGGGGCATCGTCCCAGACGAGATATTGGACCATCCAAAAGTCGGATTCGGCGTGCCCGTCTCACATTGGCTCAGAACGACTCTAGCCGGATACATGAAGGACGTCCTGCTGGACGACTCCCGCCCGAGCGCGGCGCTGTTCGACGGAACGCAACTGCGCGCCCGCGTCCAAGACCACGTCGAGGGTAGGCGCGACTACGGCTTCCTCCTATACAAACTGCTCAACCTGGCCCTCTGGTACGACCGCTATGGAGTCGCCGCGTGAGAGACCCTGAACCCATGCGCGCCCACGTCATGTTCGTCATCTCCGGCCTCGAGATCGGAGGCGCAGAGCGCCAACTCGTTGTCACCGCGAACGCTCTTGCCGAAAGGGGTTGGAAGGTCTCAGTCGTCTCATATCTGCCCTTTTCGGCTACGTCGCTGCGCTGGGAACTGAACGACTCCAAAGTGAATACGATCACCCTGAACTCACCGTCCGGCATCGGAAAGTACGGCGTCGTCATCAAGGCCGTCAGGACGATCAGGCGCTCCCGTCCCGACATTCTGGTTGGCTTCATGTTTCACGGCATAATGACCGCCCGCATCGTTGGGCGTCTAACCCGTGTGCCCGCCGTCGTCTCAGCGATACACAGCGAACTCGACACACCGAAAAGGGAGCGCATATTGGCCCTGACCGACCGGATGACAGATGCCGTCACGATCATGTCCGACCACCTCGCCTCGCGCCTTGCCGACAGGAGAATCGCTGCCCCCTCCCACACGTTCGTAATTCCCAACACCGTGGACTTCGACCGCTTTCGGGCGGATTCATGCCGCACCCGGACTCGTGAGAATCTGGGCGTGACGGATGACCAATTTCTGTGGCTGGCGGCGGGGAGGCTGGCCCCAGAAAAAGACTACCCCGGCCTGATTCGCGCGTTTTCAATCTTGCCGCGCCAGCATCCGGCCCATCTGATCATCGCTGGAGAAGGACTTCTGCGCGACGACCTCACCCGACAGATCGACGACCTCGGCCTGTCCGACCGCGTCCAACTCCTCGGACTCCGCGGCGACATGCCGGACCTCTATCGCGCCAGCGACGCTCTCGTGCTATCGTCCGAGTGGGAGGGAATGCCCAACGTAGTCCTGGAGGCTATGGCGTCCTCCATCCCTGTCGTTTCAACCGCCGTCGGAGCCGTGCCCGAACTTGTCACGAACGGCGAGTCCGGGTTCATAGTCCCGACCGGAGACCGCATCTCGCTCGCCGACGCGATGGAGCGTATGATGGACCTCCCCGTCGAAACGCGGCGGTCGTTCGGAGAGGTCGGATATAACCGCGCGCGCGCCGAGTTCTCGCTAGACCCCGTTATCGACAGGTGGGAAGACCTGTTCAACCGACTGCTTGAAAGCAAAGCTCGCGGCCGGAGTACGTGAATCCGTTGACCGATCTACCGAAGTCAGTCGCGATAGTGTCCAACTCGGACGAACGGCTCTACCAGTTCCGCGCCCCGATCATGAGGGCGCTGCTGGATAACGGCATCCGCGTGTACGCGATCGCGCCGCCCGGCCGGTTCGTGGAAGAAATCGAGAGTCTTGGCGTAGAGTTCGTCCCTTGGCGGCTAGACCGAAGAAGCGTCAACCCCATATCCGAGGTCATATCTCTAGTCCGTCTTGTGCGGATATACCGCCGTCTGAAGCCGGACGTCGTCCAGCACTTCACAATCAAGCCCAACCTGTACGGCGCGATAGCCGCCAGGCTCTCCGGTGTCACCGTCGTCGTAGGCGGAGTGACCGGATTGGGATACGCATTCGCGCAAGACAGCCGCCGACGCGTCCTGCGTTCATTCGCCGCGCTTCTGTACCGCATGTCGGCGGCCCTGAGTGACCGCCTCATCTTCCAAACAGCCCACGATGCCGACCTGCTCTTCGGAGCGTCCGGCGCATTCCGAAGCAAGGCGCTGGTAGTCCCCGGCGGGTCTTCCGTCGATCTCGCCGTCTTCAGCCCCGACTCCGTCAACCCCAAAGACCAAGACGAGATGCGGGCGTCGCTGGGGATTCCGGCCAACGCCCTCGTCGTCACTATGGCCTCCAGACTTCTGTACGACAAGGGCGTTCTGGAGTTCGTAGAAACCGCGCGAACGATCAGAGCGAAACGGGAGGACACCGTGTTCATTATGGCCGGAGCGGCAGACCCGGCCAACCCGGACTCCGTCACCAACGAAGACCTGAATGAATGGGCCGAATCGGGCGACGTTCTGATCGCCGGGCACGTGAGCGACATGCCCCGCCTGCTGTCCATCTCGGACATCGTGGTTCTCCCCACATACTATCCGGAGGGCATCCCGCGCGTCCTAATCGAGGCCGCCGCCATGCGAAAGCCCATCGTATCGACCACAATCCCCGGCGTCGCGGAGATAGTCGAGGACGGCGCTAACGGCATCCTCGTGCCCCCGCGTGACGCACCCTCCTTGGTGTCAGCCATCCAAGAACTCTTAGACAACCCCAAGACGCGCTCCAACTACGGCGCCGCCGGCCGCCTAAAGGCCGAAAGAGACTACGACGACAAAGCCGTCGCCGAACGCTACCTTGCCGAGTACCGAAGGCTTTGGGCCGCTAAGCGGCTTGGCGCGAAATGAAACAGTTAGGTGTACAATGTGTCGAACGGACTCCACGGCCCTCACCATACAAGGAGCGCCAACATGACTCCAGACGAACGAGACAAAATCATCAAGTCCATCATTAGAGAAACCCTCGCCGAACGTTTCTCTGACGACGAGTTCGTGTTCGGTCCCATAGTGGTAATACCCACTTACGATGAATTCGGCGACGGTGACGGCGACCTGTATTATCGCATTAGCATCATATTCGACGGCGACCAGAAAAATCTCGATCCGGACTGGACGGGTGGAGCGCTAATCACGCGCATACGCCCGAAGCTCATCGAGGCCGGCATAGAAGAGTTCCCCAGTCCGGGCTTTATAGGAAAGTCGGAGTGGCGGAGCCTCTTTCCCAGATGGCGGCGCCTCCATCCGGAGGTGAAGGTTGAAACCGGCTGACTTCATAGCCACCGCCAAGAATCTTGTACAACCAACTAGACAAACCCGACCCCCAGAAATAAGGATGTCGCTATGACCCCGGACAAGCGAGACAAAATCATCAAAACAATCGTCAGAGAAACCCTCGCCGAACGCTTCACCGCAGATGAATTCGTGTTCGACCCCATAGTGGTGGAACCCCCTATCGACGTTGGCGACGGTGACGACAAGCTGTACCTACGCATTCTGGTCATCTTCGACGGCGACCAGAAAGAACTCGACCCGGACTGGACGGGAGGGGCACTGATCAGGCGCATACGCCCAAAGCTCATCGATGCGGGCATAGAAGAGTTTCCCGGTCCGGCGTTTATAGGCAAGTCCGAGTGGCGGAGTCTCTTCCCCAGGTGGCGGCGGCTCCATCCGGAGGTATCGGTTGAAACCGGCTGACTTTATAGCTACCGCCAGAGATTTGGCCCAAGCCAACACTAGGGGCCGCCCACGCGAAACTAACCTGCGCCGCGCCGTCAGCACAGCCTACTACGCATTGTTTCACGGACTGGCAGAGTGCTGCGCCGACATGCTTGTCGGCGGATCTGGCGCTAACCGCAGTCAAGCCGCGTGGCGTCAGACCTACCGCGCGTTGCAACATGGAACTATCAGGCAGCGTTGCCAACATCAGGCCGTAATCAGAAAGTTTTCAACCGAAATCCAGAACTTCGCAATCCAGTTCGTGATTTTGCAGAAAGAACGGCATCGCGCCGACTACGATCCAGAAGGCGTTTACAATAAGGATGAAGTGCTCCAAAAGATTACTGAAGTGGAGCGGCGACTTAAAGGCTTCACAAAAGTTCCTGCTAGGGATCGCCGCGCCTTCGCCATCTATGTTCTGCTGGATATCCGGAGCGACTAGGAAAACCCCAATGCAAAGCTGGCCAGCCTCAGACTCCCGTATAATCTATCGCCGCTTCCAGCCCGGCGAATCGCTGATCGCCGACCTCGAGTCGTTCGCCCTCTCCGAGGGCATCACGGAAGCAGCCATAACATCCTGTATCGGGAGCCTCACGCAGTTGAAACTACGCAACCTGTGCAGGCATGACGAATCCGGCTCACCCGAGTTCCAGAGATCCACTATCGACGAAAACCTCGAGCTTGTGAGCGCCGAGGGCTACGTCCAGCCGATGCCAGAGGGAGGCATACGGGTACATATACACGTCGCCGCCGCGCGGCCCTCCGGCGAGATGGTCGGCGGACACTGCGAAGACGCCACCACCTACACTGGCGCGTTCATGTACCTGCACGTCCTCGAAGAATCGGGAAGCTGACTCGGCCCATGCAAACCCACACGTCGGGGAGGCTCAGAGGAAAGGTCGCCATAGTCAGCGGCGCGGGAACCTACGGCGGCAGCGGAGTCGGCAACGGAGCGGCGGCCGCAATCGTGTTCGCCCGCGAGGGAGCCAAGGTCGTCCTGGTGGACGCCGTCAAAGAATGGGCGGATGCGACGCGAGCGATCATCGAGAAGGAAGGCGGCCAGGCGATGACCGCCGTCGCCGACGTCACCAACTCGGAGGAATGCAAGTCCGTCGTCGAGGCGACTGTTGACAGATTCGGCGGCCTCCACATCTTGCACAACAACGTCGGAGGAGGAGGGTTTGCCGGCGTCGTGGACTCGACCGACGAGGATTGGCTCCGCAGTTCCACCATCAACCTCATGAGCGTCATCAACATGTGCCGATTTGCCGTCCCGCTGATGAAGTCCGGCGGTGGCGGCTCGATAATCAACGTCTCGTCGGTAACGGCGCTAAGGCCCAAGACAGGCGTCTCATCAGCATCATACACGGTCAACAAGTCGGCGGTCGTCGGACTGACGAAAGCGATGGCAGTCGATCACGCCGCGGACAACATCAGGGTCAACTGCATCATGCCGGGCCTGATATGGACACCAAGAGTCGCGAGCGGTTCCACCGACATGCGCGAGACACGCCGCGTCTCGACTCCTCTCCCAATCGAAGGCCAAGGCTGGGACATCGGCTGGGCTGCCTTATACCTAGCGAGCGACGAAGCCAGGTTCGTCACGGGCGTAGTCCTCCCCGTGGACGGCGGATTCCTGCTGACAAGCGCCCCCAACTGACCCCATACGGGGCGGGGCTGGCGATCTGAGTCATCCCTTCTTCCTAGTGGAACAACCGCCTGAGCCAGGAAACTAGGACGTCAACCTGTGGGACGTCAGGATCAAGGAAGCGCGCAGTAATCGCTTGGCCATAGGGCTTGCCCGGGTCCTCCTGCCATGCCAGCCAGGTATGAATGACTGCCTTGAGTTCGTCGTTTTCTTTGAATAGCCTATCGGGGATAGAATCCACGCTCCTAATCACGTGGCCAAGAAGATCGTTCGGCTGCGGAACAAGAAACAGTAGAAAGTCTTCCAGCATTCCCGAAGTCCGGTTGTCCGGCATTATCCAGATCCCCGCTCTTGGCAAGAGCGACACTTCAGGAGGCTCTAATATCGTGCCGTCTGGTTTTGGTTCTGTGGGGACATTCCGGTATCCAACTTGAACGAACCGGTCACGGATAGCCTGCCAACGCGATTCCACACTTGCGTCTGCGTCAATTACCACGCCAACTACAGCGCCAACCTCGTTACTAGCCTTCAACTGGACAGGGATATCGTCAAGAAGGTTATCGACTCCATCGAGATCTTTAACTTCGTCGAGTGGGCCGATGTCGCGATTGCCGCAGATGTGCTTTAAAACATGCTCGTCATCTTTTCCCTCGACCAACAATGCCTTTCCGCCCGCCATCAGCGCACCTCAATTTGATCACGTGTCACGACCGCCAACTCTTCTTCGGAGAACACCGTGGGAATGATGTCGTCGCCTCGGCGCGTCAAGCGTAGAAGGGCGCCATCCTCAGGAGCTTCGGACGCGGCCTCTTGGAACGCTTCGACGGCGTCCCAACTGTGGGAAGTGGCGAAGACCTGGACGTCGAGGGATTGCGCCATCCGGAAAATCACGCGCCAAGTATCCAACTGCACCGTATGGTGCAGGCCGTTTTCAAACTCGTCGATCAGCAGGAGTCCGCCGCCCGCATTGACGAGCGACAGAACTATTGCGAGCAAGCGGTTCAGTCCATCGCCGAAAGAGCGGAGTGGTACGGGCCGAGGGAAGTTGTCGGTGCGCGCAATCATGGTTCTCGTCCTGAAAGTACCTTCGCCGCCAACCAGAGTGATGTCTGAGATACCAGGTTCGATGATGTGCAACGCGTCAACTACGTCCTGCTGACTGTCAGTGAGCGCGATGTCGTCCCAGAGTTTGCCCAAATTGCCCGTCCGTTCGGCGCCAGAGGAACTGACGAAAATACATGGCATACGCTCTCTGCTGGAAGGTCTAGGAAAGTGCCTGTCAAATTGTCGGACATATCTCTCCAACGACCACGCATACTTTTCTTCCTCAGTCTCCGCGATCAGAGTAGGCTGGAGCTCCGTTTCCTCGAACTGTGCGTCTTGTTCGGTAGCCGACGCTTGACCGCGACGCGAATCCAACTCCTCCGCAACCCAATCCACTCTCAAAGTCAATTTCATCAGCCCGGCTCTGCCATTGGCTTCAATCGTAATAGGACTAAAGTGGTCTGAAAGTCGAGGGAATCCGTAAAACAGCGCGGAAACCGGAACCACACCATCCGGATCAGAGAATTGCTCTTCTTGATTCCGCCGCCTGTCGTGTTCTTCTCGGGACGTGAGAATGCTACCCACCACTCTGGGATCGGCATTCTGAGTATGTAGGCGCAGCGCCTCGAGAATTGAGGATTTTCCGGTGTTGTTCTTTCCAGTGATCAGCGTAACCCGGCCCAGTTGGGATACCTCAAGACGGGAGACGCCTCGGAAACCCTCGATACGCAGGCTTGGAATGTGCAGATCTTTGTCGGTTGTCCGGTCATCCATGATTTGACGCCTCTTTTCGATTCCGGCGATAGTAGAATTGTATAGTCCCGGCTGTGGTCACATCAACCCCAGACCATCAGCTTGAAATTCGCATAGACTCAAGCCGCCGCGCGAAGTATAATCCCCCTCATGATTATCGGCCTCCTCACCGACACACATCTCCCAAACGTAATCCGCAATCTCGACGAGCTCGGCCCCGAGCCGACGGAGTTCTTCGGAAGCGTCGATCTGATACTCCACGGAGGCGACCTGACCGCGCCCTACGTTCTCGACTGGCTTGAGCAGTTCGCTCCGGTGCTGTGCTCCACCGGCAACAACGACCCAATCCCGGACTCCCGATGCCGTGACACACAGGTGATAGAGGTCGACGGCTGGCGCATTGGGATGACACACAGCCTCGGCGGGCAGTTCAGACCCGTTCACGTCCTCCAGAAGTACTTCCCGCAGTCGGTGGACATCATGGTATCGGGCCACACACACGAGGAGCGACTCGAACACCGCGACGACGTTACGTTAATCAACAGCGGCTCGATAACCTTTCCCCACCACAAGGAGCTGCGACTAGGCACGGTCGGGCTGCTTGAGCTGTCCGAGCGCCGCTTGAGCGCGAAGATCTTCCCGCTCGGGCACACGCGCGGCAGGCCCAATCCGGGACAGACTCTGAGCCTCGACCTCCATCGCAACGGCGACGGGGAGGTCTGGCTCGACTCACATGACAAGGTAATCGAATGAAGCAGCTTTTCGACGGCATCAGAGTACTGGACTTCAGTTGCGGCATGGCGAGTTCCGTTGCCACGATGGTCATGTCCGACTTCGGCGCCGAGGTCATAAAGATCGAGCCTCCCGAAGGCGATCCCTACCGTTCGGTTCCGTCCTCCCTGCTCTGGAATCGTGGCAAGAAGAGCGTAGCGCTCGACCTCACCACCGACGAGGGCCGTACACATGCGAGGACGTTGGCAGCATCCGCCGATGTCGTGGTCGAGAGCTTCGTTCCAGGCGACAGTGAGCGGTTTGGCCTCGACTACGATTCGCTAAAGTCACTCAATCCCGGCCTTGTGTACACGTCCGTCACCGGATTCGGACCGAGTGGACCCTACGCGCGCTATCTCCCATACGAACAGTTGGTAAGCGCGAAGAGCGGAAGGTACATGACCTTCGCAGGGATGAATAACCGTGAGGGTCCCAACTACGGGGCGGTACAGGTCGCCAGCCACAGCGCGGCAATGGCCGCCGTCCGGGGAACGGTTGCCGCGCTCATGATTCGCGACCGTACCGGCCGGGGTCAGAGGGTGGAGACCAGCCTATTGAGGGCGATCACAAGCTACGACATCGCCCAGTGGTTTCTATGGCAGCTGATGATCAATTTCCCGGAAGATTTCCAGCATGACCCAGCGGTTTTCGCTTTAAGGCCGGCTCCTTTACACTACATGTCGGTCCGCACCAAGGATGGTCGCTGGATGGTACTCGCCAACTTGATGCAGAGACTGTTCGTTGCCAAGATCCATGCAATAGGCCTGGGGCATCTCCTCGAAGACCCGAGGTACGCTGCCGCTCCTGACCTCGATGACGAACCGCGCGAAGAGATGCGCGACTTCATCCTGGAGAGAATGCAGGAGCGGACGCTCGATGAGTGGGTGGACCTGTTCATGAACGACAAGGGCGACGTCGCCGCTGAGCCCTTCCTGACATCCACTCAGGCTCTCGATCACTCCCAGCTTGTTCACAACGGATTTATCGAACGTGTGGAAGATCCGACCGTTGGCACGATGCGACAACTCGGCACTCTTTGCCGGATGGACGGCGCTCCTCCCTCGGTCCAGGGCCCCGCTCCCCTCCTGGGACAACATACCAAGGAGGTAATCGACGGGCTTGACGGACATGGTCCCAGGCCTGTCGCAGCAAGCACGGGAGAGTTCCCCGCTCATCCGCTAGAGGACGTGACCGTCCTCGACCTCTCTACCGTCATCGCCGGACCTCTAACGGGGTCACTGCTCTCCGAGCTTGGCGCCAGGGTGATCCGCATCGAGACCGTCGATGGCGACTGGATGCGCCAGACCACCAAATGGGGCTTCTTCGTCGAGCGAACGATGGCCGGCACCCAGGGTCTGTCGATCAACCTCAAGACTCCGGAGGGGCAAGATATATTGGACAGATTGCTGCCGAAGGTGGACGTCGTTCTGCACAACATGCGCCCCGGCGCTCCCGAGCGCGTTGGCATTGGAATAGATCGCGTCAGGGAGGCGAATCCTGACGCGATCTATGTGTACCTCGGCGGGTACGGCTCATCCGGACCTTACAGCCACCGGCCCGCGATGCACCCGATCGGAGGCGCGGTTGGCGGAGGCGTCATGGCGCAGGTAGGAGGACCCGACACGTTGCCGCCCCCGGATGCTGAGGTATCAATGGACGAGCTTCGCCAACATGCAAGACGCCTTTGGAGAGCCAACGAGGTCAACCCGGACCCCAATACCGCGATGGTTACCGCCACCGCGATAACGATGGCGCTGTACGCCAGGCAGCGTCACGGCGCCAAGCAGTACGTCGAAACAACTATGATCGGCGCGTGCGCCTACGTCAACGCCGATGACTTCTTCGACTATGACGGCAGGCCGCCGAGGACCGTTCCAGACAGGGAGGGCTACGGACTCGACGCTTGCCAGCGTCTGTACCAGTCTTCGGACGGCTGGGTCTTTCTGATGTGTCCGTTCGAGGACGAATGGCAGCGGCTGTGCCAAGCGTTGGAGCGTACCGACCTGATGGAAGACGCCCGATTCGCCACCCCTGAGTCTCGCAAAGCCAACGACGACGCGCTCGTTTCCGAGCTTGCGGCGGTGTTCAGCAAACGCCGAGCGCTTGAGTGGGAAGAACTGCTTACCTCAGCCGACGTGGGATGTGTTCAGGTGGAAGAGAGGGGCACGTACCACTTCTTCTCCGAAGATGACCACGCCCAGCAGAACGATCTGACGGTCGAAGTCGAGCACCCCAGGTTTGGCAAGTTCTGGCGCTACGCTCCCGTCTTGGAGTTCTCCGATACCTCGTGTATAGTCGGGCCGGGAATTCTAAAGGGCCAACACACCATGCCAATCATGAAAGAGCTAGGCTACTCCATCGAGCAGATACACCGAATGAAGGACGATGGCGTGCTCTCTTGGGAGGAGCCGTAGGAGTCGGCGATCGCCTGCCGGACTCACACGCAGACCGAGCAACGGAGCAACCGCAGCACATGCCTACTAGCCAGGAGAAGATTCCCATAGAGGAAATCGCCAAGTTTCCGCCGCCGGGAATGTCCACGCCCGTCTCTTTCTCCTTCAGCCCAGACGACAGCTTACTCACGTATCTGTACGGTCCCGACCAGAGTCCGGTGCGCCAACTCTACGCGATGGAGACTGAGACCGGAGAGTCCCGCGTCATCCAGGCCTCGGTGGACCCTGAAGCCGTCGAACTCTCGCTCGAAGAGCAACTTCTTAGGCAGAGGCAGAGGCAGTTGGGACAGGGAATCGTCAGGTACTCTTGGGCTGCTAAGCGCGACATCATCCTGATTCCGGCGCAGTCAGGCGTCTATCTCAAGCACGGCGCCGACTCCCCCGCCCGTTTGCTGGTCTCGTCAGAAGCAGGGCCTATCATCAACCCTCAGATTTCGCCGGACGGTTCCATGATCGCTTTTGTCCGAGATGCGGAGCTTTACGTCCGGTCTGTCGAAAGTGGTGAGATACTTCAGATCACGCACGGAGCCCGAGGGACTGGAAAGACTCACGGACTCGCGGAGTACATCGCCCAAGAGGAGATGGGCCAGCTTTCCGGGTTCTGGTGGTCGAAGGACAGTTCCCACATCGCGTTCAAGGAGGTGGATGAAACCCACATCCCAACGTACCGGATAATGCACCAGGGCAGCGGCGACACCGGCCCGTCTGCCCAGGAAGACCACAGGTACCCGTTCGCGGGCCAGCCCAATGCCAAAGTGCGCTTGGGCGTCGTATCCATAACAGGCCAAGAAACGGCATGGATGGATCTGGGAGACGATGAAGACATATACCTAGCCCGCGTCGCTTGGCTGCCGGACGGTTCACTCTGCGCCCAGATCGAAAACCGAGAGCAGACTAGGCTGGAACTTATCAAATTCGACATCTCCACCGGCAGCCGAACCACGCTGCTGACCGAAACCTCCGATGTCTGGATAAACCTCCACGACATGTTCCGGCCTCTGGACAATGGCGGCTTCGTATGGGCGTCAGAGGGCACCGGCTTCATGCATCTGTACCTTTATGACGCGCACGGAAACCTAGTCCGCCAACTCACGGACGGTGACTGGGGCGCTGACTCTCTGGAGGGCGTGGATCAGAAGGCAAGAGTCGCATACTTCACGGGAACCCGAGACCGCGCTACCGAGCGCCATCTCTACCGGGTATCGTTCGACGGGGGCAGCATCGAGCGAATTACTCCACAGCGCGGAACGCACTTCGTGACTCTGGACCACGCCTGCCGGAACTTCGTGGATGTGTACAGCAGCATTGACACGCCGCCTACCGTCACGCTCAGATCTCTCGAAGATGGGGGCACGCTCCACACCATTCACGAACCGGATGACCCCCGCCTTGAGAAGCTCGATCTCGCTCCCCCTGAGCTTGTTGCGATTACCTCCAGGGATGGTGAGACGCTTCACGGGGCCGTGTACCGTCCGCCGTCGGAGTTCGGCCCCGGCCCCTACCCGACCGTTGTGTACGTCTATGGCGGTCCACACGCTCAGGTTGTAGCCAACCAGTGGTCGATTACCTGCGCCATGCGCATCCAGCATCTGCGCTCGCAAGGCTACTTGGTCTTCTCGCTGGACAACCGCGGCAGCGCGCGCCGGGGACTGGCCTTCGAGGGCAGCATCAAGCACAACATGGGCGATATCGAAGTCCGCGACCAAGTGGACGGCGTCCTCTGGCTGATAGACCAGGGCCTCGCCGACCCCGCCCGCGTCGGCGTGTACGGCTGGAGCTACGGAGGATACATGACGTTGTTATGCCTCTCACGCGAGCCGGATGTCTTCAAGATGGGCGTGGCCGGCGCGCCCGTGACTCACTGGGACGGCTATGACACTCACTACACGGAACGATATATGGGAACGCCGCAGTCGAACCCGGAAGGCTACGGCGCGAGCAGCGTAATGGCCCACATCGATCGGATGGAGGGAAGTCTGCTGATCGTCCACGGCCTGATCGACGAGAACGTCCACTTCAGGCACACCGCCAGGCTGATAAACTCGTTGATCAAGGCTCGGAAGCATTACGAGCTTCTGCTGTTCCCGGACGAGCGGCACATGCCGCGCAGTCTGGCCGACCGAGTGTACATGGAGGAGCGGATCTCGGAGTTCTTTGAGGGGAATCTGTAGGAGCACAGTCAAAGCCTTAATGGTACTGTATATGATACTATGACAAGCGAAGTCCGTTGACCCAGTTCGACAAGCTGATCGCCCGCATTCTCGCCCGTCCGCCGGAGGCGGAGTTCCGTGATGTGCGTCGCGTTCTGGAAGCTTATGGATGGACACTTACTCGCCAGCGAGGAAGCCACGTCTCGTTCACCAAGCGGGGTGAGCGTCATATCATCGTGGCGACTACTACCGGGGGAAGAAAAGTCAAACGGACGTACGTGACTAGAATCATCAATCGGCTCGGACTGAACGAATAGTGTGGAGGTAACACTCGTGACGACCGAAACAAAACCCCTCGACTACTTTCTCAGTCTGGAATACCCCATTGATATCATTGCCGACCCCGACGGAGGGTACGTCGCCGTCTTCCCTGATCTGCCCGGCTGCATGACCCAGGGCGAGACTCTAGAAGAAGTCATATATATGGCGAAAGAAGCTCGCGAGCTTTGGCTTGAGTGCGAGTACGACACGGACCCCAACGACATCCCTTTGCCCTCGTACCCTGTCGAGTACAGCGGCAAGTTCAACGTCCGCATACCCAAATCGCTTCATCACCTTCTTGCGGACGCGGCGGAACGCGACGGAGTAAGTCTCAACCAGTACGTGGTAATGTTGCTCGCGCGTGGAGAGGCAGAGGACCGCGCCCTGCTTCAGGCTGCCCAAGCCCAGAGCCTAGCTAACGAGCGCGCTCACCAGACGTCTGACGCCGCTGCCGACTAGCTAGCGCCAATCACTCAGGACAAGAAATGACCGCAACACAGACCGCCAACATCACCCATATTCTTCAGGACGCTCACGATCTCGCCGACCTCGTAAGTACCGCTACCGACCGCATCGAGGCGGAGCGCCGGATACCGCCGGATGTCTCCAACGAGATCGCGGACCGCGGCTTCTTCAGGCTGCTGCTGCCGAGGTCTCTGGGCGGCGCGGAGATGGAACACCCCGACTTTCTCAAGGTAGTCCGCATCTTCGCCGAGGCCGATGCCAGCGTGGCATGGTGCATCAACCAGAACAACGTCTTCTCCACCAACGCGGTCCGAGCGCCCGAAGAGACCGCCAGAGAAATCTGGACCGTCCAGCGAAACGTCGTCACCAACGGCCCACCGATGCCACAAAGCAGGGCCGACGTCGTCGAGGGCGGCTACCGACTGAGCGGACATTGGAACTTCAGCAGCGGCTTCCCTCACGCGACTTGGCTCGCCGCGCTCACGCCGATATATCGCCCCGGCGATGACGAACCCTTTGAGACGCGAACTTTGCTCATTCCCAAACACGAGGCCAAACCGGTGGATGTCTGGCAGGTCGGCGGGCTCAGGGGCACAGGCAGCCTGAGTTTTGAGGCGGAGGACGTGTTCGTTCCGGCGGCGCGCTCGTATCCCACCAACGCTAAGTCCAGCGAACCGGGGCCGATCTACGTTCTTCCGACGACGTTGATGTTCTGCTCCGGCTTCGCGACTGTGGCTCTCGGCACGGCGCGCGCGGGACTCGACGCCGCGATTGAGCTGACGAAGTCGAAGACTCAGCACTTCCAGCAGGCGAAGATGAGCGACCTCTCCACTACGCAGCGGATGGTCGGACAGGCTGAAGCCATCTGGAACGCCGCGCGCGCATACCTGAACGAGGCGTCGCTCGCGATGTGGGACGGAGCCAAGACCAACCACTCGCTGACCATGGAGGAGCGCATCAACGTCCGATTGGCCAGCACTCACGCGATCCGGCAGGCCGCCGAGGTGGTGGATATCGCTTACGCGCTTTGCGGTTCGAGCGCGATCTTCGCCGCCAATCCCATTCAGCGCCGATTCCAAGACGTCCATACCATTACGCAACAGGTGCAGGGGCGGCTCACCCACTACGATACGGCGGGCCAGCACTTCCTGGACATCGAGCCGACGGGAATCTTCTAGCGGGTCAGTTGCCGGGGGCGTATGAGGTTCTTATCATGAGGAGCGAGCGTCTGCTAGACTCAGAGCAGCCGGCAGCGTGCTAGGAGTAAACTCGGCCTAGAAGGAAGTAGGATGCGAAACACGTACACGCTCCATCTCAAGAACTTTCGCTCGATCCGCGACGCCAAGATAGACATCGCTCCGCTGACGGTCGTCTATGGTCCGAATGGATCGGGCAAGTCATCGCTGATCTATGGCCTGCTGACACTCAGAAACTTTCTGACCAATCCCAACCAGAATATTCCGAGCTTGTTCTCATATCCGACGCTGAATTTGGGGGGATTCGAGGAGGTGGTGTCTGATCATGCCAAGGATAGAACCATTTCCCTCTCGGTAGATGTATCTTCTGCATCGGCGTCGTCCCAGTACACGCTAGGAATCGCGCAATCGGGGGGCAAGGCCATAATCAAGGCGGACATTAATCCTCACTATTGGGGGCCATTCGATCTTAGTCTCGATATCGCTTTTCCCTACCATGCCAACCAAACTGTATCGCATGCAATCGACTTCAGCCACGACACTCCCGGATTCTTCGGATTCTCATGGAACGGAATCGCGTTGAACGATGACCAAACTCCCTCTTTCTTGCATGAACATCTCCCCGGACTTCTTACAACTGCCAACTCGCCTATGGAACTCTCAAGAGCCATAGGCTTCGTCCCGCTACGGCGTGGATTCACTATGCCCATCTACAGCGTATCCAATGTGGCACCATTTCTGTCCTCAGATATTGAAGTCGCGTCGCTAATCGCCTCAGAAAGATTCCTAGAGTATGAAGTCAGCGATTATTTGGAAATGGTAGCTGATCGACAGATTCGAGTTCGCATGCAACCTGGGATTGCTTCGTTCTACATAGACTCCGTACCCCGAAGAAACGGAGGCGTTCCCGTTTCAATGGTCAACGAAGGCTACGGCATCAACCAGATCGCGTACATGTTGACAATCTGTTTGCATCCCAATTCCAAAGTCGTCGCCATCGAGGAACCCGAAATCCACCTGCACCCGTCGATGGTGAGGAAACTCGTTCACGCTATGGTGGACATCACCTCCAGCATGGACAAGCGAATCATCGTATCTACCCATAGCGAGACCTTCGTTCTGGCCCTGCTGGCCCAGATCGCCAAGGGCGAAATCGGCGTGGACGACGTTTCATTCATCTTAGCCGAGAAAGAGGAGGGGGTGAGCAGATTCACCAAGCAGGAGGCGAGTACCAACGGGCAGCTTGAAGGTGGAGTCACTTCGTTCATCTCTTCAGGATTCGAAGATATAGCAACATTCCTTGGACTGGACTCTGAGAAAGTCCAGGGTTAATCGATGATCGTTGTCCTGAACGAATGGGTATTCCACGACCTGATGGGTGAAAATGGTCGTGAGTCTCAATGGGAGACAGTCAGTTTCCTCCGTCTCTTCTTCGAATCATCCGATGTGCTGGTCGTGCCTGCGGAGCCACGCTGGACACGGAAGGCATACCAGTTGATGACTCTAACCGACACGGAACTCAGGAATGCCAGCCTTCAGTTCCACACACTCATACAAGATTTGAACCGCGCGAGATACGCTCGTATGGAGCAACAGGAATCGGTTGCCCAAGAACTGCCGTCACAGCTACCCGAAGAAGACCGTTACCTAGTCTCCGCCTACCTGACATCCGACGCTCACCTGCTTGTTACCACGGACGCAGAACTCCACGACGCACTCTCCGACTCCGACCTAGTCACCTGCCGGATGCGCGACGAGTTCTTGTCCGAGTACATTCACTGACCTCTCAACTCATCCCTACTCGATTACGATCTCCCAGGCGCGGTATTTTTCTATGCCGGGCCAGTCGTATTCGACGCCGAGGCCCGGGCCGGTCGGGACGTCGACGCAACCGTTCTCGTCGATGGACTCTAGCTGGTCGGAGTAGCCGCAGGCGTACACCGGGTTGACTATGTTCGACAGCTTGGGATGCACCAGGCCCATCTCGTAGAAGTTGGAGTTGCGCATGGCCGCCATGCAATGACGCTGCGCCGGCCCCGCGATGTGCAGCTCCACGTCCATTCCGTAGCCCTCGGCGGAGTGCGCGACCTTCATGACTCCGGTGATGCCGCCGTCGTACTCTGGATCCGCCCGCCAGAAGTCCGTTGCCTCAGCGGCCGCCATGTCGGCGTGCGCCTCCACCAGGTGGACGTGCTCGCCCTGTAACAGCGGCGTCTTGATCATCTTTCTGAGTTGCCGGTGGGCGTACAGCGATACGCCGCCGTCCCTCATCGGGTCTTCGTACCAGTAGTAGTCATACTCGTCGCACGCCCTGCCGACGGCCAGGGTGTCGCCGAATGTGTCATACACGCAGCACGGGTCTGTCATGAGCGCCATCTTGCCGCCGACGCGCCGGCCGACGGCGCGGACGGTCTCGATCTCGCGCTCGATAACCGGGTCGCCCCACGGGTGAATCTTGAAGCCCTTGTACCCCATCTCGAGGCACTGCTCGGCGAAGTCCGCGTACGCCTCCGGGCTGCTGAGGCCGTCCTTCTCCCTGTCCGCGTGATATGTGCTCGCGTAGCAGGGCAGCTTTTCTCGGTATCCTCCGAGCATCTGGTAGATGGGCGCGCCATACAGCTTCCCCGCAAGGTCCCAGAGCGCGATGTCGACAGGGCCGATGCCCATGCGGTCCTGCTTTCTGAGCAGGGACTTTGCCTGGTTGTAGAACCGCTCTCGCTCAAGCGCACTTCTGCCGATGAGATACGGACCGAACGCCTGGATCTGCTCCACAGTCCCGGGGGCGATGCTCATGTACTCGCCGGTAACGCCGATGTCGGTGTAGATACGGATTCCAAGGGCGATGCGGGCGCCTTTTGCGCCGGGCTGGTAGAAGGCCCCCATCGCAAAGCTCAGGTCTTTCCCGACGTTTTCAACCGGGAACCGGTACCGGGTCAGGCTGATCTTTTGGATAATCGGAACGTTTCCCATGTCGGCGCTCCTACCTGGCTGACTTTTGGGAGTTTGGCATCCGAGCCACGCCCCCGAACTCGGGTTTATATGCGACGGCCATGAACTGACCGCTCAGTAAGGCCAGTTTACATGAGGATCAGAGCGTGAAGATACACAGCGACATGGATATATCCGCTTGGGCGGTTCGCGAACCGCCCCAAAGGGGGTCGGCGGGCGGGACGCCCGCGCTCCCAGGGGTTAGGAGTCGTCGATGTGGTCCGGGGGGCGGAGCTTGAAGCATCCTTCGGCGGGGTCGAAGTAGAGGCGGTCTTTGTTGGCAGCCAGGTTGCCCATGGCGCGGGCGAGTATCTCGATTTCTTCGTCGGTGACGTTGGCGTACTCGTAGTACTCGCTTTCAGGGTCGTGGTACTCGCAGAGGTAATCTTCCGCGCAGTTGGAGCAGGGGCCTTCGTCCTTTTGTTTCATTCCCTCGATGAAGTTTTGGGTCTGGCGGTCGGCCTCCTTCAACTGCTCGGGCGTCAGCCGGGGGTCGATTTCGGCGGGGCGCCTGAATATCCATTGAGGATCTTCGGCCGGGTCGTAGGGGTCGTATTGGAGGTTGGAGGCGGGGCCGAGGACGCGGTCGATCATCATCTGTCCCGCGGTGATGCGGTGGCATTGCCTGATAGAGTCGTCTTCGGGGTCGGGTTCGTGGATGGACATGAGTATGTCGGCGAGCTTTGCGCCGTAGTCGGTGATATGGAGCACGTAATGTTGGGAGTCGCGGACGATGTCCGGGACGAAGCCTTTAGCAAGTTCGGCGGTGGTGAGTGTCTTGGGCCGCTCGGGGGACTGGACCGGTCCGAGCATGTCGTCGAGTCTCCGCTCGATCTGGGAGACGAGGTGGGTGGCGGTCCCGGGCGGGGCGTCTTTGAGGTCCAACGCCGCGGTTTGGCTTTGGTCGGAGCCGGGATCGTCTGAACTGTGATTTTCGTGATTATGGGATTTCTCTGATTGTGGCGGCTCCGGCTCGGGCTGTGGGTCCGGCGCGGGGGCCGGGGCCGGAGCTTGGGGAGTATTCTTGTTGACTTTGCCGAATCCTCGGTCATAGAGGATGCGTGTCGCCCTTAGGCGGTCGTAGCCTGTGGCATCGGGGCGGTCTCCGTCGGCGATTTCGAGCAGGTTGTCGAAGACGCGTTGGAGGTCGTCGGATACGTCGCGGATGTACTTGGCGGCGTATCCGGCGAAGGCCGGGCTGATGGTGGCTGTTTGTGTTTGCGATTGCATGAACATTAGTATCGCACATGAGGTCTGGGGATGTCAAGGGGGGGTTTTTAGGTTTAGGGGGTAGTTTTTAGTTTTGGTGGGGGTGTCTGAAGCAGGATTTTGGGGATGTGGGGGATGTGGGGGATGTTCAGGATGGTTATAAGGTTGGTGGGTTGGGTTGCGGTCTGCAGGTCGTTTAGCCTTGCCAGCCTCTTGAGCAGTCGCCGCTCCTGTTGCGTCTGAATTGCTTGCGTCCGTTATTCGGTGGTGTTCCATCCCTTCTCAGGAAGGCCCTGTGAATCCAACCGCGAACATTGGACAACTGCACGTTACGCGGCCAGTCATATACGAGGGCGTATGAATCGTCTTCTGAAACGTTGTCTGCCAATCTTGGGGGGACTCGATGAAGTCCAAATTTACTCTTGCCGTAATCTGCGTGGTTAGGAAGAATGATGCCCAACATCCCGCACCTTGATTTTTTCTTGGTCTTTCGAAGGCTTGACCCAATCTCCCAATCTACATGCTTCCGCTGCCACGTGCATGGACCTATCAACACAACTGTAACCGTTGCGTCACGAATGAAACCGTCTCTTATGTACTGGCGAATTGTCTCAGTGGCCAGATCGTCGTAGTCTATATCGCCGTCCTCAACCGACTCATCTACAATGTCGTCTCCCATCTCTTGGACGAACCAGTCCTTATAGGGCTGGTCTTCGTGATGATAGCTGATGAATACTTTGTGCCTCGGCACTTGCGACATGTCTATTCACCCTCGACTTGCTCCAGATCGGTCAAGTCCTCCACACCCGCAATGTCCGCCAGCATACGGTTGTAGTTGCGCAGCTCTTCTTGCAGGCTCGCCAACTCCTGGCGGAACTCTCTGCGTTTGTCATCGTCGTCGAAGGCCCCGGCCAAGCTTTCCCTGTGCCATTTCGCAGTGAAGGGCCGCACGACCTGGTTGAGTACAGGTATCGCAATCATGCTGAACTTGACTGTCGAACGCCCGCGTTTGCGAAGAATCTCGCGGGTGATCGGGAAGAGCGAATACACGCTGTCCAATGCCGTCTTATCGTCTCCCACGTTATAAGGCAGGGGCTGGGTGACGATTCTAGTCAGCATCTCGATATACAACTCCCATGCGGCGTCCTGGTCCTCTGACCGAAGAGATATTTCAGCATTAGCCCACTTGGGACCCAGCTTGATCTTGTCCAGGTGGAAGCTGCTAAACATCTCGCCGAGTTGCATCTGCCCAGTCCTACTACGATTTCCCCCAACAGCCCCGTCTCCCGCTTCAGAGCCATTATATCAGCCCGAATCATGTCTTGGGGTCACAGCAGGGCTGTGGCTCCAGGGCCTTTGGGTTATTCATGTCATTTCGAGCGCAGCGAGAAATCTGAAGGCTCTGTCTGAAGAGCTCTTTGTTCCTCAGCAGAGATTTTCGTTCAGGGTGACAATCGAAAGACCCGCCTTGTCTCAGGCTGTCGAGCTCGCGTGCCGTTTCGATACCGTCGTCGAATCCGACCATAGAGACCTGGACCGCCGCGACGTCGAGCGTCCAATTGCGGTCGGACTGCGCCCATACGACACGCCGCCACTCCCCCGATCACCGATTCCGTTCCGAATCCCGAAGCTGGGCGCGGAGTCGTTCGAGCTCCGCGGCTTGCTCAATCAGCGCCGCGTCCTTTTCGGCCAGCGAGTCCGCCTGCTCGCGTATGACCACGTCCTTCTCAACCAGCGCTATAGCCTGCTCCCCATGATTGAGCAGCCACTCCCCGGCGGCAGGGTCGTAGAGGCGCAGCATCCCGTCGCGGACGCACAGGTCCAATCCCAACACGGGGCTGTGGCCGCGCAGAACTCCGTCAGCGTCGGTGTACACGTCCAGAGCGCGATACTCACCGTCCGCCAGATATTCGCCTACCAGCTCGGGCGAGAAGAACCTCGCTCTCTCGGGATCGAAACGCCAGTATTCGGACACTCCAATCGCGGCGTAGAGGTCTCGCTTCTCTTCCCGGTCTCGACGCCATGTGGACACCGACGCGACCTCCAGGACGAACGTCGGGGGCGCCCCGCCCTCAGCCCACACTATCCATGAATGGCGCGAGTGGCTGCCGCGCGCGCCGAAGACGGCGAAGACGTCGGGAGCCACACGGGAGCCGGGGGATCCCTCGCGGTAGTAAACGAACATGTCTCCCGAAACGTACACGTCATCTCGGCCTTTGTACATCTGCCTTAGCGACGCGACCGTGTCGGTGATAGCGATGTACTGGAAGTCGTTCTCAGCCATTGGTTCTCCGTCCGAGCATGGGTATTCGTCGCACAGCGCATCGGGAGCCTCCGGGGAGGGCGCGATCTGTGTCCTGGTCGCCATGGTCAGCCTCCTTGTGGCCGTGTGTAGTGCGTCGCGTGTGATTGTCTCACAGGATCGGTCTGCCGTCCAACGTATATGACGCTTCGGGAATGGCGGCAGCGCGGGGGTGGCAACTCTGCCAGAGCGAGGAGTGCAACTGGGACTTCTTCAAGGCCATGACGCTAGATTCCCCGCGCCTTGATCGCGGCGGTGTGGTCCCAGGGCGTTATCCACTCGTCTTTTATATCCATGCCGAAGCCGGGGGCGTCGGTGGGTGTGACGTAGCCGTCTTTTGGTCTAGCCAGTCCCGGAATCCACGGGACTTCCTCCAGCGGGATGCCAGGGTCGCTTCCCATCCAGAACTCGGCCATCGGAGATTCGGGCATCGCTATCGCGAAGTGCTGACCCCAGGCCGAGGCAACGGCGGCGTGCGGAATGGTGATGATGCCGGCCGCCTCGCCGATGGTGTATATCTTCAGCGCCTCCGACAGCCCTCCGCACCACTTCATATCGGGCTGGAGTATGTCCACCGCGCGATGTTCGACGAGTTGGCGGAACGTCCAGCGTCCGTGATGGTCTTCACCGGTGGCGAGCGGGACCCAGTTGATCGCCTTTCGAAGCTCGACGTGACCTTCGAGGTCGGTCGGAATCAGGGGCTCTTCGAGCCAGCGCAGACCGTAGGGGCGCAGCCTCTCGGCCAGCCTGATGGTAAACTCGACGTTGAAGCTCATGACCGGGTTGTACATCAACTCCGCGTTCGGCCCAACCTCTTCTCTCGCTTTGGATATGCGCTCCTCGACGATGTTGATGCCGTCGATACCCTCGTCGTAGTGCGCCGGGTTCGACACCTTGAAGTGCTTGAATCCAAGCTCCTTCGACCAGTCGAGGTCGTCCGACGTGCAGTAGATGAGGGCCTTGTCGCGGCAGGGACCGCCGATTAGCGAGTACACGGGCTGGCCGAGCAGTTTGCCCTTGAGGTCCCACAGAGCGAGGTCTATGCCCGATTGCGCGACGGTCGCCAGTCCGCCCGCGCCGAACCGCTGCGACGAGCGCCAGATGAGATCGTTCAGGTATTCCAACGCCATGCAGTCGCGCCCTTCGAGCAATGGTCCGAAGTGGTAGTCGATCAGCGCCGCCGTCGGCTCGCCAAAGCTGCACTGGCCCAGCCCCCAAGCGCCGTCCTCGGCGGTAATCTGCACCCACACGTCCGCAGACGTGTTCGCGCCGGGCATACGACCGTGCAGCCGCGAGAACTCGGGGTACTTGTTGATCGGCAGCGCGCGCCGCGCATGGGTATTCCAGTTTGGCCGCCGCGATTTAGACTTCGGAGGCCGGCGCGGTATGTTCAACTCGACTGCCCTAACTTGCTTGATCTTCAATGTATCCTCCCTGATTCGGCGCGGTTTGGAGTTGGTCGTGGCGAGCCACGCTATCGCGAGTCTATAACTACCAAGCTGGGATGTCGAGGACGGGAAAAGGATTGAGTGCGTACCACTTGGCCAATCGAGTATAATGGATTGCAGGGAGCGGCAGGTGACCACTGTAAACACCATAGACGACCTTATCAGGATTCTTCGGGAAGACCCGGAAGCACGGGAGGCCGTCCGTCGTGAAATCCTCTCAGAAGAACTGCTTGCTCTACCGCAACGAGTCGCCGAGATCGCGGCCATAGTGCAGCGCACCGCCCAAATACAGGACCTGCACTCTCAAATCCTCAATCAGCACTCCAGTTCACTAGCCGAACTCAAGGAGGACGTCTCCGTTCTCAAGACTGATTCTAGCTGGCTCAAGGGACTAGCCGCCTTCACTCCCTCTGAGCGACGGTACGAGTTGATCGCTCTCGAAATGAATCTGGAACCAGTGCGCCTACTCAGCCCGGGCGACATTGCGAGAATGACTCTGACGGAAGAGGCCCAAGAGTTCGACCAAAGCGACCTCAATAGCTTCAGAGACTGCGACCTGATAATTGCGGCGCAAAGTCCATCTGATGGCGACTGCTACATAACTGTCCAGGTCTCGTTCACGGTGGACCACTCCGACATCAGCCGAGCGATCAAGCACGCCGATATGGTCACACGATTTACCGGCAGGCCCGCCTTTCCCGCCGTCAGCGGCGTGGAGAGAGCCGACGTGACCGAGCGACGCCTATCGACCGGCGCAGTCCACATGCATAGGCTCCCACTACGTTTGGTTCAGCCGCGCTAATCTCTTTACTCGCGCGCCTCCGAAGGCCGGGTTGCGGGCGCCGAAGTTCTCCGTGTACCAATCGGCGGACGCGGACGGGTCCGCGGATCGGATGTGGACATGATTGATCGAGTATGCCATGAGTCTGTCTCCTGGATGTTCCGGCGCTGGCGCTGGGATTGCGAGTCTTATAGTGACTCCGGCCACAACCCTAACACCGGCGGGCGCAACTGATGATATAATCGATTGGCCGAGTGAAACTGATCAGTCGCGCCGGAGAGAGACGATGATGGTGGACGAAGCAACCAATGAGATCAGGAAGATGATCCAGGACTTACTGCGCGAGCGATTCAAGAACGATCTCGAATTCGGCCCCATTGTCGTAATGCCCCGTTTCGACGACGATGGTGAGGGATACCTGCACTCGTACATCGTTTTTCACGGAGACCAGAAGAAGTTGGACCCAATCTGGACGCTCAGGCTGTCCAGGCGCCTCTGGTCACGCGCTGAGGAGCTCGGATATCCCGGTATTCCCATTCAGCTATTCGTAGAAAGATCCGAGTGGCCTGACTTGGAGAAGAGTCTAACGTGAATCCCGAACATCTTCTCACGATCGCAGAGGGTCTCGCCTCTGGCGGGATGGGATCTCAACTGGGAAGACCAAGGCAGGCCGAACTGCGAAGATCCATCAGCGCTGCCTACTACGCCTTGTTCCACACCCTAGCCGATAACTGCGCGACCTTGCTTGTCGGCGCCAGGTCATCGACTCAAACCAAGCAGGCATGGAGGCAGATGTACCGGGCGCTGGATCACGGACAGGTCAAAAGACGATGCACTGATAGGCGTCCCAAGCGTGTTCTGGAGAAGTTTCCGCAGGGGATACAGGACTTCGCCGATCAACTCGTAAGGATGCAAAGGCAACGCCACTTGGCTGACTACGATCCATTCGAGCTCTTTTCACGAACTACCGTTTCTCAATTTATCGAGGAGACGAAAGCGGCCATCACTAGATTCAATCAGGTTGGCAGAAGTGACCGCCGCGCATTTGCCGTGTTCGTATTATTTGATCTCAGAAGGGGCTAACGATCGGGCAAGGGTGGACATCGGGGTTGACGAGGAAGACGTGAGATACATCTAGGATCGGCTCTTGCCGCTCTTCTTGTTCTGAGATTAGCTGGCGGCCATGCCCAGACAGAGCGCCACACTCCCTCTGTGCTATCATTGGCCCACTCGCATAACCCCAGCAACCGGAGGCGTCACCATGCAGTTCAAAGGCAACGACTGGCTCGCGCTCATTCAGGAGCCCGCGCTGGAGCCGGACTTACCCATTTGCGACCCGCATCACCACTTCTGGGACATGCGGGACGAGCGCTCGCCCTACGGACGCTACCTGATGCACGAGCTTGCCGACGACGTCAACAGCGGCCACAACGTGCGCTCCACGGTCTTCGTGGAGGCGCGGGCGATGTACCGGTCGAGCGGGCCGGAGGATATGCGTCCGGTCGGAGAGGTGGAGTTCGTCCAGGGCCTGGCGGCGGCGAGCGAGAGCGGATTGTACGGCCCGACTCGCGCGGCGGCGTCTATCGTCGGCCACGCCAACCTGACCCTCGGCGACCGCGTCGAGCCTGTCCTCGATGCGCTTCAGGCGGCGAGTCCCAACCGATTCCGCGGCATCCGCCACCATATCACCTGGGACCCGCATCCTGAGTTTCAGGATGCGGCGAGATCCAACGTGGAGGGCCTGTTGCTGCGCGATGACTTCAGGGCCGGCGCGCGCGTTCTGGCGCGCAAGGGGATGACGTTCGAGGCGTGGCTCTACTTCCCACAGATGATGGAGCTTGCCGACTTCGCCAAAGCCGTACCCGACCTGACCATCATCCTGAACCACGTCGGCGGACTCATGCGCGTCGGCCCTTATGGGCGCAATGTCGATGAGACGATGGAGACCTGGCGCTCAGGAATCAGGGCGGTTGCCGAATGTCCCAACGTGTACGTCAAGTTGGGCGGGATCGGTATGCCGCGCACCGGCTTCGACTGGCACGAGCGCGACGTCCCCATCGGCTCCGAAGAACTGGCCGACGCCATGGCGCCGCTGATGCACTACTGCATAGAAAAGTTCGGCCCCGAACGCGGCATGTTCGAGAGCAACTTCCCGGTGGACAAGGTCTCGTACTCGTACAACGTCATGTACAACGCCTTCAAGCGGCTGTCCAAAGACTACTCCGACTCTGAGCGCGCGGCGATGTTCCACGACAACGCGGTCCGCGTCTATCGCGTCGATGTCTGAAGCGATTATGACGGTCAGAGATATCTTGAGGCGGATGCCCTGATACTTAGCGTGACATCGTCCCTCACAAGGCCCATCCGCGCCCTGCGCTCCGGCCCCAACTACAAGTACTGGGTGTATGGCGCAGTCGCAATCGGGCTGTGGATCAACGTGAGCGACCAGTCCGGGGTCAACATTGCGCTGCCTGAGATAGCGGATGAGTTCGCCGCGGATATTCCGACCGTCCAGTGGATAACGCTAGGGTACAGCCTCGCCACCAGCGCGATGCTGATGCCGATGGGGCGGCTGTCGGACATGTTCGGGCGGAAGCTCGTGTACCTGCTGGGGTTCGCCGTGTTCGCGTTGATGGCCCTGGTCGGCGGACTCTCACAGAGCCTCGGCTTTCTGATCGTCGTCAAGATCGCGCAGGGCCTAGCCTCGGCGGGCATCCAGGCCAACTCCATGGCGCTGATAACCGAGGTGTTTCCGGACAGGGAGCGGGGCAAGGCGATGGGTATGTACATGGCGATCATCGGCACGGGCGCGGTGTCCGGTCCGATGTTTGGCGGGATCCTCGTCTCCAATTTCGGCTGGCGCTCGATCTTCTTCGCGGTGATGTCCGTCGCCATACTGTCTATGATATGTACGGCGGTGGTACTGAAGGGCCGGACAGCCGAGCAGGCGGGTCCTCAGAGGAAGGGGACTTTCGACTGGATTGGCGCCGCGCTGTCGTCCGCCGCCTTGGTCGCGTTCCTGCTCGCCATGACCAACGCTTGGAAGCTCGGATGGACATCGCCGCCCATCGCGGGCGGACTCGCCGCCGCGCTGATCTTGGCAATCGGCTTCGTCGTATGGGAGATGCGGGCGTCCGACCCGATCCTGGACATCTCGCTGTTCAAGAGCCGTGTATTCTCAATGGCTATCGGAGCGAGATTCCTATCGTTCCTAGGCGGGTCCGCCGTATTCTTCCTGACGCCTTTCTACCTGATTCAGGGACTGGGATACGAGGCGGACCGCGCCGCGCTGCTGATGATTCCGGGGCCGGTCTGCATGGCGATCGTCGGGCCGCTAAGCGGCAGGCTGTCCGACAGCGTCGGCACTCGCTGGCCTGCGGCGTTTGGAATGGCATCGTCGGCGTCGGCGATGTTCGTCCTGGCCCTGCTGGGCGCCGACTCGCCCGCGTGGCACGTCATCCTTGGGATGATGCTGTCCGGACTCGGCATGGCAGCCTTCAGTTCTCCCAATACCAGCGTGATAATGAGTTCCCAGTCGCCGAGCAAGTATGGGATCGTTTCGGCCTTCGTAAACCTGACCCGCACCTCGGCTAACGTGTCGGGCCTTGCGCTTGCGGTCACGCTGGTGACGATCACCATGGCGTCCTACGGCTACGAGCCGAGCCTGTCGGCGGTGACGGGAGGTAGCGGCGAGGGCGTGCGGGAGGCGTTCGTGGTCGGCATGAGTCGCGCCTTCCGGCTGTCGGGAGCGCTGATGCTGATCGCGCTCGCGCTAACCGTTCTCAGGGCGGACAGGGCAAAGACACTCGAACAGTCCCCCCAACTCGGACGAGCGCAGGCAACCGGAGAGGGGAGCGACTAAACATAGGCGTGTCCGGCGCGCTATACTTTGACCAAGATACGATTGCCGTCAGAGGCCGCTCCAATTGACTAACGACCGCGATCAGTCAGACAATAGAAGTGTCCGGGAGCCTATGTGGAGTATCCCGCACGGGTGGTGGACTGCCTTCTCAGCGCTGTTCATCATCCAAGTGTCGTTTGTTTCGATAGTAGTGGGTCTGGACGAAATCGGGCATGGAGACCAAGAGAGAAGATTTGCTGAAGTCCTGAGCGCGGTTCTCAACCGACTGTCGGCGGTCCCAGTGGTGGCTGCCGCATTCAGCATGGCCCTAGTGGAAGGAGCGAAAACTATCATGGTTATCGGTCAATACCTCGAAAACAAGCTGGTCAAGCCTCTACAGGAAAGGCTTAGAGAAGAAGGCAGAACCGAAGGCAGGACTGAAGGCAGGACTGAAGGCGGGGCTGAAATGCACGAGGAGTGGGCCGACTGGAATCGCAGGCGTCTGGAAGCCGAAGAAAGCGGTCTTCCATTCGACGATCCGCCTCCCGAAGCTCCTTCACAAACCGGGTGAACGACACCATGACACTACCGGAAAGAGTTAGCGGGGCGGCAGTTCCCCGCTAATATGAAGCGAGCAGCGGAGATCGGTACATGGAAGAGATATTTGGCGTAGATACCAACCGCATCATGCTGGGCTTGGCCGTCGGCTTTGCGCTGATCGTCGTGGCGGTCGGCATCCTTGCTCTGTTCAACCGCATCATCCTGAAGATCGGGTTGCGCAACATTCCCAGAAGGCCCGCGCAGACCTCGCTCATCGTCGTGGGCCTGATGCTCAGCACGCTGATAATCTCGTCCGCGCTGGGCACCGGAGACACGATCAATCACTCGATCCGAAACGAGGTCACCAAGGATCTCGGGGAGATCGACGAGATCCTCACCTCTGCCGTCGGCGACTCCACCAGCCTGGCGGGCAGCAGCCCGTACTTCCCGGCCGGCACGCTCGACGACCTGCGCGCCCAGCTTTCCGACGACGACCGGATCGACGGCATGATGGCGTCCATAGCCGAGCGCGCCCCGGTGTCCAACCCCGAAACCGCCGAGAGCGTCGGCCGGATGAACGTCGTCGCCATAGACACCGCCAACCTGGGCGTATTCGGACCCATTATCGACGCCGACGGCAGGACTTTGGACGCCTCGACCCTGACCGGCGGCGCCGTGTTCATCAACCAGAAGGCGGAGGAGGAGTTGGAGGCGTCCGTAGGCGACACGCTTACGATGTTCCTCCAGAGCGGCGCCTACGAACTGAGCGTCGCCGCCATAGCCGCGGACGGCGGTCTCGCCGGAACCGATCCGACAATCGTCCTGTCGCTGCCGCAGGCCCAAGCATTCTTCGAACGCGCCGGCGCGGTCAACTCGATCCTCGTCTCGAACCGCGGCGACGAGAGATCCGGGGCCGACCTGAGCGAGGACGTCACCGAGCATCTTCGATCTATCCTGACCAACGAGGACGCCGCCAGCGAGATCAAGACTCTCCTAGGCACGCCCGAAGTCGTGGCCGCCATACGCAAGCTGGCCGACGACCGGACAGGAGCGACGAAGGAAGACCTGCTCGAGACCGCAGACCTGCTTGAGTCGGACGGCCTGGACCCCAAGCTGGTGTCCAACCTGGCGGACGAAGGTATCGCGGCGCTGTTACTTGTCGCCTTCGAGTCCACCACCGACGACTACGAGTTGCTTCTCTCCGCGTTCACCCTGTTCAGCGAACTGAATATCCTGAGCGTCCAGGACGTCAAGGCCGACCTGCTCAACTTTGCCAACACTATCGCCAGCGGCATCATGTCCATCTTCATCATATTCGGGCTGTTTTCGATAATGGCCGGCGTGATGCTGATATTCCTCATCTTCGTCATGCTCGCCGCGGAGCGAAAGCCCGAGATGGGGATCGCCCGCGCGATAGGGATGAGGCGGCGGCACCTGGTGCAGTCTTTCATCTACGAGGGACTGGCCTACGACCTGGTATCTGCCCTTGTCGGCGCGACGCTCGGCATACTGGTCGGGCTGGCAATGGTCAGCGTCATGGCGGGCATCTTTGCTGGCGAAGGCGACGACTTCGAGATCGTAATGAACTACCGCTGGCAGAGCTTCGTCATAGCCTACTCTCTGGGCGTAATTCTAACCTTCATCACGGTCTTCTTCTCCTCGTATCGCGCCAGCAAGCTGAACATCGTCGCAGCGATTCGAGACCTCCCGGACACGCTTACCTCTAGGACTGAGGAGTCCAAGCTGAGGGTCGTACTTCGCGCCATAGTCGCGCCGTTCGCGTACTTCGGACGCGCATTCCGCGCGCTCGTCAAGCTCCGCCTCAAGTCGTTCCTGCTCAACCTGCTACTCGGACTCGTTAGGATATTCCCGCCGATATGGGTCTTGCTCATACTTTGGTCGCTGGCGCGAATCTCAACGGGGGCGCTGTACAAAGGATGGTTGACCTTCCTGCTTGGCGTCGCGCTGGCCGCGGTCGGCCTCGTAGTGGACCACGCCGCGCCCTTCTCTATCGGTGTGACGATAGCGGTCATCGGACTCGGCCTAATGCTGCGCTGGCTGTTCGACAGGCCCGCTTGGGACGCGCGCCGGCAGAACCGATTCACCGCGGCCGCCGTGCTGCTTTTCGCCGCCTTCTGGCTCGGCATCGGCATCGCGCAGGGAAAGCCCCTGACCATAGCCCTGGCTCTCGTCGTCGTGGGGTTCGAGCTAGTCAGGCAGATATCCATGTCCAGGTCAACCGCCGTGACCGAGCTTGAGTCTCGCAACGCCTTCACCTTCATCGGCTTAGTCCTACTGCTGTTCTGGGGAACGCCGTTCGACTCGCTGGAGTGGATAATACCCGAGCTTAACTCCAACATTGAGATGTTCTTCGTGTCCGGCGTCTGCATCGTGATGGCCCCGGTCTGGGTGATAGTTTATAACGCCGACCTGATAACAGACGTAATGACCGCCATATTCGGCAGATTCTCGCGCCTGCGGCCCGCGCTCAAGACCGCCGTCGCATACCCGCTCAACTCCCGGATGCGAACCGGCCTCACCCTTGCAATGCTCGCGCTGGTCATCTTCACCCTGATCGTCATGTCCATGCTCAACACCTCGTTCGGTACGGCCCTCGACGACATCGACTCGGTCACCGGCGGCTGGGACATCGTCGGAACAGTCAACTACAATAACCCCATTGAGGACATCGAATCCGATCTCCCTGCCGCGCTCGGCGAAGATATGAACCAAATCGCCGCCATCGGAGGATACACCTCGATTCCAGTGGACCTCCGCCAGGTCGGAGCCGAGGAGCAGCAGTGGCGCTCATATCAGGCTCGCGGCGCGGAGCGTTCTTACTTGGAGAACACCGGGCACGACTTCAAGATAATCGCCGACGGCTACGGCGACACGAAAGAGGAGGTCTGGAAGACGCTCAGAGACAACCCCAACCTTGCGGTTATAGACGTGTGGGCGCTGCCGTCGGAGCAGGGAAGCAGCTTCATCATCGGCGGCCCAGAATTCAGGGTCGAGGGTCTCTACTTCGAAGACGAGGAGATGGAGCCGATCGAGGTCGAGATTCGAAAGCCGCGAAGCGGATCCATCGCCAAGGTCACCATCATTGCCGTCTTGGATACGCTGGCCGACCAGCAGGGCGTGTTGATGTTCCCCAAGACGGTTCTTGACGAAATCTCCCCCGATCCGCTGCCTATCACGACCTACCGAATAAAGCTGGCAGAGGGCGCCGACGCCAAGGCCGTATCCGACATGCTCGACGAGGCGTTCGTCGAAAACGGACTCAGTACCTCGATATTGGCCGAGGATATAGAAGAGGAGCGCGAGATCAACACCGGCATCAATCTCCTGCTTCAGGGATTCATGGCCTCCGGCCTGCTGGTGGGAATCGCGGCCTTGGGCGTCATAAGCCTGCGCTCCGTCGTGGAACGCCGCCAGCAGATCGGCGTCCTGCGCGCCATTGGCTACCGCCGGAGCATGGTGCTCACCAGCTTCCTCATAGAGTCCAGCTTCATAGCATTGCTCGGAATCCTGCTCGGCGTCGGACTCGGCTCGCTCCTGTCCTACAACCTCGTCGAGTCCATCGGTGAGGACATTCCCGGACTGTCATTCACCGTGCCCTGGATGCAGATAGGAATTATCGTGGCGATAGCCTACGCCTTCTCCCTGCTTACGACCTTCCTGCCCGCCCGCCAGGCGTCCCGCATCTACCCAGCCGAAGCGTTGAGATATGAGTAAACCGACGTACTTATCCGAATAGAGGTGTTTAGGCATGACGACAACAAGCGCATACATCCGTACCATCATTGGGGAGGATGGCTCGGTAGAGTTGCCTGACCACCTGCTCGAATGCGCCGGCCTCAAGCCGGGCGACGAGGTCATCATCGCAATCGAAGACGGTCACCTGATAGTCCAGACCGACAAGCAGCTAAGCGACCAGATTAAGCGAATGTTCGCCCACGTCCCACCCGGCGTAAGTCTCGCTGACGAACTCATCAAAGAGCGCCGCGCCGAATTTCAGCGAGAGCAGAAAGATTAAGGCAGCACATGACCCCCTCGGAAAACAGCGCCTTGTCCGAAAGGGAGTTCGTTGTCGACGCGTCTGCGTTGCTTGCATGGATTCAAGATGAAAACGGTGGAGCGGTCGTGGAAGACCTGATGGATCAACTGGTTATCTCAACCGTAAACTGGATAGAAGTTGCCCAAAGGACGCTCAGCCGAAATGCAAGCGTACCATTGCTTCGCAGCAGGCTGGATAGACGAGGGTTGCTGTTTGCGGAACTGACCATTCAAGATGCGGAAATCGCTGCTGATTTGCGGCTACCGACTCAACATGCCGGACTATCTCTTGCCGATAGAGTGTGTCTGGCCCTAGCCAAGAGGTTGGGACTGCCCGCCTTGACGGCAGATAGCGCATGGAGCGAAGTTGATGTTGATATCGATGTCAAAGTCGTTCAGATCAGGTGAAACCGATGTGGAAAACCGTCGGACATGACAAAGCGCTCAGGACATTGGAGCGTGCCATAGCGACCGACCGCGTCGCCCACGCATACTTGGTCGTCGGACCCGCGCAGGTCGGCAAGACGACTCTGGCCCTAGACCTCGCCCGCGCCGTCAACTGCGCCTCCGACGACCCGCCCTGCTCCGACTGCCGCCAGTGCCAGAGGATTGCGTCCGGACTCCACCCGGACATCCGCGTCGTCGGACTCGAGCCCGCGCGCTCCGGACGGATGAGGACGCAGATCAGCATCGACCAAGTCAGGGAGGCGCAGCGCGAGGCCAGCCTGCTTCCATACGAAGGCCGTTACAGGGTCTTCATCTTCGAGACCGCCGAGAAGCTCACCGCCGAGGCGTCGAACAGCCTGCTGAAGATGCTAGAAGAGCCGCCTGACGGCGTCATAATCGCTCTGCTGGCGTCTGACGCCGGCGCGATGCTCCCGACAATTCTGTCCCGATGTCGCCGGATAGACCTCAGGCCCGTACCTGCTCAGACCGTCTCAGAGCTTCTGACCGAACGCTATGGCGTGAGCGGAGAGCGGGCGCGGGAGATCGCGGGAGCATCGTCCGGCAGAGTCGGCTGGGCCGTCGAGGCCGCTCGCGACCCCGGACTAATGGAGCGCGTCCGGCAGGCCATCGACACCATAGACCAGTTCACCAGGGGCTCGTTGACCGACCGCTTCGAGTACGCCCAGCAACTTTCGGGCCGCTTCAGCGCGAACAGGGAGGCCGTCTTCGCCGACCTCGATCTCTGGCAGTCGTGGTGGCGCGACGTTCTGCTGACCGGCCACCAAAGAAGCGAGCTTGTGTCGAACGTCGCCAAGCGGGAGTCGCTGGAAGAGATCTCGGCGAAGCTCTCAGTGGAGGATGCGGCAGCAGCCGTCGCCGCCGTGCGCCGCGCGGTCTTCCTTCTGGAACGCAACGTCTCCCCCCGGCTCGCGCTCGAAGACATGATGCTGGCGCTGCCGAGAGTGTGAGGCCCAACATGGCAGTGACAGTGGGAGTGCGATTCAGCCGCTCGGGGCGCGTACACTATTTCGACGCGGCCCAGGTGGTTGCGGGCGTCGGAGACGAGGTAGAGGTCGAAACCGACGACGGCCCCCGCCGGGCAACAGTGACAATCGGCTCCGGCCAGGTGGCGCACTCGGACATGCGCGGGCCGCTCCCCAAAGTGCTGCGCGTTCTGCGTACCGCCGTCAACTCTCCCACGGAATGAACGGCTTCCAGTCGTCCAGAATCTGCCTCTGGTGGAACATGTAGTACGGGTTCGGCTTGGGGATGCCCGGCTTCTTCAGCAGTTTCATCCTCGCCTCGCGCGGCGTCCGCCCCGCCTTGCGATGGTTGCACGGTATGCACGCGCTGACCACGTTGTCCCAGGAGTGAGGTCCGTTGCGCCATCTTGGAACGATGTGGTCCAGCGTAAGCTGCCTCGTCTTCTTGCCGCAGTACTGGCAGGTGGAGCCGTCGCGGTAGAACACCGCCTGGCGCGATAGGCGACGCCTCATCACCGGCCGCTTCACCATGTAGATCAGCCGGATGACCGAAGGCGCGGGAAACAGGTCGCTCACGCTCTGGATATAGCCCCGCCCGTTGATCACCAACTCCGCCTTGCCCCGCCCGACAAGCACGAGCGCCCGCCGCACGTCGCACACGTTCAACGGCTGGTAATTCTGGTTCAGAACCAGGACTGGAGAGTGTATCGTCGTCGCGCCGCTCATCGGGGTCTTCCGCGCGCCTCCCTAACAGGGGAGGCAGAGACTCAAGGCCGCATCTTCCGTCAGCCTAAGTCTAACCCAAATGACCACCCGCGCGCGACAGCCTCAGCCGATCTCCTCCCTCAGAATGTCCAGAGACGCCTTGAAGTCGCCGGGTATGAAGCCGAGCGCGTCGCCGGGAATCACGTCAGCCGCTTTCAGGAACACGCGAACCACGAACGACTCCTTCATGCTGTCCACTAACTCTTGCCGCCTGTCCGTTATCGTCGCGATCTTGTCCTCCGCCAGGCTTACGACGGCGGCCCCGCCCGGAACCGGAACGTCCGGAGTCGAGACCTCCAGGTCGAACGACAGCCGCGCCAGGCCCATGATGACGAGACAGCTAATGGCCAGCCCCACTATCAACCCAACTGCCAGTCCGCCAAGTTTGTCGGCCATGCTGGCGGTCCCAAGAGTGCCGATGACTATGAACGGCTTGGCCAGCGCCCCAATCTTGGTGATCGCGAACACCGAAATAGACACGATAACCGCTGAGCAGAACATCGTCAGCGCGGTATCGAAAGTGTCCCCCTGGCCGATCAGGTCGCCCAGCACTCCACCCAGCGCCTCGGCGTTCTGGCCCGCCACCCACCAGCCGACGATCATACCGAGAGCCACGAACGCCATCGGGATGATGCCGCTGCGCAGCCCCCACACGAGCGATGCGCCTATGATTACAAGAATAGTTATGTCGATCCAGTTCATTCGCGCTCCCTGCGATGCGCCAGTCTGAGGCAAGTCTAACACAGGCTCGGAGCGGCAAGGCAATTATTTTTTCGGCCAGTCAGAAGCAGGATTTGCGGGATTGGAGGATTGGCAGGATGGGTCTTAGGGCTGGGGCTTTAGATTGCTTCGCCAGTTGCCCGCGTAGTACGACAGTAACAGCGCCGCCGAAAGCAGCAACAGAGAGTATATGCCGCGTTTCATCACTAGTCCTCGAACAAAAAGTCGAACACTGACAGGTCGCCTGTGTTCTCAAGGACGCGTCCCGTGTCGTCGATGTAGGCTTGGGCTCCTCCGCTGTGAATCAGCAGGTAGATAGGAGGGGTACCGCAGTCAGCAGGCTGGGGGCAGGTTACCTTGTCGAGTTGGTCGGCAAGGTACACGTTGTCTGGTAGCTGGATGTCACGGTCCAACAGGTACAGAGGGCCGCCCATGGCGTGAGGGCCGAAGTTACGTTCTTCGGTCGTAACTCCCGGATCCTCAGTGGTGTAGCAGCGAAATCGCCGGTTGAGTTCAGGGGGGGCGTAACCGCAATCTACTTCCACAGGGACGAAGGTGGACTCGGCAACGGCGGTTGCGGCCTCCGCCGCAACTTTGGCTGGGTTGGGTGTATGGGCAGGAGGCGCGGGCGTTGTGGAGGGCTTGGGCACTGAGGGAGTTGGGGGGAGACTCCCCTGACCACATCGGTTTCCGGGCCGGACGCATCAGGCCGACCAGAAAGGCGGCTATGACCAGAATCGCCGCGCCGGCTATCAGCAGAGTCTTGGTCATTGTGGACTCTCCTTCTCAAGCTGTGGGATTGGTATGACCGTTACGGCCTTGCTCTCCGTGGTGTTCGCTACGCTGGTCGGCCTAGTCTATCACGAGTGGGTGGGGGATACAAGGCACGTGACTTGCTCTTTGAGGTGATTGGATTGTTACTATTTTTCACAATGATGTGGTTCACGCACGACAGCGGCAGGGAGTTGTGTTTGTCAGAATCAGGATTTGCGGGATTGGAGGATTGGCAGGATGGGTCCTTAGGGCTGGGGCTTTAGATTGCTTCGCCAGTTCGCCACGTCGGGGCGCCTTTCGGTTCCGCCGCGATCCGCTCAGAAGCTGTGTCAGATTGGTAGGTGAGGGTATCACACCTCACTTGCCCCGCTCCACCCCGCTGGAATGCCGAGCGGCGAGCCGCTGCGCGGGTTCCGGCCCCTTATTGGGGAGGGGGTTGAGTCGGGTTGTATCAAGTTAGTTGATTCGTATGTTGTTAGGGGTGGAAAAAGTTTTTTGAAATACCTGCCGCATCTGCCGCGCCTGCCGCAATCAAAGCTAGGCAGGAAGCGGTCCAGCTTTGGGGTTCGCGGCAGTTTTGCGATTTTAAACCTGCCGCGCATCTGCCGCACCTGCCGCACTTTGGAGCGCTTCGTCATATTCGGAGACCAGCCGTAGGCCATGCAGTACCCTGCGGCGGTGGCCCTTGCGCGTTTTGACTCTGAAGATGTCCCAGACGGAGGTGTAGAGTCGGTGGGCGCTGACTGGGTTGTGGCGGTTGGCCGCGCACCAGTCTTTGTATGCGGCGTAGAGGTCGGCGAGGATGGCTCTGAGCCTGTCGTTGGCGGGGACGTATCGTCCGAGGTCCGGGTCGTAGATGAAGGGGTCGTGTCCGTCGGATGCGAAAATGTAGCCCTTCTTCTTGAGGGGGTATGTGGCGTGGGCGTAGGTCCAGGCCGGGGGCCGGAAGGAGAACTTGTCGAATTCGGAGAGTAGGCTTTTGATTTCCGGGTCGAGCATGGTCTTATCACCTTTGGGTTGGGTATCAGGGAACCGATATGTTCTATGATATTGGGGAACGGCGGTTCGTGTCAAGGGGGTGTGTGAACCTAGATCCACCGCCTAACGATGGTATTGCGGTGTCGGCGGGTGCGGGCGAGACGCCCGCGCTCCTACGGGCATCCGGGTATTAGGTGGTGGATTTCGGGGAGCCTAACCCACTTGCCATTGACACGAGCGTTTAATATAGTATCTACACTCGTTCGGTGACACCGCCGACACAGGAGAGAAGCATGGCCCAGACGGACATCGAACTGATTGCCCACCTCATGCGGCGCGCTGGCTTTGGCGCTACGCGAGATGAGCTCGACGCCTACGCCGCGAAGGGATACGAGGCAACGGTCGAAGACCTGCTGAATCCAAAAGATGCAGAGTGGCTCGGCGATGACATGGTCAGGCGCTTCGACCTTGAGGCGTCCGGCATGATAAACTCGCCCGGCTCCGCGCGTAGCTGGGTCTATCGCATGATTACGACGAACGCCCCACTGGTCGAGAAGATGGCCCTCTTCTGGCACGGCATATTCGCCACCGGCGTCCCCAAGGTCATCAATGGCAGGGTACTGTACGACCAGATCGGCATGTTCCGGCATCACGGGATGGGGCGGTTCGACTCGCTGCTGGTGAGGCTCGCGAAGGACCCCGCGATGATCGTGTGGCTGGACAACCAGGACAACCACAGCGGAGCGATCAACGAGAACTGGGCGCGCGAGCTGCTTGAGTTGTTCTCGATGGGAGTGGGCAACTACACGGAGGAAGACATCAAGGAGTGCGCGCGGGCCTTTACCGGATGGACCATCGGCAACACGAACTACATGATGGTGCGCTCGGAGAGGGACTCTGACTGGCCGTACGGTCGAATCGCATACCACTTCGACTACCGCCCTGAGGACCACGACGAGGGCGAGAAGACCTTCCTCGGACACCGGGGCAGATTCAACGGCGAGGACATCATAGGAATCATATGCCGCCAGGAGTCCACGGCCCGTTTCATCTCCAGGCACCTCTACCACTTCTTCGTAGCCGATGAGCCTCCGGTTCCGTCATGGCCCTACACTCCGCCAAGAGACCCGGAAGCCATAGATACCTTGGTTCAGTCCTACTTCGACAGCGGATACGATCTTAGGTCGGTCTTGCGAGCGCTGTTCAACTCCGACTTCTTCAAGTCTGAGGACGCGCGGTACAAGAAGGTCAAGGGGCCGGCTGAGCTGCTTGTGAGCGTTCTCCGCATGACAGGGGAGTTCGACAGGCCGAAGCGGGAGATGATTCCGAGGTACCAGCAGATCGTATGGATGGGGCAGCAACTCAATAATCCGCCGAGTGTGGAGGGCTGGCACCAGGGCACGGAGTGGATCGACACGGGCACCCTGATAGAGCGGATCAACTTCGTATCGGAGCAGTTCGGCGACACGAACCATCAGGGAGTCAGAGAAATGGTCGATAAGATCTGTGAGGGCGGGGCCGAACGGCTCTCCCCGGAACAACTCGTGGACCGCTGTCTGGACGAAATGGGCGCGTTCACGGTATCCGACGAGACGCGGGATTCTCTGGTGCGGTTCGCCGAGGGTCGCCACGTCCGAGAGAACGTGGAGCAGCTCCTCAGGCTCTCCGCTTCCACCAAAGAGTTCCAGATGGCCTAGTCCCATGCTGCACTACCTTCAGACCATCGGCATCGTCGCGATGGAGGGGCGCGGATTCGAATATCCCACCGACACCGTCGCGGCGAAGAACGGGCGGCTCTATGTCCTCAACCGGTCCAGGGACTTCGGCGAACGCGGCGTGCGGGTGACGGTCTTGGACCTGGACAGCGAATACTACGGCACCTTCGGACACCTGGGAGAGGATGAAGGGCTGCTTATCTCTCCAATGTGCGCCGCCGAGAGCGGGCAGGGGCTGATATACGTCACCGACGACTACACGCACAGAATAACGGTCTTCGACTACGACGGCGGATTCGTCTCACGCTGGGGAACCCACGGCGCGGGCGATGGGGAGATGAACGGCCCTTCCGGCGCGGCCTTCGACGCAGACGACAATCTTTATGTCGCCGACACCCACAACAACCGTATTCAAAAGTTCACGTCCTCAGGCGAGTTTCTGCTGGCCTTCGGTTCGTTGGGATCGTCGGAAGGACAGTTGCGCCTGCCCTGGGGGTTGACCGTAGCCCCCAATGGCGACCTCTACGTCGCCGACTGGGGCAACGACCGAATTCAGCGTTTCTCCCCCGACGGAGATTTCATCGCGGCATACGGCGCGTCCGGACGAGGAGACGGCGAACTCCGGCGGCCGTCCGGTGTCGCCGTTGACGAAAACGACTACATATACGTGTCCGATTGGGGCAACGAGAGAGTTCAGGCGCTCGACGGCGACGGCAGCCCTGTCCAGGTTCTGAGGGGCGAGGCTACCCTGTCGAAGTGGGCGGCCGGCTTCATGGAGGCCAACCTCGAAGAGGCGGAGGCCAGAGCCTCGGCTAACCTGGCCCCCGACCTGCCCGACGTGTACGGAGACGACCCACATACCGAGTCCGCCCATATCGAAAGCCTATTCTGGGCGCCCATGTCCGTAAAGCTCGACGACGCGGGCCGGCTCTACGTCACCGAGGGCAACCGGCACAGAATCCAAATATACCAGCGAGAGCCGGCGCGCATCGCCTCTCGACCCTCGGATAACACGTGGCTCCAGAATGTCCAGGCACGCAAGCAGGCGACAGGGACTCGCATCTCTTCCTCCGACATCCTCAGCGCGCGTGACGCGGACAGGACTTGACGACAATAATCAACTCAGCCGCGCCGGCGGCCTCCGCTGCGAGGTCGTTACCCCTGTCGACACAGCGGAAGGTTTCCGCAGTGCTCAGCCTGCTTAGTCACCCTTACTGACATGGTTTGTTCTGCCCTCATACCACGCCCATAACTGGTGCCCTTGCCAAATCGAAAGAGCTTCCCGACTTGTGATACACTATTGACGAGGGGAGTGACTACACTTAGACTATCAGTACGTGACGACACTATTTCTATCAGGAGGGGTTTGCAATGGTAAGTGTAGGCAGTTTAAATGTGGTGCAAGCGCTTATTGACGCCGAACTGCGGATAGCAGTTCTTGAAAGAGTCGTGGAACAGTTGATAAACAGCCAACCGAATCTCGGGCAGAAGATGAACATTGATGAAAAGACGATGGAGGCTATACGAAACGAGGCGCTGACCCTACTACAAGAAAAGTACCCAGACTTGAATATCAAGTTGGGCCAAGCATAGATGGGACCTATTCGCAGCCCCCTAGGGGCCATGGGCGCCATCCTGGTCCTGTTGGAGGGAATCGCGGGAGCTTCGCTATTCGCCCTCGACTCCGACCCCAATCTGCGATTGGCCATGGTGGTCACCATCATCTTCGTACTTGTGCTGATTACACTGACGGTGCTGGGAGTGATCATATACTTCACCGTAACCAACCCAGGATTTCTCTTTAACCCTGCGGACGTAGGGAAACTAGGCGAAACTGCCCAACATAGATTTCTCACTACTTCTCGCCATACGGTGGTTGAACAAAAGCCGCCTGAGCCTGTTACCAGTGTCTCGGAGTCCTCTGGGCGATTGTCGCTGATGGCCGATACACAAGACCACCCGGACGATGATTCCCTACCTTGCGAGAACCCACTCCCACCCTCCCGCTCATCCTGACGAAACCTCTCCTCCCTCTACTGGTTCATTCTTCAATCCCGCCCCGATGCTACAATTAGACAACTCCGGACGGTTCCCCGAACCCGTCCAGAAACCGGAATCAACGCGATGATCTCTATCGACTTCGAAAAGCTCACCCTCTCCAACGGCCTCGACGTGATCCTGTCCCAGGACAGATCCCTGCCCGTCACCGCCGTCAACCTCTGGTACCACGTCGGATCAAAAGACGAGGATGTCGGCAAGACAGGCTTTGCCCACCTATTCGAGCACGTCATGTTCGAAGGCTCCAAGCACCACGACCAAAGCTACTTCGAGCCGCTCCAGAAGGTCGGCGCAAACCTGAACGGCTCCACCACCAACGACCGCACCAACTACTGGGAAAACGTCCCCTCCGACCACCTCGAACTCGCGCTCTGGCTGGAGTCCGACAGGATGGGATACCTACTTGAAGCGCTCACCGACCGCAAGCTGGACATCCAGCGCGACGTGGTCAAGAACGAGCGGCGTCAGAACTATGAGAACCGTCCGTATGGCATGGCGCAGATGCTCATTCAGCCCGCGCTGTTCCCCGCTCCGCATCCGTATAGCTGGACGACCATCGGCTCGCCCGAAGACCTAGACAACGCATCGCTCGAAGACGTCAAGTCCTTCTTCCGGCGCTTCTACGTTCCGAACAACGCGAGCCTGGCCATCGTGGGCGACTTCGACCCATCCGAGACGCAGGCCCTCGTCGAACGCTACTTCGGCGATATACCCGCCGGCCCCGAGATCGACCGCACAGGCAGAATGGACACCGCCCTGAGCGGCACGGTCGAGCTTACCACGCACGACCGCGTCCAGCTTCCGCGTCTGTATATCGTCTGGCCTACCGTGCCCGACTTCTCTCCCCGACAGCCCGCGCTCGACGTGCTCTCCGCCATTCTCGGCGACGGTCGGAGTTCGCGGCTGTACCGCTCCCTCGTGTACGAGACGCGCGCCGCGCGAGACGTGCGCGTCTATCACCACGCCCAGGAGATCTCCGGGGAGATGGTGGTACAGGCCACCGCCAACCCAGGCCGCTCCCTGGAAGATATCCAGAACGAGGTACTGCGGCAGGTCGATCGGATTCGCGACGGTGACGTGGATGAGCGCGAGCTCCAGCGCGCCAAGAACCGCATACAGGCGTCGCACGTCTTCCAGCTTGAGCGCTTTGGCGGGTTCGGCGGCAGAGCCGACCAACTCAACTACTACAACACCCTCGCCGGAGACCCCGCCTTCATCAACGAAGACATGGAAAGCTACCTGTCTCTCACCATAGACGACCTGCGGGACGCCGCTTCCGTGCTCGGCGATAGCATGGTCAAGCTGTCGATAAATCCGCAGGCTGAAAGAACCGCCTCCACCTCCACGCTGGACCGCGGCCACGCGCCCGAGGCCGCCCGGCGCTCGTCCTTCTCACCTCCGGTACCCAGTCGCGCAACACTCGACAATGGCATGAACATCCTGCACGTCCAGAAGACGGGACTGCCGACAGTCGCGTTCGGCCTCGTCGTCCGCTCAGGCGCGGCATCCGACCCCACCGACAGCGCGGGACTCGCCCATCTGACAACGGCCATGCTTCCGGAAGGTACCCGCAATCGCACGTCGGCCCAGATCTCCGACGAGATGGAGTTCCTCGGCAGCCACCTACGGACCGAGGCCAGCAGAGAGCACATACTACTCACATCCGACGGGCTGAGCGCCACCTGGCGCGACTCGCTCGCCATTCTGGGAGACGTCGCCCTCAACGCCGACTTCCCGGAGAGAGACCTGGAACGGGTGAGAGCCAACATTCTCACGGACCTGCGCCGCATCTCCGACAACCCCGCAACCATCTCGGCCAGAGCCACGCGCGGCGTGATGTTCGGCCCTGGCACCCCTTACGGACACCCGATGACCGGCAGCGAGGACTCGGTCGAACGCGCCACGCGGGACGACCTGAAATCGTTCTTCGCGTCGCACTTCGACCCCGCCAACTCGAGGTTCATCATCGTTGGCGACCTGTCTCTTGACGAGGCTGTGGAAGCCGCCAACGACGCCTTTGGAAGCTGGAAGAGATCCGAGAATCGCGTCTCAAGTCATCTGACAGTCAACGCACCCGAACTCTCGCCGACCACGATCTATCTCGCCGACAAGCCCGGAGCGGCGCAGTCCGTGGTCCGCACCGGCCACCTGACGATCCCCAGAAACGATCCCGCCTATCTCGCCCTGAACGTGTTGAACTACATATTCGGCGGCCAGTTCTCCGCGCGTCTCAACATGAACCTGCGCCAGGACAAAGGGTACAGCTACGGCTACATGTCCGTCATCGACTGGTCGCTGCGGCACTCGATGCTGGTCGCGGGCGGCGGAGTCCAGACCGCCGTGACCAAAGAGACCGTAATCGAAACGCTCAAGGAGTTCGAGGAGATCACGGGCAGCCACCCGGTCACCGGAACCGAGTTCCAGGACGCCATCGACGGCGTCATGCGAAGTATGCCGAGCCAGTTCGAGACGCATCACCAGGTGGTCAACCAGTTGCTCAGGCTGGTCACGTTCGACCTGCCGGACGACCACTTCGCGACGTTCCCGGACAGGCTGGCCGGGCTGAGACTCGAAGACGTCCGCCAGGCCGCATCAGACCTGCTCGACATCTGCCATCTCAACATCGTCATCGCCGGCGACGCCGCCGTCGTAGAGCCGGGACTCAGAGAGCTAGGCATCCCCATCGTCCCCATAGACTACGAAGGCCGGCGCAAGGGGTAACGACGTGATATCGATCGGATTCCTGCCCTCGTAGGCGTATCGCGCTCCACCAGCAACCCTATTGAGACCTCAAACGGGTCGGCGCCAGCCCTGAATGCTATCTCTATCCGTATCGACTGCAAGCGCCTGATTCCTCAACCCCTACGGGCGGGTTTCATGACCGCCCAAAATCCTGTCCAGCCCATAATCACCAAAATCCTGCTTCAGACCCCCTCATTCCTTACCCCTTATTCCTCGCCCCTACACCCTCGATATCTCAACGCTTGACGGGGGGGGAGAAAATGGTATAACACCCATATCCCGTCATGGGGACAGGTTCCGCGCCATTGCGGACCGTTTCGACGTGGGGCGTCTTGTGTGGGCGCCCAGAACGTAGGGGCGTCTCTCGTGGGCGCCCAAAACGAGGAGGCATCGACATGCGTACATCTAATTCACTGCGTTGGCTGGTCGTAGTTGCGGGAGCCGTAATGCTGTTGGCGTTCGTCGCGGCCTGCGCCGGAGAGACCGTCGAGGTCCCCGGCGAGACCGTGGTGGTCGAGAAAGAGGTCATTAGGACCGTCGAGGTCCCGGGCGAGACCGTCGTCAAAGAGGTCATCAAAGAGGTCGAGGTTCCAGGTGAGACCGTGGTGGTGAAGGAAGTGGTAACTGAGACCGTCGAGGTCCCGGGCGAGACCGTCGTGGTAGAGAAAGAGGTCGTCAAGACCGTCGAGGTCCCCGGTGAGACCGTCACCGTCGAGGTCGTCAAAGAGGTACAGGTCCCCGGTGAGACCGTCGTGGTCGAGAAGGAGGTCGTCAAGACCGTTGAGGTCCCTGGTGAGACTGTGGTGGTGGAGAAACAGGTACCGGTGGAGGTCGTCAAAGAGGTCGTGAGGACCGTCGAGGTCCCCGGCGAGACTATCGTGGTGAAGGAAGTGGTGGTGCAAGAGGTGCCGGGTAAGGATTATGTGACCGACCCCACCACCGGCAGGGTGTTCAGCGCGCCGGAGTATGGCGGGACACTCACCTATATCAGGCCCAGAGGGCCTAAGACTCCTGACACGTGGTTCGATGGTGGCTACGCGGCATGGGCCTTCATCAGTCCCGTTCTGGAGAAGCTCAGTGTCGGGAACTGGGCAATAGATAGGGAAGTACACTCCTGGAGTACAACGAGCGTACCTCTATCTGCCTTAAAAGGGGCGCTGGCTGAAAGCTGGGAGATTTCCGCGGACGGCCTCACCTATACCTTCCCCATTCGCCAGGGCGTTCACTGGCATAATAAGGCGCCGATGAACGGTCGGGAGCTGACTGCCGATGACATCGAATTTAACTTTCACCGTAATTTTGGTCTGGGCAGTGGCTTTACCGAACTTAGCCCCAGTTACGCGGCTTTCGACAGCGCTGTGGGAATCGAGTCGGTAACGGCCACCGACAAATGGACGGTTGTTTTCAAGCTGAAGGAGCCGCGCCTCTTTGCGCTGGATAACATCATCGACAACTACTCCATTTATATGAATCCCCCCGAGGTAATCAAGGAACACGGAGACGTTAAGGACTGGAGGAACCTGGTCGGCACGGGACCATTTGAGATGACGGGTTTCGTCGAGGGCAGCTCTGTGACCTATACCAAGAATCCTGACTACTGGGCCCACGACGAAAAATACCCGGAGAACCGCCTGCCCTACGTCGACGAGTTAAGGTACCTGATTTTGACAGAGGAAGCGACACGCCTGGCGGCGCTGCGCACGGGTAAGGTTGATTACGCGGGTGTCAACGGCAGCCCCGCTCAAATAATTTCTGTCGACGTGCTTGAGAGTCTCCAGCGGACCAACCCCGAACTGGTATTCTGGCCGTTTAAGTATCGGTCGGATAATTCTTTTAGTATGAACGTGAGTAAGCCACCCTTTGATGACATCAATGTGCGCAAGGCAATTCAGATGGCTCTCGATCTCGACACAATCTATGCGACCTATTACAAGGGTTATGGATCTACCAAGCCTCAGGGGACCATAGCCGATACGGTGGAAGGTTGGAGCATCCCATTTGAAGAGTGGCCCGAAGAGGTCAGGAAAGTCTATACCTATGACCCGGCAGGGGCGGAAGCGTTGCTTGATGCGGCTGGACATCCCCGCGGGGCGGACGGCACTCGATTCAAGACCGTGTTGACGCACTACGCGACCTACGATTCGACCTTTTCAGAGTTGATCGCTGCATACTGGGGTGAGATTGGCATTGATGTCGAGGTTCAGGTAACGCCAGCAGCTGACTTTAGCAATCTGAGAGTAGAAGGACGTTTTGAAATGATCACTGCGGAATTAAGCGGAGCGGCGAGTCCTTCCAGTGCCTTCCCAACCGCTTACTGGTCGAAAGCTCGGCACAACCATGCCCATGTCAAGGACCCGGATTTTGACGCCCTGTACGAAGCCTGGGTGCGAGCTGGCACCCTTGAGGAGGCGCAGAGTCTGACTAAAGAGGCTTTAGCGTATGCCCTAGAGAAGCACTGGACCATATGGGGTGGCGAAATGCCACAGTGGAACGTGAGCCAGCCGTGGGTCATGGGTTATAACGGTGAATTATGGTTGGGAGTCGGTCAAAACGACAGCTGGATGGCCCGCCTCTGGATTGATAGCGCGCTGAAAGCGGCAATGGGTCATTAGGGGTTTCACCCCTTGTGGTCGAGCTTAGTCAAAAAGGGAGTTGGGAGGCTCAGACTTCCCAGTTCCCTTGCTCATTGTTCCTTACGCCTTACCCCTTATACCTCCCACCAATGACAGCCCATAGAAAGACAACGTATATCAGATGAGAGCCTATATCATCAGGCGGGTATTGCTGATAATGCCCACGTTGTTCATCTTGAGCATCTTGGTCTTTCTCTCGGTCCGCTTCATCCCCGGCGATGCAATAGACATACTTGCCATGAGGATGGAGGGTCTTGGTCTGATGGATCAGATTGACCGTGAAGCTATTGAGCGTATGCTGGGATTAGACGTGCCCGTCCACGTGCAGTATGGACGCTGGATAGGAGTGTTGCCGACTCCTGACTGGGTTACCGGTGAGTCCCACTTCAAAGGTCTCCTGCAGGGCACCCTTGGCGAATCACTGGGTGGCAGCGGTTACAGGATAGAGGAGGAGATAATAGGTAGACTGCCGGTAACCATTGAGCTTGGTCTGTTGGCAATCGTAATCGGGCTCTTGATAGCTCTGCCGGTCGGCATCTACTCGGCGATGCGCCAGGATACGCCCGCCGACTACCTGGGGCGCTCCATCGCCATCATCGGCCTGGCAACTCCCAACTTCTGGCTGGGAATTATGGTCATGATCTATCCGGCAATCTGGTGGGGTTGGTCGCCGCCGATGGAAGTGATTCCTTTCACCGAAGACCCCCTGGGGAATCTCGGAATGTTCCTCATTCCCAGCCTGATTCTGGGGACGGCCTCGGCTGCAGCCACCATGCGGATGACCCGCACCATGATGCTGGAGGCGCTCAGGCAGGACTATATCCGCACCGCCCGGTCCAAGGGTCTCAGAGAGCGGGTGGTTGTCATGCGGCACTCCGTGAAGAATGCCCTGATCCCGGTGGTGTCCCTGATCGGCCTGCAGCTGCCTATCCTGGTCGGCGGCGCCGTTATCATGGAGAACATATTCAACCTGCCGGGGCTGGGTCGTCTCATGGTACTTGCCCTCAATGACCGAGACTACCCGATGGTCTCTGGAATCAACCTGTTCTTCGGTACAGCGGTTCTAGTAATCAATCTGATAATCGACCTGATTTATCCGTTCTTAGACCCCAGGGTCCGATACAGCTAAATATGAAAGTCCCCAACGACACCACCGACATACAGTCCTCAATAATCGCGCCAAAGAGACGTTCCCGGCTGGCTGATTTCTTCACCAGGCTTCTCAAAGAGAAGCCGCTGGGCACTATCAGCGGGATAGTCATATTGATGTTGACATTTGCCGCAATCTTTGGCGATGTTCTGGCCCCTTATCCATATGACGAAATACACCTGATAGACAGGCTTCAGGCCCCATCAGCCAAGTATCTGCTGGGTACCGACCAAGCGGGGCGAGACCTCGTGAGCCGCCTCATCGTCGGGGCTCGAATCTCGCTAACCGTCGGTCTGGCGGCGACCGCTCTCAATGTTGTGGTCGCTGTCCTGGTGGGCGGCGCTTCAGGGTTTATTGGAGGCAAATTGGACCTGGCGGTGCAGAGATTTGTCGATGCCTGGATGGCTTTCCCGGGTCTGCTCCTTTTGTTGACCATCATGTCCATAGCAGGACAGGGGCTATTGCAGATCATCGTGGTCCTGGGGATAGCCGGAGGCATCGGCACCTCCCGAGTCGTCAGAGGCGCCGTGATCGGCATAAAAGAGAATGATTATTTTCTGGCGGCGCGGGCAATTGGCAGCGCCGGCGCCGCGACGCTGGTCCGGCATGTCCTGCCCAATATCGCGGCGCCCGTAATCATCATATTCAGCATCACCGTCGGCGGGGTAATTATTTCTGAGGCCTCTCTGAGTTTCCTCGGATTTGGACTGCCCATCGAGGTTCCCAGCTGGGGAGGTATGCTCAGCCGGGAAGGGCGTCAGTACATGGAGATTGCGCCCTTGCTGGCTCTCTGGCCCGGTCTTGCCCTGACCATCACCGTTTACTGTCTAAACATGTTCGGCGACGCCATGCGTGACCTCCTCGACCCCAGGCTCAGGGGCGGCGAATCGTAGAGCCTGCCCCGTACCACGATACGGGGGCCGTTCGCGAACATCGGCTCCAAAGCCTCTCAGGACGCATACCAGCAGTCCCTCCCACAGAACCATCGTCAGGCAGCGCTCGCGCCTACACGAACCGTTGCAGATACTCTAGGTGATCGTCCAGGTGCTCGGGGAAGACCGAGTGGGCGTAGGTCAGCGCGATGGGCAGAAGCCAGGGGAACACATCCTCCCAACTCATGCCGGTCAGTTTGAAATACTCCCTTAGGTATGCCGACAGGAAATACTTCCGCGCCGCCTCTATGACCACTCTGCGAATCCCGCGCTCAAGGGGCTGGCCTGACTGGATGAGGACCACCGACTTGGCAACGTCGGCCGCCGGGTGAAATAGCCTTCCGACCTCCCAGTCTATGATCACCGGACTCCCGCGCGTCATCATGATATTGCCCGGATGAAAGTCGCCGTGGCAGAAAGAGTCGCCGTCAGGCTGATCCGCGATCCGCTCGGCGGCCTGGAGCTTGACGCTCTCTTCCACACCGGGCGCCGTCTCTATCCTCTCCAGCATCTCCTCCCGCGGCGGCGGAATGTCCATCCCGCGCTTGGAGTGCATATCCGCGTGCAGGCGCGCCATCAGCTTCGCGCCCGTGTGGACGCGCCAGGGCAAAGACGTGCCCCACTGGATCATCGTCTCGCCCTCTATGCGCTCCATGACGATTCCGGCGCGGTCGTTGACCGTCACCACGTCGTAAACCTCCGGCGCGGGTATGCCCAATTCGAGCGCGATGGCCGTAAGCCGCGCCTCGTGTTCCGCGGCCTCCAATTCGCGGCCGTCGTCGAACAGCTTGAGCGCCCTGCCCTCGCCGTATGCGAAGACCTCGGCGTAGTAGCCTCTACCCAATCGAGGCCCGATGTCGTTCGTCTGCGCCATCTCAAACCTATATCAGCGAGTAACTCTGCCCGCCGTCCACGACGATGCACGCGCCCGTAATCAGGTCGGCGCGGTCCGACGCGAGGAAGGCGCACAGGTCGCCGACTGGCTCCGGCCAACCGAATCGCCCCATCGGAAGATTCCTGTCGATGAACTCTTCCACAACCTCCGGCGGCTGTTCGCGCTGGAACCGTTCCCAGGTCCCGCCGGGGTGCAGTATCGACCCCGGCGCGATCGAGTTGACCGTCACCCCGGTCCCAGCGAGCGAAAGCCCGGCGTGCTTCGTTTCGGCGATCACCGCGGCCTTTGCGGACATGTACCCTATGTTTCCGCCGCGCTCCCGTCCGTAGATCGAGGCGATGTTGATGATCCGTCCCCAGCCCTGCTCTTGCATGTGCGGCAGCGCCAGGCGAGAAAGCTCGTAGCCGCTGAACAGGTTGAAGTCGAAGAGCTGGCGGTAGTTCTCAAGCGGTGTATCCGACAGATCGGTCGCGCCGGCAGAGCCGCCCGCGTTGTTCACCAGAATGTCAATCTGCCCGAGGCCGTTCACCGTCTCGGAGTGGAGGCGCGGGATGTCGTCGATGTCCATTACGTCCGCAACGACGCCGAGCGCATTGACTCCCATGTCCTTAAGCTCGGACACGGTCCGGTCGATGGTGGTCTGCGTGCGTCCGCAAATAGCGACGTTCACTCCCTCAGACGCCAGCGACAGAGCGCACTGACGCCCCAGGCCACGGCTGCCTCCGGTAACGAGCGCGTTACGCCCTGCTATTCCCAAGTCCATCAGGCAATCCTCCGGTCATTCTGCCGATACCGTCAGACACATGGTACACTAGATGCGGCCCATGTTCACGCACAGGATCACATCCGAAGGCTGTCCCATCAAGACGTTTCTTGACTTTACTGGACCCTTGCCCTGATAATGGGGCCGAATGATGATAGGAGAGAGCCCAAATGGTCGCGACACGAGAGAAGTTTTCCAGTCAGGCCAAGCCGGAGTTGTTGTCCGCAATGCGCGAGATCGCCCAAACCGAGGGGCGGCACTTCCAGTCCGTGCTGGAAGACGCCATGCGCGATTACATCGAGGGCAAGGCGCAGTCTAATGTCCGCCCCGAGTTCATGGCCCACTACAGGGCCAGCCTTGAGAAAAACCGCCGCCTCGGTGAACTGTTGGGCAAGTCATGAATCACGATTTCCCAACGATAGAGGAGGTCGTAGCCATTCACGATGTCGCGATCCGCGAGTTCGGTGGTTCGGCCGGCCTCCGCGACATGGGCGCGCTGGCCTCCGCCGTTATGCGCCCCCAGATAGGTTACTACGACAGCCTCATCGAGGAGGCCGCCGCTCTCCTCGAGAGCCTCGCGATGAACCATCCCTTCGTGGACGGCAACAAGCGGACCGCCTTCTACGCCACCGACTCTTTCCTGCGAAAGAACGGCAGCTTCATCGACTGCGACAACGACGAAACATACCATTTCTTCATGCGGCTCTTCGAGACCAACTCGTTCCGGTTCGCCGAGCTTCACGAATGGCTGGAAGAGCGCGTCAAGCCGCTGCCGGGGCCTTGACGGCGTCGGGGCGCCCGCGCGCTCCCAGGTGGCGCATACTAATCCGGGACAGGCTCAACGAGTGCGCCAACTGTGCGGAAACGGGGATGCGCGGTTCAGCCCCTAGTCAAAGGCGGAGATGATCTCCTCGTCGACGCGCCGGACGGTTTCGGCGTCACGGAGCGGGGCGAATATGATCTCCTCGACACCGGCGTCGGCGAACTCGCCGATTCGATCCACGATGTAGTTTCGCGGCCCCGCCATGGTCCCGGGGCCGAGGGTTTCGATGAAGCGCCTGGCGGACTCTTTGTCGTCCGTGAGGTTCAACGGCGTGTGCATCGTGCTCTTGATCTCCGCCGGATCGCGACCGACCTTTTCGCAGCGCCTCTCCAACACGCCGATCTTGTGACGATAGCTTTCCACTGACATCCCGTGCGGCAGGCTTCGGGCCTGCCAACCGTTGAAATTGAAGATGTCGCCGTGCATTGCCAGGGTGCGCAATGTGCGACGCTCCCCGTGGCCGCCGACCATAATCGGAATATGAGGTTTTTGATAACAGCCGGGCGAGAGCGGCGCCTGATCGAGCCGGTAGTACCGGCCGTCGTAGTCCACAGGGCCATCCGCGGTAAAGAGCTTTCGGATGAGCTCGCACGCTTCCTGAAGTCTGTCAGATCGCTCCTTCAAAGAGGGGAAGTCCCAACCGTAGGCTTCGTGTTCGCGCTTGAACCAGGCCGCGCCGATCCCCAAGATGAAGCGGCCCTTGGAGGCCTGGTCGAGCGTCGTTGCCATCTTCGCGACCAGCGCCGGATTGCGGTACGTATTGCCCATCACCAAGCCGCCGAGCTTGAGCCTTTGCGTCATGCCGGCGGCCACCGCGATCAGGGTAAAGCCGTCGAAACATGGGATGTGTTCTTTTGTGGCCCATAGACTGTCGGGCGCGCCTGGAGGCAGGAAGTGATCTGCGAACCACAGGCTGTTCCATCTCCCCGCCTCCATCGTCCGGATATACGGGTGTATGTCGTCCCACGTTGCATCAAAAGAATTGACCTGAGCGCCGAATTTCATTCTATGCCTCCGTGTTTTTGCCGGATTGACAGTACTACTAGTTCATGGTTACGTCAATTGGCCCTAGCCGTCCCAAATCGACCGCCCAGCGATGACATTGCGGTAATCGGCGGGCTCGAGCGCCCGGCAATTAGGCGGTGGATTTCAGGCCGTCTATTCAGGCGCCGACCGGGGCAGATTTCTGCGGGGATGTATCATGTTGAGTCGATCCGTATCAAGGTAGTTGCACTAAATGGTTGCGTGGGCGGAAAAAGTTTTTGAAAAAGCTGCCCTAGCTGCCCTGACCTGCCCTGTCCATAGCTGAGCCAGCTTTGGGGAAATTGGGGCAGCTCAGTTTTTTGACCTGCCCTGACCTGCCCTGACCTGCCCTGACCTGCCCTTTCCGCCCCGCCGGGACCGTTCAAGGGATGCCCGACGGCGCTCGCAACCGCCTGATTCCGGTTGAGTGTGTTATCGATTCGAGAACTCATGACCAGATGATAGCGAGTACCCATGTTCGTGTCAAGGGGTGATATGAGTGGCGCCCCCGTATCGTGGTACGGGGCAGGCTCTACGATTCGCCGCCGCGGAGTCTGGGGTCGAGGAGGTCTCTCATGGCGTCGCCGAACATGTTTAGACAGTAAACCACAATCGTCAGGGCAAGACCAGGCCAGAGAGCCAGCCATGGCGCTATCTCCATGAACTGGCGCCCTTCCCGGCTGAGCATCCCTCCCCAGCTAGGGATCTCTAGCGGCAGACCGAATCCGAGGAAACTCAGCGACGCCTCGGCAATGATGACGCCTCCGATGTTGATGCTGAAGATGATGACGACGACAGGCATAATATTAGGCAGGACATGCCGGACCAGCGTCGCGGCGCCAGCGCTGCCAATTGCCCGCGCCGCCAGAAAGTAGTCATTCTCTTTTATGCCGATAACGGCGCCTCGGACTACTCTTGAGCCGCCGATGCCCCCTGCTATCCCCAGGACGACGATGATCTGTAATAGACCCTGCCCCGTAATGGACATGATGGTCAGCAATAGGAGCAGTCCCGGGAAAGCGATCCAGGCATCGACAAATCTCTGCACACCCAGGTCGTATTTGCCACCAATGAACCCTGAAGCGCCGCCTATCAGGACAGCCACCACAACATTAACGGCGGTCGCTGACAGACCGACGACTAACGAGAGACGAGCCCCGTAGATAAGGCGACTCATGAGGTCTCTCCCTAACTGGTCGGTACCCAGGAGATACCGGGCTGATGAGCCCTGCAGCCTGTCTATCGGGTGCACTTCCCGATGTGGATAAGGAGCCAGAGCATCGGCAAAGATAGCCACAAAAATCAATATCAATACGATAATCCCGCTGGCAGTACCCAGTGGCTTCTCCTTCACCAACCTGATAAAGAAATCAGCGAGCCGGGAACGTGTCTTTGGCGCGATTACTGAGGACTGTATGTTTGTGGTGTCGTTCATGTTTCTGAGGGTCACCCTCACCCCAACCCTCTCCCTGAGGGAGAGGGGGTATTTTGACTGACATTCGTAGTTGTTCTCTACACTTGCCTACCCCTGTCAGCCCATCAGGGAGAGGGGGTATTTTGACTGACATTCGTAGTTGTTCTCTACACTTGCCTACCCTTGTCAGCGCATCAAGGGAGAGGGGATATTTGGCTCTTTAGCTATATCGGACCCTGGGGTCTAAGTATGGATAGATCAGGTCGATAAATAGATTGACCCCTACAACCATGGTGGCGAAAACCAGGTTTACTCCGGAGACCACCGGGTAGTCTCTGTCATTCAGTGCAGTCAGAAAGAGACGACCTAGCCCCGGCAGGTTGAATATGTTCTCCATGATAACGGAGCCGCCTACCAGGATAGGCAACTGCATGCCTACCAGGGTAACTACCGGGATGAGGGCATTCTTGACGGCGTGTCTCATAATAACTACCCTCTCCTTGAGACCCTTGGACCAGGCTGTCCTGACATAGTCTTGCCTGAGTACCTCCAGCATCATGGTGCGCGTCAACCGCATTGTGCTTGCAGCGCCGGCCGTCCCCAGAATCAGGCTGGGAATGATGAATATCCTCACATGCTCCAGCGGGTCTTCGGTGAAAGGAATCAGCTCCATCGGCGGCGACCAGCTCCACCAGATTGCCGGGTAGAGCATGACCATAATTGCCAGCCAGAAGTTAGGCGTTGCCAGGCCGATAATGGCCGCCGTGCGCCCAGCGTAGTCGGCGACCGTATCCTGGCGAATTGCCGAGTAGATGCCGACTGGCAGGGCTATCAAGAGCCCGATTACGATTGCCATGAGACCAAGCTCAATGGTTACCGGCAATCTATCTATTATCCTCTCCTCTACCCGAAAACCGTCATGCAGTGATTCACCAAGGCTGCCCTGTAGGAGACCCTTGAAGTGGGACTCACCGGTAACCCAGTCAGGGGTCGGCGATACTCCTATCCAGCGCCCATACTGTACGTGCATAGGCACGTCTAATCCCAGCATACGCTCAACAGCTTCACGGTCTATCGTCCCTTCGAAGTATTCAAGCCTAGCCACCATTGCGTCTATTACATCGCCGGGGATGAAGCGGACCGAGAGAAAGACTAGGATGCTCAAGATGAACAGCGTGGGTATGATCAGCAATAACCGCCTAATGATATAGGCTCTCATGTGGCACACCTTGTCTTTCTACAAGCTGTCATTGGTATAAGGAATAAGGAGTAAGGGAGTTGGGAAGCCTGAGCCTCCCAACTCCCTTTTTCCCTGAGCTCAGCCCCAAGGGGTGAAACTCCTTAATGACCCATTGCTGCCTTCAACTGGCTATCAATCCACAGGCGGGAGAAGACAACGTGCTCTTGCCCTCCTCCAAAGGAGCCCTCGCCGTTATAACCTATCACCCACGGCTGATGCACGGTAAACCACGGGGACATAGGCCCCGACCAGAGGTGCCAGAAGTGTTCTATCGCGTACATGTCTGCCTCTCTAGTCAGCCTCTTCTCTTCCTCAACGGTGGCAGCAGCTAGCAGGGCCTCATACATGGCGTCATATTGCGCGTCGACGACTACGGAGTTCCTGGGATGGCCGGTCCAATACCAACTCACTGCCGTGACTGGAGAAGCCTCGGTGCCATTGTTTAGCACAGTCATGCCAAAATCTGCATCTGCCTGTCTAGCGACTAATTGCGCACCGCCGGCAACTACATCAATTTCCACATCAACGCCAATCTCACGCCAGTATGATGCCTGTAGTTCTACCAAGCTCAAATCATGAAACGGCCATGCCAACATCGTGGTCTTGAATCTAATGCCGTCGGCGCCGCGCGGATATCCAGCCTCATCAAGCAACGCTGCGGCGCCTTCCGGGTTGTAGTCAAAGACCATCTTGAGCTCTTCGGGCCACTCCTCAAAGGGGATGTGATACCCCTTCATTCCCCTGCCTACTCGCCCCCGAGGTATGGTATCTGAAAGACCCCTAAACAAGGTGAGGTTCATTGTCTCGAGGTCCAGCGCCATCTGCATCGCCTTGCGCACCCTGATGTCGTCAAAGGGAGGCTCGCTCGCGTTCAAGAAAGTACCCGTATCCGCTCGTAGTGACCACTGGTGGATTACGAGTTCGGGGTCGGTCCGCTTGAGGCTCTCTACCTGGTCTACAGATGTTAATAACCCGCCGCCCTGTTCACCTATGAAATCGATCTTACGTGAGCGCAGCGCCGCCAGTCTTGTTGCTACTTCGGGCATCATCAGGAACCTTATCTCGTCAACATAAGGCAAACGGTTCTCCGGGTATTTTTCGTCGTAGCCCCAGTAGTCAGGATTCTTGGTATAGCTATAAGAGGTGCCCTCGTCCACGTCAGTCAGCATAAAGGGGCCGGTGCCGACCAGGTTCCTCCAGTCCCAATCGCTGGATTGCTCGATTACCTCGGGGCCGTGTATAAACATATTGTGACTGTCCAAGATATTAACAAGGGCACTGAGGTTTGGCTCCTTCAGCTTAAAAACAACCGTCCATTTGTCGGTGGCTGTTACCGATTCCCATGGTATGGAGTTGAGTGTGCGAGCGAAACCAGCGGGGGAGGGTCCGGCGTCGGTGAACTTGCCCAGACCCAACATACGCTGGAAGTTATATACGACATCATCGGCAGTCATCTCCCGACCGTTCAACGGTGGCTTATCGTGGAAGTTAACGCCCTGGCGGACTTTGACGACAATGGTTTTGTCGTCGGGCTGTTCCCAGCTTTCAGCCAGCGCCCCCTTCAGGGTGTACAGAGGCGCCGGGTAGCCGCCCACAAAAGGATATGTGTCCCTATCTATTGCCCAGTCCACAATGCCCAGCTTCTCAGCAACAGTACCCGCGTATTCATTGGCCGAATTAGAATAGGGGTCCTTGAACGACTTGAAAACCGCCGTGCCCGTGGTTAATGTCCCGCCGTACTCAGGCGCGGACGCCACCGTGCCGAAGACGGGGTCCGTCACATAAGTCTTACCCGGTACTTCTTGCACCACCACTTTCTCCACCACCACGGTTTGGCCGGGGACTTCGACGGTCTTGACGACCTCTTTCTCCACCACCACAGTCTCGCCAGGGACCTGCACCTCTTTGACGACCTCGACGGTGACGGTCTCGCCGGGGACCTCGACGGTCTTGACGACCTCTTTCTCTACCACGACTGTCTCGCCAGGGACCTCAACGGTCTCGGTTACCACTTCCTTCACCACCACGGTCTCGCCCGGAACCTGAACTTCTTTGATCACCTCTTGGACGACGGTCTCGCCCGGGACCTCGACGGTCTTGATGACCTCTTTCTCGACCACCACGGTCTCGCCCGGGACCTCGACGGTCTCTCCGGCGCATGCCGCGGCGACCGCCAACAGCATTGCTACTCCTGCAACTACGACCAGCCAACGAAGTGAATTAGATGTAAGCATGTCGATGCCTCCTCGTTTTGGGCGCCCACGAGAGACGCCCCTACGTTCTGGGCACCCACACGAGGCACCCTAGTCGAACCGGTCCGCAACGGCGCGGAACCTGCCCCCATGACGGGATGTGAGAGTTATACCACTTTCTCCCCCCCCGTCAAGCGTTGAGATATCGAGGGGGAAAGGGGTTAGGAATAAGGTATAAGGTGTAAGGGGTGTCTGAAGCAGGATTTTGGGGATTATGGGGATTTCGCTGATTTTGGGCGTGAGTGGATAGAGGGCAGTGGTTAGTCTTTGGTGGGGGTATTTGTCAGCGGCATACCGACCAGGACGATACAGGTTCCACGTTGATCGCACGGCTTTACATCGCAACGACCGTCTTGTACGTTTCGGGGAGATATGGCTCAGAGAAAAGGACTACCGTTGACTTTCGATCAGCGTTTCGACGTTGTGATTGCGGGGGGCGGAAACGCCGCTCTTTCAGCGGGGCTCGCGGCGCTTGAGCGCGGCGCCAAAGCGCTTGTGCTGGAGAAGGCGCCGGAGCACCTGCGCGGGGGCAACTCGTACTTCACCGGCGGGCTGTTCAGGTTCGCCTACGACGGAATGGAAGACATCCTGCCGCTGCTGCCAGAGATGTCGGACGCGGAGAGGTCAGGGATCGACGTCGGGTCATATCCGCAGAGCAAGTTCTACGAGGACGTGATGAGGGTCAGCGAGGGGCTGTCGGACTCTCAGCTAGTCCAGACGCTGGTGTCGCGTTCGCTGCCCACGATGCGGTGGCTCGCAGACCAGGGCGTGCCCTGGATCCTGGCCTACGGCCGGCAGGCGTTCCGTCACGAGGGGGCGCTCCGGTTCTGGGGCGGGCTGGTAATCGAGGCCGTTGGCGGCGGCAAGGGGCTGTCGGACCGGCAGTTCGAGTTGTTCCAGGCGAAGGGCGGAACGGTAAGGTACGAGACGAAGGCGTCGAAGCTTGTTACCGGCTCTACCGGGGAGGTTGTCGGCCTGGAGATTCGCGGCCCCGACGGGTACGGAGAGTTGGAGTGCGGCTCGGTGGTTCTGGCGTGCGGAGGGTTCGAGGCCAACGCCGAGATGCGCGCACGATACCTGGGTCCGGGCTGGGAGCTGGCCAAGGTGCGCGGAACGCGGTTCAACACCGGCGACGGCATCAGGATGGCGCTGGACATCGGGGCGCAGTCGTTCGGTCACTGGAGCGGATGCCACGCCGTCGCGTGGGACCTGAACGCTCCGGCGACCGGTGACAGGAACATCGCGGACCTGTACCAGAAGCACTCGTACCCGTTCGGAATAGTGGTGAACGTCAACGGCGAGCGATTCGTGGACGAGGGCGCTGACTTTCGCAACTTCACCTACGCGAAGTACGGTCGGGAGATACTGTTCCAGCCGCAGAGGGCCGCGTTCCAGATATTCGACCAGAAAACCAAGCGCCTTCTGAGGGACGAGTACCATATCCCGCAGGTGTCGAAAGTGGAGTCGGATACCATCGAGGGACTGGCTGACGGTCTCGGAGTGGACAGAGAGGGTCTTGCGCGCACGGTCAGGGAGTTCAACGCCGCAGTGCAGTCCGGCCAGTACAACCCGACGGAGCTGGACGGGAAGGGCACGGTCGGGATCGACCCTCCGAAGTCGAACTGGGCGCTGCCGATAGACTCGCCGCCGTATCTCGGCTATGCGGTGACGTGCGGGATCACGTTCACGTTCGGCGGGTTGAAGATCGACCAGGAGGGCCGCGTGCTGGATACGGAGGACGCGCCGATTCCAGGGCTGTACGCCGCCGGAGAACTGGTTGGCGGGCTGTTCTACCACAACTATCCCGGCGGCGCGGGGCTGATGGCGGGGTCTGTATTCGGGAAGCTGGCGGGGGAGTCGGCAGCGGGTTACGCCGTAGGCTGAGGTTCGTAGCGGGTGACCTCTATCCGGTCTTCATTCTTACGTGCCTGCGCCAAATTGCAAGAGGTCTGCCGGCGCAACCAGAACTCCGCGTTCGACCACCCGGCCTTCTCAAGGCGAATAGCCATCTCTGGTGAAACCGCCGCATGGCCGTTCAGCACGCGGGAAAGCGTATGCCGAGCTACGCCCAGCACCCTTGCGCCTTCGGTGACACTCAGGCCCATGGGATCCAGGCAGTTCTGCTTGATGCTGCGTCCGGGGTGTGGGGGATATTTCATTGATTTCTAGTTGCACCGAGCCGCGTCTATGCCTGCCATGACGTTCCTGGCCGCGTCCACTGATTCCTGAACTTGGCCGAGCACGACCTTCGCAAGCTCAATCAGCGCTTGCAACGGCAACACCAAGACACGGGTTACGGCAGCCGTAACCTCACCGGTGACCTCTTTCGCCTTGTCGAGCAACCCTGCCAATCCGGTCTTTACCTCACCGGCCTCTTCTTCGGAACCACCCAGCGTCGCCAAGAAGTTTTCCGCAGTGGTTAACCATTCCTGGAGTTGGATCATTAGTCTGGAGCCTGTGTCGGCCAATACTTGGGCAGGAACCAGGACGGCGCACACGTCTTCCCATGGGATCATCACATTGACGACCACGAATCCAATCGCTGCTGCTACGATGAATCCTCCTACTGCTCCCAGCCCTAGCCATACGAATTTATTCACCGCACTGTGCTCCTAGTCCGCGGCGGCTTCGGCGGTGTACCACTCGGGACCTTCTTCGCCGGCCTCCGGGAGGACCATTCCGGCCTCCATGGACCAGCGTCCGGGGCCCTCGGAGAGCCGTCCGCTCACGGCGTCCGGCGAGACTCCGGTGATTCGGGTGAAGGCGGCGAGAAGGTCGCTCATGAGCTTCTTCTTGACTTCCTCGGGCCGTCCAGCACGGTTGCCCGCGTCCAGAAAATACGGCGTCGAGCGCTCGCTCTCGCCGTCATACTCGTGGAACGTGACGTGGACGAAGCTGCGGGGCGCGCCGGTCGAGCCGCAGTGGATGTCCGTGCAGGCGACGGCGACTTGCTGCCGCTTCTCGAAAGGTACTGAGTCCCTGGGCACTATCCATTGATATGAAGGCATCTCGTCTCCTCCTCTTTCCGATTATCTCTGACTACGGGTCGCGGACGGACACGATCACCTCGTGGATCGAGCAGCCCGTGACCTCACACCACATATCGCATAGCTGATGCAAAAGGCCAACGCGCGTCTCCTGATCGAGCGGCTCGGCCAACAGGCCACGGACGGTCGACGTCGTTGAGATCTCGCCGCCCCTGAATCCGAACCCGTGCGGAATCACCTCGTACTCAACCTCCACGTCCTCCGCCGACCCGCCCAGCGCCTCCGCGCTGATCCGCGCCAACTCCGACGATAGCGTCGGGCGAAGGTCGTCCGGAATGACCCCCTCCTGGATTCTACAGTTGAAGCTAATCACAGTTGCCGTCGGCCTCCGACTGATCTGGAGCGTCTCGGTCTGCGCCTTAGCTTACCACAACCCGGCCCGCAACGTGCGGGGGAACTCATATCATTAGCGTCAGAACCCCCGCCGCGATCAGCGCGACCGCCCATACCCTATCCAGGTTGAACCATCCGCGCCGAAGTATCGACACGCCGACCTTCTCGAACACGACCACCGCGACCGCCGCCATGACTCCGAACATCGCCAGGGTATGTATCGTCACCGCGACGCCCTGAGACACCAGCGCCGCAATCGACCCCGACGCGCCCAGCGACATGAATTCGACGTGCGGCAGCGCGCGCGCGTCTATATCCCCCGAATCCGGCCCTCCGAACGCGGGCAGACTGAGCAGCGCCGGAACCAGCATTAGACCCGCCCCGTGCGCCGACGCCATCAGGAAAGACCACGCCGTCAGGTCGCGAAATCCGACGCGCATCCCGACCCAGCGCGGATGGGACGAGCGCACTAGCTTGTAGATGCCAAATCCGACGAGGATGACGCATCCCACGATCTTGAGCGCGTCGATAGGTACGACGGTGCGTCCTATGAGAACCACCCCTACCACGAGCGCCACGGACGCGGCATGGCCCAGCGCAATGGGCAGGAACGCGCCGAACACCGCGCCCCGTCTGCCCTCTTGGAGTCCGAGCGCCACCGCGAACAGCCAGCCCATGGCCGGGTTGATTCCGTGATACGCGCCCAGCGCCGCCAACGTAATCCATGGCCACAGGTCGCCCAAACTCATGACGCGCGCCGCACCGGGCTAGTCCGGGTAGCAGAACGTGTCCGAGGAGGAGTCTCCGCCCTGAAGCCTGACCTGATGCGGGCGCTCCTCGCCAAAGTCCACCAAGAAGTCCGGGTCAACGGCGATGCCCCCGTCCGGGCTTGCGTCAATCTTCGCCGCCCAGCCGCGGATGCCTTCGGGGTAGAACTGCGCGTCCCATGCGAGGTATAGGGAGTTTGTCAGATAGAGTCGCTGTCCGTCGCGGCTTATCTCCACCATCTGGGGGCCGCCGTTCAGATCTTGGCCGTTGGGGTGTGCGGCCTTCTCGACAATCCCGCCCAGGTGGACGGAGTCCACAAGCTCAGGGTTGAACGGGTCGGACACGTCGTACTGGCGCAGTTCGCCGGTCCCCCAGCAGGACACGTAGAGGAACCTGTCGTCCAGCGACAGGTTGATGTCGGTAATCAGGGGAGGCACTGCGCCGAAGCCCTGGAGCAGCGGCGGCAAAGAGGCGGCGTCAGCCGGCTCGGCGTCTATCTGGATGACCTTCTTGACGTTCCATGAGCCGTTGTCGCGGTACCACGTCCAGATCGAGCCGGACAGGTTCTCGACGTTGGTGACGACGCCCACGAATCCGTATGCCTCTCTCGGGTTGTGGACCGGGCGAAGCTCGAGGGCCATCTGGTTTTCAGACCCTAGATCGAGGGCCTGGACGTGCTTGCGGCTGCGGAGGTCCCAGACGTGTATCCGGTGGCCGTACTTCCTGCCCAGCAGAAGCTCGGGGACGACGCCGGACTCCACCATCTTCGGCGTTCCCCACTCGCTGGTTATCATCGTGTCGTAGTTGAGGTGCCACCAGAAGTCGTAGGCGAGTTCCTGCGGGCCCCTGTCCGCCTCCCACGCTCCCTTGACCTCGAACGTCTCATGGTCGAGCACGAATATGCCGCCCGGACCGTTGCCGTCCGGCGCGCCGAGCGCGCTCATGTAGATGGCGTCCGGTCCGCAGTGTACCGTGTGCGGGCGGCTGTACCCCGTCTTATGCTGGAACTCTTCGGCCTCGATGGTTTTGGCGATTGTTGGGTTCCTTGGATCCGACTTGGTATCGACCACGTAGATATTCGAGGAGCGCAGTCCGCCCAACAGCAGGTAGCGGCGCTCGACGTGCGGGTGCGGCATGTTGGGACACAGGGCCGCGCTGCAAGCGTTCCATCCGAAATGGTGCAGCTCATCACCGGAGGTTGGGAGATCCATCCGGCCCACGAGGCTGCCGTAGTCTTCGGAATCGGGGTTGACGTCCATCACGCCGAGGGCGTCCGGGGAGCCGTTGGTGCTGACTATTACTACGTAGGCCAGATCCTCACGGGGCGCTTCCATAGCCGCCTTCGGCGATGCGTAGAATGTTGGGTCTGGCGTCCAAGTTGCCATACGTAGGTTCTCCTGAGACTCTGGATTGGGATCATCGCCGGAACGAAACATGGGCAAGACCCCTCCGGCGGCTTGAGTTCATATAATAGGGTCTATTACCTACCCAAGTAAAGACTTATCCAATCCGGGATACCTTGACAGCCCCATGACTCGCGCATAAACTCCCGTTGGCAATTTGGACGGGCGCCCGCCCGCAGCCACCTGATCGGTCAGTACGAACCCGAAGGAGACAAACATGACGGTAGGATGGGGAGTCATAGGCGCCGGAGGCATCGCCAACCGCACGATCCCGGACGGCATACTGGAGGCGGACAACGCCCGCTTTGTGGGAATTACTGACCTCTTCGCCGAGCGCGCCAAGGCAGCCGCCGACGCATTTGGCGGCAGGGTGTACGAGACTGCTGACGAGATGCTCGCCGATCCGGAGATACAGGCCGTTTACCTTGCAACTCCGCCATCGGCGCACGCGCCGTCGGCCATCCAGGCCGCGCGCGCCGGAAAGCACGTCCTGAGCGAAAAGCCAATGGCCACGAGCGTAGAGCAGGCAGAGGAGATGGTCCGCGTTTGCCGCGAGAACGGCGTCACTCTCGGCCATGCCACCATGATGCGCTTCAACGCATACCATCGGAAGATGAAGGAGTTGATCGACTCCGGCTCTATCGGAAGGCTTCTCGGCGTCCACGCGCGGTACTCGGTATGGTGGGACCCCGACGTTCCCCAGGACACCGGCAGCGACGACGAAATGTTCGGCATGACCGCCCATCGCCAGATCGCATGGAGGCAGACCAAGCGTATCGGCGGAGGCGGACCCATGCTCGACGACGGCGTTCACGCTCTCGACACGATGGTGTTCCTGCTGGGCCGAGTCCGCGAGGTCAGCAGCTTTTGCGACACGCTCACCCGCGACCGAGACGTTGAGGACACCGCGTCGGTGATGGTCAAGTTCCAGAACGGCGCGCAAGGCATTCTGGAGTGCTATTCCAGCGTGCCCAACTTCCAGGGGCGGCGCGTGCTCCGGGTCTATGGAAGCGAGGGCGTCCTGCTGGCCCTGGAGACGCTAGGGCCGCCGTCGGACAAGAACCGGCTCTTTCGATTCAAGTTCGAGGATGGCCTCGGCGTCGAAACCGAAGCCGAAGAGGTCGACGTCACCCCGGCGCTGATGTACGAGGCGCAGTTCAGGCTGTTCTCGGATGCGGTCGAGGGCGGCGCTCCATACTCGAACAGCGGAGACGAGGGCCTGCACGTCCAGCGCATCATAGATGGGGTGTTCCGCTCGTCGGAGACGAGGCAGGTGGTGGCGATAGAGGGGTGAGGGGCGTCCAAGCAACCTAAATGTCTTCAAGGGGAGTGGGTAGCCATGGCCAACAGGAACTTCACGGACGTGATAGAAAAAATGCCCAAGTACCTGCAAGTGCTTCAGGGTTCCCCACTCCTTGCGAGACACAGACTCACTGAATTGCCAGGCAATCAAGGTATCTACGTTTTCTATCATGACGGCAAGCCAATGTATGTAGGCCGGTCAGATAACCTGAAGGAACGCATTCAACAACATGGGCGGCCAAGTAGCGGTTCCAACTCAGCATCGTTCGCATTCAATATGGCTAAGTGGAAACTTAGGCGAATAAGTCCTGTCAAGGTGTCCATGAAAAGGCAGGATCTAGAGAAATCTAAAGAGTTCAAACCCATATTTGATGAAGCCAAAGAAGTAGTAAGGAATATGGATGTTCGCGTCGTGATCATAGATGATGCCATTGAACAGACGATTTTTGAGGTCTATGCTCATCTGGAGTTGAAGACCCCGTTCAACAGCTTTGAGAATCATTAGAAGGAGGCGGTCAACATGGCAGACAGCGTGAAGGTGGCATTCGTAGGCACAGGCGACGTGTTCTTGAAATACTACTTCCCAGAGGCAATCGAGCAGGACGTAATCGACATCACCGCGATCTGCGACATCGAGGTCGATCGCGCCCAGAAGGTCGCCGATTTCGTTGGCGGAGCCGAGGCATACGGCGACTACGACACGATGCTCAAAGAGAGCGACGCCGAACTGGTCGTTATCGTCACGCCGCCGATGTCTCACTATCCTCTCACCCTCGCCGGACTGGAGGCGGGAAAGAACGTTTACGTGGAGAAGCCGTTCTGTCGTCACCTTGAACAGGCCGACCGTCTGGTCGAGACGGCACGCGAAAACGGCCTACACCTGATGGCCGCCCCGACGATCCTGCTGGACCCGCCCAACAAGATGATGCGTGAGATGATCGCCGAGGGCGCGGTCGGCAAGGTCGCGTTCGCCACGTCGCCAGCTTTCCAGCTTGGAGGGGCGATCTCAGGCTACTTCGACCGCTTCTCACGGCAGCTCGAATACTCCGGCATCAGCGTACTCACCCGACCCGAAGAGAAGACCGACGCCTCCTGGTACTACCAGAAGGGAGGCGGCCCGGTGTACGACCTCGCCGTCTATTCGATCACGCTCATGACCGGACTTCTCGGTCCAGCGCAGCGCGTCGTGGCGCTGTCGGGCACCGTGGATCCGACGCGAACGCTGATGCAGGGCACCGACGAAGAGCGGCAGATCGAGGTCACCGAAGACGACAACACGTCGATACTCCTCGACCTCGGAGAGTCGAGGTTCGTCTATATCAACGCCGCGTGGCACGGAGCCGCCAGCAGGGCGCAGGGCATGGAGATAATCGGATCGGGCGGCACGCTCACCCAGTCCGGAGGCGGCGACCTCGTGACGAGGACGCGCGAGTCCACAGTCCACCTGTACAGGACGGACGACAAGCAGTGGCACGACTACGACGTGAACGATCCGCTCTGGTGGATTCCTTCCGGCGTGACCCATCTCGCGCAGTGCATCGTCGAGGGCAGGCAGCCCGACATCTCAGTCGAGCACGCGCGGCACGTAGTAGAGGTCATGGAGAAGACCTACGTCGCGGCACGGACCGGCCAAGCGCAGGAACTAACGACGACGTTCTAATTGCCATGACTGACAGAGTAAAAGTCGGCTTCGTAGGCACCGGAGACGTCTTCCTCAAGTACTACCTCCCTGAGGTGATGAGGCAGGACGTATTCGAGATAACCGCCATCTGCGACAGCGCCGGGAACCGAGCCAAGCAGGTCGCGGACTTCCTCGGCGGGATACAGTCGTACACCGACTATCAAGACATGCTCGACGAGAGCGGCGTTGAGCTTGTCGTGATCGTCACTCCGCCGATGTCGCACTTCGCGCTCGCTCTGGCGGGTCTTCAGGCCGGAAAGCACGTTTACGTCGAAAAGCCCTTCTGCCGCCACCTCAAAGAGGCGAACCTGCTCGTGGACACCGCATGCAGCCAGGGGGTTCATCTCATGGCCGCGCCCTCGATCATGCTCGACCCTAGCGTTGACGTTATACGAGGCCTGCTGGCCGAAGGTCTGATTGGAAAGGTGGCCTACGCCAACGTCAGCAGCAACGGCGTCGGAGACGCCGAACCCGGCTACTATGAGCGTTTCCTGCGAATGACCGCCGAAGCGGGGATAGACGTACTCAGGCGACAGGATGAAAAGACCGACCCGGCCTGGTACTTCCAAAAGGGCGGCGGCCCCCTGTACGACGTCGGAGTCTATTCGATCACGCGCATAACCGGGCTGCTAGGCCCGGCTCGCCGCGTGGTGGCGATGTCCGGGGTCGTCGACCCGCATAGAGTCGTGCTGAGAGGCACCGAGCATGTCAAGCAAATCGACGTTACCGAAGACGATCTGACGATGATCCTGCTGGACTTGGGAGATTCGCGGTTCGTCCACATCAACACCGGCTGGATTGGCGGCGTCGGCAGAGGCGGGCCGCCCGATATCGTCGGCATGGAAGGGACGATAGCCGAATCGGCGAATATGGTCCACCTATACCGCAACGACACGGAGGAGTGGACGGACTACCCGGTCACGGGCGATCCTTGGAGCATCCCATCCGGGCTAATTCACCTTGCGGAGTGTATCGTCAGCGGCGAGCGGCCCAAGATCACGATAGAGCACGCGCGGCACGTCGTGGAGATCATGGAGAAGACCTACATTGCCGCTCGCACGGATGAGGCGCAGGAGATTACTACGACGTTCTAGCAGGGCTATTTGGCATAGTAGTGAGTTAAGCCTCGTAAATCACCCTCACCCCAGCCCTCTCCCTTGAGGGAGAGGGGGCATTTGGCTTGTTGGCAGGCATGTTTCCCGAGAATGAAAAGCCGCTGACGTTCTAGGTAGAAATGGGTGCAGCATAGCAGGTACGGGTTTCAAACCACAAGGGTTGCCGCTACCGTCCAGAGGTCGTCAACAGTCCGAATCTCGGTGTCCGGGTAGAACGCGGCCCACGCGAACCAGAAGTGGTTGGCGTGGACTACCGGCTCCAGCCGGGATCCTTCGAGCGGCCCATCGAGCGCCTGCCCTAGCAGGCTCCAAGAGGACTTGGTCTGTTCGTCCACCACCTGCTTCCCATCCAACTTAAACGTCAGCTTATGTTGATCGACGATGGACTGAAACACCAAAGCGGAGCCTACTATTTCGCTCACCGGCTCCTCGCCGTAGAACGGGAAGGGAGAAAGTGTTCCGCCCTCGTAGATGATCACTATGTCCCTGCCATCGATGGTGTCGTTGATAACCGGGCGCTCTTTCAGAAGGCTGAACGGGTACGCGACCGCCGTGTCCCCAATGCTTATCCCGACGACCCGCTCCATCGCGTCGAGCCTGCCGTCTATCTCGCCCATGAACAGATCCGGGGTACTTCCGGGCTGGTCATAGCCGCCGTATGGAGCGCTGTCGTAGTCCTTGGGGTGGCCCGTTTCGCGCGATAGCAGCTGTCGCGTCGGGGTACGCCCTGCTGAACTCCACCCATGAGACGATCGAGGTCGGGATGAACTTGAGCGCGGCGCCCGTAAGATCGCCGACGATCGCCTCGCCCGTAATCTGCTGCCACCACGATTCCGTCTGCCGGTCCCACATGACGAGGTCGCTGTTTCGCAGGTTGCCGGTCGTCCCAAAGTCCAGGACTTCGTCGTTCACGCGGCGGTCGAACGCGATGGCCGTATTGCAGAGCGGGCAGTACGTCACGACTACCGGAACTCCGGCCAGTTCGTCGTTCACGATCTCGTGCCAGATCAAGATACTGAGCGGGTAAGCCTTCGCCTCTCCGTCTATCTCAAGGACGATAACGGGCTCTTCCTTCTCCAACGCGCGGGGATTCTCTGAGACGCTCAGAAACTTGGGCGCGTCGATGGGAGCGATCTCATCACGACCGGGACCGCCGGAAAAGATTTCGGACAGGGGGACGGAGCGATTCTCGAAATCGGTCTTCCACCCGGCGGTGGTGAACTGAAACGTCTGAGGTTCAGGCGTAGGAGTCGGCGTCTTTGGAGCAGGCTCGAACGTCGGCGTCGGACTCGGAATCGGCCAGGGAGTGGCAGTCGGATCTTCTCCGGAGAACAGGCCGCCCGCGCACGAAACCGACGCCAAGGCGGTCAGCGTGAACAGGATGGATGATGTGAAACGGGACTTGCACATGGTTCAATCATCAAGATTGGGTGTATCACCCGTGACACCTCTGGATATCAGGTCATCCACCATATCGGACTCCATGCCGATAAACCGCTCAAGTACGATCCGGCTGTGCTCTCCGAGTCTTGGCGCGGGACCGCCCAGCCTGCCGGGAGTTCGGGACAGCCTCCAGGAAACGCCCGCATGAGGATACTCGCCCGTGTCGGGATGCGTCACTTTCTGGAAGAAATTTCTTGAAACAAGGTGTGGGTGACTTGGCATCTCATGAGACTTGTACACCGGAGCGCAGGGAATGGATTTCGCCTGCGCGAGCCGCGTGATTTCGTCGGCGGTGTGGCGCTTGGTCCAGTCCGACACGATCCGGTCAAGTTCCCGGACGTTTTCGAGCCTGCTTCCGAGATCGTGGAATCTCTCGTCGGAGGCCAGTTCCGGACGGCCCATCAACTCGCATAGCGCGGCCCATTCTCCGTCGGAGCGGACCGCGATTGCTGCCCAAGAGTCGTCTCCCCTGCACGGATAGTTGTTGTGCGGCGCCATCGTGTCGCTGCGGTTGCCCTTGCGAGTCGGCAGTGAGCCGCTCATGGAGTAACGCATTACGCTGTCCGCAATCAGGCCGATTGAGGTCTCCTGTTGAGACAGGTCTATCTCCTGGCCCTCTCCGGTGCGGGCGCGGTGGTGAAGAGCTATCAGCAGCGCGGCGGTGGCCAATGCGCCGGAGAACGGGTCGGTGTGCATGACCCCGGACGTAATCGGCGGACCGTCTTCGTATCCGTGCAAGGAGGATATGCCGGACATCGGCTCGATTGTGCCGCCGTTGCCCATGTATGTCGAATAGGGTCCGGCGCAACCGTAGGCGGGCATCCGAAGCAGTATGATCGTTGGATTCACCTCGCGCAGCGCCGGGTACTCCAGACCGAGATTCGGAAGGACTCTCGCCGAGAAGTTCTCGGCGACTATGTCAGAGATGCTGACAAGCTCGAACAGCGCGCTCTTGGCATCGTCGTCGTTCAGGTCGAGCGTTATGCCCATCTTGCCGGTGTTGACGCTGTTGTATGACGCGTTTCGGTCGAAGGGGCGCGCTCCCGGGTCGCCGTTCGGGTACACTCCGGATGTGTGCGGAGGGTAGCCGCCGCGCCAGGGGTCGATTCTGTCCAGAGACTCAATCTGAATGACCTCGGCGCCCACGTCGGCGAGCAGCCGCGTGGTGAAGGCGCCGGCCCAAGCCTGGGTCAGGACCGTGGCGCGGACGTGTTCTAGGGGAAGTCTCTGCGCCAACTCAGAAGACCTCCGCGTTGTGCTGTCCTCTAGTTGGAGTGGGACGGTCATTGACGGCTGGCGTCCGGCTCATCCTGAAAGGCGCGCCGGGAAGCTGTATCTCCGTCCCGTCCGGCAGCGGCGCAGTGGTGAAGAATCCGCGCTCCATGAGGTGAGGGTCGTTCAGCAGGTGCGACACGTCTTGGGTCATTCCAATCAGGATTCGCAGCGGCGCGAGGGCGTGGAACAGTTCCTCCATTGTGTGCTTGGCTAGGTGAGGCTGAAGCTTCGCCTCTATCTCGTGCGCGAGGCTAAGGCGGTCGGCGGTGGTGGCGTATCTTGGATCGTAGGCGGTCTCGGGGTCGTCGAAGAACAGCCACATATACTCCCAGGTAGCGTCGTGCCGGACGTTCAGGGAGACGAAACCGTCCTTGCAGGGCAGGAGCGGAACGAAACCTCGCTCCCGGGACTTCCCCAGGTGCATCGCGCCCAGTATTTGGGACGTGAACATCGACACGGCGGCCTCGAACTCCGAGACCTCGACGTACTGGCCGCGGCCTGTGACGTCGCGGTTGGCAAGCGAGGTCATCGCGCCGAGGAAAGCGCACGCGCCGGCCTGGAATGCCGACTCGTGTCCGGGCTGCTTCAGCGGCTCACGTTCCGGCGACCCATTGGCGTAGCTCTGGCCTGATACCGCGTGCTGAACGAGTTCTGTGGCGGCATAGTCACGCCAGGGGCCGGTCTGACCGAACGGCGTGACCGAGACATGAACCAGACCGGGGTTGCGGATCTCAAGAGATTCATAGTCGAATCCCAGCGCGTCCATGCGCCCCGGAGGAAACGACTCTATAAGCACGTCTGCCTCAGCAAACAGGTCGGCGGCCAGGGCGCGGCCTGCCTCGGACTCGATATCGAGCGTGACGCCGCGCTTGCCGCCGTTAAGGTAGATAAACATCCCGCTGGCCTCGGGATCAGGCCGGTCGTCAGGGAACGGTCCGAGCGAGCGCGAGTCGTCTCCGGCCGGAGGTTCGACCTTGACGACGTCCGCGCCGAAGTCGGCGAACATCTTGGAGCAGAACGGGCCGGCGACGCCGGTGGACAGGTCGATGACCCTCAGGTCTGACAAAGCGTTCATCTGAATATCTGCGCGTACAGTCGGCTAACGCTGGTCGCCAAAGCGCTCGTCCCTCTCCTTCGCGCGTTCCGATCCCAGGCCGCGCTCGAACACGTCCGGGCCGTCGCGCTCCCGCCGGTAGGCCACGGAGAGGGCGTGGGTCTGGAACGCGGCGGTCACCGCCGATCGGTATCCCATCTCGTCCTGCATCCTGTTGACGGAGAACTTGGATATTCTGAGCGCGAACGGGTCCTGCAAGGCGATGCGCTGGGCAAGGCTCATCGTCTCCTCTTCGAGCTTGTCGCGCGGGACGACGCGGTTGACGAGTCCGAGCCGCTGCGCCTCGCGCGCGTCTATCCAGTCGCCTGTGAACAGGTACTCCTTGGCCTTGCGAAAGCCGATCTCCCAGGGGAGGCTCGCAAGCTGGACGTGCGGCCCGCCCCAACGGACGGTGCGGTCGGAGAAGCGCGCGTCGTCGGACGCGACGATCAGGTCGCACGCGGTGGCGAGAATCAGGCCGCCCATGATGCAGTATCCCTGCACCTGGGCGATCGTCGGCTTCGGGACTTCGCGCCAGCGCAGGGAGCTTTCGAGGTGCTGGTTCCAGCCCCGTTGGTAGGCGCCCGGAATTCCGGGTGGATAGGGGCGCCGCTCCCTGTCGGCCTTCTCCTGCGGACTGCCGAGGTCGTGGCCGGATGAGAAGTGGTCGCCCGCCCCGGCGACTATGATGGCGCGCACCGATTCGTCGTCAACGGCGTTCATGAGCGCGTCGTCGAACTCCTCGAGCATGACGCGGCTCTGAGCGTTACGCACCTCCGGGCGGTTCACCGTTATCTTCAGCACGGGGCCGGTCCGGTCTAGCAGCAGGTTCTCATAAGTCATGGCGCAGGTTCCTGAGGTTGGAGATTCGTCTGGCGTCGCGTCTGATTATGTCAGATGGCGGCCGAAATCCCAAACCGGGGCGAGGAAGCGCGCGCGGTCGGGCCGCGCAGGTTCTGGGGCAGCGACATGATATGGGATGTTACGGCGTTCACGCGGGGGACGCCGGTGAGGGTGGTGAGGATATCGGTGTCTATGGACATTATGTTTCCGGAGGGATGTCGTCTTGGTCTTCGGAGTGGGACGGATAGATTTGGGCGAGTTTCTTGCGTCTGCGTTCTTCGACGGCGGGCCATGCCTTCCGGCGCTCGGCCTGAAGGTCGAGTTGGGCCATGAACTTGGCGGCCACTTCCTCGGCGTAGGGCAATACGACCTCTTTGGGCGCCCAATTGTACATGGGCTTGAAGGGGTCGTATTCCACATCGTCTATGATACCCTCGTCCTCCATACGCTTGACCTCGTTGACGGCCGCGACCCAGTCGGGGTCCGGGACGAACTCCTCGTCGGAGTCGTCGTCCGGGTCGGTCTGGGCGGCTGCGCTTGGGTTGGCCGCGAGGGATCGGTTGAGCAGCATGACCGAGGCCCTGCGCCGGTGATGGTCGGTAATCTTTGGGTCGTCTTCGGCCCGGGCGATTTCGAGCAGGATGTCTCGGAGGGCATATCCGTTGTTGGTGATTTCCAGGATGTGTTTTTGGAGTGAATAGTGGATAGTGGATGGTGGCGAGTCTTTAGTGGATGGTGGATTGTGGATAGTAGGAGGTGGGCCGAAGGTGTCGTTTAGGGCGTGTTTGATTTGGGTTACGGGTCTGGGGTTGTCAGAATCAGGATTTACGGGATGGGAGGATTGGCCGGATGAGGTTGGGTCCGGGTCGGAGTTAAGGGGCTGCTTGGGCGCTTTGCCTAGTCCGCGGTCCATGAGTTCGGCTGTCGCTGAGATGCGTTCGTTGGTCGCGGTGTCGCCGTCTTTGTTCTGGGCGATGCCGTATAGGATCTCGATGAGTTCGAGACCGTTGTTGGTGACTTCGAGGATGGAGTTGGCGAAGTCGATGGCCGGGTTCGATGGTGTCTGTTGGGACATTGGAGTTTTTAGTTTTTGGTTTTGAGTTTTGAGTGGTTGGTGGTACTAGAGCGCTGCCGTACAGTAGTTCAGTATAGGGGAGTGCGAGAACGGATGTCAAGGGGTCGGAAGGGGGATTTTGGGGATTGGGTATTATCCACGAAGGACACGAAGGGGCACTAAGGGTTGTCTGAACTGTGATTTTTGTGATTGGGGTGATTTCGCTGATTGGGGTCGTCAGAAGCAGGATTTACGGGATTGGAGGATTGGCAGGATGGGAATGTCTGAACTGTGATTTTTGTGATTGGGGTATTATCCACGAAGGACACGAAGGGTCACTAAGGGTTGTCTGAACTGTGATTTTTGTGATTGGGGTGATTTCGCTGATTGGGGTTGTCAGAAGCAGGATTTACGGGATGGGGGGATGTTCAGGGATTTTAGATTCCTCGCTGCGCTCGGAATGACAGAGAGAGGGGCTTGGAATGACAGAGAGGGGGGATGTTCGCGCTTTGGTGGCGCGCTTACTAAAGTGGGGCAGGCTCCGAGGAAGCCGTCCACGTGGCTAAGGAACTCATAGGGCAGGCAGTGTGGTATGCTGACGCCGTTCATTCTAATCTGGGAGAAGAAGATGCTCACCAACGCGACGTTCAAGATCGTAGGCTGGGACGAGGAGCCTTTCGACGAACCGGAAGACGGGCCGAAGCTGACCCGGGCGCATATAACGAGGACTTTCCACGGCGATCTGTCCGGGACGGGCAACCTCATGTACGTAATGGCGTACCTCGACAGTGAGAGCGCCACGTTCTCAGGATTCGAGAAGGTTGTGGGCAGCTTAGGTGGGCGGACAGGCAGTTTCGTGCTACGGCACACGGGGTCTTACGACGGAGAGAAGGCCACGTCGGAGTACGAGGTGGTAGCAGGATCAGGCACCGACGAACTGGCAGGGCTTTCAGGAACCGGCGGGTTCTCTGCCGGACACGCCGAGGAGCACGACATGACGCTGGACTACGAAGTGTAACTCGCCGCCGACCTACCCTACTCAAGCCTGGCGTCTATGGCAGGGCAATCGCATTTAGAGTCGGCGCCGTACACCGTCAACCGTCATTCCGGCGAAGGCGGGAATCCAGAGGTATGGGCGAGAGGCCCTATCGAGAAAGCCCGCTCCCTATCAGCCTCCCATGTGCCAACCAATCTCCCGTCATCTCTGCGAGTGATTAGGTTGACGCGGTTCGACGGGTGGGCTGAAGCGACTTCGTCCAGGGCGTCGGAGACCTGGGTTCGAAGAGACGCTTCTACCAGGTAGCCCTGGACGTCTAGGCGGCGGTACGCGGCGATTACTTCGGCGGGCGACACGTCTCCATCCGCCGGGACTTTGAACGGGACCCAGACGCCATCGACCCCCGACCGTCGTGTCTCGTCGTTGAGCGAGCGGAGTCGAGAATCGGATGGCTGCGCTGAGTCCAGCACGCCGAACACTTTCGTATCCGGGCCGATGCGGTGGGCGTGGTAAATCTCTCGCATGTCGGTGACGGATAGTTGGCCCGGCGCTACGGCTTCGTCTTGGTCGAGCGAGGCGTATGTCAACACGCATGACTCGTATCGAAGCGACAGGATTCTGCTGATCAGTCCGTACTCTCCCATCGCGATCGCGATGGCGGGCATCGGCGATTCGCCCAGCGCTTCCAATACGCTGAGGCTGTCGAGGACGGAGCGGGGCATCCCGGCGGACTTGACCACGTCGGCCCCCTTTGCGGAGAGGCCGCGGTGAAGCCGGGGCAGGTCCGGCGGCATCGCGCTGAAGTCGTGCTGAGAGACGATCAACCTCGTCTCCCCCCGGTCGCCTATCAGGTGGACGGCGTCATGCTCGATGTCCACGAACTCGGCCCCAAGCGAGATCGCCTCGAGCAGCGGCCTGACCCGCTCCCGTTCACTGCCGCGAAAGCCGCCGCCCTCGCGTTCGGCGCGGTTGGTGACTATCACAGGGCAGGAGCGGTCGGCGAGAATCCGCGGCAGGTCGTACTCCGGCATGAGGTCGAGACGGAGTTCGGCGACGTCGGCCTGCTCAGAGACCTCTCGCAGCGCCGCTATCGCATCTTTCGTCGAGTCCGGCGCCAGCGCGACGCCGATCATGCGCCGCCGCTGCCCCGCGTTTGTTTTCCTGACTTTCATGGGCTGATGGTAGGGCGGCTGATTCCGGATTGCAACGCTTTCCTTGACACCGCCGCCCGGTGAACCTACTATGAATAGTGCTAAACGCGCCGAGGTAGCTCAGTTGGTAGAGCACAGCGCTGAAAACGCTGGTGTCGTCAGTTCGATTCTGACCCTCGGCACCAAGATTTCCTATCCTCTCAGACGGCAGACGAGCGGGAGTAGCTCAGTGGTAGAGCACTTCCTTGCCAAGGAAGGGGTCGGGGGTTCGAATCCCCTCTCCCGCTCCAGTCACCTCAGCATCCCCCCATCACGCGAATCGTGATTCCGACTCGTCACAAAGCGGTGTAGCCGCCGTCGACCAGCATCGGCGCGCCCGTGACGAAAGAGGACTCGTCCGAGGCCAGGAACAGGGCGGCATTCGCGATCTCTTCCGGCTCGGCAAACCGGCCCAGCGGATATCGCTCCTCCAGCCGCTCCGTTATTTCCGGGTTGTCCGTAATCGACCGGATCAGGTTGGTTTTGACGTGTCCGGGGCAGATGCAGTTGACCCTGATGTTGTCTCTGCCGTACTGGATGGCCAGGTTCTTGGTCAGTTGGACTACGCCGCCCTTGGATGGCACGTAGGGATCGAACCCGCTGCCCAGCCCAATCGGAGCGCCAACGACGCCGTTGATCGACGAGATGTTGATTATCGACCCGCCGCCGTTTTCTCGCATCTGCTGAATCGCGAGCCAGCAGATTAAGTATGTGCCTCCAAGATTGATCTCCACCACCCGGTTGTACAGCGCGGCCGTGCGTTCAAAACGATCCTCTGGTACAGAGTCCCCAAGGATTGCCGTATCGGAAATTACCCCCGCGCTGTTCAGCACAACGTCGATGCTGCCGTAGGCCTCGACAGTAGAATCGACCATTCGCTTTGCGTCGTTAGTATCGGAGACATCGCCCGAGATAGCGGTCGCCTCACCGCCTGCCGCCTTGATCTCCTGAACAGTGTCATCCGAGCCGGCTTGGTTAAGGTCTGAGACAACGACCTTTGCTCCCTCCCGCCCGAACACGAGCGCAGACGCCCGCCCGATTCCGGACGCTCCGCCGGTTACAAGGGCCACTTTGTTTTCTAGCCGCATGGGTCTGAACCTCCTCTTTCTGTCACCAGATGGTGGGCGCCCACGAGGGACGCCCCTACGCTTGAATATCGTCACCAGGCAGACGGGGCCCACGGCAGTAGTTCGTCGGAGAACATCATGTCGGCACGCCCCAGCGCGCCTTCCGAACGCTCTTCCACGAGTCCGGCACGCGCCAGCGTCGAGAAGCGGATCCCTCCCAGGTAGGTCGATCCCATCTCCTTCACGGGCATCACGATGTCCGGCGACTCGGTCGTGGGCGTGCATCGAGCGCCGTCCGGCCCTGCCTCCAGCTTCAATCGTCCCTCATTCCACGGACAGAACCGATCGGCCGTAAACTCGAACACCAGGCTCCCCTCTGTCCGGTACTTCCGCCCTTCCAGGGCCGCCCGCGCGTCCACCAGACGCAGCCAGTAGTTGTCCTGCACCTTCCGCCGCAGCCGGCGCGGGTCCGCCAGCATCCAGGGCATCGGATCGTCCAGCGGCCTCTTCTCCGCGATGAATTTCGTCCGCAGGTCCACGCTGAAGCAGAAGCGCCACAGCGCCGAGTAAGCCTCGTCCGTAACCGAAATCAGCTCATACACCTTCAGCGTATCGCCCTGGACTCTATAGATCGCGTACCCGTCGATCCGCCCGTCGCGGATGTACGCCACGTTGAAGTACGCGCTCATCCCCCGGCGCGGCCGCTCAGGGTCCGCCACGTAAAGGCCCCACTCCGCGCGCGTGCGCGTCACCACGCCCGGCCGCCCGGCCATCGCCCGATCGAACACCTCCGGGAACAGCTCGCCGACCTTTTCGGATGGTATGAACTCGGTATGCCCGCGAGGTTCGGCGGAGTCGGTGAACGCCGTGTACTGCCGGTCTATCTCCCAGTCCTCCCGAAAGCACGCCGTGCTGTAGCCGTACCTGCCGTATATTATCGTCTCAGAAGAGTTGAGGGCCGAAAGCGGCTCGCCCCACTCGTGAAAGTCCCTGAGCTGCATCTGCATCATGGACGTCAGGATCCCACGGCGCGTGTGCGTCGGCTGGACGCAAACGTGGCTGATCCCTCCCAGCGGCAGCCTGTCCCCCCCGGGCACCGAGATCGTCAACTTGTACGAGTGGCTGGTGCCGACCATCTCGCTCCCGTCGATCGCCGCCACGCTCCGTTCGAACTCGGTCCACGGCGCGGCGCCCGTCACCGGGTGGTGCAGGGTCAGATTGATGCCCGGATCGCCTCCGAATCCGCGCCGCATCGCTCCCATCCACTCTTCGTATTCATCGACCGTGACCGGGCGCAACTCGATAGACATGATCCACTCTCCTTTGGTCTCGGACTGTCATTGATAACGTGTCGGTCATTCTGCCGGTTCGATTATATCCACTATCCGGTCGGCGGCGACATCCGTAATCTCTTGCCGCACTCCGCTCGGCCACTCGATAGAAATCTCGCTCACGCGCTGAGCACCGCCCAGTCCGAACTCGAGGTCGATGCTGTCCATCGATAGATAGCTGGAGCCTGCCCGCACCTCTTGCACCTGTACGATTGGAGCGTCTGACCCCGGCGCATAGTACTTCAGATATACGCGCGCCCCGACTCCGTCCGCGTTGCTTCCCGTTCCGTCGATTCCCATTCGACCTTGCAGGCGCAGCGTGATCCAGTGGTTGTCCCCGCCGCCATTTAGCCAGACGAACACGTTCCCTTCCGCCGGACGCGCCGACTCTCCCGGCTCGACCCAGACCGGGCCGCTGCTGTTGGTGCCGATCAGATCCACATAGCCGTCCCCGCTGATGTCGCCGTGAGCCAGGCCTTTGCCGTTTTCGTGCATACTTAGGCTGATCCTCTGACGCGCGGCGTCGAATCCGGGGTCCGCAGGGTCGAGGATAGAGTAGTCCACGTCAACGATGTCGAGAAGCCGCGCGCGGACGGTGATGTCCTCGAATCCGCCGCTTCCGTCGCCGCGCAGCATCCGCCCGGGAGACTCGATTATCTCTCCGCCCGGCCCCTCGCCTCGGTTGACCTCCGAGCCGAGCCAGTAGAGGTCCTGGTGGCCGTCGTTGTCGAAGTCGAAGAACGTTGTCCCGTATCCGAACTCATACGCTCCGAGGCCGGTGGGAACGGGCCATCCTGCGGCGATGTTCGCCTCATTCAGCGCGAGCGGCGGCATGATGGGACTTGGCATTACGTCTGTCGATAGCGCCACGTCCCGGAAAAATCCGCGCAGACCGCCGTCCGGCGTGGTGGTCGTCCCATCGTTTCGGAGTAGGTAGTGCATACAGGTGGCCCATTCGAACCTGTCCGAGTAGCGGCAGTCGCCGCCGACCTGTTCCTTTGGCGGATGCAGACGCATGTTGGACCCCTGGTTCGTCACGAAAACGTCGAGGTCCTGGTCGCCGTCATAGTCGCCGACGGCGAATCCCATCCAGTTGCCCACCGCGTCTATGCCAATCTCATCGGCGACCGGAGTGAACCGGACGTCGCCTGCCGACGAGTCGTTCCTGTACAGGTGCAGCCTATCGCCGTCGTCGGCAACCCACAAGTCCTGGTCACCGTCAGTATCGTAGTCGAAGAACAGCACGGCGAGCGTCCTGCCCGTCGGATCGCCGATACGATTTCCGAGCCGGTCCAAACGGGTCGGATCGTAACCCTCGAACTCGGCGCCCGTGTCGGGGTCGGTGAACACGATTGGGTTCCCTTCCGGGTCGAGCAGCCTGATCTGCCCTCCCCTAACTCCCGCCTCCTCGGACATTTCACGGAAAGTGAGGTCTCCATTGTTAACGTAGAGCAGGTTGAACTGTCCATGATGCGATGGGTGATCCAGGCCGTGGAAGTCCATGTCGGTGAAGTTGCCGACGTATATGTCCAGCCAGCCATCGTTGTCCACGTCCGCGCACGCGATGCTGCCCGCTGACCGCACGTTCAGATCGTCGCCGAATGCCGTCTCGGTTATGTCCCTGAATGTTCCGTCCCCATTGTTTAGGAAGAGACGGTCGATCATCGCCTCACGGTCCCGAATGGCGGCGGGCGTGTCTCCAAGCGACGACCTGAAGTCCATCCCGTCCCCGAGGTGGAGACCTCCCAGGTAGGCGAGGCCGCGAGCCCCAACATAGAGGTCCTGGAAACCATCGTTATTAATGTCGCAGGCGACGGCGCCGCTGCTGTTGCTTTCGACCGCCGCGACCCCGGCCTCTACCGAGACGTTCTTGAAAGTACCGTCTCCCTCGTTGCGGTAGAGGAAGTTGTCTCGCTCGACCTCGGACGTGAGGAAGAAGTCAAGGTCGCCGTCTCGGTCGAAGTCGAATACAACCGCCGCTGGGTGATAGTTCAGCAGGCCCTGCCCTTCGGACAGCGCCCAGGGCGCGATGTTCGTAAAGGGCATTATGCCGTCCACAGGCTCGCTGGCTATGACGCCGGGTGTGGGGCCACTTTGCAACTCAGTCGCGGCAGGTCGCTCGGCGACCTGCGAGTCACTCGATAAGCCGGCTATGGGCGTCGGACGCATACTTGGCAGGGGCGCCTCGAAGCGCGTACCTGTCGAAGCGGCCACAGTGTCGGTTGCCAATCCGCCCCCACCGAATAGCGGATGTATCACCAGAACGGCCAGGCCGCCGACAATCCCAAGCGTCCACGTCGCCGTGACAAGCGTGGCCACCGCCCTTCTCGGCAGGATCTTGGCCAGACCCCAGAATGTTACGGGACCGCCCGCCGCGGCGGTGAACAGCAGGGTCGCCGCAGGGCCGACCCCCATTCCGACCAGCAGAAGCGCCGCCACCAGCGGAATCTCGAACAGCAGCGGCACGTTGATCAGGATTCCAAGGGTCGCCGCCACCGCTATTCCCGTCAGGTTGTCTCCCAAGAATCTGGAAACCGTATCCGGGCTGACCCACTGAAGCGCAAGCGCGCTGGCGAATCCGGCCAGCACCATCACCGGTCCGAGCTTGATCAGATAGCCCAGGCTTGCTCTCAGCCAGTCTCGGAGTCCTTCCCCGATGGCCGTCTTCCATGTTGTCCCGACGCGGGCCTCAGGATCGATGTCCACGTGGAGGCCCATAGTCCTCCCGCCGCGCGCTCCGACAACCGCCGCGACCAGCGGGCCTAGCAGCAACGCGCCCACAAGGCTGACCGCGATCCGAGCGCCGCCGATCATCGGCGAGAATACCATCGCCACCATGATGATCGCGGGCAGATTCAGCGTAGAAGAGCCTTGAACAATCGCGACCGTCGTCTCGATGCTCGATCCCCTTCCCCGAAACGCGGCTGATATAGGGACAATGCACGCCGAGCATAGGTTCATCGCAGGCCCGACTATCAGGCCCTTGAGAGAGCCGCGCAGCCCCTGGCCCGACAGCGCTCTGCCGTGGCCGCTCGGAAATAGGAACGCCTCCGTAACACCGGCGACTAGGAAAGCGAACGTCATACCCAGAGCGACGAGCCTGAGATAGGTAACCGACGTTTCCCACCACCGCGTGAGCAATGGGGTGTCAGGGCGCGTCTCCACGCAGAATCCCTGGAAGCACTGCTCCTCGGTCGCGGTCGCTTCGGCAAGGTCGGCCCGTACCGTGTCCAGCTTTGGGATACGGTTGAATATCAGGAACAGCGTCAGAAGCACGACCAGCAGGCAGACGCCCACCGCGCGCTTCTTGCTGAGAGCAGATTCGAACATGGTTCCGATGTTGTCACTTCCTGTAACGCGAGTTTACATGCACGCGGACTCACTTTCAAACACTGACCGAGGCATGATAACCGAAAAACCCCGGCCACGGCCCCCGCGCCGTCCTGCTATAATCCATTCACCCAATCAGGAGGGCAACCATGGTCACCGCAGCCAAGCTCACCTACCAAGACTACCTGAACGCCCCCGGAGACGAGCGCTACGAGCTTCTGGATGGAGAGTTGATTTTGGTCGCATCACCTAACGAAAACCATCAGACCGCAAGCATAGCGTTGTCGTCGCGGATGTACTCGTTCGCAAAAGAGAATGACCTGGGCCGTGTCTTCCACGCGCCCTACGACGTCCTTTTCTCCGACTCCAACGTAGCGCAGCCCGATATCATGTTCATCTCCAAAGAGCGCGATCACATCAGGACGCCCGCCAACGTCCAGGGCGCGCCCGACTTCATCGTCGAAATCCTCTCCCCCTCATCCGCCCGCCACGACTGGGGATACAAGCGAGACCTCTACGCCAAGCACGAAGTCAAAGAGTACTGGATCATCGACCCCGCCAACCGGCTTGTATATGTCATGCTCCTCAAGAACGGCATCCTCGATCTCCAGGCCACACACGGCGAAGGCGACACCGTGACCTCAACCACCCTCGAAGGCTTCAGCGTCGAAGTGAACGACCTGTGACTCCGGCGCGCCGTCTAGCGCCCTTCGTAGAAAACTCAAAACCAAAAACTAAAAACTATTCACTCTGCCTTGAATCCTCCAAGCGGCAGTAGTATAGTTTCGGGAAGCGTAATTTCTGAATCATCAGACACTAGCGCTCAGGAGGATGTTATGCCCAGCAGCGACCTCGCCCTCATGGCCCACCTGCTCAGGAGGGCCGGTTTCGGAGCCACGAGGGAGGAGCTAGAGACCTATGCCGCGAAGGGTTACGAGGAGACCGTGGAAGACCTCGTAAACCCCGAGCGCAGCCCGCCGTTCGACGACGACATCATGTCGCGCTACTACGGCGGAGAGCAGTTCACCCTGTGGGCCGCCCAGTGGATATACCGGATGGTCGCCTCCAAGCGCCCGCTCGTAGAGAAGATGGCCCTCTTCTGGCACCACGTCTTCGCTACCGGTTACAGCAAGGTGGAGCACGTCCCGTCCATCACCGGACAGGCCGAGATGTTCCGCAAGTACGGCCTCTCCGACTTCAGGACGCTGCTGGTCGAGTTGTCCAAGGATCCGGCCATGATCTTCTGGCTCGACAATAACGAGAACAAGAACGGCGAACCCAACGAGAACTACGGACGCGAGCTTTTGGAGCTATTCTCGATGGGCGTCGGAAACTACACTGAAGACGACATCAAGAACGCCTCGCGGGCCTTCACGGGATGGACTTTCATCCAGCCGATGTCAGTCTATCCGCAGGGCAACTTCACCTCCGAGTTCGTCTTCAAGCCCGAAGAGCACGACTACGGCGAAAAGACATTCCTCGGCCATACCGGCAACTTCGACGGCGAGGACATCATTGACATAATCGTCGAGCAGGAGGCCACCGCAAGATTTATTTCGAGGCACCTGTACAACTTCTTCGTCGCGGACGAGCCGCAGGTGCCCGCCTGGTCGGTGGACCCTCCACAAGACCCCGACGCGATCGACCACCTCGTCAAGACATACTTCGAGTCCAACGGCGACATGCGCTCCATCATGCGCGCGCTGTTCAACTCCGACTACTTCAAGAACGCCGCCTTCAGGAAGGTCAAGAGCCCGACGGAGTTGGTAGCGGGCGTCCTGAAGCTTGGCGGAACGTTCACCTTCCCCATACCGGGAATAGTGCAGTACCACGACGCGGCCAGGCTGATGGGCCAGGAACTTCTGAACCCGCCGACGGTCGAGGGCTGGCACACGGGCAAGGAGTGGATCGACGGCGGCACGCTGAATGAGCGCGTCAACTTCGCCGTCGAGCACGTCGGCGACCCCGGCAAGCCCGGAGTCCAGGCCATCATCCAAAGGCTCGGCGGCGACTCTTCACAGTTGTCTCCTGAGGAGTTCGCGGATAGCTGCCTCGACCTCGTCGGCCCACTCGACGTGGGCGACGAGACCAGGGAAACCCTGATCGCGTACGCAGAGTCCGGCGGCACGCTGGACATGAGCACTGCTGAAAAGCGCGAGGAGAGCATCCCGCGCATTACCCACATGCTCCAAATGATCGTTTCCAGCAAAGAGTTCCAGTTCGCCTAAGGAGTCTCGAATATGACCAAAAACGGCAAATCCCCGGTTCTCGTGGTCGTCCAGCTTAGCGGCGGCAACGACTTCCTCAACACGCTGGTGCCATACACCAGCGAGCACTACTACGACGCCAGGCCGACAGTCGTCATCCCCCAGGACGAAGTCCTGCCGATCAACGACGAGCTCGCCTTCAACCCCAACATGGCCCCACTCAAGGAAGTTTATGAAGACGGCAAGATGGCGATCGTGCAGGGTATCGGGTACGCCAACTCCAGCCGTTCGCACTTCAGGGCGATGGACATCTGGCACACCTGCGAACCCGTAAAGGTGGGCACGGAGGGCTGGCTCGGACGCACCATCCGAGAACTCGATCCCAACAAGGAGAACGTCCTGACCGCCGTGAACATCGGCAGAGGACTGCCCCGAGCTCTCGTCGCTCCCGGAGTTCCCGTCGCCTCGGTCGGCGACCTCGACAACGTCGGACTCATGACCAGCATCCAGGAGTCCGAGCGGCGCGATATAGCTCTCGACATGTTCAAGAAGATGTACGCCCCCGCAATCGGGACCGGCCCGGTCATGGAGTACCTCTCTCAGACCGGCTCCGACGTCCACACCGGCGCGGACATCCTCAAGCAGGCCCCCGCGATCTACCAGTCGGACGTCGAATACGCCGACAACCCGATAGCCAAGAGCCTCAAGGATGTCGCCCGCGTCCACCTGGCCGATTTCGGAACGCGCATCTTCTACACAAATCACGGCGGTTACGACCACCACGCAAACGAAAAGCTGAGCCACCCGGGCCTACTGAAAGACCTGTCCGGCGCGATAGCCGACTTCTTCCAGGACCTGCGCGACCACGACGCGGCTGAAGAGGTGACGATGCTCGTCTTCACCGAGTTCGGGCGCCGGATGCGCGACAACGGCAGCGGCACAGACCACGGCTCCGGCGGCGGCGCGTTCATCATCGGCGAGAGCGTGGACGGCGGACTCTACGGCGAGTACCCGTCCGTCGATCCTTCGGACTGGCTCTACGGCGAAGACCTCGACTGGAACGTGGACTACCGAGGCGTGTACTCCACGGTTCTCGAACAGTGGATGGAAGTTGACCCCGTTCCCATAGTGGACGGCCAGTTCGAGCAGATCAACCCATTCAAATAGCGCAAAGATATCCCCTCTCCCTTGAGGGAGAGGGATAGGGTGAGGGTGAATCCTTCACACACCGGAGGTTCCCCGATGGGCCGACCGTACGGACTTCTCAGGGCCGGGTACCCGTTCCTCAAGACCCTGGGCATGAGGCGGATTACCAACTACCCCAACGACGTCGCAATCGGCGACGAAGGCCGGATCTACATCCTGTGCCGCAGTGAAGGACAGGCGGAAATCAGGGTCTGGTCGTTCGACGACGCCGAGCGGCTGACCGACGACCTCATCGGCATCGGCGGCTACGGCTCGGACGAAGGCAAGTTCACCTGGCCCGTCAACATAATCCTCGATTCAGAGGAGAACGTTTACGTCTCCGACGAGGCCATACACCGCATCTCGGCGTTCAACAAAGACGGCGAATTCATCGTATGCTGGGGCGAGGAGGGAAGCGCCGAAGGCCAACTCTCCGGGCCGGCCGGAATCGCCTTCGACGCCGACGAAAACCTATACGTCGCCGACGCCCTCAACCACCGCGTTCAGAAGTTCACCAAAGACGGCGAGTTCATAACGGGCTGGGGCAACCACGGCGACGGACCCGGCCAGTTCGACATGCCCTGGGGCATTGCCGTCGATGAACTTGGCGACGTTTACGTCGTCGATTGGCGAAACGACAGGGTCCAGAAGTTCACCGCCGATGGCGAGTTCGTCTTCCAAATCGGCTCTTCAGGCACAGGCGAGGACCAGTTCAACAGGCCGTCCGGCGTCGCAGTCGATAAGCACGGCGACATCTACGTCGCGGACACCGGCAACAACAGGGTGCTGCTGTTCAACGAGCATGGCAAGTACGTCCAGAGGTTCCTCGGAGACGCCACGCTCTCCAGGGTCGCCCGCGACTACATGCTGACAAACGCCTATCCCAACCGCCTGCGCGACATGGCAGTCCTGGAAAGGGAGAAGTACTTCCACTCACCTCGGTCCGTCAGGATCGACGACGGCCTGATGTACGTCGCCGACTATGGCCGGTACCGCGTCCAGGTCTATAAGAACGAGGCCATCCCCCTAAACGATCAGCAGATAGCGGCTCCAATGAGGTCGCCGAGCCTTTCGACCGTCTAGTTTCGCGCTACTCGCCGTTGATTGCCTTCCAGAGGTCCTCGCCGTTCGACTTCCACCAGCCGTGCAGGATCATTATGTCCGTCCCGATCGAGAAGTGGCGGACGCCCATGTCCAGGTATCTCCGCGCGTCGTCCGGTGACTGGATCTCCGCCCGGGCGTGAACCCCTGCCGCGATGGCATCCTTGAATACCTTGTCGTGCGCCGCCATGACCTCCGGATCGTTGCGCTGGCCCGGCTTCCCGATGCTCACCGAGAAGTCCGACCCGCCCCACTGCACCATGTCGAGTCCGGGCAGTTCCAGAATCTCGTCAAGCTCGTCAACCGCGCCCTTCTTCTCGATCATCACGGCGACCACGGTATCTTGCAGAGCCTTGACGTAAGCGGCCGACCCGCCGTAGCCCATGTAGCTATGGCGGCGTGTCGCGACGCCGTACCAACCTTTGTCTTGCGGCGTGTCCGGCTTGATCGTCAGGATCTGCTCGCGCACGTCGTCGGCAGAGCGGGCGTCGGTGAACAGCACGCTTCCGAATCCTGAGCCGACGGCGCGCTGGGCGAGATAGGCCTGGTGGCTCTGATCCACCTTGATCATCATGCCCATGTCGAACAGTTCAGCCGCCCGCGCCATGTTGTCGAGGTCGTGAAGATCGGACGGACCGTACTCGGCCACGAACTCGACGTAGTCATAGACGCCGGCATGACCGGCGGCCTCGATTACCGACGGCCACGTCGAGTGGATGTGAGTGCTGACAGTCGGCTCACCTGATTCCAGCTTTTGTCGAAGTACGTTCGGTTTCATTTGATTCCTCCGTTGCTTGCTTTAGGTCTGCCGCATAGGATATACCATAATTCGTCTAAGGTCTAAGGGTAAGTCGGGGGTTTGAGTTCATGGCTGAGAACAAGACGCAGAAGACGGGCGCGAGCGTCGAAGAGTTTCTGGCGTCCGTCGAGAACAAGCGGCGGCAAGAGGACGGCCTCACATTGCTGGATATGATGAGGGAGATCACGGGACTTGAGCCTGAGATGTGGGGGCCGAGCATCATCGGCTTCGGGGACTATCACTACAAGTACGAATCGGGCAGAGAGGGCGATATGTGCCTGATCGGCTTCTCTCCGAGGAAGCAGAGCCTCTCGCTGTACGTCATGGCCGGATCCGAGCGTTTTGACGACCTGCTTGCCAAGCTCGGAAAACACCGCAAGGGCGTGTCGTGCCTATACATCAACAAGCTGGCGGACGTGGACATGAATGTTCTGCGCGAGTTGGTGCGGGAGTCATTCGAGCAGGCGAAGGTCAACGCGCAGCGCTGACCGCCATTGTCCAGAATCAGTTGCCCGCGCCGCGGAGCCTGGGGTCGAGGAGGTCCCTGAGGGCGTCGCCGAACATGTTGATGCCATAGACGACGAGGGTCAGGGCAAGACCAGGCCAGAGAGCCAGCCATGGCGCCACCTCCATGTGCTGACGCCCTTCCCTGCTGAGCATACCTCCCCAGCTGGCGACATCCGGGGGAAGACCAAAACCGAGGAAGCTCAGGGAAGCTTCGGCCATGATTACGCCGCCAATGGTCACGGTGAATATGACGATCATGGGCGCCATGATGTTGGGCAGTACGTGGCGGAGTATGGTTCTTAGGGGAGGACTGCCAATTGCCTTCGCCGCCAGAAAATAGTCATTCTCTTTAATGCCGATGACGGCGCTTCGCGATATTCTCGAACCGCCGATGCCGCCACTAATGCCCAGGACGAGTATTGTCTGCAGCTGCCCCTGGCCGACCAGCGACATCACCGTGATCAGAATCAGCAGCCCCGGGAAGGCCATCCAGGCGTCGACAAACCGCTGGACCACTACGTCGAGCTTGCCGACGAAGAACCCGGTAGTAGCGCCTATCAGCAGCGCTACCACCATGTTGACACTGGTTGCCGACAGGCCGATGATGACCGAAACGCGCGCCCCGTAGATGATTCGGCTCAGCATGTCTCGCCCCAGCTGGTCGGTACCAAGCAGGTATTTCCACGACGGCCCGGTCAGCCTGTCATACATGTGTGGCTCTTTCATCGGGTAAGGAGCCAAGACGTCGGCGAAGATACCGCAGAAGAGCAGCAGCAGCACGATGATTCCGCCAAATGTGCCCAGCGGCTTCTCCCTGACAAGCCTCGAGAGGAAGTCAATTAGTCGGGAGCGTCGTTTTTGCTCGTCCAGTCCGACAGTTACATCGGTTCCGTCAATCATTCTTATTACACTTTCCTTAGCCGTAGCGCACCCTGGGGTCCAGGTATGCATAAGTGAGGTCAACCATCAGATTGACCACGATCACGGCAGTTGCCAGCATCAGGTTAATGGCAGAGACCAGGTGATACTCCCGCTGGCTGAGGGCGCTCACCAGAAGACGGCCTATGCCGGGCAGGACGAAGATCTGCTCGATGATGACCGAACCGCCGATGAGTATGGGCAGCTGAAAGCCGACGAGGGTGGCTACAGGGATGAGGGCGTTCTTCAAGGCGTGCCTCATAACGACTACCCTCTCGTTCAGGCCCTTCGACCAGGCGGTCCTGATATAGTCTTGCCGCAGGACCTCCAGCATCATGGTGCGCGTCATGCGCATTGTGCTGGCAGCGCCGGCCGTCCCCAGAATCAAGCTGGGAATTATGAGCATGCCGAGATTCCCCAGCGGGTCTTCTGTGAAGGGAATGTACTCCATCGGTGGCGACCAGCCCCACCAGATGGCCGGGTATATCATGACCATAATTCCCAGCCAGAAGTTAGGCGTTGCCAGGCCGATGATGGCGACGGAGCGCCCCAGGTAGTCGAAGGCCGTATCCTGGCGAATCGCCGAGTAGATGCCGACTGGCAGGGCTATCAGGAGCCCGATTACGATTGCCATGACGCCAAGCTCAAGCGTCACCGGAAGCCTGGGAAGTATCTGCTCGACAACAGGCAGCTCTCCTCTGAGCGACGTGCCCAGGTTGCCCTGAAGTATCTGGCCAGTCCAGCGAACATACTGCACATGAATTGGCACATCCAGACCGAGGCGGCGCTCAATGGCCGCACGGTCCACGACACCGGCCTCGGGCCCCATTTCAATGGCCATTGTGTCGATGATGTCACCGGGGATCAGGCGAATGATCAGGAAGACCATGCTGGCCACAATGAAGAGGGTCGGGACCAGCAGCAGCAGTCTTCTGATTATGTAGGTGCGCAGGTCAGTCTCCTCAGCGAACGGCGGCCGCGAGTGGGAAGGTTAGGGGCCCCTGGGGTGGGGCCCCCCACCTGGTGTGCTTATCTCGTCCCGGTCATCTCCTCCCTGAGGTCTGCGTCGAGCCAGACTCGGGAGAGGTAGAGCGAGAACCTTCCGCCTCCTATGAGAATTTCACCGTTGTAGCCCACCATCCACGGCTGCCAGAAGATGAAACCTGGCCGCATTGGGCCCCATGTCACCCACTGCTGCTCGATGAAGTACGTATCCGCCTCCTTCACCAGCTCCATCAGCTCCTCGGCGCTGCCGGCGTTTTCGGCGGCTTCAACCATGGCATCATAGACCGGGTCCTGGACTCCGGGATAATTCCACGCGTGGTTGGAAGAGTGATTGAGTCTGATGGCGAAAAGTGGCGGCCAGCTGAGGCCTCTTAACCCTTGGACCATACCTTCGTAAGTATGGGTTTTTATGCGGTCCAACAAAACGGTCCACTCGATGATGTCAATCTCGACATCAACGCCAATCTGGGCCCAGTAGTCCACGGCCAATTGTGTATAGTCTAGGTTCATATAGTAAAGGTTGGTCGTGGCTGTCTCCAGTTTGGTCTTGAAGCCATTGGGATAGCCGGCTTCCGCCAGAAGCTGCTTCGCCCTTTCCGGGTCGTAGGCGTAGTTGTCTTTGATCTCCTGTGGCCACTCCTCAAATGGGGTGTAGTACCCGGGGCGAGCCGGCCCCATAAACCCGTAAGGTGTCGTGTCGCCCATCCCCCCCAAAAAGGTGTTGTTGATTGTCTCGTTGTCCAGCGCCAGCTGCATCGCCGTGCGCACCCGGATGTCGTCAAAGGGCGGCTTGCGCACATCCATGGAGTGTGTCCACGGCAAATCCACATTGATTGACCATAAGAGTTCGGGGTTGGTCCTCTGGAGGGCCTTCGCCTGGTCGAGGGTAACGCCAGTCATGCGGGCGTTCTTGCCCGTGCGCAGCGCCGCCAACTGTGTGGATGAGTCCGGTATTATCAGGAACTTGATCTCGTCGAGGTAGGGCAGGCGATTCTCCGGGAACTTCTCGTCGTAGCCCCAGTAGTTGGGGTTCTTGGTAAAGGTCTGAGAGCTGTCCTTCACCCAGTCCGTCAGCTCATAGGGACCGGTACCGACCAGATTCCTCCAGTCCTGAGCGTCGCCATGTTCCTGGATTACCTCCGGCGGATATATAAAGCCGAAGTTGCTACTGGAGTAGATATCCCAAAGAGCATCGAGGTGCAGCTTGGTCAGCTTGAAGACAACCGTGTACTTGTCGGTCGCCTCTATCGATTCAATTGGCAAGTTGGAGATAACGGTGGCGTGCGGGCTCGGCTCGGTGAAACCGCTGCCCGTGCCCGTCATCCGGTGGAAGCTGAACACGATATCGTCGGCAACCAGCTCCCGACCGTTCATCGGGGGCTTGTCGTGCCAGTGAACGCCCTTGCGAATGTGGAAGGTAATAGTAAGGCCGTCCGGGGAAATCTCGTAGCTTTCGGCAAGCAGTCCTCTGAGGACAGACGTAGGATTATTATACGATTTAAAATCCCATTCGTCCCTGTCGATTCCCCAGTCTGCTATGCCCAGCTTCTCCAAGACTAGGGTAACGGGCTCTCTCGACGAGGGCCCCCACCAGGTGTCTGCGTGCGGAGCGTCGACGATTTTGGCTTCAGTGATACTACCACCGTACTGCGGCGCCACTATCACCTTGCCGTTGGATGGGTCGGTCACATACCCCGGTCGCACCTCTTTCACGACGACCCGTTCCGGTCCGGCGACCTCGACGGTCTTGACGACCTCCACAGGAACTTGGACGGTCTTGACGACTTCCACCGGTACCTGTTTCTCCACCACCACAGTCTCGCCGGGGACCTCGACGGTCTTGACGACCTCTTTCTCGACTACCACGGTCTCGCCCGGTACCATCACTTCTTTGACCACCTCTACGGTGACGGTCTCGCCGGGGACTTCGACGGTCCTGATGACTTCTTTCTCGACCACCACGGTTTCGCCGGGGACCTCGACGGTCTCAGTTACCACTTCCTTCACCACCACCGTCTCGCCGGGGACTTGTACTTCTTTGACCACCTCTTTGACGACTGTCTCGCCCGGGACCTCTACGGTCTCGGTTACGACTTTCTCGACGACCACGGTCTCGCCCGGTACCTCTACCGTTTCGGTACAGGCCGCGGCGACCGCCAACAGCATAGCGGCTCCTGCAACTACGACCAGCCAACGAAGTGAATTAGATGTAAGCATGTCGATGCCTCCTCGTTTTGGGCGTCCACAAGGGTCGCCCCTACGTTCTGGGCGCCCACACAAGACGCCCTACGTCGAAACGGTCCGCAATGGCGCGGAACCTGCCCCCATGACGGGGTGTGAGAGTTATACCACTTTCTCCCCCCCCCGTCAAGCGTTGAGATATCGAGGGGGAAAGGGGTTAGGAATAAGGGGTGAGGTGTAAGGGGGTGTCTGAAGCAGGATTTTGGGGATTATGGGATGGAGAGGATTTTGGGCGTGAGTGGATGGTGGTTAGTTCTTAGTCTTTGGTGGGGATGTCTGAACTGTGACTTTTGTGATCAGCCGGATGCGACGCTTCAGTTGCCCGCGCCGCGGAGCCGGGGGTCTAGGGGTCTCTCAATGCGTCGCCGAACATGTTTAGACAGTAAACGGTAATAGTCAGGCGACAGGACGAGCCTATGCCGCATCCGGGATCGACTTCGATGAGATTTCGGTCGCTCATTCAGTCATTGCCTCCTTGATGGCGGCGATCTGGTCGTCGGTGATGCCGGTGTCCCGCAGGTAGCCCTCGACGCCTCCGTACATCCTGTCGAGGTGGTCGAGGGTGAATTGCATGCTGTGAGGATGGCAGAAGTCGTTCTGATATTCCCGCCAAGTGTATGCGTCAGGATTCACGTCAGGATTATTTTCGTAGTAGCGCCGCACCAGATACTGCGCGGTGAGGCTGTAGTCCTCGGTGATGGTCTCGCGAGGAACGCCACAGATATCCAGCACGAGTGCGGCAGAGATTCCGGCCCTATCCTTGCCCGCGTTACAGTGGATGAGGACGGGGAGACCGCCCGGGCTGGCAAGAAGCGAGAATATCTGGTGGAGGATGTGCTTTCTCTGTTCGAGCATGTGGCAGTACACCCTGCCCCGCCGCTCGGCAGAGTCCTCGACGCCGTCGATCGCCTCCCTACCTTCGAGGGCCACGTCGCCTGCCATGTTCTGATGGTAGTAGGTGACGGCCTCATTGCCAATGAAGGGGCTCGGCCTAAATTGCAGTTCGCTGCTGCGGCGCAGGTCGATGATGTTTTGGATGCCGTATTCGAGGAGAGTGTTTACGCCCGCGGGGCTGAGGTTCGCCAAGGTGTCCGACCGTAGGTACTTACCCCAGCGGGTCGTCCTGCCGTCGCGGGTCTCGTATCCTCCGAGATCGCGGACGTTGTATGCGCCCTCGACATCGAGGACGCGCACGTGTTCAGTGTGCTTGGTCATGGATGGGTCGCTCCCCGTGATCAGCGCGGTCTTCCCCGGCATACCTTCCCATTATCCAATGAGTAAGGGAGCCTGGAAGCCTGAGCCTCCCAGCTCCATTTTTTCCCTAAGTTCAGCAGCCAAAAGGGGCGAAACCCCTAATAACTCATTGCTTCCTTCAAGTCCTGGTCAATCCAGAGGTAGGGAAAAGGCCAATTGAACTCACTGGCTCCCCGGGGACCTCGACGGTCTCACCGGCGCAGGCCGCGGCCACCACCAACAGCATTGAGGCGGATAGAGCGAACACCAGCCAATGAAGTGAAGTAGATGTACGCATGTCAATGTCTCCCTCTGGGCGCCCACAAGGGACGCCCCTACGTCGAAACGGTCCGCAACGGCGCGGAACCGACCCCCACGTCGGGATGCGCGAGTTATATCACTTAGCGCGCACGTCGTCAACAGTTGCGATGTCGAGGGAGACTGTGTCAGTTTGGTAGGCAGCCGTATCACCCTCTCCCTCAAGGGAGATGGGATTCTCTGTCCTGGGCGCGGGGTCTATTGGGGAGCAGACTCTACCCTTCGCTGCCTCTGAGGCGGGGGTCCAGCAGGTCCCTCAGGGCGTCGCCGAACATGTTGATGCCGTAGACGACGAGGGTCAGGGCAAGACCGGGCCAGAGAGCCAGCCAGGGCGCCGCCTCCATGTGCTGACGCCCTTCCCTGCTGAGCATACCTCCCCAGCTGGCGACATCCGGGGGAAGACCAAAACCGAGGAAGCTCAGGGAAGCTTCGGCCATGATAACGCCGCCAATGGTCACGGTGAATACGACGATCATGGGCGCCATGATGTTGGGCAGTACGTGGCGGAGGATGGTTCTTAGGGGAGGACTGCCAATTGCCCTCGCCGCCAGAAAATAGTCATTCTCTTTAATGCCGATTACGGCGCTTCGCGATATTCTCGAACCGCCGATGCCGCCACTAATGCCCAGGACGAGTATTGTCTGCAGCTGGCCCTGGCCGACCAGCGACATCACCGTGATCAGAATGAGCAGCCCCGGGAAGGCCATCCAGGCGTCGACAAACCGCTGGACCACTACGTCGAGCTTGCCGACGAAGAACCCGGTAGTAGCGCCTATCAGCAGCGCTACCACCATGTTGACACTGGTTGCCGACAGGCCGATGATGACCGAAACGCGCGCCCCGTAGATGATTCGGCTCAGCATGTCTCGCCCGAGCTGGTCGGTACCAAGCAGGTATTTCCACGACGGCCCGGTCAGCCTGTCATACATGTGTGGCTCTTTCATCGGGTAAGGAGCCAAGACGTCGGCGAAGATACCGCAGAACAGCAGCAGCAGCACGATGATTCCGCCAAATGTGCCCAGCGGCTTCTCCCTGACAAGCCTCGAGAGGAAGTCAATTAGTCGGGAGCGTCGTTTTTGCTCGTCCAGTCCGACAGTTACATCGGTTCCGTCAATCATTCTTATTACACTTTCCTTAGCCGTAGCGCACCCTGGGGTCCAGGTAGGCATAAGTGAGGTCAACCATCAGATTGACCACGATCACGGCAGTTGCCAGCATCAGGTTAATGGCAGAGACCAGGTGATACTCCCGCTGGCTGAGGGCGCTCACCAGAAGACGGCCTATGCCGGGCAGGACGAAGATCTGCTCGATGATGACCGAACCGCCGATGAGTATGGGCAGCTGAAAGCCGACGAGGGTGGCTACAGGGATGAGGGCGTTCTTCAAGGCATGCCTCATAACGACTACCCTCTCGTTCAGGCCCTTCGACCAGGCGGTCCTGATATAGTCTTGCCGCAGGACCTCCAGCATCATGGTGCGCGTCATGCGCATTGTGCTGGCAGCGCCGGCCGTCCCCAGAATCAGGCTGGGAATTATGAGCATTCCGAGATTCCCCAGCGGGTCTTCTGTGAAGGGAATGTACTCCATCGGCGGCGACCAGCCCCACCAGATGGCGGGGTATATCATGACCATAATTCCCAGCCAGAAGTTAGGCGTTGCCAGGCCGATGATGGCGACGGAGCGCCCCAGGTAGTCGGCGGCCGTATCCTGGCGAATCGCCGAGTAGATGCCGACTGGCAGGGCTATCAGGAGCCCGATTACGATTGCCATGACGCCAAGCTCAAGCGTAACCGGAAGCCTGGGAAGTATCTGCTCGACAACAGGCTCGTCTCCCCTGAGCGACGTGCCCAGGTTGCCCTGAAGTATCTGGCCAATCCAGCGAACATACTGCACATGAATTGGCACATCCAGACCGAGGCGGCGCTCAATGGCCGCTCGGTCCAGCGAACCGCCTGCCTCAGGCCCCATTTCAATGGCCATCGCGTCGATGATGTCACCGGGGACCAGGCGCATGAGCAGGAAGACCATGCCGCTCACTATGAAGAGGGTCGGGACCAGCAGCAGCAGTCTTCTGATTATGTAGGTGCGCACGGCTCCTCCTCAGTGGTTGGCGGAGTCCTGGTCATAGACTTGGGGCAGGTGGGGGCTTGGCCCCCACCTGCCCCACATGAGCAATGATTGTGCCTCCTACCTCGTCCCTGTCATCTCATCATCTGGTCTCTGAGGTCTGAGTCGACCCAGACTCGGGAGAGGTAGAGCGAGAACCTTCCGCCTCCTATGACAATTTCACCGTTGTAGCCCACCATCCATGGCTGCCAGAAGACGAAACCTGGCCGCATTGGGCCCCATGTCACCCATTGCTGCGGGATGTAGTAGTCATCGGCCTTCTTGACCAACTCCATCAGCTCCTCGGTGCTGCCGGCGTTTTCGGCAGCTTCAACCATGGCATCATAGACCGGGTCCTGGACTCCGGGAATATTCCACACGTGGTCCGAATGAGCTGCGATCCTGATGGCGAAATGTGGCGACCAGCTGAGGCCTCTTAGCCCATGGGCCATACCTTCGTAAGTATGGGTGTTCACGCGTGCCGCGTAGGCGGCCCACTCCATGATGTCAATCTCGACATCAACGCCAATCTTGGACCAGTAGTCCACGGCCAATTGTGTATAGTCTAGGTTCATATAGTAAGGGTGGGTCGTAACTGTCTCCAGTTTGGTCTTGAAGCCATTGGGATAGCCGGCTTCCGCCAGAAGCTGCTTCGCCCTTTCCGGGTCGTAGGCGTAGTTGTCTTTGATCTCCTGTGGCCACTCCTCAAATGGGGTGTAGTACCCGGGGCGAGCCGGCCCAATAATCCCGTAAGGTGTCGTGTCGCCCAGCCCCCCGAACAAGGTGTTGTTGATTGTCTCGAGGTCCAGCGCCAGCTGCATCGCCGTGCGCACCCGGATGTCGTCAAAGGGCGGCTTGCGCACATCCATGGAGTGTGTCAACGGTATATCCAAATTGGTTGTCCATAAGAGTTCGGGGTTGGTCCTCTGGAGGGACTTCGCCTGGTCTAAGGTAATACCGAAGGACAGGCGAGCGTTCTTGCCCGTGCGCAGCGCCGCCAACATTGTGGATGAGTCCGGTATTATCAGGAACTTGATCTCGTCGAGGTAGGGCAGACGGTTCTCCGGGAACTTCTCGTCGTAGCCCCAGTAGTTGGGGTTCTTGGTAAAGGTCTGAGAGCTGTCCTTCACCCAGTCCGTCAGCTCATAGGGACCGGTACCGACCAGGTTCCTCCAGTCCTGAGCGTCGCCATGTTCCTGGATTACCTCCGGCGGATATATAAAGCCGAAGTTGCTACTGGAGTACATATCCCAAAAAGCAGCGAGGTGCAGCTTGGTCAGCTTGAATACAACCGTGTACTTGTCGGTCGCCTCTATCGATTCAATTGGCAAGTTGGAGATAACGGTGGCGTGCGGGCTCGGCTCGGTGAAACCGCTGCCCGTGCCCGTCATCCGGTGGAAGCTGAACGCGATATCCTCGGCAACCAGCTCACGCCCGTTCATCGGCGCCTTATCATGCCAGTTAACGCCCTTTCGGATGTTGACGGTATAGGTCAGGCCGTCCGGGGAAATATCGTAGCTTTCGGCAAGCAGTCCTCTGAGGACAGACGTAGGATTATTATACGATTTAAAATCCCATTCGTCCCTGGGCGTTGCCCAGTCTGCTATGCCCATCTTCTCCAAGACTAGGGTAACGGGCTCTCTCGACGCGGAGCCCCACCAGGTGTCTGCGTGCGGAGCGTCGGCGATTTTGGCTTCAGTGATACTACCACCGTACTGCGGCGCGACGTACACCCTGCCGTTGGTTGGGTCGGTCACATACCCCGCCCGCACCTCTTTCACCATGACCCGTTCCGGTCCAGGGACCTCGACGGTCTTGACGACCTCCACAGGAACTTCAACAGTCTTGACGACTTCCACCGGTACCTGTTTCTCCACCACCACAGTCTCACCGGGGACCTCGACGGTCTTGACGACCTCTTTCTCCACCACCACGGTCTCGCCCGGTACCATCACTTCTTTGACGACCTCTACGGTGACGGTCTCGCCGGGGACTTCGACGGTCTCGGTTACCACCTTCTCGACGACGACGGTCTCGCCCGGTACCATCACCTCCTTGACAACCTCTTCCTTCACGACGACGGTCTCGCCGGGGACCTGTACCTCTTTGACCACCTCTACGGTGACGGTCTCGCCCGGCACCTCGACGGTCTCGGTTACGACTTTCTCGACGACCACGGTCTCGCCCGGCACCTCTACCGTTTCGGTACAGGCAACGGCGACCGACAACAGCATAGCGGCTCCTGCAACTACGACCAACCAACGAAGTGAATTAGATGTAAGCATGTCGATGCCTCCTCGTTTTGGGCGCCCACAAAAGACGCCCCTACGTTCTGGGCGCCCACACAAGACGCCCTAGTCGAAACGGTCCGCAATGGCGCGGAACCTGTCCCCATGACGGGATGTGGGTGTTATACCACTTTCTCCCCCCCCGTCAAGCGTTGAGATATCGAGGGCAAAGAGGTCAGGAATAAGGGGTAAGGAATGAGGGGGTCTGAAGCAGGATTTTGGGGATTATGGGATGGGGAGGATTTTGGGCGGGCTAGGAGTCGCTCTCGAAAAGAGGATTCTCAGGCGGGGGCTCTTCGCCTGAATGAGATTGCCAGTACGAATATCCCGCTTGCGACTAGGGTCATGGCAGGACCGGCGGGCAAATTGAAGTAGTAGGAGATGTAGAGGCCCGTCACGGCGGCCACGGTCCCCAGCGCCGCAGCCATCATCATCATCGAGACAAAACGCCTGACCAGCAGGTAGGCCGCGGCAGCAGGCGTTACCAGCATTGCCATGACGAGAATAACACCCGCCGCCTGAATCCCTATCACTATGACGAGGGCAAGCATGACCAGGAACACATAGTCGACGATGTTGGCACGCCTACCGAGAACCTGGGACCCGACGGGATCGAAGCTCGCAAACAGCAGCCAGTGGTGAAGAGCGAACAGCCCCAGGATGACCGTAACTGTGATCCCAAGGGATACATAGATACCTGTCGGAGATATGCCCAAGATCTGCCCCAGGAGCAGGTCTTCCATATCGACGCTGATGGTTGCCGCGCTTGCCAGCATCACAAGTCCCAGGGCAAACGTGGCCGCAAAGAGAATGCCTATGGAAGTATCCGCGCTGAGTCCCGCGCGCCGGCTAACGGCCCTGATCAGAATGGCAACGGAGACCCCCGTTGGAACGGCGGCTATGGCCGGGTTGAAACCGACTATGAACCCAAGCGCCATTCCTGGCAGCACGGCGTGGGCGAGAGCGTCCCCCATGAAGGCGAGGTTCCTGGTGACGACGTAGGCGCCGACCAGCGGACACATCACGCCCACAAGCGCCGAGCCGATCAGGGCTCTCACCATGAAGCCGTACTCAAGCGGGGCGACAAAGAAGTCTATCACGTCGTCCCGCTACCGCTCCCCGTCCGTCGCGAGGCGCAGACCGTGGGCTCCGTATAGCTGCTCCATGACCTCGGACGTGAACACCTGGTCGGGAGGGCCGCAGGCGCACACATTGCGGTTGAGACACAGCACCTGGTCGAAGCGACCGGCCAGGTTGGTCAGGTCGTGGGTCGCCAACAGGACGATGCGCCCTTCATCCCGCAGTGTGCGGAGGACTTCGACGAGGCCCTCCTGGGCGCCCGCGTCAACCCCGCTGAAGGCCTCATCCAACAGAAGCACGCTTGCCTGCTGGGCGAGCGCCCTTGCGACGAATACCCTCTGCCTCTGCCCTCCCGAAAGCTCGGTCATGAGGGCGGAGCGATGGTCCCACAGGCCCACACGGCCCAGGCAGGCGTTGACAAGTTCTCGATCCCTCTTGCCGGGCCGCCGGAACCATCCCAGTCGGCAGCACCGGCCCATCATTACGACGTCCATCACGGTCACAGGGAACCGCCAGTTGACGCTCTCTCGCTGAGGCACGTAGGCCAACGCCCCGCGTCCCTGGTCCACACGGCGAAGGGTTACCTTCCCCCGGCGAACCGGAAGGAGTCCGGCGATAGCATTGAAGAGAGTGCTCTTGCCGGCTCCGTTCGGTCCTACAACGCCCATTAGGGTGCCCGCGTCCACGTCGAAGGTGACGTTACTCAGGGCCATGTGCCCGCCGAGCTCGACAGTCACGTCCTGGAGCGACATGCTCGCGCCGTGCAGGTTCGGATCGGTGGTCACTTCAATGCCTCAACGATGGTCTCCACATTTGCTCTCACCATGCCAAGGTACGTGTCAGCGCCGCTGCCCTCCGGCCCAAGGGAACCTGAATAGAGCCGGAACAGCTCCGCGCCGGTCTCCCTTGCCACGGCTTGCGCCAGCCTTTCGCTGACTGTCGTTTCGCCAAACAGCGCCGGCACTTCGCGTTCGCGTACCACCTCGACCAGTTCCGCGATGTGCTCCGCGGAGGGCTCCACGTGAGTCGCCAACGACGGTATGACCAAGCCAACTATCTCGAACCCGTAGGCCGCGGCAAAGTAGGAGAAGGCGTCGTGCGATGTAACCAGCAGTCTGCGCTCCGGGGCTACTGTACCGACCTGCTCTTGGATCCAGACGTGAAGCTCGTCGAGCTCTTTCCCATACTCTGAGGCGTTCCGGTAGTAGAAGCTCGCGTTTTCGGGGTCCACAGACGAGAGCCGAGCGGCTATCTCGTTGACTGCGATCTTCACCCGGGTCGGATCGAACCAGAAGTGAGGATCGTGAGTACCGTGGTCGTGGTCGTGGCCTTCGTGGCCTTCATCAGCGTGGTCGTCGTGGTCGTCGTGACCTTCCTCGGGCGCGCCGCCGGAGTCGGCGACTCCGACGAACGTCAGGCTCGACGGCGCTCCGCCGAGTTCCCACTCCTCTTCGATCTCCATCTCTTCGAGGTGGACAGCCATGACGTGGCCGCTGTTGGGGTCGGCGACGTAGAGCCACTCGCCGATGACGATCATGGCGGCCCTACCCGCCTCGCCCGGCTCGACCAGGTCCATCGTCGAGACCAAGTCGCCGTCATGCGCGTCGAGCGTGTGGAGCACGCCGTCAGCGCCGAGTACGTAGAGCAGCTCGCCATCGCTGGAGAACTTTGTGGAGACGCTCGGCTCGCTGAACACCTGGCTCATTTCGCCGTGGTCCACGTCGATCAGCCAAATGCCATCGTCGGCGAAGCCCTGATCGTCGCGGTAGGATGCCCTGCCGAAGAAATGGTCGATATGGTGGTGACCGTAAACCGACCCGATCCGAGAGTCTTCGCGCATCTCAGGCGGATTGGCGATGAATTCGTGCTCGTACTCGCCGTCGTGAGCGTCGAGGAAGAGGACGCCGCCGATGCATCCGAAGGCGACGCCATGCTCATTGTGGGACTCACCGTGCATGCCTGGGCATGAGCGATTGCTGGCGTCATAGATGACCTGATCGCTGAAGTCGCGGACTTCCACGCCAACAGGCAGGCTGTCGTCGGAGTTCTCGGGGTAGTCGGGATTCTTCGTGGTAACGACGACGCGCTCGTCCGAGATGACCAGCGCGGCGCCATGCTGGGGTCCGGCCTCCAAAACGATCGGGTCGTAATCGCCCTCGGCCATGGTCAGCGCCTCTTCATTGATCAGGATGGCGTGACCATGGGCGTCGGCGAAGATCGCGGTCCAGCCGTGACTGTTGACGTAGTGAATCGGCCTCTCGTCCGCGATCTCCAACGCATGGCGGGAGACGGGCTGGGTGACGAGGTCGTGGTGATCGCCGTGCTCGACGAGGAAGACGCCGCCGTCGAAGACGTGGACGCGGTCGTCGTCCTCCTCCGGCCCGCGGGCGAGGACGACGGCGTAGCGATGTGTGGGGCTGGGGTACACGGTCGCGCGGGGCGCGGCGACCTCGAAGATTCCGATGTCAACGTCATCGGTCGAAAGATCGATGACGGAGAGGCGCGCTTCTACCGCGTCCGCAACGAGCAGGCGCCCCATGATCATCTCGTCATGGTGGTCGTCGCCTTCGGCGTGGTCGTCGTGGCCATCATCCCCATGATCGTCGTGCATATCGACCATGACGTACTCGATTGGATCGACGCTTTCACCAAGCTCGACAATCTTGGACTCGTCGGCGCTGGCGTTATGCACGAGTTCCTCCAGCCACTCAGCCTCCAGGCCGAGACCGACGGTGAACACGAGGTCCGCGTCTGCCACTCTGGCAACGTCGCGAGCTCCCGGCAGGAATGTGTGCGGATCGCCACCCACCGGCAGCAGGCTGAAGACCTCTGCCCTGTCTCCGCCTACCACCCGGGCCCAGTCAGCCACAAAGTTGGTGGTTGTCACCACCTGCACTGAGGGCCCGGAAGGCGTAGGAGTTTCCCTAGCAGCCGAGGCCGCCGCTTGGGCCGCCGAAGCAGCGGTCTGGGCCGCCGAAGCTGCCGCTGCAGCCTGGGCCGCGTCTGCCGCCGCTTTTTCGATCGCCTGGTTGGTGGCGACGAGGGATGCGTTCACAATGTCCGTGACCTGGTCGGCGGTGAGTTGGTCGCCGACCGCGTCCTCGACGGCCTTGGCAACGAGGTCCTCGATGTCGCCGCGCGTGAGGGCGCCGGAGAGCCCAGCGCTCACCTGGGCCTGGACGATCCTGCTGATCTCGTCGGCGCTGACGCCCTCAGGCACCGCATCGGCAACCGCGGATTCGACGAGGCTGCTGAGTTGGTTTACGTCGATTTCAGGCGCGGGCAGCGCGCGGAAGGACTGGTTGACGATCGTCTCCACGTCGTCCGCGGAGAGTTGGCCCTCCGTGGACTGGCTCACGATAGACTCGACGTCGGCGCGCGTCAGACCCGCGGGCTGGGCCGCGATGGCCGTCGCGACCGAGTCCGAGACGAGCTTCTGTATCTCGTCGGCGCTGGCGCCCTGAGGCTGGGCCGCGATGGCCGCCGCTACCGACTTCTGTATCTGGGCGGCGCTGGCGCTCTGTGCGCTGGCGACCGCGTCCTGGATCAGCTTGGCAGTGTCGACCGCCGGGGCCGGGGCTGGGGTCGGCTCCGGCTCGTCGTCTCCGCAGGCAATAGCGAAGACCAATGCCGCAATCGCTGCGACTATGGCGACTGACCTCCACTTCAATAGATTGTGTCCCATTTTCTCCTCCAAGTTTGGTGTGTGGTATCTCGTGTCCTCTAATGCGACTTTGTATCAATGTAAAGCACTGTGTTATCGGGTAATCATTCTTAAGCAGTGAGATAGCATATCAGTTATAAATCTGCTTGTCAACAGCCATTTCTCTGGTGGAGCCTGTCCCAGATTAGCGAGGCGTGTTCGGCAGAGGGGAGGGAGTAGCTGTATAATGCGACGCGCCGATTGGCGCCCATGTCACGGAGGAAGTGTTGCCCGAAGCGCTGGAACGTCTGAAAGTCCTGGACCTGACCCATCACGTCGCGGGTCCGTATTGCGCCAAACTGCTGGCGGACTTTGGGGCGGATGTGACGAAGGTGGAGCGTCCGGAGTCGGGCGATCCGGCTCGGAACATGGGGCCTTTCGCCGGAGACGATCCGCATCCGCACAAGAGCCTGTCCTTCCTGTACCTCAACACCAACAAGCGGTCGGTTACGCTGAACCTGAAGTCGGGCGAAGGCCGATCGATCCTGAAACGGCTGGCGTCGGGCGCTGACGTGGTGGTGGAGAACTTCCGGCCTCGAACGCTGCCGGGTCTGGGTCTGGGCTACGACGAGCTAAGCAAGGACAATCCGGCGCTGGTGATGGTGTCGATCTCGAACTTCGGGCAGACGGGGCCGTACAGGGACTATGAGGGGAGCGACATCGTCGAGTACGCGCTGGGGGGCTTGCAGTATATCTTCGGGTCGAACGACAGGGAGCCTCTGAAGCACGCTTACAACCAGGCGCAGTACAAGGCCGGCGCCAACGCCGCGTCCGCCGCGCTCATCGCATTCTTCCACAGCATGATGACTGGCGAGGGCCAGTGGGTCGATGTGTCGATCCAAGAGAGCATGGCGTCCGGGCTGAGGGACGCGACTTCCGCCTATACGTACACCGGCGCGGTCAGGTGGCGTCAGCCTAAGGCATCGGGTGAGATTCCGAGGTCTCCGGTGAGAACCAGTGACGGGTACGTGGTGCCGATTACGTTCGGCGGGGCGGGATGGAACGACACGGTGGAGTTCCTGGAGTCGGACGAATTGGCCGACGAGAGGTTCGCGACAGCGGAGTCGCGGGTCCGGAACGCGGCGGAGCTTGACCGCGTCATCGCGGAGACGTTCGCGGGGCGTGAGAAGTTCGACCTGTTCTACCGGGCCAACCGGCGACGGGGGCTAATCTACGGCGTGGTGCAGGAGCCGTCTGAGGTTCACGGCAATCCGCAGTATGACCACAGGCGGTACTTCAGGGAGGTCGATCATTCGGTGGCGGGCCGCGCCGACTACCCGGGTCCTCCGTTCAACATGGAAGGGACACCGTGGCGGGTGAAGTCGGCGGCGCCGACTCTGGGTCAGCATAACGAGGAGGTTTACCGCGGCGAGCTTGGAATCTCACGGGGTGAGTTGGCGAGACTCGCCGAGGCGGGGGTCGTGTGAATGGTTAGAGGAGCGTTGAGCGGAGTCCGCATCGTGGAGTTTGGCCAACTCATAGCGATCCCGTTCGCGACGAAGCTGCTGGCGGACATGGGCGCGGAGGTCATTCGAGTCGAGTCGTACACACGGTTGGAACTTTATAGGCTGTTGGGATTCTACGATAACGACACGTCGGGCGAGTGGTGGAACCGGTCGGTCCATTTCTATGAGCAGAACCGTAACAAGCAGAGCCTGACTCTCGACCTGACGAAACCGGAGGGTCGGAGCGCGCTGCTGGAATTGGTCTCGGTCAGCGACGTGTTCGCTGAGAACTTCACTCCGAGGGTAATAAAGAACTTCGGGCTGGAGTACGAGGACCTGAGGAAGGTCAGGCCGGACATCATCATGGTGTCGTCCACGGGGTATGGCCACACCGGTCCGTGGAGCGAGTTCGGGGCGATCGGATTCGGGACTGAGGCGGCGTCGGGGCTGTCATCGGTCACCGGATACAGGGGCGGGCCTCCGGCGATTCCAGAGATCCCGTACTCCGACTTTACCGCCGGAGAGCATACGGCGTTCGCGATCATGGCCGCGCTCGTTCACAGGGCGGCGACGGGCCGGGGCCAGTTCATAGACATCTCGCAGACGCAGACGCTCAGCGCAACCGTGCCGGAGGCGCTGATGGACTACGCATTCAACGGCAGGACTCCCGCGCGGGCCGGGAACCGAGACGACAACTACCAGCTTCAGGGGACGTATCCTTGCACGGGCAATGACAATTGGATATCGATAACGATCAGATCGGACTCGGAGTGGGTGTCGCTTTGCGAGGTACTGGGGCGCGGTGAGTGGATGGAGGACGCGCGGTTTGTGGACTCGGCTGCGAGAAGTCGTAACCACGATCTGCTTGATGAACTGATCGCGGACTGCACCCGGAATCGGGACAGCATGGAGCTCCAGTCTGCGCTGCAAGCCGTGGGGGCGCCGGCGGGGGCGGCGCTTGACGGCAAGGAGATGCTGTTCAATGAGCACCTTGCGGAGCGTGGGTTCTACGAGGTGGTAGAGCATCCGGCGGACTTGGGAATGCCGCCACTGCCCTACCCCAGCCGTCCGTGGAAGTTTTCCGGTACGCCGGGGACGATACGGAGCGCGGCGCCGAAGTTGGGAGAGCACAATCGGGCCATTCTCGTGGAAGCGCTGGGGATGTCTGAAGAAAGGTTCGGCGCGCTGGAGGAGTCGGGGGTGATCGGGACGAGGCCGACGACCGCGAAAGCGCCGCCCCAGCCGACAAACGAGATGCTGAAGCAGCAGGGTCTGATCGTGAGGTCGGAGCCGGACTTCAAGGAGCAGGTGTGGGGGCGTTTTGGGTAGCCGGACCTGTGTCTGAAGGTGTTGCAGGGCTACGATTCTGCTGTATAATCCCCACTGCCAAAATCAGTCAGACTACGGTAGAGAGGTGCAAAGGAAATGAAGTTGACTGCTCAGCAGGTCGCGTTTTGGGAAGTCTTCGGATATCTGATTATGCCCAAGGTGTTCTATGCCTCGGAAGTAGAGGCGATGTCGAAGGACCTCGACGCGAAGGCGGCTGCGGACCGCGGCGGCGATGACTTCGAGGGAGAGCGGCGACAGGACGTGGACCTCATCGAGGCGCCGAGTTTCAAGAGCGTGTTGACCGACGAGAGGATATGTAGGCCGCTGAGCCAGCTACTGGGCGATGACTTCATCTGGGTAGGCGGTCCCGGCGGAGGACTCTACGTCGGGGATACGCAGTGGCACCCGGACGTCGCCAACGTTGGGGACGGCAAACAGACGAGGCTCAAGATGGGGCTGTACCTGGACCCGGTGCGTAAGGAGACGGGATGCCTGAGGGTCGTTCCAGGCTCGCACAGGAACCCATTGCACGACGAGCTGCAACCGATGCGGATGGGCAGGCTGAAGAAGGCGATCGCGGACGGCTCTCTGATATCGAACATCGCGCCGGCCTCGGATGCCGACAAGAAGGAGCTAAGCGACTGGGAAGAGGCGACGGGAATAGACCTGGATGACAACAAAACCATCTATGGGACGGATCCGCTGGATATTCCCTCGGCGGCGCTGGAGTCGGACCCCGGAGACGCCGTCTTCTTCAATCAGTTGATCTTCCACGCGGCTTTCGGGGGCAGAACGGGCCGCCGGATGGTCGCGTACACCTGGGCACAGGCGCCCTCTACTCCGGAGCACATCACCGGGAGGGAAGCGGCCGGTATGATGATGGGATGAAGTAACCTTTCAGGGTTTGTGGCTAAAGTAGCCCTCTCCCTCGATGGGAGGGGGCTTTTTTTGTTTGGGGATTTTGTACGCGCATGGGAGCTTTGATGGTTGGGGCAGCATGTGGAGTCGAGGGCCGGCGGCAATGGTATCGGGTATAATGTAGGTGGGGTTGGAGATAGGGGTACGAAGGCATTACTTAGAGAGGTCTAGTATTATGCTGAGATTGGTCGAGGAAATCATTCTGCTCTTGCTGCGCGACCAGGACGGCAGGTTCGTGCGTGTTCCCAATTGGTCGCTGGACTACGCCATCGCGGGCGGCGTCCTGATGGACCTGGCGATGGAGAACAGGATCGATACGGACTTGGAGAACCTGATCCTGATCGACCCCACTCCCGTCGGGGACAGTCTGCTGGATCCCGCGCTGGCGGAGATCGAGGAGGGCGGAGAGCATGACACCCGCTTCTGGGTAGAGCGCATAGCCGAGCGGTCGGAGGCTATCCACGAAGAGGCGCTGTCGAGGCTGGTATCGCGCGGCATCTTGGAACGACAAGATGACCGGTTCCTGTGGGTGTTCAGGTCGAGGCGGTATCCGGCTATCGACGGCAAGGCGGAGCGCGAGGTCAAGCTGCGGATCATGGGGGTACTGTTCAGCGACGAGATCCCGGACCCTCGGGACGTGATGATCATCTGCCTGGTGGACGCGTGCGGCATCTTCAACGAACTTCTGTCGAGGGGCGAGCTTCGGAACGCGAGCGCGCGGATAGAGCAGGTTAGGAAGCTGGACCTGATCGGCCAGGCGATGACGCAAGCGATCCGGGAGATAGAGGTGTCGGTGGCCACACTGGCGCACAGGCACATGTACTGAGTGGGCGTGGTCTGAGGTCAGATTGGTTATCGAAGCGGTGGCTATCGACGGGCCCGGGGCGTCGGGTAAGACGACGGTCGGCGCGAGGGTCGCGGAGCGGCTGGGGTTCCGTTTTCTGGACACGGGTCTGACGTACCGGGCGGCGACGTGGGCGGCGCTTCGGCGCGGCGTCGATTTGGAAGACGACGGCGCGCTGGCGGGAATGACTCGGTCGCTGGATATCCGGATCACGGCAGAGGGCCGCGTGACGGTGGACGGCGTTGACGCAACGGACTGCCTGCATTCGGGAGAGGTGGACCGAAATGTCTCGCGGGTGTCGGCAGTGAGGGGTGTGAGGGATGCGCTCGTGCCCATCCAGCGCAGGGCCGCCGAGGACGGGCGTATAGTGATGGTTGGGCGTGACATTTGCACGGTGGTTCTGCCGGACGCGAGAGTAAAGGTTTACCTGGACGCCTCGCCGGAGGTCCGGGCGGAGAGGCGGCGGGCGGAGATCGCGCAAGCGGGCGGGAGCGCAGAGCCGGAGCGGGTGTCGGACGAATTGAGGCGCAGGGATAGGTATGATTCGAGTCGAGAGGAGTCGCCGCTGATGGTGTCTGAGGATGCGGTTGTGATAGATACGAGCGAGTTGAGTGTCGGTGAGGTGGCGGAAAGGATAGTCCGGTTGGTGAGGGCGAGCTAGTGAATACGGTTTACAGTATCAGCAATTTTCTTCAGCGCGGGACTCTGAGGATGTTCGCGGACTGGCGGGTTACGGGCGTAGAGAACGTGCCGCCGATGGGTCCGTTGGTGGTGATCGCTAATCACATGAGCAACGTGGACTCGTCGCTGCTGGGGGTGGGCGTTCCCAGACGTCTGAACTTCCTCGCCAAGGACGATGTTTTCAGGGCGGGCGGTCCGATAGGAAAATGGTTCTTGAGCAGCTACGGGGCCTTTCCGATAGACCGGGCGGGCGCGGACGCGCGGGCGTTCAGGTGGGCGCTGCGGATGCTGCAACGGGACGCCGCGCTGGTTATCTTTCCGGAGGGGACGCGGAGCCGAACTGCGAGCATGAACCGCGCGAAGCGGGGAGCGGTCAGCCTGATACTGAAGTCGGGGGCGCCGGTGCTGCCGGTGGGGATCACGGGGACGGAGCGGTTGGGTCACTTTCTGAGGGTGGTCAACCCGACTGGGAGGCTTCGCGTGAACATCGGTCAGCCGTTTTCGCTGCCGAGCATGGAGGGGCGTCCGAGCCGGGAGGTGTTGGAGTCGCTGACTACGGATGTTATGTCGAGGGTGCGGGACTTACTGCCGGAGAGTTATCACGGTTACTATGCGAGAGGAGGCGGGGGTTAGCTATGTGCGGCATCATCGGCTATACGGGTCGGAGGCAGGCGGCGCCGATACTTTTGGACGGGCTGACGACGCTCGAATATCGGGGCTACGACAGCGCGGGCATCGGCGTGGTCGCGCCGGACGGCCGGGCGCGGCTGGAGAAGAAGGCGGGAAAGCTGGGCAATCTCAGGTCTGCGCTGAACGGCGATCTGCCGGAAGGCTCGACGGGGATCGGGCATACGAGGTGGGCGACGCACGGGCCTCCAACCGACTCGAACGCGCACCCGCACACGGGCTGCGGCGGCGAAGTCGTCGCTGTACACAACGGCATCGTTGAGAACTACCGCGAACTGAGGAGCGGCTTGGAGTCCGCCGGGCACGAGTTTACGTCGCAGACCGACTCGGAGTGCATCCCGCATCTGATAGAGGATTTTTTGAAGCGCGGCCGCTCACTGGAAGAGGCGACCCGGATGGCGGCGGGCAAGCTGAGGGGCGCGAACGCCTCGGCGGTGTTTTCGACGCATGAGCCGGAGCGCATAGCGGCCTTTAGGCTGGGCAACGCGGGCGGGATAATCGTGGGGCGGACGGAGGACGGGGGGCTGTTGTCGTCGGACCTGTCCGCGCTTCTGCCCCACACGCGAGAGGTAATCTACCTATCGGGAGGCGAGATGGCGTCGATTGGGCCGGATGGGACGACGTTCTCAACCATCGACGGCTCCCAGATCGAGAAGAAGGTGACGCGGATCCCGTTCGACGCGCAGTCGGCGGAGAAGGGCGGGTTCCAACACTTCATGCACAAGGAGATACACGACCAACCGGAGTCGGTGATAAGCGCTCTGCGCGGGCGCGTGTCCTTCGACGACGGCGCGGTGCGCCTGCCGGAGTTGAATCTGACGGATCAGGACATCGCGCGGATACAGCGGGTGGTGTTCATCGGGATGGGCACGAGCCTGCACGCGGCGATGCTGGGCAGACACTGGGTGGAGAATCTCGCCAAGATACCGTGCGAGTACGACAACTCCTCGGAGTTTAGGTACAGGAATCCCGTACTCGGCCCTGAGACGCTCGTGGTCTCGGTAAGCCAGTCGGGAGAGACCGCCGATACGCTGGCAGCGATGGAACTCGCGGCGAGCCGGGGCGCGCGTCAGATCACGCTCACCAACTACGCGGGCACACAGACGACACGCATCGCGGACACCACGATACTATTGCGCGCCGGCCTCGAGGTGGGCGTCGCCGCGTCGAAGACGTTCGTTTGCTCGCTGGTGGCGCTGTTCCTGCTGGCGGCGGACCTCGCGGCGCGGCGGGGCGCGCTGGAGGATGAAGCCAGGCGGCGGATCGTAGAGGACGTCGCGCGGCTGCCCGAAATGCTGGGGTCGCTGCTGACGGACGAGGGCCAGTATCTGAGGCTGGCGAGGAAGTACGGGCGGCGGTCGGACTTTCTGTTCCTAGGGCGGGGCGTGGGATTTCCGATGGCTATGGAGGGCGCGCTGAAGCTGAAAGAGATAAGCTACATCCACGCCGAGGGCTACGCGGCGGGGGAGATGAAGCACGGCCCCATATCGCTGATCGACGAGGATATGCCGGTGGTGGCAATCGCGCCCGAGGACGGGCTGAGAGACAAGATGATGTCCAACATCAGCGAGGTGAGCGCGCGGGGAGGCCAGGTTATCGCGGTGGTGACGGAAGGGGATACCGAGATCGCCGACAGGGCGGACGACGTGATAGAGATACCGAGGGCGTCCGACCTGCTAAACCCGATACTGATATCCGTACCGCTGCAACTGCTGTCATACCACATCGCTGTTAGGAAGGGGTGTGACGTGGACCAGCCGAGGAATCTAGCGAAGACAGTTACGGTGGAGTAATTGCGGCATCGGATGCGGTTGTGCTAACTTGACCCGACACAGGAGCGACAGTTGCTGCCACACATCGAAAAGTTTGGAATCTACCTGAACCCGTCCGAGGGCAAAGTGGTGCGGATAACGTCCCCGTACTGGTTCCCGGAGGAGCCGGAGTGGGTTTACGTCACCAACGAGGTGAACGCGACGCTGCTGGCGATTCGGGAGACGATTCGAGAGAAGTCCCTGTCCGAAGACCCCGACGCGGTCACCTGGGGCAGGATCCCGCTGCTCGACTGAGCGCAGTCCGAACCTTGATCAACGCTCCAGAGAACCGGGGACTGTCCTTGCACGACGCCGCCCGCGCCCAGGGCGTCACCTTCCGGCGGGAGGCCGTGCCGGAGGACAGATACGTCGAGGCGAACGGCATGAGGTTCCACTACCTCGACTGGGGCAATCCTGACGCTCCCGACATGCTGCTGTTGCACGGGTTCGCGCAGACCTGCCACTCGTGGGACTTCGTCGCGCTCGCGTTCTGCGACAGATACCACGTCGTGTCGCTCGACCAGCGCGGGCACGGCGACAGCGACTGGGCGAAGGACGGCGACTACTCGCCGGAGACTCAGCAGGCGGACATCGCGGGTGTAGTGGAAGTTCTGAACCTGGAAGACTTCGTGCTGATGGGGCTGTCTATGGGCGGGCGCAACTCGTTCACATACGCGGCGAATCACCCCGACCGGGTGCGCGCGTTGGTCGTCGTGGACGCGGGGCCTGAGAATATGCAGGCCGGGTCGCGGAACATCCGCGACTTCGTGCGGCAGGAGGATGAACTCGACTCGGTTGACGAGTTCGTTCAGCGCGTCTTGAAGTACAACCCTCGCCGGGACCCGGTTCAGGTGCGCGGGTCTATCATGCACAACCTGAAGCAACTTCCGAACGGTCGGTGGACGTGGAAGTACGACCGTCGGCTGCGTCAGCCCGGCGGTCGGAGTTTCAGCCAAGACCCGGAGACGACCAAGCGGCTGTGGGGCTACTTGGAGAGCCTTCGCTGTCCGACGCTGGTGGCGCGCGGTTCTCAGAGCGACATAATCGCGCTGGACACGGCGGACGGGATGCACCGGCACATTCCCGATGGTCGGCTGGCGACTGTGGAGAACGCGGGCCACCTCGTAATGGGCGACAACCCGTCGGGGTTCGAGCGGGTCGTGACGGAGTTCCTTCTTGACGTTGGGGGCGGGTGAAGTTCAGAATGGTTGTCATCAACTAGAGGCGGCCGGATATGGAAAGAGTTTTTATCTACTGGGACAACTCAAATATCTTTCACGAGGCACAGCGTCTCGCCTCAGAACGAAATGAAGGCGCTAATGCCCGCTATCGAGTCCGCATCGACTTCGACAATATGCTCAGGCTCGCCCACGCCGATCGTCCGATAGAGCGGGCGCTGGCCGTGGGTTCCATACCGCCTGAGATGCGACAGCTATGGAACCGCATGGAGAGCAGCGGAGTCGAGGTAAGACTGTTCGATCGTGGCAGCCCCGGACGCAGCGAGCAGGAGATGCCCGATCGGCTCTTGCAATTGCGTATGCTGGAAGACGCCCTGGACTACAACGGCGACCCGGGTGTGGTCGTGCTCCTGACGGGCGACGGCGCGGGCTATCTCGAAGGCGCCGGATTCCACAGCACGCTGGAGCGTATGCACAAGCGAGACTGGCGCGTCGAGATTCTGTCTTGGGCACATTCATGCAATCAGCGAATGCGAAGATGGGCCGAGCAAAACGGCGTGTTCGTCGCGCTGGACGACTTCTATGAAGCTATTACTTTCATGGAACCGTCCAGGCCCGGCTCCGAACTCGCCCCCGCCCGTGACGCCGCTCAGCTAGACCTGACACAAAGAAAGACCGCCTGAGCAGACAGGCGCCAGCCGGCGCGCCGCCTGCGAAATAGGCCGCCATTTGCCGCTGGGTTGGGCGGCGTGCTACACTGAGCGAGAAGAAGAAAGAGAAAAGCATAAGAGGAACCTAGGAGACGGGATTGGACGCGGCTGAGAAGCAGGCCATCATCACTGAGTACAAGACGAACGAAAACGATACGGGTTCTACCGAAGTTCAGGTGGCTTTGCTCACCGCCCGAATCAACCATCTGACCCAGCATCTCAGAGAGAACAAGCACGACGAGTCCACCAGACGCGGACTGCTCAAGATGGTAGGCCGTCGGCGAAGGTTGCTTCGTTACCTCAGCAATGAGGACGTGACTCGCTACACAACGTTGATTTCCAGACTCGGGCTAAGAGGCTAGTCCCCTTTCCGCACCCTCTCAAGGGTGCTTTCTTCTTCCTATGGGTTCCGCTGCATAGGAGGCATTGCGCTTGATTACCACCCCATTTGTACGAGACGTCGGAAACGGAACGCTATCATTCGAGTCGGGAAAGCTCGCCCAGCAGGCGAACGGCTCCGTACTCGTCAAGTACTACGACAACGTCCTGCTGGTTACGGCCACGACCTCATCGCCCAGGGAAGGGATAGACTTCTTCCCGCTAACGGTGGACGTCGAGGAGCGGCTGTACGCCAGGGGCAAGATACCCGGCAGCTTCTTCAAGCGAGAAGGCAGGCCCACCACCCACTCGGTGCTGATCGCAAGGCTAACCGACCGTCCGATCAGGCCGCTGTTCCCAAAGGATTTCAAGAACGAAGTCCAAATAATCATCACCCCGCTCTCGTCCGACACGACCAACCCATACGACGTCATGGCCATCATAGGGGCGTCGGCGGCGCTGACGATCTCGGACATACCGTTCGAAGGCCCGATTGCCGCGACACGGATGGGATACGTGGACGGCGAGTTCGTCGTCAACCCGTCCTACGACGAGATCGAACGCGGCGATCTGGACCTGATGGTCGCAGGCTCTCGCTCCGGGGTCATCATGATGGAGGCCGGAGCGAGCGAGGTGTCCGAGGACATGGTGATCGAGGCCATTGAGCTCGCGCAGGAAGTGAACCTCGAAGTCATCGAGCTCCAGGAGGAGTTGGCGAGAGAGTTCGGCAAACCCCCAATGGACTACGTGCCGAGAGGGTACGACCCCGAAGTGAGCGCCGCGGTGGCCGACGAAGTTTCCGATGCGCTGGCCGATGCGCTGGCTCTCGGCCCGGACGGAGCCGACGAGAAGGTCTCCGAAGTCAAGGCCGCGGCCGCCGAGAAGCTCGGAGCGGATACCGATCCCCAAGCGTTCGGCGCCGCTTTCGAAGAGTCGCTGGAGGTCGCGTTCAAACACAGGATCCTGGAGTCCGGGGAGCGCCCGGACGGACGGGGCCTGACGGACATTCGACCGCTCTCCAGCGAGGTAGGCTTGCTCCCGCGCACGCATGGAACCGGGCTGTTCACGCGCGGCGAGACACAGGTGCTCGGCGTCTGCACGCTTGGATCGGTCGGCGACTCTCAGAAGATCGACAACCTGAGCCCGGAGGAGTTCAAGCGGTTCCTCCTGCACTACAACTTCCCGCCATTCTCCACCGGCGAAGCGCGTCCGGTGCGCTCTCCGGGCCGACGCGAGATAGGCCACGGGGCTCTGGCCGAGCGCGCGCTGGCCTCGGTCATCCCAGGAGAAGACGAGTTCCCCTACACCATAAGGCTCGTTGGCGAATGCCTGAGCTCGAACGGCTCGACCTCCATGGCGACGGTCTGCGCCAGCACGCTCGCCCTGATGGACGCCGGAGTGCCCATCAAGGCGCCGGTCGCCGGAATCTCGATCGGGCTTGTCGTGGGTGAAGAGGGGCGCTATGTGACGCTGACCGACATCCAGGGCATGGAAGACCACATCGGCGACATGGACTTCAAGGTCGCCGGCACGTCCGAAGGCATCACCGCCATACAGCTAGACATCAAGGTCAAGAGCATCGGGTACGACGTGGTGCGCGACGCCCTCGACCAGGCGCGGGAGGCGCGAGAGACGATCCTGGAAAACATCGAGGATACAATCCCCGAGTACCGCACCGATCTCAGCCCGTATGCTCCCCGGATGGAGTCGATCCAGATTCCGGTCGATAAGATCGGGGTCGTCATCGGTCCAGGCGGCAAGACGATCCGCGGAATCGTGGAAGAGACCGGCGCGACAGTGGACATCCAGGACGACGGAACGATCATAATCGGCTCCAGCGACGGCTCCGCATCCGATCAGGCAATCCAGATGATCAAGGATCTCACAAAGGACGTGGAGGTCGGCGAGATCTATACAGGCAAAGTAGTGCGGACGACCGACTTCGGCGCGTTCGTCGAGCTTCTGCCCGGCAAGGACGGCATGGTCCATATCAGCGAACTGGCAAATTACCGAGTTCCGACCGTCGAAGACGAGGTGAACGTCGGGGACGAGATCACGGTGATGGTCATCGACCTCGATCAGACAGGCCGCGTCAGGCTTTCGCGCCGCGCACTTCTGGGAGACGACGATGAAGAAGACCCGCTGGAGGCCGCTCAGCGGCGACAGCGCGCGGGTCGAGGCGGAGGCGGATCCGGCCGAGGCGGCGGACCCAGGAGAGACGGGGGTGACAGAGGACCGCGAAACCGCGACTCCTACGGTGATAGAGGGCCAAGAAACCGCGACTCCTACGGCGGCGGCGACAGGAGGCGAAACAGGGACCGCGACTCCTACGGCGGCGATAGACGGCCCAGAAGCCGCGACCGCGACTCGGGCGACGGCAGGACGGGCTATCGCTCCGGCGGCCGTGGCAGAAACAGAAGCGACGGCGGCCGACGACGAGACTTCTAATGCGGTACAGTTGATAGACTAAACATCGGGGCGGCTCGGAGAGTCGCCCCTGTGAACACTAGAGCAGCGGAGGTTTCTCATGTCTTCCATCAACGTCGTCGTGCATGGAGCGTTGGGCAGGATGGGACAGGAGGTTCTTCGCGCGGTCACTGCCGCCGAGGACATGAAACCGGTGGGAGCGGCTGACCGCATGGCCGATCCGGGCCAACTTCAATTGCCTGACAGTTCAGGCCAGGTTCCCCTGTCCAACGATCTCGCCGACGTGCTATCCGGCGCGGATGTCGTCGTGGACTTTTCCAGCGCGGACGGCGCGATGGAGGTCATCAGAAAGGCATCGGCGGCAGGCGTCAACGTGGTGGTGGGGTCCACCGGACTGGGAGACGACAACTACCAGGAGGCGGACGGCCTCGCGGACGATCACGGCGTCGGGATAATCATCGCTCCCAACTTCGCCATGGGCGCGGTGTTGATGACTCATCTAGCGAAGGTCGCATCCCGCTTCTTCGACTACGCCGACCTCACAGAGATGCACCACGAGGCCAAGATAGACGCGCCGTCTGGCACCGCGTTGGCCATAGCGCGGGCCGCCGTCGAAGGAAAGACGGGCGGGTTCATCAACGTCGAGGCCGAAAAGGAGATGATCGAAGGTCCGCGCGGGGGCGACTACGAGGGCATCAGCGTTCACAGCGCGCGAATGCCGGGCCGAATGGCTCACCACGAACTGGTCTTCGGCGCGCTCGGTCAGACCCTGACCATCAGGCACGACTCGATCAACCGCGAGAGCTTCATGCCCGGAGTGACCATGGCAGTCCGGGAGGTGGTCAACCGCAAGGGGCTGACGGTCGGACTAGAGAAGATCATGGGGCTGGGGTGAGTTGGCCGCGGCTACGCGCTACCGTCTTGTAAACCATTTACCGGTCGGAGAAACGTTGTTCTGTTATTGAATAGACGGCATCAGAACACTCTGAACGATATTTTCAGAACGCCGCTTCCTGCTACACTGGAGTGGAGGCGGATCGAATCCCTTTTCAACGCGCTTGGAGCGAGAACCATTGAAGGGAGTGGATCTCGAGTGAGATTTGAACTCAATGATGTCGTAGCTACTTTTCATCGTCCCCATCCTCAGAAGGAGGCGAGGCCGTACCAGGTGCGCGATGCCAGACGTTTTCTACAAAGGGCAGGAGTAGAGCCGTGGACATGATGATGTATAGAGATTATGCTGCTCGAATCGAATACAGCGACGATGATGACTGCTTTGTCGGTCATATTGCAGGAATTGATGACATAGTGGGATTCCATGGGGAATCGGTCTCGGAGTTGCGGCATGCGTTCCAGGAAGCGGTTGACGACTATCTCCAGACCTGCGATAAACTGAATCGCGCTCCCCAGAAACCATACTCAGGCAGTCTCATACTGCGCGTCCCACCGCAGATTCACGCAGGCATTGCCGCCGCCGCTGAGCTCAGCGGGAAGAGTATCGACCAGTGGGCGGCTGAAGCGCTCGCTGAAGCCGTTCACGAGTGAGCGACGTTGAAAACGCCTGAACCCTGTCGGTTTCAATCCAAATCTAACTAGGACAACCGCCCCAACATGCGCCATAAGCCCAAGCTAGACACACTAGACACCGTATTAGCACAGAACGACCTGATTTAGATTGCCTAAAAACGGCATACTAATAGCCCAGATAATGTAGGTTTACCAAGTATCATTTTCGTATGACATTGTAGCTGAATCAACACATATATTTAGTGTAAACATTCAACCACATACACCTTCATTTGAGTCATTGAATACCCAACAAATTATGGTAATATAATAGCCGAAATTAAAGCTTATTATATCGTATTTTTCCTCTTGACAGCTCACAAGCGATCATATATGGTCAATGTGTGTGCAAATAGCCGTCCATTAGAGAGAGGAACAGCCATGTCACTTACCAGATATTTGAAAAACAGCAGCAGTCCGATCCGCAAATTCCTTAAAGACAGTTTCCCGAACACAAGGAGTTTCTTAGCCGACGCCCGCAAGGAAGTCAGAGCAGCCCCCACCATCGAGTCGGATCAGCCTGTTCCGTGGGGCACAATTGGAACTGCCCTGGACTACAGGATTCGCTACTATTTTGGCATAACGCCATTCCAAGAACTCGCCGCCTACGATGGCGCCCGCAATCTTACTGGCCAACAACCCATCGAATCATCCGCTCAGTTCGGATTCAACTGGAGCGGTGACACAAATGACCCGATTAGTGTCTTTGACAAAGACACTGGAAGGATAGTGTGGACTCACTTCCCTAATACGCGCGGCGGATACAGTGAAAGGGGAGTCAGTGAGGAAGTCCGGACGGCAGCCATGAATTTCGCTTATATGATCATCGCTGGGGAGGTACCCCAATGTGAGAGTTCCGACATTCCCATAAAGCCAGCGCTTAGGGATTTCTTCGACAATCTGAATAGCTTGCTGTCCCTACACTCCCCGATAGGGATAAAGTTGGGAAAACAAGAGGAAGATTCGCTGAATCGTCACTGCGTTGTGCTGGCCTTCATGGAAGAAGTTTACAGGACTGGCAGGCCAGATGGCCAGTTGGCGACAGGCGGCTTCAACGATTACAAATCATTGCTAGCGCTGCCTGAGTCCCACTGGATCGACGACATGAGAGAACTGTCCTGGAGATTCTACGATTGCCAAAATCACTTGATTTCCCTTCCACACAGCTTGAATCCAAAGTTCGAAGGGTCGAGCGATGTAGGCGGCGCAGATGCGGACTTGATTGTCAACGGCACATTGATAGACATCAAGACCACTAAGAAACGTGAAATCAAGCCTGAATGGGTCTGGCAGTTATTAGGATATGTGTTGCTCGACTACACAGACAGCCACCAGATCGGAGGCATAAGTTTGTACATGGCCAGACAGGGCATCCTGTTTGAGTGGGGACTAGAAGATGCCTTTCGAGAACTATCCCCAGGTGTGCCGCCAGATATCGAAACGTTGAGAAGTCAGTTCAAGAATCTGTTGCAACGTCACAAGCTGAACGTCAGCAGAGCGCAGGAGTCTGTGATTCGACGGACGGTCACAAGATCGGGACGGCGACAGCGCCGACAAAGATTCTAACCGCGACCCCTCTGCATTCGCCTTCACTGGTCAGCTTATGGAGCGGGCGCCATGGCTGGCCCTCTTTCGCGGTCTCGCCCTCACCATAGTCATCTACTGTCTCAACATGTTCGGCGACGCCATGCGGGACCTCCTCGACCCCAGGCTCCGCGGCGGCGAATCGTAGAGCCTGCCCAGTACCACGATACGGGGGGCCGACAGTCTCCGTCTTCCAAGTCTGATATAATCCCCATTCTGAAATCGACAAGCTAAGGACGGTTGACAACATGCCAGACCTCCGCTTCGGCGCGTTCCTCGCGCCGCACCACCCGATCGGCGAACACCCTACCCTCCAGATACAGAGCGACCTCGAACTCGCCAAGCATCTCGACCGTCTGGGATACGACGAGTTCTGGGTAGGCGAGCACCACTCCACCGGGTGGGAGGTCATCGCCTCCCCTGAGCTATTCCTGGCCGCCGCTGCCGAGCGCACCCACCGGATCATGCTCGGCACAGCCGTCATCTCCCTGCCCTACCACCATCCCTTCATGGTCGCCCAGCGCATCGTCCAGCTTGATCACCAGTCGAGAGGCCGTGTAATCTTCGGCTCCGGCCCGGGCGCATTGCCGTCCGACGCCCACACTCTGGGCATCGACCCGATGGTCCTGCGCGACAGGCAGGACGAGGCCATGGGAGTCATCCGCAAGTTATTCGAGTCAAACGAGCGTTTCAGCTACGAGTCCGAGTGGTTCACGCTCCGAGACGCGAAGCTCCAGTTGAAGCCCGTCCAGAAGGACATGGAGTTTGCCGTCGCTTCCATTCGCAGCCCATCCGGCATGACCTTGGCTGGCAAGCATCGCGCCGGAGTGATCTCCGTCGGCTCGCTCTCCAATGAGGGCCTAATGGCGCTTCCCTTGCAGTGGAGTTTCGCCGAGGAGTCCGCCGCCAAGCATGGCAACACCGTCGACCGCAAGAATTGGCGAGTCCTCCTAAGTTGGCACATCGCCGAAACCCGCCAGAAGGCCAGAGAACAGGCGCGGGACGGTCTGTTCCGCCACAACAACGAGTACTCTGTCGGCACCTTGGCCGGAGGCGAGGGAACTATCTTCAAGACGCCCGACGCCGCCGTGGATGGCGTCGCGTTCTCAGACGACAGCGTAGCCGTGATCGGCGCCCCGGACGATCTGATCGCCAGGATACACGAGGTTATGGAGATTACCGGCGGTTTCGGCTGCGTCGTCGGGTTCGTCCACGACTGGGCCAATCGTGAAGACACCCGCCGTAGCTGGGACATGGTCGCTCGCTACGTCATCCCGGAAGTCAACGGACTGCTCGACGACTACCGCGAGTCCAACAAGTTCGTCATCGAGAACCGAGAGACCTGGGACCGCGCCGGGCAGGCGATCAGGAGCAAGATTCAGGAGAACGAGCGCGCCGCCGCCGCGTTTGCGCTCGACGAGGCCAAGAAGGAACAGCCCCAGCAGGCCCTCACTCCCCACTCAGACGCCGCCACGCGAAAGGCCGATTCGGGTTGACGCGCGTTCTCACCCATTACTACAATGCTTCTGTTGTCCACAAGGAGCGTGCATTGGCTGACTACGCGATCGTCCAGACGGGCGGAAAACAGTACAGGGTCGCCACAGGCGACACCATCCGCGTCGAGTCCATTCCCGGAGACATCGGAGACACCGTCGAATTGAGCGACGTGCGAATGGTGTCCAACGACGGCCAGGTCACGCTTGGCGCGCCCAACGTCGAAGGCGCGCGAGTCGTGACCGAGATATCCGACAGGGGCAAGGGAAAGAAGATAACCGTCCTCAAGTACAAGGCCAAAGTCCGCTACCGGCGCAAGAAGGGACACCGCCAACTCTACACGGACCTTACCGTAACCGATATTGTTACCGACTAGAAGCCTGGAGGCCCCAAATGGCACACAAGAAGGGCGGCGGGAGCACCCGCAACGGCCGAGACAGCAACTCCAAGCGGCTCGGCGTCAAGCGATACGACACCGAGCTCGTCAGCGCCGGCACGATAATCGTCCGGCAGCGCGGAACCCGCATCCATCCGGGCCTCAACGTAGGAGTCGGGAAAGACCACACGCTGTTCTCCCTAATCGACGGCTCCGTCAAGTTCGAGCGCGGACGGATGGGCCGGAAACTCGCCAGCGTGTATCCCGACGGAGACTAGACCCCATGAAGACAGGAATCCACCCCGAATACTACGCCGAAGCAAGGGTGATGTGTAGCTGCGGACACAGCTACGTCACCGGCGCCACCAAGCCCGAACTCCGCGTCGAGATCTGCTCCAACTGCCACCCCTTCTTCACCGGCGAGCAGCGAATCGTCGATACCGAGGGCCGAGTGGAGCGCCTGAAGCGAAGATTCGGCCTCGACTAATTCCCGGCTCGATCATCCCGTGACCAACCGCCCAACAGCCACCTACGGCGGACAGGCCGTCATGGAAGGCGTGATGATTCGCGGCCAGACCAACATGGCCGTCGCCGTCCGAAGGCCCAACGGCGCAATAGCCATCCGGCAAATGCCGCTCAGCGCCCTATACACCGGACTTTTCAGGCGAGTCCCGCTAGTCAGAGGCGTGATAGTCCTGATCGAGACGCTGAGCCTCGGAATGCGCGCCCTCAGCTTCTCCGCCAACGTCGGCATGGAAGACCCCGACGCGGACCCCGACACCGAGGTCGAGTCCGAAGACCTCGGCAAGTTCGCCCTGGCGAGTATGCTTCTGATCTCGTTCACGTTCGCCATGGTCCTGTTCTTCCTTCTGCCGCTGTTCGCCAGCCGTCCGCTGGAGGGCATGTTCGGCAACGACATCGTATCCAACATCGCCGAGGGCGCGATCCGCTTGGCCGTCTTCGTGGCCTACATCTGGGTGATCGGGCGCATGGCGGAGATAAGGCGCGTCTTCATGTACCACGGCGCGGAGCACATGACCGTCCACGCCCAAGAGAGAGGCGACCCGCTCGTGGTCGAGGAGATCAGAAAATACTCCCCTGCCCACCCGCGCTGCGGCACCGCCTTCCTGCTGACCGTCATGGTCGTGGCCATCCTCGTATTCGTGTTCGTCCCGCGCGAGCCGCTCTGGTGGCTCGTGGCATCGAGGGTCATCTTCATCCCAGTCATAGCCGCCGCCGCTTACGAGGTCATCAGATTCAGCGGCAGGTACGAAGATGTCCCCGTCGTCAAGCTCATAAGCGCGCCCAACCTCCTGCTTCAGAAGCTGACCACCCGCTGGCCCGACGACGACCAGATCGAAGTCGCCGTAGCCGCCATGCAGACCGCCCTCGACGCCGACGCCCCAAAACCAACGCCGGACGATGGCCCCGGGCCTCGTGCCGCCCCTTGACACCCATTCCCCCCATGCTTTATTCTAATCCCCGAACCCTTGTGCGTGGACACGCTTGGGCCTTGCCAACCTAAACTTCCTCGACTGGATCTCGAATCGGATACAACTGAGACGGAAGCAATCCTATGCCGCAGCCCAACTTTCAGAACCGAACGCTGTTCCACTGTGACAACCTGCCCGTCCTGCGAGGCATGAACAGTGAAACCGTCCACCTGATCGCCACGGACCCCCCGTTCAACAAAGGCAGAGACTTCCACGCCACGCCGGACAGCCTCGCGTCCGGGGCGAGATTTCAAGACCGTTGGTCATGGGACCGCGACGTGCATGAGGACTGGGTTGACAGCATCAAAGACGACTGGCCTGCGGTCCATGCCATCATCGAAGCGTCGAAGGCCACCTACGGCAACGACATAGCTGCGTTCCTATGCTTCATGGCGGTGCGCCTAGTCGAGATGCACCGGGTTCTCCGGCAAGACGGGAGTATGTATCTCCACTGTGACCCAACGGCGAGCCACTACCTGAAATCATTGATGGACTCCATATTCGGACGCCGCAACTTTCAGAACGAGATCACTTGGCAACGGACTACCGCGCATAGCGATGCCGTCCGCTATGGAAGGAACTTTGACATCATCCTGTTTTACTCGAAGAGTGAGCGCTGGACATGGAGTACTCAGTATCAGGACTATGACCAAGCCTACATAGAATCGCACTATCGCTACAAAACTGATGATGGCCGTTTGTATAGGACCGACAACCTAACGGCGACCGGGTTAAGCGGTGGCGGATACGAGTATGAGTGGAATGGTATTACCCGTATATGGCGTCGTCCGCGCGAAAGCATGAAACTCTTACATGAGCAAGGACGCATCCGTTACACCCGCAACGGCGTGGCAGAGTACATACGTTACCTTGACGAGATGCCGGGTGTGCCGCTTCAGGCGCTCTGGAGCGACATCAACGCGATCAACTCTCAAGCTCGCGAGCGCGTCGGCTACCCCACGCAGAAACCCTTGGCCCTCTACGAGCGAATCATCCAAGCATCCAGCAATGAAGGCGACATCGTGCTTGACCCGTTCGCGGGCTGCGCTACAACCCCCATCGCCGCCGAGAGGCTTGGGCGTCAGTGGGTTGGCATAGACATCTGGGACCGCGCCTACAAGACCGTCCTCGACAGGATGGAGTCCGAAGGTCTAGCCGTCCCCCGCGCGCCCGAAGACGTAGAGGAGCCTTGCAACGGACGACTGCTGACCTTTGGCGACATTCACTACTCCAAGACTCCGCCCGAACGGACGGATGAGGGAGAGGTCGCTGCCCCCATCCTGCGCCTGAAGCTTAAACGCCCAATGGAACCCTGGCAGCGTCTATCACACAAGCAGATCGTCGATAACCTGGTCACGGCCCAGACCGGGGTTAGTGGCATGGTCGTCTGCGCCGGTTGCGGACGGGAACTGGAGCGCGAGTTCATGCAGCTTGACCATATACAGCCGCGCGCCGAAGGCGGCGCGAACGACATTACCAACCGAATCCTGCTCTGCCAGCCATGCAACGGACGCAAGAGCGCAGACCTGACTCTCAGAGGCTTGATACGGGAAAACAAGCGGCAGGACTGGATGCAGAGCGAGTCGCGCGCCAAGCTCGCACAGGACAGCGCGCGAGTGAAGGCCGACATGATCCGAGATGGTTTGATATGTTAGCGGATGCGGTGCAGATGGTGCAGGTAGGGTGCAACTTTAATTCTCAAATCTGCACCCTCTCCCAAAGCTGGACCGATCCTCTCCCAGCTTTGGCGGGTGCAGATGGTGCAGATGGTGCAGGTTTTTCAAAAAACTTTTCCACCCCCTGAAGCTCTAGACTCAATAAAGTTGACACAATGCGACTCAACTTCGGCGTCCGGTGTACACTCCCCCACCATCCCGCCAATCCTCCCATCCTATAAATCCTGATTCTGACCATATCGCCACCCATCCTTTGCCCGCCAACAACCCCCGTGCTAGAATCCCAACGGCGGTTGTTCAATCTGACACAGAGCCGCCTCACCAATCCCACCGACGAAAGCGAGGACAGCGAACATGGCTCTCCCGGAGCGAATGAAGTTCGGCATCTTCTTGGCCCCGTTCCACTGGCACGACGAGAACCCGACCGTCGGATACCGGCGCGACTTCGAACTGCTCGAATGGCTGGACTACCTAGACTTCGACGAAGCCTGGATTGGCGAGCACCACAGCGCCGGCTGGGAGACCATCCCGTCGCCCGAACTGTTCATCGCCGCCGCCGCCGAGCGCACCAAGCACATCAAGCTCGGAACCGGCGTCATCAGCCTGCCCTACCATCACCCGCTGATGGTCGCCAACCGCATGGTGCAACTAGACCACATGACGCGCGGACGCGCGATGCTCGGAGTCGGCCCCGGCGCGCTCATGACCGATGCCTACATGCTCGGCATAGACCCCGTCGATCAGCGCCGCCGAATGGACGAGTCCATGGGCATCGTCAAGCGCCTCCTCACCGAAACCGAGCCGATAACCTACGAAGGCTCGTGGTTCACCCTCCGCGAGGCCACCTGCCACCTCCGCCCTTATACAAAGCCCTGCTTCCCCATCGCGGTAGCCGCCGCCCAGTCGCCGTCCGGCATGGTTCTCGCCGGAAAGTACGGCCTCGGCGTGCTCTCGCTCAGCGTACCCCGCGAAGGCTCCCACGCGCGGGACATGAAAGACTTCTGGAAGATCGCCGAGGATACCGCCGAGCAGTACGGAAACACAATGGACCGCAGCGAGTGGCGCGTCGTCATGGCTGTCTTCCTAGCCGATACCAAGAAAGAGGCGCTGGAGCAGGCGAGAGTCGGAGCCGGCCGCTTCCAACGTGAGTACTTCGAGCATACGCTCGGACTCCCCGCCGTCGACTGCCCTAAGGACAAAATTGTGGACATGATGGTAGAGAATGGCGCGTGGTGCGTCGGAACCCCCGACGACCTCATCGAGACCATCCACCGCCTGGACGAATCCACCGGCGGTTTCGGCGGATTCCTAGTCCAGGCGACCGAGTTCGGCACACGCCAGCAGGTCCTCCACAGCTACGAGCTTATGTCGCGCTACGTCATGCCCCACTTCCAGGGTTCGACCGCAAGCCTTCACCAGTCCCGGGAGCAGGCCATCGCCATCAAGGACGAACTCGCCGATCTCAAAGACCGCGCAATGGCCCGCGCCTCCGCCGACTACGACGCCCAGCGCACGTCCCCTAACTAGCACAGAAGGACAAGCACATGCCAACAATGACAGGCGGCGAGGCTCTCGCCAAGTCACTCTACCGCGAGGGAGTCAGGGTCATATTCGGACTTCCCGGCGTCCAGCTTTACCACGCCCTGGACGGACTGGCGCGCGAGCCGGGAATCCAATTCATTGTGACGCGACACGAGCAGGCGACGGCGTACATGGCCGACGGCTACGCCCGCGCATCCGGACAGATCGGAACCGCGTTGGTCGTGCCCGGCCCCGGACTCCAGAACGCCAGCGCGGCCATAGGCACCGCCTACGCGGCCTCGTCGCCGGTTCTCGTCGTCGCCGGACAAGTGGAGCGCGACCTGATTGGCGTCGACCGCGGCGTCCTGCACGAGATCAACGACCAGCTAGATACCATCAAGCCCGTCACCAAGTGGGCGAAGCGCATCCTAGATCCGGCGGAGATACCGGAGGCCGTCCACGAGGCCTTCCGCCATCTGAAGACCGGCAGGCCGAGGCCCGTCGAGATCGAGATACCTCCCGAGACGCTGGCTGACGAGACAGACGTTGACCTGTTCGAGCCTGAGGAGTACGCAGCCGAGATCCCAAGAGACGACGAGATTCAGTCCGCGGCCCGCATGATTCTCGACGCCAACAACCCGATCCTGCTGGTCGGAGGCGGCGCGATTGCCTCCAACGCCACAAAGTCGCTGACCGCATTCGCGGAGTTCCTCCAGGCGCCCGTCTCCATGACCGCCGAGGGCCGAGGCGCGCTGTCCGACCATCACTACCTGTCGCTCGGCGGCCTCAACCTGCGCGGCGACCCGTACATGCAGCGCTGGTCGGATCACGACCTCGTCATCCTCGTCGGCACCCGAAACGCCTACCCCGGATTCCTGACTCAGAAGGCGCTCCAGATAGACATCGACCCCGACGAGATCGGCAGAAACTACGAAAACACCGTCGGACTCGTGGGAGATGCCGCGCACACGCTCGATAAACTCATGACGGCGATGTCGGCGATGAGTAGCCCGCGAAGAAGCCGCGAGGACGAGATGCGCGCGCTCCGCAAGCAGAGGGAAACGACCCTGCCGAGGAGAGAGCCGCAGTACTCGTTTCTCAAGGCGATCAGGAACGCGGTCCCTGAAGACGGTATCGTCATCTCCGGCATGACGCAGGTCGGCTACTACAGCCGCGTCAACTACCCCGTTTACGAACCCAGGACATACTTCACAAGCTCATACTATGGCAATCTCGGCTACGCATACCCCGTCGCGCTCGGAGCGAAGGTCGCCCAGCCGGACAAGGCCGTAGTCGCCATATCGGGCGACGGCGGGTTCATGTTCTGCTCCCAGGAGATGGCAACCGCCGTCAAGCACGGCATCAACGCCGTCGTGGTCGTCTTCAACGACAACGCCTTTGGCAACGTGCTCAGAGACCAGACGACCCGCTTCGACGGCCGCACGATCGGCGCCGAACTTCACAACCCCGACTTCATGAAACTCGCCGACGCCTACGGAGTTCGCGGCGTCCGCGTCGAAGGCGCAGACAACCTGGAGTCCGCGCTCAGCGAGTCCCTGACAATCCAGAGGCCGACGCTCATAGAAGTCCCCGTCGGAATGATGCCCAACCCATTCAGTTAGGCGCTTCTACGCCGCCCTGTCCTCGATTACGAGGTTGCGACCGACGGCGCGCAGTGCCTTCGCGACTCCGCTGATGTGAGAACGATGATCGGGGTCCAGCAGCTTACGCACAGCCGACTCACTCAGACTCAGCCGCTCCGCGAGTTCTACCTTCGTGACGCCCTGCTCCCGCATGGCTGTGTACAGCGCCAACTTCCCCGCTACGACTGGCGGGACCACTATCATTTCCTGACCATCCACAGCCGGACTAGGACTGGGTATGTCCCATCGCTCGCGCACGTACCCCGCCAGGGCAACGGCTAGGGCGTCCTCCGCCATCTCCAGCGCCTCACCCCTATCGTCTCCGCAAGTCAAGGCGCCTGGAACGTCCGGGAAAGACACAAAGAAACCACCCTCATCCTCCGGTGTGAGCACACATGGATAGACGTACCGCATAACTAAAAATCCTCCCTCGGAATATCCAAGTCCCTCAACATGGAAGCCAGAAGTCCAGTGCCAGGCGTCGCTACTCCTCAGAATACACCACAAACGGTATCGTCTTGACCGCGCTCGGTCTTACGCGAGATCCGGCCGGCAGCGTCGAGAACGACCGCCGTCTCGATCTAACGACCGCGCCTGAGTCCAGCCTGACCTTGAGAATCACCTCGTCGCCTCTAAATTCGCGCGATACGACGATCCCCTGACCTTCCCGGTCCGGAATCAACTCCAAGTCGTCGGGATGAATGAGCGTCGAGACGCCGCGGCCGGCAGACAGACCGTCGTCGGGAGATACGCACTTCAGCGCTCCCAACTCCGTATCGACCCTCCCGTCCGCCCTCACGACTCCGGGGATGAAGTCGCACGTGCCGGTCAACCTGGCAATATCAGGGGTCGCCGGAAAGTGATACACCCGCTCCGGCGTGTCGATTTGCAGAAGCTCCCCCTCCACCATCACCCCTACCCTGTCCGCCATCGCGAACGCGCCTTCGCGATCATGCGTCACGAACATCGCGGCGGCGCTCTCGGAGCGCAGTATCCGTTCGACCTCGTCCCTCAGCCGCTGCCGCATCGACGAGTCGAGATTGCTGAACGGCTCGTCCAATAGCACCGTGACGGGGTTCGGAGCGAGGGTTCTGGCCAAGGCGACTCGCTGCTGCTGTCCGCCCGACAGCTCATGAGGGAATCGGCTTCCCATCCCGCCCATTCCGACCAGGTCCATCATCTGCTCGACCCTTCCGGGACGAGTGCCCTCGGAGAGCTTCTGCAGGCCGAACTCGATGTTGCGCTCCACGCTCAGGTGCGGGAACAGAGCGTACTCTTGGACGACCATTCCGATGTTGCGCTCTTCGGGAGGAATGGCGAGCCGTGGACCCGATACTTCACGGTCCTGGATGTGTATCGAGCCTTCTGAAGGCAACTCGAAACCGGCGATCAGCCGCAGCAAAGTCGTCTTGCCCGACCCGCTCGGGCCGAGAATCGACACTATCTCGCCCGGCCAGACCTCGAGGTCCACCGCATCGACGGCGAGAACAGCGCCGAACCTCTTGGTGAGGCCAAGGCACCGGATAACCGGAGCGCTCATTGCCTGACGCTACGCTCCTTCAGCACGAGAACCGCCATGGGAATGGACGAGACCAGAATCAGCATCAGCGCGGGCGCTGCGGCGCGGGCGAAGAACGCCTCTTCAGAGGCGGACCACACCGCGGTCGCCAGCGTCTTGAAGCCCAGCGGTCCCAGAATCAGAGTTGCCGGAAGCTCTTTCATAGTTAGCAGAAAGACCAGCGCGCCTCCCATCAGCAGTCCGGACCTCATCAGAGGCCCGGTGACTGACAGCATAACACGCAATGGGCTCCTGCCCAGAACTCTGGCGGATTCCTCCAGTCTTGGGCTGATCTGCGCCAGAGATGAACGGACCGCTCCGAGCGCGGCCGGCAGGAACAGGATGACGTACCCGAAGCACAGAAGCCAGATTGTTTGATAGAGCGGAGTCACGAGGCGGCTGCCGAAGAACACCAGCGCGAGCGCGACCACGATCCCCGGCATGGCGTATCCGGTGTGACTGACCCTGTACACCATCGTCGAGATCGGGCCGGGATGCCGAACCATAATCGCCGCGACCGGGATCGCCAGCAGCGCCGACGCGACAGCCGCCAGCAGCGACACGCCCACCGCGTTCCAAGCGGCTCGCCACAGCAGCAAGAGAGGTTCGCCGGCGGACATGCCGTTGACGAGCCAGTAGCCGAGGACTAACGTGGGAAGCCCCAGCGCCGCGAGAACGACGAGCCAAGCGACTCCGGCGGCAGGCCATCTCAGCGCCTTCAGCCGAACTGTCGGTTGAGGCCGTTCCGAACCGGAAGACGACCGATAGTAACGACTCCGGCCCCGCGCCAAGTTTTCGAGAACCAGCACGACCGACGCGAGTCCGACCAGGCCGAGCGCGAGCACGGCGGCGATGGTCCGCGCGAAAGCCGCCTGGTACTGCTGGTATATCGCCCAAGTGAATGACTCGTAGCGCATCAACGACACCGCGCCGAAGTCGCTCAGTGTGTAGAGCGCGACGAGCAGCGATCCGGATATCATCGCCGGGCGAAGCTGCGGAAGCGTCAGCCTGAAGAACGTGCTGGCCGTGCCGTGTCCCAGAAGACGCGCCGATTCATCCAAGCTAGGATCCATTCGCGTCAGCGCGGCCCTAACCGTGAGATAGACGTATGGATAGCTCAGAAGGATGAGCGTTGCCGACGCGCCCGGAAGTCCGTAGATCTCGGGCAGCCGTGAAACGCCGAGCGGTTCGAGAATATCCTGCAACAGGCCCTTCGGCCCCAGCGCCGAGACTGCGAGGAAGCCGCCGACGTAGGTCGGTATCACCAGTGGCAGCGCGACTAGTACCGACAGAAGGCGGCGCATCGGCATGTCGGTCCGCGCCGTCAGCCATGCGAGCGGAACGCCGATGAGCAGTGTTCCGCCCGTCACGACAATCACCAGGAGAACGGACCGCCATAGAATCTGAGCGGTGCGAACCCTGAAGAAAAGCTCCCAAGCCTCTGACGGGGCGCCGAGGCTCCTGACCGCGAGGTAGGCCAGCGGCAGAGCCATGGCGGCGCCAACGATCAGCGCGGGCACAGTCAGCAGCGCCGGCGGGCGTGGCCTGCCGCTAGGCCACGCCAGGCTTGGGAGCAGCGAGATAGTATTCAGCGCTTGTCCTTGGCTCTACGGAATCACGCCCGTGCTCCGCAGCAGTTCTTCAGTGCCGGCCAAGTCGTCCAGAAGAGCGAAGTCTATGTCCGGCCCGTTCAAATTCTCGATGGGAGGCAGAAGCCGGTGAGTCTTGATGCCCTCGACCAGCGGATACTCATAAGTGGATGCCGCGAAGTACTGCTGAGCGACCTTCGACAGCAGGAACCTCACGAACGCCTCGGCGTTGACCGAGTTCGACGCGGCGCTCAGGATACCCGTGCCGGCGACCATCACTAGGCTTCCAGGGCCGCCGTCGTTGAGGAACAAGTTGCGCGCGCCGAAGTCGTCGCCGTGTTCGGCGAGGAACCTATGGAGATAGTAGTGGTTGACCAGCCCGACGTCCACCTCGCCCTTTCCGGCGGCCTCCACGATGGGAGTGTTCTTGGGGAACACCTTTACGTCGTTCTCCAACATGCCTTCCAACCAAGCGCGCGTCTCATCCTCACCCCAAAGGTGCCGCATGGCCGTGACCATGACCCTAAACGATGCGTTGGTCGGAGGCCACCCAATTCGGCCCTTCCACTTCGGGTCAGTAAGCTCTTGTACCGAATTCGGTAACTCGCTTTCGCTCAGGCCGGTATTATAGACGATGACCCTCGCTCGCCCGGATACTCCGACCCACTTGCCGTTCGAGGACCTAGCCCACTCAGGCACGGCCAGGGTAACGTCGGACGGCAGCGGCTTGAACATCTCGGACAGTGCCCCCAGCGCGCCGGGGTCCTGTGCCCAGAAGACGTCCGCCGGCGAGCGCCTGCCCTCCTCCTGGAGAGTGGCCGCCATCTCGGACGTGCTGCCGTATTTGACCTGCACGTCGATTCCGGTGGCCTCTTCGAACTGCTCGATGATCGGACCGGTCAGCGACTCGCTGCGTCCTGAATAGACCACCAACCTGCCGGATTCTTCCGTGCCCGCGGTGGCTCCCTTCTCTGCGGTGGTGTCTTGGTTTGTATCCCCCGAACTGCATCCGACGGAGAGCAGCAGGATTCCAACCACGACCGCCGTCCAAAGGGCGAGACCGGACTTCCCAACTATATGCCTTGCTGAGAATCGAGACGCGATCACGCTAAACTCCCGCATCCTGATTTGATATGGATATACTAATTCAGTAAGTTAGTATGCACTAACTCATTGGATGTGTCAACCATTACATTATCGGTTAGACAAATCTAACCGCAGGCATCAGCGGTCCGCGCGTGGTACACTACCCTAAACTCAGAACCCGAATCGGGAGGTCGCTCATGCTAGAACATTTCAAGGTGCCCCAGGACCAGGCGGTGATGGTGCGGGAAGCCCCGCTCCGAGAGACCGTTTCGACCATCTTCAGAAAGATGGGAGTAAACCAAGAAGACAGCGACCTCGCCACCGACGTGCTGGTCAAGGCCGACATGCGCGGCGTGGAGACTCACGGCGTCTCCAACATGCTGCGCGCCTACGTCTCCGGCTACGGATCGGGCGAGCTCAACAACGCTCCGAACTGGCGGATAACCCGCGAGACACCCGCGACCGCCAACATAGACTCGGACCGCGGCTTGGGGATCATCGTAACCCCAAAGGCGATGGAGATAGCCATAGAGAAGGCCAAGAACGTGGGCGTGGGTATGGTGACGATCCACAATTCGCGCCACCTCGGAATGGCCTCCTACCACGCCATGATGGCCCTTGAACACGACCAGATCGGCCTATGCGTAACATCATGCCCCCCTGGGGTTCTCCCGACATTCGGCGCTGAGCCGCGTCTTGGCACGAACCCGATCGCCGTGGCCGCGCCCGCCGACAAGGAGCCGCCATTCGTGTTTGACGCCGCCACAAGCACCGTCGCGGGCAACAAGCTCGGACTTGCGCGGCGGCTGGGAAATACGTTGCTGCCCGGCTGGGTCGGCGACGCTGACGGCGTGCCGATTATGGAGGAAGTCGATCCCCCAATGCCGGGCTACGAAGGTCGAGCGACCTCGTTCCTTCTTCCGGTCGGCGGCACCCGTGAGTCCGGATCGCACAAGGGCTACGGCCTCGCGTGCATCGTGGACATCTTGGGGGGGATACTGACCGGAGGTGGCTTCGGTATGGCGCCGGGACGCCCCAACTTCGGCCACATGGTCACGGCGTACAACGTCGAGGCGTTCATGGACACCGCCGAGTTCAAGCGCACCATGGACGACTTCCTAAGAATGCTGAGAGAGACTCCAACCGCGCCCGGCCACGACCGCGTCCTGTTCCCCGGCCTGCCCGAATCCGAGGAAGAGTCACTAAGGGCAGAGCACGGCATCCCGTTCCATCCCGAAGTCATAGAGTGGTTCCAAGACATCACCAGCGAGCTGGATATACCCTATACGCTGACCTAACCGTCCAACTCGTAGTATTCCGACGAGATCCCCTCTCCCTTGATGGGCTGACAAGGGTAGGTAAATGCAAAAACAACCACGAATATCAATCAACAGGCCCCCTCTCCCTCTGGGAGAGGGTTGGGGTGAGGGTGAATACCTACCCCTTTAAGCCCTTGATGGGAGAGGGTTAGAGCCTGCCCTGAGCTTGTCGAAGGGGTGAGGGTGAACAATCTAATCGTCCATCAGAACTAGATGGAACTACTACTAGATTCATGACTGCTGGCCGCCGCCTGTTCCCGACAATGCCGCCGGAAGCCCGGACGTGTACGCCTCGGTCAAGTCGTCAAGCGATACCGTCAGAAGACCGGAGAACTCGACCGAGTCGCCCGACACCGTCCCAATGACAGTCCAGTGGATACTTTCAGCCTCGCACACCGCTCGGAGATCCCCCAGCCTATCCGGTTCCAGGCTGACCACTATCCGTGACTGCCCCTCTCCGAATAGCCCGGCGTCCCATCTGGCACCGAGCTCGGCGTCCACCCGCGCCCCGACTCTTCCTGCGATCACGGACTCCGATATGGCTACCGCAAGGCCACCATCCGAGCAGTCGTGCGCCGATTTGACGACGCCGGCGGTGACTAGCTCTCTGCACGCTCTCTGCACGGCTGCTTCGAGATCGAGGTCGATGCGTGGCTGTCCCTCGACCATGCCGTGTACGAACTCAAGATACTCGCTGCCCGCCAGGTCCGCCGGGTCTGCGTCGAGCGAGTCGCGGCCTAGCAGCACGATCAGATCGCCGTCGTCTTTGAAACCGACTGTGACATGCGATGTAACGTCTTCCGTGACCCCGAGAGCGCCGACGACGGGTGTAGGGTAGATGCCCTCTCCTTGCGACTCGTTGTACAGGCTGACGTTCCCGCTGATTACGGGAGCGTCGAATCGCCTGCTGGCCTCGGCCATGCCCCCAATCGCGTTCTCAAGCTGATAATAGACCTCCGGCCTTTCGGGGTTGCCGAAGTTCAGGCAGTCGGTGAGCGCGATCGGAGTCGCGCCCGTGCATGACACGTTCCGGCACGCCTCGGCCACTGCGATCATGCCGCCCACGTAGGGATCGAGGTAGCAGTATCTGCCGTTGCCGTCCGTCGCCGCCGCCAGCCCCTTGCGTGTCCCCTTCAACCTGAGAAGCGCCGCGTCGCCGCCCGGCAGGACGACCGTATTCGTCTGCACCTGGTGGTCATACTGGCGGTATATCCATTCCCTGCTTGCGATATTGGGAGACGCGAGCGCTCTCAGCAAGACGGACTTCGGAGTCGAGTCCGGCAGCGGCAGCCGGGACAGATCCGAACCTTGAAGCGCATCCAGCCAATCCGGTCTGACCCCCTGAAGCCGATACAGCGGCGGCTCGGTCAGCAGATCGACCGATACTTGGGCGCCCACTTCCCCGTCGTCCAGAATGGTCGCGATCCCGTCAGATGTCACCTCGCCTATCACGTCGGAGCGCAGGTCCCACTTGTCGAACAGCGCCTCGATCTCCTTCTCCCCTCCCGGACGCACTACCACCAGCATCCTCTCCTGGGACTCGCTGAGCATGACCTCATACGGCTCCATGCCGGACTCGCGACGCGGCACGTTTACCACGTCGATCCTTATGCCCGCTCCCGCGTTGCTGGCGCACTCGACGCTCGCGCTGGTGAGTCCGGCTGCGCCGAGGTCCTGAACTCCGACCACGGCGTCGCTGCGCGCCGCCTCCAGGCACGCCTCTATCAGTACCTTTTCGAGGAACGGGTTCCCCACCTGCACAGTTGGCCTCAATTCGCGGTCGTCGTCGAAAGTCTTGGAAGCCAAGCCGGACGCTCCATGAATCCCGTCCCGTCCCGTGTCGGCTCCGACCAGCATAAGAAGGTTGCCCTCGCCGCCCGCGTCCGCTGTCCTAAGCTCATCGTGCCTGAGCAGCCCGACACACATCGCGTTGACTAGCGGATTGCCCGTATAGCTTGGAGAGAAATAGACCTCCCCGCCCACGTCCGGCACGCCTATGCAGTTCCCGTATCCCGAGATGCCGGAGACAACGCCCTCGAACAGCCGACGATTTCCCGGTTCGGTCAGCGGACCGAATCTCAACGAGTTGAGCAGCGCGATCGGCCTCGCGCCCATGGCGAATATGTCTCTGACGATTCCGCCGACGCCGGTCGCAGCCCCTTGGTACGGCTCGATAGCGGACGGGTGGTTGTGAGATTCGATCTTCATCACAACGGCCCAGCCCTCGCCTATGTCCACCACCCCGGCGTTCTCGCTGCCGGGCGCGACCAGCAGCCGGTCGCTGTCCGTGTCGAACATTCGCAGGAGAGGCTTGGAGTGCTTGTATCCGCAGTGCTCGCTCCAGAGCGATCCGAACAGCCCGAGCTCCAGGTGGTTGGGCTCCCGCCCAAGACGCTCGACTATCGCCTCGTACTCGGCATCGGAGATTGCCAGTTCGTCTAAGGTCTGACGCGAGACAGTCACGAGGAAGAATCCTTGCCGCCTACGGGCGATACGGCGCGCAGAATAGACTCGAAGATCGCCAGTCCGTCCGTACCGCCCATCAACTCGTCGCAACAGCGCTCGGGATGCGGCATCATGCCCAGCACGTTGCCCCGCCGATTGATTATCCCCGCGATGTTGCGCGCTGACCCGTTGGGATTGGACTCTTGCGTTACGCTCCCCTGCCCATCCGAGTATCTAAAGACGATCTGCCCGTTCGACTCAAGACCGTCCAGCGCCTCGGCGTCGGCATAGTAGTTGCCCTCGCCGTGCGATATGGGGACCGCCAGAACGTCGCCAACGTCGCGCCGGTTGGTAAACGGCGTGTCGCTAGTCTCGACGCGCAAATTGACCCACTGGCAGCGAAACTGGAGATGGTCGTTCCGCATAAGCGCGCCGGGCAGAAGGCCTGCCTCACACAGTATCTGGAATCCGTTGCAGATGCCTATCACCAGCCCGCCTTCCTCTGCGAACCGCTCGATAGACCTCATCACCGGAGAAAACCTTGCAATCGCCCCCGCCCTGAGATAGTCGCCATAAGAAAACCCGCCCGGCACTATCACGCAGTCCACGCCTGAGAGGTCGGAGTCCTTGTGCCAGACATACCGCGCCCGCTCGCCCAGATTGACCGTCACGGCGTCATAGCAATCGCCGTCGCTCCAAGTCCCCGGAAAGACAACTACGCCGAATTCCAATGCTTCACCCGTCACCGTGTCATTCCGTGTCGAAGTCTATCTCGTCGAGGAGACCGAAGTGCTTGGCGACGGCGATCCACAGCCGTTGCGTCTGCTGGATATGCCGCTCGTTCTGCTCGATAGCCAAGCGGTTCTGCTCGATTCGGAGGTCCATACGCACTATAAGTTGAACGACGCTCTCGTTCAGGTTAATAAGGCGCTCTATGTTCTCCTCCGCCGTTGTCAGCCGGTCCTGTGTAGTCATAAGTAGGTTTCTCCTTTCGCCTACCTTTCAGTGCAGGTCGGGGCATATAGGCAACCGATGCCGCAATCGCCGTCACATCTCCCTAAGAATCTGCGAGACCGCCGCGCTCACGGCTCGGCCTTCCGCGCGACCCCTCACCTGCGGCATGATTCGGCCCATCACCTTGCCCATGTCCGACGGCCCCTGCGCCCCGACCTCGGCCACGGTCTTGTTGACAAGCTCGACTATCTCCTCCTCGGTCATCTGCTGGGGCAGGTACTCCATGATGACGACGAGCTCGGACTGTTCCTGCTGAACGAGGTCGGCGCGGTCTGCCGCCTGGTACGCCTCGATACTGTCCCGCCGCTGCTGCGCCTGCCTTGCGAGGACCTGAATGACCTCCTGGTCGTCCAGGTCATGCTGCACCCTGATCTCCTGGTTGCGTATCTCGGATCTCAGGTAACGTATGACGTCCCGCCGCAGATTGTCTCTGCTCCGCATGGCCTGCTTCATGTGGTCGTCAAGTGTGGATTTGAGAGTCATTTCAGTCTTCCTGCCATGTATCTTGCTAGAGTGCGTCTATCGCCTTCCGAATTCGGTTCAGCGTCCGCTCCCGTCCGAGAACTTCCATCGACTCGAATATCGGCGGCGACACTCTCTGCCCGGTAGTTGCCGCTCGGAGTGTACCCAGAAGGCGGCCTCTCTTGATTCCCATGTCTTCGTACAATGGTTCGAGTGCCTCTTCAATTGACGGAGCGTCGAAAGTATCGAGATCTCTAAGTCGTTCCCGTACAGCATTCAAGGCATGTCTAGTTGACTCAGGGACCATTCCTCTCTGTACTAGGTCTGTGGGATCCACCGGGACTTCTTCGGTGAAGACGAACTTGACCAACGGAGCGGCATCGTTGAGCGTCTTCAGCCTTTCTCTGACCAGCGGAGTCACCTGCGCGATCTTATCCGGTGTGGACGTCACGTCGAAATCCGGCGGCGAGTCGTTCCAATATCTGCCCAGATGATCGGCCAACTCTTCGTCCGAAGACCGCCGGATGTGCTGGCCGTTTATCGACAGCAGCTTGTCTATGTCGAACACGGCGTCAGACCTGCTTACTCTGCCAAGCTCGAAAGCCTCGATAAGCTCGTCCGGCGAGAACACTTCCGTCTTGTCATCCAGCGACCACCCCAGCAGCGCCAGGTAGTTCATCAGCGCCGACGGAAGCACGCCCATATCTCGGTAGTCCATCACCGACGCCGCCCCATGTCTCTTGCTCAGCTTGGACTTATCCGGAGCGAGAATCACAGGCATGTGGGCGAATTCGGGCATCTCCCAGCCGAACGCGGAGTAAAGTTGGACGTGCCGCGGAATACTGGATATCCACTCTTTGGCCCGCGTGACGTGGGTTATCCCCATGCTGTGGTCATCTACCACCGAAGCGAAGTGGTACGTCGGGAACCCGTCCGACTTGAGCGCGACGAAGTCGTCATACAGTCGGTTCTCGAACTCCAAATGTCCGAAGATGATGTCGTCCAGCGCCGACGTGCCTTCGTCCGGCATCCTGATTCTGACGACCGACGGCGCGCCCTCTCGCTCCCTGCTCGAACTATCCGTAGCCGTCAGTTCCGAGCACCGCCCGTCGTAGCCGATGACCTCGTCGCCCCGCTTCTGCTGAGTGTCGCGTATCTCGTCCAGCCGCTCTGGACTACAGTAGCAGCGGTAGGCGTGGCCAGATTCGATCAGCCGTTGCGCCAAGTCGTGGTAAAGGTCCAGCCTCTCGGACTGTACATAAGGGCCCGCGTCGCCCCCGACGTCCGGGCCTTCATCCCAATCCAGTCCCACCCAGCGCAACGACTCCAGCATAGACTCCACCGCGCCCTCCGTCCGGCGGCTCCGGTCGGTATCCTCAACCCGGATCAGGTACTTCCCCCCGTGCTTCCGCGCGAAAAGCCAGCCGAATATGGCCGTCCTCACATTGCCGATGTGGGGGTTCCCCGTAGGGCTGGGCGCGAATCTGAGTCTCACCGTGTCAACTCCGGAGCTGCGGAAACAGCATCACCTCTCGGATGGTGCGCTGACCCGACAGCAGCATCGCCAGCCTGTCCATCCCAATGCCCAAACCGCCGGTTGGCGGCATTCCGTACTCGATTGCCGTCAGGAAGTCCTCGTCCAGCCTGTCCCACTCCTCGTTCGGAAGCTCCGCGCGGAACTCCTCCTGCTCTTCGAATCTAGCCCGCTGGTCCACTGGATCATTCAACTCCGTGAAAGAGTTCGCTATCTCCATTCCGGCGGCGAATCCTTCGAACCGCTCGACGAGCCGAGAATCGCCCGGCGTCCTCTTGGCGAGCGGCGAGCATTCGACCGGATAGTCCACCAAGAACGAAGGCTGCACCAGCCTAGGTTCGACTTTCGTTGAGATCAGCTTGTCCACCAGTCCCGCCCAGCTAGTCTTTTCCGGAGTGGAGATGCCCACTCCGTCCATCGCGTCCTGAAGACTCTCCACGTCATTATGCTCAAGAATGTCGATGCCGCTGCGCTCCTCGATCTGGTCCACAAGCGGAAGCCGCCGCCACGGAGGGGAGAAATCAACCGTGTCTTCTCCGTACTCGACGGTCGCGCTGCCCGTCACCTCCACCGCTACGGTGCTCACCATCTCCTCGACCAGTTCCATTACGTCGTTGTAGTCCGCAAAAGCCTCGTAAGACTCCATGGATGTGAACTCGGGGTTGTGGTTCTGGTCTATCCCCTCGTTCCTGAATATCCGCCCTATCTCATAGACCTTCTCCAGTCCGCCGACGATCAGCCGCTTCAGATGCAACTCGGTCGCGATTCTTAGGAACAGATCCCTGTCGAGCGCGTTGTGGTGAGTCTCAAACGGATGAGCCATGCCGCCGGCCGGCACCGGAACGAGCACGGGCGTCTCAACCTCGATGAAGCCCCGCCGGTCCATGAACCGCCGTATCGCGCTGACCATGCGGCTCCTGAGCACCGCGATCCGCCGCGCCTCCGGGTTCGATATGAGGTCTAGGTATCGCTGCCTATACCTGGCCTCGGTATCGGTCAGTCCATGCCACTTGTCCGGCAGGGAGCGCAGCGACTTGCACAGCACGCTGAACCTGTTAGCCTGCACCGTGACCTCCCCCGTCCGCGTCCGCATCACCGGCCCGCCGACGCCGATCCAGTCACCGATGTCCAGGTCGCGGAGCGTGTCGTAGTCTTCGCCGAGCGCGTTGCTTCTGAACATCGCCTGCACCTTGCCGGATCCGTCCATGATGTCGAAGAACGTCACCCGGCCCATTCCTCTCATCGCCGTTATGCGGCCGCCGACGGACACCTCCTCCATCTCGGCCTCGCCCTCGCCCGACACCTCCGCCGACTCGAAATGCTCCACCGCCTCCCTGGCGGTGTGCGTCCGGTCGTAGGTGCGCGGGTACGGGTCTATCCCCTTGGCGCGGAGCCGCTCCAGCTTCTCCAGTCGAATCCGCACAAGCTCGTCTGATGGGGTCGGCATCTGTTCTGTGTTCTCCTAGGGGACGTGTGTAGATATCTTTCCTGACTTAGCCGAGGCGGTTAGTCGATCTTGACGATGGTGAGTTTCTGGACTCCCCCGGGCGTCTTGTACTCGACTACGTCGCCAACTTGCTTATCGAGGAGCGCTTCACCGACGGGCGATTCGTTGGAAATCTTGCCTTCCAGCGGATTCGCCTCCGCGCTTCCAACCAATTGGTATTCCCTCAATTTTCTGTCCTGCGCCTTCACCGTCACTGACGAGCCGATCTGCGTCCTGTCCCCGGCGTCCGCGCTTCGCTCCGCCACGACCGCGTTCGAGAGCGCCTCTTCCAGGTCGCGTATCCGACCTTCGACAAACGCCTGCTCGTTCTTGACCTCCTCATACTCGGCGTTATCCACCGTGCCGCCGCCCTCGGTGGCGATGTGAATCCGAGCGGCAACGTCCGGACGTCGAACAGTCTTGAGTTCGACGAGCTCCTCTCTGAGCCGGTCTCTTCCCTCGGGTGTGAGAAACCGTTGACGCTGGTTCATGTCGGCTCCCAAGATAATCAAAGAGACTGAGAGTCGTTGCGCGGAGGAATCTCTCAGCCTCGTGCGTACATATTACAGACCCGCCGCCGCCCTGTAAATCTGCTGTCAAGTTGCGACCTAAATGTTATAATCCCGCGAACTTCTTCGACAGGAAGGCCAACATGACCGATTCAAACGATAGGGTCGATGTCCTGGTGATCGGAGCCGGCGCATCCGGAGCCGCGTTCACTTGGAGCCTCGTCAAAGACGGGTTCGACGTCCTCTGCCTGGAGCAGGGAGGATGGCTCGACCCTTCCAAATACCCCTCCACACAGCCGGATTGGGAGACACACCGCCAGACCGACTTCAACGCCAACCCGAATATCAGGGGCCTTCCCGAGGACTACCCCGTCAACGACTCCGACTCCGCCATCGCGCCCCTGATGTACAACGCCGTCGGCGGCAGCACCATACACTGGAGCGCGCACTTCCCCCGCTTCCATCCCTCCGACTTTCGCACCAAGACGCTCGACGGCGTCGCCGACGACTGGCCGATCACCTACGACGATCTCGAACCCTACTTCGACACCAACGACCGCATCATGGGCGTCGCCGGCATGACGGGCGACACCGCTTACCCGCCCAAGTCCGAGCGGCAGACCCCGCCGCTCCCGCTCGGACACCCGGGCCGCGTCATGTCCCGAGGATTCGACAAGCTCGGCTGGCACTGGTGGCCTTCCGACGCCACCATCCTGACCGCGCCCTACGACGGACGCGCCGCCTGCAACAACTGCGGACCGTGCGACATCGGCTGCACCCGCCGCGCCAAGGCTTCCACCGACGTCACATACTGGCCCAAGGCCCTCGCTCTCGGCGCGCGGCTCAAGACCGGCTGCCGCGTCAGGGAGATCACGGTCAACTCTCAGGGACTCGCCGACGGCGTTCTCTACTACGACGCCGACGGCAACATCCAGGAACAGAAGGCGAAAGCCGTGGTCCTCGCCTGCAATGGAATCGGGACGCCCCGCCTGATGCTCAACTCCCGCTCACCGCAATTCCCTAATGGCATCGCCAACTCCTCCGGCCTGGTCGGCAAGAACCTCATGTTTCACCCGTACTCGATCCTCTTCGGCACGTTCAACGAGCGCGTCGACGGCTACATGGGACCTCTGGGCGCAAACCTCATATCCCAGGAATTCTACGAGACCGACCTATCCCGTGGCTTCGTGCGCGGTTACGCCTTCCAGGTCAACCGAGGCTTCGGCCCCCTCTCCACCGCCCTCAACGGCAACGGCGCGGGACGGCTGCCCTGGGGCTCCGACCACCATGCGGCATTTGCGGAGAGGTTTGGACACACTTCCCACATCGCCGTCATCGGCGAAGACTTGCCCGAAGAGCACAACTGCGTGACCCTCGATCCTGAGCTTACCGACTCGGACGGCATCCCGGCCCCGAAGGTAAGCTACACCCTCAGCGACAACAGCCGGAAGATGCTCGACCACGGCATCGCTAAGGCCACCGAGGTCTTCGAGGCAGCGGGCGCCCACACCGTCAATGTCATTCCGCTGCTGCGCGGAGGAGGTTGGCACCTCATGGGCACCGCCCGAATGGGCGACGACCCCGGCGCCAGCGTCGTCAGCGGAGCCGGACAGGCCCACGACGTCAAGAACCTCTTCATCATCGACGGCAGCGTCTTCGTCACCGCCGGAGCCGTCAACCCAACTTCGACAATCCAGGCCGTCGCGCTCCACATAGCAGACTCCTTCAAGACCAAAGCCGGAAACCTGCTGGACTGACCAAACAATCCCCTCTCCCTTGAGGGAGAGGGCTAGGGTGAGGGTGACCACACCATGCCAACATTCTTCAGCGAAGCCCAGAAGTCGCTCATGACCGCCATGCTGGACAGGATCATCCCCAGGCAGGGAGACCACCCAGGCGCGGGAGAGGTCGGCGTCGCCGACTACCTAGACGGCGCGGTATCCGAATCCGCCGACCTCCGCCGCCTCTTCTCCGACGGACTCGCCACCGTCCGGACCGTGGCCGCAAGGAACGGCTCCGCGTTCGAGGACCTCGACGCCGACACCCAGGACGAAGTCCTACGCAAGATTGAGGCTGACCAATCAGACTTCTTCGAGAAACTCGTGATGCTCACATACAACAGCTACTACGTCAACCCGACCGTACTCGAATCGCTCGGACTCGAACCCAGGCCGCCGCAGCCGAAGGGATACGTCGTAGAGGCCGGCGACCTCAGCGCGCTGGAGGCTGTCGTACAGCGCGGACAGGCATACCGCGACGCCTGACTACTATCCCGCCCGCCCGTCATTCGCCATCCTCTCGCTGATCTCCCGCAGCCGCCGCTCCAAGCTTCCTTGCCTCAATGCCATCGTGACATCACCCCTCGTCCGCTCTATCACCCCGCGCATAACGTCCGTCGTCCGCCGCAGCCCTCTCGTGACCGCGTCCGGATAGTCCACCGTCACCAGCGCCGCGTAAACTTCGTCCATGATCTGCAACAGGTCTTCGCAGTTTGCGGTATCGTCCGTCCTCAGACGGTCCAGAACCAGCCGGCGCAGTTCCCCTACCGCCTCGGCCAGCCCGTGAATATAGACCGCAGGCCCCACGCCGAGGTCATCCATCGTCGGCAGCGCCGACCCCTCCGCGAACGCCAGTGTCGCGTGGGCCTCCACGAACTCCTTGAGAGCGTCCTCCACGTAGCCGCCGAAATAGACCTCCGGGTGATCCCTCTTGCCCGCCTCCAGCGTGGACCGCAGCTCATCCGCCTCGGCGATCAGCCGACGTGACTCTTCGTACTCGCCCCTGTGCGTCGCCCTGATCGAATTCGCGGAATACCGGATCAGCGTCCTGGACGCCGACAGCGCCCGCTCCCTCTCAGCATGAGTCGAGGCCAGCATCTCATTGACCGCCTCCCCCTCCCGCCGAATCGTCAAAATCAGTCCCTGCGTCGAGGTATGACGTGTCATTACTTCCGCTCCTCTGCCAATGTCCGGATGCCCGTAGAGGCACTTCGCGAAGTGCCCCTATCCGACGACGAAATCAAAAGAATCATGACAATCCCTAAATCGTATAAATCACAGTTCAGACAATCGCCCCTCAAACAACTCCACCAACCTCCGAGTAGCCCCCCGCGGATCATCCGCGAATGTTATCGCGCTGACCACGCAGGCGCAGTCCGCCCCGGCTGACGCAACGTCCCTGATGTTCGTCTCGTTGATCCCGCCGATGGCGACAACCGGCTGGCTGACAGCACTCTTGACCCTCGCTATCATCTCCGGCCCCAGCGCCCTGCGCCCCGACTTGCCCATCGTCGTCGTCGCGTAGATCGCCCCGACCGCTATGTAATCGACCCCCTGCTCAGCCGAGCGCAGCGCCTCTTCAATCGTCCCGTTCGAGCTGCCCACAAGCTGATGCGGCTCCAGAACCCGGCGGGCCGCCTCAACCGGCAGGTCCGTCTGCCCGACGTGCAGCCCGTGCGCCCCCGACACGAGCGCCACGTCCGCGTGGTCGTTCATCACGAACAGCGCGCCGAACTCGTCGCACAGTGCCTTCAACTCGCGCGCCGTCTCCAGCATCGGCCCCTTGTCCCTCAGCTTGTCCCTAAGCTGCACCACACGCGCCCCGCCTTCCAGCGACGCCCGCGCCACCTCGACCACAGGCCGCCCCCGAGTCGCCTCCGGATCGACTATGACGTATATCCCTCTCACCATCTCCACGCCCAGCCTGTGCAGACCTTCAGACATGCTCGCATCTTCCAAGTTCAAGCAGAGTGTTGCATCGAGACCCAGAGAATCATGGCAATCCCTGAATCACACAAATCACAGTTCAGACAATCGCGGCGGACTATCAACTTGGTGTCCCTTCGTGTCCTTCGTGGATTCTACCACAACGTGCATTCACCGCCGCGCCCCCTTACAATAGAAGCCAAGTCCACTCGGAGCGGCGCCAATGTCCAACTACAACATATCGGTCATCAGGGGAGACGGAATTGGAATCGAGGTCATCGAGGAGGGCATCAAGGTCCTCAACGCCGTCGGCAAGGAATACGGCATCGACTGGCAGTGGGTCGAGCGCCCATGGGGAAGCGAATACTACATCCAACACGGCGTCGTCATGCCCTCCGACGGCCTCGACACCCTCTCCAAGTCCGACGCGATCTTCCTCGGAGCCGTCGGACATCCCGACATCCAGGACCACGTCACCCTCGGCGGACTTCTGCTCCCGATAAGACGCTCTTTCGACCAGTACGTGTGCGAGCGCCCAAGTATCCTCTATGAGGGCATCGACTGCCCCATCAAGGGCTACGAAGCCGGAGACATAGACATGCTAGTAATCCGCGAGAACACCGAGGGCGAGTACGCCGACGTCGGCGGCTTCGTGTATCCCGACACCGCCGACGAGCTCGGAGTCCAGTCCGCCGTCTTCACCCGAAGGGGCTGCGAGCGAATAATCCGCTACGCTTTCGAGGCCGCCCGCCGACGGGACCGCGCCAAGCGCGTCACCTCCATCACCAAGTCCAACGCGCTCGGCTACGGTATGATCGTATGGGACAAGGCATTCGAGAACGTCGCCGCCGACTACCCCGACATCGACACCGGCTCCCTGCTCATCGACGCTGCCTGTATGGACTTCATCAGGCGCCCTGATTCGTTCGACGTCGTCGTCGGCAGCAACCTGTTCGGAGACATCCTCACCGACATCGGCGCGATAGTCACCGGCAGCATGGGACTCGCCCCAAGCGGCAACATAGACCCCGACCGCCGCTGCCCGTCTATGTTCGAGCCTGTCCACGGCTCCGCCCCCGACATCATGGGCAAAGGCATTGCCAACCCCCTCGCCGCCATCCTCTCCGGCGCGATGATGCTGCGCCACTTCGGAGAGAACGCCGCCGCAGAATCGGTCCAGAAGGCCGTCGCCAACGTAGTCGCCCTCGGAGAGACCCTAACCCCGGACCTCGGCGGCGCTTCCAGCGCCGAAGCCGTCGGAGACGCCGTAGTCGCCGCCCTGAGTTAGCCGCGATAGAATTATTGACACGCCAATCAGCCATGCTAGGATGTATTTGAATAGAGGATCGAATCGCGCGGGGTGTGATGATGACTATGGTGACTGACCGGACTAGAAATGCCGTGTGGCAAGACCTTCTGGACGGCGAAAGATACGTCCGATACTTCGGTGCGCTTGCGGATAGATACCAAACTCGCCATAGACTCCTGAGATACGCCCTGCTGGTATCCGTCATTGTCGAGGCCACGATCTTCATCCCCAACATGCCCGACTTCCTTTTCACTGTGCTGACTGCGGCGCTTGGCATAGTGATCATCGGCCTTGCGGCATGGGACGCGGTATCGGACTACGGCAAGAATGCCGCCGTTCTCACCCTCGTCACCGCGGACTGTGCCATGCTGAAGAACGAGTGGGAAGAACTGTGGATGGACATCGAGACCTACGCCGTCGATGAATCTCGAGCGCGAGAGCGACGCCGCGACTTGGAGCGTAGGCTGAGCGTCGTTGGGGAAAGAACCAACGTGAATCTGGATGAATCTCTGAACGATTCCTGTGAGAAAGAAGCCTTCAGAGTAGTGGAGCAACGGTATGCCTCGTGAGCCGATTACGCGAGACGACAGGGGCAGTCTTCCTCCACGCCCGGACAGTAGGCCGATCCCGCCGCCCCCGCCGAGGCCCGATCCTCCACGCAGGCCGGACCCTCTGCCAAACTAAGGAAGCCACTTCTCGAATCGAGTTGCCATGCCCGACATAATCATAACCGGCGGCGCTTCCAGCGCCGAAGCCGTCGGCGACGCCGTAGTCGCCGCCCTGAGTTAGCCGCCTGAATTGACAGATGCCTCCACCGCAAGTACAATGTGACTACTTTCATGACTATGGTCACTAAAGAGGTCAGTCTCAATTGCCAACTATCTCCAAGAGCAAGCTCAAGGCCAACATGCTGCGCGTGTTTCGAGACATAGAGGCCAACGGACAGGAGCTGATCGTGACCGATCGAAACCGGCCGGTGCTTCGAATACAGCCCATTGGAAGGAAAAAGCGTGTGGAGGAGCTGTTCGGTCCACTTCAGGGCCAATTGGTATTCCACGAGGACGTCGACGCTGCGACCATCGACGAGTGGGCTGACGCATAATGGTGGTGCTGGACACCTCTGCGCTCCTCTTCTGGACTCTGCATCATGAACGCCTGTCCGCGGCGGCAGAGGCAGCCATTGCCGAGGCAGAACGCATCTTGGTAAGCTCCATCTCGATCTGGGAAATTGGAGTCAAGGTTGGAAGAGGCGGGCTGTCTATCCCGATTCCGGTCAGGGAATATGCCGAACGACTGGAGCAACTAATCGGCGTTGAGGTCCTCCCGGTCGATATGGAAACTTGGCTGGTCAACATCGAGCTCCGGTGGGAACACAGGGACCCGGCAGACCGCACTATCGTAGCAACCGCCGTGCTGAACTCCTGCCCGCTGGTGACGTCCGACAGAACGATCAGGTCATTCTACCCACGCTCCATCTGGTGAACGTGCGACCATGCCCGACATCCTAATAACCGGCGGCGCTTCCAACACCCAAGCCGTGGTCGCCGCCCTGCGCTAGCTGCCCACCAGGTGCGAAAGCAGCCCCAAATCGAATATAATGCAGCGAAAGGGGGTTCGCGATGGTCAGTGAACTGCTCAAAGAGATTCGAGACAACCCGGAGGTTCGCGCTGAGGCTAGGCGGATCATCCTAACGGACGACCTTCTGGAACTGCCGGATGTTGTGAAGACACTCGCTGCCACGCAGCAGCAACTGGTCGAGCTTATGGCCAGTATGAACAGCCGGTTGGACCGTATGGAAGCACGGCAAGGCCGTATGGAAACCCAGCAAGGCCGTATGGAAGCACGGCAAGGCCGTATGGAAACCCAGCTCGAACGTATTGACAACGACCTCAGCGAGTTCAAGGGGAGTGTGAAAACCCAGCTCGAACGTATTGACAACGACCTCGGCGAGTTGAAAGGGAGTGTGGTCGAAAACAAGGCCACGCGGCGTATGCGGCAGCTTGCGCCGTCCAGATACGGCCTGCACTCCCCCACTGTGGTAGCCGGAGAGGTCGCCGAGCACGGGCCGACTCAGCAGTTCCTCGAAGCCTGCCGAAGAGCGGGCGCGGCTCAGGAACAGGTCGATAGGCTCAACTCGACCGACCTGATCATCAGGGCGCGAAGCGGGACTGACGGCGCATCGACCCCCATCTACGTGGTCGTCGAGGTCGCCTATACCCTAGATAGCGAGGACGTCGTCAGGGCCGATGAGTCCAGGCGCATCCTCCGCTCTCTGATCCCAGGTTCTGGAGAGCCCGACGCCAAGGTGATCGCAGCCCTCTATGGAGTGCGTATGAGAGAGGACGACCGCGACGCTGCTGAGGAACTGGACATCGGCGTGTTCACCGAAGTGCTCCGCACCTAGCGTAATAGGACTCGCGCTAAACTGCCCCCAATTTCACCCCATCCCGAAAATCTCCCCTTGACACCCGTTCTAACATCCTCTATACTAACGCACATCCGTACAACCAACCACTAACCACTACCAAACCCAATGACCACAACGACCCAACAGTTCCCATCAAACCCGGCGCTCGACTTCGCCCAGTCCATCCTCGATGTGACCAACAACGGACTCGAGCTCATCGAGATTCTGCGCGACATCGCCGAAGACGATGAGAACGCCAATACCAACGACCGCATTGCCGCCGCCAACTCCCTTATGGACAGGGCGTATGGCAAGCCCCCCAAGCAACTCTATCCCAGCCCGGACCCTGCTCCCGAAACCGAGCCGGAACGAGACTCCGAATCAGCGGAATCCAATAATCGCGCCAATCACAGTTCAGACACCCCCCACAGCGGACCCGAGTCCCCCAGGCCCGTCACTCGGATTAACGATGCTCTGAACGACACCCTCGGCCCCGCCCCCACCGCCCAAAACTCCCTCTCCCTCAAGGGAGAGGGCTGGGGTGAGGGTGAAAAGAGCGCTTTCGACCCCAACTCCATCCACTTCACCATCCAACAGCATATTCTCGACATCACCAACAACGGCCAGACCCTCCGCGACGCCCTGCTGAAAATCGCCAGAGCATGTCCTGAGCCTGTCGAAGCCTGCCCTGAGCAAAGCCGAAGGGGAGCCGAAGACAGACCGAGGATCACCTCTTACCACCGGCGCAGGGCCGCCGGCATCCTTGTCGACCGTGTGCTCGGCACTGACTCCACGCATGTACTCAGGGCTGTCCAAGAACGTCCTGAGCTCGTCCTAAGTGACGAGGACTACCCTGACTATCCACCCGGATATGTCTTTGACCCGACCAAGGGCTGCATCTACTGTAGTCAAAGTATAGCCTTGCCCGAAGGACACGAGGGCGAGCACCTCATTGACTACGAGGGGTTGACCAAGACTTTCGAGGATGTCCAACGCATGTTGGACGAGCAGGGCATCACCCCAGACCTAAGCATGGACTGGAACATCTCCGCGCCGTCCAAGAAATGGATTGCCCATAATATCGATGTAATCAGAGAAGTGGCCGCCAAGTTCGACGAAGAGCTCACGCTTCGCATCGAACGCCAAAAGGCATGGCCCGCCGTCGAAGAACGCAGGCAAAAGAAACTCGCCCAAATGTACCCCTCACACTCCGAAGACCAAGACGACGGCGAAGAACCGCCTGACCCATGACGGCTTCGCCCATCTCATAATCGCAAGAATCACACAGTTCAGGCGTAACCGCTTTCGCGCTCTTCGTGTCCTTCGTGGATACAACCCCTCCGACCCTGCTATATTCAATCATCATCACCGGAACGAGGGTCAAGTGACAGAGACAGCAGCCCAGGTGGACCTGGACAAGATCGTTTCGCTCTGCAAGCGAAGAGGCTTCATCTTCCAGAGCAGCGAAATCTACGGCGGCATGGCCAGCACGTGGGACTACGGCCCGCTAGGCGTTGAACTCAAGAAGAACGTCAAAGACTCATGGTGGCGCACATTCGTCTGGAGCCGCGATGACGTCGTCGGACTCGACGCCGCCATACTCATGCACCCCGACGTCTGGCGAGCCAGCGGACACGTCGCCAGCTTTACCGACCCCCTCGTCGAGTGCAAAGAGTGCCACCGCCGCTTCAGGGAAGACCACCTCGAAGGTCCCGCCTGCCCCGACTGCCGAGGCGAGCTTACCGACGCCCGACAGTTCAACCTCATGTTCAAGACATTCGTCGGCCCGGTCGAGGAGCAGGCGTCCGAGGCGTACCTCCGTCCCGAGACCGCCCAAGGCATCTTCGTCAACTTCGACAACGTTCACACCGCCACCCGCAAACGCCTCCCGTTCGGCATCGCGCAGATAGGCAAGGCGTTCAGAAACGAGATAACCACCGGCAACTTCATCTTCCGCACCCGCGAGTTCGAGGCAATGGAGATCGAATACTTCGTCATGCCTGGACAAGACGAGGAAGCTCACGACCGGTGGATACAAGACTGTGTCGGCTGGTACACCGGGCTGGGCGTCAATCCCGACCGCATCCGAGTCAGGCAGCACGACGCCGACGAACTCTCCCACTACTCGAAAGCCACCTACGACCTCGAATACCTCTACCCCTGGGGTTGGGGCGAGATTCAAGGCGTCGCCAACAGGACCGACTACGACCTCAAGGCGCACATGGAGGCCAGCGGACAGAGCCTGACCTACTTCGACCAGGACAGCAAGCAGCATGTCGTCCCCTACGTAATCGAGCCTGCCGCCGGCGTGGACCGCTCGGTCATGACCTTCTTGGTCGATGCCTACACCGAGGAAGATGCCCCAACCGCATCCGGAGGTACCCAGACGCGGGTGCTGCTCAAGCTCCATCCCGAGATCGCCCCGGTCAAGGTCGCAATCCTGCCCCTATCCAGAAACGCGCGCCTAACTCCAACCGCCCGCAAAGTTCTCGATACCGTCCGAGGCTCCGGACTGATTCCCGGATTCGTCCAGTACGACGATACCCAGAGCATCGGAAGGCGCTACCGCCGCCAAGATGAGATCGGCACGCCCCTATGCGTCACCGTCGATTTCGATACTATTGACGACAACGCCGTAACCATCCGCGACCGCGACACCATGAACCAGGAAAGGGTCCCCATCGACACCCTACCCTCCCAACTCGCCAACAGACTCTCCCAACCACTAACCACTAGCCACTAAGCAAATGAAAATCCTCCACTACGCCGACGTCCACATAGGCGTCGAAAACTACTCCCGAACAGACCCCGCCACCGGCCTATCCACTCGCCTGCAAGACTTTCTCGACACCTTCGATGAACTCGTCGATTGCGCCATCGAATCCCAAGTTGATCTCGCCCTCTTCTGCGGCGACGCCTACCGCAGCCGCGACCCGTCTCAGACCCACCAGCGCGAGTTCGCCAAGCGCATAGTCCGCCTTTCCGAAGCCGGAATCCCGTCCTTCCTGCTGGTCGGCAATCACGACACGCCCCACGTCCAGGGCCGGGCGACCGCCCTCGAAATCTACCGCACCTTGGCCCAGCCCAGGGTCACTATCGGAGACAATGCCGCGACCTACCGCATCGAGACGCCGTCCGGCCCGGTCCAGATCGTCGCTGTCCCCTGGGTACGCCGGAGCCAGTTCATGGCCAGAGACGACGTGCGCCGCCTCAGCGCGGAAGAAGTGACCGACAGGATTCAAGAGACGCTCACCGCTCTGATCAGATCGCAAGCCGAGAACCTAGACCCCGATATCCCCGCCATTCTCGCCGGGCACGTAACCGTCAACGACGCCGTCACAAGCTCAGAGCAGTCTATGATGCTCGGAACCGACCACGTCCTCCTCAGAAGTGCCGTCGCCCTCGACCGCTTCGAATACGTCGCACTCGGACACATCCACCGCCACCAGATACTCGGACGAAGCCCGCACGTCGTCTATTCGGGCAGTCTTCAGCGAATCGACTTCGGCGAGGAGCGCGACGATAAGGGCTTCTGCTTGATCGATCTCGACACCACGGCTCCGCAAGGCCGGCGCATGACCGATTTCGAGTTCAGGCGCGTCAACGCCAGGCGATTCCACACCATAAACGCCAAGGTAGAACCCGGTGACCCCGACCCCAACGAGTCCGTCGCCGCCGAAATCTCCCGCCACGACGTATCCGGCGCGATAGTCCGGCTCAACATTGAGATCCCGTCCGGCGCCGACTCGCTCCTGTCCAACGCCCGCATCCGCGCCGCGCTGTCCGACGCCCACTACGTCGCCAACATCTCGCGCCAAATCACCGAACAGACCAGGACCAGGCTCGACGGCGCGTCCGCCGAAGGACTAGGCCCCTCGCAGCTTCTCCAACGCTACCTAGACTCGCGCGAAACTCCGCCTGACCGCGCCAAAGAACTCATGAAGCGCGGCCAGGACCTGATCACCGAGCAAAACTCCAATTGAACCGACGAGAGCCGCCAAAGCATCCAATAGATGAACGGAACCCTCAAAACTCTGCCAAGTATCCACAAGCTAATTTGTAAAACTTGTCATTCTGAGCGGAGCGAAGAATCTAAAGTGTCTGTTTTCAGGATTTACCCCTCTATCACAAACCTGTACGCCCTTCTCGCCCTGCCTGTCATCGCTATCACAGTAGCCGCCTGCGCCTCCGAAGCGACGGAACCCAATCCGACACCCGACACCGAGGCCGCCGCCGACTTCGACCTAGTCCTCTTCGAGAACGACGAGCGATCCGCCGGCGACACCATCAGCCTGTCCCAATTTGCCGGACAGCCCGTCGTGCTCAACTTCTGGTTCCCGTCCTGCCCGCCCTGCGTCGCCGAGATGCCCGACTTTGAAGTGGCGTACCAGAAATTCAAGCCCGACGGCGTACAGTTTATAGGAGTGCAGCTCGTCGGCCTTGACACCGTGGAAGACGGCCAGAAATTCGTCAAGAAACTCGGCGTCAACTACCTACTCGGCCCCGACATCCAGAATGACGGCGCCGGAGACATCGTAAGAAAGTACAAAGTCGCCGGATTCCCGACGACAATCTTCATCGACCGCGACCACAACGTCGTCCGCCGATGGTCCGGCGCCCTGAACCTTGAAAAGCTGGAGGAACTAATACACGAGATCATGTAGGGGCGGGTTTCATGCCCGCCCGCTGACCCATGAGATCATGTAGGGGCGGGTTTCATGCCCGCCCGCTTGATCCACGACATCATGTAGGGGCAGGTTTCATGCCCGCCCGACTCGGATTGGCCTAGAATCTTGGAGCGCGCCAGTGACCCCAAACGACATCTTCCTGCTCGTCGTCAGGTGGGTACACCTGACGGCGTCCGTAGCTTGGGTCGGAGGCGGAATCTTCTACCTGTTCGTACTCAGGCCCGCGCTCCGCAAAGCGGAGAACGAAGGCCGCGAGGTCAACCGCCACACCGCCGCCGAGTTCAGAGTCCTCGTGGACGTCTGTTTCTTCGTCCTGGTCGTCACCGGCATCAGCCTGACCTTCGACAGACTGAGCGAGGGCGTAACCGGCGTGACCTATGCCATTGTGCTCGCGGTCAAGGTCGCGCTCAGCATCTGGATGTTCGTACTCGCCCGCGGCCACAGGAGACGCAATTCCCTCCTGGAAGAGTACCGAAAACGGCAAGAACCGCCCACCGGAGCGTTCGCCAAGATAGTCCGAGCCTTGGCCGGCTACAATATGATCATCGTCCTCGGCGTCATCGTCTTCCTGCTGGCCGACCTGCTCAAAGTACTATACGAAGCCGCCATCCGCTAACAAACAACTACCCCACTGTCATTACTATCGCCAAATAGAGAAGCCGAAGGATTACATCATGCGCCTCGACCTGATGCAGATACTAGTCTGCCCCCTATGCAGGGCCGACCTCGACCTCGAAATCTCAGCCCAAGAAGACGACGAAATCGTCGAGGGAACTCTCACCTGCAAAGAGTGCGGCGAAGTCTTCCCAATCGAAGACACCATACCCAACATGCTGCCCCCGGCCCTGAGACGCTAGGAGTATTGATCCATTGCGGGACAACCTCGTCTATGCCGCAATGTAGTACACTACGGACAACCCCAATTCAGACAGGAGGAAACGCGCCATGAAGCTGGGAGCGGTATTTCCGCAGACCGAAATAGGCAACGATCCCGGAGCCATCAGAGAGTACGCCCAAGCCGCCGAAAGCATGGGATACAACCACATCATCGCGTTCGACCATGTTCTGGGCGCGAACGCCGAGTCGAGGTCCGGATGGAGCGGAGCGTACAGGCACACCGACGCCTTCCACGAGCCGTTCGTGCTGTTCGGATTTCTGTCCGGCCACACGGCCACGATAGAACTCGTCACGGCGGTCATCATCCTTCCGCAGAGACAGACCGCGCTCGTCGCCAAGCAGGCGGCGGCGGTGGACGTCCTGAGCGGCGGCAGGCTCAGACTCGGCATCGGCGTCGGGTGGAATGCGGTGGAGTACGAAGCCCTCGGCGAAGACTTTCACAACCGAGGACGCCGCTCTGAGGAGCAGATCGACCTGATGCGTAAGCTGTGGACCAACGAGCTAATAGACTACGACGGCAGATGGCACAAGATCACCGACGCCGGCCTGAATCCCCTGCCCGTCCAGCAGCCGATACCCGTCTGGTTCGGAGGCGCGGCGCCACAAACTCTGCGCCGCGTAGCGACCATCGGCGATGGCTGGTTCCCGCTGTTCCAGCCCGACGAACGCGGCGCCGAACTGGTAAACAGCATGAAGCGCCAAGCCGAGGCCGCCGGCCGCGACCCGAGCTCAATCGGCATCGAAAGCTGGGTATCCATGAATAACCTAGACGAATCCGAGTGGCGCGAGCGCGTAGAAGTATGGCGCGGCTTGGGAGCGACTCACATGTCGGTCAACACCATGAACGCCGGATTCGACTCGCCGCAAGGTCACATAGACGCGATACGCAGGTTCAAGGAAGCGGTAGAGGGCTGAATCATCCCTTCATCATTCCTCTGATTCAACAAGGACTCTGCGGCTCTGCAACGGAATGTCAGCCCGAATATCGGCTGGCAGCGAGTCATAAGTTTCGAGCAGACTATCCACGAGTTCATGCGGACCCCATAGTCGAATCTGGAAGAATGAGCGCTCGTTTTCCTTTCGGACGACACTCGTAAAGTCCGATAGGCTAACGAGCAATCCGTGTTGCGCTCCGAAACCCTGTATGTTCCCCTGGAGGCGGTTGTAGTCCGGCAACCCAACGGGGGAACTCCCGGACTTGACCTGTACGCATAACCGCGGTTCCCCAAACCCCATGTCGCCCCTTCCGGCAAGAACGTCCACGCCACCATCAGGTCCGCTTCTCGTTTCCAGAGCCTCGTAGCCGGAGGATCTGAGAATAGCTGCGACAAGACGTTCAAGCCGCAGTCCCGAGAACTTCTCTCTGATCCGTCGGACGATACGGTCCTCGATCTGCTCATCCAAGTTGCTGTCGGGAGTATCGTCATCAGGAATATCGATCGGCGCTTCCGATTCGATCACGGGCTTTCCAGCAAGGTGAGCGTTCGCGATTTGGTCAATGCGACTTGCCGCGTTATCCTTCTTGACCTGGAAGAGAGTGAGTTGGCCAGTGATTGAGTAGAGCAAATCCTGGTCAAAGTTTACTCGCGGTATATCTACTGCCCGCCAGTCCACCTTGCGAGTATGACACCCCACGTCCGTCAAGTCGGAGCGGAAGTGATAATCGCTTGCTACTCGTCCCACCGCAACCACTTTGGGGCTCTTACGAGGCATCAGAACCATATCGCCACTATGAATCTCGTTAGCGAATCGCCAAAGTTGCGAAGCCGCCGACGTCACCTTGGGCTTAGTCAAGTCTTCATAGCGTGGCTCTCGGTACAGACACTCAATCAGATCGTTCTTGTCAGTGAAGTCAGAGACGCTCCGTCGAAGCCCGAAGTCAATGACGGCTACGCCTTCCTGTAAGGCGAATTCCTCGAACTCACCCTCTCTGCCCCCTCTGACAACCCAGACGTTCACTCTGATTCTCTCCAGGCCTGTCTATGTGCCCCACTCAGTCCGCGGGCATTGGGGCCGCTGCGGGCGGATTGTCGAAGATGTCCGGGAACTGGTCTTCTTCGATCGTCTCGTTCTCCATGAGGTAGTTGGAGATGTGGTCTAGCCTGGCCCTGTTGTCCGTGAGGATATTCATGGCCGTCTGGTACGCGCCGCTGATTAGAGAGTGGACCTCATCGTCGATCTGCTCGGCGACGCTGTCGGAGTAGTCGCGCTGCTCGGAGATCTCGCGTCCCAGGAAGATAAGCTCCTCGCGCTTTCCGAACGTCCTGGGTCCGAGCTTTTCGCTCATTCCGAAACGGGTGACCATGGTGCGGGCGATGTTCGTCGCTTGTTCGAGGTCGTTGCTGGCCCCTGTCGTAATCTCTCCGAAGACGAGTTCTTCGGCGGCCCTCCCGCCCATCGCCATGGCGAGCCTCGCTTCAAGCTGGTTTCTGGTGATCAGGTGGCGGTCCTCTTCGGGCACCGTCTTGGTGTATCCGCCCGCCTGTCCGCGAGCTACTATCGTGACCTTGGCCACCGGATCGGCATCCGGAAGAACGTGGGCGACAAGCGCGTGACCGGACTCGTGGTACGCCGTGACCTCCTTCTCATGGTCGGTGATGACTCGGCTGCGTCGCTCCGGGCCTGCCGTGACGCGGTCTATGCTCTCGGAGAACTCGGATATTCCTATCAGCTTCTTCATGCGGCGGGCCGTCAGGATAGCCGCCTCGTTCACGAGGTTGGCGAGGTCCGCGCCGCTGAAGCCGACCGTCTGGCGCGCCACTCGCTCCAGATCGACGTCCTCATCAAGGGGCTTGCCCTTCGAGTGTACGCCGAGTATCTCCTTGCGTCCCTTGAGGTCCGGGTTGTCCAGAATCACCCTGCGGTCGAAACGTCCGGGACGGAGGAGCGCGGGGTCGAGTATGTCCGGGCGGTTCGTGGCCGCCATAACGATTACGTTGGTGCCTGTGTCGAAGCCGTCCATCTCGACGAGAATCTGGTTGAGCGTCTGCTCTCTCTCGTCGTGGCCTCCGCCCAGTCCGGCGCCACGATGACGGCCAACGGCGTCTATCTCGTCCACGAACACAATACAGGGGGAGTTGCGTTTCGCCTGGTCGAACAGGTCGCGGACGCGGCTCGCGCCGACTCCGACGAACATCTCGACGAATTCGGAGCCGGATATGCTGAAGAACGGCACGCCCGCCTCTCCGGCGACCGCCCGCGCCATCAGCGTCTTTCCGGTGCCGGGAGGTCCGACGAGAAGCACGCCCTTCGGAATCTTGGCCCCGAGCGCAAGGAAGCGCTCAGGGTACTTCAGGAACTCCACGACCTCTTGAAGTTCCTCCTTGGCCTCCTCCACGCCGGCGACGTCGGAGAAGCTGACCTGCGGGCTGTTGCCCATGAACATTCGGGCGCGGCTGCGTCCGAAGCTGAAGGTCTGGTTGGTGTTGCCCTGCGCCTGTCGCATCATGAACAGCAGGACGGCGCCGAATATGATGAGCGGGAGGAAGTTGATCATGATGCCGAGGAAGGACGACAGGCCGCTCTGCCCCTTCACTATGATCGACACCCGCGATGTTATGGGATCGACGCCGGCGCGCTGTAGGATTTCCACAATCGACGAATCGCTCTCCTTGCGGGAGGTGAGCGTCTCGCCGGATGCGGTGGTGATGGTGAGCGTGTCCCCCTTCACCTCGATCTGGTCGACTTCCCCTCGCGCGGTCATGGCGATGGCTCGGTCTATCGGCACCTCTGAGTCTCCGCCGACACTGCCTCCGATAAGGGTAAAGACGATGGCGGTGACCGCCACGATGATGAGCAAGTAGATCAGGGTTCTGCGCATGAATTATCCGCCCATTTCTCCGTATGGCTCCAATCCTGCGTCCAGTATAGCAGATTCGGGAACGTGGGTAGGAAGGTTTGAAATCCGAGTTGGTGATTGCCTCGGCATGTACTACGCCCGGTGAGCGTGTTTCGCTGCGAGGATCTCAATCCAGCTTTCCCCTAAGCCTGGGATCGAGATGGTCCCGGAGACCGTCGCCGACAAGGTTGAAACACAGTACCGTTAAGGTGATGGCTACTCCGGGGTAGATGACGAGCCACCAGGGCGGCGTGAACATACCCTGAAGGGAGGCGCCTATCATGCGGCCCCAGGAAGGGTTCGGGGGGGGTATTCCCATGCCAAGGAAGCTCAGGGTCGCCTCCGTAAAGATAGCGCCTCCAAGGTCTATCGTGGCAATGATCATCATGGGGGCGAAGCACTGGGGCGCCACGTGGCGCACAATGATGCGCTTAGAGGAAGCGCCGATCGCCCGTGCGCCGTCCACGTAGGCCATCTGCGTGACTGATAGCGCCGTCGACCTGACCAGTCTCGCCGCTCCGGGCACAGTGATCACAGCGATGGCGAGGACAACGGTCCCAAGCCCTCGCCCAAGCGGTATCATCAGCAGCAGCGCAAGGATTAGGCTCGGAAAGGAAAGGAGCACGTCGAGCAGCCGCTGGCCGAGAAGGTCGAACTTTCCACCGATGAATCCTGTAGAAACACCCCATACGAAGCCGACACCGACGCCCATGGCTACCGAGACAAATGCCACAAGCAGGGAGACCCTCGTTCCCACGATGATTCTGCTCAAGACATCTCTCCCCACAATGTCGGTGCCCATCGGGTGGCTTACGGTAGGCGATCCCTTCAGATTGGTGAAATCCGTATGCAGGGCGTCATAAGGCGCGATCTGGTTCGCGAAGAGAGCGATAGTTACCACTATGGCCAGCAGAGCCAGGGCTATGGCCCCCGGGGGTGAAGACCCGTAGAATCGCACGACCGGCCCAACAAAGGTCTTGCATGAGTTGACCACCGCGGTGACAACGTGCCGACCTCCCGGGCTCGACTGTTCTTCCATCATCCTATTCATCTCCTGGGGAGATTCTCCTACGCCTATCGGTAGCGAATGCGCGGGTCGATCCACGCATAGGCAAGGTCCACCGCCAGGTTGACGAATACGTAGATTACGCCGAAGAGCAGAACGAGGTTCTGGATGACCATCCAGTCCCTCTGGTCAATCGCGTTTATCAGGGCGAATCCCAGCCCGGGTATCCCCAGCGCTCTCTCCACCGCTACCATGCCGGACAGAATGCCCGCCAACTGCAGTCCGGACAATGTGATGACCGGCAGCACGGCATTCTTGAACGCGTGCCGCCAGAGCACGGCGCGATTCATCAGGCCTTTGGCTCTGGCGGTGCGTATGTAGTCCTCGTTAAGGACCTCCAGAAGCGTGGCGCGGCTCATCCTGGCTATGAGCGCTCCGCCTCCAATCGCGAAGACGGCGGCGGGAGGCACGGTCTGCTGGAGACTCTTCCACGGGTCATCCCAGATGAACGCCACCTCGATGGGCGGCTTCCACTGGAAGAAGATCACGGTGACAATAATCAACGTTAGAGCGACCCAGAAGCTGGGTACAGCCATACCGACCGTCACCCCAACCCTTGAGACGTAGTCGAGAAGGGTGTTGCGGCGCATCGCGGCGATGATGCCCACAGGCAAGCCTATGATCCAGGAGAAGATGACTCCAAAGAAGGCTATTTGAGTAGAGACGGGGGCGCGCCTCTGGAGCATCTCACGGATTGGCTCTTCTGTGCGGAAGAAAGAGTATCCCAGGTCCCCCTTGAGGATGTCGGCCACCCAATCCAGGTACTGGATATAGAGTGGCCTGTCCAACCCCAGCGCCTTGCGGGCTGCCGCTGTCTGCTCTTCGGTGAGTATGATCATCCTCTGGGCATCGCCCGTGGAAGCCAGGGGGTCGCCCGGCAGCACGCGCATGATCAGGAATATGAACACCGTCACCCCGAAGAGTGTGGGTATCGTCAGCAGCAGCCTGCGAATGACGTATGTTTGCAAGCCGGATCACCCAGCTATCTGTCCAGCCAGGCAGTCTCGAAGCGTCCCCACTGGCCCCACTCGCGCTCTTTCAGAGCCATGCCCTTGAAGTACTTCCACCACATGGGATCGACCTGATCGCCGCCGATCAGCAGAATCGGGGGGTCGGCGTCCAGCAGGTCTTCGGCCTGACGGAACAGATCGTACCTCTTGGCAGGGTCCTGTTCTACGTTGAGCTTCGCCACGATGTCATCGAACTCTTCATTGCAGTATCTGGTGAAGTTGCCCGCCGCGCCACAGACGAACTTGTTGTTCCATGCCGGCGTGATGTCCACGGTGGGCACTCCCGTTATGCCGCAATGGGCGGGACCTAACGTGAAATCACCTGAGTTGCATATTTCGCCGAACTCGTGCCTGTCAACCTCTCGCAGCTTGATCGTTACGTTGAGGTTTTCCTTCAACATGGACTGCATGGCCGCGGCAAACGGAGCCGCGCTCGTTCCGGTCGAGATGACGTACTCAACTTCGACACCGTCTGCGTAGCCCGCCTCGGCCATGAGTCGTCGGGCCTCGGCGATGTCCTCAGTCTTGTCCGAGCGGTATCCCGGTCGGGCCAACACAACGTCACGGTCCAGCGCGTTTGCGGAATCGTAGTATGGCACCCAGGTGGTTCGGGGGTACGTCTTGCCGTCGCCCGCCATATAGATGTCGGTCCATACGTCGCGGTCGAAGGCGAGATGGAAGGCCCTTCTCACCCTCACGTCGTCGAACGGCTTCTTCTCGATGTTCCAGCCTCGGGTCATGAAGAAGATGTCGCCGGTCGCGTACTTCGCGTCAAGGTCCGGACGCTCCAGAGCAATCTTGATGACGTCTCCGCAAGTGTTCCAGGTGAAGTCGGCCTGGCCGGTGAGCACCGCGGTGCCCCTGTCGCAGAACGGGATGACGTTCAGGAGCCTGGCGCCGTCCGCGTAGGGAAGGTGGGGGACAAAGTAGTTGGGGTTGGCATCCAGGTCCCAGTACTCATCCTGCCTGATTTCGTTCAGCATGAATGGGCCGGTGCCGGGGGCCACTTTCTCCCGCAGGTCGAAGTTGTTCTCCTCCATGAAGCGCTTGGGGTAGATGACTGCGGGGTTGGAGTAGTTGTCTGAGGCCAACAGCTCGATGAACCACGGCGTTGGATTCTTCAGGTTGAACCGCACTGTCAAAGGGTCGGTGGCCTCCACGCTTTCGACCGATTCGAACAGCCCTGTCGCGGTGATGGCCAGACCCTCCGGAGGACTTATGATCCGGTTGAAGGTGGCCACGACGTCGTCGGCGCTGAAGTCCATGCCGTCGTGCCATGTCACGCCGTCTCTCAACTTGAAGGTGTACGTAGTCCCTCCATCCGCGACGTCCCACGACATCGCCAGGTCGGGCCCGATGGTCTTCAAACCGTCCGCCTGATTGTAATAGACGAGGTTATTGTAGATGTTCGTCTGTCCGGCATAGGCCGCAGCCCCCTGATGGAAATCGAAGTGCGCCATTCTGTGGGGCGCCGACAGCCTGATTGTGCCGCCATACTTCGGATTGGGTTCGGGAGCGCGCGGCGTCCACCCGATGTCCTTGACGATCTCCACCTGCTCGACAACGAGCTTCTCAACGGGCACCTCAACCTCAACGGTCCTCACGATCTCTTTCTCCACCACCACGGTCTCGCCGGGCACCTCGACGGTCTTCACGACCTCTTTGACGACGGTCTCGCCGGGCACCTCGACGGTCTTTACAACCTCTTCTTTCACCACCACGGTCTCGCCGGGCACCATCACCTCTTTGATCACCTCTTTCTCCACCACGATGGTCTCACCTGGCACCTCGACCGTTTCGGTGCAGGCGGCGGCGAGAGCCAGCAGCATGGCTACTCCCACCGCGACCATAGTCAATTGGATTCGAGAAATCTTCTTCATGCTGTTTCCTCCCTTTTCAGCACTCCTATTGCGGCATCTCGCGTTCCAGTACGGGTACAACTTAGCTCCGGCGATCCACTCGGACTCTCCGGAGCAGACCCGATGAGGCCGAATCTTATACAGAGTCAGATGCTTTGTCAAAATAAAGCGTGGGGACTAGAAGCTGTGTCAGTTTGGTAGGCGTCGAATCTAACGCAATGGCGCAAGGACACAAAGGGGCGCGAAGGGTTGTCTGAACTGTGATTTTTGTGATTGGGGTGATTTCGCTGATTTTGGGCGGGTGTCTGAATCAGGATTTGCCGGATGTGGAGGATGTTCAGGATAGGGTTTATGGGATGGTGGTTAGACCCAGATTTTGATTGGTATTCGTTCTATCATCAGTTCGGTAATGGCGTGGACTAGGGCGTCGGCGCGGTCGGGGGAGCCGGAGGGTCCGAGTTCGGCGGACCATGTACACATCTGGTCTTCGAGTTCGGGGAAGCGGCCTACGTGGTGGACTCGTCCCTGTTCGTAGAGGGCGGCTACGGGTTCGGCGCGTAGGTATTTGCCGGTGCGGGCCTTGATGCCCTTGTAGGGGAGAGAGCGGGGGACGGCGGCTTTGAGAGTGGACTTGACGAGGTCTCCGCCGGCGTTGTCTTCGGCGATGATTCGGGAGGCATTGAACTTGTCGAATAGGTGGACGGCTCGCATCGCCCAGCCCTGGGGGGTGAGCCGGCCGGACTCGTCGGCGATGACGTAGGCATGTTCGCGGTGCATGTCGGCGCCGACGACGACTATTCCGGTCTCGGAGCTGCTGGGCTTGGCGGACATTGCGGGGTCTATGGCGACGACGATGCGGGCGACCGGCGGGTGGCTCGCGAGTCGGGCGTCTTCTATCCATTCGCGTTTCCAGAGGGCGTCTTCGTACTCATCGGCGAGTTCGGCGTGGATTTCCTGTCGTCCGAGGCGCGTGCCGTCGTAGCGTTCGATAATGCCGTTGAAGAAGGATGGGGCGAGATTGTCGCGGTTGTCGAAGGTTGAGCCGCGTGTGACGTGGACGCCTGGGCTGACGGGCAGGCTTCTGATCAGTTCGATGGGCCTGGGCGTGGTGGTGACGACGCACTTAGGGGGCTGCCCGAGCCGGAGGGCGAAGTTGAGGTTGTTCCAGGTCTGGTTGGGGTACTGCCATGAGGCGAGTTCGTCGCACCATGCGGCGTCGAATTGTGGGCCTCTTAGTTGGTCGGGTTCGTGGCTTGAGAAGATGAGGGCGCGGGCGCCGTTGGGCCAGGTGAGTTTGCGCTTGGATGGTTCGTAGGTGGGCATGTGCCAGGGCGGTGAGGTATTTAGGATGCCTGACTCGCCTTCGATCATGACGGATTGGGCTTCGTCGAGCGATCGGGCGACGAGGGCTACTCGCCGGGCGCGTCCGGTCTCTGTCTGGGCGCGGACCCACTCGGCGCCAGTGCGTGTCTTTCCGAAGCCACGTCCGGCAAGGATCAGCCAGGTGTTCCAGTTGCCGGGCGGCGGGAGTTGGTCCGGCCGGGCGTGGAGTTCCCATGCGTGTTGGAGCCTGAGTCGGTCATCTTTGTCGAGCATCTTTAAAGAGGCGTCTAGGAATGCCGCACGCTGTGCGCATGGAAATCGGCTCAGCCGGTCGATGATCTCCGATATTAGGTTGTCGGCGGTCGTCATGTTCATGGGTCCGGCGGTTTGTCGTCTTCGGAGTGTGAGGGGTAGATTTTGGCGAGTTTCTTACGCCTTCGTTCTTCGATGGCGGGCCATGCTTTCTGTCGTTCGAGCCGCATCTTGATGTCGGCCTCGAACTTTTCGGAAGCTTCGTCCAGGTAGGGGGTCGGGTCGAACCATTCGGGTATCTCAGGCACGGTTATGTTGTCTCTGCGACCGTCAGGGTAGGGTGTGAGTGTGCCCTCGTCCTCCATTCGCTGGAGCTTGGCGCGGAATTTGGCCAGGTCGTCGGGGTCGATGTGTCTGACCGGGCGGACGTAGGGTTTGGTCCTCTTTTCGAGGGCGCTGTCGGTTCCGAGGAGACGGTCGAGGAGGATACGCGCGGCTCTTGCGCGGTGGTAGGGCGTGACTTTCGGGTCGTCTTTGGCCCGGGCTATTTCTTTTAGGGTGTCTCGGATGGTCTGTCCGTTGTTGGTGATTTCGATGATGTGTTGTTGGATGGTGAAGTGGATGGTGGATTGTGAATAGTGGTTAGTAGATTGTGGCGAGTGGGTGGTTGGGGCCGGGCCTAGGGTTTGGTCTAGGGAGTCTTTGATTTGGGTTACGGGCCTGGGGTTGGCGGCGGGCACCGAGGGCGATTCGCGAATCGCCCCTACGTCGTTGGCGTCGGATTTGGGGGTTGGGGCCGGATTGGGGTCGATTTGCCTGGGGCATTTGCCGAATCCTCTGTCGGCGAGTATGTTGGCGGCAGTGATGCGGTCGTTGGGGGTGGCCTTCTGGTCGTTGCCTTGGGCGATGTCGTGTAGGATCTCGATGAGTTCGAGACCGTTGTCGGTTTCCTCGCGGATGGCGTTGGCGAAGTCGAGGGCCGGGTTAGATGGTGTCTGTTGGGTTGAAGTAGTCATTAGTTTTTGGTTTTTAGTTTTTAGTGGTTGGTGGACGGATGTACGTTAGTTAGTGTAGAGAATGTTTGAGCGGATGTCAAGGGGTCTGAACTGTGATTTTGTGATTGGGGTGATTTCGCTGATTGGGGGTTGTCAGAAGCAGGATTTACGGGATGGGGAGGATTGGCAGGATGGGTTGGTTGGGGGATTGGGATGGTGGTTGGTTTGGGGGATTGGGGGATGTTCAGGGATTTTAGATTCCTCGCTGCGCTCGGAATGACAGTGGGGGCGGTCGGGATGTTGTCAGAAGCAGGATTTACGGGATTGGAGGATTGGCAGGATGGGTTGGTTTGGGGGTTGGGAGATGTTCAGGGAGAGGGGATTTTCGCGCTCGCGCGGGGGGAGGTTCGACGTGGAGTATGCGGCGGTTATGGTTCCGGATTTTCGCGCTCGCGCGGGGGGGAGACATAGACACCCAGCGGATCCTGATAGACGGAAGGATTTTCGCGCTCGCGCGCGGGGGAGCCTACTAAAGTGACACAGGCTCCGTCGGGGCTATCTCTTTCCAGGAGACATCCCCATCAACAAGTGAACAGTCCCCAGCCTCCTCAGATCGCGCCGCGCCATCACACCAGTTCGAGGCGAAGGGCCGCTGCCTGCCTGCCACCCAGGTCGAAGGGTTGGGCCGGCCCCGCGTTCCTGAATCCGACCGACTCGAACAAAGACCGCTTCTCATCGTCCTCGACCGAGACCGTCGCCCAGACCGGAGAGGCGTTCCTGCCGGCGCCCCAGTCGGTCGCCGCCTGAATCAGCGCCTTCCACGAATCCAGGCGTTTCCTGTGCGTGAAGGCATCCACCTGACATCCGCCATCGCCATCGAGTCGGGCCGATGAAAGTCCAACCACCTGTCCGAGACTGGCGCTGGCGCAGAACCACGCTCCCCGTCCGTCCGCGGCTAAAGCCGAATAGCGCCGGTAGAGGCCGAGGCAAGAGTCCTGCACGGCGTAGCGAGTGGACAACACTCCTATGTTGGAATCCAGCGCCTGCCAATCATGCGGAGACACAAGCAGGGGTATCATCGGCGCACGGTCGGCGGGAGAGGGACCTCTCACGGTCGCCGGACCCAACTCGCGGAAGTAGTCAACGAGAAATTCTTCCGGAGAGTCCCCGTTCAATACGTTGACCATCAGGTTCGCGCCCGCGAGCTTGCGCCACCCAAGCCGGAAGTAGATTCTTGCCGCGGCGGGGTTGGCTGTGCCCAGGAAGAGCGCCCGGCCTCCTCTCTCTCGAAATTCGTCCCTCGCCTGTCGGGAGAGATCGGTCGCGATGCCGGAGCGCCGGGCGTCCGGGCTGGTGGCCACTTCCCCGAACCCGCCCAGGCCGGGCAGCCCCTTGGAGGTCGCTACAAGACACGCTCCGGCCAGCTTTCCGCCCAGTCTTCTGGTGTAAACCGTGATGATAGTTTCCGGGACCTCGCGCCCCAGCAGAACCTCCGGGGTCACGTCGATTGGGCCGCCGAAGATCGGCTCCCAAAACTCGAAGAGCTCATCTACTAGGCGCGCTTCCAGAGGGGCTTCAAATCTCAATTCCAAACCTTCACCTTCGGGCTGGCAGCATTTTGTCACGCTGTCCGACATGCCGCAAGCGTCCTGGGAGCGCGGGCGTGTCACCCTCACCCCCGTATCGTAGTACGGGGCAGGCTCTAACCCTCTCCCTCAAGGGAGCTTAAAGGGGTAGGTATTCACCCTCACCCTAGCCCTCTCCCTCAAGGGAGAGGGGATGTGTTGTCTGATTTACCTACCCTTGTCAGCCCTCAAGGGAGAGGGGACGTGTTGTCTGATTTACCTACCCTTGTCAGCCCTCAAGGGAGAGGGGATTTTCGCGCTCGCGTGTGCGGCGCCCACCAATCTGGGACGGCATCCAGCATAGGGGCTGTCCACCATCCGCCGAGAACCGAAAGATGGTACACTTAAGCCAAACGGGGAGCGTCATGATAGAAACCCTCATATCACGGGTCAGGGAGTACCTTCCGGCCGATCGTCTGGGCGTGATCGAAGACGCCTACCTGTACGCGGAAGACGCTCACAGGGGTCAGACTCGAAAGTCGGGGGAGCCGTTCATCGAGCATCCGCTTCAGACGGCGATCGCGCTTGCGGACTTGAAGATGGACGCGAACGGGTTGGCCGCCGCGCTGCTGCACGACGTCGTGGAGGACCGCGACGACATCTCGCCGGAGGACATCCGCGAGCGGTTCGGGGAGGAGATAGCGCAGCTTGTGGACGGGGTGACGAAGTTCGGCGCGGCCGAGTACGTCGCGTCGGGCAGCATGGGCACGGCGCAGGAGGCCCAGGCGCAGGCGGAGACTATCCGCAAGATGCTAATGGCGATGGCGGAGGACATCAGGGTGGTGCTGATCAAGCTGGCGGACCGGCTCCACAACATGCAGACGATCAAGTACCTGTCCACGGCTAAGCGGATCGAGAAGTCGCGTGAGACGCTGGACATATACGCGCCGCTGGCGCACAGGCTGGGTATCTGGGAGATGAAGTGGCAGTTGGAGGACTTGGCCTTCCGCGAGCTGGACCCGGAGGGGTATAGGGAGATATCGGACCGGCTGAACTCGACGCGCGCGAGCCGCGAGTCCTACATCCACAACGCGCGCGGCATCCTGAGCGACAGGCTGATCGAGGCGGGGATAAGGGCGGACGTCGCGGGCCGGCCCAAGCACATCTACTCGATCCACACCAAGATCGCCAAGTATGCCGCCCTGAACAAGAGCGTGGACGACATTCACGACCTGTTCGCGCTGCGGGTTCTGGTGGACAGCGTCCAGGACTGCTACACGGCGCTGGGGATAATTCATACGCTGTGGCGGCCCGTGCCGGGCGAGTTCGACGACTACATCGCCAACCCGAAGGACAACCTGTACCAATCGATACATACGACGGTGGTCGCCGAGGACGCTCACCCGCTTGAGATACAGGTACGCACGCGGGAGATGCACCAGTTGGCCGAGTACGGGGTCGCGGCTCACTGGCTCTACAAGGAGGGCAAGGCGGGGGACGACTCGTTCGAGCAGAAGATGGTCTGGCTCAGGCAGATACTCGAATGGCAGCGGGACGTGGCGGGCGCCGAGGAGTTCATCGACGCGCTGAAGGCGGACATCTTCCAGAACCAGGTATTCGTGTACACGCCGTTGGGAGAGATCAAGGAGTTGCCGACCGGAGCCACTCCGCTCGATTTCGCTTTCAGGGTCCACTCGGACCTGATATTCAGGTGCATCGGGGCGAAGGTCAACGGCAAGCTGGTTTCGCTGAGCTATCAGCTAAAGAACGGTGACACCTGCCAGATACTCACGTCCAAGACGGTGCGGGGCCCGAGCCTCGACTGGCTGAACGAAGACCTGGGGTACGTCAACACGAGGTCGGCGCGGGCGAAGGTTCGGCAGTGGTTCAAGCGCCAGGAGCGGTCGGTCAACACCCAGCGGGGGCGCGATCTGTACCAGCGCCACATCCGGCGGCTGACGGCGGCTCAAGACCAGCAGGTGGCGGCCATGATGGGCATTGGCAAGCTGGAGGACTTCCTGGCCGCGTTGGGGGACGGTTCGATCACGGTGGCGCAGGTGGTCAACAAGCTGAGCTCGCGGGAGAAGGACGCCGAGGAGGAGGTCAAGCATCAGCAAGAGCTAGGGCTGCCTATCAGTCCGAGCACGGGCATACAGGTTATGGGGGTCGGAGACCTGCTGACCTCGATGGCGAGGTGCTGCAATCCGATCAACGGCGATGAGATAGTGGGGTTCATCACGCGCACCAGGGGGGTCACGATTCACAGGCGGAACTGTCCGAACATCCGGAATGAGGACGAACCCGAAAGGCTGGTGGCGGTTAGCTGGGGGGAGACGGAGGTGAAGTACCCGGTGCGTATCCAGGTGAAGTCGATGGACCGCGTGGGGCTTCTGCGGGACGTGACGTCCGCGGTGTCGGGGGAGAACGTGAACATCGCCTCGTGCGTGTCGGAAGAGTATGACAACGTCTCCATAATCACGCTGACGCTTCACGTGAGCGGCATCAACCAGCTTAGCAGGCTGTTCTTCAAGCTGGAGTCTGTCAAGGGCGTGATGAGCGTGACGCGGAGCAATTTGTGAGCGGGGAGCCATGTTAGCAGGCGTAATGAGACTGTCCCAAGTTGGTAGGCGGACGTGTCACCCTCACCCTAACCCTCTCCCTCAAGGGAGAGGGGATTTTCGCGCTCGCGTATGCGGCGCCTACTAATCCGGGACAGGTTCAGGCGTAATCGACGAACTACCAAATGTGTGTGGGATAAGTTACACTTGGCGTGAACAGATGGCGACCTGATTTTATAGGCGTGGTAGATTCCTCCAAAGGAGACTGGCATGGCTACCAAGTACATAGTTGTATTCGATGAAGAGATCCCCCCCGAAAAAGTGAGCGACATAGAAGAGTCGCCATTCATAGTGGACGGATATGAGTTGGCGCCTCACGTCTTGTTGGTCCGGTCTAATGTTGAAAGTCCGGAAATGGTGGGCGTCATTACCGGACTATCAGGCGGGGAAAGTTCCAAAGTTGGCGTCGTGCTTCAACTGAACGGTTCCTATCACGGCTACCATCAGAAGTCTCTGTGGGAGTGGCTCGGAGAGGATGCGGAATGACGTCCCAACCACCTAGCGACGAAGGGCCGGTCACAGGAAGCTATACTGTTGGACGCCTTGATGACGTTAGCACACGACTAGCTCGCGTCGAAGGGGAGATGAAGGGATTTGCGACGAAGGAAGATGTCGCAAATGCCAAACTCCAAATGACTTTAACGTGGGTGGGTATCGGAGTCGCCATCCTCGTCGCGGTTTTGAACATAGCAGCCATAATCGTATTCCGGCTCACGGCGAGTGGCGGAAGTCCATAGTGGGAAGACAGTAGCCCGGCTGATCGTTTTGTCTGAGGACGCGGGGACTCCTCGGTATTTGCAGAATCGCCTCATATAACTTCACCATTTCAAATTGCGCCCGCCAACGTGCTAGAATATCGCATCCACGACGATTTCAACTTGGAGTGACTGAATGCCAGCCGCCAAATCGGATCGAGTCGCCAAACGTAAAGGTGAGCGAAACCGCCCGCTCCGCTCACGGGCCAAGACGTTCGTGAAGAGCGCGAGGGAGCAAATCGCGGACGGAGACCTTGAGGCCGCCGACCGGGCGGTCAGAGGCGCGGTGGTCGCGCTCGACAAGGCCGCCGCCAGGGGCGCGCTGCATCCGAACAACGCCGCTCGGCGCAAGTCGCGGATCATGAGCCAGTTGGCCCGCGCGAGGAACCAGTAGCCCCGCGGCAGAACTCGGAGCGTAACCACATGCTAAAGATACGACTCAGGAGAACCGGAGCGCGGCGCCAGCCGAGTTACAGGGTGGTGGTCGCCGACTCCAGGGCCGCCCGCGACGGCGCTTTCGTCGAGCAGATTGGCCACTACAACCCCCGTACCGAGCCGCCAACCGTGGTCATGGACGAGGAGAAGGCGCGAAGCTGGATTCGGAAGGGCGCTCAGCCCACGGACGCGGTGAAGCAACTGCTCAGGACGCTGGACACCCCGGATAGGGCCGCTGCCGAATGAAAGAGTTGGTGGAGTACATAGCGAGGTCGATAGCCTCCGAGCCTGACGAGGTGCTCGTCACCGAGGAGTACGACGAGGAAGAAGACCGCGTCCTTCTCCGGCTTGAGGTCGCGCCGGGCGACAAGGGCAAGATAATCGGCCGGCAGGGCCGGGTCGCGCAGTCGATTAGGGTTCTGCTGCGAGTGGCCGCAGTCAAGCAGGGCGTTCACGCGACGCTGGAGATAGTCTGAGCGCGGAACATTCCCCGAAGAGCGAGCGCGGACGTTTGGAGCCGCCCGACGGCCACGTGCTTGTCGGGCGCGTCACGGGCGCGTGGGGAATACGCGGCCACCTCAAAGTGCAGCCGCACAGCGAGTCGGAGGATAGGTTCGCCGCCGGATCGAGGCTGTTCCTCGATGGCTCTCCCGTCACTGTCGTATCGTCACGACCTCACCGCGTCGGGTACGTGATTCGCCTGGATTCCGTGCCGGACCGGACTGAAGCCGAGTCTCATCGCGGCGCGCTTTTGACAGTGCCTGAAGACGAACTGGCGGAGCTGCCCGAAGGCGTCTTCTATCACTTTCAGCTTATCGACATGGAGGTGGTCAGCGACGAAGGGGAGCGCTTGGGGAGGATCGCGGAGATTCTGGAAACGCCCGGCAACGACGTGTACTTGGTGCGAAAGCCGGACAGCCGCGACCTTCTGCTGCCCGCGATCCGGGACGTGGTTCTGGACGTGGATATCGAAGCCGGCCGGGTGACGGCGCGCCTGCTTCCGGGGCTGAGGTAATGGAGATGGCGAACTCGCCAAAAGCAAAGGCCCCGACACAAGCGCCGGGGCCTCCGATCGGTTCTATGGATACCGCGCTAGTCGTCGGCGACGGCTACCAGGGAGTCCAGTCTGCTCCTCACGATCGCCCTGAGCTCTTTGACGCGGTTGAGATGAGGAGTCTGGTTGTCCTCTTCCACCTTGTCGTAGATCTTGTCGCCATCGACGAAGACCTGCAGGACTCCGCCGACGCCGGGCTTGACCGTGATCGATACGTCACTACCGCCTTCCGCCACGAACTCGTTGACCATCCAGGCCGCAACTCCGTGGTACTTTCAAGGCACGCAGTAGATTATCTCAACGTCCATTTTGCCTTCACCGGCCATAAGACAAACCTCCTATTTTGGTTGCTGCCAAGTGAAATTTATGACAAGCATAACTCTCACCTATGCCAGTTGCCTTTTCCGACTATCGGAGATTATCACAGAGGTTGGCGTGTGTCAATTCAAACATTCGCGCCGCGCCAACGGGTTGAGGCGCCGATGATCTATCGTCGCTGCCGGCGGGTCAAATGCGATGAATAGACTTCAACTTCGCGCTCTGGACATTCTCAGCGAGTTGGGCCGACGTCCGGCCGTCCCGTTTCACGAGGACGGCCCCTCCGAGTACATACTGGCCGCGCTCGCCGACATCGGACTCTCGCCCCGCCGTGACGAGTTCGGGAATGTGATCGCTCACTATCGCGCTCCGAGCGCGGACGACACGCCAATCGCGTTCGTCGCGCACATGGACCATCCCGGCTTCGAGATCGTCGAGGCGTCCGACGACGGCCTGGTTGCCGTCGCGTTGGGCGGAGCGCCGCAGTCGTCGCTGACGCGCCCCGCGGACGTGCTGATTCTACTGCCGGACGGCAGCAGGATCCCGGCAAGGACCGCGCCATACGGGGGCGAAGATGGCAGGAAAGTCCGGATTCTGACCGACCGGAGCATTAAGATCGATCCGCCCGCGCCGGTCGTGTTCGACCTGCCCGACTTCACGCTGGACGGAGATTTAATCAGGATGCGCGCCGCTGACGACCTCGCCGGATGCGCCGCGGTATTGGCGGCCATGGAGCGCCTGGTGTCGGACGGCGCGAGCGCCAACGTGTATGCCGTTTTCACCCGCGCGGAGGAGGGCGGACTGTTCGGCGCGCGACTGATGGCCGAGGCGCGTACTCTCCCTGATGATGCGCTGGTGGTGTCGGTGGAGTCTAGTCCGTTGATTCCGGGAGTCGAGCAGGGCAAGGGCCCCGTAATCCGCACCGGAGACGCGCTCTATACGTTCGATGCCGAGGCGGAGCAGGCGCTGATCGTGGCGCGAGAGTCGCTCAGGGAGCGAGACCCGGAGTTCAAATCTCAGCGTCAGTTGATGAGCGGCGGAGTGTGCGAGGGGACGGCGTTCGCGGTCTGGGGCTACCGCGCGACGGGCATGGCGTTTCCGCTCGGAAACTATCACAACGCGACGACGAACATCCGCGATCAGGAATCCGGCATCGGCGCGGAGTACATTCGAGTCGAGGACTTTCTGGGGGGAGTGGATCTGCTGACCGAGGCCGCGCTGAGCGTGCCAAGGCGGTTCGACTCGCCGGCGCGTGAGCGCGTTCGTGAAGTCCCGGATGACGTGCGTCAGCGTATGCTTGGCAAGGCGTGAGTTCCTGAGTCTCCTAGGCCGGAGGCGCGGCTTCGCTTCTGTCCCAGTCGTCCAGCGTCCAGTAGCCGACTTCCGGAACTTCCGAGACCGTATCGAGTCCCTGGGCGCGCTTGAGACGCTGGATGTTGAACAGGTGCGTGACCTCTTCGTAGTAGATGTGGCGCATCGTCGCCTCTAACTGCATGATGCGCTGGCTGCCGTCGGGCGTCGGCGTGACTCCGGTCGGGTGCGCCTTCAGCATCAGCGTCCATTGGTCTCGGCTATCGACTGTTACGGTGTGGGCGCGCAGGAAGCCGACGCTGCGCTCGTCCAAAACGCGCCGGGCGAGTTCGATGCCTTCGTTGAGCTTTTCGAGTATGACCGACAGGTCGCGGTACTTGGTTTCGTCCATGCGGCGGTCGTCCGGAGAGTCGGCGACGCCCTGAACGTCGGTGACGCCGTGATCGCCGTCCGGGAATAGCCGGTCGCCCCACCTAAGTATGAGCCAGCGGTAGATGAGGGACGCCATGTGGCTGACCTGGTTTCGGATGCTCCACTCGGCCCATTCGTAGTCGCCGGATGTCCAGTCGAGTTGGTCGTCCGCGAGTCCCTCGACCTCGTCGGCGATAAGGTCGTATAGCGTCCGGAACTCGGGAAATAGCGCCGAGGCCGGGGAGTCGTCCGTGACGTGTCGATCGGTCAAGAGATTCTCCTCTAGTACTCTGTCAATATGATTATGATAGACAGTCTTACGGTTCACCCTCACCCTAGCCCTCTCCCTCAAGGGAGAGGGGATGTGCTCGGAATACTTCGAGTGGATCATCAAAACTAAGTTGAAGCAGTACTAGTTTCAGGAACTCTTACGCTTCACGCAGCGCGGCCTTGAGGTGTTGTATCGAGAGGTTTCCGCCGCTCATCACGAGGACGACTTTCTTGCCCGCCAGCCTGTCTTTGATCTTGAGCGCGCCCGCGAGAGACGCGGCCCCGGCGTGCTCCGTCAGGTTGTGGGTCTGCTCGAGATGGGCGACGATGGCGGCGTTCATCTCCGCCTCGGTCACTAGCAGAAAGTCGTCCAGTCCTTCCCGCAGTATGCCGAGGGTCAACTCGTAGCCGGATCCGGTGGCAAGGCCCTCGGCCGAGGTCTTCATGGGGGCATCGACGACTTCCCCGCGCTGCCAAGACAGATATACCGCCGGGGCCTGCTCGGCCTGTACGCCGATGACCTGGATGGCCGGGTTGATCGACTTGGCGACGATGCACGCGCCGCACGCTCCGCTGCCGCCTCCGACGGGGACGATTATCACGTCCACGTCCGGCAGGTCTTCCATGATTTCGAGGCTGTAGGTGGCGACTCCGGCGACGAGGCGCGGCTCGTTCACCGCGTGGATATATCGGTATCCCTCTTCCCTTGAGAGCCGTTCGATATACTCGCGCGACTCGTCGAAGAACGCGCCGTGGTGTATGACCTCGGCTCCGAGATTACGCATGGACGCCACCTTGCCGGGGTTCGCGTCCATTGGGACCGCGATGTACGCCTTGCATCCAAACACGCCTGCGGCGTATGCGATAGACTGCCCATGATTGCCGCTGGACGCTGTGGAGACGCCGCGCTCCAATTCTTCGGGTGAGAGTTGGGAGAGCAGGTTGATGCCGCCCCGCATCTTGAACGCGCCGAGCCTCTGGTGGTTTTCGTGCTTGACGTAAACCTCGCTCGCGCCGATCAGCTTTTCGAGTCCGATGTACCTATGAAGCGGTGTCCGGGTGACGTAGCCCATGATGCGCCGCCTCGCTTGGAAGACATCGTGCAGGGTCGGTGGTTTCAACGGGGTTTTCCTTTCTTGCGTTCTGGGACTGACGCGCGCGGTCACTTCTCGCTGAGATTTTGGAGCGATGAGATGACATCCTGATCGTCGAATCCGAGTTCGGCGGCCCTGTTGATGTCTTGTACCGCGAGGTCGTTGTTCCCTTCCAGCGCGTGGGTCATGGCTCTCATCGCGTAGTATTCCGCATTGGAGGGGTCGAGCTCGATGGCGCGGTCGAACGCTTCGATGGCTCTGAAGTGAAGACTCATGGCAACCAGGGCTATCGCTCTGCCGTAGTGGGATTCGGTCAGAGACGGATTGAGCTCGATGGCGCGGTCGAAGTCCGAGACGGCGCGCCCGAAGTCGCCGGTGGCGTTATAGAGCGTCGCGCGTTTGTGGTAGGCGTCGGTCAAATTGGGGTCCCGCTTGATGGCCCTGGTGAAGTCGTCGAGCGCCAGACGGTGATTGCCCCCCTCGGAGTAGGAGACTCCACGGCTGTAGTAGTAGGATGCCATTTCGGGGTCCTGCTTGATCGCCTCGGTAAACTCTTCCACGGCTTTCGAATGGTCGTCCGCCACTTGCGCGGCCATCCCGCGGTTGAACGCCGCCTCCGCCTTGCGCGCGTTCGGTTCGCAGGCCAGAAGGACAAGGGCTAGGAGAACAACGGGGGCAACGACGATGAGCCAGCGTCGAACTGCGAGGCCGCCATCGGTTGACATCGCTGTTACGATTGGCTCGAACTTCATTCTAGTTGGATTGGGCGCTAATTTGATCATGGTGAACAGACCTCGGATCGAAACAGGTCGCAATACAGTTTACAGCAGTAGAGGCATTGTTGCATCAGTCTCTCCTCTGGCGGTTTCGGCAGGCGTGCGCGAATTGGCCTCCGGCGGCAACGCATTCGACGCCGCCGTGACGGTGGCTGCCGTCGAGGCGGTGACCGTTCCGCCTGCGTGCGGCCTAGGCGGAGAGCCGTTCGTCATTATGTACGACGCGAAGTCGGGACTGGCGCACGGCTTGAACGGCAGCGGGAAGGCCCCGCTCGCGGCAAGCCGCGACTTTTTCATAGAGCGCGGACACAAATTCATGCCGCTCGAAGGCCCGCTGGCGGCAGCCATTCCGGGAGAGGCGCAGGCGTGGGAGCAGATAGCCGAGAAATTCGGTACGCGCCCGCTGTCCAAGCTGCTGGAACCGGCCATCGAGTACGCGGAGCGGGGCTTTGCGGTCAGCGCGGAGCTTGCCAGAGGATTCGAGATTCTGAGTCCTAAGCTGGCGCGGTTCCCGGAGTCGAGGGACATCTTCACCCACGACGGCAGGCCGCTTCTTCCCGGCGAAACCCTGGTGCAGAAAGACCTGGCTCGAACGCTCAAGCAGATCGCATCCGGCGGAGCTGAGGCGTTCTACAAGGGAGACGTAGGCCGGGAGACGGCGCGCGCCATCCAGTCCGCCGGAGGTCTGTACACGTATCAGGAGATAGCCGATCACGAGAACGAATGGTACCAGCCGCCGATCTCGACCACGTACCATGGTCACACCGTGTACGAGACCGCGCCGCCGTCTCAGGGTCTCGCTCTGCTGGAGATGCTGAACATCCTGGAGGGGTACGACCTTGCGGACATGGGCTTCTACACCGCCGAGTCGGTCCACACCATGGTCGAGGCGAAGAAGCTGGCGTTCGCAGACCGAAACAGGTACGCCGGAGACCCGGATTTCGTGTCTATGCCCGTGTCTGAGCTTATCTCCAAGCGGTTCGCGGCCCGCAGACGGGAGATGATAACCGGGACTACCGGACGTTACGAGGCCGGACCGGTCGCGGCTCCAATCCCCGGAGACGGCAACACGAGCTACTTCTGCGTAGTTGACGCCGAGGGGAACGCGGTTTCGTTCATCCACAGCCTGTCTATGGGATTCGGGTCGGGGTTCGTGGCGGGCAATACCGGAGCGCTGCTCAACAACCGTGTCGGGCGCGGATTCAGCCTCGTCGAGGGCCACCCGAACGTAATCGAAGGCGGCAAGCGCACGATGCACACGCTGAACGCCTACATGGTGATGCGCGAGGGCAAGCCATACTTGATAGGAGGGACTCCGGGCGGAGACAATCAGATCGGCTGGAACGCGCAGGTCATCAGCAACGCGCTCGACCACGGCATGAGCGCACAGCAGGCGGTCGAGGCTCCGCGCTGGACGTCGACTCCCGGAAGCGACCCGCACAGCATCGACGATCCGTTTGTATTGGAGCTAGAAGGCGGGATGAGTGCGGCAGATGTTGAATCGCTGAAGGCCAGGGGCCATGACGTTGTGGTCCATCCGGGCAGGGTATTCGGCGGCTCGGCCAAGCTGATCGTCATAGACCCTGCAACCGGGGTCCGGACGGCTGGATCGGACCCGAGGTCGGATGGACAGGCCGGGGCGGTGTGATTTGGTGGTAAAACGGCCTACCGCTGAAGTAGTACATTGATTGTAGAGCGGAGGTTGACTAGAATCACAGAAATGAACTGAGGCATTTGCGAGCATGTTGAAAACCCTGCGCTTGAAGGCAAGTGAGTCTCAGGCAATCCAACTGACGGGTAGTACATGCAGGTAGTCTTCTCCAGCCGACGCCTTCTGCGAAACTATCGGAACTTCGCAAGCGCGAGTCGTGCATGGGGAGACGTTGTAGCGCGCCGGTACATCCAGCGCGTGGATCTCTTGTATGAAATCGAGCAGTTCCACCTTCTGTACACATTGCAGTCGCTTAGACTGCATCAGCTATCTGGCCAGCGAGCGGGGCAGTTCGCGATTACTCTGGATAGGCGGTGGCGCCTGATAATATCTCACCTGGAAGAGGACGGCATAATCATCATAGAAGAGGTGACGAATCACTATGGCGATTGACTCCGAACAAGAGATACTGTCCGATCTCCCTATACCGCCCGGCGAAACGCTGGCGGAAGAGATCGAATACATTGGCATGACCCACGAAGAACTTGCCAGGAAGATGGATGTGTCTCCCAAGCTGATCGGCGACATCATACCGGGCAAGGAACCTATAACCCCGGATATTGCCACAAAGCTAGAAGGCGCTTTGGGCATCCCGGCTCACTTATGGGTCAGCTTGGAAAGAAGATACCGGCTCACAAAATCACAGATGGAGAAGAAAGGAAAATCTCCCCCTCACCTGCCGACGGTTTCGTAACAGAGAACACTTCGGACATGCAGATAGCAGCGACGAAGTTGAGCATGATTGACCCCGCAACGGGTGTCCGCACTGCCGAGTTCGATGGGAGATATAAGGAGGGCAAAATGCCGAAAATATCCAGAGACTGCTTGAGACAAGTACAAGATGCGCTCGTTCAGTATGAGAATCAAGTCAATGCCAGTCCATTGGCGCCCAGCACCAAGCACACATACATTCTGCACGCACAACATTTCGTGCGTTGGCTCGACGACGATTTTGAGCCTGGTGGTAGGTTGAGAAGCGGTTCATTGAACTGGGATTGAAAATGGCGTCCGCCGTGAACAGCCGAACCGATCCGAAAGCGGTGACCGTCGCCCGCGCCGTGTACGATGTCGCCCTACTACAATTGGCATATCCAATCTGCGACAATGGACAGCAGGAACGAGCAGCTATAAGAAAAGCAGGAGGCGGGTAGCGATGGTTGAAGGCGTGAAAGCCAGATATTCACAAGGCGCTATCATGCCCTTAGAACCCCTCGACATCGAAGAGGGCGCGAGCCTGCGGATAAGTATCGAGGTCGAGTCGCGGACTGCTCGGGGCGAACGCGGCTTGAAGGCATTGAGAGCGTCCGCCGGCGGCTGGAAGGGCACGCATGACCCGGATGAACTGATACGGGACATCTACGAAGCGCGGCTGACGGGCAGCCGGCATTTGCAGCGGCTGCAAGGGCTGACCGTCATGTCGGTAGAAGATGAGTACCATGCCAATTGAAAAATTGTCATCCGAGTTGGATCGCCTAGTCTCAGGCGATCAAGAAGTGGAGGAGCTTGCGACCGGCGTCCGCACCGCCGGATCAGACCCGAGATCCGACGGCCACGCCGGGTCGGTGTGAAGACTGCCCTACTCAAGACTTGGGGATGGTAGGATGTCTGTTAACCAAGTTGACCATGACTACCTGATACGGTTGAACAGGGATTGAGAATGGCGTCCGCCGTGAACATCCAAGCCGATCCGAAAGCGGTGGCAGTCGCTCGCGCCGTGTACGACGCCGCCCGGCCTGAGTCGGTGGTATTGTTCGGCTCTCGAGCGCGGGGTGATTACAGCGCGGACTCCGACATCGACTTGATGGTCATATACTCAGGCCAAGTGTCGGCAGACACTCGCCGACGGGCGCGACTCGCGGCGATGGAAACGACTCTGCGGATGTATGGGAACCACCTGGACGCCGACTTGGTCTGGATGCCGAGCGATAGGTACGCTCAATGTCGAACCGGCGTAAACCACGTGGCGGCGCAGGCCGCCAGGGACGGAGTTGACATGAACGGCGAGAAGGAGAGTTACGAACCGGACGCCGCCAGTGGGTTCGATTGGGCCGACGTTCGGCAGCGGGTCATCAACGCCAACAGAGAACTTGCGACAATGGACGCGCTGATTTCGGCGGACGCGCCGCAAGAGGCGATAGGCTTTCACGCTCAGCAGGCGTTGGAAAACATACTGAAGGGATGGATTTCGGCGTTCGGGGCTGAATACGGCAACACACATGATTTGGAAAGGCTGTTGAGCATAGTCCGAGACAACCTGGAAGAGGACAGTCTGTCCGCCGCGGAGGAGTTGGCATGGCTGACTGAGTACGCCGTGGCGTACAGGTATGAGGGGGCGCGCGTCGAAATGGATGACCCGAAGGACGTCTATTTCGGGATCGATCGTGTAGTACAGGCGGCGGAGGAGCGTATCAAGGTACTGACCGGGGTATCCGAACTGCCGAGATATCGGCCGCCGGGCCGGAGAGTGGAGTAATCCAACGACGAACGCCTGTCACGGATGCCCAATGTACCTTGCCCGTCCAAGTATGGCTTGACTGCTTCTCCATGATGGTAGTATCGTTCTCATTGAGGCGCGGTTCCGATTTCCACTTGTCTTGAACAGTGAGTAGAGGGCGTAGATGAAGAAGCTGTTTCAGATTGCGTCTGTCTCTTTTTCGGTGGCGCTGGCTTTGGCTTTTGTGTGGGGCGGCGCGGCTTTCGCTATGGAAGACCGAGGCCCGGACACCGCCGATAATGTCGCCTTCGTTTCAAGGACGTCGATCGACGGAGATGATGATGGAGACGCGGAGGACGACGACAGCGACAGCACTGACGACGACGGGATAGACACACCCTACACCGACAACGACGGGGTCGATACGACCGACAACGACGGCATCAACACACCCTACACCGACAACGACGGCGTTGATACGTCAGACTACGACGGGATAGATACACCCACTCCCACAGACAACGACGGGGTGGACACCAATTCCGATGTATACACCTTCAACCTGACCGGCTATTACGCCGACTATTACGCCTACTACCACGGAACCGACTACGACGGAACCGACAGCGACGGCGTCGATACGCCCTACACCGACAATGACGGGGTCGATACGACCGACAATGACGGGATCGATACGCCCTACACCGACAACGACGGGGCCGACACCCTTAGCCTCACGGACAACGACGGAACTGACAGCGACGGCGTCGATACGCCCTACACCGACAACGACGGGGTCGATACGACCGACAATGACGGGATCGACACTCCCTACACCGACAACGACGGGACGGACTCGGACGGCATCGACACTACTGGCCTACTCACGGACAACGACGGGACGGACTCGGACGGCATCGACACTACTGGCCTACTCACGGACAACGACGGAACCGACTCGGACGGCATCGACACTACTGGCCTACTCACGGACAACGACGGAACCGACTCGGACGGGATCGACACTACGGGCCTTCTCACGGACAACGACGGCACCGACTCAGACGGCGTCGACACTCCGACCCCAACAGACAACGACGGGACGGACTCGGACGGCATCGACACTACTGGCCTACTCACGGACAACGACGGAACCGACTCGGACGGCATCGACACTACTGGCCTACTCACGGACAACGACGGAACCGACTCGGACGGCGTCGACACTCCGACCCCAACAGACAACGACGGCACCGACTCAGACGGTATAGACACTACTGGTCTGCTCACTGACAATAGCGACGACTCGGACGTTAGCAGCTAAAGGCGATGGCCTCTTCGCCGGCAGCCGTATCGCTATATCCGGAGATCGCATTTCCTGAAGACCCCGGTTTGGAGGACCTGCCTCGGCTCTTCGATTCGGATTGGATATGGGGAACGTATCTCCGGCAGTTTGGCAGGCCAAGCGCCGACCCTCATCGCATTCGCATTCGCCAGTTTACCCACAGCCTGGGCAGGGTCGCGCTCGTTAGCTACGAGGTGGAATGGCCGCCCGACGAATACATCCCCTCACGGCAGTTCGCGGCAAGAATTGAGCGCGACAAGCCCGTCGAGCTGTTCAGATACCCCGAAGACAATAGCCTGCCGGGGCTAACCGAAGCGGCCAGTCCGGAGACCGCCCTTAGGCTGCTCAACAAGTATGTCTTGTCAATTCGGGCGCGGCGCGCGGGTGTGGAGTTGATTCGTTACAGACCCGCCAATCGTGCGGTGCTTCGTCACAGCGTGGGCAGAGTCAGATTCTACGCGCGCGTCATGCGGCCCAATGCAATCGCGCCACTGCTCGGCGCTCAAAAGTTGATCGGGCAGTCAGGTTTCATCGTGCCGCGTCTTGCGGGATACTGGGCGGACGGCGGGGTCGTGTGGTTGTCAGAGATACCGGGCGGGAACCTGCGTCAGCGTTTACGCCGGGGCAAGACGCCGGATCCGTCACTCCTTCTCGACGGGCTGGAGACCTTGTGGAATGCGCCGGAGCAGACACACGGTAGCCGTCCATTCAACCTGTCGGCAGCGTATCGGAGGGCCAGGCGCATTTTCAGGCATAACGTGCGCGACGACGGCGACGCTCTGCGCCACCTCAACGATGCTGCCAAGTCGCTGGATCCGTTCGTTCGCTCTTGGCGTCCCTCCTGCATCGCGCATAACGACTTCTACGACGACCAGATGCTGGTCTTGCGCGATGGCAGAATAGCGCTGGTGGACTTCGAAGAGGCGGGGCCGGGCGACCCGATGCTGGACGTGGGCAACTTCCTAGCGCATCTGCTATGGGCGTCTCGCTTGGGACGCAAGAGGAAAAACGACGCGAGTGGCGCATACCACAGAGTGTTTCGAGACGCCGCGCTTGATCGCTTTCGATGGAGTGAGCGAGACCTCGCCCTGCGCGAGGCGGTTTGCCTGTTCAGGATATGCACGAACGCAATCCGCCATCCCCAACCGGACTGGCACGATAAATTGGGAGCGGGTCTGTCTCTGGTGAACGAGGTCTTGGGGTGAAGACCGTCTCCGATTGACGGATGACCGCAATCCCAATAGGCTATTGCCAGTTCCAAAACTGCCATTGAGAGGAGCATCATGCCAATTGAGAAACTGTCATCCGAGTTGGACCGCCTGGTCTCAGGCGACCAGGAAGTAGAGGAGCTTGCGACCGGGTTCGGTGGGGTCAACGGCCCGGCGGAAGGACCCGTATGGTGGAGCGAGGGCGGCTACCTGCTGTTCAGCGACATCCACAACAACCGCCGCATGAAGTGGTCGCCGGACGAAGGGGTCACGCTGTTCCAGCAGCCGACGAACCACGCCAACGGACTGACGCGCGACCTGAAAGGCAGACTCGTAGCCTGTGAGCACAGCTCGGGCCGCGTCACGCGGCAGGACCCGGACGGCGAGATTACGGTCGTGGCGAACAGCTATCGAGGGGCGCGGCTGAACCGTCCGAACGACGTGGTGGTCAAGTCCGACGGCAGTATCTATTTCACCAATCCGGGCGCGCCCGAACCCGGCCTCGAACTCGACTACTCAGGAGTCTATATGGTCTCTCCCGACCTGGGCACGATGACGCTCTTGGTGCGCGACTTCATCTTCCCGAACGGGCTCGCCTTCTCGCCGTCCGAGAGCGCGCTCTACATAGACGACTCGCGGACGGGACGCATCAGGGCATTCGACGTACAGCCGAACGGCATCCTGTCGATTGCCAGCGACCGCGTCTTCTGCGACCTGAGGGGCGACAGGCCGGGCGTGCCTGACGGGATGAAGGTGGATGTCGAAGGCAACGTCTATTGCGGCGGCTCAGGCGGAGTCTGGGTCCTGGACCCGGACGGAAATCACCTCGGTACCATAGTCCACGGCCAGAACGCGACGACCAACATGGCGTTCGGCGGCGGCGACTGGAAGACGCTCTTCATCACGACGTGGAACACCCTATGCCGCGTGCGGGTGAACGTGCCCGGAGTCCCGGCGCCTGTGAAGCGCGAGGAGCGTCCCATCATCTTCTGACCATCGTTAGGCGACTTGATCCGGGAGCCGCTCGGTTCGTTGACCCTGATTTTTCGATTGTGATATAGTGAACAAGCTCCGAGGAGGCCCCCATGAGCGGGCAGAAATTGGCGCTTGTTCTCCGTCTGCTGGGCATAGGCTGGTACGTGGCCTTGTGCATAGGCGGAGGCGCGGCCCTAGGACTTCTGCTCGACGGACGGCTGGGCGTCAGCCCGCTGTTCACGCTCGCGGGGCTGTTCTTGGGCATCGGAGTCGCCGTAATTGGAATGTACAGGATGCTGATGGCCGTACTGAAGGCTCGCGAGGACGAATAGGCGCGGGCACGTCGGACACTCGGCATAACTCGAGGACAGGGGACTTTAGAGTTGTTGCGTAACCCAGTGGCGCTGGCGATTCTGGTGGCGGGACTGGCGTTATTCGTGATTGCGGTACTTGGGGGAGCGCTCGGCGCCGCCTTCGGATTTGGGTTCCTCGGCGCTCCGCTCGCGCACATTCAGGTCCCGGCCGAATCGATCACCTCCAAGCCCATCGTCGGCGACTTCTACATCACCAACACGATGGTCGCCACCTGGATAACCGTCGTCCTCCTGCTCATACTCGCACTCAAGGTCAACCGCGGACTTTCCGAGGTGCCCGGCAGGCTTCAGTGCCTCGTTGAGATAGTCATCGAGTTCTTCCTGAACCTTGCCGAGAGCATCTCCGGCAGGGAGCGCGCCCGCCGATTCTTCCCGCTGGTGATGTCCATTTTCCTATTCATCGTCACCGCGAACTGGCTGGGCATCTTGCCCGGCTTCGGCACGATAGGCAGGGTCGAGACCATAGACGAGCTCGTCCACCACAAGGAGGAGAAGGGCCAGCACGTCGATAAGTCTAAACTGCACGTCAGCGTCTTCGAGGGCGAGGGGTCGTTCGCCTACATGGGGTTCGGCTCGGTAAGCGAGGACTTCACGGCGCAGGAGTGGGAGGAGCATCCCCAGGAGGGCAGACAGGCGGGCATCCTGGTGCCGTTCTTCCGCAGCGCCAACACCGACATCAACACCACGCTGGCGATAGCGATAGTCGCCATGGTCATGGTCCACTTCTGGGGATTCAGCGCGCTCGGAATCGGGGGACACCTGGGCAAGTTCTTCAACTTCACGCAGGGGCCGATACCGTTCTTCGTGGGAATCTTGGAAGCTATCTCCGAGGTCGCCAAGGTCATCAGCTTCACGTTCCGTCTGTTCGGAAACATATTCGCGGGCGAGGTATTGCTGGCGGCGATGATATTCCTCATCCCGTTGATCGGCATAATCCCGTTCTTGGGTCTGGAGTTGTTCGTCGGCGCGATCCAGGCTTTCATATTCGCCATGCTGACGCTCGTGTTCGCCTCGGCGGCGACGGTCGGCCACAACGGGGACCACCACTAGTCGGAAAGCCGAGCGCGCGGACAGTCGCGCCTCGGAAAAGGGAGAGACAGACTACTCAGCAAGAGTCAAGGAGTAAGGGATGACTGGAGACATACTCAACATAGGCGCGGCGCTTGCCATAGGCATCGGGGCGCTTGGGCCAGGCATCGGAATCGGAATGTTGGCCGCCAAGGCCATGGAGGCGCTCGGACGGAACCCCGAAGCCGCCGGGCCGATCCAGCAGAACATGATCTTGGCCATCGCCTTCACCGAGGCGATAGCGATCTACGCGCTGGTCGTGGCCATTATCATCAAGTTCGTCTAGCGCGGCTCCGGATGGAGGCCGCCTGTCCGGGCTGTGTCCGAGACGGGTAGGCTTGCCTTTCCGGCGGAAAGAGACGGGGTGAAGGCATGGAAGCCTTGGGAATAAACCTAATCGGCCTGATCACGCAGGTGATCGGGTTCGTGGCCATCGTCGCGCTGCTGACGTGGCTGCTGTACAAGCCTCTGCTTCGAGTACTCGACCGGCGCTCAGAGAAAATAAGGGAGAGCCTGGAAGCCTCCGAGCGGGCGCGCGAAGAGGCGGCGAAGTCTCAGGAAGAGATGCAGCATCAACTCGAAGAGGCTCGGGCGGAGGGCCAGCAGCTCATCGCCCAGGCCAGGGAGGTCGCGGACAGGTTCCGGGAAGAGGAACTTGCCAAGGCGCGGGACGAGATAGCCGCGCAACGGTCGAGGGCCGAGGCGGACATCCAGCGCGAGCGCGACGCCGCCATCGAGGACCTGCGGCGCGAGTTCGCCGGCCTCGCGGTCATGGCCGCGGAGCGCGTCATCCGACGCTCGCTGGACGACGACGGGCACGAGGAGCTTATCGAACAGGTCCTGCGGGAAGGCTCGCAGGCCAACAACAGGAACTAGCAGGCCAGATTCCCTCTCCCTGCGAGAGGTTGTAGGGACAGCCCTTGTGGTTGCCCTGAGAGAGTAGAGTAGATGCCCTCAGGCGCTTCAACCAGAAGATACGCCCAAGCAGTCTTCCAGTTGGCCGTCGAGCGCGACACGCTCGAACGCTGGCTGGAAGACCTGACGCAGCTTGCCGACTCCATCACGAACGAGGAGTTCAGGCAGACGCTGTCGGCTCCACGTATCTCGATGGAGCAGAAAGAGAGCATCATTCGTGAGAGCCTCGGCTCATCCGTTGACAGGCTCGCGCTGAACCTCATGTGCCTTCTAACAAGCCGCAACCTGGTTCACCTGCTTCCCGATATAGCGGACAGCTTCCAGGAGATGCTGGACGCGCACCGCGGCATCGAGCGCGCGGAGGTCGTCTCAGCCGTGCCGCTGACCGACGCTCAGCAGAGCGAGGTCGCCGAGATGCTGGCGCGGATGTCGGGCAAGCAGGTTAGGGTCACGACCAGGACAGACCCGCAGATCATCGGCGGCATAGTCATAAGGGTGGGCGACCAGGTCATGGACGGCAGCGCGAGGGCCAGACTCCAAGCGATGCGCCGAGAACTAGTCGAGCGCCGCTGACAGAATAATACCAATCATATCCCCTCTCCTTAGATTGGGGATGGCAATTGAATAGCATACATCCCCTCTCCCTTGATGGGAGAGAGTTAGGGTGAGGGTGAAAATCCTCATAGGGAGGCCGAAATGGCGGTCAGAGGTCAGGACATAGCTTCGGTAATACGGAGCCAGATCGAGAACTGGGAGCAGCAGCTAGAGGCGGTCAACGAGGGCACCGTGATCGAGGTGGGCGATGGCGTTGCCCAGGTCCACGGACTGTCGGGCGTGGCATACACCGAGCTATTGGAGTTCGAGGGCGGCGTCATGGGAATGGCGCTCAACCTCGAAGAGGACTCCGTCGGCGCGGTCATCATGGGAGACCCGCTCGCGGTCAAAGAGGGATCGCGCGTCCGCAGTACCAGTCGCATTGTCGAGGTGCCAGTGGGCGAGGCGCTGCTGTCCCGCGTCGTGAACGCGCTCGGTGAGCCTATCGACGGCAAGGGGCCGGCCGACACCTCCGACGCCAAGCCCGTCGAGGTCGTCGCTCCCGACGTTTCGACGCGAATGTCGGTAGATACCCCCGTTCAGACCGGCATCAAGGCCATCGACGCGATGATTCCCATAGGCAGGGGACAGCGCGAGCTTATCATCGGCGACCGCTCGACCGGAAAGTCCGCTATCGCGCTCGACACCATAATCAACCAGCGCGGCGGAGACCTGATCTGCATCTACGTCGCCATCGGCCAGAAGTCCAGCAAGGTCGCTCAGACCGTCGCGATGCTTGAGCAGAACGGCGCGATGGAGCATACCATCGTCGTGGCCGCCAACTCGTCCGACCCCGCTCCCATGCAGTACCTAGCACCCTACGCCGGATGCGCCATGGCCGAGTTCTTCATGGATCAGGGCAAGGACGCGCTCATCGTCTATGACGACCTTTCCAAGCACGCTTGGGCCTACCGCGAGATGTCGCTGCTGCTCAGGCGGCCTCCCGGACGCGAAGCCTACCCCGGAGACGTTTTCTACCTTCACAGTCGACTGCTGGAGCGCGCCGCCAAGCTGGACGACGGTCATGGCGGAGGCTCGATAACCGCCCTGCCGATCATCGAGACGCAGGCGGGCGACGTATCGGCCTATGTGCCGACCAACGTCATTTCGATCACCGACGGGCAGATATACCTGGAGACCGAACTGTTCAACTCCGGTATCCGGCCCGCCGTGAACGCGGGTCTGTCGGTATCCCGTGTCGGGAGCTCGGCGCAGACGCGGGCGATGAGGTCCGTCGCGGGCACATTGAGGCTCGACCTCGCCCAGTACCGAGAACTGGTGACGTTCGCCCAGTTCGGCACCGCCGACCTGGATCCGGCCACCAGACGCCAGCTAGAGCGCGGACAGCGCGCGACTGAGATTCTCAAGCAGGGCCAAAGCGTTCCGCTGTCTATGGAGAAGCAGGTCGCCATCATGTACGCGCTGGTCAACGGCCTGCTCGACGATGTCGACATCCCGCGCGTCATCCCGTTCGAGGACGCCTTCCACAGCTACATGGACGCCAACCACCCGGACCTGCTCTCGACCATCCGCGAAGAGAGAACAATCAGCGACGAGACCGGCGAGGCGCTCAGCCAAGCCATCCAAGACTTCAAAGACAACGTGCCGTATTAGGGGGACACATTAGGATAGTAGCTATGACCACCTCCGCACAGCCGACCAAGACGGAAACCCCGCTAAGCGCGCCAGCAGGAGACGCGGATATGACGCCGTCGAGTGAATCCGTCGCGCTTGCCAAACTGAGGGAGGCGCACAGAGAAGAATATGACTTCTACGTTCGGCACGCCAAAAAGAACCATATCAAGGACTGGGAAGATCTTCCTGGCTTCCCAATCAGGTTGCAGGCATTTTGTCTGGCCGATTACTTGAAGGCCGCTCTGGAGAAGGCGGAGTATGAACCGGACGGCGAAGTGATTTTCGCCAACGTACCCGGATTGCAGGGGGCCTTTACTCAGGGCGAGAACTATGAGGAGGCGCGTGTTAATTTGCAGGACGCCATAGAAGGCAATGTTCTGATTGCCCTGCAGATGGGTTGGGAAATCCAGCCTATACCGGGGTCAGAGGTGAAAATCGAAATTGCCGAGATTGACTCCCCTTAGATTCCGCGAGGTCATTCGTCGCCTCAGGGCATTTGGGTTGTCCGGTCCTGTGGCAAGGGGCCGGCACATGCACATGTTCAATCCAAAAACCGGACAGTTCATCCCGATTCCCAGGCACGGTGGTAGAGACATCAAAGTGGGCATCATCAGAAGCATAATCAGAGAAGCGGGCATATCCAGAGAAGAATGGAATTCGCTCTAAGCGGATAGAGTAAGGACAGAACCGACACATGCCCAGCGTAAGGCAGCTTAGACGCCGAATACGGAGCGTCGAGAACACCGCCAAGATAACCAAGGCGATGTCCATGATCGCCGCGTCCAAGATGCGCCGCGCCCAGGAAGCCGCGCTTCGCGGCAGGCCCTACTCGGACAATCTGAACCACCTGCTGTCCGACCTCGCCGCTCAGCCCCACGAGGACGAGGACAACATCCACCCGCTGCTGAATACCCGCGAGGTCAACCGCGTCGAGGTCATCCTCATCACCCCCGACCGCGGCCTCACCGGCGGCTTGAACTCAAACGTCAACAGGACCGCCGGCCAATTCGTCGCCCCCTACGGTGATAGCGCTAGGATCATCGCCGTCGGCAAGAAGGGCCGCGACTTCATGATCAGGTACGGACAAGACGTCCGCGCCGTCTTCACCGACATCAGCGACAGGCCCTCGATTCTGGACATCACCCCCGTCGCGCATCTCGCCGTCCAGTCCTACGAGACCGCCGAGGTCGATGCGGTGTACGTCGTCTATGCCAGGTTCGTAAACACAACGCAGCAGAACGCGGTGGTCGAGCAGATTCTGCCCGTACAGCCCGCGGAACTCAGGCCGCAGGAGCAGGTCGGCTACATCTACGAACCCGACCCGTATGAAGTGCTCTCCGACCTGCTGCCGAGATACGTCGAGATGCAGATATATCACGCGCTTCTGGAGGCCATCGCGAGCGAGCAATCCGCGCGGATGGTCGCCATGAGAAACGCAACCGACAACGCCAACGAGATGATTGAGGACCTAACCCTCGTGATGAACAAGGCGAGGCAGGAGTCCATAACGACCGAACTGCTGGACATCGTCGGCGGCGCCGCCGCAGTCGAGGCGTAACCGAATCAGCGAAATCGAATAATCCCATAAATCACAGTTCAGACTTTTGACCCGCAACGGAGAAAAAAGCATGGCAAACGGAAAGATCACACAGGTTATCGGCACCGTCGTGGACGTGGAGTTCCCGCCGGAGGACATGCCGTCCATCTTCAACGCCCTCGAAACCGAGATCGCCGGCGACAAGCTGGTCCTCGAAGTCGAGCAGCACGTCGGCAATAGTTGGGCGCGCTGTCTCGCGCTGGGTCCCACCGAAGGACTCATCCGAGGCGTGGACGTGGTCGATACCGGCGAGCCGGTCGCCGTTCCGGTCGGAGACCCGACGCTCGGCCGCCTCTTCAACTGCCTCGGCCAGACTCTCGACAACCTCGAAGAGATCGAGGGCGGCGACTCATGGCCAATACACCGCGATCCGCCCAGCTTCGAGGAGCAGGCCACCGAGGTCGAAATTCTCGAAACCGGCCTCAAGGTCATGGACCTCATCACGCCGTTCACCAAGGGCGGCAAGGTCGGCGCATACGGCGGCGCGGGCGTGGGAAAGACGGTCATCATCCAGGAGCTTATCCGCAACATCGGCACGGTCCATCAGGGCGTGTCGGTCTTCGCCGGAGTGGGCGAGCGCTCCCGCGAGGGCAACGACCTCTGGCACGAGATGCAGGAGTCCGGCGTCCTCAGCAACACCGTTCTGGTCTTCGGCCAGATGAACGAGCCGCCCGGAGTCCGAGCGCGCGTGGGGCTCACCGGACTCACCATGGCCGAGTACTTCAAAGAGGAGCGCGGCCAAGACGTGCTCATGTTCATCGACAACGTGTACCGCTACATACTGGCGGGCATGGAGGTGTCCGCTCTGCTTGGACGGATGCCCTCCGCAGTCGGATACCAGCCCACTCTCGCCACCGAGATGGGCGCGCTGGAGGAGCGGATTACCTCGTCCAAGAGCGGCTCCATCACCTCTTTCCAGGCAATATACGTCCCGGCAGACGACTACACCGACCCCGGAATCGTCACGACCTTCGGACACCTCGACGCCGTCGTCGCCCTCGAGCGCTCCATTGCGGAGCAGGGACTGTACCCCGCCGTCGATCCGCTGTCCAGCTTCTCCCGCATCCTGGAGCCTGCCATCGTAGGGCAGGAGCACTACGACGTGGCCCGCGGCGTCCAGCAGGTGCTCCAGCGATACCGCGACCTCCAGGACATCATCGCGATTCTCGGAATCGAGGAGCTTTCCGAAGAAGACCGCCTAACGGTCACCCGCGCCAGGAAGATACAGCGCTTCCTCTCCCAACCGATGTTCGTGGCCGAGCAGTTCACCGGCCAGGAGGGCCGCTACGTGCCCATCCGAGACACAGTGAGAGGCTTCCGCGAGATTTTGGACGGCCAGCACGACGAGCTTCCCGAGCAGGCCTTCTACATGGTCGGCCAGATCGAAGAGGCCGTACAAAACGCCGAGCGCATGGCGGCAGAGGCCTGAACACTAACTAACAGTCCCCTCTCCATTGATAGGAGAGGGCTAGGGTGAGGGTGAACTTTTCCTTCATGGCAGACATGAGACTCGAAATAGTAACCGCCGAGCGGGTCATCTACTCCGAAGACGTTAGCGTCCTCGTGGCCCCCGGCGCCGACGGAGAGTTGGGAATCCTCCCCAGCCACGCGCCTTTGCTGACCACTTTGGCGCCGGGCGAGATCCGCGTGACCAAAGACGGCGAAGAGACCTTCATGGCCGTCAGCGGCGGCTTCCTCGAAGTCATTGGAAACCGCGTTACGATACTCGCCGACACCGCCGAGCAGGCTGACGAGATCGACATCGAACGCGCCGAGGCCGCATTGCAGCGCGCGCAGGAGCGCGCCGAGTCTGCCGCGTCGGACATGGACCTCGAAAGGGCGCTGGCCTCCATGAGGCGCTCAGCCGCCAGGCTAGGCGTCGCCCGCCGCCGTCGTCGCCGCCCCAGGCCCGACAGTCCCGCGTAGGCCGTTCCCGTCGCCAGCGCCTACATACTCTTCAAATAGAACGTCATAGACTGCAACGACAGCACCGGGTCGATGTTCCGCACCACGACCCCCCTCGGAACGTATGGCGCCACCGGCGCGTAGTTCAGTATCCCCTTGATCCCGTTATCCACCATTTGGTTGATGACGATCTGCGCCTGCGCCGACGGCACCGCCACCACGCCTATCGTTATGTCCAATTCGCCCACGAGGTTCGGCAGGTCCTCCATGGCGCGCACTTCCAAGTCTCCCGCCATGCCGCCCACCTTGTCAGCGTTGCTGTCGAAGGCCGCCACAATCGCGAAGCCCTCAGGGGCGAATCCCGTGTAGTTGATGATCGCCCTGCCGAGCCGTCCGACGCCCACCAGGCACGCCCGCCACTCGCGAGTAAGGCCGAGGATGTCCCTCAGCTCGTCCAGCAGAAACCGAATGATGTACCCGCGCCCCTGCTTGCCGAACCTTCCGAAGTAGCTCAAGTCCTTCCTGATCTGCGCGGGCGTCATCTGCAGACGGTCGCCCAACTGCTGCGAGCTTGCGACCTCCGCGCCCTCGCGCTGAAGCTGGGTGAGCGCCCGCACGTAGAGGGGCAGGCGTAGGATAACGACCTCTGGGACCTCTACTGGTTGCATCGAACACCGCCTGTTTCTCTTCGCGGCTCGACCTCGAACCAGCGCCGCAAGAGTCCACTTCGGGGGCTGACCCTAGTATATATTCTCAGCCCCCAATTGTGAACAACGCGACAGACGACGCAGCCTGTACCGTCTTGACCCTCATTCCGGCGAAGAGCCTGCCCCGCATTGGGGTACGGGAAGGAATCTAGCATCTCAGTGTACGCATGTTTGCCCACGTTGAGGCATTTGGGGTACAATCCAAGGTACGATACACACGTGGACCTCTCCTGGCGCCCGGTTCTGACTTAGCCGGCTTATCCCGAACACCCAGACGGATAAGCAAATGCCGCGCAGACCCGCTCGAATCGTACCCTTGGCCCGACCTGCGGGAAATGATCTACGAGGTCCACCCCGTGGCAGGTGTGGCAGATGCGCGGCAGCTTTAAATCGCAAGACTGCCGCAGGCATCAAAGCTGGCCCGTAACTCAGTTAGCTTTGACGGTGGCAGGTGTGGCAGAAATGGCAGGCATTTTAAAAAACTTTCAAAAGCCTCCCCGGTTATAGCAAGTTTAGGCAGTTTATCGGTTTCTTGTAAACTGGGATAAACTATAGTAAACTGGGGTAACTTTGCTATAATCTCAGTGACATGGACCCCATTCGCAATCCATACGCGCCCGGAGCGGGAACGCCGCCGCCGGAGTTGGCCGGCAGAGACGATCTGCGCGAAGCGGCGCGCGTCGCGTTGGAACGCGCCAGAATCGGGCGCGCCAGCAAGAGCATCATAATGATCGGCCTTAGGGGTGTCGGCAAGACCGTGCTTCTGGACCGCATTCTCACGGACGCCGAGAGCGGCGGCATCTGTGTGCTGCGAATCGAAGCTCCCGAAAACCAGTCCCTGCCGTCGATGCTCGCTCCACAGTTGCGGAGCGTCCTGCTCAAACTCTCCGGCAGGGAGGCCGCGCGACAGCTTGCGCAGCGCGCTCTCAGAGGTCTCGCCGGATTCGCGCGTGCATTGAAGGTCAAGTATCACGACATAGAAGTTGGCTTGGACTTCGACCCCGAACCCGGACTGGCGGACAACGGCGACTTGGAAGTGGACCTGCCGGATCTCTTCGAGGTTGTCGGCGCGGCCGCGAAGGCAGACAATACCTGCCTCGCGTTGTTCATCGACGAGATTCAGTATGTGAAAGAGGACGAACTCGCCGCCATGATAACCGCCCTTCACCGGACATCCCAGCGGCAACTTCCCGTGATCATGGTCGGCGCGGGCCTGCCCCAAGTCAGAGGCCGCGCGGGTAAGGCTAAGTCCTACGCCGAGAGGCTGTTCGAGTTCACCGAAGTCGGCCCCCTCTCTGACAACGATGCCAGACTCGCAATCTCCAAGCCCGCCCAAGAAGAGGGCGTGCAAATCGACTCCCACGCCCTCGATGCCATCGTCTCCAGGACTCAGGGCTACCCATACTTTCTTCAAGAGTGGGGCAAGCATGTCTGGGACGTCTCCGAACGCTCCCCCATCACCGCCGACAGCGTTGAGCTCGCCGCGATTCAGGTCACCGCCGCTCTCGACGAGAGTTTCTTCCTAGTACGATTTGACAGGCTCACTCCCACTGAGAAGACGTACCTGCGCGCGATGGCCGGACTCGGCCCGGGTCCCCATCGCTCAGGCGACATCGCCAACGTGCTGAAACGCCAGGTAACGTCGCTGGCTCCGACGAGGAGCAATCTGATCAACAAGGGCATGATCTGGAGCCCAAGCCACGGGGATACCGCGTTCACCGTCCCGATGTTCGACGAGTTCATGCGACGAATCATGCCCGACTGATAAACGTCAACCGACGCGGTCCCGCATGTCCGGCGACGACGATGGGTAAATTATTCATGAATCGTTCATCATACAACACGTCAGCGACAGGTGCGATTTTCTTGACACCCAACTAGCGCAATGCTAGAATCGGCCTGCTTCAGGGGGCGGCATCCGGCGCCCGCATCATGTTTGTCGAACGCTCTATGATTCGCCGGCGACGACCCGTGACCCCTCGACAAACGCCCATTTTGGACTGGGAGGAAAGACATGACGAAAGGGAAGGTCCAGCTTCACCGCGGCCTTCGGGAAGTGTACATCGACAGGACCAAATCCAGCTTCATAGACGGCGGCGAAGGGAAGCTGCTCTATCGTGGATACGACATCCACGACCTCGCCGAAAAGTCGAACTTCGAAGAGACCGCCTACCTCGTAATGAACGGCGATCTGCCCACGCAGGCCCAGCTGGACGCCTTCGACGCAGACTTGAAAGGGGCAAGAGAGCTTCCCGGCGAGATACTGGACGTCATACGGCTGACCCAAAAGTCTCACCCGATGGATGTCCTGCGCACCGCGGTATCGGCTCTGGCGGCCTACGACCCGGACACCGAGGACAACTCAACCGAAGCCACGCTCAGGAAGGGCGCCCGCCTTACCGCGCAGGCTTCCACGATCGTCGCCGCTCACGCCAGAATCAGGGACGGCAGCGACCCCATCGACCCCGACCCAAGCCTCGGTCACGCCGCCAACTTCCTGTATATGCTGTTCGGCGAAGCGCCGGCCGAAGAAGACGCAAAGCTGATCGACAAGGACTTCGTACTTCACGCCGAGCACGGCATCAACGCATCGGCCTTCGGCGCCCGCGTCACGGCCTCCACCCAAGCCGACCTCCACTGCGCCGTCACCACCGGCATTTCCGTCCTCAAAGGCCCGTCTCACGGCGGCGCCGCCGAAGAGGTCATGAAGATGACCCAAGAGATCGGCAGCGAGGACAACACCAAGAACTACGTCCGAGAGCGTATTCGCGGCGGCGGAAGGATAATGGGATTCGGACACAGGGTTTACAAGGCCGTCGACCCCAGGTCCATACACCTTCAGGACGACGCCCGAGAGTTGGGAGAGCGCAAGGGCGAACCCAAGTGGTTCCTGATACTCCAGTCCGTCATAGACGTCATGGAGCCGTACAGGCGGCGCGGAATCTACCAGAACGTCGATTTCTTCTCCGGCGCGATCTACTACCTGCTCGACATTCCGGACGACCTGTTCATCTCCATCTTCGCCATGGGCCGCGTTCCGGGCTGGACGGCCCAGGTCGTCGAGCAGTTCGAGAACAATATCCTCCTCAGGCCCAGGCTTCTCTACACAGGGCCGATGGACGTGCCTTACGTCCCGATAGAGGAGCGCGGCTAGCGGGCCGGAAGCGCCACACTGGACAGTCAACAGATAAGAGGGAAGGGCAGGATGCGTATATGAGCGAACAGACGACAGTCGAAACCGACTGCATGCACCACTGGATGATCGACCAGCCGAACGGCCCAACCAGCATCGGGACCTGCAAGAACTGCGGTCAGACCCAAGAGTTCAAGAACTCGATACAAGGCTCGGGCTGGGACCGGGACGGAAGCAGGAGACGCGCAGCCGCCAACCGCCGCAAGTCCACCACCTGATCGGCCTTTAGCTTGAAGGAGTGAGCAGTGGTTAGCTTTGAACAAGCCTTCAGCGATACCGAACGAGCCGCGGACTCGACGCTCAAGTCGGCAACAGACCTGACGAACCATGTCAAAGCTTTGAAGAAAGCCGCCCAAACCGGAAACATCGCCGCTGTCAAACGCGCTCAGCGCGGACTTCGTGACACACTGAGCGTGCTGCGGCAAGATGTAGATAACGCCGCCTCTACCTGGCCATTCCAAGATGAAGAGGAAAAGCAGTACCTCAATGGCCCGTATGCTGCAGAGCTCGGTCGCGCCGCCGAGGACGCTGGCCTGAATATGTACGAGCGGGATGGAAGCCTGATCTCCTATCCGTCCACCGTGCGGATACTGTCAGGCGACCGCGCGGTCAGGGTTGACAGTAAGAGAATAGCCACCATCAGACCGTCCCACTTAGTCAGTACACTGCTGAAGAATCAGCAGAAGCCACTCCGCCGTCTACCGATGGCCTATCTGAATGCGCTCTACTCGGTTTACTCGGATATCGTGAGCGTAGATTCACCTGATCGCATCGTCAAAGGTAGTGGTCGTGTCGTTCCCCTAGCGAGAGTGTATAGGCTGCTCACCTCTTTGCCTAGCAGCAGGCGCGAATATAGCCGAACCGACTTTGCCAGAGATCTGTACATCCTGGATTCCGACGGTCCAAAACGTACCAACAGCGGCGCGGTCGTCGATTTCCCGTCTTCCACAGGCGCTAAGCGGCAGTCCGACCTGTTCTACTTCATAGGGCCAGATGGACAAAGTGTCGAGTACTACGGTATTAGGTTCACAGAAGGCGACTGATGACGAATACGATCCCACTTAGTGATTGGCTAAGCGTCTTGGATGACGAGTACCTATCCACCTTCATCAGGAAGGGCGGAGCGTCCGTCAAGTTTGCCGTAACCCCAGACGAGTTGAAATCGGATCTACATGAGGCGATAAAGGCGCATTGTCGAGATTTGGACTATTTGTTCGCGGCATTGGACGCGGCCAAAGTCGAGATGCGCGCGCACATGCCCCAGGATATCTTCTTTGAAATGGCGAAGCAGATCGACTGGCGACAGCTAGCCCGGCGATTGGTGCTGAGTCTGGCCTCCCAAAATGGCTATCAGGTTGAAGGTATAGACTCCAGCAGCGCCGGCAATCTTATCGACGTCATTGCCCATGCCAACGACCTTGATCCACCATTTGTCCGCCTAACAATGAATCGAGCAATACAGAACAGTGTGTATAGAAATCAGAAGATGTCCAGGGATTTCCGAGTATGCATGAGCCATCTCTGCCTGATGAGTGGGGAAAGCGCGACGCCCGGTCACTACGCGGATCAGCCGCTGATAGACTGGTTGACCGGCGCTAACACACGGATTGGAAACGTCAAGCCATTCACTATTCGTACCAGCATTAACCGCACTACTGCTAGGTACTTCATCGAATCGGCGCTCCACTGGGTGCGCCACGTAGGGTACTCCGGAATGGTGATCGTGCTGGATAATTCCCGTGTGACGCTGGCACGTAGGCCCAAGCAACCAGATGGCAAGAAATACTACACCAAAGCGATGACGACGGAGCACTACGAACTGTTGCGTGAGTTTATTGACGGCGTGGATCGGCTGTCGGGAGCGTTGCTTGTGGTTGTGACCAACTACGAGTTTCTGGACGAGCAGTCTGTGAGGGGGTGGGGCATCTACCCGGCGTTGCGCACCCGAGTAATGGACGACGTTCGAGACCGGAACTTGGTCAATCCGGTGGCGTCGCTTGTCCGGCTCTCACAAGGAGAGGAGAAAGCGCCGTGGTAGCTCGCGTTGAGAGAAATAATACACTTGCCTATCGCCTGGCTTTGGAAGCGCTGCGCAGCGGCGTCCCTAACAGGGAGGCCGTGCGGATAATGGGTTGCAACCAGCCCAGGGCTGAAGCCCGATTCAAAGATATGTTGACCGAGGCTGGTGATACCAACGATCCACCCGTCAACTCCCAAGGTATGCTGGTTTCAGGAGACTTTGGCTCTGGAAAGTCACACCTGCTCGCTCACCTGGAGCACCAGGCGCTCTCCCAGGACTTTATATGCAGCAAGGTGGTTATCAGCAAAGAGACGCCGCTATACGACTTGGGCAAGGTGTTCACGTCGGCAATGGAAAACGGCCGTATGCCGGATCGCAGTGGACGGCTCATTGAAGAGTTGTCTCATGGCATGGATCCGGACTCCAAGGAGTATGTGGCCTTTTTCCATTGGGCCAACGATGCTAAATCGAGCGGGCTAATTCATCCGATTTTCCCGGCCAGCCTGATCGTACATGAAAGGTCGGGAGACCTTGAACTCAACGGTGAAATTGAGTCGTTCTGGGCCGGAGACAAAATACTTATATCGAAAGTGAAGAATGGACTGAAGCTGATCGGGCAGCAGCGAAACTACACCTTCAAAGCGCCTAAAGCCGAACTCCCACATCAGCGTTTGCGCTTCGCAATTGAGCTGATCAAAGCGGCGGGATACAAGGGTTGGGTCGTGCTGATAGATGAGATTGAACTGATAGGCTCCTATTCGATACTCCAACGGGGCAGGTCCTACGCTGAGTTGTCACGATGGATGGGGCAGGCCGTCAGCGAGACCTATCCCGGTCTAATTGTCGTCGGCGCTGTGACCGACGATTTCGCGAGCGCCATCATCAGCCCAGACGGTCAGAAGAAAGATCATGACTACATGAGGCCGAAGCTGGAGGCTAACCCCAGGTACAGCCATATAGCCTCCCTCGCTGAAACTGGTATGCGCCTGCTCGAGCGGGAATGCGAACCTCTGAACCCTCCCAGTGACGATGACGTGAACTCCACCGTGGAGAAGCTACGTAAGCTGTACAGTGACGCTTACGGCTGGGATGCTCCTCCACAGGAATCTAGCGGCGGGGGAGCTGGTTTTCAAGGACGGATGAGATACAAAGTTCGCGCGGCTATCAACGAATGGGACTTGCTGAGACTCAAACCCGGGTCTCAGCCTGAAACGGAGATTGACGAATTTATACCTGTGTATGAAGAGGAACGCGAGTCCAAAGACGACTCAGGCGATACTGGATAGAGCCGGCTATGCCCATACCCTTTGACGATTTGACCGAGTCCAATCACCTCGGCTCGGCAGCGTGGCTGCGTTTCGTCGAAGAAGAAGACGGCAGGGGCATTCGGGCCGCGCTGTTCGAGACCACTGGTCAAGGCGAACCGTTGGCGTTCCATTTTACCCGCACAGACACGCGCGACCTGTCCGCTCGGCAGAGGGATAATGAAAGGCAAATTGTCCTGCCATCTCTCGCCAAATCTCTATTCCGAGCCTCTGCCGAGTCTCCGGCCCTTATACTCGGCCTAGCCGATGAGATACCACCAATGGCATTCAGGGACGAGATGCGAATCAGACTTCCCTTCTGCCGCGTTAGAACGGTCAGCGCTCCGGCAAGCCCCCTCCCCGAATCTGGCTGTCGGAACAACGCGAATCTCCGACAACTGTTGTGGGAAACGGAACAACCCCATGAAACGTCGGACACAAATCGAATACTAAAGGAAGTATTGGAGTTTGACGATCCATTCGAGCCTTTCGAGCGGGCCGCCAAATGCCTGTCAAAGGCATTCGATTACAGGCGCATCAGGGGCTTGACGGGTGTGAGCGGGTTGAACACCGTGGTCACCCTGCTACACCCGGAGCGATCGGGACCCTCGGATGCTCGGACTCCTGCGAATCGTGAAGCCAGGCGCGCGACCGGTGAGCGGAGGACAGGCGACCTGACATTAGCAGATCGATTATGGGCTGTACTCATCGCCCCGCCAGCGCCCTCAAAGCTGAACTGGGATCTACAACTGAACTGGGCTGGGGAGTTAATGCCCTTCCAGCAAGACGGCGTCCGAGCGCTGATCGACATGGATCAACTACTGCTGGCTGACGACATGGGACTTGGAAAGACCATTCAGGCCATCGCCGCCATGCGAATCCTGCGCGCAAGCCGTAAGATCAAGTCTTGCCTTGTGGTGGCCCCCGCCAGCGTGTTGGACCAGTGGAGGCGGGAGGTCTCGAAGTGGGCGCCTGAGCTTTCTGCCATCATCATACGCGGGTCGGCTTCCGACCGGACCTGGCAGTGGGCGGCAGAAAGAGACGTTACCCTGGTTAGCTATGATACTTTGCGATCAGATTTCGACCACATCACCCAATCCAAGGCTCGGAGGAAGGTTTGGGACGTGGTCGTCGCTGATGAGGCTCAGCGAATCAAGAACCGCAACGACACTAGCATCGCTCTAAAAAAGTTGGGCAGAACCCGCTCGTGGGCGCTGACCGGCACACCCATAGAGAACCATGAAGAGGAGCTCGCCTCGATACTGGAGTTCGTAGATCACGATGGACAATCCCCGCCGAAGCGCTACCATCCGGGGCCGACATTGCTTCAACGACATCGCGAACTTCAGCTTAGACGCAAGAAGGCCGATGTTCTGGACGACCTTCCGCCCAAGCAGGTAACCAAGCTGACCATCGGCCTGAACCCCAAGCAGCGCGCCAGCTACGACAAGGCCGAACAAGATGGCATCATCTACTTGAAGTCTCTAGGCGCTGAAGTTGGCATCCTGCACGTGCTTGAGCTAATCATTCGCTTGAAGCAGATCTGCAACGCGGACCCCGAAACCGGCGAGTCCAGCAAGCTGGACGACATCAAGGACCGGCTGGAGCAGTTGACTTCGCAGGGACACAAAGCGTTGGTCTTCTCTCAGTACACCAACAATGTTTCCGGCGTAGCCGCTGCCGCCAGATACCTGCGGGAGTTCAACCCTCTTACCTTGACCGGCGATACCCCCCAGCAGGAACGCGCCGCCATTATCGATAGATTCAAGACCCACGACGAGCATAAGGTTATGGCGCTGTCGCTGCGAGCCGGCGGACTGGGCCTAAATCTACAAGAGGCATCCTATGTGTTCCACCTAGACCGTTGGTGGAACCCTACCATAGAGAGGCAGGCCGAAGACCGGAGCCACCGAATCGGTCAGACGGTCAAAGTCAACGTTATCAAGTATTCCTGCGTCGGGACTATCGAGGAACGTATCGACCAAGTTCTGGATCGCAAGCAGAGCCTGTTCGACCAACTCATTGACGATGTGTCGTTGGATCTGTCCACTCAAATGAGTAGGGAAGAACTCTTTGGCTTATTTGGTCTCCGCTAGCGCGCGCAAATCCTACCGCTGGGTCAGATGCTTCGGTTGTACTCAACATGACATTGCCGCAACTTAGCGAATGCCAACTCAATACTGGTGACCCTTCCTTGACCTTCACTCCGCTTCCAGACCAACGCCCTCCCACCGCGTCCGAGCGTGAAATTCGCAGACTGATTGAAGAACAAGGCGAGATTCCTTTCTCGGAGTTCATGGAGACCGCCCTCTACCACCCCGACGGCTACTACTCCAAGCTGGGCCGGCATGGAGCGGAAGGAGACTACTACACCAGCCCCATCGCCCACACCGCCTTTGGCGCTCTGATTGCCGTCCAACTCAACGCGATGTGGAAGACTCTGGGAAGGCCGTCCACATTCTGGATTATCGAGGCCGGAGCGGGGAACAACATCTTGGCTGCCGACATTCTGTCCTTCGCAGCCTCGCGCTTCACAGACTTCTCGAAGTCAATTCGCTATGTGACAATCGACCGCGCAATCCCCACGAATCGCCTTGAAACAAGACAACCGCTTTGCAGTATCCGAGGGACCGGGCTGCCTTTCAAGGGCGTCGTCGGATGCGTTTTGTCCAACGAGCTTATCGACGCCTTCCCTGTCCACAGGTTCGAGATTTCAGATGGACGGCCCCGGGAGATATTCGTCACGCTCGACCAAGACGGCAACTTCACCGAAACGCTCGGACCGCCGACCACGCCACTGATCGCCGAGCGAATAGCCGCTCTGGACAGGAATCTCCCCAGTGGCTTCCGAGGTGAGGTGAATCCCGGCATCGGACCATGGCTTTCCGAAGTATCGCAAACCTTGGATCGCGGCTACGCGCTCACAATAGACTACGGCTGCGAGTCCAACGAGCTATATTCTGCGGACAGAAGCGGGGGAACGCTCCAATCCTACTACCTGCACACCGACGGACACAGCCCATACCAGCGAGTTGGCCGCCAGGACATGACCGCCCACGCCGACTTCACCGCCCTGATAGAAGAGGGGCAAGCGGTCGGCCTTCGCCCCGTTTTCCTGACGACCCAGGCCGAATTGCTGCGCTCGCTCGGCTTCAACGAGATGGAGAAGTCCGTGATAATGTCCAATTGGGACCGTGAGGAGAAATCAGCGAACTTGTCCGCAATGCGGGATTTGGTCAACGCGAACGGACTCGGCAGGTTCAAGGTTCTCGTTCAGGAGAAGAACAGCGGCATCCGCCGTTCGTCGGACCTGCTGCCCGAAGTCGAAGACCTGCGCGACCTGCGCCCGCCGCCGCTGTCCGCGCGTCATCTTCCTAGGACTGCCGCCGCATCGACATTCGATATGAAGCGTCTCTGGCCCATCGAACCCGACCCTTGCTGAATCACCCCTCCGGCGTACCCTCATCGGATCCTGCCGGAGTCGGCCTCGGCGACGTTCGGCGCGCCGTTACGATGAAACCGGTGTGTCCCACCATTCTGTGAGACGGGCGCACGCTTCTTCCGCTCACGTTCCACTGGCGCATCATTATCTCCAGCGTCTCGATCATGCTGAACGTGCGCTGCGCCCGGAGCGATCTGACGAACTCTTCCACCTGAGGCACGGTCGGCACGAATCCGGCCATCAATCCACCGGGAATCAGCCTCTCGGAAGCGTGGGGCGTGACGTGCCAGGGTTCCGGCAGGTCCAGGATAATCCGGTCCAGATCGTCTTCCTCGAAACCTTCGTACACGTCTCCGAGCTTCATCTCCAAGTTGTCGCACCGATCAAAGTACCGGGCTATGTTGGCCTGAGCTTGGTCGATCATATCCTGCCGAACGTCGTAGGAGTAAACCCGTCCCGAGTCGCCGACCGCTCTCAGAAGCGCCATCGTGAACGCGCCGGACCCCGCCCCTGCTTCCAAAACTCGCGCGCCCGGAAACACGTCGGCATACGTGAGCATCGCGCCCAGGTCTTTGGGATACATGACCGTCGCCAGTCTCGGCATTCGGAGGGTCAAGTCTGCCAGAGTCGGGCGCACCGCGAGCAGCCTGTGACCCTTGTTGGTGACGATCCAGCTTCCCTCAGGCTGGCCGATCAACTCCCGCGCCGGGTAGTTCCCAATGTGGGACTCGAACAGGTTCCGCTCCGTCAGGTGAACGAGATAGCTCCGGCCTCGCCGGTCGAGAAGCTGAACGTGCTCTCCGTCCCTGAATGGGCCGCGGCGGTTGAGGGTCAGTTTGGGAGATAGATCGTCGGGAGTTTGCATAGAGAATCGATCTCTGTCATGAGAGTGTGGTACGCAACATTGAGCGGACGGGTGCAGTGCCCGCCCGCTCAACTGCTGTCGTATCTCAGCAGCGATTAGCCGAGTTTTTCGACTTCGGCCAGGATGTCTCGCGGATCGACATCGCCGGCGGCCGCGAATGTCTGCTTGAACCTGATCACACCCTCTTTGTCGATGATTATCACCGCTCTGAGGGGAGCGCCGAGTTGCTCGTTCAGAATCCCGAAGCTATCGCAGACCGCGCCGTGCGGCCAATAATCAGCGAGCAAGGGGTAAGGGATCGAGCCAAGAGACGACGAGAACGCCACCTGTGTCGGGCGCGAGTCACAGCTTATGCCCAGAACCTGGGCGCCCGCCTCCTCGAACGCATCATTGTGGATGCGGAACGAGGAGACTTGGTGCGTTCAACCGCCCGTGAACGAGAAGATGTGGAACGACAGGATGACGTTCTTCTCTCCCCGGTAGTCGCTCAGCGTGATCGGGTCTCCGTTGTGGGCCGGGAGCGTGAAGTCCGGCGCCTGCTGTCCTATTTCTGACATGGTTCTCTCCTCCATCTTGAGGATTGGATTGCTAGTGTTCACTTCGCCGCCAGCGGAGGTCCGGCCTTCGGGCGGCGCGGGCCTCATCGACCCTGGTGTTCGGGGTGTTGTGCGGCGCGTTCTTCAAGAGGTCCGGGTCTGAGGACGACTCTTCGGCTATGGTCTTCATAACTTCGATGAAGGAGTCGAGGGTCTCCTTGGACTCTGTCTCCGTCGGCTCGATCATCAGCGCCTCGTCCACGATCAGGGGGAAATACATCGTGGGCGGGTGTATGCCGTAGTCTATCAGGCGCTTGGCCACATCGAGCGCCCTGACGCCGTTCTCCCGCTTCAAATTCGTGGCGGACAGCACCACCTCGTGCATGCAGATACGGTCGTATGGCAGCGTGTAGCAGCCTCGAATCTGACTGAGGATGTAGTTCGCGTTGATTACCGCGTCCTCGCTGATCTGGGGTATGCCCTCTCTGCCGAGTGTGCAGATGTAAGCCCACGCCCTGACCAGCGCGCCGAAGTTCCCGTGGAACGCGCCCATGCGTCCGATCGACTTCGGCGGGCGTCCGAGCGAGAATGTATCCCCGTCCTCGCCGTCCCTACGTATCGCCACCGGTACGGGCAGGTAATCGACCAGCCGAGGGCCGGCTATCACCGGACCCGCGCCTGGACCGCCTCCGCCGTGAGGCTGCGTGAACGTTTTGTGCAGATTCGAATGGATCACGTCGAAGCCGAGGTCCCCGAACTTCACGCGCCCAACTATCGCGTTGAGGTTCGCGCCGTCTCCGTACACGATGCCTCCGGCGTCCCGAACGATCTTGTTCACTTCGAGTATGTTGCTGTCGAATAGGCCCAGCGTGCTGGGGAGGGTTATCATGAGTCCGGCGAGCTCGTCGTCCACCGACCCTTGCAGCGCGTCGAGGTCCGCGTTGCCGTCCGCGTCGGAGGGCAGCGACACCACCTCAAAGCCGGCCATGGCCGCCGACGCGGGATTGGTGCCATGCGCCGAGTCGGGAATCAGCACCTTTCGGCGCTTCGACTCGCCCCGCTCCAGGTGGTATGCGCGAGCCATCAACATCCCCGCAAACTCGCCTTCCGCTCCCGCCATCGGCGCCAGCGAGCATCCCGCCATGCCGGTTATCTCGTTCAGCGACTCCTGGAGTTCCCACAGCAGGCGGATAGCGCCCTGAGCGGTCTCTTCGCGCTGAAGCGGGTGGATCTCCGTGAAGCCCGGGAGCGACGCGATCTCGTCGTTCAGCTTGGGGTTGTACTTCATCGTGCAGCTACCGAGCGGGTAGAAGTTGTGGTCGATGGTGAAGTTCATCTGGCTGATCTGCGCGAAGTACCTGACGATTTCGCCCTCAGACACTTCGGGCATATCCAACTCGCCACGCAGCAAAGACGAATCGGGAAGGTCGGACGTCGGCACGTCCAGCGACGGGAGCGTCGTCCCGATTCGGCCCGGCGCGCTCCGGTCCATCAGCAGCTTGCGCCGGTCCGTGTCCAGTCTTTTGAGAAGTTCGCTCAACTATCCGTCCCTTGAGATCTCTGCCAGCGCATCGGCCAGACTTTCGACCTCCTCCCGGCTGTTCACCTCGGTTACGCAGACCAACATTCCGTTCGGCGTCTGCTCGCTGATGTCGAGGCCGCCAATGATCCCGCGCTCTACCAGCATCCTGTTGACCCGCTCAGGCGGCAGCGGGCACTCCACGACGAACTCCCGGAAGAAGGTACCTTCCATCGGAAGCGAGTATCCGGGAATCGAGTCGATCAGACCGGCGGCATAGTGCGCCTTGTGATAGCAGAGTTCGGCGACGTGTCGCAGGCCGCGCTTTCCGAAAGACGCCATATAGACCGTAGACATCAGCGCGATGAGCGCGACCGCGGTGCAGATGTTGGACGTCGCGCGCTCCCTTCTGATGTGCTGCTCCCGCGTTTGGAGAGTCAACACGTATGCCTCTTCGCCGCGAGTGTCGACGGTCCGCCCGACTATGCGGCCGGGCATCTGTCGGATGTAGTCCTGTTTGCACGCGAACAGCCCGACGTAGGGTCCGCCGAATGTCGGCGGCACTCCCAGCGCCTGCCCTTCGCCCACCACTATGTCCGCGCCGTACTTGGAGGGCGGGTTGAACATAGCCAGCGAGAGAGGGTCCGCGCTCACTATCAGCAGCGCGCCGCTTGAGTGCGCGAGGTCTGAAAGGGCTTGAAGGTCTTCCAAGTAGCCGAAGAAGTTGGGCTGCTGGACTATGAGGCAGGCCGTCCCCTCTTCGATCTTGGGGTTCTGGGAGTCAATGGTTTCGACTTCGATATTCCGCGCCTGGACGTAGGTGTCCAGCACCTCTCGGTAGAGCGGCGAGACGGTTTTCAGAACCGACACGCGGCCGCGGCGGGTGACGCGCCCGGCCATCAGGGCCGCCTCGGCCAAAGAGGTCGAACCGTCGTACATGCCAAGATTCGCCACGTCCATGCCGGTGAGTTGGCATATCAGGGACTGAAACTCAAACGCGGTCTGAAGCGTGCCCTGAGACACCTCCGGCTGGTAGGGGGTGTACGCCGTCACGTACTCGCTCCGGCCCGTTATCTGCCTGACCACAGCCGGTATGTGGTGGCGATACGACCCCGCGCCCAGGAAGCAGGCGTAGTCGCCGGGAGTTGCGTTCATCGAGGCGAGTTGCGCCGCGTACCGACCCAGTTCGAGCTCGTCCATGGCGGAGGGGATGTCTAGGTCGTAGTTGAGATAGCCCTCCGGGACGTCGGAGAATAGATCGTCCACCGAGTCCACGCCGATGGCGTCGAGCATCAGCCGCCTGTCGAGGTCCGTATTGGGTACGTACGGGGACTGGAACGAGTCGCCAGTCATCTAATGGCCCTGATCTTCAGATTCCAAGAACGCCTCGTACTCCGACGCGCTCATCAGATTGCCGAGTTCGGAGTCGTCATCCACGGCTACCCTCAGCATCCAGCCGTCTTCATAAGGGCTGTCGTTCACCAGTTCGGGGCTGTCCACGAGGGCCTCGTTGCGCTCTAGGACGCTGCCGCTTACCGGAGAGTACAGGTCCGATACGGCCTTGACCGACTCGATCTCGCCCATCTTATCGAACTGCCCGACCTCAGATTCGACCTCCGGCAACTCCACGAACACCACGTCGCCGAGGCTGTCCTGGGCGAAATCGGTAATGCCGACGACAGCGACGTCGTCGCTCTCCATCCTGACCCACTCGTGCTCTTTCGAGTAGCTCAACTCATCTGGGTTCATGCGCTTCTGCTCCGCCGGTAGAAAGGTAAGGCGACTATCTCGGCTGCCGTAGGGCGGCCCCGAATCTCAATTGAGATGCGGGTTGCCAATTCGGCGAACCTAATTTGAACATATCCCAGCCCTATGTTCATGTCAAGTGTGGGCGAAGGTCCGCCGGAGGTTACTCGGCCTATCGTTGCCCGGCCTTCGCCGTCCAGGATGGCATAGTCATGTCGCGCGATGCCGCGCTCCAACATACTGAATCCCACGATACGCCGCGACGGGGCGGAGTCCCTGATCTCCCTCAGCGCGCCGCCCGCCACGTATTCTTCACGGTCTGGGTCTACGAACCGATCGAGGGCGGCCTCATAAGGGTTGACGTCCGCGCTCATGTCGTTTCCGTGGAGCAGGAGTCCCGCCTCCAGCCTGAGAACGTCCCTGGCCCCAAGTCCGCATGATGAGGCCCCCAGTTTTACCAGCGCGCTCCACAGGTCGGGCGCAGCCTCGGCGGTCAGCATGATCTCGAATCCGTCCTCGCCGGTGTAGCCGGTGCGGGCCAGATAAGATTTTGCTCCGTTCACGGTCGCGGACGCTGCGCGGAACGGCCTGAGCTTTGACAAGTCATAGTCCGCGAGTTGCTGAAGAAGCGCGGCGGCATTCGGCCCTTGGCACGCGATCATCGCGGTCTCTGCGGTGAGGTTGGCGATCTGGACGCTTTCAAGTCCCTGAGTCCAACGGTCCAGCCATGCCAGAACGGTGTCCGTATTCGATGCGTTCGGCACGAGCAGGAAACGCTCACCACCGAGCCTATACACGATGCAGTCGTCTATAATGCCGCCCGACTCGTCGCAGATGACGTTGTACCGGGCGCGCCCGATCCTCATGCGGGAGGCCTGAACGCTCAGGACGCGGTCAAGCAGTTTCCCGGCACCCTCACCTCGTATCTCGACTCGTCCCATGTGGGAGACGTCGAACAGTCCCGCGTTAGTCCGCACGGCCTTAGACTCGGCAATTATCCCCCCGAACCGCACCGGCATCTCCCAGCCGGCGAACTGCACAAACCGCGCTCCCAGGTTGGAGTGAAGGTCATAGAGGGAAGTGTGACGGATGATAGAACCCTGAAACCATAGGGGCGAACTGCGCCTCGCCCCGCTAACCCGGAGATGCCCACCGCTTATACAGCATCCTAAGCCCCATCCGAAACCCTGTCAATGTTGTAGTACAATATGGGGGCGGTCCAGGGTAACCGAAACGACATTCCGGAGAACGCCATTGCAGTTTCAAGCCCCTAGAGGCACTTTCGACGTACTTCCCGAAGACCAGAAGTACTGGAGACTTGTGACTTCGACCGCAGAGGAGGTGGCGTCGAGGGCCGGGTTCCGTCGGCTGGATACGCCGGTCTTCGAGGACTCGGCGCTGTTCGAGCGCGGCGTCGGCTCCACGACGGACATCATCGAGAAAGAGACCTACTCGTTCGAGGACCGTGGCGGCGACATGCTGACGCTTCGGGCGGAGGGCACGGCTCCGGCGTGCCGCGCCTATCTGCAACACGGGATGCGGAACCTGCCGCAGCCGGTCAGACTGTACTACCTCTGCCCGGTGTTCAGGTACGAGCGTCCGCAGTCGGGACGGTACAGGCAGCACAATCAGTTCGGCGTGGAGATAATCGGCGAGTCGGACGCGAGCGTCGATGCCGACGTGATAGAGGCGGGATGGCGATACCTCGAAACCGTGGGGCTATCCGATCTCACGCTGTACGTCAACTCCATCGGAGACAGGGCCTGTCGTCCCGAGTACATGCGGGAATTGCGGTCCTACTATGAAGGACATAGCGAGCGGCTTTGCGCCGACTGCCAGCGCCGACTAGACCGCAACGCGCTGAGGCTGTTGGACTGCAAGAACGATCAGTGTCAGCCGCTTATAGACGAGGCTCCGGCCAGCTTCGACCATCTCTGCGACGAGTGCGAAGCGCACTGGGACAGGTTGCGCAAGTACTTGGGCATTATCGGCCTGGACTTCCAGACCGAGCATCGCCTCGTGCGCGGCCTGGACTACTACACGCGGACGGTCTTCGAGATCGCTCCGCAACTGGAGGGGAGGACCGTAACGATCGTTGGCGGCGGACGATACGACGGCCTGATCGAGGAGCTTGGAGGTCCGCCGACGCCGGGAGTCGGGTTTGGGATGGGTCTCGAAAGGGTGATTTACAACATCAAGCGGGAGGAGGTACCGGTCTCGGAGCCGTCGCCGACCAAAGTGGTAGTCGTCCACCTGGGCAACGCGGGAAAGAGCGCGGGCCTGAAATTATCATCGGGGCTCAGGCGGTCAGGAATAGCCGCGACGCTCGCCCCGCCGCGCGGGATGAGGTCGCAGATGCGATACGCGGCCAACAGTGGAGCGACTCACGCGGTTATCATCGGCGACAACGAGCTTGAGAAAGGCGTCGCGACAGTCCGGGACTTGGGTCGGAGCGAACAGGCTGAGATAGCCTTAAATTATATCGCCGATCACCTGAGTAAGCAGGATGGGAACTAGAGACAGAGACTCGGCCCCTACCCTTCCCGCCGCTGCGCTTCCATCTGGGCGCGGAGCCTGTCGATTTCGGCCTGCGCTTCACGCAGTTCGGCGGCCTTCTTGCTCAGCGCGGTCTCCTTCTCACTGGGGCTGAGGAGCCACTGTCCCGCAACCGGGTCGTACAGGCGCAGGTCTGAGCCGTCGCGGACGCAGATATCCAGGCCCAGAACTGCGCTGTGGCCTCGGAGGGTTCCCTCGGCGTCGGTGTACAGGCTTATGGGGCGATACTCTCCGTCCACCAGTCGTTCGCCGATAAGCGGCGTCGGGAGAAATCGACCCTCCGGATCGTGACGCCAGTATTCAGTCACTCCTATCTCCGTGTAGATGTCCCTCTTCTCTACGGCGTCCACTCTCCAAGTCGATTCAGAAGCGACTTCCAAAATGAAGGCGGGAATCGCGCCTCCCTCTCGCCACACCAGCCAGGATTGTCGTAGATGATTGCCTTTCGCGCCGAACACGACCATTACGTCGGGAGCCACCCGGCTGCCGGGGTCGCCCTCGCGGTAGTACACGAACAGGTTGCCCGCCACGAGCACGTCGGGCCTGTCTCCGAACCGAGTCCTTAGGGCGCCGATGGTATCGAATATGGCGAAGTACTGCCACTGGCTCTCGGAGATGCGGTCGCCGTCGGAGCTGGGATACTCTACGCAGGTGTCCACGTCCGCGCGCGCAGAGGTTCTTTCGTCATATACCTTGGTCGCCATGGTTTACCCTCCTTCAGCCGCAACGCTCGGCCAGCGAAATCCATCCTATAAGATACGGTGGGCAGTTGTCACCGGCGCGCGGCATCCGCATCTACCAGAGGCGCATGGAGTCTAGGAAGAGTTGCCGGAGGTCGGACTCCTCGACAGGTCGTGGCGACAGGTCAATCACGCGGCGTTGTGGCATCGCGCCGGCCGCGAGAGCCGGGGCATCTTCCGACGTGTATCCGATGGCCTGCAGGCCGTTGGGCACGCCGATCTTCTTGAGCAGATCGACTATGGCGTCGGCGAGAATGTCGCCGGCGTCCTCGGGGCCGGCGTCGGAGACGTCCGCACCCATCAGCCGGGCCGCGAATAGGTGGCGCTGCGGGTTGGTCGGCGCGGTGTACCTGAAGACGGCGGGAGCGTTCATTATCACGCTCATGCCGTGCGGGACGAGCGGGTGGTCGCCCGGGTATCCGTCGAGGACGTACTCTCGAACCATGCCGGAGACGGGGTAGGACATTCCGTGAGGCAGGTGGCATCCGGCGTTGCCGAATCCGACGCCGGCGAAGGTCGCGGCGAGCATCATGTTGGACCTGGACTCGATGTCGTCAGGGTCTCGGACGGCGTTGACCATGTTGTGTGAGACCATCTCGATTGCGCGGACGGCCCACACGTCGCTGATGGGGTTGGAACCCTGGTAGGAGGGCCTGAGTCCGGGGTTTGGCGGAGCTTCGCGCCGGCTGAACGGCATGGCGGTGTAGGACTCGAGTCCGTGGCAGAGTACGTCGAATCCGCTGCAGGCGACGACCATTTCGGGAAGCGTGCGGCTGTTGTCGGGATCGACGATGCCCATCGTCGGCCTGAGAGCGCGGTGAGCGAGTCCGGTCTTGGCCTTCATCTCCAGAAAGTCGAATATGGCGACGCCGGTGGTCTCGGAGCCGGTGCCAGAGGTGGTCGGGACGGCGATATGCGGCTTGAGCGGGCCGGGGACGGGGGTCCCCTGACCGATTGGAGCGTTGACGTATGTGAGAAAGTCGGCGGGGTGGGTCGAGTAGAGGTTGGCGGCTTTGGCGGTGTCGATGCTGGAGCCTCCGCCGACGGAGACGAAGGCGTCGAAACTGCCGTCGGTGGCGAACTTGATGGCTGCCTTGAACGATTCGTCGGTAGGCTCGACTTCGACCTCGTCGAACAGGACGGCGTCGATTCCCTCGTCCCTGAGCGAGTCGAGCACGACGGCGACCGGCTCAAGCAGCGCCATACGGGGGTCGGTGACGACGGCTACTCGGTTGGCTCCGAGCCGGGCGACTTCGTAGCCGACCTCGCGGGTGACGCCGGGTCCGAATTTGATGGCGGAGGTGTCTATGGAGAAGGCTGTTTCTAGGTGGTGGTGGGGCATGGGGGTTCTCCGGCTGACTATCGGTAGGTGAATGACGAGTGTCTAGGTACCGCGCGCTCGTCCTTAGAGAGTTTATTGGATATATCCATGTCCTGCCGCGCCAACTCAGACTTGCCGATCGCTCGGTAGGCGGTCGCCCTGCCCTTGTAAGTATCCGCCCTATTGGGATTGAGCGCAATAGCCTCTGTGTAGTCTCGGATTGCCAACTCATACTTACCTGTGTTCGCATAGGAAATCCCTCGGTTGTGGAGGGTGTCCCCATCAATTGGATCAAGGTCGATGACTTTTGTGCAGTCCTCTATCGCACGGTCATGTTGGCCTGTGTTCAAGTAGTGAGAGGACCTACTACGATAGGCGTTCACATCACCCGGATTGAGATCAATAGCCTTGTTGTAGTCAGTAACCGCCAAGAGGCGCTCGCCTCTATGATCATAGGCGAGTCCTCTGTTGAGGTATGCATACCCATTGTCAGGATTGAGCTTGATCGCCATGTCGAAATACTCGATAGCCAAGTTCAGGTCGCTTTGGGAGAGTTGCGCTATGCCCTTGTCACAGTAGTCTTTTGAGCCTACCATCCTAACCCGGCTGGCTTCTTCACGAAGTTCCGCCTTCTCGAAAATCACGAGCGCGTCTTCCCAGCGCCTCTGTGCCTCATGGACCAGCCCTGTGAGGCGAAGGTCTTCCGGTTTCACACATGACAGAACCCGCTCCGCCTGTTCTACATCTTTGGCGTTGAGCAACGTCTCCACGGCGACGCGACGCAGGTCTCTAGCCCGCGCTTCAGTGTCTGTGGCATAGCCGATCACTTCTAGCCAGCCATCGACGTTGCCTGCATAGAGAGCGGCATACTCCGGTATCCTTGAATATCTATCAAGAGAGCCTCCAAGCGTCTGGGACGCTGGCGGCAAGGCTTTTTCAATCCATTTACCGCTCTGTCCCAGAGCAATTATAGCGTCCAGCAAATCGAACGGTTGTGAGGATTTATCGAGCGTCCACTGATCCAGAAGTCGGAAGGCGTTGTGGAACCTTCGGGTCTCAAGAATGTCAATTATCCCTGCCGCTTGACTGACCACTTCGTCGCGCCCAACTCTTTCCGGCGATCCGTCAACCAGCAGTCGGGCAGCGATTTCAAGGAGGTTGAGTTGTACATCCAAGCGCACCGTCCGGTCGACAACTCCGTTGGGCAGATCTTGCTCCCCCAACTGTTGCACGGCCTGAACGGAGCGCTCCCAGGCCCGCGCCGGCGCATCGTCGATGATTTGGCGCGCTTCTTTCACCAGTTGTCGAACACGGTCTTCCGGGAGGTCGTCAGCGTTGTTCAGGTATTCAATCAGATCGTTGGAGTTATACGTAGCGGCATCATTCAACAGTTCACGGCTCAACTCGCGGGATGCGTGGTCAGGTTCCACGTCAATGAATGCCAGCAACTCGGTGGCACGGCTCAAAGCCACTCGGAGCCTGTCAATGGCTGTCCTGCGAGAGTGCAGTTCAAGCTCGGGAGCGTCATCACGTTCATCAATTTGGGAATTCAGCCTTTGCAGCAGTGATCCCGGATTCAGTACACACACTGCCTGATACTCGAGACCTTTGACTATGGACGGCGTCAACACCATATTCTCCAAGTGTTCCGGCACCCACTCCGGAACAGCATCCTCAGGAGTTACGACCGCCAAATCAGCCACATCCTTGAGTTGTTCCAAGAGTGAAAACGCTCCGTTGGTGTCTGCCACTTCAACGTAACAGAGCAAAGCCTCAAGGGTTTCGTCACTCAGTTGACGCCGCTGGTTGGCGGGCCGCTCCCGGCGATGCAGACCGACATACAGTTTCTGAGCGTTGTCTATGACATGGGCGATTCTTGGCGGGTAGCGTACCGACTCGTCCAGCACGAACTCGTGGGGCCTAGTCAAGCGAGTATCCAAGAGGTCTTTGAGTCGCGCCCACTCAAAGCCGGACGGCTGCACGGTCTGGCCCTCATCACCAGCGAGTAGAAGCCACGGCGAGGTGTTCCGATGTCGGGCGACTGCCAAACAGAGTTCTACCAAGACTGACAATTCGATCAGAGTCAAGTCCTGAACCTCGTCAACTACAACCCGATCAAGGTCGGTTAGTCCTTCCGGGACGTTGTTGCCGCGCAACAGGTCGATGGACTCAGCGGCGGCGGCGAGTTCGGGAAACACGGCAGATACTTCTTGGGCTGCGTGCCTCTGCACCAGATCGACAATTTTCACGAAAGCGGCCGCGGCCTGTTTGCCAATCCCACCACTCCCGGCCCGCAGTTCAGTGTATTCAGCATCGGTCAGCCACGCCAACCGCCCGGCGCCAAAATCTGTCCCAAGGTAAGTGGTTCCTAGCTCGCCCGGAATAGCCCTACCGAGCATGATAGCGCGCATTTCGGCGTAGAGAGAGTCTTCTCGATCAGCCCACGTACCCAGCTTGTCTCGCCCGACGTGGAGTTTCTCTAGGAGTCGAGCGAAGGCGGCACGGCTTTGGCTATACGTAAGGCGGGCAATATCGCGTCCACAGATTCTTCCCAGCAGCGTAACAAAGTCGTACCCGGTTACCTCCACACCCATGGGCGCAAAAGAGTCAAAGCGCTCCTTGGCCGTCTGAACGAGTTCGCGCGACCAGGATACATAAAGCACCCTATCGTTATCACGTGACTCGATCGCTTGCCACAGTGCGGTCGTCTTGCCGGAGCCGGGACGTCCTATGAGTACGCGGACAGCGCTGGAGTCGTCCACGAAACGCCGCTGATTGTCGGTCCAGGGTTGGCTGGTAAAATCCTCGTCCGTACCTACAATGTTGTTCTGGGATAGTGGATAGTAGTCCCGGCGGGTGTCTCCAACGCTCAGCTTTTCGTGGTTATCGTGATGCCGCACCGCCCGCACATAGATGCCAGCGCCATTCTCGACACCGTCGAGAGGTGGACTACCCTGTGGCGCCCACCAGAGGTAGAACTGCATCCCGCCGTTTCCGCCAAGAGGCGTCCGCCGCCATCCACTGTTCTCACCCCTACATCCCTTGACCACGCTGGTACGCCCATGCGCGGCGAGATGCTGTAAGACCAGTCCCAGCCGGCGGCGGAGGTTCGATCTATTTGTAAGCTCGTCCGGCACAGACTCGTGCAGCCACAGCGGGCGCTTCAGGTCGTTGAAGGTAAGCCCACTTGCGCCGGCCGGCGGGTCAAGGCGGAATTGCGGATTGAAGGTGGACATTCTCTGGCTATCTCTCCGCGCCAGTGGCTAGTAACTGCCGCCCCTCGCCTCGAAGCGTCCCGTATCTACTACTACACTTTCGAGCGCGGTTATGACTCCGACTTCCAAGATTGGCTTGCCGTAACTGTGGCGGCCCTTTGTGTTGTCGAAGAATCGTCCGAGAGGGTCGATCATGGCGTAGCTGCCGGTCATCAAGTCGTTGCACTCCGGGACCACTACTATGCGGTTACCCTCGACATTGCGGTTGCGCTCGACGTACTTCTCGAACTGGCTGTCGGTAACGGTGAATTGGTCGATGGCGTGGTCGTTCTGTCCCAGAACCGGCAACGCTTGGAATATCTTCCACCGCTCGGGGCGCATGGCAGTGACGAACGAACGGAAATCCTCAGCGTGATTCGCCCTGTTGACCACCGTGTTCACCTTCAGACGGATGCCGCGCGCTCTGATCATTTTACTCAGGGCGATGTACCGTTTCGCATCAATGGGGACTTTGCCCTTGCCCTTTTCGACCCGGCCGATCTTACGCTGTGTCTCCAGATTGACGCTGTCAATGCTCAGGGCAATGATGTCGATGAAACTTGCCAGATTATCAAGTGACTCTGGGGATATGCGCGTGCCGTTGGTCACTATGGAGGTAGTCATGCCGTGCGACTTCGCCATTTGCACAAGGTCTGGGAGCCAGGGGCGTAGGGTGGGTTCGCCGCCGGCGAAGTTGATCTTACGGAAACCCGCTCTGCCAAGCATGGCAACGAGCTCAAGCGACTCGGTCCTGCCCAACTCATGCTTGAGGGGGATGTCTTTGAAAGTGGCAAAACAAAACCCGCAACTCATGTTGCAGGCCCTGAGCATATGATAGTTGACCGTGGGAGCCTTCCGAATTACCGGATGGATGTAACCCTGATCCATGTTTCCACCCCTAACCTATTCTTATTTGGCTGCCAGTCCAGGTGAAGGACCTTTAGCAACCAGAGGTCTATTGGATAGTATCATGCGTTCAGGAAGAATGCAAATCGATCTTCGCGGGTGACGCCGGGTCCGAATTTGATGGCGGAGGTGTCTATGGAGAAGGCTGTTTCTTGGTGGTGCATGGGAGTTCTCCTATTGTGACGATTCGACCAGTCGAACGCCGGCGATACGCGAGAACCTGCGGTCGAACGTGAATACCGGCGACGCGCCATTGCGGTGAGCAGCCGCACGGACCAGGTATCGGATCAGGATGTTGGTATCAAGAGAGATCATCCTCGCCCGACAGCCTCGGTTATACCCTTTTCCATATCTTCCAGAGTCATCGGAGGACCGTCATATTTCAGTATCCCGGCCAGTTCACTGATGTGCCGGACCTTCCGTATCTCAACGTGTCCGTCCATAATGAAGTATCGGATCCGGTCGCCAGGCTTTAGTCCCAACGCCTCCCTGACGGATTTTGGCAGCGTTATCCTGCCGTTAGCAGGCACTTTTGACTCATGCACCGTGCATTCTCCTTTAGTGATACTGCTTGAAAGATTACTCCTCGAGTGCGGTTCGTGCAAACGCCATATAGCGCGGTGTTTGCAGTCCCTGTACAATAACTGCTACCAGTTAACATATAATCACTGATTACTCACTGCCATGTCAAATGTTCTGATAGTAGTCTTCGATGGGCTTCAGCCGGCGCAGGTTCGGCGGGAGTTGATGCCGAATCTGGCGCGGTTCGCGTCGGAGGGGGTTTTCTTCGAGAAACATCATCCGGTGTTTCCCTCTGTGACCCGAATCAACGCGGCGAGCATGGTCACGGGGAGACATCCCGGCGGGCACGGTCTGGCGGCGAATACTATGGTGGCGCGGGACTATGACCCTGCGCTGGTGTTTTCGGCGCTGGAGCCGACGCTGGCGAAGATCAAGGCGGCAACGGGGCGGGCGTTGCTGGCTCCGACGCTGGGGGACATACTCTCGGCGCACGGGTTGGAGTACACGGCGATCGGAGTCGGGACGTCGGGGAATGCTTACGTGCATAACCCGAACGCCGATGTCGTCGGGGGCGCGACGATCCATCCGGATTTCACACTTCCCTACCCGCTCCATGATCGTCTCGTTTCCAGGTTCGGCGCGTGGCCCGGCGAGACGAGTCCTAATACGCCGCGTTTCGACCATGCGGTGAGAATCTTGACGGAGCACATCCTTCCCGAACGAAGTCCGGCGGTCGCGCTGATATGGTCGTCGGAGCCTGACAAGGCTCAGCACGCTACCGGAGTCGGGTCGGAGTTGTCGGATCGGGCAGTTCGAGAGGCGGATGAGAGGTTCTGGCGCATTCTGAATTGGGTCGAGTCCAATTCGCAGACCAAAGACATGGACGTGATGGTGGTCTCGGATCATGGGTATTCGACGATTCAGGAGACGGTCGATGTCGAGAGGTACGCGCGCGATGCGGGATTCTCGGAAGAGGACGCGCTGGTGGCTCCGAACGGCGGAAGTGTGCTGTTCTACTGTCGGGACATGGAAACGGCGGACAGGCTGGCCGTTTGGTTGATGGCGCAACGCTGGCGCGGCGCGCTGCTGGCGTCGGAATCGGCGGGAGGGATCGAGGGGACGCTGCCGATGTCGCTGTCGGGAGGCGACGGACCGAGGGCGCCGGAGTTGGCGATGTCGATGGGTTGGGACTCGCGTCGGAACGTGGCCGGTTACGCAGGATTTGCTTACTCGACGGGAGGCGCGCCTGGGCTAGGTCAGCACGGGTCGATGAGCCGACACGAGATGAACAATGTCTTGATAGCGCGGGGGCCGAGTTTCAAGCAGGGGTTCAGGGTGACGTCGCCCAGTGGGAACGTCGATATTGCTCCGACTGCGCTGAGGCTGCTCGGGCTGCCGGTTCCGGCGGATATGGACGGGCGAGTACTGGTTGAGGCATTGGCCGGCGGGCCGGACTTGGTCGAGTGTGAGTCATTTATGGACACGGCCAACCGGAATCTGGACTCAGGATATTACAGTCAGGAGGTCCGAGTCTCCCGCGTGGGCCAGACGGCGTATCTGGACGAAGGCAGCGGTTTTAGGGAGGAATGAGGGCAGCCTCAACCTGTCTCAAATGGGGCTGCCGTTGTCCGTGTCGTTTGAGTCTATGTCGGGGGGCGGATCGTCGAACGGCTCGCCATTAGACTCGGCCTCCATCTTTCGCCGGAGCCATTCGGTCCACTGTCTGTGGGCTTCGACTCGGCCTTCGCCGCGACCTTCTACCCGACCTTCGTCGGTTGCCTGGGCGACCGCTTGGTCGACTGCTTGGGCGACCGCCTGGGCGACCGCTTGGTCGACTGCTTGGGCGACCGCTTCATCGACTACTTTCGCGACCTCTTCGTCGACTCTTCGAGCGACTCTTGCATCCTCGCGTTTCTCAAACCACCTTTGGAGTTGTTCGCCTAGAACCATGATTAATCTCCCTGCCTCCGTGATCGTTAGAGTTGTTCCCGCCGATCCGAGGGCGGTTTGCCCGGAACCGTGAGTGATGTTCAGGATTGTCCGGATCGCATCGTCCGAGGTGTGTCGGAATATCTCGTACCAGCATAGCAGAGATATTCCGGCTATGTTCTGGATGACGAACAGAATGAAGTAAGCATTGCGCCACCCTGGGGAGATGCTCCAGATTGATTCTCTTTCCGGCGGCGGCGAGCCGTTTTCGTCGGTCAATCAGCTAGTGACTCCTAGTCGTCGATCTTGAGGCTGCCCATGACGACCGTGCCGGTGATGGCAAGGTCCGCTTCTTCGAAGAGCGCCAATCCCATGACCCATCGTCCCATAGCACCGGATTGGCCCATTTTTCGACATGGAGAGAGGGAGTTTTCACCCTCACCCCAACCCTCTCCCTCAAGGGAGAGGGGGTTTCATCCTCACTTCTTCAAGGTAGGGGAGCTTTTATCCTCACTCTCTCAAAGGAGAGGAGTTTTTCACCTCGCTCCCTCAAGGGGGAGGGGGTTATTTGTCTGGCCGCTAGGCGGGTTTGAACTTGGGCAGGGCGATATTGTCGGTGATGTCCTCGAAGACGACTTCGAGGGGCATACCGATTTGGAGCTTTTCGGGCGTGGGGTCGTCGATGACGATGTTGGTCGCCATCTTGGGGCCTTCTTCCAGTTCGACGATGGCGACCACGAAGGGCACGTCGTTCACGAAGCCGGGATGCGGCGGGCGGTGGACGATGCCGTAGGTGAAGAGGGTCGCCTTTCCGCTGGCCTTGACCCAGGTGGTGTCTCTGGAGAAGGTGAGGGGCGAGATGTCCCTGGGGTAGAAGTACGCCTGCTGGGCGGTGTTGTCGTACCGCAGCCAAAGCTCATGCTGCTTGAGTTTCTCCCAGTAGAAGTCGGACTCCTGCTGCGGGACCGGTACAGGCTTGTTGTAGGCTTGGGTCATTTTCTGCTCCTATGGTTCGAGGTTTCACCCTCACCCCCGTATCAAGTACGGGGCAGGCTCTAGCCCTCTCCCTTGAGGGAGAGGGGATTTATGTCTTTTCAAGGAAGAGGCGATGCTTAATCCTAATCGACGGCTAGGATTACGGTTCCGGTTGAGGAGAGTTGTCCGCCGGTGCCGTGGACCAGGGAGATCTTGGGGTCGTCGATCTGGCGGTCTCCGGCCTCTCCTCGAAGCTGCTTGACGGCTTCCACCACTAGGAACATGCCGTACATGCCCGAGTGGGTGTATGACAGCCCGCCGCCGCTGGTGTTCATCGCGAAGTCGCCTCCCGGCGCCGTGCGCTGGTTGGCGACGAAGTCGGCGCCCTCGCCCGGGCCGCAGAAGCCGAGGCTTTCGAGGGTCACGAGCACGGTGTATGTGAAGGAGTCGTAGATCATGGCGAGGTCGACGTCGTCGTGGGTGAGTCCGGCCCTTTCGAGCGACTTGGGTCCGGTGTAGCGGCCCCAGGTGCGGGTGAGGTCGGGCATTGTGCTGATGAGTCCGTGGTCGTGGCCTTCAGCGGCGCCGAGAACGTAAACGGGCTTCTTGGGAAGGTCCCTGGCGCGCTCGGCGGTTGTGACGACGTAAGCGCCGCCCGCGTCGGTGACGAGGCAGCAGTCGGGCAGGTGGAAGGGCCAGGATATCCAGCGGGAGTCGTGGTATTCGTCGAAGGACATAGGGACGTCCTTGAAGTAGGCCCTGGGGTTGAGATTGGCCCACTTGCGGGTGGCGACGGCGATTTCGGCCATCGCCTGTCGTGTGCGGTCTTCGCCGTACTCGTGCATGTATCGACGGCATGCCATGGAGTAGAGGATCGGCGCGCCTAAGAAGCCGTAGGGCGCCTCGAACTGTGGGCCCGGCTCGGCGGCGTTGCCTCCGCCGTGGCTGCGGGCGCTGCGTCCGGCTTCGCCGTGTGTGACGAGGGCGACCTCGCAGTAGCCGGCGTTGATGGCGGCCATGGCGTGGGCTATGTGAATGATGAACGACGAACCGCCGACCGAGGTCGAGTCGGTGTAGGTCGGCTCGATGCCCAGGTATTCGGCTAGGGTAAGCGTTCCGAATCCGGCGGAGAGCAGTCCATCGACATCGCTCATCTTCAGGCCGGCGTCTTCGAGGGCGTTGTACGCGGCCTCGGCGTGATGTTGCAGAGACGACTTGTTTTCCACTTTGCCGATTTCGTCGGACTCCGCAGCTCCGACGATGGCAACCGACTTTGACAAATCAGCCATTCTGGTTTCGACCTCCTGTTAACTGTCTTTGGCTCATATCAAGCGGGCATAGGGTATCTTACTCGGCACGGGTAGGCAAGGGCAGGATATAGTGGGTAGTGGGTAGTGGATAGTTTTTGGTGTCTGAAGCAGGATTTTGGGCGTGAGGGGATGTTATCCACGAAGGACACTAAGGGGCGCGAAGGGTTGTTTGAACTGTGATCTTGGTTGGGCGCTGGGATTAGGGAGGATCGGGGCCGGCGTTGGGGTGGCCGGGGTCGTCAGCGCCGTCTTGGTCTTCGGAGTGTGACGGGTACATCCGGGCGAGTTTCTTACGCCTTCGTTCTTCGATGGCGGGCCATGCCTTCTGTCGTTCGAGCTGCAGCTTGATGTCCGCCTCGAACTTTTCGGATGCTTCTTTCAGATAGGGGGTCGGATCGAATCCTTCGGGTATCTCAGGCACGGTAATAGGTGGGCCGGGGTTGTCATAGTCAGGGGTGAGTATGCCCTCGTCCTTCATTCGCTGGATCTTGGCGCGGATTTTGGCCAGATCTTCGGGGTCAATGACTCTGACCGGGCGGACGTAGGGTTTCTTCTCGGCGGTCTCGCTCTTGAGCGCGCGGTCGGTTCCGAGGATGCGGTCTAGCAGAATTCGGGCCGCTCTCGCGCGGTGGAAGGGTGTGACTTTCGGGTCGTCAGTGGCGCGGGCTATCTCATCGAGTGTGTCGCAGAGGGTCTGCCCGTTGTCGGTGATGGTCAGGATGTGCTGTTGGACGGTCTTTAGCAGTGAGTCGTTGGTCTTTTGTGGCGAGTCGGCGGTAGGAGCCGGGCCTAGGGTGTCGTTTAGGGCGTCTTTGATTTGGGTTACGGGTCTGGGGTTTTGGGCGTCGGAGCCGCTCTGCCCCTCTGGATTCCGGCCTTCGCCGGAATGACGGTCGGCGTGATTATTGGATTCCGCTGATTCGGTGTCGTTGTCGAGGGGCTGCCTGGGGCATTTGCCGAGTCCGCGGTCCAAGAGGGTGTTGGCGGCGGTGATGCGGTCGTTGGCGGTGGCCCTCTGGTCTTTGCCCTGCGCGATGTCATGCAGGATGTCTATGAGGTCGAGGGCGTCGTTGGTCCTCTCGCGCACGATGTTGGCGAAGTGGAGGGCGGGGTTGGATGGTATCTGTTGGGTTGTGGTAGTCATTGGTTCTCTGGAACTATAGTACATGTGGCTGGCGGTGTCAAGGGTCAGAAGCAGGATTTACGGGATGGGGATGATATTCAGGATGGGGTGGGTTTATTAGGTTTAGGGTTTAGGGGGTGGGGTGATTGGGGTAGTGGATAGTCTTGGGGGGCGGCGCAGACTGGGTTGATTCGGGCGCGGCTGCCAGGGGGTACCCCGTCGCGACTGTGCTAGAATGGCGGTCATGGAGTAGCGTAGGGAGCGTCAGATGGCAACGGACAGCAACATCGCCGGAACTGAGCGGACGATCAAGGCGTCCGAGTTCAAAGCTAGATGCCTTAAGCTGATGGACGAAGTGGCTGAGAGCGGGGAGGAGATCGTGATCACGAAGAACGGCAAGCCGGTGTCGAAGCTGACACCGTACCGAGAGAGGCCGAAGCTGGGATTCGGGCGGAACCGAGACAACATCCGAATCACTGGCGACATCGTATCTTTCATGCCCGCAGAATGGTACGACCACGAGGGAGAAGGGGGAGACCTCTTTTGATACTCATCGACACTCATGTCCTTCTGTGGCAGGAGCAAGGCCACTGTACGCTCAGAAGGAATTCGACCATTGCTGAAGTAGTTGTTCGATAGGAGAAGCCATGACACCACTCGATACAGAGATAGCGAAATACGAAGAGATGCGTACTGATCTTGAAGCTAGCCATTCCGGTCAATGGATTGTTATACATGGCAGAAAAGTGGTCGGGATATACGAAGACTTCCAAGATGCCGCACATGAGGCAGTCCAGCGATACGGACGCGGCCCATATCTCATCCAGCAGATTGACGAACCTCCTTTTGTCTTGCCCGCGTCAGTAATGTACACACCTGTTCGGACATTCGATGCAGGCTGAAGCAGGATCCAACAGTCGGCAGAACCTAGTACAGCACGGACCTACCATATCGGTGCAGATCGGTTTTGATCCGAGTTACGAACCGGGCGGGCCGCTCCCGAACTTGGGGACATCCCCTTGGCCCGCTCTAGTGGATACAGGCGCGGTCGCAACATGCATCGACTCCAGACTGGCTGATGACCTAAAGCTACCTATCATTGGCCGCAAGACAATTTCGGGAGTGCTGGGCACTGGTTCCGTTTATGTGCATCTAGCCCAGATTTACATCCCCGACTTGGATTTTGTCGCCTATGGACAAGTCAATGGTGTCCATCTCACTGCTGGCGGACAACCCCATGCTGCCATACTCGGAAGAGACTTCCTGCAATACTTCACAATGACATACGACGGCTATACAGGTGTCGTGACCATTAGGAGTAGCTTGGCTAGGAGTCAGTGATGCCTGCAGGACAGCGGATGTACCTATCCTAAACTGGCCCGGCGACCTGAGTCGGTTGGACGCTCGAGAGTAGGACCGAGAGGGCGCGAGCGAGCAGCCGCATGTTTGCCGGAGAATTCAAGGATAGCGGTTTGTAAAAGCGATTTGGGGGAGATGTCATCTGGAGGGGGTGCATCGGCACGTATGCACCCTTCCTTCAAAACCAGTTTTCCGGCGAAGAATTCCCTGTCGCTGCCTTTGTCGCATTGGTCCGGCAGTTCGGCGTCTTCCGCTAGGGAAAGACGCCGAACTGAGAGCTGTCGACTGGGTCTACTGCGTGCCGCCCACTGGACCCTCTTCATCCGAGTCGGGCTCGATGGCGTTTCGGATCTCAGCCATCGTGAAGGTGGCGCCCTCGGCGAACATGTCCGGATGTATCCCCCTAGGGCGGAGGATGGTATCTCCATCGACCACTTCCACATCGAACACCCCGTTGTCGAAGACAAGAGGCCGGTACGTCGTAGCCGAAGTTCTATCCATGTACAGGGCAAGCCTCTCACCCACGTTCAGCTTAGTGTACGGCGGCGGTATGTCTGAACTCCAAGGCGGAGCGGAACGAACGACATGGATGCTATCCTCCACCTCCCCTTTCAGTGTCTCCTCCACGTCAAACCTGTAGGTCGCGCCCCTACTGTTAGAGCGCACAACGTCACTGACTGTCCCTATGACGATAACGTCCACGTTTTTCGACAGCGTTTCTATGGACGACGTAATGTCCACATACTGGTGAGAAATTATCACTGTCTCTCCGCTCGGCTCCTCGGTCGCGGCGGAGACGTAGGTGATTCTGGGGCCTTTTATGACCGTCTCTCCACTCGGCTCCTCGGTCGCGGCGGAGACGTAGGTGATTTTGGGGCCTTTTATGACCGTCTCTCCGCTCGGCTCTGCGGTCGCTAGAGAGACGTAGGTGACTTTGGGACTTACGGCATTCTGTCCGCGATGCTCTTTCGACTCTATGTTGATCCAGACGGCGACGACCGCGACCGATGCGACCGCCGCGACGAGGATGAGGAATAGCCACTTCTTGTACTTCATGACTCCGTTCCTCCTTGGCTAACCGCCGCGACTAAAACTGGCGGCGGTCAAGGCGGCTCGGATTCTGACACCACCGTGATGCTATTGGCGCCAACCGAGGGCCCGGGACACTTCTCGTCACCCCTGCTGGAAGAGCCGCCGCCCATGGACAGCCTATCCCCGACTTGGGCGACTATCCGGCCCGCTTCGTTGCGGACATGGACCACTCCACGGTGGTAGTAGGGCCTGAACCCAGGGGGCCATATGATGGACGAGATGTTGCCGGAATCGAGTTTCAGCCGAAGGCACTGGCCGTCCAAGATTAGCTCACCACCGAATCCCGCGAGTACGCTATCTTGTTCACCAAGAGTCGTCTTTTGCCGTGGAAAGTGGAGATCGGAGTCCGGAAGCTGCAATGTGAGGGTGGTGGGTCCGTCGAGACTGATTGCGACAACTTCATCTCCGGCCCACAGGTAGGGCCCTGGGCAACTTGTGCGCAACTCCTTCTCCAACTCACGAAGCCGGACCGTCTGAGGACCGCTAGGGAATCCGCCGAACCGGACATGGTCTCCGACACGAGCGGCAATACGGCCGACTGCGTCGACCACCCGAATGGGTCCGTCCTCTGTGCTGAGCGTGAACGACCGCGGCCAAATGACCAGCAGCGACTCGGGATAGGAGGAATCTGGAGGGGGCGCATCGACACGTAGGCACCCTTCCTTCAGGACCAGTTTTCCGGCGAAGAATTCCCTCCCACTGTCCGGCGGTATTCGTTCGTCGTGCTGAGGGAAGGAGTCGACACGGTCTTGGCCGCCGCAACCAACTATGACCAAGGCGAGCAGTACGCTGATGAGGAGTGTCTGCAAACTGGCCGGTAGGCTGCAGGTTAGAACCCTAATGAGTCCTGAAGAGTCGGATGGTATCTGTTGGGTTGTGGCAGTCATTAGTTCTCTGGAATTGTTGTACATGTGGTTGGCGGTGTCAAGAGTCAGAAGCAGGATTTTCAGGATGGGGTGGGTTTATTAGGTTTAGGGTTTAGGGGGTAAGGTTTAGGGGGATGGGGTGATTGGGGTAGTGGATAGTTTTTGGGACCGGCGCAGACCGGGTTGATGCAGGGGCGCGGCGACCAGAGGGACTGCTATCATGACTATGCTAGAATGGCGGTCATGGAGCAGCGCAGGGAGCGTGACATGGCAACCGACGGCAACATCGCCGGAACTGAGCGGACGATCAAGGCGTCCGAGTTCAAAGCTAGATGCCTTAAGCTGATGGACGAAGTGGCTGAGAGCGGGGAGGAAAGCGGTTTGTAAAAGATTTCACTTGCAGGATTTGGCGCTCCGTGCTATATTTCGGCTGGAAAACGAACCTGTTCCGGGTACGTTGAGGGCATAGCCGTCAGCCGTTGGGCGTCATGGGGCGTCGTGAGACATCATGACGCGGCGTGAAGGGCGCGGCCCGGAGCCAATGAGGAGGCGCTGCCGCCGACATGCTTGACGAGTACTTCCGGCAGTATGCGCTTATCGCGATATTCATCGGCGTTGCCGCCGTGGTTCCCATCGGGATGCTGTTGGCAAGCTGGGCGCTGTCTATATTGAAGATCAGGCCCTACGCTCCGGACCCCGTGAAGAAGGCTATCTACGAGTGCGGGTTCGAGACGCTGTCGGGCCGCTGGAGCCAATTCAATTTCAGGTTCTACACTTTCGCGCTGGTCTTCGTGGTGTTTGACGTGGAGGTGGTGTTCCTGTTCCCGTGGGCGGCGAGCTTTGGGGTGATGTCGGCGCAGTTCGGCGCGTTCGTGCTGATTGAGATGCTGGTATTCGTTGCGATCCTGGTCGTCGGGTGGCTTTACGCCTGGCGCAAGGGTTCTTTGGAATGGAGCTAGGAAATGACCCAAGACTCTAACGGAGGCGTCGGCCTCGACCTCAAGCTGCACGATACGACTTGGGAGATCGACAGGGACGAGGGCGCTTACGTCAACCATATCAAGGCCACTCACACCGAGGCGCTTGCGGAGCCTCTGCTGGAGGTGCCGGAGGAGTTCGACCGGAACATAGCGGTCACGTCTATCGACGCGCTGATCAACTGGAGCCGGAAGTCGGCGGTGTGGCCGCTGTCGTTCGGTCTGGCGTGCTGCGCGTTCGAGATGATGGCGAGCGCGATGTCGAGGTTCGACATATCGAGGTTCGGGATGGAGGTGTTCAGGCCGTCGCCTCGGCAGGCGGACCTGATAATCATCGCGGGCACGGTGACGTGGAAGATGGCGCCCGCGATCGAGCGGGTGTACCAGCAGATGGCTGACCCGAAATGGGTCATCTCTATGGGGGTGTGCGCGACGAGCGGCGGCCCTTACTACGGGTCGTACAGCGTGGTGCCGGGGGTCAATCACATCATCCCCGTGGACGTTTACGTTCCGGGCTGCCCTCCCCGTCCGGACGCGCTGCTGTACGGAATCATGCAACTGCACGAGAAGATCAAGCGCTACTCGATCCAGCAGGGAAAGAAGTAACGGACGCGATGACCTGGGCACATTCGGGCGAGGCCGCGGCGGCGAGCATCAACGAAATGGTTCCCGGCGCCGCCGTCGAGTACAACGAGACGGACGTCTGGATTCTGCCGGAGCATATTTTGGCGGTCGCGCGGCATCTCAAGAGCGCGGAGGGCCTCGACTTTTCGTACCTGAACGCGCTGTCGGCGGTGGACTACGTCGAGTACTTCGAGGTGGTGTATCATCTGCTGTCGCTGAGGCGGAACAGCAGCCTTGTGGTGAAGACGAAGATAGCCGGCAGGGATGCGCCCGCGATTTCCTCGGTGTGCAGCGTGTGGAAGGGCGCGGACTTGCAGGAGCGGGAGGTCTGGGACCTGATGGGAGTGAGGTTCGAGGGGCATCCGAATATGAAGCGGGTGATGTTGTGGGAGGGGTTCGACGGGCATCCGTTGAGAAAGGATTTTTTGGGATAGGGGTAGGTTATCGGCAATGGCCATAAAGACTGAGCCAGTTACTATAAACTTGGGGCCGCAGCATCCGAGCACGCACGGGGTGTTCAGGCTTCGGGTTACGTTCGACGGCGAGGTCGTACTGGACGTCGAACCGGTCTTGGGCTACCTGCATCGGGGCTCGGAGAAGCTGGCGGAGTCGAGGACCTACGTCCAGATCGTGACGCTGACGGACAGGATGGACTACATCGCGAGCATGTCGAACAACCTGGCCTACGTGAGGGCGGTCGAAAAGCTGGCGGACATAGAGGTTCCCGAGCGGGCGCAGTACATCCGGGTTATCAGCGCGGAGCTCCAGCGCATCGCAAGCCACATGATGGCGACGGGCTTCCTTCTGAACGACCTGGGAGCGTTCGCGACGCCGTTGATGTATTGCTTCAGGGAGCGTGAGCGGATTCTGGACTTGTTCGAGATGCTGTGCGGAGCGCGGATAACGCTCAGTTACATGCGTCCGGGCGGCATCTACCAGGACGCGCCGGAGGACTTCTGGCCCGCTTTGGATAGGATCGTGGAGGACCTTCCGAAGTCCATAGACGAACTCGAAGACCTGATAACGAACAACGAGATAGTGCTGACGCGAACTCGCGGGGTCGGGACTCTGAACGCGGAGCAGGCGGTCGACTACTCGGTTAGCGGGCCTATACTCCGGGCGGCCGGGGTCGAGTGGGACCTGAGAAAGGCCGATCCATACGAGATATACGATCGTGTCGAATTCGACGTGCCGATAGGGGTGGACGGCGACAACTTCGACCGGTACATCGTGCGGGTCCAGGAGATGCGGGAGAGCGTGCGGATCATTGAGCAGTGCATCGAGCAGATTCCGGACGGGCCCGTGCGCGCCGAAGCGCCGTTCTTCATACGCGCGCCGGAGGGGGACGCATACGCGGCGGTGGAGGGGCCAAAGGGCGAGTTGGGGTTCTATCTGGTCAGCGACGGGGGCATATCTCCCTATCGGTGCAAGGTTAGGGCACCGTCGTTCATCAACCTGACTCCGCTGCGCGAGATGCTGATCGGGGGCAAGATGGGGGACCTGATAACGACGTTCGGGTCGGTTGACATAGTTCTGGGCGAGGTGGATAGATGAGTTTCCACGTCCAGTACGCGGGCATCCTGGACTTCAAGAGCATATACGACCTCGTGGCCGGCTTAGCGCCGGAGGGCATGAGTTGGGCGGCGTTCACGGTGGCGGCGGCGATTTTGGCGCTGATCGTCATCAACGCGCTGGTGATGAGCACCGCCTTGTACACTTGGTTCGAGCGCAGGGTACTCGGCAGGTTCCAGAACAGGCTCGGCCCAAACCGCTGGGGTCCGTTCGGACTTCTTCAGCCGTTCGCCGACATACTCAAGCTGATAACGAAGGAAGACACGACGCCGGAGGAGGCGGACCGGTGGGTGATGACGCTGGCTCCGATCGCGCTTCTGGTTCCGACGCTGATAGTCGCGGCAGTGATACCGTTCGGGCCGGACAGTTTCCTGGGCCGCCTGAACATCGGCATCCTGTTCGTGCTTGGGGTTACGTCGGTCAACACGATAGCGATATTCATGGCGGGCTGGGGTTCGGCGAACAAGTACGCGATGCTCGGAGCGATGCGCGGGGTGGCGATGCTGGTCAGCTACGAGGTTCCGATGGCGCTGGCTGTGGTGGGCGTGGTGATCATGTCGGGATCGCTGGCGCTCTTCGACATAGTGGAAGCGCAGACCGTGCCCTATATCCTGGTGCAGCCGCTGGGATTCCTGATATTCGTCGCGGCGGCGTCGGCAGAAATGAGCCGGACGCCTTTCGACCAGATAGAGGCGGAATCCGAGTTGGGTTCCGGCTACAATACGGAGTACAGCGGGATAAAGTTCGCGCTGCTGTTCCTGGCGGAGTTCATGGCGCCGCTCATCAACGCGATGATCATAACGACGCTCTTCCTGGGCGGAACGCGGGGATTCGACCCGATTCCGGGGCAGGCTTGGTTCGTCCTCAAGACGTTCGCGGTGGTGTTCGCGCTGCTGTGGGTGAGGGCGACGTGGCCGAGGCTGCGTGTGGACCAGATAATGGGGTTCGCGTGGAAGGGGTTGTTCGCGCTGTCGCTGGTGAACATATTCGCGGTTGCCATCGCGGTTGCTATCCTTCAGGATGAGACGGGCGCCATCGCAGCCGGGCCGCTGTGGATAATGGTAGCGGTCAACTGGGCGATCGCGGCAATCGGAATCGTGCTGACGGCGAAGGCGCTGGGTCAGCGTAAGCTAGAGCGGGAGACGCCAACGCCGTCGCCGCTCGCAAACATGTACGCGGAGGCTGATTAGACGATGTATGGCCTCTCACTGTTGAAGGGTCTTGGCGTGACCATGAAGAACCTGGTCTCGCCGGGGCGAATGTTCACGGTCCACCAGTACCCGGACCGCAAGATCGGGCTTATGGGGCTGGCAAGGCTGAACAACCAGAATCCGGTGGCGTTCACGCTGAGCAAGCCGGGCCAGGCAATCAAGGCGATGGTCGGCTTGGCCTCTGTGCGGGACAGGCAGTACCAGCACCCCAGGTTCAGGGGCGAGGAGTTCTCGTGGTACGAGAACCGCTGCACGGGGTGCGCCTCGTGCGCCAAGTACTGTCCCTTGGGGATAATCCGTATCGTTACGGATCCGGCGAAGACGGATCTTCAGGAGGGGGACAAGTACTTCTTGGAGGTGTTCGACATAGACATAGGCCGTTGCATGTTCTGCGGTCTGTGCGTCGAGGCGTGTCCATACGACGCTCTGCATATGGGCAGCGGGTTCGAGGAGGGACGGTACCGCAGGCGCGACCTGGTGATCGACAAGGCGCGGCTGGTGGAGTCGCCGAAGCGCCCGAGTCACTGGTTCAGGCCGCAGTTGGCGGACAAGGAGGAGTACAACCCGTTGGAGGGCGACGAGGCTGACTGGAGAGAGGTACACAGACACGAGAAGCCGACGATTTCAGACCAGCGGTCGAGGTGGGGCCAGAGATGAGCCTGGGACAGGGGACGGAAGGCTCCCTAATCGTCGATATCGTCTTCTGGGTATTGGCCGTGTCCAGCATCGCTTCGGCGATCGCGGTGGTGCAGATGCGTAACCTGTTCAGGGCGGCGCTGTTCCTGATCGGGTCTTTCCTTGCCGTGGCGGGGATGTTCATCCTGCTGAGGGCTGAGTTCCTGGCGGCGGTGCAGGTACTGATCTACGTGGGCGCGATCTCGGTGCTGATAATCTTCGCAATCCTGATGACGGGCGAGGTGGAGCGCGGCAGTCCGGCGCACACGCTGAGAATCCCGGTCGGGGTTCTGGCGGCGCTGTTCGCGGCGGTCGCGGTGTTCGTGGCGGTCGGGACGGACTGGCAGATCATCGACACGCTCATCCAGAGTGGAGAGATAGGGAGCGCGGCGGCGAACCAGATCGAGGTGGTGTTCTCGAACACGATACCCTCGATAGCGCGGCTGCTGTTGCAGGACTTCGTTCTCGCGTTCGAGGTGGCGTCGGTGGTTCTGCTGGCGGCGATAATCGGCGCGATTGCGCTGATTCGGGAAGGTTAGCGCGATGAGCCTGGAGAACTTCCTGATAGTGTCGGCGATACTGTTCGCCATCGGTCTGTACGGCGCGCTGTCGAAACGGAACGCGATCGCGGTGCTGATGTCTATCGAGTTGATGTTCAACGCGGTGAACCTGGCGGCTGTGGCGTTCTCGCGCTACACCGTTCCGGCGGCGCTCGGAGGTCGTGGAGAGATGGCGCACATGCTGTTGACCGGGCACGTGTTTTCGATATTCATAATCACGATAGCGGCGGCAGAGGTCGCGCTCGGACTGGCCATCGTGATAGCGGTGTACCGCAGCAGGTCGACGATATTCGTCACCGACGCGGCGCAGTTGAGCAAGTAGGCGGCTGATGATGTGGGTTGAGTATCGCACAGTTCCGAACCTTATTATGGCGCAGATGTGGAAAGACGCGCTCGAGGGCGACGGGCTTCCGACGAAGATATTGCCCGTCGGGGACATCATGGAGTGGAGCGAGCGTGTGCCGTTTAAGGTCTATGTTCCCAAAGGGAGGGAGCACGTGGCAGACGAGATATTGAGGAAGTTGTAGCAGATGATTTCAGAAGCCATCGTATGGCTGACTTTGTTCGCGCCGTTGGCGTCTTTCCTGCTCATCGGCTTCATCGTGTGGCCGGCGGCCTACCTGCGCTCGAAATCGGAAGACGCGGCGGAGGCCGATGGCCACGCGGAGGCGGAGCACGGCGGCGAGACGGATCACGGGGCGCGGCGCGACCGCCTGGGAGATTCGGCCGGAATCATCACCATCGGGGCGGTGGGGATAGCGTTCGTCGTGTCGCTGGCGACGCTGTTCAGCACGATAGGCAACCACGGGCGCATCGAGTTTCCGTCCCACAACTGGCTGACGGTGGGCGAGTTCGAGTTCAACGTCGGGATCCTCATGGACCCGCTTACGGCCATCATGCTCGTGGTGGTCACGGGCGTCAGCCTGATGGTGCAGATATACTCCGTCGGCTACATGAGCGAAGAGGATGACCGCGCCTACGCTCGGTACTTCGCGTACATGTCTCTGTTCACCGCGTCGATGGTCGGGCTGGTTCTGGCGTCGGGCATCATCCAAGTTTTCGTGTTCTGGGAGTTGGTCGGGCTGTGCTCGTACCTGCTGATAGGGTTCTGGTACAACCGCTCCTCGGCGGCGAACGCGGCGAAGAAGGCGTTCATCGTCACGAGGGTCGGCGACCTCGGATTCCTGCTGGCGATCCTGTACCTGTTCTTGCAGCAGAAGGGGTTGGCTCCTGCCGGACTCAATGGGCTTGACATCGCGGACCTGTACGAGGCGGTCGATATCGGTCTGATCTCGGGCGGCGTCGCGACCTGGATAGCGGCGGGGATATTCGCGGGCGCGGTGGGGAAGTCGGGTCAGTTCCCTCTGCATACCTGGCTGCCGGACGCGATGGAAGGGCCGACGCCGGTCAGCGCGCTGATCCACGCGGCGACGATGGTGGCGGCGGGCGTCTTCCTAGTGGCGCGGTTCTTCCCGGTGTTCCAGGCGTCGGACGAGATGATGATCGTCGTGGCCATAGTCGGCGCGTTCACGGCGATATTCGCGGCGTCGATGGGGCTGGTGATGAACGACATCAAGCGCGTGCTGGCGTATTCTACGGTCAGCCAGCTTGGATACATGATGATGGCGCTTGGCGTGGGCGCATACGCTTTCGCCATCTTTCACCTGTTCACCCACGCCTTCTTCAAGGCGCTGCTGTTTCTGGGATCCGGCTCAGTCAATCACGCCTCCGGCACTTTCAACATGAAGTACATGGGCGGCCTGAGAAAGGTCATGCCCTGGACGTACTTCACCTTTTTGATAGGCAGCCTCGCGCTTGCGGGGATATTCCCGACCTCGGGGTTCTGGAGCAAGGACGAGATACTGGCTCACGCCTTCCACGAAGGATCGACAGTCGGCATGATCGTGTATGCGCTCGGACTCGCGGCGGTGTTCATGACGGCGTTCTACATGTTCCGCGCGCTGTTCATGACGTTCGATGGCGATTTCAGGGGCGGCGCCGAGGCGGAGTCGGAGGACGTCGAAGACGCATCGGAGCTTCATCTGGGACACGTGAGCCTGCACGAGTCGCCGCGGGTGATGGTCGCGCCGATGGCGATATTGGCTGTGCTGGCGGTTGCGGTCGGATTCTTAGTCAACCCTCTCACCAACCTGGGCCTAGTGCCCATCCACTGGTTCGCCGACTTCATGGGAGAGGGGCCGGTTGCGGTGTACGTGCCGAAGTTCGACATACTCTTGGCCGTCGTGTCCAGCGTCTTCGCGGTCGCGGGCATTGGGGTCGCGTACATGATCTACTACCGGCAGAGTTGGTCGGCGGAGGCCATCGGCGGGAGGCTGAAGGCGGTACACACACTTTTGAGCAGGAAGTACTATTTCGACGAATTGTACGAGGATATGATAGTCCGCAGAGCGTTCTATAACGGGGTTGCGCGGCTGCTGGACTGGGGCGACAAGAACGTTGTGGACAAGGTGGTGAACGGGGTCGGGTGGATTGGCGCGAACGTCGGGACACCGCTTCGGCAGGTCCAGACGGGACAGATTCAGCAGTATGGCGCGGCTATCTCGGTGGGCATATTGGTGATTATGGGACTGTATTTGTGGTTCTTGTAGTTCACCCTCACCCCCGTATCGAGTACGGGGCAGGCTCTAGCCCTCTCCCATCAAGGGAGAGGGGACTTGACAGGAAGGGACGGATTGTTTGAAGGCTGGTTGACATTAGCGGTGTTCCTGCCGCTCGGCGCGGCGGTCGCGATCGCGCTGTTCGGGCGGAACGCGACGCTGGTCAGGTTGTTCGCCGCGGCGGTGTCTGTGGTGGAGCTCGTTCTGACTTTCGCCATCTTCTTGATGTACGACACGTCGGAAGGCTCGCCGCAGTACCAACTCGTGGACAGGGCGACGGAGTGGATTCCGGTCCAAGCTCTGAAGGTGGAGTACTTCCTGGCGGTGGACGGACTGAGCGCGCCGCTCGTCCTGCTGACCGGTCTGCTTGGGATGATCGCTGTGCTGGCGTCGTGGAAGATCGAGCACAGGGTGCGCGAGTATTTCGTCTGGCTGCTCGCACTGCAAGGGGCAGTGATGGGCGTGTTCACGGCGCTCGACTTCCTGATGTTCTTCCTGTTCTGGGAGTTGGAGCTCATCCCGATGTTCTTCCTCATATCTATATGGGGGACGGGACGCCGCGAGTATTCGGCTATGAAGTTCCTGATCTTCACGATTTTGGGCAGCGCGTTCATGCTGGTGGGCATACTGATCCTGTTCTTCACGGTCGGGTCGTTCGACATGGCGGAGATGCCCTCGCTTGTGATGGAACACAGAGGGGCGATACCGGTCGTACTGGTCTTCTGGCTGTTGTTCGTCGCCTTCGCTGTGAAGCTGCCGATTTGGCCGCTCCATACCTGGCTGCCGGACGCCCACACCGACGCTCCGACCGCCGCGAGCGTGATGCTGGCCGGGGTACTGCTGAAGATGGGAGCCTACGGGATGTTTCGGGTGTCGGCGGCCATGTTCCCGGACGTTCTCAGAGACGTGTCGTGGCTTCTGGCGGCGCTCGGCGTGATAAACATTCTCTACGGGGCCATGGTGGTGCTGAGACAGACGGACATGAAACGGCTCATCGCGTTTAGCTCGATAAGTCACATGGGCTTCGTGCTGCTTGGGCTGTCGTCGGCGGTCGGAGTGGCGGGAATCGTGTCGGAAGTCGGGCTGGTGGGGGCGTCGCTGCAGATGTTCACGCACGGGACGATCACGGGGCTGCTTTTCCTGCTCGTGGGCTATGTGTATGAGCGGGCGCACACGCGCCACATCCCGGATCTGGGCGGTCTCGCGGGCCGGATGCCGCTGCTGGCGTCAGCGCTGCTGGTGGCCGGCCTGGCGTCGCTGGGCCTGCCGGCGACGGCCGGATTCGCGGCTGAGATACACATCTTCCTGGGCACGTTCCCGGTCTGGGGCTGGATGACCGCGATAGGCGCGCTCGGCGTGGTTCTGGCGGCTGGCTATATCTTGTGGATGCTGCAACGGGTGATGTTCGGGCCGATGAATCTGAGGTTCGCGGGACTTCGGGACGCTACGCCGATAGAGATCGTCCCGATTGCCGCCCTGGTCATCGCCATAATGGCGGTGGGCATATACCCGCCGCTGCTAACGGACGTGTTTTCGACCGGGCTCCAGCCGATTGTGGAGTCGCTTCAATTCGATCTGAACATGGAAGTCCGGTGAGCGGCAAGGTGAGTAGATCGTGACACTGCACGACATATACCTTCTTTCGCCTGAGCTTTCGCTTGCGGGAGTGGCGCTGGCACTCATCCTGCTGGACCTGTTCGTGTCCCGCAAGAGCTTGCTCGTCGGCGTCGGGGTTGCCGGACTGGTGCTGCCGGTAGCGTTCAGCCTCGCTCTTTGGGGCGACGTCAACGCCGAGGCGAGCGGCCAGATGGAGGGCATATTCGGAACGCTTGTCGTCGATAAGTTCAGCCTGTTCTTCAAATTCCTCCTCGCGGTAGCCGCCGCGCTGGTGCTTCTGATCTCCTCGTCATACGTCGAGCGTATCAGGAGGCTCCAAGGAGAGTTCTACGCGCTGATACTGCTGGCGACCTCCGGGATGATGCTGTTGGCGTCGGCGACGGAGCTCATCTCGATCTACGTCGCTCTGGAGCTGACCGCGCTGCCCACCGCCGCGCTGGCAGCGTTCCTGAGAAACGGCAAGTCCGCGGAGTCCGGGATGAAGTTCCTGATACTGAGCGCGATAAGCTCGGCGGTGCTGCTGTACGGCATGGTGTTCATCTACGGCTACACGGGGACGACGTCGCTGACCGGAATAGCCGAGCGGATAGGCCAGCTAATGGGGTCCGGGGATCTGAGCCCAGAAGCAGCATTCGGCGACAGCAAGGCGCTACTATTCGGAATCGTGCTGGTGATTGCGGGGTTCGGGTTCAAGATATCGAGCGTTCCGTTCCAGTTCTGGGCGCCTGACGTGTACGAGGGCGCGCCGACTCCGATCACTGCGTTCCTGTCGGTCGCGTCGAAGGCGGCGGGGTTCGCGGTTATCCTGCGGGTGTTCTACATCTCGTTCCCGGTTGGGGTCCTGAGCGACAACTGGGCGACCATCTTCGCGGTGCTCAGCGTGTTGTCGATGACGTTCGGCAACCTTGTCGCAATTCGGCAGAGCAACATCAAGCGCATGCTGGCGTACAGCACGGTGGCGCACGCGGGATACGTGATGGTCGGCCTGGCGGCTGTTGCGTCGGGGGCCATGTCCGGCCAGGTCGATATCGGTCCAAGCGGAGTGCTCTTCTACCTCGGCGGGTATGTAGCGACGAACCTGATGGCCTTCGCCGCGATAGTTGTAGTCTCCAACCGGACGGATTCTGACAACATCGACGACTACGCCGGAATGTCTCGGCGGGCGCCGTTCGTGGCGGCGACGATGGCATTTGCCATGATATCCCTAACGGGAATACCCCCTACCATCGGGTTCATGTCCAAGGTCTATCTGTTCGGCGCGGCAGTGAACGCGGACCTGGAATGGCTGGCGATTGCGGGCATGGTAAACAGCGTTATCTCAGCCTACTACTACCTGCGCGTCGTGAAGGTGATGTACCTCCAAGAGCCGTCAGACGACTCATCCGTCAGAACGGACAAGGCCACCGGAGTCGTTCTCGGCGCGACGGCGGCGGCGACGTTAGTCTTCGGAGTCTACCCTACCCCACTGATCAACCTCGCCCGCTCCGCGGTGGGCGTCCTGGGTGTGTGAGCGATGCGCCTGGTCGGATTTGTGTACAACGCGCTCGTCGAGGGCGCGCACGGACTTATCGACTCCCTGATCGACAGCCTCGAACTGCGCTCGCGCGCGTGGGTATCGTCGGCTTATGATCTGCCGTCCCACGAGGACAAGTTGGATCAGACCTCGCTGGTAGTCGTGGCGGGCGGCGACGGAACGATACTGCGAACCGTCCACTCGATCGCGGCCCACTCAATCCCGATCGTCGCGGTCAACATGGGCAGGGTGGGATTCATGAGCGAGTTGAGGGTGGAAGAGGCGCCCGGAAAGTTGCATCGATACCTCAACGGAGAGGTCAGGGTCGAGCGCCGGATGATGCTCGAGGCTGCCGTGACCGACCCCGGCGGCGACATGATCCTAACGGCGAACGCGCTGAACGACGTGGTGATGGGGCGAGAAGGCGTCGGGAACCTGCTGAACATAGATACCGAGGTGGACGGCGAGTTTCTGACGACTTACAGGGCGGACGGCGTGATAGTATCGACGCCTACGGGAAGCACGGGGTACGCGCTCTCGGCGGGCGGGCCAATCTTCTTTCCGGAAGCGCGGATGATGATGCTCCAGCCGGTGGCGGCGCACACGGGACTGCGCGACGGGCTCGTGCTTCCGCACGATACGGAGGTCGTGCTGTCGGCGGCGGGAGGCGCGGGGGCGCTGCTGAGCGTAGATGGCATGGAGGACGTTGAGCTTGGGGCGGGCTTCAAGGTGTCTATCCGCCGAAGTCCATACGAAGCGCTGTTCCTGCGCTCGAAGCCGAAGACGGCGTTCTACCGTGAGTTGACTCGCCGCCTCGGACTGGTTTATAACCTGACTCCGCCGGACTAGCTCGAAAGGGAGACAACATGATCCAACAGCCTGAGCCAATCGAGCAGCGGAGCGTCTTCCAAGGCAGGATATTCGAGACGCGGGTCGATACCGTGCTGATGCCGGACGGAAGCCAGCTTAGGCGCGAGGTGGTGGACCATCCCGGGGCGGTCGCCATCGTGCCGATCAATGAGAACTCGGAGGTCATTCTCGTCCGGCAGTACCGCTATCCGGCGGGTCAGCGGCTGTTGGAGATTCCGGCGGGCAAGATCGAACCGGACGAGTCGCCGGACGACACGGCGCAGCGCGAGCTTCAGGAGGAGATAGGCTTCGCGTCCAGAAACCTGCGGGCGTTGGGCGGCTTCTTCGCCTCGCCCGGATTCTGCACCGAGTTCATATACCTTTACCTAGCCCGCGACCTCGTGCCGAGCAAGCTGCCGGGAGATGAGGACGAGGACATCAACATCGAGCCGATTCCGCTGTCAAGGGTGGACCAGCTCATCAGGCACGGGGAAATTCAGGACGGCAAGAGCATCGCCGGACTACTCATGGCAAGATACCTGTTCAGCTAACCAGTCGCGAGAGAGAACGCCACTATGCCAGACTTCAGAGCCGTATTCCAGCAGATCGAGGACATGACCGATGAGATCGTGGCCCTCCACCGCGACTTGGTGCAGATACCTTCGGTCAACACAGGATTCATGCCGACGGGGAACGAGACTCCGGTGTGCGCGTACATCCGCGACTGGCTGGCGGAGGACGGGATAGAGTCGGAGATCCTGGGACGGACGCCGGAGCGAGGGAACGTCATCGCCCGGATCGAAGGGCGGAACAGTGGCGCGCGGCTGATGTTCATGTCCCATACAGACGTGGTGCCGGTGGAAGAGGAGGAGAAGTGGAGATTCCCTCCGTTCAGCGCGACGGTCCACGAGGGCCGCGTCTATGGGCGGGGAGCGTCGGACTGCAAGGGGCTTCTCGCGGCGCAGCTAGTGGCGATGCGGATGCTGAAACGCAATGGCATCGCGCTCAGGGACAGCCTGATACTGTGCTCGGGTGCTGACGAGGAGCACGGCGGACGCTACGGTTTCGGCTGGCTGGCGGAGAATCACCCCGAAAAGATAACCGCGCCGTTCGCGGTCAACGAAGGAGGCGGCACTCCGATAGAGGCGGCGGGCGGGCTGACGTATCTGCTCGGAGTCGGAGAGAAGGGCCGCCTTCAGGTCGAATTCGAGGTCAAGGGCGTCAGCGCCCACGCATCCGTGCCCTGGAATGGGACTAACGCGCTCTATCGCTTGTCTCGGCTTCTGAATCGCATAGAGACCTACGAAGCGGAACGCGACACTTCAACCAGCCTGTTCGCCCATCTGTCGAACTTCGCGATAGAGCACAAGCCGTCTGCCGAGAACGTGGACGAGATCATCGAAGAGGTATCGGAAGACAACCCAAGATTCGCCTCGATGCTGACAGCTTTGTCACGCATGACCGTCACGCCGACCATGATTAGCGGCGGCATCAAGTCGAACAGCGTGCCTGAGCAGATACGCCTTACGTGCGACGTTCGCACGCTGCCCCACCAGGACGACGACTATCTCAGGGGCGAGTTGGACCGGATCAAAGAGGGCATCGACGGGGTGAGCTACGAGATAGATTACATGGCCGTGCCGAATTCGTCCGAGTTCGACACTGAGTTGTCCCGGCACATCCAGGCGGCGACCGCTATGGCGCTGGAGCGCGACGATATTCAGTGGGTACCGGCGATCAGCGCCGGATTCACGGACTCGCGCTTCACCCGTCCTCTGAACGTTATCACCTACGGATTTTCCGGTTCCCACCCGGACGATGACCCTATGCTGAGCAACGCGCACGGCACAGACGAGTCGGTCGGGATCGCGAGCCTTGTCAGCGGGGCGAAGATCATGTTCGCCCTGGCCTGCACCATCTGCGGGGCGGAATAGGTGTAGAATGTGGTCATGATCTCCCGAATCGCCATCAAGAATTTCCGCAGTCTGAGGGACGTGGAGCTATGCCCGGGTCCGCTGACGGTCTTGATTGGGCCGAATGGCGCGGGCAAGTCGAATATCATCGACGCGCTGAGGTTTTTGAAGGAGACTTACGTCGAGCCGAAGCATTCTGAGGATCGCGCGAGGTATCTGCTAAAGGAACGAGGGGGGTTCAAGCAAGTCGTGTGGGGCGGGCTGACCCGTGATGACCTAGAGTTCGAGGTCCAGTTCTCCAACGGTGATGGGGTTCCCAACGTCCCGGGGCTAAAGACCAGAATTGAACACGGTGATTCCCAAGTGCCGCCGTACTCTACTCGCCTTCATTCTATGCCGATTGGGTCCGATCAGTGGGAGGATGGCTCATACACAAATGGACTCAACGACGAATATCTGAAAGCTGTGAGGCTCCTCCAAACTTGGCAGTTCTATAACTTCTCGCCTGCTCTGATGCGAAAGCCGACGCCGGTCAGAGAAGAGCACGTCTTGAATGAGACAGGCTCCAACCTGTCCAGCGTCATCCACACCATGTTCTCGGAAGGCCACCCGGATCTCGAAGACGCGGTAGGTATGCTCAAGGTCATGGTTCCAAGCGTGGAGAGACTCGTGTCCCCCATCTTCGGAGACGGACATACCTACGTCGCGCTCAAGGAGAAGGGGGTCAGGAACCCCGTTGGCGCGTGGGGCCTGTCGGACGGGACTCTGCTGGCCCTTGCGCTGTCGGTCGCGCTCGTCACCCGTCCCTATCCGGATCTCATCTGCCTGGAGACCCCGGAGTCGGAGATTCACCCCGGAATGATGGAGGCAGTTTCGGACTTGCTGGACACGGCATCCGACGATTCACAGGTGATAGTGACAACTCAGTCCACGCGCCTGCTGTATTGGCTTCCGTACGACAGCTTCGTCGTAGTCGAGAAAGAAAAGGGCGAAACTAAGCTGAATCCCCTGAAACACAACGACCGGCTTCGAGAAACTGTCGCTGAGTTGGGCGCGGGCGATGCTTGGTACTCCGGATTCCTCGGCGGTACGCCGTGAGCCTTGGCCTATTTGTCGAAGGACCTAGCGACCGGGACGCTATCCGGTTCTTGGTTAGAAGCCTCGGATATCGCTCAAGAATCACGGTAAAGGTTGTTAATCAGTCGGAAATGCCGCTTAGAGACAAGATGGCGCGCAACGTACGAGAAATGCTAGGAGAGCATGGCGACATTGAGCTCATCGTGGTCTGTATCGACTCGGAGAGAGTTGACCCAGAAGTAACGGAACGGCGTCTGAGACCCATCCAGCAATGGCTGAATGAATCCTCGCCAGTTCGAGTCAGGTACGCAGTAGTCGATCACGCGATCGAAGGCTGGCTTGCGTGTGATGAAGAGGCGCTGAGGTCCGTTCTCGGCCCTCGTGCGCGAATCAACATTAGAGGCAACCCGGAAGAACACCCGGATCCGGCCAGTCTCCTCAAGCGAGTCTTCCGGGACAATCGCCGCCGCTTCCAGAAGACTCAGCACGATCCCCAGATAGCCGAACACGCCAGCCCGGAGCGAATCGCTGAGCGGAGTCCGACGTTCAGGCGGTTCGCTGAACTCCTCGGACGCCCAATATCAAGTTGACCATATATCCTGCGGAGTCCAACGTGCCCAGACGCAAGACTATCTATCTCGCTAATCCATACGGGTTTTCGGCTCAGCAGAAAGCGCTGCTGCTGCCGCAACTTGTCAAAGCATTGGAGAACCTGGGATTGGAGGTGTGGGAACCTTTCGAGAGGAACAATCAAGAAGATAGAGCTACGGACGGCTGGGCGTACCGGATCGGGCAGGCGGATTTTAGAGACGTTCGAGAGTCGGACGCGATCTTCGCCGTCGTGAACGGGACGCCGCCGGATGAGGGCGTCATGGTGGAGTTGGGGATGGCGATCGCGCTCGGAAAGCCTACTTTTCTGTTCCGCGACGACTTCAGGCGTGTGACGGACAGCGAAGAGTATCCGCTGAACCTGATGCTGTTCACGGGGATCCCTCGACATGAGTGGCGGGACTATTACTATACGTCGGTCGCTGAGATCGGGTCGGGGGAGAAGGCACTGGCGAAGTGGGCGGGTCGAGATTGACTGGGGAAGTGGCGATCAGGGTAAGTTCTGATGTTTGGGCAAGATTATGACAAACCTGAACTCTCGATTCACGTCAGCGCTGTGACACGCTCGACTTCTATCTGGTCGGCTCTCTTGCTCGCCTGAGCGAGGTCGTAGGATGCTTGAAGCCGATACCACGCGGATGATCCGCCTCCGAATGCCTTATCGAGTCTGATCGCCATTTCCGGAGAGATTCCCGAGCGGCCGTTCACCACGTCGGATAAGTGTTTGCGGCTGACGCCAAGATGTTCAGCGGCGTCCGTTATGCTCAAGCCAAGCGGCTCTAGGCAGTCATGTCGAATCGAGAGACCGGGATGAGGGGGATTATTCATGGGCATGTGTTCGTCCTCTCAGTGATAATCAACAAAATCAACGTCACGGACGTTGCCTCCGCGGAAGCGAAAGACGATTCTCCAGTTTCCAGATACCGTGATAGACCACAGCCCTTCAAGGTCACCTCTTAGAGGATGAAGCCTATACCCCGGAAGGTCCAGATCGCTCGGCTCTTCAGCAACATCCAATCGAGCTAGAATCCGTTCAATCTTTCCGGCGTATTCAGGTGGAACTCGACGACGGTCTCCATTATGATATAAGCGCGCCAAACCTCTATGCCTGAAACTCAATATCATCGATGAAGTGTAACCTATCACCTCTCAGGTGTCAACGATTTACGCTATCCCCGGATCCACCGCCTAGCGATGGTATTGCAGTATTGACTGATTCGGGCGCTTCGCGAACGCCCCTACGGGCATCCGGCTGTTAGTTGGTGAGTTTCAGCCCTGCCACAGTTCTTGACGTTGGGAGCGGCCTTGCTTAGACTAGGCAGAGTGCAGCCCCAGTAGAGAGAAGGAGGAGGCCAATGCCCGACAGTAAGGACATTGTCCTGATGGCGCACCTGATGCGGCGCGCCGGGTTCGGCGCGACCCGCGACGAGGTCGAGAGGCGCGCCGCGAAGGGTTACGAGGAGACGGTCGAGGAGTTGATCGACCCGCCGGACGACGTTCCTCGCGCCGATCACCACCTGCTGTTCAGATTCATCCCGTCCACCGAGACGGGAGGCCCCAACCCCATCCCCGGAGCGGCGCAGTGGCTGTACCACATGGTCAACACCCAGTGCCCTTTGGAGGAGAAGATGGCGCTGTTCTGGCACCACGTCTTCGCCACCGGCAACTCCAAGGTGGACAACGACAACCACCTGACGATGCAGACGCAGATGTTCCGAGAGCACGGCCTCGGCAACTACAGGGACCTTCTGCTGCGAGTCGCTAGGAACCCTGCCATGATCTTCTGGCTGGACAACAACGAGAACCACAAGCGCGCCCCGAACGAGAACTGGGGACGCGAGTTGCTGGAACTGTTTTCGCTCGGCGTCGGCCACTACACCGAGAAGGACGTCTTCGAGTGCGCCCGCGCCTTCACCGGCTGGACGATAGCGGCCAAGATACCGAGGGCGCCACTTCATCGGTTCAACTGGCGCTTCGAGTTCAGGCCCGAAGAGCACGACTACGGCCAAAAGACATTCCTCGGACGCACCGGAAACTTCGACGGCGAGGACATCATCGACATCATCCTCGAACAGCCGGCGTGTCCCAGATTCATCGCGCGGCACCTGTACAACTTCTTCGTCGCCGACGAGCCGCAGGTGCCCGCGTGGTCGGTGGAGCCGCCGCGCGACCCTGAGGCGATCGAGTCCATGGCCGAGGCGTTCGTAAGCTCAGGCTACGAGATCAAGCCCGTCCTCCGCGCGATGTTCAACTCCGACTTCTTCAAGGAGTCTATGTACCGGAAGGTCAAGAGTCCTGTGGACGTGGTCGTTGGAACGCTCAGGCTCACCGGAGACCTCCAAGGCCCCGACCCGCGCCTTGCGGCGGCCGGCCAAGAGCCTGCCTACATGGGGCAGAGCCTTCATGACCCGCCCAGCGTGGAGGGATGGCACACCGGCAGAGAGTGGATCAACAGCGGCTCGGTCGTCAAGCGGATCAACTTCGTCGCCGACCGCGTCAGCGACGTCGAACTGCCAGGAGTTCGCAGTATCGTTGAGAGAGTCGCCGGAGAAGATGCCGCCATGACTCCGGGGGCGCTTGTTGACCGCTGTCTGGAGATGATCGGCCCTATCGAGGTCTCGAATGACACACGAAAGGAGCTTGTCTCCCACGCCGAGGACGAAGGCCCCCTCGCATGGGCCACGGACGACGAATACAAGACATCTTCGCGTCGAGTCGGCGACATGCTCGCCCTGATCGCGGCCACAACCGAGTACCAGTTTGCCTAGCCTGTACGTTACGAATCTATCCCCGGGAGTTCAGACGATGACCACCAGAGACAAGCCGCCCGTATTGGTCGTGCTCCAGCTTACCGGCGGCAACGACTACATGAACACGGTGATCCCCTACACCGACCCAAACTACTACGACAGCAGGACGACGCTGGGAATCGACCAAGATAGCGTTCTGAGAGTCGATGACGAGTTGGGATTCCATCCCAACATGGGGCCGGTCAAGGAGATCTACGACCGCGGCGACGTGGCTGTGGTTCACGGCGTTGGATACGCCAACTCTCCCAGGTCGCATTTCCGCTCGATGGACATTTGGCACACCTGCGAGCCGGACATCATCGGCACGGAGGGCTGGCTTGGCCGAGCGATCCGCGACCTCGACCCTGACGGCGAGAACCCCGTTACCGGCGTCAACATCGGCCAGGGTATGCCCAGGGCGATGCTGGTTCCCGGCGTGTCGGTCGCGTCGCTCGCCGACCTTTCGACCTACGGACTGCTCACCAGCATCGAGCAGAGGGAGCGCAGGGACAAGATGCTGACCCGGTTCGTCAACATGTACGGGCAAGCGATAGGCACAGGGCCGGTCCAGGACTATCTCGGACAGACCGGGCTGGACGCCCTGAAGGGCGCGGACATTCTCAAGGATGGACTGGGCAGGTACTCATCCGGCGTCGAGTACGCCGACGACCCCATAGCCAAGAGCCTCCGCGACATCGCGATGATCCACACCGCCGACGTGGGCACTCGCGTCTTCTACTGCCAGCATGGCAGCTTCGATACCCACGCGGCGCAGGCGCCAAGCTTCGACAAGCTCTGGACGGAGGTGTCGGGCGCGATAGCCGACTTCTGGGACGACTTAAGAGAGCACGACGCCGATGACAACGTTGTCATGTTCCTGTTCTCGGAGTTCGGTCGCCGGGTCCGTGACAACGGTTCAGGGACCGATCACGGCGCGGCGGGCGCGTGCTTCGCCATCGGCCCGTCCGTAAAGGGCGGGATGCACGGGGAGTACCCCGAGACTAGGCCGGAAGCGCTTGAACAAGGCGACCTCGTGCCCAACCAAGACTTCCGGGGCGTCTATTCTACCATCTTGGAAGACTGGCTCGACTTGGATCCCGTGCCCATTGTAAACGGCCACTTCGAGCGGCCCTCGTTTATCGAATCCAACGGCGTCCCGGCATAACACACCATGCAGACCAAGACTGTAGCCGGACGCACCTGGCACTTCAGCCATCCGATAGGCTCGCTTGCCGTGAGGGGCCGCGGTTTCTGGCATCCGACCTCCGTCGTCACCGCCTCCGAGGGGTTACTGTACGTCCTCAACAGCGGCGACCGTCAGGGCGCGTCGATCTCCAAGCTCACGATCGACGAGGAGTTCATAGACGAGATCGCAGAGGACGACTTTACATGGCCCGAGGGCCTGGCGCTCGACAGGGACGGCAACATCTACTGCGCCGATGGCTACGATCACTTCGTGGCGGCCTTCAGTCCTGAAGGCGACAGGATCGCGAAGTGGGGAGAGGCCGGTTCTGCCGAAGGACGCCTCTTGGGGCCGTCCGGCCTAGCCTTCGACTCCGACGACAACCTGTGGGTCGTGGACAGCCGGAACGCCAGACTCCAGAAGTTCACGAGGGACGGCCGGTTCATCTCCGGCTTCGGCGAGCCGGGAAGCGGTGAAGGCCAGCTCAATCGTCCCTGGGGAATCGCAATCGACGAAAACGACGATGTTTACGTGGCCGACTGGGGCAATGACCGCGTCCAGAAATTTACTCCCGATGGGCAGTTCCTGATGCGGTTCGGCTCCACTTTCGACGACGGCGGCGAACTCAGCCGCCCCTCAGACGTTGCCGTGGACAGCGATGGCGACGTGTACGTGACCGACTGGGGCAACAACCGCGTGCAGATATACTACCCAGACGGCGACATCATCGCCGGCCTGTACGGCGACGCTCAGCAGTATTCCAAGTGGGCGCAGGAGTTCATGGACTCCAACCCCGACTACGTCAAGGCCATCCAGCGCGTGGACCCGACCGAGTTGGTCGTACTCGGCCACTTCCAGCGTCCCGGAGGCATCGCCATCGACGAGCACGACCGCATAGTAATCACCGACGGCATACGCTGCCGCCTGCAGGTTTACAGCAAGGACAGGGACTACCTCGAACCCCAGTACAATCTTTAGTCAGCCCTGACAACCCGATATACTCATACCATATACTGCCGGAAACTTTCCCCTTCGAGGTACTCCCATGCAGGTCGGATTCTTTACAATGCCGCTCCATCCTCCCGGTTCGGACTTCACCCAGACGCTGGAGGACGACCTTCACCAGCTAGAAGTCCTGGACCGACTCGGCTACTGCGAAGCGTGGATCGGAGAGCACTTTACCGCCGAGTGGGAAAATATCCCCGCCCCGGACATGTTCATCGCGAACGCGCTAGCCAAGACGACGAACATCAAGCTCGGCACCGGCGTCACCTGTATGCCCAACCACAACCCGTTCATGATCGCGCACCGCATCGCTCAGATCGACCACATGGCCAAGGGCCGTTTCCTGTGGGGAGTCGGATCGGGTGGGTTCCCGGGCGATCTTGAGGTCTTCGGCTTCGATCCCAAGACAGGCGAGCAGAGGCAGATGACACGCGATTCAGTTGATACGGTGCTCAGCCTGTGGGATAACCCCACTCCCGGCGTGTATGAGAGCAAGTACTGGAAGTTCACCATCCCGGAGCCGGTGGAATATTTCGGGCTTAGACTCCACCTAAAGCCCTACCAAAAACCCCATCCGCCCATCGGCGTCGCCGGAGTGTCCGCGAACTCGGACACGCTGGTTCTGGCAGGCGAACGTGGCTGGATTCCTATGAGCATCAACTTCGTGCCGCCCAGAGTCCTCAGCTCGCACTGGGACTCGATAGAGAAAGGAGCGCGGAGCGCGGGCAAAACTCCGAGTCGCGCCGAATGGCGAATCTCCAGAGAGATCTACGTCGCCGAGACCAGCGAACAGGCCCGCCGAGAAGCCCTGAACGGCGTGATGCGCCGCGACTACGAGCAATACGCTCTAAGGATAGTACCAAAGCTGGGGATGCTCGAGATCTTAAAGGTTGACCCCGATACGCCTGACTCTGACATAACAATAGAGTACCTGGTGGACAACATCTTCATCGTCGGCAGTCCGGAGGAAGTGACCGAGAAACTGCTCAGGCTCTACGACGACGTGGGCGGGTTCGGGGTCCTGCTGGCCATGGGCCACGAGTGGCAGCCCTACGATAAGTGGGTGCGCTCGATGGAGCTCCTGGTCGATGAGGTAGCGCCCAAGCTGCCGACTCCGGCCTGAGGGCATCGGGATGCAGCCTGGAGACATCATCGTCGTCCAGCTAAGCTCCGGTCCGCGCTTAGCGCGGTTCATCGAGTCGAAGTCGGACCGGATTAGAGTGGCCATAGGTCGCAACAAGGAAGCGCGGCTCCCGCGCTCGCGCCTGATGCTGGAGACCGGCCTGAGCGCCGACAGATTCGAGGCCGTCGAGGAGTTGAGCGAGAAGGCGGAGGCGGTCGCGGTCGATATAGACCTCGAAGAGCTCTGGGACGTGGTCTGCGACGACGGCCAGCCCATCACGTTGGAGGACGTCGGCGAACTGTACTGGGGAGCCGAGCCGTCCCATCTGCAAAGAGTAGGGCTACTTCTGAACCTCTACCGTGACGAGCTTCGCTTCGTTAGGGACGGCGGACATTATTTGCCGGTGGACCGCGAAACAGTCGCCCGGTCTATCGAACGACGTGAGCGGCGCGAACGGCAGAGGGAAGACGCTCAAAGTCTGAGCGCCTCGATACGGGAGCGGCGGCTTCCGGAGTCGCTGACCGATCACCAGTCCGAGCTTCTGGATCAGGTTCGCGGGTTCGTCTTGCACGGCGACGACTACACCCGCGCCGCGCAGGCGAAGCGGTTCTTGGAAACGGCCGGACTGAAGGGCCGCGACCTCCGGCGCGGAGGGTTCCAAACACTGGTCTCGTTGGGTCTGATGGACGCTGATGAGAATCTCGCGCTGGAGCGCGAAGAGATACCCGTCGGTTTTCCGGATGATGTCTTGTCGGAGGCCGAGGCGGTTGTGAGCGCCGGGGCCGCGGTGGATTCAGACCGGTCCGACCTGACTCACTTGCGGGTGTTCACCATAGACGACGCAGACACGCGAGACCGCGATGACGCGCTCTCAATCGAGCAGATCGGCGACGACGCCTGGCGCGTCGGCATTCACGTCACCGACGCGGGAGCGTTGATAGTACCTGAATCCGCGCTCGACGCGGAGGCGGATCGCAGGATGTCGTCGCTCTACCTTCCCGAACAGACCATTCCAATGCTCCCGCCCGCCGTTTCCACAGACAGGGGAAGCCTCAACCCCGGCGAACTCCGCGCCGCGCTGACCGTTTTCGTGGATTTATCAGGAGAGGGTGAAGTCCTTGATTGGCAAGTCGTGAGGTCGTTCGTCCGCAGCCAAGAGGCGTTATCGTATGAGAACGCGGATGCCGCGCTGGGTCGCGGCACCCATCCTCTGCATTCCGACCTCGGAGCGCTGCACCGAATCGCTGCGGCGCTCAGGCAAGGGCGAGAAAAGAAGGGAGCGCTAAACCTGGACCGCGATGAACTCTACGTCAAGGTGAACCGCGACGGCGAGATCAGCGTTCGAGTCGTTCCTCGCAACGCTCCGGCGCGCAGCCTAGTGCAGGAGTACATGGTGCTGTGCAACTCTCTGCTGGCGAGGTACTGCGCCGAGAACGGTCTGCCCGCGCCGTTCAGGTCACAGGCCACGCCGGACGTGTCCGACATCCAATCGCAGGTGGCCGAGGGGCCGCTGCGCGCGTACATGATGACGCGCAGGCTGTCCGCCGCGTCGGTCGGCACGAAGCCCGCCGCGCATGGCGGACTGGGTGTCGATGCCTACGTTCAGGCATCGTCGCCGCTCAGACGCTACGCCGATCTGGTGGCTCAGCGGCAGATCTCGCGCCATCTGCTCACCGGGGAGACGTTTTACGGCGAAGACGCGATGACGTCCGTCGCTCACCGCGCCGACGTGCAGGGACGGCAGCTTTCCCGCATCGAGAACCAGCGGAGGCAGTACTTCTTTCTAAAGTGGCTCGACCAGCGTCGGCGTGAGACCGAGAAGCGAAGCGGAAAGGCCGTGTACGAGGCGGTGACGCTGGAGAACCAGGACAGGCGGACAGCCTTGCTGGAGCTGTCGGACTGGCCTTTTAGAACCCGCGCCGCGCTCCCAAGCTCGGTTAGTCCGGGAGAGTCTGTGAAACTCCGTCTCCACAGCGTTGACCTCTGGCGCAGGACGGCTCAGTTCACCCAAGAGGGATCGTGAGTTGGGCGCAAAAGCGACGCAGCATCAAACGCGCGACCGATTTGGATTCAGTCCACCAGTGGACAACCTCGCCCGCCGCATCTATAATTGATCTAACATCAAAGCGGTCTGTGTGCGACCTACAGTGTGCCGAGGTGGTGGAATTGGTAGACACGCAGCGTTGAGGGCGCTGTGGCCGCTTTGGCTGTGGGAGTTCGAGTCTCCCCCTCGGCACCACCTCTGAATCTTGCGCGCATGAGCGATCTAAGCGGGGCGACGTAGCCAAGCGGTCTAAGGCGGGGGTCTGCAAAACCCCTATTCGGCGGTTCGAATCCGCCCGTCGCCTCCAACCCTTCCCCGAATCAACTCTCCAATCCTCAAATCTCTGAGAACTGCGCTATGTGCCGCTGCTTACCCATGTTGGCGCCAGATTTATATCCGCCTGGACGGGTATTTCAAGAAAATTAGCGCTCAGCAGACGCGATGAGAAGAACATGATCTCTAGGTTTTCGATTTTCCCTGTATCAGGATTGAGACGCGCCACAACGTTGTCGTCGAGCTCCTCCGACTCCTGTTCAACGTAGGGTTCAACTTGGTCTATGTGAAGAATGTCACCCTCCGAGTCGTACCGAAAAATCAGTCTCTCTGCCATTCGATCTCTACCCCCAAAGCTCATGAAAGTGGTTCAACGGCCCGTGACCGTTGCCCATCGGGAAGTTCGTCCTGATGGCGGACGTGACGTAGTCCTTGGCCTGCCGCACCGAGTCCTGAACATCCAGCCCTTTCGCCAGACCTGCGGCCACCGCCGACGCGAACGTGCATCCGGTGCCGTGAGTGTTCGGCGTATCTATGCGCTCTGATGTGAAGGTCACAAAGTTCGATCCGTCGTAGAGGACGTCGGTTGCGGGACCGTCGAGGTGGCCGCCCTTGACGACGGCGCTTCGCGCGCCGATCTCATCCACCAAGATCCTCGCCGCCGTCTTCGAGTCTTCTATCGACTTTATATCCAGTCCGGTCAGGACTTCAGCTTCGGGGACGTTTGGAGTGACCACTCCGGCCATTGGCACGAGCGCCGAGCGGAGCGCTTCGACCGCATCCTCCCTCAGCAGTCGGTCTCCGCCCTTGGCGACCATCACCGGGTCAACGACCAAGGTCGTCAGTCCGCGTTCATTCAACTTGGCGGCCACGGTCTCGATGATCGCTGAACTGGACAGCATACCGGTCTTGACCGCGTCTGCGCCGATGTCTGAGACGACGGCGTCTATCTGCGACTCGATCAGCGTGGTCGGCAGTTCGAGGACGTCCGTCACGCCGAGCGTGTTCTGAGCCGTGATCGCGGTGAGCGCGGAGGCGCCATAGACGCCCAGAGCGGCGAAGGTCTTCAGGTCGGCTTGGATGCCTGCCCCGCCGCCGGAGTCAGAACCCGCAATAGTCAAGGCGCGCGGAACGGCTGTCGGAGACATTCAGACCTCCCCATTCCGGCGCGCGGAAGCCGGAGAGCGTTCGGTGTCGCGGCTCTTCTTGAGGATGATGTCCTGGAGCTTTCGGACACTCGCCCCCGTGACTCTCATCTTCCTGGCCCGACGACGTTTTCGCTCTCTGCGCTCGCCCTTGGTCTCGAAACTCTCTGCCACAGTATTCTCGTTTCATGCGGAGGGGGTGGTCTTGGAAGTGACCCGCCTCGGACTCGAACCGAGAACCTACTGATTAAGAGTCAGTTGCTCTGCCAAATTGAGCTAGCGGGCCACGCGCTTGAAATCAGGTTGAAGCGCCGCGCCCTGCGAGGCGGCTCCAACTTGCCCGCTCAATTCTAGTTACGGGCGAATATGCGGGTCAAGCGTGAGCGGCGGTCAGAGCGAAGAGAGTCCCCAAAGAGCGCCTAGCGGCTCGGCTGGGGAGGCTGCCCGCTCTCTCCGAGGCGCTCCAAGTCGAGGGTTTCGACGAAGTCTGTGAACGCGGAGAGCCGTTTCAACTCCTCTTCGTTCACCGGCTGTCCCTCGGGTCCCTCCTGCCGTTCAGGGGGAATGGATGCCTTGCCGGTCTCCTCGTCGAGTTGTATCCCTACCTTGTCTATGACATGGTCTTCGACGTATATCGGCGAGTCGGTCCTGACTGCGAGGGCTATGGCGTCGGATGGCCGCGAGTCTATCTCGGTCTGCGCGCCGTCGTGATGAATGACGATCTTCGCGTAGAAAGTGTCGTCGCTGAGGTCGGAGACGACGATGTGGTTTACCTTCGCGCCCAACTCGTGAATGACCGCTCCGAGCAGGTCGTGGGTCAGGGGACGCGCGACGCTGACCTGCTGCAATCTCAGAGCGATTGCGTCCGCTTCGTTGGCTCCAATCCAGATCGGCAGATACCGGTCGGAGCCTACGACCTTCAGAATCACAACCCGCTGGTAGTTGTTCAAACTGACGCGGATACTGTCTATTGACATCTCCCGCATGAGCCCGTCCCCTTCCTAGTTTGCTTAGCTCAATTCTAGTTTCCACTCCAATGAGTGTCAACGCACATTTTAGGCGCGTAGCCGCGACTGTTGGCCGGAGGCAAGACCGCCAACTCCGCGCCGCCGATCGCCCGACGCACTCGGCAATCGCTTCGGCGCGCGCGAAGTACGTCAGGAATCGCTATCAGACGATACGACCGAGCGCGTCCGCTTGTCCAGCGTAGAGCGGGGCATTAATACGCGCCTTTGGCAGGTGACGCACTTGATTCCGATGTCCGCGCCGAGCCGGACGACCTCCCAGTCGGCGCCTCCGCACGGATGGCGCTTCTTCAGCCGGACGACCTGCCCCAGAGCGTATTCGTTCACCATGGCCTGCCCACGTCCGGCAGTACGCGGTTTATGGAGTCCCTGAGTGTCTGCGCCGCCGCCCTTGCGGCGTCTTGAAAGAGCCGCGGGTCTTGCGACCGGTACGTGACGCCGCGTGAGGAGCTAATGATCAAGTTGGGACTGGCGGCATCCAACCCGTGAACTACGCTCCGTTCGAGGTCGCCGCCCTGAGCGCCTATGCCGGGAACGAGTATGGGCGTTCCCGGACACCTGGACCGTACCGAACCTAACTGTTCTGGATAGGTCGCTCCCACGACGAGGCCGACGTTTCCGGCGCGGTTCCACTCCGCCGACCTGATCGCGAGCCATTCGTACAGCGGAAGCGATTCGCCGCCGAACGTCACCGGCACATCCTGAAACTCGGCAGCGTCAGGATTGGAAGACCGGCACCAGATGAAAACGCATTTGTCGGGGTATTCGAGATACGGCTCGACAGAGTCCGCCCCTCCCCATGCGTTGACCGTCGCGGCGTCCACTCCCCAAGTCTCGAAGACCGCCCTTGCATACATCTTGTTAGACGAGCCGATGTCGCCGCGCTTGGCGTCGCCTATCAGAACGACATCGGGAGCAACACGTCGGATATGCTCTATGGTTCTTTCCAGCGCTCTGAGTCCAGGGATGCCCTGCGCCTCATAGAATGCGAAGTTGGGCTTATAGGCGCACACGAGGTCGGCGGTGGCATCGACGATAGCCCTGTTGAACTCGAAGACGTCCGGAATCGCCATCAGGCCGGGGTCCGGATCCAATCCGACACACAGGAGGCTCTGATTGGCTGATGACGCTCTTTGCAGTCGTTGGGTAAATCGCAGCATCTGCCCTGCCCTCACTCTCGATTCCACTGACTCCCCAGTTTACGTCTGCGCTACACTGGACACAAGCTCAACGGCCAAGCGAGAACCTGTGTCACTTTAGTAGGCGCGCCACGAAAGCGCGAATATCCCCTCTCCCTTGAGGGAGAGGGTTAGGGTGAGGGTGAATACCCATCCGCCTACCATTCTGACACAGGCTCGCCAAACGATTATCGGAAGAACGCCCAATTGCCAATACCCACGACAGAAATACCGCGCTCACCCGACGCGCAAGGCCGCGCCGCGCTGATCGAGATCTATGACAGGCTGTTGGAACGACATGGCCCTCAGCGCTGGTGGCCCGCCGACTCGCCTTTCGAGGTGATGGCCGGCGCGGTGCTGGTGCAGGCGACTGCGTGGGCCAACGCGGAGAAGGCAATCCGCAACCTCAAGGCCGCGGACTCCCTGTCTCCCCAGGCTATCCGTCTCCTGCCGACGGACGACCTCGAAACCCTGGTCCGCCCTTCCGGTTTCTACAAGGCAAAGGCGCGGAAGCTCATCGCTCTCTGCGAGTACCTCGGCGAGCGTCACGCCGACGACATAGCGGCGATGGCCGCGCAGCCGACCGAGCCGCTGAGGGCGGAGCTTTTGCGAATCTACGGCATCGGTCCCGAGACCGCGGACGACATCTTGCTGTACGCGCTCGGCCATCCCGTCTTCGTCGTGGACGCCTACACTCGCAGGCTGTTCCACAGGATGGGACTGGCCGACGGGAAATCGGGCTATGATGAGTTGCAGGCGATCTTTCACCGGAGCCTTTCGCCGCGCGACGCAGGGATATTCAACGAGTACCACGCGCTGATCGTTCGCCACTCCAACTCGATCTGCAGGCCGCGCCCGCGATGCTCCGAGTGCCCGTTGGAGTCACTCTGTCCCAAGTTGGGGGTCTGACCTGAATACCAGGATGCTGTTGGTCTTGATGACAAGGTACACGTCCCTTCCGCGCCTTAGCCCCAGATCGGAAGCGGACGCCGGCGTTACCTCGACCACCAGCCGTTCGCCGATGTCCATGTGCGCCAGGACGCGCCCGCCCGCCTCGCTCAACTCTCTGATGACCGCCGGAACCGCGTTGCGCGCGCTCATGAGCGGCGGTGGTCCCATGCTTAGGATTATGTCCCCGGCCCGTATGGATACGGTCACAGACTCTCCCGGCGGAGCCTGCGTCGGCGGACATACCAAGGTTGCGTCTCCCACCCTCAATCTCGACGTTTCCGAGGGGTCTTCAGACTCCAGAACCCGGCCGTCGAGCAGGTTTTCGAGAGTGCCGAAATCGGCGATTCTGGACACGGCGGGGTGAGCCATAACGTCGGAAGTCGGGCCGAATGCTATGCCTCGCCCACGCTCCAAGGCGAACGTGTGGGGCGCGAGAGCGAGCACCTCCGACAGCGAATGAGACACGAACAACATGGGCGTCTGAAGCTCATCCGAGACCTGTTTGAGATACTTGAGTATGGACGCCCGCCCCTGCGCGTCCAGAGACGACACCGGCTCGTCCAAGAGCAGGAGTTTGGGCGACACGGCCAGCGCCCTGGCGATAGCGGCGCGCTGACGTTCGCCGCCGGACAGGCCGGCGACGTTTCTGTCCATGAGGCTCGTTATGTCAAGCAGTTCGGCCAGGCCGTCCGGATCGAACCGCCGCTCGGATGCCGGTGTGAGGTCGAAGCCATACCTTACGTTGGCTCCGACGGTCATGTGAGGAAACAGCGCCCCGTGTTGGAACACGTACCCAAACCGGCGCTTCTCAGGCGCGAGGTCCACCCCCGACTCGGAAGAGTATATGGTCGTTCCGCCGACGCGGATCTCGCCTGAGTCGGGCGAGGTCATGCCGACTATGCAGTTGAGCATCGTCGTCTTGCCGCTGCCGGACGGTCCGAAGACCGCCGTCACGCCCGGCCCGAACTCCCCTTCGCAGTCCAGCGCGAAGTCGCCGTACCTCTTGGATATGCGAAACCGCAGCGATCGTCCATGCTCGGCGGAGAGACGGTCCGACATGGCTACTCTCCCCCTTTCGCCCGGCCCAAGAGCCAGTTGTGTACGGCCAGTGTGACCACCGCCAGAGCGACCGAAACCGCCACCAACGTCAGCGCTTCATCGTCGCGTCCAAGCTGAATGCTGTCGTAGATGGCCAGTGGCAGCGTTTGGCTCCTTCCGGGGATGTTGCCCGCGACGATTATCGTCGCGCCGAACTCGCTGAGCGCGCGGACGAATCCCAGCAGAGCGCCGGCCAGAATGCCGGGATATGCGAGCGGTAGAGTTATCGTCAGCGCGACCCTTAGCGGTCCGGCGCCCAGGGTTCGGGCCGACCTCTCCAGACGCTCGTCCACTTCCGACATCGCCACCATCACCGCGCGCGCCACGAGCGGAAAGGATACCACGGCAGCGGCGGCAGCGGCAGCGACCCACGTAAAGGCGATCTCCCAGCCGAACACGCTCTCCGCCAGATTCCCAACCGGCCCCCTTCTCCCCAAAAGCAGCAAGAGCATGTAACCGACGACAACGGGCGGGACCGCAAGCGGAAGCGAGGCCGCGACGTCGAGCAGGAAACCGCCCCTAATGCGTTTCTTGACCACAAGCCAGGCGAGAAGCACGGCCACGGGGAGGTTGACCGCCGTGGCGACCGCCGCGACCCGGAGAGTTAGGGCGACCGTCTCGATCATCATCCCGGCTCCAGGAACCCGTACTTTCTAAAGACGGCGGCCGCTTCCGGCCCGCTGAGAAAGTCCATGAACTCGGCGGCCGCCTCCCGGTCGTCGGCGGATTTCAGAACGGCGGCCGGATAGACTATGGGAGAATGCAGTTCGGTCGGAATCGGGAACGCGACGTTCAACGACGACGCTGCCGCGTCGGTCCGGTAAACGATCGCAGCATCCGCGTTTCCGCTTGACACGTAGGACATCGTGGCTCTCACGTCCTTTCCGTAGAGTATCTTGCGCTTCATGGGATCGAAGATCTCCGCCGATCTGAGATACTGCTCCGCATAGACCCCGGCGGGAGCGAGCCTGGGATCGGCGAGGGCGATGCGTTCGACATCTTTGGAAAAGAGAAAGTCCGGGGAAGCCACGGCAGGCCGCGGGTCGGCAGTCACCACCACCAGCCGATTGCTCAGAATGGGCCGCGAATCTTCCTCATCCACCAGATTCTTCTCAAGAAGGTATGCAAGAGGCGCATGGCCCGCAGATATGAATACGTCGGCTGGCGCGCCTCCTACGATCTGCTGGGCGAGCGTCTGCGACGCTCCGAAGCTGACGTCGACCTCGACAGACGACCGTCGTTCGTACTCTTCGCTTACTTCGGCAAGGGCGTCTTTTAGACTCGTGGCCGCGAACACCAGCAGCGAGCGGTCTTCTCCATCGGCGCATCCGGCGCAGGCCAGAATCGACGCCGCGAGAAGCCCGACAACGAGTCGCAGCAGGTCCACGCCAGCATCGGTTCTGGCGCAATGTATCCTAATTCCCATCGACGGATATTATCGTATTTAGATGCGTCCGTTTCAATTTGGTAGGCGGAGGCATCACCCCGGTATCGGGGTATGGGTCATGCTCGGGGCAGTCTGACGAGGGTTGAGTCAGGTCGTATCAAGTTAGTTGAAGTGGATACTTTGGGCGGCGGAAAAGTTTTTTGAAATGCCTGCCCTAGCTGCCCTGACCTGCCCTGTCCATAGCTGAGCTAGCTTTGCAGAATTCAGGGCAGTTGGGGTTTTTTGACCTGCCCTGACCTGCCCTAAGCTGCCCTGACAGGGGGCGATTCGGCATCATTGGACACCAGCCGGAGTCCTTGAAGCACTCTGCTGCGGTGGCGCTTCTGGGTCTGGACCCTAAAGATGTCCCAGACGGAGGTGTAGAGGCGGTGGGCGCTGATGGCACGTCCGTTGTCGGTCATTTCGTTGATGTGGTCTCTGAAGGTCTGGAGGGCTTCAGCGTCTCTTTGGGCGTGGGCGCAGTTTTCCATTTGGGGCTCCTTGGCTTTGGGGGCACTTATGCGCTGTCAGTGACATAGGGTAACGGTGAATGCGAACGAATGTCAAGGGTGGGATTAGGTATAGAGACTGTCCCAAGTTGGTAGGCGTGCGTGTCACCCCCGTATCAAGTACGGGGCAGGCTCTGAGGGAGAGGGGATTTTTGCACTCGCGCGCGGGGGAACCTACTAAAGTGACACAGGTTCGGGCTGAACTGTGATTCTTGTGATTTCGCCGGTTGCGCTGATTGTGGTGATCGTCGTGTTGCCCATTGCCCACCGGCCCCTCTCCGCGTACACTGACCTCATACCCGCCAGGAGAAATGCCATGCCCGAAGACATCAACCTGTTCGACGCCCTGTACTCACAGCGCGCCATACGATACTTCACCGATGAGCCTGTGCCCGACGCGACGATCCACCGCCTGATCGAGGCGGCGACCAAGGCGCCGAGCGGCGGCAACCGGCAGGGGTGGAAGTTTCTCGTCATCCGAGACCAGGCGGCCAAGAACGTCATCGCCGACTATTACGAAAAGTCCTGGGAGCAGGCCTACGGCTCGGAGAACCCGAATCCGCCGGACATTCAGAGCCACGTCCGCCGGTCCGCCGACCACCTGGCCCGCCACATGGCCGAGTCGCCGGTGCTGATCATGGCCTGCATCGAGCACGACGGAGAGCCGTCCTCCATGGGGCGCGGCGGTTCCATCTTCCCCGCCGTCCAGAATCTGCTGCTCGCCGCGCTCGGACTCGGACTCGGAAGCTGTCTCACCAGTTTGCACAAGCGTTACGAGGACGAGATCAAGGAACTGCTCGGCATCCCGGAAAACGTCGAGACCGCCGCCCTGCTGCCCATCGGCTTCCCCGCGAGCAACGCCAGGTACGGCCCAACGACTCGCGCGCCCGTCGAGGAGGTCGCGTTCAGGGAGCGGTGGGGGCAGGCTTGGTAAGCCGCGCCTCTGTTATACTCTGCCCGTTCCAATATCCATCATGCGAGGTAACAGCCAATGTCCTACGAGTTTCTGACCTACGAGCAGAAAGGCCGCATCACTTACGTCACCATCAACCGGCCTGAGCGCCTCAACGCGCTGCATCCGCCCGCGAACGCGGAACTGTACGATGCGTTCACGCGGTTCAACGACGACCCCGACGCCTGGATCGCCATTCTGACCGGCACGGGCGAGCGCGCCTTCAGCGCGGGCAACGACCTCAGATACACCGCGGAGCGAGACCAGAACCGCGACCGTCCCGAAGAACGCGCCATCCGCGCCCCGTTCGGCGGCATTACCGCCAACTTCGAGTGCTGGAAGCCGATCATCGCCGCGGTCAACGGCTACGCCCTCGGCGGCGGACTCGAACTCGCCATGGCCTGCGACATCATCATCGCCGCCGACCACGCCGAGGTCGGGCTGCCAGAGCCGAGAGTCGGGCTGTACGCGGGCGCGGGAGGCGTGTTCAGACTGCCCAGGCACGTCCCGACGAAGATCGCGATGGGGATGATGCTGACCGGCAGGCGGATCAAGGCCGAGGAGGCATACCGCATCGGCCTGGTCAACGAGGTCGTGCCGCTGGCGAACCTGATGTCCACCGCCGAGCGATGGGCGAACGAGATACTCGAATGCGCCCCCCTGTCGGTGCGCGCCAGCAAGCAGATGGCCTACCAGGGCCTCGACTGGCCGCTGGAGGTCGCCTTCAGCAGAAACTACAGCGAGCAGCAGAAGCAAGTAGCGTCGGCGGACCGCATCGAGGGGCCGAAAGCCTTCTCCGAGAAGCGCCCCCCGAACTGGACGGCATCATAGACTCCAATCTTGCTTCAGTCCCCTCTCCCTCAGAGAGAGGGCTAGAGCTTGCCCCGTACTCGATACGGGAGTGAGGGTGAAACCCATAATGACATCATCAAACGAGTGGAAACTGCCGACCAACGTCCGCCCAACCGCCTACACACTCACGCTGGAGCCTGACCTCGATACGTTCACCTTCAAGGGCAGCGAGACGGTCGATATCGAGATCGCGGAACCGACGTCTTCTATCGTCCTGAACAGCGCGGAGATCGAAATCCGGTCGGCGAGCGTGACCCTCCCCGACGGCTCGACACTCGACGCCGCGCCCACGTTCGACGAAGAGAGGGAGACCGTGACGCTGTCCCTCGACACTGAGGTTCCGGCCGGCTCCGCCCAACTGAGTATCGAGTTCACCGGCGAGTTGAACGACAAGCTCCGCGGATTCTACCGCTCGTCCTACACCGACCCGGGCGGCAGCCAGCGATGGTTGGCGACCACGCAGTTCGAGTCCACCGACGCCCGCCGCGCCTTTCCGTGCTGGGACGAACCCGCGGCCAAGGCCACGTTCGACGTGACCCTCATCGTGCCTGAAGACCTGGAGGCGCTCTCGAACTCCGAGCCGGTCTCGACCACCACGACCGGCGACGGCCGGAAGGTTGTCAGGTACGCGCCGACTCCGGTCATGTCAACCTACCTCCTAGCGTTCGTCGTGGGCGACGTCGCCTGCGTCCAGGACAGGACGACCGACGGCGTCCTCATGCGCGTCTGGGCCACCAAGGGGAACGAGGACAAGGGCCTGTTCGCCCTGGAGACCTCCATCGCCCTGCTGGACTACTTCAACGACTACTTCGGAATCCCCTACCCGCTCTCCAAGCTCGACCACGTTGCCCTGCCCGACTTCGCCGCCGGGGCCATGGAGAATTGGGGCCTGATCACCTACCGCGAGGTCGCCCTGCTGGTCGATCCCGAGAACAGTTCGGCGGGAACGCGCGAGGTCGTCGCGGCAATCGTCTCGCACGAGATGGCGCACCAGTGGTTTGGCAACCTTGTCACGATGGAGTGGTGGGACGACCTCTGGCTCAACGAGAGCTTCGCGTCTTGGATGGGAGACAAGGCCGTCGATTTCCTCCACCCTGAGTGGGAGATGTGGACCCAGTTCCTGACCCACGACACGTCCAGCGCGCTCAATCTGGACGGACTTCGCAACTCGCACCCCATCGAGCAGGAAGTGAACAACCCGGCTGAGATCGGCCAGCTTTTCGACGCCATAAGCTACTCCAAAGGCGGCTCCGTCCTGCGGATGCTGGAGCATTACCTGGGAGCCGACACGTTCAAGGCCGGACTCCAGATATACATCGACCGCCACAAGTACGATAACGCCCGCACCACCGACCTCTGGAACGCGCTTGGCGAGGCGTCCGGCCAGCCGGTGGCCGAGATCATGGAGTCGTGGACGTCGCAGACCGGATACCCTGTGCTCGATGTTTCCGTCAGCCGTCCGGGCGATAAGATAGATGCCGCGCTGTCTCAGTCGAGGTTCCTGTACGACGCCGCGCTGGACACCGACGGCGCCGACACGACCGTATGGAAAGTGCCCGTTACCGCGCGCACCGCCTCGAACGCGGAACCGGTCCGCGCTTTGATGGAAGACGCGGACTCCTCCCTGTCGCTGGAACCCGCTTCGCACGGCTCATCCGACGAGTGGATCAAGATCAACCCCGGACAGTCGGGTTTCTACCGTGTCATGTACTCGGACGACGAGATGAACCGGCTCAAGGCGCCCGTCAGAAACCGGACCCTTCCCGCCCAGGACCGGCTCGGACTTCAGTCCGACGCCTACGCCCTCGCCAAGGCGGGACACGTCTCGGCGGTCACGTTCCTAGACTTCGCCGAGGCATACTCCAACGAGACCGACCCCTCCGTCGCCGGAGACCTCGCCGCCTCGCTCAACGCCTTGGACAACCTGCTCTCCGACGAGGAGTTCCACGCCGCATACCGGGCTTATGGCAGAAGCATCTTCAAGCCGATTGGAGACGGCATCGGCTGGGACGCCCGGCCAACAGAGGGGCATCGCGAGTCGCTCCTAAGATCGACCGCGCTCGGCCAGCTTGGACGTTTCGAGGACGACGCGACGCTGTCCGAGGCGTCGCGCAGGTTCAGCGACTATGTTGACGATCCCGCCAACCTCCCCGCCGACCTGCGCTCAGTGACGTTCTCCATGGCCGCCAAGCGCGGAGACAACTCCCTGTACGACACCATGTGGGACCTGGAAAAAGCAGCGACGCTTCACGAGGAGAAGATGCGATTCCTCGGCGCGCTGTCCGGCTTCGAGGACCATGCCCTGCTCCGGACGACGTTGGAGCGGTCTCTGGACGACGATCACGTCCGCTCTCAGGACACCATCAGAGTGGTGGTCGCCGTGGCGTCGAACCTCCACGGACGCGATCTCGCCTGGCAGTTCCTCAAGGACAACTGGGACGAATTCGACCGACGCTACGGAGAGGGCGGATTCGCGCTCATGCGGCTCGTCGGCATATCCTCACTGTTCACGACTGAGGAGAAGCGCCGGGAGGTCATCGAGTTCTTCGAGGCCCACCCGGTCCCCGCCGCCGACCGAACGATCCGGCAGGGTCTTGAGCGCATGGAGATCAACATCGCCTGGCTCGACCGCAACCGCGAAGAGCTGAGCCGTTGGCTGGTGGGCTAGAGCGGGCCGCAAAGGGCGCGCTGAACGCCGTCCTGGACGTCCTCTACCCCATCCGCTGCCTCGGCTGCTTCCGCGTGGGCAAATTCATCTGCCATGAGTGCGTGGCGCGAATGCCCACTCTCGACGACCCGATGTGCGCGGTCTGCGCCAGTCCCGGCGTCAACGGGACGTGCCGCTGGTGCCGCGACAAGAAGCCCGCGATCGACCGCATCGACGCCCCGTATCTGTACGTCAACGCCAGCCCGATCTACAAAGCGATTACGCTGTTGAAGTACCAGGGCGTCCGAGCCATAGCGCCGGAGCTTGCCGAACTTCTAGCCGCCCACTATCGACGAAAGCGGACGATCTACGACCTAATCGTGCCCGTCGTCAGCCATCCGTCCAGGGTCAGGCAGCGCGGATACAGCCAGGCCGCGCTGATCGCGTCCAAGCTCGGCCCCTTGCTAAATACGACGGTGGGAGATGACACGTTGCGCCGCGTGCGCGACGCGCCGTCCCAGCTTCAGACGGCATCCAGAGACGACCGCTGGACGAACGTCCAGGGCGGTTTCGTGTGCGAATCCGATCTGACAGGCATGAACGTCCTGCTGGTCGATGACCTCGTCACCACGGGATCCACCGCCTCGGCGTGCGCCTCCGCGCTCAAGCAAGCCGGCGCGAAGAGGGTAGTCGCCCTCTCAGTCGCCCGGACAGCGTAGCCGCCTACACTCTGACGAACTTCGACACCCGCTCGCCCTGGCCGATCTCCGTCACGTATATGCTGCCGTCCGAATCGACGCAGATGCCGTGTCCGCCAATCAGCGTTCCGAGTCCGGCCCCCTCGTTCCCTCGCCACCGCGTGATAAGTTCGCCCTCCATCGTCCAGATGCTGACGCCGTTGCCGCCGCCCTGCTCGATCACGTATATGATGTCGTCCTGGATCCACAGGTCGCCCGGAGCGGTCATGTCAGTCCACTCTTCGATGAACTCCCCCTCGTCAGTGAATAGCTGCATCCGGTTGTTCTCGCGGTCGGCGATATAGACGCGGCTGTTCCTGTCCACCCAGATGTTGTGCAGCAGCGCGAACTCTCCCGGCCCCGTTCCCTGCTTCCCCCACGACTTGATGAGCTCGCCCTCCGGCGAAAACTTGTGGACCCGGTGACCGCCGTAGCCGTCCGAGACGAACAGGCTCCCGTCCGGCGCGATGGCGAGGCCGGACGGCATGTTGAAAGGCGTCCCATGGAAGGACGGCGCGGGCGCCAGTTTCTCCCCCAGCGTCCGCAGTGTCTCCCCTGAGGGCGAGTACTCGGTAGCTATGTGATAGTCGCGGTCCACCAGCCACACGTTGTCGTTGGGCGCGATGTAGATGCCGTGCGGGTTCGCCGAGAACGTCCCCTCGCCCCAGGAGCTTATAAAATTGCCGTCCTTGTCCCAGATCGTCAGGGGGTGGTCTCCCCTGCTGAAGATGTGTACCTCGTCCCTGGAGTTCACCGCGCCGTCCGAGGCCGCCCCGAACGACCAGTACCTCGGCATGTTCGGCCACGTCGGAACCCGCTCGTATCGAAAGTCGCCCGATCCTACGACTGCCACTTGCTTCACCTCTTTCGCTGCTATGATTGTCGGCAGGCCGATTGTATTTTGACCCGCGCCGCCTGTCAACAGCCGAACTTTCGCATCCACCCCATCCTGCACATCCTACAATCCTGAAAATCCTGATTCTGATAACCCCAAACCGTCATTCCGCTCCCACTGTCATTCTGAGGAGCGCAGCGACGAAGAATCTAAAATCCCTGAACACTGGCCAAAACAGCCACGACAGCCACTTCACGCCCTTAGTGTCCTTCGTGGACAACCTATATCCACCAACCAACCCATCCTGAATATCCCCCAATCCCGAAAATCCTGATTCTGACCCTTGACACCAGCTCAAAGACCATGTATTCTAAGAAGAACTATCGTGCAACCACCAACCACCAACCACTAACCACTAATGACTAATGACTGCCACAACCCAACAGATACCATCCAACCCCGCCCTCCACTTCGCCAACATCGCGCGCGAGAGGACCAACGACGCCCTCGACCTCATAGACATACTGCACGACATCGCGCAGGGCAAAGACCGGAGGGCCACCGCCAACGACCGCATCACAGCCGCCAACATCCTCTTGGATCGCGGACTCGGCAAGTGCCCCAAGCAGCCCCTCGACTCCGACACCGAATCAGCGGAATCCGATAATCACGCCGACCGTCATTCCGGCGAAGGCCGGAATCCAGAGGGGCAGAGCGGCTCCGACGCCCAAAACCCCAGGCCCGTAACCCAAATCAAAGACGCACTAAACGACACCCTCGGCCCAGCCCCCACCGCCCAAAACCCCCTCTCCCTTGAGGGAGAGGGCTGGGGTGAGGGTGAAAAGAGCGCCTCCGACCCCAACTCCATCCACTATGCACTCCAAAAACACATCCTCGAAATCACCGACAACGGCCAGACCCTCTGCGACACACTCGATGAGATAGCCCGCGCCACTGACGACCCGAAAGTCACACCCTTCCACCGCGCGAGAGCGGCCCGAATTCTGCTAGACCGTATCCTCGGAACCGACCGCGCGCTCAAGAGCGAGTCCGCCGAGAAGAAACCCTACGTCCGACCGGTCAGACACATCGACCCCGACGACCTGGCTGAAATCGACGCCAAACTCCAGCGCATGGAGGACGAGGGCATACTCACACCCTACACGGACGGTACCAGACACCACATAACCGTCCCTGAGATACCCGAAGGATTCGATCCGACCCCCTATCTGAAAGAAGCATCCGAAAAGTTCAAGGCCAATATCAAGCTGCAGCTCGAACGACAGAAGGCATGGCCCGCCATTGAAGAACGCAGGCGAAAGAAACTCGCCCGGATGTACCCCTCCCACTCCGAAGACCAAGACGGCGACCCGCCGAATACATGACGCCAACCAATGCCCCGATACCCGTAGGGGCGATTCGCGAATCGCCCTTACTACGAGCATGGGACCGTTAGGTGGCGGATTTCCGCGGCACAGCCGAAATACCCCTGTGTCACACGAGCGGACATAAATGATACAATTCCCTCTGTCAGCGGCCGGCGCGGCCGCTATACTACGTGAAACGAGCAGATACTCTCGCAAGGAGGAACGCAATGGCAGCAGTAAGAACCGCAAGGTCGGTCTGGACCGGCGACATCATGAATGGGGGCGCGCAGGTCTCCGCCATAACCTCAGGCACGTTCACGGACATGGACGTGACGCTCCCGACTCGCAGCGGCGAGTCCGAAGGCAACACCAGCCCCGAAGAGCTCATGGCGGCGTCGCACGCTTCATGCTACAGCATGGCCCTGTCCGCCGGACTCTCCCGCGCCGGGACGCCGCCGGACACTCTGGACGTGAGCGCGAGCGTGACCTTCGACATGGTGGACGGGACGCCGACCGTCGTGTCCAGCGTCCTCACGGTCAGCGGAAGCGTTCCAGGCGTCAGCGAGGAGGAGTTCGTGGCCGCTGCCGAGGCCGCCAAGGACGGCTGCCCAGTCTCCCGCGCCCTCGCCGGCGTGGAGATCAGCCTGGCGTCCGCATCGCTCGCCTAGAGGTTTTGACGGATGTTTGAACCAGTCAACTCCAGGGCGGACTTTGCCGCCATGGAGCGGGACACCATCGACTGGTGGAACGAGAACTCGATCCCGCTCAAGTACAGGCTCCGCAACCGCGAGTCCGAGCGCGCATACTCGTTCATCGACGGCCCGATAACCGCCAACAACCCGATGGGCGTCCACCACGCCTGGGGCCGCAGCTACAAGGACCTCTTCCTGCGCTTCCGCAACATGCAGGGGTACAGGCAGAGGTTCCAGAACGGCTTCGACGGACAGGGGCTGTGGATCGAGGTCGAGGTCGAGAAGGAACTTGGCTTCGCCTCCAAGCGCGACATCGAGGGCTTCGGCGTCGGCAAGTTCGTCGATATGTGCAAGGCCCGCGTGGACAGGTTCGCCGACATCATCACCGAGCAGTCCAAGCGGCTCGGATACTGGATGGACTGGGACAACTCCTACCACACCAAGTCCGACGAGAATAACTACGGCATCTGGCGCTTCCTCAAGACCTGCCACGACAAGGGCCTCATCTACAAGGGAACCGATGTAATGCCCTGGTGTCCGCGTTGCAGCACCGGCCTGTCCGAGCACGAGATCGTCACCGAGGGCTACGTCGAGATCACCCACCCCGGCCTGTTCGTCAAGTTCCCCCTGGAGAGCCTGGAGGGTGAGTCCCTCCTCATCTGGACGACCACGCCCTGGACGCTGACGTCGAACGTCGCGGCAGCTATTCATCCCGACCTGACCTACGTGAAAGTCAGGAACGGCGATGATGTCCTGTATCTGGCGAAGGCGCGGCTGTCGGTCCTCCACGGCGATGTCGAAGTCCTGGAAGAGATGCCCGGCGCCGACCTGGTCGGACTGAAATACCGAGGCCCTTTCGACGAGCTTCCCGCGCAGGAAGGCGTCCAACACAGGGTAATCGAGTGGGACGAGGTTTCGGAGTCGGAAGGCGCCGGGATAGTCCATACCGCGCCCGGCGCGGGCAAGGAGGACTTCGCGCTCGGCGGCGAGAACGATCTGGCGGTCATAGCCCCGCTGGACGACGGCGGCGTGTTCATAGACGGCTTCGACTGGCTAACCGGCATGAGCGTGTTCAACGTCAACGAGCCGATCTACGACAGTCTGAGAGACAAGGGCGTCTTCTACCACCTCGAACCATACACCCACCGCTACCCCGTCTGCTGGCGGTGCGGCACAGAACTCGTCTTCCGACTGGTGGACGAGTGGTTCATCAACATGGACCCAATTCGCGGGCGGCTCATGGAGATCACCGAGAGGATCGAGTGGATTCCCGGATTCGGCAAGGCGCGAGAACTCGACTGGCTTCGCAACATGGACGATTGGATGATCTCCAAGAAGCGATACTACGGCCTAGCCCTGCCGATCTTCGAGTGCGAAGACTGCGAAGACTTCCAGGTCATCGGCTCCAAGGAGGAGCTTGAGCAGAGAGCCGTGGAGGGCTGGGAGCAGTTCGACGGCCACTCCCCCCACCGACCCTGGGTGGACGAGGTCAAGATCGCCTGCGACGGCTGCGGCAAGAAACTCTCTCGCATTCTCGATGTGGGCAACCCCTGGCTGGACGCGGGAATCGTCCCGTTCTCGACTCTCGACTTTACGGACGACCCCGGCCACTGGCGAGAATGGTTCCCCGCCGACTGGATATCCGAGAGCTTCCCCGGTCAGTTCAGAAACTGGTTCTACAGCCTGCTGACCATGAGCGCGGCGCTCGAAGATACCGAGCCGTTCAAGCTGGTCTTCAGTTACGCGCTGATGCGCGACGAGAACGGCGAGGAGATGCACAAGTCGAAGGGCAACGCGATATGGTTCGAGGACGCCGCCGAGCGCATGGGCGTCGATGCCATGCGCTGGACCTTCGCCAGGCACGACCCCGCCAACAACATCAACTTCGGCTTCAACACCGCCGAAGAGGTGCGGCGGCGCTTCATGATTCCGCTGTGGAACGTGTACAGCTTCTTCGTCACCTACGCCAACATCGACCAATTTGACCCGAACACGCAGGCCCCGCCCGTCTCGGAGCGGCCCGACCTCGACAGGTGGATACTGTCCGAGCTAAACCAGCTAATCGCGGAGGTGACGTCCAACCTAGAGAGGTTCGAGCCGGACCCGGCGGCCAGGCGGATCGAGCAGTTCGTCGAGTCGCTGTCAAACTGGTACGTCCGGCGCAGCAGGCGGCGGTTCTGGAAGAGCGGCATAGTGGGCGGCGACGGCGCGGCCGACGACACAGGCGATGACGTGACAGACAAGCTGGCCGCGTATGCCACGCTGTACGAGACGCTGGTCACGCTCGCCAAGCTGCTCGCACCGATCATGCCGTTCGTCACCGAGGCGATCTACCGCAACCTGACCGCTTCCCTCACAGAAGGGCGCGAGAGCGTACACCTGGAGGACTACCCAAAATCAGACCCGTCCCTCGTGGACGAAAGCCTGAACGAAGTAACCAGGCTGGCTCAGCGCGTCTCCTCCATGGGAAGGGCCGCGCGCAGCAAGGCGCAGATCAAGGTCCGCCAACCCCTCGAAAGGGTCCTCGTGGGTACGAGAACACGGCAGGAGCGCGACTTCCTTGACGCCGCCACGCCCCAGATACTCGACGAGCTAAACATCAGAACGCTGGAGGTCATAGAGGGCGAGAGCGATGTCCAGGAGATCGTCGTACAGCCCAACCTGCCGGTCCTGGGGCCTAAGTACGGCGCGAAGGTTGGTGAGATCAGAGAAGCTCTGAGCGCGCTCACCCCCGACCAGTCGGCGAGGTTCACCGATCCGAACCACGTGATGATAATTGACGGCATAACCTTGGACCGGGATGACGTGTTGATCTCGACCCGCGACGCGCCGGGAATGACGGCGGTATCAGACGCCGGATTCCTCGTCGCCGTCTCCACCGAAGTCACCGCTGAACTTCTACTGGAGGGGCAAGCCCGCGAACTGGTGCATCGGATCCAGAACATGCGCCGCGACGCCGGATTCGACATCGCCGACCGCATCCTCACGTATTACCATGGAGAAGACCTGAGCGAGATAATCTCCGCCCACGGCGACTACATCAAGCAGGAGACGCTGAGCGCTTATCTAATCCGCTCCCCCGCGCCGGACGACGCCCACGCCGAGGAGATGCGGTTCGACGGGGTCCGCGCGACCATCGCCCTCGTGAAGGCGTAGAGACTCCCACCGTCCCGCGGCGATGCAATCGCCTAAGGGCCACCCCTTGGGCCTTAGCGCATGTCTCCATACGTGTATTGAAATCAATGCAACATCTTTCATGAATTATCTCTATAACCTTCTCCCACGTCATGGCTTCATGTATTGGGTGTTATGCAATATATTTCATGAACGACGTTGGGGTATAATTTGTGATTTTATGCACAATGTTGACATACCATCAAATCACCTGTATTCTCTCTCAAACCGCCTGCATAGCGGCCTTTGCATAATCGTCATTCTGGCGTAGGCCGGAATCCGGAAATCGGAAACTACGCAAAGGACCCAAAGGCGAGAAGAGAGGTGAAGCGATGAGAACGTCACAGATCTACTACGACGGCGACATGATTTGCGGACTGGGAAACGTCGAGCGCAGCGACATGCCCAGCGCCTCCACGGAGACGCGGCGCAGCCTGCGGCTGAAGCCCACACACAAGACGCGGCGCCCCCGCCGCATCATCAGGGTCCAGCCGACTTACGGCCGCCGGACAGTCGAAGAGAAGGAGCTCGCGGCAGTTTGATCGACAGCATTCTCCCACTCAGAGAGTGCGAGCTATTCAGGGATCTGGCCGACGATGAGTTGTCCAGCATAGCCATTCTCTGCTCCGAGGTTATCGAAGCAGAGGGGGCGAAGTTGATCCGCGAAGGGCAGAAGGCCGACCGACTGTTCGTGGTCGCGCGCGGAAAGGTCGCCTTGCACAAGCGTCTGGGACGGCGCGCCGAGCATCGGTCGACAACGGTGGCCTTCTGCTCCCCAGGCCAGATCCTTGGATGGTCTGCCCTCGTGCCGCCCGGCAGATATACTCTGTCGGCCACGGCATGGGAGCCTGTAACCTTGCTCGCCGTCCCAGCCACCCTCCTCCGCAAGGCAATCGACCTGAACCCGGACATGGGACTGCGGGTCATGCGGTGCCTGTCCGAGATCATGGCGCGCCGACTCCAGCAGGTGACGGTCGCGCTCACCACCGCGAGAGACAACCACTTTCGCGAGCGGTCCCTGGTCTCCAACCCCCTCATATTCGAATCCACATCCTGACCGCCACACAATCCCCGTGTCGGTCCCGAAATCCACCGCCTAATACTCGGATGCCCGTAGGAGCGCGGGCGTCTCGCCCGCACCCGCCAAGCCTACAATACCATCGCTAGGCGGTGGATCAGGACGGTTCCTCTCCCCTTGCCGTCCGACGCCCTCCGCCCCTAGACTAATCCTGAATCCCAATCAGGCGGCGGCGCGTCCCAAACATGGCAAACACTCATGATGTCACCCTGTCCGTGGTCGACCAGTCCCCGATGCGAAAGGGCGGCAGCCCGTCCGAGGCGCTGCGCGAAACTGTCGAGCTTGCCCAGTTTGCCGAAAGCCTAGGCTACGCCCGATACTGGGTCGCCGAGCATCACAACTCCACGTCGTTCACCGGCACGAGTCCCGAGATCCTAATCGGCCAGATCGCCGGCGGCACCGAACGGATCAGAGTCGGAAGCGGCGGCGTGATGCTCACTCACTACTCCGCCCTGAAAGTGGCCGAGCAGTTCAGAATCCTCGACGCCTTCTTCCCCGGCCGAATCGATCTCGGCATTGGCCGCGCTCCGGGCAGCGACCGACTCACTGCCGCCGCTCTCAGCCATCCGAGGCCGCCGGTGGATGTGTTGAACCAATTTCCGCAGATGGTCGGCGATCTGCTCGGTTTTCTCAACGGCAATATGCCGGAGGGCCACCCGCTTCACGAGATCAGCGCGCAGCCCGGCGAGACGCCCAACACGGTCCCCGATGTCTGGCTTCTGGGGTCCTCGGACTACAGCGCGCAGTTGGCGGCGCGCCTCGGTCTGCCGTTCAGCTTCGCCGACTTCTTCGGCAACACGACCGAGTACGGCCCGCGCATAGCGGAGATCTATCGTCAGCTATTCCAGCCGTCGGAATACCTGTCCGAGCCGAAGGTCAACGCCACCCTCCAAGTCGTCTGCGCTCCGACTAAAGACGAGGCAAGATTCATCGGATCCTCACGCCGCATCAACAAGGTGATGTCAGCGCTCGGACTGACGACGGGCGGGATGATCTCCCCCGAGGAAGCGATGGACTGGCCGCTGGACGACCAAGCAAAGGCCGATGTGGAAGAGTCGTCCAAGGGCATCATAGAAGGAGACCCGGCCCAAGTCCGCGAGGGAATCCTGACCGCCGCCGAACGATACCAGACCGCCGACATTGGCATCGTCACCAACTGCTACTACTTCGAGCAGAGGAAGCGATCATACAAGCTGGTGGCGGAGGCGATGGGGGTGGAGACGGCTAAGATCTCGGCTGGTACTGAAGGGGAAAGTTAATGTACATAGGCCATCCATACGACTGCACAGCCCGGAAGTTCCCATTCTCCTGCCCCTTATGCAACTCAACGGTAATCTACTGGGAGTGTCATCACGGCTCAAAGGTCTGGTTTGACCCACCTGACCAAGGTGAACACAATTGTTCATCACAAAGTTCCCATGCGCCCAGTACCAGCCCGTTGGGTCCGAGTCCTTCTGGAAGGAAAGCGTCCCAAGTCGAAAGAGTGATAGAGAGCGTAGAGCCAGCCAACTCCGGGTTGCTCCCCGGAATGACGCGGGTTCGCAGCAACGTGGCTGACGAGTTGGCGAAACTGTGGACGCGCCGATCAGAGTCGCGGCAAAGAGACACCGTTCAGATGGATCCATATGGAGAGAGGCGCGAGTCCGTGTTCGGAGATGTATCTGAAGTCGTCGAGATAGACCTTCGGACCAGGTTCGATATTGGAGATGGCTCAGTACTGGCAAGAACACTCAGCAGCATGTTCCCTGACCTGCGAGTTACGCAAGTGACTATCCTAGTCGACGACATTCTCAACGACCCCGACGCAGTGGACGTGATGAGTTACACCGCTTGGTGTCCACAAGGCTCAGCCCCAAGCGACCTTGCTAGACGGCAGACCGTTGACGCCGTGATCGTGCCGGTCGGATTGCTAGGGATTGGGCGCAGATGGATCGTGGAGTCAATTGAGCGCATCTGAGGGTTGACGAGTTCTTCGCTAAGGGGGAGAATTCATGACAACATCACTGTTTTCGACCTAGGGTCAGGGCGAGAATCGCGTCACCACCATGGATTCAGACAGGAATGAACGAATCAATAACTGAACTCTCACCCCTGAAGGAGTTTGCGGCCGACCCAGATCTGGTGCGTCTGGAGGAGATGCTTGCCGAATTTGATGCATTCGCCTTGCTTGGCCTATCGATGTCGGAGGAAATTCACTCCAAAATCCTTGCGTGGCTTCTGAACCCTCAGGCGAACCACTCGGCCTGCGATTTCTTCTTGACTAATTTCCTGCTCGAAACGAAAGCTGCTACAAGTGAACAGGTCCATGCTATTGACTGGTCGGAAACCTCAGTGCAGCGAGAATGGCGTAACGTCGTAGATGGTAGGATTGGTTTCCTCGACATCCTGATTCTGAATATGGGGGCGTCGTTCGCCTGCGCCATAGAGAACAAAATACTCTCGGGCGAACACGGTGAACAGCTAACCCGTTACCGACTAGCCCTAGAGCAGGAATACGGGAGTTTCCACAAAAGCTACTTGTTCGCATCACCTCAAGGAACTGCCCCTGAGCGGCAGAAGGAAAGGTGCTTCTGGACATCTGTGGACTACGGGACAATTCTGCGACTTGTTGAAAAGACGCTTGAATCCGGCGTTGACCACCAAGACAGATCAGTTATCGCATTTCTGCAACATTACGCAACGACTCTGAGGAGAAGAATCGTGCCCGATACCAACACTGAGCGGCTGGCCACCAAAATATACTTGCGGCACAGAGAAGCCATCGACCTGATAAACCGCTACAAAGGCAGCCACTATCTTGATGACGTGAGAGAGATTTGTAAAGAAGCGATAGATCGTCAGGAAAGTTGGCATATCATTGGTGAACGGGACCGAGGAGAACTTATCGGATTCATAGACGCGAGTTGGCAGGAATTCAGCGTGTTCCACACCGGAACGGCATGGCTCCCAGATACTGATGCACTGCTGATGTTGGATTTCGATTTTAGAGAGATAGGCCAAGTTAATCTGCTTCTCACGATTTCGTCCGCAGACAGTGAAGACATTAGGAAGCTGCTGTTCGACAAGACCCAAGGGAAGTATCCTAGTGTTTTCGACCACAGAGGCAGTCATCGCGGAGGATACCGCAAAAGCACTATTCGTCTGTACGCTTCGAAACCTATCCTGTCAGAACCCGACTTCATTGATAGGGACAGGGTATCTTGGCGTGAAAAGGTAATGGAGTGGGTATCGAACTTCGCCCAAAATGAGTTTCCGAGTATGAATAAGATCATTCTCCAGAGTTTTAAGAAAATCGAGGCCAAGCATGGACATCAACATCCTTCGGGGGACAAGATGTAATGGTACCCAGCCTGGGTTGCCCAAGATAATCTAAGAAGTGCTTTCAGCGTCGGCTAGAAACACCCTATCGGCTGTGATGTTGACCCACCAATGCGCTCCCCACTACGCTAGATACGCTGAAGTGGTATGGTTTGACTTGCGCCACCACCCTATCATCACATGAACCGCCGGGATTGGGCACAGATGGCTAGCGAAGTCAATCGAGCGCATCTGGAGGCTAACGACTGCTAATTGAACTCATGTCAATTGTCCCTGCGAACCTGATGAGCGGCGGCGCGGCGCGCGCGGGAGGGTCGCTGCGGGCGCGTAACGCGGGTACTGCGCTTCAACGCCTGACAGCAACTCCTCGATGGTCAGTATCTGTAGGCGGGGGTACTGGTGGTTGGGGTAGCATTGGGGGACGTACAATCCCGCGGACGCGGCTTCCACCATCATCGGTCGTGTGGGCGGGTTCAGGGTGATGAAGAGACCGATGTCTGCGTTCTCGCGTTCCAGTACACCCTTCAGGTCACGGACCTGGGACACGCTGACGTGTCCGCTCTTGACCTGCACGATGACGCGTTTTGCCTTTCCGCCGTTGTCGTCGAAGAAGTTGATGTAGCCGTCTATGCCGGAGTCGGCGCCTCGTCGTCCACGGTTGGATGGACGGGCGTCCACAAGTCCGAGCGCCCAGTATTCGAACTGGTAGCGTCCGTCGTGCTCGGATTCGACGGCGAGCGCTCTCGCGCTCTCAACGTCTTGGGGGACGCCCACCACGTCGTACTCGGATATGTCGGATCCGAAAGTGTCGCGCAGGCGGCTCTTCATGAGGGAAATGGCAAGGTGGGTTATGTCTATACCTATCCATCGGCGGTTGAGCCGTTCGGCGACGGCGATGGCAGTTCCGCAGCCACAGAATGGGTCGAGTACCACGTCGCCCTCATTGCTGGAGGCGTTGATGATGCGTTCGAGCAGGGCTTCAGGCTTTTGAGTGGGGTAGCCGAGGCGTTCTTTATGCCAAGACCGTAGTGATTGGATATCCGTCCACACATTTTGCACAGGGTGTCCTCTGGCCTCATCAAGGTAGCGCTTTCTCCTAGGGATGCCGTTCCGGGTATAGTAGATGCGCCCCTGAGCGTCAAGCCGTTCCATAGTCTCAATAGGTACTCTCCAAACCCGGACAACACCCTTCCAATCGTATTCGTAGCCTCCGCCCTGCAGTCCCGCAGCCCCCAAATCACCCGACATAAATCGACGCCCGTCATCATCAGTGTAGCGATAGTATTGTTCGATATATTCAGAGTCATAAGGCTGAAAGGAAGGATTCCAAACAAATTCATCAGACTTGGCATAGTAAAATATCGTGTCATGCACTGATCCATAGCCCCGTGCATCACTATGGGCGCTTTGGCGTTTCCATATTAGATTGGCACGGAAATTGCCAACTCCAAACACGGCGTCCATAAGAAGTTTGAGATAGTGGCTCGCAGTGGGGTCGCAGTGCAGGTAGATGCTGCCCGCCGGCTTGAGAACGCGGTGCAGTTCTGCTATGCGCTGGGCCATCATGGTGAGGTAGGCCATCACGTCGTTCTGGCCGAGGAATCCGCGCATGGACTGGAGGAGGTCACCCAGCTTCTCGGGGCCGTTGGTGACCACGTCTCGGAAGGCGATTTCAGACTCGATGCTCCAACTCCAGGTGTCCTCGAATGCGGTTATCTGGGCGGCGGAGTCCTCGCCGCTGCGCTCACGGAACAGGACGTTGTAGGTAGCGTTGGAGTTGAAGGGCGGGTCCAGGTAGATGAGGTCAACGCTCTCGTCGGGGACATTCTCGCGCAGGATGTCGAGGTTGTCTCCGAAGTAGAGCTTGTTGCGCCAATCGCTTGTGGTCAAGATAGCGCTCCTTCAGACGATATGGGGAAGGCCGGACATTGGGTTGTCCCGCGCTCCCTTTCGATGATTTCAGTTCCACTGTGTAGGCGGACTTTCGACTGCGCTCAGAACATGCTAAGCCCTGAGCGAACTAGTCGCCCGCCGGAACGGCCAGCGGCTCTCGGACGCGGCTCTTGAAGTGGGGCATGACCTCTTTGCCGAACGTCTCAAGCTGTTCCAGAATGACATTCTGCGGGGTGCCGACAGGCAGGCCCATGTTGACGTGATCCAGGCCAGGCCAGCGGTCTTCGATCTCCTCCATCTGCTCGATGATCCGCTCAGGCCGTCCGACTAGCCAGGAGCCGGCCTTTATGGCTTCCTCCAGCGTGGGCAGTCCGGCGTGTGGCGCGCGGGCCGGGTCGGCCAGGGCGTCGAGTTGGTCATCGGTCAGGCCGCGGACGAATCCGAGAGGAGCGAACATCTTCATGTTCTCCTCGAAGAACGGCGTCGCCTGCCGTATGGCCTCCTCCTCTGAGTCGGCTATGAAGAAGGAAACGCCAAGTATCAGGTCGCCGCCAAGCTCTGTCTCGTTGCCGTGGTCGGCCTGGACCTCCTGCCATCTTCTGACCACGTTCTCAGACGCGCCGCCCGGAGCAGCGCCGCCGCCGATGATTCCCTTGATCCCGTACTTCGCCATGAAGTTCAGGCCGCGGTCGCTCGCGCTGACGATGGGCTGCCAGCACTCGACCGGGAGGTTCACGGGACGAGGGACGAGCGTGATCTCCTTGAGCGTGTAGCCCCTGTACGGAACCTCGGGCGGAATGGTGTAGTACTTGCCCCGGTGAGAGAACGACTCTTCGTTGAAGGACTTGTACATCACCTCGACCTGCTCCTCGAACAAGTCTCGGTTGGCGTCGGCGTCCATCATCGGAGCGCCGAACGCCTCGACCTCGCGGGTGTGGTATCCGCGCCCGACGCCGAAGATGACCCGCCCGCCGGTGAGAATGTCGGCGGTGGCGAAGTCCTCTGCCATCCGCAACGGGTGCCACATCGGGGCGATGTTGAATCCGCACCCGAACTTGATCTGCTTGGTAAGGTGGGCCAGGTGGACGCTTAGTTGGAGGATGTTGGGGATGCACTCGTAGCCCTCCGGCTGGAAGTGGTGCTCCGCCATCCAGAAGACGTCGTATCCGAGGTCATCCATGAGGGTACAGATGGCTTCGGTCTTGTCGAAGACGGTTATGAGACGGTCGTTCGAGTAGAACCGGTCGTTGGCGGCGGCGCCAGCGAATCCGATGTTGTCGAGGTCGATGTGCCCCGCGAATAGGCTGCCGAATTTGTCGATCATGGCGTACTCCCCTTCTGCTGCGTATGCGGTAATTGTAGAGAAGTGTTGCGCGCTGTCAAGAATCCGATTCAAAACATGCCCAGTAACAGGTTGACCGGCGGCGAGCGGGTCAAGAGACAATAGAGGCACGGCTTCGCTGGCCCCTAAGCCTTTCGACCGCAGCACAGGCGCTTGTTCAATCGCCGCGATCTCATCGCTCGATTGGCCTGGTCGAAAAGGCCGCTGTCCCACCGCCAGCGGAGCCTTTTCTATTTTTATTCGCCCGCGCTCCGGAGGGACGGAATCAGAGACAATCCCTAATAACTAGAGCGGCGCTTGGCCCTGGCGAACTGGCGGACGAGCTCATCGGCCTGGGGATTGTCCCATTCGGGATAGGACGCGATTACGTGCGGGCCGCCGAACACGTCGAATATGACCGTGGTGTTCGGAGACCTGCGAAAGAGGCTGTTGACCAGCATATACAGCCCCACCATAGCGGCGACCGCTCCGGCGACGAAAATCAGCCCATCGATCAGGTCGGGGAAGTTTAGAGTGGTATCGGCCCACGCGCCCACGAGAACCGCCGCGATTCCGGCGGCCAGCAGCCTCAACGCAATCGACCGTCTGCTGTGGTAGCCTCCGTTGAACTTCTTGGGCGCGGCGACTTCCCTCAGCGCGGCCTCGTCGAAGTCTCCCTCTTCGGCGGTCTCGAAATTTCCGATCAGCCGTTGAGTGGTGACGACAATCTGCTCATCCTCGAACAGTATCTCTTCGTCGTCGAGCAGGTCGATTTCTGTCCGCATGTAAGCCCAACCTCTTTCGGTAACTGAGTGCGGGTATTATACCCTACCCCGCTCCAACAGGTTGAGCGCCGTCGGCGAAGCGTTCTTTCAGGCTTGGATACAGGGCGCGGTAACGCTGGTACAGTTCATCGTACAACGCGATGCGGCGCGCGTCAGGCTCCCTCGTCTCCCCGGCCGATACCCAGCCGTCGGCGGCCTCCTGTATCGAGTCGAACATGCCGACGCCTACGGCGGCCATGACGGCGGCGCCGTAAGATGGGCCGCCCGCGTCCCCGAGAGACAACACGGGAGCGCCGAATACGTCGGCCTGCATCTGTCGCCACAGGGAACTTCGGGCGCCGCCGCCGATGGCCCGCACCTGTGGGATCGAGTCCACCATCGTTCGCATAAGCTCAAGCGAGTCTCGCAGGGCAAACGTGACTCCCTCCATGACCGCGCGCGCAAGGTGCGCCCTTGTATGGCCTAGGTGTAGTCCAAAGAAGACTCCCCGCGCGTTGGAGTCGTTGTGCGGCGTGCGCTCGCCGGTCAGGTACGGCAGGAACAGCAGGCCGTCGCTGCCTGGAGCCACGCTCGCGGCCTCGTTCGTGAGCCGGTCATAAGATAGCTCGACGCCGACCGATAGGATGTCCCTGAGCCAGCGGAGAGTGTTCCCGGCGGAGAGGACGACGCCCATCAGATACCACAGGTCCGGTACGGAGTGGCAGAAGGTGTGCAGGCGCATCATAGGGTCGATACTTGGACTCTGTACGGGAGTGACGAGCGCGCCGGATGTTCCGATGCTCGACTGCACCCGTCCCGGAATGACGACGCCGCTGCCGACTGCGCCCGCGGAATTGTCCGCGCCGCCCCCGATGACCGGTGTAGATGGCGGGAGTCCAAGCTCGCGGGCAACGCTTGGGGAGACCACGCCGGATACGTCTGTCGAGCCGACGACGGGCGGCAGAAGGTCGGGAGACACGTCGAATGCGGCGAGAACCTCGGCAGACCAGTGTCGGCGGGCCACGTCGAAGAGTAGCGTGCCGGCCGCGTCCGACGGCTCAGTGGCGAACTCACCCGTCAGCCTGTATCGGATGTAGTCTTTGGCGAGAAGGAGCGTGCTGAGCCGGTCGTAGGCGTCGGGCTCGTTCTCACGCAGCCACAGCAGCTTGGGGGCGGTAAATCCCTCCAGGGCGAGGTTGCCGACGCTGCGCCGAAGTCCGTCCAGCCCGAGCGCGGCGGTCATCTGGCGGCACTGCTCCGTGGTGCGGACGTCGTTCCAGAGGAGCGCGGGGCGTATCACCTCTCCAGCGTCGTCGAGGAATACCGAACTGTGCATCTGGCCAGAGAGTCCGACGGCTCGGACCTCGACAGTGGCCGGAAGCGCTCTGAGAGAGGCCGTGACGGTCGATACGGCTTCCTTAGTCGAGCGCCACCACACCTGCGGATGCTGTTCGGACCAACCGGGTCGCGGCGCTGACGTCGGCTGATCGACGTCGGTCTCGGCGAGGACACGTCCCAACTCATCGACCGCGACGGCCTTTACCGCCGTGGTGCCCACGTCTATGCCGATCAGCGCCGATACGGTCCTACTCAAGTTGAATCGTCCTCAGACGGTGGAGCGTCGAAAGCTCCGAAACGATCTACTGATCCCGCATCGTCGCCACTAACTTTCGAGTGATGGAGATGAGGAAGGCTTTTTCGGCGTCGCTGAGGTCCGCCGTGACCTTGGCTTCCCATTCGGCAACGATGGTCAACAGCCTTGGCACAAGCTCTCTCCCGGCATCGGTCAACTCCAGAGTCATCACACGACGGTCCACCTGGCTGGGTATCCGGTCCAGCAAGCCCCTCTCGTATAGCTGGTCCACCTGGCGGCTTACTGCCGGCGGGCCAACCGGAAGCGTCTGGGATATCGACGAAACCGTGCTTATCCCCCGGTAACAGGCGTTCAAAATGCTGAACTGCAGGGCCGTTATCTTTACGGGATCAAAGTACTGTCTTATGTCCCGCAGCATAAACTCCCCGGCGCCCACCAGCCAAAAGGACAAGACTCCCGGCGCGTTGATGTCATCTCGGAACAACTGTGTCATGCGATTCACCTCCGTCCTGCTGCGCGCTTACCGCATCGCAAGAACTCATCAGCAATGTGGAATACAAGAAGGTCACTTCACTTTTACCTGCCATAGCAATTGTTCACACGACAATCATATACCGCCATTATAACATCAACTCTGTGAAAGTCAAACTCCTCCATGGCGCAAGGGCAGCGTCCTTCGACGGTTGGACATGCTGAGTTGGATTTGACTTGAGACGCGCTTAGTGTTATTACGTTTGCAGCGCGCGTAGAGCCGAAAGCCCCAGAGATTCGAGACGGGGGTATGAAACTTCCAGGAGGAGACGATAGTGGCGCATCACAATCATGACAACGATAATCATCACGACGGGCGCCATGACGGCCACGAGCAGGCGGCTTCGGAAATGAGGGATGCGGTCTCCGCCTTCCTTGACAGCCTCTCGACAGACCAGGCGGAGAGGACGCGGTTCGACTATCTGGACGGCGAGAGGATATTCTGGTACTACCCTCCGGCCAACCGGCACGGCCTGCCGATCAGGGACATGGACGAGGAACAGCGCAAGCTGGCCTACGCCGTGATGGCAACCGGCCTGACCGAGAAGTCGTACCGGCAGGCCGTCGCCACAATCGAGAACGAATCCCTGCTGGGGTCGATCGAGAAGGGCGCGGGCGTCATCACATACGAGCGCGACCCGGAGCTCTACTACTGGACCGTGTTCGGCGAGCCGGGCGGCGACGGACCCTGGGGCTGGCGCGTGGAGGGCCATCACATATCGTTCAACTACGGCGTGTGGGACGACAGGGTCATCTCCACCACTCCGTTCTTCCTGGGGGCGAACCCTCATGAGATCAGGACAGGCCCGGACACGGGGCATCGCATCCTGGGAACGAGGGAAGACCTCGCATTCGAGTTGATGAACGACCTCGATTCGTCCCAGAGGTCGAAGGCGGTCATATACGGCGAAGCGCCTTACGACATCCTGACGTACAACTCCTCCAAAGCGGTGCTGCCGCCGGAGGAGGGATTGCGGGTGTCTCAGATGTCCGGCGCCCAACGGGAAATGCTGATGAGCCTGATAGTCGAGTACGTCAACCAGGTGCGCGGCGACGTCGCGGCGGACAAGCTGGCGGTCATCGAGGAGCGGGGCATAGACGACTTCAGCCTCGCCTGGGGCGGCCCCTTGGCGAAGGGCCGGGAGCACTACTACCGCATCCACGGCGGGAACTTCATCGTGGAGTACATCAACCGCCAGAACGGCGCGAACCATACACACTCCGTGCTGCGCGACGTGGAGAACGACTTCAGCGTGGACGTACTGCGCGAGCACCTGCTGGAGTTCCACGTGCTCTAGGGCCGGGGCCGCCGGAGCGCAAGATTGAACTTGACGCCGGACGCCTTTGCCAATATAATGATGGTCTGCTGAAGAAACACGGTCGGCGTGGCCGGCTGTTTCGGCATGGGCGGCCCGCAGGTCGCCGCAGCACATTAACAGTTGAATCCTGTCCCTTAGTAATAGCAATTGAAGATGAGCCCAAATGTGGGCCAAGTTACTAAGGGTCCACGGTGGATGCCTAGGGGCCAAGAGCCGAAGAAGGGCGTGGCAAGACTGCGATAAGCCCCGGTAAGCTGTCTAGCAAGCTTAGCCGGGGATTCCCGAATGGGGAAACCCCCTCCGGGTCATACCGGAGGACTCGCCTTAGCGCGAGGGGTAAGCGGGTGAACTGAAACATCTAAGTAACCCGAGGAAAGAAAATCAACCGAGACTCCCTGAGTAGTGGTGAACGAAAAGGGAAGAGCCCAAACCTGGCTGGCTTAGTGGTATGAGAGCCTATGCCTGTCAGGGGTTGTAACACGCGCCCGCTCCATTCTCAGTAGGGAGCAAGGAGTAAGAAATCCGCCGCCTAGCCGAACGATCCTGGAAAGGACGATCAAAGAGGGTGATAGTCCCGTAGGCGAAAGGCAGCGGACTCCTGGCGTGTTGTTGAGTACCACGGGACACGTGAAATCTTGTGGGAAGCCGGGGAGACCACTCTCCAAGGCTAAGTACTCTTGGCCACCGATAGTGAACCAGTACCGTGAGGGAAAGGTGAAAAGTACCCCATGCGGGGAGTGAAATAGACCTGAAACCGTGGACCTACAAGCCGTGGAAGCCCGTATTGCGCGGGTGACTGCGTGCCTATTGAAGAATGAGCCGGCGAGTTAATCTTGGCAGCAAGGTTAAGGGATACGAGTCCCGGAGCCGAAGCGAAAGCGAGTCCGAACAGGGCGATTAGTGGGTGGAGGCAAATCCCGACGCGGAGCGCGCGGGCGATGTCCGGCCGAAAGGTCGGACGGGTCCCAACCGCGAAACCGACGGAGGCGCTTCCGTGATGCCCGCGATGTTGTTTGGATTAGACCCGAAACCGGGTGAGCTACCCATGGCCAGGCTGAAGCTCGAGTAAAACCGAGTGAAGGGCCGAACCCGTGTCTGTTGCAAAAGGCTGGGATGAGCTGTGGGTAGAGGTGAAATGCCAATCGAACTCGGCGATAGCTGGTTCTCCCCGAAATGTATTTAGGTACAGCCTCAACGATAGTCTGAGGGAGGTAGGGCACTGGATGGGCTAGGGGGCGTGAGCCTACCAACCCCAACCAAACCACGAATGCCTTCAGATGGTTCTTGGGAGTGAGTCAGTGGGGGATAAGCTCCATTGGCGAAAGGGAAACAGCCCAGACCGCAGGCTAAGGTCCCTAAGTGTGAACTAAGTGTGAAAGGAAGTGGGATTCCCAAAACAGCTAGGAGGTTGGCTTAGAAGCAGCCACCCTTTAAAGAGTGCGTAACAGCTCACTAGTCGAGGGATCCTGCGCCGAAAATGTAACGGGGCTAAAGTTCACCACCGAAGCCGCGGATCCGCCTATGGCGGATGGTAGGGGAGCGTTGCCAGGGCATCGAAGCCGGGGTGTGAACCCCGGTGGAGCGCTGGGAAGTGAGAATGCCGGCATGAGTAGCGATAATTCTGGTGAGAATCCAGAACGCCGTAAGTCTAAGGTTTCCTACGCAACGTTGTTCGGCGTAGGGTAAGTCGGGCCTAAGCCGTAGCGTACAAGCGAAGGCGATGGACAGCAGGTCAAAATTCCTGCACCACCGATTCCTCGATACAAAGCAGAGGGGGGACGCGGGAAGGTAGGTCGAGCGCGCCACCGGATACGGCGCGTTGCGCCCTGTAGGCCAGGCTGGAGTAGGCAAATCCGCTCCAGCGTTACGAGCTGAGGGGGCGAAAGACTTTAGGGCCAGAGCCCTGGGGGATTCCGCTGAACCTATGCCGCCGAGAAAAGCCTCGCTGCAAGAGGATTTGGTGACCGTACCGCAAACCGACACAGGTAGACAGGGGTAAAAGTCCCGAGGCGTTCGAGCTAACCCTCGTTAAGGAATTCGACAACTTGGCCCTGTAACTTTGGGAGAAAGGGTGCCCGCGGGGTGTAACCGCCAGCCGGTGAAGCCTCTGCGGGCCGCAGTGAAGAGGCCCAGGCGACTGTTTATCAAAAACACAGGTCTCTGCAAAGCCGAAAGGCGAAGTATAGGGGCTGACGCCTGCCCAGTGCCGGAAGGTTAAAAGGAGGGGTTCGGAAGCTTCGGCGACCAAAGCTCTGAATTGAAGCCCCGGTGAACGGCGGCCGTAACTATAACGGTCCTAAGGTAGCGAAATCCCTTGTCGGGTAAGTTCCGACCCGCACGAATGGCGTAACGACCTGGGCGTTGTCTCAACGAGGGGCTCGGTGAAATTGCAAGACCCGTGAAGATGCGGGTTACCCGTGGCAGGACAAAAAGACCCCGTGGAGCTTTACTGTAGCTTGGCAGTGGACTGGGATTATGAATGTGTAGAATAGGCGGGAGACTTTGAAGCCCCGACGCCAGTCGGGGGGGAGTCATCATTGAAATACCGCTCTTTCATCATTTCGGCCCTAATCCGCAGATGCGGAGACCCTGCCAGGTGGGCAGTTTGACTGGGGCGGTCGCCTCCTAAAAGGTAACGGAGGCGCCCAAAGGTTCCCTCAAGGTGGATGGAAATCACCTTTAGAGTGTATTGGCATAAGGGAGCTTGACTGTGAGACCTACAAGTCGAGCAGAGACGAAAGTCGGGCAAAGTGATCCTACGGTTCCGTGTGGAAGGGCCGTGGCTTAACGGATAAAAGCTACCCCGGGGATAACAGGCTTATCTCGCCCAAGAGTTCACATCGACGGCGAGGTTTGGCACCTCGATGTCGGCTCGTCGCATCCTGGGGCTGAAGAAGGTCCCAAGGGTCCGTCTGTTCGCCGGTGAAAGCGGCACGCGAGCTGGGTTCAGAACGTCGTGAGACAGTTCGGTCTCTATCCGCCATGGGCGCAGGAAATTTGAGGAGAGCTTTCCCTAGTACGAGAGGACCGGGAAGGACAGACCTCTGGTGTACCGGTTGTTCCGCCAGGAGCACCGCCGGGTAGCCATGTCTGGACGCGATAAGCGCTGAAGGCATCTAAGCGCGAAGCCAACTCCAAGATAAGATTTCCCAAATCAACTTAGGTTGGGAGTAAGGTCCCCGGGAGACTACCGGGTAGATAGGCCGCAGGTGTAATGCGAGCAATCGCTTTAGCTGAGCGGTACTAATCGACCGAGGACTTGGCCCACATTTGGGCTCATCTGCAAATTGCATGCAAAGGGATTCAGGATTCAACATCACAACGTCGCGGGGTGGAGCAGCGGCAGCTCGTTGGGCTCATAACCCAAAGGTCGCAGGTTCGAGTCCTGCCCCCGCTACCAGACAACCAAAACCCCCGGCCAAACGTCGGGGGTTTTCTTTTCATTCTCAAATACTCGATAATGCGCCCGCGCCACACTTGCATAGGAGGTCAACTACATGGCAACGACGATCCAACTGTCACCCGAGGCCGAGCGAAGGTTGGATATGCTGGTATCGATGACCGGCCATAGTAGGGAATACTACCTGCATGAAATAGTAGAGCGGATTCTGGAGGACCTTGAAGACTGCTACTCGGCTACGGAAGCGCTCGAACGGGTCCGCAGAGGCGAAGAAGAGGTATATTCCACCGCTGAGGTCGGTAGTTGACATGCCCGGACCCCTACACGGAATCAAGATTCTTGAGTTCACACAGATCATCGCCGGTCCCTTCGGCGGGATGCTCCTGGCCGACATGGGCGCCGACGTCATCAAGGTGGAGCCGATCCAAGGCGAGCCGTGGCGGTTCGCCCAGCGGTTTATGACAACCGAGTCCAAGAACTACATGTCGCTGAACCGCGGCAAGCGCAGCCTCCCCCTGAACCTGGCCGACCCCGCCGCCATCGAGATCGTCCATAAGATGATCGCCGACATCGACGTGGTCATCATCAACGCGCGCCCCGACGTGCCGCGCAAGCTCGGCATCGACTACGAGACTCTGTCGGCCATCAACCCGCGCCTGATCTACTGCGACAACACCGCCTTCGGACCGAAGGGGCCGGACAGCTATCGCCCGGGATACGACATCATCATCCAAGCCATGAGCGGGCTGATGGCCGCCGAGGGCAAGATCCACGACGGGGCGCCTCAGCAGATCAGCGCGACCGCCGTCGCCGACTTTTCCACCGGCATCGCGGTCGCGTGGGGCGTCTGCGCCGCCCTCTTTCACAGGGAGCGCACAGGACAGGGGCAGCGCGTGGATACCAGCCTGCTGGCGACGGCGCTGGGAATGCAGACGACCGGCTTCATGGAGATCGAATCCGTTGACTCCGACGCGCGCCAGGAGTTTCTGACCGTGCTGGACGCGATGCGCGAATCGGGTATGTCATACGAGGAGATCGAAGCCCAGCGCCAGCAGATGCTCAATCCGTGGCCAGGCGGCAACGTGTACTACCGGACGTACCAGGCCAGCGACGGAGTCCTGGCGGTCGCCTGCCTGAGCGACAGGCTCAGGAAACGGGTCGCGGACGTACTCGACATCGACGACCCGAGGTTCGAGCCTGGCTATGATTCGCAGTCAGCAGAGGCTGTGGAGCGAAGCCACGAGTTGGTAAGGGAAGCGGAAGGGTTGTTCTTGGAGAAGCCTGTTGAGGAATGGCTCCAAATCTTCGACTCGGCAGGCGTGCCCGCCGGCCCGGTGCGCTACGTCGAAGAACTTCCCGGCAATGAGCACGTCAATGATAACGGGCTCGTGGTGGAGCTTGAACATTCGCTGGCGGGCCGCGTCAGGATGGTCGGGCCTACTATCCAGATGAGCGAGACGCCGCTGGAGGCGAGGTCGGCGTCCCCGGCCCTGGGCGAGCACACGGACGAGATTCTGGGGTTGATGGGGTATTCTGAGGATGAGATTGCTGAGATGAAGCGGGATGGGCTGACGCGGTGAGTCGTGTCATGCCGAGCGGAGTCGAAATCTCTCCCATCCAGCCAACACAACTTTAGCTTCGGCCACTTCCTTGAATTGGTGAACCTTCCGACACTATAATCGGTTGTGGGATTTTATCCAGTACTCGAAACCCTCGACAGGAGGCATGTAAGCGAATGACCTATATCATCGCGGAGCCGTGCGTGGACGTTAAGGATGGGGCATGTGTGGACGTTTGCCCGGTGGACTGCATCTACGGCTTGGACGAAGACGAAGACAACCAGCTCTTCATTCACCCGGAGGAGTGCATCGACTGTGCGGCGTGCGAGCCGGTCTGCCCGGTGACCGCGATCTTCGCCGAGGATGACGTTCCGCCCGAATGGGACAACTTCATCGACATCAACTACGAGTACTTTGGAATGTCCCGCTAGGGTTTTCCCGAGACCCAACAGACTCCGCAGTACCCTGCCCTCCGCTTCGAACCTTGTTGGAAGAGGTTGGGCAGGGTATTCTTTTGTAGATGCAAGTTGAAGCGGCTGCCGCGTCGCCCACTTTCAAGGAGGACCGCGCCATGGTCACAATCGAGTCCACTCCCGATTTCGCGACACAGACCTACGAGCGAATGGCGGAACGTCTCGCAATCGTACGGAAGCGGCTGAACAGGCCCATGAGTTTGGCCGAGAAGGTCCTCCTGTCCCACCTAGACGACCCCGAAAACGAGGAGATCGTTCCCGGCGAGACCTACGTTAGAGCGCTCCCGGACCGGGTGATACTCCAGGACGTTCTCGGCCAGACTGCAATGCTTCAGTTCATGCAAACCCTCAGAGACAGGGTGGCCGTTCCGACAACGATACACTGCGACCACCTCATCCAGGCCAGGAATGAAGGCGTGCGGGACCTCCGCGAGTCGCTCGCCGAAAACGGCGAAGTCTATGGATTCCTCAGATCCGCGGCGGCCAAGTACGGCGTCGGCTTCTGGGAGCCGGGCGCGGGCATCATCCACCAGGTGAACTTAGAGAACTACGCTTTCCCGGGCCAGTTGATAATAGGCACGGACTCCCACACCCCCAACGCCGGCGGTCTGGGAGCCTGCTCCGTCGGAGTCGGCGGCGCGGACGCAGTGGAGGTCATGGCCGGACTACCATGGGACGTCCTTATGCCCAAGAGGATCGGCGTGGTTCTCACCGGCGAGATGTCCGGCTGGACGGCTCCGAAGGACGTGATTCTCAAACTGGCGGGGCTGCTGACCGTATCCGGCGGCACCAACAACATCATCGAGTACCTCGGCCCCGGAGCGCGGAGCTTTAGCTGCACCGGAAAGGCCACGATCACGAATATGGGAGCGGAGCTTGGCGCGACGACGTCTATCTTCCCATACGACGAGCACATGGCCGACTATCTCAGGGCCACCAACCGCCCCGGCCTCGCCGAGGTCGCAGACCGCTACGCGGATATGCTCCAGGCGGACTTGGAGGTCGAAGCGGACCCGGACAGCTACTTCGACCAGGTCGTCAGGATAGACCTGTATGCACTTGAACCGCACGTTGTCGGTCCGCACTCGCCGGACAGGGCGAGGCCAATCTCAGAGTTGGCAGACGAGGTTTCAGACACATCCAACGAGTTCATCGACGAAATAGGCGCTGCGCTAATCGGCTCATGCACCAACTCATCATACGAGGACATGAGCCGCGCCGCCGACGTGGCCGAACAGGCCGCGGCCAGAGGGCTGAAGTCCGCCGTCCCCTTCATGGTGACGCCGGGGTCTGAGCAGGTGCGCGCCACGATCGAGCGCGACGGCCAGATGGACTCGCTCAACAAGATAGACTCGACCGTCCTCGCCAATGCCTGCGGCCCCTGCATAGGGCAGTGGCAGAGGTCCAGAGACGCTAACACCGAGCCGAACACGATAGTCACGTCGTACAACCGAAACTTCCCCAGGCGAAACGACGGCGCGCCCACAACGATGAACTTCATCGCCAGCCCGGAGATAGTCACCGCGTACGCAATCGCGGGAAAGCTGTCTTTCAACCCGATGACCGACGAGTTGACCGACGCGAACGGGCAGTCATTCCGGCTCGATCCACCCTCCCCTGCTCCCGAGGTCCCGGACGAGGCTTTCGACCGCGGCGCAAGCAGTTACGTCGCGCCTCCTGAAGACGGCAGCGGCGTAAAGGTGGAGGTCAATCCGAACTCCGAGCGGTTGCAGATCATGGAGCCGTGGGACGCATGGGACGGCAACGACTTGGAGAGGGCGCCCGTGCTTCTGAAGGTCTCCGGAAAATGCACCACCGACCACATCTCACCCGCCGGCCCCTGGCTCTCGCTTCGCGGACACCTGGACAAGTTCAGCGACAATATGTTCATGGGAGCGACGAACGCATACACCGGCGAGGCCGGAAAGACGAAGAATCTTCGGAGCGGCGAGGCCGGTGTTGCCGTGTCCAAAGTCGCCCGCGACTACAAAGCGAACGGGGTCAAGTGGGTGGTCGTCGGAGATTTCAACTACGGCGAGGGAAGTTCGCGCGAGCACGCCGCGCTTTCTCCAAGACTGCTCAACGGCGCGGCGGTCATCTCGCGCAGCTTTGCCCGAATCCACGAGACCAACCTGAAGAAACAGGGACTTCTGGCGCTGACGTTCAGCGACCCGGCGGACTACGACAGAGTGCGCGAAGACGACCACGTCAGCATTTCGGGACTGTCGGAGTTGGCCCCGGGAAAGCCGGTGTCGGCTACGCTTCACCACGCCGACGGGTCCGAGGAGCGCTTGGACCTGAATCACTCATTCGCAGAAGAGCAGATCAAGTGGTTCCAAGTCGGGTCCGCGCTGAACCTGTTCCACCAGTAGCGGCGGGGAGCGGCGCGTAGTACGGCCTGTCGCCGGCCGGGACATTCCAGATTCCAAACTCAGGTCAGCCGCCGTCAGTGCCAACCCAACCGGACTGGGATATGTCTATCATGATGCCCTCGGGGCCGGCGTACTTGGTTTCGACGTTCATGCCGCCGTGTCCGTTGCCCATCTTGGAGTGCATCTCTTTGTTGATGTCGTCCCTGGGCGCCGACTCGTTCTTGGCGAGTCGCGCGTCCGTCGCCTCGGCGTCATCGACCTGGAAACCGATGTGGTGTATTCCCGCGTAGTCCAATCCGAACTCGGCCCCCGCCACCACCTCATTCCGAAACTGTAGTATCGCCAGATTGATGTTCCCGTCGCTCAGGTAATACCCGTAGGCGTTCGCGCCGTCTATCTTGCCCACCTCTTCGAGGTCGAAGACGCTCTTGAAGAACTCCGCCGTATTGTCCGGATCCTGGCTGGCAATCGCTATGTGCTTGATCTTGGCCATGCTGCCCCTCACCCCATGGTCTCCGACCCGCACTCACGAATCGGACTATCAAATTTTCTATGGCTCAACTATACGGACAGATTGCGATGAGTGTCAAACTCGGCTGTGGCTTCGACCTCTCACCGTTTTGGCGCCGGCGCCCTGTCAGTATTCACGAACTCGAAGAACGGTAGGTCGTCCTCTCTGCCCCTGGCGGCATACAGCCAGCCTTTTGCGTCCACCCATGCGAACCGATGACCCTTTTGTAGCATATATGACGGCAGTAGAGGGCATGGGTTTTCCGTACACATACCCAAAAGCACAATCCTGACAATCTCCACACCATCAGGAAGCGGCACGTATGTCTCGTTGTTGAACACGAGGTTTCTGTCACCGGGCCATGACGGGAACTCGTATGGGTCTTCCACATAAGCGCGGAGCGCCGGGGCCGCCGGAGCAGCGAACTCACCGGCCTCGTCAACGACTACTATTGGGAGGTCATGATTGCCCCAATTGGCTTCAACCTCCGCCAACTCTTCCGGCGTCCACTCCTTGTCGATCACTCTGGCCGTGATCAGCCTTTTCAGTTCTTCGTCGTCGGGGTCTTGCGGTTCCGATTCCCCTGTCGGCACTGGCTTTGGAGTTGGGGCGGCGCTTTCCTGCGCCCGAACGGAGTCTCTCCCGCTATCAGCCAACCACATGGTAATCCCTACTACAAACGCCTCTGCCACCAAGATACTTGTCACGGCTATCCATACTGTCTTCTTGCTCATGTCATTCTTCCTCGAATAAGAATGTAAAAGGCTCAAGGTAACGAGGATTCCTGTATAACTCCTCTTTGGGTATATTTCCGTTGGGGTTTATCTTTAGCTCATCGTTGCCGTTTCTCAAAACGTAATATACCGGCCCAAAAGAATCTTCTCTGCAATCTCCAACAAGACGGTCTTCCATAATTATACCCAAATGCGCCAATTCCACGTCATCGGGCAAATGTTTAACAATTACCCCCTGCTTTTGTGTATGAAAGTCTATTGCTCGAAAATGCAACGTCCTGTCTCCAGGTTGGGAAAGATAGAAACGGATGGAAGTTACTCCTCCCTCCACGACGTTTATCAGCCATTCGTTCTTTCCCTCTACCCAACATCTTGGCCCAGATGTTGCCGTAACAACCGCCGCCGCGATTATGCACGCACCTACCAGCGCGAATCCGATGATTAAAGTCCGCATAAATCACTATTCCTCGAACAAGAAGTCGAACACCGACTGGTCACCCTCATTGGGCCATCCTGGCGGAGCTGCCCCTGCGTAGTCGATATAGATTTTGGATCCACCTCGGACGAGTTCATATATTGGAGCGATACCACAACCAGGCACTCTGCATGTTACCTTGTCAATCTGTTCGGCGAGGTACACATCATCGGGTAGCTGTATGTCGCGGTCCATCAGATAAAGGGGTCCGCCCATGTTGTGGGGGCCGAAGTCTCGGGAGTCAATGATTGTTCCATACTCGGTTGTGAAGCAGCGATACCGGAAGGGGCAGTCCGGCCCGGTGATCTCCACAGGGATGAAGGTGGTAGCGGCGGTGGCAGCAGCAGCGGCGGCGACTGCGGTGGGATCGGGAGTAGGTGGTGGTGTGGGTGACGGAGGGAATGGGTAGAACGGCGGCGGCGCGTAGGGTGGAGTAGGTTGCTCGCCAGCGGTGGTCGGGGCGCTAGTTGGCCCAGAGTTCAACAGCCCGACCAAAAACGCGGCTATGACCAGAATCACCACGCCCGCTATCAGCAAAGTCTTGGTCATGGGTTGGTCTCCTGGAGCACCATTCAGCTGACCTCCGTGATTGAACGCTCCCAGTGTTGCTCGAAGGCTTGCGCCAGCGGTCGGTGCTCGTCTCTGGACAGGTCGGGGTCTTGGGACAGCAGACGCCGGGACTCACGGTGCGCCATTGAGAGGATGTCTTGGTCGGTGATCTGGGCGACTAGCAGCGGCGGAATGCCGCTCTGACGGGTGCCTAGATAGTCGCCAGGGCCGCGCAGCTTGAGGTCTTCTTCGGCGAGCGAGAACCCGTCTGAGATGCGTTCTAGGAGTTTGAGACGCTTCATCGCCTCGGTTCCGGGCGATTCGGACAACAATAGGCAATAGCTCTGGTGTTTTCCACGACCGACTCGGCCCCTGAACTGGTGTAACTGCGAAAGACCGAATCGCTCCGCGCCGTCGATCAGCATTACCGTCGCGTTTGGGACGTCTATGCCAACCTCAACGACGGGGGTCGATACCAGTATGTCCGTGCCGCCCTCCTTGAAGCCGTCCATCACCCTCTGCTTCTCTTGCAGAGACATCCGACCGTGCAGCAGATCGACGCCGAGGTCGGGAAACACATCCGTCGAAAGCCGCCTGTACTCCTCCTGCGCGGCCTTGGTCTGGATGACCTCGGACTCGTCTATCAGAGGACAGACCACAAACGCCTGCCGTCCCGCTTCGACCTCTTTGCGGACGAAAGCGTAGGCGGCGGCGCGCCGTTCTTCATCGACGAAGCGGGTCCTGATCGCGCGGCGTCCGGGCGGCATCTGATCTATTACCGAAACGTCGAGGTCGCCGTGAAGCGCGAGAGCGAGCGATCTCGGAATCGGGGTCGCGCTCATCGCCAGGACGTGCGGACGCTCACCTTTGCCTCGCAGCGCCGCCCTCTGGAGCACGCCGAATCTGTGCTGTTCGTCCACGACTGCCAGCGCGAGGTTGGGAATGTCCACGGCGTCTTGGATGAGCGCGTGCGTGCCGATGACCACGTCTATCATTCCGGCGGACATCAGGCTGTGGAGGTCGTCTTTCGCGCGCTTGCGATGGCCGCCGAGCAGCAGGGCGATCACGAGGGGCCTATCGAGTCCGGCGACTTCGATTCTTTGAATGTTCCCGCCGGACAGGTCGCTCATGTCCGCGCCCAGAAGTCCGCAGACTGTGAGATAGTGCTGCTCGGCGAGAACTTCCGTCGGGGCCATGAACGCGGCCTGGCGTCCGCTGTGGACGGCGGCCAGAATGGCGACGACCGCCACGACGGTCTTGCCGCTTCCCACGTCGCCTTGCAGCAGCCGGTTCATCGCGCTGTCGGAGGCGACGTCGGTCAACACGTCTCGCGCGGATTGAAGCTGAGCTTCGGTCAACTCGAAGGGCAGCGAATCTAGGAACGAGCCGAGCGCGGAGGGGTCGAAGGACAGCGGGACCGCCCCTCCCCTCTCCTTCCATTCCAGACGGCGGCGCACTACGGAAAGCTGCAACAGGAATAGCTCGTCGAACGCGAGCCTCCGACGGGCGGCGCGAAAGGCGTCCCAGTCGTCCGGGTAGTGCATCTGCCGGACGGCGTGACGCCTTCCGATCAGTCCGTTGCGATGCAGAACGCCTTCGGGCACGAACTCCCCCAACTGGTCCAGGCACAAGTCCAACGCCCTCTTCACGATTGTACGCAGGACCCGCTGCGAGAGGCCCTGAGTCGAGGGATACACAGGCGCCAGTCTTCCGGTGTGGATGGCTTGATCGCTGCCGTCGAGAATCTCGTACTCCGGACCCTGGAAGACGGGGCTGCCCATGAACACGTTCACTTTGCCGCTCAGCATGACCTTGGCGCCGGACTTGAGTTGAGACGCCAGCCAGGGGTTGTTGAACCATACGGCCCTTATGTTTCCCGTCTCGTCGCCCAGCACGGCCTGGGTGGACCTCTGCCGTCCGAGCATCGTTTCGCTGGCTTCCCAGACGGTCAGAATCGCGGTCTGATTGTCTCCGGGGAGCAGCTCGGCGACGGTTCGGATGCTGGAGAAGTCGTTGTGGCGAGTTGGGAAAAGGTGGACGAGGTCTCCGACGGTGGTGACGCCGATTTTTTCGAGTCGGCTGAGGTTCTTCTTCCAGACTCCCTTGACGGCCGAGACCGGGTCTGACATCTTCAGCGGAGCGCGCGGAGCGCGGCGGCGGGGTCGAGGTTTAGCGGACGGCTCAGACTTGGGGGGACGCGCCGCCGACTCGGAACGCGCGGGAGCGCGCCCGTTGCGGGACAGTCGCTCGCGGATCTTCTCGACCGCGCGGTCGGCCCAGTCGGAACGCTCGGCAGGTGTCAGCGTCCCATAAGTCGGGATGTCGTCCAGAACCGCGCCGAGTTCCGAGGAAGCGCGCTTCAGGAATGCGTCCAGGCCGCCGATGACCGCGCTGTCGTCAAATCCCTTGGCCCGCTCCTGACGCAGTATGTCGTACAGGGACCGGGCGGCGCGCTCAGAATCGGTCACAAGATCACGTGACAGACGCCGCCGGTTAGTCCGAGGCCGACAGCAGCGCAACCCCCAGCGCGTCCGGCCCGACATAGGTGCCCAGCGCGGGTCCGAACTGGACCACCGTCGGCGCCTCGCCGGAGGTGACGAGCGACTTGACGTCGGCGGCCAGGCGGTCGGCTTCGTCGCGGGAGGTGCTGTACATGATGGCCAACGAGTCCAATGGGGAGAAGTCTTGGACGGCTCGCCGCAGCCTGACGACGGCCTTTCGCCTGGTTCGCTCCTTGGCCAGGTTATCGACGACGCCATCTAGTACGATGATGATCGGCTTGACTTTGAGGAGCGACCCCACGAGCGCCTGCGCTCTGCCGATTCTGCCGCCCTTCTGGAGGTATTCGAGCGTATCCAGCAGGGCCATGCACTGGCATCGGTCGATCGCGTTCTTGGCGACCGCGACGACTTCATCGAGCGAACCGCCTGACTGGGCGGCGCGCGCGGCCTCAATCGCAATCAGCCCGATCCCCATGGACGCTTGCAGCGTGTCCATGACCTCGACCGGGCATCCGACGTTGGCGTGTTCGGCGCCCTGCTGGGCGGAGTTGAACGTTCCGCTGACTTTGCTAGACACATGCAAAGAGACGATTGCATCCGCGCCTTCGCTAACCGAAGTGTATGTGTCTGAGAACTCTCCCACGGACGGCTGCGAAGTCGTGGGGAAATCCGGGCCGTTGATGAGCCTGTCGAAGAACTCGTCGCCAGTCATGTCAACGCCGTCTTTGTATTCGTTGGCGCCGAAATAGACGTTGGCGGGCACGATGGTTATGCCCAGGTCTTCGGCGAGGTCGGCGGGCAGGTCTGAGGTGCTGTCGGTAACGATTTTGACGGCCATGTGAAGCTCCTTGTCAGCTATTCTATCGATAAGAAGAAGTGATAGTGCGGTTGGCCTCCCTCGACCAACTCGAAGTCCAGTTCAGGGAAGTCGTCGGATATGGACTCGACCAGTCGCTCGGCTTCCGACTCGTCTATCGGCTCTCCCCAGTACAGGGTCACGATCTCGGATTCATCGTCCGTCGCTCGGTCGAGCAGGCCCTTGAGCGCGTCTTCCACGGAGTCGGCGGCATAGACGAGCGCGCGGTCTCTGAGGGCCATGATCTGATTCTCGCGGACCGCGACTCCGTCGAGTTCGGCGTCCCTCGAGGCGGGGCATATCTCGCCCGTGACCACGTCGCCGAGCCTGTCTTCCATCGAGTCGGCGAGGCCGTCGAGCGAGCGGCCTTCGGGGAAGTACTCCAGGGCGGCCGCTATCCCCTGTATTACCGTCCTAGACGGCACAACCTTGACGCGCTTGGACGACAGGCCCGCGGCCTGCTCGGCGGCCAGCAGAATGTTGGGGTTGTTGGGAAGAAGGAGCACGGAGTCGGAGGGCGCGTCCTCCACGGCGCGGAGGAGGTCGGCGACGCTGGGGTTCATGGTATCGCCGCCGCTGACGAAGTTTTCGATTCCCTGGGCTCTCAGGATCTGTTCGAGGCCGTCGCCCTGAACGACGGCCACGGCGGTCGCGGTCTCCTCGTCGAGTTCGGCTCGGCGGTCGGCGGAGTAGCGGCGTCGCTGCTCGTCCATGTCCTGGATGTTCTCGTTCGATACCTCTCCAAGCGTCCCCGCGTACGCGACCACCTCGTCCGGGCTGTACGTGTGGACGTGTATCCTGATAAGGTCTTCGGTTCCGATGACGACCGGGGACTGGCCGAGTTCGAGAAGCCGCGCCATGATGGATTCCTTGCTCAGCCCCTCTCCGGTGAGCAGGAACTGAGTGCAGAACCCGAATTCCTCCTCTTCGATGTCTTCGAGGAACTCGGCGGAGATGTTTCCGTCCCCCATGTCCGGCTGAGGCGCAGCCATCATCTCGTCCAAGTCGCCGTCGCCGCGGACGTGGCGGCGCATCCCTTCGAGTATCACGTAGAAGCCGTACCCTCCGGCGTCAACCAGGTTCGCCTTGGCGAGAACCGGGAGCAGGGTCGGCGTGCGCGCGACCGAGTCGAGGGCGGCGTGCGCGGACGTTTGGAGAACGGCTTCGAGGTCGTCCGCTTCGACGGACTCCGCGGCGTCGGCGGACTCGCGCATGACGGTAAGGATGGTGCCCTCTTTCGGATGGCCGATGCCGCCGTAGGCTTGGACCGAGGCGGACGCCAGCGATCGGGAGAAGTCGGCTCCCCCACATTCGTCGCAGCCGTCCAGCGCGTCCGCCATTCCCATGAAGAAGTGGGAAAGCAGGACTCCGCTGTTGCCGCGTCCGCCCATGAGCGCGGCGCGGGCCATGACGCGGGATGTCGCGGAGACCGACTGATGGGTGTCCCGCGCCGCGTTCGCGACGACGTCCCTAAGCGTCAGGTACATGTTGGTGCCGGTGTCGCCGTCGGGCACGGGAAAGACGTTGAGGCGGTTGAGTTCGGGCACGTTGGCTTCGAGGAGGCGGAGCGCGGACTCGAACATCGCGAGGAGGCCCGGTCCGTCGCAGCTTGTAGGATTCGACTGTGAAGATGTCATGCTCATAATTCGGTTGCCCGCACTTTTCAGGATATGCTAAGGTTCTAGCGGCCCTCGATTGCCCATTCTAAAGCAATCCATTCAAGCAGTCAAAGAGGATGCGCCAATGGCCAGATGCCAGATATGCGACAAGACGGGACAGTCCGGCAACAACGTGAGCCACTCGAAGCGGCGCACGCGCACCCGATGGTTCGCCAACGTTCAGAGGACGACCGTCATGAGAGACGGCAGGCCGGAGAAGGTCTATGCCTGCACACGCTGCATCAGAACCGAGACCAAGTCGTTGATGCGGGGCTGACCGTTTCCAGGTTCTTGGGCGGGAGTCTGAAGCAGGATTTTCAGGATTTTGGGATAGGCAGGATTTTAGGCGGGCATGAAGCCCGCCCCTGCGGTAGGACGTGAACCTAAGTACGCATACATGGCCTTAGGGTCATGGGTCGGGAGGATCGGGGCCGTTGTGGTCAGGGGCGTCTTGGTCTTCGGAGTGTGATGGGTACATCCGGGCGAGTTTCTTCCGCCTGCGTTCTTCGATGGCGGGCCATGCCTTCTGTCGTTCGAGCGTCAACTTGATGTTTTCCTCGAACTTTCTGGACGCTTCTTCGAGGTAGGGGGTCGGATCGAACCACCTGGGTATCTCGGGCACGTGTATAGGCGGGCCGGGGTTGTCATAGTCAGGGGTGAGTATGCCCTCGTCCTTCATTCGCTGGACCTTAGCGCGCGCCTCGGCCAGGTCGTCGGGGTCGATGACTCTGACCGGGCGGACGTAGGGTTTCTTCTCGGCGGCCTCGCTCGGTTTGGGCGCGCGGCCGGTTCCGAGGATGCGGTCTAGCAGGATTCGGGCTGCCCTCGCGCGGTGGTAGGGCGCGACTTTGTGGTCGTCTTCGGCGCGAGCTATCTCTTCGAGGGTGTCGCAGAGGGTCTGTCCGTTGTTTGTGATTTCTAGGATGTGTTGTTGGATGGTGAAGCGTATGGAGTTGGGGTCGGAGGCGCTCTTTTCACCCTCACCCCAGCCCTCTCCCTCAAGGGAGAGGGGGTTTTGGGCGTTGGGGGCTGGGCCGAGGGTGTCGTTCAGGGCGTCTTTGATTTGGGTTACGGGCCTGGGGTTTTGGGCGTCGGAGCCGCTCTGCCCCTCTGGATTCCGGCCTTCGCCGGAACGACGGTCGGCGTGATTATTGGATTCCGCTGATTCGGTGTCGGAGTCGAGGGGCTGCTTGGGGCATTTGCCGAGTCCGCGGTCCAAGAGGACGTTGGCGGCTGCGATGCGGTCGTTGGCGGTGGCCCTTTCGTCTTTGCCCTGCGCGATGTCATGGAGTATGTCTATTAGGTCGAGGGCGTCGTTGGTCCTCTCGCGCACCATGTTGGCGAAGTGGAGGGCGGGGTTGGATGGTGTCTGTTGGGTTGTGGTAGTCATTAGTGAGTAGTGGGTTGTGGACAGTTGTTGCAGTGAATGATAGTGGACATTTGAGCGAATGTCAAGGGTCAGAACTGTGATTTTTGTGATTGGGGTGATTTCGCTGATTTTGGGCGGGCGTCTGAAGCAGGATTTTCGGGATTGGGGGATGGACAGGATCGGGTTCGGAGATTTTGGATTCCTCGCTGCGCTCGGAATGACAGAGGGAGCGCGAAGGGTTGTCAGAAGCAGGATTTACGGGATTGGGGCATATTCAGGATGGGGTTGGTGGTGGGTTTGGTTAGTGCGTAGTGGATAGTAGTTAGTGGATAGTGGGCCCGCGCGGTTTGTTGACACGTTGCGGAGTCAAAGCTAAGATTATCGAGTCGGGGGTACGGAGCTCCGGCAGGCGAAATTGTCCCCTCGATGGAGCGATAGATGGCAGAGTACACCAAGTCGGAAGCGATGGACTGGGCGCGCGAGAATCTCAGAGGCCAATGGTCCACGCTGATGACTCCGTTCACGCCCGACGACGAAATCGACGAAGACGGCCTGCGGCGCAACGTCGCGCACGTCAGGTCGCTTGGCACTCACGGCGCGGGCTGCACCTGGGGCATGGGCGAGTTCTGGAGCCTGGACCACGAGGAGCGGCTGCGCGTCTATGACATAGTCGCTGAGGAGTCCGCGGGCGAGTGGCCCATCGGGGCGCACGTTTCGCACACGTCGGCAAGGACGATGATCAGCCTCGCCAAGCACGCGGAGGGCGTCGGGTTCGACCTGCTGATCGTCGGCGCGCCGTACTTCGTCACCAACACGGAAGACCAGATCGTCGAATGGGTCAAGCTGCTGGCGGACGGCACGGATCTCGCTATCATGTACTACAACTCGCCGCAGTTCGGCACGCTGATGAGCGCGCAGGGGCTTCAGCGGATATGCGGGATTCCGAACGTCGTCGGGGTGAAGGAAGCCAGCTTCAACCGGGACTTATCGGTAGAGACTCACCAACTCGTCGGTCGCGACGCCATAATCAGCACGCCGGACGAGTGGATACTGTTCGCGGGCAGAGAGTCGGGGTTCGAGCAGCAGGTCATGTTCGCCAACACCTCGGACTGGAGGTTCGACACCCCGGAGAAGAACTACTACGTCCAGTTCATAGACAAGGCGATGCGGGGAGACCTGGACGACGAGTTCTACGACGCTCACGTCAAGCCGATCAAGCAGGTCTCGGACAAGTGGTGGGGCTACACGGTCCAGAAGTTTGGAGGGGCGCTGCCCGCGTCCATGTGCAAGTACTGGGGCGAGTTGATGGGGCTGTCGGGCGGACACGTGCGGCCCCCTCTCGCGGACCTCTCAGACGAAGAGAAGGCGGAGCTAAAGTCGGACGTGGAGACGGCGCTATCTCAGCTTCCGTGAGGATTGGGCGACCGCGCGGTTCGATAACTAGTACAGGTTCCAGATGTATTTACCTTGCTCAGACTGACCCAATTCTGGATTCCGGCCTTCGCCGGAATGACGGAGGATATAGTTGGCATCCATAAAATCTAAGCGGGCAGAGAACTAGCGTAACGGATTTCAAGGCCCACGCAGTCAGAGGTGGACATCCATGCTGCTCATGGTAAGCGTTCAGAATCTCAAAGAGGCTATGGAGGCGCTGCACGGCGGCGCGGACATAGTGGACGTCAAGAACCTTCAGGAGGCGCTGGTCGGCTCCGCTCACCCGCTCACTGTGAAAGCGGTCAGGGACGCCGTTCCGGACGCGCGACACGCGAGCGTGACCCTCGGCGTCGTGCCGAACCAGGCGGGAACGGTGGCCATGGCGGTCTATGCCGCGGGCGTTCTGGACGCGACCTCGGTGAAGGTCGGCTTCATGCGGACGGAGTACCGGGAGGCGGTGGAGGTTCTGCAAGAGTGCCGCGAGGCGCTGGACGGCTTCAACACCAAGTTGATCGGCTCCCTGTTCGCGGACAACCCTCTCTATGACGGCCTGGACGCGAGCCGGATGGTCGATCTGGCCGAAGAGGGAAAGTGCGACGGCTGGCTGATCGACACGCTGACGAAAGACGGCCGAAACCTGTTCGACTTCATCCCCGAATCCGAGTTGAGGGACATGGTACTCTCCGGGAAGAAGTCGGGAATGTCCACGGCGCTGTCCGGCCATCTGAAGATGGACGACCTCGACGAGTTGGCGCGGATCAACCCGGACATAGTCGGAGTGCGCGGCGCGGTCTGCCAGAAGGGGGACCGAGAGTCGGCGGTACACAGGGACGCGGTCGGAGAGTTCAGGCGGCAGTTAGACCTGCGCAAGTCGGGGCAGATCAGCGTCCGAGAAGCGCATATCATGGCCGGAAACGGAGCGAAAGGCAACGGCCAGGCCGACGCGGGCGGATGGGCGGTCATCGACGGCACGGGCAAGACGTGCGCGGGCATTCTGGCCGCGCTGACGGCCCAGATCGAACGGGACTCGCTATCGTTCATCGAAGTCATCATCCCCGACGTGCTGAACACATACGACGTGGTGGTCTGGGCCGAAGAGGCCAATCACAGCGTCTTGACCCAGCGCCAGGACGAGTTCGGCTCCACCAGGATGCTGATCAAACCCTGAGATCCGCAAAAACCCAGTGCGCCCCAGTTGGACCCCCAAACCCGGCGACCGCATCGTAAGGCATCCTCGACGCGAAGAGCTAAGCCCAATTACGGTGTCGGTGGACTCCCGCAAGGTGCAGTCGCGTGCGCTGGCGTCGCCGCTCATCATCATCTACGTGTTCGCGGGGCTGATCGCCGTCAGCACCATCATCCTGTCCATGCCGTTCACCCACCACGGGGGCGGTTTCACGCCCTTTCTGGTCGCGCTGTTCACCGCGACTTCGGCCATTACGGTCACGGGATTGACGGTGCAGGAGTCCGCGACGTACTGGACGACGGCGGGGCAGTTCATCCTGACGGGAATGATCTTCATAGGCGGGCTGGGGTTCATGTCGCTGGCGACGTTCGCGCTGGTGATAGTGGGCCAGAGGGTGACGCTTTCGCAGCGTCTGCTGATACGTGAGAGCTTCGGCGGCGACCTGCTGGGGATAGGCCACGCGAGCATAGTGCAGCTTGCGGTCGGGATCGTATTGTTCGCGGTCGCATCGCAGATTCTGGCATTCATAATCCTGGCGATACACTTCTGGTCGCTCTATCCGGCGACGCAGGCGCTGAAGATGGCGCTGTTCCAGGCCGTGTCCGCTTTCAACAACGCGGGGTTCGTGTTCCTGCCCGAGGAGAGCGGGTTGGCGGCTTTCAAATCGGACGAGGTGGTCATGGGAGTGACGGCGGTCATGATATTCCTGGGCGCGATCAGCTACGGGGTCATCTTCGACGTGGTCAGACATCGCCGCTTCCGCCTGTTCGGGCTGACCACCAAACTCGTGCTCATCATGACCGCGGCCACCATCCTGCTGGGCTCGGCGGTGTTCCTGGTGTTCGAATACAGAAACCCGCAGACTCTGGGGCTGCTTCCCATCGAACAGAAGGTAGCCACGGCGACGTTCGAAGCGGTGAGCGGAAGGACGGCGGGCTTCACCACGCTGGACTATGCCACGACCGAGCAGGAGACGAACTTCATGATAACCAGCCTGATGTTCATCGGCGGGGCGTCGGCGTCGGTCGCGGGCGGGATCAAAGTGAACACGCTGGCGGTCATACTCGTCGCGGTGATTTCGACGATTCGGGGCAGGTCGAACGCGACGGCGTTCGCGCGGGAAATCTCCGACGAGCAGGTCAGGAGGGCGCTGGTGCTGGGGGCAATCTCGATTACGGTGGTGTTCATCGTCGCCGTGTCGCTCAACATAACCGACGGCGCGCTGGACTTTCTGGACCTGTTCTTCGAGAGCGTGTCCGCGTTCGGGACCGTCGGCCTCAGCACGGGCGTTACCTCGGCCCTCACGAACTGGGGCCAACTGGTGTTGGTAATCGCGATGTTCGTGGGCAGGGTCGGCCCTTTCACCATGGGCATCGCAATGGCGCAGCAGAGCGAAGGTGACAGGTATCGGTTCGCTAACGAACGCGTTACAATAGGTTGAGGCGAGAACAAAATCAAACTCCGGCGCGACCGGAGTCTGGGCAAGACAAGGGGATATGCCGGCCAAAGGCCGCCTTCTCAGGAGAGCATCGATGAAAAAGCAGATCGCGGTACTGGGACTTGGGAGATTCGGGTCGAGCGTGGCGCGCTCGCTCTACAACCTGGGTCACGACGTGCTCGCCATAGACAGCGACGAACTGCGAGTCCAGGCGATCATGGGCAGCGCCACCTACGCCCTAACCGGGGACTGTACGAACGACACCGTCCTGAAAGAGCTGGGAATACCCGACTACGACGCCGCGGTGGTGGCGGTAGGCTCGGACGTCGTCTCGAGCATAATGGCGTCGGTGCTTCTGAAGACGATGGGGGTGCCTTACGTCGTCGCGCGGGCGCACAACGAATTGCACGGCAACACGTTGGATCGCATCGGAGTGGATAAGGTGGTCCACGCCGAGGAAGAGATGGGAAACCGTCTCGCGCACAATATGTTCAATCCGAACGTCGAGGAGTACCTGGAGATCACGTCCACGTTCGGCATCAGCAAGCTCAGAGTGCCGGAAAGGTTCGTGGGCATGAGCTTGAAGGAACTGGGCTTTTCCAGTCCCAGGGACAAGTACGGGCTCGCGGTGCTCGCGCTGCGGCGCGGCAGAGAGGTGACGCTGAATCCCGACACGGACGACAGGCTCCGAGGCGGCGACTGGCTGGTGCTGGCCGGCCGGGACGAACTGGTTGACCAACTCGACCGCTCCACTCCGGAGCCGGCGGCCATGGCGGTCGCGGGCGTGTCATAGACCATGACTGTACGGTCTGAAAAGGAAGCGCATTGATCGGCTGGCTGAAAAAGTCGAACCACACGCAAAACGGGAGCGCCGTTCGCGCTCAACTCTCTTCGATTCTCGTTCCGGTTTCCGGCGCGGATTACGACGAAGACGTCGTGAAGCTGGGGTGCGACCTGCTGAACTCGGGCCGCTCGACTCTGTACATGGTCTATGTGATAGAGGTCGGCCGCGAATCTCCGATCGACGCCGTGGTGACTTTCGACACCGAGCGGGGCGAACAGGTCCTCAGACAGATGGAAGAGGTAGCCGACGATCACAGGTGTACGGTCGAAGCGCAGCTTGTGCAGGCCAGGAAGGCGGGGGCCGCGGTCGTCAGAGAGGCGGTTGACAGGGGCGTCGATGCCATAGTGGTGGGCGCTCCGCGCGCAGAAGTCAACGGGGCCTTCGCTCCGGGGGACTACATTTCGTATCTGCTGCGATACGCGCCGTGCAAGGTCATAGTCATCCGAGAGTCCGACGACGCCGCGGTGGAGACTACGAACGCGGCTCCGGCCTTCAGAGCGCGATAGATGAACAACAATGCGAGACACGCGGAGACGAGGGGCGACCGAAGTCGGATCGTCATCGCCGGATGCGGGCGGACGGGAGCGGCCATCGCCGAAGCCCTGGGCCTGCAGAGAATTCGGATTAGGGTCATAGACCGGGATCCCGAAGCGTTCGACCGCCTTCCGGCGTGGATGGTGGAAAGCGGCCAGATAAGCGCGGTCCTGGGCGACGTGACGCTGGAGTCCAACCTTCGCAGAGCGGTGGACCAGGACACCGTGACGTTCATCGCAATGACGAGCAGCGACGCCGTCAACATAATCGCCGCTCAGATCGCCTACCATACGCTGATGATTCCGAGCGTCATCTGCCGTATAGACGACCCGGTCAAACGCGACCTGTACGAGAGGCTGGAGTTGACGGCGTTGAGCCACACGAACACATTGACCGAGCTCGTGACGAATTTGATTAGGTGATCGGCTGAGCAGATGTATGTGATAATTGTCGGCGCGGGCAAAGTGGGCGCGGAGATGGCACGCTGGCTGATCGAAGCCGACCAGGAGATCACGGTCATCGACCGCAGCGCAGGCAGATGCGCGGCCATCGAAGAAGAGCTCGGCAGCGTCGCGGTGACGGGCGACGCAACGGAGTCCGCGGTTCTCAGAAAGGCCGGGGCGGCGCGCGCCGACGTCTTGATCGCCACGGGAAGCGTGGACGAGCAGAACCTCGTCATCTGCCAGATGGCAAAGCATCTCTTCGAAGTGGGACGGGTGATGTCCGTCGTACACATCTCGGAGCACGCGGCTCTGTTCGACCGACTGGGAATAGACGTGACGGTGGATACCACGTCGCTCCAGGTGACGCAGCTTCAGCATGGCGTGAGAGGGTTGATCGGAGAGGAGGTCAGAGACCTGTGACGGATTACAGCCTCGCTTATCTGGGACCGGAGGGCACGTACAGCGAGCAGGCCGCCATGGACTACGCTCCCGACTCGACGAGGGTCGCATATCCCAGCATCCCGGCGGTGTTCAAGGCCGTGGAGAAGGGGAACGTGGAGCTGGCGGTCGTCCCGATCGAAAACAGCATCGAGGGCGTGGTGACCTACACGGTCGATCTGCTGGTGCATGAGTCGGACCTGAAGATCAGGGGCGAGGTCGTGGTGCCCATCCATCATCACCTGCTGTCTGAGCCGAAAACCACTCTGGAAGACGTGCAAGTGGTCTATTCACATCCGCAGGCGATCGCGCAGTGCAGGCGATTCCTTGCGCAAAGTCTGCCGAACGCTGAGCACATCGCGTCGCTGAGCACGGCGGGAGCGGTCGAAGACATGCGGAACAGCGAGCGCCCGGCGGCGGCGATCTCAAGCCTGCGAGCGGCGGAGATATTCGGGGCGACGGTCTTGGACGCGAACATCGAAGACGCTGGGAACAACCAGACTCGTTTCGTGGCGCTGGCAACCGAGGACGGAGGTCGCACCGGACGGGATAAGACGTCGATCTGCTTCGACTTTTCGGAGGATGCGCCGGGAATACTCTACGACACGCTTGGCGAACTGGCGCGGCGAAGGGTGAATATGTTCAAGATCGAGTCGCGCCCGGATAGGAGAAGTCTGGGTAGCTACGTGTTCCTGATCGACATGGAGGGTCACCGGAATGACCCGGTGGTCAGGGAGGCGCTGGAAGGGGTCCGCGCTCGGACGGCGATGTTCAAGGTACTCGGCTCGTACCCGAGGGCCGGAGCCGAGACATGAAGGTCCGCGCGCGGGCGGCGGAGTCAGGAAGAGGGCCGGACCGGATGAGTCCAGCCCTCTTTGTTGTGCGCGAAGATTACGCAGTGGACGCCGGGGGCTTCTCCTCGGCAATCTCAGGCTCAGCCGCAGCTTCGGGAGCGGCGGCCGGCTGAACCGGCTGGTGTCCGTCTCCAGGGTTGATCCTGGATCGAACGGCGCCCACGGCGGATGCGCCGCGCTCTCTGAGGGAATCGACGGCAGGGCCGACCCTGCCGCCGACGTCTTCGAGTCCGGTCATGCCGTAGCCGCGCATGTCGGCGGCGAGTTCGTCGGCGCGGGTTCGCCAGGTCTCGCCCAGTTCTCGCAAGTCCGCGCGGGTCTCGGACCCTGAGCGCGGGGCGAGCAGCAGTCCAAGCAGCGCTCCTATGATTCCACCTACGAAGAGGCCGAGGACGAATCCTCCTCCTCCGTTTCCATTGTCAGCCATCTCAAACCTCCTGGTTCTAGTCGTGTTTGTCTTTCTTTCGCCTTCGGAAGATGCCGAGAGCGAACCCGACGATCCCACCGAGCCGTCGGGCATTTTCCATGTTGGATGTTGCGGGCTCGACCATCTTTTCGGAGACCATGGCGACGGTCTGCTGAAACGTGTCGGCTGTTGACTTGGCCGTATTCAGAAGCTGGCGGATTTTGCTGAAGACGACGATCAGCGCGATGAGCGCGACGGTCAGCAGGACGAGCAGAACGACATCTCTGACCAGTCCGACTATGGCGGCGATGTCGTTGAGCGTGTCCAAGCAAGCCTCCGAGATTTGACTTGTGCTAGAACAATCCTAACATGAGGCCAAGTTGATGGCAACGTGGGCTTGGCCCAGATCACGGCATTAGCGCGCCGCTCCTCTCAGATTAGAGGGGCGCGGGTGCGCCAGCGAAGTAAATCCGTGTCATCTGTCCTCTCCACTGAATCTACCCTACCGGCGGCTGGTCAGGATCATTTGGCGACTCACCAATTTCGTAGTCTGTGTGGAATAGGTAGTGTATGCTAGATACATTGACAGTATTCAGGAGAACACCGCCTCCATCTACGTTGCTGAAGTCGAGTTGTATCGGCGAGGCCTCATCACCGTGTGGATACAGGATAGAGTTGCCAAGTCTTATGTCCTTCGACTCCACGGAGTCTGGCAGTATAGGGTAGGATTGCAGGTCGCCGACATAGATGTCGCCATTCTTCATTCTCACAGACATCTGCACACTCTGACTGCCCGCGTTCTTTCTGTCCAGATTCAATGCTTTATACCAGACAGGTTCGCCGCCCAGAGGTTCAGGAGCCACCCGCGCTACACTTGCCGCCCGACCGAGCCAGTCCGTCAGTCTTGCGGGCAAGTCTATGACTCCCAATACCGCGGCGCCCAGTACCATCCACATGAAGTATGTCCCAAACACGGCAAATGCGGTCGCGGGAGAACTCTGAACGAAATGAGCAGGGCCGTCAATTAGAACTCCGTCAAGACCCAGATTATCGAGGAAGTAATCGGGGCGGACAAGCGTCGCGGATGCTACAACTCCCACGCCGATAATATGGACCAAACTAGCGTGGTAAAAGAACATACCCCAGGTCATGGCGGTGGACCTATCGACTATCCGTGGGTGGTGGAGTTGCGCCACACTTGTGGATATCCAACCTGGCAGTAGCACTACTACCAGAATTAGCAGTGAGTTGACCACTATTTAGTTCTGCATAGAGGCGCCGGATTCTCTTTGACGACGGGCAGCAGCAGACCTTGGTCGTTGTTGCATCTCGTCAAAGAGGTTCCTGAACTCGCCAGTTGGCTGGGGTACTTCATCGTATGACTTCTTGATGGGTATTGGTTGGTTGTCGATTCTAGGGCGCGTCGCTCTTTCCCGAGCCTTGTCCCTATCCTTCTGATTTCTCATGGATCCTCACCTTATGACTTGCTGCTAACGTTAGTATAGCATACTTGCCTTGTGATGGCGCCCTCGACCGACTAGCGGGAGCCTGTCTCAGCCCAGAGGACATATACACGGACAGGAGCCCGACCGCCTGATGTTCATAGATACCAATGTATTCGTGAACTCTCGCATCTCCACCGCTCCTGACCACGACATCGCCAGGGCGAGATTGGGTCATGGCGAGCGCAGACTTTCGGGGTCACGGAGAGCGTATCGAGTTGGTGGGTATGTAGTGGGTATGGTTGGGGGTATTCCGTGGAGCCGTATGGTCAGCTTTGGACTTGCTCTGGGCGACTTGCCTTGTCGTTAGACGTTTCGGCGACAGCGTCCGACGGGTCGGGCGATCCCTCAAAGTCCATGACCGCGCGCATCTTAGACTTCTTGGATTCAACGACTTTGCGGTCCTCCTGTGTGAAATGCTTCGTAAGTTCGCTGAATTTACGGTGTCCGCTCATCTTAGAGTAAACCCTCCTCTCTGATCTCCTCAATATACTCGTCGTAGAGATTATCGACTATGGGCACGTATCTTGTATAGAACCGGTCGTCGCCAGTCTTGTCCCCTCCAATAAGTAGTATGGCTGTCCGCCTAGGGTCAAAGGCGTAGAATACACGGAGCGGTCTGCCACCGCTTTGTACCCGAAGCTCCCGCATGTGAGTGTGGCGAGAGCCACGTACACCTGAGGAGTAGGGAAATCCCAAGTGTGGTCCCCTCTCCACAAGGAGCTCAACCCCGGCGCTAACTGATCGCTGGTCAGGCAATGAAATTTCTTCCCACCATTCTCCAAATTCGTTTGTATATTCAACGTCCCACATCTCAAACTCAGCATTCTATCAACCGTAGAAGCAAAATCCGTAGTTCTTGACTAGGCCTTTTTCTGGCTTCTCGACTCCGCGTGTCAGCCCGCTGGCTACCCTCAGGAAAATCGCCTCAAATGTTGTAGCATCCTTTGAACATGACCGATGGAAACTTGGTAAAAACCGAACCGCTCATAGAGAGGTATCACGAGATCGTGGATGACTTCTACCAGATTATCGTTAATCTGCTGGAGAGAGACCTGCTTTGTCAGTGTCACCTCAGGATCGCGACTCACAGGGCCGCCATCTATGAAAGGCAACTGTTCCATCAACAGAAGTGACCGTCCCTCCATGCGCGTAAACCGGCATCGAATTGCAACCTGCTCTGCGCTTTCGAACGTGGCAGCGAGACGGCTGGTAAATAGGAGAGCTTCCGCAATCTTTATCGTTGGCAGGGCGTTGGAAAACTCTGTGCCCGGTGCGCGCGCCCTGTCTAGCGACAGTTCGGCATCTTCAATGTACCCTCTAATGGTGTAAAGTTTTCCATCAAGAGAAGCACGCCAGAAATCGGCATGGCTTGGATCGTTCCATACGCGGCTCTCAACTGGGCGACCTATCCAAGCTTCAATGGCATCTTCACGTGGATAAGGTTCCCATCCTTCAACACTCATGTGCAGGAAGGGAGTCCATCCAGATAATTTGACGCTCTGTGCAACCTTGAGACGATCCAGCAATTCATTCAAATTTTCCGCAGGCGTAGCATCGACTAGGGCAAAGGCCATCTCGTAGAATCCATGCGGGAATCGAGATGGCGAGTTAGCGGGCTGATGTGATACTACCTCTTCCCAGCGCTCGTAAGCCCTGCGGCAATACTCCTCAAGAGCCTCTAGTGGCTCAGGTGCTGCGTCTTGTGTTGAGCCGATACCCAAGAGAATTGAGCGAATAGAATCCAACATGTCTTCACGCCTCGCCAAGATGCACCGATCAATCAGTCTGCGCCATTCTTCCGCAGTCCGGGGATCTTCGCTGCGAGGTCCTGGTTTTCGCACGTAGTACCTGTGTTGGGAGAGACCAGCGCCCTGCTGGTCTCTCTTGCACTGCACGGGCACGTCACTACCAGGGACTCTCACAACAGAATGAGAGACGCCCGAGTCTGGATGGGTGATGTCGTACACCTGACAGTGGAACTCAGGCTCTGCGTAGCGCCTGATTGCCGCATTCACATCGTCTTGGGTGATTTCAGGAACATCAGATGGTCGCGCTACTGACTGAAGAGCCTGACCACCTTCCCTAAACCCCAGGATAATGTGACCTCCACCATGGTTTGTTAGAGCGATTGCCGCTTTAGCGAGAGTTGCCTTGTCATTAGCCACTCTCAGGTTGAGCCAATCCTTGTACTCGACGTCAATGTCTTCTCTCGGATGAATAATGAACCCATCGAGTTGAAGATAATCTGTTGTCTGTGATGTACTCATGTTCTCAATAATAGGGTGCATCGGTGCGGATGTCAAACGGGTCTTGTGCTTGATGGGCATTGGGGCGATGGGTGGGAGTCGGTTGTGGACGAGCCATGTGTCCACCCAGTTGTTGCCGCTTACATCATTCACTCACCGAGCCGTGCTCGTCAAGTAGCATTTCGACCTCGTTGAATGACAAGCCCGTCTCACGACTGATTTTGCGGACACAGGCTTTGGCACTGTTCTCTACGTTGCGCGTCCCGAACGCTTCGTGATCTTTACCTTGCAATGACCGCGATGCCTTACGGATATTGGTCCAGCTCTGATGCCTCTGTGTCCGAATCGCCTTCATGTGCTCGAAGGCGCTCTCGTAATGGGTGGCTGCATCGGGCCGCCTTGACTTGGACGGTGTCGAACGAGATGAAGCTTCCCGATACAGTACGAGGATAGGCTGCCCGGCAAGCATCAAACTCAAGTCTAGTCTAGGGTTCTCAACAAATTCGGGCGGCTGGCAGACGGGATTGTCCCGGAAGTATAAGTTCCAAGAAGCCTGTCTGATAGCCTCTTGCATCTTAGGATGTGGGTGTTGACGTTCCGTCAGCATACCGGCCCAAAAAGGCATATAGCAGAAGTTCCACCCCGCAGTGAAAGCATCGGGGTCCCACGGGTTTCCCCAGATGTGCCTCAACCCATAGCCCGAACCCCGAGCAATCGGGTGGCCTGTGTACCGCTCCCAGGCGTTCTGCGCATACTGGTTGTCATCCAATCGCACCTCGCGTCCGTCTCCGGACCATTTGGCGGTACTGCCCTTACGCAGACCCGGATAGTGTGTTCTGCTGAATCGGGCGCGGTCGGGATAGAAAGGGGATTTCTCTCTTACTCTGTCTGGGTGAACAAAGTAGGTGTGGGCAAAGGCAGCCTGCACGATCGAGACGCCGCCTTCACGGAAGTAGTGCTCGAGAGATTGAATCGCGGAAATAGAGAGTCCATTGACTAGGCGCATCATGGGGTCAGGTATTGAAGATTCATGCTGCTGCGATCTTATGGTCATGGCTTTCATTATCTCCAACTTGGGGGACGGGTCAGTACATATCCGTCAGGCTTGGTTACCGTATTAGGCAATTGACTGTCTCTCAGCGTATCTCGGCCTATGGTGAACGACGATGTTGACGCACTTCGGAGTCCGCCGGAGTGACGGCCGGGTGGGAAGGCGGTGACAACTCGTTTTTTCGGGTATCGGCTGCTGACAGCGCGAACGGGCCCGGCGAGATCTCCATCTCCGGATACGATGATCGCCGTGTCAAAGGAGTCGTCTTGAGCGTCTGCAAGCATTTCGACCGCGATGTTCACGTCAGTCATCTTTTCCTCGTAGGTCTGCCAAGTCGCTCCACATGTCGAGCATCGTTGCCGCTTGGGTTGAAAGTAGCCATAGTGAATACTCAGGTCCTGCCGGGTTTCAAGAGCCTCGAGGTAGGTTCTCTGGCGATCCGGTTTCCCCGGATCGTTAGGACGCTGGTGTACGGCAGCGGTGAAGTATCGGACTGCCACCAACACTTGACTAGGGCGCAGTATCTCCTCCGCCATCCGTCGGATATCCAGCCAGTAGTATCGTTTCCAGCCCTTGGATCTAAGGCCGTAGTAGAGGTTAAACCCATCAACGTACACTATGACCCGTCGCATCAGCATTTGCGTTCACGCGCAGGGCGGCAAATCGCGGTTGACAATGCTAATCCCGTCATATACTCTTGATTCAACCCCCCCGGCGATAGCATCGTCGGGCCGACGCTCCCAATCGGGGGCGTCTCTTTTTTGGCCGCATCAGATGTACCTCCTCGTGAACAGCCTGACCTCGCCTTCCTATAATCAGATTCCAAGCGCTGCTCCTGTCTGCGCCGGTATTCTACCACTCCCGCCGTCAAATCGCAGGGTAGAATCATTTGCCCCCGCCCTCAACCCCCACTATAGTATTTCTGAGGGATAGGAGGGTTGATGGATACGAAGGTACGCGAGCTTATCGAGTCGCTGCACGGGTCTGATCGGATGGTGTCGGTCGCTATCGCCGGAGCGGGGACGCGGGCGGTCGGGTGGATTTTGGGCGTGGCGGGCGCGTCTCGGACTGTGTTGGACGTCCAGATTCCGTACGCTTCTTCGGCGGTGGTCGATTATGTCGGCTTCGAGCCGGAGCAGTTCGTGTCGGCGGAGACTTCGCTGGCGTTGGCGCGGGCGGCGTACTTTCGAGCGGTCGATCTGCGTAGCGGCGATTCTCCGGTGGCGGGCGTGTCGTGTACGGCCACGATAGCTACGGACAGACGGAAGAGAGGGGAGCATCGGTGTCACGTCGCGGCGCATCACGAGACGGGATGGTCGGTCAGGTCGCTGACGCTGGCGAAGGGACGGCGGGACCGGAGCGGGGAGGATGACGTGGTCAGTCGGCTGATTCTGAACGCGATCGCGGAGGTCGCCGGAGTCGGTGAGCGGGTCGATCTTGGACTGTTGGAAGGCGAGAACGTGTTGCGGGACGGTATTGAGTTCGTCGATCATCCGGAGGCGCTTTCGGAGGGCCATATCGGGCACGTCGTCGTCGGCTCGGACGGGACGGAGACGGCGGACGGGACGTTCATCGGGGGCGTACTTCCGGGGTCGTTCAATCCGCTTCATCGGGGTCATACTCGTTTGGCTGAGGCGGCGTCGGCAATACTCGGCGCGCCCGTGGCATACGAAATCTCGATTACGAACGTTGACAAGCCGCCGCTGGAGATCAGTGAGGTCAGACAGAGATTGGCGCAGTTCGCGGGCCGAGTCGTCGTCGTGACGCGGGCGCCGGTCTTCTATGAGAAGGCGAGGAGGCTTCCGGGCTGTACCTTCGTCATCGGAGTCGATACGATGCGGCGGGTGATCGATCCGAAGTACTACGGAAACAGCCGTGGCAAGATGCTCTCGGCACTTCACGAGATGCGGGAGCTTGGATGCTCGTTCCTGGTCGCGGGGCGCGTGGATGGCCGCGAGTTCAGGACGCTGAGAGACGTGGCTGTCCCGTCGGAGTTCGAGGGAATGTTCAGAGAGATAGCGGAGTCGGAGTTCCGCGAAGACCTGTCTTCGACGGACATCAGGCTGGCGTCGGAAAGCGTCGGAGTCCGATGAGATTCAAAGACCTGCGCGAGTTCGTTTCGTTCCTCGAAGAGAGGGGTGAGTTGAAGCGCGTCACGGCTCCGGTCAGATCGGAACTAGAGATCACCGAGATCACGGACCGAATGGTCAAGTCGGGCGGGCCGGCGCTGCTGTTCGAGAACGTGGACGGGGGCGCCACTCCCCTGCTGATAAACCTCTTCGGCACGCATCGGCGGACGGCGCTGGCGCTGGGGGTCGAGGATATCGAGGAGCTCGCGGACAGGGTGCGCGGGCTGTTCAAGTTGGCGCAGGGGCCGCCGTCGGGACTGGGGGGCAAGTTGCACGCGCTGGGCGAACTGATGGGACTGGCGAGGTCACAGCCCAAGACGGTGCGGCGCGCGCCGTGCCAGGAGGTGGCGCTGACGGGCGACGAGGTCGATCTGTACAAGATGCCGATCATCAAGTGCTGGCCGCAGGACGCGGGGCCTTTCATCACGCTGCCCTTGGTCATCAGCCGCGATCCGGTGTCGGGCAGGCGCAACGTCGGGACGTACCGGATGCAGGTGTATGACAGGAATACGACGGGTATGCACTGGCAGACGCACAAGGTGGGCGCGAGTCATGATCGCCGCGCCAGGGAGCAGGGACTAGAGCGGATGGAGGTGGCGGTCGCGCTCGGCGCCGATCCGACGACGATGTGGACGGGGTCGATGCCACTGCCTCCTGACATGGACGAGTTGGCGGTGTCGGGCGTGATACGCGGCGAACCTGTGGAGGTCGTGGACTGCAAGACGGTGGACTTACAAGTACCGGCGCAGGCGGAGTACGTGCTGGAAGGATACGTCGTGCCGGGCGAGATGCGGGATGAGGGCCCGTTCGGCGACCACACCGGATACTACTCACCCGCCGAGCCGTACCCCGTGTTTCACGTCACGGCCATGACACATCGGCGCGATCCGATATATCCGACGACGATGGTCGGCAGGCCGCCGACCGAGGACTTCTTCATGGGCAAGGCGGCTGAGCGGATCATGCTGCCCGCGCTCCAGATGGCGCTGCCCGAGGTACACGACATCAACATGCCGGCGGAGGGAATCTTCCACAACCTGGTTATCGTATCCATCAGGAAGGAGTACCCCGGCCACGCCAGGAAGGTCATGCACGCGCTGTGGGGCATCGGGCTGATGATGCTGACCAAGACCATCGTGGTTCTGGATCACTACGTCGATGCGCAGGACCTGTCGGAGGTCGCGTGGCGGGTGACGAACAACATCAACCCGGAGACGGACATCGTGTTCGCGGACGGTCCGCTCGACGATCTCGATCACGCCGCGCCGACGGCGAAGTTCGGGAGCAAGATGGGAATCGACGCGACGGCGAAGGTCGAAGGAGAGGGGCGGTCGCGAGAGTGGCCTCCCGACATAGTGATGGACGATGCGATCAAGCGGCTGGTGGATGGCCGCTGGAAGGAGTACGGGTTCTGACGACCGACGTTCCAGCGCGTCCGCTCTGGCGCAAGGCGCCGCTGTTCATGGACGCGATCAAGTTCCATGAGAGCGTGTTCGCGCTGCCGTTCGCGTATATCGGGATGACGCTGGCGGCTGACGGGTTTCCCGGATGGCGGACGTTCGCTTGGATCACGGTGGCTATGGTCAGCGCGAGAACGGTGGGAATGTCGGCGAACCGCGTGATAGACCGTCATATCGACGCGCAGAATCCGAGGTCGGCGGACCGTCACATTCCGCGCGGCCTTCTGAGCGCGCCGGAAATGACGGGGCTTGCGGTCGTGTCGTTCGGCATCTTTCTTATCGCGGCGTGGCAGTTGAACACGCTCGCGCTCGTTCTGGCCCCGGTCGCGGCGGCGTACCTGGCGCTGTACCCGTACTCCAAGCGGTTCACGTGGGCGGCGAACCTGCTTCTGGGATGGGCGCTCGCGATCGCTCCCTCGGCAGCGTGGATCGGGGTCACAGGGAGCCTGTCGTTGGAGCCGGTTCTACTGTCTCTGTCGGTCGCGCTGTGGGCGGGGAGTTTCGACATCCTCTATCATACGCAGGACTACGAGTTTCACAGGGAGAGCGGGCTGCACTCGGTGGCGGCACGTTTCGGCATCGTCAACGCATTTCGGATCGCCAGGGTCATGGACGTGTTGGCGGTGGCCTGCCTTGTTCTGCTGGGAGTATGGATGGGCCTCGCGTGGCCGTTCTTCGTGGGCTGCGCGGTGGCGTCGGCGGTCTTGGCGTACAAGTATTGGCTGGTGTCGCCGGACGATCTGAGCAAGATGGGATTAGCTTTCGGGAGGATAAACGCGTATGTGTCGGTGACGATGCTGGCGGGTACGATCTGGGCGGTGTACTGGGCATGAACACTTCTGAGATGAACGGCAGGCCGGTGGTGGTCGGGATCACGGGCGCGAGCGGCGCGGTCTTGGCGCAGCGCGCCATAGACGCCCTCCTCCGCGAAGACGTCCCGGTCATAGCTTGCGCTTCCCGCGCGGCCAGAATGGTCTGGAGCCAGGAGATGTCGGAGTCTTTCGGGGCGGCGTTGGAGAGGTGGGACGGGTCCGGCGATTTCACATATCACAGCCCTTCGGAGCTTGCAGCGCCGATAGCGAGCGGGACGTTTCCGACTCGGGGCATGGTGATAGCGCCGTGCAGCATGGCGACGGCGGCGGCTGTCGCCAATGGGTTGTCGGACAACCTGATACGCAGGGCGGCGGACGTCACGATCAAGGAGCGTCGTCCGCTGGTCATAGTGCCACGGGAGTCGCCGCTGAGCGCGATACATCTCCGAAACCTGACGACGCTGGCGGAGGTGGGGGCGACGGTCATACCGCCGGAGCCGGCGTTCTACCTGGGCCAGCAGACGATAGAGGACGTGGCGGAGTTCGCGGCGCAGCGCGTTCTGGTGGCGCTTGGGGTGAGGTCGGAGTTGCCGGATGGGTTGCGGTATGAGGGCATGATATGATTCATAGAGATCGAAGATGCAATCAGGCAGAATCGGCATGACATCAGGGGGGCAAGCCGTGGCTCAAGTCGGCGGATACCGCCGGGATTACAGGGCGATAGAGGTAGCCAAGACTCTGCGCGACCTCATCGACGCCGAGTGCGTCATCCTGTTCGGCTCGCGGTGCAGGAACGACTGGCGTGACCGCTCCGACGTGGACCTCATGGTCATAAATCCGGAGATGCCCGCCCCCGATGACGCATATCGCATCACGGAAGAGGCCCGCGCGATAGCAAAGAAGATATACGCGCGCGACTTCATGAGAGTTGACCTCGTGTTCATGACCAGCGAGGAGTACGACCTCAAGAGTCGCAGGACCATCAACAATGTTGCGGCCTTGGCGCGCGAAGAAGGAATCAAGATGACCCGTGACTCGGACGGCTGCGACGATCTTCCGGACGACGGCCCCCGTGACCCCACCCACGAGAACGGCGAGCGTGCCAGGCGCATCGCCGACGCCAACATGCACTACCGCGATATGCACGGACTACTTGACCTGGGTTATGAGAGCGGCAATACAGTCTTCAACGCTCACCAGGCGCTTGAGCACGGACTCAAGGCGCTCATATCGGCTATGGGACAACGGTATCCATACATTCACGATTTGACCGTGCTGGTGACATACATCAATACCCTTGACCTGCGGCTCGTCAGCAACCTGTCACAGTTGGACGCCTACGCAGGCGGAGACAGGTATGGGCCTGCTCTTAATCCGGTCACGGACTTCACGCGGATGGCGAACGACGTTACAGAAGACCTGGAGATGATCCACCAACAGATAGCGCGGCTGACGGGGGAGGACCCCTGGGCAGTCCCGCCGGAAGGAACGGCTGAGACGGTGAGACCAAGGCGCAGGTGATATGATTCATGTCAATCAATACGCTCTCAGGTAGAACCAAGATGAAAGTCAGCGTCCAAAACGCCGCGCCAAACATCCCGCGCGGACGAGACCACAGGGCGATAGAGGTAGCCAAGACTCTGCGCGACCTCATAGACGCCGAGTGCGTCATCCTGTTCGGCTCGCGGTGCAGGAACGACTGGCGTGACCGCTCCGACGTGGACCTCATGGTCATAAATCCCGAGATGCCCGCTCCTGATGACGCATATCGCATCACGGAAGAGGCTCGCGCGATAGCAAAGAAGATATACGCGCGCGACTTCATGAGTGTTGACCTCGTGTTCATGACCAGCGAGGAGTACGACCTCAAGAGCCTCAGGACGATCAATAACGTCGCGGTCTATGCCCGTGAAGAAGGAATTAAGATGACCCGCGACTCGGATGGCTGCGACGACCTTTCAGACGACGATGCCCTCCGTGACCCCACCCACGAGAACGGCGAGCGTGCCAGGCGGGTCGCCGACGCCAACATGCACTACAACTCGATGCAGGCGCTTCTCGACGCCGGCTTGGAGTACAACGACACCGCTTATCATGCGCACCAGGCTCTTGAGCACGGACTCAAGGCGCTCATATCGGCCATGGACCAGCGTTATCCTCATATTCACAATCTGACTCATCTGGTAACGCACGTCGATACCCCGGACTTGGAACTCCGTAGCAATCTGGCACAACTCGACACTTACGCGGGTGGAGACAGGTATGGGCCTGCTCTTAATCCGGTCACCGACTTCACGCGGATGGCGAACGACGTTACGCAGGACTTGGAGATGATCCACGAACGCATCGCGCGCCTGACGGGGGAAGATCCGTGGGAAGTACCGCCGGAAGGAACGGCTGCGACGGTGAGACCAAGGCGCAGGTGATAGGAGTAGAGGGCAACGGTGTTCGACTTTCACACTCACACTTTTCTGAGCGACGGGGTTCTCAGCCCGATCGAGCTGGTCCGCCGGGCGATTAAGTGCGGCTACCGGGTCATGGCGATTACCGATCACGTCGGGCCAGGCAATATGGAGTTCGTGCTGAAGACGCTAATCGCCGACTGCGAGATGGTCAACAGCCGGTGGGACATCCTGGCGCTGCCGGGAGTAGAGATCACGCATACTCCGAGCGAGGACATCGCACGCCTGGCGAAGGAGTGCAGGAAGCTCGGGGCGAAGGTCGTAAACGTCCACGGCGAGACTCCGAGCGAGCCTGTGGTAGAGGGCACCAATCTGGCCGCGGTTTCCAGTCGGCACGTGGACATTCTCGCGCATCCGGGGTTGATTACGATTGAAGAGGCGCGGTTAGCGGCCGGAAACGGGGTGTTTCTGGAAGTCACGTCACGTCGAGGTCATAGCCTGGCCAATGGCCACGTGGTCAAGACCGCGAAGGCGGCGGGTGCCAGCCTGGTTCTGGACTCGGACGCCCACGCTCCTGAAGACCTGCTTACTAGGGACTTCGCGATGAAGGTGGCTCGCGGATCGGGACTGGACGTGAGCGAGGCGGCGTCGCTTCTCGACGAGGCTCCGATGGGAGTTCTGGAGAAGGTCGGGGTTAGCGGGGAGTTGATTCCGCCGACCCGGACGAACGCCTAGTCCGGGAGGACGATTGACTCGGGCTCTTCTCCTCTCACGACGCGGGCGGCGTTGTATAGGGCGAATGTCCTGCTCTTTTCCATCGACTGCTGGGAGAATCCGGCCATGTGGGGAGTTACCAAGACGTTGTCCATCTTCAGGAGAGGATTGTCCAGGGGAGTCGGCTCCTCTTCCAGAACGTCGAGACCTGCCTGGGCGATCTTGCCGCTCTCAAGGGCGCGGATCAGGGCCGCTTCGTCCACGACGGGGCCGCGACAGGCGTTGATGAGCACGGCGGTCGGCTTCATGAGGTCGAACTCGCGGTCGCTGAGCATGGCTTCCGTCTGGCTGTTCAGAGGGGTATGAATCGTGACTATGTCGGAAGACTGGAGCAGCTCGTCGAGAGACACGCGGGTCAGGTTGAGCTCCTCTTCTACTCCAGGCGGGGGATCTACGACATCGTAGTAGAGGATGTCACAGTCCCAGCCCTGGAGGCGGCGGGCGACCTGCCAGCCTATTCTACCCAGTCCGATGATCCCGACCGTCTTGCCGGCGATCTCGTTGGCCTGCGAAAGCCACGTCTCGCGGATGTCGGAGGCCCACTCGCCCGCCTTGACGGCCTCGAACTGCAATTGGAACTTGCGGAGGGTACTCATGAGCAGGGCGATCGTGTGCTCGGCGACGGCGACGGCATTTCCTCCGCCGTTGTTGGCGACTCGAATGCCCATCTCGCCTAGGGCGGTCTTGTCGAGGGTGTTGGTGCCCGCGCTGGAGGTCTGGACGAGCTTGAGGTTAGGCGCGCGCGCAGCCACCTCTACGGAAACGTCGGCGCCGGCCACGAGCGCCACCTGGACATCATTCAGGTCGGCGGCCTGATCATCCAACGACTTCGTGGAGTCCACCCATCCAACTTCCAGACCCTCCGGCGCGAATCTCTGGTAGCCGGGCAGGGCATCTTCGTTGGGTCCGTAGATTATTACCTGTGCCATTGTCGCTCCTGTGCGTGTCTGCTGGGGGTGAACATACGAAACCTGCCAGATTATACGCTGGGAGCGGCGCTGGGGCAACATTGGAATAGGCCGCCGGCCCAACCGCTCCTCTGGATTCCGGCCCGTATGGTGGTACGGGACAGACTCTACCGTTCGCCGCCCCTGAGCCTGGGGTCGAGGAGGTCCCGCATGGCGTCGCCGAACATGTTCAGACTCCAAACGGTAATAGTCAGCAAAAGTCCCGGAAAGAGAGCCAGGTGTGGCGCTCCCTCCATATATTTACGCCCTTCCACGCTGAGCATACCTCCCCAATCAGGAATCTGGGCCGGCAGACCGTATCCGAGGAAGCCCAGAGCGGCCAGAGAAAGGATTACGCCTCCTATGCGCATGCTGAATTGAATGATTATGACCGGCATGATATTGGGTATGACATGCCGTAGATATGTCCGCAATCTTGGGCTGCCTATCGCCTCCGCCGCCTCAAAATACACATTCTCTTTTATGCCAATAACGGCGCTTCGGATTATTCTAGCGTCGCCGATGCCTCCAGCTATCCCCAGAACCAGTATTATCTGCGGCAGACCGCGCCCCACTATGGACATTATGGTCAACAATATGAGCAGTCCCGGGAAGACATTCCAGGCATCGACAAATCTCTGCACTATGATGTCAAATCTACCGCCCAGGAATCCTGAAATGCCTCCTATCAGGGTGCTGAGCGCCGTCATGATTGCGGTCACTGCCACAGCGACAAGGAATGAAATACGAGCCCCGTAGATGAGGCGGCTCAAGACATCTTGCCCCAACTGGTCGGTACCCAGAAGATACTGCGCTGATGGGCCCTGAAGCCTGTCTGCCAAGTGTAGTTCATCATACGGATAAGGCATCAGGAAATTGGCAAAGATAGCGACAAGCATCAATATCAATATGACAATCCCGCACGCAGTACCCAGTGGCTTCTCCCTGACCAGCCTGATAAAGAATTCAGCCAGCCGGGAACGTCTCTTTGGCGAGATTATTGCGGAGGGTTTGTCTGTGGTGTCGTTCATGTCACGGCCGCTCCGGGCCTTTCTATTGTTGTAGTGGGCCAACACTTTGAGATGATGGGCAATCTCACCCTCACCCTAGCCCTCTCCCTCAAGGGAGAGGGGACATTCGTATTTAGCTGTAGCGGACCCTGGGGTCTAAGAATGGATAAATCAGGTCGGTAGCTAGAATGCTGAGCATAACCATAATGGAGAAAAACAGGTTTACTCCGGAGACCACCGGGTAGTCTCTATTTTCGAGCGCTGTCAGAAAGAGACGACCCATCCCCGGCAGGTTGAATATTTGCTCCATGATAAGTGCGCCGCCTACCAGCATAGGCAACTCCATGCCTACCAGGGTAACCACCGGGATGAGCGCATTCTTCAGAGCGTGCCTCGTGACAACTACCCTCTCCTTGAGACCCTTGGACCAGGCCGTCCTGATGTAGTCCTGCCGGAGCACCTCCAGCATCATGGTGCGCGTCAACCGCATTGTGCTGGCAGCGCCGGCCGTCCCCAGAATCAGGCTGGGAATGATGAGCACCGCCAGATTCCCCATTGGGTCTTCGTTGAAAGGAACCCATACCATCGGTGGCGACCAGCCCCACCACAGCGCCGGGTAGATCATGACCATAATTGCCAGCCAGAAGTTGGGAGTTGACATGCCGATGACGGCGCCGGTGCGCCCCACGTAGTCGGCGGCCGTATCCTGGCGAAGCGCCGAGTATATGCCGACTGGCAGCGATATCAAGAGCCCGATTACGATTGCCATGGCGCCAAGCTGAATGGTTACCGGCAGTCTGAGTAGTATCTCCTCCTCTACCCGCCAATTGCCAAGCAGTGAGGCGCCAAGGGCACCCTGGAGGAGACCCTTGAATTGGGACTCACCGGTAAGCCAGTCAGGGGTCGGCAATACTCCCATCCAGCGTCCATACTGCACGTGGACAGGCACGTCTAATCCCAGGATACGCACGAGAGCGTCACGGTCATAGTTGGCGCCATAGATTCCCGCCTTCAATATCATCGTGTCCACTACATCGCCGGGGATGAAGCGGACCGAGAAAAAGACCAGGACGGTCAGTATAAGAATGGTGGGGATTAGCAGTAATAGCCGCCTTATGATATAGGCTCTCATGTGACACACCTGATCATTCTACAAGCTGTCATTGGTATGGGGTATAAGGGGTAAGGAATCAATAAGACAGGGAGTTGGGAAGCCTGAGCCCCCAACTCCCTTTCCCGTGAGTCCGGCCACAAGGGGTGAAACCCCTATTTGCCCATTGCTTCCTTCAGCTCCCAGTCAATCCAGAGGCGAGCCCACATGGCGCCATTCCTCTGCATTGGTCCCAGGTCGCGCTCACCGTTATAGCCTACGAGCCACGGTTGCGCAACGGCATACCCGGGAACTTTCAAGAACCATATGCTCGGATGCAGCCATGTCCGCCGTAAGTCCGCCTCTCGACCCAGCCTCTCCCGCTCCTCAGTGGTGGTAGCGGCTTGGGCGGCGTCAACCAGGGCGTCAAATTCCGCGTCAATAAGTCCGGTGTAGTTATACGCTCCCTTCGAGTGACTCAAATGGAACAGTAGTAGCATGGCGGCTCCATTACGGCCCCCACCACCAGAAATAAGACCCTCGAATTCGCCGCTCCTCCTCATAGCTCTCCAAGTGGCATTGTCGGCCGGCGGCTTAATCTCTACTTCAACGCCAATCTCAGCCCAGTACTTGGTAGCTATGATGTTCATATTCATATCGGAGTCCTCGCCGGGTTCATTAAGGAAGGTCTTGAATCTAATGCCGTCCGCGCCGCGTGGATATCCAGCCTCATCAAGCAGCGCTTCTGCCCCATCCGGGTCATAGGTATAGTATCCTTGGAGCTCCTCGGGCCACTCTTCAAATGGCGTGTAAAATCCACCAGTGCCTTCACCGAGCAGACCATAAGGTCCCACAACGCCAAGACCACCATAGTAGGAATCGTTCACTTCCTCCAGGTCCAGCGCCATCTGCATTGCGTGGCGTACCCTGACGTCATCAAAGGGCGGCATCCTCGTGTTAGTGAAAAAGGACGTGAACGAGTTGCGTGCGTACGGCCACATCTCGATTTCGGGGTTGGTCCGGTTGAGGTTTCTTGCCTCGTCGATAGTTAACTCATTGGTGCCAAAAGTTACGCCATCAACCTTACCGGTGCGTAGCGCAGCTATTTCTGCTTCATCTGACATGATTAGCGCCCTTACCTGGTCAAAATAGGGCAAACGGTTCTCCGGGTATTTCTCGTCGAAGCCCCAGTAGTTAGGATTCTTTTCAAGATTGTATATGCTGTCGAAGACCATGTCAGTCAGCATCCAGGGCCCGGTGCCGACCAGGTTCTTCCAGTCCCGCATGTCGCCGTGTTCCTCGATAACCTCTCTGGGCATTACCCAAGTTGCGTAGTTAAGGAGGATTTGTCTCTCCGCATCAAAGTATGGCTCACTCAGCTTCCATTCAAGCGTATTATTGTCCGTGGCCGTTATCGATTCGATTGCCATGTCCGCCATTACCCCGGCTGGGGCAGGTTCGGTGAAGCCGTACTTGTCGGGGATACCAAGCATCCGATGCCAGGAGAATTCGACATCTTGGGCAGTCATCTCCCGACCGTTCATCGGCGCCTTATCGTGCCAGTGAACGCCCTCGCGGATGTTGAAGATAACAGTTAGTGGGTCGGGCGATTCCCAGCTTTCAGCCAGTGAACCTCTGAGGGCAGATATAGGTGGTTCTGCTGCTAGAAAGTTAAATTCGTCCCTATGTACCGCCCAGTCCGACATGCCCATCTTCTCGAGGACGCCCTCGATCTGAAATATGTGGTGTACGAACCAGGTGTCCACGTGGTTCTCAAGCATCCGCGAACGCATGGTCATTGTCCCGCCATGCTGTGGCGCGCTCACCACCTCGCCGGTGGTGGGATCGGTCACATACCCAGCCCGCACCTCTTGCACCACCACTTTCTCCACCACCACCGTCTCGCCGGGCACCTCGACGGTCTTGACGACCTCTTTCTCCACCACCACGGTCTCGCCGGGTACCTCGACCTCTTTGACCACCTCTTTGGTGACGATCTCGCCGGGTACCTCGACGGTCTTGATAACCTCTTTCTCGACCACGACGGTCTCGCCCGGCACCTCAACGGTCTCAGTTACAACTTTCTCGACCACGACGGTCTCGCCGGGTACCTCGACGGTCTGACCGGCGCAGGCCGCGGCGAACGCCAAGAGCATTGCGGCTCCTGCAACTACGACCAGCCAACGAAGTGAAGTGTTTGTAATCATGACGATGCCTCCCTCTGGGCGTCCACGAGAGACGCCCCTACGTCAAAACGGCCCGACACGGCTCGGAACCGACTCCGTGACGGGATGTATGGGTTGTATCACATTGCGCGCGTGTCGTCAAATGGTGGGGTATCGAGGCACAGATCACAGAGACGACGATATACGCACATGACCAAAAGTTCTTCAACGAAGGGCGGGAAGGAGAGAGGGAAAAGGAACGTTGTAGTTGGCGCTCGAGGTGGAGGTGTTCAGCCTCAGCCCGACATGGATTCCAAGGCAGGCTCTTGGAACTCGGTTCCATACGGAGCCAGGCGCTTGGCCATGACGCGAATGGCCTCCTCGTTGTTATCCACGAGGATGAAACTGCGGTCGAGAATGGCGGCGGCTTCTCCGAGCGTTCCGCTGCCGGCGAAGAAGTCCATCAGGAGGTCGCCGGGGTTGGAGTGAACGCTGACGATTCGCTTGATGACTCCTAGAGGCTTCTGATTCGGGTAGCCGGTCTTTTCTTTCCCGTTTGTCGGTACGATGGTGTGCCACCAGACATCTGTGGGCGTCTTGCCACGCGCGGCCTTTTCAGGCCCTACGAGTTCAGGGGCCATGTACTCGATTCTGTCCATCTCGTCATAGTTGAAGGTGTAGTCGTTGGGGTCCTTGGCGTACCAGAGTATGCTGTCGTGCTTCGCCGACCACCTGGACTTGGACCGCGCCCCGTAGTCGTAGGCCCAGATGATCTCGTTCATGAACGAGTCGCGGCCGAACAGCCCGTCCAGGAAGACCTTGCAGTAGTGAACCTCCCGGTAGTCCACGTGGAGAAAGAACGAGCCGTTGGGCTTGAGCGCTCGCCTGGCTTCATGGAATCTAGGCTCGAGGAATCCGAGGTAGTCGTCGAAGCTGTCGGAGTAGCTCGTGGAGCCGAGATCTACGGTCCGGTATCGGTTCCCCTGAAAGCCGACTCGGTCTCCGCCGCTCTCGTCGCGGACCGTGCGGATAGACTTCCGAGTCTGAGCGCGCCCGGTGTTGAAGGGTGGGTCTATGTAGATCAGATCGACGCTTTCGTCCGGCACTGTGGCGAGGACGTCGAGGTTGTCGCCGAGGATTACTTTGCGTATCGGGTATTGAGAGAGTGGATGCGACATCTGGCCACTCCGGCCTATTCGTCGGGCCACTCTTTTCTTGGGAGCGCGCCTTTGGGCAGGAATCCGAGGACTCTCTTGTCGAACGCGGCCCAGCCGCTTTCCGGCACGAGCTTGGGCCAGTCGAGTTCCATATCCTGATCGAGGCACAGGTACTGGAACTCTCGGAGCAGGTCTTCATTCTCCCTGACGGCCTTGGGAGGCTCGCCTTTATCGAGGCAGAACGCCGCCAGCAGCCCCGCGGCCTCTCCGATGTTCCACTCCACCGGGTGAAGCCTAAACGCGCCATTGACTAGGTGAGTGACGCCGAGGTTCTTGCAGGCGGGCAGCAGGTTCTCAACGCGGACCGGTATGAGAGACCCCATCGGAATCTGGAACGGGAGACATTCGAGGTGTATGCCGTGGTTTCCCCCGGTGCTGAAGTGAAGGTCGATGTGGTACACGCCAACTCCGACGGTGTCGTTGAAGTACTCCGCCGTCGGGGTTCCGCGCGCCTCGGCTCCGATGTGGTTCTCGGTAACGGTGAAGAGCGACTCGATGCGCCGGGACTCGCGTATGTACGGGTACTTGGCGAGGCCGTCCTCCGTGCCCATTGCTTCGGGCGCTAGGTAGAGTCCGGGATAGCCGACGCCGCCATCGGGCCTGGGCGCTTCCGTCTGCATCCAGTAGAGGAAGCCGAGCGACTGCTGCCTAGCCTCTTCCAGGTAGCGCTCGACCTCGTCCTCCGGCTTGTCGATGAGATTTCCCTTCTCGTAGTCGTTCTGCGTCCAGATGACGAGAGTGACCTCGGGAGGGGCGATGCCGGGTGGATAGTGTCCGGGGTAGATGATCCTTCGCCAGTGGAACCAGGCCAGTCCAGGCGTGTCGGTTTCGTGCGCGAACAGCACACGTCGCTCGATCGTGCGGCCGATGAACTGGTCCTGTCTCTTGGGGTCGATGAAGGAGCTGGCGCTGAGGACGGGGCGGTCCCAGCTAAAGAGGGGCATCCCCCATTCGGGCGTGAGGTTGGGGGTGTAGTCTCGCCAGAAGTCGTACTGCGCGGGCTTGTCTATTGTGTGGTCGCCGTCGGGGTCGTGACCCATGGCGAAGACCCAAGTGAGCGCCTGTACGTTGTCGGGCTCCGGGTCTCCGGGCAGGGCGTTCGGCTCGCCCGTGTCGCGCTGCGACTCGAATCCGGTGACGTACTCCACGTTGGCCATTGGGAGCAGGTCTCCCAACTCGGTGGCGTCGATAACGTAGTCGGCCTCGATGGTCTCCTCGCGCCCTGTGGACATGTCGAGAAGCTTGACGCCGCGGATGCGGTCTCCGTCGTAGTCCACGGCAATGGGCTTGCGTCGGAGTCGAACTTCGAGGTTGCCCGCTGCGCGAGGAAACGCAAGCATCTGCTCCAGCACCGCCAGGGCGACGCGCGGCTCGTGGCAGAGTCGGGACACGAAGCCGTTGCCCGGGTTGAGGTAGCGGTCGGCTCGCGCCTCGGCGGTAAGCGGGTAGTGTTCGCGGTAGTACTGTCGGACGAGTTTGCGGTACTGCTTGTACCTGCCGGTACTTCCGAACTGCTCGATCCAGGTATGCTCGTCGGGAGGGACGGCCTGTGAGGTAAGCTGGCCTCCGATCCAGTCGGTCTCTTCGGTCATGATGACGCGCTTGCCGAGGCTGGCAGCCGACATTGCCGCCGCGCAGCCGCCGGTGCCGCCGCCGACAATGAGTATCTCGGCCCGGGCGTCGCCTGAGCCATGTGGAGGTGAGTATGAGGTCATTGTGTCCTCCTGGAATCAACTTCTTGAATTTGAAACATCCTACGCCCCTCTGAGTCTCGGGTCCAGAATGTCCCTCAGAGCGTCGCCCCACAGGTTGAAGGCGATCACCGTAACGCTGATCGCTATGCCCGGCGACAGGACGATCCACGGCGTCTGCCTGGCGTATTCGGCGCCGAACTTCGATAGCATACTGCCCCACGCGGGAGTAGGCTCAGGCACTCCCAGTCCGAGGAAGCTGAGAGACGCCTCCGTGAGTACGGCGGCTCCGAGCAGCGCGGTGGCCAGGACTATGAAAGGCGCGACTGCGTTCGGCATGGTGTGAAGGATGACTATACGCATGTCGCTGGCTCCGATAGCGCGGGCGGCGGTTATGTACTCGGTCTCGCGGATGGAGATCGTGCTGGCGCGGACGACGCGCACCGCCTGCGGAATCATCACGATTCCGAGCGCAAGGGTCGTGTTCATGAGAGACGGTCCCAGCGCCGCGACTACGACCATCGCCATCACCAGCGTCGGAAGGGCCTGGAGCACGTCAACGACACGCTGAACGGTGAGGTCCAACGCTCCCAAAACGTATCCGCTGGCGAGCCCCAGGATTCCGCCGGTTATGCAGCCTATGGCTATGGCGCCGAATCCCACGATCAACGAGACTCTGGAGCCGTGAATGATGCGGCTGTACACGTCGCGCCCCAGGTTGTCCGTGCCGAGCCAATGAGCGCCGCCGGGCGGCTGGAAGACGGCGAATGAGTCTTGGGCTATTGGGTTGTAGGGGGCGACCAAGTCCGCGAAGATAGCCAGCAACAGAACGATCAGCAGCGCCAGCGCCGCGACAGCGCCGAGCGGCTTCCGACGGGAGAAGCGCGCCACGGCATTGGCCCATCCGACCCATGAGTCCACCCGAGTTATGGGACTTTCGACTACTCGCGCCACTTACTCATACCTGACCCGTGGATTCAGCCAGCCGTACAGCAGGTCGGCGGCGAGGTTTGAGATCGCCACCAGAATGCCCGTGAGCATCACCAGTCCCTGGACCACGGTGAGGTCCCGGTCGATGATGGCGTCGGACATGTAGCGAGACGCCCCCGGCAGGTTGAAGACCGTTTCGATAACGACCATCGAGCCGATCATCAGCGGCACCTGGAAGGCTATTACCGTTATGACCGGTATGAAGGCGTTCTTCAACGTGTGTCGGAAGATCACCACTCGCTCTCTCAGCCCCTTGGCCCTGGCCGTGCGGACGTAGTCTTCGCGCAACACCTCGAGCATCGACGACCGCGTCATTCTGAGGATGAAGGCGGAACTGTTGAAGCCCAGCACCAGGGCCGGGAAGATGAACTGGGACATGTTGCCCGTGAAGTCGTCGAAGGGAGAGACGTAGATCAGGGGAGGAATCCAGAAGAAAAGGCGTATCAGGACGGTCACGATGAGAATCGCGACCCAAAATGACGGCATAGACAGGCCCAGCAGGCTGATGAACCTCAGGGTCTGGTCCAGCCATCCGTCCTGGGTCATGGCGCTGATGACGCCGAGCGGTATTCCGAGAAGGACGGCGATGACCAAGCCCATGAGTCCCACTTGGATCGAGACGGGTATGCGGCCCTTGATGACGTCCCAAGCCGGGACTTGGTATCTGAGGGACTGGCCGAAGTCGCCCGTGAAGACGCCCCTCAGCCAGACCCCGTATTGGACTGCGATGTGACGGTCCAGTCCCAACTTCTTCCGTATATTCGCTCTTTCCTCATCGTCCAGTCTGCCCACCTGGGCGATGGTGACGTAAACGTCAACCGGGTCTCCCGGCACGATGCGGAGCATCACGAATATGACGACCGACAGCGCAAGCAGCGTAGGGACTGCCAGCAGCAGCCGTCTCACTACATATTGCTGCACGTCTGAACTCCGCTAGGAACCGGCGCTGAAGGATCGGAGGCTACCGGTCCGCCAGCCATAACTGCTCGAATCGGCTGTTGTTGTGGATGACCTGGCGCTTGACGTAACCCATCACGTAGGGCTGCATGACCTGCCAGTCCGACTGGAATCCGATCGCCTGCCTTGGCAGCGCTTTCTCGAAGATGTAGCGGTCCACCTCATGCACCATCTTCAGCCTTGTCTCGAAGTCGAGCTCGGCGGACTGCGCCAGGACCATCTTTTCGAGTTCCTCGTCGCAGAAGTTGATGACCGGGAAGATCGAGCCTCCGCAGGTGAAGTACCGCAGGAACGGGTCGTCGGCTTCGTCAACCACGAATCCGTCCGAGTCTCCGCTCATGTCGAAGTCGCCGGAGCGGAACCTCTGCGCCTTGACTCCGGGGTCGAGCGGCACGGCGACGGCGGGTATGCCGATCTCCTTAAGCTGGTCAACCAGCCACTGGCCGAGCGCTTCGGCGGAGACGAACGGCCTGTGGTGTATCTCGAGCTCGCGGTCGAAGTCGTAACCGACCTCTTGCACCAACTGCCTGGCCCTCTCGCGGTCCGGCTTTCCGATCAGTCCGAGCGACTGGTCCTCGGGAAGTCCCCAAGTCCCGAACGGCTGGCGCAGGTTTGTGGTGGAGGGAACAGCCGAGCCCTCGTGAACGATGCGGTTCCACGCGTCGCGGTCCAGCGAGAGCAGCACCGCCTGGCGTATCCGTATGTCGTCCAGCGGCGGCCTCTGCGTGTTGAAGATGATCGTCTCATGCAGAGTTGTGACTCCACCCTTTACCACGAGGTTCGGGCTTCTGGCTTGAAGGTCCTTCAGCGTGGTTGGGTTCATGTCGAGCGCGTTGGACAGGTCCACCCTGCCGACAGCGAGAGCGGCTATGCGCGTTGAGCGGTCGGTGATGATGGGGAACTGAATTCCGTCGAGGTACGGCAGGCCGTCCAGGTAGAAGTCCGTGTTCCTCTCCATCTCCAGAACTTCGCCGGGCCGATATCCCTTGAACTTGAAGGGGCCTGCTCCGATGGCTTCCGTCTGCATCCTGGTTATCGGCTTCACGTGCTCGGAGTAGATGGGTGAGAAGGCCGAAGCCAAGAAGCTCATCAGGCTGGGCTGAATCTGCTTCATATTGAAGACGATGGTGTCCTGGTCGGGAGCGTCAACGGATTCGACGTTGACCCACCAGGGCTTTCTGGCGTTGACGTCGAACGTGCCTCCCGTAGGCTCTTCCAGAATAGTGTCCGCCGTCCACTTCACGTCTTGCGCCCTGAAGGGATTCCCGTCGTGCCATAGCACGCCGTCTCTCAGATCGATTGTCAGAGCCAAGCCGTCGGAACTCCACGACCAGTCCTCTGCCAGGTCCGGCAGGATGGTCGGCGCGCCCTCGGGCGCGACCCGGGGGTCGTAGTAGAAAAGCTGGCTGTGGAGGTTCTGGAACGGCCAGGCGACGATGAACGTGGTGGTCTCAATGGGGCTAAAGTGAATGGGCGGCCTCAGAAGGTAGTTGACCAGGACGCCGCCGGACTGCGGCTCGTCCATGGCCTCTTCTTCGACCACTCGCCGCACCACCGTAGGCACGACTCGCGGCCCCTGGTCGGGCGCGGCGACGGCGGGCAGCGCGGTAGGCGCGGCGGCTGCCGGGTTAGGCTGAGCCGGGTCCGCGGGCGCTTGCTGAGCGCCGGCGTCTATTGCGGCGGCAGGCAGGGCCGGCGCTGCCGGCTGAGGGCTTTGCGGCGCCCCCGGCTCCTCCGCCGCGCCGCAGGCTGCGACAATCGCCATGATGGTCAGCGCGGCAACGACGATCGAGAAAGTCTTCACGGTGAACTTCGGTATCATTACGGTTCCTCCCTATATTTGTGAGCCAAGTCAGCGTCAACCCGTCAGGGTCTTCAGTTTGCGCGCCACTCTAATCTCTTGCGCAAGGTTGAATGGTGTCCAGAATAATCGTTAGTCATGGATATGTCAATTCAAACTTTTGCACTCTGGCGCCGTCTAACGTCTCCCCGACGTACAGATTGCCCTTCGAGTCCATCGCGATGGCGTGTCCGGCGATGATGTCGCCGGGAGTGTCCGTGCTCATGCCCCATCCGCCAAGCCACTGACCCGTGGGCGTCATGATCTTTACGCCCGCCGGGTGTGAGACCGAATGCGGCTCCTGCTTGTCCGGCCCCAACCCTTGCCGAAATCCCAACTCGGTGACGTACATGTTGCCGTCGGGTCCCTGCCAGATGTGGTCGGGCCTGTGGACGCCGCCCCACTCGCTGACGTACTGGCCGTCCGGCGTGAATATCTGGATGCGGCTGTTTTCGCGGTCGGCGACGTAAAGGTTGCCGGTGTTGCCCTCCGCTATGCTGTGCGGGATCCGGAACTGACCGGGGCCGCCGCCGGGTTCGCCCCACGATCTGATATGCTCACCGGTCGCCGTGTAGTGGTGAATCCTCGCGTTGCCGTATCCGTCCGAGACATAGATTGTGCCGTCCGAGGCGATTGCCACGTCGGTAGGACCGTTGAACGGGTCGCCGCTCATCCTCTCGGGCGGATTCTCGGGATCTCCGAGCGTCATTAGCAGTTGACCGTCCTGTGTCCACTTGCGAACGGTGTGGTTTCCGATGTCGGTGGTGTACAGGCTTCCGTCCGGGCCGATCTCGAGGTGGTGCGCCGAGCCGAACTGCCCCTCTCCCCAGCTATCGAGAACGTTGCCGTCCGTATCCAGCACGATCATGGGGTGGTCGCTGCGGTTGTAAACGAAGACCCTGTCCTGCGCGTCCACTCCGACGCCGACGGCGTGGTTCCACTCCCAGCCGTCGGGCAGGTTTCCCCAGCCCTGCACGTGCCTGTAAACATACTTTCCGTACCCGACCACCAGAGACCTAGCTTCGACTGTCATTCCCTAACGCTCCTGTCAAACTTGCCTTTCAAGCTGATACTGCCTCAACGTTCAAAGACTGGAGGGGATTATACCACGCTTCGTGATATGATGAACGACACACAACTCTGTTCTACTAGGATGATGTAGATTGGACGCCATGAAAGACACTGGGCGAGAGACGGCCGGCCCCCGACCTGACGAGACCCAGCCTGCGGATAGCCTGTCGAGGAACGGCGTCGTTGGAGGCTCTATCCCGCCGTCGCCCGGTACAACTCCGTCCGCAACGAGCGAGGCCAGGCCCCGACGTTGGCGCGCGACCTTCTACACGCTCGGCAATAGGGAGTTCCGGTTACTGTGGCTGAGCATGGTATTCCTCATGTTCGGCATCCAGATGCAGATGATCGTGCGCGGCTACCTCGCATACGAGATAACCTCGTCGCCGTTCATTCTCGGACTGGTGAACGCCGGATTCGCCATACCGATGCTGTCCCTGGCCCTCTTCGGCGGAGTCGTCGCGGACCGCATGGAGCGCAAGCGAGTCATTCAGGCAGGCCAGGTAACATCCGTCATACTCGCGCTCTTCATCGGCGTGTCGGTCTTCACCGGGAACATCTCGTGGGTACACCTGTTTGGCGTCTCGATGGCCCAGGGGGCGGTCTTTTCGTTCGTGATGCCCGCGCGGCAAGCGCTCGTGCCCCAAATGGTCGGCAAGGACAACCTGACGAACGCGATGTCCCTAGACGCGGGGGCGATGAGCGTGACGACGCTGCTCGCCCCGATGTTCGGGGGCGGCCTGTACAACGTAATCGGGCCGGACGGCGTGTACTTTCTGATTGCGGGTTGCTGCGTCGTCGCGATAGCGCTCACCGCTCTAGTTTCGGCTGGGGGTGGAAGCGCAAGCCGCCCGAGCGTCCCCGTGTTCAGCGACATCGTCGAGGGGCTGAGATACATTGTCCGCAGTCCAATAGTATTGCTCCTCTTGATAATGGGATTGGCGACCGCCCTGCTGGCGATGCCGTTCCGTTTCCTCATGCCGGTCTTCGTGGTGGACGTGTACGACCGCGGGCCGGAATCTCTGGGGCTGCTTGTCACGATAATGGGAGTCGGATCGCTCGTGGGCGCGCTGTTCATCGCCTCCATGGGCAAGCGGAGCAGAGGCTTGACGCTGCTGGCCGGCAGTTTCGCCAGCGGGATCGCGTTGGTTCTCGTGGCCGCCATACCCCTGTACTACGTGGCCGCTGCGCTCATGATATTGATGGGACTCGGAGACGCCGGACGTCGCACGCTCATGATGGCGCTGATAATGGAGGAGGTGGACGATAGGTACCGGGGGAGAGTCATGAGCGTCTTCATGATGAACTTCGGCCTGATGCCCCTGGGAGTGCTGCCCGCCGGGGCGATCGCGGAGAGGATGGGAGGCCAATTCGCGGTCGGGATGCTGGGCATTCTGCTGCTTCTGACCACCGCGCTCATAATGGTCACGCAGCGACGCCTGCGGGAGTTCGACTGACGCCAAGACCGGAAACAGCCCGGACTCCCACCCAATCAGCGAAATCACCACAATCACAAAAATCACAGTTCATACAACCCTTAGCGCCCCTTAGTGACCCGTGGACAACCTATATCCACCAACCAACCCCATCCTGAATATCCCCCAATCCCGCAAATCCTGATTCTACCCCTTGACACCAGCCCAAAGACCATGTATTCTAAACAGAACTGTCGTACACCCACTATCCACTATCCACCAACCACTAAAAACTAAAAACCAAAAACTAATGACTCAACAAACCCAACAGACACCATCTAACCCGGCCCTCGACTTCGCCAACGCCATCCGCGAGGAAACCGACAACGGTCTCGAACTCATCGAGATCCTACACGACATCGCCCAAGGCAACGACCAGAAGGCCACCCCCAACGACCGCATCACTGCCGCCAACATCCTCGCCGACAGAGGATTCGGCAAATGCCCCAGGCAAATCGACCCCAACCCGGCCCCAACACCCAAATCCGACGCCAACGACGCCAACGACGTAGGGGCGATTCGCGAATCGCCCTCGGTGCCCGACGCCCAAAACCCCCGCCCCGTAACCCAAATCAAAGACTCCCTGGACCAGGCCCTCGGCCCGGCCCCAACTACCCACTCGCCACAATCTACTAACCACTATTCACAATCCACCATCCACTTCACCATCCAACAACACATCATCGAAATCACCAACAACGGACAGACCATCCGAGACACACTCAAAGAAATCGCCCGGGCCAAAGACGACCCGAAAGTCACCCCCTACCACCGCGCAAGAGCCGCGCGTATCCTGCTCGACCGTCTCCTCGGAACCGACAGCGCCCTCGAAACGAGGACCAAACCCTACGTCCGCCCGGTCAGACAAATCGACCCCGACGACCTGGCCGAAATCGACGCCAAACTCCAGCGAATGGAGGACGAGGGCATACTCACGCCCTACCCGGACGGTCACAGAGACAACATAACCGTGCCTGAGATACCCGAAGGCTTCGATCCCACCCCATATCTGAAAGAAGCATCCGAAAAGTTCAAGGCCGACATCAAGATGCAGCTCGAACGACAGAAGGCATGGCCCGCCGTCGAAGAACGAAGGCGGAAGAAACTCGCCAAAATCTACCCCTCTCACTCCGAAGACGGCAAACCGCCGGACCCATAACCATGACGACCTCCGAAAACATCCTATCCGAAATCATCGACGAGTTGAGGCCACTCCCGCACGCCCAGCGTGCGGCCCTTGCTCGCGTCTATCGTCAGGCGCTCGACGAACATGACGCCCTCAGGCTCAAACACTATTGGCCCCTCCACGCCCGGCCCCTCCCAATCCCCCGACCGCGTCGACGCCCTAGTCCACGCCGTCACAGAGCTGATGATAGAACGAATCCCAATCAAAATCTGGGTCTAACCACCCTGGGAGCGCGGGCGCCGGCGCCCGCCAAACGCGCCTGGGAGCGCGGGCGTCCCGCCCGCACCCTCTCTCATTTCGAGTGCCCCCACTGTCATTTCGAGCGCCCCCACTGTCATTTCGAGCGCCCCCACTGTCATTTCGAGTGCCCCCACTGTCATTTCGAGCGCCCCCACTGTCATTTCGAGTGCCCCCACTGTCATTTCGAGCGCAGCGAGAAATCTAAAATCCCTGAACGCCAGCCCCGACCATCCAAAAAACCGCAGCCCGACTTTAGCGCCCGCCCAAAATCAGCGAAATCACAAAAATCACAGTTCAGACAATCCTTACCCCTTCCTGTCCTTGCGCCATTGCGTTGAATTCGACGCCTACCAATCTGACACAGCTTCCGTCCGCTTCTACCCCTTGACACCAGCCCAAAGACCATCTATTCTATATGGAACAACAGTCTATCCACTACCGCAAAATGGAGAGTGCGCATGAACAACAAGAGACGCGAAGCCCTCGAAATAGCCATCGGCCAGATCGACAAGCAGTTCGGCAAAGGCGCCATCATGAGGCTGGGTGAAGCCCAGGGCGCCGCCCACGTCGAGGCCATACCCACCGGCTCCCTCGCCCTCGACATGGCCCTCGGAGTCGGCGGCATACCTCGCGGACGAGTCGTCGAGATCTACGGAGCCGAGTCCTCCGGCAAGTCCACCCTCGCCTACCACATCATGTCGGAGGCGCAGAAGATGGGCGGCACCGCGGCGTACATAGACGCCGAGCACGCACTCGACCCCGGATACAGCGCCCGCTGCGGCGTGAACCTCGATGACTTGCTCGTCTCACAGCCCGACAGCGCCGAGCAGGCCCTCGAAATATGCGAATACCTGGTACGCAGCAGCGCCGTCGACGTCGTCGTCATTGACAGCGTCGCCGCTCTCGTTCCGAAAGCCGAGATCGACGGCGAGATGGGAGACACCCACGTCGGACTCCAGGCTAGGCTCATGTCTCAGGCCCTCAGAAAGCTCACCGCCGCCATCGGACGCTCCGACTGCGCCGTCGTCTTCATCAACCAGATCCGAGAGAAGGTCGGGGTCATCTGGGGCAGCCCTGAGACCACCCCCGGGGGCCGCGCCCTCAAGTTCTACAGCTCCGTAAGGCTCGACCTAAGACGCGCCGAGTCCATCAAGAAGGCCGGCGATTTCGTCGGCAACCGCGTCCGCGCCCGCGTCGTCAAGAACAAGGTCGCTTCCCCATTCAAGACCGCCGAGTTCGACATCATGTTCAACGAGGGCATCAGCAGGGAGGGCGAACTGCTCGAAATCGGCGCCGATATGGGCCTTGTCAAGAAGAGCGGGTCGTTCTACTCATTCGGCGATGTCAGGCTGGGGCAGGGCAGGGAGAACTCCAAGGCATTCCTCAGAGACAACCCCGACGTCTCAGCCAAGATACACGGACTGATTACCGGAGACCTGTCGGATTCGCCCAACGGCTCGGGAGACCCGGCGGACCTGGTGGTTCCGGCGGGAGAGAATAAGGGCTGACAGAAGCAGGGAACAGGGTCTTTTCATCCTCACGCCGGCCCTCTCTCTCAATGGGAGAGGGCTTTCGTTTAGAATGCCCGCCAACTCCCTTTCTCAATCTCGAATCCGGCGTGTATCGTACCAAGCGCAATGACGACACATACACACGACAGGTGACACATCCACATCGACCAGCAAGCCCCCTCTCCCTTGAGGGAGAGGGTTGGGGTGAGGGTGACACATCCACGCCAGTCTCTAAAGAGGAATTGACACCATGCTAGACAACTACTTCAGCCTTGTTCTGGTCTTCGCGCTGCTCGCGCTGTCCGGCTTCTTCTCCAGCTCCGAGGCGGCTTTCCTATCCGTCCAGAAGACGCGGATAGCCCATCTAGTCAGCGAGGGCGTGCCGGGAGCGCGTAGGGTGGCCGACATGATCGGTGAACCCGAACGTCTCCTATCCACCATTCTCGTGGGCAACAACTTGGTCAACGTCGCATTCACATCCGTCGTCACCGTCGCCGTCATCACCCTCTTTGGAACAGAGGGAGCGAGTGTGGCGATTGCGACGGGCGTGAGCACAGTCGCGCTGCTCATAATCGGTGAGATCATACCCAAGACTCTGGCCGTGCGGAACTCGGAGAGAACGGCGTTCATATACTCTCGGCCTCTGAAGTGGATCGAGTTTCTCCTGCTCCCAATTGTGGTGATCATGCAATGGCTTACCACGGGACTAAACGCTTTGCTCGGCAGCGCCGACAGTGAGCCGTCCATCACTGAGGACGAATTTCGCACCCTGATAGACATCGGCGAGGCCGAGGGCGAGTTCGAACCCGCCGAAGCCGAGATGCTGGAGAACGTGTTCCAGTTCGGCGATCGCCAGGTCAGGGAGGTCATGACGCCCAGAATGGAGATGGTCTCCGTCCAGAGAGGCGCATCTCTCAGGGAGTTCCTCGATACGTACTCGGAGCGCTCCCACACTCGGTTCCCGGTGTACCGCGACTCGCCCGAAAACGTTATCGGCATAATCTCGTCCAAAGACGTGCTCAGGCACATGGCCCAGCGAAACCTGACATACGATAACTCGGTCACGCAAGTCGTCCGCGACGCCCACTTCGTCCCTGAGACCAAGCGCATCGCCGAGCTCTTCGACGAGATGCGCGCCACCGGCAGCCAGATGGCCATCGTCATCGACGAGTTCGGCGCCGTTGCCGGACTCGTCACCCTGAAGCGGCTGCTCGAAGTGGTCGTCGGCCCGGTTGGAGAGGAGGGCGAGTCTCCCGAGGAGGAGTTCCGCGCGATCGACGAAAATACCTTCCACGTCGAGGGCGGCATGAGCATCCAGGAAGCCAACCGGCTGATGGACATCGATCTGCCCGAGGGCGAATACGAGACCACCGCCGGATTCGTGCTCGACGTCCTCGGATACATTCCGACAGAGGGCGAGCAGGTGGACTACCGCGGCATGAAGTTCGAGATACTCAGTATGCAAGACCGCAAGATCGAGGAGATCAAGGTAACCAAGCCCCAGACCTCCACCGACCCCGAAACCGCAACTTGAAGATAGATGCAAACCAGTACACGGCGGATGCGGGGGAACCCCCCTCTCCCTTGAGGGCTGACAAGGGTAGGTAAACGCAAAAACAACCACGAATATCAGTCAACAGGCCCCCTCTCCCTTGAGGGAGAGGGTTGGGGTGAGGGTGAACCATCACATTTATGTGGACACGGCGGCAAACATGACAACGAAAGAAAAAACTATGCCTTCCCAACCTTCCACTCAGACATTCCTCTCCGAAGTCCGCAGACAGATCCGGGCCTGCGACCTGGCCGGATCGTTCCTCGTTGTAGCCGTGTCCGGCGGCCCCGACTCTCTCGCCCTCGTCCATGCGCTCCATACCCTGAGCGACGACCTCAGCCTGCGGCTCCACGCGGCGCACTTGGATCACGGCCTGCGCCCGGAAGCGTCGGCTGAGGACGCCGACTTCGTGCGACAGACGATGCGCGGGCTAGGGGCGCCCCTCACCCTCCACAAGCTCGATGCCTCCGAGTTCAGCCGGAAGCGCCGCCTTTCGCTGGAAGACGCGGCGCGGCGTCTCAGGTACGATTTCCTCTCCAAAGTCGCGGCACACGAAGGGGCGGACGCCGTCGCCGTCGCCCACACGCTGGACGACCAAGCCGAAACCGTGCTCATGCACATTCTCAGGGGTTCGGGACTCAACGGGCTGCGCGGAATGCAAGCCGACTCGACTAGGCTCGTGTCGGGCCGTACTTTGAGGCTGTTCCGACCCCTTCTGTCCGTCCCAAAGTCTCAGACGATGGCGTACTGCGTCGGCAACGGTCTTCAGCCGCGCTTCGACGAGTCCAATCTCTCGCCCCGGTTCACCCGAAACAGGGTAAGACTCGACCTCATGCCGAGTCTCGAAGAGTTCAACCCCTCGGTGAAAACCGCGCTCGCGCGTCTCGCCCATTCCGTGTCTTTTGACATAGACTTCATCGAGCGCGAGCTCGACGGTGTTGAGGCTGACATGCTGACCGATGATATTGAGCAGGGTATTTCACTCGACCGAGCGCGTTTTTCCCAGTTGCATCCCTCTCTCCAACGCCATCTGCTCAAACGGGTAGTTAGAAAATTGGATATGGGCCTGGAGGACATCGAGGTGTCCCACGTCGAGGATATGGTTCGTCTCATGTCCGGTGAGTCGGGAAAGCGGATGAAGCTGCCCGGAGACCTGAGCTTCTTCGTTGACTATCGACACGCGCGCTTGCTGCGCGCCGACTTCGCCGACCGTCCCTTATCGTGGGCGAACTCGACCCCGTCGAGGATATCCGTTCCCGGAAACACGACCTTGGAGGGTTGGACCGTTACCGCTCAGTTCCTGCACGGCACGGCGCGGCGCCGTTTCCGTATGTCGGCATATCCCCCCGGACTGCGGTTCACGGAGCGTTTCGACGCCGACAGCTTGGGCCGGGATCTTCGGATGCGAACGCGGATGCCGGGAGACAGGTTCCGGCCTCTGGGCATGGACAGAGACAAGTCGCTGAAGGACTTCATGATCGACGCCCACGTCCCTCAGCGCTGGCGTGACAGCGTGCCTATATTGGAGTCGAACGGGCGGATAGCTTGGGTCGTCGGCTGGGCCATAGCCGACTGGGCAAAGGTGACGCTCAATACGCAGAGGGTCCTTGAAATCACCTTCACGCCAAAAGAGGTCTGACGCGGCTCGCCTCTTTAATTTAAATAACGCGGTCGAGCCGCGGATTGGCTGTGATACCCGGGATGCGTCCGCGCTTGGCCATCGGTCTGCCGTCCACCTCGTGAATGTCCGCCGTGAAGTTGTTCGGCTTGGCATCGGAAATGTACGTCCCGACTATGAACCTGTCCACCGGAGCGTCGGCGGCCACGAAGTCCCTGATGCGCTCCGGATCGAACCCGCCGCTCACGTATATTTCAACGTGCCTGAACCCCGCTAGGTCTAGCCTGGACCGCACCTCCTTGACCATATCCACCGAGACGCCTCCACGCTCCTTCGGAGTGTCGAGACGGATGCCCCTCAGCCGGTCTCGAAGCGCCTGCGCGACGTTGAGCGCCTCTTCGCCCTCGTCTTTGAACGTGTCCACCAGCGCGACTCGCGGCACCTCCTGCGGCATGTGCCGGTCGAACACCTGGATAGCCTTCACCGTGTCGCCCATGAGCAGCGGCAGCGCGTGCGGCATGTTGCCGCTTTCGGGCATTATTCCCGCCATTCTCGCGCCCACTATCGTCGAGCAAGAGGCGCACCCGCCCCTGACGGCGGCGTAGTCTATGTTCGCTGCGATGTTCGGGTGGACGTGGCGCGCCGGAGTCGCGATTACCGGGATGCCGTCCTGGATTCCTCCGGCGGCGACCACGCACTCCCTGGCTGCCGTAGCCCATCCCGTAGATGACGACAGGATGCCGCAGAGCGCGGTCTCGTACAGGCCGAAAGAGCCGTAAGGCGCTTTGATCCGAAGGGCGACCTCTCCGGGCGCCAGCGCATCGCCCTCGTCCAGCGCCCACACCTCGGCTCCAACGTCCGGAAGAACCTCTTCCAGCAGCGAGCGCACCTCCCTGACGCCGCACAGAAGCCCGCCCCGCTCGGGGAAGAACTCCATTGCGACCGTCGGATTGGCGCTCTCGTTTCGCAGGATCGTGAGCGTGCGCTGAAGATACACGTCCGCCGTCTCGCCCACGCGGACGGACGGGCGTATCTCGAATGGTGACGATGGGATGTTGATGTTGACCATATACCTGTTTCGCCTCTGTCTAGTTCGTGGCGTTGGAGTTTACCAGACGCCCGCCTAGTATCTTCTCGATGTGCGTCAGCGCGTTCTTGTGGGCATCCTGATCGAAGCTGGCGACGCAGTCGGTCGGAATCTCCACCGCGTAGTCGCGGTTGCGGGCGTCGGCGGTCGTGTGCATGACGCAGATGTCGGTGCATACGCCGCACACGATCACCTTGTCCGGGGCCAGGTCGGCCAGAATGTCTTCGAGGTCCGTCTCGAAGAACGCGCTGTACCGGCGCTTGCGCAGCGTCCTTCCCTCGTACCCTCGCAGTTCAGGAATGACCTCAGCCTCCTCGGTGCCGCGAACACAGTGGACGGGGAACATTTGGAACTCAAGGTCGTCGGGATCGTGCGTATCGCAGATGAAGACGATCTCGGACCCGTTCGCCCGCTCTCGCTCGATTAGACCTTGGATATTGGGGATTATCCTGCGCGAGTCGTCGCCGCAGTAGAGATTGTGGCCCGGTTCCATGAACCCCACAACCATATCGACCACAAGGACGACGTTGCTCATGACTCCCTCCGAATGACGGATGCTTTTTAGAAGCGCCTTAGACTGGCATGTTAGCGCGCCCCACGCCATTCCGCAACATACCGGCGCTCCTACGGGTATTTGGCGGTTGCGGGCGGGTGTGGGCGCCCACGAGGGACGCCCCCGTATCGAGTACGGGGCAGGCTCTTCGCCGGAATCACCATGGCCTTGTCAGGCCACATAAGAGGGATGAAAATGGCGTGGCCCAGCCCCGGGCCTCTCTGGATTCCGGCCTTCGCCGGAATCACCATGGCCTTGTCAGGCCACATAAGAGGGATGAAAATGGCGTGGCCCAGCCCCGGGCCTCTCTGGATTCCGGCCTTCGCCGGAATCACCATGGCCTTGTCAGGCCACATAAGAGGGATGAAAATGGCGTGGCCCAGCCCCGGGCCTCTCTGGATTCCGGCCTTCGCCGGAATGACGGTTTGGTTGGTGTGGCTGCTATTTTCATGGTAATGACGGTTTGGTTGGTGTGGCTGCTATTTTCATGGTAATGACGGTTTGGTTGGTGTGGCTGCTATTTTCATGGTAATGACGGTTTGAGGTCTGGATTTCTATTTTCAGAGGAATGACAGGAAGGGGGATTGGCGTCTGGCAAATTGACATGGCTCGATGCTGTATAATTTGGGCACTCTTGAACTTGAAGTATGGGAGCCGGGGGATGGCTGCGAGTATCATCGATGGAACGCGCATAGCTGAGCAGGTTAGGGCCGAGGTCTCGGACGGGGTGGAGGAGATGCGCGGCAAGCACGGGGTCGTGCCCGGACTTGCCGTGGTGCTGGTTGGAGACGACCCCGCCTCCGCTGTGTATGTTCGCAACAAGGGGCGGGCGGCGCGAGAGGCGGGGATGGTGTCTGAATCGGTCAGGCTGTCGGGCACGGCGTCGGAGCGGGAGGTTCTGGACGCGGTCCGGGGGCTGAACTCCGACGACCGCATCCACGGCATATTGGTTCAGCTTCCGCTGCCGGATCACATAGACGAGAATGCCGTGATGGAATCTATCGACCCGGCCAAGGACGTTGACGGACTGCATCCGTTCAACATGGGGCTTCTGATGGCGGGGCGGCCTCGGTTCATTCCGGCCACTCCAGCCGGCATACAGCAGATGCTTCTGCGGTCGGGATTCGACCCCGGCGGTCAGAACGTGGCGGTTCTCGGACGCTCCAGCATCGTCGGCAAGCCCATCGCGAGCCTGTTGATGCAGAGGGCGGAGGGGGCCAACGCGACGGTGTCGGTCTGCCACACCCGAACCCGCGACCTCGCCGCCGTCACGCGGCAGGCGGACATCATCATCGCGGCTATCGGCAGAGCGCGGTTCCTCACCGCGGACATGGTGAAGGAGGGCGCGGTGGTGATCGACGTCGGGATCAACCGGGTAGAAGCGCCGGAGCGCAGGCGCGGCTACCGTCTGGTCGGCGACGTGGACTATGAGCCGGTCAGTCGGAAGGCGGGCGCGATTACGCCGGTGCCCGGCGGTGTCGGCCCCATGACGATCGCGATGCTGCTGACGAACGCTCTGAAGGCGGCAAGGCTGCGAATTCACCCGGACCTGGGAAGGGAGGGTGGCTGAGTATGGCGGGCGCGGTGAATGCAGCGCGGCAACAGTCGCCAGCCCGCGTTAGGCCGTTCGTCGTGCGGCCCATGGAGGAACGGCATCTGCGGCAGGTGTCGGAGGTCGAAAAGGACGCCTTCCCGACGCAGTTTCCGTCAACGTCGTTCCGCCGCGAGCTCAGAAACAAGACGGCTCAGTATTTGGTGGCCGCGCGAAGCGACGTTCATGGGCGTCCTTCCCCGGACCTTCCGCCGCTGCCGGACTACCCAGTCGAATCTCCGAACGGCCCTTTTCTCAACCGGCTGGCGCGGAGCGCTCGGGGGGTGTGGAGACGACATGCGGACACCTGGCGACCGGGAGAGGAACTTGTGACGGGGTTCGTCGGTCTCTGGTACATCGCGGACGAGGTACACATCGTGTCAATCGGGGTGCGGTCGGAGTACAGAGGACTGGGACTCGGCGAGATGCTGCTCATCTCAGCCATCGAGCAGGCGCGGCAGATGAGGTCGGAGGTGATGACGCTGGAGGTGCGGATATCGAACCACGTTGCCCAGAACCTCTACAAGAAGTATGGCTTCACCAAGCAGGGGGTGCGGAAGCGCTACTACTCCGACAACCGCGAAGATGCGCTGATCATGACCACTACGCCGCTGCACACGGAAGAGTACGCGCGCAGGTTCAGGTCTTTGTCCATCGAGTACGAACGCAGGTGGGGCGGATTCGTGCGCCGCACGCCAAATCGTTCCCAGATCTAAGGAGACTCAGCATGACCGCCGACAGCAGGCCAAATATCATCATCATCCTCGCCGACGACATGGGCTACTCGGACCTCGGCTGCTTCGGCTCGGAGATCGCTACGCCCAACCTGGACGCGCTCGCCTCGTCGGGCCTGCGCTTCTCGCAGATGTACAACTCGGCGCGGTGCTGCCCATCGCGCGCGGCGCTGCTGACGGGAGTACATCCTCATCAGGCGGGCGTCGGGCACATGGTCGCCGACCTCGGACGGCCAGAGTACCAGGGCTACCTGCGGGATAACGTCGTCACAATCGCCGAGGCGCTAAAAGCCGCCGGATACCAAACGCTCATGTCGGGCAAGTGGCACGTCGGGGGCGACTACAACGCCACCGCGCGCGATAGCTGGAACCCGGGCGGGCCGGGCTTCCCGATTCCGACTCAGCGCGGCTTCGACCGCTACTTCGGCATCTTCAGCGGCGGCGGGAGCTACTTCTTCCCCAACACGCTGGCGGAGCAGGATACGCTGCTTCCGCGCGACGTGGAGGACTTCTACCTTACCGATGCGATCAGCGACAAGGCCGTCGATATGATCGAGGACGCGACGGCCTCTGAAGAGCCGTTCTTCCTGTACGTCGGCTATACCGCCCCACACTGGCCGCTTCACGCTCTCGATGAGGACATCGCGCGCTACGAGGGCAAGTACCGCGGCGGCTGGGAGTCGCTCAGGACGGGACGGCACGAGCAGTTGAGGGGAATGGGCATCTTGGACGAGAAGTGGGAGATCAGCCCTCGCGACCCGGACAGCCCGCCCTGGGACGAGGCCGCCGACCGCGACTGGGAAGACATCCGAATGGCGGTGTACTCGGCGCAGATCGACAGGCTCGACCAGGGAGTCGGCAAGATAGTGTCCGCGCTTCGCAGGGCCGGGGCGGACGGCAATACCATCATCATGTTCCTGTCGGACAACGGCGGATGCGCCGAGTTCCTGGCTGAGGAGGGCAGCCGCGCACAGCCGGAGAGGTACAGGGGGCCGAACCCGGACGGCACGCCGATCGTGCTCGGCAACATCAGGGGTCTGCGCCCCGGCAATGCTCAGACATTCATGAGCTACGACCTCCCTTGGGCGAACGCCTCGAATTCGCCGTTCCGAAGGTACAAGCGCTGGACTCACGAGGGCGGCATTTCCACGCCGTTCATCCTGAGCTGGCCGGACAGGATCGGCGAGCCGGGCATCGTACACACTCCGACGCACTTGATCGACATCATGCCGACGTGTCTTCAGGCGGCGGGCGCGTCTCACCCGACGGAGCGGGAGGGGCATCAGACGCTGCCTTTGGAAGGGGAGAGTTTCTTGTCGGCAATCGAGCGTGGGGAGTGGAGCCGAGAGCAGCCCATCTTCTGGGAGCACGAGGGCAGCCGCGCGATTCGGCAGGGACAGTGGAAGCTGGTCTCCGCCATAGGCGGACCATGGGAGCTGTACGACATGGAGACCGACAGGACGGAGCTCAACGATCTCTACCGACGAAACCGGCCCAAGGCGCAGGAGCTCGAAGGTCTCTACGAGGAGTGGGCGGAGCGCTGCGGCGTGCTGCCGTGGAGCGTCATCAACCCGGACTGGGACCCGATCATGCGCAGCGGGAGCGCGCATACGTCGCTACGGCTGAGGTAGGCCGAATCGGTTGAGTGTATAATGAGGCGGCGAGAGTCTGTGAGACAAAATGATGGAGGCAAGACATGGTGGAGTCACCGACGACAGACGAAGTAGTGGACGAGGCATTTTGGGAAGGGATTATAGAGGAAATCGGCGGCCTTGAGGTGATTGCTGAAAAGATGCGAATGTTTCGCAGGTGCATCAAGCGGATGAATGACGAGCGCGACGCCTTGATGGAGACCTACCCGGACAAGTGGGTGGCGATGAGCGAGGACGGGGTTGTGGCCGTTGCCGACGATCATAAAGGCGTACTCGCTGAGTTGGATAGGAAGGGCATCGACAGGGGGGATGTTTTTACTGAGTTACTGGACACCAATCCGCCGGTGATGATTCTGTGATCTCCGGTGAGGTCGATCAGTACGGTCGCCCATACGTTGAAGCCTTTGTTTACTTCCGTCGTCTGGGCTTGGGTCGGACGATTCGCTTCTTGGTGGATACTGGAGCCGATGCAACGTCGATTCATCCACAAGATGACGAGGAAGTAAGATTGCACTTTGGCCGCTCACAGCATCCCATCCCGATTTCAGGAATTGGCGGACAGGTGACCTACTACAATGAACCCGTAATCATGTATTTTGAAGGTCAACTTCAAGCCCACCTCTACTTCTTGAATGTGGTTATTGGAGAACCGCCCAACGTTAACCAGAACTTGCCGTCCCTACTTGGCCGAGACGTATTGCTGAACTGGAAGATGACCTACGCTCCGTTGCAGAATACCTTGGAGTTCGAGGTTCTGAGGTCCGACCAATCTGCGCCTGTCCCCGGCTAGTTGTCTCTAACACACATGGAGATCGATCAATGTTAGTCCTCAGAAGTCTGAAGTCGGGAGTCATGGGAGGCAGGACGGCGGTCGTGCAGATTCACGGCTCGATCGGCGGCTCGGTCAAGTCGCCTGAAATCGAGCGTCTCATGAAGCAGATACTCGACGACCGGCGTTTCCGCGCGCTCGTCCTAGACATAGATTCGCCCGGAGGCGGCGCGTCCGCCTCAGACTACATCTATCGCGCCGTCAGGCGAGTCGCCGACCGCAAGCCGGTAGTCGCCAACATTCGAGGCGTCGGCGCGTCCGGCGGGTACATGATCGCCTGCGCGGCGCACACGATAGTCGCGGCGCCCGGGTCAATCGTGGGGTCGATTGGCGTGATTTCAGTCCGTCCCGCTCTCCAACAGCTTCTGGAAAAGGCGGGCATTGGGGTCAACGTGAACAAGGGCGGCAGATTCAAAGACCTCGGAGCGCCTTGGCGCGAGACGACCCCTGAAGAGGAAGAGAAGCTCCAGCAGCTTATCGACGGGACATACGACGCTTTCATAGAGATCGTAGCGGAGAGGCGCGGACTGGATGAGAGCGCTGTGCGTGACCTTGCGACCGGAGAGGTCTATCTTTCCCGGCGCGCGCTCGAAGTCGGACTGGTGGACGAGGTCGGGGACCTCGAACATGCCCTTGACCTCGCGGCCAAGGCGGCGGGGGTCCCAAAGCGGCCGGTCTATCTGCATCCCAAGCGCAGCCTGCGCGACCTTATCTTCCGCCCCCTGGCGGACAGCCTGGTTGACTCGGTATCGGAGCACGTCGAGCGCCGTCTCTGGCAAGGCCGGCGCTGGACGTGATTCGGGTTCTGCCGGTTCACCTTGATCGCTACAACGTCCGGTAGAGTTCGTCCGAGGAAGCTTGACTTGACATTCCGCAACAAGAACGCTAGTCTCACATCTAGCCAATTCTGGCATGATCTTTATGGAGGGAGTATGAGCAATAAATGGCAGGTACAGGAGGCGAAGGCCCGGTTCAGCGAGATGCTGGAGACGAGCCTTGTGGATGGCCCGCAGGTCGTCACCAAGCGGGGCGTCGAGGCCGCCGTGCTGGTCCCAATCGACCAGTGGCGACGCTTGCTGCGTATGACGAGGCCGGACCTCAAAGAGTTGCTACTCGCTCCGGAGGCGCGTACCGACGCGCTTACCCCTCCACGCCAAGACATCCCCCGGCGCGCGGCCCCGCGGTTCAAGTAGCGCTCCGGCTCAAATGTCCAAGCGGTACAAGGATCAATGGCAGGCCAACTAGTTCAAACCATGAGAGGTGAGTATGCAATACGTCAGATTCGTAGCGGCTTTCTTAGTTTACGCGGTAGTCGATATAGTATGGAACGTCTCGCCCATAGCTCGGAACATGTACGAGAGTCTCTACGAGGCGAGCGGCAACGACGCGCTCTTAGACGCCTTCGGAAAGCAGCCGACTGAGTGGGGCGGGGTCGAGATGCTGGCCTTGCTTGCGTTCTTCGCGCTGATCGCGCTGGGCAACAGCTACTTAGCCATCGAACCGGCAGTGAAGGAGAACAACCTTCGCAAGGCGATGCAGAACAGCTTCGTTCTGGGCTGCGCGGCTTACGCAACGTACATCGTGCCCATCTTCGTGATGATTTCCACGTGGCCCGCCATTCTGGTGCCGGTGGACATACTGATCGGAGGGCTTCTGAGCTTGATAACGTCGACGGTCGTTACCTACGTGACTCTGCGCCGGAGGGGGGCATGAGAATGAGAAACTTGCGTGACTAACGCCGGATACATATTCACGGAGGCCGTTCGCGAGTTCACCGACGAGGTGGTCGCGAACTTCAGCCTTCCCGTTGACGCCGATCCTGAAGACCAGCTTAAGCCGCTTGTCGGCAACCTGATCAAAAGGGTCGGCGCGGTGGTTGGCGACGTGAATTGGCGAACCGAGGTGCATCCCGACAACGTTGACGGACGCCCCGACCTCGGCATCACCCGTGACGGCCTGCTCGTCGGACACGTCGAGTTGAAGCGGCCCGGCCTGGGCGCTCGCCCCGAAAACTTCACAGGGCCCAACAAAGCGCAGTGGCAACGCTTCAAGCAGTTGCCGAATCTCATCTACACCGACGGCTCGGAATGGAGCCTCTACCACTCAGGCAAGCTCTCTTGGGCGCGCATCAGAATCTCCGACGATATTCGATTGGGACGCACCTCGCTCTTTCAGCAGGAGATATTGGCCCAGTTCGACCAGCTTCTCCACAGCTTCCTGACCTGGGAACCCATCGTCCCCGGCACGGCGCAGGGTCTAGCCGAGTTCCTCGCGCCCCTCACTCGCATCCTCCGCGATGAGGTCGGCGCCGAGTTGGGCCGCGCGGACAGCCCATTGAGAACGCTGGCAACCGAGTGGGGACGGCTGCTTTTCCCGGGCGCGGACGACGACCAGTTTGCCGACGCCTACGCGCAGACGCTCACCTACGCTCTGCTTCTCGCCAGGTTGGAGGGCGCCGAGAACCTTCGACCCGCCTTAGCCGCCGATGCGCTCCGAGACGACCACGCTCTGCTGGCCGAAGCGCTCAGCCTGATGGAGGTGCCGTCCGTCCGAGAGAAGCTGCTCATGCCGGTCGAGCTATTGGAGCGGGCCATCGCGGGAGTCAACTCCGTCCAGTTCGAGCAGCACGGCGACCACTGGCTCTACTTTTACGAAGATTTCCTAGGCGCTTACGACCCCAAGCTCCGAAAGGATCGAGGCGTCTATTTCACTCCGGTCGAGGTCGTGCGCTGCCAGGTGCGGCTCGCAGGCGAGTTGCTGAAGACCCGCTTCTCCAAGCCGCTCGCGTTCGCCGCCGCCGGCGTGACCGTGCTGGATCCCGCGGTGGGCACAGGCACGTATCCCCTGGCCGTGATCGAGCACGCCTCCAATGCGGTTCGCGACCGCTATGGCTCAGGCATGGTCCCGCAGAGAGTCGCCGACCTCGCGGACAGGCTCTACGCCTTTGAACTGCTGGTCGGTCCCTACTCCGTCGCTCACTTGCGCATCGCCCAACGTCTGCGCGAGAACGGCGTGGGCGGCCATCCGCCCCGCGTCTATCTGACCGACACTCTCGAATCCCCCAATCGGCTGCCAGAGTTTACCGCCTCCATGATGCAGGAGCAGATCGGCCTAGAGCGAGAGCGCGCTCAGGAGGTCAAGAATGCCGTCCCGGTTGTCGTGTGTCTCGGCAACCCCCCTTATGACCGCGAGCAGCGCGACCCCGACTCCGACGAGGGCCAGCGCAAGGGTGGATGGGTGCGCTACGGGGACAACGGAAATGGCGATCTCCCGATTTTCAACGACTTTCTCGCCCCCGCTCGCGCAGCGGGCGCCGGGGTTCATCTCAAGAACCTATACAACGACTACGTTTACTTCTGGCGTTGGGCGCTCTGGAAGGTGTTCGACTCCACGGACGACCCCGGAATCGTAACCTTCATCACCGCGTCTTCTTACCTCCGGGGTCCCGGTTTCGTCGGGATGCGCCGCAAGATGCGGGAAGTATTCGACGAACTCTGGATCATAGACCTTGAAGGCGACAGCCTCGGCGCGCGCAAGACCGACAACGTGTTCGCCATCCGTACACCGGTCGCGATTGCCATAGGAGTTCGCCACGGCCCACCTTCTCCCGACACCCCGGCGAAGGTTCACAAGGTCAAGCTGACCGGATCCGAGCCAGAGAAGCTCGAAACTCTCGATTCCGTTGAGTCTTTCAACGATTTGGATTGGCGTGAGTGCTCTTCCGATTGGGATGCCCCCTTCTATCCGGCGGGAACCGGAGATTACCTTGATTGGCCGACGATCACCGATGTATTTCCTTGGCAGCACTCCGGTGTACAGTTCAAGCGAACATGGCCCATCGGTGAAACTCGCGAGCTTCTTGAACAGAGGTGGTGGACTCTGCTCTCAGAACCTCCGCAAGAACGCGCCCGCTTGTTCAGGCAGACTCGGGACCGTACTGTTCGGCGTGAGTATCCCCGGTTGATTGAATGTGGGAGCGACCCGGCTATTGCCACACTCGACTCCGATACAGCGGCTCCTGAGATAGTTCCCTACGCGTACCGCACGTTCGACCGGCAGTACATTTTGCGCGATGCAAGACTGGGCGACAGAAATCGCCCAGTCTTGAATCGTGTGCATAGCTCACAGCAGCTTTACATGACCAGTCTGCTGACCGCCGTGACGGGACAAGGACCCGTTGCGGTTGCCACGGCTGATATTCCCGACCTGCACCACTTCAGAGGTTCATTCGGAGGCAAGCACATCATGCCCCTCTGGCGTGATGCGGACGCCGCTGAGCCGAATGTGACGGGCGGCCTGCTGGAGGAACTCGCAGCCGTTCACGGAAATCCGATTACTCCCGAGCGGCTGTTTGCATACGCCTACGGTATCCTCTCCCAGCCTGAGTATGTCCGCCGCTTCTGGGATGAGCTTGAACTGCCGCCGCCGCGTCTTCCGATCAGCAAAGACTCGGACCTCTTCGCGCGCGTCGCCGATCATGGCGAGCGCCTCTTGCATCTGCACACCCACCGCTCGCTTCCACAGGGAGAAGCCAGATGCACCGAGCCGGTGTCCCTGGACGAGTACCCCGCCGGGTACCACTACAACCCCGGCGCGAAAACCCTACATGTCGGAGACGGCGAGTTCGCGCCCGTCGAACCCGAAGTCTGGAACTACTCCGTGTCCGGTCTCCAGGTGGTCAAGTCTTGGCTGGACTACCGTAAGTTGGTCCCATCCGGCCGCAAGTCGTCACCGCTCGATGAAATACGCCCCGAGCGCTGGACGTTCGGCGAGGAGTTGATCGAACTGCTATGGCTGCTAGAAGCCACAATCACCCTAGAACCCGAAGGCGTCGCGCTTCTCGACGAGGTCTGCGGTTCCGCTCTGTTCTCGGCCGATGACCTGCCTACCCCAACCGACGAAGAGCGCAAACCCCCGGAGGTACTGCCCCGTGAGGGGGAGCAGCTGGGGATGGGCGCTGAAGATACAAACTGAGTGCCGTGCTGGTTGACACTCTTGGATCATTGTTTCTACCATTAGATCAGCGCATCAATCTGATCACCGTAGAATCTGAACTCGCGTCACCAAGCGAGAAATGATTTCTCTCCTGATTAGGTGATAGTATCGACACCCATGAGACATACAAAATGACAAACTGGGAGCACTGCTCCGCGATTGAGCGAGACCCGGACAAGGTCAGCGGCGCTTGGGTGTTTCGCGAGACACGAGTTCCGGTGTCTGCCCTGTTCGAAAGTCTCAGAGACGGAGCGACAGTGGAGCAGTTCCTTGAGTGGTTTCCCGGAGTTGATGCCTGGATGGTGGAAGCTGTTCTCGCCCACGAGGAACCAAGCTGATAAGAATTTCAAATGTACACTTGCAGAGACTGGCGTCGGAGGAGACGAGCTGGCCCACCCTAATGAGTACGGATCAGTGCGATCTCTTGGAGGAAAAACATGTCTGCTGAGAACAGCAAAATCTGCTTTGTAATTGCGCCTATCGGTGAACCGGAGTCGGAGACTCGTAAGAGATCCGATCAAGTAATGCGGCACATTATTCGTCCTGTGGTAGAACCTTGCGGCTACGAAGCTATTCGTGCCGACGAGATAGATAAGCCCGGCATCATTACTAGTCAGGTGCTTCAATTTGTCGTCGAAGCAGATCTTGTCGTAGCCGATTTGACGGAACGCAATCCTAACGTTTTCTATGAGTTAGCCATACGACATGCTATTAGTAAGCCGTTTGTACAGATCATAAAGAAGGGCGAAGCGCTTCCATTTGATGTCGCAGGAACCAGAACAGTAATTGTGGATCTTCAGGATCTTGATAGTGTAGCTGATGCTGCAAAGGCAATTACGAGTCAAATTGAATCTTTGGAAGCCGACTCATCTGATTTGGAAACTCCAATCTCGGTCTCTCTAGACCTTCAACGTTTGCGCCAAAGCGAAGATCCTGAGCAACGCTCACTTGCGGACCTGCTTCCTGCTTTATCAGAGATCCAAAGTGGATTGTCCAATCTTGGAGATATGCACGAGAAGTTTAGTGAAACCATTTCCGCCGCGCAGGAACAAAGGTATCGGAGGAGGCACCTGGACAGTAATGTTGACCCCCGCTTTGTTCGTCATCTTGCGCGAGAGAGCGAAAGTGCATTTGGTTTCGTAATTTTGCTTAATGTTTTGCGAGATCGGTTACCTTCATTATACGAGGTCGGAATGCAAGCGCATAGAGCTGCTGCTGAAGGAAATTCGACAGCAGCCTGGGAGATTTTCCATGAGCTAATCAGGCTCATCAATGTATCTGAGCGCATTCGACCAAGATACGTAGTGGATATGAGTGATGACCTGCGGATACTGTTCAATCAGATGATACGATGTTATGAAGGTGGCAAGATAAACGAGGTCGATGAAGATGACTTGCCTTGGTGAAGTGGGCGTGATAAATGAACAGCAACTGAGGCTCTGTTCGATAAGTTTCCCTCAACTACCCAAGACTGAGCAACTGTTCTGTGTGGCAGATTTGTACCTACATTGCTTTCGTAAAACGTGGTTGCATACATTTGCAAAATCGCGGTTGAACTGTCACTGGAGGCTAGGGTTCACTGATCCCATGTCTCTCAGCTTGCTTGAACAGAGGGATTGACACCCCACCATCCCTTTATGCTATGCGAGCGATCAGAGCTTATGAGCTACCACTGCTGACCCAGACGCCCAGACTCCACTTCCAAGCGCTATGAGGCATAGACTGAGTACTCCCAACCTCCCCAATCCCTACTCCACCCCCTTCGCCTCCTGCCACAGTTCCTCCTTCTCGTCGAGTGAGCTTGAGTCGAAGTCGAGGCCCCGCTGCCGGGCCAGACGTTCCATCGTCGTGAAGCGTGAGTACACCTTGCGGTTCGTCTGCCTGAGCGCGCTCTCCGCCTCGACGCCCAGCCATCGACACGCGTTCACCACCGTGAACAGCAAGTCTCCGATCTCACCCTCGCGGTCTTGCTCAGGCGCGTCTCGAATTTCGCGCAGTTCCTCCGCTACTTTGTCCAGCACTCCGGTGTAGTCGTCCCAGTCGAAGCCCATTCTGGCAGCGCGGCCCTGTATCGCCTGCGCGTAGCTTAGCGCGGGCATGGCCTTCGGGACGCCGTCCAGGATCGACCGCTCCGTGCCCGCCATCTCCGCCCGCTTGATCTTGTCCCAGCGCGGCACGGCCTCGGAGGCGTCGTCCATTACCGTGTCCGCGAAGACGTGCGGATGCCTTCGCACCAGCTTGTCGATCACGCCTTTGCACACGTCCGCGCCGGTGAACGCTCCCGACTCCTCCGCGATCTGTATCTGCGAGGCTGCGTGAAACAGCACGTCGCCCAGTTCCTCAGACATCTTGGCCGCGTCTCCCTCTTCTATGGCCTCGACCAGTTCGTAGCACTCCTCCAGAAAGAGGTGCTTGAGCGTATCGGCGGTCTGCTCCTTGTCCCAGGGGCAGCCGTCGGGACCTCGAAGTTTGGCCGTCAGCTTGCGTACCCCGTCGAACGTGCTTAGAAAATCGTGCTGGCTGGTCAAAGTGAGACTCCCTTTTCGGTTTGCGGCGTCGGCGTCGGTTGACACCCCAATACCGCCGCCATAAGATGCTAACCGATGACGCCCGACATGAAAATTGCCAAACCGCTCACGATTCCGGCCACGGCTCTGTTCTTCGTGGCCGTCTTTCTGTTTCTGATCGCGTTCAACGTGCGGTGGGTCATCAATTTCCCACCGCTCTACTCTTACGGGTTCGACAGGTACGACATCCCCGACTACACCGGAATCGAGCGCGAGGAGCTTATCTCGGCCGGCCGCCAGATCCGCGACTACTTCAACAACGACGCCGACCTGCTGGAGATCAATGTCGTCGTTCGAGGAGTCCGCGTGAGCAACCTGTACAACGAGCGCGAGGTCCTGCACATGCGCGACGTGAAGGGTCTGGTGCAGGGAGTGTACAGGGTCTCGGAGATCAGCGCGCTCTACCTGCTGCTGTTCATCGCGGGCGGATTCGCGCTGAGGCGCCGCGCGTTCCTGCTGACTTTGGGCCGTCTTCTCCGATGGAGCGGCGGGGCAACGCTTGGGCTCGTGCTGCTGGTCGGACTGGGATCGCTGGTCGGCTTCGACAGGCTGTTCCTCGCGTTCCACATCATCAGCTTCAGCAACGACCTGTGGCAGCTAGACCCCAGGCAGGACTACCTGATCGCCATGTTCCCGCAGGGGTTCTTCCTCGACGCGACCCTGCTGATAGCGTTCGCGATCGTCATACAGTCAGCAGCGCTCGTCGTCGTTCCGACCTACCTTATGAAGCGGCGTCATCAAGTTGCCCCAAACCAAGATGCAGAACAATCGGCCACGAATCTTCTGGTCGGTGAACAAAATCCCCCTCTCCCTTGAGGGAGAGGGCTGGGGTGAGGGTGAAAGATACATAGTTTCCGAATGGAGTTTCAAAAATGCACTACCAACACGAACGGACCTATGGCGCCCGAGTCTCTGACGACTGGGCATTTCGCGGACTGAAGACCGCCGTAATCGAGAATGAGGCACTGAGAATCGTCGTGCTCATAGACAAGGGCGCGGACATCTACCAATTCGTCCACAAGCCCACGGATACGGATTTCATGTGGCGCTCGCCGTGGGGAGTCCGCGACCCGCGCCGGTTCACTCCGACGACCGGATCGCCCCCCAACGTGTGGCTGGACTACTACGAGGGCGGCTGGCAGACCGTCCTGCCGGGCGGCGGGTTCCCGTCCGTTTACGGCTTTGCGGACATGGGCCTTCACGCCGAGGTCAACATGATGCCCTGGGACTCGGTAATCCTCCAGGACACGCCGGAAAGGGTGAGCATGAGGTTCTCGGTCCGCACCTACCGCACGCCGTTCTACTTCGAGAAGACGCTGTCGCTGTCCAGCGGGTCGCCCGTCTTGGAAATAGACCAGCGCCTCACCAACGAGGGGGCGGAGCCTGTCCACTGCGTGTGGGGGGAGCACATCGCGCTGGGCGCGCCGTTCCTGAGCGGCGCCTGCGTGATCGATCTGCCCGGCGGAACGGTCCTCAGCCATCCCGAGGACTTCCATCCCAACAACAAGCTCGAGGCCGGATACGAAGGCGCGTGGCCGAATGTCCCGCTCAAGGATGGGTCGTCTCTCGACCTGAGCAAAGTCCCCGGCCCGGAGTGGCAGGGCTACGACATGGCCTACGTCACGGACATGCCTGAGGGCTGGTACGCCGTCACGAACCGCGAGATGGGGCTGGGTTTCGGCGTCCGCTTCTCGAAGGAAGTATATAAGTACCTCTGGTACTGGCAGTCGCTGGCCGGCGGGTTCGGCCACCCCTGGTACGGGCGAACCTACAACATCGGCCTCGAACCCTTCACAAGTTGGACGAACGAAGGGCTGATGAAAGCGATAGAAAACGGCACCGCGCTCTTGGTCCAACCCGGCGAGAGCGTCGAGGCGTCAGTCCGAGCCACCGCGTTCGAGTCGGCCTCCGGCGTGAACAACATCACTCCGCATGGCAGGGTGGAGACTAGGGATTAGGGGTGACGCGGGAGACTGTGTCAGTTTGGTAGGTGAGGGTATCACACCCCACTTGCCCCGCTCCTCCGGATTGCCGAGCGGCGAGCCGCTGCGCGGGTTCCGACCCCTTATTGAGGAAGGGGTTGAGTCGGGTTGTATCAAGTTTATTGACTCGTATGTTGTTAGGGGTGGAAAAAGTTTTTTGAAATACCTGCACCTTCTGCACCCTCTGCACCCGTCAAAGCTGAGAGAGGATCGGTCCAGCTTTGGGAGACGGGGCATTTTGGGGAAATCATTTCTGCTCCCTATCTGCACCTTCTGCACCCGTTTGTGGTGTCTCGGGGATTGCCCTTGAACAGGCGGCGTCCGTGAGAGTTATGCGTTTTTACTCTGAAGATGTCCCAGACGGAGGTGTAGAGTCGGTGGGCGCTGACTGGGTTGTGGCGGTTGGCCGCGCACCAGTCTTTGTAGGCGGCGTAGAGGTCGACGAGGATGCTTCTGAGCCTGTCGTTGGCGGGGGTGTATCTGCCGAGGTCGGGGTCGTATATGAAGGGGTCGTGTCCGTCGGATGCGAAAATGTAGCCCTTCTTCTTGAGGGGATATGTGGCGTGGGCATAGGTCCAGGCCGGAGGCCGGAATGAGAACTTGTCGAATTCGGAGAGGAGGCTTTTGATTTCCGGGTCTAGCATGGTCTTATCACCTTTGGGTTGGGTATCAGGGAACCGATATGTTCTATGATATTGGGGAACGGCGGTTCGTGTCAAGGGGGGTGTCTGAACTGTGAGCCTGTGTCAGTTTGGTAGGCGGGATGCTACTCTCCCCACTTCTGGATTCCGGCCTTCGCCGGAATGACGGCCCCCTTGTTTTCGTGTCCTTTAGCGGCATACCTACTAAAGCGACACAGGCTCCATGTCCGCGCTTAGTTGGTCTTCGTTGTCGGTTTGCGCTAAGCTGGATATTGCCATCGGTCTGGACCCTCCTGAAGTTTTATACTCCTTCTAGGATAAGTCCAGAACTGGTGGCGCCTACTAAACTGACACAGGTTCTGGCGCGGCGGCGCGGTTGACGGCCCTCAGCTTCTCTCATATAGTGAAGTTAATCATCACTGACGAGGGAGCCTCATGACGACAGAAGAACGCATTGCCCGAATAGAAACGACTCTGCCTAATCTGGCGACTAAAGAGGATTTGGCGAATCTTCGGGCCGATATGGAGAAAGCCCTCGGTTCCATCAGAGAGAGCATGGGGGAAATGAAGGCCGACCTCATCAAGTGGATGGTGGGGACAATGACCGCAGCGGTAGTCGCCGCATCTACTATCGCGGTCATGGCTGTTCGGTTATTCGGCGCGTAGATCGGTAGAGGTATGTCATCATGCTCGAACCCATACAGCAAGAATCGGACTCTCTCAGAGTGTACACCGACGAGGAGGTCGCCAGGTTCCTGTCGGAGGACAAGCTGAGTCCAGAGGTGGCGTCGCGGGTGCGGGAGCTCCTTCGGCGTGAAGAACATCGGCCCGGATGGGAGGGTGGAGACGGGGCTTAGGGGCCGTCTAGGTTTGACGCTTTTCTTACGGGCTGCGGAAGAACGGGCATCAGGGATTCATAGAGCAAGGAGTGGTCATGACAGGGCAAGAGTACTTACAGGATATCAAGGACAACTTGGAGGCGGGTCGCAATCAAAACAGGATGGGCGAGAACTTGCTTGGCGCCTTTGGGTACGTAAGGCGGAGAGCCACCGCTATTGACGAGATCAACGCAATGTTGAAAAAGCTTGGGCTGGCAGTGGATCCTCCCATCAATGCGGACATGCCGCTGAGAGTACCTCGGATCAGATTCTCTCTAGTTGAACCCGGAGACGGGGTCACGATGCCCGAGGCCGTCCATGATCAGGGAACGCCGGAGCCTGATGGTTCCGAATCTTCTTTTCAGGACGAAGAAGACATTGACATCAATGTGCCAGTGCTTACTTTCAAGGTTTCCGAACTTGAATCGGCAGATACAAGTGTCGCGTACGTGTCTCCTAACGCGTCGATCCATAAGGCATACACCATGATGCTCCTGCACGATTTTTCTCAATTGGCGGTCGCAAACCAAGAGAAACCCTATGAAAAAGATATCGAAGGAATCGTGTCGTTCAAATCAATGGCGAAAGCATTGATGAACGGTGACCCTACGACCGTGCATGATTGTCTCGACAGCGACTTTGCCAGCGTACAGATCGATGATGACCTGAAGTCAGTTGTCAGCCAATTGAGCGAAAACGACGTGGTCTTGGTTATTGGACGAGACAATAGACTTCAAGGAATTGTAACGGCTTGGGACTTAGCCGAAGAATTTGCTGAATTGGTAGATCCGTTTACACGAATAGGTGAGATTGAAGAACGCCTACGGACTCTAGTGCGAAAGCGATTAGGAAAAGACAGAATTGCAGAGTTCCTAAAGGGTCATGGGCCGCCGGGTAACGATCCAGCCCAGGAAATCAGTGACATGACAATGGGAGAATTGCAGAGTGTACTGGGGCACAGAGAGCATTGGCAAGCACTAGAGCTCGTCTTTGATAGGAAGGACTTTATCAAGGCCCTAGACAGAGTTCGGGAATATCGTAATGAACTAATGCATTTTAGAGACACACCCAATAAAGACTGTATGCAGACTTTTCTCACCAACTTTTGCCAGATGGTGCGTGAAATACAGTTGTAATGATCTGAGCAATGTGGTGACACTGGTCGTGGTGCTACGGCCAGATCGTAGAGGCATCCGTCTGTGCCGCCACGTTCGAGTCCACGACTGGCGCAAAGAACATCACCCCCACGCCAGGGTGGAGACGGGGGTAGTTGCCTGTTTCTAACTCCGAGGGTCTCAGGGGTTACTCACGTCTCGCCGGATTCGGTCTGCCGAGAACGTCGGTAGGCGGTGATCATCAACCCAGTGCAGACTCCTGTTGTCACGATTGAAATGTAGTACACTATGGCGAACGCTGAGGTAGTGTCGATCACTACCAGCATCACGCATCCTAGGAACCCCAGCGCCAGCATGACGGTCGATGTTTTCAGCGCGGCTTTTGCCAGTCCAGCGCCGATAAACAGCACGAAGGCAATGAATATCGCAAATAGACCTGCGCCGAGTATGTCCTCGGTCGTGGAAGTTACTCCATCTTCCGATTCTTCGAGTTCTCCAACAACCTCTTCAGCCACATCGAATACCGCGCCGGTACATGCGCCTAACATACCACCAAAAAGTAGGAATATCGCGGTAATCAGTCCAATCACCAATGCTGAAGTTCTCATCCTCTATACTCCTTTGACTCTCGCTTGGTCTTGCGTGTTGCCTGCCTTGATAAACTGTCAATGTCCTGATATGTCACAGATTCACTCCTCCTTGAGCACACTGCATCCAACTACATCAATGGAGAACGGATTTCTGTCCTCTCCTTCATCCCCCTTCCCACGAAGGGTCACCCGATCTCCCTTGCGGATCGATGTAATATCGTCCACATGACTCCGACTGAAATGGCAACGTACATTCTCAAGTGTGAAATCTCCGGTGACCAGATCAATATAGTACGCGCTACTGTCTCCGCCACCAAAATCCGCGACTGTTCCACTCACGGCCAGTACCTTCCCATCGTATTTTAGGTTGGCGGCTATCTTATTGCTCTGATAGTCATCGTACATCTGACTAGCAGTGACTTTTATCTCAATGGGCGCGTCCGCAATATCAATTTCCGCCTGTTCAACATCGTCCTCAGTTACGTCACAAGCAAGTGCGGCAGTCACGAGGAATACCAAGCACAGGAGTAACTTTGCTCCTACGGGGTTGATGGGGATGTGATAGTCAAGCCCTAATTTGTTCTTCATTGCAGGCAACTCCATTGACGCTGTTTGTTTGGGCTGAGGCTTAATGCAGAAAATGAAAAAGCTCCCGGCACAAGTAGCGCCGAGAGCTTGAATAGTCGATAAGCAGGATCGAGTCCCGTCGACCTGAGATTGTCCCAAGGGAAGCACTGCGAATAGAGGCAGTGACGGAATCCTTCATGAGTAGCCCCCCTGCGGCGAGGATGTTGGCCACTCAGCACAAGCACCTAGATCCCAGCGTGAGCCTCAAGGGGGCAGAGAGGCCCCCATCAAGACCACGCCCACGCTTACACTTGCCCTTGCAGGCATATGGATTCCTATGGGTGGATCGATAGGTGGAACTTGTGCTGAGTCCGAGAGGATTATATCACAGGCGAGCAAGTGTCGTCTCGCAGAACGAAGGGTCTATCCAGATTTAGCTGCAATGAGGTAGGTGCAAGGGGTAGCAGCTAGCCAAGGGCGGTTCACATCTAGACCTTCTTCTCACCTGAGGGGTAAGCGTCCGGGCTGTCGCTGCAAATGCTATGATGATAGACCACTGGCAATTGCACACGGCACTTGTCAAACTCCTTAAGGCGAGCAGTGACGGCAGCCTGCAATGTCAGCATGTCCGCTGTTACGAGCAAAGTGATAAGCCGATTTGCGGTCTTTGAATGGATGCCACTTGCCGTTCCGCCCACTGTCAGCGCTGTGGATTCCTCGCCCATGGTTACAGAACGTACACGCTGCCCGATGCACTCGCACTCTGTCATGTGTCCAATTCTCGTAGACGTAGAATCTAGCTCTCATCAGTTTATTCACTTCCTCCGTCAGCAAAGAGAGTCTAAATCAGTCGGCCTCACATCTCAACCTTCTTCTCACCCGACAAGTAGGCATCCGGCTCCTTCTGAAACGCGCGGTTGCACCCTGGTCCGCAGAAGTAGTAGGTCTCTCCGTCGTGGTCGTATGTTCCGCCGGGCGGCTTGCGGACGTCCACCTGCATATCGCAGACCGGGTCGGTTTCGCGGTCGCTGCCGTCACGGTTGAATAGTCGGAGTATCATCCTGTCTCCTCGGAGAAATGAAAACTGCTTGGTATCTGATTCTCAACCCTCACCCCCGTATCGAGTACGGGGCAAGCTCTAACCCTCTCCCAGACTTGGGTTGATAGGGGTAGGTATTGAACCTATTCACCCTCACCCTAGCCCTCTCCCTCAAGGGAGAGGGGATGTGTTGTCTGATTTACCTACCCTTGTCAGCCCAGACTTGGGAGAGGGGATTTTCATGGTAACGTCGGGGGCGCCTTCGGCTCTAGTGGTTCATGGTTTGAAACGCTTTAGACGGAGGGAGTTGGACACTACGCATAGGGAGCTTATCGCCATCGCGCCCGCGGCTAGGATTGGGTTGAGGAAGCCGTGCTCGCCTAGTACGGGGCTGAGCGCTTCGGGCACGCCGCCAGCGGCGAATATAGGGTACAGCGCTCCGGCGGCTACTGGTATCAGCGCGACGTTGTATGCGAATGCCCAGAACAGGTTTTGACGTATGACCCTCATCGTCGATCGGCTAAGACGCATTACGGCCGGGACGCCGCGAAGGTCTCCGCCTACGAGAGCGATGTCAGCGGCCTCGATTGTGACGTCCGCGCCTGTGCCGATTGCGATTCCTACGTCCGCCTGCGCCAGCGCGGGCGCGTCGTTGATGCCGTCGCCGACCATCGCGACGGTCTTGCCCTCTGATTGGAGCGCCTTGACCTGTTCGGCTTTGTCTGTCGGCAGCACCTCGGCGATGACTCGGTCAATGCCTGCCTCGGACGCTATCGCTTGGGCGGTGGCGGAGTTGTCTCCGGTCAGCATCACCACTTCTATTCCGGCGGTCTGGAGTTCCTCGACGGCGGCCCACGATTCGGGTTTCAGCTTGTCGGCAACTGCGATCAGCCCCTTCACCTCGCCGTCCACAGCTACAAATACAGGAGTGCCGCCGCTCGATGACATGCGCCGCGCGACGGTTTCCATATCGCCTAGAGGTATGTCCTGCTCCAGCATCAGCCTACGATTGCCGACTGCGACGAGGACTTCCTCAGTCAAGGCAATCGCGCCTGATCCCGGGACGGCGGTGAAGTCGCTGGCCTCGGGTATGTCGAGGCCGCGTTCTAGCGCAGACTGGACGATAGCCTCTGCCAGAGGGTGCTCGGACAGTCTTTCGACGGCGGACGCCAGGGACAGCAGCGCGTCTTCTCCGAGATCCGGGGCGTGGATTTCGGTTACCGAGGGCCGCCCCTTCGTCAGCGTGCCGGTCTTGTCCAGCGCCACCACATCAACGCGGTGGGCAAGCTCCAACGACTCGGCGCTTCTGATCAATACGCCGTGCTCGGCCCCCTTGCCGACTCCAACCACAACCGCAGTGGGGGTCGCCAGTCCCATCGCGCAAGGGCAGGCGATTATGAGAACGGCGACCGCCGTCAGGACCGCCGCCGTGTAGCTTGGCTCAGGTCCGAGCGCGAGCCAGACCAGAAAGACGACAACCGAAAATCCGACGACCGCCGGAACGAAGTAGGCTGAGACGCGGTCCGCGAGTCGCTGGATTGGCGCCCTCGAACCCTGCGCCTCCTCCACCACTCGGATGATGCCCGCCAGCATGGTATCGCGTCCAACACGGGTCGCTCGGAACGTCAGGCTGCCGTTGCCGTTGATAGTCGCTCCGTAAACCTCGCTTCCCTGGCGCTTGTCGATGGGCGCGCTCTCTCCGGTTAGCATCGACTCGTCAACTGTTGACGCGCCCTCCTCGACAACGCCGTCAACGGGCAGTTTCTCGCCGGGCCTGACCAGGATAGAATCGCCGACTTCGATTTCGTCAATCGGAGTATCGACGTACTGCCCATCCCTGAGTACACGGGCCGACTTTGGCTGAAGCCTGATCAGGGCCGCCATCGCGCCGGACGCTCTGCGCTTGGCGCCGGATTCGAGGAAGCGTCCCAGCAACACCAGCCCGATGATCGCGGCTGATGTCTCGAAGTAGGTTTCCGTGGATCGGCCCTCGAAGAACGCCGCTTGGCCGAACAGCGTGACCGCCGCGCTGTATAGATAGGCGGCAGACGTGCCGATGGCGATCAGTGTGTTCATGTTGGAGGTGAGATGCCTCGCCGCGCTCCACGCGGACACGTAGAACTCGCGGCCGGCCCAGAACTGCACGGGGGTAGCAAGGGCCAGCAGAAGCAGGTCTATGTCGAACGGGAACCGGTCCATGAGGCCGGGGACGGTCATGAGAATCATGATTCCGGCGGCGACGGCGAGGCTGAATACAAACTTGCGCTTGAGGGCGGCTGAGTCTGCGGGCGCTAGAGCGTCGTCGGTCTGGTCGATCGCCGTGATTGAGTAGCCGGAGTCCTCTACGGCGTGTCTGAGGTCGGAGATGCCCGCCATACTTGGAACGTATTCGACGGAGGCCCGCTCCGTCGCCAGATTGACGGATGCGGCGGCGACCCCCTCGACTCCCGTGAGCGCGCTTTCGACGTGCGAGACGCACGCGGCGCAGGTCATTCCACCGATTGATAGGCTCGTCTTCTGGGTGCGGACGCCGTAGCCGGCATCTTGGACCGCGTCGGCCAGCGCTTCGAAGGGCGGCGCGTCACCATCCAGCGTCAATGTCGCGTTCTCGGTGGCGAGGTTGACTTGCACGTTCTCGACGCCGGGGACGCCTTCCAGGGCGTGCGAAACGTGGCCTACACACGCGGCGCAGGTCATGCCGGTTATCGGCAGCGTAACTTGTGCGGACGGTCCGGCGGCCACGGCTCACCTTCTGATGATAGACGTCTGTCTATATCAGCTTACCAGATGGGGGAGGCAATGATGGAACCGGGTTCTGGCGCCAACAAGGGACGCCCCTACGGCATCGGTGGTGGATGTGGGTTCTTAACCCAGCCCGACTCTGCCGCCGCTGCCCTCGGCATCCGGGCCGTGCAGGAGCGACTTGATATCGGCGGCGTACTTGACCTCGGAGTCGTCTTCGGGCGCGTATGCCAGCACGTCGCGGGCGTTGGACAGAGACCAGAACGCGCGGGTGTTGTTGCTGATGCCGTACACGACTTGCCAGGGGATGCCGTGCTCGTTTTCGATGTTGGGCGTCTCGATAGACTTGACGAAAAGCTGGGTCAGGTCGCGCGGGCTGAGGTACGCGCCGAGGTCGCGCTTGTAGTTGGCCGGATCGCCAACGTAAACGTCGAGGTCGAGGTCGCGCGGCGCGCCGATGCGGACCATCACGACCTCCAGCTTGCGCTGCTGACGCTGCCCCGCTCCGGTGTGATCCTGGCCGCCGCTCGCTGTACGAAAGTCCATCGCGCCGCAGGCGAACAGGAACCCCATGTGCTCATATGTGGCCTTAGCCCAGCCGTAGAAGTTGTCCGAGAGAGGCAGCAGGTACGGGTCCAACGACTCCATCTTCCGAGTGTGGATCAGGTTGTGCTCGTACCAGTCGGCAGCGTGGTTCGAGCTGGCCATGACGACCCTGGACACTCCCGCGTCGTAGGCGGTGCGGAAGACGTTGTAGGCCATATCGACGTTCTCTTTCTCGATGAAGAAGTGCTCCAGCGGGTTGTCCCCGGTCCTTCGCTTGTAGCCGAGATGCACGACCGCGTCCACTCCCTCGAACAACTCGGAGTAAGAATCGCGGTCGGGATCGATCAGGTCCTGTATTACGATATCGTCCAGCTTCTCCCCCCGGCGGTTCGTGTCGTTCACGTCCACGAGTACGGTCTCATATCGCTCCCTGAAGGTGGGCAGGAGTTGGTCGGCTATGTATCCGGCTGCGCCGGTGAGGAGGATCTTTTGCATGATGGGGTCTCCGAGGCGCTTCAGGCGCGTGAGTTCTTGAAAAGGAACGGAGGTCCGGACTTGACGGTCGGGTCGAGGGTCATGTGCCGACTGCGCTGGGAGACTGTATTTCCGATTCGATTTCCGGAACAAGGTCGAAGTTGAACGGTTTCTGCATCGCTCTCTTCGAAACGCCGAAAATGTAGAATCCAAGGATATTGCCCTGCTCGTCAACCTTTATAGTGGATTTTCCGTCTTTGGTGGGAACCATGTCTCCTTCGCCGTCGGCGAGGTTTACCCAAAGGAGATCGCCTTCACCGTCCCACCAGACGCTAATTGTCTCGTATTGCATGTTAGAATGGTCTCCTACGTGAAGTGTACGCTGTGAGTACGAAGGCATCGTCACTTTTGAAAGCGACAGCCACTACTATCTATGAACTGCCAATCCGCTTGTAGTATAGCCTTACCTCATCGTCATCGATATCGATTCGGGTTTCATCAGGGTCTGCTAGAGTTAGTGGAATGGCGTTCTCAATTCGGGGTATGTCCGGATGCCTCAATGCTATGTGATGGTATAGCCGCTCATCGGTGAGCCTGACTTGGTTTCCGGCATAATCGGTGTATGATGCCGCGATTGCTCTTGCTTCTTTCTATTGGTCGGCGGAAGTGAAGTTGGCCCCGATAATGCTAGCGGTGGCGTATGTTCGCGCCAATTGTCATCTCCTGATCGTGGCGGCGGTCACGGTCGAGTCAAAGGTCTTGATGTAGCTGTCTTGGTAGCAGAGTATTTGGGTCATGCGCTCTCTGAGAGATTCACTGGTTCAGTACCTCAACCGCCTCTTGTATGACTCGATTGAGCGAAGGTTTGAAAGACGCGGTCACTGTGTCTAACTCATGCTTATGGTCCGGGAAGCTCAATATGTGACGGTGGTGCGGAGCGTTGTCATATCGAAAAATCATCTGGTTGTTGGGATCCTGAAAGTGATAGCGATAGCTGAGGAAAGTCAGCGTACCAGACTCTATGCCAAGCGCCTCGCCGACTTCCAGCAAGTGTCCTTGGCTCGTTCTCAATCTAAATCTGATGTTGGCTCGTTCGTGCGAGATCACCTCATGAGTATAATAGTCAACGTGGAGATTTGGAAGTTGCAGAACGAGTTGCTCGACTCGATCTAAATGTTCGGCGATCGTTTCATGCAACATCCCGAAGTCGGTCCGCAATCTCTCGTCGAAGGTTCAAGTAATCCTGGTAGTCGGTCGCCCACTCCATGATCTGGGCCTCATCGCCCATCTCCCCCTTCTGGTACCTATAGTAGAACTCTTCGGACTCAATGTTGTACTTGCCCTCATTCAGCCCAAGCCGCTTGGTGATGGCGATGAGCGCGTCGAGCGGCGTCGTGTACTGTATAGTTTGCTTTCGCAATGTAGTCCCTCCTAAAGCACGGGCTACTACACATTATGCAACAGCATGAACGGCGGCCCGAACTCATCTTGAGAAATGCGTTCGAGTGATCGGGAGACCGGATTGACCTTGTATCCCAAGTTCTCCAGCAGTTCGTAGCCGAGCAGTGGGATGGGCGCGGGTGTGACCATGGCGACGAATCCGCGTCCATCGATTACTCCTGAGATTCCATAAGCCTGCAATTCTACGACTCCCACGGCGGTCCGCACTTGGAGTACGCCGTTTTGGGGGATAGGATCGAAACCGAGTTCGTCTATCTCTCTCTGCGGAAGACCTATATGGGTCGCTCCGGTATCGACGAGGAAGTCGTACTCCCGGGTGGAGTTGGATCCGATTATTATTGCGGTGGCGTATGTTCGCGCCAATTGTCATCTCCTGGTCGTATGATGGGGACTACCGAGTTCGCGGTCCGCCTCACTCTGAGTAGTATTGCCATCCGCGGGTCTGTGCAATGTCTCTCAGCAGACGAGCGATCTTCTTGCGCCGTCCCTTGGTGAATGAGGAAAAGTCTATCACAGCATGTTCCGGGAATGGTTCTGGATCCGCATAGACCTCAAGGTCAAAGCTCGCGCATTCGGATACGGTGATGGCGACGACGCCTATGGAGGCATATCCCAATTCCCTTGTGAAATGATGCCATGCGTCTTCAGCACCTGTCTGATCGCCGTCATAGACCGACAGTCGATTGCCGTCTTTTGGAGTTGGTTCAAATACTTGGGAGGTCACTCCTCTCTGTCTCATCCAACGCGGATTCACTTGGCGATATAGCAGCGTATTATCATTCATCGGATTCGGCCGACGCTCGGCGAATCTCGCCGACCAACCATGCCCACGCGTCGGTATCGTCCAAGTTCAGAGAGATGATCTCATCATTTTCGGACCGCAGATCCAAGTTGTACCAGTCGGCTTGATGCGTGATCAAATTGACTTCCAAATCAATCTCGCGAGACGGAAATGACCATTCCGCCTGAATGCCGCCATCGAATGTCGGATAGACGTGTGGAGGATGAAGGTCGCCAGGGTAGTTACGCTCGAAGCAATCAGCCAGCCAGTCCAGCCCATTGTGAGGCGGCGCCACGCCTTGGCCTTCGAACCAGCCATCCCGCATGTCGCGGAATTCGTCCAGACATGCACGAACTCTCAGTGGTTCGAGCACATCAACCTGCCCAGGTGATTCTGTCCTCATGTGGTTACCCTTATCATTACCTTTTGGCTAATCATGCGGCGGCTCGTTGGTGAAGATTAGGCTTCCGGCCGCCATGAACATGCCTCCGACTCCCTGGCAGAATGAGGTCTTGACGCCTTCGACTTGGTGAGCCGCCTCGCCTCGGACTTGCCTCACCGACTCCTGCATGGCGAACATGCCGTACATGCCCGTGTGGGTGTAGGACAGCCCTCCGCCGTTGGTGTTCATCGGGAGCTTTCCGCCCGGAGAGGTGTTGCCCTCCTCGACGAACGCGCCGGCCTCGCCCCGGCCGACGAAGCCGAGGTCCTCCAGTCCGTAGATCGGCAAGTGCGCGAATGCGTCGTATATTTGGATGTGGTCGATGTCGTCGTGGGACACGCCCGCCTCAGCGAACGCCTTGGAGCTTGAGGTCTTGAACGCCGCCGAGGTCGTCATGTCGTACATCTGGCTGACGAGCGGCGTCTCTACCGACTCGCCCGTGCCCAGGATATACACCGGCTTGGTTGGGTAGTCATCGACCCTGTCCGCGCCGGTCAGGATGAACGCGCCGCCGCCGTCCGTCACCGGGCAGCACATGAACAGCCTGTACGGATAGCAGATCATCCGGCTGTTCAGCACGTCATCAACCGTCACAAGCTCGCGGAACATGGCGCGCGGGACTTTGTTCGACCACTTGCGCTGCGCCACCGCCACCGACGCGAGCTGCTCGATGGTAGTCCCAGTCTCCTTCATGTAGCGCAGGACTCCCATCCCGAACTGGGTGGTAGGCCCCATAACACCGTAGATCGACTCGAACTGGCCCGGATACGATCCGTCGTACATGGGGCCGGAGGCTTGGCCAGCGGTCCCGATTCGCGCGCCGCCGACTCCGACTCTGCTGCGTCCGCTCTGGCCCATGCAGCACAGGATGGTGGTCGCCAAGCCGGACGCTATCGCCGCCGCCGCGTGGCGCATGTGTACCAAGAACGAGGTGCCGCCGACCTGCGTGTTGTCCACCCACGTCGGCACGATTCCTAGGTAGTGGGCAAGCGTCGCCGGACTCATCGTGGCCGATATGCCGTCTATTTGGCTGGCGTCGATGCCCGCGTCCCGCATGGCGTTCATCGCCGCGTCTATGTGAAGCTGAGTCTCCGATACGTCGGGGATCACCCCAAGCTGTGTCGTCTCTGAGGCTCCGACTATGGCTGTCTTGTAGCGCAGTGACATCTTTGTCGCTCCTTTGGAGTGGGGGATTGGGTTAGGCCGGTTCCCAATTGGGGATGGCTATGTCTTCGGTGGCGTCGGTAAACGTCACCTTGAGCGGCATGTCCAGCACGAGGTTTTCCGGCGTGTTTTCGATGCCGACGATGTTGCCCATCATTCGCGGACCCTCCTCTAGCTGGATGACCGCGATTGCGTAGGGCGCGTCGGCCTCGAATCCGGGGGCGGGCCTGTAATTGATCATGTAGCTGTACAGCGTCCCGTTGCCGGATGCCTGGAACCATTCGACCTTGCCCGTGATGCACTTCGGGTTCGGGCAGTGGAGCCTGGGATAGAAGAACGCCTCTACCTCTGGGCAGCCGATGCAGCGCTGTATCCACAACTCGTGGTCTTTCGTCTTGCGCCAGAAGAACTCGGTCTCAGGGGTCGGGACCGGTATCGGCTTTCTATATTCTTCCTGCGTCATGGATGCGAGACCTCCTGGCTGGTTCTGATTCCGAATGTGGCCCCATTGTATGAAAGCCGACGCGAGAGGGCAACATCCATTTTCTTCCCAGAACCATCGTCTGACGATGGTGTTGCGGCATCGTGTGGCTGGGAGCGTATCACGCAGGCGCTGCAATCGATGCGGATAGAGATAGCATACAAGGCCGGCGCCGACCCGTTTGAGGTCTCAATAGGGTTGCTGGTCGAGTACGCACCGCGGCACGCCTACGAGGGTAGGAATCCGATCGATATCTTCGTAGAACGAGGCTGCGAACTCCGCTTCATTAGACCGCCCCTCAGAATTAGCGTTCGCTGAGCTCCGCCATCAGCCGGATCGCGTCCTCTTTGTCGGCTTCCGGCAGTCCCAGTCGGATCGCCCGTCCGAGGTCTGAGGATGCGAGGGATGAGTTACCTTGTTCCGCCATCAACTGTCCTCGCCGGAAGTAGCTGACGCTGTGGTTGGGGTCGATCTCGATGGCTCGGTCCAGCGCCTCTAGGGCCAAGGCCACCTCTCCGTCAAGGCGGTGCTGCTCGGCGCGAACAAGATACGGGGTGGGGGTATTGAGGAGGTTGAGGTTTGCCAAGTATATTCCCGCGAGAACCAGGGCCGCGGCCATGGGAATAACCCACCAGCGTCGGAGCATCGAGTTGACATCGGCGACTCTTTGAGACGATCCGTAGGTACCGTACTGGGATCTGTATATGGGAGTGTAGGCAAGGCCGGTTAGCAGGCCGGCGATGAATCCGCCGATGTGCGCGAAGTTATCGACTCCGGGAATTACGAATCCCAAGACGACGTTGACCGTGGCGATGACCACCAGCCCTATGAGAGTCTGTTGCCCGGCCTGTCCCAACCTGCTGCGCTGCGCCGCGTAGAACACGACCAGGCTGCCGAGGAGGCCGAATACCGCTCCGCTGGCGCCTACGCCGATCGTGTTAGGAGCCGGGCCGATGCTGAGGGCGTAGCTGGCCACGCTCCCGGCGAGGGCGGCGATGAGGTAGATGGCAATGAATCGGGCGTGACCGTATATCTGCTCGAGTTGATGGCCGAATATGAATAGGCCGATGCAGTTGAAGGCGAGGTGCAGCAGGCCGGAGTGTAGGAAGGTGGACGTAAACATCCTCCAGTACTCTCCGGTGGCGATGTGCCAGGCCTCCATCGCGCCGAACTTGAGGAGGACTTCGGTGTTCGTGGAGCCGCCAAACGGTTTTTCGCCGGATATTTCGACCAGCAGCCAAAGCAGGATATTGACGCAGAGAAGCGTCCATGTGAGGAAGGGCCTGCGCCGAACACCCGGCAGTAGAGCGCCGGGGTCAATCATTGGGGATGTCTATCGTCATGTGTACAGTTAGATTCCTGACCTCTCCACGTACCTAGTTGTCCATCCGGTCGAGCATGAGTAGCAGCAACCCGACGACAACCAACCCAAAGAAGAAGAGCAGGCCTGTGGCCGCTGACATATGAGAGAAGAACACAGCGTAGGCCATGTATGCGAACCAGAGCCCCGCCACCACGAAGCAACCGATCGCGATACGTCTTATCATTTCAATTCTCTTCCACTCTTCACCTGATCCACAACGCTTACGCCTCCTAGCATATACAACTAGGAAAAGGCGGGGAGATACGGTTGGTAGTATTTGATTTGGACAATCGCTCGATTTGGTTAGATGGTCTGGTAATAGCATCGGTTTCAGAGCCTGATGATACCACGTTGGAGGGCTTGTGTGACGGCTTCGGTCCTGTGGTTCACGTCGAGCTTGCGGAAGATGTTGGCGACATGGGTCTTGACTGTGCTCTCGCTGATAATGAGCTCGTCGGCAATCTGCTTGTTGGCCGAGCCTCTTGCGATTAGCTGGAGAACCTCGATCTCCCGTTCCGACAGACTCTCGCGGTTGTGTTCGGGTCCATATCTGGACAGTTCTTGGAAACGGCTGAGCACCTTGGCGGCGACTCCCGGCTCGATCTGCGACTCTCCCCTGTGGACGGCGCGCACCGCGTCGAACAACTCCTCTCTCGACGTGTCCTTGAGCAGGTAGCCGGTTGCGCCCGCCTCGATTGCGTCGAAGATGTACTCGTCGGTATCGAAGGTGGTGAGGACGATGAAGCGGACGTCCCTGTCTCGGCGGCGGATGGTACGCATAGCCTCGACGCCGGAGACCTCCGGCATACGGAGGTCCATCAGGATAACGTCCGGGTTCATCTGCTGGGCGAGTTCGGTCGCCTCGCGCCCGTTGGTCGCTTCTCCGACCACGACGAAATCCCTCTGTCGGCTGAGCATAGCGTTAAGACCGTCTCTGACCATCGTGTGGTCGTCGACGATGAGTATCTTGATGGGCCCCACGTGTCGATCTTCTCCTCCATCTCAGATCGATACACGTTAGTTTTATACTTACGAGGGCGTGTGTGTCAAATCAGCGGGCGGTGGAGACGCTGAGTGTCGAGCCGTCGGTCCGGAAGGTGACGGAGCCCCGTTCGCTCGTGAGGAATATCTGAGAGTCCTGCATCACGCCGAGGAGCCGTTCGATGACGGACGGGTTCGGATGGCCGAAGCGGTTGTCTTTGGCGACCGAAATGACCGCGGCGTCCGGGGCGACCGCCCGTAGAAACTCATCGGAAGTTGACGTTCGGCTTCCGTGGTGTCCGACTTTGAGGACGTTGCTTGCGAGCGGCTGACCGGATCTGAGTATCCACGCTTCGCCCTCGTGGAACAGGTCTCCGGTAATGAGAAAGCCGACCTGGCCGTACTCCACCCTTGTCACGACGGAGCCGTTGTCAACGTCGGAGTCCGTACCGGCGAGCATGGGGTCGGGTGGGCCGAGAACGTGGATGGACACGCCATCATCGAAGGAGAGGCTCGTTCCCGGCGCAGCCCGCATGATCTCGGCATTCGTCGCTTGGGTGAGCTTCGTCCAGTCGGCGTACTCGGAACTGTCGAACTGCTGGCGTCGTTCAAGTATGCGCTCAATGTTGTATCGGCGGGCTATCTCGGTCAGGCCGGCCAGGTGGTCGGCGTGGGGGTGCGTAAGTACGACGAGGTCCACGTTTCTGTCCCAGAAGGGGGCCTCTTCGTCCAGTACTTGTGCGGCGCGGACGCCGTCCGGGCCTCCGTCGATCACAATCCGTTGGCCGCTGGGAGTGGTGATGACGGTCATGTCTCCCTGTCCGACGTCGGCGAAGACGACTTTGAGAGCGCCGCTCGGAGCGGAGAGTACGGCGGCCCACGTCAAGGCGGCGGCGACAATGACAACCGCGGGGACCTGCCATGGGAGCGAAGTTTGCCAAACATTTCCGGGCCTAAGCTTTCCAAAGACGGAAGCAATCCACGACTTCCAGCGGGAGATCGGCGTGTTGACATATACCAAGACGGCCAGCGCGGACATGGCGGCGTAGAAGGTCCATACGATTATGGGCGCCGCGCTTCCAACTTCGACAGACGAATACGGGATTTTGGCGAACAGGCCCACGACTGCGGTTATGTACGCAGAGATGCCCCACGCGAGCCATCCGAACGGAGTGGCGGCGAAGTCGGAAACGAGTCCGACGGCGGCGGCAGCCCCGTGCGCGACAAGGGCGAGGGGCAAGGCAGGCAGCGTCAGAAGGGTCGCGGGCAGCCCCGCAATGGGAAGGCGGTTGAAGTACATGGAGAGCAATGGCGCGGTGGCAAGCGTCGTCGCCAACGTGACGCCGATTGCGACGATCAGCGCGCGGGAAGCGCCCGCGGTGAATATCTTTGGCGCTCGTGGGAGGGTGGTCAGGCTGCCGATCCTGTTGTACACCGCGTCGTGGAAGACGCTGATGCCCATCATCGCGGCAAAGCTGAGTTGGAATGAGACGCGATAGAGGATGAGCGGGTCTATTGCCGCCATAAGCGCGGCGGCGACAGCGAGGGAAGGGACTATACTCCCGCGTCTGCCGAATGCGATTGCGCCGACGTACACCGTCCCCATGACGGCGGCTCTCATCGCCGAGGGAGACGCGCCGGAGAGCAGCGCATAGAGCCAGATAGCGGTCAGCGGGGCTATCAGATAGATATGGGCCCGACGTCCTAGCAAAGTCTGAGCGGCTGAGGAGGCGACGATGAGGAGGATACCGACGTGGAGGCCGGAGATCGCGAGCATGTGAGCGGCGCCGGTATTTTGGAAGTCCTCCTTGAGAGACGCGGGGAGGTTGCCGCGTATTCCGAGCAGAATAGATTGGCCAAACGCCGCCTGCGGTTCAGGGACGACTCCGGACATGGCGGCTGCCAGGTGGCGGCGAACCGAGTATAGCCAGCGATAGAAAGGAGTGCCGCCGCGCTCGTCCAGCAGGGCGATTTCGGGGTATGACATTACGGTCCCGATGCCCTGGTTTTCGAGGTAAGACGGCAGATCGAAGTCGCCGAGAGGGTCGGGGGCCTTGAGCGGTCCCTTGAGGCTGAGCGTGTCGCCGTATCTGAGGAAGGGAGGTTCTCTGGCGCTCGTAATCTCGGACGTTACCCTGCCAGTAACCCATACGTCGCCGGACACGTCTATCCAGGGTGAGTCGGGATAGGCGCGGAGTTCAGTGACAGAGAGCCTGAAGCTCAGCGTCTTGCCGGAGTCGGTCGGGTCCTGGGAGATCATGCCACGGACTTCGACAGGTCGAGCGCCGTAGTGGGGTTCGAGGTGTACGCCGGGCGGCTCCATCGCGCCTGCCCTGAGCAGGCCGAGAATCAGGGCTGCGACGGCCAGCGCGGGCAGCAGAGATACGCGGACGGCGGCTGACATCGCAACTAGAAAAGCAGCCGCGAGGGCGAAAAGTCCGAGGACGGCGGAAGATGGCGTATCGAGTTCGGCTCCGAGAATCAACCCGGTGAAGAACGCGGCAGCCGCGACGGGCAGGAGGAATGCTTTTTCGAGAGCGGTCATAGGGGAGTGGATGGCGAAATGTATATTAGTTCTAGTGGCTAGAATACATGGTCTTTAAGCTAGGGGTCAAGGGGTTTTTAGTTCTTAGTTTCTTGGTTTTTAGTGGAGGTGTCAGAAGCAGGCTTTTGGGGACGTGGAGGATTTTCGGGATGGGCGAGTGTGAAAGTCGGGGGCGGCGGTTTTAGATGCACACAAAACCGACACTCGCATCCGTCACGCGCCAGCGCGACAGATTTGAGCGTTCGATCAGGTGTGTGTGGGAGGGTTGATTGAGAGGGACCGAGCTAGGAAGCGGTCTTCCACTCCAGTAGTCTGGCAACTTCCTCGGTGTGAACTTCGGGGTAGCTCACATGGCCGCAGGCCAGGCAGGCGATGTAGAACCCTTCGAAGTCTCGGCGGATCTGGCGGTCTCCGCCGCAACGGGCGCAGGACCTGAAAAGCACAGAGTGCTCCCGGAGAGCGCTCTGTGCCGTGACTATCTCTCTCATTTCGACACGTTCTCCTTTGGGAAATCCTTACCACTGTACCTTATGATGTCGCCATTGATGTTAACGATAGGTTAACGCAATCTTAACAACCGATTGGAAAGTGTGATAAAGAGTATTCGGTTACGTGAACAACCCACGCAAAGTACCTACCGCGTCCGACATCCAACTCAACGGATGTACCATGCCACGCTTCCCCCACATCGCGTTCACGAAAGGGGATGCGCGCCCGGCTCTCCTATGGCTTCGGGTTCTCCATGAACACCGTCACGCCCATGTCGGCGTAATGCTCGCGCAGATTGTAGTCGTAGTTGCGGAAGCTGATTCTGACGTTTGTCCCTTCGAGTTGCTTGATCGCATGGCGTACGCAGTCGTCAACCGACTGCAGCGGGTGATGCGGATGCGCCTCGATGTCGTAACTGAGGTCCGCCGGCCCCCAGGTTAGGCAGGTTATCCCCGGCTTGGCGAGCTGACGCGCGTTGGTCACAGCCCGCAGAGTCTCCATCTGGATGCACAGGTACCCGTGGTTGTTCCACCACTCCGCGTATTCGAGCCGGTCGTCCACCTGGTCAATGCCGTACCGCGCGGCGCCGCCCCAGCTTCGACGGCCCACCTGCGGATAGTAGAACCAGCTAACAGCCTCGTCCACCACTGCCTCGTCCTCGACAAGCGGCACCTCGATGCCCAGCGGGCCGAGGTCCAGCACGTTCCCGACCAGATAGGCGTGACGCGGGTGCTTGATCCTGAACTGCACCGGCACGCCCACATCTTTCGCGGTCTCGCAGTACGCCACGAGCCGCTCCTCGCTGTAAGGGGAGTGCTGGGCGTCGGCATGGATGAAGTCGTAGTCGTCCTTGCCGAGAATGTCTTCCATTTGGGCCTTGGTCGCGGTGACCGGGACCGACACTCCCAGCACTCTGTCTCCGCGGACTATCTTTTCTCTCAACGATGTCATTCGATTTCTCCTTCAGTCATCTCGATGTGAGTGCGACGCGACGTACATCGGCGCTTCCTGCTTGGCAAGCGTCATCTGGTATGCGGTTTCCAAGTTCAACCAGAACTGGGCCGAGATTCCCAGCGCGTTCTGTATATCGCTTGCCGTATCGTGAGTGATCGCTGTCTTACCGCAAATGATGCCGTCGATGATTTGGGGAGGTTGGCCCATGAGGTCGGCGAGTTCCTCCTGAGTGATGCCGCGGCACTCGATCTCCTCCTTGAGTACGCTGCCGGGCGACACTGGAAAGTCCGACCACACATGATGCGGGCTAATCGCCATAATGATTCGTCACCTCCTGAATAATGAGCCTGTTATTGGATAGGTCGAGTCTGAGGATCAGCCGCCATCTGCCGTGCAGCGTCATCGCATACTCGCCTTCTCTGTCTCCTCTTAGAGGGTGCAGCCTCAGCGATCTGATGGCTCTTAGGTCGTTGAATTCGGTGACTGCTTGTAGGGTCTCGACTCTCCGAATGTATTGTTCCGCAACCACTGGCCCCCATTGACGTGACGCAACCCGGAAGTTTTCACGGCAATGTCTGAGCCTGTTAGTGCGAAACGAGATTTCCAAGGTTCATCAACTGAATTAGTATACTACATCCTCGGCATGAAGAACTCGAACCGGTTGGCGTCCTCGTAGCCCTCCATCTTGGACTGCGCCAGTCCCGGATTCTCCAGGGCCGCCTTCACTATGCTTTTATTGAAAGCGTGTATGCCGGAGTCTTCGGCCAGGAACTCCCCCACCGGCATCCAGAGGCACTCCGCGATCTCCTCGTCCTGCTTGGTAATCTCCGTCGAAAGCGCCGACAGCCGGCACACGAAGTATATGTCCGATTTGTCGTACCGGTATCCGTGCCAGTGCCTGAGGCACACCAGCGACTCGAATCGCGCGTGGATCCCCGTCTCCTCCAGCACCTCACGCACTGCTGCGTCCGCGAGGTGCTCTCCCGCGAGTAGAGTACCGCCGGGCAGCTTGTATCCCGGCCCACGACCCGTACCCATGCGGTATCGCTCAGAGACGACCAGGATTTCGCCCCTCTCATTGAGCACGACCGCCCCGGCGCCGATGTAGTGCGTCGCGTAGGGCGGGATGAAAGACCCCTGCACCAGCCGCAGCGTCATGAGTACGTACTCCGACGTTGCATGGTGGTACTCGAACCCGGCCTCCGCCGCGATGGGGACGAGGGCCGCCCTCGCTATGGGCAGTTCCATCCACACGACTTTGTAGCCGGCAGACGCCCACGTGTCCAGCGAGCGGCTGAGCAGACGCCTGAACTCCGACGGGTCTTGCGGCAGTTTGTCGGCGTCGGTAACGACTCCGCCGAACTGATTCGTAGAAAAGCGCAGGGTGTCCGTCATTCTATCCGTGCCTCACGACCATCTGGACTTGGTTCGACGGATTGCACAGCGCCTCGAACGCCCCCTGTATCTCGTCCAGTGGAAGGAAGCTGGCCTCCGACACCAGCGGCTCCATCGTCACTTGGCCCGACTTCATGAGGTCGAGCGAGATACGCCAGTCTATCGGCCGCGACCCGAACGCCGTCTGGAGATTCACCTCCCGCCCCATCCAGTCCGGGGGAAGCACGCCCGTCTCCTCCCACACTATCGCTACGAGCACAACCTGGCCGTTGCGGCGCACCATGTTCAGCGCCTGGTCCAGCGTGCCCTTGGCCGCGGCGCATTCAAACACGACGTCCGGGCCACTTCCGTCGGTCAGTTCCACCACCCGCTCAACGGCATCCTCCTCTGTGGGATCGACTACCGCGTACGCGCCCAGCTTCCGGGCGGCCTCCGCCCTCGCCGGAGCCGGTTCGGAGACGATCACCTTTCCCGCTCCGGCGGCTTTGGCCACCTGCATACACAGCAACCCGATGGGGCCCGCGCCCAGCACAACCACCGAGTCGCCCAGCCTCATCTGCGACAGCCGCACCGCGTGTACCGCGATCGCGCTCGGCTCGCACATCGCCGCCGCCTCGTCCGATACGGCATCCGGAATCGCAATCGGCTCCCACTCACGGAGGATAACCTTCTCGGCGTAACCCCGTACCCTTCCCGTTCCCTCGTGGCTCTCAAGCCGGTAGTTGAACCTGTCACCTAGCCTTGTGTTCCTAGCCTGCGCCTCCGGCGGCGGCTCTCCGCCCCCGCCGATGACCCGATCACCCTCCTTCCAGCGCGTGACGCCGTCGCCGACGGCGCTCACCACGCCCGAGTACTCGTGACCCAGCACCTCTCCAACGGGAGCGATGTCGTACATGAAGTGATGCACGTCCGTACCGCAGATCGCGCAGTAGTTCACGTTTATGACCACCTCGCCCGGCCCGGGCGTTGGGTCCGGCATGTCCTCGATGGCGAACTGCCTATCACCCTTGTACACAGCGGCGCGCATAATGGGACCTCCCTCGGAGTTGCTGGGACATAGGTTATCACGGGCGCGGGTCTAGTCAAAGGGGGTTAAGCGTCTGCACATGCTGATAGAATGGGGGTCATCGGTCGGTTGAGTTTTGATCCCGGTTCCGTCATTATAGATAACCATCGAACTTTGACCGGGGAGAACAAGCCGTGAGCAGTGGCAGCAAGTCCGCGCAGTTGGCTCCGATAGTCGAGCAAGCGCTGGACGAAAACGATCTCCTTACATTTGCGCCTGAAACCAAGGGACTCAGAACTCAGTTCCGAGACTCTGTCCTCAACTACATATACAAAACGGCTCTGGGCTTGTCTGACGACCGCCTGAAGTCCGCGTCGGTTTCAGCCTGGAGCGCTCCAGACGAAGAGGATTCCATCACCCTCGACCTCACTCTGACCGTGGATGCCGATTGGGGGTTCATCGCCAAGCTGAGTCACGACATCCTCGTTAGGGTGTCCGAGTGGTCTCGAGAATGGACCGAAGAGGAGCGAGAAGACTACGGGCGCCGGATATACTTCGCCATTCTGCCTTTGAACCTGTGAGACCTCTTCAATTCTACCGGCTTGGCATGGCCTTGGCTCAGGGTCGATAGACGCCCGGCAGTTCATGGACTTGGCGGTCGAGCACTCACGGCAACTCCTCGACGCATTGGAAACGTACTCTCCCGGAGAAGCTGAAGACGGCTGTAACTGCCCAACTGCCTACACGAGCGGCTGAGACCTTAGGCCCACACCACTTCGTATCTCGACCCCATCTCCGTCTTCTCAACCTGGATTCGCGTATCGAACGCTTCTTTGATCGCGTCTATGTGGGTGATGACAATGATCTTGTCGAAGTCGCTCTTGATCGACTGGATCGCCTCGACGAGGCGCTGCTGTCCCGACGCGTCCTGAGACCCGAACCCCTCGTCTATGAACAGGACGGGAAGCGGGGCGCCCGACCGTCGCGCCAGCAGCCGCGACAGCGCGATGCGGAGCGCGAAGTTGATCCTGAACGCCTCACCGCCGCTGAACGTCTCGTATGCCCTCGTTCCCATCTCGTCGGCGATGTTGATCCTAAGCTCCTCAGACGCCGCTCCTGTCCCTCTCACCCGGCGGCCCTCCGTCAACTCCAGTCTCAGCGACATTCGGTTGTCCGTCAGACGCCCCAGAAGTTCGTTGGCGTCAGAGCCTAGCTGCGGTATCGCGTCTTCTATGATCAGCGCCTGGATGCCGTTCTTTCCGAACGCAAGCGCAAGTTCTTGGTAGAGACCATGTTCATTCAGACGCTCGGCTCGCTGTCTTTTCAGATCTACGACCTCATGTGCCAGCCGCTCGCATCGCGCGATCGCCTCTTGCAGCACCCCCTTTTGCACCATGGCCGAGCTTAGGGCGTCGTCGAGTTCCTTGCGTCTGCGGTCGCGCTCGGCGCGCCGGGCTTCAGCTTCGGGCAACCCTTCGACCTCCGATGCCAGCAGCGTCTTTCGCTTCTCCATCGTCTCAAGCTCGCGCCGAATCCGCTCAGAGTCAGACTCCGCCTGCGCTAGCTGGGCCCTGTCCCATTCGATCTGGCCTTTGGCCGTCTCCAGCCGCTGCCGTTGCTCTCCGAACGGACCAAACTCCCGAACGCTGTCTTGCGCGGCTTTGTGGGCCGCGCCGTCATATCCCAGCGCCGCGATCTCCCCGCTCAGCTTTTCGACCTCCACTCGCGCTTCCCGCGCGAAGTCCCCGGACTCGATATGCGCCGAGACCGCCGCCAAATCCTGCCGTGCCGGCCCGAGCCGTTCGCCCGCATCAGTCGCGTCCTTCAGGTCTCGACGCAGGTTGCTCTCCCTGCTGTGAACCTCCTGCTGCTTCCGGCGGAAGTCCGATTCCAGCCGCCGTATCTCCGACCTCAGGGCGCGTCCCTGCTGTTCGAGTTCGGCCAGTTCGTTCTTGTTGGCGCGGTATGCGGACGCCGACCTCTGCCCCACCTCTTCGTATTCGGCGCGCAGATGCTCGCGACCGTCGGCCTCCAGTCCCTGACCGCATAGCGGACACTCCGCCTCTCCCGCGTTCAGCAGGTCGAACTTCTGGCGCGTGTCCTCCATCGTCTGTCGAAGCCGTTCGTTCTCGCTGTTCAGGGCGGCCGTCCGGCTCTCCGTCGCCTGAATCTCGGCTCTGACCTCCTCCATGCGCCGTTCCATCGAGGCCAGTCTTTCCCGCTCAGGCTCGAGGTCGGCGAGCGCGGCTTCGATCGCCGGGACATTCTCCGACCTCGCGCTCAACTCCGCCGCCGTCGCTTCAAGCTGCTCCCGGCGCGCGGTCAGACGCTGCGCTTCGACCGCGATGGTCCGCTCATGCTCTGCCAGGCGACCGTCCAGGCGGTTCTTGCTCACCAGCGCGCGGGTCAGCCGCGCTTCCTCGCTCTGAGCGGCGGTGAGCCGCCCGTACCCGTTCTCGATCTCCGCGCCTCTGGCAATCAGGGCCTCCGACGATTTGACCTTTTCCCCGTACTGAGCCGCCCGGCCGCGCGCCTCGGCGGTCCGGTTCTCAAGCTCGGTCATTTGGGGGGTCAGGCCGTCAAGCTCGGCCTTCTTGCCTTCGAGTTCCTCGACTGCGCGATTCGACGCTTCCAACGCCGCCTGCGCCTCGGTGAGATGGGAGCTTATGTCCCCGATCTTCTCCGAGATCTCGGAAAGATCGTTTTCGAGTTCAGGCATGCGGGCGGTCTCCCGGTTTCGGATCTCGACTTCCGATTCGAGCGTCTGCGCTTGCGCCCGTAGGTCGCTCGACCTCTCTCTGGCCCGCTCCTCCAACAGGTCGTAGTACGAGAGGTCGAGGACCTCGGCCAGTATTCGCTTGCGGTCGGACGGGCTGGACGTGGTGAAGTGGTCTGCGTCTCCCTGTCGCAGGAAGGCGGTGTTTACGAACGTCTCGTGGTCGAGGCGGATGCGCTGTGAGATCAGCGCCTGGGTATCCCTGACGGTGTTGCCTGTTACGGCGAGCCATCCGCCCGAGTCGTTTTGGATGAAGAGTTGCAGGTCGGTCACGCCCTGCGTCCTCCTGCTCGTCCGACGGCGCACCACGCGGTATCTGTCGCCGGCCGAATCGAACTCCAACTCGACGCGCATGTTCCGCTGGCCCTTGTGGATGAGGTCGTCGTGATTGCGTTCGCCCAGCCGTGAACTTCCCCACAGCGCGAACGTAATCGCGTCCAGGAGAGCGCTCTTGCCGTGTCCGTTGTCTCCGCACAGACAAGCGAGGTGGATGTTCTCCAGGTCGAGAGGCGGCAGATCGTCCCGGTAACAGAGGAAGTTGTTGACTGTCAGCTTTAGCGGAATCATATCCCGTCCATCATCCACTACGTTCCGGCCACAGTCAACACGCCAGAGGTATGGGGGCTGTGACCGCTTGGCGGCGGCGATTGACGACGCATCGGGCAGGTCGGTAGAATCAGGTTCAACGGCGTCAGGGCGCGCCGAATCCGGACGCTCAAGGGAGGGACAGTGTCATAATGGACTCAAGCTTCATGAGGAAGGTCGAGAAGGCCAAGGGCTACGCGCTGCAAAGAGAGAGGGTGAGCTTCAGCAGTTGTACCGTGCGGTTCCAGGGCGACAACGGAGACCATACGATAAGTTATGAAGCGGGGGATTGGCGCTGTGACTGCGATTATTACATTGGCCGCGATACATGCACTCACATCATGGCGATGGAGATGATGTTCGAGGGGATGATGTCGCCCGCGGCGGCGTTATCATTCAACTGACGATGTCCTTGTTGCAGAGACTGCACGGGCGCCGGCCTGTTTCCGAGTTGAAGCCGTTCCCGTCATGCGTCACCCCTTCTTCCAGGTCGAAGGCATGGCGGACAAGCTCGCTCAGGGAATTGGAGCCGCCGCGGCTCTGAGTCTCCCTAAGCCTCAAGGTGGGCGTGTGAAGCATCTTGTTGACCAACCTGGTTGAGAACTGTTCGACGAGGGATCTCTCGTTCTCAGAGAGTCCGGAGAGCTTGGGCATTACCCATTCAAGTTCGCCAAGTCGAATCAGGTCGGCTCTTTCTCTCATGAGCCTTATGCTGTCCGAAACGCTGTGCGCGGACATCCATTTCGTGAAGCCGTCGAGTTGTTCCCGTATTATCCTCTCGGCAGGCTCTATGTAGCTGGAACGCCTATCGACAGAGTCGTCAACTACGCTCCGGGCGTCGTCTATGTTGTTCAGATGAACTCCGGGTATCCAGCGCACGCCGGGGTCTATGTCTCTTGGCACGGCCATGTCCATCAGTTGAATGGACTTGTGGGGAGGGCTGCTCATCACGGCCTCTTCGACCATTCTCCGCGTCAGAACGAACCCGGGCGCGCTGGTGCAGCTAACAATGGCATCGTACTGTGCCAAGAGTTCGGGCCGCAGGGGCCATTCGATCACTTCGGCGCCAATCCCGCGGGCAACTTCCTCAGCGCGCGCGTATGTCCGGTTGGCAATGGCGAGATTGCGCGTTTTCATCCCTTTGAGGCATCTAGCGACGGCTCGGCCAACGTCGCCGGCCCCTATGACCAGCACGGAAGAGTTAGACAGCCCTTCCATTCCGCATCGCTCCCGAACGATTGACGCCGCCGCGGCGCTCACCGAGGCGGGGAAGCGATTGATCTCCGTTTCTGAGCGCACCCGTTTGCCGGTAGCCAGCGCGTCTTGAAACATGCGCGTCAACATGGGTCCTACCGAATCCCCAGCCTGGGCGTTGACCAACGCGCGGCGTATCTGCCCCAATATCTCGTCCTCGCCAATTACCAGCGATTCGAGGCCGCTCGCCAACCGGAACAGGCGCTGAGCGGCATCGACTCCCTCTAGGACGTATATGTACTGGGTCGCGAAATCGGTCGGAATGCCGAGACTCTCCGCGAAAGATTCTTCGGCCTCGCCGATGCTGCCGCAAACCGAGTACAACTCGGTTCGATTGCAGGTACCGAGCCAAACGGCCTCCGAGTTCGGCTCATATCCGCCGGAAGGGGGGCGATTTTCAGTGAACGCGAATTTCTCGCGAACCTCGACGGGGCATGTGTTGTGGCTTACGCCCGTGACTGTAAGTATCGGCACCGTTGTTCTGCCGCAATCGCATCCGGGATTTTCAATTACAATCAATTGTAGCTTATCCATATTGGAATTGCTTAGTCAACGACCGGAGGCATCATACCGCGCAGCTTTGCAGGCGGCGAGAACTCGTCTCTACCGAAATCTGCGAGGCGGTCCGGATGGGCGTCGTCCGCAAATGCCCAGGTGGAGATTTTTAATGGACTTGGGCACAGGTCAACATAGCCAATCTGAAGCAGAACGTGCTAGAGTACGGGCTACCGGGGTGGGCAAGCGCTTATCGTGTCCGAGTGAGTGAATCGGACGGTGAGGAGGTTGCCAGCGCCGAGCGCCCGTGGGAAGGAGTCTTGTTCGATGTCAAGCCGAAGTGGGAAGCCCGCGTACGCCACGACGCTATCCCCATTTCCCGAGGGCTGGTACTTCGTCGCAAGCCGTAAGGCGCTTCTAAAGGCCAAGCTCATCCAAAAGACTTGGATGGGAGAGAACATCGTCATCTGGAGTGACGATAATGGGAGCGTATGCGTCGCCGACGCCTACTGCCCCCACCTGGGCGCCGATCTGGGGCCTGCCGCCGGAGGCCGCGTATGCGCCGGACGCCTCGTCTGCCCATTCCACGGCTATGAGTTCGACGCCGCAGGCCAGTGCGTCGCCACCCCAAACGCCGACCCGCCCAAGACGGCGAAACTGCGCGTCTTCCAGACACAGGAAATCATAGGCCTCATCTTCGCTTGGTGGGGTATCGAGGGGCGAGCGCCCCAATGGAGCCTGCCCGCCGAACTGCCCGACCAAGACGGCTGGTGCGAACCCAGCATCAAGACCCTGCGATTTCCCGGCCATCCCCAGGAGACGACGGAGAACTCCGTGGACATCGGCCACCTCCGATACGTCCACGGCTACGACAGCGTCAACAGGACCCACAAAGTCTCGATCGACGGACCCTATCTCCAAAGCCGATGGGACTTCAAGAGCGTCCGCGAAATTGCCAAAATCGCCGCCCTTACCTTCGACATCTCCGCCCACGCCCATATCTATGGGCTCGGCTACTCGTTCGTTGAGATACACGAGCGTTCAATCGGAATGAACCTGCGTCTCTGGGTACTTGCGACCCCCGTCGATGGCGACCTCATCGACCTGTCATTGGTCTCGCAGGCGCGCGAGGTTCGCAAGCCGAAGCGCCTGATCGCCGGACTGGGATTTCTCCCGGTAAAGATGCGCGCGCCCATCATGAACAAATTCATGGCCGCCCAGCAAAAGGGCGACGTTCTACAGGATCTAGTCATCTGGGGAAACAAGAAGTACCAACCCCGTCCGCGCCTCTGCCGCTCGGACGGAGAGATCATGCCCTTCCGATACTATTGCGCCCAGTTCTATCCAGACCCTCGAGACTCCGAGAGTACTCTCCTTGCCGCGGCCGACGTAATCCCGGCTGCCGCCGACAGGAACCCCGTTGCCGCTGACACAATTGGACAAGGTACGTCATGAACAAGACACTCGATTGGATGAGCCGTCTCGTCACGGCCCGACCCTGGATCACGATCCTCGTCCTCATCCTCATCACCGTTTTTCTCGGCTTCGGATCGACATATCGCGCCCCGCCCACCGAGGGCGCCGACGTCGCCTTCCTTCCGCCAGGCCACCCCATCGCCGCCGCGGCGCAAGAAATAGACGAGAACTTTGGAGACTCTAGCGAGGTCAGCGTCGTAACGCTCATCTTCAGAGGGGAGGCCCTCACGCCCGACGGTCTCTCACAGATGTCCGCGCTGGTCGATGAAGTCGCCGCCGACCCTGCCGTGCGGGACCTGCTGGCGCCCGACAGCCCGATTTTCGCCCCCTCGCACCTCGTCGCCGCCGCGCTGCGGGTGGACCGATTCGAGTCGATCACACAGGCCGAAATCGACTCCGTACTCACCGTCCCCGAGATTCAGGCCGCCCTCGCCGCGCTGACCGGGACCGACAAAGACGGCACGCCCGTCGCCATCGCCAACATCAGCCTGATCAATACCGGAGACGAGAGGATTCAGGACGCTGAACGCAGGATCAGCGAGTTGGCGACAGGAGACCAAGGCCCGCTGCGGGCGAGCAGCCTGTCCCCGATAATCTTCGAGGATGAATATAAGGAGGCCACCGAAACCGGCATGGCTCCGCTCATAGGCCTGGCTTTGTTGCTGATCGTCGCCCTGCTCCTGCTCTTTACTCGCACTATTGCGGATACGCTGCTGACGCTCACCGGACTCATCTTGTCGATAGTATGGGTCGTCGGAGCGGAAGGATGGCTTGGGCCAAACGGACTTGGACTAATAGGCCCGCCGAGTTCGCTTTCAACCATGGTGCCCGTCATCATCATCAGCCTTACGGTGGACTACGCCATCCAGACTGTATCGCACTACCGCGAGCAGCGAGCTGAGGGCCACCCGGTTCTGACGGCGGTGCGTAATGGACTCAGAAACGTCACTGTCCCGCTGACGCTCGCCGCCGTCACTACTATCGTCAGCCTGCTGGTCTCCCTGTTCTCGCCCGTCGGAGTGATAGCCGACTTCGGCGTCGTCGCCGGACTGGGCGTCGGTATGAGCCTCATTGTGATGCTGACGCTCATCCCCGCCGGACGCACGATCATCGACCGGCGCCGCGAAGCGCGCGGCACGCTCGCGCCGCCCCGTCCCATCTCCAACGCCCTGCCCGGCATCAGCCGGGCGGCTGAGTGGATGGGCAGAGGGGTTACGCGCCGGCCCGCCCCATACCTCATCGCAGTCATCGCCATAACGGTTGCGCTCGGCTTCGCCGCCACCGGCCTGAAGTCGGAGTTCAGCATTAAGGACGTCCTGCCTCGGGATGGGCACGTGATGAAGGACATGAACACGCTCCAAGCCGCAGTCGGCGGCTCCACCGAGGTCACCAGCCTGCTGATCAAGGCCGAAGCCACGCAGACCCGCACCCTTCTGAACCTCCAGGACCTCACCGCATCTTTCGAGCACGAACTCCGCCGACCGGCGGCGGCGGCCGGCCCAACGCAGGCATCGTACTATTCTATCCTGCGCGACTGGGTCCACGACTCGGGGGAACCCGGCGACAAGTACGACCCCGAACTCGCAGCGCTCTTCAGCGAAGCCTCCGCAGGCGTCGAACTCGATCCAGATCTGATGCAGCAATTCGTCGATGAGCTCTTGGCGAGAGATCCCAGCCTCGCCCGCCTCATGACCAACGATCCGCAAGGCGTCGATACAATGCTTGTCCAGTTCCCCACCTACCTGGACGACCCCGAGCACACGAGTACCCTCCAGAAGGAAGTCGAAGATCGATGGTTCGGCGAAGACGACGACATCACCGCCACTTCCGCCAGCATCGTCTCGATCGCCGTCACCGACCAGATTACGGAACGACAGACGGAGGCGATCAGCACCACCATTGCCGTCGCCCTCACAATCCTCGCCGTCTTCTTCTGGGTGACGCTGCGCCAGCCCGCGCTCGGAATAGTCGCGGTGGGGCCGATCGTGCTGGTCCTCGTCTCCGTGCTGGGAACCATGGCCCTGCTGAACATTCCCTACACGCTGATCACGTCGATTATCACGGCGCTGTCCATAGGAATCGGAGTGGACTACACCATCCACGTGATTCATCGCTACCGCGAGGAGTTCGCCCGCCTGCGAGACCCTGAGCAAGCGGCCATACGGACGCTCGCGACCACCGGCTCCGCGCTGTTGGGCTCCGCGTTGACGACGGCCTTGGGCTTCGGCGTGCTCATAGCGTCGCCACTGCTCGCATCCCAGCAGTTCGGCATCACCGCGACCATCACAATCGTATATTCCCTCATAGTCTCCGTGACGGTCGTGCTGCCCGCGATGGTCGTCTGGGGCGCCTACCAGAACATGAGGCTCCGCTCCATGGTGCAGCGCATGTGGGACGACCTCGACGTGGCCATCGAGGACGTACACCAGCGCCACGGGCAGGGAGAGGCCCCGTCATAGGATAGAGGCTCATGCAACTCCGCCAACTATCAAAGGGACTCAAGGCCGCATACCGCGGCACAGACGTCAACCGTCGAGTAAAGCGCTTCGACGGGTGGCTGGACAGAGCGCCCGCGCAGGGCGATGGGGTGACGGACTACGACCACGCGGGCACAGTCAAGGAATACTACGACCTTTGCAGCGAGTTCATGGTGTACGGTTGGGGCGAATCCCTTCACTTCGCGCCGCTGTCGCCCCAAGAGAGCTTGGAGGAGTCCAAGGTCCGGCATCAGCGGCTGATGATCGCAAAGCTCGAACTGTCCGAGGGCATGAACGTAATCGACGTTGGATGCGGGATCGGCGGCCCAATGCGCCGCGTCGTCAGAGAGGCCGGCGTCAGGGTGGTCGGGGTCAACAGCAGCGAAATCCAGTTGGACAAGGCCAAAGCGTTGAACGCCGAGGCGGGAATCGAGCACATGGTGGAATACCTCGCGTGCAGTTTCATGGACATGGGCGCCATCGCTGACGACACGTTCGACCGCGGCTACGCGATCGAATCGACGTGCCATGCGCCGGACAAGGTGGGCGCGTTCGCCGAGATCTACCGAGCGCTGAAACCCGGAGCGCTTTTCTGGGGACAGGAAATGTGCATGACGGACAAGTTCGACCCCGACGACGATCGGCACCGGGATATCAAACAGGATCTGATGCACGGCATCGCGCTCAAGGATATCGCGACTATGGGCGAGGTCAACCGCGACCTCGAAACGGCGGGATTTCAGGTCATCGAGGGAAGGGATCGGGGCGCGGAGGAGAACTATCCGGCCACGCCGTGGTATCAGCCAATGGCAAAGCGTCACGGAACGCTGGGCAACGCCTTGCGCAGGACTCCGCTGGGCAGGAAGCTATTCTTGGGGGCATCCACGCTGGCCGAGGCGGTGAGGGTGTTCCCGAAGGGCTCCGCACAGGTCATCGCGCTGCTGGAACGTACCGCCAACGCTTACGTCGCGGGCGGCAAGACCGGCATCTTCACGCCGTTGTACTGCTTCCTGGCCCGCAAACCGCTTTAGGCCCTTTTTGTTTCTTCCCGGTCTGTCGGCCCTAGTCTGTGGGGCCGTCGCATGGCGCGTCAGACGGGAATCTCGCGCCTCCGCTCAGCTATGTGGAACTTCAGCTTCTTGTTCGGGGAGGGGCTCGGAATCGGGCTGATTTTGAGCTTGTAGTTCTCGGGGCGTATCTCAATTTTGAAGTAGTGCGCGAGCATCAGCAAGTTGACGCCAAGATGCACTTCCAACCAGCGTTGGCCGAGACACGTGTGAGTGCCGAGTCCGTATGGAGCGTACCCAGGACCGAGATGCTCGTTGCGCGGCGGCAGGTAGCGGTCGATGTCGAAGGTGAAGGGGTCGGGGAAAGCGTCTTCCATGTAGTGCGGCGCTGTCTGGGCTACGAAGACTTGCGACCCCACCGGAATTTCGTAGTCCTCGAACATAAACGAATTCATCACGGCCCGGATAGATACCGGAGCGATGGGGTACATCCGCAGGCACTCCATGAGGAAGCGGTGCGTGACGGCGATTGCGTCTCGGGTCAAGTCCTCGCTGCTCGGATCGCCGTTTTCGAACAGTGCGTCGGCTTCGTTTTGGATTTTGTCGTAAAGTTCGGGCTGTGACACCATGGCATAGAGCGCGAAGCTGAACGTATCGCCAACGTACATGCTGGCAATCGCGGCTGCCGAAAGGGCGAAACGCAGATTCGACTCAGGTACAAGCTGCGGCTCACTCGCGTGCAGACTCAGCAAGTCATCGGCAAGGTCGCGCGGAGATCCGGCGCGCTGGGCGGGGGTGTGGACACTTTGCACACGTTCCACCAGCGTTCCAATGGCTTTCCCGCGCCGTTTCATCCCCGGTGTTTTCAGCATGAATTTCGGCAGTATTTGCAATAGGTGAGTGGAAAGCGCGCGTTCTTTGTACTCAATGAGGTCGTCGATGATGTCCTGCGAATCGACGCTGATCATTATCGGCGAAATCTGGGAGTTGACCATTCGCCTGCACATTCGCGTCGCGTTGAGTGTTTCACCAACCGTCAAACCCGCCATGTATGTCCGCGCCTGACTATAGAGTTGTTCCAGATGGTCCATCAGCCTCCCGCGAGAATACGCGGGCTGCAAGGCCTTGCGAAGCCGGAAGTGGTCAGCGCCATCCAGAGTAGGCAGTATTCCCGACGCGTGATAGAGTTTCTCGAAGTCGGCAAAATGGTCCTTGGCTCTTAGGTACAAGCGCCCGTTTCGATGAACCCAGCGGTTTGCCTCCTGCCCCGCTAGAACGATCATGGGTTCTCGAAACGGCGGGCTGATCTGAAACACCGGGCCATACTCTTGAGCCAGAGCGCAAAAGAGCGCGGAAACGTTGCCGGTCCGGAGGTGTGGATGGAACGCCAGCTTGCGCAGCGGGACGGTGGGAATCTCTTTGGCCAGCGTGGAACGTCGAAGCAGCGGGCCGGCGAGGTTGCTGGACACCGCGTCCGCGATGGAGCGGCCGATCAGGTCCATTTGGCAGATGAAGCGTATGCGCTCCTCGGCCTGTTCGTCGAGTTGGTACATGAAGCGAAAGACGTCGCACGTGTTGATGAGGCAGATTGTGATGACGTCTCTGGGACTAGGAATCTCATCGTTGAAGATTGCCCTGCTGATACGGTCCCTGATGAAATGCTGTCCATCCTCTTCCGCATAGATGTTGAACACCTCGGTTCGCCAAGCATTAGGAGCCAGTGTCCAGTAATCGCCTTCGTGGCGTCTCAGGATATTCATTTCGACGAGACGCTCCAGAGTCGAGTCGATAATCGACTCCGCGCGGGGCGCGAGCCGTTCGATCCAGTACTGGGTTTTGCGTGGAGTCGGTTCGGATGCGATTTCCTTCAGGATCGGGTCCAGAATAGGGTTGCCGGTCGCCGTCTGATCTGTAAGGAACAGGGATTCTAGATCGGTATCGATGCAAGATATGAGGGAAAGTTCCGCAAGCACGGCGCCGATGACGGCGCAGTTCAAATCCCAGCCGGGCACCTGGTGAAAGTAGCCCGACTCTTCGTTGAGGAGCATCAGTATGAGCTCTTCGGGCAAGCTTAGAATTTGGGGCGTCGCACCCTCTTTAGACAGATTCATCGCTTCCATCTTCTCCGTACCAGTGGCGGTACTCTAAAGCTCCTCAGCATTGCCTGACAACATTATACCTTATCCGGCGGTTGTCCTTCCCCACAGTTGGCAGAGCAGTTTTCAGCCCTTTGCTTTCTTGAAGCGCCAACCGTGCATTATGCTCCCGTAGTGGTTGAACGTCCGCCTTGCCTCGGGATCGTCGAAGGGATAATCGGCGCCGATCTGCGTCGCGGCGGCGAGTCCGCTCACAAAGCATGTTTCTTGGCTGTTGATCAGCGTGTGCGCCCCACAGTGCCAGGCGCCTCTCTTGCCCTGAATGAATCGGAACAAGGGAACCAGCCACGCGACGTGGCGCACGTCGTGGACGACGTGTTGGAACCACCACCTTCCGATGACCTTATCCCCGTCGATTTCGCTGATCGGGTTGTAGGTCACGAGGCAAGGCTTGTCGGAACGGCTGGCCCATGGCTGCTGGTTGTGCATGATGTAGGTGATTTCATAGTTGTCCGGCCTGGCGCCGTACTGCTCGATGTGATTGCTCCGCGTCTTCAATGGGTTCACTTCGTCATCCGGTAGGACTGAGGAGTCTGAGTGTACGACCGTATGGTTGTGAAGTTCGCTTTCGTAGCGCACCGACGAGAGGACGTAGCGTTCCAGCATCGTGGGCTTGTCGAGTATCATCAGCGACTGGTTGGCATTGCAGGCGAGTATCACGTCGTCAAATGTCTCCTTCACGCCGTCTTCGTCCTCGACCACGACGGCGGACGGGAGACGATACACCTTTCGGACAGGCCGGTTCAGGTATATCTTGTCTCGGAAATTGGCCGACAGGTTTTCGTAGATGCGTCGCGTTCCCTGGTCCCACGTCTGCATGGGCGTGGCGGTTTCGATGTCGAAGAATTCGAGGTACCTCGAAAAGAGGGCCGCGGGCATGTCGAACACGTTGGTCGCCATCAGGAAGTTGACGAACATGGGCTTGAGTATCTTGTACTTGAAGTCCCCGGAGAACCCTGCGAGGTTCAGGACCGTCCCCATGCTGACGTAGTTGAACGGGTTGAGGGCGTTGAGAAATTTTGACCGCGAGCGGGTCAGCCCGCCGAACCGATGCAGACGCTTCAGGATTCGTTGAAACTTCGCGATTTCGGATTGGAGTTGTTCCCTGAGTTCGGAGTCGAAATCGTGGGCGTATGTCTGGCCGCGGTACTTGACGCTGTAACTGAATCTGGTATCGACGAGTTCGATGCCGAACTGCTTCATCAACAGCAGGACGTGGTGATATACCGACGGAATGCAGGCTGTGACGGAAATGTCGAAGGGAATCGAACTGCCGTCATCCTGCGGCATATCGGCAGTAACCGCATTTCCGCCAATCCGGTCCTGGGCTTCGAACAGCCGGATGTCAAAGCGGTCCGGGTGGCGGTTCAGCGCCCATGCGGCCCCCAGCCCCGAAATGCCTGCGCCGACAATGGCTATGCGCCGCGGCATAGTTTCTCCCTCGGAAGCGGCCACGAAGCCGTGAGAACTCCGCGCGTGGGATGGTGGAGATAGGGGGGCTCGAACCCCCAACCTCGGCATTGCGAACGCCGCGCTCTCCCAATTGAGCTATATCCCCACTATGGTATGACGAGTGCATTATACACGTGATTCAAGGGGCGCGCCAAGTTCGGGCGAGGTGGGCGACAGGGGTGGGCTGACCACTGACCTAACGCCGATTCGACGATTCAACTCGGAGGCGTCGCAGACCCTCTACGGTTCGCCAACGCCCTCGGGGTCAACTCGAAGAGCGGCTCCTCTCCTCGGAAGAACCGCTCCAGCTCATCGACCATCAGAGCAAAGAAGCGGCGGTAGCTTGTCAGCGTCTCTCCCGCTATGTGCGGACTTAGGAAGGTATTGGGAAGCCGAATTATCTCACTGTCCGGCGGAATCGGCTCCGGGTCGAAGACGTCGAGCCCGGCGACGATGTCTCCGCGCTTCAGGCGCGCTATGAGCGCGTCGCTGTCCACAACGGCGCCGCGCGACACGTTCACGAACACCGAATTGGAGGGGATCATCTCCAACTCGCGGCGGCCGATCATTCCGGCCGTGGCGGGCGTCAGGGGAGCGAGGCAGACGATCACGTCGGACTTTGAGAGCACGTTCTCCAGCGAGGTCTTCACGACGCCTATCGCGTCCGGCATCTCACTCGCCAAGTAGGGGTCATAGACGCGGATGTCCACCTCGAACGGTCTAAGGTATTTGACCAACCTGCGCCCGATGTGTCCGCACCCGATCAGTCCGACCCGTTTGCCTGTTAGCTCGCCGTGAACGTATCCAAAATCGTTGTGAGCTGCGCCCTGGGGGGCGTCTCCCGCCAAGATACTCCTGAAGCTCGCGCCGGCATTGCGGAGCGATATCAGAATCAGGCCGAGAGCCCATTCGGCAACCGGGTAGGAGGAACCCTGGGTGGTATCGACGGCGCGGATGCCGCGCTCCCAGGCGGATTCCACATCGATGCGGTAGGCGAACCTGTCCCCCTCCAGTTCGCCAATGACTTTGAGGTTGGGGGCGGCGTCCATGACCTCCGCGCCGATCATTGGCGAGCCGTGTGACACCACGATGCAGTGGACGTCCCCGACGCTTTCGAGCAGCCGCCTAGTGGCGTCGGGTGACTCATTCGGGCCGAACTCGGCGCCTCCCTCAAGATGCAGCCACTCCCAATCCGCAATCGCGGAGAGCCGGTCGAGCTCGGAAGGCAATAGGCTCATATCGCGCACCCGTCGGCCGCATACGATCAGGACCTTGCGCAGGGAATTTGGCATGACATTCTCCTCGAAGAGCGCAGGACTGTGAACGGCCTCGATTCAGAGGCGTCGAACATTATACGACACTACGCCGGAATCACTATGGCTTTGCGAAGGCCACATAAGGGGGTGGAAATTGGGCAGCATCTCATTCACAACCCTCACCCTAGCCCTCTCCCAGACTTGGGAGAGGGGATTTTCATGGCAATCACTATGGCTTTGCGAAGGCCACATAAGGGGATGAAAATTGGGTTCGCGCCGATGGACGGGCAACCACGAGGGTTGCCCCTACGACAGGTTCTTGGGGTTATGTATCCGGAGGGGCGTCGTCTTGGTCATCGGAGTGGGAGGGGTAGGTCTCCTTGTGCTTCCGCCGCCGGCGTTCTTCGATTTCGGGCCACTGCTTTTGGCGTTCGAGCCGCAGCCTGACCTCGGCCAAGAACGAGGCGGCTTCCTCTGCCGCTACCTCGGGAGGCATAACGTAGTCGTCGGGGGGCATGTATTTGGATAAGTCTATCGGGCGCGCGTTTGGGTCGGGGGTCAGTTCGCCCGCGTCCTTCATGCGTTGGACCTCGGCGCGGGCCGCGGCCAGCTTGACGGGGTCGAGGTATTTGACGGGGCGGCGGTAGGGTTTCTTCTCGTCGGGCTCGGGCCGGGTGAGGGCGCGGCCGGTTCCGAGTATGCGGTCGATCAGGATGCGGACAGCCCTGACGCGGTGGTATGGGGTGACTCTTGGGTAGTCTTCGGAGCGGGCGATTTCTTCGAGCGCCTCGCGGATGGTCTGTCCGTTGTTGGTGATTTCTAGGATGTGGGTTTGGATAGTTTTTAGTAGTGAGTTTTCAGTTTTTAGTGGTGAGTCGGGGGTTGGGGCGGGGCCTAGGGCCTTGTCTAGGGTGTCTTTGATTTGGGTTACGGGCCTGGGGTTTTGGACGTCGGGGGAGGGCGATTCGCGAATCGCCCCTACGTCGTTGGCGTCGGATTTGGGGGTTGGGGCCGGGTTGGGGTCGAGTTGCTTGGGGGCTTTGCCGAATCCTCTGTCGGCCAGGATGGTGGCGGCGGCGATGCGGTCGTTGGTGGTGGCGTTCTCATCGTTGCCTTGGGCGATGTCGTGTAGGATCTCGATGAGTTCGAGACCGTTGTTGGTGTCCTCGAGTATGGCGTCGGCGAAGTCGAGGGCGGGGTTCGATGGTGTCTGTTGGGTTGTGGTGGTCATTGGTGGGTAGTGGTTGGTGGATAGTGGATAGTGGATAGTGGGTGTACGACAGTTCTGTTTAGAATACATGGTCTTTGGGCTGGTGTCAAGGGGTAGAAGCAGGATTTACGGGATTGGGGGATTTTCAGGATGGGTTGGTTGGTGGGTATAGGTTGTCCACGAAGGGCACGAAGGACCGCGAAGTGGTGGTCGTGGCTGTCTGGGCTGGGCACTCAGGGATTTTAGATTCTTCGTCGCTGCGCTCCTCAGAATGACAGTGGGGGTAGAGGGTGACAGCACACCCGCAAAACTGACACAGCTTCCCTCGACATTTCAACAGTTGACGGGGCAGAGTAGATGTGATAGAAAATGCCCCATCCCGTCATGGGATTGGTTCCAACGCCGTTGAGAGCCATCCGTTTCCCCGTTCGAGGACGAGCGCGGGCTTTGCACTCAAAGGAGATGGCGCTATGAGTAAGTCTTACTCAATTCGTTGGCTGGCGGTCGCCGTATCAGCGGCGATGCTGTTGGTGGCCGCCGCGGCCTGCGGCGGGGAGACAGTCGAAGTCCCCGGCGAAACCGTGGTGGTTGAGAAAGAGGTAATCAAAGAGGTACAGGTCCCCGGCGAGACGGTCATCGTCGAGAAAGAGGTCGTCAAGACCGTCGAGGTCGAGAAAGAGGTCGTCAAAGAGGTGGAAGCCGAGCGCCTGGTCACCAACGTCTGGGGAGAGGTTGTCGACAGGCCCCAGTACGGAGGGACGATTCCCCTCTCGATCGTGGGACTGCCTGAGCACTTCGACTCCTGGTATGGCGGCTGGCTCGACTTTTGGTCGCCCTATGTCCTCGATGAGCTTGGCACGATAGACTTCTCGCTTCCGCGGGATGAGTACGACACGACCGCGGGCTACTACGACATAAACTACATGACCGGAGAGTTGGCGGAGAGTTGGGAAATCGCCCCGGACGTCAGCTACTTTACCTTCAAGATTCGAGAGAACGTCAACTGGCAAAACAAGGCGCCGATGAACGGCCGCCAGTTGAACGCTCACGACGTCGCCCACCACTTCCAACGGATTTGGGGCTTGGGCGAGTTTGCCGCCGACGGCGGGAGCCCCCACCTCTGGGGACTGCCCAACGTTCCGGCGGCCTCGGCCGATGCCACCGGCGACTTCGAGTTCAAGGTCGGCCTCAGCACTCCCGGTCTTGACCACCTTGGCACGGTCCTGGGCATCCTGACGCCGTCCGACGTTCAGCCGCCCGAGGTCATCGAGGAGTTCGGCGACATGCGGAACTGGGAGGTAGTCGTCGGGACCGGACCGTACAGCATTTCCGACTTCGTTCCCGGCGCTTCGCTCGAGTTCGAGAGAAACCCCGACTACTGGAAGACCGATCCGCGCTATCCCGATCATAACTTCCAGATCCCATACGCGGACAAGATCGAGATGCGCAACATTCCAGACCTCGCGCCTCGCGTCGCCGCGCTCCGCACAGGCAAGACGGTCATGCAGGGCGGGCAGTACCTCACGGTCGATCAGGTCGAGAGCCTCAAGCGCAGCAACCCTGAGTTGACGGTGGTGCCGCTCGTGGGCACGTCCAAGACTGACGGCTCCTTCGACGTCAGCATCGAGCCGTGGGACGACAAGAACGTGCGCATCGCGATGCAGAAGGCGCTCAACCTGGTCGAAATCAACTTCACATACTACAACGGCGTAGCGAATCCCGTCCCGATGGGATTTGCTCCGTTGGTCGCGAAAGGGTACTTCGTTCCATACGAAGAGTGGCCCGACGACCTGAAGTGGCAGTATGAGTACGACGCCGAAGAGGCCGAGCGGCTCCTCGACGAGGCCGGATACCCTCGCGGCGGCGACGGAACTAGGTTCTCCGCTCAGTGGGACATGTACCCACCGTGGGGGTCCGACGTGGACCTCGCACAGCTTCTTACCGGGTACTGGCAGGCTATAGGAGTCGATATATCCCTTAACGTCGTGGCAGATGGGGCGGAGATCGGCCGCCGTAGGTCGGACAAGACCTACGACGGCCTCAGCCACTGCGGCTGCCGCCACAAGAACGCCAACCCGCTGGCGTCTCTGCCGGGCCGCTTCAAGGGCACTCCCTCCAACTACACCGGCATTACCGACGAGGACTTCAACGCCCTCATCGAAAGGGCATGGGCCGCAACCGACTTCGATACGATGCTTGAGCTGGCCAGAGAGGCCGACATGTACTTCATCAGAGAGCATTGGGCCATGATGCTCCCGATAGTGCCCCAGACCATGCTCGTCCAGCCCTGGCTCAAGGACTACACCGGCCAGGAGGGCGGTGGTGACGAGGCCTGGGCCAGCGTCATGATGTGGACGTGGGTCGATCAGGAGCGCAAAGACAAGATGGGTCACTAGTACCCGCTGCCGGACTCGACCATTAGTATTGCTGGGGGGTTCATTCCCCCCGGCAATTTTTCTATAACGCCCCCTGACCATCCACTAGCGACCCGCACAACACCATGCGCGACTACATCATAAGAAGACTCCTGCTGGTGGTCGTCACACTGTGGCTGATCTCCCTCATTGTCTTCGCGATGCTCCAGATGATCCCGGGCGACATCGTGGATAGCATGATCGCCGAATTGGAGCGGCGCGGGAGGGCCGGAGTCGGCCGCGAGACGCTCGTCCGGATGCTAGGGCTGGATGTACCGGTCTACGTGCAGTACGGTCGGTGGATTCGAGACATAGTCCTCCACGGCAGCCTCGGGGTTGCCCTGTCGCACGGACTGCCCGTCACCGAGCAGATCTTTTCGAGAATCGGCGTCACGTTCGAGCTTGGTCTGCTCGCGATCATCATCGCAGTGGCCATCAGCCTTCCTATCGGCATCCTGTCCGCCATCAGGCAGGACACTTTCGGCGACTACGTGGGCCGGAGCGTCGCCATAATCTTCATCGCCGCCCCCAGCTTCTGGGTCGCCACGCTCATTTTCCTCTACCCCTCCCTCATCTGGAACTGGTCGCCCAGCATAGATCTTGTCCCACTCACCGAGGACCCGATAGGCAACCTCAAGGTGTTCCTGATCCCGTCGTTCATTTTGGGCATGGCGATGGCCGGCACCGCCATGAGGATGACCCGAACGATGATGCTCGAAGTGCTCAGGCAGGACTACATCAGGACCGCCTTCTCCAAGGGCCTCCGGGAGCGGATCGTCGTATTCAGGCATGCGCTGAAGAACGCGCTGATTCCCGTCGTGACGGTTCTGGGCGCCGAGCTTCCCGTCCTGGTCGGCGGCTCGGTAATCATCGAGCAGATCTTCGCCCTGCCCGGCATGGGAACCCTTCTGATCGACATGCTGCACAGGCGCGACTTCACCATGGTCGCCGGGATAAACATCGTGGTCGCGACAGCCGTGGTCCTGGCAAACCTGGTCGTGGACCTCTCTTATGCCTACCTAGACCCCAGGGTCCGATTTAGATAGATGAGCCAAGCGCGAGAACAGACTCTACCGGAGCCGTTACGCCCGAGGCGCAGTCCGCTGAGGGAGTTCTTCAGACGCCTCATTCGGGAGAAGCCGCTCGGAGTCGTGGGCGGCATAATAACCTTCCTGCTGCTCTTCAGCGGCATATTCGCCGGCGTTCTATCTCCCTATCCCTACAACGAGATGCACGCGATAGACAGGTTCGCGCCGCCGTCCGCGGAGTACCTGTTGGGAGCCGATCAGATCGGGCGCGACATCCTCAGCAGGCTCATTCACGGCGCCCGCGTCTCCATGATCGTCGGGCTTGCCGCCACGTCGGTAACCGTCGCGGTGGCGTCCGTCATCGGCATCCCATCCGGCTTCTTGGGCGGAAAGTACGACATCATCGTTCAGAGATTCGTCGATGCTTGGATGGCTTTCCCCTCCCTCCTCGTCCTGCTGACCGTGATGTCCGTCGTGGGCCGTGGGATGACGCAAATCGTCGTCGTCATAGGCATACTCAGCGGCATCGGCTGGTCCAGGGTCGTCAGAAGCGCCGTTATTGGCATCAAGGAAAACGACTACTTCCTGGCCGCCCACGCGCTGGGCAGCACCAGGTCGGGGACCGTGGTCCGGCACGTGCTCCCGAACATCGCCGCCCCGATCATCGTCATTTACAGCGTCAGCATCGGCTGGGCAATCATGTCGGAGGCCGGCCTCAGCTTCCTCGGTTTCGGACTGCCGCCTGAGGTCCCAAGCTGGGGCGGTATGCTAAGCGGCGAAGGCCGAAGGTTCATGGAGCGAATGCCCGCCCTCGCGGTCTATCCCGGTATCGCCCTTGCCACCGTGATCTACGGCGTCAACATGTTCGGCGACGCCGTCAGAGACCTCCTCGACCCCCGCCTCCGCGGCGCGGGCAGCTAGGCCCCAACTCACCGACATCCCTTCCGAGCGGCAGCCCCGCCCTGTGCTATACTTGGGACTGCCAAGCGAACCCTGTTTTCGAGGCATCTCATGTTCGACGTAATCATATCCGGCGGCGTCGTTGCGGACGGCAGCGGAGCGCCAACCTTCAGGGCCGACGTCGGCATCGACGGCGAGCGCATAGCCGAGATCGGAGACCTCTCCGAGTCCGGCGCGCGCCGGGTGATCGACGCCACCGGACTGACCGTCTCGCCCGGCTTCATAGACACTCACGCCCACTCGGACGGCGTGCTGCTTCTCGACCCTCAGCACGCCAACGGTCTGCGGCAGGGCATCACCACCGAGATACTCGGCCAGGACGGCCTCAGCTACGCCCCGTTGTCCGCCGACAACTACCGCGTGTATCGCCGCTACCTGTCCGGCATCCTGGGCGAGCCGCCGGAAGACCTGGACATGTCCAGCGTCGCCGCCTTCAGGTCGCACTACCACAAAAAAGTTGCCGTCAACACGGCGTACAACATCGCACACGGAGCGGTCCGGCTGGAGACGGTCGGCTTCAGGGACGTACCACTGCGCGGCGACGCCATGGAAAGCGCGCGCGACCTCGTCCGGCAGGGAATGGAGGAGGGGGCGGTCGGCTTCGCTACAGGCATGTCCTACCATCCGAACGCCTGGAGCGACACCGACGAGCTTGTGGAGATATGCGAGGTCGTGGCCGAGTACGGCGGCGTCTATACGACCCACCTCAGAGACGTGAACACCGACAGGGGCTTCGGCGGCGGCGGAGTGGCTGAGGCGCTCGAAATAGGGCGGAGGTCAGGCGTGAAGGTCCACTTCTCCCACCACCGCACTCACCCGTACAACGCGGGACAGGTGGCGGAGCAGGTGGAGTTGATCGACAAGGCAAAGGCGGAGGGGGTCGATTGCACGCTGGAGCTATATCCGTATCCGACCGGAAGCTCGTTCCCGCTGAGCTTCCTTCCCAGCGACATACACGAGGGCGGTACCGAGGCGATAATGGGCCGCCTGCGAGACAGGCGAAGGCGCGACCGCCTCGTGAGAGAGCTTGAGACCCACCCCCGCCGCACGCTCCACGACGCGGTGTTCACGTACATGAAGGTCAACAAGGACTTGGAGGGAATGAGCCTGCCGGACGTCGCCGAGCAGCGCGGCGCGAGCTTGGGCGAGACGCTAATCGAGCTTCTGATCGAGGAGGACGGGCAGATCTGCTATCGGGGCGCGCCGCCGGACAGCGTGCGGGTGTGGGACCAGGTCAGCCGCGACGCCGTGGAGCTTCTCTCAAGGCCGGACTACATGGTCGGCAGCGACGCGATTCCGATAGGGTCGATGCCGCATCCACGCGCATACGGCTGCTTCCCGCGCTTCCTCGGCAGGCTGAGGAAGAAGCACCCCATAATGAGCCTCGAACAGACGGTGCAGCGAATGACCGACAACCCCGCAAGTCGGTTCGGACTGACCGGCCGGGGCCTCATCCAGAGAGGCGCATTCGCGGACATCGTCGTCTTCGACGCCGACCACGTCATGGACAACGCCACCTACGACGACCCGATCCAGTTCCCAACGGGCATCCCGTTCGTCCTGGTCAACGGCCAAGTGGCAGTGGACAACGAACGCTGCACGGGGGTCTTGGCAGGGCGGGCAGTGCCATAGATGGGCTATAATGTCATTGCACTCACGGGTTATCCTGAGAGAGGAACTCAAGCATGGCTAAGCGGATCAGCATCATCAACTTCAAGGGCGGGGTGGGGAAGACCACCCTGGCGTTTCATCTTGGGACGGGACTTGCCCTACTTGATGCGCGGGTGTTACTCGTGGACATGGATCATCAGAGTAGTCTGTCTATTCTCTGTCTCAGGTCAGCTACGTGGCAACAGACTGTTAAAGATGGAAAGACAGTAGATCGAATATTCCGACCATTCATTGGTCAACTGTCAGAACTTCCGGGCCGTGAGATCATCGTCCAATCTCCGATGAAGCATTTAGGCTCGGCATACGTTGCCATGGATATTGCGCCAGCCAGCCTACAATTGGACGATGTTGAGATCGAGTTGACCGCCACACATCAAGGGAACGCCATTCAATCGGAGTGGAACAAGCGGACCTTGCTCTGTCGGTGGATTGAAGAGACCGGAATTGATAAGGAGTATGACTACATCATATTCGACTGCCCACCGGCTACGAAGATTGTCTCTCAGAATGCCATTGCCGCTAGTCACGGATACGTGGTTCCGGTCGTTCCTGAAGCCGTGATGGAGAGAGGCGCTCCCCATCTCGTTGACATGATGAAATCTGGCATCGACGCCAAACTCAAAGCCCTCGTGCCGTTCGGGGAATTACGCGCGTTTCATGTTCCAGATACGAAGCTCGTCGGACTGGTAATCACCAGGATTCAGAGGGCCAGTGGTGGGTTTACCAATGACCACAGGCAACACCTGTCTTCGTTGGAAAGACTGTGGGGAAATGATCTGATGAAACCTTATATCTTCCAGGGTGCCGGAGTGTACGAAGCCATATCAGATGGTGTCCCAGTATATAATCGATACCATACGCAGAATGTCGGTGGGAGAGGGATTCATAAGCAGTACCTAGAGTTGACGCACGGAATCAAGGGAAGGATTGATGCCTTATGAGGGACACCCAATCCAGATTTCGCGACAACTCGATGCCGGATACCCCTGAAGGTCAAGTACTGGTCGATGATATTGTTCGATACTTGTCGGGTCTAGCAAGGCTGCACTCCGAAGAGAAGACTGGTAACTCTGAATTGAGCCGGGGACTAAGGTGCTTGGTCAGGGCGTTGCGTCCATATTCGGATTCTCCAATCTCAGAGTTGAGCTTCGCCCTTTCCCAGGAGATTCAACCAAGCAATGCCAAGGGTTCTCATCGGAAACCTCGGGCAACGCTTCCACCCGATTTGGAATCACTGGGCCAGTCGGAAATCAATAGAATACTCGAAGATGACAGATACACCAAGCAGCAGGTCGCCGAACTAGGGTCTCGGCGTTTTGGAATCTCCCGATCGAAGCTGGAGCGACTTCGCAAGGAAGATGCGCTGCAATCGGTCAGGGCCGCACTGGAGCATGAGCTTTCGCTCGATGTGATTTCCGAAGAGGCTCGGAAGGGCGGTATGGCGAGGGCAGTCTGATTTCTGACTCCTCCATCCGAAACCAGACCTTTCAGTCTTGGCAAACTTCCCATCCCCTATAGAAGCCGCCGTCGCCGCGCTCGCCATGTTCATCGGCTCGACCGTGCTCTCCACGGTCGGCTTTGGCATCGGGATGACCTCGATCCCGCTGTTGCTGTTCGCGCTGGAACCTCAGACCGTGATAGTCGTGCTCAACGCGGTGTCGCTCCCGCTGTTCGCGCTGATCGTTTACCAGAACCGCGCTGAACTTCCGAAACGCCGCGTCCTTCCCTGGGCAATAGCCGGGATGGTCGGAGCGCCCGTAGGCGTAATCGTGCTCAAGGACGCCGACGCAACGCTGCTCAAAATAGCCATCACAGTCGTCATCATCGCGCTGACGATACTGGTGGCCTCCAACGTCAAGACGCCGATCCCCAAGGGCACGATTTCGGGACTTGTCGTCGCGTTCGTGGTCTCGGTATTGCTGAACGCGCTGGGCATAGGCGGGCCCCTAATCGCCCTCTACGCTCTGGCCCAGGGCTGGGGACGCAACACCGTCAGGGGTGCGCTGTCGCTCTACTTCCTATGCGTCGAGGCGGCGGGAGTCGTCGGATACGGGTTCGCCGGACTGCTCACCGCGGAGCGCGTGTGGCTGATCGCGATCGTGACCATTCCCGTCGTGCTGGGCTTCTGGCTTGGGACTCAGCTGGTGCGCAGGATGAACGAGACCATGTTCCAACGCGCGGCGGTCGCGGTGATACTCGTCACCAGCGCCATGGTGCTCGCTCGGGAGGTGTCCTCGCTATAGCTGCGCGGTGCTACACTGTACGATACGCAACTTAGGAGACAACCCATGAAGATCACCAAGGTCGAGGCCATCGGCGCGAGCCGTTACCTGTTCGCGAAGGTCCACACCGACGAGGGGATCACCGGCATCGGCGAGTCAGGGGCCTGGGGATACCTCGAAGCCTCGAAATCGGCAATCGAGCTGTACGCGCGATACCTCGTCGGCAAGAACCCGCTCAGAATCGAGCACCACTGGCAGTACATGTACCGCTTCTCCCACTTCAGGGGAGCCGCGATCATGGGCGCGCTCAGCGCGCTGGACATCGCCATGTGGGACATCGCGGGCAAGTACTTCGGCGTCCCGACCTACCAGCTCCTCGGCGGCAAGACGCGGGACAAGGCGCGAGTTTACTACCACGTATTCGGAGACACGCGCGAAACGCTGGTGCAGGGGGTGAAGGACGCCAAGGCGAAGGGGTTCACCGCCGTCGGCCACCTGACGCCGTTCCTGGACGAAGACAGGGACGTCCCATACTTCAAGACGCATGCCAACAAGATAAGGGACGCCATCGACGCGGTCGGAATGTACCGCGACGCCGTTGGGGACGACGTAGATCTTTGCATCGAGATCCACCGCCGGCTGACGCCAGCCGAGGCTATCGTCCTGGCGCGCGGAATCGAGCAGTTCTACCCGTTCTTCTACGAGGACCCCATCCTACCGGAGAACTTCGACGCCATGGAGCTTGTCGCGCAGCACATCAACATCCCGATAGCGACGGGCGAGCGTCTTCACACGATCCACGAGTTCGAGATGCTGCTCAGGCGCGGGGCCGTCCAGTACGTCAGGCCCGACGTTTGCATGGTCGGCGGCATCACGCACGCCAAGAAGATAGCCGCGCTGGCAGAGGCGAACTACGTCGGCGTCGTGCCGCACAACCCGCTCAGCCCCGTGAGCACGGCGGCGTGCCTGCAGATCGCGGCCTGCATCCCCAACTTCGCGCTCCAAGAGTACCCGACGGGCGAAGACGAGCCGCCGAAGTCCGAGATAGTCAAGTCCGCCGTCACACAGGAGAACGGCTACCTGATAATCCCGGACTCGCCCGGAATCGGGATCGAGCTGGCCGAGGACGCGGCCGAGAGGCATCCGTTCACTCCGAGAGTGGTAGAGACCCGCCTCCACGAAGACGGCTCGGTGATAGACCAGTAGTCAAGAGCGGCGGAACCTGTCCTAGATTAGTAGGCGCCGCACGCGAGCGCGAAAATCCCCTCTCCCTCAGGGAGAGGGTTAGGGTGAGGGTGACACGCCCGCCTACTAACTTGGGACAGTCTCAGAGCGACGTCTGCGTTTGAGTTAGATTCCGTCCCCTCATATACTGGTAGCGTCACAGACGAGGGAGTTCATAATAATGAAGAACATCACCGTATCCATAGACGACGAAACCTACCGCCTCTCACGCGAGAAGGCCGCGGAGGCGGGAACCTCCATATCTGCGCTGGTTCAAGACTACTTGGTCAACATCGCCGAGGGTCGAGTTACCGAAACTCGATTCGAACGTCTTGCCCGACTTCAGGAAGAGATTCAAGCCGACATAGACGCCGAGGGCGGCGGCCTGCGGATGAAGGACAACCTTCCCCGGGAGGCATTGTACGATCGCGATGCGTTTCGTTGATACCAACATCCTGCTCTATGCGGTCAGTACGCTCCCTGAGGAAATTGAGAAGCGCAACCAGCACGATGGACTTTGAGATCAGAACGATCAGGGAAGAGGAGTTCGAGCAGTGGGTGAAGGCCGGGAGCCTCGGATTTGGGTCCCACGCGACCGATGAGCATGTAGCGCTCAACAAGTCGCTCTCTGAGGCGGACAGGACCTTCGGCGCGTTCGACGGATCGAGAATCGTAGGAACTACGACCACTCGACCACTCGCGATCACCATCCCCGGCGGCTCGGCAAAGCTGGGTTACGTGGACGAGGTGGCGGTGATTCCAACCCACCGGCGTCGGGGGATACTGACCCGGATGATGCGCTCTCAGTTGGACCAGATGCGCGAGCGCGGAGAGCCGATGGCGGCGCTGGGCGCGTCAGAGAGCCTCATCTACGAGCGTTTCGGCTTCGGAATAGCGACGTGGAGTTCCAAGTGGAAGATAGACCGTCGGCACACATCGTTCAAGTTCCCTCCGCAATGCGGCGGACACCTCGATTTTATCGACAAAGATGCGGCGAGGGAGGAATGGCCCAAGCTGTACGCGAGACTTGCCGGTGACCGTCCGGGGATGGTCCACTTCAACGCGGCATACTGGGCCGGCTCACTGCGCGGTTCCGAGGGGTTGGGCCCTGGGACATCCGACTTCTTCCACGTCGCCTACATACGCGGCGAGCGGGTCTCAGGACTCGTCTCGTACCGGATACGCGACGGCGCGGTACTCGCCATATTTCTGCTAGGCGAGGACTCGGAGGTGGAAGCCGAGTTGTGGAGGTACTGCTTCGGGATAGACTTGATGACGGCCATCGAGGGATTCAACCGTCCCACCGACGACCCACTGCTTTGGCGACTGGAAGACTCCAGGCGGCTGGAGCGCTCGACAGGCGATCAATTGTGGCTGCGACTAATCGACGTTGAGGCCGCGCTCGAATCGCGCTCTTACGATACAGACGGCGAGCTGACGCTGGGCGTCCACGACTCTTTCTGCGAATGGAACGACGGTGTCTATACGCTGGAAGCGGGGCCGGACGGCGCAGTCGTGTCAAGAAACGGCAGTTCACCGGACATCGACCTGACCGCGGCCGAGCTTGCGGCGGCGTATCTCGGCGGAGTCTCGTTCGATACGCTGGCGAGAGCGGGTCGGGTACAGGCTAGGAGCGCCGAGGCGCTGGACTTGGCGGACAGGATGTTCAGAACTCCCCGCGCGCCGTGGACTTTGGAGATGTAGGGTATTTCGAAAGTCGCCTCACTATGAGAGGGATACCCCTTCGACTCCGCTTCGCTACGCTCAGGGCAAACGGGGAAAGCATACGGTTATGGACAATCGAAAGACCCTGGGGCGGTTTCAAGCTCCCCGTATCGTGGTACGGGGCAGGATCTACCCTTCGCCGCCGCGGAGCCTGGGGTCGAGCAGGTCCCTCAGGGCGTCGCCGAACATGTTGAGACAGTAAACGGTAATAGTCAGGCAAAGACCGGGCCAGAGAGCCAGCCAGGGCGCCTGCTCCATGAACACACGCCCTTCCCGGCTGAGCAGACCTCCCCAGCTGGGGATCTTGATTGGCAGTCCGAATCCGAGGAAGCTCAGAGAGGCCTCAGACATAATCACGCCCCCGACAGTGATGCTGAATATGATGATCATGACAGGGGTAACATTGGGCAGGACATGCCGCATCAGTGTTGCGGCGCCGGTGCTGCCAACTGCCCGCGCCGCGAGAAAGTAGTCGTTCTCTTTAATGCCGATCACTGCGCTTCGGAGTATTCTTGAGCCGCCGATGCCTCCGGCTATCCCCAGGACCAGTATTATCTGCGGCACACCTCGCCCTGCTATGGACATTATGGTTAGCAAAATTAGCAGTCCCGGGAAAGCCATCCAGGCATCGACAAATCTCTGCACAGCCAGGTCAAATTTGCCGCCAATGAATCCTGAAGCGCCGCCTATCAGGAGAGCGACCACAACATTGACAGCGGTCGCGGACAGACCGACAAATATCGAAAGGCGAGCCCCTATGATGATGCGGCTCAAGAAGTCTCGTCCCAACTGGTCGGTACCCAGCAGATACTGGGCTGATGGGCCAGTCAGCCTGTCTGCCAGGTGCATTTCCCAGTATGGATAAGGCGCCAGAGCATTGGCAAAGATAGCCACAAGAATCAATATCAATATGACAATCCCGCTGGCGGTACCCAGCGGCTTATCCCTGACCAGTCTGACAAAGAACTCAGCCAGCCGGGAGCGTCTCTTTGGCGCGATTATTGAGGACTGTGTGTCTGTGGTGTCGTTCATGTCACGACCGCTCCGCGCTTTCTATTGTTGTAGTGGTCCACCACTTTTGAGATGATGGGCAATCTCACCCTCACCCCAGCCCTCTCCCTTGAGGGAGAGGGGGTATGTTGACTGACATTCGTAGTTGTTCTCTACACTTGCCTACCCCTGTCAGCCCATCGAGGGAGAGGGGGCTTTCATATTTAGTTGTAACGGACTCTGGGGTCTAAGTACGGATAGATCAGGTCGATTATTAGATTGACCGCCACAACCATGGTGGCGAAAACCAGGTTTATTCCGGAGACCACCGGGTAGTCTCTCTCATTGAGGGCGAACAGCATGAGTCGACCCAGCCCCGGCAGTCCGAATATCTGCTCTATGATAACGGAGCCGCCTACCAACAGAGGCAACGACATGCCTATGAGGGTAACTATCGGGATGAGGGCATTCTTGACGGCGTGTCTCAGAACGACCACCCTCTCATTCAGACCCTTGGACCATGCGGTCCTGATATAGTCTTGCCTGAGCACCTCCAGCATCATGGTGCGCGTCATCCGCATGGCGCCTGCGGACAAGGCCGTTCCGAGAATCAGGCTGGGAATGATGAGAATGCCGAGATTCCCCAGCGGGTCTTCCGTGAAAGGGACCCACTCCATTGGCGGCGACCAGCCCCACCAGATGGCGGGGTAGATCATGACCATCAATGCCAGCCAGAAGTTGGGCGTTGCCATGCCGATGATAGCGGCGGTACGCCCCACGTAGTCGGCGGCGGTATCCTGCCGAATCGCCGAGTAGATGCCGACCGGCAGCGCTATCACTAGCCCGATTACGATTGCCATGACGCCAAGCTGAATGGTTACCGGCAGTCTATCTAGTATCCTCTTCTCTATCGAAGCAGGGTCGCCCAGCAGTGACTCGCCAAAGGTGCCCTGGAGGAGACCTCTAAAGTCGGACTCACCGGTAATCCAGTCAGGGGTCGGCAACACTCCTATCCAGCGTCCAAACTGCACGTGGGCAGGCACGTCCAACCCCAGCATACGTTCCAATGCCTCGCGGTTAGTCACATCCGATCCTCCGCCTGCCATTTCCATCCTCATCTCCATTATGGTAATTACATCGCCGGGGATGAAGCGGATCGAGAGAAAGACGAGGATGCTCAAAATGAACAAGGTGGGGATTATCAGCAATACCCGCCTGATGATGTAGGCTCTCATGGCTACGCCTTGTCTTTCTAAAGCTGTCGTTGGTGGAAGGTATAATGAGCAAGGGAGCTGGGAAGCCTGAGCCTCCCAGCTCCCTTTTTTCCTTCCCTAAGGTGGGTCACAGGGGTGAGCAGAACCCCTAACGACCCATTGCTTGTTTCAGCTCACTGTCAATCCAGAGGCGGGCAAGAATGGGGTCATGGTACGTTGATCCCAGGTCCATTTCACCGTTAAAACCTACGATCCACGGCTGCGTTGCCTGGAACTGTGGGGTTTCAGGACCCCATATCTTCCAGAACTTTTCTGTGATGTAATCATTTGCGGCTTTGGCCCGACTATTCTGCTCCTCAAGGGTGGCAGATTCGAATACGGAGTCAACTAGGGCGTCAAATTCGAGGTCCTTCAAGGCTCCGCTGCCGATGTTGCCATCATAGAAATACCAACGCAGACGACCGGGGAGAGAATACCTGTAGGCGCATTCACCCCAACGCATGTTGTAAGTATCCTGATCTGCATCTTGATAGACCACATCCATTGCGGCATCCCCAGCAGCTAAGACATCTATCTCGGTCTCAATGCCAATCTGACGCCAGTATCCCGCGACCAGTTCTGCATAGCTCAGATCGTACCGGTTGAAGTAGGCCATGCCCAGGTTGAGTCTAACGCCGTCCCCGCCGCGCGGATACCCAGCCGCTTCAAGCAACGCTTCGGCGCCTTCCGGGTTGTAGTCAAAGACCATCTTGACCTCTTCAGGCCACTCTTCAAATGGCGTGCCTATCTCCGGCACATCACCTGCTATATGTCCCGTCGGAGTCGCATCGCCATAACCCTTGAAGTAGGTAGCGACAATGGTGTCGAGGTCCAGCGCCATCTGCAGCGCCTGGCGCACCCGGATGTCATTCATAGGCGGTCTCTCCATACCGAGCAGATAGAAGCAGTTGTCGGACCGGAACTTTGCACTATACAGTGGGATTTCGGGGTTGGTCTTCTGGAGGCTCTCTACCACGTCGATAGACCTTATCGCAGTCACGCCTGGAGACCCCAGCATATCAATCTTACCCGTGCGCATCGCTGACAGGCGGGTTGCCAGCTCTGGCATCGACAAGGCTCTTATCGTGTCAATATAGGGCAAGCGGTTCTCCGGGAATTTTTCGTCGTAGCCCCAGTAGTCATGGTTCTTGGTCCACGTTTTGGAGCTGTCTTCGACCACCTCCGTCAGCTCATAGGGACCGGTGCCGACCGTGTTCCGCCAATCCTTATAGTCGCCGTGTTCCTCGATGACCTCCGGAGCATTTATCACAGCTATTCTAGTGTGGGTGGGGCCGAGAAGCTCTCTCAGGGCGCTAAAGTCCAGCTTCTCCAGCTCAACGACCAACGTGTACTTGTCGGCAGCCGTTATCGATTCGATCGGCAAAATTGCGATGCCACGATTCGTAGTGGAAGGTCCGGCTTCACTGAACTTGCCCAGACCCGCTAGACGCTGAAAGTTATACTCGACGTCCGAGGCAGTCAGCTCCCGACCGTTCATCGGCGCCTTATCATGCCACGGAACGCCCTTTCGGATGTTGAAAGTATAGGTGAGTTGGTCCGGAGAAATATCCCAGCTTTCCGCCAGGTGCCCTGTATAGGCAAATTCAGGTGTGTCTATGAAGAGCCGCCAGTCCCATACATTCCTATCTATTCCCCAGTTCCCCATGCCGAGCATTTCATTAACCACACCGATGTAATTGGACGCCGCGCCACTGTACCAGGAATCAGCATGCGGAAACCAATTTTGCCGGGCATAGGTAAATGTCCCGCCGTACTGTGGCGCAACCACTGCCATGCCGGTGGTGGGGTCGGTCACATACTTTTGCCCAGGCACCTCGACGGTCTTGACGACCTCCTTGATGATAGTATCACCGGGGATCTCGACGGTCTTGACGATCTCCACAGGTACCTGTTTCTCCACTACCACCGTCGCACCGGGGACCTCGACGGTCTTGACGACCTCTTTCTCAACGACCACGGTCTCGCCCGGTACCATCACTTCTTTGACGACCTCAACGGTGACGGTCTCGCCGGGGACCTCGACGGTCTTGACGACCTCCTTCTCAACTACCACGGTCTCGCCCGGCACCTCGACGGTCTCAGTTACCACTTTTTCGACCACGACGGTCTCGCCGGGCACCTGAACTTCTTTGATCACCTCTTTGACGACGGTCTCTCCGGGGACCTCGACGGTCTTGATGACCTCTTCTTTCACCACGATGGTCTCGCCCGGGACCTCGATTGTTTCTGAACTGCATGCCGCGACGACCGCCAACAGCATTGCTGCTCCTGCAACTAGGACTAGCCAACGCATTGAATTAGATGTAAGCATGACGATGCCTCCTTTTGGGCGCCCACAAGGGTCGCCCCTACGTTCTGGGCGCCCAGACAAGACGCCCCTACGTTCTGGGCGCCCACACGAGGCGCCCTAGTCGAAACGGTCCGCAATGGCGCGGAACCAGCCCCCATTACGGGATGTGGGTGTTATACCACTTTCTCCCCCCCGTCAAGCGTTGAGATATCGAGGGGTATAGGTCAGGGGTAAAGGGCAAGGCGTAAGGGGGTGTATGAAGCAGGATTTTGGGGATTATGGGGTGGACAGGATTTTGGGCGGTCATGAAACCCGCCCGGACCGCGATTCAACACCCTGTTTTAGCTTGGAACAGGCGAGCATGTCGAAAAGTCAACACGGCCCAGTCAGAGCAGAATTGAACGCAAGGGCGCGAGGGACTGTGCCAGAGTATATGCGGGTTCCGGACAGCTGACACACCAGTCCCAGGTGGTGACGTCTGACGAGTTTCTCGGGGAGCTTTCCATGTTCAGCCAATGCTCGGCCGCCCTGGTCGGGACTCCCTTGGAGCAGGCGCTGAGGGGGCGGGATATCACGACGGTCGTCGTCACGGGAATCTCCACCCATGGCTCCGTCAAGAACATCGTCACCGACGCCACGAACCGCTTCTTCGACATCATCGTCCTGAGCGACTGCTGCGAGTCGGGCAATCCCGAGGTGGAGCAGGTGCTGATGCAAAAGGTCTTCCCCGGCGTTTGCCGCGTGGCGACCTCGAAGGACTTCATCGAGAGTGTCGCGGCGGCCAGATCCAAAGCGGGCTAGCTTCTCGGAGCGCCTCGACGCCCAAGCCGAGGACGCGGCCGAGAAGCGCCCGTTCACACCGAGAGTGGTACAGACCCGTCTCCACGAAGACGGCTCGGTGATCGACCAGTAGTCAAGAGCGGCTAGGACCCGGGAACGGACGCTGCAAGCTTAGCTGGAACGCTGACCTCCCGCACCTCGAGAACCAACTCTTGACCGAGTACCTGAAGTGCATCGTTGACTCTGCTCACCGGCGTTCCATGTCGAGGGTCGAGCATCCCGCGGACGACTTTGTCATCGACACCCAGCCTCCTGGCGAGGTCCGCCTGGGTCAGCCCACTTGCTCGAAACGCCACTGCCAGCGCCGCCTTTGCCGCCGTATCTGCATGTACGGCGATCAAGCGCTCACCTGGGAGTGGTGGGCTTGGAGTTGGGATCTCGTCACCGTCGACGATGCACCCGGCAATCGCTTCCTCCAATGCGTCCGCGGCTTCGACCAGCGCCTCGGCCACGTCTTCCCCGGACGTGTGACAATGGGGCACGTCACGGAAGGAAACGACAATCTCGTCCTCAGCATGTTGATATAGCTTTGCCGGATAGACAAATCGTACCATCAGGTTCCCAGCATAGGGCTTAGGTATCCGCACGGTCAATTACCCAGGGCCGACTCATCACTCCGCACAGATTGAGGCGATCAACTGTCGCGCGATTTGGGATCGTTTGAACGAACTCGCCCGGTCTTCTAGGTGTGTGCTAGAATCGGTTGTCGCGCCGATAGCGTTTAGAAGGAACGAAGTATGGACTTACAGACTCTCAAGCTCGACCGACGGACCGTCATCGGAAAGAAGGTCAAACAGCTAAGACGGCAAGGGGTCATCCCCGTTCACGTCTATGGCGCGGACATGGGGCCCGAGAATCTCCAAGTTGATGATCTCACGCTCAACCGGACTCTTTTGCAGGTCGGGTCGAACATCCCGGTATCTGTTGAATACGAGGGACAGGGCGATGAGAAGGTCTGCTTCGTCAGGGAGGTCCAACGCCACCCGGTAACCGACGAGGTCATTCACGTGGACTTCCTGCGGGTGGACGTGACTCAGACGGTGAGCGCGGAGGTCCCCCTGGTTCTCACAGGATCGTCGCTCGCCGTATCGGAGATGGCAGGGACGCTTCTCCAGAACGTCCAGTCGCTGCTGATAGAGGCGCTGCCGATGGACATGCCCGCGGAGTTACAGGCCGACATCTCCGGCCTCGTCGATTTCGACGCCTCGATTCAGGTGAGCGACGTGTCCGTCCCGGACAACGTCACTGTGCTCAACGACCCGGACGACACCATCGCCCGCGTAGTCCCGCCGAGGCTCGAAGTTGAGACGTTCGACGAAGAAGGCGAAGAGGGCGAGGGTGAAGAGGCCGAAGGCGAAGAGGGCGAAGGCGACGCAGAGGAGGAGTCGGAGTCTTAGTCCACTCTCACACCTCACCAACTCGTCTGATACAACAAGTGGTTCTGAGTCGCCTATTGCCGAAACAGCCTCACGTGGTGACAGGTTAAGTCATACCTCCCCATGATATCCTGCGGGATGACTAGGCAAATACGGATAGTGTCTCAGTTTGGGATGAGGGAAATTAGCCAGCATATATCCATCGGGTATTTTCTAGGCCGACATCCAGCATCAATCCCCCCAGTGGACTCAACCAGCACTGAGAGCATCGTTCAAAATCAGGCGCGCATCGCCGAGGTCGATACTTAACATCTGAAGGAGCTAATCGTTCAGAACAGAAGCGCATCGCTCAGAATGAGCAGATACTTAAACAGATGCGCCGGGACAACAAACAGACTCAACGCATCTGGATAGCCTAGGCGAAGCGTTACAACCTGTTTGACGAGTTGGAAGAGGAGGGGAACTGATGCGCGTGAGAGGGGCTGTCGTAGCCATAGCGGTGATTTTCGTCGTGTTGGTAGGTTGCGGCCCATCCGAGGAGGAGATTGCGGAAATCGTCCGTGCTGAGATCGCCAAGATGCAACCCGAAATCACCCCGACCCCTTCATACTCTGCCGATGAACCTCTACCCTACGAGTCCGCACTTCGGCAGGAAGCCCATAGTCAGAGAGGTTGCGAACTGACTCGGCGCATCACTGAAGAGAACTTCAACATGAATATTGTTCCACCTGACAGCAGATATGGTGGCTACCAACCCTATCTTAGGCTCCAAACGAATCGGGCGATGGAAGAAATATATCGAACTGAGTTTCGGAATTCGTCCGACCTTTACTTGGATATGACCGCTTGGGCTATGTTGCAAGAGAAAGGGGACGAGTGGATGGAGTGGTACTCCGCATTACTAAATGAGTGTGAACGGCTCGGGTACATCGATCTGGACCAAGTGTTTGACGGGGATGATGAGGGAGGGCAATGATGCGGTTGATAGCGATAGGGTTGATTTTACTGGCCGTAGTAGCCTGCGGTGGTAGTGACCTCAAGTACGATCCTGAGGGTCCTGACCGCAATTGTAGTGACTTCGACACTCAGCAGGAGGCTCAGGCTTTCTACGAAGCGGCCGGCGGTCCTGAGAAAGACCCGCACCGACTGGACGGCGATGGTGACGGCATAGCCTGTCAGAGCTTACCGAGCGAGTAGCATAGTAGGATAATCGACATGTAGTCCCCTTTCGCAAATCGATTTAAGACCAACTTCATAAACGTTCATACCAAGTCAAATTATTAGAGGCTAGTCGTGAGTTTCTTCCGTCACTTTCGGCGATCCAAAGAAGATAAATATCGCGCGATGGTAGACGCTACTGCTTTGTCGTTGATATCGTGGTCAAAGATCGCAGCACTTCGTATAGGTCGAGCTCAGGCAGAAAATCCCCAATCAGATTGGATGTCAAAAGAAAGACAGAACATCCTGACAATTGAGATTGCGTATGCTCTGATTGCAACTATATGCAGAGATGTGTTTCTGGCGAGCGGAGGTAGCAACCAAGCCCGAGCAAGCATTCAGGACGACTTAACCAGAACGATGATTACTGACCACTTGATCAACCTGTTTGACTCGTATGAGGAAGACTCTCCGAGCCGCACAGAACTGATTCGCATTCTCATAGACTGGTATAATCTATCCGAACTTAGTTATGGCTCCACTATACAGTGGGAAATTGACCTTAAACAGACACAGATGGACAACAGTATCTCGGGGCAATGTGCGGCGAGAATCGCAGAGGCGTTCGGGCGCGCTGGAGACATTACTCTGATGCTCTCTATGAGTATGATAATGATGCAGGTATCCATTGAAGGTAACATTCCTAAGCTCACTGTAGAGCTGATCAAAGCATTTACTGCCTATCAGAAATAGCTCTTGAATAGAGCATTCTGTATTCTACAGCTTCCGCATGAGATTGTATCAATTAGTGTCAAAATTTCATGAATCATTTCAATGCACACTTTTAGTCCCAGCGGCTGGGAACGCCTGACGAATAACACTCGACCTGCGCTTGTTGCGGCTCGACGGGAATGCTTGAAGTGGCTTAGTGAAGTTCCTAAGCGATACCAATCCTCTTGGGACAATCGTCTCAAGAGCAAACTTGATCACCCACATCTCTCTGTTCGTCTCGAGTTGTACTTACACCAGTTCTTCAAGGACCGTGGCTGGAAAATCGAGATAGAACCCCAGTTGCGAGGTACAACTAGTAGTCCTGACTTTGTTCTAAGCCGTGGCGGTTACACAGTGATGGTTGAGGCCAAGACCGTACTCGATTCCAAACTTGTGACTGAACAGCATGCACGATTAATGCAGTTGGCAGACGGACTGGGGAAGAGATTAGGGCAAGAGGTTCTAATTCATCCTCTCTCAAATCTTCCTCCTTCAGGCCTCCCTAACAAGGACATTGCTGCGAAGATCAGGAAACAGGCGGGTGGTTCAAGATTAAATGAAGAGTTCCGAGTTATTGGCAAGCATCAAGGTCATGAGTATGAGCTAGATGTGATGATCCTCTCCCATGATGACGATTCAGAATCAATCGGTAGCGTTGGGGCAATAATAGGTAAGGTACATACGGTAACCAACCATAGTCGGATACGCAAAGCAATAGTAGATAAAGCACGGAAATATGGCGTTCCTGAAGTCCCGCTAGTGATCGCGATATGGCCCAATTTGAGTTTCTACCGCGAAGACGACGATATATCAGGGGCACTTTGGCGGGATAAGAAGTGGCTACTGGGACCTAGCAAGGGGAATGCGGTTGAGGATCGTGATCCTAACGGCGTGTTCACTATGTTGAGGGGTGGAAGCCCGCGCTATCCACATGTTTCAGCGGTGGCCGTCTACCGTTTCGAATATGACCTATCTCCGCCGCATACTGGAAACCACCTACTTCGTGTCTATCACAACCCTTACGCTAGTTACCCTTTGGATATCGATGTGTTCCAAGGCGTTCCGCAGTTCGTACTAGATCGCAGTACGGATAGTCATAAAAGTCAGCAGTACAATCAGAGTTCCTGAGACAGAGGAACCAACTCGACAGCGCAGGTTAAATAAAGAGTCTGTCCACCGCACCCCCTAAGTACCAAAGCCTGTCACGACACCCGGTACGGCGCCAGCGCCTCTTCGTTCAGGCTGATGCCGAAGCCGGGGCGGGCGGGCGGGCTGACGTGTCCGTCCTCGACCTCTAGGGTCTCGTTGAACATCTTCCCCCACATCGGATCCGTGGAGCCTCGGTAGTACTCGACGGTCAGGCCGTTTGGGATCGCCGACACCAGGTGGACGTGGACGTCCTGGTTTCCGTGAGGGGCGATCAGCATATCGTGGGCCTGCGCCATCGCCGCGACCTTCATGAACTCGGTCACACCGCCCATGATCAGTCCGTCCGGCTGGAGAATGTCGCAGCAGCGCCCCTCGATTAGCTCTCGGAACCCGTAGCGCGTGTACTCGTTCTCGCCCGTAGCGACCGGGATGATCGTGGAGTTGGTGACCAGCCGGTGTCCCTCGTAGTCGTCGGGATTGACAGGCTCCTCGAACCAGAACACGTCGTATGGCTCCATCTTGTGCGCGATCTCCTGCGCCTCGTAGTGTCGGTAGGCGCAGTTGGCATCGACCATCAGCCTCACGTCCGGGCCGACGGCCTCTCGGACGACGCGGACGCGCTCGACGTCCTCGTTGATGGGAGCGCCGCCGATCTTCATCTTGACCGCGCGGGCGCCCATTTCGACGCTGACGACCATCTCCTCGGCAAGCTCGCCGAGGCCCTTGCCCTCCTCGTAGTATCCGCCCGCGATATAGACGGGGACCTTGTTCGTGAATCCGCCCAGCAGCTTGTACACCGGCAGACCCGTGACCTTGCCCTTGAGGTCCCAGAGCGCGATGTCGATGCCGCTGATGACGCGCGTGGTGATGCCGCGGCGCCCCACCAGCTTCGGCTGCCACATGTTGTCCCAGATTCGCTCGGTGTCGAACGGGTCCTGTCCGACGACCACCTGGGCAAAGTGGTCCAGAATCGCCTCGCCGATCTCCTCCGCGCCCTGGACTCCGCCGGCCAGTCCGATGCCCGTTGCGCCCTCGTCGGTCTCCACCTTGACGACGTTCAGGCCGGCGGTCGGATAGACGTACATCCCGTTGCGAATCGGCTTGTCCCGCTTCCAGCGGTAGGTTTCCATCGTTAGAGATGTGATTTTCATGCTTTGCCCCTTTAGACGTTTACAGATTACCTTGATCTCGACATACTGCGATGCGACTGTCCGTACATTTCGGTGATCATATTTCTCAACTCGTGGGAATCACGGGCGGACAGCCGATCGATTCTATTTCGCAGTCGTTGCTTGCTGATACTGCGGATCTGGTCAACGGCGATTTCTCCGTCTCTCCCAGCACAGCGAATCGGCAACCGGCTTTCCCATCCTGGACGAAAGACAGAGGTGATCGGACAAACAACGACCGTGTCCAGTCGCCGATTCAGTGCGGTCTGACTGACGATCACGACCGGACGCACCTTGCTGATCTCTCCACCCACGGTGGGATTGAGGTCGGCAAAGTAGATTTCGTACCGTCTGGGTAATGTCGCCATCAACTAGGATTGTCAGCCAGGTACTCTTCCACGTATGACCAGTCGTCATCCTCCCAATAGTTCCCCGCGGCGGCCATCTCTCGGGCGGTCTCCTCCCACCCCAGCTTATCAGCCTTCCGCTTCTTCATCCAAGACAGGTACTCGGGGCTCATCAATAAGACACCCGACTCCGTCTCTTCCATTACCACGTAGTCACTCCAGCCGTACATTTCCAGAAGCGCCTGCGGAATGCAGATGCCCTTGGAGTCGCCTATTTTGACCAGCTTTACTTTGCGTGTCCCGTCCATGATGGCAATGTCCTCTGACTACGATTTTGCCGACTCACCCGAATTGCGCCGGTAGGCTATCGCCGACGTGACCATGACTATGACCGTGCCCTGCGCCAACAGGTCCCACAGCGCCTGGAGCGGCTCGAACTCCGCCGAAAACTTCAGGACGTACTGGCGCATGTACAGAATCAAGTTGGTTCAGAGTATAACATAGGAACGCGACGCTGGCCGCGCATCTTCCCGTTGACACCTTTTCGCCCCATACATATCATTGCCCCCAACCCGCCGGGCCGCTGTTCGGCCCTGAGAGAGACTGCCAATGGTCAGCTACCGATATTCCCGATGGGACGGCTCCCAGAGTCCGTTCGACTTCGACGAAGACGACATCCTGGAAGCGCTGTCCGAGGACATCATGAATCACGGCGACGTGGGCCGCGCGATGCGGAACCTCATGCGCGGCGGCATGTCCGGCGACGACGGCCAGCGCATCACCGGGCTGCGTGATCTGAGGGAACGGCTCCAGCGGCTCCAACAGCAGCAACTGGAACGCTACAACCTCGAATCCGCAATGGACGACATCGCCGAACGCCTGCAAGAAGTCATCGACACCGAGCGAAAGGGCATCGAGCGACGGCTGTCCGAGGCCGACGAGCAGATTCAAGGGGCGGGAGAGATGGCGGACGTGCTGAGAACCGCCAAGGACGTGCTCGAAACGCAGGCGCAGCGAAACCTAGAGAAACTCGACCTGCTGCCCGACAGCCCCGCCGGGCAGGTGCGCGAGCTATCCGAGTACGACTTCATGGACCAGGAGGCGCGGCAGAAGTTCGAGGAGCTTATGGACATGCTCCGCCAACAGATGATGCAGAACTTCTTCCAGGGGATGAAAGACGCGATCCAGGAGATGTCTCCGGAAGACATGCAGCGGATTCAGGAGATGGTTCAGGCGCTGAACCAGATGCTGCGCGACCGGGCCATGGGAGAAGACCCCGACTTCGAGGGGTTCATGGAGCAGTACGGCCACTTCTTCGACCCGAATCGGCCCGCGAGCCTGGACGAGCTTATCGAGCAACTTCAGCAGCAGATGGCTTCCATGCAGTCGCTGATGGACTCGATGTCCCCCCAGATGCGGCAGGAGTTAGAAGACATGCTCCAGTCGTCGATGGACTCTTCGATGATACAGGACTTAGCCGAGCTCGCGTCGGTGATGTACGACATGTTCCCGTTCGACGACATGGCCGCCGACTACCCGTTCATGGGCGACGAGTCGGTTACGCTGGACCAGGCCATGCAGCTAATGGAGCAGCTTCAGGACATGGACCGTCTGGACGAGCAGATGGAGTCCGCCATGCGCCACGGGAACATTCAGGACGTGGATCTCGACAAAGTGGACGAGCATCTTGGCGAGGACGCGCGCCGCCAGATGGAGGACCTTCAGAAGCTGATCGAGCAGTTGGAAGAGGCGGGCTACCTGCGCCGGTCGGGGGACAGGCTTGAGTTGACGGCGCGCGGGATGCGAAAGCTCGCGCAGGGCGCGCTCAGGGAGGTGTTCGCGGAACTAAAGAAGGAGCGCATCGGCAGGCACGAGGTCTATGCGCGCGGAGACGGCGGCGAACTGACCGGCGAAACCCGACAGTACCAGTTCGGGGACCCGTTCGACATCGACCTGCACCGCACTCTCTTCAACGGCGTGGTGAGGAATGGGCCTTCAGTCCCGATTCGACTGTCGCCTGAAGACCTCGAAATCCACCACACCGAGCATCTGACACAGACGGCGACGGTTCTGCTGCTCGACCAGAGCAAGTCGATGGGGATGTTTGGCTACTGGGGACCGGCGAAGAAGGTCGCGATGGCTCTCTACTGGCTAATCCACTCGCAGTTCCCGCGCGACTACTTCTACCTCGTCGGATTTTCGGACTACGCCATGGAGTTGAAGGAGAAAGACCTCCCGGAGATAACGTGGAACTACTGGAACTCGGGCACCAATATGCAGCACGGGCTGATGCTCGCGCGCAGGCTGCTGTCGCGGCAGAATGTCGCGAACAAGCACGTGATCATGGTCACCGACGGCGAGCCGACCGCGCACCTGGAAGACGGCCACGCATACTTCAGCTACCCGCCGAGCTATCGCACCATCGACGAGACGCTCAAAGAGGTGAAGCGCTGCACCCAGGAAGGCGTCACCATCAACACGTTCATGCTCGAAACGAACTACTACCTGATGGACTTCATCGACCAGGTGACGAAGATCAACAAGGGCAGGGCGTTCTACACGACGCCGAACCAGCTTGGGCAGTACGTGATGGTGGACTACATGCGGTCACGCAAGAAGCATATCGCGTGATCCTACGCCCTACCCGAAGGGCCACCACCAGCGGCGCTTGCCCTCGGACGAACTCGACTCCTGCGACGCGCCCACGGCAGTCGGAACCTGAATCGGTTGGCGGCTGAAGAGTCCCAACTGGCCCAGCACCCGGTGGAACTGCTCTAACTGGAGCGGCTTGCGGGCGTACCTGCTGGGAGGAATCGAATAGGACTCCAGCAGGCTGGACTCCGCCTCCGTACCGGTCAGCAGCATAACGGGGATGGAGACTAGGTCTTCATCCTGGCTGATGTCCGCCAACACCTCCATGCCGTCCTTGTTGGGAAGGCGGAGATCCAGCAGGATCAGGTCGGGCCTCGCGGCGTCCGCGTACTCGCCCTCTTTTCTCAGGGCCGCGAGCGCCTCCACGCCGTCCTCGACGTGCGTGATGTTGGCCTGCTGGTGCGACTGCTCTATGGTGTCCTGCGCCAATCGAGCGTCGGCCGGGTTGTCCTCGACCAAGAGGACTTCAAGTGGTCTGTCGTCTAATCCGGAAGCCATCGGAGTAACCTCCCCTTGCTGCCGGCTGCCCTATTGGGCAGTCGGGATGCTAAATCTGAAGGTTGAGCCTTCGCCAACCTCAGAATCTACCCAGATTCGTCCGCCGTGCCGCTGCGCGATCTTGCTGCACAGCGCGAGTCCCACGCCGGTACCCTCGTAGCGTGTCCTCGAATGTAGGCGCGTGAACATTCCGAATATCCCGGTGCGGTGCTCCGGGGCTATGCCTATTCCGTTGTCCCGGACGGCAAAGACCCACTCGTCGCCGTCGAGTTCGGCCCACACGCGGATATGGGGATCGGCGTCTCCACGGAACTTCAAGGCGTTGCCGATGAGGTTCTGGAACAGCCTCGATACCTGGGACTCGTCCCCGTTGACTACCGGAAGCCGCGAACACTCGACGACGCCGTTGGACTGGCGTATGGCTTGGTCGAGGACCATGAGCGCCGACTCTACGACGCGAGTGCAGTTGACGGGCTCGAAAGGCTTGCCCCGAAGGTCAACCCTGGAGTAGTCGAGCAGGTCGTCTATGAGCCTGTTCATCCTTTCGGCGCCATCGACGGCGTAGTGGATGAACTCCCTGGCCGTATCGTCCAGCGAGTCGGCGTATCTGTCACGGATGAGCCCGATATATGAGGTTATCGTCCTGAGAGGCTCTTGAAGGTCGTGAGACGCCGCGTATGCGAACTGTTCAAGGTCGTCATTGGACCTCGCCAACTCGCGCTGCGTGCGAACGATGTCGGCGTACAGCAGGGAGTTGGCGACGGCGGGGGTGATCTCAGCCGCCACGCGGGACATAATCTCGGCGTCCTTCTCAGTGTAGGCGTTGAGGGCCGACGACCTAGCGTTGAGTACGCCGAACAGCTCTCCGCGGTAGATCATCGGGGCCAGCACGACGGAGGGATACCCGATGAAGTTGGGGTACCGCGCCTTCAGAACCTTCGGGTCTCCCTGTACCACGCGGGCGCGCCTGGAGACGACTGCCTCGTTGGTGACGGTGCCTTCGAGGCCCACGATCTCGCCGCGCTGCCGTCCAGGCACTACATCCCCGAGGACGTAGGCGTTTGTGAAGGTGTTGTCGTCCAGATTCACGAGGCTAATGGCGAGACGCTCAAATTGGATTAGGGTGCGAAGCTGCTCGGCAAAGCCGGCGTAAACGTCATCGATGTCGAGGCTGGAGCTTATGATGCGGCCAACCTCGCCGAGAAGCTCGTTCTCCTGCGCCAACAGGCGCATCTCTTCGCTTGCCGACCGCATGGCCTCTTGGGATGCCTTGTAACGGGTGACGTCGTGGGAGTAGATACGAATGACGAGCGCTTCGGGGATATAGACTATCTTCTGGTCGAATGTGGCGTCCATCACCTCCACTTCCCGTGAGAGAAAGCCGCCGCCCTCGCGCATCAGCCTTCCGAGCAGCGGGCCGAGGTCACGCGCCAACGGGTGGAACGTTCCCTTGTCGTACTGCTTGCCGAACAACTCCTGGGCGGCTGGGTTGAGGTACGTCACGTTGCCGTCCAAGTCGGTCTCGACGACCGGATTGGGGTTGTACTCGGGAAACGAGGCGAGCCGGTTGGCAAGCTGTTCGGCGTCCGAGCGCTGCCGCTCTTCGGACGCCTCTCCTGCCCCTACCAAGCGCCGGACTATCCCGGCCAGGTGGCTTTCACGGCTCTGCATTCAGCTACCTCGATCCGCTGGGCTACGTTCCGAATCGCGCTCCCGGACTAAGGCCGACTTCCCTTACCCATTCCGGGGCCGTCACCTTTGGGCCTCCGGCGGGCTGTACGCGGCCAACGAAGACCGCGCCGCCCTCAGCCGCGACCGTGAACCCCGAATCGCTCACCTCGACGACCTCTCCTCCGAGGCGGCCCGTGTCGCCATCTAGCTTTGAAGCCCTGAAGAGTCCGACGGGCGAACCCTCCAATGTGGTGTTGGCTCCGGGACTTGGGTCGCCGCCCCTCACCATGTTATAGACTTCATCAACCGGCTTCTTCCAGTCTATCACCACGTCCTCGGCGCGGCACCAGCCTTCGTAGCTGGCTTGAGAGTGGTCCTGAGCGATCTTGGGCGCGGTCCCGTCCCTGACCATCCGCACAGACTCGACCATCGCCTCCACACCCATAGGATATAGCTTTCCAAAATACAATGAGCCGAGAGTATCGTCCGGCGTGATGCCCACCTCTTTCCGGAGCAGTACCGGGCCGGTGTCCAAGCCCTTGTCCGGCCAGAATATAGAGAGGCCGGTCTTAGTCTCTCCCCAGATTATCGGCCAGTTCATGGAGCTAGGCCCTCTGTGTTTGGGCAGCAGCGAGGGGTGATACTGAATCGTGCCGTAAGTCGGGGCCTCGATTATCTCCTCCGGGATGATGTCCGTGACGAATGCCATGACGCAGAGGTCCGCGTCGAGCGCGCGGAAGGCGTCGATCGCTGTCCTGCGCCTCATCCGGCGGAACTGGAAGACGGGGATGCCGCGTTCGCCGGCCTCGTGCTTGATGGGATCGACCGGCCTGCCCTCGATGTCGGGTGGGCAGAAGACGCCCACGACGTTCTCCCCCGCATCGATCAGCGCGGCGAGAACGTCCTTGCCGAACGCGGCCTGGCCGATTACGACGATTTTCATGCCATCTGCCATCTAGCGCGCCTCCGCGGATTATGAACCCCGACCGTTTCCAGACTGTACCACCACAAGCGCAGTTCGGCAATGGCGCCCACTCAAGACTCAAAACCAAAAACCAACCACCATTCCCCGACGGGGGTTTCATATCCGCCCCTGCTGCCATATCCCGTCTTGTTGTAGAATGGGCTTTCAGTTGGGAGAGCGATTGGCTTTGGGGGAAGAGATGACAGTACGGAAAGCGGTTGTGCCCGTCGCGGGATTCGGCACACGTTTCTTGCCGGCGACTCGTTCGGTTCCGAAGAACGCGCTGCCGGTGTTCGACCGTCCTTCGATCCACTTCTGCGTGGAAGAGGCCGCGTCGGCCGGGATCGAGGAGGTCATCTTCGTCGTTTCCGACAACCAGGAGGCGATACCGCGCTACTTCGAGGCGTGGCCCGCACTGGAGCGAGCGCTCGAAGTCAGAGGGAACTCTGCGATGCTTGAGCAGATGCGGCGCATCTCCGGCCTTGCCCGGATTACCTGTGTGACTCAGGCGGAGCAGAAGGGACTTGGCCACGCCGTGCTGATGGCGCGGGACGCGGTGGGAGACGAGCCGTTCGCGGTGTTCCTGCCGGATGACGTTATCTGGTCGGACCGGCCGACGATCGGCGGGATGATCCGGGTTTACGAAGAGACGGGATGCTTCGTCATAGCGGTGAAAGAAGCGCCGGACGAAGCGATTCCGAACCTGGGAATCGTTGATATCGAGGCGGCGGACGAGGCTACTTCGAGAATCGTCGGGATGGTCGAAAAGCCCAAGCTGGAAGACGCCCCGTCGAATCTGGCGATTATCGGTCGTTACGTCCTCGGACCGGAGATATTCGACACCCTCGAGCGTGTGCAACCCGGCGCCCTGGGCGAGATACAGCTTACGGACGCGATAGCGGCTCACATAGAGACACCGGGAGTGTATGGCCACGAGTTCGAGGGGGAACACTACGACGTCGGGACGCCGTTGGGGATGCTGAAGGCGTCGGTGGCCGCTGCGCTCCGCCGAGAGGAGACCGCGCCGGAGTTGCGGTCTTGGCTGGCGGATTACGTTTCTAGCACGTCTCGATAGCGAGCCGCGTCCACTCCTGATTGTGCTATAATGCGCACAGTAGAGACTCGGGCTCGCTGAATATGTGATGCCGTTCTAACCCGTGGAGGCGCCGAGCATGGACATTGGTGAGATAACCACAGCGACGACCATCCTAGTCGGTTTTGTGGCGGTCTTGATTGGCATATTGGCCCTCATGTGGCAGATGCACTCGCAGGGCGGCAGGCTCGATGCCAAAATCGATGCTCAGGGCGACAGGCTCAATGCACAGGGCGACAGGCTCAATGCTGAGATCAGGGCACAGGGCGACAGGCTCGATGCCGAAATCAGGGCTCAGGGCGGCAGGCTCGATGCCGAAATCAGGGCACAGGGCGTCAGGCTGAACGAGGCCGAGCGCGAGCAGGCTCGGCTCGAAGGCGTAAACAGCGTGCTGAGAATACACTCCCACACTCACGAGGCGGCAGACGACTGACCAACGCCCGGCGGCCCCAATGGCGGCTATTCTTGCATCGGACCCTGCACCGCGTGAGTTCCCATGATCTTGTCGTGCAGCGTCTGGTTGTTCCGGTCCCATATCGGCCAAAGCAGATCGACCAGTGTGACAACATAGAAGGTCGGAGGGCCGAGAATGAGGACGAATACCAAGCCCTTGACCAGCAACTCCCTCACCAGCATCAGGCCCCAGCCCGCGCGCATGCCGCCGTCGCGTATGACCCAGATTTTCATGATCATCTTGCCGGGGGTCTGGCTTCTGCGCAGCAGCATCACCCACCAGACGAGGTATCCCGCCCAGATCAAGACCAGCGGGATTAGGAATACCCAGACGTTATCGGAGACCTGCGCCACTAGTACCGCGACGACTACCATGGCGATACTCAGGCCCCATATAACGGCGGTATCGATGATGTAAGCCACGGCGCGGGTGCCGTAGTCCGCCGACTTCACTCCTGGTTTTGCGCCCCACATCGGGCTGTGCTCTACACTTTGATCGGATTGTGTGGACATCGTTGCTCCCTTCGCGTTGTCGGAAGATTTAGAAGATGCTGTCGAGGTCGAGCGTGAAGCCCGGCAGCGTGGGCGAGGTCAGCGTCTGCCCCTCGCCGTATATGCCGACGAGGTCGAAACCTTGCTCTCCCAGCAGCAGTACAGTCACGGTCTTGGCATAGGTGTCAACCATCCAGTATTCCTTGACGCCGTGACGTTCGTAGAGAGTTCGCTTGTACGTCCTGTCGAGGTCGGCGGTGGACGGCGATAGGATTTCGATCACAAGGTCCGGCGCGCCCCGTATGTTGTCCTCGGTGATGATATGAGCGCGTTCGTTGGAGACGAAGATCACGTCCGGCTGCGCTACGTCGGTGTCTGTGAATATCACATCAAAGGGGGCTATGTACGCCTTGCCCAAGTTCTTGGCGGAAACAAACGTAAGGAACAGACTCCCCAGCAACAGGACCAGTCTCTGGTGAATCTCTTTAGGCGACGGCATTTCCACCAACTCTCCGTCCAGAAGCTCGTACCGTTTGTCTTCGGGCGCGTTTCGGTAGTCTTCGTAGGTGAACTTGATCTTGGTGTTGGCCTCTGCAACTGCCATATCTGCTGCCTCCCAACTTAATCCTACTGTGCTGAAAGGCTTTCGTCCAGAACTTCGAGCAGGTCTTTGGCCTGCGCGCCGGCTCCGCCTTCGACCGACCCGATGCCCTCCTCGAACATCTGCAGGCAGAACGGACACGATACGCCGACGGTCGCCGCGCCCGTCTCCAGGAACTGCTGAGTGCGGACGTGGTTGATCCGCGGGCCTTTCGACTCCTCGATCCACATGTGCCCGCCGCCCGCTCCGCAGCAGAAGCCGCGCTCGCGGCATCGCTCCATCTCGACCAACTCGACGCCGGGGATGGAGTTGGCTATCTCCCTGGGGGCGTCGTAGATGTCGTTGTGACGCCCGAGGTAGCAGGAGTCGTGATACGCGACGGTCGTTTCGATCCGGGCGACTGGGCGAATGCGTCCGTCCTGGATCAGGTCGTTGACGAACTCGGTGTAGTGGACGACGTCGAAGTCGCCGCCGAGGTGTGGGTACTCGTTCTTGATGGTGTTGAAGCAGTGGGGGCAGATGGTGATGACCTTCTTGACGTTGTATCTGGTCATCGTCTCGATATTCTGCTGGGCGAGAATCTGGTAAAGGTACTCGTTGCCCATGCGGCGCGCCGGGTCTCCGGTGCATGTCTCCTCGTCGCCGAGGATGGCGAAGTCCACGCCCGCGCGTTTCAGCACTGAGGCCATGGCGCGCGCGACGCTCTGGCTGCGTTGTTCGAGCGCGGCGGTGCATCCGACCCAGAACAGCGCCTCGGCATCCGGGCGCTCCGAGAGCGTGGGGACGTCGAGGCCGTCCGCCCAGTCGGTGCGGGCGTAGGTGGTGCCGCGCCAAGGGTGTCCGCGCTGCTCCATGCTCAGAAGCGCGTTCATGGCGGTGTCCGGCATGGATGCCTGCTCCATGACCAAAAACCGGCGCATGTCAACTATCGAATCGACGTGCTCGACTCCGACCGGGCACTCCTGGATGCACGCTCCGCAGGTCAGGCAGTCCCAGAGCGCCTCCTCCGAGACCCAGTTGCCAATCAGCGGCTTGGACTCCTGGCCGTCCTCTCCGCCGACCACGCCGGGGCCGTGTTCGAGGACGTGCTCCTTCATGTTCTCTACGATGTGCATGGGCGAGAGAATCTTCTCCGTGATGTTCGCGGGGCAGCTATCCGAGCACCGCCCGCAGACCGCGCATGAGTAGCCGTCGAGCAGCTCCTTCCAGGTGAAGTCCTGAATTCGGCTCGCCCCAAACACCTCGGCGGTCTCAAGGTCAGACGGCGTCGGGAGGGTTCCTCTCGGCTCCAGCTTTCGGGTGTAGAAGCTGATGGGGGCGGCGACGAGATGCATGTGCTTGGACAGCGGAATGTAGATCGAGAAGCCGAGGATTATCCCGAGGTGCGCCCACCAGAACAGCGCCTGGAGTCCGTTGGCAAGATCGCCGTCGATGCCCGCGCTGGCGAACGCCTCGCCGATGGGACGCCCGATCAGCGCGTCGGCGTGCGGTCCGGTCCCACCGCCCGCGACGTAGAAGGCCTCGGTCAGAAGGGTGAAGAGCATCAGGCAGGCGATGAGCATGAGGATGATAGCGGACTCGATCTTCTGGGTGAGGTCGTAGCTCAGCCTGCGGGGCTTGACGCTCCAGCGCCGGACTGCGGCCCACACGAGCACGACGAAGAAGACCAGCGCGAGGATATCCAAGTATGCGGTGAAGACCCTGACCCCGGTGGCGGTCAGGATAGTCTCGGAGAACTCGTGCCAAAGGGAGTCGCCGAAGATGTAGAGGACGTAACTGGCGGTGAAGGAGAGGAACCCCCAGAAGATTATGAAGTGCGCGATGCCGGCGCGGTCGCGGAGCGAGACGCTCTGGAGCACCTTGCGCTGTCCGAACACGTAGGGCAGCGCGCCGAAGAACCGTCGCAGCGGCTGATCGAAGCGTTCGGGGTCCTTGCCCAGAAGTATGAGCCTAAACACGCGGCGATAGAGGACGAAACCGGCGGCTCCGAACGCCGCTATCGCCAAGAGATAGACGGCTATCCAAGTTGGAATGAGTCCGAAGACGCTATCGGGGGGGACCATTCAACCGCTCCTGTACTGAGGGGTTCGTACTATTTCAACTCAGTTTCCACGATCCACTCGAAGTATTCCGAGCATATCCCCTCTCCCTTGGGAGAGGGCTAGGGTGAGGGTGAACCTTAGAGCTATCTACCGGAACCGCGTTGACAAAGTACTAGCCCCTGCCTACCCGAGGTTCGGCGGAGTTTAGCATAGCGGAACATGAGGGGCTACCTAAAGACCAGCAGGACGCCGACCGACACGACAAGCCATAGGGCGATCGCCGCGATCATCGGCCAGTCGCTCAGGATGATCTCTTCGGGCGTCTCTCCAACAGTACCGGTGTGGACAAGGTGGATGTACCTGAACAGTCCGTACACTAGGAACGGGATCGTGAGCATCATCGCGTAGTTGTCCGGCATATTCTCGGCTGTGAAAGTGTAGAGCGCGTAGCTGACCAGCGCGGACGTCCCAACTATGCCCATGAATTGATCGAGCGCCGGGATGCTGTACGACTCCAGCGCGTCCCGCTGTATTCTCGCTGACTCTCCGGCCCTTGCCAACTCGCTCCTTCGCTTCGCCAGCGCGATGAACATCGCCCCCAGTCCGGTACACAGGTAGAGCCAGGGTGAGACCGGGACGTCGATCACCGCCGCTCCAGCCTCGACCCTCAGCACGAAGCCGAACGCCACGATGAACGCGTCCAGCACGGCCAGATTCTTCAATCCAAGAGAGTAGGCGAACTGGATTACGAGGTACGCGACGACGACGGCGCCGAACCTCGCATCGAGCATGAACGATAGAAGCGATACGACAATCGCGATCACGATAGCGAGGGCGACGGCCAGGGGAACAGCCAATTCGCCGGAGGCGATCGGCCTGTGCATCTTGACCGGGTTGGCGCGGTCCCTCTCGGCGTCTCGGGCATCGTTGAACAGGTATGCCGCTCCGCTTGCCGCGCAGAGCAGCCCGAACGCCGCCCCCACCTGGCCGAATAGACCCCACGTCTCGCCAGGCTCGCCCAGCGTCCACAGGTCGTTGACCGTGAAGAGGAAGGGGAGGAAGACGAGGAGGTTCTTGGTCCACTGCCGAGGCCGCATGGCCCTGACGATTGCGGACGCGGTTCGAGCGAGCTTTGTCAAAGCTCCTGATGTGGAGGCGGGTTCCATGCCATGATGTTATTGACTCGCGGCGTTCTCGGTCAACGGGGTGGGGCGGCTTTTGAATCTTCGAACTCCCACAATGCGAGGATAACATTCGCTGTGATAGAGTAACGGGCGCCTGCTCGTCATTAGAATTGACCCCCAGACTGCCGGGGCGTATCTTTGAGTAGTAGGCTAAAGACTTCGCAAAGTCCGACATCGTCAGCGCAATGCGGGAGTGCTCAAACGATGTCCAGATAGAGCAAGCTGATCTTGCACTAACCATCTTCACGGGTTCTGGCCCGTTCACTACGAGGCAACATAGTCGAGGCGGCAATTGGCTTCTCGAAGATGGTACCCGAGAGTGCATCAGCGGCTGGTTCTATAACCACGCTGCTTGGGGTGTTCATCGCGGAAAAGACGCGAACGGTAAGGGTTACTTCACACCTGTAGAAGAAGCTCAATCGGCCCTCAACGTGACAATCAAGGTCAAGACACAGTAGGAGGTTTACTTACATGCGCCGGTCATTGCTGGCTTGTGCATTGGTAGTCCTATTCTTGGAGGCCGCTTGTGCAGGTGAGGAGAGGATTGATGAATCGCCCCTCGCCACATGGGACCCCAGCAAGGCCGACATGTTCATGCAGGCAACGGCGGGGCAGGGGACGCTTGATGTCTCAGCAAGCTGCGTGCAGCTGATTCTCGAAAACCAGAAGTCGGTTCTGCTTGTATGGCCAGAACCGACTTCTTGGAACGCATCTTCCCAAGTGATCGACTTTGTAAGCCCTCTGGGTGAGCGGTTAGAACTGCGACACGGCGACCGGATCATGCCCGGCGGCGCGACCGCAACTCGCGAACCTCAGTTTATCTCGCCACCCGATCCCTCGTGTAATTCCGAAGAGATCTTCGTCCTCCACTCCATCAAGGTACTAACAGACTGACCAATGGAATCACTACTCATAGTTGGGGCCGTTGGTCTGGCATTGGCCGTTGTGGGGTTCGGCGTCACGCTGTGGACGAGAGACCGACGGGCAATCGCTATGTGTACGGAACGGAATCCGTGAGTGATCAGACAGTTGGCGAATACGTATGCAAGTATGGGATAGCAACCGGATTCGACTGTGGGAACATAGTCGCTATCGATTTTCAACCTACTGACCAGACCGGCTGTTCAAACCCCTGTACTTTCTCGGCAACCTTTATACGGGTCCACAAGGATGGCGTTGACCTAGCAGATTCAAAAGACAGCGGCGGACCTGTGTACTGGGGGAACACGGCATACGGTCTTAATAAGGGCTGGATGCATGACCCGTGGCCGTTCAAGCGCGAGTTGTTTTCCCGGGCAGATCGTATCGACAACGCTCTAGGCATCTTCATTGCCACCGACTGACTGAAGGTCAAGTGACCTAGCCCCGTGTGCGCCAGGCTCCAGAGTGCGCACACGGGGCATTGCGCTGTACCATTGCCATTGAACGTCAGGGCAGGATGCTGCCAACCCAGGAGACCTTGAGATGAGCAGTTCCAGTTCAAGAGAATTCGTGTCCGGCCGTCTGGGACCCCTAATTGTTGCGATTGTGGTGACTGGGCTGCTCGGTGCTTTCGTGGCTTGGTTGTTCCTCGGCTTTGGGGTGTACACCTTACGCAGCGAAGTGAACGTGGTCGGAGCGGAGTTGCGTTACCCAGACAACCTCATGCTGATCGTCGACTCCTGCCACAAGGCCCCAGGAGTGTCGATCTTGCGGGAGACGGACGTCGATGTGCAGGTCAAGGTAGTTGCCTCCTCACACCCCTTTTTCCGAGGCGGTGATAATTGCCAAGATTCCGTTGGTGTCCAGCTTCAAGAACCCCTGAGAGATCGGGTCGTCGTTGACATGCACACAGGGCAATTGGTGAGCGTCACCACGGTCAGGTGAACATCGGAGGAACTTGGCCCGTGGGTGCTAGGTCCCAGGATGCGCACACGGGCTGAGGTCTTCTAAAAGCAGCAAATCGAAGATTTGTTTGAGAGGAGATCATGCGGATAATGACCACACGAGTACTGATCTTGGGGATTGTTCTCCTATCAATGGTGTCATGCAAGACGCCCGTCCACGAAGAGGGCGTCGAGCCGGTGGGCGTTGGCAGCCCGGAGTTGTTGACTGACCCTCACTACCCTCATTTGAGGGAAGAAACACTTGTAAGGGAGGCTGACTTAAAGGGCGAGCTGGTGTTGGAGAACGGCTGTCTTCGTGTGAGAAACGTGGGTATCAACTACCTTCTCATCTGGCCAAGGAGACTTACGTTGACTGTTGATGGTCAGGATATTCGAGTCATCGGCGAATCCGGTGTTTCGGGTGTGTCACTATCTGTCGGAGATGAGATCAGAATTGGTGGCGGCGCAGTGCATCTGGCCCATTTCCAGACAGAGCAGCCAATTCCCAACGACTGTCCTGGTCCGTATTGGGTTGTAGGAGAAGTCCCTACCCATTGCGGCTTGGCGGGCTGCAACCTGCCGTAATCGGACGTCGTCAAGGTCGAGAAACCATGCGGCGAGAGCTATGGACGAGTTCCTGTCCGAAATCCACCACCTAATATCTGGATACCCGTAGGAGCGCGGACGTCTCCCACCCACCAGCCAACCCCATCCTGAAAATCCTCCAATCCCGTAAATCCTGCTTCAGACAACCCTTAGTGCCCCTTCGTGTCCTTCGTGGATAATACCCCAATCCCAAAATCCCCCTTCCACCCCCTTGACATCCGTTCTCACACTCCCCTATACTGAACTACTGTACGGTAGCGCTCTAGTGCCACCAACCACTAAAAACTCAAAACCAAAAACTAAAAACTCCAATGTCCCAACAGACCCCATCCAACCCGGCCATCGACTTCGCCAACGCCATACTCGAAGTCACCAACAACGGTCTCGAACTCATCGAGATCCTATACGGCATCGCCCAGAACAAAGACGGCGACACCGCGACCAACGAACGCATCTCAGCAACCGCCGAACTCATGGACCGCGGACTAGGCAAAGCCCCCAAGCAAATCGACCCCAACCCGGCCCCGGCCCCAACCCCCGAATCCAACGACAACGACGTAGGGGCGATTCGCGAATCGCCCTCGGTGCCCGCCGCCAACCCCAGGCCCGTAACCCAAATCAAACACGCCCTAAACGACGCCTTCGGCCCACCCCCGGCCGCCCAAAACCCCCTCTCCCTTGAGGGAGAGGGCTGGGGTGAGGGTGAAAAGAGCGCCCTCGCCCACAACTCCATCCACTTCACCATCCAACAACACATCCTCGACATCACCAACAACGGATATGCCCTCCGCGACATCCTGCTGGAGATCGCCCGGGCCGAAGACGACCCAAAGATTACCGACCATCACCGGCGCAGGGCCTCGGTCATGCTGCTCAACCGATCCCTCGCGGCCAACCCGAACGCAGCCGCCCAGACCGACCCGGACGACGACTCCGACGAGGAGTTCGTCCCGGACCCCGCCTGGATCGCGGCCATCAACGAGGTCAAGCGCATGGAGGACGAGGGCGTCATAGACGATGTGGAGTACGACCCCTTCAAGCCCACGAACTACTGGGTGCCCAAAGAGGTCGTATTGCCCTACGCCGAGGAAGTGGCCGCCAAGTACATGGCCGAACTCGACCTTCAGGCCGAGCGCCGGAAAGCATGGCCCGCCATCGAAGAACGAAGGCGAAAGAAACTCGCCCGGATGTACCCCTCTCACTCCGAAGACCAAGACGACGACCCGCCGGAAACATAATCCTCATGGCTCGCCACCCTCACCGCCGCCGCGCTGCGGTATCGAATATCCCCCTCCCTCAGCCCCACTGAGCCTGTGTCGGCTTTGTGGATCCCACTTGGGAGCGCGGGCGTCCCGCCCGCCAAAGTTGAGCATCGAGCAATCCATACCCCTTTGTGTCCTTGCGCCATTGCGTTAATTTCGACGCCTACCAATCCGGGACAGGTTCGGCGAATCCGGGTCATATTGACAGGGAAAACTGCCGCCGCTATCATCTTTAATTAGCAGTCTCTGCGTTTGACTGCTAACTTGATCCACTTGGCATAGCACACTCTCAGCAGGAGGTACAAGGAAGGATGGCGACTGAAACGGCGGTCTCGTTCAAGCCGCTTGGCAACCGCGTGGTTGTCGAGCCTCAGGAGGGCGAGGAGCAGATGACAGCGGGCGGGATATACATTCCCGACACGGCCAAAGAGAAGCCCCAGGAAGGCGTCGTCGTGGCTGCGGGTCCCGGCAGACTGTCCGACGACGGAACGCGCGTCCCGATGGAGGTCGAAGTGGGTGACGTGGTCATCTACTCGAAGTACGCGGGCACCGAGTACAAGGAAGGCGAAACGGAGTACCTCGTCCTCAGAGAGGACGACATTCTGTTCAAGAAGTAAAGGGCAGCAGCCTTTCCCAATCTGACAAGGAGGATTGAACCGGCATGGCAAAACAGCTTCAGTTCAGCGAGGAAGCAAGGGCCGCGATGAAGCGCGGCATAGACATGATGGCCGACACCGTCGGCGTAACCCTGGGTCCGCGCGGACGAAACGTGGTCCTGGACAAGAAGTTCGGGCCGCCCCAGGTCTGCTCGGACGGCGTCACCATCGCCAAGGAGATCGAACTGGAAGACCCGTTCGAGAACATGGGCGCGCAGCTCCTCAAGGAGGCCGCCAGCAAGACCAACGACGTCGCAGGCGACGGCACAACCACTGCCACCGTTCTGGCCCAGGCGATCATCCACGAGGGTTTCAAGAACATCGCCGCCGGCGCCAACCCCATGGCGCTCAAGCGCGGCATCGAGAAGGGCGTCGGCGCGATGCGCGATGCGGTCGGGGAGATGTCCACCCCTGTGGAGGGTCGGACTCAGATCGCTCAGGTCGCTTCGCTGTCAGCGCACGACGACGAGATGGGCGAGCTGATCGCCGACGTCATGGAGAAGGTCGGCAAGGACGGAGTGATCACGGTCGAGGAGTCGAAGGGCCTCTCCTACGAGCAGGAGTTCGTGGAGGGGATGCAGATCGACCGCGGCTACATCTCCCCCTACTTCATCACCGACCAGGACCGGATGGAGGCGTCGATAGACGACCCGTACATCCTGATCACCGACAAGAAGATCTCGGCGGTATCCGACGTGCTGCCCGCGCTGGAGAAGATACTCCAGGTCGGCAAGAACGTCGTGGTCGTGGCCGAGGACATCGAGGGCGAGGCGCTCGCCACCCTCGTAGTCAACAAGCTGCGCGGAACGCTCAACTGCGTCGCGGTGAAGGCCCCCGGCTTCGGCGATCGCCGAAAGGCGATGCTCGAAGACATGGCCATCCTGACCGGCGGCCAGGTCATCAGCGAAGAGGTCGGACGCAAGCTCGACTCGGTCACGGTCGAGGACCTCGGGCGCGCGCGCCGCATCGTCGCCTCCAAGGAAGAGACGACCTTCGTGGACGGCGCCGGCTCTGAGGGGTCGATCTCCGGCCGGATCAACCAGATCAAGGCGCAGGTCGATGAGACCACCTCGGACTTCGACCGCGAGAAGCTCCAGGAGCGCCTGGCCAAGCTCTCCGGCGGCGTCGCGATCATCAAGGTCGGCGCGGCCACCGAGGTCGAACTGAAAGAGAAGAAGAACCGCGTCGAGGACGCGCTGTCCGCCACGCGGGCCGCGGTCGAAGAGGGGATCGTTCCCGGAGGCGGCCTCGCCGTCCTGCGGGCCAGCGCCTCGCTCGACGAACTGGACCTGAGCGGCGACGAGGCGACCGGGTCGGCCATCCTGCGGACGGCCCTCCAGCGCCCCATCAAGCTCATCTCCGAGAACACCGGCGTGTCCGGCGAGGTCATCCTGGCCGACAGCCTGCAGAGCGAAGGAGACTGGGGCTACGACGCCGAGGACGGCGAGTTCTGCCACCTGCTCGAAAAGGGCATCATGGACCCGGCGAAGGTCACCCGCGCCGCGATCGAGAACGCGTCCTCCGTCGCCGCCATGGTGCTGACCACCGAGTCGCTCATCACAGACGTGCCTGAGCCCCCCGCCGCGGGCGGCGCCCCCGCCATGCCTCCCATGGACTACTAGGCCACCCAACAGCCGAATAGCGAAATAGCAATCGGGGCAGGTCTTCAGGGGCCTGCCTCTTTTGAATCGAACGCCGAGTTTGGGAGGTCACATGACACTCAACATCGCCGCGGACCGCGTACCTTTGGCGCTGGACGACGATGGCGTCGCCCGCGTCGGCGGCAGCCGCGTTCCTATCGACACGGTGATATGCGCGTTCACCGACGGGGCGACCGCGGAACAGATTGCGGAGCAGTTCCCGTCCTTGCGTCTCTCGAATATCTACTCGGTAATTGGCTACTACCTCGATCACCGGGAAGAGGTCGACGAGTATCTGGCGGAGCGCGCATCTAGGTCGGAAGAAGTCAGAGAGAGAATCGAGGCTCAGCGCGATTTGAGCAGTATTCGCGAGCGTCTGATTCAACGATCAAAACGAGGGGCATAGACTCCCCATGCCCAAGTTCCTCGCGGATGAGAGAATTTTAAGTGGGCGAATCAGCAACCGGGGCGGACCCATCAACCCGCCCCGGTGTGTTTCTGAGAACCGCTGAAGTCTATTCAGTAGTGGCCGTCGAGCGCTGGGGCGGGCCGGTCTCCGGGTTGAGCGGCCAGCGCCATTCGATGTCGTTGTTGACCACCCTGAAGGCGTCGTTGCCCTTGAGCAGGAACAACACGTACTCGACGAGGTCGTTGGCGCACACTTCGCAGTATCCGTATGTGCGGACCAGCCTTCTGTGAATCGAGGCCCTCTTGCGCCGCCACTCGGCGAGCCGCCCTGAAGACCTCGGCTCTTCGAGCTCGTTCCTGAGCGTCTTCTGATCCGGGAACAGCCTCTTCTCTACGGCTGCGCGAATGCGGCGTTCGGCGGTGTAGTCGAAATCGACGCCGCGCGCCTTGAGGTCTTCGAAGAAGGCGTGTATCTCCCTGCGGAAGTCCGCCTTGGCGCGTTCGGACACTCCCACCTGCCGCTCCATTTCGCGCATACTGCGCTCGCTCTCACGCGGCACCCGGTCGCCGGGGCCGATGGACAATGAGGCGGCGACGTCCGCGAGGTAGTCGGACATCAACTCGGCGGCGGTCAGCTCGAACCGTTCCTCGAACGACTTCTGAACGTCGTTGACGGCCCGCTCATTGTAGTCTCGCACCGCCTCGCGCACATAGCCGATATAACTCTCCGACTCCCCTTCGGTGAGGCTTACGTTCTCGCTGCGTCCCTGCCAGATGCTGTCGAGCGCGTTCAGAGGGCTGAGACAGACCACGTCGGGCATACTGGCCCGTGTGCTGAGCCGGTTCATGACGGAGCGCGGCGATATGCCGGACATGCCCTCCGTCGGGTTGGACTGTTTCTCTTTGGCCACGTCCTGCTGGGAGTAGTTTTCGACGTCGTGCCCGTCGAACGCCCGGAGCTTGTCTATCATCGAGACTGCGGGCTTGGTGGGAGGGTCGAGACGCGAAAGAACCGCGAACGTGCTGACGGCGGGGAGGGTCAGCGGCGGGATGTGTACCCGGTCGAGTCCGCTGCTCACGAGGAGCTTGCGGTATATCTTCACCTCGTCCTGCACCCGAAGGTTGTACGGGACGTAGATTCGCATGATCCTGTCCCTCAGCGCCTCGGAGGACGGGTCGGCCATGAACGTTCTGAAGTCGCCTTCGTTGGAGTGGCCAACGACGACCTCGTCGGCATATACGGAGCCGAACCTGTCCATCTTGATAAGCTGCTCTTGGGCGAGTCCGAGCAGAGTCGTCAGCAGGTGCGGGTCGGCCTTGAATATCTCGACGAACTCCATCAGGCCGCGGTTGGCTACGTTGAGCTCGCCGTCGAGCCTGAAAGCCTTTCCGGCCACTTCGAGCCTGTCGCCCTCGAGCCGCGAGGTGTCCACGCTGCCGACGAGGAGCGAGGCGTCCGTTGGGTTGGAGGTGGCGACGTAGTATCCGATCCCGACGGCCTCCTGCTCAGAGAAGACTATTCTGACTACCGGGACCTCGGCGATCTTGCCTTTGTACTGGGCGCGGACCATGTATCTGCATCGCGGGCACAGGTCGCCCTCGACGTATATCCCATAGTCCTCTTCGAGTTTCGGGCGCAGGTTGTGGGGTATGAGGTGCAGCGGATCTTCCTGCATTGGGCAGCCCTTGATGGCGTACAGCGCGCCTTCGTCTGTCCGCGTGTACGCCTCGATGGCCTCCTTGATCAGGGCGACCATGGTGGATTTGCCGCTGGCAGGCGGGCCTAGCAGAAGCAGGATCCTCTTGCGAATTTCGAGCCTGCGCGCCGAGGACGAGAAGTATTCGACGATGCTGTCTATGGTGTCGTCCTGGCCGTACACCTTGTCGGCAAACAGGGTGTAGCTCGGAGTTCCGGTCTGCGGATCCTCCGTGACGCCTTGGGCCACTATGGCGTCATAGACCATCTTGTGGGACAGTCGTGATATCGACGGATTCTCGCCGATCATCTCGAAGTAGTCCGCGAACGTACCTTCCCAGTCGAACCTGCCGGCCTCTCTTTCGGCCTCTTGGAGAAATTGATGCGTTGGCAGCCTGTTTGTAGTCATTGGCGGCTCCCGGGATGCTGGACGGGTTTTGGCGTTGAGTCATCCCTCGGCAGAGTCGGAGGCTTACGCTTCCGACTCCGCGCCGAGGGGATATGAGCGCTGACGGATGGTCTATGCGTTGATGGTGGCGGAAACCATGGACAGGCCAATGGCCGCGATGACGATGGACTCGATGAGCATCGCCCATCCTGCGACGGACCTGAGACCCGGGAACGGGATGGCCATGAAGAAGAAGAGCAGCGCGCCTATAATGGAGAGCAGCGTGCCGGAGGCCATCAGCGAGAGCATAGCGGCGTCGCTTCCGCCATCGACCCAGACCTGCATGAAGAATAACAGGGCCACGAAGCTGACCGCGGTCAGCGGGACGGCGTAGAAGCCGAGCGCGCGGTCTTCGAGATCCCATATCCCCTGAGCGGCGACCACTATGGCGTATATGGCCCAACCGACCATGACGGCCTTGAGAACGGGGACCTCGGCAAGGTTTCGAACGTTGTATTTGCTCTGGTCTCCGAGTATTTGAGGGTCGAACGCGAACAGCGATACGACCAGTCCGACGGCGAGCGCCGCCATGACCACGCCGACGGTGCGTCCGTCGGAGTAGTGACCGAGCAGATACCATGAATGAGAAAATATCGCGCCGCCGATTAGTATGAGGGCTATGCCTTCCATGAGGTCCTCCTTACGGAACACAGTGTATTGGATGCCGAACTGCTCGGCACTGGCAAGACTATATCACAATTGTAGGCCGCGTAAAACATTCACGGGAAGTGTTGACCGGAGATGATCCCCGGCGCCGACGGCGTTAGTACATGATGAGGTGGGTTGGGATGAGTCGCTGTTCCACCGGATCCACCGCCAATGCCAGACCTTCCAAGGTATATGCCCCCAGCAAGGCCGGGGCATCGTCTTCGCCAAAGACCACTAGGGTAACCACGCTCTCACCGTCTATGGTGGCCCACGCCTGGCCGTAGTCCATCTCGACCCGTCGCCCGTCGGCCAGGAGAAACCTGCGTTTCCCCATCGGCGCAATCCCCAGGTCATGCAGCAGGTGGGCGGGCAACGTGGTGTAGGCGGCTCCCGTATCGACCGCCGCCTCTATGTCGCGGGACTGCTGGCCGTCCATGCTGGAAACCCGCAGCGGCCAACTGAATGTACCCATGATAGACCCCTCTTCGACTCTGTTCACCCTATTCTAACCGATGAGGCATACCTCTGGCAGCCCCCTTAGAACGACTGGGCTTGAAGTAGATGCACTTGGTTGTTACCATTGGGGCGCCGTTCGGTCAACCATTCGAGGAGAAATACCATGATCTACGAGTACCGTGTCTATGAAGCCGCGCCGGGCAAGTTGGAAGCGCTGAACGCGAGGTTCCGCAACCACACGCTGGAAATCTTCGAGCGTCACGGCATCAAGAACGTCGGATACTGGACCGCGAACGCGGGCGACTACTCCGACCGCCTCATCTACATCGTCGCGTTCGAGGACGTGGGGCAGCGTGAGCGCGCTTGGGCCTCATTCCGCGCCGACCCGGAGTGGAACCGCGTTCGGGCGGAGTCCGAGGCGGACGGCCCGCTGGTCGCGAGAGTCTTCAACTCGCTGTTGAGTCCAACGGACTACTCGCCTTTGCAGTAGGCCGCGCACTCGTTGACACGGATTCCAGCGGTTTCTACTATTGGAGGGTGGGTTCTCATGAGTCGCGCGCGGCGCGAGGGCGTTCGCGCCAACCAATCAGCAAATGCAAGCCAATACAAGCATCCTGCCGCAGACATCGGCGACGCGGTACGACGTCGCCGAGTTTCGTGACGTCACTTATGCCGCATACCGGGCGGAGTTGCGCGTGCTGCGCGTGCAGCTTCTGCTGCTGCAAGAGTGGGTGATGCGAGAGGGGTATCGGGTGGCGATAGTTCTTGAAGGCCGAGACGCCGCGGGCAAAGGCTCGACAGCCTCCGGCATTACGCACTACCTGAACCCGAAGTCGGCGACTATCGTCAGCCAGGGCATCCCGACGCCTAAGGAGATGCGGAACTGGCTGGGCACTCACTATAACCTTCTCCCGGACGTGGGCCATATCACGGTCTTCGACAGGTCGTGGTACTCGCGCGCGCTGATACAGCCCGTCATGGGTTACTGCTCGATGAGACAGTACAGCTATTTCATGAGCCGCGTTAACGACTGGGAGAAGTCGATAATCGACGAGGGGGTCTCTCTCCTCAAGGTTTACCTGTCGGTCTCGCGGGAGGCCCAGGACCTGCGCTTCAGGCTGCGCCGAGACAGCGAGCTCCAGTACTGGAAGTACTCGGCGACCGACCGCAAGGCCGCCGAACGCTGGCACATGCTGACCTATTTCAAGGAGCGGATGTTTGCGGTGACTTCCACCGACTACGCTCCCTGGGTGATAATCGACTCCGACAACAAGCACCAGGCGCGGCTCAACGCGATTCACTACATCCTGAGTCGGTTCGAGTATGACGACAAGGACTTGAGCTTGGAGCCGCTCCAGGCCGACGTCGATTCTGATAGGCTGACGGACGTGATCGTGGACGGCGTTTTGTTCAAGGACATGGACCTCGAACAGGTTGAAGTCTTAGAACGGGTCATGATGAATGAATGACGGTGAAATTCCGCGGATGTCGGCTGCCGGGGGGCTGGTTCTCTGCGGCGGCCACGCATTACTCATCAGAAAACACGGTTTATGGGACATTCCCAAAGGCAAGAAGAAGAAAGAGAGCGCCGAGGTCTGCGCGGTGCGCGAGATCTCCGAGGAGACCGGCCTGGCCCCTGAGCTATTGCGGATCAGAAGCCCGCTCTGCCGGTCGAGCTACATCTCCTACTACTCGGGCAAGCCGTTCAACAAGACCGTCGAATGGTTCCTGCTGGATTACGCGGGAAAACTGAGCGACCCGCTCACTCCCGACCTGTCGGAAGACATCGACCTGTGCTGGTGGGTACAGATCGACGACCTGCTGGAGGCGCTGGAGACGGCTCGGCCCTATCTGCGTTCGGTGCGGCGCTCAATCGAGGGGTCATTCGACCTGCTGGAGACGGCGCCGGAGGCGGCAGTCGGAGTTGCCGCGTCGTGACGCGCGGAGTCTAGCCCTCTTCCTCCGCCACGACCGCCGTGCCGTAGGCGAGCAACTCGGAGGCACCCTGGGTAATGCCGGCAGTTCCGAATCGCGTGGACACTATCGCGTTGGCGCCGAGCTCTTCCGCCCGCTCGATCATGCGCTGAGTAGCCAACTCGCGGCTTTCGGTAAGCAGGTTGGTGTACTCGGGCAACTCCCCGCCCACGAGGTTGCGCAGCCCCGCGGTGATGTCGCGGCCGATCGCGCGGGAGCGGACCGCGTTGCCCCTCACCAGTCCTTTGACCTCGGTGACTTTCATGCCGGGTATGTTTTCGGTAGTGACAATGATCAATTGGGCACCTCTGTTAGAACTTATATCTTAGGCCGTGACCGGAGTTCTCAGCGTTACGTAGGCCACCATCTCCCCGTCTTCGAGGGTAATGTCGTCAATGGAGCTTGGCGTAGGAACGTCCTTGCCATCCTCCGCCAACATGCTGACAAAGTCGGCCAGTACATCCTCGGCGTTCAGCAGCGCCTCGTCAACCGTGTTGCCCATGGCGCAGCACGCGCCGGGAATGTCGGGTATGACCACGCCATAAGCGCCTTTGCATCCATCCACAATCGCGGGATATCGGTTCATCGTTGCGTACCCTCCGTCCAGCCCGCTGTCTTGGCAATAGCGCGGGCCACTCCATTGGAAACCACCCGATGACGGGGAAGAGCTATCGACTCTTCAATCTGAGAGTGGCGGTAGATGTCGTGATTGGAACCGTGCCTTACCAAGTACCAATCCTCTCTCCTGAGCCTCCGCTCTATCTTGCGTCTGTCCGTTTCCATGCCTAAATACTAACATAGTTGGGACGAGCCGCTTCCTTGACCCCCGTTTCGGCTCAAACCTATAATCTGAGCCAGCCGCCTACTCAGTCAGACGGAGTTCACATGAGTCAAGTCCCAATAGCGGATCGAATCGAAGACCTGAGATCGCGGGCGCTTGCCAAGCTTGAATCGGTGCCCGATCTGAAATCGCTGGACGAATGGCGCGTCGCGTTCATGGGACGGCGCGGGGAGCTGACGCAGCTACTTCGCGGACTCGGCTCTCTGCCCGCCGAGGAGCGGCCTGTGGTTGGGGCCGCCGCCAACACGCTCAGGCAGACGCTCCAGCAGGCGATGTCGGAGCGCGAAGCCGCGCTCAAGCGCGCTGCCGAGGTGGGCGAGGCGATAGACGTGACACTGCCGGGCTGGCCGATTCCAAAGGGCGGCATTCACCCGACGATCAAGATGGTGCGCGAGATATGCGCCGCGTTCGGGTCGATGGGCTTCAGCGTCGTGGAGGGGCCGGAGATCGAGTGGGACCGCTACAACTTCGAGATGTTGAACATACCCAAGGACCATCCGGCGCGGGACATGTGGGATACGCTCTGGATCGACTATGAGACGGAAGACGGCGAGCGTCCGATGCTGCTTCGGACTCACACCTCGCCGATGCAGGCGCGGATCATGGAGAGCGCCCGTCCGCCGGTGCGCGTGGTGGTTCCGGGGAAGTGCTACCGCTACGAGGCGACAGACCCTAGGCATGAGTGGCACTTCTACCAGATCGAGGGCCTGGCGGTGGACCGGGGTATTACGATGACCGATCTGAAGGGGACGCTGTATGAGTTCGCGCGGCGTATATTCGGAGTGGACCGCAAGGTAAGGTTCAGGTGCGACTACTTCCCGTTCGTGGAGCCGGGGGTGGATATGTCCATCGACTGCTTCCTGTGCGACGGCGGAGGCTGCCGCGTGTGCAGCTCGACGGGCTGGATAGAGATCATGGGCGCGGGGATGGTGCATCCGAAAGTGCTGGAGGGCGTGGGGTACGACCCCAACATCTACACCGGGTTCGCGTTCGGAATGGGGCCTGAGCGCATCTCGATGCTGAAGCACGGTATAGACGACATCCGGCTGTTCTATTCGAACGACCTGCGGTTTTTGCGTCAGTTTGGGTAGGGGGCGGACATGTGTCCGGCAGGAAAGGAGAACATCGAGAGTGGAATTCGACAAAATCGTAGCAATAGACTGGTCAGGGGCAAAACGTACGAATAAGAAGATACAGGTTGCGGAGTATCGGCCCGACAAAGACAACGTGAAGCTGGTTTCCCCTCGCCAGGGGGTCAATTGGACGAGGGGCAAAGTTTGGGAACGATATTTTGGCGAGCGTTGCAACGAGCGAATCTTGATAGGAATCGATTTTGCCTTTGCCTACCCTTTCTGCGATAAAAGGGCATACTTCCCTGGCCACAATGAAACCCCTCGTGACGCAACGTTACTATGGGCAAAAGTGGAAGAGATATGTGCCGGTGAATCGGATTTCTACGCAGGGCCGTTTTACCTGACTGAGAATGCAAAGTTCTCGGGCTATCTCTTGTTTCGAAGATATACGGAGTCCATGTACGAGGAACGATTCAGGAAAACCGAGGACAAGTGTAAGCAGGCGGGATTCACGCCAAGTGACGTGTTCAAATGTGTCGGTCCGTCAGTGGGTGTTGGCTCCATTGCCGGATTTCGATTCCTCCATAAGATCAAAACAAAAAGTGCTGCTCGCATTTGGCCGTTCTGCGGCAAACCCACATCCATCGGCACGACCGTAGTAGAAATCTACCCTGCCCTGTTCACTAAGCCTGCAGGAGTTTACAGTAATAGAAATCCAGAGACCAAACAACTAATGCACGCGTTGAAATGCTATAAAGTTGATCTCGCCCCCGAGTTAATAAGTCGTAAATCGTTTACTGACGATGAGCGAGATGCTTTGGTATCTGCTGCCGGGATGAAAAGGTGGTTAGACTGTAAGGGTAAATCGGCCTGGGAAGCAGCAGAGCGAAGTCATGCAATGTACGAGGGATGGATTTTTGGAATTTAGCGACGCGTGCATATTAATGTGGCTATATGACCATGCTTGCCCCAAGTCTCCGACAACGCTTATCGTATCAAGTCAAGGTCACCCTCAACCAAAACGGAACAGTGTCCAATGCTAGTACCCATCTCCTGGCTGAAGAATTACGTGCCTGTTACCGACTCGCCGCATGACTTGGCGCACAAGCTGACTATGGCGGGGATCGAGATCGGAGAGGTGCAGGTCATCGATGGCGACTGGGACCGTGAGAAGGTCGTCGTCGGGCACGTGGTGAGAGTCGATTTTACACGCATCGACGAAAACGACAAGCGTTTTTCTATATGTAATTGAGATTTGTGATGATAGTTGCTGCTAAAATAGCTTTGAGGTTTGTGGTGGGTCTGTTGGTGTTCATGGCGTTTGCCGCCATGCTGGTGTTGGGTGTGAATCTGACCGAGAGCGGTGACGAGGGACCTGACGAACCTCAATATCCCAGCGGTCGCGCTCTGGACCTGTTGGAGTTGGAGAGGCAGATAATAAACACCACCAACAAAGTGAGGTCCGATCACGGGGCGGGGATATTGTCTGTCGATGAGAATATATCCTTGATAGCCCGGAACCACAGCGAAGATATGACCGTTTACGGCATGGAGCACGTGATAAAGGGAAAGGACGCCACCGACAGGGCCTTGGAGGCTGGATACGACTGCAGGGCTTACAGGGGCGGGGGAGTTATGTCTTACGGCTTTAGGGAGAACTTGGCCGAATACCCGCGCATAGAGTTGTTCTTAACTAAAAACTCGTCTTGGATACCTGTTAGGTATCACGTGGATGAGCGGTCCATGGCCGATGAGATCGTTGAAGGTTGGATGGACAGCCACGAACACAGAAAAGCCCTGCTAAACACCCACAATAAGAAGATTGGTGTGGGCGCGTCTGTGGTGGTTGTCGAGGATAACGGTTGGTACTCAGAACGGTTTTTTGTCACGCAAAACTTTTCCGAATGCGATTAAGGAGACTGTTGTGATTGAGTGTTACTATTGCGACGACGACATGGGGGTGATATAAAGGTATTTCGTGTGCTGTGCCCCTAGGGGTTGCCTATCATGGATTCCAAGTACATGGAAGGGGTGGACGTGGAGGAGGAGCACGGAATCGAGATCGCGTACACCGTCGATGAGTACAACACCAGGGTGAATTTGATAAAGTCCGAAAGTCCTGATACTCTTATCGGACAGCCCGATGTACGGAAATCCGGGGGCGAAAGGAGACTTCAGCCGTGACCAAGAGCAATGCCAAGTATGTCGGCGTGGACGGATGCCCATGTGGATGGGTCAGTATTGGGCTTGACGGCGATTGTGGTTATGAAGTGAAAGGGTTCATGGAGTTTAAGGATCTGGTGGACTACTACTCGGATGCTTCCCTGATTCTCGTGGACATTCCGATAGGACTTCCCAAGGAAGAACCTCTAAGTTTTCGGAAATGTGACGAAGAGGCTCGGAGCGACAAAGTGTTGGGCGAGTACAGATCACGAGTTTTTCGTGTAGCGTCCCGTCGACTCGTAGAAGAGTTGAGACAAAATAAGGACTGGACGTACGAAAAGGCCAATACATGGTCAAAGAAGGCATTTGGAGGTAAGGGAATCGGTGCTCAAGAGTTCGGAATAGTGCGGAAGACCGATGAAGTAGACGAAGTAATGACTGGCACGGACCAACCCTCAAATGTGAGAGAAGTCCATCCTGAAGTCTGCTACTGGGCGCTGAACCCAAAAGGGGCTGTACTTCCAAAGAAGATTAAAGGAAAGATAAACCCAGATGGCATTAAAGAGCGTATGAAAGTCTTGCGACTCTCAAAGGCAATTCCTTGTGATGACATCTTCACTTCTGCCCGTTCCAAGTTTTCGAGTAAAACTGCTGTCGGAGATGACGACATCCTCGACGCACTTGTAGCCGCCGTGACTGCCAAGCTCGGTTGCCAAGACGACTCCGACTACGAACTCCGCACCCTTCCCACTGACCCTCCAAAGGACTGCGAGGGCCTGCCAATGGAGATGGTGTACGCGATCAAGAAATCAGACTAGACCCTAGAAGGACTCCCCATGCTAATACCCATCTCCTGGCTGAAGAATTATGTGCCCGTTACCGACTCTCCCCATGACCTCGCCCACAAGCTGACTATGGCGGGAATCGAGATCGGAGAGGTGCAGGTCATCGGCGGCGACTGGGACCGCGAGAAGGTCGTCGTCGGGCATGTGGTGAGAGTCGATCCGCATCCGAACGCGGACCGGCTCACTCTGCCGACGGTGGACACCGGGGACGACGGGACAGCGACCGTCGTATGCGGCGCGCCGAACGTCGCCGCGGGCCAGAAGATCGCCTTCGCCAGGGAGGGCGCGAAGTTGTTCAGTCCACGCTCGGGCAAGCTGGATACACTCAAGCGCGCCCGCATCAGAGGTGTCGAGTCGGCGGGCATGGTCTGCTCGCCGCTTGAGCTTGGACTCGGCGAAGACCACGACGGCATCTTGGTACTGGATGACGACGCGCCCATTGGCACGCCGCTGTCCGACTATCTCGGCGATGCCGTACTGGACGCTGAGGTCACGTCCAATCGCCCGGACTGCCTTTCGATATTGGGCATTGCCCACGAGGTCGCGGCCATCACCGGCGAGAGCGTCACCGAGCCGGACTATACCTATGCCGAGTCGGGAGAGGAAATCGAAAGCCAGGTTACCATCGAGATAGCCGACCCCAACCTCTGCTATCGCTACACCGCCAGCCTGATCAGCGGCGTGAAGATAGGCCCGTCTCCACAGTGGCTGAAGGACGCGCTGACCAGGGCTGGTCAGCGTTCCATCAACAACGTGGTGGACATCACCAACTACGTCATGCTTGAGTACGGCCAGCCGCTGCACGCCTTCGACTTCGACACCTGCAAGGACCGCACGATAGTCGTCAGGGCCGCCCGCGAGGGCGAGATGCTGACGACGCTGGACGGCGAGCGGCGAAAGCTCAGCCCGCCCATGCTGACCATAGCCGACTCTACCGACGCCGTCGGTCTCGCGGGCGTGATGGGCGGCGCGAACTCGGAGATGACCGCCGATACCGCTACCGTGCTGCTGGAGTCGGCCAGCTTCAACCCGGTCAACACCAGGCGTACCCGAACGGCGCTGGACCTACGCACGGACGCCTCCGACAGGTTCGAGCGGGGCATACGCTCCGCGCTCGCGCCCGTCGGCCTGCGGCGCGCGACGCAGCTTATCGTTGAGATATGCGGCGGCGCTGCCGCCAAGGGGACCATCGACCTGTATCCGACACGGCGCGAGCCGCCGACCGTCAGGCTGAGCCGCGCGCGCATCAAGCAGGTTCTCGGCGTCGATTACCCCATGTCACAGGTGAAGCAGGTCTTGGAGTCGCTGGGTTTCGAGGAGGCCGAGGAGCCGGGCGGGTTGATAGACCTGATCGAGACCGTCGAGGCGGCGCCGTCGGATGAGCGCACAGACACGCTATGGCTGAAGGTTCCCTACTGGCGTTCGGACATCTCCATAGAGGACGACCTTGTGGAAGAGGTCGCGCGTATCATCGGCTACGACTCGCTTCCGACTACGATGCTGTCCACTGCCGTCCCTCACTGGCAGCCACAGCCAATGAGCGAGCTCAAGGAGCGTGTCAGGGACCTGCTGGCCGCCGCGGGGATGCAGGAGACGATCTCGTACTCGCCAACCACGCTTGAGAACCTGTCCAGGGTGGACGCGCTAGACGACTCGAATCCGCCGCTGCGAATCGCCAACCCGCTCAGCCGAGAGTGGGAGTACATGCGGACGAGCCTGCGCTCCAACGTCCTGAACACCCTCTCGTACAACCGCCGGATAGCGCAGGGCGACGGCATCCGCATCTTCGAGGTGGGCCGCGTGTACATCCCGAAGCCCGAGGCCAATGAACGCGACCTGCCGGACGAGGTCGAGATGCTTGTGGGCGTGGTCTCCGGCCCCCGATTCACAGCGTCGTGGGCCGCCGACGAGAGCGACATGGGATTCTTCGACGCCAAGGGCGCGCTGGAGTACGCGCTCGGCAAGCTCGGCGTCGAAGCGACCTACGAGCCGACTGAGGACTCGGTCATGCAGCCTGGGCGTACCGCCAGCGTAAGGGCCGGAGGCGTGGAGCTTGGCGCGATCGGAGAGGTGCGGCCCGGAGTCTTGGAGTCGTTCGGTTTGGACGCGCATCCAGCGGCCTTGTTCGAGATAAGCATGGACGCGCTGCTGTCGGTGACATCCGGCGCGCAGCAGACCTACACGGCTTCGAGCCGCTACCCGGAGTCGTACAGGGACCTGGCCCTCGTCGTGGACGCCGACGTTCCGGCGGCGCGAATCCAGGGCATAATCGAACGGCACGCGCTCGTCGTCGGCAGCACGCCGTTCGACGTGTACACGGGCGAGGGCGTTGCCGAGGGGCGAAAGTCCGTCGCCTTCCGCGTCGTGTTCCAGTCGGACCGCTCTACCCTCACGTCCGAGCAGGTGGATCGCTTCCAGGGCGACATCATGAGACAGCTCCGCCGCGAGCTTAATGCCGAGCTTCGGACGTAGGCTCATCTTGGACTTCTCCTACCACTACACATCTGAGCAGGAAGACTTCCGGGCCGAGGTATCCGGCTGGCTGGACTTAAACGCTCCGGCCGATGCAGGCGCGCTCTTTGATTTATCCGAAAATGACTCTGATCTACGTCAGTTATCCCGCCAATTAGGAGCGAAGGGCTGGCTGGCGCCCGGAGAGTCTGAAGACTCGGGTGGCGCCGGACTATCCCCTGACCTCACCGTAATCGTCCTAGAGGAGTTGAACCGGCGCGGGCTGCTTTCGCTGGTGGACGGAGAGTCGGGGGCGCTGCGGTCGGCATTGATCGGGCATGGGACGCCTGGACAGCGTTCCAGCCTAGTCCGAGACCTCGCCCTCGGCGAGCGTACCGTCTGGAGACACGCGATCGCCGTCAGCGCGGACAAGGGACTCGACGCCGACTCCGTCGGTATCACGGCTATCCCTGACGCCGACGGCTACCTCCTCAACGGCGAGGGGTATTTCACGGGCATCGCAGACTGCCCTGACATCATCTGGACCGTCGCGCTGGTCAAGCCGGACGAGACCCCGGTTTGTTTGATAATCGACGCCGGTTCAGGTGGCATCTCCTTCCCCTCGTCCCGCACACTCTCACTATCATCTCCCCACCCCGTGAGATTCGACGACGTTTGGGCGCTGAGGTCGGACGCGCTCGGTCCTGAAGGTGAGGGCCACTGTGTGGTGAGTGTCAGGGTATCTCTGGATCCTGGGGCCGACCTGCCGAGTTGGATGGAGTTCGAGACGGAAGCGCTGCTCGATTACGCTCGGCTTGCCGAGTCTGACGGCAGGCCGCTCGGCTCCGACCCCATCCGCCTGCGGCTTCTGGTCGAGGCATACATCGCCAGCAGGGTAGCGCGGCTGCTAAGGATAAGAGCGGGGCAAGGCGATGGTTCCGCAGCCGCGCTGTCCTCCTTGTGGCGTCGGAGGGCGGCCTCTGAGCTTTCGGACACTGTCAGCCAGGTCGTAGGGCCTGCCGCGCTGTTGTCGTCTGACGACCCTCACGCGCCCGCTTCGGGCCGGTTCGATCGGCTCAGGCGACGAGAGCTTGCGGCGCGCGATGTAAGACAGTCGGGAGATTCGGAACGTGAAACCCTCGCGTCGGAGCTTGGACTGGGCTAGCCGCGTCGTTAGAATCTGACCGGGACGCCCTCCATCAGCCCGGCGTCGTAGATAGCCTTCCACTCGTTCGCGAAAGTCTCGTTCCACGTGTCCGTCAGTGAGTGCTGGAGCATCTCCTGGAACACGGGCCAGAAGATAACCACCTCGTCCGCGCCGTCGCGCAGCGCCATGTAGGTCGTCTCCGCAGACCTCACCAGCGCCGCCATTATCAGCGGCCTGCGCTGCCACTGCCTGAACATCGCCGCGCACTCGCGCACCAACTGGGTCGGGTCGCCGCCCATCTCCTTGACAGGTTCGCAGAACGGCAGGATGTGGTCTGCGCCCGCCGTCGTTATCGTTCATCCGGACCTCCTATTGGGTTGGCGGCCGGTAATTCGGCGCGGTTTTGGAAAATCGTTCCTGCCTAGTTTCTGCCCGTTGCGCTCCCGCTTCAACATACGTAGTGGATAGCGGCGCCTTTGTACTGTCAGCATGGGAAATGATAGGGAATGTTTGTGCTTATGTCAAGGGGCGATTCTGGCGGTTTCACTCCCGACAGTCCCAAGATAGAATGAAAGGAGAGCTAAGACTTCAGTTGCGGTTGGCCCACTTTATGCAAGTAGCATCATCACACTAACCCATCGGAGCATACGATTCTGACCACCTGAGGCTCCGGGGCTTGGAAATCGGTTGAATCGTCGGGAGGATTTAGCCTGTAACGCTCGCGGAGGGCTTCGAGGCGTCTCACTAGGGCCGGGCCCGCGATTCCCATGTTTCTTATCTCAGTGAGCGCGTTCTCAACTTGCGGTGACAAGTCGCCCAAGAATATGCTCCGCAGAGTCGTTATCGTGGGGATGTCTGATTCCTCGACCTGGTTACGAGCAATGTTCAATTGCCTGCGCACGTATCGTCGATTTCGGCTATCGGGGCGTCTTCTGGGCCTGCCCAGATGCCTGCTGAGCTCAGACTTGAACGCGTCGAACGCGGCCATGACCCGTTCATTCGTGTCCTGTGGCAGCGGCTGAGCGGGTGTGTCCGGGGCGCACTCGGCGGCGGCTATGAACTGCGCGGGACTGATGGTTCGTACTTCGGGAACGCCATCCGCATTGACTGACACCGCGCAGCACCGCTTGACATCCCCTTCTGCCAGCAGCGCCAGCGTCTCGCCGGGGCCGGGTTCGTCGAACGGTGAGGGCATCGAGTCCAAGTTCGAGGATGACATCAGCGGCGCCTGGCTTCCATCTACCTCCAGAGCAGTCTGGGAGCCTTCTATCCCATGTACCGCGCGAGGCCCGTGATCGGCTCCCGCAGACTTTACGCTTAGCGCCGAGCGTATTCCGTCGGGCAGATTTGTGACGGTACTCCACAGATTGGGGTCGCTGTCTTGGATGCGTTGAAGGAGCGCAATCGCGCGCTGGTTCGCCGCCACTTCGTCCAGTCCGTCCTCCGCCTCGGGCATCTCCCCGTTGTAGATGGCGTACATCTCCTTCTCGTTCAGCCGCTCGGCGTCGGAAAGCAGCTTGCTATCGAGGCCAATGAGGTCATGGAACGACTGGATGCGGTTGTGCAGGCGGTCCGTAAGGTCCAACTCCTCGTCAACCGCCGTGTCCGGCCACATGTTGTGCAGGTGGATAACATCGTGCTCGGAGCCGATGCGGTCAATCCGGCCGAACCTCTGTATGAGTCTGACGGGGTTCCAGTGCAGGTCGTAGTTCAGGATACGGGCGCAGTCCTGGAGGTTCTGGCCCTCTGACACGATGTCGGTCGCCAGCAGCGCCCTGATCTCCGCGCCGGGCATTTTCTCCTTGGCGCCCAGATTCCAGGTTGGAGCGAAGCGTTTAATGATGTTTTCGGCGCTGGATCGTGTGTTGCCTGATAGCCTCGCGATCTCAGGGTTGGCGTCGTCCGGGTTCAACTGTTTGTACAGGTACTCGACGGTCGTTTCCGCTTCGGAGAATATCAGTATCTTCTCCGACTTCACGTCTTTCCGGTTGAGGAAGCTTCTCAGAACTCGCAGCTTGTCGTCGTCTTCAGGGCCGATGCGCTCTACTCGCCCCATGATTTCGTTCAGGACTTCGTAGTCCGCATCTATGGACGCTATCCAGTCCTCGACCTCGAAGTCGTCGATCGAGTGGACCAGTGTCGTTCTGCCGTTTCCGCTCCTCTGCCTTCTCACCTCTTCCTGCTGAAGTATCTCCAGCGTCTCATCGGCGTCGAAAGAGTCTCCGGCGAGCATCCGAGTGGCCGTACTTCCTATCGGAACGTACCCTTCGCTGAGCGCTTTCCTAAAGTTTCGGTTGCTGCGAATCAACGACCTGAGGGTCGAACGGAACGCCTCTATGCTGGACTCAAGCCGCTTGAACAGCAGCGCGCGCATCAGTCGGGCTATCCTGTCCCGCGCCCTGAACAGGTCCCGGTACTCAGGCTTGTCGGCAACCTCGGGCCTTATGTAGTCGGTGACCCTGTACCGCGACGCCTTGTGACGTTTGAGCAGAGACTCAAGCTGCTCAAATGGCCCCGCCTTGGAGTAAACCTTGTCGAGGCGATAGCTCACGTTGCCCAGGATGGGTTTCGGGAACGTGACGGGACTGCCTCCGACAGTCGCGGACTCATAGAGTTCCGTAATGTCCTTTCTGCGCCGACGGATGAACACGGGCGTTAGAACCTGCTCTATGTCCGCTCTCGGCACACTGGGTGGAGTGGGGGCGGCGGGCAGCGCCATTCCAACTGTATCCGACTCGCGATAGTCCTGGAGGTAGTTTTCGTGTACCGCGCGGTACTTGTGCCATGTCTCCGCGCAGCGGAAGAAGTCTTCCAGGCCGACAGGCTCTATGTTCAGCCCGTGATCGGTTTCGTCCAGGAACAGCTTTAGTTGGCGGTAGATGTCCCTGGGGCCCAGATTCTGCGGGGTCGCGCTGAGCAGCACGACCTTGTGGTCTCCCGACTCGAGGTAGGAGCGCAGACCGATGTATCTCTTGTTGATATTGCGGAAGTTGTGCGCCTCGTCCACCAGAACAGGACCCCGGTTGGGATACTCTTGCTCCAAGACGATGCCCCGTTCGACCGGTTCGGCATCGACATACCGGCCCAACTCCTCGTCGAACTCGGCGCTTGGGGGAGACGTAATGACGCTGTGGGACACCACTTCCGCCCCAAGTCCGAAGCGTTCGTTGAAGCGCCTCCACATGGGGCGCAGCCCGGCGGGACAGAGAATGAGGGGCGGGCCGTCGTTGGGATAGCTCACCCGAAGCTGTCGCAGAAGTTCCGCGCCAATGAACGTCTTGCCCAAGCCCACCACGTCGCCTATGTAGCACCCTCCGTATGTCTCGATCATCGCGAGGCCGCGGCTGACCGCGTCAACCTGGAACTGGGCCAACTCGTCGGCCCGAAGGGGCATCTTGGCGCCAATCACCTCATCGTTGTACAACTCGTAGAGCGCCTTAAGATAGACGTGATAGGGCGGCGTCTGGGCGAGCGGCCATGACCTGTTTAGCTCGGACACCAGCGCGTCGCTTATCTCTTCCGAGTCCTCCCAGAGATCGTCGAACCATCGACCGAGTTCGGCCATCTCCGCGTCTCCGGTCACGCGGACGTTCAGCTCGGTGTTGCCCTCGAACCCGGCGAGCGTGAGGTTGGAGGAGCCGACGACCGCCGCGCCCGGCTCGGCGTGGTTGTCGTACCAGCAGAGGTACGCCTTGGCGTGGAGCGGACTTCGCAGGTACGCGCGTACCTCGACCCTGTTGACGGCTATCATGTCTCGCAGACGAGTGACTGCCCTTTCGGAGTCCTGAGTCTGCGGGAGCGCGGCCACTCCGTCCGCGATGTTGGCGACGGCTCTCTGAGCGATCTCGGCGCGCTGTCTGCGCCGCACGAAAGAGTCGGCCTCCAGGCGCGCCCTGAGCGCGTCCGACTGTTGGAGGCCGAGCGCCACCTCTTCCAGTACCTGCCGGTCGGTCCGCCCGACGAGGATTCGCACCTTGTCCAGCCGCGCGAGGTCGTCGGCCACGGCGTCAAAACCGGACATGAAGAAATAGCCGACGGCGATGTCGGCGCGGGTCGAACTGCCCAGCATCTCTCTGAGGCGGCTGAGCAGGTCGGGGTCAGTATTGGCGTGGAGGATGTTCGTTGGTCAGGCTCCCGTTGGCCTGTGAGTTTGTCAGAAGCAGGATGTTCGGGATTATAGGATGTACAGGATGTTTTGGGTCGTCGGGGCTCGGCGCGGTCAATCGTCAGAAGCAGGATGTTTAGGATTACAGGATGTACAGGATATTTTGGGTCGTCGGTCGGATCCGCCCATCCTGTAAATCCTCTCATCCTGTCAATCCTGATTCTGATACTCTCAGCACTTGTAGATTCTCTTGTATTCGAGTCTGCTTGCCCCGAAATTGAGCAGAATACCAATTTCGAAACCATAGACCCGTACGTAATTCTTTACCTGGGCAATGTGGATGTCCTCCAAGGCAGTAAGGGCTTTGATCTCTACGATGACCCTATCGGCGACGATGAAGTCCGCCCGTCTTGTGCCGACCGTGATGCCGTCGTAAGAGATGGGCTGATCCACTTCCCTGCCGTATTGGATTCCGGCTCGATCCATCTCAATAGCCAAGCACCTCTGATAGATGACCTCCTGGAAACCGTTGCCAAGCGTATTGTGGACGTTCATGGCGCAACCGATGATTTTGTATGTTAGCTTGTCGTCTATCAACTTGGTCTCCATTTGTCAGAATCAGGATGTTCTGGTGTCGGCGCTCGGCTCGGGCCCCATCCTGACAATCCTCCCATCCGCCTTTGTCAGAATCAGGATGTTCTGGATTATAGGATGTACAGGATGCTCAGTGTCGGCGCTCGGCTCCGGCCCATCCTGACAATCCTCCCATCCGCCTTTGTCAGAATCAGGATGTTCTGGATTATAGGATGTACAGGATGCTCAGTGTCGGCGCTCGGCTCCCGGCCCATCCTGACAATCCTCCCATCCGCCTTTGTCAGAATCAGGATGTTCTGGATTATAGGATGTACAGGATGCTCAGTGTCGGCGCTCGGCTCCCGGCCCATCCTGACAATCCTCCTATCCTGTAAATCCTGATTCTGACATTCTAGACGCTCCTTGCCCGCCGACCTCGGTTCTCTACCAATTCTGCGACCCCCTCACCCACCACTTTCGATCTCGTTAAACATGATTGAGGCGACACAACCAACTACGGTCATGCTCTTCCACTGGCACGGGCAACCCTAAAACCTACCTTCTCAATCAAGAGTGTACGTATGTCGTCTAGTCTATTGTCAAAGGCAAAATATTTTCCGATTATTTCATCAATTCGACGGTGGTGGGAAGTATGTAACTCTTCTTCAATAGCCAGCGGCCGTTCATTCGATACATCTGCAAACATTTTCCGAGCTTCATTACCAAAGTCAAAATCGAAGCGAACGGGAAATGCCTTCATGTCTGTTGCTTCTGCCTTCAGCATCCCGCCACCCAGGTTTGTCCTTCCGGTTAATTCGCGAAATAGCCATCCGAACGAAGAATTGAGGTAAAGCCATAAGCAATAATGCAAGTCAGATTCCCACATGTCCACGGGCAAATAAAGTTCTACGCCGCTGTATGAGAATGCCTGGCATTTGTTCAACGAACAGTAGTACCTGCCTATACCTCTAGGCATCATTAGGGCGGGAGCTCTGCCAAGCCTTGCTTTCGATAGATCGCTCTTTAGAACGTAGGCGTCAGGCTCAAAGCATCCGAACTTAGGTGTTTCTACAATGATGCCAATTTTTCCTCCTGACATATTGTGAGTGTGCCGCCCCTTTGGAACATTGATCCCCTGTCCAAACTCAAGGGGTGGCTTTCTCGACGGATTTTCCAATGCGGTAAGCTCGGCAAGTATTTCACGGAACCAGTCCGGCATTCCGAAAAGGTGGCCCCACTTCAGATTTTCTCTGGTATAGACAACACGCGAACTTTGAATCGTCAAGCTGTCATTCACCATTTGATATTCTATGGTATTGGAATCCGTCCGATCAAAGAATGAAATGACCGCATTGATGTTTGGACCTCCAGATTGTGCGAAGAAACGTGAGGTGGTATCGACTATGCGCCTGAATCCGACTCTTCCCATAGTGAAGTCCTGGAATGTCTTCCCGTAGTTGGAACTCAGCCAGCCATTCTGCGTGATAAAGGCGGCCTTACCTTTGAAGGACAGCAGTTGAGCGGCTCTTGCGAAGAAATAGATGAACAGGTCGCTCCCCTTGGGCAACGAAACACTCCAATCCGCTAGGAAGCGTCGTCCGTATGCCTCTTTGGAGGCTTTTTCAATGCTGCTGCTTCTAGACTCAACATATGGCGGGTTGGCGACAGCTACGTCGAAACCTCCCCGCAACGCGAATACGTCGGCGAACTCTATGCGCCAGTCTAGTTCGTCCTCCACACTGCTGGCTCCGAGCCACTCGGCATATTCTTGCTCACGCGATGCGATCTCCGTTTTCAACTCATCCTTGCGACTCCCATCAGTGGTACGCATAAACTCCGACTTGCGTTCACCCAGAACCCTAGCAACGTGCTCCGTGAACTCGCGGTTGAGTTCACTAGGGTCAGGGCACGGCCCCAGCAGGCTGTCACCGCAGACTATCTTGAGGTCCAGGTTGGGCAGCGGCTCCGGCGCTTCACCCTCGTACTCGATGGCGAGCGACAGCCACAGGCGCAACATGGCGATGTTGACGGCGAACTCGTCTATGTCCACGCCGTACAGGTTTCGCTCGATTATCTGGAGCTTGAGGTCGTAGAGGCTCTTGGGGTCGAGGCCCGCGTTGTACAGTTCGGTCTGAAGCTCGACGAGCTCCTGCATCATGCCTAGCAGGTATGCGCCTGAGCCGCAGGCCGGATCGACGACTGTTATCTCGTCAAGGGCGCGGCCCACGCTCCGAGCGGCGGCCACCGTCACGCCGGAGGTATCGTGATCGTCCACGAATGCGCTTATCGCTTCGGCGGGCAACGTGGTGTCGCGGCCTTCCAAGTACCCTTTGAGGGCCTCGCGGCACATGAACGACACCACGGGGCGCGGCGTGTAGTAGGAGCCGCTGTCGTGTCGGCCGGTCACCAACTCTTCGAACACCTTTCCGAGCATCTCCGGATCGACGGCGACTTCGATGTCGAAAGGCGTTGACTCCATGACGGTGAAGTTGAACCTATCGAAGAGGTCGTCGAATATGGAGCGGATGACATCGTCCGGCACCGTGACCTCCGTGCGCCTGTCCAAGCCGGTCTCCTCGAAAAGGCCGCCGTTTAGGAAGGGGACGCTGCCAATGAGTCTGCGGGCGTCGGGATAATCAGTGAGGTCCTGGGAGCCGTCGTTGTTCAGCCCTCCGAAGAAGAGTGGCCTCAGCCTGTCGTATCTGAAGTTGGGTTCGGAATCCGCGTCGTCGGCTTTGGCGGCGTAGTCACGCCACAGGGCTTTGAGGTAGTCTTTGTCGCCGTCGAAGCTCAGCCAGCCCTTGCGGGAGATGAAATAGACGAACATGAGGCGGTTGAACAGGGTCTGGGTGAAGAGTTTCTTGTCTTCCTGTCCCGATTCGTCCGAACCGAACCCGCCGATCTTGTCCAGCGCGGCGTCGAACACGCGCTTGTACTCTTTGAAGAACTCGCGGGTGACGGCTTCCACGTCGAAAGCGGACTCGAGCGCGAGGTGGATGCTGCCGGAGCTTTCCCACTGGTGGAATATGTTGGCGATCTGCATGACGGCGGTCCTGCGGGGCAGGTCGCGCTCGACAATCATGCGGCGCAGGGTGGGGCGCAGCCCGTCGAAGGTGGGGTATATGAAGTGCAACTGGTCGGCTTGGCCGTTGGTGAAGACCATGAGGACGTCGCCGCCCAACTGGTCCGACACCAGGCGCGCGGCCTCGGACGCCTCGGCCTTGCGGACCCGGCTTGTGTCCAGGTGGACATAGACGACATGCGCCTCTTCCAGTTCGGCGATCCGGTGAGCAGTGGCGGGCAGATCGACTCTTTGGGGAGCGCCTTCCAAGCTCACGACGCCGGACGACTGCTCGAAGTCCAGCTTCTCCACGAAGAGCCTGCGAATCTGACGAGATCGTTCTTCGGTCGAGTCCGCCCTGAAAATCCGGCCTATGTGGTCCTCGACGTCGGAAGCGTCCTGTTTGTTGATGACTGGCATGGGGGCCTCATGGCGAGTATGACTGAAAACCACGCTCAGAACAGTTTAGCATGTCCGGCAGAGTCAGGGGCGGCGTAGGTGTATTTGCAGTGAGCGGATACGACACAGGCAGTTACACCCTGAAGGTGTCGGTTGAGTAGGCTGCCGCAGAGCGCCCGCCAACGGTTAATTTCCCAAGGACTCCAACTGTGTCAGCCATCTGCCGAACCGTGGACATTCGGCGCGGATTGCGTCCAGCCCAATATCCATGGCAATCTGGGAGCCATCAACTCTCTTGTTGTACCTGGGAATCGCTTTCTCAATTCGCTTGCTGGGCGCGGTAGCGGAGTCGTCATTCACATCTTCAGGTGTCTCGAAACGCGAACGGACTCTTTGCAACTCGTGGACCGCATCCTCGGTTGCGTTGATCAGCCCCGCGAATGCGTAAACGTCAGAGAACAGCAGCCCCTCGAATTCGTGCCGCTGCACGTAAGGGATCAGCCGTGATTGATTCCACCTACGATTTATCTTCCCATCGACCGCTTTGCGTATCCGCTCTTCCAGTTCCTCGACTGTCGCGCTGCCCTTTCCTCGGAACCCATAAAAGTCGACCAACGACGTTACAAAGTCGAAGCTCCAGATCAAATTAGCCATATCCGAGGCAAGCTTCCCTACTGTTACGTCGCCTTTGAGTAAGCTAGCGTATGGTTCCACACCCCTTGTGCGTAGGTGGTCCGCGAGCACGCTCTTGACAAATTCCTCCTCAGTCTCCCCTTCGACCGATATGGCCAGGCGGATCACGGGCGTCCTCCAAGCAGATTTTTCTGCCAAAGCTCTCCCGGGGTGAAGGAGTCTTCGAGCCACAGCCGATAGTCGTCGGGGTTGAGCTTGCGGAGCTTGGTTTCTCCGTTCTGGAGGTCGAGCACGAAAATCTGCTCCAGATCGAACACGTCCACCAGCAGAGGCGATTGAGTCGCTACGACGACCTGCCTTTCTTGAGAGAGCGACTTTATCATTCCGCCGACCAACGTGACTGCCGCGGGATGCAGACCGAGTTCCGGCTCGTCCAACATTATTACGTCGGGCAGCATCTCCGGCGGAAGGTTGAGCAACGTCACCAGAGCGAAGAAGCGCAGTGAGCCGTCCGAGGTCAGGTGAGCGCCGTAGGTCTTGTCAGCGCCTTTTGCCTTCCACCTCAGAGCGACTTTCCCGTAGGTTTCCCTGATGTCGAATCGGTCGAAACCGGGCAGTATTCGGCCGATGTGACGGCAGATCGCCTCGTAACGTCGTATGTCCTCGTTTTCCAGCCGGTACAGCACGGCTGCCAAGTTTCCTCCGTGGCTGCGAAGCCGGTCGCTGTCCCCAGCGTCCCATCTCTTCTTGAAGTTCGAGGTGTTTGAAGTGTCGTGAAATTGGTGTATCGAGCAGGTTCGGAGCAAGTTGAGAGTCACGGCAGCTATGGTTGAGTCTATACCCGACCCTGACTGCGCCGCTTCGACGATCATGGCTTCCGAGTGTCCACTGCCCAGGCGATTCCACTGCGCGGTTAGCGGAGCGTGAACGTTGAGCCGCAGCCTTTCATCGGTAAACAAAAACCGGTCAGGGTGGGCGTGAGAGAGTGTGAAGCGATATTCGTTTAGGGTGTTATGCGTTCGTATTCCAATCTTGGCCGTCAGCCGGGGCGTGACACTACTGCCGCCGAATAGCTGATCGTCTGCGCCGCCATACCTCTCGACGAACTCTCCCAGTCTCCGCGAGCGCAACATCCAACCCAGCATGTCGAAGAACCGGATGAAGTTGGACTTACCCGACCCGTTGGCGCCAATCAAGACGGCGGCCTTCGGCATATCCGAAATCTCGACGTCTGCCAGAGATCTAAATCCCTGAATGTGGACTGATTCTATCATTGCCGTACTCACCGAATGGCATCTTTCCAAATGTCGGTCGGACGCAACCGACCACGATCTGAGCTACTCCCCCTCCCTACGCCACCTCTCCAATAGCATAGCATGTATCACCTGTTCTTTGTGCGCGCGTGCAGAGAGGCAGAATTGATATGTAATTCCCCTGATCTACCCCGGCGCCGTGATTTGCCAACGCGCCCGGTATGGGATACTCTATGCCTAGAGGAAGCGAAATGAGCGAGGACGTATAGGCTTGGACTACACCATCGACGGCAACCCGGACTACGGTCACCTGACGGTCAGGCTCGAACTGGGCGAGAGTTTCATTGCCGAGGGCGGGGCCATGTCCTGGATGTCGGGGGGCGCCGAGGTAAAGGCGCGTCTGCTGGGAGGCTTCCTGAGGGCTCTGGTCAGGAAGGTGACCGGAGGCGAGTCGCTGTTCGTCGGAGAGTACAGCCACCCCATGGGCGGAGAGGTCACGTTCTCCCCGTCCGTGCCAGGCGCTATCAGCCATCGCTCTCTGACGGGCGATTCGCTGCTCCTGACCGGCGGTTCGTTCATGGCCTGCTCGCCCGGCATCAACTTGCGGACCGCGTTCGGCGGTCTGAGGTCGATGTTCTCAGGCGAGGGGATGTTCCTTATCGAGTGCTCCGGCTTTGGCGACCTGTTCTTCAACACCTACGGCGCGATGATCGAGAGGGAAGTCGAAGGCTCGTTCACAGTCGATACGGGCCACGTGGTCGCGTGGGAGCCGTCGCTCGATTACACGATACGCGGCATGGGCGGACTCAAGAGCACGCTGCTTTCGGGGGAAGGTTTAGCGATGCGGTTCTCGGGATCCGGAAAGATATACCTTCAGACCCGAACGCTGCCCTCGCTCGCAAGCTGGCTCACGCCGTTCGGATAGCTCAGGACTCAGGCTGCAACTATGGCAAGCTATACGATCTCGCAGAAAGGCTCATACGGCTCGGTGCTGGTCGAGCTTGCGCCGGCCGAGGGCTTCATATCCGAAGCGGGGGCGATGTTCCGCGCATCGGCGAACATAGACATCGACGTCACGACACGCAGCAGAGGATCCGGGGGGCTGATGAGCGGCGTGAAGCGGCTGTTGGCGGGCGAGAGCTTTTTCTTCTCCACGTATAGATCCATCGACGGCAGACGGGGCGAGATCGGTCTCGCGCCGACGCTGGCCGGAGAGGTGGCGGTCATCGAGTGCTCGGGAACAAATCGCTGGCTGTGCGCCGGCGGCAGCTATCTAGGCTCGACCGAAGGCCTCCGCCTGGATACTCAGTTCCAGGGATTGAGGGGGGTCTTCTCCGGCGAGTCGCTGTCGTTCATGGCGGTCGAGGGGCAAGGCGATCTGTTGGTCAGCGCGTTCGGCAGCATCCGCGAAATCGAGGTGGACGGAGAGTTGACCGTGGACACAGGGCACGTGGTGGCGTTCGAGGAATCCCTGGACTACACGCTCGGCAGGGCGGGCGGAAGCTGGATTCAGTCTATGCTCGCCAGCGAGGGAGTGGTGTTGAACTTCTCGGGACACGGGCGGCTGTACGTTCAGAGTCACAACCCGGACGAATTCGGATCGAGTCTGGGCGGATTGATGCCGCCGCGGGAGAGCTGAGTTGGAGTACACGATTCAGAGTCAGCCGAGTTACAGCGTTCTGGAAGTGACGCTGGACGAAAACGATTCGATCGCCGCCGAGGCCGGCGCGATGACGTGGATGAGCGACAACATCCGGATGTCCACGTCCACGCGGGGCGGAGCGCTGACCGGCCTCAGAAGGTCCGTGCTCGGGGGCGAGAGCTTCTTTCAGAACACCTACCATACGGAGGGCGGCCAAGGCCAATTGGGGCTCGCGCCCGGCCAGCCGGGGGACATCGTCGCCTACGACATGCAGGGCGACAACCTGTACCTGGAGAAGAGCGCGTACCTCGCATCCGGCCAGAACGTGAGAATCGACTCCAAGTTCGAGGGACTGCGCGGCCTGTTCAACGAAGGACTGTTCATACTGCGAGCGTCCGGGCGCGGCAAGCTGTTCTTCAACAGCTACGGAGACATCCAGGAGATCGAAGTGGACGGCTCATACATAGTCGATAACAGCCACGCGGTCGCCTGGGAGCCCACTCTGGAGTACCGGATCACGAGGGGGCGCAAGATACGCTCGTTCCTGTTCTCGGACCAGCTTCTGCTGAGGTTCACCGGTCAAGGCAAGCTATGGGTGCAGTCCCGAAATCCGCAGGCCCTCGCAAGCTGGGTGTACCCCTTCCGATCGATGGCGAGCAAGTCGGGTGAGGGAGAGTGAGGCCGGCCCCGCGCCTCTTATCGCGGAGCCAAGTTGCTATACCCTGACCTTGGTGCGAAAGTCCGAGTTGAGAGACACCAGACTGCGGTTTATCTCGCTCACGCTGCGGCAGCCCAAGTAGCCGAGCGCTCGGTCGAACTCCGTCCTGAGTATCTGAAGCATGGCGCGGACGCCCTCTTCGCCGCCGTTCGCCAGTCCCCAGAACAGCGGACGGCCCACGAACACGCCCCTAGCTCCGAGCGCGATTGCCTTGACAACGTCCATGCCTCGCCGCACGCCTGAGTCGAGATAGACTTCTAAGCTGTCGCCGACGGCGTCGGCGATCTCGGGTAGAGTTTCGATACTGGCGCGGGTGCAGTCTAGCTGTCTTCCGCCGTGATTGGAGACGACGATGGCATCCACTCCGTACTCCGCGCACGCGACCGCGTCTTCCAGCGTTCTGATGCCCTTGATTACGAGCGGGAGTCCGGTCAGGTCTCTGAGCCAGTCGAGTCGCTCCCACGTAAGGCCGGCGTATCCGGGCGGGGACCAGCCGGTCATATCCGGGATACCGACGCTTTTGCGCCGCAGCAGGTCGCTGCGGTCAACGGGACGCAACAGGCTGCCCATGTGGAGGCCCGGTGTCGTAGTGTAGTTGTTTCGCACGTCGCGCTCTTTCGGGCTGGGCGTCGGGGTATCGACGGTGAGACAGATCGCCTTGTACCCGGCGGCCTTGGCTCTCGTAACCAAGAGTTCGGTAACGTCGTCGTCGAAGTGGTAAAGCTGGAACCACAACGGCCCGGTGGCAACCTCGGCGACCTCTTCGATGCTGTAACCGGACCCTGTCGGCAGCGTGTAGAGCGTACCCATGGAGCCGGCGGCGGCGGCCGTGGCGCATTCTCCGTCCGGATGCACGTCGCGCTGGCTTCCGGCCGGGGCGATCATCACGGGAAAGCTAATCTTCTCTCCCAGCGCCTCGATGGACAGGTCTCTCTTGCCCACATCTACGAGAAATCGCGCGTTGACCGTGATCTCGTCGAACGCCTCCCGGTTCCGTCGCATGGTAATCTCATCTGCCGCTCCGGCGTCCACGAACGTCCATTTGTTGTGCGGCATGACTTCTTTGGCCATAGCTTCCATATCGAATAAGGACACCGGATTCATGGCGGACCAACCCTCCCCAGATAATGCTCAGGACATATTGAACCCTTTCCCGAAATGTTTCAAGGGGGTTACAGGAATTAGAAGTCAGGAATATCAAATCCGAAGAGCGTCAGGGTGAATATCCATCCCGACCGCCCCCACCCATCAAACGCCCCTGGGAGCGCGGGCGTCCCCGCCCGCATACATCATCCAACCGTCCCCTAACCCCTTCGCGCCCCTTCGTGCCCTTCGTGGATAATCCCCAATCCCGAAAATCCCCCTTCCACCCCCTTGACATCCGTTCTCACACTCCCCTATACTGAACTACTGTACGGCAGCATGCTAGTACCGCCAACCACTAAAAACTCAAAACTAAAAACTCCAATGACCACCACAACCCAACAGACACCATCCAACCCCGCCCTCGACTTCGCCAACATGGTGTTAGCCGAGACCGACAACGCGCGCGAAATAATAGACCTACTTCACGACATCGCGCAGGGCCAGCGGCAAAACTCCACCACCAGAGACCGCATCAACGCATCCCGCATCCTCCTAGACAGAGGACTCGGCAAATGCCCCAAACAGCCCCTCGACATCGACGTCGACACCGACAACCAATCCGACGACACCGACGTAGGGGCGATTCGTGAATCGCCCCAACCCGACACGCCCGAGTCCCCCGGACTAGTCACCCAACTCGACCAGTCCCTACAAGACCAACTCGGCCCACCTCCTACTATCCACAATCCACAGTCCACTAAAGACTCTCCACTATCCCCTATCCACTATGCACTCCAAAAACACATCCTAGACATCACCGACAACGGGCGCACCATCATGGACGCCCTGAGAGACATCTGCCGCGCACCCGACGGCGACCCCAAAGTCAAAGACTCCCACCGAGTCACCGCCGGCCGTATGCTCTTAGACCGCATCCTCGGAACCGCCCTCGAAACGAGGACCCCCGAGAAGAAACCCTACGTCCGACCGGTCAGACAAATCGACCCCGACGACCTGGCCGAAATCGACGCCGAGCTCCAGCGCATGGAGGACGAGGGCATACTTACGCCTGACTATGACTCCCCCGGCCCACCCATAAACGTGCCTGAGATACCCGAAGGATTCGATCCCACCCCCTATCTCAAAGAGGCATACGAAAAGTTCTGGGCAAACATCGATATGACGCTCGAACGACAGAAGAAATGGCCCGCCGTCGAAGAACGAAGGCGAAAGAAACTCGCCCAAATCTACCCGTCTCACTCCGAGGACGACAAACCGCCGGAACCATGAACATGACGACCGACGACAACCTTATATCGCGCATCATCGACCGGCTGAGACCTCTCCCACGCGCCCAGCGTGCGGCGGTCGTCAACGCCTATCGCCGGACACTCGACGAAGATGATTGCCTCAGGCTCCTACACGCATGGGAACTCCACGCCCGGCCGGACCAACTCCCGCCCCCCGGCAACTGGAATACCTGGCTGATCCTCGCCGGACGTGGATTCGGAAAGACCCGCACCGGCGCCGAATGGGTCCGCGCCCAGACAGAGACCGGACGCGCCCGACGCGTCGCCCTCATCGCACGATCCCTAGCCGAAGCCCAGTCCATCATGATCGAAGGCGAGTCCGGCATCCTCAATACCTCACCGCCCTGGCACATGCCCATATACGAACCATCCAAGAGAAAACTCACCTGGCCCAACGGAGCCCGAGCGCTCATCTTCTCAAGCCACGAACCCGACCAACTGCGCGGCCCCCAGTTCGACTCCGCCTGGTGCGACGAACTAGCCTCATGGGAATACCCAACCCAGACCTGGAACAACCTCAACTTCGCACTCCGTCTCGGACAGCCCCCAAAATGCGTCGTCACAACGACCCCAAAGTCCATCGAACTCGTCAGAACCCTGTCCAGCGGCCGGGGAGTCCATGTCACCCGCGGAACGACCTTCCAAAACAAAGACAACCTGGCCCCTGAGTTCTTCGACGCCATCGTCGAACAGTACGACGGCACGAACATAGGACGACAGGAGATCTACGCCGAACTCATAGACCAGGACGAAAACGCGCTCTGGAAACGCGCCTGGATCGAAGACGCCCGACTCGCGAGCCACCCGCCCGTGGCCCGTATCGTCGTCGCCATAGACCCCGCCATGTCCGCAAAGCCCGGCAGTTCAGAGACCGGCATCGTCGTCGTCGGAGCCGACATGAACCGCAAGCACGCCTATGTCCTGGCCGACGAGTCCGGCAAGTTCACACCCAACGGATGGGCGTTGCGCGCCGCCCACCTCTTCGACAAATTCAACGCATCCCGCATCATCGCCGAAGACAACGCGGGCGGAAACCTCGTCCAATCGACCCTGAACGCCGCAGTCCCCCGAACGCTGCCCTACAAGGGCATCAAAGCCACCGACGGCAAGCGAGTCCGCGCCGAACCCGTCGCCGCCCTCTACGAACAAGGCCGAGTCCACCACGTCGGAAGATTCCCCGACCTCGAAGACCAGATGTGTACCTGGACCCCAGACCTCGGCCCCTCCCAATCCCCCGACCGAGTCGACGCCCTAGTCCACGCCATCACAGAGCTGATGATCCAACGAATACCCATCAAAATATGGGTCTAACCACCATCCCATAAACCCTATCCTGAACATCCTCCACATCCGGCAAATCCTGATTCAGACACCCGCCCAAAATCAGCGAAATCACCCCAATCACAAAAATCACAGTTCAGACAACCCTTACCCCTTCGCGCCCTTGCGCCCTTGCGTTAAATTCGACGCCTACCAAACTGACACAGCCTCGTTTTTGAGGTTTGGGGTGGAGGGATTAAGGTTTGGGGAGATGGTAGGGATGGTGAGGCGCTAGCCACTAAGGAGCCTGAAGGCGCGAAGCGCCAACCTACCCCTGACTCCCAATTGGTGGTAATCTGTACTGCGCCGATTTGGACGCAAGCATTTGGACGGGGGAACAGCCTCAGCATGAACACTTCGGAGTTTCTGGCTATCTCAGCCGCCATCGTTCCTGACAGGACGGCACTGGTATTCGAGGGGAGACGCACGACCTACGAGGAGCTTCAGTCCAGGGTGAACCGGCTGGCGTCCGCGCTCGGTTCTCTCGGAGTCGGCCCCGGAGACAGGATCGGAGTAATCCAGGTAAACACGGACGCCGTAGTGGAGGCCTACTTCGCTGCCGCCAAGCTGGACGCAGTCTTCGTGCCGCTCAACTTCCGCGCGCGGTCGGATGAGATGTCGTTCATGATCCAGGACTCCGCGCCGAAGGCTCTCCTGGCGGGCGACCGCTACGTCGGCATGGTCGACGAGATTCTGAGCGGCGGCGACATAGACTGCGTCGAGCATCGCGTCGCGCTGGATGGCGCGGCGGACGGCTGGCTCTCCTACTCGGACCTGATCGACGGAGCCGCCGATGAAGAACTGTGGCCGACGGCGGACGACGAGGACCTTGCCGTCCTGCTGTTCACGTCGGGCACGACCAGCTTTCCGAAGGGAGTGATGTTGACGCACAACAGCTTCTCATCCTACGTCCTGAGTCACGTGACTCCCGCCGACCCCGAGTCGGACGAGCGGAACATTCTCACCGTACCCATGTACCACATCGCGGGGATGCAGGCGATGATCAGCGCCATATACGGCGGCCGGACTCTGATCATTCAGCGTCAGTTCGACGCCAAGAGCTGGATGGAGCTCGTTGAGCAGGAGAGCGTGGACCGCGCGATGATGGTGCCGACGATGCTGAAGATGCTGATGGACCACGAGGAGTTCCACGATCACGACATGAGCAGCTTGCGCGTGATCACCTACGGCGCGGCGCCGATGCCGGTGGAGGTCGTCAGGCGCGCCATCGTCGAGTTTCCCAACGCTCAGTTCATCAACGCATTCGGGCAGACCGAGACCGCCGCCACGATAACGATGCTTCCGCCGGAAGACCACGTTCTCACGGGCGCGCCTGAAGAGGTGGAGCGCAAGTTGAAGCGGCTGTCCTCAATAGGCAAGCCGCTGGATGATGTCGAAGTACGCATAGTCGATGAGGACGGCGCGGACAGCGCGATAGGGGAGGTTGGGGAGATCGTCGCGCGCGGTGAGAGACTCATGAGGGGCTACTGGGGCCAGGAATCGGCGACCGCGGAGACGATCCGCGACGGTTGGCTGTACACCGGAGACCTCGGATACTGGGACGATGACGGCTATATCTTCCTCGCGGGCAGGTCGAAGGACTTCATAAAGCGCGGCGGCGAGATGATCTCCCCGGAGGAGGTGGAGAAGGCGCTGCACTCCCACCCGGACATCGAAGAGGCGGCGATCATCGGGGTTCCGGACCTCGATTGGGGTGAGCGCGTGAGGGCGATCGTCGTGGCGAAGTCGGGCCACGAGGTTGAAGAGGATGACGTGATCGAGTATTGCCGCCAGCGGCTGGCGAGTTTCAAGAAGCCGGAGTCCGTCGTTGTAGTTCCCGAGCTCCCGCGCAACCACATGGGCAAAGTCCTTAAGCGTCTTCTGAAAGAGGAGTACAACTACCCGGTGGAGGGGTAGAACATGGGTGTTTTCAGTGTGCCGATAGAGATAGGCGACTCGGAGGGCGTACACTTCGAGCAGGTTGATGCCATTGCGAATACTGGAGCGATGTACACCATGCTCCCAAGCTCTATTCTAGCCAGGCTGGGAGTCACTCCTGGCTGGAGCCGCACGTTCGGACTTGCGGACGGCAGCACACGAGACTACGACATGGCAGAGACCAAAGTGCGACTGGATGGAGTGGTGGCGACCACCTTGGTCGTCTTCGGCAACGAAGAGGACGAACCCATTCTTGGCGCGTACACGCTGGAGAGCTTGGGCCTGTCAGTCGATCCCGTCGGGCAGCGACTGGTAGAGCTTACCGGGCATCTTTAGCTTTCGCTCGATCCCATAAACGAACATGGTTACTGATACGAAAAGTGAATACGGTTCGTTCCGCGACAGCCTGCGGGCTCCCATACATCGCTGGTTCACGTATCCCGCCGGGTATTCCTACAAGTTCGTCGAAGCCAAGATAAGACAGTATGGACAAAATGGCGGCTCGACCATAGCAGACCCTTTTCTTGGGACGGGTACCACTTCCGTCGCAGCCAAGATGGCAGGGGTGAACTCGGTAGGCATCGAAGCGCACAGTTTCGTTCACTGGGTCGCGAAGACCAAGATGTTCTTCCACCATGACCTTGAGCGTCTGTCGGCTTCCGTACATGAGGTGGCGAAGCGTGCGGAGTCTCTGACAGGCCGGATCGACTGGTCCGATCTCTGGCCTCCGCTTGTGTACAAGTGCTTCACTGATGACAACTTGGCCCAGCTTGCTGCGCTTCGCCACGCTATAACGGAATTCGACACCGAGCCGCATGTTCTCGACTTCCTGAAACTCGCGCTGACTTCGACCCTCCGCATCGTAACGACCGCAGGCGCGGGGTGGCCTTACATCGCGCCGAGCGAGTACCACTCCAAAAAGGTGGACAGGCACGCGCTGACCGAATTTCAGGAGCGATGCCATCTCATGATGTCGGATATCCAGCAGTTGCAAACGCTGGGTATCCCGTACTCCTCGCACGACGTTCTGCTAGGCGACGCGAGAAAGTTCGCTTCGTACGTGGAACCCGAAACTGTTGACTTGATAGTTACCTCTCCCCCTTATCTGAACAACTACGACTACGCCGACCGGACGAGGTTGGAGACATACTTCTGGGGGTACTACGAGTCGTGGTCTGACATCACCCGCGAGGTTCGCGACCATCTCATAATGGCGGCCACTACTCAAGTGCGAACGTCGTCTATGAACGAGACCATAGAGCGCCCGGGAATTCGCCGGGTGGATGAACGAATACACGGAGAACTATCCGAGGTTATCGAGCGGCTGCGGGAAATGAGGGCCATCAAGAGCGGGAAGAAGACTTATGACTACGTGGTGGCGGGCTACTTCGAGGATATGCTCCAGGTGTTGACGGGAGCTAGGGAGGTTCTCAAGCCGGGCGGTCACTTCGTGCTGGTACTCGGAGATTCCGCCCCTTACGGGGTTCACGTCCCGACTGAGAAGATTATCGGCAGGCTGGCCGTAGCCGTCGGCTTTGCGACCTACGATATCGAGCAGATTCGAACGCGCGGCGGAAAGTGGGGACACAACCCCCAGCGTCACAAAGCGCCTCTGCGCGAGAGCATCCTGACGATAGCTAGGTAAAGGGGGATGCGATGCGGGCATTGACTGATTTGGAGTAGGATAGAATCATCACATGGACATCTATCTACTGTCGTGCGTAGCACAGAAACTGGCGGTTCCCGCTCCCGCGAGAGAGTTGTACATCTCTGCTTGGTTCCGCAAGGCCCGCAGCTACACGGAAGGCACTGGGCAGCCTTGGTTCATACTGTCTGCCAAATATGGTCTTGTACATCCGGATAAGGTAATCTCGCCCTACGACCTCACTTTGAACGACATGGCAGTTGCGGACCGCCGCCAGTGGGCGAGTAGAGCGCTTGCACAACTGGGGCCGCATCTGGATGGTGTCGAGTCCGTCGTGTTCTTGACCGGCCAACATTACCGGAAGTTCTTGGAGCCACCTTTGCGAAGTTGTGGCCTGGCTGTATCCGTCCCGATGGAAGGCTTGAGGATTGGCGAGCAGTTGAGATGGTTGAACAGGGCGCTTGATGGTTGAACGTCTGAGAGACACAATCCGTTTCTATGAGCTTCTCGACCGCCTTGCAGATCGGGTTGGTGGCCCCAGGCACTTGCAGAACTGCCACGCCAATATGGGCTCGACTCATTAGTGAGATTGCCGATGAACGACGTAGGAATTGAAGTCAGAATGACCCCTCCGCATCCGGGAGACTTCATCCGCACGGAGATTGTTGAAGACTTGGGCCTCGGCGTGGAAGAGGCGGCTCACATCCTCAGAGTAGATCCCGCGACCCTGCCCGACGTTCTCAGTGGCCGCTCGCCGCTGTCGCCCGAGTTGGCGCTGCGCGTTGAAAAGGCGTTCGGAGTCGGTATGGACATGCTGCTGAGGATGCAGGCATGGCACGACGCCGCGCAAATGCGCGCTCGCGAAGATGAGATCAACGTACAGAGGTATGCCCCTCTCTCACGATGAACCCCTTCACCCGATCCTCTCAAACCCGGTGTACGGCCTCAATGCCTCCGGAACCACCACGGAGCCGTCGGACTGCTGGTAGTTCTCCAAGATTGAGATTATGACCCTCGGGAGGGCGAGGCCTGAGCCGTTCAGGGTGTGGACGAGGCGAGGTCGAGCGCCGGCTTCGGGGCGGTAGCGGATTTTGCCGCGCCGAGCTTGGTAGTCGGTGCAGTTGGAGCATGAGCTGACCTCAAGCCAGCGGTCCGCGCCCGGCGCCCACATCTCGACGTCGTAAGCCTTGACCGCGGGGGAGGCCATGTCGCCGGTGGCGAGTTCCAGCACTCTGTACGGGATTTGCAGGGCCTCGACGACCGCCTCGGCCGCCGCAACCAGCGAGTCGAGCTCATCGGCGGACCGCTCAGGCTCGACGAACTTGTACATCTCCACTTTGTCGAACTGGTGGACTCGCATGATGCCCCGCGTGTCACGCCCGGCGGACGCCTTCTCTCGCCGCCAGCACGGAGTGTGGGCCACGTAGTATCTGGGAAGGTCGTCGGCGGTGAGTATCTCATCGCGGTGCAGGCTGGTTATCGCCGCCTCCGCCGTCGGCAGCATCCACAGGTCGTCCTCGTCGTCGTGGTACATCTCCTCCCGGAAGCCGGGCAGGTGACCGCTCGCGAGTACCGTATCGCGGTTGACCATGTATGGTAGATACACCTCCGTGTAGCCGTGACGCTCGACGTGCAAGTCCAGCATGAATGAGATCAGGGCGCGTTGGAGCTTGGCGCCCAAGCCTCTTAGCACGAAGAAGCGGGAACCGGACAGCCGCACTCCGCGCTCGAAATCTATGATGCCCAGACGCTCGGCGATGTCCCAGTGGGCCTCAGGCTCGAAGTCGAAGGACGGAAGCTCGCCGACGGTTTTCACCTCGACGTTGGCCGACTCGTCGGGGCCGACCGGCGCGCTTTGGTCCGGGATGTTGGGCACTCTGAGGAGCAGTTCGTCCAACGTTTCGCCGGTCGAACGCAGACGTTCCTCTAGCTCCTTGATCCGGGAGCCGGCGTTGCGCATCTCTTCGATCAACTCTTGGGGACGCTCCTTCGACCGCCCCATCTCGCGGCTGACCTCGTTCCGCCTGGCCCTGAGCGCGTCCGCCTGGACGATAAGAGAGCGGCGCTCCTCGTCCAGGAAGAGGATTTCGTCTATCGGGACGTCGGCGTCCCTCTTACGCATGGCTTCCCGAACCAGGTCGGGGTCGCTGCGGATGAGTTCGATTGAGATCATGACAAACGCCTAGTTCATAACCGATCTGCGGGTCGGGGCCGCCGTATCCTGTCGGAGCGCCGCTCGCTTCTTGATTGGTTATTCTATTGATGCGCCCGCCGGGGACGCAAGCGAACGGGGCGGCTACCCGTCACGCAGTCGGCTATAATGTATCTACCGCGAAGCAACCGACGGAGTGATGAACATTGGCGAACGTTGACGTCTGGGTGTCTGAGTATGCCGACGAGCTTATAGCAACTCCCAGAGCGCATCTGAGGCTGACGCTCGAACAGGACGCTCAGGGACTTGCGCTCACCTACCAGGGCAGGGAACTCCTGAGATGCTATCTGACGCCCAACGGGATGCTGGCAGGCGGGTTCGTAGCACAGTCGCTGGGAGTCAAGCTGCCGCCGCTCGGCGAGTCGGTTTTGGCGCGGGTTTCGACCGGAGTCCTGTACCGCGTTCTGGGCGTCTGCCAGTTGGACTACTCGGAGGAGGCGTCCTACGTCGTATTGGAGAGGCTGTTGGAGGAGGCGCAGATGCAGCGGGGCGCGACGAACTTGGCGGAGTGAGCCGCGTTGAACTGGCCCCACTGTGGCACTATAATCTCACGGAGCAGATACGGCGAATTCGAGGTATGGATGTTTCAGGACTACGGAGAGTTGAAGCCGGGCACACAGGTTTCCAGCAAGGTGTACGACCTGGAGCCTGAAGTTGTGTCCGACTACGTGGACGCGGTCCAGCACGAAAACGGACTTCTCGAAGACGGTCAGGGCCGAGAGTTGGTACCGCCGATGGCGGTCGCGGCTCTCAGCATAAGGGGCGCGGTCGAAGACCTGCGTATTCCGGGCGGCACGCTTCACGCCGGACAGGAGATAAGGTTCAGCCGCGCGGTCGCGGTCGGAACGCGGCTAAACTGCGTGGCTACGCTGACCCAGAACTCGGTTCGGGGAGGATGGCGGTTTCTAGTCGTGGATTGCAGCGTAACCGACGACGGCTCGGAGGTAATGACCGGCAAGAGCACGATCATGATTCCGGCGGGCCAAGGTCCGCGTGAGGCCGAATGTTGATGGAAGCCGGGGACGGTCTGCCCGAGATCCGCAGGCACATAGACCAAGCTCGGATCGAGCAGTACGCCAGGGCGTCGGGGGACTTCAACCCGATACACATAGACCGAGACTTTGCCGCTCAGAGCCAGTTCGGAGGGACTATCGCCCACGGTATGATGATCGCGGCTACGATCTCGGAGATGATGAGCGCCGCGTTCGGGCGGCGGTGGGCAGACACCGGAAGCATGAAGATCAGATTCAGGTCGCCGGTCAAGCCCGGCCAGAGCGTTACCGCTATGGGAACAGTTAAGAATGTCACAGCGTCGGAGTCGGGCAGCAGGGTCGTCTGCGCCGTCTCCGTAGTCAAGGATGACGGCGAAACGGCCATTGCGGGACAGGCCGAGGTCACGCTGGCCGCGTCCTGACCTCAAGATAAGTTAGGGAGAGATAGATTTGGCAACAGAAACCGGACATGTCAGAATCGCGGTGGACGCCATGGGCGGAGACAACGCTCCGGCGGAGATCGTGAAGGGCGCGGTTGAGTTCGCGGCGTCGGGCGAGGGCCAGGTCATGCTGGTCGGCGACCCCGAGGCCGTTCAGCGCGAGTTGGCCGCCTATGACGTTTCACGGCTGCCCATCGGCGTGGTTCCAAGCGAGGGGGTTATCGAAGAAGGAGAACCCCCGGCGCTCGCGTTGCGCCAGAAGCCGAAGGCCTCGATTCTCGTCGCGACCGGAATGGTGAAACGGGGCATGGCGGACGCCTGTGTGTCGATGGGTTCGACAGGCGCGACAATGGCGGCGGCGGCGGTGGTTCTCGGACTGGCCAAGGGAGTCGAGCGTCCGGCGCTCGGCGGGCCGGTTTTGGGAGTCGCTCCCAAAACCTGCATACTGGACCTCGGCACCAACGTCGATTGCCGCCCGAGGCAGTTGCTCAGCTTCGGCGCGATCGGCGACGTGTTCGCCAGGTCGTTCTGGGGCGTGGAGAATCCGCGCGTGGCGTTGTTGAGCGTCGGCGCGGAGGTCGGCAAGGGCAACAGGCAGGTTCGCGAGACCACGGAGTTGTTCGCCAAGAGCGGCCTGAACTTCATCGGCAACGTCGAGGCGAACGAAGTGCCGCGCGGAGGCGCGGACGTGGTTGTGTGCGACGGCTTCGTCGGCAACATCGTGATGAAGCTGACCGAGGGCCTCGGCCAGGAGATCGCGCGGCATCTGCGCGGCAGCCTGTCGGGCAAATTGGCCGACGACGACCTCGAACAAGTTCTCGTCGAGGTCTATGAGCTGAACAACGTCGTCGCGACGCGCGGAGGCGGGCCGCTGTTCGGAGTCAATGGCGTCAGCGTCGTGGGACATGGCGCCGCCCGGTCCGATGCCGTCAGGCGCGCGATAGAAACGGCCAAGCTCTCCGTGGAGACGGGATTCATCCCGCAGATGAATCGGCAGCTTGAAGAGCTCGACGCGCGGCTGAACACATAACCCCTAGATAGTCGAATCTCTCAGGAGGAATCTTGGTCAAATCTGATATAGATGGACGCTACGCGCTGGTGACAGGCGCGTCGAAAGGCATCGGAAGAGCGGTCGCCCTGCGCCTAGCGGAGAAGGGCGTACACGTCGCCGTCAACTACAACAGGTCCGAGTCGGAAGCCGACGAGACCGTCTGCGCGGTCGAAGAGCGCGGCGTGACGGCGTTCAAAGTCCAGGCCGACGTCAGCCAGCTTGACGACGTAAAGGGCATGGTCGATGCGGTGACGGAGCGATTCGGGCAGATCGACATCCTCGTCAACAACGCGGGCATCATTAGCGACGGGCTTCTGATCCGCATGTCGGACGACGCATGGGACAGCGTAATCAGCACCAACTTGTCCGGGACGTTCTACTGTTCGAGGGCGGTACTCAGAGGCATGATCCGGCGCAGATGGGGCAGGATCATCAACATAGGGTCGGTGGTCGGCATCAGGGGCAACGTGGGGCAGGTCAACTACTCTGCCTCCAAGGCCGGGATCATGGGCTTCACCAAGGCCCTCGCCAAAGAGGTTGCGACGCGCGGGATTACGGTCAACACGGTAACTCCCGGCTACATAAGTACCGACACGGTTGACGTGCTGCCGCAAGCGACCAAGGACCGCATCATGACTTGGATTCCGCAGGGTCACTTCGGCGAGGTGGACGACGTGGCGCACCTGGTCGCATTCATCGCGAGCGAGAAGGCCAAGTACATGACCGGCCAAGTCGTCAGCGTTGACGGCGGAATGGCGATATGAGGTCGGCCCGTTGACGTTCGAGGGCAAAGTCGCGCTCGTCACCGGAGGCTCACGCGGTATCGGGAAAGCCATCGCCCTAGAGCTTGCGAGTCGGGGCGTGGACATCGCCTTCAACTATCTTCGCAGCCACGCCGCCGCCGCCGAAACCCAGTCGGAGATCGAGGGCATGGGCGTCCGCTGTCTGAAGTTCCGCGCGCACTTGGGAGACGAGGCCAAGATCGCGAGTCTATTCGAGGCCATAGAGTCTGAATTCGGGCGTCTCGACATCCTGGTGAACAACGCCGCCACAGGCGTCCAGCGTCCCGCTCTTGAATTGGAGTCGAAGCACTGGGACTGGACCCTCAACGTCAACGCGAGGGCGGCGTGGCTGTGCGTAGTCGCGGCTTCCAAGCTGATGAAAGACGGCGGCCACGTCGTCAACATTTCGAGCGAGGGATCTCGGCGTGTCTTGCCGTTCTACTTCTCGGTGGGCGTGTCCAAGGCCGCGCTTGAGGCGGTCACGCGCTACCTTGCGGTCGAGCTTGCGCCGCTCAACATAGTCGTGAACGCGGTATCCGGCGGCTACGTCGATACCGGCGCTCTGGACCATTTCCCGACGAAAGATGAGATGCTGGAAGCGGGCCGCAACATCCCAGCGGGCCGCATGGTGACAGTGCAGGACGTCGCCAAGACGGTCGCTTTCCTCTGCTCCCCCGACGCCGAGATGATAAGAGGCCAAGTTATCGTGGTGGACGGCGGCGCGACGCTCGAATCGCAATGACGCCTTTGAACGATCTCAGTCGTCTTCCGGTGGGCGCAGGTCTGAGACTGTGGCTTGCACGGAGCCGTCGGCGTGTTGTACTTGGACTCTGGCCCCATCCTCATAGAACCGCTTGCGGAGGTACGCGAGCGCGAGACCGGGGATCGAGGACGCGACCTCTCCCGCGTCAGCGCCGTCAACAGTCAGCGCGGAGCCGGGATCCAGAGTTATCGTGTCATCGACGACTAGCTGGCAGAGGAATCGCTGAACGCGGTCGTAGGTATTGAGCCTCGCGACGACCTCTTGGCCGATGTAGCAGCCCTTGTTGAAGTTGATGTGGGGTTTTAGGTTGGCCTCAAGAGGATTGCGGGAATCGTTCAATTCGCTTGGGAACGCCGGGACGCCCTGTTCGATCCTCAGCGTCTCAAGGACGTTCGCGCCGTGCCTCTCAATCCCGTCGGCGCGGATGTCTTGGCCATGCGGCGCGATGACCTCCCACGCAGGTATCGAGCCGAGATCCGCCCTGACAATGGTATGCGTGCCGTCGGCAATCGCATGACTCAGCGGTTCAACTAGGTCCCACGCCCCGAATCCGGCCTCAGACAGCGCGTCGCCCGCTCCTTCGCCGACGAACAGGAAATGGCTCGTGTCCGGCGCTGCATCGGCAACGGTTATGTCTTCCGCAAACGTGTAGAAGTCTATCCACTCTACCACCCTGTCGCTTGTCCCCGGACTGGTGAGAATGAGCAGGCGGTCTCCTAGGTGGAGAACTCGGAGCAGGTCGATGATGCGCCCCTTGTTGGTGGTCAGGACCGTCGCCATGCCGCCGCCGGGTTGCAGCAACTCGAGGTCGTTGGTGGACAGACGGTTGAGGAGGTCAAGCGCATCGTCGCCTCGGACGCTCAACCTGCCGGAGTCTGAAATATCGAATGCCGCCGTGTCCGTCGATAGCCTGGGCGATAGACTCGCCTTCGTAATCATCGAACCTCCTAAAGCACGAGCGCCGCGTGGACGTAACGCGGCGCGGCGATGCGGAATTCCCGGTAATTGGCTAGACGCTGAACGACGTGCCGCAGCCGCACGTGGTCTTGGCGTTCGGGTTGTTGAACACGAACCCCTTGCCGTTGAGTCCGCCGGAGTATTCGAGAATCGTCCCGGCGAGGAAGATGTACGACTTGCGGTCCACGAAGAGCTTCATGCCATGCTCTTCGACGACCTTATCCTCTTCAAGGGGGGTGTCCACGAGATCGAGGACGTAGGTCATCCCTGCGCAGCCTCCGCCCTTGACCGATACCCGCAGGTTGGAGTCCGGCTTTCCAGACTGCTGCGCGAATACGCGGACATGGCTGGCGGCTTCTTCCGAGATGTTGATTGTGAGTGGCGCCGGCGCGGTCTTCTGCATCATATCTCCCAACTCCTAGAGTCAGTGGACCGGCCGGGTCAGCCGGTCATAGTGTTACTCCGGATTGTACTAGCTGGCAGAAGGCCAGTCAATTTACCCTGCGACCGCCGGGGGCGTCATTCCTCGCCCAGCGTGACTGACTCCGCCTGCACCGCAAGAAGTCGGCAGCGACGTCATGTTAGCCGCCCCTCACTCGGGAATGATACAATTGTCACGAAGGAGGCAAATAAAAATGGCTGACAATCAGAAGCAGCAGCTTAAACCCTGGCCCAAAAAATATCCGGGCGTCCACGTGTCTAAGACATTCCCCGTGGGGCCGGATCCCAACCGCCCCACACGTATCGACATGATCCCCGGGAAAAAGTACCCGGGAGTCCATGTGTCTAAGACATTTCCAGTGGGACCTGACCCCCATCGTCCCACGCGCACTGACACGGGACAGGCGCCAGACCAAGAACCCGATCAAGAGTGACGCGGCCCACAGAAGATCCTGACGTACCCAGTCTGTTTCTGGACACCAACATCATCCTGGATGTGCTCTGGGCCAGGGAGACAGGTGACGATTCCGCCGAACTCGTCGAGAGCATACGAAATCGAGGATGGCGCGCTGTGACTTCATCCTTTGCCATAATGGAAGTCACATCCCAAGAACAAGAGGAGCGGTATGTAGAAGACCAGAGGCGGGAGGGCATCCCGTTTCGGAACATCTACCGTCAGTTGGGGAACCGCGTTACTGATTCCGGTCGGCTGAGAAATATTCACCTACGCACTCAGCGCCTTCTGAGATTGAGGTTGCCCTTCCTCGAATATCTGTGGATTGGCGACGAGGGCTGGGGTGAAGCCATGAGACTATGCGGCGAGACTGATATAGACCCCTCAGACTGCATCAATCTAGCTGTTGCAAAATTCAACGGCGCGTTCGTATTCGTCACCAAGGACGGCGCGCTGCTAAGAAGGATCGGGTCCCAGTTGCCGGGTTACATTGAGGCCGCCCGTCCCAACCAAGTGGACGACACGATAGGGAGTTTCAACATATAAGCTCCATTCTTCGCCTTCTACTCCCCCAGCGCCTCGCGGATCGCCTCCGGTGTTGTGTTCACCTTTACGCCCGCCCGCTCCTCCTGCAGCGTCATCGACACCCTCTGGTCACGCTCAGCCCAGCCCCTGTTCAGCGCCTCCGTCATATCCGCCAGAGAAAGATTCGCCATCCTCATCGGCACGTCGTATTGCCTTCCCAACTGGCACGTCAGGTCAATGTCCTTCCTTCCCAGCCAGAGCGGGAAGTCAGGAGGATCGTATCTGTCTATCAGGAAGTGTTCCTTCAGACGCTCGAACACGCCGCTCCTCCCCAGCGCCCCCTGCCGCACCGCAAGCCACAGGTCGAGCGGGTCCACACCGGCCTTTACCCCCATCGTGAAGACCTCTGCCAGCGCCGTCTGGATTATGTACACCATGCCATTGTGTACCAGCTTGGTCACCGACCCCGCGCCCACCGGCCCCACGTAGTACGGCTCGTCGCCTATCGAGTCCAAGACCGGCTTCACCTGCTCATAGACTTCCTTGTCTCCGCCGACCCATATCGCGAGCCTGCCAGACTGCGCCCCGACCGGTCCGCCGCTGACCGGAGCGTCCAGAACGTGAATGCCGCGCGGCTCAAGCTCCGCGTGAATCCTCCGAATCAAGTCCGGCGAGCTTGTGCTCAGGTCCAGATAAACCTTCCCATCGCTCAGACCCTCGCCAAGCCCGTCCTCGCCGAGCGCGACCGCTTCCACCTCCACAGGCCCCGGCAGCGACGTCAGTACGACCTCCGACCGCTCCGCAACCTCCCGCGGCGTGTCCGCCCACTCCGCGCCCATCTCAAGGTGCGGCGTAGCCGATTCCCGCCTGATATCGTGGACGACAAGACGATTCCCGCCACGTATCGCGTTCATCGCCATTGGCCCGCCCATCGTCCCAAGCCCGATAAATCCAACGTCCATGATTCTGTCCCTCACTCCGTACTTCCAGACTCCACCGGCGCGGCATCCCGTCCTGCCCCATTCGACTCCACCATCGGCTCGTTAGTCGTCTGAGCGCCCATCAGCCCCGTCTTGTCGTCCTGCCAGGGCTGCTCGGTAAAGTGACCTATGAACATGAACTCTCTATCCCCCTACTGCTTGGCGCCCAATCGTTCAATATCAATACGCAGCAACTACACTGGGGCCTTGAACGACTGCCCCAAGGGCTCGAACTCCTCCACGTCCTCAGTCGCCAGCTTGTGGCTGATCCGCTCGAAGAGCTTGACCGTATCGATTGAATAGAGACGTTCGCCGCAACGCAGACAACACTCGGCATCGACCGTTACGGCAGCAACGTTGTCGCCTCCACGCAACAATTTCTCTACCTCCTTTTCCACCAATTCACTACCACACCTCGGGCATTTACCAAGCAGGTTCATCATAGCCTCCTTTCACGCCAGTCAATCCATAGATTCGTATCAGGGCGGTACACAGTAACTAATACAGCGATACGAACCTCCTGGCTATAGGCCCAGACGCTGTGTATCGGCTCTTGGCTGGAAGTGTTTCCGTAAATCAAGCAACTGGGATAGGGCTTGTCATCTGGGTAGTCTTCAATCACTTCGCCTTGAAAAACACTGACAAATATGTCGTCGTATGATAACTGGTCTTTTTCGGCTTCATCATGGGCGTGGTCGGTGACGTGGACTCTACGTTGGCGGATCGCCCCAGTAATGTCTTCAATGTTCATATGGTCATCGTACGGGAGAGCGTAATCATTTCATACCCGGCCCAAGACTTTCTACCGTCTCCCTGAACCCTTCCAGTCTCGGAAGCAGCAGTGGGCTGTCCACGCCCGCGTCCACGTACTCTTGGATGCGCTCCCGGCAGCGCGCCGCGTCGCCAAGCAGATAACACGACTCCGCAAGATCATCCGACACGTACTTTGAGGCTCCCACCTCATCGCCTCTCGCTATCAGTTCCCTAACCGGGCCGAGGATCGACACGTCGAACCCGCTTTGTCCCAGCAGGACCTCGCCCGTATGCGGCTCCGCAATCAGACGAGCCACGCGCTCCCGGAGGCCCTGCATCAGCGAGTCCGGATCGTCCGTGAGCCTTACGATCAGCATACACTCTATATCGACTGCCCCCGGATCTCGTCCCGCTTCCCTCGCTGCCTGCCTCACCTCCGAGGCCGCCCATCTTACGTACTCGACCGGCGCGTACGCATTCAGAAGCGCTCCGTCCGCGACCTCTCCCGCGAGCCGCAGAGCCTTCGGACCTATCGCCGCCAGATAGATTGGCAATCTATCTTGGACCGGGCGCATCGCCAGTCCAACGTTCCGCAGCCTTACGCCCGCGTACTCCGACGACACGCGCTCGCCGCTCCACATGGAACGCAGCGCGCCGACCGTTCCCCGCAGCCTGGCCAGCGGAGCCGTGTAGTCCATACCCATCCGGCCCTCGATCACCTCCGCGTCGCTCCGACCAAGTCCCAGCGTCAGTCTGCCGCCGCTCAGACGGTCGATCGTGGCCGCGCCCATTCCCAGCAGCGCCGGACTCCGGGTGTACGGGTTCACCACTCCGACACCCAGCCTGATCCGGTCGGTTTTCGCCGCCAGGTATCCCAGCATCGAAAACGTCTCTTCGTGAAAGTACCTCTCCGTCACCCACAGCGAGTCAAAACCCGCGTCCTCAGCCAGCCGGCCGTAGCCCGCAAGCTCGGCCCCCGAGTCGATGCCGTGGTATAGGACTATGCCGGGTTGACCCATGTTCTACATATCCCCACTACTGATTCTGATATACTGACGTGGTGCCCTAGTAGCTCAGATGGATAGAGCGCGACCGTGCCAAGGTCAAGGCCGGGGGTTCGAGTCCCCCCTAGGGCACTGTACACAATTCACCGCCGTTGACTTGACAATTTCGCCCATGCGATGTAATCTACGTCTACCTTGGCATGGTCGCTCGGAGTCCACTGAGTGACGGGATCGTTCCAAACGGTCTTACTGAGAAAGCCCGCCCTGGAATCCTGGGCGGGTTTTCCTTTTGGGAACAAAGGCCATCACGCCGACTCCAGCGAACGTATCTCGTCCTCCACCTGGCCGAGCTTCACGTACTCCTCCGACAGCAGGTGGAAGCAACGCTGCAAGTACAGGTTGGTGAGCCTCGACGCCATCTCCCCGCCGGACGCCGCCGCGTCCGCGAGACGGCCCACCTGGTGATTCTCCGGCAGGTGACGGCCGAGGGTCACGATCTCCGTGTGCGTCTCGCTCGATAGCGCCTCGTCCCCTGAACCCACCGCGTCCCGAAGACGCCCGACCAGCCGAGTAAGCTCGCTCAGCTTGTCCTGGTCGCTCATCAGGCCGTACAGCACGTCGTTGACGCTGAGCTCGTCCCCGCCGTCAGACACTTCCACAGGCGCGGGAACTTTCCCCTCCGCCTTCTCGGTGTACAGGTCCACGTACCAGGTGATAACGTCGTTCACCAAGCCCAGCATGTGCCCCACGTCCGACACCGACGTCGTCCCTCCGAAGATGACGTCGTCCTCCCGCATCTCCGCCAAGCTCTCGACGTAGTCCATGCCGTCAACCGGCTCCGGAGCCGGCGGGAACGCGAACGCCGACAACTCCTTCGGGGACATCTCACCTATCTGGTTCATTAGAAACGGCGGCACATACTTGGACACGTCCACGTGGATGGGCATGATGACGAGATACGTCACCAGCACGTCGTCCGTATCCTGAGAGTTTTTGAAGTAGATCAGCGCGTGCCCTCTCGGGCTGTCCGCCGACCCGCGTTCGAAGACGAAATCCATACCTCTATCCCCTCCTCAGAATGTCCCTGCACTTCCTCGATTATACTCCAACCGCCGCCATTTCAGTACACCCCTCCATCTCACAAACATCCCGAAGGTTTCGGTATGCGCCGTCATAGTCCATCCCATATCCCACCACGAACACGTCAGGCGCCTCGAACCCGACGTAAGACGCCCTGACGTCGTGCGTCCGGCGAGAGGGCTTGTCCAGCAGCGTGCATACCTTGACCGACGACGCTCCCATGTCGGACAACTCCTCCACCAGGCGCGCGCACGTCGCGCCCGTATCCATTATGCCGTCCACGATCAGCGCGTGCCGTCCCTCGATCCGGTCGCGCGTCGGCAGCCAATCAACCTTCACCTCTCCCGACTCCGCGCCGCCATAGCTCCGCACCCGCGCAGTCGCCACGTCCACGGTTTGCGGGAACGCCCGCATCAGGTCCGCCAGAAAGCAGACCGCCCCGTCCATCGCGCCCACCAGCACAAGCTCCGACAGATCGTAGTCCTCGCCTATCTGCACGGCGAGCCTCGCCACCGCCTGCGCTATCTCACTTTCGGAAATCAAAACGTCTCCCAGCTTCATCTATATCCTCCGAACCTGTCCTAGATTAGTAGGCGGCGCTCTACTCCCCACCCCTGGATTCCGGCCCCGTATCGGGGTACGGGGCAGGCTCTTCGCCGGAATCACCATGGCCTTGTCAGGCCACATAAGAGGATGAAAATGGCGTGGCCCAGCCCCGGGCCTCTCTGGATTCCGGCCTTCGCCGGAATGACGGTTTGGTTGGTGTGGCTGCTATTTTCATGGTAATGACGGATGAGTAGAGCATACCAACCCCGTATCGGAGTACGGGACATGCTTGGGACAGTAACATATCCTCCCGAAATCTACATTGAGCCGCCCGAACATTGTATAGTTCAGAATGGGGGCCACATTGAACGTAGCGACCGCGAGAATCACGCTCAGGCTGCCAGCCTGCCATAGCCTGAAGGACAAGCGCCGAGTCGTCAAGTCCATCTGCCAGCGCGCGCAAAACAGGTTCAACGTCTCCATCGCCGAGATAGACTCTCACGACCTCTGGCAGACGGCATCCCTCGGCATCGCCTGCGTCTCCGGGAGCGGCCGACACGCGGCGCGGATGCTCGATACCGTCATAGCCTTCATCGAGTCGGACCGTCCAGACGCCGAGATCATAGACTGCGAGATCGAGACCATCTAGCCCCACACCATGAACACCGCCGACTTCCTCAGACACATCCAGAGCCTAGAGTGGTACGACGACCAGCTTGTACACATCGAGCAGGTGCCGTCGAGGAAGCCCCGCTTCGACGACCTCGCCCCTCCGCTCGACCCCAAGATTCGCGCTAAGCTCGACTCCATCGGCGTCTCAGACCTCTACTCCCACCAGGTCGCCGCCATCCGGGCGCTCAGGGACGGCAAGAACGTCATCGTCGCCACTCCGGCCGCCAGCGGCAAGAGCATGTGCTATGTCATCCCGACGCTTGAGGCCCTGATGCAGGACCGCGCGGCCCGCGCCCTCTACTTGTATCCCACCAAGACGCTGGCGCAAGACCAGCGCAACAAGCTCGCCGACCTCGTGCCCGATAGAGGCCCAGCCCATGCCATCTATGACGGCGACACTCCCGGCTCGGACAGGGCGTCGATACGCCGATCTTCGCGCATCGTCATATCCAACCCGGACATGCTTCACGTCGGCATCCTTCCAAACCATCGCTCGTGGTATCGAACGCTGCGCGGACTCAGGTACGTCGTCCTCGACGAGGCACACGTGTACCGCGGCGTCTTCGGCACGCACGTCGCCAACGTCATCCGCAGGCTCAGACGGATCTGCCGGATGCTCGGCAGCAGCCCACAGTTCATCCTCTGCTCGACCACCATCTCGAACCCCGCCGAGCACGCCGAGCGGCTGGTCGGGCTTCCTTTCGAGGTAGTGGACGAGGACGGCTCTCCGTATGGCGGGAAGGACTTCGCCTTCTGGAATCCTCCCATGATAGACCTCGCCAACGGCTCCCGCCGCTCTACCAACTCGGAGGCTGTCCAGGTATTCGTCGAGCTTCTGAAGCGGCACACGCGCACCATGACCTTCGTCCGCAGCCGACGCCAGGCCGAGCTTCTCTACGTCTATTCCCGCGACCAACTCACGCCGACACACCCCGTCGTCGCAAAGCGCATCGCTTCCTACCGCGCCAGCTACCTGCCCGAAGACCGACGACGCATCGAGCGCGACCTCTTCGAGGGCAGGCTGCTCGGACTGACCACCACATCCGCCATGGAGTTGGGCATCGACGTCGGCAGCCTTGACGCCACAATCTTGACCGGATATCCCGGCTCCATCGCGAGCGCATGGCAGCAGGCCGGACGCAGCGGACGCACGGGCGAACGCTCCCTCAGCGTCTTGGTCGCACAGGACAACCCACTCGACCAGTACTTCATGCGGCACCCGGAGGCTTTCTTCGGCAAGAGCCACGAGAGCGCCCGCATATCCCCCGCCAATCCCTACGTCATGAAGCCCCACCTGCTCTGCGCCGCATACGAGGCGCCGCTCACAATGGACGACACTGAGTTCTTCGGCCCCGAGTTGCTTTTTTCCGCCGACGAGCTTGTAGAGGACGAGTACTTCCACGTCCGAAACAAGCGTTGGCACTTGCTCCCTGACGTTGATTATCCCGCCGAGCGGGTCAACCTGCGCACCGCGTCCGGACGCTTCTACACCCTCGTCAACGAGGACACCGGCGCGATCATGGAGACCGTCTCAGAGGAGACCGCCTTCATGCAACTGCACCCGGGCGCGATCTACCTGCATCACGGCGACCCGTACCTAATCACCGACCTAGACCTAGAGTCCCGCACTGCCTACTCCACTCTCACCGACGCCCCATACTATACACAGGTCCGCGATTACACGGAGACCCGCATCCTAAACGAGTACAGGCACAGGACAGCGGGAAACGTCACGGCCTTTCTGGGAGAGGTCAGGGTATCGACGCACGTCGTCGGATTCAAGCGAGTCAGGCTCCACACCGACGAGGTTCTCGGCGACGAGTACGTCGATCTGCCTCCACAGGAATTCGAGACCACCGCGTTCTGGTTCGGCCCCACCAAAGACGCGCTGAGCCGCATCCACGCCGAAAAGCTCGATCTTGCGGGCGGCCTGCACGCCGTCGAGCACGCCGCTATCGGAATCCTGCCCCTCTTCGCCCTCTGCGACCGCAACGACATCGGCGGCGTCTCGACCCCTCTGCACCCGGACACCGGACGACCCGAGATATTCATCCACGACGGCCACCCGGGAGGCGTCGGAGTAGCCGAGCACGGCTACGAGGTCATCGAAGATCTCTGGCGGGCAACGCTCCAGGTCATCTCCGAGTGCCCATGCGAGGCCGGATGCCCCTCGTGCATTCACTCTCCCAAGTGCGGAAACAACAACCAGCCGCTCGACAAGGAGGTCGCAAAACTGGTCCTTACCTCCATCCTCACCACAGACTAATCGAGGGGCCAGGCGTCCGGCTTTGTCGATGCTGTACCAGTATAGACGGGATGCTACTCTCCACCTCTGGATTCCGGCCTTCGCCGGAATGACGATTGCGGAGGCAGGCCAGGGTTTAGATGCGACTGCCCTGACCCATGCTCATGTCTTGGTACAATTAAACTGGAGACTGTGATAGGGTTACTCCCGAATCGCAAGTTCGTCTAGGCATACCAATGATCTCAATAGATTCTGTCAAGAAGCTAAACACCTCCATCATCTACTTAGCGCGGGCGCGGGATGAGCCGTCTGACCCTTTCGGACAGGGGTTGCTGTTGGGGGCCGACCCCATTGGTCTGAACCCTATTATCGATGCCCCGGAACCGAGACAGTCTGCTGACGGGCTTGTCCTCTCAAGTATGCGAAGCCAGCTAATTGTGACAATCGGTCCAAACCGAATTCAGTTTGGCGATGCCAGCGGTGAGGAGCCTGCGAGGGAAGACTTCCCGGACCGTGTGACGCAAGCAGCCGAATACATCAGGAGCCTGAGCGGCCAAGTTTACACTGCGGTGGGTCTCAACTTCGATGTCGAATGGGAACCTGACCACGAAGACTTGCCGAGCAAGGCCATGTTAGATCGGTTCGTGAAAGAGGGCACACTGAAAGACACAGGATACGATGCCATAGGCGCATCGGCGAGATTATGGTACGTCGCACGTGATCGAATCTACGACCTTCGCATTGAGCCGATGGGGAATCAATACGATGGCCGTAACTACTTCGCGCACTTGAACGTTCACATTGGGCTTGAAGGCGAAACCCCTTCAGCGGAATGGCTCTCGCGAGCTCTGAAGGAGGAGTACGGCGATTTCATGAGAGTACTGACCGAAGTTCTTGAACCAAAAGAGAGGCGATAGCCATGACAACCGAATCTTTTCCCAACACCGAACTGGCGGGGGCGAACCTAGAAGCCGGTTCAGTGCCCCAGTTCCATTATCCAAGGCTCATCCCGCGCCATAGTTTGTCACTCAAATGGCGCTTGCACCAGGATGTGAATCCTGCGCCTATTGCATTTGGTCAAGTGGACTTTGCCGAATTCGTCAGTAGACTTGATAGCCTACTGAAGTTGCAACGACAGCACCGCGAGAAACTGGCGGCAGTCTCGCTTGATCCAGACGCTCAAAGGTTGCTTAGCGCCTTGGATCAGGAGACTTCAATCAGGTGGGAAGACCTGCCTGACAGAGCCGGGTGTGACTGGAGCGCCGCATCAAGATCCGCGGCTCTGTTGGCGGGAGCCAACTTGTGCGAGGCTAGTCCCACCCGGATCAGACTCAACGAGTACGGAGACAAATTGCTTGCGGAATCGTCCTCGGTAGGCCAGGCAGCCCCCGAAGTTGCAAGCTGACCAGTACGCTAGTCATCTCCAACGGGAGAGCCTGAGGATTATCGTCTTAGGACCGGGGAAAGCCCAGCCACACGACTTGAGCAAGCGGCGGCAGATCGTGTCACAACTCCATGACCGAGGGTACTCACTTGCCAAGTTAGGAGAGGATGTCCTTGAATACTCGGACGTGCCGCTGCACCTTGCCCTTCTGGCAGAACTGAGAAAGATCGACCTACTACTCGTACTGAACAGCGGGGTTGCACCCTTAGTCGAGCTAACGACCATTAGTTCAGACTATAGGGCAAGACAGATAACTAGAGTATGGTCGAAGCGGGAGTACACTGAAGGTCCACGAACTACTCCGGGGGACGTTCTGGCGATGTTCGACAATTGGCCGTTCAGTGAAGAAGAGTTCGAAAGCTGCGAACTGGTGGAGTCGGTAGTCGCAACTGCAGATCGGTTCTGTATGAGCAAAGCTCAGCTAGAAGGCCGACTGACAGGACTGGGGCTTCCTCCGCCAAGCTGACAGATACACTTCGGCCAATCTGCGTCCTCGCCGGCGGCGTCGCATGAACTTGCGACACCCGGAGTCACGAGCAGGGGCTGTCCGGAACCAGACTCAAGTGTTGACCGCTATGTGGTAAAGTACCCGTAGTTCCAGTTCATTTGAAATGGGTTGGAGAGGGGTTTAGGACTTGATAGATCTGATTGGAATATCGAAGCACTACCAGATTGGCGCCGTTGAGGTGAGGGCGTTGGACGGGGTGGACCTTCACGTTGCGGACGGCGAGTTCGTCGTCGTTCTCGGCCCTTCGGGGAGCGGCAAGACGACGTTGTTGAACATCATCGGCGCGCTCGACACACCCACCTCCGGGACTGTCTCGGTAAATGGGCGCGACATCACCAACGCCTCCCGGTCGGAGCTTTTCGCGCTCAGACGGCAGACCGTGAGCTTCATCTTCCAGAGCTTCAACCTGTTTCCGGGCCTGACGGCGCTGGAGAACGTCGAGTTCGGCATGGACGTCGCCGGCAAGCGCGGAGTCGTATCCCCCGAGTCGGTCATCGAGTCCGTGGGACTGGGAGACCGGACTCACCACTTCCCGCACGAACTGTCCGGCGGCGAGCAGCAGCGCGTGGCGATAGCCAGGGCGCTGGCCACCGGAAACCCCGTGCTGCTGGCCGACGAGCCGACGGGCGAGTTGGACTTCAGGACCGGGGCGCAGATACTCGAACTGCTGATAGCGCAGGCAACCGACGGGCGGGCCGTCCTGGTGGTAACGCACAACCGGGAGATATCCCGCATTGCCGACAGGGTGATCGAGATGAGCAGCGGGCACGTCATCAGCGACGGTCCGCCGCAGGGAGGCAAGACGCCGCTGTCGGAACTGCGATGGTGAGACATCGGCCCTTTGGGTTGGGTCTAGATCCACCGCCTGACGATGGCATTGCGGCGCCCCCAAGTGGCGCGCGCAGAACTCACACAGGCTCGGCGCTAAATTACCCCTTGACAACCCAAGACCGCATGTGCGATACTAACGTTCATGCAGTCCGAAATACGAACAGCCACCATCAATCCCGTCTTCGCCGGACACGCCGCCCAGCATCTTCAGGATGCCACCGGCGGCATCCAGCGCGTCCTCGACAACCTGCTCGAAATCGCCAAGGGGAAAGACCCCGAAGCCAACACCTACGACCGCATCAGGGCAACCAAGGTCCTATACGACAGAGGTTTCGGCAAAGTCGCCAAGATTCGGCACTGCGCCCCCGCGCCGGAGTCGAAATCGGAGAAATCCCAAAATCACACCAATCACAGTTCAGACGTCGCCGCCGCATCCAACCGGCCCGTCGCCCGCCTCGAAGAGAAGCTCGACGACGCCCTCGGCCCGCCGCAGGCCCCCGTCAGGCTCAACAATCCCAGCAAACTGCCCCACGACCGCAACCGTGTCCCCGACCTCGTCCACGAAGCGCAATACTACGTCCTCGAAATCACAAACTACGGAGCCGAACTCGCCTCCATTCTAGCTTACATACACGAACCCGACCCCGAAGACACGTCCGTCAAGCCCTGCCACCGCATCACCGCCGGCCAGATGATACTCGACCGTGTCCTCGGCGCGGTCGCAGACCTCGAAACTCCGCTCGACGACTGGCAAGACCCCTCGCTCGAAGCTAACTGGGCCCAGAAGCACCCCGCCGAGATCGACCCCACCCTCTCCCTCGAAAAGATCATCGAGGCCGACCGCTCCGCTCGCGGGCACGTCGAGGGCATTAGGAAAGAGCGTGAGGAGTTCGAGGCAGAGTACGGAGACCGCGAAGACACCGGCCCCTGCGGGGAATGCTTCGGCGACGTCCTCTGCGACTACCACGGCTTGGCCGAGGAGCTATCCATGCCCGAAGAGAAGGTCATCGAGACCGTCCGCGGCATGAGAAACCTCAAGCTCTTCAGCGACCGACTCTACTTCGACGAGCTTGGCAGCGTCCGCCTCCACCCCCCACCCCACATCGACGACTCCTAACCCCAGTATTTTGACTAACATATCCCCTCTCCCTTGAGGGAGAGGGCTAGGGTGAGGGTGAAACGCCCGCCGGACTTGGGCATTGAGCAATCCATACCCCTTTGTGTCCTTGCGCCATTGCGTTAGATTCGACGCCTACCAATCTGACACAGTCTCTTTAGCGCCCAGATCCACCGCCTAACGATGGTATTGGGGTGTTGGCGCGTGTAGGCGTCCGGCGATTTGGTGGTGGAGCTGGGTTGGTACTGAATCGTGGACAGGCGGGCGGGCCGCTTGTACTATGTCAAGGTCTTCGGCGGACTTACCGAGTCACGACAGGGAGGTACATCATGGGAGTTTTCAAGCGTCTGGCAGCAGTTTACATGCTCTTGATTGGAGCGGCAGTAGCAGTACATTTCTTGGTTACGCAGTTCTATGATCCGAAGCTGGAAGGCGATGCGCTCACAGTGTGGCGAATTCTCGACCCGTTCATGGTGATCGGCGTCGCGGCCGCGCTGATAGCATCATTCGCAAGGAAGCGCGCCCTGGATGCCGAAGGGGGCGAACAGCCGGTTAGCCGGGATTACCTGTCGGCGAACGCGGCGTTTTACTTCTCGGCGGGACTGCTCATCGCGCTTTTGTACAATTGGTTCGGCGTGGAGTTTGCCGATCCACGCAATGACGACGGGCAGATGTGGTTTCTGATCGACACCACGCTCCCCGTTCTGCTGGGCGCGGTCGGCTTCCGACTGCTGCGCGAGGAGTAGGTTCCGGCCCTCCCAGATCCACCACCTAGTGATGGTATTGTAGGCTTGGCGGGTGCGGGCGAGACGCCCGCGCTCCTATGGTCATCCGGCGGTTGGGCGGTGGATTTTGGGCCCCGGCAATAAGCTGACGCCCGGCCATCAGCGCGCTACCGTAAACGGTTCGGCGACTTGCTCAATCGCCGGCGTCATCCCTCCACAGATGAGCGCTCACCGCGCCGACCAGTATTATGAAGGTCGTATTGATCACCACCCAGAAGATGCCGCGGTTCGGACTCTGGCCATCCTCGCCGGCGGTGAGGTCGTCGAACCAGTTCCAGAAGAACAGGATCGCCAGCGCGGCGGCCGCGTAGAATGCCACGTTGACGCAGATATACTCGTTGGTGTCGGTGTCGTCGGCGCGGGCGCCCCTCTTGTGGAGGTAGGCCAGCGCCAGGGTAACGATGATGCCAAAGGCCATGAACCAGTTGATCACGTGCCATACGGAGATGACGTCCAACGCATCTTCGTAGAAAGGGCTGAGCAAGAAGTGGAACAGCACGGCAAAGGCTATAAGGCCGAGAATAACGGCGAGCGGTTTTCTGAGGGCTTCCATGGCGACCTCTCTTCTTTCAACTTTGACGGCGGGCAGTCCATAGATAGCATACGCACGAGGGCGCGTCAATCGGGCTTAGGCGCGGCTCTCAATTTGCGGCGGATTGCGCGACGGCTGTGCTGGTTCGTGTGAAGTTCAGGCTGCTATGTATCCCTGGGGATATATTGTACTTACTCCACCTTTTCGAGCTTTGCCAAGCTGAGGAGCAGGCGCTTGACGCCGCCGCCGTCTTTGAAGGCTACGGTGACCTCAAAGTCCGCGCCGGAGGGTTCGCAGCTTGTCACGATGCCCTCCCCGAATGTGTTGTGGCGGACTTTGTCCCCGGTTGAGTAGGTCGGAGTGGACTCGGCGGCGGGACGCATCGTCGTCCGCCGTCTTGTCGGTGGGGCGGCCATCTTCCCGCTGCGCCTTATGCGCTTGGACTCTACCGATGCCGGCTGGGAGCGGCGGGGCGTGAACTCGAACCCGTCCGAGGGGCCTGCGCGAACCGGACGGCGGCCCAGTGGGTCGAAGCGGCCGGAGGTCCGAACTCTCGTGGGGCGATCTCCGGCGGGGCGGTCTTCGCGGGCAGGGTCGGGCGCGCCGGGTTGGGAGATCAACTCCCTCGGAATCTCCATCAGGAACCGGGACGGCGAGTTGGGGCCTGTTCCGCCTCTGAATCCGCGCCTGAATGCCCTGGACAGGTAGAGCCGGTCCTTCGCCCTGGTCATTCCGACGTAGCACAGACGGCGCTCCTCCTCTAGGCTCGCGGGTTCGTCCATGGAGCGGGAGTGTGGAAGCAGGCCGTCCTCCATGCCCGCCATGAAAACGACGGGATACTCAAGCCCCTTGGCCTGATGGAGGGTGATCAACGTAATCTGGTCGGGCTTCTCCTCCATGCCGTCAACGTCGCTGACAAGGCTGACGCTTTCGAGGAAGGCGCTCAGCCCCTCCGGGCCGAGGCTCAGATAGTCCCTGGAAGCCGCCTTGAACTCGTCTATGTTCTCCAGACGTTCGTCGGGGCGGTCGTCCAGGCCGCTCAGGTAGTCCCTGTATCCGGTCCGGGCGAGCGCACGGTCGATCAGGTCAACGACGTTGGCGGAGTCAGAGTAGGTACGGAGCTCGTCAATCAATTCTCTGAAGTCCGTCAGCGCGCGAACGGCGCGGGCGGTGAACGGGCTGGCTACTAGCCCGCCGCCTATGGCGGAGTCCGGCGATATGGCGAGAATCGCGTCGAACATGGAGCAATTGCGGTCCCTAGCGAGGCGGGTAAGCTCGTCCATGGTGCGGCGTCCGATGCCGCGGCTGGGGAGATTGATGATGCGCGTCAGGCTCACGTCGTCGTTCGGGTTGGCGACCAGTTTCAGGTACGCGGCGAGGTCCTTCACCTCCTGGCGATGGTAGAACCTCGTACCTCCCACAAGCTGGTACGGGACGCCGTGTCTCATGCAGGACTCCTCGAAGGCGCGCGACTGGGCGTTGACCCTGTACATGACGGCGATGTCTCCCAGGCGGTATCGCGCCTTGCCTCCGTTGGCGGGCCTGGTCAGCGACGCGACCTCGCGCAGAACAAGCTGCGCCTCCTCGCCCTCGTCGTAGCCCTCCATTACGGAGATCGGGGCGCCGGTGGCGTTCTGGGTGAAAAGCTCCTTCTCGACCCGCTGGGTGTTGGCGGATATGAGCCGGGCCGCCGCTCCCAGGATGTTCTGGGTTGACCTGTAGTTTTGTTCCAAGGCGATAAGCTTGGCGTCGGGAAAGTCCTTCCGGAAGCTGAGGATGTTCCTGATGTCCGCGTTGCGCCAGGAGTATATGGACTGGTCGGGGTCGCCGACTACGCATAGGTTGCGATGCTTCGCGGCAATCAGCCGGGCGATCGCGTACTGGGCGACGTTGGTATCCTGGAACTCGTCTATCATGAAGTGGACGAAGCGATCCTGGCACTTCCGCGCCACATCTTCGTTGCGAGAGAGAAGAAGGTAGGCTTTGAGAAGCAGGTCGTCGAAATCGACGGCGTTGGACTGCGACATTAGCTCCTCGTAACGGGTATAAACCCGGCTTACAATCTCCTCGAAATAGTCATCGGTATTCTCGGCGAAACCGTCGGCGGTCAGGAGTTGGCTCTTGGCGCCGGATATCTTCGACTGGATGTTTCTTGGAGAGAACGCCTTGGGATCGACCTCCACTTCTGTCATGCTGCGCTTGATGACGTCGATCTGGTCGGCGTCGTCATAGATTACGAAGTTGCGGTCCAGGCCGAGCGTTTCGCCATCCTGCCTGAGAATCCGGGCGCAGAAGGCGTGAAACGTTCCGATGGTCAGCCTTTCGGCGCCGAAAGAGGCTATCGACTCCACGCGTGTCTTCATCTCGCGGGCGGCCTTGTTGGTGAACGTGACCGCCGCGATCCGGCCCGGAGACACGCCCACGACCCGCATCAGGTAGGCGATCCGGTAGGTTATGAATCTGGTCTTGCCGCTGCCCGGACCTGCGACTATCAGCAGCGGGCCGTCGATGGCTTGGACGGCCTCGCGCTGCCTGTCGTTGAGGTCTGATAGCAGGTCTTTGGTCATGGTTGGGTTCTCTCCAATTGGTCAGACGACGAATAGGGGGTTGTCGCGGGTGATTATTCGGCGCTCGTTGGCGACGGATTGGCGCAGATACTTGGGAACGCAGACCATGCCCTTCAGCGTGACGCCGTCGAAGTAGCGGAGGTCGCCATCAACGCGGGCCGCGATTCGGCGGTCCACCTCTTCTATGGACATGCGGGACGGGTCGGGGCCGAGCGAGCCTATGACGAAACCCCAGGTAGAGCCGAAGCTGGGTACGAAGGTCTCTGAGAGTACGACGGTCGGGAACACGCTCCCTACGGTGTTGGCGACCGCCGAGAAGCACTGTTCGTAGAACGATGGGCCTGTCGGGCCGGACTGGGCGACGATCAGGCCGCCGGGTCGGAGCCGATCTCTGGCCATCGCGTAGAATTCCTGGGTGTAGAGCATGACCGCGGGGCCGGCCTCCAGTGGGTCGGGCACGTCTATGATCACTACGTCGAACCGCTCATCCGTCTCTTCGAGGTAGGCCAGCGCGTCGGCGTAAACGAGTTCGACCCTCGGATCGTCGAAAGAGCCGCGATGATGGTTGGGAAGATGTTCGCGGCACAACTCGATCACCTGGGGGTCGATGTCCACCATGACGACACGCTCGACGGCGCGGTGCCTGAGCGCCTCACGTATGGTCGCGCCCTCTCCGCCGCCCGCGACGAAGACAGATCGGGGTCCGGGGTGGGCGATCATCGCCGGGTGGACGAGTCCCTCGTGGTAGGCGAACTCGTCCACCTCGGTTGACTGTGTCTTTCCGTCCAGAACGAGGCTCATGCCAAAGGCGGCGCCGTCCTGTACAACCACGTCCTGGTACTTCGTCCGGACGGAGTGATGCACTTTTCTGATGCGCTCCGTCTGGTACAGGTCGGGCGTTATCAACTCGTAATGCCAATCGCCTGGCGGGGGAGTTCGCATCTATGGCTCCCGCGTCATACGGCTGCGCCCGCGGGCGAGGCGACCTTGCCGCGCGCGACCTCGGTGACGGAAGGCCGGTCGCAGCGCAGCCACTCGATTATCAACTCGGCGGCGCGGTAGGGACGCAGGTCCTCGCCACAGGTGAAGATGTCGGCGGCTGCATAAGAGAACTCGGGCCAGGTGTGGATGCTGACGTGCGATTCGGCTATGGCGACGATGCCGGTCACGCCGACGGGGTCGAACCGATGAAAGACGTGGCCGACGATGGTCGCGCCGGCTTCGTGGGCGGCGCGGGTGACGACCTCTCGGATGTGGTCGAGGTCGTCAAGCAGGTCGGCGTCGCAGTCCTGAAGGTCGAGAAGTAGATGAGTACCGAGGGCGTCCAATCGCCATTCTCCGAGATGGGAGTGGGCCGGCGGGAGCGGCAGTGTCGAATTATACATCAACCTTGACGACCGGGACAGATGGTGTACTTGGCCTCTACTCCGTCCCGGCGAACTCCGCCGCTACGTGACGGCGCTGGATCTTGCCGGTCGCGGTTCTGGGGAGCGATTCCACCAGGTACACCCGGTCCGGAACCTTGAAGTCCGCCAGGCGCTCACCGCAAAACGACCTTATGTCGTCCTCGGATCCCGATTCGGAGAGAACCACCGCCGCCTGAACCGCCTCTCCGTACTTTACGTCGGGCACTCCGAAGCAGACCGCTTCCGCGACGCACGGATGCTGAAGCAGAATTGCGTCCACCTCGAGCGGGGCGATCTTCTCGCCGCCCCTGTTGATGAGCTCTTTGATCCGTCCGGTCAGTGTGAGCACACCCGCGCCGTCGAGATGTCCCTGGTCTCCAGTCCGGAACCACCCGTTGGTGAAGGACTCAGCGTTGGCGGTCGGGTTGTTGTGGTATCCGCGGGTCACGTTCGGACCCCTGATCACCACTTCGCCGCGCGCGCCGACCGGGAGCAGCGCGCCGCCATTGTCCATGATACCGATGTCCACGCCGGTTCCCTGTCCCACTGTGCCCGGCGTCCGCGCTCCCGGAGGAAGCAGGTTCGACGACATCTGGTGGGACGCCTCAGTCATGCCGTAGGCCTCCAGCACGGGCGCGCCGAACCGCCGCTCAAGGTCCTCGAATACGGACGGCGCCAAAGCCGCCGAACAGGAGCGAATGAACCTGAAGCTCTCGTGCGGAGCATCGTCATCGTCCGCGCGCATCAGCAGAATCTGGTGAATCGTCGGGACCGCCGAATACCACGTCGCGCCCGTCGCCCGCCGGTCTTCCCAGAACCTGCTCGCGCTGAACCGCGACGGCGTTACGATGCTTCCTCCCGTCTTCAGCGTGGAGAGCGCGACTCCTATCAGCCCGTGTACGTGGAACAGCGGCATGACTACCATGGCGACGTCTTCAGGGGTCAGGTCGTAGGCGCTCCCGATGTTCGTCAGCGACGCGATCAGGTTGGCGTGCGTCAGGGGCACGCCCTTCGGCCTGCTGGTGGTCCCGGAGGTGTGCAGGAACAGCGCGACGTCCTCAGGTGACGGACCCTCGACGTCTCTGCTCGCCATCAGCGCGATACCGTCACGTGACAGCATCACAGCGCCCCGCTCGTCCAACTCCGCGGATACAGTCGGAATACCCAACTCCGCGGCGGCGTCCCGACTTGGATGGCCGCCGGGCGGAACGATCGCGAGCCGCGAGTCCGCGTCTTCCATGAAGAATTTGAACTCCTCGACTGTATATGCCGGGTTGAGCGGCGCGGCGATGGCCCCCGCCCGCGTTACCGCCAGGAACGTCACGATGAAGTCCAGACCGTTCGGGAGCACAATCGAGACCGCGCGTCCCCTCCGGACTCCGGACGCCGACAGGATCCCGGCGACCCTTTCGACCTCGTCTTTCAACGTCCCGAAGTTTACGCTGGGCCCGCCCGGAACGATGACCGATACTTCATCACGCGGGTGTCCGTCTAGGATGTTCGCTAATGTGGTCAAGGTGTTTTCTCTCTTTGGTGTATGACACCTACCAAATGGTCTCTACTTGGCGCGAATCTATGAGTGTCCCGTCCTTCGTCACCACCGGGGCGCCCATAGCGGCCGACTCGGCCGCGATGAGCCGGTCGTGCATCTCGGGAATCTCCGGGAACAGATCAAGCCTCTCTAGCTGCGATCTGCCCAACTCCGACATCTCTATCCCGCCCACGCCAGCCAGCGCGTTCAGCAACTCGGATGGCGTAATAGCCTGGCCGAGCTTGACCGATAGGTAGTAGAGCTCGGCCACGGCTATCGCCGGGACTATTATGGTCGCGTTGCCGGTCTCCGCCAGACGGAAGACCGCGGAGGCAGCGGGTGTGAGGCGTTCAGGCGACCGGAGGTACCACCACAGCGCGTGGGTGTCCACCACGAACTTGAACGGGCTATCGAGCACGGCTGCCCTGTGCCTCGCCAGGTTGCGGGACCCGGGGCTCCCACACCGCCTTGATGTCCAAGAAGTCTTGGTAGGTTGCGTCCGGTAGCTGGATCAATGCCCCCCTGAGCGTTTGAAGCGATGGCTTTTCTTCCGCTGGGGGCTGTACGGGCGTGAGTCTGCCGCACGGTTTCCCCCGACGGGTGATGATCACTTCTTGGTCGTATTCGAGAGTGTTGATGATCTCGCTGATTTTGGACTTGAACTCTCTTATGTTGTATGTGGTCATGTCATGCACCATAATGGGTTACATTTCTCCCGTGCCGTGACCTCATTTTATCACATTCATCTTCTCGCCACAATGGTCCACCACGCGGCGTTCGCCCCGAACTTCCCCGATGGCAGCCCGTCCATCCCAAAATCCCCAGAATCCTGCTTCAGATACCCCCTTACGCCTCACCCGTTATCCATGACTATTTCCCCCTCGATATCTCAACGCTTGACGGGGGGGGGAGAAAGTGGTATAACTCTCACATCCCGTCATGGGGACAGGTTCCGCGCCGTTGCGGACCGTTTCGACTAGGGTGCCTCTTGTGGGCGCCCAGAACGTAGGGGCGTCTCTCGTGGGCGCCCAAAAGGAGGCATCGACATGCTTACATCTAATTCAATGCGTTGGCTGGTCGTAGTTGCAGGAGTCGCAATGCTGTTGGCGGTCGCCGCGGCCTGCGGTACGGAGACCGTTGAGATCCCCGGCGAGACCGTCGTAGTCGAAAAAGAGGTCATCAAGACCGTCGAGGTCCCTGGCGAGACCGTCGTCAAAGAGGTGATCAAAGAAGTTCAGGTACCCGGCGAGACGGTGGTGGTAGAAAAAGTGGTAACTGAGACCGTTGAGGTTCCGGGCGAGACCGTGGTGGTGAAAGAAGAGGTCGTCAAGACCGTCGAGGTCCCCGGCGAGACAGTCACCGTAGAGGTCGTCAAAGAAGTGATGGTACCGGGCGAGACCGTGGTGGTGGAGAAAGAGGTCGTCAAGACCGTCGAGGTCCCCGGCCAGACCGTCGTGGTGACTAAAGAGGTGGCGGTCCCGGTTGAGGTCGTGAGAGAAGTTCCGGGGAAGAATTATGTGACGGACCCCACCACCGGCAAGGCGGTGACCGCGCCAGAGTACGGCGGGACATTGACCTATCCCTACAAAAATAGAACCGTTGGCACAGACCCCTTTCTTACTGGCCACCTTCCGTCGAAAGCCGGCATCGGTAGCGTGAATGAGAGGCTCGCCTGGGGGGACTGGGGAATAGCTAGGGACAAATTTGACTTTAGAACTACTTACCTCCCTGATTTTGCCGTAACAGGGAATCTGGCGGAAAGCTGGGAAACGCCCGACGATACAACCATTGTCTTCAACCTCCGCCAGGGCGTTCACTACGCGCTTGACCCAGACAGTGAGGCCAGCCGCCTGGTAGGTGGTCGGGAGCTAACTGCCGATGACGTGGTCTACTCCTTTCAGCGGAATCTCGGTACGGGCGAATTCACCGAACCTTCCGTCAGGAACTTCGAGACGTCCTTACAGCCATTGGAATCGATACAGGCCACCGACAAATATACGGTTGTTTTTAAGCTGACGGAGCCAAAGCTCGGTGTGCTGAGGTCTATCCTCCAAGACGTGCAGATGTTCATATTACCCCGGGAGGTAATCGACAAATACGGCGACTATGAGGATTGGAGGAACGTGGTCGGCACCGGGCCAATTATCCTGAAAGAAATAGTCGAAGGCGTCTCCAAAACCCATGTCAGGAATCCTGACTACTGGGGCTACGACGAAAAATACCCGGAGAACCGCCTGCCCTATATTGACCAGCTAAGGGGACTGTTTATGGAAGAAGAGGCAACATATCTGGCGGCATTGCGCACGGGTAAGGTTGATATAATACATGGCGCCGGCGGCGGCACTGAGATAAAAGTCCTCGACACGGTAAGGAGCCTCCAACGGACCAACCCTGAAATCCAGGTGAGCAACTATTTCCAGCGCTCGGATATGGTCGAGGTTATGAACGTGCGCAAGCCACCCTTTGACGACATCAGGGTTCGGCGCGCAATGCAGATGGCACTGGACCTTGAGACGATTAACGACACCTACTTTGGCGGTTTTGGAAAGGTGGAACCTATGGGAGGGATTACCTCCGTCCCGGGGTTTGTCACCCCATTTGAAGAGTGGCCCGAAGAGATCAAGGGATACTATACCTATGACCCGGCAGGAGCAGAAGCGTTGCTTGATGCGGCTGGACTTCCGCGCGGCGCGGACGGCGTTCGACTCAAGGTCACCCTTGACTGGCGCGACGCCTATGATGTTGGTTATGCAGAAATAGCTACCGGATACTGGGCTGATATCGGCGTTGATGTAGAGACCACTGTAGTGGACACGCCCACTTGGGTCAGTCGTAGAGCAGGAGGTGATTATGAGATGAGCTCTGGCAACCTGGCCTTTCCTGCGGACCCTGCGTTTTGGGTAAACTTTTACGGCCTGACAGAGTGTGGGGGTTGCGGGGAGTTGGTGGGCGGAATCCCTACCCCTGAGCTGACCGCCGCCTATGATGCCTTTCAGGCCGCTACCACCATTGAGGAGCAGGTGAGGGCGTTTAAGAAGTTTGACGGGGAAGTCATAAAGCAGCACTATCAGGTATGGGGTCCTATTACTCCACTGTATCAGGTGAACCAGCCGTGGGTGAAAGGTTTTAATGGTGAATTCCACATAGGAAACGTTAGGGAATTTGACGTCCTCGTCCGCCTCTGGATTGACCAAGATCTGAAGCAAGCAATGGGTTATTAGGGGTTTCACCCCTTGTGGCTTGTGACCTTAGGGAAGGAAAAAGGGAGCTGGGAGGCTCAGGCTTCCCAGCTCCCTAACTTATTGAATAATGAGAGTAATATCAACTGCTCTTGTCGGTCGCCAGCGACTCGATAAATCGTGAGAATGGCTTCACCGCTGTCACCCCTTCGGCAAGCTCAGGGCAGGCTCTGAGCAAAGTCGAAGGGTCTAAGGCGAATCTCTGCTGACCAAGGTACGCTTTAGATTCTTCGTCGCTTCCCTCCTCAGAATGACATTTTCATACCAATATACGGCGTCGATCGATCCAATTGGTCTAATCCGCAGAATGACGAGGTGTGTCACGTGAGAGCCTATATCATCAGGCGGCTATTGCTCATAATCCCCACCCTGTTTCTCTTGAGCATCCTGGTCTTTCTCTCCGTCCGCTTCATCCCGGGCGATGTAATAGACGTAATGGTGGCTGAGATGCAATACCTGGGCGATTTTGACCGTGAAGCTCTTGAGCATAAGCTGGGATTAGACGTGCCTGTCCACGTACAGTATGGACGCTGGATAGGAGTGTTGCCAACCCCTGACTGGATTACCGGTGAGTCCCACTTTAAAGGTCTCTTCCAAGGCAGCCTTGGCAAATCACTGTATGGCTCATTTTCGGTAGAGGAGAAGATAATAGCTAGATTGCCGGTAACCATCGAGCTCGGTGTCATGGCAATCGTAATCGGGCTCTTGATATCCCTACCAGTCGGCATCTACTCGGCGATTCGCCAGGATACGGCCGCCGACTACGCGGGGCGCTCCGCCGCCATCATCGGCCTGGCAACGCCTAACTTCTGGCTGGGAACTATGGTCATGATCTACCCGGCAATCTGGTGGGGCTGGGCGCCACCGATGGAACTGATTCCTTTCACGGAAGACCCGCTGGGGAACCTCTGGGTGTTCCTCATTCCCAGCCTGATTCTGGGGACGGCCTCGTCAGCCGCCACAATGCGGATGACGCGCACCATGATGCTGGAGGTGCTCAGGCAAGACTATATCAGGACGGCCTGGGCCAAGGGTCTCAAGGAGAGGGTAGTTATTATGAGACACGCCGTCAAGAATGCCCTCATCCCGGTAGTTACCCTGATCGGCCTGCAGTTGCCGATCCTGGTCGGGGGCGCCGTGATCATGGAGAACATCTTTAACCTGCCGGGGCTAGGTCGTCTCCTGCTGCGTGCACTCGAGGTCAGAGACTACCCGGTGGTCTCCGGAGTAAACCTGTTTTTCGCCACCGGGGTTGTGGGGATCAATCTAATGATCGACCTGATTTATCCGTACTTAGACCCCAGGGTCCGTTATAGCTAAAGGGGGGAAATCAGGAATATGAGTGATGCCATAGGGATACCATCAGCAGTAAGTGAGCCTAAAAGGCGTAGCCGGCTGGCTGATTTCTTTGTCAGGCTGGTCAGGGAGAAGCCGCTGGGTACTATCAGCGGGATAATCATATTGATCTTGATTTTTGTCGCTATCCTTGCCGATGTTTTAGCTCCCTATGGATATAGTGAGCGACACCTGGCAGACAGGCTGACTGGCCCATCAGCCCGGTATCTCCTGGGTACCGACCACATAGGGCGAGACCTCCTGAGCCGCCTGATCGTCGGGGCTCGAATTTCGCTAACGGTCGGTCTGGCCGCGACTGCTCTCAATGTTGTCGTCGCGGTCCTGGTGGGCGGCGCCTCAGGATTCATCGGCGGTAAACTGGACCTGGGTGTGCAGAGATTTGTCGATGCCTGGATGGCTTTCCCGGGTCTGCTCCTGTTGCTGACGATCATGTCCATCGCGGGGCAGGGTCTATTACAGATCATCGTGGTCCTGGGGATAGCAGGAGGCATCGGCGGCTCAAGAGTCGTCCGAGGCGCCGTGATCGGCATTAAAGAGAACGACTATTTCCTGGCGGCGCGGGCAATTGGCAGCCCCGGCGCCGCGACACTGGTCCGACATGTCCTGCCCAATATCATGGCTCCCGTCATCATCATTTTCACCATCACCATCGGGGGAGTGATCATCAGCGAGGCGTCCCTGAGCTTTCTCGGATTCGGACTGCCCATCGAGGTTCCGAGCTGGGGCGCTATGCTCAGCCGAGAAGGGCGCCAGTACATGGAGGCGGCGCCATGGCTAGCTCTCTTTCCGGGTCTTGCTCTGACTATTACCGTCTACTGTCTAAACATGTTCGGCGACGCCATGAGAGACCTCCTCGACCCGAGGCTCAGGGGCGCGGGCAACTGAAGCGGTCAATCGCGCCACCCCGGCCAAGTCCAGATACGCCGGCAGGTCCGACAGCGCCGTCATACCTGTGGAATCGTTCTCCTCTGCGTAGTGGAAGGGAAGCGTTCCTTTCTGCATGATAGTCGCGCCTCGTTGGTGATGGGTTGTTTTGTCACTTACCATCATAGCCAGCTTTGCCGCTGGCTCCAACGAGGCCTTCTTTTGTAGCTAGGCGTTGGATCTGGGTTCGACGGTTTCTTGGCCTCGGGTCGGCGAGCGCGCCTGCACACGTTTTTGGAGGAATGCTCCGCGCGTATTGACATGATACACGCTACGAACGTAGGATTCGGCCTGTTCGAGTCCAATTCATAGTATCACCCGGACGGGGGGCGCAAATGCTGAGCGACGAAGTCAAGGCCCTTATCTTCGATGTCTTCGGAACGGTTGTGGACTGGCGCGGCAGCATCACCAGGGAAGGCGAGACGCTCGGCAGGCGCAAGGGCATTACCCACGTCGCTTGGGCCGAGTTCGCCGACGCCTGGAGAGCGGGTTACGGTCCGTCTATGGGCCGCGTGAGAAGGGGCGAACTGCCCTGGACGCGGATCGACGACCTCCACCGCATGATACTCGACGAGCTCCTCGACAGGTTCGAGATTACCGGACTCACAGAGGAGGAGAAGGTCGATTTCAACAAGGCTTGGCACCGGCTCGACGCATGGCCCGACTCTCCACCGGGTCTTCAGAGGCTCAAGACGCGCTACGTTATCGCCACACTCTCCAACGGCAACGTCGCCCTCCTCACCAACATGGCAAAGCACGCCGGGCTGCCCTGGGACTGCATCCTGTCCGCCGAGTTGTTTCGTCACTACAAGCCCGACCCCGAGACCTATCTCATGGCCGCGGACATGCTCGGCCTAGAGCCGCCGCAGGTCATGATGACCGCCGCGCACAAGGGCGACCTCCAAGCCGCCCACGCACTCGGACTGAAGACCGCTTTCGTCCCCAGGCCGCTGGAGCGCGGCCCAGGCCGCGACATCGATCAGACCCCGGAAGACTGGATAGACGTCGTCGCAGCCGACTTCGAAGACCTCGCCTCCAAGATGGGCGCGTGAACCGACTCTGAGCCAGCCAGATGACCGTCTCTCGCCCAAACGCCCTCGTCATGCAGTCCGGCGGCTGTACCCACGTCCTGAATCGCAGCCTCTACGGCATCGCCTCCGAATTCAAGCGCGCCGGACGCGGGACGCTCTATGGCGCTCCCAACGGACTCGAAGGCATTCTCCAAAATCGCTCCGTAAACCTCTCAACCGTCTCGGAGGAGCGCTGGCTGTCTGTGGCAGGCGCGCCCGGCGCGGCGATAGGCTCCACCCGCCGCCGTCTCAGAGAGTCCGACGTCGGCCTCGTCTTCGACTACCTCGACCGTCTGGACATCGGCATCTGGTTCATCATCGGCGGCAACGACTCGGCGGACACCGGCCACACCATTCAGCTTAAATCCGAGGACAACGGCTACGACCTCAGCGTGGTACACGTTCCGAAGACGATAGACAACGACCTTGTGATGACGGACCACTGCCCCGGATTCGGCAGCGCGGCCAAGTTCGTCTCAATGGCCGTCATGGGTTCGGGGCTGGACGCGGAGGCGATGAGGGGCGCGTCGCCGATCACGATATTCGAGGTGATGGGCCGCGACGCGGGCTGGCTCGCCGCCTCCGCCGCTTTGTCGAAAAGGGAGGAGCGCGACGCCCCTCATATCATCTGCGTCCCGGAGATTCCCATAGACGAAGACGCTTTCGTATCGAGGACCGAAGACGCCTATTCAAGATACGGCTTTGCCGTCGCCGTCGTCTCAGAAAACGCCAAGGGCGCGGACGGCGCGCTCGGAGCGGGGACCGAGCCGATGTTCATAGACGACTTCGGCCACGAGTACTACGACGGCCCCGCGCGATACCTCGCCGGCCTCGTGTCGCGCCGTCTGCGAGTGCGCGCCCGATACGAAAAGCCAGGCGCCATACAGCGCTCGTTCGTCGGGGCGCTGTCTGAAACCGATGCCCAAGAAGCCGAGCTTGTGGGCCGCGCCGCCGTTCTCGCCGCGCTCGACGGACTCCGCGACGTGATGATCACGCTGGAGCGTGCCGACGGCCCCGAATATCGATGCGACACCGGAACCGCGCCCCTCGCCGAAGTCGCGGGCAAGGCGCGCGCCATGCCGCCCGATTTTCTCTCTCCCGACGGGTGGTTCGTCTCCGAGAGTTTCTTGGACTACGCAAATCCGCTCGTCGGCCCTCTCCCTCGCTTCGACAGGTTGATATAATACCCCCAAATCGTAGGAGAGGGTTTCAAACCCGCCTATCAATGCCGGAGGAATGAGCCATGACACTGCCATCCAAGAGGGTCATCATCATCGTCGCGGCGATAATCGCCATACCGGTCATCGCTTTCGCCTGGTGGCTGCTGTCGCCGCTGTTCATCAGCAAGACGGTGGTCGAAGAGTTCCCCATGTCCGCAAGCGCGCAGATCCCGGAGAACATGACCCAGAGCGAGGCCGAGAAGGTCATGGAGGGCATGGCCAAGCTCGATATGCCCGCCATGGAAGATATGCCGGAGATGCCGCCGGAAATGGACGAGCCGGTCGCCGTGGCATCCGGCCAGTTCAGAGACGGCGACAGTTTCCACAAAGGTAGCGGAGCGGTCACGCTGTACCTTCTGCCGACCGGCGAAGGACTGGTGCGTTTCGAGGGCCTAAACGTGACCAACGGCCCCGACCTGCGCGTGCTCGTGACTTCACACCCCGACCCCAAGACCCGCGCCGACGTGCATGACTCCGACTATACCGAAATCGGAAAGCTCAAAGGCAATCGGGGCGACCAGAACTACGACGTACCTTCAGACCTCGATCTCTCATCCATACGGTCTATCGTCATCTACTGCGCTCCGTTCCAGGTCGTCTTCAGCGTCGCGCCCCTGCAGCGCCAAGCCGGTTGACCCTAATCTACGTCAGAGATCGGCGAGATGGACGGGTTGGGTGAAGGCGCCGTTTCCGGCGGAATCCCACGCCGCGAACCGTACCCATTTCTTGCCGGAGGCGGAGAACGGAATCTCAAAGCGGTGGGCGCCAAAGGGCGGGTGGTCGGTGGTGGAGATGATCTGCCGATCTATCCGTTCGCCGTCGCCAAACACTAGCTCAACGAAGTCCAGCGGGAAGGTCCATTCCACATCCGCGATGAACGAGAGGTCGTCGCCGGACCCCTCTATCTGTGCATGAGGGATTAGCGCTTCCCCGGTGGTGACGAAGAACTCACCGGCGCGGAGGGCCTGCTTCAAGGCACGGTAGGCGTCCTCGCCTGAGACGGAGTCGAGCCTGACATAGTTGACGTTGAAATCGCCGTAGAGATCGTATTCGGGGAACTTCTTATAGGTGTCAACCTCTCCAAGCAGATACTTGGGGCGTCCCCAGTTGTTCATATCGTCCAGTGTACCGAAGCATCGGATCTCGCCGAGGCGTTTTTCCGAGAGGTCCACGGGGAGCGACTTGAACGCGGCGCCGAGCCAGTGATCGCTGCGGAAGTACTCGGCGTCCTTGATTCGGTCCGGGTAGAAGGTGGAGTTTTTGGTCCTGGGGTGTGTCTGCCAGACCAAAGCGTCTTCGCGCTTGAGCATCTCGAATACGTCCGCCGCGCTCCCGCAGTGGTAAACCTGGCCGTATTCCGGGTGCTCGACCACAAAGGGCGTTCCCTCCGGCCTCACCAGAGTCCAGTAAACCGGTCTGGGGAAGAGGATGTTATAGTGGCCTCCCAGATAGGCGTTCGGCTCCTCGCTCGGGACGATGAGGAAGTCGGTGTCCGAGTGGCGAAGGCAGGCTTCATAGTAGTTCGCCATTTCCATCAGGCGCAGCGGTCCGGGGTCTTGCGGATGACCGTCTCCGTGGAAGTCGTTGATCAGCGCGATATTTACCCCCAAGGCGCGGAAAGCGGGTATCCAGGGTGGCTGCAGGTCCCGCGTGCCGGACTCGAGCAACTCCTGGCCGAACCCCACATGGAAGTGGGTGACCATGGTCTTGTAGCCGGGAAGCGGTTTGTAGCGGTCCGCATGGGTGAACGCCATGACTTCTTCCCGGCACTCTTGCTCGGAACCGGCGCTGAGGTAGAAGTACACGGGCATCCGCTGCCACGTGCCCGGCGGAGCGTTGTAGAGGGCGAAGACGCGTTCGATCCAGGTTGGCTCATAACCCTCATGGCTATCGCCCTGCCTGATGCCCACGGAGTAGGTCTCCTCGTCGTCCTTGCGGTACCAGACGTAGCCTAAGTTCACTTCCAACTGGCGCGCGAAGAAGAATTTGTGGGGCGGCGGAAAGAAGCCGAGAGATCCCTGATCGCCCGCGATGACCGCGAGGCGATTGCGCGCGCGAAGCGCCACCGGGCTCTGGTTGGGAGCGCCGCCAAAATGGTATTTCTGCGTGTTGCCGCCAACGTCTCGCCATGCCAGACGACCGAGGGCGTGTCTACTGAAGCCGTTGAGTCCGGCGTAATACTTGTATGCCACGGACGGCTCTTCCGTCTTGGCGATGGCCTCCATGCGGACGAGGTTGGTTCCGCGATAGACGGTGAACCGCAGCGTTCCGGAGAAGATGCCCATGGACAGGCCGGGAAAGGATATCTCCAGGCGGGCGCCGTCGGATTTCACCGAGCACGAAGTCGCCTGACAGCGCGCGACGAACCTCCGAACCTCATCCGGCGTGCGGGGGAGGTCGGGGTTGCCGTCCGCTCCACCGGGGATGCTGAGCGGCGCGTCCCAGTAAACATCCCAGCGGTTCTCGTGCGGAAGGCCGTGACCGGACCGGCGCCGGCCGGTGGTAACGCCCATCTCGGGGACAAGGTCTTGGCCAAGGGTGGTCCATCGGCCATCTCCCTTGTGAATGGCGAGCTCGCGAACGACCGGGCAGCCTTGGGACACGATGAGGCGAATCCTGAGCAGATCGTCTTCCTTGCCCTCCCAGCTAACCGTTACGGTGTCATTCTCGAATGAGACCTCCATTCCGGGGACCGGGCGGCAGTCGCTCAGCGCGCAGCTAATCGAGTCGGCGGGAAGCTCTGTGGTCATATTTCAAAGTCCTAGCCTATGTCCGGGTAGTTGAGGGGGTGGCCGGCGACGCCGATGTCGTAGCGGGTGATGTGCCACCTGCCGAGGTTGGCGCTAAGCAGCGTCTTGAGGTCGGGGCCGCAGAAGGCTATGTTTGTTGGACACGCGATCAGCGTGCCTTCGAAGTCGTCTGCCAAAATATCGACACTGCCATCAGGCGCTACGCGGTAGATGACGTCGGGCCTGTACATGGACACGTAGAGATTGCCGTCGGCATCGAAGGCGACCCCGTCGGGGACGGTCATTGGGAACTCGGCGGCGGTCTCCATCCGGCCGGCGCTGCCGTCGTCCTCTATGTGGATGCGCTCGACGCGGGGCGGGTTGACGCTCATGGCGACGTAGATGCTTCCGCCGTCGGGGGCCATGCAGAGGCCGTTGGGGAACTGCTTGGGCCGCCTGTCCCACACCTCCGCCTCTCCGCCCGGCCTGATGCGGTAGATCTTGCCGTTGTCCGCGTGCCAGTCCCCGGAGTCGCAGACGTACAGGTTGCCCTCGGAGTCGAAAGCCGGGTAGTTCGGAGTGCGAAGCGGCTCGTCGTCTGGGCCTCTGGAATAGACCGATACGGCGCCGTCCGGCGTTATCTTCATGACGGCGGCGTTGCCGGTGTCGCAGGCATAGACGTTGTGGCTGGCGTCGAGGGCCAGGCCCAGCAGGAAGCCGCCGGTGTCGGCGATCTGGACTGCCTCCTGTTTTTCGATGTCTATCCTGTATAGCTGTCCGGCCTCTCCGCCCGCATAGGCGTAGCCGTCGAGTCCCCAGGCTATGCCCTCGGGATGGTCGAGACCATCCACCAACACCGATACCTGCGTGTCATTGTCCAGAATGGTCATGGCTTCTCCTCTGGGATCACTCGCTCTCCACCATTAGGGGGTTGTTTAGGAATGCGCCGTCGATGGGTATGGCGACTCCGTTGATGTAGGTCGATTTGTCGCCGCATAGGAACATGACGAGGTCGGCGATCTCCTCGGGGTACGCCTCTCGACCGGCGGGCATCCGCTTCAGCCGCTGTTTTTTCAGGGCAGGCTCGCGCCGGTAAACAAGCTCTGTCATCGGCGTGAGCACCACTCCGGGACGGACGCAGTTGACGTTGATGCCGTACTCGGCCCACTCCAGGGACAGCACGCCCGCGAGTCCGATCAGTCCGGCCTTTGCGGGGCTGTACGCGCCTCGCTCCGGCACGGGGGCGGTCGCCGCCACCGACGACATGAAGACCACACGACCTCCCTCGCCCTGCTCCACTAGATGTCTGCCGACCGCCTTGCTGAACAGGAACGCTCCGGTCAGGTGCGTGTCGAGCACGCTGTGCCAGTCCTCGACGGTGAGGTCGAGCACGGGGGCGCGGATGTTGTTGCCGGCGCAGTGGACGAGGAAGTCCAGTCTGCCGAAATGATCGACGGTCTTCTGCACCGCCGCGACCACGGAGGACTCGGAGGAGACTTCGACCTCGACGCCTATCGCGCTGCCGCCGCCGGACGATACCTGCGCGGCGGTCTCTGCGGCTCTGGCCGCGTCCATGTCGGCGACCGCGACTCCGACGCCCTCGTTGGCAAATGCGCGGCAGACGGCGGAGCCTATTCCTCCCGCGCCGCCGGTGACTATCGCAACTTTGCCGTTCATGGCTGTCCTCACGCAGTCGCTAATGAGGGATGGGCCGAATAACTGGAAATATGGCGGGTAGTTGGCTCCGCAGGTAGGACTCGAACCTACGACCAATCGGTTAACAGCCGACCGCTCTACCACTGAGCTACTGCGGAGCGTTCAAAGGAGACGTGGCCTAGACGACCACGCCGATATGATAGCGCCTAGCACGAACGCGGCTCAAGCTCGCGCCGGGCTTACTCCTCCTGGGGATCGTGGAAGCTGATCTGCCAGTTGATGCCGAACTTGTCGGTACAGGATCCGAAGTAGTCTCCCCAGAACATGTCTTCCAGCGGCATCGTTACTCTGCCGCCCTCCGACAGTTTTGCGAACAGGTCGTCGGTCTGCTCGCGGCTATCGGCTCCGATGGTTACGGAGAAGTTGTTGCCAGGAACAATCGGCGGGCCGAAGCCGGTGGGCATGTCGCTGCCCATCAGCATGGAGTCGCCGACCGGCAGTGATACGTGCATCACGTTGTCGAGCTCATCCTCGGCGATCTCCGTGCCGGGAGGGGCTTCCCTGAAGGACGACATGATTAGGAAGTCGCCGCCGAAGACGGAGCGGTAGAACTCGAACGCCTCTCGGCAGTTGCCTCGGAAGTTGAGGTAGGTGTTGAGGTCCATGTCTTTCTCCTATGAGTCAATTGGGTATCCTGCTCAGGACGCCCGGCGCCATTATAGCCTACGGCGGTAAGATGTCTGGCCGTGAATGTCTCATTTCATGACGCCTTGCCCTCACCGTTTGTCTTACGGCGAGTCTCTGAGATCAGGCGGTCTATCTCCGCCTGTCGTTCTTCGTGGGACAGCCTCTCCAGCCGGTCAAGGACTTCCTGGCGACCCTCCTGACGGCCTTCCTGGCGACCCTCCTGACGGCCTTCCTGACGGCCTTCCTGACGGCCTTCCTCGCGTTGTCTCCGGGCGTATCTCTCTGCCAGCATGTTGACACTCTCCACTATGGTATATGCGAACGCGCCTGCAACGATGACCACCCATCCCATACCGTATCCGATGTCGGCTAGGGTGGATATCCAGCTATCGTCTGTTCTCTCACCAATTTCATTGAATAGCACCAGGGTCAGGCCACCAACCGTTAGAATGAAGAAAACGATGAGATACCACGCTTCATTCGCTTTCGGCAGTTGCATCTAGCAATCTCCGCACAGACCACCCCTCTGTTGAAGTGGCCTATCACTGATCCCAAGGTCTACGGCTCTAACTATCATCATGACCAAGTGTAGCGTATCCTGCACACGTTAGCTACTAGAAACGTGTTGCGCGGAGGATTCCTGCCCCGTACCCGATACGGGGCAGGCTCTTTGCGGGAATGACGGCGCGGGAATTGCGGTACCCGACAGCGGGCATACCGACTAGGGTGATACAGTCCCTGTTGCCTACGCCCTGTACTGGTCCACGCCGACCGTCGATGTTCCCTCGCCAGTCGGCATCACCAGGGTCTTGGCCCTGTCCGCGCCGACGACCACTATGGACAGTCGATCCGCGCTCTCCAAGAGGGGCACCGTGATGTCCAGACGCTCCTTTTCGGTCAGGCCCTCCAGCCAGCGCCACTGCCGTCCGACGCGGGCGTCGTCCAGGGGTATGTACTGGGTCATCTTGCCCAGGCTGTTGTTAGCGTGGAAGTGGATGAACTGCTTCGTCTCCTGCTTCGAGAAGCCCTGCGCGCCCACAGGCCGCGCCACGTCGGGCGGCATGAAGACGAGCCGCTCCGCTCCGCCGGCCACGCCCAATCCGTAGGTCCCGAAAGTCAGGCCGTAGGCAATCGTCTTCAGCAGGCCCTCGGCGGACGTGTTCCCCTGGTCCTGGACGTCAACCTCGCCGTCCGTGATGAACACGGACACCGCGCTTTCATCCGGCCCAAAGCCCTGGTCCACGTGGAACGGCTGCCATGGGCTCATCTCTTCGTTCTCGGCGATGCAGTGGACGAACTTGCGCGTGGTGCCGATGGTGTCCATGTCCATCTGCCCCGGATACCAGTAGCCGATGTTTCGCAGGCAGAGCGAGAACGCGCGGCCTATGGTGATGTTCACCTGGTTGTCACGTCCCGGACCGAGGGCGGAGCGCGGGTTGATGCCCAACTCTTTGGCGATGGGGCCGTTCACCACCAAAATCGGGGCGTGCGGACTGGTGGACATGAGCAGCGACTTTCCGCCGTGCGCGCCCACCTGCGACAGCGCCTTCACGGCCGCGATTATGACCGGCATCTGCTCGGGCGTCGCGCCGGCCATGGCGGCGTTGATGGCTATCTTTTCGACGGTGGCGAGTCCGAATCCGGGCGGCATGTCGCATACGAGGTCGTCGCGGTCCAAGCCTGTGCCCGCAACCAGATCGTCCACCGCCTCCGGCGTCGGAGGGTACATCACCAGCGAGTCGCCCCAGTCGCGTAGCAGCCACTGCTCGTTCATCTTCATGATCGCGTCCCAGCGGTCCTCGCCCTCGAAACGCTCGGTGGCTGTGGTGGCGTCGCGCTCCCGGCGGCTGTGCTCTTGATCGACGGTCAGAACCTCGACGATGTCGTCGATGACGGCCTCGGTCTGGCTTATGCACATGTCGATGGCGAGGTTGCGGTAGATGCGCGGCACGATTACGAACTGAAGGTCCGGCATGGCGAACGCGCGCGAACTGGCTATCGCGTCCTCCTCGAACCGTCCTGAGACTATCGGGATGGCGGGCTTGCCTGTCTTCTCGATCTCGATCATGTCGTGGACCATCCACGACGCGCACGTTCCTCAATCGGCTGTGGCGCCGATGACGACGTCACACTCCCTTGCGGCCTGCTGGACTATGAGAGGCGGAGCGGGGTAATTGCCGCCGGTGTAGAAGTTGACCGACACGTTCTGGAAACGCTCCTGGAGCATCTCCCCGGCGCGCTTCAGGGCGACGTCTCCGCCGTGCGTGCCGCTCCAGAGCAGCCCGACGGTCTTGTCGTTCAGCGTTTCGGGCCTCGGGCTGATGGTCAATGAGTTCAGCAGTCCGCGCTGCTGTCCTACCGGATTCAGTACCTCCAAGAGATGCATGACGGATCCTCCTCGTCAAAGTCTGGGTAGATTATACAGCAGTATGGAAGTGGGTACGTGTATACTGGGGAGTGGAATGTCCGTCGATTACTGCGAAGTGGGTGAGGACTTATGGCAAGGACAATGACAGTTAGTGAGGACATCTACTTGGCTTTGGAAGAAGAGGCTGCCAGATCCAGTAGAACAGTCAGCGACCTCGTGACCGAGGCCATCGAAGCATGGCTAGCTGACTGTGAGTTAGACGAGGCGGAGCACGCTGAGATCGAATCGGCGCGAGCGGAGGCAGCCGAGCAAGGAGGGGTTGAGTTCGAGAAGTTCTTCGGCGAGCGCACATATCGACGCCTATGACTACCCACCCAAATCCAGACCGCCCACAGATGACCCCAGGCTACGGGGTTGGAGATCTCCAGTATGGCTTCGAGCCTATCGAATGGTCTTGGGTCGTCGAGCGGATGACCGACGCCCGCAGCTACTGGGTCGCTACCACATGCGTCGACGGCCGCCCACACGTCATGCCCGTTTGGGGTGTCTGGATCGATGACGCTTTCCACTTCGTCACGGACGTTGAATCGGTCAAGGCCCGCAACATCCGCCGCGACCCCAGGGTCATCGTCCACCTCGAAAGTGGGGACGAGGTCGTCATCCTCGAGGGCAGATTCGAGGAGGTCTCTTCAACGCCTGAGATGGTCTCTGAATACGAGCGCAAGTATGAGATGTCCCTCGGAGAAGTCTCTCAGGGCATTTACAGGCTGAGCTTGGACAAGGCTTTGGCGTGGACGGAGAGCGACTTTCCCAAGAACGCTACCCGATGGCGCTTCCAACGTGCCCCTTGACGATCTACGAGGGACTCAGGATTGCGGACGGAGATACGCTCTTCGACATGCTCAACGGCGGCGATGTCTTCAGGAATTGCGACTTCGACGGGGCGGACCTCGCCGACATCGAGGCGGACTCGCTGCGCATAGAGGGCTGCACTCTGAGGCGGGCGAACCTGACCAACCTCGTCTGCCATGAGTTGCGAATCTCCGACTCGGACCTCGAAGAGGCCAGGATGGAGAAGATCGAAGCCCACGAGGCGGTGATTACCGGGTGCGGGTTCACCTCTGCCAAGCTCACGAACGCGCAACTCAATCTATCCAAGCTCACAGATTGCGATCTTTCCGGCGCGGATTTGGATCGATCCAACCTGTTCGGAGCGGATCTCAGGGGGTCCCGGTTCAGAGGGATCGATCTCTCAACGGCCAAGCTGGACGGGGTGAAGGTCGAGCGCGCCGACTTCAGCATGGCGTCTCTCCGGGGTCACAGCTTCGCCAATCAGACGCTTTCCGGCGTGAACTTCACGGAATGCGACCTCGATGGCTGCGATTTCACGGGTGTTGTCTTCGAGGACTGCCGACTTTCGGGCGCGTTCGTCAGCGAGTACACGAAGTTCGACGGCGCCGATCTCCGGGGAGCGCTCATCAGCGGCCAGCACATCATGAAGGCCAGTCTGACCGGGGCGACGATGCTTCCGTCTCAGGTCAGCGCATTGGTCTTCGACGGCTTTGGCGTCATCGTCGCGGATGATACGAAGTGATATACAATTAGGGCGTGACGACACTACACAGGTAGAGCGAGCAGTCCATTGATTATCGGAGTAATCGGCGAGGGAACCGCGCGGCCTCACATCGCGGAGTTAGCCGAGCAGGTCGGCAGAGAGTTGGCGCTGCGGGGCGTGACCATCGTCTGCGGCGGACTGGGCGGCGTTATGCTCGCGGCGTGCAAGGGCGCGAAGTTCGCCGGAGGCGCCACCATCGGAATCCTGCCGGGCGACAACCCCCTCGCGGGCAACGAGTACGTCGATATCCCGATCCTGACCGGCATGGGCTACGCGCGGAACGTCATCGTGGCCAAGACAGGCATGGCGGTCATCGCGGTCGGCGGCGCATACGGAACGCTGTCGGAGATAGGCCACGCCCTCGGCGAAGACATTCCGGTCATCGGCCTCGAGACTTGGGAGCTTTCAAGCTCCGGTCTCCCCGATACATCCATCACGGTGGCATCCGACCCCGTCGATGCCGTGGAGAAAGCCATCGCCGCCGCCAAGAGGCGGTTGGAGTCGCTTGAGTGACTAAAGTCCGGGTGGGCGTTGCACTTGCCGAACGTCAACGTCTGCTCTACCATTTCCGGCATCAAAAGGTCGGACATAGGGAAGAGGTTTAGAAGTGACTACCAGATCCACAACTCCAAAACGCGAGTCAGCGTTGTGGCCCCCCATCGAGTATGAAGACCCCAGAGAAACGAAAGGCTATGCACCTCTCGACATGCTCCAGTCGTCATCCTTCTTCAAGATCATGCCTACTCTCGCCGCCTACTTCTCGGATGACCCCACAGTGTACGTCAATGGCTTGTTCCCGGTCCGCGACAATCCGCGAAACCTCCGCGACTGTCTGTGGCCCGACGGCTGCGTGGCGTTTGGCGTCAATCGTGAAGCAATCCTGAGGGAGACCGGCTACCACATCTGGCAGGTGGGCAAGCCTCCGGACTTCATCTTAGAAATCGCGTCGGAGAGCACGGCATACAGGGACTCAAGCATCAAGCTGGAGAGGTACGCCGGGATGGGGGCGCCTGAATACTGGCTGTTCGATCCGAGCGGAGGCGACCACTATGGCAGCACGCTGCTTGGCTTCCGGCTGGTGAACGGCGAGTATGAGCCGATAGACTTAGGCGTCAATGAGGACGGCCTGCTATATGGACACAGCAGCGTGATCGGACTGAATATATGCGTAGTAGAGGACGGAGAGGTCGTTGGGAGATACCTTCCGCAGCTACAAGAGCCCGTATCCGGCCGCTACTTGAGGTACCTGATCGACTCTGGGAAAGATCTCTCCGGGGAGCGCAGAGCCAGGATCGCAGCCGAAGCCGAGGTCGCGGAACTCAGGGAACGTCTGCGGCGACAGGGAGAGTGAGCGGGGGCCGGCTTTCAGGCGGCGGACTTGCTTACGAATAGGAGTGCAGCCATGATCACCAAGTTCGACAGCCTCTACGCCGGTCACGTCGATATGGAGGACGTCGGCTATGGCGGGACCGCGGTCAACGACCGTCTCTTCTCTAATGATCACCTCGTCACCGTATTCGACAAGACCGAGGCGATAACCAAGACCCTAGACCGGCTCGGATTCGACACTTTCTGGCTGGCCGAGCACCACTTCCAGCCGGAGGGCTACGAGTGCATCCCGAACATCCTCATGGCCGCCGTGCATCTCGCGCACGTCACCGAGAACATCAGGATCGGCTGCGGCTTCAACATCGCCCCGATGTGGCACCCGTTGAGGCTCGCCGAGGACTACGCGACCGCCGACATTCTCACAAAGGGTAGGACCGTATTCGGAGTCGGGCGCGGCTACCACACCCGCGAGGTGGATACTTTCGGGTCGCCGCTCCTGGACCAGGAGGCTAACCGCAACCTCTTCGAGGAGCAGGTGGAGATCATATTCCGGTCGTTCAACGAGGAGTCTTTCTCCCACCAGGGGGAGTACTACACGATCCCGCCGGAGGCGCCGTATCGCGGCTACACGCTGAAGGAGATCACGCTCGTCCCCCGTCCGGTCAATCTGCCCGTCGAGTGCTGGCAGCCGATCCAGAGCGCGACTCCGCGCGGCCTGGACTTCATGGCAAAGCACGGGATCAAGGGCATAATCGGCGGCGGCGTGGCGGAGGGCGGCGCGATGCAGAGGGTGATCGAGTCGTACCGCGACGCCAACGCTCGCGCGGGCCGCGACCTCGAGCTTGGCGAGAACCTGTGCATCGGCTTCCATTTCTACATCGCCGACACTCAGGAGGAGGCGATGGCTGTCGCGGCAAAGTTCTACGAGGAGAACCTCAAGATGTTCGGGCCGCTCAGGCTGGTGCGCGACCTCAGCGACGAGCAGATCGACGCCATGTCAGACCCGTCCCGCGCGCCGACGGCAGACCTCCCGCGCATCGAGGACGCGGTGAGGAGCGGAGGGTTCCTGGCGGGGCCGCCCGACCTGATAATCGAGCAGCTTAAGAAGGTCGAGGAGGCGTATCCCGGAATGGAGCGCGTCAGCGTCAGCCAGCCGGTTGGAACGCCGCAGTCGGTGATCATCGAGCAGATGGAGCAGTTCGCCGAAGAGGTGATGCCGGAGTTCGCGGGACGGACGGCGGAGCCGGTTCCGGCAGACTAGCTAGCGTCCCTCACATTACCAGCATATCCACCCGGTTCAGCCTGCCGTTGACCGGGTCCACTTCGAAGCCTAAAGTCTCCAGAGCGGTTACGCCCATGATGGGCGGGTCGTCTTCGTTCCCGAATACTACGGTCACGCCCTCCTCAGAGTCTCCGTAGCTCATGTTGACCGTCCCGGTATCGCGTGTCACCACGCCGCCGAATCCCTGTAAGCGACGCCTATGTCTTCGGCGCACCCCCAGCCTATCCAACAGCAGGATACTCAGCGTCGCGCCCGTATCGACTATCACGCGGACACTCTCGCTGACGTCCGGGGCCGCCAGATTGGCGATGTCCACGTTGACGTGAATGAACCCCATTTCGTTTTCCTCTCAATGTAAGTATAGGGCTGTGGCTGATACTGTAAACTGGCAGGCGTCAACTGTAAACTATACAGACATAGGTAAGCCTATCGTGATTCTATCCTTCGCCGACAAAGACACTGAAGACCTTTTCGTCTCGGAACGGAGCCGCCGGTTTAGCTCTATCTCACGCGTCGCCCTGAGAAAGTTGATACAGTTGCACAGTGCTGACTACCTCAGAGACCTCGCGGTTCCACCCGGCAACCGGCTCGAAACTCTCAAGGGGGACAGAGCAGGTTTCCACTCAATCCGCATCAACAACCAATGGCGCATAGTATTCCGTTGGACTCCATTCGGCCCTGAGGAAGTTTCAATAGTCGATTACCATTGACAAGCCCCCCTGTGACGTTATACGTTATAAGAGTAAGCCATACTCACAGTCACAGGCGCTTGTCATGCCCAACCCCATCACCCCCGGCGAAATCCTGCTTGAAGAGTATCTCAAGCCCATGAGTATCTCCCAGAACGCCATGGCGCGCGCTATTGGCGTTGCTCCGAGAGCGATCAACGAGATCGTACATGGACGGCGGTCAATCACGCCCGCCATGTCCATCCGGTTCGGCGCTTTCTTCGGACAGTCGGACGCGTTTTGGCATCGCATACAGTCCGAGTGCGACTTTCGCCAACTCGCCAAGGACAAGAAGCGTCTCACTGCCGATATCCAGCCCGCGTCCACGCTGGTTCAGACGCCTTAGCTAATACTGTAAACTGGAAGAGACCAACTGTAAACTCTGGAGGAACCTATGTCACGTACCACTGTCATCATCACCATAGACGGCTTCGACCCCGAGTATGTTGCCGTCTGCGACGCCCCGAATATACGGGAACTGGGCAAGCGCGGTTTCCACAATACCGGCAAGTGCATGATGCCGTCCGTGACCAACGTCAACAACGTCTCAATCGTCACCGGAAAGTATCCGTCCGAGCACGGAATCAGCTCCAACTACAGGCTCGTGCGCGAGACGGGCGAGGAAATCTACATGGAGTCCGGCGACTACATCCTGTCCGAGACCATGTTCCAGCGCGCGCGGCGGCTTAGGGCCAGGACGATACTCTCGACGTCCAAAGACAAGCTGCGGACACTGTTGTCGGACGGCGCCGACCTTGCTATCTCATCCGAGCGGGCGCCCGACTGGGCCGTGGAGAGCGTGGGACCGCCGCCGCCCATCTACTCGCTTGAGGTCAACGGCTGGACGGTCCGCGCCGCCAGCCACGCGATGAAGCTCGAACCGGCGGACATCGTCTATATCTCCACGACCGACTTTGCTATGCACACCTACGCACCCGACGAGCCGGAGTCGCAGCAGCACATCAAGATTCTGGACGACGCTATCGGCGAGTTGGTCGAGACGCATCCCGACGTTACCCTGTTCATTACGGCAGACCACGGTATGAGCGCCAAGTCCCGGATGATCGACCTGTCCGACGTTTTGGAGCGCGAGGGCATACGCGCCGAGTCGGTGCCGATCATCAAGGACCGCTACGTCGTGCATCACAACAACCTGGGCGGGTGCATGTTCATCTACCTCGATCAGAGCAGTCTCGATCGTATGGACGAGGCAATTCAGGCGCTCGCGGATACGGACGGGGTTGAGAGGGTGTACACGCGGCAGGAGGCGGCTGACGAGCTCAGGCTCAACTATGACCGGATCGGCGACCTCGTTGTGACCGGCGACGCCGAAACAGTCTTCGGCCCCAAGGAGATCGGCGACTCTTGGCAGGATACGGGGGCGGGGCACGGCCTGCGCTCTCACGCCTCAGCGCATGAGCAGGACATCCCGCTCATCGGCTACAACGGCGATTTCAACGGATTCGAGTTCAACGAGAATCGAGACCTCGGTCGCTACGTCTTCGAACGGGCGCTGGGATAGCGGGGGATGCTGCCCACTCTCCTTTAAGGCGCTGAGCGCGGCGGTTGCAAAGGCGGGGGCGGGTTGCGTAGAATGGGCGTGACGGACTTCGGAGAAGAGACCGTCGGCACCCTTTAAGTCGGTCCAGTGAGGCAGGCAAGGGGCGAGTAACATGGGACACCGGGCGCATCCCGTCCGATCCCAACGCTATATCGCGAACCTCTTGCCAGCAGTGCAAGGGGTTTTTTCGTTGGCCGGAAACGACTCGCAGACAGTGGGACGCCGCATCTTGACGGACGATGAGATGCGGAGGGCGCTCGTTCGCATCGCCCATGAGGTGCTGGAGCGGAACGGCGGCGCCGAGGATGTCGTTCTGATCGGGATGCACACGCGCGGAGTGCCCATCGCTCAGCGCATCGCGGCCTACGTGAAGGACTTCGAGGGGGTGGACGTCCCTGTCGGAATGCTGGACATCGGGCTGTACCGCGACGACCTCTCGGGCGGGGCCAGGCCCGTGATGCGGCAGACGAGGATGCCCGACATCCAGGATCAGCGCGTGGTGCTGGTGGACGACGTGTTGTACACGGGCCGCAGCATCAGGGCGGCTATGGACGCGCTGACGGATTTTGGCCGGGCCAGCCAGATTCAGCTCGCGGTGCTGGTGGACCGGGGGCACCGTGAACTGCCGGTCAGGGCCGACTACGTCGGCAAGAACGTCCCTACGTCCCGCGAGGAAGAGGTCGGCGTTCGGCTGAAAGAGATCGACGGCGCGGACGAAGTCCTGCTGTCCAGGAGGAGCGACGCATGATTCAGACGAGCCGCACGCAGAGACGACCGGACACGATCAACGGCGCTTCCGCCGTGCCGGGCGCGCGACCGGCAGTACGGACTTCGAGGCCGCTGATCAAGCCGGGGCGGAGACACGTCCTGGACCTCGACGACTTCTCCCCGTCCGAGATCGAGGATGTCTTCCAGAACGCGGACGCTATGCGCGAGGTTATGAACCGCGAGATCAAGAAGGTGCCCACTCTTAGAGGCAAGACGGTTATCACGCTGTTCACGGAGCCGAGCACGCGGACGAGGGTGTCCTTCGAGCAGGCGTCGAAGATACTGAGCGCGGACGTTATCAACGTTTCGGGGTCGGGCAGCAGCGTTGAAAAGGGCGAGTCGCTATACAACACTGCGCTGACGCTCCAGGCGATGAATGCGGACATCATCATAATCCGGCACCCCGAATCGGGATCGCCGCACTTCCTGGCCAGACACCTGGACGCCTGCGTGATCAACGCGGGGGACGGCGCTCACGCGCATCCCACGCAGGCGCTGCTGGACATGTACACGATGCGGAACCACTTCGGACGGGTCGAGGGGCTGAGGGTGACGATAGTGGGTGACGTGCTGTACAGCCGCGTCGCGCGATCCAACCTGTGGGGCCTGACCAGAATGGGCGCGGAGGTCACGCTGTGCGCTCCGCCGACGCTGCTGCCGCGTGACATGCTCAAAGCGCGCGCTGAGGTCGAGGGTCACCCGTTCGCAGATGTAAAGATCGAGACCAACGTGGAGCGGGCGCTGGATAGCGTGGACGTGGTGTACGCGCTCAGGCTTCAGCGCGAGCGACAGCAGGCGGGCCATCTGCCGTCTCTGAGGGAGTACTCTAGGGCGTACGGCATCAACCCGCAGAGGCTCAAGCTGGCGAGTCCTGACGTCCTGGTCATGCACCCCGGCCCGATGAACGAGGGCGTTGAGATAGACCCAGAGGTCGCGCACGGGTCGAGATCGGTGATAGAGGAGCAGGTGACGAACGGAGTGGCGATCCGAATGGTGCTGCTGTACAGCGTCGCTACGCCTGTCCGGGACCAGAGGGGACTGAGAGGATGAGCCGTTTGACGGAAAACGGGGATCGCTCGCCGGCCGCCACGCTGCGCGACAGCGAACTTCGCGCCCAGTACCTGAGCCGGGGCGGTACACTCCCTCGTCAGCGGGCTACTCTGATAATGCGGCGCAATGGCAGGATTCTACTGGTCAGGGACCGGGGCCGCAGCTCCTACGGTCTTCCGGGCGGCGGCATCGAGGACGGAGAGCTTTCTATCGTGGCGGCGGCGCGCGAGCTTCACGAGGAGACCGGCCTGGAGGCAACTTCGATCAGGTATCTGTTCAGCTTCGAAGGAAAGTACAACGTCCACCGCGTGTACGAGGTCGAGGCGGACGGAGAGCCGGAGGCCAGAGGGGAGATCGACTGGTACATCTGGTGGGACATGAAGGACAACACGCCGGTGTATCCGCACGTCCGGGGCATACTGGCGGAGCATTAAAGATGCCTAAGCAACAGACCGTGGAACGGAGAATCCGGCGCAGGGCGACTGCTTTGGTGATTCGTGATGGAAAGGTCCTTCTGGTCAGGGATCCCAATGAAAGCACGTTCGTTTTCCCGGGGGGAGGCGTGGACAGGGGTGAGTCGTGCGCGTCCGCCGTTGTCAGAGAACTGCATGAGGAGACAGGACTGGTCGCGTCCAGAGTGGAGTATCTATTTGACTATTGCGATTTCTGGGGTGACAACGGTATCGACTACTGGGGGCAGGTACAGAGTGTGTTTCGTGTTGCCGCCAGCGGTGAGGTTACGCCAGCGGATGATGTTTGCGAGTTCAGGTGGTGGGATAGGAGGTCAAATCTACCGCTGTGGGACTGTGTGGAACCCGTCTTGGATATGGCCGTAAGGAGCGAGTAAATGGGACAGTTGCTCATCAAGGGCGGACGGATCATTGACCCGTCGCAGAGTGTGGACCGGGTCGGGGACCTGCTCATAGAGGACGGCGTGGTCGCCGGTGTCGAGCAGGTCATAGAGCCGCCTGAGGGCGCTCAGGTCATCGAGGCGGGTGGACTGGTTGTAACGCCCGGATTCATTGACTTGCACTGCCACCTGCGGGAGCCGGGGCTGGAGTACAAGGAGACGATCGCGACAGGCACGCGCGCGGCGGCAAAGGGTGGATTCACAACGGTCTGCGCGATGCCAAATACAGAGCCGACGATGCACACGCGGGCTACCGTGGAGTACGTGCTTGGGAAGGCGCGAGTCGAGGGAGCGGTGCGCGTGCTTCCGATAGGGTGCGTGACGAACAACTCGGCGGGCAAGGCGCTTGCGGAGATGGGAGAGCTTGCCGAAGCGGGCTGCATCGGGTTCAGCGACGATGGAAATCCGGTCGCCGACGCGAACATCATGCGGCAGGCGTTGAGCTACGCTTCGGGTCTTGGTCTTCCGATCATCAACCACTGCGAGACGCCGGACCTGTTCCTGGACGGTCACATGAACGAGGGTTGGGTATCCAACCGTCTCGGAATCCAGGGCGCTCCCAACTCGGCGGAGGAGACGATGGTCGCCCGCGACATATCGCTGGCGGAGCTGACGGGTGGGCATGTCCACATAGCGCACATTTCGACCGTAGGGACTCTCGACCTGGTGCGCCGGGCCAAGGAGGACGGCATCAACGTAACCTGCGAGGTTACGCCTCATCACCTGACTCTGACGGACGAGGCGGTGATGGGAGAAAGAGGGGGAAAGCCGTTCGACGCGCTCGGCACGGCGGCATATGACACGTACGCCAAGGTCAATCCGCCGCTGAGGGCACGAACCGACATGGAGGCGATGGTGGAAGGGCTGTCGGACGGGACGATCGACGTGATAGCAACGGACCATGCTCCGCATGGTCAGATCGAAAAGCTGTGTACGTTCGAAGAGGCGGCGATGGGGATCAGCGCGCTGGAGACGGCGCTTGGGTCGGTCATGTCGCTGGTCCATGATGGGCGTCTGTCACTGCCGATGATGATCGAGAAACTCACGTCCGCGCCAGCAAGGTTCCTGGGTCGCACGGACATCGGAACACTGCGTACGGGGTCAGAGGGCGACGTGACAATCCTCGACCCAAACGCCGAGTGGATCGTAGATACCGATGCGTTCGTGTCGAAGGGGAAGAACTCGCCTCTGCACGGGACTACGCTCAGAGGTCGGGTGGTGGCGACGCTGTTGGGGGGCGAGGTGGTGTGTGGGGGAGAAGCTGTATTCAAGGGTTAGGAGGACACTCTTGGAAGACATTAAGATATGGGCGCTTGACGGTTCTCAGGTCGAGGACTTGAAGCCGGCCGGTCAGACGGACACGGAGCGACTGCTTGAAGATACGCTTGTCAGTCGCCCGGACTTACTGCTAGAAGATCTTGTACTGGTAGGACGGCAGACCCCGACAGAGGGAGGGCCACTGGATCTGCTTGGCGTGGACGGCGACGGTCGTCTGGTTGTGTTCGAGTTGAAGCGCGACACGCTGACACGCGAGGCGGTCGCGCAGGTCATAGATTACGCATCCTACCTAGATAGTATGGATCTTGACGCGCTCGCCAGTTACATATCCGAGAAATCGGGCAGTCACGGCATTAACAAAATAGATAACTTTTCGGACTGGTATGGTCAGCAGAATTTTGAGGATGCAGAGTCTCTAGAGTCACTCAAGCCGCTACGTATGGTCTTAGTGGGCTTGGGCGTTGATGATACAACTGAGCGAATGGTGAGGTTCCTCGCCGAGAATAGCAACATGGATATTACGCTGCTGACCTTTCACGGCTTTAGATACGATGGTAAGACTATTTTGGCTAAGCGGGTAGAAGTGGACAGTACCAAAGTAGTCAGTCCTAGATTGAAAAAGCCAAGCCTGAGAAAACATGAACGGCGAAAGAGATTGCTTGATCTAGCTGAGTCACTTGGGGTGTCCGGGACATTTTCGGAGGTGAGAGATCTGTTCCTGAACAGTCCTAACAGATTTTCGGAGACAGTACGGACAGATTCTTCCAATTTGACTCTGCGGCGCGTTTGGTATGCCAGGATCATCCCAGAGAGCGGTAGGGTGCGGCTATTCTTCTATCCATGGACCATTGCGTTGTGCCCGGAGGCTTTCGAGTCTGCCAAAACAGAAATCCGACACGAAGTGAATCACTACAGCAATGAGTATGGAGATGGGATTGATTTTCTGATTGGTGATGACAAGAGAGAGGCTCACAAAGACGAATTGACTAGGCTTGTGCAAGCAGTGTACCAGGCTTGGGAGAACCAAGACGCGGACGGTGGAGAGACAACATGAGAGCCAATGAACTGATAGAGAAGGCACAGTTTGTCACAGACTCTAATGGAAACAAAAAAGCCGTCTTGCTTGACTACACCTTCTGGGAAGAGCTAGTGGAGTTACTGCAAGACGTTGAGGATTCAAGAGAAGTAGAACGTATCCGATATTCTGGAGAAAAACCCGCGCCATCGGAGCAGGTCAAGTCCGAACTGGCAGACGGTCGGACAGAAGTTTCCAGAGACGCGCAGAGTGGCGACTGGGTTACTGAGAAACTCAACGAAGTCTATTCTGAAGTGGACTCAGGGCTTGACCCTGTCCTCTACGCCATGCAGTGGGCCTCGTTGCGAAAGGAAGACTGGTAGTGCGCCGCGGAGAAATCTGGTGGGCTGATCTGCCCGAACCGGAAGGTTCAGAACCGGGATTCACACGGCCGGTCGTGATAATCCAAAGTGACTGGTTCACTGACAGCCGTATCAGAACAGCAGTCGTCGTCGCCATCACGTCCAACTTAGAAGTGAGTGACGCGCCGGGAAACGTTCTCATCGAACGCAACCAATCGGCTCTCACCATGGACTCGGTTGTAAATGTATCTCAGATATTAACCGTGGACCAATCGTTTCTCAGAGACAGGGTTGGTAGATTGCCGGATCGGATAATGTCTGCCGTAGACTCCGGGCTACGGCTGGCTCTTGGACTGTGAGCGTTCACCAGTATGACCACAACCACCCACCTAGTCCTAGAAGACGGCACCGCATACAGCGGAACAGCCTTTGGCGACATCTCCCGCCCCACCCACGGTGAGGTCGTGTTCAACACGTCGATGACCGGATACCAGGAGATACTTACCGATCCCTCGTATGCGGGGCAGATCGTCGTCCCGACATACCCGCTTATCGGCAACTACGGGATCAACCGGCAGGACTTCGAGTCGCGCCGGATACAGGTGTCCGGCTTCGTCGTCAGGGAGTACTGCGACGCGCCCAGCCATTCGGCGAGCGAGATGACGCTGGACGAGTTTCTAAAGTCTCACGGAACGCTGGGGATAAGCGGAGTGGACACACGCGCCATCACCCGCCGCCTTCGGAGCCGAGGGGTGATGATGGGCGCCATCGCGCTGGACGAGACGCCGGAGCACGCGCTCACCCGGCTCAGGGAATTGCCCACCTATGAGGGAACCGACTTCGTGCGCGAGGTCTCGACCCCTGAACCGTATGAGTGGCACACCCCCGTGCCCGGCGCGGAGCCGCCGGAGCCGAGGTTCAGAGTCCTGGTTGACGACTGCGGCCTGAAGTACAACATACTCCGAATACTGCGAACGCGCGGCTGCGAGGTAATGGCGTACCCGGCCACCGCGTCCGCGACGGAACTGCTTGCCATGAAACCGGACGGCATTCTGATGTCTCCGGGACCAGGCGACCCCGAGCTGCTTGACTATGCAGTCGAGACCACGAAGGGGTTGATTGGACGGGTCCCTATCATGGGGATATGCCTCGGCAACCAGATACTCGCTAGGGCTTTCGGAGGCCGGAACTACAAGCTGAAATTCGGACACAGAGGAGGCAACCACCCGGTCAAGGAGATCAGGACAGGCCGCGTCCACATAACCGCCCAAAATCACGGGTACGCGGTGGACGCCGACAGCCTGCCGTCGGAGATCGAAGTGAGCCACGTCAACCTGAACGACGGCACAGTCGAGGGCCTACGCCACCGCTCCCTGCCGATAATGAGCATTCAGTACCACTCCGAGGCGTCTCCCGGCCCCGGTGACAACGAGTACCTGTTTGACGAGTTCTTGTCTATGGTCTCAGAGAGTACTGGATGAGACTGACTGGACGCAATAGAATGGTGTGCTATAATGATGCGAATATATGATGCGCTCAGGAGGTTCAACTATGCGGACGACGCTCGACATAGACAGCAAGCTGCTTGATTCCGTTCTCGCAGTTACTGGGGAGAAGACGAAGAGCCGAGCTGTGAACGTCGCTCTGAAGGAATACATTCGCCGTAAGCGCGTTCAGGAACTCATCGACTCTTGGGGAACCATTATAGTTGACGACTACGGCGAGGAAACTGCCAAACTGGACCGACGACGCTGGGCTTTCCTCGACTCCATAGGAAAGGATCCCGCTCGATGATCTTGTTGGAGTCATCGGTCCTTATGCAGGCCCAAAGACTTCCGAACTCGGAAGAAGCCAAACACGTAGCGTCCCTGATCATATCCGGGGAAGCCGCCGTAAACGGCCCTGTAGTCATGGAGTACCTGAGAGGCGCCCGCTCCGACGACGAGTTCGAGTTCCTCACCGAGCGGATAACTGCCATCGATTTCCTGGAAGTGGATCAGCAGACGTGGATATGGGCAGGCAGACTGAGCAGACGCTACATGGGCGCCGGAGAGAAGATGTCCGATCTCGATGCCGTTATCGCCGCCACCGCCATCAGGCACGACGTACCTTTATTCACTTTGGATAGGGGGTTCGAGCGAATATCGGAGTTAAAGCTGTATCAGCCATCATAGGAATCGATAAGACAGTGACCAACACCCCATCAAAAGTCCTTGTAATAGGCTCCGGCCCCATCGTCATTGGGCAGGCCGCCGAATTCGACTACGCCGGAACGCAGGCCTGCAAAGCCCTCCGAGAGGAGGGCGTGACCACCGTGCTCGTCAACTCGAACCCAGCGACCATCATGACTGACGAAGACATCGCCGACGTGGTCTATATCGAGCCCCTGACGGTCGAGGTGCTGGAGCGGATCATCGCCCAAGAGCGCCCCGACGGTGTGCTGCCGACTCTAGGAGGCCAGACCGGACTGAACCTCGCCGTCGATCTCGCCGACGCCGGCGTCCTCGACCGTTACGACGTCCGACTCTTGGGTACGCCCCTTCAAACGATACGCAACGCCGAGGACAGGGAGCTCTTCAGAAACCTGCTGAACGGCATCGGCGAGCCGGTCCCGCCGTCCTCCACCGTGGAATCGTTGGACGAGGCGTGCAGGGTTCTCGATGAGATCGGCCTGCCGGCGGTCATCCGCCCGGCTTACACCCTTGGCGGCACCGGAGGCGGGATAGCGAACACGCAGGACGAGTTCGACCAGATCGTCCGCGGCGGACTGGCCGCAAGTCCCATCAACCAGGTGCTGATCGAGAAGTCGCTTGTCGGCTGGAAGGAGATCGAGTACGAGGTGATGCGCGACGGCGCGGACAACTGCATCACGATCTGCAACATGGAGAACATCGACCCCATGGGCGTCCACACCGGCGACAGCATCGTGGTCGCGCCCAGCCAGACCCTCACCGACAAGGAGTACCAACTTCTCAGGTCTGCCAGCCTGAAGATCATCCGCGCGCTGGGCATCGAGGGTGGGTGCAACATCCAGATGGCCCTAGAGCCGGGCGACGTTGTCGCCGAGACGCTCGGGGACAACGCGCGCGCGGAGAGTAGCTACTACATCATCGAGGTCAACCCTCGCGTCAGCAGGAGTTCCGCGCTGGCGTCTAAGGCGACCGGCTACCCGATAGCCCGCGTCGCCGCGAAGATTGCCGTCGGAAAGCGGCTGGACGAGATACCGAACGCCGTCACCCGGCAGACCCTCGCCGCGTTCGAGCCCGCATTGGACTACTGCGTGGTCAAGATTCCGCGCTGGCCCTTCGATAAGTTCCCGCGCGGAGACAGGGGCATCGGCACCCAGATGAAGGCCACGGGCGAGGTCATGGCGATTGATCGCTCCTTCGAAGCCGCGTTCCAGAAGGCCGTCAGGTCGCTTGAGATCACCAACCGCTCCCTGCTGTGGGAGGACAGAACGTGGAACGGGGACGGCGATCTGCTGGATACGCTCCCAATCGAGCCGAACGACGAGCGGCTGTGGGCGCTCATGGCCGCGCTCCGCAGGGGCATCTCGCCCGATGAGCTTTCCCGCGCCACCGGCATCGACCCCTGGTTCACGCGCGCTTTCGGCAGGATTGCGTCCATGGAAAGCCGCCTGCTTTCCGAAGCGCTCACGCCCGACCTGCTCTGGGCGGCCAAACGTCTCGGCTTCGGCGACGAGAAGATAGCGACCCTGACCGACCGCAGTGCCGACCAGGTGCGCGCGCTCAGGCACGAGAGCGGCATACGGCCCGTGTACAAGATGGTGGACACCTGCGCCGCCGAGTTCGAGGCGCAAACCCCGTACTTCTACAGTACCTACGAGCAGGAGAACGAGGCGCTGCCCACCCCCGACTCCAAGGCGCTCGTGCTCGGCAGCGGCCCGATACGCATCGGCCAGGGTATCGAGTTCGACTACTGCTCCGTTCATGCGGCGTGGGCGCTTCAGGAAGAGGGCATCCAGAGCGTGATGGCCAACTCGAACCCCGAGACCGTATCCACCGACTTCGACACCAGCGACCGGCTGTACTTCGAGCCGCTGGACGAGGAATCGGTCCGCGACATTCTCGAAAACGAGGCGATCCAGACCGACCACGACGGCGTAGTCGTGCCCCCGTCCATGGTCCAGTTCGGAGGGCAGACCGCTATCAACCTGTCGCAGTCGCTCGACCAGGCCCAGCTTCCTATACTCGGCTCCACCGCGCAGTCGATTGACATCGCCTCCGACCGTCACCTCTTCGAGGAGTTCTTGGCGCGCGTCGGGATTCCCAACCCTCCCGGCTCGGCGGTAGTGAACCTGGAACAGGCCCTCAACGTCGCCCAAGAAATCGGCTACCCGGTCCTTGTCAGGCCGAGCTACGTGCTCGGCGGGCGCGCTATGGAGATCGTCCAGAACGCCTCCGAGTTGGTGCGCTACATGACCGGCGCGTTCGAGGCCGGATCCGGTCGCCGGGTGCTTATAGACAAGTACTTCGAGGGGCGAGAGGTGGAGGTGGACGCGGTATGCGACGGACAGACCGTCCTCATTCCCGGCATCATGGAGCACGTCGAGCGCGCCGGAGTACACAGCGGCGACTCTATGGCGATCTACCCCGGCCTCACTCTCAGCGAGGCAGAGGTCGATACCATCGTGGACTACACCACGCGCATCGGTCGCGCGCTCGATGTACGCGGCCTGATGAACATTCAATACGTGGTCGTCGGCGGCCCCGCCTACCGCAGCCCGAAGTCCGGCGCTGGCTCGACGAACGAGACCCAGGTTTACGTCATAGAGGTCAACCCGCGCTCCAGCCGCACTATACCCTTCATCTCCAAGGTCACCGGAGTCCCGATGGTAAAGCTGGCCGTCAAGGTCATGCTGGGCCGCACTCTAAACGAACTCGGCTACGACGGCGGACTCTGGAAGCGGCAGAAGCTCGTCGGAGTCAAGGCGCCCGTCTTCTCGATGTCCAAGCTCACCGGCGTCGATACCTACCTGGGGCCTGAGATGAAGTCCACGGGCGAGGTGATGGGAATAGACACCGAGTTCACCCCCGCCGTCGCGAAGGCCCTCATGGCCGCCGGCCTATCTATCGAGCCGGGCGACCCGGTTCTGCTGAGCATCGCCGACCGCGACAAGTCGGACTCCGTGCAGATGATCCGCGACCTCCACGCCGCCGGATGCTCGATGTACGCCACCGAAGGCACCGCCGCGATGATAAGCGGCCTCGGACTGCCCGCCGTCACGATACCCAAACGACTGTCCGCCGGACATCCCAACGTGGTGGACGTAATCGAGGACGGCGTCGTCCGCGCCGTCGTCAACACCGTCACCGGCGACCGCGAGGTGCTTCAGGACGGCTTCGCCATCCGCCGCGCCGCAAGCGAGGCGCGTATTCCGTGCTTCACGTCACTAGACACCGCGAGGGCCGCCGTCGAAAGCTTGGTCGGCTCCGGCTCCGAGTACAGCGTCAAACCCCTGCCGGCATATAGAGGCTGAAGATTCCGCTCCAAGCCTGTGTCAGATTGATAGGTGCATTAGTCTAACGAAGTTTCGGAGCGCGGGCGTCTCGCCCGCGCCTACAATCACAATAATCACCCCAATCACAAAAATCATAGTTCAGACACCTCCACTATCCACTACCCACTATCCACTAAAATCACCCCTTGACATCCCAAGACCTTATGCTCTAAACTTATGTTCATGCAGTCCGAAATACATACAGCCACCATCAACCCGGTATTCGCCGGACACGCCGCCCAGCATCTTCAGGATGCCACCGGCGGTATCCAGCGCGTCCTCGACAACCTGCTCGAAATCGCCAAGGGAAAAGACCCCGAAGCCAACACCTACGACCGCATCAGGGCAACCAAGGTCCTATACGACAGAGGCTTCGGCAAAGTCGCCAAGATTCGGCACTGCGCTCCATCTCCCGAACCGAGCCAATCCCCACAATCAGCGAAATCCCAAAATCAGACGAATCACAGTTCAGACAGGCCCGTCGCCAAGCTCGAAGAGAAACTCGACGCCGAGCTAGGCCCGCCGCAGGCTCCCGTCAGGCTGCACAACCCCAACAAACTGCCACACGACCCCAACCGTGTCCCCGACCTCGTCCACGAGGCGCAATACTACATCCTCGAAATCACCAACTACGGAGCCGAACTCGCCTCCATCCTGGCCTACATTCACGAACCCGACCCAGAAGACACGTCCGTCAAGCCCTGCCACCGCATCACCGCCGGCCAGATGATACTCGACCGTGTCCTTGGCGCGGTCGCGGACCTCGAAACCCCGCCTGACCACAACCAAGACCCCGCATTCGACGCCGACTGGGCCCTCAAACACCCCGCCGAGATCGACCCCACCCTCTCCCTCGAAGAGATCATCGAGGCCGACGACTTCGCTCGCCAGTACCTTGAAAGCTTTCGGAAAGGGCGCGAGGAGTTCGAGCGAGAGTACGGAGACCGCGAAGACACTGGCCCCTGCGGGGAATGTTCCGGTGATGACGATCCCTGCGAGTACCACACCATGGTCAATGAATTCTCCAAGTCGGAAGAAGAGATACTCGAGACCATGCGCGGCATGAGAAACATCGACCTATTCGGCGACCGCTCCTACTTCGACGAGAACGGCCTCTTCCGCCTCCACCCCCCGGACCACATAGACGACTCCTAGCCCCAGTATTTCGACCAACATATCCCCTCTCCCTTGGACAAACATATCCCCTCTCCCTTGAGGGAGAGGGCTAGGGTGAGGGTGAATACCTACCCCTTTAAGCTCCCTTGAGGGTGAGGGTGACACGCCCACCTACCAATCTGACACAGGCCCGGGGTTGAGGAGCCTGTGTCAGTTCTGTGGGCCCCGCTTGGGAGCGCGGGCGTCTCGCCGGCGCCCGCCGACACCGCAATACCATCGTCAGACGGTGGATCTGGGTTCAACGCCTTTGACCAATTCACCCGACTGGGCTACCATAAGCGCGTCTGTTGCAATGCACGGCGGTCCACACTGGGAGGGCACATGGTAATCGCGGAAGCGCCTCTGAAGCGTGTAGTCATGGAGACGGCGGAGCAGGCCCTGCCGATCTACAGGCCGGAGCGCGCGGTGAAACCGAGCCGGCCGGCCGGGTTGGCGTGGAAGACCTTCTCCCACGTCATCAAGCAAAAGTTCATCCATCGCCGCGAGCGTTTCCCGCTTGTAACCATGCTCGAACCCTTGGAGGCCTGCAACCTCGCCTGCGAAGGGTGCGGACGCATACGCGAGTATGAGCCGGTCATCACCAAGACCCTCACCCTCGAGCAGTGCCTCAAAGCCGTGGAAGACTCCGGCGCGCCCATCGTGTCCATCGCCGGCGGCGAGCCGACCATGTACAAGCATCTCCCTGAACTCATCGAAGAACTGGTCACGCGGAAGATCTTCGTCTATTGCTGCACCAACGCCATTCTGTTGGAGCGCATCATGAAGCGAGTCCCGCCCTCCAAGTACCTCGCGTGGGTCATACACCTCGACGGAATGGAGACCCAGCACGACATAGCCGTTGACCGCAAGGGCGTGTGGAAGAAGGCCATGGCCGCCTCCAAGAAGGCGCTGGACGCCGGTTACCGCGTCTGCTCGAACACCACCCTGTTCCGAGGGTCAAACCCGGAAGACCTCCGAGAGCTCTTCACTCTGGTCACGGACATGGGTTTTGAGGGCGTCATGGTCTCCGCCGGATACGATTTCGTGGATGGGCCTGTCCAGGAGATGTTCCTCTCCCGTCAGGAGTCAATCGCCGTGTTCAAGCGGATTCTTACCGACGACGCGCTGGAACGCATCCGCTTCTACAACAACCCCCTCTACCTGAGCTTCCTGCGCGGGGAGCGGAAATACCAATGCACCGCCTGGTCCAATCCCACCTACACCATCCAGGGTTGGCGGGAGCCGTGCTATCCGCTCGCCGACAGGCACACGGATGACGTCCAAGACCTCTTCGATCCCTCCCTCTGGGAGAACTATGGAGTGGGCGTCAACGACAAGTGCGCCAACTGCATGATGCACTGCGGCTTTGAGTCCGCCACCATCTACAACGCCTTCAGCGCCCCTAGAGAGGCCGCCTCACTGCTGAAGAGCATACTCGCCAAGCGAGCAGGCGCCAAAGCCGGATAGAACCCCCCAACTCCGTTTGTTAGACCGTAGCGATACCAAGCCCTTTGAGAATGTCGCGGACCAAGTCCGGCTGTGGAAGCCCTTGGAGTTTCACCCCCCTGCTCACGCTGTGGAGGCAAACGCCGATAGGCTTGCCAGGGTTGAGGGAGTAGTCCACGATCCGATAGTCGTCAAGTTCTTCGGCGTATCCGGCAGTGCCCGATTCAAACTCAATGAACACAGAGTCCAGTTTTTTGTCCATTCCGACCTTAAGCATCGTCGCCTCCTTCCTTCAAAGATCCTGCTAGTAGGTGAGTGAATGCGTCAACGACCTCTCCGTTACGTAACCTCACCTTCACCCCTCGCCCACCATGCAACGTAGAACTGTAAACTACATCTCTATTGGACTTATACGTATGGTCGTGATGTTCTACAACAAAGTTGACTTGATCCTCGGTCAGACCGAACCTCTCCATCCTGCTTCGTGCAAAACTGCTTATAGTGATCATTGTCATGTTGGCATTGTACCATAGCGTGCATTCGGAATGCTAAAGACCAGTTGGAGGGCTGGGCTCGATGGTATCGGGTATAATGCCAAGCCACGGTGACGCGATCGCGTATGCGTATTTTGGGTCTGCATGACGGACGCGTTTGAAGCCCACCGCGTTATGACCTCGACCACCGCCGACGCGACGAACCCTGCCCCATGTACCCCGGTTCCGGCGGCGAAATAATGGCGAACGAAAATTGCGCGGACTTCTTCGCTGTGGTAGTATCCGACAATACCCGAGAGCGTGTTCACGAGCATGATCGCTTCGCGGCGGGACGAAATTCGATAGGCGGGACGCAGAAATCGCTAATTTCGCAAGAGTTGCGAAACGATGTCGCTGAGGCCGTGCAGCGGTCGCAGGACTACCTTGTCCGCGCCCAGGCCCCCGGCGGCTACTGGTGGGGCGAACTGGAATCCAACCCCACGATGGAGGCCGAGTATCTCCTTCTGACTCACTTCTTGGGCATCGGCGACGCCGACACTTGGCGCAAGCTGGCCAACCACCTGTTCAAGACCCAACGGGAAGATGGGACTTGGGGCCAGTACTACGGCGCGCCCGGAGACCTCAGCACCTCCATCGAGTGCTACTTCGCCCTGAAACTGGCGGGCGCTTCCGCCGCTGACCCCAGACTGGTCAAAGCCCGCGAGTTCATACTGTCCAAGGGCGGCATACCCAAGTCCCGCGTCTTTACCAAGATATGGCTCTCCCTCTTCGGCCAGTGGAGCTGGAAAGACGTGCCGGTCCTCCCGCCCGAGATGGTGCTCCTGCCCTCCTGGGTCCCAATGAACCTGTACGACTTTTCAAGTTGGGCCAGGGGAACCATGCTGCCGCTGAGCATAGCGCTTTCACAGAAGCCCGTATGCGCGGTCCCGGATGAAGCCGCAATACCGGAACTCGTGCCCAACAGCCCCGACCATGCCCTGAGATCTGGGAACTTGGTAGGCGCGGCGGGAGCCTTCCGGCTGGCCGACCGCGTATTCAGATGCTACAACGCTCTGCCTCTGAACCCAATTCGGCGGCTGGCTATTCGCAAGGCCGTCAGGTGGATCATCGACCACCAGGAAGACGACGGCTCATGGGGCGGCATCCAACCCCCCTGGGTGTACTCGCTGATCGCCCTCAAAGTCTTGGGATACGACGTCAGCCATCCGGTCATGCGGAAGGGCATCGAGGGGTTCAGGGGATTCACCATCGAAGAGAACGACTCCATGCGCGTGCAGGCTTGCGTGTCTCCGGTCTGGGACACCTGCTTGGCCATGATCGCGCTGCAGGACTCCGGACTGCCGCCCGAAAGCGAGGTTCTGAGAAAGGCCGCCGATTGGCTCATGGGCGCGCAGGTCACTTCCGGCGGCGACTGGCAGGTAAAGGCCAAGAACACGGCCCCCGGCGGATGGGCCTTCGAGTTTGCCAACAGCATCTACCCTGACATCGACGACACCGCCGAGGCGCTCATCGCTCTGAACAGGGTCGAACTGCCCGACTCTCGGAGGCAGAAGGAAGCGATTAGACGCGGCGCTGAGTGGATACTTGGAGTCCAGAGCAAGAACGGCGGTTGGGCCGCCTTCGACAAGGACAACACGCGCCGCGCCGTCGCTGAGATGCCGTTTGCCGACTTTGGAGAGATGATCGACCCGCCCAGCGCCGACGTGACCGCCCACGTGGTTGAAGCGCTCTCCCGGCTGGGGTATCCGCAGGACGCTCAGCCTCTTCGCAAGGCGATAGAGTACCTGTGGAGCGAGCAGGAGACGGACGGATCATGGTTCGGACGGTGGGGCGTCAACTACATCTACGGCACGGGGGCCGTCCTGCCCGCCCTTGAGTCGGCGCGAAACGACATGGGCGGCGAGCGAGTGCGCCGAGCCGTCGCTTGGTTGGCCGATCACCAGAACGAAGACGGAGGATGGGGAGAGACCTGCGCCAGCTATGCCGACCCCACTCTTGCCGGAAAAGGGCCGAGTGCCGCCTCTCAGACCGCGTGGGCATTACTCGCGCTGATGGCCGCCGGAGAATGGGAGAGCGAAGCCGTCCGGCGCGGGATTCGATACCTCACCTCCACCCAGCAAGCGGACGGCGCCTGGGACGAACCCTGGTTCACCGGCGCCGGGTTCCCAGGTTACGGCGTGGGGCAGCGGCCCAACAGAGCGCGGCAATCCGGCGCCCCGGACCTTCAGGGGATAGAACTCCCCGCCGGGTTCATGATCAAGTACCACCTCTACTGCAAATACTGGCCGCTGATGGCCTTGGGCCGCTTTCGGAGATATGCGGAACGCGGCGTGGCGAAAAGCGCTGCCAACTGAGCCCGTGTCGATCACACAAACAGCGATATGTTATCTACTCAGGGCGCTGAGTTGCGCGGAGGGAGTTTCGGTCGGGGCTGCGGGCGGGCGCTGGACCTCTATCCACAGTTCATTTACGCCGCGAAGCACCACTTGGTCTCTGTACTCAGGCTCTCGCAGAAGGCTGATGGATGAGAAACGTTCGAGGAGGCTGGCGAAAGCGATTCGGCCTTCGAGCAAGGCAAGCGGGGCGCCGAGGCAGTGATGGATGCCGCGTCCAAAGGACATGTGGCTCCTCTCCTGCCGGGTTATGTCCAGGGTGTCGGGGTTGGTGAAGACGGACGGGTCTCGATTCGCGGCGCCGATCATGGATATGACTCTTTGCCCGGCGCGAATTTGCTTCCCGCCGATCTCGAGGTCCTCGACCACCCTGCGCCCATCGAGTTGGACGGGGGAGTCGTACCTGAGGAGTTCGTTGATCGCGTTGTCCATCAGGTCAGGTTCGTCGCGCAGTTTCTGAAGCTGGTCGGGGTTTCTCAGTAGGGCGAGCATCCCGTTTCCAATCAGGTTTCGGGTCGTCTCGTTTCCGGCTACCAGCAGCAGGAGGAGCATAGCGAGTAGTTCCTGGTGCGTGAGGCGGTCTCCCTCGTCCTCCACGGCCATCAGAGCGGTGATCATGTCATCCTGTGGCTGCTTCCGCCGTAACGCTATTATGCTATCGAAGTATTCGAACAACTCCTCTCCGGCCTGCCTGATCCGAATGGCGCGCTCCTCGCTCACGGTCGGCTCGATGCTCAGGGAGACGTCATTAGACCAGAGTTCGAAGCTGTCCATGTCCTGAGAGGGAACTCCCAGCATCTCGGCGATTACGGTGATGGGCAGCGGATACGCGAAGGACTCGATGAGGTCGAAGCGGTCTTTGTCGGCGATATCGTCTAGCAGGTCGTCAACTATCTGCTGGATTCTGGGCTGAAGTCCGGCGACCGCCCTGGGCGTGAATGCCTTGGAGACGAGGGAGCGAATCCTAGTGTGGTCGGGAGGGTCCATGCCGAGCAGGGTGGTATAGTCGGATTCGCCGCCATAGTCGGCATCGTCGCCGTAGTTGGTTCCTTTGGAGTCGCGCTGGTTTGAGAAACGGCGGTGGTCTCTCAGCACGGCGTTAACGTGGTCGTACTCGGTCAGAACCCAGCCGTCGATGAGCCTGAGCCTGTGTACGGGGTCGAGCGCGCGGAGTTTGCGGTACTTTTCGTAAGGGTTGGCCTTGATCTTGGAAGATGTGGGGTCGTAGCTGACTCCCGACTCGATACGTTCCCACGCGAGTAAAGCCCGCATAGCGGCGGGCTTCATCACCCTGCGGAGCGTGCGAGAGACAACGTTCATCAATCTTGTCCAGTCGAAGTCAACCGCATTGGAATGTGACGCCGGATTGACGTGGCGTGGCGCTGCCTGCTATTCGGCTGCGGCTGCCCGCCTGCGTCGCCGTCGCCGTCGCGGCGCGACCTCATCTCCCTCTTCCCAGAAGTAGATGTCGTTACCCTGTCGGTTGACCTCAAGATTCTTGCCGAGTATCTCGGCGGCTGAGCCGAGGCGTCGCCTGATGGCGGCGGTGGTCTCGCCTTCTCCGGCGGTCAGCTTGCCCACTTGGTCGGGCTGACGCTCTTGTACGTATGCCACATACTCTTTTAGCTGCTCGGCGCGCTTGCCGGTCATCAGCGCCAGTTGCGCATCCTGTTTAGAAAGTAGTTCGAAGGTTGGCACGTTAGGCTCCTCTCGTGTTATTTGATGCGCGTAATGATAAGGTAAGAATTATTACAATGCAAGTGTAAGGGGAGACTTAATTTTGAGCGGTTAGTGGTTAGCGGACGCCTGCGAAGTAGCGGGCAGGTTTAGTTTTTGGTGTGGGCTGACAGGTTTCAAACCTGCCCACCACGGTGCTCAGAATGTGTCGGGGGGCTGTTTGGGCTACGTTGTGACGGCTCCTTGAGACGCTGAAGAGACTAGCTTGGCGTACTTCGCGAGCACGCCCGCGGTGTATTGCGGCACGGGCGGCGTCCACTCGGAGCGGCGGCGGTCCATCTCTTCTTCAGGGATAGAAACTTCTAGCAGCCTGGCCTCGACGTCCATCCTGATCGTGTCGCCTTCTTGGAGCAGTCCGATGGGACCTCCGACGGCGGCTTCGGGTGCGACGTGTCCGATGATCGGACCCCTGGATGCGCCGGAGAAACGGCCGTCGGTCATGAGGAGGATGTCTTCGCCGATGCCTGTGCCCATCATCGCGCCTGTGACGGATAGCATCTCCTGCATACCCGGGCCGCCCTTCGGGCCTTCATAGCGGACTACGATCACGTCGCCGGGTTGTATGCTGCCGCTAGTGACGGCTTCGAAGGCGGCGCGCTCGCCATCGAAGACTCTCGCGGGGCCTTCGTGCTTTGTGCGCTGGGTGCTCGACACCTTCATCACGCAGCCTTCGGGGGTGAGGTTGCCCTTGAGGATGACGAGGCCGCCGGTCGGACTCTTGGCGTTGGGAATGGAGTATATGACGCGGTTGTCTGGCTCGGCGTCAACCTGCGCGAGGTTTTCTCCGATGGTTCTGCCGGTGACGGTCATGCAGTCTTCGTGTATCAGGCCCGCTCTTTGCAGTTCCTTCATGACGACCGGGACGCCGCCGGATATGTCCATGTCCGACATGACGAAGCGGCCGCCGGGTCTGAGATCGGTTATGTAGGGCGTAGTTCGGCTGAGGGTATCGAAGTCATCTATGGACAGTTGGACATCGGACTCGTGAGCGATGGCGAGCAGATGCAGGACGGCGTTGGTGGAGCCTCCCATGGCGAGCACGACTCGGATGGCGTTCTCGAACGCCTCGCGGGTCATTATGTCGCGCGGGTTAATCTCCTTCTCAAGCAGATTGTGGAGCGCTGCGCCGGAGTCGAAGGCTATCTGGTCGTTGCGCGGATCGATGGCTGGCACTGAGGCGGCGCCGGGGATGGACATTCCCATGGCCTCGATGGCGGACGACATGGTGTTGGCGGTGAACATTCCGGCGCAGGCGCCCTCTCCGGGGCAGGCGACGCGCTCCATACCGATGAGTTCGTCGAGGGTTATCTTGCCCTGGGAGTATGCGCCGATGGCCTCGTACATGTCCTGAATGTTGATGTCTTCTCCGCGCCAGTTGCCCGGCATGATGGTTCCGCCGTACACGAACAGGGACGGGACGTTGCACCTGGCTATTGCCATCATCGCGCCGGGCATGTTCTTGTCGCAGGCGGCGACGACGACGAGGCCGTCCATGCTCTCGCCAAAGGTGACGGTCTCGATGGAGTCGGCGATGACCTCCCTGCTGACGAGGGACGCCTTCATGCCCTCGGTGCCCATCGAAATGCCGTCGCTGATGGTGATGGTGCCGAACAGGAAGGGTACGCTGTCGGCGGCCCTCAGCCCCTCCTTGACCTTCTGCGCCTGCCGGTCGAGGTGGACGTTGCACGGCGTGACGTCTGAGGCGAGATTGGCGATGGCGACGAACGGCTTTTCCATGTCGGCGTCGTTGAGTCCGGTCGCTCGGAGCATGGCGCGCGCGCCGGCGCGGTCCGGCCCGTCGGTGACGGCGCGGCTCTTCTTCTTTAGATCAACAACGACTTCGGTTGTCATCTGGACTCCTCCGTTTGGGTATAGGCATAGGGTATAGGGTTTTAGGTTTAAGGTATAGGGTATAAGGTTTAGGGTTTAGGTGTGTTCGAGGGCGAGCGGCGGGTCGCTTGGATGTGCTATAATACGATATAGTGCCGGAAGGAGAACATAGCATGGACGTCGCCCGACTCGCGCCATGACCAACAAAACATTCGACAGCGGAAAGATGACCACTATCGCGATTGCCAGTATCATGGCGGTTGTGACGTTTCTCTTGGCGCTCGTCTTTCTGGCGGACGACGACCCGGCTAATACGATGCTGAACGACGACTCCATCGACCACGCAGAGACCGCGGGGGCCGAAAGCATGTACCCGGCGGGGATTCCCACCGTGGAAGGTTTCATGCCGTCCTACCCCGGCGCCGGCAGGCATCTCGATTTCAGGGACGGTCGGCGCGTCCTGCTGCCTGAAGACGTCCGCCACTACGACACGATGGTGGAATGTGAGGGTAGTTGTCCCCCGCTCCCGATCTACACCTTGACGCGCGGGGAGGATACCGTCAGCGTGGACGGCAACGGCGAGGTCGTCTTTCTCAACATAGATACCGACAACCCAGACGCCTTCCCGTTCTTGTTCGACCGGGAGAAATGAAGATGGTACCGCTTCTGAGCGGAGCGCGGCGTAGCCGAAGGCGCCCCGCCGCGTCGAACTGGCGAAGCAATCCAAAGACCCAGCCCTAAGACCTATCCTGCCAATCCTCCAATCCCGTAAATCCTGATTCTGACAAACACAACTCTCTGTCGCCGATACACACGCAAACCCAATTATTGTAAAAATACGCACAACCAAAACACCCCAAAGAGCTAATCTCGCGCCTTGTATCCCACATCCACCCGTGATAGACTGGGCCGACCAACGTAGCGAACATCCCGAAGGATGAAGCCACAACACTCATCCCAGTCCCACAGCCTGAAGAGGAAGACCCGTCATGACCAAGACCCCACTGACAGCGGTAGCCATCGTGCTGATAGTGGCTGTCACGACTTTTCTGGTCGGTATTGCGTTTTTCGTTCCAGGCAATGAAGATAATGCCCTCACAGAACAGGAACAACAGGATCCTACGGCGAGCCTAGTTGCCTATCTTGAAGCGGCCTCCGCGTTTCCGACACCGATTCCCACGCGCGAGGGGTTTACTCCATCCGCTCCAGGGGGTGACTACCTCGATTTCAGAGACGGCTCCCGCATTCACCTGCCTTCAGACGTTCACCACTACTACACCATGATGGACTGCAGTTACGGCTGTCCACCCCTACCAATCTACACACTCATGCGGGGGCTGCACTCAATCAGCATAGACGGCAACGGAGAGATACTTGACCTAGACGCCTCCGGCGCTCTTGACGCCTTTCCTTTTCTGTTGGCGCTCAAAGAGAATGGTGAGGAATGAAGCAGCCCGATAGCTATGCAATGAGAGGGTGAGGTATGAACAACAAGCTCTTGCTGACCGCAATCTTGGCCGGGTTCGCCTTGGGTCTGGCCGCCATTCTGGCAGTCAGAATGACGGCCCGCGACTCGGCAGCTACGGCTCCGCTCCGTGCCGTCGCGGTCGAGGCTCAATCAGGCCCGGAAGCAAATCCGACAGTGGACGTCAACAACATCATCATGGACATAAGGCCGGAAGAGAACATCACTTCAAGGGGTGGAGTCTATGTGGATCCTCCCGAACCCGGCGCGCCTGCCGCCGACGCAAGCGGCCAGAGCGATTCAGGCATTGGGTCGTTCCCCTCGAAAGTAGGCGACCGCTATGTACATTTCAACGACGGCTCCTACGTTCCGCTTCCTGACGACGTTAGAGTTTTTGATGTGGGGTATTCCACATGGTCTGGATGTGGTGACCCGCCTCGCGCGCCTGATCCTTGCCCTCCTGGGCCTTTCTACACATTGAGGAGAGGTGAGGCCGAAATAACGATAGATGCGATTGGAAACCGCTTTGATTGGGGAAGTGATGCAGACGATCCCAGTCAGTTCACTTTCCTAGAGACAGACAGAGTACGACCCTAGAGGAATCATTGCATGCCATCACGCACTACACGTTACGGGGTGCTGGCTGTTCTGGTCGTCACATCAGTTTGCCTGGTCGTCGCTAATCTCTACGCACACCACAATGGCTCGTACTTCGCCTCAGATAGCGCCTATCAATACGGGCCGCTTCAGGGGGACACGTCTGGATTGCCGGAGTTGTTCATGCCTGCCCGCTGGACGCTGAGCAATGCCACAAACACGCCCTTACGGTGGTATTCGTCGTCCGCCACCACCGCGAAGCACATGCGGCGCGGCTCTTCTTCTTTAGATCAACAACGACTTCGGTTGTCATGTGACGTTCTCCATGCGGGGTGATGTTGGCGATTATATCAGCGAGTAGTAAATGGTGGATAGTTCTTGGTATTGTACTTTGGCGAGAGGTGGGTGGACGCGCATACATATTTAGGGTCATGGGGAGTAAACTATCGGGCGGCGCGGCGTTATGGGCGCGCCGGATAGCCAGCCAGGAGTCTAGGAAAACGCCATGAATTTGATCATAGTCAGGCACGCGGAGAGTACGGCGAACGCGGATGGCCGGTTTCAGGGCCGGTGCGACTATCCATTATCGGAGAGGGGGCGGCGGCAGGCAGCGCTCTTGCGCGATCGGTTCGAGTCTGAGGACTATCTGCCGACGCATATCTACTCCAGCCCTCTGATCCGCACGCTCGAAACGGCCCAAATCGCCTCCGCCGGATGGGATCTTCCGATCACCAAGTGGGACGACCTTGTGGAGGTCGACGTCGGGGTGTTCTCAGATCTGACGTGGGAGGTTATCCAAGACCGGTTTCCCGAGATGGCTCTCCGGTTCTTGGAGACAAACAACCTGGATGTAGTGGAAGGGGCTGAGACGTTCGAGCAGCGGACGGGGCGCGGGGCGCGCGTCGTCGATAGAATCATGGCGGAGCGCACAAACGACGATCGTGTGCTGGTCTTTTCTCACGGTGGAATCATGCGGTACCTGATAGCTCGCATACTGGATACGGGTCGGGTGTGGGGCATGAGGATACGCAACACCGCGATGTTCGAGTTTACCGTTGATGCGGACCTCTGGCAGTCGGATGACGAGAAAACAGTCAATCTCAGCCGGTGGCGTATCAACCGGTTCAACGACGCCACTCACCTGGACTAAAAGTTTGGGGATTCTCCGATAAGGTGGAGGGGATCGTGCCTGATCCAGTCTAAGAAGATTCCCGAATCCTGACCAGAAAACAGCTAGGCGAGCCGGGCCGGAAATCTTTAGCCTTTCCCCTTGGCATCAATAGATATCCGGGGGGATGTATATGCAGCAGGTTCAGACACGCCGACTAGGTTCGAGCGGCGATTCGGCTCAGTATGCGTGGGGAAGCGACGAGCAGGCGATGGTCAGCGCACTGATGGGGGTAGCTTGGGACCACCACGTAGGCAGGTGGAGGAGGATCAGGATGTCGGTCGCGGGCGTGTTGAGCGCGATTGGTCCGGCGCGGCTGTTCGGACGCTGAGACATCTGCTCGATTTGATGTTCCTAACGAAGGGGCGGGCATTGACCCGCCTCTACTTGTTTTCGCGTTGACATTGGTCTGGGACGCTTCATAAACTCCGGTCACCACGCAATGGAGGCCAAGCTGAAGTGAAGCAACATCCGACCGCGCTCAGAATGACCGACCCCGGAATCCGCGAACTGTTCTCGGAAGACCAAGTATGGCAGTCTTGGCTGGACGTCGAGGCCGCGCTGGCGCAGGCTCAGGCGGAGTTGGGCGTGATTCCGTCGGACGCGGCGGAGGAGATTACGCGCAAGTCGCGCCTCGAGCTTCTCGATAGGGATGCGATCTATGATGGCCTGGCGCGCACGGGACACCCGCTGGTGCCGCTCATCTGGGAGCTTGATCGCGTCTGCGACGGCGACGCGGGCGGCCACGTCCACTGGGGAGCGACCACCCAGAACATCACACAGACGGGCTTCCTCTTGCAACTTCGGCGGGCGCATCGGATCTACCTGGACCAGATCGCCACGATCCTGAACCTGATGGCTGATCTTGCCGAAGAGAGCAAGGACTACGTTCTGCCCGGTCGTACGCATGGACAACACGCGGTGCCTTCAACATTCGGCCTCAAGGTGGCGGTGTGGATCGACGAGATGCTGCGGCACGTCGAACGGCTGAGGGGCTGCGAGAGTCGGGTGTTCGTGGCGATGCTCGGCGGCGGCGCGGGCACGCTGGGGTCGCTGGGTAATATCGGTCTGGACATCCAGGACAGAATGGCGGAGAGGCTGGGAATGGGGTCGATGCCGATGCCGTCACGGACGACGGCGGACCATCTCTGCGAGTACGTTACGCTGCTTGGGATGCTGTCGGCGACGTGCTCGAAGGTGGGGCGCGAGGTCTATACGATGATGAAGCAGGAGTTCGGGGAGGTCGAGGAGCCGGTGCCGCCGGGAACGGTCGGCTCCAGCACGATGCCGCAGAAGCGGAATCCGAAGGTGAGCCAGGACATTGTTACGTTCGCCGCGCGGGTGCGCGCTCTCGTGCCGCTGGCGCTGGAAGCGATGATGACCGAACACGAGGCGGACCGCACGACGTATGAAATGATGGATCAGGCGGTGACGCAGTCGGCGATACTGGTCGGCGACATTCTCCGGTACATGATCGAGTTGCTCAACGGGATCCGGGTGTTCCCGGAGCGGATGCGGCGGAACTTGGACTTATCGGGCGGGCTCATCATGTCCGAGGCGCTGATGCTGGAATTGGGCCGGAGTCTCGGACGCCAGCGGGCCCACGATGCCATCTACGACGCGGCGCAGGCGTCGGTGGTGGAGGAGAAACCGTTTACGGAGACGCTGGCGGAGGTCGAGGACGTGCGGGAGAATTTGACACGGGAGCAGATAGACGCGCTGATCGATCCGACCAAGTACACAGGAGCGAGCGAACTGCTGGCGGAAAGATTCGCGGCGCGGGCGCGGGAAGTGGCGGGGGAGTTGGGGTCAGCGTAGCGGCAGGCCGTCTGATTGTGGTATCACTCCCGCGGCCCGCATCGACTCTATCTCGGCATCTGAGTAGCCGAGCTCACTGAGGATGTCCGCCGTGTCGCCGCCAAATACGGGTGACGTCCCGGCCCTGACAGGTGTGACGCTCATTCTTGGCGCGATGCCGCCGTGCTCTATCTCCCCGAACGCGGGATGGCTCTGGGAGACTATCAGGCCCGCTTCCCTGGCATGGTGGTCTGAGCGGATGTCGTCCAGGGTTCGGTTGGCGGCGGCGGGGATGCCAGCTTCGCGCAACATCGATACCCAGTCGGATGTGGCGCGCGAGGCGAAGATGGTCTCCAACTCTGACTGGTCGGCGGGATCGGAAAGCGCTCTGAAGGGTTCGAGATTTGTCAGCCGTTGCCGGTCTCCGTCTTGGTCGGCTGACAGCGCGAGCCAGCCGTCCGATGTCCGGTACAGCCTGGACAGGGGGCTGATGCCCTTCGCCTCCGGCCCTGAGACCTCGGAAGGCTCGTGGCCGTCATAGTCCACCATGTACTCGGATGAGAATGTGGACGCCGTGAGCGCCAAGGAGGTCGATACCTGTTGGCCGACTCCGGTTCGCTCACGCTCCAGCAGGGCGAGCATGACGCCGTAGGCGGCCATGATGCCGGTTCCGTAATCGTTGAACGTGTACGGGGGAGGGCCGGGTTCGCCGTCGCCGCCGTTGCGAAGCTGCATACCGGTGGCGGCCTGCGCGTTCTGATCGAATCCTGGACGCATGGACCACGGCCCGTCTCGTCCAAAGGCGTTGATGGAGGCGTACACGATGCCGGGGTTGCGCTCGCTGAGTTGCTCGTATCCGATGCCGAGACGCTCAGCGACGCCCTTGCGAAATCCTTGAAGCAGCACGTCGGCGGTATCCGCCAGCTTGTAGAACGCTTCCAAGCCGCGCTCTTTCTTGATGTCGAGGCAGATGCTGCGTTTCCCGCGTCCGACGTCGAGCCACGGGGACAAGGCGGGCCGACGATGCTCGGGGTCTATCTTGATGACGTCCGCGCCGTACTCGGCGAGCGTTCTGCCGCAAGTGGGGCCTGCCAGGATGATGCAGAGGTCCAGTACTCGGATCCCGTCCAGCGCTCCGGCCATTGCCTACCTCCCGCCGACATTCAAGAGAGTTTCGTTGTGCTGGCCGAGCGTCGGAGCGGGGTTCGATGTCCCGCCCGGCGTGTCGCTCAGCTTGACCTGCACTCCGACCTGGCGCATCGGCCCATAGAAGGGGTCGTCGATGTCCAGTATGGCGCCAGATTCCCGCGCGTGCTCCGTCTCCATCCACTCCTGGAGCGTCCTGCACATAGTCAGGGGCACGCCCGTCTCTGCCATCAGGTTCTCCCACTCCGGCGCGGTACGTTCCAGCCAAGGCTCTCGGAAGCGTGCGGCCCACTCTTCACATTCCTCGGCGTTTTGATTGAGCCTGTCGTCCGTCAGCGCGTCGTACCATTCGGGGCGCCCCATCGCTTCGAGCAGCGGCCTCAGTGAACGCTCGTAGCTCGCGTTCAGGTTTATCCAGCGACCGTCGGCGCAGCGGTAGAAGCGGCCGATTGCGGGAGAAAGCGCCGCGGGACCCGGGACATCAGGTCTTCTGACGATGTTGGCGCCCATGGCGGTGAACATGGCGTCGTAAAGCGGTACGACGACGTTCTGGCTCCGGCCTGTTCTCTCGCGGTGGAACAGCGCGGCGGCGATGGCAGGAGCGGCGACCATGGCGGCGAATATGCTGGCGTAGGGCAGGGCGATGAAACTGGTGCCTTCGGTGTTGCCGGGGCTGCGGTCCACATAGACGCCGGCAGCGGATGAGACGACGATTTCGCTCCCGCGCACGCCGTGATCGGGATGGCCGGGGCCGAATCCGGGGAGGGTGACGTGGATGGCTTGATGGCCGCTCCGGTGAACATCGAATGGGTTTTCGCCGGAGTAGAAGCTCTCGATGACGACGTCGGCGTCGGAGAGCAGGGAGTTGAGTCGGTCGACGTCATCGTCGGCGCCGGGGTCCGCCGTTACGGACTGCTTGCCTCTGTTCCATACGGAGAACACGGGCGTCCCGCGAAGGGGATCACCGGACGTCGGCTCGATCTTGATGACGTTCGCGCCCTGGTCGGCGAGCAGCATACCGAGGACGGCGACGCAGTGATGGTCGCCCATCTCTAGGACGGTGTATGGGGATAGAGCGCCCGGCAAGTTGTTACCTCCGCCCAAGATTGTACCACTCCCCGCCGTCGACCGTTATGACACGTACTCCTCAAGCACTTCCTTCACCCAGTTGTTTACACTCATTCCGCTCTCCGTAGCCGAGGCGGCGATTCGTTGATGAAGGTCGGGGCCGATTCGCAGAAGGATGTCTCCGGAGAAAGGCTTTTTCGGTTCGACGCCATCTTCCTTACACCACGCAAGATAGTCGTCGATAGAGACCTGGAACTCACGTCTAAGCTCTTCTACATCAGCAGCCTCGAACGTGACTATAGGGTAGGGACCGGCGTTGACCACTTCTCCATGCAGCAAACCCACAGAGTCGTCATATTCAATCGTGGCGACATATCCGTTGTATTCCATCATGGCGTTACTCCAATGCTCTCTAGGAATCTGGCCAGCGCTCGAACCGTTGCTCTGCCAGTTTCAGGATTGGGATGGGGCTTATGAACAATTATGCGCTCGTCCCCTTTCTTCAATCCAACCCGAGACCCCTTCCTTTCTGAGACTTCTACACCTATCGCAAGTAACAACGACTCAATCTCTGCCCATCTGATGTTCGCTGGCGTGGGCCGAGCGAAGACACGCTCAAGCGTGCGCCTGTGAACTCTTCTCATGGAGGCATGATAACATAATCGGTATCGTATTCTTGCGATACGAGAATCTGGACTAGGTGAAAGTTGCTACACGCCGTCCACGGGACTAAAATCTTAAGGGGTCGCACTTCACGCGGAGGGGTGGCCGAGTGGACGAAGGCACCTGTCTTGAAAACAGGCATACGTTAACCGCGTATCGTGGGTTCGAATCCCACCCCCTCCGCCAACTTCATTTCTAATGGGCGGTTACTGCCTCGGTCAATCCGCGCTCAGATTGCCCACGTAGTAGTTTGGAGAGGGAAGCCTCTCCCAGTCAGAGTAGTACGGCGCGGCGGTTTACGCAGGCCAAGACGACCGGAGGAGAAAGACAGTGGATACACATTCGTCCAGACCTGAAACACGGAGCTTACGGCTACCCGACGTAAGGTGGCTAAGCCTGGGAATTATCTTCCTCCTCGCTCTGGCGGCGATGTCAGTCCAAATCTCGTGGTCCCCGACCGCGTCCGCGCAAAGCGGGCCGTGCTCGCAGGGTGTAGCGGTGGCCGATTCTGAAAAGGATATGCGGTTGGCAGCAGACTGCAACGCGCTCTTGGGTCTGCGCGATACCTTGGCCGGAGGCGCGTACCTCAACTGGAGCGTCAACCGCTCTATCCGCGAGTGGGACGGGGTACGAGTGGGACAAACGCCTCCGCGTGTCGTGAGCGTGAGGCTCTCGGACCGGAAGTTGAGCGGGACTGTCCCGTCGGGACTGGTGGAGTTGGACGCCTTGGAGATATTGGACCTCAGTAGGAACAAGCTCAGGGGGAACATCCCGCCGGAGCTTGGAAGCATGCAAAGTTTGGAGTATCTCTACCTTCAGGACAACGCGCTCAGCGGAACGATTCCCCCGGAAATGGGCGATCTAAAGAACCTGGTTCACCTGATTCTCAGCAACAACGGTCTTACGGGATACCTCCCCTCCGAACTGTCGGGAGCGGTCAATCTGGAATACCTCTTCCTGGACGGCAACGACTTCTTAGGGTGTATTCCGGCGCCTCTCGCCAACAGGTCCGGCCTAACGATACGCTCGGACGGCCTCGTGCCATGCACTCCCGGCGCGTCCGGCTTCTGCGAAGTGGGAGAGGATGTCGCCGACTCCGAAAACCGTCCCAAGCTGCTGGACGACTGCGCGACTCTATTGGCGATCCGGGACACTCTGGCGGGTGAAGCCGAGTTGAACTGGAGCGTCGAGACCCCGATGCCGGACTGGAAGGGGGTCAGGGTGGACGGAGACCCGCTGCGTATCGTCAGGGTAACGCTGAGACGGAGTGGACTGACCGGAGAGGTCCCGGCTGATCTGGGCAACCTAGACAAGCTCCAATGGCTGGACCTTCGCGACAACGAGCTGACCGGCGAGATTCCGGCATGGGGCGACAGTCTATCCGAACTCAAACGGCTGTACCTCGACGACAATCAACTGAGCGGCGAGATACCGTCCGAACTGGGTGACGTTGCAAGCCTGGAAGTCCTGTATCTCAATGACAACGATCTTACGGGCACGATTCCGTCCGAGTTGGGCAGCCTCACCAATCTTGAAGTCTTGCACCTCGAAAACAACGGGCTGAGCGGCGAGATCCCGCCCGAACTGGGCGACGCTGCAAGCCTGGAAGTCCTGTATCTCAATGACAACGATCTAACGGGTACGATTCCGTCCGAGTTGGGCGACCTCGCCAGCCTGCGAGACCTGCACCTCGAACGCAACGGGCTGAGCGGCGAGATTCCGCCCGAGTTCGGCAACTTCACCGAGATGACGCACATGCACCTCGACTACAACGGGCTGAGCGGCGAGATTCCGCCCGAGCTCGGCGGACTTACCAATCTGCTGGGTATAGACCTGAGCCACAATGAGTTGACAGGAAGGGTCCCGTATGTGCTGGGCGAACTCGCCAAGCTCCAACGTCTGGACCTCAGGCACAACCGGCTGAGCGGTGGGATTCCGACCGAATTGGGCGCCCTCACCAGCGTTACAGACCTGCACTTGGAGGACAATCAACTGACCGGGGAGATCCCGCCCGAACTCGGCAACATGGCCAAGATGCAGCACATCCACCTCGACAACAACGACCTGGCCGGCGAGATACCGCCCGAACTCGGCAACATGGCCGAACTGCTGGGCATGGACCTCAGCCACAACGACCTGACGGGCGAGATACCCCCTGAGTTCGAGAACTTCACGGAACTAGTGAGGTTCGATCTCAGCGGCAACCGGTTGAGCGGCGAGATTCCGGGCTGGCTCGGCGCTCCCGACCTCATGCTGAGGCTGGATCTCAGCGACAACGAGTTCACCGGGGAGATCCCACCCGAACTGGCCGACTCGCAGTACATGTCAAATCTGGACCTGAGCGGCAACCGGCTGACCGGCGAGATTCCGGTCGAATTCGGCGAGTTGTACTATCTGCGGCTGCTGCACTTGGACAACAACCAGTTGAGCGGTGAGATTCCCACCGAGTTCGGCGAGATGATCAGCCTCCAAGACCTCCATCTGGACAACAACCGGCTGACCGGCGAGATTCCACCGCAGCTTGGCGAGCTGACCAATCTCCAGTCCGTAATGCTGGACAACAACCAGTTGACCGGAGGGCTGCCCGCTGAGCTGCGCACCCTGGTTTCCCTGGAGTTCTTGTCGCTCCGGAACAACATTCTTACCGGCGGCATACCCGCCGAGCTTGGAGAGTTGGGCGAGTTGAGATACCTCGACCTGCACGGCAACGGGTTGACAGGGGAGATTCCCGCCAGTCTCGGCAATCTCGCCAAGCTGCGGCATCTGTTCCTGTCAGAGAACGACCTGACGGGCGCGATTCCGTCCGAGTTGGGCGACTTGCCCGACCTGCGCGCGCTGTGGCTGAGCGGAAATCGGTTCACCGGCTGCATTCCGGCCTCGATCATGGAAATCGAGTACGGCGACCTGGATAGCCTCGGACTCACCGATTGCCAGTAAAGGCAGCCCCGCTGGGCGGGGAGTGAACGCAGCGGCAACCATACGCGGTCGAGAAATCCGGACTAGCGCCTTCGCCGCTCAGGATGACGGGATGAGTGGGTTCTTTTCCTGGACGATATTCTGAGCCCGGGCCATAACCACTTCTCCGACATCCTGCCCCGCTTCCCGGAAGCCCTGGAGGCCGATGTACAGCTGGTCTCGCGCCAAGCCGTCAAAGAGGATCTGCGCCGTTTTCTCAATCGTAATCCCCCCGTCCAGTGACGCTCGCCAATTCTTTCGGTGCTCCTCCGTCACCTCGGTCACCTCCCCTTTGAAGCGCTCAGGACGAGATTGACCCACGCGGTAAAACTCGGTCGCCACCCAACCCGGGCAGAGCACCGAAACCTTGACGTGGGGCGCCAACTCGGCCAAATCGTAATAGAGCGACTCGGTCAGGGCCACCACGGCATGTTTCGAGACCCCATACGACCCGCGCCCCGGGACCACGCCGGAAAGGGATGAGACATTGACCACATGGCTTGGCTGCTCCCGTTTGATCATGCGTGGGACGAATGCGCGCAGGCAATAGAGCACCCCGTAGAAATTGACCCCCATTATCCAGTTCCAATCGTCCAGCGTGATCTCCAGTGTCTTGCCCGGCCCCGCAGCCCCGGCGTTGTTCACCAGCAGGTCGACCTGCCCAAATGCTTCGATCGTGGCTGCTGCCAGGTTTTCCACCTGTTCTACCTGGGATACATCCGTCTGGACGATCAGCGTCTCGGCCCCCAACGCCTCCAGGTCGGCGGCGGTCTTGGTGATGGATTCCATCCCGAATCCGGCCAAAACGACCTTCATCCCTTCCTTGGCACAGTGGAGGGCAATCCCTCGGCCGATGCCGCGCCCTGCGCCGGTGATCACCGCGACTTTGCCTGCAAGTCTTCCCTTTTTCTCTGTCACTGTTTTCTTCCTTCCTTGGATTCAACTCGTGGGTACAACTCTACCATGGATTCAACTCGTGGGCACAACTCTACCATCGCCTGCACTGGCACCGCCATCGCAGCGGGCTCCTGCGCTATCGCATGTTCATGCCGGTAACTCATGGCCCGTGCGGTCCACCCGGGGGGCGCCTGCGGTAGGGGCAAGAAACCTTTCGCCCCTACGACCTCCCCTCTCACCCTTCGCCGCCGCGGAGCCTGGGGTCGAGGAGGTCCCGCATGGCGTCGCCGAACATGTTTAGACAGTAAATGGTAATAGTCAGAGCAAGACCCGGCCAGAGAGCCAGCCATGGCGCTTGCTCCATGAACCGACGTCCTTCGTAGCTGAGCATACCTCCCCAGTCAGGAACCCCGAGTGGCAGACCGTATCCGAGGAAGCTCAGAGAAGCCAGACTCAGGATTACGCCTCCTATAGTTATCGAGAATATGATGATGACGACAGGCATGATATTGGGCAGGACATGCCGCATCAGTGTTGCGGTGGTGGGGCTGCCAATTGCCCGCGCCGCCAGAAAGTAGTCATTCTCTTTTATGCCGATAACGGCGCCTCTGACCACTCTTGAGCCGACGACGCCTCCTGCTATCCCCAAGACCAGTATTATCTGCAACACACCCCGTCCCGCTATGGACATTATGGTTAACAATATAAGCAGTCCCGGCAAAGCCATCCAGGCATCGACAAATCTCTGCACAGCCAGGTCCAATTTACCACCCAGGAATCCTGAAGCGCCACCTATCAGGACAGCGACGACAACATTAACACCGGTCGCCGCCAGACCGACAAGTATCGAAATACGAGCCCCGTAGATAATACGGCTCAAGAGGTCTCGCCCCAACTGATCGGTCCCCAGGAGATGCCGGGCGGATGCGCCCTGCAGCCGGTCTGCCAAGTTTAGTTTGTCATAGGGATAAGGCATCAATACATCGGCAAAGATCCCCACAAAAATCAACATCAATATGATAATCCCGCCGATAGTACCCAGTGGCTTCTCCCTGACCAGCCTGACAGAGAAATCAGCCAGTCGGGAGCGTCTCTTTGGCTCGATTACTGAGGACTGTATGTCTGTGGTGTCGTTCATGTCCCGACCACTCCGGAGCTTTCTATTGTTGGACACTACACTAGTGAAGTGGTGTCAATCACCCTCACCCTAGCCCTCTCCCCCGTATCGAGTACGGGGCAGGCTCTGAGGGAGAGGGGGTATTTTGACTGACATTCGTAGTTGTTCTCTACACTTGCCTACCCCTGTCAGCTCACCCAGGGAGAGGGGGCTTTCATAATTAGCTGTAGCGGACTCTGGGGTCTAAGTACGGATAAATCAGGTCGATCATTAGATTTATTCCTAAAACCGCGGTGCCGAAAAACAGGTTTACTCCGGAGACCAGCGGGTAGTCTCTGTCTTCGAGGGCAACCAGCATGAGACGGCCTAGCCCCGGCAGGTTGAAGATGTTCTCCATGATAACGGCGCCACCTACCAGGATAGGCAACTGCAGGCCTATCAGGGTAACTACCGGGATGAGGGCATTCTTGATGGCGTGTCTCGTAACAACCAACCTCTCATTGAGACCCTTGGACCAGGCGGTCCTGATATAGTCCTGCCTGAGCGCCTCCAGCATCATGGTGCGCGTCATCCGCATGGTGGCTGCAGCAGAGGCCGTCCCCAGAATCAGGCTGGGAATGATGAGCACCCCGAGATTCCCCAGCGGGTCTTCGGTGAAAGGAACCCACTCCATCGGTGGCGCCCAGCCCCACCAGATGGCCGGGTAGAGCATGACCATAAGGGCCAGCCAGAAGTTGGGCGTTGCCAGGCCGATGATGGCCGCGGTGCGCCCAGCGTAGTCGGCGGCGGTATCCTGGCGAATCGCCGAGTAGATGCCGACTGGCAGCGCTATCACGAGCCCGATCACGATTGCCATGAGGCCAAGCTCAATGGTTACTGGCAGTCTAACTATTATCAACTCCTCTACCGCCTCCTGGCCGCGAAGCAGTGACTGGCCAAGGCTGCCCTGGAGAAGCCCTTTAAACTGGGACTCACCGGTAACCCAGTCAGGGGTAGGCAACACTCCTAGCCAGCGTCCATACTGCACGTAGACAGGCACGTCTAATCCCAGAATATGCTCCATAGCTACACGGTCAATATCGACATAGCCACCCTGCTGTTCCAACCTACCTTGCATTGCGTTTATTACATCGCCGGGGATGAAGCGCACCATGAGAAAGACCAGGATGGTCAATATAAACAGGGTGGGGATTATCAGCAATACCCGCCTGATGATATAGGCTCTCATCTGATGCACCTGATTGCGATTTCCGCCGTCATTGGTGGTAGGGATAAGGGATTAGGGATAGAGGATGTGTTGGTGGATGTTCGGGGTTGGTTGTGAGTATTGGGATTTTAGATTCTTCGACTTCGCTTCGCTCCGCTCAGAATGACAGGGGCACTCGGAACGACAGTAAGAAAGGACCCCTTCCGGTATTCAATATGTTAGGGAGCTGGGACGCCTGAGCCTCCCAGATCCCTTTTTCCCTAAGGTCAGCCACAATGGGTGAAACCCCTAACGACCCATTGCTGCCTTCAGCTCACTATCAATCCAGAGGCGGGAATGGATGGTCCACATGTCGCCTACCGCCCAGTGGCCAAGTTCACCGTTATAGCCTATGAGCCACGGCTGGGCCAACATAAACGTTGGATTTCTAGGACCCCATATCTGCCAGTTCTTCTCTATCATGTACATATCTGCCTCTTTAATCAGCCTCTGCTGCTCCTCAATGGTAGTAGCGGCCAGGGCGGCGTCAACCATGGCGTCCACCTCAGGCCACTGATGTATCCCGCGGTTCCAAGTTGAATCCGATCGAAGGTGGCCTACGAACGCGACAGGGTCATAAAGGCTGCCCCCCACGGACCCCACCATGCCCTTGTTAATACGCGAGTCTCGCCTCTCGATAGATTCGGCTTGGGTAAGTACCTCAATCTTAACATCGACGCCAATCTCAGCCCAGTAGGCGGTAGCTATTTCTGCAAAGTCTAAGACTAGATTTGGTCCCATTTGCAAGGTGGTCTTGAATCGAATGCCGTCCGAGCCGCGCGGATGCCCAGCCTCATCAAGGAGCTTCTCGGCAGCTTCCGGGTCATACCTGTAGTATTGCTTGACCTCTTCGTCCCACTCCTCGAAGGGGATGTAATACCCTTTCACCCCTTGGTACCCGTAAGGTGTCGCATCTGCCTGACCCTTCCAGTACGTAGCCACCGCAGTTTCGTTGTCCAGCGCCATCTGCATCGCCCTGCGCACGTTGATGTCGTCAAAGGGCGGCACGCTCAGGTTAGGAGCAAAAGAACTCTGCGACCGAAACAAAATCGAGGGCGTCGCGATTTCGGGGTTGGTCCGCTTGAGGCTCAGTACCGCGTCCAAATCAGGAACATAGTGTATGTAATCAAGCTTGCCTGAGCGTAGCGCCGCAATAACTGATGCGAGCTCTGGAAATTCCTGTACCTTTAGCTGGTCAACATAGGGCAGGCGGTTCTGCGGGTATTTTTCGTCGAAGCCATAGTAGTCAGGATTCTTGACATAGGTCATACTGCTCCCATCGACTACGTCAGTCAGCTCAAAGGGCCCGGTGCCGACCAGGTTCCTCCAGTCCTGCGTGTCGCCATGTTGCTCGATTACCTCGGGGGGCATTATGAAAGTAAAGTGGTTGCCGAGCATAACCCCCAGCGCATCGAGGTATGGCTCCTTCAGCTTAACTACCATCGAATACTTGTCGGTGGCCGTTATCGATTCGAATGGGATGCCGGTGAGTTGGTTGGCGCCACCAAAGGGGCTAGGTCCGGCGTCGGCGAAGTCGCCCATGCCCAGCATGCGGTGAAAGTTATATAAGACATCATCGGCGGTTAGCTCCCGACCGTTCATCGGCGCCTTATTATGCCAGTTAACGCCCTTGCGGATGTTGAAGATAATCGTCAGTGGGTCGGGCCGCTCCCAGCTTTCAGCCAGCAGCCCTATCATGTAAGACTCAGGGTAGTAGGCCGCTGTAAGGTCCCATACGTCTCTATCTATTCCCCAGTTCGGGATGCCCAGCTTCTCATTAACGCCCGAGATTTTCACGTGCGGGTAGGCGAAATAGGGGTCACTAGCAAACTGAGTCCAACCGGCGCCCGCCCACGGCGTTATCGTCCCGCCATACTCTGGCGCGCTCACCACCTTGCCGGTGGTGGGGTCCGTCACATAATTCTTACCCGGCACCTCTCTCACGACCTCCACCGGGACCGCCACCTCTTTAGTCACCACGACGGTCTCGCCGGGGACCTCGACGGTCTTGACGACCTCTTTTTCAACAACCACGGTCTCGCCCGGTACCATCACTTCTTTGACGACCTCAACGGTGACGGTCTCACCGGGGACCTCGACGGTCTTGACGACCTCTTCCTTCACCACCACGGTCTCGCCGGGGACCTCTACGGTCTCGGTTACCACTTTTTCTACCACCACGGTCTCGCCGGGGACTTGTACTTCTTTGACGACCTCTTTGACGACGGTCTCGCCCGGGACTTCGACGGTCTCGGTTACGACTTTCTCGACGACCACGGTCTCGCCCGGTACCTCTACGGTTTCGGTACAGGCAACGACGACCGCCAACAGCATTGCGGCTCCTGCAACTAGGACTAACCAACGAAGTGAATTAGATGTAAGCATGACGATGCCTCCTCGTTTTGGGCGCCCACGAGAGACGCCCCTACGTTCTGGGCGCCCACAAGAGGCACCCTAGTCGAAACGGTCCGCAATGGCGCGGAACCTGTCCCCGTGACGGGATGTGAGAGTTATACCACTTTCTCCCCCCCCGTCAAGCGTTGAGATATCGAGGGGGAAATAGTCATGGATAACGGGTGAGGCGTAAGGGGATGTCTGAAGCAGGATTTTGGAGATTATGGGATGGACAGGATTTTTGGCTCTCACCGCCCGGACCGCGATTCAACATCCTGTCTGTGGTCTATAATGAATGCGCGGGTGCGCGAGCTGCTGAGAGATGCTCCGGCTGCCAACAGTTCCGTATAACGGCCAACATTGCCCAGGAGTTGTGAGTGAGCCAACAAACTCAGCGTCCAGACGCTCCGACCGCCGACCAGTCGGTAGCAAAGGACTTCGTCCCGCTTCCGAGGAAGCAGGTCATCTTGACGATGGGCGGAGTCACGCTCGCCCTGTTTCTGTCAGCACTGGACCAGACGGTGGTTTCGACCGCAATGCCGAGGGTCATCGCCGACCTCGGCGGGTTCGACCGGTTCACCTGGGTGACGACGTCTTACCTCGTCGCGTCAACGACGGCAGTCCCTATCGTCGGACGGCTGACCGACATCTACGGCCGGAAGCTGTTTTTCATCGGCGGCATCATCGTATTCATGTTGGGATCTGTCCTCGCCGGCACGAGCCAGACGATGAATCAACTCATCGTCTTCCGCGCTCTCCAGGGCATCGGCGGCGGGGTGATCATGGCCAACAGCTTCGCGGCCATCGCCGACCTGTTTCCGCCAGAGGACAGGGGAAAGTACTCCGGCTTCATCGGCGCCTCGTTCGGCATGGCGTCCGTCATAGGCCCCACGCTTGGCGGCTTCATCACCGACAACCTCTCGTGGAACTGGGTATTCCTAATCAACATCCCGGTCAGCATCCCGGTTCTGCTGGTGATGATCTGGCTGTTTCCGAACATCAAGCCCGAGGCCGAGTCGCGCAAGATAGACTACCCCGGCATGGTCACGCTCATTCTCGCCGTCGTTCCCATCCTCCTCGCCCTCTCGTGGGGAGGCGTACAGTTTCCATGGTCATCTCCGCAGGTCATAGGCTTCCTCGCGTTCGGCTCCGTGATGTTGGCCGCGTTCATCATGATCGAGGCAAGGACGGAGTCCCCGATAATGCCGTTGGATATCTACAAGAACCGGATGGTCGCCGTGTCCCTGATAGCGATCTTCCTAACCGGCTTCGCCATGTTCGGCGGGATAATTTTCATTCCCCTGTTCTTCCAGGGCGTTCTCGGGGCGTCGGCGACAAGCAGCGGCAGTTTCCTGACCCCAATGATGCTGGGCATGGTCGTCGGCGCGACGCTGTCCGGGCAGGCGCTCTCCAGGACGGGAGGGCACTATCGCATCCAGGCGCTTATCGGCCTCGCCATCATGACGGTTGGGATGTACTTCATCTCCACCATGGACGAGAATACGACATTTGCCAGCGCGGTGATATACCTGGTGATCATGGGCTTCGGAATGGGGACCACCTTCCCGACGTTCACGCTCTCGGTCCAGAACTCCGTGCCGTTCAGGGTCATGGGGACCGCCACCTCCGCGATTCAGTTCTCCAGGTCGGTCGGAGGTATGCTCGGCCTCGCTATACTCGGCGCGGTCATGGTGAACAGCTTCTCGGCCAACTTGGAAGAGACTCTGCCCTCCTCAGCCAGGGAAGCGCTGCCGCCGGACAGGATCGACGCGATCAAGGAGAATCCGCAGGCGCTGGTGGATCCTTCCGCGCTGGTTACGTTGAGGGAACGCTTCGAGTCGGCAGGCCCGGAGGGCGCCCAGATGGCCGACCAGTTCTTGGCCGCGCTGAAGTCCGCGCTGGCCGGAGCCATTGGCGATGTCTTCGCGGTCAGCCTTGTGGTGATTGTGATCGCGCTGGTCGTCGCGATCTTCCTCCGCTCGTCCGGCAGGGCGGCGCCGAGGAGCAGGCCGGACACCAACGTCGCCGCGTCGCCAACCGACTAAGGACAGGGGATAGGCATGAGAATCTCCTGGAAGCTGTTCTCAACAGTCCTCATCGTTGTTCTCGTGGTGGCTTTCTTCGCGCTCATGGCCTTCGGACTCGCCAACAGGTCGCCGGCCACCGGACGCAGCGGCGAGACACGAGTCGGAAAGCCCGCTCCGCAATTCTCGATGCCTCTGCTGGGCGGAGGCCAATTCAACAGCGAAGACCACCGCGGCTCGCCGATGATCATCAACTTTTGGGCGTCATGGTGCCCGCCATGCCGGCAGGAGTCGCCCGGATTCGAGAGGGTGTGGCGGAAGTACGGCGACCAGGGAATCATCCTGGTAGGAGTCGATATTCAGGACACCGAGGAAGACGCGCTGGCGTATGTGAACGAACTTGGACTCAGCTTTCCCAACGGACGCGACCTCGACGGCAAGATAACCGTCGAGTATGGCGTGATCGGGCTGCCGGTGACGTTCTTCATAGGCCACGACGGAGTCGTCGAAGGCAGGTGGGTCGGCGCGCTTCCGGAAGACAGGCTTGAGGGATGGACTCAGGCGCTCATATCCGGCTCGACACCCGGCGGGGATGCCGAGGGCGAGACCGAAGGGGGCTTCTTCAAGCTGAGGTGATGTACAATGCAATACCCATGCCGAGTTGTGAGGTGATTGGCGATGACGCAAATGGTAGAGAAGCAGATTTCGATAGCTCCTGAACAGGCCAAGCGGATGAAGCAGCTTTCCAATACGCTCGGAGTCAGCGAGGGGGAGTTGATTCGGAAGGCGATTAGCTCCTACATCAACGGTAGTCAGGACGGTGGACGCCATGAATCCAAACGCTCACCGGATCGCCGGGGCTGGTTGAAGGAGCTTGAGTTCATGAAGAGCCGAGTCGAGGGCCGGACTGTTGAGGTCGGCTATCCTCATCGGCTCACACGCGAGGAAATGTACGACGAAATCATGGAAGAGCGGGGGCATCCCATTCTTGAGTGAAAGATTGCCGTAGCTGACAATACTTCAACATGGATAGGTGGGCGGCCATTGGCCGCCCCATTTCTCTTTCAACTCTGTCCGCCGACCGCTAGTACCTTGTCAATATGATTATGATAGACAGTCTTACGGTTCACCCTCACCCTAGCCCTCTCCCTCAAGGGAGAGGGGATATGCTCGGAATACTTCGAGTGGATCGTCTAAACTAAGTTGAAGCAGTACTAGAACTTTGACTTCTTCGCCTCGAAGTTGGAGTGTACGTCTATGATGACCGTTCGGCCGTCCGCGTTGTGCTCTTGGGCGTCTATCAGGGCCTGCTTCATCTCGCCCGGCTTGGTGACTTTGATGCCCACTCCTCCGAAAGCGTCGGCGAGGCCCGCGTAGTCGCCGTTCATCTCGGTCACGCCGAACTGCGTCCGCGCCGTCGGGTAGCCTCCCGGATACGTGGCCATGCCGCCGTTGTTGAGCACGACCGTCGTAATTGGAGCGCCCACTCGCTGCGCCGTCTCGGTGTCCATGCCCGACATTCCGAACGCGCCGTCGCCCATCAGGTTCAGGCAGAACTTGTCGGGGCTGGCGAGCTTGGAGCCGATCATCAATGGTATGCCAAAGCCCAAATGGGTCGTCTTGCCCCAGCCGACGTAACCGTGCGGAGTCGTGGACTGGTAGAACGGTATGATGGAGTCCCTCGGCGCGCCCGCGTCGTGCGTGACGACCGATTTGGACTTGTCCAACGTCGTGTTGATCTCGTGGATGACGCGGTACGTGTTGATCGGGACCTCGTCCGACTGCAGGAGCGGCGTCCACTCCTCCATCCACTTCTCGCGTTCGGCTGCGATCCGATCTCGGACGCCGGTATTGCGCGGAGTCTCTCCGATCGCGGCCTTCGCCTCGTCCAGCGCCATCTCAAGCGTCGCCTTGGAGTCGCCCGGCAGTCCGATGTCCACGGACTGCTGCTTGTTGATGTCGTCCACGTTGTCTGTATTCTGGATGAGCACCTTGCCCGGCGGGATCGGCTGGCCGTAGCTGGTGTTGGTCAAGCTGGACCCGATCGCGAAGAGCACGTCGGACTCCAACAGCCACTTTCGGGCGGGCCAGGTCGTCGTGCCCGATCCCGCGCCGAGAGACAGCGGATGCGTTTCGGGGAACGCGCTCTTGCCCTGCATCGTCGTGAAAACCGGAACGTCGAGAAGCTCCGCCAACTCCTTCAGCTCCTCTGTCGCGCCGCCGTACAGAACTCCCCCGCCCACCCACAGGATGGGGTTGGCGGCGTTCAGCAGCAGCTTGACCGCGTCCCGGACGTCGGATCTCGACGGCGCGCTGACGGAACGTTTCGGAGAGTGGTAGCTTTCCACCACCCCGTCCGGCGCCTCAGCCTCCATCACGTCCATCGGGGTCTCCACCGTGACCGGCCCTCCTCTCCCATTGCGGAGCGCGTGGAAGGCGCGGCGCATGGCGTTGCCCGTATCGCCGGGCGTCAGTATGACCTCAGTCTGCTTGCATATCGGCGCGTATGCCCTCGACGGCGCGAAATTGGGTCTGACGCTCCAGGACGCCAAGCCCGTGCCGCCGGGTATGAGCAGAATAGGGACGTTGTCGCCGAAAGCCTGGGCGATGCCTCCCATCGCGTTCTCCGCGCCCGACGCCCCCTGGGTTATGACGACGCCGAACTTCTGGCGTTCATTCGCGCGGCTGTAGCCGTCCGCGGCCATCACCGCGCCGCGTTCGTGTCTGAACATCACCGTGCGGATGCCCTCTTGGGCCACCGCTTCGATCAGATTGTTGGATGGGTAACACGCTACCCACTCGACGCCCTCGTGCTTTAGTATTCGTGCGATAGCCGAAAATCCGTCCACCTGCTTCTCCTTTCATGTGCCGCGCTTGGACCTCGTGGTTCGTGAACGAGGTCCGCGCCAATGACGCAACGCAAGCATACTCCAATGGTGGACAATGCGGCAACCGGGGGCGGTCGGCCAAACCGCCGCGCATGTAGATGCGGATACCAGTAAGGAGGGCACTCCTGGGCGCCCGCCACGATCTATCCTATGTCAGTCCGTTGATTCGTCGCGCGGTTTCCTGCGGCGGACGCTAGGGGGTGGTCTGACGGGATCCGGAGTCGTCACGGCGCTCGTGGGGTATGTGCATTCAAAACCGTAAGGCCCGTATCGCGCCTTGAACTCGCGTATAGCCTCTATCTCTTCGTTAGTCGGATATAGAGTTTGATGCTCCTCATTCATCGGCCTACCTCCGGTATAAATACTTCGTGGCCGCCGTGTCTCCACACTTCCTTGCTGACGGGATGAAACCCGTCCTTCCGTATGACGGCAATGTGAACGTCGCCGCCAACAGTCGGCAGCCTAGAGCTAACGTCTTGGGAGCCTATCATAATTTGGAGGAAGAAGTCGACACAGTTGATGGCGTTCTGCTCTGAGAACTCACCCCAATTAGCTTGCAGACCCTGAAGACGCCAATTGCCATGAAAGAGGTCTAGCTCAGGTCCCGGCGCGGGAAGATCGGTCAGCCCATGGGGTCTGACGCGCTCGATCAGCGACTGTCGATACTGCGAAAGCAAGTACCGGGTCCTTTCCCTTAGCCTTGATGAGTTCGCATCGTCAGTGCCGAAGGCTATTCGTTGTATCCAGTCCATCTGTCCGCCAAATGCGACTCCAAATTGACCTGGGTGATAGATATTGCGTAATTCTCTTGCCCGTACATTAATTCTCACAACGGTAGGAAATGTCTCTTTGTGATCGTAGCCGGCCACCAGCAACTCAAGGTCCGGTCGGTTAGGCCAACTAGGGTCATAGGCTTGGTCATAGTAGTCACCCAGCAGATTCAGTAGTTTCTTGGCTAGTACCGTGTCCACATGTATTTTACAAATATAAGAAATTGGTTAGAATTGTGTATGATCCTATTAGGAGGACATACGAAGACATGCCTGCTCTCAAGTACAAGGTGGAGTTGAACGAGTCGGAGCGGACACAACTCAAGGAGATAGCGAATCGTGGCGAGACTTCGGCGCGTAAGGTCAAGCGAGCGCTGGTGTTGCTGAAGGCAGATGAAGGTCTGACCGACCGTGATATCGCCAGCGGACTATTGATAAGCGCACCCACGGTGGGACGTGTGCGCACGCGGTTTGTGAAGGAGGGACTCGACAGTGCAATCAATGAGCGACCTCGACCGGGACAGAAGCGCAAGCTGAGCGGTAAGCAGGAAGCGCACCTTGTAGCTATCACCTGCAGCGCAGCGCCCGAAGGACACACGCGATGGTCTCTCCGGATGCTTGCGGGCAAGGTGGTGGAGATGGGGTTCTCTGAGAGCATCTCGCCTGAGACGGTGCGCCGGATACTGAAAAAAACGAACTCAAGCCGTGGCAAAGGAAGGAGTGGTGCATTCCCAAAGTGAGTGGGGAGTTCGTGGCTCGGATGGAGGACGTGCTCGACCTCTACCAAGAAGACTATGACCCAGACCATCCAGTGGTCTGTTTCGATGAGACATCCAAGCAGTTGGTCAAGGATGTGAGACCGGCAATTGAGGCGAGGCCCGGACGAGTGGAACGCTATGACACCGAGTATAAGCGAAACGGCACCCGCAACCTGTTCATGTTCTGCGAACCCAAGGGCGGGTGGAGGCATGTCGAAGTGACCGAGCGTCGCACTGCTGTGGACTTCGCTCATCAGATGCGCTGGCTGGTTGATGAGGCATACCCTCACGCTGGGGTGGTCAGGCTGGTGCTGGACAATCTCAACACCCACAAGCTCGGATCGCTCTACGAAGCGTTTGAGCCGTCCGAAGCGCGTCGTATAGCCAAACGCTTGGAGTTTCACTACACCCCGAATCATGGAAGTTGGCTGAACATGGCTGAGATCGAGTTCAGCGTCTTCAGCAGGCAGTGTCTGAGCTGTCGGATCGGCGATGAAGCAGCACTGAAAAGAGAGGTCTCTGCGCTGGAACGCGAGCGCAACAATGCTGCCGCAGTCATAGACTGGCGGTTCTCCACCCAGGATGCTCGCACTAAACTCCAACATATCTACCCATCATAATTATGTGGACACACTACTAGGGCCTCTACCCTGTAGGTGGATACAAGGTCGGCGTCTGATTTCAGTTGGTCGACGAACTCCGACACGATGCTGCGTACTGGCCAATTCCCCAGAGACGACACCCCCGTGAACATCGCTCCGACCGGAAGATCCCCGATCTTGAAGAGCTTATTGACGTGGAGTGACTGGTTGAATGGAACATGCTCGGCTCTCGATGTCACATCCCAGACGTTCTTCAATATTGGATCACCATCACGGCCCAGCTTCAGCTTCCACTCGTCGTCCGGCTCGAAATACTCATACAAGCGTGAGGTTTCGACCATCTCCTTACTCTGAGTAGCCAATGAGTCGGCGCCCATCACGACAGCATGTTTTGAAGCTAAGGCGACAATAGTTGTCATTCTAGATACACCCCCAAAAGAAAGAGCGACTAGGTCGGGGCGTATGCCCCGATCTGAGACGCTTGGCGACTCTTCCTAGACGCTGATTCATTATAGCACAGATGCCGCCCCGTCAAATCCGCCATCTATGAAATCCACCACTCAACCGGACAGATACCCATAGGGGCGTCCCTCGCGGGCGCCCAGGGCAATCGCATTTAGACTTGGAAGGCGCATCGTCTATCGTCAGTCCGGCGAAGGCCGGAATCCAGAAGGGCACCCATACGGGGTTTGGGGGTTAGACCCAGATTTTGATTGGGATTCGTTCTATCATCAGTTCTGTAATGGCGTGGACTAGGGCGTCGGCGCGGTCGGGGGAGCCGGAGGGTCCGAGTTCGGCGGACCAGGTACACATCTGGTCTTCGAGTTCGGGGAAGCGGCCTACGTGGTGGACTCGTCCCTGTTCGTAGAGGGCGGCTACGGGTTCGGCGCGTAGGTATTTGCCGGTCCGGGCCTTGATGCCCTTGTAGGGGAGAGAGCGGGGGACGGCGGCTTTGAGGGTGGACTTGACGAGGTCTCCGCCGGCGTTGTCTTCGGCGATGATGCGGGATGCGTTGAACTTGTCGAATAGGTGGACGGCTCGCATCGCCCAGCCCTGGGGGGTCAGCCGGCCGGACTCGTCGGCGATGACGTAGGCATGTTCGCGGTGCATGTCGGCGCCGACGACGACTATTCCGGTCTCGGAGCTGCTGGGCTTGGCGGACATGGCGGGGTCTATGGCGACGACGATGCGGGCTACGGGCGGATGGCTCGCGAGTCGGGCGTCTTCTATCCACTCGCGTTTCCAGAGGGCGTCTTCGTACTCATCGGCGAGTTCTGCGTGGATTTCCTGTCGTCCGAGGCGCGTGCCGTCGTAGCGTTCGATAATGCCGTTGAAGAAGGATGGGGCGAGATTGTCGCGGTTGTCGAAGGTTGAGCCGCGTGTGACGTGGACGCCTGGGCTGACGGGCAGGCTTCTGATCAGTTCGATGGGCCTGGGCGTGGTGGTGATGACGGAGCGGGGGTGTCCTCCGGTTCTGAGGGCGAAGTTGAGGTTGTCCCAAGTCTGTTCGGGGTATTCCCAAGAAGCGAGTTCGTCGCACCATGCGGCGTCGAACTCTGGGCCTCGCATCTGGTCGGGTTCGTGGCTTGAGAAGACGAGGGCGTAGGCTCCTGTGGGCCATGTTAGCTTACGCTTGGATGGTTCGTAGGTGGGCTTGTTCCAGGGCGGGCAGACGTTGAGCAGTCCGGACTCGCCTTCGATCATGATGGCCTGCGCTTCGGGTATGGTTCGGGCAATGAGGGCTATGCGGCGGGCGGCGCGTTCTTCCACCTGAGCGCGTACCCATTCGGCGCCTGTGCGGGTCTTGCCGAAGCCGCGGCCGGCTAGGATAAGCCAGGTGTCCCAGTCGCCGGGTGGCGGCAACTGGGAGTCGCGTGCGTGGAGTGACCAGTTGTATTTGAGCTTTGAGGCTTCGTGTTCGTCGAGGGCGCGCCGGTAGGCGCGGACGGCGGCCACACGCTGGTCGCGCGGAAGCCGGCTCAGCTCGTCTATGATCTCAGATAGCAGGTCGTCAGCGGTTAGTTTCGTCATGGGTCAGGCGGTTTGTCGTCATCTTCATGGTCGTCTGAGTGTGACGGGTATATCTCCTTGTGCTTCCGCCGGCGGCGTTCTTCGATTTCGGGCCACTGCTTTTGGCGTTCGTATCGCAGGTCGATCTCTTCCCAGAACTTGGCGGCTTCCTCTTTGGCATAGGGGGCTACCTGCTCGTCGGTAACGTTCAGGTAGCGGGAGTGGTCGAGTTTGGGGAGGTTTGGGTCGGGGGTCAGTTCGCCCTCGTCCTTCATGCGTTGGAGTTCTGCGCGGGCCTCGGCCACTTTCACGGGATCGACGTATCTCACCTTGGGGGGTTGGGGCGTCTCTTCGGCGGGCTCGGGCCTAGTGAGGGCGCGGCCGGTTCCGAGGATGCGGTCGATCAGGATGCGGACAGCCCTGACGCGGTGGTATGGCGTGACCTTCGGATAGTCTTCGGAGCGGGCGATTTCTTCGAGCGCCTCGCGGATGGTCTGTCCGTTGTTGGTGATTTCGAGGATGTGGTTTTGGATGGTGAAGTGGATAGTGGATGGTGGAGAGTTTTTAGTGGATTGTGGCGAGTTGGTAGTTGGGACGGGGCCTAGGGCCTGGTCCAGGGTGTCTTTGATTTGGGTTACGGGGCGGGGGTTGGCGGCGGGCACCGAGGGCGATTCGCGAATCGCCCCTACGTCGTTGTCGTTGGATTTGGGGGTTGGGGCCGGGTCGGGGTTGATTTGCTTGGGGGCTTTGCCGAAGCCTCTGTCGGCTAGGATGGTGGCGGCGGCGATGCGGTCGTTGGTGGTGGCGTTCTGGTCGTTGCCTTGGGCGATGTCGTGTAGGATCTCGATGAGTTCGAGACCGTAGTTGGTGTCCTCGAGTATGGCGTCGGCGAAGTCGAGGGCGGGGTTCGATGGTGTCTGTTGGGTTGTGGTGGTCATTGGTTCTTCAATAAGAAGGATAGTACATAGGTTTGGCGGTTGTCAAGGGTCAGAAGCAGGATTTGCGGGATTGGGGGATATTCAGGATGGGTTGGTGGGTGGATATAGGTTGTCCACGAAGGACACTAAGGGCGCGAAGGGGTTGTTGTGGTTGTCTTGGCCGGGGTTCAGGGATTTTAGATTCCTCGCTGCGCTCGGAATGACAGGAGGGGCGGCTCGGAATGACAGGAGGGGCGGCTCGGAATGACAGGAGGGGTGGCTCGGAATGACAGGGGGGCGAGTGGAATGGCGGTTGGTGTATGGTGGTTGATGGGGTTGTCTGAACTGTGATTTTTGTGATTGGGGTGATTTCGCTGATTGGGGGTTGTCAAAAGCAGGATTTACGGGATTGGAGGATTTTCAGGATGGGTTGGTGGGTGGATATAGGTTGTCCACGAAGGAGACTAAGGGCGCGAAGGGGTTGTTGTGGTTGTCTTGGCCGGGGTTCAGGGATTTTAGATTCCTCGCTGCGCTCGGAATGACAGGAGGGGCGGCTCGGAATGACAGGAGGGGCGGCTCGGAATGACAGGAGGGGCGGCTCGGAATGACAGGGGGGCGAGTGGAATGTCGGTTGGTGTATGGTGGTTGATGGGGTTGTCTGAACTGTGATTTTTGTGATTGGGGTGATTTCGCTGATTGGGGGTTGTCAGAAGCAGGATTTACGGGATTGGAGGATTGGCGGGATGGGTTGGTGGGTGGATATAGGTTGTCCACGAAGGACACTAAGGGCGCGAAGGGGTTGTTGTGGTTGTCTTGGCCGGGGTTCAGGGATTTTAGATTCCTCGCTGCGCTCGGAATGACAGGAGGGGCGGCTCGGAATGACAGGAGGGGTGGCTCGGAATGACAGGGGGGGTGGCTCGGAATGACAGGGGGGGCGAGTGGAATGGCGGTTGGTGTATGGTGGTTGATGGGGTTGTCTGAACTGTGATTTTTGTGATTGGGGTGATTTCGCTGATTGGGGGTTGTCAGAAGCAGGATTTGCGGGATTGGGGGATATTCAGGATGGGTTGGTTTGGGGGTTGGGGGATGTTCAGGGAGAGGGAATATTCGCGCTTTCGTGGCGCGCCTACTAAACTAAAGTGACACAGGCTCCGCGTCAAGGGGTTTATGCTAGTATGAAACTCACCACAACCCGAGGGCCAAGTTGAACCCAAACGAAAACTTCGTCGCAGCCCGCCATCTCAGAAAGTCCTTTGGCCCCATTTTGGCCGTGGAGGACGTCTCGTTCTCCATCCGCGCCCAGGAGATATTCGGCCTGCTCGGGCCGAACGGCGCGGGCAAGACCACGACCATACGGATGCTCTCGACCGTTCTTCGTCCCGACGACGGCGACGTGACGATAGGCGGCTATTCCATTTCGCATGAGAGCGACGAGGTCCGCAAGATCATCGGCGTCTGCCCGCAGGAACTCGCCCTCTACCCAGATCTCTCCGCGATGGACAACCTCGTCTTCTTCGGAAGAATGGCAGGACTGAATCGCAGGGAAGCGCGCGACTCCGCCACTCAGAACCTGGATCTGGTCGGGCTGCTCGACCGCGCCAAGGACAATGTGGACGACTTCTCAGGCGGCATGAAGCGCCGCGTCAACATGGCTATCTCACTCATGAGCCGCCCGCGCCTTCTGATCCTCGACGAGCCTACCGTCGGCATAGACCCCCAATCCCGCAACCACATCTTCGAGACTGTCGAGAGCCTGCGCGACGACGGAATGACCGTCCTCTATACCACGCACTACATGGAGGAGGCCGACCGACTCTGCGACCGGCTCGGCATCATGGACAACGGCCGGCTGATCAGGCTCGGCAGCCCGCATGAGCTAAAGTCCGAGATCGGCGACCCCGACCACGTCACCCTCGAAAGCGTCTTCCTAGAGCTGACAGGCAGGAGCTTGAGAGATTAGCCGTCCACTGCATATCGCCCTCCTCGAACTCAACCGCTACCTCCGCAACAGGGGGGAGTTGGCCTTCAGCATCGCGCTTCCCATCGTACTGTTCGCGCTGATGTATGGCGCGTTCGGCGGCGAGGAGTCGTTCCATGCCACGGCCAACGTGGTCGATCTGGACGGCGGCGTCCACGCCCGAAATCTGGTAGATCGGCTCGACGCCCTCGATGAGATTACGGTCAAGGAGAGAACGCTCGAAGACGCCGAGGCTGCGCTCGACCGCTCGGCGATACTCATGGCGGTCGTCGTTCCGGCCGGTTTCAGCGCGACGCTGGACAATGGCGGCGCCGCGTCACTGCTGTTCAAGCAGCGCGGACACGGCGGAGAGACGGGCCAGATTGTCGCCGGCATGGCGCAGGCGGTGTCTCAGGAGATGGGCGGCGACATTCAGGCGCGCCGACTCGTGAACGCGGCGCTGGACGGCTCGGAGGTCACGCCGGAGCGGATCGATGCCGCCATAGACGCGGTATCGACGCGGTCGCTCTTGAACCCGCCGGTTCGCGTGGAGGCGCGGCAGCTAGGCGGAGAACCGCCGGACATCCTGGACAGGATGCTGCCGGGAATGGTGGTCATGTTCCTGATGTTCGCGGTCACGCTGGGCGCTCAGACTCTGGTGGAAGAGCGCCGCATCGGGACGCTGGAGCGTCTTATGACCACTCGGCTGGGAGTCAATCAGCTATTCGTTGGCAAGTTCGTCTCGGGTGTGCTGCGCGCTATGATCCAAGCAATTGTGCTCCTGTCGCTCGCGTTCATAGTTCTCGGGATCGGCGACGTAGTTGACTTCGTCGAGTTGCTGCTTCTGTCGGCGTTCGTTGCCGCCGCGGTCAGCGCGGTCAGCTTGGTCATAGGCGCATTCGCCCGCACCCGGGACCAGGCTACATGGGCAGCCGTGGTGTTCACGATGTTCATGACCGTGTTCGGCGGCACCTTCTTCGACGTCAGCGCCGGACCCCTCTCGGTCCTGTCGAAGTTCACCATCAACGGTCACGCAATAGACGCGATGGCGTCGGCGCTGTCGGCGGGCGAAAGCCTGGGCCAGCAGGGCCTGGAGATGTCGATAATGGCGGGCGTCACAATAGTCGGACTGATAATTGCCAGAGCGTTGTTCAAAGTAACAGAAGGGGGCCGCTAGATTGGGCGTAATCGCGCGGCAATCGCTGCTGATAGCCGCGAAGGACACTAAAATCTTCTTCAAAGACCGCTTCGCGGTGGGTTTCTCGTTCCTGTTCCCGTTCCTGTTCATAGTAGGATTCTCCCTCGCGCTGAGCGGCCAGGGGCCGACGGACAGCCAACTGGTATTCACAGCCGCTACTCAGGAAGAGACCGGGCTGAGTCACGAGATACTCGACGGTATGTCTCGGCAAGAGGGAGGCGCGGTCAGAGTGGTCGAGTACAGCGCGGCCCTCGATGAGTTGGAGCGGGGCGACATCGAGGGTTTCGTCGCGTTTCCGGCAGATTTCAGCGAGGGGGTTTTCAGCGGCCAGCCGGTCGTCCTTGAGGTAATCGTCGGCAGCGGCTCGGTCGAAGCCGAAGCCGCGCTGACCGGATTCGCTCGGTCTATCGCGGGGAACGTGTCGGTTGCAGGAAACGCCTTACGCGCGATTCGGGAGATTGCCGCCGGAAACCCGGCGCTCATTCAGAACGCGGACATGACCGCTCTCATGAGAGGACCAACTCCCATAATCGGGTTCGAGGTCGAAAGGGTGGGAGAAGTCAGACCATTCAAGTCCTCGAACTTCACTCTGCCGGGTTACCTGACGATGTTCGTGTTCTTCGCCGCGGCCCTGAGCGCGGAAGCCATCGCCCGCGAGCGGCAGACTCACACGCTGGAGCGGCTGATGTCGAACGGAACGCGGCGCGAGTCGATAATCTTCGGCAAGTTCATCGGCGCCTTGTACAGAGGGGTCATGCAGTTGGTGGTGATGTGGACGGTCGGCATATTCGCCTTCAACATAGACCTCGGCGTGTCGCCGCTCGCGGTCGTTCTGCTTTCGATGCTGATGGCGCTCGCCGCGGCGTCGTTCGGAGTTTTGCTTGCCAGCTTCGTCAATGATGTCAAAACGGCGGCCACGGCCGGGGTGCTGGTGTCGCTGACGCTCGCTCCGCTCGGAGGAAGTTGGTGGCCGCTGTTCATCACGCCGCAGTGGATGCAGTCTCTGGCCAAGCTCACACCCCACGGGTGGGCGAACGGCGGATTCAACAAGCTGATGCTGTTCGGGGCCGAGTTCGGCGACGTGAGCCAGGAGATGATCGCGCTGGGGGCGTTCGCGGCGGTGTTCTTGGCAGTGGCGCTATGGCGGTTCCGAGTCTCAGCGACGTGAGGGGCGTAGTCAGGCGACGAATTCGGCGGGGGCAATTGCGACGTTGGGGAACTCCCGCAGCAATTGTGAGTCGGATGTTACGAGCGGAACTCCCAGATGCCGGGCCAATGCCACAAACTCGCAGTCGTAAGCCGAGCAGGTGGAGTCGGAGACGAGTCGCATAACGTCCGCGGAGTTCACCTCATGCTCATGACCATCCATCAAGTCTTCTGCTTCGCGAAGGGTACTGAGCGCTTGGTCGAAAGTGAAGATACCGGCCCGCATGTATCCAGCCATTGCATTTCTAAACTCGGACCGCCACAGCAAAGGCGCGTGCCAGTCTGGGTCCTTGTGAAGAACTGACTGAGCCAGTTCGCGATTTGGACCGGGCGTCATCGCATAGACGAGAAGATTGGTGTCTGCGACTATCACAGACGCCCTTCTCTCTTGAACCGATTCAATTCTTCATCATCGGTTATCCAGACTCCGGCTTCCGCCAATTCTCGGCGGTGCTCATCAATTCTCCGCATGAGAGCTTCACGTTCGTGCTCGTCCCGAGGGAACCGTGTAGAAAGAATCCGCTGCATGGCTTCCTCCTCCACACTGCGACCGTTTTCGTGTGCGCTCTTTTCAAGCTTCTTCAGAAGGTGGTCCGGGATGTTGTTAATGGTCAGCGTTGCCATGATTCGGCTCCTATTCCTGCATCATCTCTTGGACGGTGACGCCGATCTCTCCGGGCGCGGGGATGATCGAGACTCCGGCGGCGGCCAGCGCTTTGACCTTTTCATTGGCGCGGCCCGCGCTGCCGGTGATGATCGCTCCGGCGTGACCCATGCGCTTGCCCGGCGGCGCGCTCTGACCGACTATCAGCGCGGCGACGGGCTTGGTGAACTCGTCGCTGCCAATGAACTCGGCGGCTTCCTGTTCTTTGGCGCCGCCGATCTCGCCGATCATCACCACGCCGTCGGTGTCAGGGTCGTCTTGGAAGAGACGTAAGATGTCCACGAAGGAGGAGCCGTTGACCGGATCGCCGCCGATTCCGACGCACGTGGACTGCCCGATGCCCAGTCCGGTAAGCTGGCCCACCGCCTCGTAGGTGAGCGTGCCGCTGCGCGAGACGACTCCCATCCGTCCGGGCATGTGGATGTGGCCCGGCATGATGCCCATCTTGAAGTTCTCACCTGGCGATATGATGCCGGGACAGTTGGGGCCGATCAGGGTCGTCGGCTTGCCCTTGAGGTAACGGACGACGCGGACGGTGTCCATGATCGGGATGCCCTCGGTTATGCAGGCGATGACCGAGATACCGGCGTCGGCGGCCTCCACTATCGCATCGGCTGCGAACGGTGGCGGAACGAACACCAGTGAGGCGTCGGCCCCGGTTTCTTCAACGGCCTGCTCGACGGCGTTGTACACGGGCACGTCGCCATCGAATATCTGCCCGCCGCGTCCGGGCGTCACGCCGGACACAAGGTTCGCGCCGTATTCGCGGGAGCGCATCGCGTGGAAACTGCCCTCGCGTCCGGTGATGCCCTGAACCATGAGCCTCGTGTTACTGCCCACCAAAATGCTCATCTATTTGCTCCTGCCTTCGTCGTTTCGACTCCGCCGACGGGAGCCATGTCGCCTTCTTTCGCTACCATATCTCTCTCCTCATCCGGCGTTGCGGATGGCCTGGGCGGCCTGATTGAGGTCGTCCACTAGCACGACGTCGAGGCCGGAATCAGCCATGATCCGGCGGCCTTCGTCGGCGTTGGCGCCGAGCATCCGCACTACCATGGGCCTCATCTTTTCGGGCGACTTCTCAGCGGCCATTACGAATCCGCGCGCGGCAATGTCGCAGCGCAGGATGCCGCCGAAGATGTTTACGAGCACTCGCTTGACGCTTTCGTCGGACAGCACGATCTCCAGCGACTTGGATACTTTCGCCTCGTCAGCGCCGCCTCCGATGTCGAGGAAGTTGGCGGGCGACGCTCCGGTGGCGTGGGTTACGTCCATCGTCGCCATCGCGAGGCCCGCGCCGTTGACGATGCAGCCGACGTCGCCGTCCAGCTTGACGTAGTTGATGTCGAACTCGCTCGCCTCGACCTCCAACGGGTCTTCCTGATCGACATCGCGCAGTCCGGCGAGGTCGCGATGCCTGAACATCGCGTCGTCGTCGATGCTTATCTTGGCGTCCATCGCCAGCGCTCGCCCGTCGGCGGTGACGCCGAGCGGGTTGATCTCGACGAGGGAGCAGTCGTTTTCCTCGAACAGCTTGTAGAGGGACGACATTAGGCCGGCCACCGGCCGGTTCAGTTCAGGAGCGACGCCCAGGCCGTAGGCGAGTTTCCGCCCCTGGAAGGGCTGGAGTCCGAGCGCCGGATCGACGGCTACGGTGATTATCTTCTCGGGAGTCGTTTCGGCGACCTCTTCGATCTCCATGCCTCCGGCGGCGCTGGCAATCGCGACGATTCCCTCAGCAGCGCCGTCGATAGCCATGCCGACGTACAACTCGGTTTCGACGTTGACGACCTCCTCGACGAGCACGCTGCCAATGGGCGCTCCCTCCGGTCCGGTCTGGAAGGTGACGAGAGTGGAGCCGATGAGAGCCTCGGCGGCTTCGGCGGCTTCGGCGGGAGAGTTGACGACCTTGATTCCGCCGGCCTTGCCGCGGCCTCCTGCGTGAACCTGCGCCTTGACGACCGCTCGTCCGCCAAGCTCTTCCGCGATCTCAGCCGCCTCGTCGGGCGTGGCCGCGACCCGGCCTTTGGGTATTGGAATGCCGTATCGCGCGAAGATGTCTTTGGCATGGTACTCGTGGATCTTCATCTGATCGCTCCGCGTGGTGATATTCGCAGAGGTATTGTACAGCACAGGGCGGCAGGGCTGGGAATCAGGGGCGCTTCCGAATTGCCCGTTAGTCGGAGATTGTCATAGGATGTACCAGAAGTATCTGTTGGGCATTCCAAACTTGACGCTTGCCAGCCGTGTTGGGGTGAGGCGTGTCTTCATCTGAAGAAGATAAGCAGTTCAAGCTGTCCCGTTTTAGCATCCGCCGCAAATCCACTCAGATAAATCTGGGGATTCTGGCGGCGATCCTGCTGGTGATTGCGGGCAGCGCCGCAAGCTATTGTTCTTTCAACCGTGTCGAGGACGCTCTGGGCAGCGACTTGGAAGACCTGCGCCAGTCCGAGGAGGCGGCCGACGCTTCTTCCGGTGAGCCGATTGAGGAGACGACGCGGGCGATTTCGACGGGGCGGACGCTGTTGTTGGTCATAGGGCTGCTCACCATTGCGACGGTTCTTGTCACGACGTATAAGCTGATAACCGTCGGGGTACGATCGGTGGCGCTGGAGGTCTGGATACGGCGGATGGGCGAGGGGGACTTGGACTATAAGGCTGACGTGGGTGGGCATGACGAGATAACGGAACTGGGAATTGCGCTCGAGGAGCTCAGGCAGCGTTCCATAAGGGTGTTGCAGCTAAATCTCGTCGAAAAGCTGTCTCGGGATCTCCAGAACAAGAACGATGAGCTTGAGAGCGTCGTTGAAGAGCTCCGGCAAACGCAGGACCAGATTGCGGTGCGCCAGAAGTTGGTCGAGCTTGGCGAGTTGACCGCCGGGGTGGCTCACGAGATCAGGAATCCGCTCAACTTCGTGAAGAACTTCTCGGAAGCGTCGGAAGAGTTGCTGAACGAACTGAAGGAGACGCTGGACAGGTTGGACGGCCTGGACGATGAGACGAGGGAGTATATCTCCGAGGTATCTCAGGACCTGACCAACAACATGGATCGCATCCGCTCACACGGCGACCGCGCAGATCGCATTGTTCGGGATATGCTGATGCTCGGTCGCGGAGGCGGTCGATACCAACAAGTTGACATCAACAACCTGCTCACCGAGCGCGCGGCGCTCGCCTACCACAGCGCGCGCGCCCTCGATCCCGAATTCCGGTTGGACATAAGGGAGAACCTCGATCCGAATGCGGGCGAAGTGTCGGTTATCTCCGAGGACATGGCCCGCGTGTTTCTGAACATGGTGGGCAACGCCTGTTACGCGACTTCTGAAAAGAGCCAAGCCTTTGGCATCGACTACGATTTCTACATGCCGACGCTCTGGTTGAAGACGGAGCGACAAGGGGACGAAGTGGAGATACGAATCAGGGATAACGGGGGCGGCATTCCACAGGACGCTATCGAGAAGATATTCAATCCGTTCTTTACCACAAAGCCCGCGGACAAGGGGACCGGACTGGGGCTGAGTCTCTCGAATGACATAGTACGAGAGCATGGCGGCTCGATAACGCCCGTGTCGGAGGTTGGAGAGTACACCGAGATGATAGTTTCCATTCCGGTTATGAGGGAGCGCGCGCCGGCGGGCGGTTAGAGGGTCGGCGTCGAGTAGGGGCAGAAATGAGTAGGGGCGGTTCGCGAACCGCCCCTACGCGCATACGGCGGTTAGGTTGGAGTTAGCCGGCGGCCCTCTCGGCGGCGGCGCGGATGGCGCGCAAGGCGAAGACCTTCGTGAGGTGCTCTCGGTACTCGGCGGAGGCGTGGACGTCTTCGTTGAAGTCGATTCCGGAGGCGGCAGCCGAGGCGGCGCTGGCGATAACCCCGTCGTCGAGGGAACTGCCCTGAAGGGTAGTTTCGGCGGCGGTCGCTCGGGACGCGCTGGAGCCGGCGCCGGTGACTCCGATTCGGGCGGAGGCGCATGAGCCGCCTTCGACGGTCAGGGAGACGGCCACGCCGACTATGGCGAAGTGGGACGCCTTGTTGGCCATCTTGGCGTAGGCCGCGCCGGAGTTGGCGGCCTGGGCGGGGATCCTGATCTCGGTCAGTATCTCGTTGGGCTGGAGCGCGGTGGTGAGCAGATCGACGAAGAAGTCGTCGGCTGAAATAGTCCGCGTGTTGACACGGCCCATCACGCCCCTCGAACCGGCGACAAGCTCCGCGCCGAGCGCAAGCATGACGGCGGGCAGGTCGGCGGCGGGGTCTGAGTGGGCTAGGCTTCCGCCGATGGTGCCCATGTTGCGGACCTGGGGATCGGCGACGCTGGCCGCGGCCTCGGCGAGGACGGGCGCGTTGGCATGGACAGTCTCGGAGGCGGCAATGTCGTAGTAGGAGGTCATCGCTCCAATGGCGAGACTGCCGCGGTCTTCGCGGATGTAGCTGAGTCCCTCGACTTTGCCGAGGTCTATGAGGACGCCCGGTTCGGCGAGTCTGAGTTTCATCATGGGTATCAGGCTGTGACCGCCGGCGAGTACCTTGGCATCGTCCTGGTTGTCGTTCAGCAGGGAGAGGGCTTCTCCGAGGCTGGATGGGGCGTGATAGTCGAAAGTTGCTGCTACCATCTTTGGATTGGCCTCCTGATAGGGTTAGTGCGTGATATGGTTCGGCTGTTCACCCTCACCCCCGTATCGGAGTACGGGGCAGGCACTAGTCCTCTCCCATCGAGGGAGAGGGGAAGTGCGGGGGCGGCTACGCCATCTTGTCGGCGGCGTACTGCACGGCCTTGACAATGTTGTGGTATCCGGTGCAGCGGCAGAAGTTGCCGGCGAGACCGTGGCGTATCTCGGACTCGGACGGGCTTGGGTTCTTCTGGAGCAGGTCGTAGGACGACATGATCATGCCGGGTGTGCAGAATCCGCACTGGAGCCCGTGCATCTCCCAGAAGCCTTCTTGGAGCGGGTGCAGGTCGCCGTTGGAGGCGAGCCCCTCGACGGTGGTGACCTCTCCGCCGTCGGCCTGGACCGCGAAGAGGGTGCAGGACTTGACGGCGGAGCCGTTGAGAATGACGGTGCAGGCTCCGCAGTTGGAGGTGTCGCATCCGACGTGTGTGCCGGTCAGGTTGAGAACGTCTCGCAGGTATTCGACGAGCAGGAGCCGAGGCTCGACGTCGGACGTGTGCTGCGCGCCGTTGACTGTTACGGAAATCTCTCGGCCCATCGTATATCCTCCAGTTGGTCATGGTTGGCTGTCGGGTCGGGCAGGGCCGATTATAACAGCAATTTTCCCGTTAGGCTACAAGGGGTTCAGATTCGACGCCTGGCCCCGTATTGGGGCAGGAGTGGAGTTGTACGGGGCGCTGAGGTTGAGTCGTGTCGTATCAACTTAGTTATGTCAGTTACAGTCATCGCGGAAAAAGTTTTTCGTTTTGCCTGCACCTTCTGCACCATCTGCACCCGCCAAAGCTAGGGTGGAGTCTATTCAGCTTTGGGACCGGGCGCATTTTCGCGAAATCGTTTCTGCACCCGACCTGCACCATCTGCACCCGTTGCCATCATGGAGTGTACATGGGTTCTGGGAATTAGGATAGCATGGGGGTGGGGAGGGGTGTCAAGAGATTGGCGCTGCTGATAATCTGATGTTGGAACGGAGACATTCCGACCGGGCGAGGTTGACATGAAAGACACAATCCTGAATATTCTTGAGCAGTACCTAGTTGGCGAAATGGACATTGACGCGCTTGAAGACCAGGTGATACCCCTCGCATGGAGTGTCGAGGGAGAAGATGCTGACCTGATCGACGAGTTTGCCGCTGAACTAGCCTATGTCAAAGACGGGGTTTCGGACGAGGGGATGTTCAGGGAGAGGGTGGTGGGGCTGGTGGCAAGGCATCAGGACAGTGGAGTTCGGGCTGTCGCAGACTAGGCCACGGCTGGACTATGACTCTTTTCTATTTGCTAGGTCGCCGACCGCGATGGTTTTATCTGTAAACCCGAGTACATTCGTACCCGCCACGGAGCGATTGAACAGCTTGTTGCTTTTATCGCTTGTGAACTTGCTGAGGACCACCGCATGCCTGCCTATTTCGACTTTCCCTTTGGCTTTCCAGTTGAGGTTGCTAGGAAACTGACTGGTTTAACTTATTTCATTCAATAGTTCCAATGTCGACGCCCCAAACATCGGCGAGATATTGAAGGTATTCTAAAGGAAGAAACTGGCCCCAAGTGTTCTTAAGTAAGAATGGATTACGTTCCATGCACATGAACACGAAAAGCGATTCAGGTTGAAACAGCAAAGGTGTCACGCTATCGTCATTAGCATAATCTCGAAACACTGAATCAATCATATCCTTCTTGCTTTCGATAAAATCATCCAAATCATTCGTAAAATTGTCTAGCTCATCTTCTGACAATAGAACATGTATATGCTCAAGAATATGCAAAGACAACTCTCTGTCATATTCCCTGGCCGTGAGCCGGAAATAATGCCTATCGAGTGCGTCTAGGATTTGCCGTTCCGGAAACCCAGAGAGACCCAACATCACCCTCCGCGCTTCTGCGATCTGGTTATCAAATAACTCCACCAGCGCACTCTGCAGATGGATCAGTCGCCTTATGTCTGGAGGAGGTTCTTGTGATGGCTTGTACGCAAGTTCGTGGGATACGTCGGCCCAAAGACTTTGTGCCCGCGTCAGGAGTTGTATCTCGCATAATAATCCTGCAAGTTCATCAGTCTGACACTGATCCAAATTTTCTGCGGAAAGCTGGACTTCAAAGTGGATCCCCGAGTATCCAAACTGATCAGATGCTAGTGAGGCGGTCTTATCTTCATAGCTACATATGTCAAATAACTCAAAAATCAACTCTTTAAATAACTTTAACGAATCGCTATATGTGCATACCACCCTTACTCCCGCTTTATCATGTATGTCTTCAAAAGGATTAGAGTAACTCTTTCTTATAGCCTTCTTGATAAAACTATCTATCTCCTTAGTTCTTGCCGTGATGTGACACTCAATACCACGGTGTTTACTCGCCAACCGAATTTCTTTTTTGATTCGACAGCAAAGGGCTTGATATTTGGGTCGTTCATCTTCCCATCGGTTTCTTAGTTGCTTGAACACTGTTGCAACTACCTACCCCGCAAAGTGCGAAGTCTGTCTTCAATCTCCATTCGCGTGAGTTCGTTACGTCCCTCCGAAATTTTCACATACCCTTTCTCCATTGCTTCTGTAGGTACAAATACACCGATTCCACTCTCAAAATCTACACTTATTCTTCGTAGACGATTCTTGATTAGCTGTGTGTCTTTTTCAAACGGCCTAAAATCGATTTCGCGTTCGGAAAGCCAGTCTTTGTAGGCTCTTCGATCATCCAAGTGGAGATTTGTATCTGCAAAGTCAAAAGGATTGACGATTCCTCTTTCATTATTCAACTCAGCTAAAAGAGCAGTCTCATATTGAGCCTTGAGCACAGGATCAGGAATCTGCGCAATCCATTCTTCTGTGACGTCAAAGAATTGCTTGGTTATGCTTTGCGCTGATTTAAGCAACTCGCATCCTAAGAAGCGTTTCAAGAAGAAGTCGGCTACCTGAACGGCTGGGGCGTATCCTCGCTGATTATCTGATACGCGCCCTCGTATCTCTATTAAGTCTTCAGACAACAGTACAGGAAGAAAAAGACCTGCCTTAAAAACTTTGCTACGCTCAGATAGAATCAAATCACGTATTACATGAAGATTATATGTAGGACTACCATTCCATTCAGTGGGCTCTATCCGAACAGCACCTTCACGATTGAGTTTTAATATTGTTATACCCTTTATCTCTCCAATTCGGATCTCCAACAGGCATAGAAGACCTGGAGAGTTAACGCCAGTTTGAGAATTATATAAGTGTACAGCAATCTGTTTCGACATCTCAACAAAGTCATCAATATCTCTACCTATTAAGTACTCTGATAATAAATTAGGGACTGGTGAACTAGCTTCGGTCGCGAACCTCACATCAAATCCTGCGGATTGCAGACTGCCGATCGTTCGCTCGCGGAAGTAATTTTTGGATTGACGATCCAATTGGCTTTCTACTTCACTATATGTAACTCCTGATGTATACCCTTGGCCGATTCTACTAGGCACATCATGGACTATTGCCCGTGTAACTTGAAGTGCTCTGATGTCTGTATCCAAGATTATTATCCTCCCATGGTGGGGTACACCAATTTCTGTAAACATTGATTATCCACGACAGCTTACCTGATTTGGTCGGAGAGTGCAAGTAAATCGACGCCGTAGCTTTGACTAGCCAAGAACAAAGGCATCGTATCACATTTTGGCCTGTGTCGAGATTAATTGTGAAGATTGGTAAGTGCATACTTATAGACTAACATTAGCAGCCTGAGGACAGCGATGTAATTTGGGTTCCGAGATGCGAGTACTATACAGTGCTAGAATCTAAGTGTGGTTCTCGGTATTCGGCGGGGCCTCGATGAACGCAACCAACCTTTCAGTAGTCGCATCTAGGTCCTGCAATTCACACTCCCACACAGCCATCACTTCCCAGCCACTAGCTTTCAGCAGTTCTGTGTTCCGCTCGTCTCTCGCTCTGTTGCGGTCCAGCTTCGATACCCAATAGTCGCGGTTGGTAGCCGGGATACGGACACGCGAACATCCTGAATGATTATGCCAGAAGCACCCATTCACAAATACGACTTTTCGACGTGACGGAAAAACCAAGTCCGGCCGACCGGGTAAATCGGCCCTGTGGAGCCTGTAGCGGTATCCAAGTCCGTGCAATAGTCGGCGAACTTTCATCTCAGGTTTCATGCCCTTCGACTTGACATTCGCCATGATACGGCTGCGGACTTCAGGAGATACTGTGTCTGGCATATCAGGTCTGGCCGTCAGAGGAATGTAACCCAACTCGGCGAGTATTGAAGGGAGCGAAGAATCTGTTCGGCGTCAAGGACACCTGGCTTTCTTACCTCGAATGAACGGGCGGAGGCGCTAACTTGTCGAATGACTGTGAACAGAATAACCGAGTCCGGCATTCGCCCCAGTGGATACGGCGTCGGGCTGTTCCACCCGCCGCGCAATCTCGGTCGCTGATAGGCCATATAGCACGTTCTCCAGAACTGCTCTTACAACCGGCACGGGTACAGCATTACCCGTCTGCTTTCGGATCTGCTGATAGGAGCCGGGCAACTCGAAGGATTCAGGGAATCCTTGCAGCCTTAGCATTTCCCTGGGAGTCAACCGCCTTTCGCCATTCACCAGTAGGTAGTTGTATGACGCTCCGGCCCTCAGAGCGCACGAGAACGGATGGCTGGAGACGTTGCCGCCCTTATTCTCGTGCCAGACCGAAAGGTCGTACTGACTCTCGTGGATAGCCTGCCGCTTGCGTCGTATGTCTTCGCTGGCAAAGTATTGGCTTGGGACGTTTGACTCGATTATCGTTTCTAGTGTTGGGGTGTCCGACACGGGTTTGGGCCAGTCGAACGGTATCGAGTGATCACGGAACCCCACTATGAACGTTCGCTCGCGCTTCTGGGGCAGGCCGAAGTCCAAGGCGTTCAGGACCATCCATTCGGTGCGATAGCCAAGCTCTCGCAACACCTCTAGTATCCGCGATAGGGTTCTGCCTCGGTTGTGCGTGGATAACTGGCGAACGTTTTCCAGCAAGAAGGCGGTTGGACGTTTGGCGTCGATCGTCTCGGCTATGTTGAAGAAAAGGGTCCCCCGGACATCATCAAATCCTCTCATCGGTCCTATAATGCTAAATGGCTGACAAGGAAAGCCCGCAAACAGGATGTCATGTTCGGGGATGTCGTTAGGATGAATCGCGGTGATATCGCCAGCCGGCTCAATGCCGAAGTTATAGTGGTAGGCTCGTCTGGCCTCTGCGTCAATGTCAGATGCAAAGACGCACCGCATCCCCAAATCATCTGCGGCAACGTGGAAGCCGCCTATCCCGCAGAACAGATCGGAGAACGTAATCTCCGAACTGGTTTCGCACGTTACCAATATCGGCTCCTGACTTAGCGGATAGAACGTGTCGATTTAGATTTCAGGCAATGTCGTTCGTATAGGCCGGCCAAGCAGTCACTTGTTCGTTTTTCCAGAATCAGCGACATCATACCAGGCAGCTTCACGAATGACTAGATTACTCCGCGCTTCTACTCCCCCTCCGTCCTTCGCAGCCACACCTCGTCTCTGACCGACGTGCGGCGCTTGAGGCGGGTGTGGAGTAGGTCTTGGGCCTTGTCGAAACGTTCGGCGCGGATGTAGGACTCTAGGATGGTGTCCTCAAAGACTTCGCGTTGGGCGTGGCTGCCTCCTAGCCGGGGCAGTTGGCCTATGAGTCCGTCTAGGTGGTCGGCGGCATCGTCGTAGGCGCCGTGGGCGAAGGCGTCGATTCCCTTTGTGAGGGGCGCCATGACCTCGGTGGCGAGCGCGCTGCCGTCGGCGGAGAGGTCGTCGAGTCCTGAGATCAGCCGGCCCATCTCGTCGGTGAATCCTCCGCCGGCGAATGTGAGTGCGGCGTGGGCGTCTCTGAATCCGGGTCCGGGCTTTTCGGCGGCTGGTCGGGCGATTTCAAGGACTTCGTCCCAGGGGCCGGCTTGGCCGTCGCCGTATATCTTCATGCGCCACATGAGGGAGGCGCTGTCGGCGAGTGAGCCGATGTTTTTCTTTATGACGGTGGGCCTGATGTGGCCTTCGTATAGGGTGACGGCGTTTTGGGGCCGTCCGGTGGCAAGTTGGAAGAGGGCCTGGTGCCATGAGAGGTGTACGTTGAATGGGCCTCGACGGTCGTAGCCGTCTAGCCAGTCTCCGAGGAAGTCCGAGCCGCCGTCGGGGTCGCCGGTTTCGAAGAAGACGTGTGCGACGGAGTGGGACGCGTTGGCGTTGTCGGGCCTGAGGTCGAGGGAGCGCTGGGCGTATTTCAGGGAGTCGCCGTAGTATCCGGTCTCGTGGTGGGCGAAGGCGTACTGTCCGAGGAATGCCCAGTCTTCGCCGTAGTCGGACTTGAGGGTCTTGAGCATGGCCAGAAGCTCGTCCGGGAAGTTGGGGATGCCCGCGCCGCTGCATCCGAGAATGAGGAGGCGGTTGGCGAGCCTGACCATGAGCATGTCTCGCGGGAACTCGGCGAGGTGCTCTCGGATGAGCCTGAGGGCCTTGACGTTGTCGCCCTGGATGATGAGGTCGATGGCGTCTATGTGCTGTCGTTCGCGCCTGGTGACGCTGACGGCGAGGGTCTTTGTGTGGGCGATCTTCCGCTTGGCTCCGGGCACGTCGTTGCGGTACATGGTGAGAAGAGCGTCGGCGGCGTGGGCGATGGCGAGTCCGTCATCGGCCTTGATGGCCTGGGCGAAGGCGAGCTCAGGTCCGTAGATCTGGGCGAGAAAGCGGTCGAGACCCTCGACGTAGTGGTCGGCGGCGTCGGCGGACTCGGTGGTGAGGGGAAGGTCGTATCGGTCTGTGGCGGTGGCGCTCATGTCTGCCCCCTGTTGTGCGGTGGTGTTGTGCGGGGTTCGGCGACGGCTATTTAGCCAAGTATGATGGCGAGGATAGCGGTGGCGACTGAAATGGCACCTATAATCACTGCAACCCCGGCGAAAACCGTGATCCTGATTTCCTTGCTGAGAGCGTCAAGTCGGGCATCGGTCTGGGAGTGGTGCGCAGTTATGTCGGAGCGTATAGCGTCGATCCGGCCATTGACGTTGTCTATCTGCGTGGTCATGTCAGAGCGTAGGTTTTCAATCTGATTGGTCAGGTCGGAGCGGAGTCGGTCCAAGCTGTGTACCAAGCCTTCGTATCGCCGGTCTAGGCTTTCTAGCTGGCGGTCGACGCGCTCGTATGCGCCCTCCAGCCGAGCGACTCTGCTTGCAATCTCGGGTAGGTCCTCTGTCTCGGTGGTCATCAAGTCCTCCTAGTCTGCACCATGTTACCACAAACGGGGCCGTCTGTTGATGCGGACATTTGGCGGCTGGGATACAATAGGGCCGTCGGCAGTCAGTCTAGTCGTTGGAGAGGTGTCGAGTTGCCAAAGTTTGTTTTCATGCCTCCGCAGGACGATGAGAGCGCTATGTTCGCCGCCCGCCTGGCGGACACGGTACCGGAGTACGATGTTGTGTCGCCAGAGTCGGACGAGGAGGCATTGGAAGAAATCCGAGATGCGGACTCGGTGTATGGGTGGGTTCCGCCGGATGCGCTGAAGGTCGCGGAAAAGCTGCGCTGGATGCAGAGTGCGCAAGCAGGGCCGTTCTATGGCTTCTACTACGACGAGCTGATCGCGCACCCTCTGACGATATGCAATCCGCGGGGCATCTACTTCGACCATATCGCGCACCACATCATGATGTTCGTGTTCGCGCTGTCGCGTGGTCTTCCGTGGTATATGGAAGCGCAGCGCCAAAGGGTGTGGGACGTGGACGCGCGCCGGTCGCCGTACGTGTTCCTCGGGGACTCGACGGCGCTGATCAACGGGGTGGGCGGCATCGGCCACGAGACGGCGAGGCTGTGTAACGAACTTGGCATGGAGGTGATCGGAATTGAGCCGAGGCGGGAGTACGATCTGCCTTACGTGGAGTTTCATACGCCGGACGAGCTGGACGAGGCGCTGCCGAGGGCGGACTTCGTGATCACGACGGTCCCTCACACGCCGGAGACTGAGGGGCTGTTCGACGCGGCGCGGTTCAGGCTGATGAAGGACTCGGCGTACTTCATCAACATCGGGCGCGGGAAGGTGTGCCGGATCGACGACCTGGCGGACGCGGTTGAAAGCGGAGAGATCGCGGGCGCGGGCCTGGACGTCTTCGAGGAGGAGCCGCTGCCGTCGGAGCACAAGCTGTGGGGTCTGCCGAACGTGCTGATGACGCCGCACATAGCGGTGAAGGACGCTGAGAATATCCCGGAGCGGCGTTTCGCGGTCTTGCTGGAGAACGCTCGCCGGTTCCTGAACGACGAGCCGCTGACGAACGTGGTGGACAAGGAGAGGTGGTACTAGGGGGCTGATAGGGTACAATGGTAGTTCAAGGATGGTGGACTGCTATGACTACAATGAACACAGTAGAAGATTTCCTTAGGATCATGCGTGATCGCCCGGACGTGCGGGAGGCGGTGCGGCGCGAGATTTTGTCTGATGAACTGCTTGCCCTGCCCCAGATCGTAGCCGAGATTGGGGCGATGGTGCGGGAATCGCAGAGAGTTCAAGGGGAGCACACCACGAGGCTGGGGAGACTCGAGGGCGACGTGACGGTTCTCAAGTCGGATGTGGCGACGCTGAAGTCTGACATGGTGGAGGTCAAGTCGGATATCAAGGACCTCCAGACCAAGGTAGGGGGCCTCATAGGGTCTGACTTGGAGCGGAGGCTTCCTACCCTGCTGCCGCCTCTCCTCAGTCAGAGGCTCGATCTCAGGCGCACGCGCCTCGTCTATACACCCGGACTGCTTTCGGCTCTGGATTCGAGTTTCATGTCCAGCGTCGAAGACGCGGCGGACGAGGCGAGAATCGCGGACTGGCAAGAAGACAGGCTCAGGGTCACTGACCTGATTCTCCGCGCACGGCGGAAGGCTGGAGGAGCCGAGGTCTGGATCGCTGTCGAAGCGTCGGGCACGATCGGCCGGAGTGACATCGCGAGGTCTTCGGAGTCGGCAGCGGCACTGCGGGCGGCGTTTGAGGAAGACGCGGTCGCGGTTGTCGTCGGATACCGGATTCGAGAAGAGGAACATGCACAGGCCGATTCGGGCGGGGTAAATGTGTTGGTCGTGGAGGAGCCTTCGGGGTAGTGGATGCTAGGCACATAGTCGATTCTTACGAGGTTTCCCAATGAAAATCACATCTGTAACGCCCGTGCCCGTTTCGGCCGGAACGGCATCCGGGGTTCGCAACTACATGCTCGTCAAGATAGAGACGGACGAGGGCATCACCGGATGGGGTGAGGCGACATCCGGGCCGATGGCCGTGGCCACGATGGTCGAGGAGTTCGGCCAGCAGCTAATCGGCCAGGACCCGGGACGCATCGAGCAGCACTGGCAGACGCTGTACCACCACTTCCACGTTCGGGGCGGCGTGGTGCAGATGTCGGCGATCAGCGGCATAGAGATCGCGCTGTGGGACATCAAGGGCAAGGCGCTCGGCGCTCCTGTGTATGAGTTGCTGGGAGGTCCGATGCGGGAGAGGATCTGGTGCTACGGACGCTGGGACGGCGCGACGCCGGAGGCGGCTGTGGAGCGCGCGCTGAGCTTCACCGAGCAGGGCATCACCGCGCTGAAGGGCGACCCTTTCGACCACCGGGGCCTGTTCATCCCGATAGAGGCGGAGCGAATGGCGGTCAAGAAGCTGGAGGCCGTCCGGGAAGCTGTTGGGGACGACGTGGAGCTTCTGGTGGAGGTGCACGGACGGCTTGCGCCGTCGGACGCGATCAGGATCGGCAACGCGATGGAGCCGTATCGTCCGTTTGTGTACGAGGAGCCGGTGCCACCGCAGAACATCGACGCGCTGCAGCGGGTGGCGGAGTCGGTCTCAATCCCGATTGCCACCGGCGAGCGGCTGTACACTAAGTGGGACTACGCGGATCTGCTGAGCCGGCAAATTGTCGCGATGATCCAGCCGGACATCGTCCAGGGCGGCGGCATCTCGGAGTTGAAGAAGATCGCCGCGATGGCCGAGGCGCACTACGTAGGGTTCCAGCCACACAATCCATACGGACCGCTATGCACCATAGCGTCGCTGCACTTGGACGCTTGCGTGCCGAACTTCATGATCCAAGAGGGAGGGTTACATCCCTGGTTCCAGGATGTCTCCTTCGGCAACTTCCCCAAGCAGAAGGACGGCTTCCTGCCGCTGCCGGAGGGTCCGGGTCTTGGCATTGAGATAGATGAGGACTATGTGAAGTCCAACCCGTGGCGAGACGACGCCGATGTCTGGAGAGCCTCGACCGGTAGTGTCGCCTCCAAGCAGGATACGAACTGGTCTTAGGTCGAACCAAGAACGCCTCATGTCCTACCCTCCCCACGTATTCGCCGATAACCCGCTGGACAGAGGCGACGTCCAGCGTCGGGATGAAGTCTGGCTGAGAGAGAGCGCCAATGACCCGGAGAGCCGGTTTCTGGTGATGCCTGAGCTGGACGTGCCTTTGGACGACGGCCACGAGCCGACGCTGAGCTGGCTGGCTCCGAGGGACATCAAATGGTTCGGCGTGGACGGCGAGCCGGTGTTTCTGGGTCTCATGGACGGCGTCGCGCACTTCGCGGTGTACGTGCCCGCTTCCAGCGGCGCGGCGGCGCGGCTGAGGTCGGACGACTCGATCCGGTTCGCAGACGCGAGGTCGGCGGCCAGTTTTCTCATCGGGCGCGAGACGGGCATCGTGGCGCAGGCGCGAGCTCAGCTCGACTGGCACAACCGTCACGGGTTCTGCTCGGTCTGCGGTCATCGGACTGAGATGGGGCGCGGCGGTCACGTGCGCAAGTGTCCGGCGTGCAACGCGGAGCACTTCCCGCGCACAGATCCGGTGGCGATCATGCTGGTGCATAATGGGGAACACTGTCTGCTGGGACAGTCTAGGGGGCGACTTTCTCAGATGAGAATGTACTCCGCGCTCGCCGGTTTCATGGACCAGGGTGAGTCTATCGAGGAGGCAGTTGCCAGGGAGGTCAGGGAAGAGGCAGGGATTGAGATCAAAAATGTCCGGTACCACTCTTCGCAGCCGTGGCCATTCCCGTCGTCTCTGATGATCGGATGTCACGCGGAGGCGGCGACTACGGACATCCATATAGACGACGAGGAGATGACGGACGTCCAGTGGTTCGAGCGTGATGATGTTCTTCTTGCTCTTGAGGGCAGAAGTCGCGACCTGGCAGTGCCACAGCCGATGGCCATCGCGCACCACCTGATAAAGACGTGGGCGTATGGCGAGGTCTGAGTCAGACCTACGTGCCTAAGGCTCGTGGACATACCAAGGTTCTTCAGAGGAGACCACTTTGGCCGCTCTGGTTCTCAACTCATCATCCAGAGTAACCAAGACCGCGTTCCTCATCACCGCTACCGCGACGTAGGTGGCATCGGCGCCCCTAAGTTTGAGGGAGGCTGCAAGTTCAGCGCTCCTCTGAGCGAAGTCGATATCCATTGAGATAAGGGAGACTTCCCGCAGGGTAGCAATTTGACTAGCCGCCGCCTGACCGAATTGGATATTACCAGTACGGCGCGCAATCGGGCCTGCAACCTCGGGCAATACGATTGCCGGCACAAAGATTGGGACTCTCCTTGAGATTACCTCGAATATCCAGCGACTAGATCGGAAGTGGTGGGTATCTTCCGCTACGTACCGGGCGACCCAAACGCTGGCGTCGATGACGAACACGCTAGAGTTCTCGGCGTCCTTCGCGGACGGCTTCTACTGCTGAAACCCCTGCAGGCCAATGCTCGGAGATCTCTTCCGCCAGTTTGTCCATGCGTGCCCATGTGGCCTTAAGGTTGCGTAGCCTCTCCTCTTCGGTGATGACGGGTACGATCTGGGCGATGGCGTCTCCCCTGTAGGTCACTTCTATCGTTTCTTTGTTTTCACGCACTCTCTTTAGGATGGCGCTGGCATCCCGCTTCAACTGTTTGATCCCGACCTTTTCCATCTCGCGTCCTCCACGAAGGTAGTCACCGAAGTAGTCACATTATGGCATACGTCAAGAGCCGGTTGCAACGACAGGCCCGGATGGGCGCGTTCTAGCGGGCTATGTAGCCGCCGTCTATGACCAACTCGGTTCCGGTGACGAAAGATGCCTCGTCGGACGCGAGGAACAGCACTCCGTAGGCGACTTCGATCAGGTCGCCGATCCGACGCAATGGCGTCAGCCGTTTGAGCTCGTCGCGTCCGTCGGACGGCGAAGCGGGCGCCGACCTCATCGGCGGCATGAAGCCGGGATGCACCGAGTTGGCCCTGATTCCTTCCGGTCCGTACCTGACGGCAGTGGCCTTGGTGAATATGCGGACGGCGCCCTTGGATGCGTGATAGGCGGGGTGACCGCCCTCGCCCGCGACGAATCCCATGATCGAGGATATGTTGACGATGCTGCCCCTGCCCGCCTTCTGCATGATCGGGATGACGGCGCGGGTGCCCAGATAGACGCCGTTGCAGTTGACGTCCATGATGCGCGTCCATCCTTCGACGTCGAGCGGGTCGAGGGAATAGCCGCTGCTGAGGCCCGCGTTGTTGACCAGGATGTCGACCGTTCCGTACTTCTCGAGCGCGGCGTTCACGAGAGCGTCCCACGACTCAACGTTGGTGACGTCGGCGTGGACGTATATCGCATCGCCGCCGGCGTCGATGATCTCGCGGACCACAGCCTCGCCGTCTTCATCGGCGACGTCAGAGACGACGACGTTGGCCCCCTCGCGCGCGAACAGGCGGGCCTCCTCGGCGCCCATGCCGCCCGCTGAACCGGTGATGATTGCGGTCTTGCCTTCCAAGCGCATGTCTTCTCCCCTTTCGAGATGACTTTGTAGAGCCGATCGGCATAGTGAATTGCACGCTCGCTACGCCCGCCGGATATGTTACGTCAGAGGGGTTCGGGTTGGAAGTCCACCCAAAGGACAGAATCTGTGTCACATTGGTAAGTGAAGGTATCACCCCCGCATCGGGGTACGGGGCATAGCCGGGCGCGGTGGGGGCGCGGCCCGGCTCGTAGAGTCTGATGGGCGTCTGCGGCGGGCCTAGCGCGTCGTCGAGCTTTTCTTCGAGTTTGGCGACGGGTCGGTTGGACTTGGCGGCGATGTCTGAACTGTGATTCGTCGGATTATTGGATTTCTCTGATTTCGACTCCGGCGCTGGACTTTGGGGCTGGTTCTTGGCGACTTTGCCGAAGCCTCTGTCGTAGAGTACGCGGGTGGCTCTGAGCCGGTCGTAGGTGTTGGCGTCTGGGTCTTTGCCATTGGCGATTTCGAGCAGGTTGTCGAGGACGCGTTGAATTCCGCCGACGGCATCCTGAATCTGCCGCGCGGCGTGTCCGGCGAAGACGGGGTTGAGGGTGGCTGTATGTATTTCGGACTGCATGAACATTAGTATTGCACATGCGGTCTGGGGATGTCAAGGGGTGTTTTTAGGTTTAGGGTGTAAGGTGTAAGGGGTAGGGGTTCTCTTATGGACTGGGCGGTTTGTTTGGGCGTGGAAGGAAACATAAATGCCTTTGCGTATCTATACACTGTCATTTGATTATAGACAGGCGACATATCGTTGCCTCTATTCTGTCCTCCGTGCCAGGAAGCCGAGACCTGAAGTTCCAGGTGTCGTCGACTCGGCAAAGGCCCATGCGTTGAACTGCGTCGCGTATTTCCGGAATTATCTTCCGCGACCGGCCCCGCGCAATTAGATAGACGGTATGCACATTATGGTTACGTGAGTACTCTACCGCAGTCACGTAAGGCCGTATGCCCTCCTCTACTATCTTTCCCCACATTCCTACCGGGATCACTTCCACTCTCATCGAGTCACCTGCGAATTGGAACTCGGTTTGAATTCGGTGTTCCATGTCACTTGCCAAATCCCTCAGCCATCGAACGAACTGGGACAACTCCTCCATATGCCTGCACCGCGGGCCTCCTACGCGCTCCCTGATTCCGTACTCGTAGACTTCGGGAAGGAACAATTTACTGAATAATCCAAATTCCTCCATGTCCAGAAAATGGAGGTATGGGACTTTAGCACCGTCTTCCGGCCCAAGCTCCGATGGCAAGATCTCTTCGGTGAATACACCTTGAGTCGCGCGGTTGCCCACTCTCTCCAGAAGGAGATTGATCGCGGCCAAATCCATGGCGCGGCGAATGTGTGGCGGGAGGAATTGTCTTCCTGAGGGGAGAAAGCCCTGCTTCATGTACAGCAATACGGCGGTCAGGTAGTTTAGATGGGGATTCTCATCGTAGCTCATACGCGCTATGACAGTCTGGCCTCGAAGGAATGACATTCGCTCAGTGTTCTCCGGTATCCAGTGGATTGAAAGGTCATAAGGAGCATATTCCCCCGTGTCTTTCTCTAGGTCGCGAATGTGACGACCAATATCACCTTGGAGGGAAAATTTGATCTGCCACTTCTTGGCAGATGTCCCGAGAAATGACAATACACGCAAAACCTGGGAGACCATGAGTTCCACGTTCTTTGGGTCTTTGTACCAGAAGTATAAAACGGCGAAGACAGCTACTACGGCAATCCCACCGATGACGGCTAATAGGTCCTGAACCCAAGAAAAGAGTTCGAGCATGGTTTACTTAGGCGTCCACTGCTTCACCAAGCGCGTATCGCATCATACAGATTTGTCGGCTGCATACATAAGCGACCTGATCGCGCATCGGCACGACGAGGGATATATTCCGGAGCGTCACAGGAATGCCACAGATGCCGCAAGTGGCGCCTCGCTCCACAACTCGATGTAGTTCCCCTATCGATTCCAGGAAGCCCTCAAGCTGCTTGTCAAGGACGGCAGAGACGATGCCCTCTCGAGTCACTGTGTAGTCCTCCATCAACATTTTCTGATATCTTACCAACTTGCTCGTAGCACTTCCATCTATATTGACTGTGGAAGCCGTGTCAGATTGGTAGGAGGTGTCATCACCTTCACCCTCAAGGGAGAAGGGATATTCGCGCTTTCGTGGCGCGCCTATTAAAGTGACACAGGTTCAGCGGGATTTTGGGGATGTGGCGGATGTCACCCCGGCGCCCAGGCTGAGGCGCGTTAGACTGCCCTTTGCCAGTCGGCGTGGAGGGTGGCTCTTTGGGCTTCCGGTCATGTGGGGTTGGAATCGGCTGGGCTTTCCAGAAGTCGGCGGTGTGGTCTGGGCCGATCCAGAATCCCGTTCCGATGCCGGCTAGATAGCTCGCTCCGAGGGCGGTTGTCTCTTTGTCGGCGGCGTGAACGAATCGTAGTCTCATAGTGTGTCCGTGATATGTTACGTTACACGGGATGGAGTTGGTAGTCTATCGAGAGGAGCCGAGACTGTCCCACGTTGGTAGGCGGGCGTGTCACCCTCACCCTAACCCTCTCCCTCAAGGGAGAGGGGATTTTCGCGCTCGCGTGTGCGGCGCCTATTAATCCGGGACAGGTTCAGAGGAGCCGGAGAGGTAGGGACGAAGGAGAAGCGCCAGTAAGACATGGCAGGCCCACGGAACAGGCGTCAGATTCGCAGGAGCAAGAAGGCTCTGCGACGCAGCGGAAGCGTGAAGCGCAGCCGCGCCCGTCAGAAGGACTGGACGGCGCGGGCTAACCAAGACTGGGACGAGTTGGCCCCGGAGTCTTTGGAGCGCGTGATGCCCAGGGACGATCTCGACCGCCGCAAGCAGATCGAGGAGGCTGTCTCGGTCTCGCCGCTGACATCCCTAATCAATCCGCCCGACGAATCCGGGACCGCAGTGGACACAGGGAAGACCGCGCTCGTAACGGCGGTCAGCGGAATGTCCGCGCGCATAGAGAGTGACGGCGTCGGGCATCCGGCTACGATCCGCGGTCTGCTGACCGAGGTCGATACGGGGTACATCAACCCGGTGGCTATCGGGGATCGGGTGACGGTCTCGGAGGACGGCGCGGGCGCGTGGGCCATAGAGAGCGTACTTCCGAGGCGGACGGTTCTGGCCCGCCCGGACCCGTTCCTCGCGCCGCGCCAGCAGGTTGTGGCGGCCAACGTGGATCAGATCCTGATCGTGTCTTCGTGGCGCGAGCCGGACCTGTGGCCTGAGTTGATAGACCGATACCTCATTGCCGCCGGATTGTCGGAGATAGAGCCGATCATCTGCGTGAACAAGGCTGACCTGATCGAAGATACGAGCGCTTACGAGGACACTGTTCGCGTTTACCTTGACATGGGATACAAGTTGCTGCCGACCTCCGCGATAAGCGGACTCGGCGTCGATGAGTTGAGGGACGCGCTGGCTCGCAAGTTGAGTGTTGTCGTAGGGCTGTCGGGCACTGGCAAGAGCTCTCTTATGGCGGCGGTACAGCCCGGGTTGGACATTCGAATCGGCGACGTGAGCGACGCGCACGGGCAGGGCAGGCACACGACCACGCAGTCGGCGTTGTACAGGCTCGACGGTGGGGGCTACGTCGCGGACACGCCGGGCATCAGGGAGTTCGGGCTGGCCGGGCTGACGCTTGGGGAGTTGGCTCTGTACTACCCGGAGATCGACGAACTGGCCTCGGAGTGCCGATTCAGCAACTGCTCGCACCTGGAGGAGCCTGTATGCGCCGTCCGATCAGCCGAAGGGGACGGGAGAGTCTCGCCGGCGCGTATCGCTTCCTACCGCGCTATCTTCGATGAGTTGGAGGTGTAGGGGGGCGGCTACGTATGAGAGTCGGCTATAGTACGAAGACGGACGGCACAGTTGACATCATGGCCGACATCAGCCATCATAGGTCATGGCGAAGAGGCGCCCGCAGTGAAACTTACCTATGATGAAGATGCCGATGCTGTGATGATGTCGCTCGCCGATGCGGAAGTTGAGGAGACTAGGGAAATCGCCGTCGGAGTGTATGCGGACTACGATGCGCGCGGCAGGCTGATAGCTCTGGAAATACTCGACGCCGGCAAGAACTACGATCTATCAGGGGCAGAGTTGGATGCTCCAAATCCTTTCCTATCGTTGGCCGCCGCCGGCGAGATGTACGGTATCAGCCCTACAACCCTTAGACATCAGATCGCGCGCGGCGTACTCAAGGGTGTCAAGGCAGGGCGCAACTGGGTAGTGCATCACCGCGACCTACACGCCTATATGGTAGAAAGGAGCAGAAAAGCCACGTTCGAGCGGGTGCAAGATCCACAGTTGGGATCCAGAGTTGCCGAGGATTTAACATGACAGGGAGACACGGGATGAAGACATACTTGTTTCGAATAGTCGTTGAGGCTGAGGATGACGCATGGATAGCTTACTCTCCCACTTTGAAGGATAAAGGTGGAGCAACCTGGGGACGGACGGAGTCCGAGGCTGTCGAAAACGTCAAACATGTCATCCAGATGACCGTCGATAGCATGATCGAGCACGGCGAGGCAATACCAGAAGATCCCGAGGGCAGCGTCCGCGCATTTGCCGACCCGCGCGTCGCGGTCAATGTATGAGCAGAATTGACTATTCCAGACTTCGGTCTCTGAACGCACGGAGACTCATAAGAGGTCTAACGCGCGATGGGTTCGTTCAAGAACGTCAAAGAGGTAGTCACCGTCAGTTTTACCATGTCGATGGTCGCCGAGTAACGGTATCCGCGCATCGGATGGGCGATACGTTCCCGCCTGGTATTCTACGGATCATGATTCAAGATCAAGCCAAGTGGAACGAAGAAGACCTCAAGCGCCTTGGGATTCTTTGAGCCTCAGCCCTCTTAAATGCCCGGCAGTCGGGCTTGGATGATCGGTGAATCGTCGTCCGGGTCGTCGAAGCCGGACACGCCGACTCCCACTAGCCTGAACAGCCGACCGGGGCCGGTCTCGGCCCTGACCAGCGCAGACGCGGCGTCGGCTATCAGGTCGGGCGCCTGGACAGGCTCCGGCATGGTCTTCTGACGGGTGAACGTCGTGAAGTCCGACAGTCGCAGTTTCACCTTCACCGTCTTTCCCATGAGTCCGCGACGCTCCAGCGATCTCGATACGTCCCGGCTGAGCCTCCTCACCAGTTCAAGCAGCGCGTCGGGGTCGCCGGTGTCCCGCGCGAGCGTCGTCTCGGAGCTTACGGACTTCGTATCGCGGTGCGTCTGGACCTCCCTGTCGTCTTGGCCCAGCGCGAGTCTCTTGGCGTATTCGCCGTTGCGTCCCAGCGTCGGCAGCAGCCAGTCGTCGCTCAGCGCTGCCAGGTCGCCTATCGTAACTACGCCTTCGGCCTTCAGGCGCTCTTGGGTCTTGGGACCAACGCCGGGTAGGGTTCCGACGGGCAGGGGAGCGAGGAATTCGGCCTCGGTTCCGGGCGGGACAACCATCAGGCCATCGGGCTTGTCGAGGTCGGAGGCGATCTTGGCCACGGACTTGCTCGCGGCGGCGCCGACGGAGATGGTCAGCCCCAATTCCCGCTTGACGCGCTCCTTGAGGGCGCGGGCGATGTCTTCAGGGGCGCGCTCGGGCGTCACGGACTCGGTGACGTCCATGTACGCTTCGTCCATGGAAAGCGGCTCGACGAGCGGGGTGATGTCCCTGAAGATAGCCATGACCCATCGGGAGACCTCGGCGTACCGGCCGAAGCGCGCGTCCACGCGGATCAGGTCCGGGCATCGCTGGAGGGCGGTCCGCATGGGCATGGCCGACCGGACGCCGTAGCGCCGCGCCTCGTAGGACGCCGCCGCGACGACTCCTCTGCCCTCCGAGCTTCCGCCGACCGCCACCGGCTTTCCGCGCAGGTCCGGATTGTCAAGCTGCTCGACGGACGCATAGAAGGCGTCGAAGTCAGCGTGCAGTATGTGTCGTGCCGGCATGGCTGCTCCAGTCCTGTCGTATCGCCCCGGCGTTGCCAGAATGTTTGTTCACGGAGTTTCACAAACAGGATAGCGTCGAATGGACAGAATTGCAACCTGCCAACGTGAAAGCGCTTTGATGGTTCCGTATATCCTCTTGTAGTATGTACGCCATCGACTCGCGGCGGACGAGCTCGGGGTCGGAAGAGTCGGCAGGCATAGGAGGTGACACATGCCCAATCCCGTAGTCCACTTTGAAATCCAGTCCACGGACGCGGAGAAGACGCGGGCGTTCTTTCAGGACGTCTTCGGCTGGCAGCTAAACGTAATACCCGCGATGGGATACGCCCTGGTCGATACGGAGACCGAGTCGGGAATCGGCGGCGGGATCGGAGAGTCCCAGGACGGCCAGACTCGCGCCGTATTCTACATAGAGGTGGACGACGCTCAGGCGTACCTGGACAAGGCCGTCGAGGCGGGAGGTCAGGTCATCGTGCCGGTGACGGCGATCCCCGACGCGGTCACCATGGCCCTGTTCGCCGACCCCGCCGGAGCGATAGTCGGCCTTGTGGAGTCGGATGTTCCGGGGGCTGAGTAGGCATCTACATGGTTGGTCGGTTTGACCGGGCGGATTGGGGGGTGGTAGCATCCGCTGGCATTCACGCCAGCAGCGTCGAGTCGGCACGGAATCGTAATTGAACCTTGCGCCACGTCTAGCCCACAGGACACCTTTCTACTATGGATGGGTAATCCTGTTCTCGGCGGGCAGTTCTCAGTTCGTCCGAAACGCGGCAGCCAGCCTGACTCTGGCCGTGTTCATGTACCCGCTGGCTGAGGAATTGGGTTGGAGTCGGACGTTGATCGCGGGCGCGGCGAGCCTAGGTGGACTGGTCGCATCTTTCGCGTCCCCCGCCGTCGGATGGCTGATCGACAGGTACGGCGCTAGGGTCGTGCTGGCCGTCAGTGTGCTCGTTCTCGGACTCTCGGCCATTTCGCTGGCGTGGGCTACAGTCCCGATCGCGTTCTATCTCGCCTACGGGACGGGCAGGGTCATCTTCTCCAGCCCGGTGCAGATCGGCGCGTCGGTGGTGGTATCGCGCTGGTTCGTCAGGCTGAGAGGTAGAGCCAACGGGATACTGACGCTGTGCCATTCGGCCGGGATGGTCGCGTTTCCGCTGGTCGCCGGCTTGGTCATCGGCGCTTGGGACTGGCAGCGGGCATGGATCGTGATTGGGGTGATGGTCTGGGCGGTGGCTCTTCTTCCCACGTCTTTGCTGATAGCGCAGCGGCCCGAGGACGTCGGGTTGACGCCGGACGGCGACGGTGAGCGGATTTCCAAGGCCGACGGCGACAAACCCGTTTCCGACGAGCCGGAGTGGACGCTGAAACAGGCCGTTTACACTCCGGCGCTGTGGATACTGGCGACGGCGACGGGCGCGCTATTTCTGATGCAGGCGGGGACGAACATCCACTTGGCGGCGTACCTGCGCGACCAGGGTCTGGGCCAGACGGTGGCCACGCTGGGCATTACGCTAACCGCGGTCTGTGTGGGAATCGGCAGCATCATCTGGGGGTGGGTCGTGGAGAGGGTTCCCGCGAGGTACGTTCTGGCGGCGGTGGCGGCGACGATGGCCGTCGGAGCGTACCTGTTCATTAGAGTCGATACCACGCCGGAGGCGTTGGGGTACTCCGCGCTGTTCGGACTGGGCCTCGGCGGGATGCTCACCGTGCCCCCGGTGGCCTACGCGGACTATTTCGGACGCCGCTCGCTGGGAACGATCCGCGGAGTGACGGAGCCGTTCACTTCGCTGGGGCAGGCGGTCGGCGCGCTGGTGTCGGGCGCGATCTTCGATTTGAGCGGCAGGTACTACGCTGCCTTCATCGCGTTCGCGGTCGTGGGCGCGCTGACGGCGGTGGTCACGCTGATGGCGAGGCCGCCGGGGCGGTCTCGGTCCGCCTGACCCGGCGGATCGTCACCAGCAAGTATCCCCCGACCACCGTCACCAAGTACACGATGTTCGCCAGGGACATCCACAACATACCCAGCCGCAGCAGCTTGACGCCCTCCTCAGGAGTGTAGCCGAGCTGCTCCGCGCTTATTTCTCGCAGCGGAACGATGCGGATGCTGGCGGCGGTTAGCGCCATGTCCGTATTCACGTAAGCCGCCAGCGTCCCCAAGACTCCGAACGAACACAGGACCGTAATTACTCCAATCGCCGCCTTGAAAACGAAGCTCGCGTCCCCCAGCGACGCATCCGGCTCGTTGAGCGCGACGATCGTCGTGAACGCTCCGAATAGGATTCCAAATACGACCACGTAGAATATCCAAGAGCCAAGATTGGTAAACGTGGAGACGCTGAAATAGGCGAATAGTATCGGCGGCAGCGTCGCCCACACCGCGCGCTCGAACGCGCGCCCTCCACGATGCGATCCCTGCCGGCGTCTCCACAACACACTGAACATGATCGAGGCGGCCAGCGACAACGCCAAGTTCGCCAGAATCGTAAGCAGGAACGGCATCGGCGTGTTCGTGTAAGCCTCGATCGTATAGAAACCGAAGTGGTCCGCCTTCGTGAGCGCGCTTATCAGCAGAGCGCCGTTCAGCGTGAAGAACAAGGAGATGAAGAACAGGTCCACTACGTGATCATGTTCCGCGCGCCCGTTATTGCGATTCAGCCATCTCAGCGCCCCCTGGCCGATCACGATTGCCGACGCGACCAGCGCGTAGGTCAGCAGCGCCAACGTGCCGTTCAGCCCCATCTCGTTCAGAACGAACCCCACCACCAGCGCATAGATACCCGCCGGCGCCAACCTCCGCAGCGCCTCCTTTGCTACGCCGTAAGCGTCCACCTGAGGCTCGTCCCGGCCTGCCGAATCCATGAGGCTGCGGACATCACGCTGGATATTCTCCACCTGCGACCCCAGCGACTGCTGCGCCGCCAGCATCGCCGCCCAGCCCTCCTCTTCGCCCAGACTCTCATAGCCCGCTAGGCTCAGCATCCGGTCTATCTCAGGCTGCGGCACTCTGAGCGAGCGTCCGAAAGCGACCAGAAACTCTCGCGGCGCAAGCCGCGCGCCGCTCTCCCAACGGCTCACGCTGGAGCGGTCCAAGTTGGTCGCGTAGTCCTCGCCGCGCTCCACCATCAGATCGATAAGACCATCCTGGCTCAGCCGTCTGCCGCCGCTCCTCGCGTCGTCCCGGTAAGACCTGATGAGCCTTCCCACCAGGATAGCCGCGCTGTCGTCTCTATGCGAGTCGTCCATATTCCACGCCCGATTTCACGAGTGCAAGCCAAAGTGTGACGCGCCTGTCACGGACATTGACCTCTCCGGTTCCGATACTTCTTAGATACCATGCGCTCCCCAAAGCGTCAATGGGAGTCAGGCACAAGGATTCATAGTCCTAAGTCTCATGATATGGGTTTCCAAATGGCGCTTAATAGACGGCGGCGGCACGACAGGCCACGTAGAGAGTTGGAGTACTCCGGCAGTGTGGACGACGATCAGAAACAGATACGCCGAGCCTTAGCGAAGCTCTGGGAAGCGCAGGAGATACTCTCAGGCCTGATCGTATCACATGAAATCTCAATAGAGGACCTGCTCCAGGAAAGGGCGCAGGCCCTCGGCGGCAGGCTCACCCGAGCCGAGTTGGAGGTCATATCCAAGTTCGTCGCGGGCCGGTCGGCCAAGGCAATCGCCGAAGAGCGCGGCCTGTCCGAAAGGACCGTCAACAACCAGTTGAGAACCGGATGCCACAAGCTGGGATTCGGCGACAGGCGGGAGATGAAAGGCTGGGCCGTTGCCGCCAGACAGTTCCTGCTTACCAAGCCGCCGGAGACTGAATGAAGACGAGAGAGATTAACCAGAGAAGCGATCGGGGGCGCAGATTAGCTGTTCGGAGTAGCCTATGGTTGAAGTAACGGCCGGCTTTGTCGTATGCTGGGGCTACGACTATTCTAGCGAGATCACTCCTCCACCCGGCAACCTTGCCTCCGTCAGTACCGGGAACATGGGTCGAGAGTAAACATGACCAGTAGAATAAGTCCTTTAATCCTGTTTGTTGTCATGGCTATTGGCATCATTAACATGTTCGTGGTCTTGATATTGCCGCCAGGAATAATATTTTGGATTTTCATCGCTGAAGGGTTGGCAGTTTTTGCGATGGGGCTTGTAATTGGATACAAACGAGGTAATTCAGCAATGATCGTGGTGGTGAGATTAGGTTTCGTTTGTTGTATTATTGGCGTACTCTGGTATGTTATGTATTACACACCATCAACACACGATGACTTTATCGGTGTGTTGGCTCTAGTTGCATTACCCATGCTTATTGTATATATTGTTGTTGATGATTTTATTCTTCGACCAAAAAAACGGGATGGCAACTCTTGAATAGAGAGACGATGCACAGAGCAGAAACACTCCAATTAAGAGGCGGTTAGGATGAGTACACAAGATTCAAGCGGACAGCGAAATAGCGACGGAATTCTCGGCGGAGTGCGCCTCCGGCGGGTACTCTCGACAGTTGTCTTAGCGACCGCTATCTGCTCGATTCTCTGGCTGGCAAAGTCTCCCGATGCAGTGTCCGGCCAAAACACACCTAACGCTACTCTGAGTAGTTGCTCAGCGTCCCCTTCCAGGGCAGACAGTGGGGACTCCGTCACGATTAGTGCGAGAGCAAAGAACACCTGGTCTTACAACAAGTTCCTGTATGTCAAGTTCAAGTTCTACGATAGCCGTCAAGATTATGTAGTCACATTGGAGGCCCCTGGCCGGATGGTTCAGGGCAACAGTTCTTACACGTTCTCGATATCGACAACGGCGGGCATCCGATATCTGCCAGCGGGTAGGAATGAAGTCGTCTGCGACCTGATCTGGATTGACTCCGACGACGAGGACATAAAGCAAGACCACAGCGGTGACGGCAGAAACGTGTCCAATGCGGTCGTTAGGGTCTCAGCGCCCACGCCTACGCCTAGGCCCACGCCCAGCTTACCTGATCTCACGGTCACAGACTTGACTGTTGATGGCAGCTCTTCGCCTTCTCAGTTCACCGTCGGAGACGAGGTTACAATCCGCGCGGTCGTCAACAACACCGGCAGTGGGGCAGCGGGCAGTTCGAGACTCGCCTACGACATTGGCAGATCCTCCCCAGTCCGCAACATCGGCGAAGATCGCGTAAAAAGCCTCGACCCGGGAGAGAGCAGTCGCGAGTCACTCACATACACCTTCATCGATGCCGATGTCGGCACTCAACGCATCTGGTTCCACGCAGATTTCGAAAATAGAGTTGAGGAGGAAGATGAAACCAACACCTTTAAGTCCAGTTCCTTCCAGGTGCTCTCACGGCCCACATCCGAGCCTGGCCAAAACACACCTAACGCTACTCTGAGTAGTTGCTCAGCGTCCCCTTCCAGGGCAGACAGTGGGGACTCCGTCACGATTAGTGCGAGAGCAAAGAACACCTGGTCTTACAACAAGTTCCTGTATGTCAAGTTCAAGTTCTACGATAGCCGTCAAGATTATGTAGTCACATTGGAGGCCCCTGGCCGGATGGTTCAGGGCAACAGTTCTTACACGTTCTCGATATCGACAACGGCGGGCATCCGATATCTGCCAGCGGGTAGGAATGAAGTCGTCTGCGACCTGATCTGGATTGACTCCGACGACGAGGACATAAAGCAAGACCACAGCGGTGACGGCAGAAACGTGTCCAATGCGGTCGTTAGGGTCTCAGCGCCCACGCCTACGCCTAGGCCCACGCCCAGCTTACCTGATCTCACGGTCACAGACTTGACTGTTGATGGCAGCTCTTCGCCTTCTCAGTTCACCGTCGGAGACGAGGTTACAATCCGCGCGGTCGTCAGCAACACCGGCAGTGGGGCAGCGGGCAGTTCTAGACTCACCTACTACATTGGCAGATCCTTTCCAGACCGCAAGATCGGCGAAGACGACGTAAGCAGTCTCAATCCCGGAGGGAACAGCAGCGAGTTCCTCACATACACCTTCACTGACGCCGACGTCGGCGCTCAGCGCATCTGGGTCCTCGCAGATTCCGATAATGTAGTTGAGGAGGAAGATGAAACCAACACCTTTGGGTCCAGTGCATTCCAAGTGCGCTCGCGGCCCACATCCGAGCCTGGCCAAAACACACCTAACGCTACTCTGAGTAGTTGCTCAGCGTCCCCTTCCAGGGCAGACAATGGGGACTCCGTCACGATTAGTGCGAGAGCAAGGAACACTTGGTCTTACGACAAATTCTTGTATGTCAAGTTCAAGTTCTACGATAGTAGCAGGAGCAATGTAGGCTCGTTGGATGCCTCTGGCCGGACAGTTTCGGGCGGCAGTTCCTACACGTTCTCGATATCGACAACGGCGGGCAACCGATATCTGCCAGCGGGTAGGAATGAAGTCGTCTGCGACCTGATCTGGATTGACTCCAACGAGGACGACCACCGGCAAGACTACAGTGGTCCAGACAGAAACGTGTCCAATGCGGTCGTTAGGGTCTCAGCGCCGCAGGACGGCCGTTCGTCCGCTACGACCATTCACGTGGGATCCACCGCCGACGGGAACATCGATACCGCTGATGACGAGGACTATTTCAGCTTCTCGGCAAACAGCGGAAGCACCTACACCATAGAGACCTTCTTACGCTCCCTCGAGGACTCGCTTCTCGAGTTGCGCGACTCGAATGGCAGGCGTCTCGAAGACAACGACGATTGGGGGGACGGAACAAGAGCTTCCAGGATAGAGTGGACAGCCCAGAGCTCGGGCACGTATTACGTTGTGGTCAAGGGATACCAAGACTCTACCGGCACGTACCTGATTTCGCTCTCGGTAACATCGCCCCCAGAATCGCCCCCAGACATGCAGGGGCGCACAGCCTTCTCGTCGAACCGAGACGGGAACGTTGAGATATATGTGATGAACGCGGACGGCTCCAGTGTGACACGCCTCACAGACAACGAGGCGGTTGACCGGGGCGCAAGCTGGTCGCCGGACGGAGGCCGCATAGCGTTTGAGTCGGACAGAGACGGAGACTATGAGATATACGTGATGAACGCGGACGGCTCCGATGTGACACGCCTCACAGAGAACGAGGCGGTTGACCGGGGCGCAAGCTGGTCGCCGGACGGAGGCCGCATAGCGTTTTACTCGGACAGAGACGAGGGCTTTGAGATATACGTAATGAACGCGGACGGCTCCGATGTGACACGCCTCACTGACAACGAGGCGATTGACGGGGGTCCAAGCTGGTCGCCGGACGGAGGCCGCATAGCGTTCTCCTCGCTCCGAGGCGAGAGCTTTGAGATATATGTGATGAACGCGGACGGCTCCGACCAGACACGCCTCACAGAGAACGAGGAACTCGACTATTCCCCAAGCTGGTCACCGGACGGACGCAGCATAGCCTTCACGTCACGCCGAGACGGAAACGATGAGATATACGTGATGAACGCGGACGGCTCCGACCAGACACGCCTCACAGAGAACGAGGAACCCGACTCTTCCCCAGACTGGTCACCGGACGGACGCAGCATAGCCTTCACGTCACGCCGAGACGGAAACTATGAGATATACGTGATGAACGCGGACGGCTCCGGTCAGACTCGCCTCACAGAGAACGAGGAATACGACTCTTCCCCGAGCTGGTCGCACAGGAATGGGGGCGCCACACCGCCCGTGCCGACGACTCGAGACGACCACGGCAACGACCGGTCGTCCGCGACGGCCATTCGCATGGGATCCATCGCCGACGGAAACATCGAGACCACCGGGGACGTGGACTATTTCAGCTTCTCAGCAGACAGCGGAATCACCTACACAATAGAGACCTTCTTGCACTCCCTCGAGGACTCACTTCTCGAGTTGCGCGACTCGAATAGCAGGCGTCTCGCTTACAACGACGATTGGGGGGGCGGAACAGCTTCCAGGATAGAGTGGACAGCCCAGAGCTCGGGCACGTATTACGTTGTGGTCAAGGGATACCAGCACCATACCGGCACGTATCAGCTATTGCTCTCGGCAGCATCGCCCCCAGACCGGCAGGGTCGCATAGCCTTCTCGTCGTACCGAGACGGGAACTGGGAGATATACGTGATGAACGCCGACGGCTCAGGCGTCACCCGCATCACCGACAACTCGGCGGATGACCGGGTCCCAAGCTGGTCGCCCTAAGAATTGCGCGCCCCTAGTCCGCATCACCCAGGCCCAATCGGATGGCGGGCGCTGTGTTCATAGGGGCCGTAGGGGATTGTTGTAAGTCGAGTGAGCTCACAAACTGATGCTGGAGTACAAAGTCGAATTGATCTGATACGGAGAGACCAGATGAAGAGAGTGATACTGAGCGCGGAGGCAGCCCGGGGCCTTATCTTCTGCGATGGCGGAAGACCCTGCGCTTTCACCTACGATCGGCTGGCGGAGCCATACGACGAATTTGTCCGGCATGTACGAACTCTTCTCCACCATATTAGAGATCAAGGCACTACCCAGACCTTTACCATAAGGTGTGCTCAAAACCACAACTCTGTCGAAGGCTCGTGGAATCGTAAGTAGTCCCGACAAATGGAGGAAAGCAGAATGTATAGAACGGCCGGAATTGTCATCGTAGGCATTCTCGCAGTCCTATGGGCATCCGCCTGCGGAGATGACCATCCTCAACCTTCGTCCTCTCCCGTGGTGAGGGTGATAGAGGTCGCAACGCCTGTGCAGACTGACCCGAGTCCATCCCATACGCCGACCGTCACCCACACGTCCACACCGGAACCGACAGCGACGCCCGCGCCAACAGCGACGCCTACTCAGACGTCCACACCGGAACCGACAGCGACGCCCGCGCCAACAGCGACGCCTACCGAGTTGCCCATAGCTTTGCCAACGCAGGTTACGCCCAGCATTCCCTTTTCAATGGAGCTTTCGCCCGGAGAAGCGAATACTCTCACCCACTCCACAGGGGCGAGGATAGTCGTTCCGCAAGGAGCGACAACCGACTCGACCACCGTCTCCATAGAGGAGGTCGTACCGCCGGAGAGCGTGCTGGACGTGGAGCGAATCTTCGACGTCTCCGTCACTGACGCATCCGGAGAGGAAGTGGATCTTCAGCGCTCTGTCACCATTCGGCTGCCATACACCATTTCGGAGGGGAAAAACGCCGCCGACGTCGCGGTCATTCACTGGAACGACGAGCGGCAGCGGTGGGAGGCGGTCGATGGAGCGGTGGTCGACGAGTCCACGCAGACCGTCTCCGTCGAGGTGACGGACCTGAGCCGGTTCGCCTCCGTCGAGTTCGATACTCCCCTAGAGTTCATAGCCAAGTCGATGTTGTGGCTCGTCGGTGAGGAATTGTCGAATCAGTACGACGCCGGCTTCAAGCACCTAGCGTCGTTCTACACCAGGGAAGGCTTTAGGGTCCCATTCATCCCCGTGTTACGGGTGGGGAAAGTGGGAGTATCACTGGTCTTGGACGTCGATGACCTGATATCGCTTCTACAAGGGTCTTTGAACTATCCGCTCCCTATTACCGGAGAGGGGAGAGACGGTTACGTTACTTTTTGGATCAACGCCGACGCCGCGCTTTCGGCTGAGGCGAGCGCTCAGCCTCCGGTCGGGACCAGCTTTTCCATCCCCTTTACGGGACGTCACCCAGCCAACCGGGAAAGCCACAATATGGACCCCGCCTTCGACGCGACGTTTTCGGCGATGACAGTGAGTTTGCCTACGGGAAGCGTCAGCTATCTAAACGTAAACGAGAACGGTAACATCCATCCCTTGGACGCGCAGATCGGAACATGCACAGACTGCCTGAAACTTGAGGCTGGTGTCAGCTTTGCGGGCGTAGGGTTCAACCTCATAAAGGGGGAGTTCAATACGAAGGTCTTGAACGAGGCGCTGACCGAGTTCTTGAGACCGGATGGGGACACCTGTGCTGAGGGGCAGGACACGGAGCCCACCGGCAGTGTGTCCCAGGAGCGCTTTGCTTCTGAGCTGATTTGCTCCCTACTACAGAGAGGCGGAAAGGCTTTCCAGACCATAGAGGACCGGGCCATAGCGCCATTCACCAGCTATGAGCACGTCAGTCCTGACGGCGTGGCCACTATGGATGTGGCGCAGTTCAACCGGATAGTGCAGATAGCAGGCGGACACGACGTCACCGGCGACGGCAAGCCGGACATGGTCTTCCCACACCGCGATGAAAGTGGCTCTAGAATCTCGAACATACCGCTGACGGTGCTGACCACGTCGGACCTGTACGACGACAGGGAGTACTTCTTGGAGTTGAGGAACCAACAGGACCTGAAGGATGCCGGCTGGACCATCCATCCGGTGGGCAGAAGCGATGACCAGTACGAGTTCAGGGGCACGGCTATGTCGATGAACGTGACCGAATGGGTGGTTACGACCAACGACGGCGCGCGGGCCAGAGTCAGTGCGCTATTCCGCCTGGTGTACAACAGGCCCGGGTTTCTGGCCCTCAGCCTTGAGGAGAGGAGCTTCGAACTGTGGAAGGACAGGGAACTGAGCGACCTTTCCGTCGAGGCCTCCGTCAGCCCGCAGCAGGTGCAGGCGGATGCGAGCGACACGCTTACCTACCGCGTCACCATAACAAATGAGGGCCCCGACGCGGCCAGCAGAGTGAAGCTCCATTTGTTCCACCTGATGGAGAAAGGGTTGCTGTTGACGGATGCTTCGACCACATACTCATCGCTGAACTGCGAAAACACCCTCTTCGTCGGGCTCACCTGCCCTCTGGCCAACCTGGAAGCGGGCGGCTCCATAGACGTGGTTCTGAAGTTCCAGGTGGCGGCGAGCTTCCCTCCGGGGCACGACATCACTGTGACGTTCAGCGTCGAGTCCGCCACGAAGGATCCGACGCTCGAAAACAACTCGACCAAGGCGAGGACGCAAGTCGTGGATGCATCGTCCCGCCGCATAGCCTTCTCTTCGAACCGAGACGGTAACTGGGAGATATACGTGATGAACGCCGACGGCTCGGGGGTCGTCACCCGGCTCACCGACAACGAGGCGATTGACTATTCCCCAAGTTGGTCGCCAGACGGACTCCGCATAGCCTTCGAGTCGAACCGAGACGGAAACCGGAATATATTCGTGTTGAACGCCGACGGCTCGGGGGTCGTCACCCGGCTCACCGACCACACAAGTGATGACATATCTCCTGCTTGGTCGCCAGACGGACGCCGCATAGCCTTCCAATCATACCGAGACGGAAACTGGAATATATTCGTGATGAACGCCGACCGCTCGGGGGTCGTCACCCGGCTCACCGACCACACAAGTGATGACATATCTCCTGCTTGGTCGCCAGACGGACGCCGCATAGCCTTCCAATCATACCGAGACGGAAACTGGAATATATTCGTGATGAACGCCGACGGCTCGGGGGTCGTCACCCGGCTCACCGACCACATAAGTAATGACGTATCTCCTACTTGGTCGCCCGACGGGCGCATAGCCTTCCAATCATACCGAGACGAAAACTGGGAGATATACGTGATGAACGCCGACGGCTCAGGCGTGACTCGCCTCACCGATAACGAGGCGATTGACGGGGGTCCAAGCTGGTCGCGCTGATAGACGCCGGCGCCGATACCAACGCGAAAGACGATGATGGCAAAACACCCCTGCACTGGGCGGCTCAGGAAGGCCGTACCGAGACGGCCCAAGCTCTCATGTCAGCAGGCGCCGAACCTAATAGGAGAGACGCGGATGACTAATCTTCACAGGTTGGCCAAGAGAGGCCGCACCGAGACGGCGCTAGCCCTCATATCCGCAGGCGCTGACCCCAACTCGAGAACGAAGATAGGCAGAACTCCCCTGCAAGAGGCGGCTAGGAACGGACATACCGAAACGGCTCTAGCCCTCATATCCGCAGGCGCAGACCCCAACGGGATAGCCGAGTATGGCAGCGCTCCCCTGCACTGGGCGGCCCAGAAAGACCGTACCGAGACGGTACTGGGCCTCATATCAGCAGGCGCAGACCCCAACGCGAGAGATGAGCAGGGCACAACACCACTGCATTTGGCGGCCAGGAACGGCCATACCGAAACGGAGGAAGCGCTCATATCCGCCGGCGCAGACGACCCCAACCCGGTAGTTGACGAGAAGGGCTTTACCCTCTTGCATATAGCGGCCGATGATGGTCGTACAGAAAGGGCGCAAACCCTCATATCCCTAGGCGCAGACCCCAACTCTAGAGCGAAGAAGAGTGGCAGAACTCCCCTGCATCAGGCGGCGTGGAACGGCCATACAGAAACGGCGCAAGTCCTCGTATCCCTGGGCGCCGACCTCAACTCGAGACACACGGATGGCAGATCTCCTCTGCACGTGGCAGCCCAAGAAGGCCATACAGAGACGGCGCAAGCGCTCATATCCCTGGGCGCAGACGCCAACTCAATAGACAAGAAGGGCACAACACCCCTGCACTATGCGGCCCGGGCACGGAAAGGCTCGACCGAAACGGTACAATTCCTGATATCCGCCGGCGCAGACCCCAACGCGAGAGACAAGCAGGGCACAACACCCCTACACCTGGCGGCCCTGAAAGGTCATGCGGAAACAGCGCAAGTCCTCATATCCGCCGGCGCCAGTCCCAAATCGAGAAGCAAGTATGGCCACACCCCCCTGAGCCTGGCAACCTCGGGAGGCTATACGGAAATGGCGCGAGCCCTCATATTCGCAGGCGCCGAACCCAACACGAAAACCATTTATGGCCACACCCCCCTGCACGAGGCGGCCTCGGGAAGCTATACAGAAACGGCGAAGGTCCTGATAGCCGCCGGCGCAGACCACAACGCGAAGGACAAGTATGGCAGAACTCCCATGCACATCGCGGCTTGGGGAGGCCGTACCGAAATTGCACAGGCCCTGCTAGACGCCGGCGCAGACACCAATGCGAAAACCAAGGATGGCGAAACCCCCCTGCACTGGGCGGCCCAGAAAGACCGTACCGAGACGGTACTAGCCCTCATATCAGCAGGCGCAGACCCCAACTCGAGAACGAAGAGGGGTAGAACTCCCCTGCAAGAGGCGGCTAGGAACAGCCATACCGAAACGGCGCTAGCCCTCATATCAGCAGGCGCAGACCCCAACTCAAGAACGAATAGAGGCAGAACTCCCTTGCAAGAGGCGGCCAGGAACGGTCATACCGAAACGGCGCTAGCCCTCATATCAGCAGGCGCCGACGACCCCAACCCAAGAGTTGACGAGAAGGGCTACACCCTCCTGCATTTGGCGGCCGGGGGAGGTCATACAGAAACGGCGCAGACCCTCATATCCCTAGGCGCCGACCCCAACCCGAGAGTGAAGAAGAGTGGCAGAACTCCCCTGCATCAGGCGGCGTGGAACGGCCATACCGAAACGGCGCAAGTTCTCGTATCCCTAGGCGCGGATCTCAACTCGAGACACACGGATGGCAGAACTCCTCTACACGTGGCGGCCCAGGAAGGCCATACAAAAACGGTGCAAGTGCTCATATCCCTAGGCGCCGACTTCAACGCGAGAGACAAGGGGGACACAACACCCCTGTATCTAGCGGCCCGGGCACAGAAAGGGGCGACAGAAACGGTACTATCCCTGCTATCCGCAGGCGCTGATACCAACGCGAAAAACAAGCATGACGTAGTACCCCTTCACAACGCGGCTTGGAGAGGCCATACCAAAGTTGTACAGGCGCTGATAGACGCCGGCGCCGAACCCAACGCGAGAGACAAGAATGGCAGAACACCCCTGCACAACGCGGCTTGGAGAGGCCATGCCAAAATTGCACAGGCGCTGATAGACGCCGGAGCCGAACCCAACGCGAAAGACGAGGATGGCAGAACTCCCATGCACGAGGCTGCGCGGAACGGCCATACCGAAACGGCGAAGGTCTTGATAGCCGCCGGCGCCGACATCGACGCGAAAACCGAGCATGGCGATACTCCCCTGTGCGACGCGGCTTGGGGAGGCCATACCGAAACGGCTCTAGCCCTGATAGCCGCCGGCGCCGAACCCAACGCGAAGGACCAGTATGGCAACACCCCCCTGCGCAATGCGGCTTGCGGAGGCCATACCAAAATTGCACAGGCCCTGCTATCCGCCGGCGCCGACATCGAACCAAGAAACAAACTTGGCGAAACGCCCCTATACAACGCGGCTTGGGGAGGCCATACCGAAACGGCTCTAGCCCTGATAGCCGCCGGCGCCGACCCCAACGCGAAAGACACGTTTGGCGTTACTCCTCTGTATGCGGCGGCTTGCGGAGACCACACCAAAATTGTACAGGCCCTGATAGACGCCGGCGCAGAACCCAACGCAAAAGACGATGATGGCGAAACTCCCCTGCACGAGGCGGCTTGGATGGGCAATACCGAAATTGTACAGGCCCTGCTATCCGCCGGCGCCGACCCCAACGCGAGAAAGGAGCATGGCGTTACGCCCCTGCACAACGCGGCTTGGGAAGGCCGTACCCAAACGGTACAGGTACTGACAGCCGCCGGCGCTGACATCAACGCGAGAGACAAGGATGGCAGAACTCCCCTGTATCCGGCGGCCCAGGAAGGCCATACAGAAACTGCGCAGGCACTGATATCCGCCGGCGCAGACGCCAACTTGAAAGATGAGTCTGGGGGAACTCCCCTGCATATAGCGGCCTTGGCAGGCTCAACCGAAGTTGCGCAGGCACTGATAGCCGCCGGCGCCGACATCAACGCGAAAAACGAGATTGGCATTACCCCTATGCACTTGGCGGCGCATGCAGGCGCGATCGAAACGGCAGAAGTCCTGACAGCCGCCGGCGCCGACATCAGCGCGAGAAAGGAGCATGGCGTTACCGCCCTGCACGTGGCGGCTTGGATGGGCAATACCGAAATGGCACAGGCGCTGATAGCCGCCGGCGCCGACATCAACGCGAAAAACGAGAAAGCTCTTACTCCCCTTCATGCGGCGGCTTGGGAAGGCAATACCGAAATGGCACAGGCGCTGCTGTCGGCCGGCTCTGACGCCAACGCGAAAAACAAGTATGGTGAATCCCCCCTGCACCTGGCGGCCCGGTTAGGCCATACTGAAACTGCGCAGGCCCTGATAGACGCCGGCGCTGACCCCAACTTGAGAAAGGAGCATGGCGTTACTCCCCTGCACGCGGCGGCTTGGGTAGGCCATACAGAAATAGCGCAGGCCCTGATTTCATCCGGCGCCGACACCAACGCGAAAGACGAGGATGGTGAAACCCCCCTGCATTTTGCGGCCCGGAAAGGCCATGCCGAAATTGCAAAGGCCCTGCTATCCGCCGGAGCCGACCTGGACCCAAGAGGCGAACTTGGCCAAACACCCTTGCAGAAGGCGGCAGAGGAAGGCCACGCCGAAACGGTACAAGTCCTGCTGTCAGCCGGCGCCGATCTCGAACCAATAGACAATCATCTTGGCGAAACACCCTTGCTGATGGCGGTCATGTATGGAAATGTCGAAACGGTACAAGTCCTGCTGTCAGCCGGCGCCAATCCCAACTCGAAGGATAAGTGTGACCAGACTCCCCTATACTGGGCAGATTCTCTTAGACTTACTGAAATGGTGGATGTCCTGCTATCCGCCGGCGCCGAACCCGATACTAAAGACTGAGAGAGCGGCGCATGGCCGCTCCCATCGATTGGTCGGTCTCGCGGGGACGATCAGCCCGAACCCGGGCCTCGCTCCATGGAGTAGGGCTGCCAGCGGGTGAGGTCGGTCTTGGCCAGGACGGACGGGTTGACGCATGTCCTGGGCCATCTTCCGCTGAGGACTAGGGAGATCTCCTGGCCGACGCGACGGCGGGCCTCCGGGGACATTCTGGACGAAGCGGATGCTACGTGCGGGGTCAGGATGACGTTTTCCATCTCCAGGAGCGGGTTGTCTTCGTCGGGCGGTTCTTTCTCGGTTACGTCGAGGCCGGCAGCGGCGATCCAGCCCTCTTGGAGGGCTTTGATGAGCGCCTTCTCATCGACAGTCGGGCCGCGTCCGTTGTTGATGAAGAGCGCGGTTGGCTTCATCCGGCGGAAGTGCTCTTCGGTCAGCATGTGGTGGACTTCGGAGGTGGACGGCGCGTGCATGGAGACGATGTCGGATCGCTCCAGCAACTCGTTCAGGCTGACGGGCTCGACGCCGTAGCTGGTCATCATCAGCTCTTCGATGTATGGGTCGAACGCGATCATGCGGACTCCGAAGGGCTGGGCGCGCAGCGCCGTAGCGCGCGCGACGTGGCCGAATGAGACGAATCCAAGAGTCTGCCCATAGAGGCGCGGGAACTGGTTGAGGTAGGGCCTGCCCTCGCCCCATCGCCCGGCGCGGACCATCTTGTCCATGAGGGTCAGACGCCGGAACGTCGCCAGAATCAGCATCATGGAATGGTCGGCGACCTCTTCGATGAAGGTGTCGGGGACGTTGGTTACGGGTATGTTTCGGGCCGTGGCGGCGGCGATGTCGACGGTGTCGGCGCCGACGCTGCCGAGCGCGATTATCTTGCAGTTCTCCATGCCGTCTATGACGGCGGCGGAGATCCTGTTGCCGCGCGTGATGAGGGCGTCGCAGTCTTTGGCCTGCTCGATGAACTCGCCATCGCTGGAGGCGTCTATTTCCACGATTTCGGCGTCGACCGTGGAGAGGTACTCCATCTCTAGGTCATACGCGCCGGATCCTAGCGCATACGCCACATTTGAGGGTTTCTGGATTGCCACCTTGAATCTTGCCAATGTCGGATTCCTTTCGTCGTCGCTGTCTTAGTCGGGGCCTCAGAGTCGGGCCGCGCATAAGCATAAGAGAGCGCCAATTGGTTGTCCAGCGCCCCGCCCTCGCTCTCAGGGTCTTTTGATCGTTGGACATGACACGGTTGAATCACCCTCACCCTAGCCCTCTCCCTTGAGGAGGCTGTCTCAAAATATCTCTCACCGATGTATACTGCCCGTGTGGAGGAGCGAGGTGACGTGTTAGGACAGCTTGTAGTGAGGTAGCGCCGATGCCTTTGAGACCCTTCAGTCGTGAACAGACCTGGCTTATGCCGCCGTCTTTGGACGATCTGGTGCCCGAAGACCACCCTGTCAGATTCGCCGCGGCGTTCGTGGACGGGCTTGACGCCGAGGCCTGGGAGGAGTTGGAGATTGACCTTCAGGGCGACCCGCGTGGAGCGAGCGCCTACCATCCCCGCGCCCTGCTGGGCGTATGGATATACGGCTTCATGACCGGTGTGCGCTCCTCTCGCAAGCTGGAGGCGGCATGCAAAGATCAGGTTCCCTACATGTGGCTTGTCGGGATGCAGAAGCCCGACCACAACACCCTGTGGCGCTTCTACAAGGCGCACCGAGACCGGATGCGGACGCTTCTGCGCCGCACGGTTCGCACCGCTGTGAGTGCGGGACTTGTGGAGTTGGCCATCCAAGCCGTGGACGGTACCCGAATCACGGCCAACGCCTCTACGAGGCACACCCACGACGCCAAGGGGCTGAGGCGGCTGTTGGCCCGTACCGAGCAGGCTATCTCGGACCTGGAGTCCCAGAACGCCACTGGTGGCGACCCTCCGTCCGCGAGCTTGCCGCAGGAGCTTGCCAACGCCGAGGCTCTGCGCCAGCGGGTGGAGGATGCGCTGGCCCGCGTAGAGGATGATGAGGGGCCGAACTACGCGAACCTGACCGACGATGACGCGGCCTTGCTCAACACACGTAAAGGCAACTTCATCACCGGCTACAACGCCCAGTCGGTCGTCTCCCCTCTTTGGTCCGAGGATGAGGGCGCGGGCGGCATGTTGATCACTGCGGTGGACGTGACCTCCAACTCCGACGACCATCCCCAACTGGTACCGATGATCGAAGCGGCGGCTGAGAACATCGGAGCCGAGCAGGACGTAGTGACCGTTGCGGACGCCGGATACCATTCGGGACTCAACCTCGCCGAGTGCGACGCTGGCGGCCACAAGGTGATGATGCCCGAGACACACGATCGCAGACGTCGCAACCCGTATCATAAGGACCACTTCACCTACCGTTCGGAGAGCGACACCTACCTGTGTCCTCACCAGAAGGCGCTCACCTACAAGGACAGTTTCACTCACAGCAACGGCTACAGGGTCAGGCGCTATAGGGCCGAAGGTGCGCTCTGCCGCGCCTGTCCTGCCTTTGGAGAATGCACCACCTCCACTAACGGTCGTTCCATAAGAATCAGCGAATATGAACCGGAGTTGAGACGACACAGAGAGTTGATGTCTACGGAGTCTGCCAAGTCGGTCTACAAGCGGCGTCAGGGTCTGGTCGAGCCCGTGTTCGGCCTCCTCAAGGAGTACCACGGCGCCAGGCGCTTCCTGCTGCGAGGTCGCGAGAACGTCCTTGCCGAGTGGCGTCTGCTGGCCGCGGCGTTCAACCTCAAGAGTCTCCACAAGGTGTGGAGCGCTGCCACGCTGCCGAATTAGCCTCAAATCGGCCCGCCACGGCTACATCCACGCTGTCTGAAGGCGCCATCAAAGCCACATGCAGCCACATGATACTGCGGCTGACGGCCCGCCCACGCCACGCTACTCGCCGACTCCATCCAGTTTACCAGTCAGCACACATCACATGCCCCACCCTGCCTTCAATCTCTGCACACCTCGTGAAACTATGAGACAGCCTCTGAGGGAGAGGGGATTAGTTGTCTGGTCGATAAGGCTGTTTCTCAGATAATCGAAAGGCCCTGGCCCTCACTCTATGATGAGGTATCGGCGGAACTGTTCCATGGTCATGTCCTCGCTGAGGTATGGGTTGGTGTAGAGTTGGAGCAGTTTTTCCTCGTCGGCGGTCAACTCGTGGGTCTGGGACGGGTCTGTCGGCCTGACGCTCATCAGGTAGTTTCCCTCGGGCAGGTGTCCCATGGGCAGGAGCGCGTGCAGCAGTTCGTGCTTGAGCACCTGGCCGAAGAACTCGTCGGGAGCGGAGACGTAGATGGTGGCGAACCTCTTGTCTTCCACCTCCTCGTAGGTGTTGCATCCAAGCCGGTGCGGGCAATTGGGCGGACTCTCGACTCCGAGATGCAGGAAGAGGTTGGCGGTCTCAGACGACTGGGCTTCGGACACTTCGACCTTCAGCTTCTGTTCTATCCAGGGTATGAAAGAGCGGAACTTGTCCCGAAGCGCTTCGCCTTCGACTATGGTGTAGAGGACCTCTTTCGGAAGCCATTTGACGTGCCTTCCGAGGAATGTGTACCTACCCGCGCATGATACGTCGCTGGCTTCCCGGAAGTCCCTGCTCTCGGAGAAGCAGTCCCATATTCGGCTCTCCACCTTCATCTTCCGGTCCATTGGCACAATGTGGTACGTGACGACCCTGAGACCGCACTCCGTGCCCTCGGCGCTAATGGAAAAGCTAATGCCGTCGAGGTCTTCCCTGACCAGTTCTTCGTACTCCTCCACCCTGGCCTCGCAGCCCACGAGCAACTCCTGGACGGGTATGAAAGAGTCGTCGCCTTCCACGAACAGCTTGAATTCGCTCAGTCCCAAACTCAGCCTTCCCTCGTTGAATCTGGCAAAGGCGGCGTCGGTAACGGGGACGGGCGTTGGCGTAGGTTCGGGCGTAGGCGTGGGTTCAGGCGTCGGCGTAGGCTCCTGTGTCGGCGTGGGAACGGGCGTTGGCGTGGGTTCCTGAGTTGGCGTAGGTTCCTGCGTTGGCGTAGGAACGGGCGTCGGCGTAGGTTCGGGCGTTGGAGTGGGGACGAGCGTCGGTTCAGGTGTGGCAGTCGGCTCAGGTGTAGCAGTCGGCTCAGTCGTAGGTGTTGAGGCGGGAGCAGGGACCGAAGTTGCCGTAGGAGCCGGGGCGGCGGTGGGGGTCGGATTAGGCGTGTTGGTTGGCGCCGGGGCCGACGTTGCCGTAGGAGCCGGGGCGGCAGTGGGGGTCGGTACAGCAGTGTTGGTTGGCGCCGCAGTGTTGGTCGGCGACGGACTTGGGGCGGACGTCGCGGTCGGGGCCGGAGCAGTAGTTGGGGTTGGCGGCGTCGTGGGAGTCGGCGGCGGCGCGGAGGTCGCGGTCGGGACCGGGGCGACGGTCGCAGTCGGCGCAGGCGTGGGAGTCGGAATATCGTCGGAAGCCATGCTGGGAGGCGCGGCTGTTGGCGGCGGACTCGGCGGCGGCGTGTCTTCCGTGCCGCAGGCGGCCAGAATCAAGGCCACGGACAGTATTGTCAAATATATTCGCATTCGCCTTACACCTGCCCCCTTACGTTGGATGCTCCCAATGATTGTACACCCATATCGGGTGGGCGGTATGGGACTTTAGACATCGGACAAGCGCGGTTGCACGTTGGCGAGCTTGACAGCGTGGAGCGGCGCGTGTAGCATCAATACCGTCAACAGTTGAATACTCGTGGCTCTTATCCAGAGTGGCGGAGGGACCGGCCCCTTGATGCCCGGCAACCTGTCGCAGCGTACAGTCGCGACGACACAGGTGCCAATTCCGGCGAGCGCAGCAGGCGTTCGAGAGATGAGAGCGGTAGAGATACTACCGAAAGACTTCTCTCGCGCCGAGAAGTCTTTTTGTTTGTGTGGGAAGTAGGAACAAGGGAATTGAGAACTACACTTACAGATTTCACGCCTCTTGAGTGGCGGGGGGACTCGCTGAGGATTTTGGATCAGCGAAAGCTGCCCGCGGATGAGGTGTGGATCGAGACGTCGGACTATCGCGCGGTGGTCATGGCGATCCGGAACATGTCGGTGCGCGGCGCGCCGGCCATTGGGATCGCGGGCGGATACGGCCTGGCGCTTGCGGCGATGGAGCTTGCCCAAACCGCGAACGGGGACTTCTCGGACCGTCTGCACGAGTCGGCTCGGGAGATAAGACACGCGAGGCCGACGGGGGCGAACCTGGGCGGCGCGATCGACCGGATGCTGGGTTGTATGCGGTCGGCGCAGACGATCGAAGATGTCGTGACGGACTTGGCGCGCGAGGCGGCGCTCATCCATCAAGAGGACATAGAGAGCAACCGCGAGATAGGCAGGCACGGGGCTAAGCTGATTCCGTGGGGAAGCAGGGCATTGACGCACTGCAACACGGGGGCGCTGGCAACCGGCGGATACGGGACGGCGCTGGGCATCGTTCGGACGGCGTGGAGGGACGGCAGACTTCAACGGGTGTACGCCACGGAGACCCGTCCGCTGCTCCAGGGCTCGCGGCTGACGGCTTGGGAACTGGCGCGGGACGGCATCGACGCCTGCCTGCTGGCTGACTCGGCGGCGGGCATTCTGATGAGGCGCGGGATGGTACATTCGGTGTTCGTGGGCGCGGACAGGGTGGCGTCGAACGGGGATGTCGCCAACAAGATCGGGACGTACAATTTGGCGGTTTTGGCAAAGGAGAGCGGGGCGCCGTTCTATGTCGCGGCCCCCACGAGCACGCTGGACATGAGAATCTCATCGGGGGACGAGATAGAGATAGAGGAGCGAGGGGTAGAAGAGGTGCTGGAGTACGGGGGTTCGCGGTCGGCGCCGGACGGGATAGCGGCGTTCAACCCGGCGTTCGACGTGACGCCGAACCGTTACGTGACGGCTATCGTCACCGAGTACGGAGTGGCGCGGCCTCCGTTCCGGCGGAGCCTGGCGGCCATGATGGAGCAATCGGATGGCTGAACCGCGTCTCGGATTCATAGGCGGGTCCGGCCTGTACGAGATCGAGAGCCTGACGGACAGGCGGGAGATCGAGGTCTCTACTCCTTTCGGGTATCCGAGCGACAAGATCGTGCAGGGGTCTCTGAACGGAGCGCAGGTCGCGTTTCTGCCGAGACACGGTCGGGGACACCGGATCGCACCCAGCGAGATACCCGCAAGGGCGAATATCTACGCTCTGAAGTCGCTGGGGGTGCAGATGCTGGTGTCGGTGAGCGCGGTTGGCAGCCTGAAAGAGGAGATCAGGCCGCTGGACCTGGTGATACCGGACCAGATAATTGACCGGACGAGGATGAGGCAGTCCACTTTCTTCGGGGAGGGCCTTGTGGCGCACGTCGGGTTCGCGGACCCGTTCTGCCCGGTCCTGCGCGAGGCCGCGCAGGAATCGGCGCCGGAGGGGTTGAACGTTCACGACGGCGGGACTTACGTCGTGATGGAGGGGCCGCAGTTCTCGACGCGGGCGGAGTCGGCGCTGTACCGCTCGTGGGGGGCGTCGGTGATCGGCATGACCGCTTTGCCCGAGGCGAAGTTGGCGAGAGAGGCGGAGATGTGCTACGTGACGCTGGCGTTCGCGACGGACTACGACGTTTGGCATGAGAGTGAGGAGGAGGTGTCTGTGGAGTTGGTAGTCCAGAACCTGATGCGGAACGTCGAGTCGGCGAGAAGCATGATCACGACGCTGACGAGCCTCGTTGAGGGTTCGGGCTCGCGGGACTGCGGTTGCGGCAGTGCGCTTGAAGCGGCGATAATTACGGACCGACGGCATATCCCGTCGGAGACAAGGCGCAGGCTGGGGCTTCTGGTGGACAAGTATCTGGGTTAGGGGGATAGAGTATAGTTCGGGGGTGGTTTTGCGATACAGGAAGATCAGCCCAACTCTGGATTCCGGCCTACGCCGGAATGACGATTAGGCGGCGTGGAAGCCGCGAAAGGAAAGGTGGGGCGACATGCCCAAGCAAGTACCGGGCGAGCCATATACCAGGCTCAGCGTAGATGAGGCGGCAGAGCTTCACGACGACGACAACTATGCGTTCGTGGACGTGCGCCGTATGGACGAGTACCTAGACGGCCACGTCAAGGACGCGCTGTTCATCACGGTGGACGACCTGCTGGGACGGATAGACGAGCTTCCGCAGGACAAGAACCTGCTGTTCATCTGCGCGGCGGGGGTCCGCAGCGGGCTGGCGTGCGAGATGGCGGCGGCGATGGGATTCGACCCGGACCTGCTGTACAACATCGAGGACGGCACCGGGCCGTGGATCGAAAAGGGCTATCCGACAAGCTACGGGTCAGACAAGTAAGTTGTCGCTGCTGGTAGTGGGATCGGTAGCCTACGACTCCGTCCGGACGCACGCCGGGAGCCGGCGGATGGCGCTGGGAGGGTCGGCGGTCTATTTCTCGATTGCCGCAAGCTACCTGACGGAAGTCAGCCTCGTGGGCGTGGTTGGAGAGGACTTCGAGCGGCGGCACGTCGATCTGCTGACCGAACACGGCGTGGACGTATCGGGGTTGGAGCGGACAGCGGGGAAGACGTTTCACTGGTCGGGGGTATACTCTACCGAGGACCTAAACACGCGGGAGACGCTGGACACGCAGCTCAACGTGTTTTCGGACTTCTCTCCCAACCTCGCAGACGTCCATCGCGCGGCGGACTACGTGTTCCTGGCGAATATCGACCCCGAGCTTCAAATGAGGGTATTGGACCAGATGGAGCGAAGGCCCAAGATGGTCGCGCTGGACTCGATGAACTTTTGGATAGACGGGAGCCGTTCCGACCTGGACAAGGTAGTCAGGCGGGTGGACATGCTCTTCCTGGACGAGGGCGAGGTGAGGAGTTATTCAGGCGAGAACAATTTGGTCAGGGCGGCGAGACGCATCCAGGAGATGGGGCCGCGGGTGGCGGTGGTCAAACGCGGTGAGCACGGGGCGTTGGTCTTCGACGGGGACGACGCGTTCGCCGCGCCCGCGCTGCCGCTGGAGAGCGTGGTCGATCCGACCGGGGCCGGAGACTCGTTCGCGGGCGGGTTCATGGGCGCGCTCGCGTCCACGGGGGACGTGTCGAACCGCGGGCTGCGGCGGGCGGCGGTGGTGGGGTCGATGATGGGGGCGTTCGTCGTGCAGGACTTCAGCGTCGGGGGGCTGACGCATTTGAAACGGCGAGACATGCGAGACAGGTTTCAACAGTTCGTTCGGCTCACGACGTTCGATGACTTTGAGTTTTAGGAGCGGATCTTGACCATTACCAGTACGGAAAGAGGGCACGTTCTGGACACATCGCTGGCGGCGGACGGCGTGCGAAGGATCGAGTGGGCGGCGCGGGAGATGCCGGTCGTCAGGCGAATCCGGGAGAGGTTTTCGCAAGACCGGCCTCTGGAGGGGCTGAGAGTCGCGGCGTGCCTGCACGTGACGACGGAGACGGCGAACCTGATGCTGGCGCTGCGAGACGGCGGCGCGCGCGTCGCGCTGTGCGCGAGCAATCCGTTGAGCACTCAGGACGACGTAGCCGCGGCGCTGGTGGAGGAGTTCGGCGTCCCGACGTTCGCCATCAAGGGCGAGGACAACGAGACCTACTACGACCATATAAGGTCGGCGCTCGATCAGAAGCCCAACATCACTATGGACGACGGGGCGGACCTGGTCGCGGTGCTTCACTCGGAGCGGACGGAGTTGCTGCCGAACGTCGCGGGCGGCACCGAGGAGACGACGACGGGGGTGATACGGCTGAACAGCCTGGCGGCGGACGGGCGGTTGAAGTACCCGATAATCTCGGTGAACGACGCGGACACCAAGCATTTCTTCGACAACAGGTACGGCACCGGCCAGAGCACACTTGACGGCATTACCCGCGCGACGAACATACTGTGGGCGGGCAAGAAGGTCGTGGTGTGCGGGTACGGCTGGTGCGGGCGCGGTTTCGCGCTGCGCGCGCGGGGGATGGGAGCGCACACGATAGTTACGGAGGTGAACGCGGTCCGCGCGCTGGAAGCGGCGATGGACGGCCACCAGGTGATGACGATGGCCGAGGCGGCTGAGGTCGGGGACATATTCGTCACCGTCACGGGCGGGATGAAAGCCATCGGCCAAGACCACATCGCGGCGATGAAGGACGGGGCGGTTCTGGCGAACAGCGGTCACTTCGACGTAGAGATCGACCTGGACGCCATGGAGGAGATGTCGGACGGCAAGCAGACGGTCAGGCCGTTCGTGGACGAGTACCTGATGGGAGACGGCCGGAGGCTGTACCTGCTTGGAGAGGGCAGGCTAATCAATCTGGCGGCGGCGGAGGGTCACCCGTCGGCGGTGATGGACATGAGCTTCGCCAACCAGGCGCTGTCGGTCGAGTACCTGGCTCAGAGCGCGCACAAGCTGGCGCCGGAGGTACACTCCGTGCCGCGCGACATCGACCAGGAGATCGGCAGGCTCAAGCTGGAGTCGATGGGTATTCAGATAGACTCGCTCAACGACGAGCAGGAGCGATATTTGGCGAGTTGGGATATCGGCACATAGACCCGGATACAAGGGTGATTGAGAATCAAGAACAACAGGAGGAGCCAAATGGCCCATAGCTTCATGCAGAGCCCGTCATATCTGTTCACGTCGGAGTCGGTGACTGAAGGACACCCCGACAAGCTCTGCGATCAGATATCCGACGCGGTGCTCGACGCGATCATAGCCGACGACCCGGCGGCGCGGGTCGCCTGCGAGACATGCACCACGACCGGCCTCGTAATGGTGATGGGAGAGATCACCACGCAAACATACGTGGACATCCCGAAGATCGTGCGTCACACGATCCGGGACGCCGGATACGAAGACTCGTCCTACGGCTTCGACTACCAGTCGTGCGGAATAGCGGTCTCGGTACACGAGCAGTCGCCCGACATATCCACGGGCGTCTCCCACTCGCTCGATTCTGAAGGGAGCGGCGGCGCGGACGACGATCTGGACAGGCTGGGCGCGGGGGACCAGGGGATGATGGTCGGCTACGCCTGCACCGAGACGCCTGAACTGATGCCGCTGCCCATCGCGCTGTCTCACCGCCTGTGCCAGCGAATGGCCGAGGTCCGCAAGGAGCGGCTGCTCCCGTATCTCAGGCCGGACGGCAAGTCGCAGGTCACGGTCGAGTACGAGTACGGACGCCCGAAGCGCGTTCATACCGTCCTGATGAGCGCGCAGCACAGCCCGGAGGTCAGCCAATCGGTGATCGAACGCGACCTCATAGAGAACGTGGGCAAGGAAGTCATATCGCCCGATCTGCTGGACCAGGATACGCGGTGGGTCGTAAATCCCTCCAGACGCTTCGTCATCGGCGGTCCGGTCGGAGATTCGGGCCTCACGGGTCGCAAGATACTCGTGGATACCTACGGAGGCATGGCGCGGCACGGAGGCGGCGCGTTTTCGGGCAAGGACCCGACCAAGGTTGACCGCTCCGCCGCATACGCGGCCAGGTACGTCGCCAAGAACGTGGTGGCCGCCGGCCTGGCGGACCGCGCCGAGATACAGATCTCCTATGCCATCGGCGTCGCCAACCCGACTTCGATATCGGCGGAGACTTTCGGCACCAACGAGGTCCCGGACAGCACGATCAACTCGCTCATCGAAAAGCACTTCGACCTGCGCCCCGGCTCGATCATCCGCGACCTGGACCTGCGTCGGCCCATCTACACCAAGACCGCGGCATACGGCCACTTCGGAAGGCCGGAGGAGGACTTCCCCTGGGAGCGGACGGACAAGGCGGACGTTCTGAGGCGGGAGGCGTTCGTTCGGGACATGGGGGAATCGGCCTCCTCCTGACCGAGAATGGGGGTGAATATGCCTCGAATAAGGTTCGGGACGGACGGTTGGCGCGCCGTAATGGGCGAAGACTTCACGTTCGAGAACGTGCGCGTGTGCGCTCAGGGGGCCGCGGACTACGTAAACTCGACCGGACTGGCTGCCAGAGGGTTCGTCATCGGCTACGACACGCGGTTCGACTCCGACAAGTTCGCCGAAGCGGTCGCCGAGATCATGGCCGCCAACGGCGTGCCGACGTTCCTGTGCAGCCGCGCCGCGCCGACTCCGGTGGTCAGCCACTCGCTGGTCTCGATGACGGCGGGGGCCGGAGCGGTGATAACGGCGAGCCACAACCCGGCGGCATGGAACGGTTTCAAGTTCAAGCCTGACTACGGGGGCAGCGCGTCGAGCGAGATAGTGGCCGATCTCGAGCGGCACATAGCAAAGGTCGAAGCGTCGGGAGAGGTCCGCCGCATGGACATACGAGAGGCCGAGCGGCGCGGCCTGCTGGAGCGATTCGACCCCACCAACGACTATCTCAACCACGTCGCGCAGTTCGTGGATCTCGACGCCATCAGGAACTCGGGCCTGAACATCGTGGTGGACTCGATGTACGGAGCGGGCGCGGGGTATTTCGACACGCTCATCTCCGGCGGCAGCGCGCGGATAGTGGAGTTGCACGGAGAGGTCGATCCATCCTTTCCCGGCATGAACCAGCCTGAGCCTATCGCCGCGAACCTGGGCGCGCTGATCGACACGGTTGAGGACGCCACGGCAGACATCGGCCTGGCAACCGACGGCGACGCCGACCGCCTGGGCATGGTTGACGACAACGGGGAGTTCGTCGCCACCACGGAGACGTTCAGCCTGTTGTGTATGCACCTTCTGGACGTTCTGGGGCAGTCGGGCCCGCTGGTGAAGTCGATCACCATGAGCGGCATGATCGACAAGCTGGGCGAGCAGCACGACGTGGAAGTGATCGAGACGCCCGTCGGGTTCAAGCACCTTGGTCCGCAGATGATGGCGGTCGATGCGCTCGCGGCCGGGGAGGAGAGCGGAGGGTACGCCTTCAGGGGCAACATTCCGGAGCGGGACGGGATACTGAGCGGGCTGCTGCTGCTGGACATGGTGGTCAAGACGGGTGAGAACCCGGCGGATCTCAGGGCAACGCTGTTCGAGAAGGTCGGAGCGCACGTTTACGATAGGTGGGACGTGGAGTTCGACCCGGCGATGAGAGACTTGGTAATGAGCCGGGTAAGCGCGGCGCGTCCATTCGAGATAGCGGGCCAGCCGGTGGTCTCGGTCGATAGTCGGGACGGGGTGAAGTTCCTGCTCGAAGACGGTTACTGGGCGCTTGTGCGGTTCTCAGGCACGGAGCCGCTGCTCCGCATCTACGCCGAGGGGCCGTCTCAGGCAGACGTGGCCGCCATGTTGGGCGAGGCGCGGGCGCTGACGGGGATATGACCCGCATAGAATCCCCTCTCCCTTGATCGTCTGACAGAGGTAGGCAAACACACTCTCTCCGTCAAGGGAGAGGGCTGGGGCGAGGGTGATCAGTCTCTCGTAGCCGGTAGGTTTGTTCAACGTTGGCCGGCGAGAGTTGCGATTGCCACCATGGCGCGTTCCTGCGAGGCGGCGGCGTTGAAGTCCGTTATTGCCCTTTCCGCAGAGTCAATCCAGATAATGACTTGGTTCTGGGCAAAGTTCATGATGGGGTTGTAATCGGCGTTCTCGCGCGCCTTTTTGATAATACCGATTACGACGGCGAAGTTTTGCACCTGCGGGCTGAAGAGATGGGGCCAACCGTGGAGCGGGTTCTCGGCGCGGTAGTGCCGGAGCGACCGGTAGGTCGCAACCCAATTGGATTCGTTATCCGGTGTCCTGCCGCCCACGATAAGGTCGGCATTGCTGGTTGTCAGCGCGTGGAACATGGCGTAGTAGGCTGTGCTGACGGCGCGACGCAGCGCCTCTTGGGAGGGCTGTCCACCCGCGAGAAGACGGCTTGCCCTGATGAGTTCTGTCCAATCCATCATTCACCCAGCCATGAGCCATGCTTTACCCATCTCATCGGCATCGCTTTGTGGAATATAGGAAATCGACGGGAGGGCGCGAATGCCGGCGTCGAGCAGGGTCCGGTAAAGGAAGCTGCCGTAGGAGTTGAGCATGCCGATATCCAGGCTGTCGGGCATGCCGTCGTAAATTATCCAGACGTCGATGAAAGCGACGCCATCGAAGTCCTCGGTGGCTTTGGTCCACACATCGCGATAGGGCAATCGGCCTTGGTGGTGAGTGTCTAAGGTTTGGAGGATGATGCCTTTGGCTTGGTCCGCCTGTTCTGCCGTGATAGTCATATTGCGCTCCGACTGGTGAGGGTGATCGGTATGTTACAGACCGGGGGCTGGCGGGTCAAAGGGATCCAAGAACGTATCCCAGAGAGGGTGCGCGGTACCTAACCGCTCCGTCCGTGTATAATCGGGGCAACTCTCGGAGGTTCAGGTGTAATGGTCGCGCTCGATTCTCAGCCGATGTTGGACAAAAGGCCGCTGCTGCTGCTCATGGACGGTCACGCGATCGCTCACCGCGCCTGGCACGCGATCCGGGAGCCGCTGAACGTCCGCGCGACTGGCGAGGACGTCCGAGCGGTCTTTGGGTTCCTCAACATCTTCCTGAAGACGCTCGGCGACCGCAGCCCGACGCACGTCGCGGTGGCGTTCGACGTATCCGCGCCAACCTTCAGGCATGAACGATTCGCAGACTACAAGGCGCAACGTCCACCCACGCCGCCGGAGCTGCGGCCCCAGTTCGACGTAATCAAGGAGGTCATGACCGCGTTCGGCGTCCCGATCTATGAGCAGGCGGGCATCGAGGCGGACGACGTGCTGGGCACCCTGTGCAAACAGGCCGAGGAGCAGGACATCGACACGATCGTCCTCACCGGCGACACCGACACGCTTCAGCTAGTCTCCGAGCGGGTGAATGTCCTGCTTAGCCACGCCGTCGGCAACCGCACGCTCTACGACGTGGAGGCCGTCAAGGACCGGTACGGCGGACTCGGCCCTGAGTCCGTCGCTGAGATCAAGGCGTTGGAGGGAGACTCCTCCGACAACATCCCCGGCGTTCCGGGCGTCGGACGCAAGACGGCGATCAAGCTGCTTACCGAGTATGGGTCGATCCCGGGAATCTACGACCATATCGACGAGGTCAAGCCGCCGAGGGCGAAGAAAAACCTCGGCGAGTACCGTGAGACTGCATTTGAAGCGCAGTTCCTGACGACGATCAAACGGGACGCTGCGAACATTGACCTCGACATGGACAAGTGCGTATTCGGCGATTTCGCGCGCCAGGACGTGCTGGACGTGTTCACCAGGCTTGAGTTCTTCAGCATGATCTCCCGTATTCCGGCGTCGGGAGACGACGACGGCGACAGCCAGCAGGCAACTTTCGACCTCGGCGTCGAAAAGCCACCCGTTGACTACACCGTGGTCGATAGCGAAGACGCGCTGGAGTCGCTGGTATCGGCCATCGCCACGCCCGCCGGGTTCTCGTTCGACACGGAGACCACCTCGCAAAATCCGATGACTGCGCGGCTGGTCGGGCTGTCGTTTTCGGTCGAGCCTCACGCGGGATGGTACGTACCGGTCGGACACTCGGAGGGGAAGCAGCTTTCCCTCGACGTCGTACTCGGCGCGCTCGGCCCGGTCTTCACCGATCCGGGCGTGCCCAAGACCGCCCACAACGCCAACTACGACATGATGGTACTGGAGAACCACGGCATCAGGGTCGAGGGGTTGGCGTTCGACACGATGCTCGCGGCGCACGCCGCCGGACGCAGCCAAGTCGGACTGAAGAACCTCGCCCTAGACTACTTCGGGGAGGAGATGACGCCGATCTCGAAGCTGATCGGCGCTGGCCGCAAGCAGATCACGATGGCCGAGGTGGACATCCGGAGCGCGGCTGACTACGCGGCGGCAGACGCCGACTTTACCGAGCGTCTCAGGCGCGACCTCGAAGTCGAATTGAGTCAGAAGTCCCTGGACGACATGCTGAAGAAGTACGAGATGCCGCTCGTGCCGGTTCTGGTGAAGATGCAGCGCGACGGGGTGGCCATCGACGCCGACGCGCTTCGCAAGATGTCGGAAGAGCTGAGGACGGAGCTTGATCGCATCAGAGAGAACATGTACATGACGGTCGGGCACGAGTTCAACCTGAATTCGTCGAAGCAGTTGGGGGACGTTCTGTTTACGGAGTTGCGGCTGCCGCCAACCCGACGCACCAAGTCCGGCTTCTCAACGGACGCCTCATCTCTCGACGGCCTGAAGGCCCAGCTTGACACCGGAACCATCGAGAGCGCGGACGCGCGCGCCTACGACGTGCTGAACGGCATCCTGGAGCATCGGCAGCTATCCAAGATCAAGTCAACGTACGTGGACGCGCTGCCCGGCCTGGTCAACCCGGACACCGGGCGCATCCACACCAAGTACAACCAGACCGGGTCGGCGACGGGACGAATATCGTCGAACGACCCGAACGTGCAGAACATACCTGTGCGGACCGAGCTAGGCCGTCGGGTTCGCAAGGCGTTCATCGCGCCGGGCGCGCCGGAGTTTGCGCTGCTGGCGGCGGACTATTCGCAGATCGAGCTGCGAATACTCGCCCACTTCTCGGAAGACCCGGCGCTGCTCGGCGCGTTCCATGAGGGGAAGGATATCCACAACGCGACCTCGTCTCTGGTGTACGGCGTCCCAATGGACGAAGTGACGGACGAGATGCGCCGCATCGCGAAGATTCTGAACTTCGGCGTTCTGTACGGCCTGACGGCGTTCGGCATATCACGTCAGACCGACCTGACGCCTGAGCAGGGCCAGCGGTTCATCAACGTCTATTTCGAGCAGTACCCCGGCATCCAGGACTACGTGGAGGGCACCATCCGGAAGTGCAGGACCGACGGCTACGTCCAGACGGCGCTCGGCAGACGGCGCTACCTGCCCAACATCACGGCGCGCAACATGCACGTGCGCCGCGCGGCAGAGCGGGCCGCGATCAACATGCCGATTCAGGGAACCGCGGCGGACATCATCAAGATAGCGATGATCCGAATAATGGAGCGGTTGACCGAACGCGGTATGCGCTCCAAGATGATACTTCAGGTCCACGACGAACTGATCTTCGAGACGCCCAGGGACGAAATCGAGGATCTGAAAGAATTGGTGATGGAGCTTATGCCCGCGTCGCTCTCACTCGCCGTGCCCCTGACGGTCGAGCTAAAGACGGGAGATACTTGGGGCGACATGGAGTAGCCCGTCGGCTGCAAAGGCGGGCAGGGGTTGTTGACCGCGGACGGCGGATATTCGTATGCTGGTAGCAGACGAGCGGGAGTAGCTCAGTGGTAGAGTCCCTGCCTTCCAAGCAGGCTGTCGCGGGTTCGAATCCCGTCTCCCGCTCCACTTTCGGAAGCGCGCCGAAAGCGTCTCGGAACGAGCGTCACATTGGTTCGGAATCTTCGCCGTCTGAAACGTTTGCCGACTTGGCGTTCGCCGTCATCTTTTCGATGAAGACCATGAGGGCCGTCAACTCTTCCTCGCTGACTTTACTCATCATGCCCGCGTAGCTCTCCTCGGCTCTCCTAATTAGGTCCTGCGCGAGCGCGTCGCCCTCCTCAGTCAGCTCCACATACACCACGCGCCTGTCGTCTCTGAGTCGAGTCTTCCGGACGAGGCCCATATCTTCGAGCTTGGACACCATGCGGCTTACTCGTCCGAGGTCGAGGGGAACTCGCTCATTGATGCCGTTGACGGTGATCGGCCTGTTGTCGAAGCAGGTGAGGACAACCGAGTACTCAGCAACGGAAAGCTCAAAGGGAGCCAGCATCTCCTCGAGCTTTCGGTAGATGAGGTTTACTAAACCCGTCAGGTCGCCCTGGAGTCTGGCGATTTGCGCCTCCAGCGACTGTCCTTGAGTCTGGTCATTCATTCCGCGATCATCTTTTCCATAACGGCCATGCAGCCGGACATTTCCTCTTGGTCGATTCCTTTCGTAAGACGGGCATAGTACTCATGCGCGCTCTTCTTGAGCTGCGGAATCAGAGCCCGTCCAGCTTCGGTTACCTTCAGGTACACCACACGCCGATCGACCCTTCGGCGCACCCTTTCAACTAAGTCCATGTCCTCCAGCCGGGTCACCGCGCGACTCATGTGTCCGCCGCCAATGGGGACGAAAGCCCTCATATCTCTGAGCGTGATTTGCCCCGCGCTGAGGCATGTGGAGAGGATGGTATATTCCACCGCGTCGATATCGTAAGGAGAAAGTCGCTCGTCGAGCCCCATAACAAGGATTTGAACCAATTCGCTCAAGCCGTCACGCAGTCTAGTCGTCTGCTGACCGACCGACTTGGCCGAAGTCCAGTCTTCCATGTAGCGGCAGTCTCCAAGAATTTTCTCGGAAAATATAAACTACTTTGGCAGAACGTTCAACATGCCGCGGCAGGGGAATCTGTGTCAGATTGGTGGGCAGGTTCGCCGGCTCAGACGATTGCCGACTTGGCGTTCGCCGTCATCTTTTCAATGAAGGCCATGAGGTCCGTCAACTCTTCTTCGCTGACTCTACTCATGATGTCCGCGTAGTTCTCCTCCGCTATCCTCATTAGGTCCAGCGCGAGCGCATTGCCCTTCTCAGTCATCTCCACATGCACCACGCGCCGGTCGCCTCTGGGCCGCGCCTTCCGGACCAAGCCCCTCACTTCGAAGTTGGACACCATACGGCTTACTCGTCCGAGGTCAAGGGGAACTCGCTCATTGATGCCGTTGACGGTGATCGGCCTGTTGGCGAAACAGGTGAGTACAACAGAATACTCGGCAACGGAAAGCTCGAAGGGGGCCAGCATCTCCTCGAGCTTTCGGTAGATGAGGTTCATCAGAGTCGTCAGGTCTCCCTGCAGTCTGGTGACCTGCGCCTCCAGCAGCCGTCCTTCAGTCTGGTCGTTCATTCCGCGATCATCTTTTCCATAACGGCCATGCAGCCGGACATTTCCTCTTGGTCGATTCCTCTTATGAGACGGGCATAGTATTCCTGCGCGCCCTTCATGAGTTCCGGAATCAGAGCCTGTCCAGCTTCGGTCAGCTTCAGGTACACCACACGCCGATCACCCCTTCGGCGCACCCTTTCGACTAAGTCCATGTCTTCCAGCCGGGTCACCACACGACTCAAGTGTCCGTCGCCAATGGGGACGACGACCCTCAGTTCCCTGAGTGTGATTTGCCTCGCGTTGAAGCAGGTAGAGAGGACGGTATATTCCACCGCGTCGATATCGTAATGGGAGAGCTGCTCACTTAGTCCGACGACAAGGATTTGGACCAAGTCGCTCAAGTCGTCCCGCAGTCTAGTCGTCCGCTGACTGACGGACATTGCTGAGGTCAAGTCTTCCACGCTGCGACAGTCTCCAAGAATGTTCTCTGAAAAAGATGGGCCGGTTTGGCAGAGCGTTCAATGTGCGGAGATCAGTCTCGACCACTCCTGAAGTTTGCACTTCTTCTAGGATGAGTCTAAGACTGGCGGCGCCCATCAATTCGGGACAGTGCCATATAGATTAGATTATACAACTGTATAGATACATAATACAACCTTATGAACATGAACCTAGGGCCCTTCGGTTATTCATGTCGTTTCGGGCGCAGCGAGAAGTCTGAAGGCTCTGTCTGAAGAAAACTTCGTTCCTCAGCAGAGATTCTCGTTCAGGGTGACAATCGAAATACCCTGCCTTCTTATCGTGAACGAGGACCGGCGGCAGCGGTCATTGGTTTTCAGCCTCGGGCGGCTCGCCTGTGTAGAACGCGGTCGTGCGCCTTGCGGCCGCTCGCGCGGCGTCGGGGTCCTCGCCCGCCTCGACTGCCGCCTGCCCCCACGCCTCGCTGCTGCCCACGGTGATAGCCTTCCCGTCCGGAGAGGTGACGAAAGCCACTTCGTCAGGTTTGGGCTCGTTCGGCTGAGAGATATGGAGCATGAGTCCCAAGAGGCTCAGTTCCCAGCCGACGCCGACTGCCCCCGGCCCATACTCGCGCCAGAACTCAGAAAGGCGCGCCGTGTGCGTGACTGTAAGCCGCGCCCGCCCGGCCCCTTCATCCGAGACGCTAACGTCCACCCAGCTAATGTCGCCGCCGAACTCCCACGTTACGGCGAAATGGGACTGCGGTTCGCATGCCGTGATCACGCCTCCCGCGTTGTCTTCCAGTTGATAGCGGCCGCCAAGTTCGAGGTCGCCGCTGATCGGCATAGCCCAGCGCGGAATGCGCTCGCCGTTGGTCACGGCGTCCCACAGATCCTCGACCGTCGTCTCATAGCCGCGTGAAATGGTGACCGCGCGAGCGGGTTGAGCGTCGCGCTCCAGAACCGACACGGAGCGCTCTACGGCGCTGAGGTTAGCTTGGACATCGAATTTCATGTTTCTACCTACCTTTCTTGTGGGGCTGATGGGGTCGATGTTCCCGGTTATCTTACGTGCAGATTATTCAGGCGACCAAATTGGACAGCAGTCATCTGCCAGATTATGGGTCAGACGAATGAGACCGGAACCGTCGGCGTTCATCATATAGATCTCTCTATCGGATATGAACGAAATATATCGTCCATCGGGCGACCAACTTGCGTTAGTGTCATGCGCTAGGTTATCGGTCAAGCGGACCAAACCTGAGCCATCCTCGTTAATGACATATATCTCCTGATCCCCGTCACGGCTTGAGTTGAATGCAATACGCCTTCCGTCGGGAGACCATTTTGGGGTGCCACCATCAGTCAGGCGTGTGAGACCTGAGCCATCCTCGTTAATGACGTAGAGCGTTCTAGTCTCGCCCTGCTTTGAGTGGAAAGCGATGCGTCGTCCGTCAGGTGACCAGTGGGGGTCCCAATCAACTCCAGGGGTATCAGTCAGACGTGTTCTGCCTGAACCATCGATGTTGACGAGGTATATATCCCCGCCGGAGCAGAACGCAAGGCGTCGTCCATCGGGCGACCAGCTTGGATGAGTGCCAGCTATTAGGCGTGTCTGACCGGAGCCGTCGCTGTTCATTATATATATCCAGTGGCCTCCGTCACGGTTGGAGTAGAACGCAATACGCCGTCCGTCAGGTGACCAGTTTGGTGTGTTGTCGTTCGCCGAGTTGTGAGTCAGGCGTGTCAGGCCGGAACCGTCGTCGTTCATCGTGTATATCTCACGGTTTCCGTCGCGATCCGACACGAACGCTATACGGAATACGGAGCCAACCTGGATGTACACTGGCTTCGAGAACTCTTTGCCGGCGGCGTAGATAGAGTTGTCGAACTCCAAGGGGATACGGACGCTCTGTTCGTCGATGTTGTAGATCGTGAGCTTGAATAGCGGGCCGGAGTTGCCGAACTCGATGGACTCGTCGGATGAGGCATCGTACCATCCTGCGGAGTCCGGCCCGGACAGCGCCCATCCTTGCAGGAGGCCGCCGTCAGTCTCTTCTACGATCTCGACTGAGACTGGATTGTTCGTGTCCAGTCTGAAGAGGATGCGATCAACGCCTCTGGGAATGTGCAGGGCTCGCATGAAGAATGTCGCCTGCCCGCTGAACCGGTCTATTGAGGGCGGGTCAACTTGGACCACGCCTCGGTTGTCGGGACCGAAGAAGCCCTCAACGTCAAACTCATGGGTCTCGAACCACGCCTCCGCGCCATGTAGCGCGACGCTCAATGCCGCGTGGTACTCTCCCGTTCGCCGGAGTGTGACGTAGCTTACCTTGTAGTGGCCGCGAAGGTTGTTGACGATGATACCGAGCAGGTCTTCCAGTCCGGTAATATCGCTCACAGGAAAGTACGCGCCGCCGGTTTCGGCCACCGCGCTCCTCAGGCGGTCTTCCTGGTGGACTTTGCCCACGCCCAAGGCATACAACTGTACCTTTCGGCCTTTGGCATGGCCGACTGCCTGCTCTCGCGTCCTTACGCTGCTGGTGTCGCGTCCGTCCGACAGGAAGACGAGGGCCCTGACCGCGCTCGGGTCATCTGAAAACAGATCCGAGGCGGCAGCCACGCCGTCCCAGACACGTGACGAGCCGTGGTCGAACATCTCCTGTTCGAACTGTCGCACACTGGCTAGGACAGAGTCCTTATCCGTAGTCAACTCCGAGAGTACGCGGGGCTCGACGTTTCTGTCGTGGAACTCGACGACTCCTATCCTGTGCGAGTCAGGGAAGGTCAGCGCTGCGGACTCGAATGCGCCAATCATCGCTTCTATGCCGCTCTTGCCGTCCGGCAGCCGCGCTTGGGCCATGCTGTTGGTGAAGTCGAGTACGAAGACGACCTCTAGCCGGAAACTCTCGGCAGTGTGGACGAAGAATCCGGTCTCGCTGTAGTCGATCTCTTCCCAGTCGTCTCTTCCCGAGGCCCGCTCGTAAACACGGACGGCAGCCTCGACCTCCTCGGCAGACAGGACCATGGCGCGACCTTCATGGTCGCGGAGTGAGAAGATGAACTGCACCTGACTTGGTGAACTGGTCAGTGCGGCGAGCCGAGTTAGACTAAAGGTGGGCGTAGGTGTGGGAGATGGGGTAGGCGTAGGCGTGGCGGTGGGACTAGGTGTAGGCGTGGCCGTGGGTGTGGGAGATGGGGCAGGCGTAGGCGTGGCGGTGGGACTAGGTGTAGGCGTGGCCGTGCGTGTAGGAGATGGGGCAGGCGTAGGCGTGGCGGTGGGACTAGGTGTAGGCGTGGCGGTGGATGTAGGAGATGGGGCAGGCGTAGGCGTGGCCGGCAGGGTTTGGGTCGGCAACGTCCTTGCGACGCCATCCTGCACACCCACTTCCGGGTCGGCGGACGGCTGGGAGCACGCGACGATTAACAAGATGATGGCGACATATTGATAGACGCCCCAACCAACACGCATCACACTCTTCCTATCCTAGGTCGCTGAGGGTGCGAAAGCGCGGCCTGAACGAACCACCGCATGAGTACATATAGACCCGATGACTCACCCGCAGGCGTAATCTACCAGACTGGACGCCCATTCTGCCAAGTATGCTGTCTTGGGCCGCTTACCTCCCGCCCCCGACTTCAAGTAGAATACTAATACAACCAAGAACCCAGTTGGAGTATGTCATGCTCAACAAACTCGGACGTATCACGCAAATCCGCCCGAATCGCGCCGACGTGGACGCTCCGCCCGGCCAGTTCGTCACCGAAAAGTTCCCAGTGCTCACATTCGGCCCCACGCCCAGGATCCCCACCGCCGACTGGCAGTTTAGGGTGTTCGGCTTGGTGGAGGATGAGCTTACCCTCGACTGGGATCAGTTCAACGATCTTCCCCAGGTGACGCTCGACGCCGAGTTCCACTGCGTGACCCAGTGGAGCAAGCTGCAAAACACCTGGCAGGGGATTCTTTTCACCGACTTGATGAAGCTCATCACGCCAAAGCCCGAGGCGAAGTACGTCATGGCGCACTGCTACGGCGGCTACACCACGAACGTCGCGCTCGACGTCCTGCTGGATGACGACGTGCTGTTCGCCCACTCACACGACGGCGAGCCTTTGACCCCGGAGCACGGCGGACCGATGCGACTTGTCGTGCCCAAGCGGTACGGCTGGAAGAGCGCCAAGTGGGTCAACGGCCTTGAGTTCATGGCGGAAGACGCGCCCGGATTCTGGGAGATGCGCGGCTACCACATGGAGGGCGACCCCTGGAAGGAAGAGCGTTTCTGGAGCACGTTCTGACCTCCCGCGCGGCGTCAGACCGGTCCTGAGCTTACTCGTACTACCATCTTACGGTCGTTGCCCTGGAACGTAGCGTCCAGCCCCGGCAATCGGCAGTTATTCTCCGCAGCCTGCCCTGATCGGGTGACCGTCCCATCCGGGAATGGCAGATAGCCGAACCTCCCAATCAGAGGGGGCCAAGTAACCCTCAACCGCTTCGTGCGGAGTGGCCTGAAAGCACTCGTAGACTCCCATGTTTGAAGTCTTCAAATACATGAGACCTCACTGGCGAAGGGCATTGGCTCTGGCTGTACTGATGCTGTCGGCCACCGGCCTGGGAGTGATCGGGCCGCAGTTCGTTCGCCACTTCATAGACATGTCCCTGGAGGGTGGCGCTCTCAGCAGCCTCTACTGGGCGGCGGCTTTCTTCCTGGGCTTCACCCTTGCCGCCCAGGCGGTGCAGGGCGTGGCCGAGTACGTCGGGAGGGACCTCGCCTGGCGTGTCACCAACCGGCTGCGGTGTGATCTACTGCTGCACGTCCTACGCCTCGACCTGTCGTTTCACAACGCTCGCACTCCCGGCGAGCTTCAGGAACGCATCGACGGAGACGTCAGCCAGCTCAACGAGCTCCTGAGCGACTTCGTCATGCGGCTCTTGACAGGGATTCTCTTGGCCCTGGGGATTTCCATTGCGCTTCTGATAGATGACTGGCGGATCGCTCTGCCGATGCTGGCATTCTTTGTATTGTATGTCTTCGTTTACGTTTGAGCGCTGGCGTTTGCGGCGCCGCGCGTACGCGTCGAGCGGGCGACCAGCGCGACCTTTAGTGGATTCGTCGGCGATAGACTCGCTGGGGTAAAGGACATCCAGACCAGCGGGGCCGTGGGTTACGTACTGCGTCGGTATCGGGACGCCATGCGTACCTCAGTGAGAGCAGACCTAATCGCGACAATGGTGTGGCGTGTTTCAAACGCCTCGGGCCGGGGCGTCTTCTATCTGGGCATGGCGGGAGCGCTGGCCCTGGGGACCTGGCTCTTTCAGAGAGACGCCATAACGGTCGGCACCATCTACCTCATTCTCCACTACCTCAAACAGCTTCATAATCCCATGGCTGATATCGCGCAGAGGATGGGCGTCGCGCAATCGGCAAGTGTGAGCGCACAGCGTGTCAAAGAGCTGCTGGACACACAGTCAGCGATCCCTGACCGAGGGAGAAAAGCGATCGCAACGGAAGGTCTTTCCGTTGAGTTCGATAGCGTGTCGTTCGCCTACAGTCCTGGTACTCCTGTGCTCAGAAACGTGTCGCTCCTTCTGGAACCGAACAGGGTGCTTGGCATCCTGGGACGTACGGGCAGTGGAAAGACCACTATGTCCCAGCTTCTGTTCCGCCTCTACGATCCTCAAGACGGATCGGTCCGACTGGGGGAGGTGGACGTCAGGGACGTGCCGTCGGCTGAGCTGAGAAGGAGGATTGGCCTGGTCACCCAGGAGGTGCAGCTTTTCCAGGGGACGATCCGAGACAATCTCACTCTGTTCGACCCGTCCATACAGGACGACCGGATTCTGGAAAGCATCATGGCCCTGGGCCTGGAGGAGTGGTATCGGAGGCTGCCCAGCGGACTGGACACGGAGTTGAAGACGGGCGGCGGACAGCTATCCGCCGGCGAGGCACAGCTGCTGGCCTTCACAAGGGTCTTCTTGAGGGACCCCGACGTGGTGGTGCTGGACGAGGCATCCTCACGGCTCGACCCATGGACTGAGCATCTGACCAATCAGGCGGTCAAGAGCCTCTTACGGGACCGGACGGGCGTAATCATCGCCCACCGCCTGGGAACCGTGGTGCTGGTTGACGAGGTCCTGATTATGGAGGATGGACGAGTCATCGAGCACGGCGCTCAGCAGGCCCTGTCGAACGATGAATCCTCGCGTTTCCATCGGCTCAGACAGGTGGGGCTGGAAGAGGCGCTGGCGTGAACACTCTGCGCTCCGTCTGGCGCCTCGCCCGATATAAACTGCTGTTTTACTCGGCGGCGGCCCTCCTGGCTACGGTCCATACAACCCTGTCGCTGGGGCCAGGACTCATCCTCAAGGAGTTCTTCGACGCGCTGACCGGCGAGGCGCCCGCCCGCTTCGACGTCTGGACTCTCGTGGCCCTCTACGCCGCCGTCGCGGTGGTCAACATGGGCTCCAATCTAGGCGAAGAGGTGTGTCGCTCCCTGGTCCGAGGATACGTGAAAGCCCTGCTCCAGTGGAACCTGTTCAGCGGCATTCTACGCAGTCGTCCCACAGGTGAGGGATACAGCGCCGGCGACATGCTGAACCGGTTCGACGAAGACGTAGAGATGATCGTCGAGCCCGTGGCGTGGTCGAGCCGCTCAATCGGAATGGTGGTCGCACTCGTGGTCGGGATTGTCATCATGCTGAGGATCAGTCCCCTCGTCACGGTCGTTAGAATCGTGCCGGTTTTCGTAGTGATGTACCTGACCGGTATATTGGGAGCCAGAGTTCGCGCCTACTGGGAGGATGCGAGAGAGGCGACGGGACAGACGACGAGCGCGTTGGGCGAGATGCTAGGCGCGGTGCGGGCAATCAAGGCCGCTGACGCGGAGGCCGCGTCCGTGCGTCGCTTCGAAGAGATGAGCGACGCGCGGCGTAGGGCAAACCTCCGGGCGGCGGTTCCAATGACTTTACTGTACATACTGGGCGAACTGTCGGTCGTTTTGGCCCTGGCAGTGGTCCTGATGGTGACGGCTCCCCTACTCCACAGCGGATCGTTGACCACCGGCGACCTGGCTCTCTTTGTCACATATCTCGCAGGGTGGCCGATAGCCCTGTTGCCCGGGTTTCTGGGCTTCATAGGGGTCGAGCTGCGAGAGACCCAGGTCTCTTTGCGTCGCCTAGGGCAGCTTGTGCCTGGCATGGCTGGGGAACACCTGTTGGATCACACGCCTCTAAAGTTGTGGACGGACAAGCCGACACCGGAAGGCAGTCACGCCGAAGTGAACGCGCGCGACCCGCTGGAGGAGTTGGCAATATCGGGTCTTACCTACAGGCACCAGACCAGCGGACGTGGAGTGGAGGACATCAATCTGCGCCTGAAGCTGGGATCGTTCATTGTAGTCACGGGACGGATCGGATCGGGGAAGACGACGCTCATCGAGACGGTTCTGGGTATCCTGCCCATGAACAACGGAGAACTCCGCTGGAACGGCCAACGCATAGATGACCCACGCGCCTTCCTCGTGCCGCCCCGTTGCGCCTACACGCCCCAGGCGCCGCGTATATTCAGTGACACGCTCCGAAACAACATCCTGCTTGGTCTCCCAGAGGAGCAGGTGGACCTCGACGGTGCGATTCGGTCTGCGGTGTTGGAGGAAGACGTGAAGACTCTGGAGAAGGGACTGGACACGCTGGTCGGACCCAGGGGCGTAAAGCTGTCGGGCGGGCAAATACAGCGGACTGCCGCCGCGAGGATGTTCGTCCGCGACCCGGAGTTGCTGGTGTTCGACGACCTCTCCAGCGCGCTTGACGTGGAGACGGAGCGGAGTTTGTGGGAGAGGCTAGACGCCCAGCGCGAGGCTACGTGTCTAGTGGTCTCTCACCGTCGCGCTGCGTTGCGTCGCGCAGACAACATCGTCGTTCTCAAAGACGGCAAGGTCGAGGCTATGGGGAAGCTGGATGACCTACTGCGGACCTGCGAAGAGATGCGGCGGCTGTGGCGAGGCGCCGTCGATCAAGAGGAGAAGTGACTCTCTCGGAACATTCCGCTATGTCTCGATGATCAGCGCTCGCTCGTTGCCCATGAGATCCTCGCGGGTTCGCAGCCCAGACAGGTTCGGCAACGTCCGGCGCGCGATTCTGATTGCGGCCTCCATCTGCTCCGGCATCAACTCGACAACCACGACTCCGCCGGGAGCTAGCTTGTCCTCAGCCTGGGCCAGCAGGCGGCGGAAAGGTTCCAGCCCATCGGCCCCGCCATCGAGCGCGATGGCCGGCTCTCGCCGAACCTCGGCTTGCAGGTGTCCGATCTGGCCGCTCGGTATGTAGGGCGGGTTCGAGACGATGATGTCCACCTGACCGTGGACCGCATCCAGCAAGTCGCACCTCACGAATCTGACACGGTTGCTGAGTCCCAGCTTGGACGCGTTTCGTCTCGCGACATCGAGCGCCTCAACGCTGACGTCCGTTGCCAGCAGGTCGGCACTTTGATAGTTGGCGGCTATGGCAAGCGCGACCGCGCCGGATCCGGTTCCAATGTCCGCCACCCTGGACGACGGTCCGAAGCCAGGCAGGTACTCCAAAACGGCATCTACTAGAAGCTCGGTCTCCTGGCGCGGTATCAGCACATGCTCGTTGACCTCAAGCTCCAGGCCGTAGAACTCGCGAGCGCCAACGATGTATGCCAGCGGCTCGCCGGAAACCCTCCGCTCCAGCAGAGACCTCATAATCTCAGACTGAGACGGGGAAAGCCGGGTGTCGTCGCCAAAGACCAGAGTAAGAAAGTCCGCCCTGTCGATTCCCAGCGCATGCCTCAGCAGCGCCTCGGCTTCCACTTCCCACTCCGCAATGCCGCCATCGCGCAGAACGGCCCTGGATTCGCTGAGAGTCTGGCGGAGCGTGGCCTCCATCCACCTGATCTCTTGTCGAGACGGTTCGCTTTCTACGATGCCGGCGGCGGCTCGTTGAAAGGCTGTCCGACTTTTTCGGCTTCGATGCGGCGGGTGTTCCATTCGGTCCATAAGCGCCGCTCTTCGGCTCGGCCCTCATCCCGGCCCTCAGCTCGGCCCTCATCCCGGCCCTCAGCTCGGCCTCTGGCCTCATGCGCCTCGATGACAGGCTTTACGAACTTGTTGGTCAGATAGCGCGCGGTAACCATTGCCATCCCTCCGAGTAAATCAAAGACGGTTACAGCCATAATAGCATACACGACAATTAGCGGAACGGCCGGCGCGGTGTTGCTTCCGACCGCGACCGCGGTTTCAAGTATGCCCTTGTGCTTTCCGCTCGAAACTTCGACCCAAGATATCAGCGCCGTCCATCCGACCGTCAGCAGGAAGATCAAACCGAGACACCACGGCAGCCACTTTCGACCGACGCTTAACGGTGACTCTCGATCTTCTACCATATCTATTGGCTCATCGCCAGCTTGCGGGTCTGCTCCTCTTCTAGGAGCGCCTCGATGATTCCGTCGATCTCGCCATCCAGGGCCTGGGCCAGGCTGTGAATGGTGAGGCCGATGCGGTGGTCGGTTATCCTGCTCTGCGGGAAGTTGTACGTCCTGACGCGCTCGGAGCGGTCGCCGCTTCCGACCTGTGACCTCCTTGCGTCGGAGCGCTCTCGCCTCTGCTTTTCGACTTCCTGAGCATAGAGTCTGGAACGCAACACCGACATTGCCTTCTCCTTGTTCTTGAGTTGGCTGCGCTCGTCCTGGCAGACGGCTACGATGCCCGTCGGCTTGTGGGTGATTCGGATTGCGGTGGCTACTTTCTGGACGTTCTGGCCGCCGTGGCCGGATGAGTGGAAGACGTCGATCTGAAGGTCATCGGCTTTGACTTCGACATCGACATCTTCGGCCTCGGGAAGCACCGCGACGGTTGCCGCCGACGTGTGGATGCGGCCGCTCGACTCAGTGACCGGCACGCGCTGCACTCGGTGGACGCCGCTCTCGTGCTTCAGCCTGGAGTACGCTCCCTTGCCCCTGACCTCGAAGACGATCTCCTTGACCGCGCCGATGCCCGTCTCGTTCATGTCTATCACGTCGGTCTTCCAGCGCTGGCGTTGGGCGTACCTGCTGTACATCCTATAAAGGTCAGCGGCGAATAGTCCGGCCTCGTCGCCGCCCGTGCCGGCTCGAATCTCCACTATGACGTTCTTCTCGTCGTTCGGATCTTTGGGGATGAGCGCCAGCTTGAGATCGAGTTCCGTCCGCTCCCGACGCGACTCCAGCTCCGCCATCTCCTCGCGCGCAAGCTGAGCGATCTCATCGTCGGACTCATCGCGCAACATCGCCCTGAGGTCGTAAACCTCCGCGTCGATGGCTCTCAGTTCGCGCGCGAGGCCCACCACGTTCCTGAGATTCGCCTGCTCTTTGGCCATCTCCTGGACGCGCGTGTAGTCCGCCGCCACATCGGGGTCGGCCATCAGACGGTCGAGCTCCTCGAACCGGTCTTCGACTGCGCGCATCCTCTCCAGCATGGTAACCTCCAACCCATAGTGTACAGTTTGGGGTTGACTGTTGTCAGGCGAGGCGTTCCGTCGGCCGCGCTATGTAGTAAACTGACTCTTGTCATCGCATCATCGCAGCAGGGAGAGACGCAAATGCCGAATCGAGTCAACAGGGCAATCGAGCTTCTCGAACAAGACCAGCCCATCTACTACACGGGCGGACATACCGGGGCCAACCTCACATACGAGGAAGGCAAGCAGATGGCGGGCACCTGGGCCGACTACATCAACGTCGGGATGGAGCACGGCTCGTTCGACATGCCTGGGCTGGACCAGTTCATGCGCGGACTGGTGGACGGCGGCCCTACGAACAGCGGTCACCGCACGCCAGCCGTCGTGGTCGAGGCGCCCGTGGACGGCGGGAGCGAGGACATCGTCCGCGCGAACGCATGGCAGTTCAGGCAGATTCTCGCCCGAGGAGTGCATGGAATAACGCTGTGCCACGCCGAGACGCCGGGCGCGGTCAAGGCGTTCGTCGAGTCCTGTCGCTATCCATTCAACACCATCGGAGTGGGCAAGGGCCTGGACATTGGACGCCGCGGCTCCGCCGGGCAGGGGTCGGCGGCCCCGATCTGGGGAGTGCCGGAGGACGAGTACCTCGACAAGGCCGACCCGTGGTCGCTGAATCCGGACGGCGAGTTGGCGCTGGGCCTCAAGATCGAAAACGTGCGCGCTCTGGTGAACGTCGAGGTTACAACGCGAGTTCCCGGCATAACTTTCGCAGAGTGGGGGCCTGGAGACATGAGCATGTCTATGGGCTACAGGAATTTGCCCGGACAGCCGTGGCCGGACGAGCTTTGGGAGGCGCGAGAGCGCGTTCGCAAGGCATGTGAGGAAGCGGGCATCGCCTTCTTGGAGGGCGCGTCGCCCGAGACTATCGCCGAGAAGATCGACGCAGGCGTCAGGGTGGTGTCTTCCAACGGTCCGACCGGAGAGGCGATGGCCAAAGCCGGCCGCGCATACTCGGGCCGCACGATGCCGGTGTGACAGGCCGACTCTGAAATGGAGTTGATGTGACTGGTCTGACTAGCTAGAATGTCTGACATGGGAATCACATACTCGACATACGAAGCAAAGACCCGATTCTCCGAGGTTCTCAGGCAGGTGCGCGAAGGCGCGACCGTCACGGTGTCGTACCGTGGCGAGCCTGTGGCCGAGATACGCCCCATCAAGCAGAAATCGGAAATACCGAAATCCGAATCGCTGAAATCGGAAACACCGGAGGAGTACGAGGAACGCCTGATACGGGAGGGGATTCTGGTTCCCGCAGCGGACCCCAATCACCGATTCAAGCTGGGCGAGCATGTTCCGGGGGCGCTCGAACGTTTCTTGAAAGATCGCGGCTAGTGAGTACCGCCTACGTTGATGCGTCGGTAGTGATCGCGGTTGATTTCAACCAAGAGGGAGGAGCCGCCGAGCGCATGAACGGCTTCTCTACGCTTCGCTCTTCGAACCTGCTTGAGGCTGAAGTGCGCTCGGCGTTCGCCAGGGAGCATAAGAGGTTCGTCCCAAGCGTCTTGGCGGGAATCCAGTGGGTGTTCCCAATCCGATCACTGGCCCCCGAGATGGCGACCGTCTTGCGGGCCGGCTATCTGCGGGGCGCGGACCTCTGGCACGTTGCCGTTGCTTTGTACATCGCTCAGGACCCCGCTGAGATGTGCTTTCTTACTCTCGACCAACGTCAGCGGGACGTGGTCGCATCTCTGGGGTTCGAGGTCTGATTTTCGGTATCGGAACTCCCCTAGATCGTTCTGACGCTGCCGCGGACGTAGTTGGCGTCGTCAGACGCCAGGAACGCGATGACGGCGGCGACGCCGTCGGGGGACGACAGTCCCGCCATCGTGTTCTTGTACGCCTCGCGGTCGCCTGTGTTGGAGAGATGCTCCTCGGTTGCGCCGATTTTGAGCGGTGTGTCTAGGCCGCCCGGAAGCACGTCGTTGACCCTGATGCCGTGCTTGGACAGGTGAGTGTCAAGAGTCATCGCCATGCCATGTGTGCCACCCTTGCTGGAGCCGTAGGCCACGGACGAACTTCCGCCGACCACTCCCGCGCCCGATGATGTCAGGATAATCACGCCGCTTTGCTGGGCGATCATGTACCTGCTGACGTGCTTGGCGACGATGTACGACCCTTTGAGATTGACCTCGATCACCGGGTCCCAAATCGAGTCGTCAACGTCGGTGATCTCCAGACCGGAACCCTTGAGTATCCCGGCCAGATGGGCGAGCACGTCGATTTCGCCGCCCAACCAGCCGGCGGCCTCATTGACGGAGTGACTCACCGCCTGCTCGTCGGTCACGTCCACGTGCCAGTAATGGGCTTCTCCCCCGGAGTCCACGATTGTCCTGACCGTGAGCTCGGCGTCAGAGTCGTTGATGTCGAACAACGCGACGCGGGCGCCCTCCGACGCGATCCGTATCGCAGTCGCGCGGCCTATGCCGGTTGATCCTCCTGTAACTAGCGCTCGCTTCCCGCTAAGACTGGCCATTTTCATCTCCTGTTGTGTTGTCCCACTCTATTCCTGCAATGGACGCATACTTTCGATACTTCACAGCGGCCGCGGCGTAGCGGTCCGGGGGCAGATGCTCGATCAGGACATGACCGGTCGGGCACGCGCGCTGCATACCCTTCAGAAATGTCAGATGGTCGAGCATCCCAGAGCCGATCTCCGCTTCCTCGAACCGCACCATGAGTTGATCGACGACCGTGAAGTCCTTGGCGTGCGCACCGAATGTGTAATCTCCGACCAGATCGAAGAACTCTTCAAGCAGCCGCGTCGTGTCGTAAGCGTCTTCCAGGCTGCCGACGAAGTTCACCGGGTCCTGGTTGAAGCCGAGGGCGTCTGAACCGACGGCTTCGATGAAGTCCCGCACGCGGCGCGGGGAGTATAGCGGAGACACTGCGCCGCCTTCGACAGCCACCATAACGCCCTCGTCTTCTGCCGCTCGGCACATCTTCCTGGCGGAGTCCACAAGGCGGTCGAACACCTCGGCGCCACGATTTTGCGGATGCGGGAGCCACGGCCCTTTCGGGTTCAGACTGCCCGGTCGAAGGTAGGTGTTCGGCGCGCCCAGTTGGGCCGTAAGTCCACACATTCGCTTGGCGAACTCTATGGCGGCCTCCCGCTCGCCTTCGTCCGGACTGACCAGACCGCCGCCATAGCCGCCGTTGGTCTGGCCAATAACGATTCCGGCCTCTTGGAACATCGCCTTCAGACGGTCGGCGTCCGGGGCGGTCATCGAGGTCGGGTCTTGGACGATGACGTTCAGCGCTCCGAATCCCTCGCTCGCCACCTCAGACAGCAGTTCGGGGGTGATGTTCCGCCAGTCTCCGGGGATTCTCCCCGCCGCGCCTAACAGCATAGTTTCGCCTCCGGTTCGGGGCTCCATGTTGGACTGATCATCTGATTTTAGCAGGATATGGTTGAAGATAGCAGGTTGAGGCCGTTAGCGAAAGCGCGCGCCAAAGATGGTAAGCTCTGCCAATGACGGCCCAACATGACACAGGCGCGGCGCAGGTCCGGAGGTACCACGGTCTGGATGGCCTGAGAGGGTTCGCGATGCTTTTGGGCATCGCGCTCCACGCGACCCTGCCCTATTTCTCTCGCATTGCCGAGTTCGAGTTCATCTGGCCGGCGGACGACGACCAGTCAATCCTAATGTTCCTAGTATTCGATTTCATCCATACGTGGCGGATGCCTACGTTCTTCCTGATGGCGGGTTTCTTCGCACATCTGATGCTGGACCGACGCCCTTTGTCAACATTCGCTCTGGATAGGCTGAAGCGAATCGGCCTGCCGCTGATACTATTCGGGGCTGTCATGGCCGTTATCATTCCGCCGATATGGGTCTATGGATGGTACGGCGTCATATCTTTCGAGGGATTCCTGGACGCTTTGGATAAGAGGCAGGACCTCGACTCCAGCGGCGAGTTAGTCGGCCATATGTGGTTCCTCTACTATCTCCTGCTGATGTACGCCGCCCTGATGGGCTTTCGACTGTTTGGGCGGCTCCGATGGGCGCGTCTGGCTGCTATCTGCAGACACGTCGGCGACGTCGTCTATACTCGGATACCGCTTGCGCTGATACTCGGTGCGGCGGTTCTGCTGGTCTTGCGCGCCGGAAACGAGTCGAAACCCTTATGGCCGCTGAACCTGCCGGACGTGATCTATGGTTCGCTGTTCTTCTTCTACGGCTATGGACTCTACGCCCGCCGCGAGCTTATCGAAAGGCTCAAACAGACTGAGACGCTCTCCGTCCTGTGGGCAATATCGGCGGTCGTGTTCTTCGTTCACCTCGCGCTGCTGGGCGCGATGGACGAGGCGGCGAAGCAGAAAGCGGAAGAGGACTATCTCAAGCTGCTGTGGCTGATCGGGACCGTATTCTACGGCGCGTCGGCGGCCCTGCTGAGCCTCGGATTTGTAGGACTCTTCGAGCGCCTGATACAGTCACCCCGCGACTGGGTCCGTTGGCTCGCGGACTCGTCGTACTGGATCTACATCGTCCACCTCCCGATTGTGACTTTCCTGACGTTCTACCTGGCCCACCTCGACAGGCAGGGCCGTCTGGAAGACCTGACGCGGTTCGGCTGGAGCGCCGAGATGAAGTTCCTGCTGGCCTGCGTGGTGACCGGAGCAGTTGGAATCGTGACGTATCGGTACTTGGTCAGGTACACTCCACTCGGCACGCTGCTGAACGGGAAGAGAGGGTCGTAGAATCCAGATCCACCACCTAGCGATAGCATTACGGCATCGGCCGGCGCTGACGCTTCACGAAGCGCCCTACTGGCATCCGGCTATTATGTGGTGGATTTAGGAACTTACTGATGTCAACAACCATGCTAACACCCGAATTCAGGCGCGGGCGCACACTCCTAGCCATCACCGTTGTGTTGGGCCATGCCATAAAGCACATCTATAACTCCGGCCTTCAGACGATTCTCCTGCCTGAGATCAAGATCGGCATGGGCCTGAGCGCGACACAGCTAGGGACACTGGCCTTCTCACGCCAGGTGACGGGCTGGGTGATGACCGTGGCCGCGGGGTATCTCGGCGACAGGTTCGCCAATCGCGCTTCCCTCATGCTGGCTATGTCCATGATTCTGATGGGGGTGTCATACTTCTTGGCCGGCCTCGCTCCCACCTATCTGTTCATGTTGGCCGCGATGCTTCTGATAGGGGTCGGCCCGTCCATGTACCATCCGCCCGCCATGGGGGCGCTGTCCCGTCGATTCCCGGACAAGCGCGGCTTCATGATCTCTCTGCACGGGACGGGCGGCAGCGCAGGCGAGGTGCTCGGCCCGCTCGTGGCCGCCGGAGCGCTTGTCTATCTCGTGTGGCGAGATGTCTTGCAGGTCAGCCTCGTCCCGGCGATTCTGGCCGGATTTCTCATCTGGGCCATGATGAGAAGCGTGCGCGGCGAAGTGCCCGGTTCAGCATCGACCGGCGAATACTTCCGCGCCATCGCCGGGCTGCTCAGGAAGGGCCGACTGGCGATACTCGTCCTCGTCACCGCGCTGCGAAGCATGGGGCAGAGCGCGATCATGATATTCCTGCCCGTCTATTTGCGGGAAGACCTTGAGTACTCGGCCGGCGCCGTCGCGCTGTTTCTCGCGCTTGCCCAAGTCGTCGGGATTGTCGTTCAGCCCGCAATGGGCTGGCTGTCCGACCGGTTTGGACGCAAGGTCGTGCTCGTGCCCGCCCTGACCGCCATGGGACTGCTCTCCGCCGTGCTTGCCGTCGCCGAACCCGGACCCCAGCTTGTGCTGACGATTCTAGCCCTCGGCGCTTTCTTGTACTCGCTTCACACGATCATGATCGCCGCGGCGATGGACGTCGCTGGCGAGGACGAAGTCCAGTCCACCATCGTATCGCTGATCTACGGCGCCAGCTTCATCGGCACCCTCTCCCCGGTCTTGGCCGGAGTGATCGCGGACAACTACGGAACGCAGGCCGCCTTCGTGTACGGCGGCGCGGTCGTGCTTCTGGGCACGCTGATTCTCGCGCTGACCAAGCTCCCAAGAACTTCGAGCCAAATTATGCGATAATAGAATCTATCAACACATGCGAGGTTCCCAATGACTACTGATACCAGACTCGGAATGTTGGAAGGGCGAGCGGACGAACAGGCTGCGGCAATCGCGGACCTGCGCGCCGGACAGCGCGAAATCATGTCCATGATGAACAGCAGATTCGATGGGGCGGATAACCGCTTCGAAAGCCTGAACAGCAGCTTTGACGGGGCGGATAGCCGCATCGACCGTGTATTCTTTGGCATGATCGGCATAGGCGCGGCGCAGATCGCTTTGCTGATTACACTCGTAGTCCGCGGATAGGCCAACATGGGAACTTTCAACGTATCGATCGAGGTCGGCGACATCCAGAGAAGCCGATTCGAGGAACTGGAAGCGCTGGCCGATACCGGCGCTACGACTACCGTGATACCCGCGCCCGTGCTTAGACGGCTGGGCGTCAGGCCAACCATGCGCCAGACTTTCGAGTACGCCAATGGTGAACAGGTTGACCTGGACATGGGCGAGGCGAGGATCCGCGTTGAGGGCCGGGAGACCGTGAGTTGGGTCATCTTCGGGAACGAAGGCGGCGGCGCGCTGCTCGGCGCGTACACGCTGGAGGGCGTCTTTCTCGCCGTGGATCCGTACAATCAGCGTCTGACCCCCGTGCGCGGACTGCTGAAGTAACCTCTATCCGTCGATAAGAAACACCTCGCGCTGCATCTCCGTCGTCACGCGGGGGCCGTCCTCCGATATGAACACGTCGATCTCAGACCGCACCCCGAACTCAGGGATGTAGATGCCCGGCTCTATCGTCACCGCGATGCCTGGAATGAGTTGGCGCGTGTCGAACGTCTCCCACGAGTCCAGATTGACGGCGTTGGAATGTACCTCCCTGCCCAAGCTGTGGCCCAGGCGGTGGTTGAAGTATTCGCCGTATCCCGCCGCCTCGATATAGTCGCGGGCCACCTTGTCGAGTTCCCATCCTTGGAGCGGTCGGCCCTCCTCGAACGCTCTACCGATCTCCGCAAGCGCGGCATCCCGCGCCCCGACCACTGTGTCGAACACCTCTTGGTTCTTTGCGGGGACACGCTCTCCGACGTATGCCGTCCAGGTTATGTCTCCGAACATCGCGTCATCGTGCGGCAGCCGCGTCCACAGATCTATCAGCGCCCAGTCACCAGGCTCGATACGGACGGACGTCTCCGGCGTCGGGTCGAAATGGGGGTCGGAAGCATGCTCATTTACCGCCACGGCGGGCCCGTCGGTCACTATCAACCCCTCCTCCAGGAAGCGATTTCGGATGAACTCCGCGACGTCGTACTCCGTCACTCCGGACCTCAACGAGTCGCCGATGTACCCGAACGCCTCTTTGACGATCTGTGTCAGCTTCTCGGCGGCGAATATGTGCGACCCTAGCTGGTCCTCGTTCCAACGCTGCGTCGCGTACTGAAGAAGATCGGCCGACGATTCTACCTCCACGCCGAGACCTCTCACCATCTCCAGCGTGCCCCCGTCCACCTTGGAGACGCGGGGCAGCGCGCCGCCGGGGGTGTACTCCATGGCGACGCGGTCCGAGGCCGCGAGAATCTTCTTCAACTTGTCGGTCATGTCGGCGCGGTTCACGAACAGAGTTATGTCCAAGCCCAAGTGCCCGAAGCGACTCTGATCCACGAAACTCGCCAGTATCTGAGAACGGCCTCGCGCCGGAATCCAGACCCAGATCGGCCTCGTTACGTGTCCAACGCGCCCGATGGTATCTTCAAGTATCGGATTCATTCCGCGGTAGTCATACAGCAGCCAACCGCCGACCCCCTGCGCCCGCATATACTCCTGCGCCTGCTCGACCACTTCAATCATAGACATAAGCTCTGTTCCTTGCGTGTTGTGGTGACTGCCTAAAATGTACCAGCAGCCAACCCGATCGGCAAGATTCGTCGATGCTGTAATCTAGTCGGTGAAGGCATCACCCTCAAGGGAGAGGAACGTTCGCGCTCGGGAGGGGGGCGGACTCTATTTTCTTTGCAAGAGGGGCAGAACCCTGTTCAGCGCCTCGACCCCAACGTTGTACTTGGACATGAGGGGCAGGCGATCTATGCCGCCTGCGCGGTCCAAGATGACGACGCGGTTGTCGTCGGAGGCGAATCCGGCGTCCGAGGCGGTTACGTCGTTGGCGACTATCAGGTGAAGATCCTTGGAGACCAGCTTGGACTTCGCGTTTTCGACCAGGCTCTCCGTCTCGGCGGCAAAGCCGACCTTGACGATATTATCCGAGGATATGCCCGCTATCAGGTCGGGGGTCTTTACGAGGTCTATTGTCCAAGTATCCGAGCCGCCCTTCTTGACTTTCTGGTCAGCGACCTCGGCGACGCGCCAGTCGGCGACGGCGGCTGCCATGATTACCGCGTCGGCATCTTGGCACTCTTTGTCCAGCGCGTCGCGCATCGAAAGAGCGGAGTCCACGCGGACGGTCTTTACTCCCACGGCGTCGGGCAGCGCGGAAGGCGCCGTGATCAGCACGGGGCAGGCTCCCCTGTCTCGCGCAGCCTCGGCTATCGCGTATCCCATCTTGCCGGAGGAGCGGTTGGTGATGACCCTAACCGGGTCGATGGCCTCCTGTGTCCCGCCTGCCGTGACCACGATCTTGCGGCCCGCAAGGTCGCCGTCTCTTCCGAGCAGAAGCCGGATATGGCCGAGCAGGTCCGCCGTCTCCAGCAGCCGTCCCTTCCCTACGAGGCCGGATGCCAATCGACCCTCGTCCGGGCCGGCGACGTGAACGCCGCGCTCCAGAAGGGTCTGGACGTTCGCCTGCGTTGCGGGACTGTCGTACATGTTGGCGTCCATGGCCGGGGCGACCATGACCGGGGCGCGGGTCGCGAGAACCGTTGCTGAGATAGCGTCGTCCGCCATCCCGTGCGCGATCTTGGCGATGGTGTTGGCGGTCGCGGGCGCGACAACGACGATGTCCGCCCGTTCAGCCAGCGCGACGTGATTGATGCTCAACTCCGACTGAGGCTCGAACATGCTGGTCACGACGGGCCGATGCGTTATCGCCGCGAACGTCAGGGGCGTGACGAACTCGCGCGCCGCCGGTGTCATGACGACATCGACGACGGCGTTCATCTGAACCAGTTTGCTGGCGAGGTCGGCGGCCTTGTAACTCGCGATCGAGCCTGAGACGCCGAGTACAACGTTCTTGCCGTCCAAGTTGCTCACTGTCTGGGCCTGTCCGTGTTCATTTCGTAAACCAGCCTGAGTCCGGTGAGTGTCAGGTTGGGATCGACGGCATCGAAGATTCCCGACTCCTCGGCCAACACGTCGGCCAAACCCCCGGTCGCCACGACTTTTGGGTCTCCCCCTAGCTCGGCGCGGAACCGCGCCACCATTCCCTTGACTAGCTCGGCGTATCCGAAGACCAGCCCGGACTGAAGGGCGTGGATGGTGTTCTTGCCGATGGCCGCCGGAGGCGGGGCCAACTCCACCCGCCTCAGCATGGCGGTCGCGTGAAAGAGCGAGTCTGCCGCGATGGTGATGCCGGGCGCGATTGCGCCGCCGAGGTACTCACCGCGCTCGGTCACGGCGTCGAAGACGGTGGCCGTTCCGATGTCAACGACTATCGCGGGGCCGCCGTAGATGGTGAATGCCGCCGCGGCATCGACTATACGGTCCGCCCCCACGTCGCGCGGGGAGTCGTATTTCACCTGTATTCCGGTGCGCGTTCCGGCTCCCACAACCAGAGGCCGGACGCCGAAGTACTCGTCGGCCAGTTGCGTAAAGCTGGGAGTAAGCGGGGGCACGACGCTGCACATCGCCACCGCGTCTATGTCATCCAGCGCAAGGCCCTTGAGCGGCAGAAGCTGATTGACCGCGACGGCGTACTCGTCCGGCAGTTTGCGCGTGTCCGTCGATAGCCGGAACGTGGCCCTGAGCGCGTCGCCGTCGAAAACTCCGACGGTCACGTTGGTGTTGCCTATGTCTATGGCCAGCAGCATGATACCGTCTCACTCCGTACTTGCGTCCGCCTGCGACTCCCCAGGTCGCGTGTGGAACTCCATTCCGGCCTCCAAGCTATCAGGTAGTACACCGCCCAAGACTACGCCCTACGGGTGTGGCGGTCAAGCGCACCAGGCGCGTAGAGACAATTGCAAAATCCCCTCTCCCTCAGAGCCTGCTCCGTACTCGATACGGGGGAGAGGGCTAGAGCCTGCCCTGAGCTTGCCGAAGGGGTGAGGGTGACACCTTAACCACCGTTGTTGACACTCATCAAACCGAAACCCCACAATGGATGAGATGCACTTGCCGGAACGTCGGTAAGTCCAACAACGCGCCAGGAGCGGCAGAGCACATGGAGAATCAAGACAACGGCCCGATCGTGGTCGCGAGCGGGATCCACAAGACATACAACAGCGGGAAGGGCGTCACGGTTCACGCGCTTCGGGGAATCGACCTGACGGTGGACAAGGCCGAGGTCGTCGGAATCATGGGGCCGAGCGGGTGCGGGAAGACGACGCTGCTCAACTGCCTGTCGGGCCTCGATAACATAGACGAGGGGGAGATAACGATTGGCGGGGTTCCGCTCGACGGCCTGGACGACGACAGCCGCACCGACTATCGCGCCAGAAGCATGGGGTTCGTCTTCCAGCTATACAACTTGCTGCCCGTCCTTAGCTCCGTCGAAAACGTGGAACTTCCGATGCTGGTCAGCGGGGTCAATTCGGCGCAGGCCCGCAGCCGCGCCATGGAGACGCTGGACATGGTCGGTCTCACCGACTGGGCCGCGCACAAACCCGCCGAGCTATCGGGCGGCCAGAGACAGAGAATAACCGTGGCCCGCGCGCTGGTGAACGAGCCGGAGATAATCTGGGCCGACGAGCCGACCGGCGACCTCGACTCCGAGACGGCGCAGGAGATCATGGACCTGATACTGGATCTGAACAGGAACAACCGCCAGACGTTCATCATCGTCACGCACAGCCAGGAGATCGGCGAGCAGTGCGACCGGATAGTCAGGATGCGCGACGGTCAGATCGAAACCCTCTAACTATTAGCCGGACGCACGTAGGGGCGCTTCGCGAAGCGCCCTCATCGCCGGATTTCGTGGATGTTCACAGGGAGTCCAGACCTCTTCGCTTCCAGCCACCTCGCGAATGACTTGGCGCTCTCTCCCGACTTTCTACCTGCGAGCAGTCCCTCTACGCTAAGATCCTCATCAAGGTCGGGCCAATGGATGTGCATGCCCCTACCAATCAACTCCCAGTTGTCCCGCTCCTCATCTGTGGCATGAACCAGCCTGGGATACCAGGATAGCGGGACTGAAATGGTCCGGCCGTCGTCGAGCTCCGCCGTGAGCGCGTCATCCGTCATCGAGATGCTCTTGGCATAGACGGCCTCCGTCTTAGTAGCCGAAGTGGTCATTCCATCTCTCCACTAACGCTATCGGATTCCCACAATCCTAGCGACCGTAGCAACTCGTGGGCAAACTGGCATAGCAGAGCGCTCGAAATGACAGGGGAGCTTTTTATTGTCCGGCGTCACCTTCGCGCGGTAGAATCAAGCATGGCACAACGCCCTCGGAAAGGAGAGCGAATGGCGCACGCAAAGACCCCGGCCCACCCAAGCCGCCCCCGAGAAGAGACAGCTCGACTTGGCAAGGAAATCTACGAACGCGACATCCGGCCAAAGGTCGAGGCCGGACACCATGGTAAAGTCGTCGCCATCGACGTGGACAGCGGCGACTACGCCCTCGCCGACACCGCCAGTGTCGCGGCGAAACGTCTGCGGGCACAACGACCGGACGCCGGTGTCTGGTTGATGCGGGTCGGGTACAGGGCACTGCGCAGCTTCGGGGCCGGGTCACTGCGGAGGACGGAGTGATCGAAGGTGTTGTGAATGCCGGCCATGAAGCCGTCGTCTCCCTTCTCCTGCAAGGACCCGAGGGGCAGGCCAGGGAAGTCGAAGCTGTCATAGACACAGAGTACAGTGGATTCCTGACCCTTCCGCCTGCACTGGCGGCGGAACTGGGGCTCTCCTTCGTGGGCAATGGCCACGCATACCTGGCCAACGATGCTGAGGTGGAATTCGACGTATACGACGTCACCGTGCTCTGGGACGGCCAACCTAGACACATTGAGGTCGACGCGACGGGCAGTACCCCTTTGGTGGGTATGCTGCTGCTGGATAGGCACAGCTTGCACATTGACGTCGAGGACGGCGGCGCCGTCGTCATACAGGCCAAGGAGTAGCGGCGACCCTCGTGAACGCCCACCGCACCCGCTCCCTTCCCCGCAGGATCGAGGTCCTCCACGGCCGGAACACGGTTGGGTACCATCACGAGCCTTCCCATAGTCGAATGGTGATGGTCGCTATGGCTACGGTCAAACATTCAGGCCGCCGCAAACCCGGCCTACGTGAGCCTGTGTCAGTTAGTCAGTGCTGTCATTCCTCTGAAAATAGCCCAATGAACCAAGCAGCCAAAGTCCCCTCTCCCAAGTTTGGGAGAGGGCTAGGGTGAGGGTTGAGAATCTGGAACTAAGCCACTTTCATCTTCCATGGTGACGGTGGCAACCGGCATGTACAATTGCTATGAAAATAGCATTCAAACCCACACCGCCATTCCCGCGAAAGCGGGAATCCACAGGGATGGGGACTCTCGTCATTTTCATCCCCTTATGTGGCATTCAGCGCGCCACCTACCAAAATGACACAGATGATTTAGTGATTCGGCTGTTTACAGTCACAAGGTCGTGCGATACGATGGTCAAGACCCTAGCAAAGTCAATGCCGTGCCGTGCGTGAACTGGCATAGATGGGGCCCCTGTGCCCCCTTGAGGTTCACAAGAGGTACGGCGGACTTTGCTAGGGAAGCCAACATCTCATGCCCCAAGGGGGTCCCAAATGAAGAGCAGAGCCGTTCGACTAGCCCTCTGGGCAGTCCTGCTGATCGGCGTCATCGCCGGATGCTCCGACGATCCCGGACAGTCCACAGAGTTCTTGCCGTCGCCTAGCACGAACACCTCCGATCCGACCTTGACGCCCACGCCTACTTTCACGCCCATACCCACCTTTACGCCCGTACCGACACCCTCACCAACGCCGACTGCCACACCAACGCCAAAGGCAAGCCTGAGTCCTGGAACATATCAGGTCGGTGTTGACATCCAGCAAGGAGTGTATGCTGGGAAAACCGGGACCGACATGCTCGATGCCTGCTATTGGGAGCGATTGAGCGGGGTATCAGGTGAGTTGGGTGACATCATCGCCAATGCGAACACCATCGGGCAGTTTTACGTGGAGATTATGCCTTCTGATAAGTACTTCAAAGCTAATTGTGATATCACACCCATCAATAAATGGCCTTCGCCAGAGGAGCCTCTTACCAAACTTGAGCCAGGAACCTATCTAGTGGGCCGGGATATTGCCCCGGGCACCTATCGGGGGGAAGCTGGCACGGGAATTCTTGACGCCTGCTATTGGGAACGATTGAGCGGGGTATCAGGTGAGCTTGATGATATTATCGCCAATGAAAATGCGACTGGTCAGTTTTTCGTCAGCGTATTGGATGCCGACTATGCCCTGTCCAACAGTTGTACATTAGAATTAGTAGAGATGACGCCGAAACCCACGGCAACTCTTACGCACGTACCAACGTTCACTGCCGTCCCTACAATCACACCTGGACCAACGTGGACACCCTCGTCCACACCTGAGCCAACGTCCACACCCGCGCCCACTTGGACGCCAGCGCCCACCTGGACGCCGGAACCCACATTCACGCCTGAGCCAACCTCCACACCCACACTGACGCCGACACCGACGGTAACACATACTCCCGTGCCAACATTCACGCCTGTGCCCACATGGACACCTGTACCCACGTTCACGCCTGAGCCAACCTCCACACCCACATCAACGCCAACGCCCAAGCCGGGCCTCGGTCCTGGTACATATCAGGTTGGCATTGACATCCAACCAGGAGTATATGCAGGGAAGACAGGGACTGGTTTACTCGATTCCTGCTATTGGGAACGTTTGAGTGGAGTATCAGGCGATTTCTCCGACATTATTTCCAATGGCAACGCCGTCGGGCAGTTTTATGTGGAGATCATACCCTCTGATAAGTATTTCAAAGTGGACTGCGACATAATACCGCTCAATGAATGGCCTTCGCCCGAGGAGCCTCTTACCAAACTTGAGCCAGGAACCTATCTAGTGGGTCGGGATATTGCCCCAGGCACCTATCGGGGGGAAGCTGGCACGGGAATTCTTGATGCCTGCTATTGGGAACGACTAGGTAGGGTATCAGGTGAGTTTGATGATCTCATCACAAATGACAATGCGACTGGCCAGTTCTTCGTCAGTGTGCTTGCCACGGACTATGCCCTGTCAACGAGTTGCACTCTGAAACTAACAGAGTCGTAGTTGCGGGTCTGACCTAAGGAGATTATCCATCTAGGGCAAAGATGACCCTCCATGCCGTCTGGCATGTCTCATGGTGAAGCTCTAAGAGGACTGATGATAGTGGTTCCAAAAGGTTTCAGTGAGCATCTGATCATCGGTCTGCAACCGCACAACTGAACCAGTCAATTGCTCTTTGAGCCGCAAATACTTTTCTCTTGATGGATGCTGCTCAAGACAGTATTGCATTCTGTTCTCAAACAGACGTGAAAGTAGTTCTACTACATGGTCACGATTATCAGTGACCATCGCCCCCACGGCAACACCAGTCTCAAATTCAATCAGACGACTTAATGGATGAATGTCACGATAGAACCGGTGTCTGCTTTCCTGATCACAATAAAATATAACAGGTTTTCCAAGACTGAGTGCCATCGCTGCTTCAACATCCTTTCCGTAACTATCTCTCTTTCCCGCACAATATACTAGGACCTTAGCGCACTTCACCATTAGGCACTCAATTAATCCTTTATCTTCATGGCCGAGCGCTACACTCAGTGTTGGATCAAAATAACGAAGGTCCAACTCGGTTAGAGATTTACTTCCAAACACTTCGTTGCAAAACTTCGCCATATCGCGAAAATCTTGGCGATTTCTCATACTCGTAGCAACATAGACATCTAGATCGCTAACCATGGATAGGTAATAGGCAGTGTTGGCTAGAGCCTTTTCCCGAGTTGCAAAGTATTTCTGAGCAGCATTATTGAACTGCGCATCAAAATCCTCTTCAGATGAAATCGAATCGTCAAGAACATCATCCATTGAAAATGTAAATTCTCCCTGCCGATCTAAATAAATTTGCGGCAGCTCTCCTGTCAGTAACTGTCGGAAAGTGACATTGTCACCGCCTTTCTCGCGATGTTGCTCGTACGCCTGTCTGAGTGCTTGGCGCATTACACCTTCAGACTCAGAGCTGTCACCGAACGATTTGCAAGCCTGTTCAGACACTAGGTATCGATTATCCTGCGCAATGACATGCAGAGGCAGTACACTCCCACGGCGTTTGATAGCTTCGGTATTGAATCGCTTGGGCTGGAAGAAGGCATCTAAATCCTCTCTTGTGAGCGTACGAAGCGTTCTGAATGCCGTTCGGACGTTACCAAAATAAAGGAGTGCATCTACAAATAGTCGATACAGGCCCCACTTGAGATGAGATAACGAAAGGATGGCTGTCGTACCACTGGTCCATCTACAATCAAAATCATGAAGTTGATCAACTGCATAGGGATGAGTTATAGGAGACTCAAGCCAATAATAATGAAAGAAATCATCTGATACTGGAGCTTGGTGACCAAAGACAAGTAGTTGATTGAACTGTGCCTTGCTTAGAGGAGCATTTTGGATTTCATCGAGTCTATCAAATACTTTGTCATCAGTATTTTCTGTGAGCCATCCACCGATACCATCTCCGCCGAGAGAAAAGAGGTGAAATTGTCTCAGAATCGATTCCTTGGACATGTTGGCACTCCCTGCAAACCCATAGGCATGCTTAAATACTATCACACTTGTCATGAATGCAGATACACTTTCATTTCACCTGAGTGACTTACACTCCGGCCCACGTCAGAGTCCAGAGAAATTTGACACCCCCCACGAACCCCATGCTATACTCCCTAAGAACCCATGTACATCCACACCCACAGCGTAGCACCCCGATCCCGCCGAAACCGGCCGGCGCTCCCGAAAACGGGGGCAGACGCGGCAGGTGCGGCAGATGCGCGGCAGCTTTAAAATCGCCAACCTGCCGCGGATCTCAAAGCTGGACCGACTCTCGCTCAGCTTTGGCCGTGGCAGGTGTGGCAGAAGTGGCAGCTTTTTTCAAAAACTTTCCCGGCCCCTAAAGATGGCGACTCACCAAAGTTGATACAGATCGACTCAACTCTCCCATCCCGAGCGCAACCGGAATGATCCCAGAACACCCATACACCAACCAACCTATCCTGCAAATCCTGGCATCCTCCAAATCCTGATTCTGACAACCTACCCGAGCCTTGCGCCTTACCCGCAATTTGAAGGCTCCATGGCCTCGTGCTATACTTGAAACGTGTACAGGCCCACCGAACACGAGGAACCGATCAAGTTGCTTAACACCTATCATGCTGATCGCTGTTGTACCATCTGCCCGCGCGTTTGGCGTTAGATCGGGTGGTCCAGGGTGACAGCATGTCAGGGGCGGCGGTCGTAGATAGCAGGCCAACCGCCCGGAGCGAGCCTCCATTCCAACGCCAGTCGTTCGGTAATGGGGGTTTTTGTTTGGCGGGGATTCCGACACGGGGTTCCACGCCGGACTCAGTGAACGCAATCGGAGGAACATAATGGCAATAGCCACGCAGGTACGGCCCCTGACTCCTTACCAGGTGAGGAGGTACAGCCGACACATCATCATGCCGCAGGTCGGCAGCGCGGGTCAGCGCAAGTTGATCGACGCGAAGGTCTTGATAGTCGGCGCCGGCGGACTCGGCTCGCCTATCGCGATCTACCTGACGCTGGCCGGGGTGGGAACCATCGGGATCGTCGATTTCGACGACGTTGACGTGACGAATCTCCAACGTCAGGTGCTCCACTACGACAGCGACATCGGCAGGCCGAAGGTGCAGTCCGCCGTCGAGACCCTGAATGCCTACAACCCGGAGACCGAGGTGATAACCCACGAGGCCCCGCTGACTTCGGAAAACGCGATGGAGATAGTCCAGCAATACGACATCATCGTAAACGGCGCGGACAACTTCCCCGCCCGCTACCTCGTGAACGACGTAGCCTACCTCGCTGGGAAGCCCCTGGTGGACGGCAGCATCCTGCTGTTCGACGGCATGGCGACCGTGTTCCTGCCGGGGCAGGGCTGCTACCGCTGCCTGTTCCCGACGCCTCCGCCGCCGGGCGAGGTCCCAAGCTGCGCCGAGGCCGGAGTCCTGGGGATGCTGCCCGGCATGGTCGGCACCATTCAGGCCGCCGAGACGGTCAAGCTCGTCTTGGGAATCGGAGAATCCCTATCGGGGCGGCTGCTGCTGATCGACGCGCTGGAGATGGACTTCCGGACGGTCAAGCTCCGCCGGAACCCAGAGTGTCCGCTGTGCGGAGACAACCCGACGGTCACGGAGCTAATCGACTACGTCGCGTTCTGCGGAGGCGCGCCCATGACCGGGTAGCCGACCCGCGCGCAAGCCACATCACATCTTCATACAATACCCAAATCAGAGAGGAGAAAAATGTCTGAATCCGCAGCGCATCCAGAGTCTATCGTTACAACCCAGTGGGTCGAGGAAAACCTCGGAGACGCCAACATCACGTTGGTCGAGGTCGACGTCGATACCGAAGCATACGCCCAGGGCCACATATCCGGCGCCGTCGGCTGGAACTGGACCAGCCAGTTGAACGACGATCTGACCAGAGACATCCTGTCCAAAGAGCAGGTCGAGGAGCTTCTTGGAGACTCCGGCATCGGCAACGACACCACCGTCGTCCTATACGGAGACAACAACAACTGGTTCGCCACATACGCCTTCTGGCAGCTAAAGCTCTACGGCCACCAGGACCTCAAGATCATGGACGGCGGACGCCAGAAGTGGATAGACGAGGGCCGCGCTCTCACGACCGATGCCCCATCAGTGGACAAGACGGACTACTCCGCCTCCGACCCCGACCCGTCCATCCGCGCGACCAGGGACTACGTCCTGGACGTCGCCTCGACGAGCAACAACGTCGGATTGGTGGACGTGCGCTCCCCCGACGAGTTCAACGGCACGCTGCTGGCGCCGCCCGCCTTCCCGCAAGAGGGCGCGCAGCGCGGCGGGCACATCCCCGGCGCCGCCAACATCCCGTGGCTGACCGCCGTAAACGAAGACGGCGCTTTCAAATCGGTCGAGGAACTGCGCGAGATCTACGGCGGACAGGGAATCACCGGCGAGGGCGAGACCATCGCCTACTGCCGAATCGGCGAGCGGAGCTCCCACACCTGGTTCGCCCTGAGCCAGATACTCGGCTACAATAAGGTCCGCAACTACGACGGGTCATGGACCGAGTACGGCTCCATCGTCGGAGCTCCGATAGAAAAGTAACGCCCGACCGGTCCGGTACAGTCAGAGCCAACGTAGCTCAGTGGTAGAGCAGCGGTTTCGTAAACCGCAGGTCGGCGGTTCGAATCCGCCCGTTGGCTCCACGCCACCACCTCACCCCATCCGCCACTTTGCGCCGGTCGGAGTGTCTTCGATCGTCACTCCAAGTTCGGTTAGCCGATCGCGGATCTTGTCGGCTAGCTCGAACTGCCGCGCCGAGCGCAGTTCTACTCTAACGTCGATCAGCATCTGGATGAACGGCGCGGCCTCGGCGTCCGATGTCGGCTCTTCCAACGTCAGGCCGAGCGCTCCGGCCAGCTTGGTCAGCGTCGCCTGAGACGCCTTTAGGTCCGCGCCCCGCTCACGGCCTCTGTTGATCTCACGCGCGAGGTCGAACAGTGCCGCCAGCGCTCGGGGCGTGTTCAGATCGTCGTCCATCGCCTCGTTGAATCGCTCTTCGAACTTGGCCGGGTCAACCGGCGGACCGTTGTCCGCGGACTCCACCCTCGCCGCCTGGCGCAGCCGTTGGATGGCGCGTTCCTGTCCTCGGACGGTCTCCTCGCTGTAAAACAGCGGCGACCTGTAATGAGAACTCAGGAAGAACAGCCGCAGCGCCTCGGGGTCGTACAACTCCAGCGCTTCCGGCAGAGAGATTATGTTGCCGAGCGACTTGCTCATCTTCTCCGAGCCGAGGCGGAGCATCCCGTTGTGCAGCCAATACCGCGCAAACGGACTCCGGTGCGTAAACGACTCCGACTGTGCCAGTTCGTTTTCGTGATGCGGGAACACCAGGTCCTCACCGCCGCCGTGTATGTCTATGGTCTCGCCCAGGTACTTGATCGACATCGCGCTGCATTCGATGTGCCAGCCCGGTCTTCCCTTTCCCCATGGACTGTCCCAAGCGGGTTCCCCGGGCTTCTGCGACTTCCACAGAGCAAAATCTAGGACATCCTCTTTTCTCTCGTCGATCTCGACCCGCGCCCCGGCTTGAAGGTCGTCCACGCTCCGATGACTCAGCTTGCCGTAGTCGTCAAAGCGCCTGACCCTGAAATAGACGTCTCCGCCCACCTCGTATGCGTAACCCTTCTCTATGAGACTGTCGATGATCTCGACTATCTTGTCTATCTCCTGGGTGGCCCTAGGGTATTCGTGGGCCGGAACCACGTTCAGGGCGCTCATGGCGTCGATGTACTCTTTGATGTTCGCGCCCGCAAGCTCGGACACCGGAATGTTTCGCTGGCGCGCCGCGTCGATCATCTTGTCGTCTATGTCGGTGAAGTTCTGGACGTGCCGCACCTCGTACCCGCGATACTCCAGATAGCGCCTGACGACGTCGAACGCGACCGCCGACATAGCGTGACCGATGTGGGACGATGAGTATGGCGTTATCCCGCAGACGTACATCCCGACTTGGCCGTTGGGTGATGTGAAGTCGCGGACGCGGCCTGTTAGCGTATCGTAGAGTCTCATTCTTCGGAGATAGTGACGACCGCGACGCAGCCGATGCCTTCCTGTCGGCCCAGAAATCCGAGATGGTCCGTGGTCGTCGCCTTGAGGCTGACCTCCTCTGGCTCTAGGCTCAGGGCGGCGGCTAAGCTGTTTCGCATGTCGTCTATGTGAGGTCTGAGAGTGGGACTTTGGGCGAGTATTGTAGCATCAACGTATTCCAGCCGCCACAGGTCATCGGACAGCATCCGCGCGGTCTCCGATACCAAGTCCATGCTGCGAATCCCGGCGTAGCGCGGGTCCGACGATGGAAAGTGTACGCCGATGTCCCCCAGGTTGGCCGCGCCGAGGCAGGCGTCTATGACGGCATGCGCCACCACGTCACCGTCGCTGTGACCGTCCAGCCCGAGATCGAACGGCAGCGTGACCCCGCTCAGGATTAGCGGCCTTCCGCCGACCAGCGGATGAACATCTATGCCTATGCCCGTTCTGACGGTCACGACTGAAGCTCCTCTATCTCCGCCATGCCCGCGATGGCTTCCGCAAACAGCAGGTCCTCCGGCGTCGTCACCTTGATATTCAGGTACGACCCCATGAACAGCTTGACCGGGTGGCCGATGGCCTCCACCATCGCCGCGTCGTCGGTGACGTCACGGCTGACCTCTGAGTGCGCGCGCAGCAGTATCTCCAAGCGAAACGCCTGGGGAGTCTGTGCGGCCCATAGACGGTCTCTTGATGGGGTATCGGCAACGGACAGATCGCCATCTACGAATTTGATCGTGTCCTTCACCGGGACAGCGGCGATCGCGGCGCCCCACTCGGTCGCCGCCGCGACCGCGCGCTCGACGGTGGGCTGGTCCACGAAGGGCCGCGCGCCATCATGAATCAGCGCGATGTCCACCTCGCCAAGCCCTCGAACGGCATTCAAAACGGAGTCCTGTCGTCTCGCTCCGCCCTCAACCACCGAGACCACCTTGTCGAATCCGTAATCTCGCACCATCTGCTGTACGTCCTCGATCCTGTCCGTAGAGGCCGCGATGGAAATGCGGTCCACCGACGGGGAGCGGTCAAACACGGTCAGAGAATATGCCAGCATCGGACGCCCGGCTATCGCGGCGAATTGCTTATCGACGCCGCGCATACGCCTGCTCTCGCCCGCCGCGACCACGGCCACGCCGACTCTTGCGTCCACGCTGCTGGGTGATGTCATCTTGTCCAATCCATCGAGGTCTGCCGCCATCTGGTTATCCCGTTGATTATACAGCCCCGTTGGATGATGGGCATGGAGCGTCAAGAATGTCAGAAGCAGGATTTGCACGATCGAAGGATTGTCAGGATAGGATGGAGCCGAGCGCTGACGCTTGCGGGCTAGGGTCTCGCGGTGGACCGGGGCCTTTTGGCTTGATTGCCGATCCGACGTTGCATTGTTATAATCTTGACAATGCATTCCACAATACAGTGTCCCGAGGAGTCGCGTTATGATCAGATCGACTCTAACCGAAAGATGGCAGACGACCATCCCGTCCGAAGTTCGCAAGGCGCTTCACCTCAAGCCCCGTCAACGACTCATATACGAGTTGGTTGACGGCGCAGTTCTGATCAGGCCGCAGCCGGAGACCCTTAGAGACCTGTATGGCTGCCTTGCGGACGATGAGCAGGCCGCGACCAAGTCAGAGGAACGAGAGGCAGCCCGCGCGCATAGAGCTTCCAGATACGCATGACAAGGTATCTGCTGGACACCAACGTACTCATCCGCTTCCTACGCGGCGATCGTGCCGAGCGCTCGCGGGCCGCGCTGAAGCTGTTCTCCGAGGCCAACGACGGAAAGTGCGTGCTGGTTTTGACCGAGGTGGCTGTCGCTGAAGCGGTCTGGGTGCTCGAATCCGTATATCGCGCGGATCGTAAACTCATTGCGGATGGTTTGCGAAAGGTCATACTCAGCGCAGGCATACGCTGTGCCAACTCAGATGTGATGCTTGACGCGTTGGTTCGCTTCGGCGCGGCCAAGCTAGACTTTCTGGACTGCTACCTGGCTGCCCTTGCCGCGGCTAGCGGGGATCGTGTGGCGACGTTCGATAAGGACTTCGACCGATTCGATGACGTTCAGCGGTGGGAGCCTGACACATGAACGTGCCCTACACCGTCTCAGACAGACGCGCGGACCTGTGCCTCGCTGCGACTGCCGGTCACGCCGACTGAGACATCTGGCTAGACACGAACTCGCTGAACTCGGCCAGCCGCTGAACCACGTCCAGCAGCGGCTCCTCCCATCCGGCTTGGAGTCGACTCAAGTCGAGCCTGATTTGGGTGTTGCCCACCTCTGCCGCGGCGGGCAGCCGCCTTTGGAGAGCGGTCCGCGCGCTCCCGACGTCGTACTTCATCCTTAGGACGATGCGCCCGCTCTCTCTGGATATAGACTCCACGCCGGCCCTGGCGGATACTGCCTTCAGCCTGACCGTGTAGAGCAGGGCCTGCGCCTCCCAGGGCAGGGGGCCGAACCTGTCCCTGAGCTCGTCGGCTATCGAGTCAACGGCGTCTTCGTCTTGCAGCTTGACCATCCGCTGGTATAGGGCGAGCCTGACCGAGAGGTCGGGGACGTAGTCTTCCGGTATGCCGGCCGGTATGCCGAGGTCCAGGGCGACTCCCACTTCGGGCAGTAGTTGGTCGACGAGCGACTCGTCCACCTCATCGCGTATGGCGTCGGCTGCCGTCTCCGGCGACAGGCCCGATAGGTCGCCCGCCTCTCGTTTCAGCTTCAGGTCCCGCACCGCCTGCGAGAGTAGGCGCGTGTACAGTTCATAGCCGACGGCCAGGATCTGCCCGCTCTGCTCGGCCCCCAGAATGTTGCCCGCGCCGCGTATCTCCAAGTCCTTCATGGCTATGTGGAAACCGGCGCCCAATTCGGTCGCGGCGAGCATGGCGGTCAGGCGGCGCTCGGCGGTCTCGGTGATGGCGCGCGCCTGCGGTATCAGCATGTAGGCGTAGGCCCGACGGCTGCTGCGCCCGACCCTCCCCCTGAGTTGGTATAGCTGCGCCAGGCCGAAGCTGTCGGCGCGGTTGACGATCAGCGTGTTGACGTTGGGAATGTCCAGGCCGGACTCGATGATCGTCGTGCAGACCAGGACGTCGAACTCGCCGTCGGCAAACGAGGCCATGGCGGACTCAAGCTCTCCTTCGGCCATCTGGCCGTGCGCGACGGTCACCGAGGCCTCGGGCACGATCTTGCGGATGTAGTTTGCCATGTAGCCGATGTTGTAAACGCGGTTGTGGAGGAAATAGACCTGCCCCTGCCGGTCGAGCTCGCGGAGAATGGCCTCGCGTATCAACTCGTCGCTGAACTCGGAAACGTAGGTCTTGATCGGCAGCCGCTCCTCCGGCGGCGTCTCGATTGTGCTCATGTCGCGGACGCCCGCCAGAGACATCTGGAGCGTTCTCGGGATAGGCGTTGCGGTGAGCGTGAGCACGTCCACCTCCTGGCGCATCTGCTTGAGCCGCTCCTTGTGGGCGACGCCGAACCGCTGCTCCTCGTCGATCACCACCAGTCCCAGGTCGTTGAACTTCACGTCTTTCTGGATGAGCCTGTGAGTGCCGATGCAGATGTCCACCGTGCCGTCGGCGAGCCGTCTCACGATGTCTCGCTGCTCGGCGTCGGTTCTGAAGCGGCTGAGCACCTCGATTGTGACGGGGAACGCGCTGAGCCTCTGGCTGAACGTGACGTAGTGCTGCTGGGCGAGGACGGTCGTCGGCACGAGCACGCCGACCTGCTTGCCGCTGAGGACGGCCTTGAACGCCGCGCGCAGCGCTATCTCGGTCTTGCCGTAGCCGACGTCGCCGCAGACCAGGCGGTCCATCGGTTTGCCGTCCTCCATGTCGGCTTTGACCTGTTCGAGGGTGGCCTGCTGGTCGGGCGTCTCCTCGAATGGGAACGACTCCTCCAGTTCTTGCAGCCAATCGGGGTCTGAGCCGAATTGGTATCCCTCCGCCATCTCGCGGCCGGCGTACAGCGCCAGGAGCTCGGCGGCCATCCGGCGGGTGGAGCGCTCCGCCTTCGCCTTGGCGCGGCTCCACTCCTGAGTGCCGAGCCGGGTCAGGTGCGGCGGCGCGTCGCTGGGAGCGATGTACGGGGTGACACGGTCGAGGTGCTCCAGCGGGACGTAGAGCCGGTCGCCGCTGGCGTATTCGAGTACCAGGTACTCGCCCGAAGACTCCGCCTGCTCGGACGGCTTGCCGACGCCCAAGAACTTGCCGACGCCGTGCTCGACGTGGACGACATAGTCTCCGGGCGATATTTCCGAGAGGAAGGCGTTCCAGTTGGCGCGTTTGCGGGCGGCGGTCCTTCGCTGCTTGGCGACGCCGAACACCTCGGTATCGCCGACCAAGATCAGCTTGCGGTCAGGAGTCGAGAGGACGAAGCCGTCCCCGAAGCTCGCGCCTGATGCCTGCACCACGCTGAGCGTACCGGGTTCAGGCGTTCCTCTCAGAGAGGACCCTAGGGCGGCGGAGACGCCCCGCTCGGACAGTATCTCATCCAGCCTGCGCGAGTGGGAGGTGATGGCGACGACGCTGTGACCGTCGGCGATGAGTTCGGCGGCCTCGTCCACGAACCCGTCTATGTTGCCCAAGAACGTGGGCGGCGAGCCGATGGGCAGGACGTGCATGTCCTCATAGAGCAGGTCTTCGGCGCCCCAGTGGAACAGGTCTAGCTGAGAGCCGAGCCGTGAGATCTCCGGGGCGACGCTTTCCCACTCGTCGTGGAAGGACGGGAAGTTTGCCGGAATCTCCCCGCGCGCCTCTTTGGTCTCCCGCAGGTCGTGGACGCGCTGCTGCGTGTCCACGGCCGCGGCGGCTATGTCGCCGGGCCGGACGTGGACGACCAGCGCGTTCGCCGGGATATAGTCGGCCAGCCTGCCGTGGTTGAAGAAGCCGGCGTACAGGTTGAGGTCTTCGACCTCGCCCCCTTCCAATAGCTGGGAGAACTCCTCCCGGATGCGCTCTCGGTGGGCCGGATCGCAGGTGGATACGTCTATGCGACCCATCAGGCGGTCAAGCTCTTCGTGATCGGTCATGGCGGGCAGCGTTTCGTGGGCCGGGATGACTCTTATCGCCTGAACGGTTTCGGTGGAGCGTTGGCTGGCCGGATCGAACAGCCGAATGCTGTCCACCTCGTCGCCCCACAACTCGATGCGGGCGGGAAAGTCGGAGCCGACGGGGAAGATGTCTATGATCCCGCCCCGCCTGCTGACGAAGCCCGGAGAATAGACGGCGGACTCGGTTTGGTATCCCATCATGCGCCAGGAGTCGAGCGTGTCGCGGAGGTCGATAGTCTGGCCGACGGAAAGCGTGTGGGCGCTGTTCTCGAACGACCTACGGCTGAGGGTGCGCTGGACGGCTGATGTCGCTGAAGCGATCGCGACCGGGGGCGTCTCGCGCGGGTTGAGCAGCGCGTCGAGGGTGCAGATTCGTTGCTGGACCGTGTCCGGATCCGTGACGAGACGCTCGTATGGAAGGGTCTCGGTCTCAGGGAAGAGGAGCGCGCCGTCGGGATCGTCCAGCCACGCGGTGAGACGCTCGTGGAGCCGCCTGGCCTCTTCGGGTCTTGGCGCCAGGATGACGGCAGGGATGCGCAGGTCCTCCACCAGCGCGGACGCTAGGAAGGGGACGGCGTCGGACGGCGCCTGAGCCTTGGCGCGCCGTCCTCCCCGCCGCAGGGCCGCGAGCAGGTCTTGGTACTGGCGCGTCTGCCTGAGCAGAGGGGCCAAGTGTCCGAGGTCGAGGCGGCCTTCCGCGGCGTCGATTTCGATCTGTTCCAGTGTGGTCATGTGGAGAGTTTCACCCTCACGCCAGCCCCCATATCGGAGTACGGGGCAGGCTCTCTCCCTCAAGGAGAGGGGGTATGTCGATCGGGCTGTTAGACTCCCATCTGGTGCAGGGTATAGTCGTCGATGCCGAAGTGGTGGGCGACCTCGTGGATCACGGTTGCCCTGACCTCGGCTACAATCTCGTCGTCGGTGCGGCAGATGCTTTCGATGGTGGCCTGGAAGAGGGTTATCTTGTCCGGCAGCACCATGTCGTAGCCGTAGCGGCCGGTCAAGGGTATGCCCTCGTACAGGCCGAGGAGCGATTCGCTCTCGTCCAGCCCGGAGCCGATGATCTGGTCGCGTGTGGCTGCGTCCTCCACGACGACGTCCACGTTCTCCATGCGCTCCAAGAACGTGTCCGGGAGTTCGCTGATCGCCTGCCTGACGAGCCTCTCGAATCTCAATCTGTGCATTGCGGTATTGAGTTTAGAGGGGTCGGAGAACGGATATCAAGGGCATGTTGAACGCATTCGGTTCTTCGCTGGGCTTGGAGTGAGTGGCGGCGGGAGCGGCCGAGCCTGTGTCACTTTAGTAGGTTCCCCCGCGCGCAAGCGCGAAAATCCCCTCGAATCCTGCCCTCAGTCTCGCCCTCGAAGGCTCCCCCGCGCGCAAGCGCGAAAATCCTCCTCCGTTGCTGAAGGTGAACCCCTCCGGCACGCTCCCCCCCGCGCGAGCGCGAAAATCCCCTCTCCCTGAACATCTCCCAATCCCCCAACCAACCCATCCTGCCAATCCTCCAATCCCGTAAATCCTGCTTCTGACAACATCCCGACCGCCCCCACTGTCATTCCGAGCGCAGCGAGGAATCTAAAATCCCTGAACATCCCCCAATCCCCCAAACCAACCACCATCCCAATCCCCCAACCAACCCATCCTGCCAATCCTCCAATCCCGTAAATCCTGCTTCTGACAACATCCCGACCGCCCCCACTGTCATTCCAAGCGCAGCGAGAAATCTAAAATCCCCGAACATCCTCCAACCCCATCCTGAATATCCCCCAATCCCGCAAATCCTGATTCTACCCCTTGACACCAGCCCAAAGACCATGTATTCTAAACAGAACTGTCGTACACCCACTATCCACCATCCACTAACCACTAATGACTACTTCAACCCAACAGACACCATCTAACCCGGCCCTCGACTTCGCCAACGCCATCCGCGAGGAAACCGACAACGGTCTCGAACTCATCGAGATCCTACACGACATCGCCCAAGGCAACGACCAGAAGGCCACCCCCAACGACCGCATCACTGCCGCCAACATACTCGCCGACAGAGGATTCGGCAAATGCCCCAGGCAAATCGACCCCAATCCGGCCCCAACACCCAAATCCGACGCCAACGACGTAGGGGCGATTCGCGAATCGCCCTCGGTGCCCGACGCCCAAAACCCCCGCCCCGTAACCCAAATCAAAGACTCCCTGGACCAGGCCCTAGGCCCTGCTCCAACTATCCACTCGCCAAAATCTACTAACCACTATTCACAATCCACCATCCACTTCACCATCCAACAACACATCATCGAAATCACCAACAACGGACAGACCATCCGAGACACACTCAAAGAAATAGCCCGGGCCAAAGACGACCCGAAAGTCACGCCCTACCACCGCGCAAGAGCCGCGCGTATCCTGCTCGACCGTCTCCTCGGAACCGACAGCGCCCTCGAAACGAGGACCAAACCCTACGTTCGCCCGGTCAGACACATCGATCCCGACGACCTGGCCGAATTCCGCGCCAAGCTCCGGCGAATGGAGGACGAGGGCACACTCACACCCTACCCGGACGGTCGCAGAGACAACATAACCGTGCCTGAGATACCCGAATGGTTCGACCCGACCCCCTACCTGGACGAAGCTTCCGAAAAGTTCGAGGCCGACATCAAGATGCGGCTCGAACGACAGAAAGCATGGCCCGCCATTGAAGAACGAAGGCGGAAGAAACTCGCCAAAATATACCCCTCACACTCCGAAGACGACAAACCGCCGGACCCATGAACATGACGACCGCCGACAACCTAATATCGGAGATCATCGACCGGCTGAGCCGATTTCCATGCGCACAGCGTGCGGCATTCCTAGACGCCTCTTTAAAGATGCTCGACAAAGATGACCGACTCAGGCTCCAACACGCATGGGAACTCCACGCCCGGCCGGACCAACTCCCGCCCCCCGGCAACTGGAACACCTGGCTGATCCTTGCCGGACGTGGCTTCGGAAAGACCCGCACTGGCGCCGAATGGGTCCGCGCCCAGACAGAGACCGGACGCGCCCGGCGAGTAGCCCTCGTCGCCCGATCGCTCGACGAAGCCCAATCCGTCATGATCGAAGGCGAGTCAGGCATCCTAAATACCTCACCGCCCTGGCACACGCCCATCTACGAACCGTCCAAGAGAAAACTCACCTGGCCCAACGGCGCCCGCGCCCTCATCTTCTCAAGCCACGAACCCGACCAACTCAGAGGCCCACAATTCGACGCCGCCTGGTGCGACGAACTCGCCTCATGGCAGTACCCCAACCAGACCTGGAACAACCTCAACTTCGCCCTCCGGCTCGGACAGCCCCCTAAGTGCGTCGTCACCACCACGCCCAGGCCCATCGAACTGATCAGAAGCCTGCCCGTCAGCCCAGGCGTCCACGTCACACGCGGCTCAACCTTCGACAACCGCGACAATCTCGCCCCATCCTTCTTCAACGGCATTATCGAACGCTACGACGGCACGCGCCTCGGACGACAGGAAATCCACGCCGAACTCGCCGATGAGTACGAAGACGCCCTCTGGAAACGCGAATGGATAGAAGACGCCCGACTCGCGAACCATCCGCCCGTGGCCCGCATCGTCGTCGCCATAGACCCCGCCATGTCCGCCAAGCCCAGCAGTTCCGAGACCGGAATAGTCGTCGTCGGCGCCGACATGCACCGCGAACATGCCTACGTCATCGCCGACGAGTCCGGCCGGCTCACCCCCCAGGGCTGGGCGATGCGAGCCGTCCACCTCTTCGACAAGTTCAATGCCTCCCGAATCATCGCCGAAGACAACGCCGGCGGAGACCTCGTCAAGTCCACCCTCAAAGCCGCCGTCCCCCGCTCTCTCCCATACAAGGGCATCAAGGCCCGCACCGGCAAATACCTACGCGCCGAACCAGTAGCCGCCCTCTACGAACAGGGACGAGTCCACCACGTAGGCCGCTTCCCCGAACTCGAAGACCAGATGTGTACCTGGTCCGCCGAACTCGGACCCTCCGGCTCCCCCGACCGCGCCGACGCCCTAGTCCACGCCATTACCGAACTGATGATAGAACGAATACCAATCAAAATCTGGGTCTAACCCCCCATGGGAGCGCAAAAATCCCCTCTCCCTTGAGGGCTGACAAGGGTAGGTAAATGCAAAAACAACCACGAATATCAGTCAACAGGCCCCCTCTCCCTCTGGGAGAGGGTTGGGGTGAGGGTGAATACCTACCCCTTTAAGCTCCCTTGAGGGAGAGGGCTAGAGCCTGCCCCGTACTACGATACGGGGGTGAGGGTGACACGCCCCCACCCGCCAAACCCCCATCGTCATCCCGAATGCCCCCACTGTCATTGCCCAGTTTTCATCTTCCATGGCGCCAGTGAAAACCGGCATTGCTAACAATAGGCCCCACCAGCAAACCGTCGTTCCCGCACACCGTAAGTATGTAGAATATGAACATTGACAAGACGACGCCGAAAATAGGAAGATGACTGCATGAACGGCTTACGGAGGCTTGAGGCCCAGCGTGAATCTGCCCAGGGCGAATGAAGCATGATACCTCATCGCGTTCGTGATCCTCTCGGGCAGTGGCGCCGCGCTGGTGCTGGTCGCTGAGATTGGCTTCAGAACGAACGATAGCTGGGTCTCGACTCTCGCAAACGTCGGACACGGCCTGCAATGGGTCGTAGTCGTTGCCGGAGTCGTCTCTTACGTTGGAATGGAGGGCTTCAACATGCTGTACGAGCGATACGTCCGTAGATTGGATCGAGAAGCCCGCGAGGAGGGCCGAGAAGAAGGCCGAGAAGAGGGCCGCGACCAAGGCCGCGCCCAGATACTCGACCTCCTTGACGAAGACACCCGGAAGGTCGTCGAACGCAAGCTCAGCCGCAACGCCGACGACTAGGACGCTCCACTCCTTACACCATAAACCCTATACCATAGTCCACCACCTAACAGCCGGATGCCGTAGCCCCCTTCCCGCCGTCCCCAATCAGCGAAATCACATAATCACAAAAGTCACAGTTCAGACAGAACCTGTCCCGGATTAGTAGGCGCCGCATACGCGAGCGCGAAAATCCCCTCTCCCTTGAGGGAGAGGGCTAGAGCCTGCCCCGTACTACGATACGGGGGTGAGGGTGACACGTCCGCCTACCAACTTGGGACAGTCACAGTTCAGACACCCTCCCTTGACACGAACCGCCGTTCCCTAATATCATAAAGTACATCGGTTCCCTGATACCCAACCCAAAGGTGCAAATGCCGTGCTCGACCCGGAAGTCAAAAGCCTCCTCTCCGAATTCGACAAGTTCTCATTCCAACCTCCGGCTTGGACGTATGCCCACGCCACATACCCCCTCCCACGGACGCCGACTGTTCAAGGGCATCCGGCTAATCCCCGAGACAACACAAACGGGTGCAGAAGGTGCAGGTAGGGAGCAGGAATGATTTCCCAAAAGTGCGCCGTCTCCCAAAGCTGGACCGCTCCCCTCTCAGCTTTGACGGGTGCAGAGGGTGCAGAAGGTGCAGGTATTTCAAAAAACTTTTTCCACCCCTAACAACATCCGAGTCAATAAACTTGATACGACCCAACTCAACCCTCTTGCCCCGATACGGAGCCGGAACCCGCGCAGCGGCTCGCCGCTTGGCAATCCAGAGGTGGAGCGGGCATCACACTAATCACCATAATCACAGTTCAGACACCGCCGTCATTTCGGCGAGAGCCTGCCCCGTACCCCGATACGGGGGCTAGGGTGAGGGTGAATACCCATCCACCGACCAACCTGACACAGGCTCAGAGGTGCGAGAGAGGTTTGCGCGGTCGTTGACAGACATCACCAACTCCCCTACTATTCTGCAATCTGTTCGCATATATGGTCTCAGATTGGAGTTGCCCGCTATTGGAGATATTGGGGAAAGAATCGCGCCTGCGCGTTGCGCTTGTGCATCTGAAGTCCGGCGTCGAGGCCATATCGGGAGGAGCCTTCAAGCTCACGTTCTCCGCCCTGCTGATAGCGGCCGCGCTGGGAACCACATACGTCGGTTCCGACATCAACTTCCCGGAGATCGAACTGAGGAGCGTTCTGGCGCGCGGGATGGCGGTGAGCGGAATCCTGCTGCTCGGCGCGCTGGCGATTTCGCTGCGCTCCAGGACCCTCGGGAACGCAGCGCTGGCGCTAATTACGTTTGCGGGCATATTCACCGCCTACGTCGTCCACACCGAACTGTTCTACGCCGAAAACAGGCTCTGGCTGATCGCGCTGTGCCCCGCCGCGCTTTTCGGGCTTTTCACGGCGTACCGGATCATGGACGACTTTCGCTGGGGCGGCTTGGCGCTCTCTGTGGCGGCGTCATTGCCCGTCGCGGCGCACATCGGGCGGAAAGTATGGCCGATGCTGAAGCCTGGCTTAAGCACACCTGGAGGATTCCTTGACCCCGGCAGCGTCGCGATGTGGGTCGGCATCATTGGAATATGCGCCGGCTCTACGTTGGCGCTGTACTTGATGTACCGGATTGTGCATCCTTCCCGTTGGGGAGCGTTCGCTTTATTGGCAGTAGCGTCGTTCCTTGCGGCTTCGCTCATCTACCTGGGGCACAACTACGGAGAAGGCGGCAGCGGCTACTACGCCAACGGCTGGGAAGACCACCCAAACGTGCGGTCGGTCGCCTTCGAGGAGACGCCCAACATCTATTTTCTCGGCTTCGACTCGATCACGCCTGAGGCCATCATGAGCAAGTACATGGGAATCGAGACCACAGATTTCCACCGGGTGTTAGACGAGGAGATGCGCCGCTTTCGGAATCTCTTTGCCCACGGGGTTCGCACCGTTTACTCCTTCAATACCCTCATGGCGCTGGACTTGGATATCTTCTTAGAGCACCGGCGAGTAAACGGGTCAATTCCCAGCTACGTCGCGGGCCATGATCTCAGCCCGCTCGTCTGGCTTTTGAGGCAGAACGGCTACGAAACTACCTCCATTTACGAGAATACTCGCTTTGGGTATCGACAGGGGCCGGGTATCGACAGGTATATCGTCAAGAAGATGGTTTTGGTTTGCCCTCTACTGGATCAGGCCACAAGACCGTGGGCATTTTGGGGCTACTGTTGGAACAACGAGGAGATCTTGGACCAAGAGCCTCTCTTGTCGAGTTGGGATTTCTTGTTTCGGGAGATGACGGAGATCGACAGAAGCAAACCGCAGTTCGTGGTCGCCCATCGCTACTTGCCCGGACACTTCGACAGCAGCTACGACAGAGACACGTTTCCGGAAGCCTACCGAAAGAATTTCAACAGAGCGGCTGACCACCTAGAGCAGGTTATCGAGCGCCTTAAGGCCAACGATCCCGACTCCATCCTGTTCGTATTCGGCGACCACGGAGCTTTGCTGTCCGATGGGATGGCAGTTGAAGACGACCCGGAGTTCTTTATCCAAGACCGGTTCGGAGTGCTGGGAGGCGTGTGGCCGCCCGACAGGTGCGCCTCGGAGTTCGACGAGGCGCAGAGCAAGGGGTATATGACGTCTCTGGACGTCGTCCACGCGATACTCGAATGTCTGTCGGGAGGGGAGAGTCCGCTCATCGAGCCGAGGCGCGACAGGTTCTGGGGCGGCGGGATACCCGAAGACCATTCGTATGACTACAAGGAGTTCCTGTATGAGTAGATCGAAGCTAATAGCATTGGCCGCCGTGTCGATATGCGCCGCCTATGTCAGCCCGACGGCGGCCCTCGGATTCTCCGGCGCCGAGGGTATGCCTAGTACGACAGGCCGCGTCGAACTCTTGCTGGCCTACATAGACCCCGGCGCGGCGGGCTTCATAATCGTATCGGTCTTGGGCTTCATCTCCGCCGTTGGATACACGGCGCGCTCCTACCTCAGCCGCCTCAAGCGTTTCGTGTTCAGAGGCGGACGGACGGCGCGGGAATGTGAGAGCGACGAAAGACGCTGCTTGGAGGAAAGCGGATGTTGAGCGCGGACGGCGGGTCTTTCAAGGACCCGTCGGGACGGGTTTACCTCGTGCCGGACCGGGACAGCGGACAGCGCGTAGTTCGCGGTCTGACGGACTCCGCGCGGGCAACTATCGCAAGGCTGATGTCCGAGCCGTTCTTCGAGTCGCTGATGTCTAGGGGCGACGTGGTCAAGACGGCCGGCCTGCGCCCCGACGACCCCGCCGCCGCGTCCGTAATGAAGATGGGCTGGGCCGCCGCCGTCGAGCACGAGGCCGTGGACTTCCTGACTTGGCCCTACGAGTGGCCCTTCTCCATGCTCAAGGACGCCGCTCTACTGCAACTGCGGCTGTTGGACTCGGCCATCCGAAGTGGATGGATGCTAAAAGACGCCACCCCGTTCAACATCCAATGGGTGGGTACCCGGCCGGTCTTCATAGACGTTCCTTCCTTCGTTCCGTGGGAGGACGGCGAATATTGGCAGGGCTACCGGCAGTTCTGCTCCACGTTTCTCATACCGCTGATGCTGACGGCGCACCTCGGCATCCCGTTTCAACCTCTTCTGCGCTCGTGTCCGGAGGGTATCCCGCCGGAAGAAGCGGCAAGATATTTCTACGGACTTCGCCGCTTCAAGCGCGGCGTGCCCTCTCACGTCTGGTTTCCGGCGAAGATGGAGAGGCGGATGCGGAAACGAGAATCGGGTAACGGCTCTTCGAGTTCATCGAAGCGTCGCAGGCAGTCCGAGACGACTCTCCTAGCCCTGTTGGACGACCTGGCCCGTCTCGTGGCCGGACTTTCTCACCGGCCGGCCGGCTCTTCGAATTGGTCGGAGTACTCGGAGACGCACTCTTACGGAGAGGTCGATTTCGAGCGCAAGAAGGCGTTCGTCGAAGAACATATCTCGGCGCGCCGCCCGCGCCTCCTGTGGGACCTGGGCGCGAACACCGGGACGTTCTCCCGCATTGCGGCGCGACACTCGCAGGTCGTGGTCGCGGTGGACGGCGACCACGAAGCCGTGGACATCCTCTACCGAGAGGCGCGAGAAAGCGGCGACCGCAATATCATTCCCTTGGTGATGGACCTCGCCAACCCGTCGCCCGGCCAGGGCTGGGTTGGCCGAGAACGCGCCGCGTTCTTCGAGAGGCAAAGTCCCGACGTGGCCCTCTGCCTCGCGCTTGTCCACCACTTGCGCGTTTCCGCGAACATCCCGACCTCCATGCTCATCGAGTGGCTTCGGAGCCTCGACGCCGCGCTCATCGTCGAATTCGTAGGGCGCGACGACGAGATGTTCCGCAAGCTGGTTGAGAACAAGAGTGAAGACTACGCGGACTACACTTCAGAGAACTTCCAACTGGAAATCGAAAAGCGTTTCACCATCGAAGACAGAATGGAGTTGAAGAAAGGCAAACGGCAGATGCTGCTGCTGGAGCCGAATAACCTAGCGTAAGTCAAGCGGGCGGTTCGCGAACCGCCTGTATCCGCCAACTGCAATATCATCGTCAGGCCCTGGATCAGCCTGCGGGATGTCTTGACCATTCTGTGTAAGTAGCCTATCTTTTCCGGCGTATTCGACGTTCCTTGAGAGCGAGCTTTGGCCGCTCGGCAACGAGGATGCGCGCGGTTATATCGGTTCGGAGGGTTGATTTGAGCAGCATCGAGGGTCGGAACTGAACATGCTCGATATGTTCGGCGAGTTTAGCTGGTGGATACTCGGCGTCTTCTTCGCGTACTTCGCCGCCCTGATCGGCATTGCCGTGGTTCGCGCCCGCCAGATGCGCGGAATGTCGGACTACGTGCTGGGAGGCCGCCGGGTCGGCAGCTTGGTCTCGGCCCTGAGCTCAAGTTCCTCCGCTACCAGCGCATGGACGGTGCTGGTGCTCCCCGCGCTGGCCTTCGCCTCGGGCGTGGTGCATATGTGGACGGTTCTCGGCTTAGTGTCGGGAGTGTGGCTTGGATGGACGATCATCGCCAAAAGACTTCGCCGATACACGATTGCCGCCGATGAATCTCTGACTCTGCCCGAGTTCATGGAAAAGCGCTTCGACGACAGGTCGGGAGCGCTGAGGACCCTGGCGGGCTTCATCACGATCTTCTTCGTGATCTTCTACATCAGCTCCGGCCTGATCGCGGGCGCCAGCCTGCTGGATACGGTGTTTGGACTCTCTTGGGGATGGGGCATCGTGATAACCCTCGTCGCCGTCGCGTCGTACACATTCATCGGCGGCTTCTTGGCCGTCTCCAAGACCGACGTCTTCCAGGCCATGCTCATGCTGGCCTGCCTGACGACAATGCCCATTGCGCTGGTATTCATTGCCGCCGATGACCCGTTACAGGGTTTGGGCGCTACGTCTCTGGGTTTCTGGAACCCCTTGATCGACGCCGACGGCAGCGCAATCGGCCCTTTCTTCATCCTCTCAGCCGCCGGGTGGGGGCTGGGATTCATGGGTTCGCAGCGGGTGGTGCAGCGGTTCATGGCGGTGGAAAGCGAAGAGAAGATCAAGCCGAGCCGGGACATAGGGACGGTATGGCTCATAGTCATCTTCTCATTCGCGCTTCTGCTGGGCTTGGCCGCCAGGCCCGCGCTCTCGGAGGTGGGTCTTCTTTCGAGCGCGTTGGAGAACCCGAGCGGCGTCTATCTGCTCCTCTCGGACATCTTCTTCCACCCCCTCGTGACCGGCCTGCTGCTGACCGCGGTTGTCGCGGCTGTAATGAGCACGGCAGATTCGCAGCTGCTGTTGGCCTCGGCCATCGCCACCGACGACATGCCGCTGCTCAAGAGGTACGCGTACAGCTTAACGACTCACGGCAGGGTCTGGCTGGGACGCGCTCTGCTGGTCGTGGTGGGAATCGTCGCCGCCCTCCTTCTGGGGGCTTTGGACGGCATCGCCGCCTTCCTTTCCGATACCTTGGAAAGAGACATTACTCTCGAGGGGTCGATCGCCAGTCTGGTCGCATACGCTTGGGGAGGCATGGGCGCCGCTTTCGGCCCGGTTACCATCATGTCCCTGTACTGGCGGCGGTTCAACTTTTGGGGCGCGCTTACCTCGATCGTCACCGGAACGCTGGTCGCCTCCATCTGGTGGGGACTATCCGGCGGCCCCGGCGGCCTTTGGGACATACAGCCGGCCACTCCGGGCTTCCTGTTCGCCATTCCGGCGGCTGTGGTCGTGACCCTTCTCACTCCGAAGCCGTCGGACAGCGTCGTGAAGTTGTTCGACCAGGTGAACCCGCCCAAGACCGAACGCTCGATCTCGGCGGGACGAACGTCAGGGTGACGGTGGTGGCCGCGGTGGCAGGCGGGAGTCAATAGCTGAAGCTCTCCACCATCGCTATCGCGTCCTGGCCGTAGAGGTCGTAGCCGTACTCGCAGAAGCGCGAATGCACTATGAAGCCGTAGGGCATATCGGGATACCGCGAGGACCGGCCGGTAAGTTCGACGTTGCGCGAGACGCAGACTTCCCCTGATTCCTGCTTGCGGTAGTCGAGCCGGTAGAACTCGCGCCCGTACTCCTCGCGCTTCTCGGACGACACTACCTCGAACACTTCGGATGACTTTCCATCCTGTATGACGGCGGCGCGGCGCCAGTCGGCGAACGCGGGGAACGAGGCGAACTCTCGAAGGTCGTGGACCGTCACTTCCAGGAAACCCCTGTGGCTTGGGGCCCAGAATGAGACGTATCCGTCGGGACGTTCTTCGTCGAGAATCCACTCGCCCAAAATGTCCAGAGTGTAGCCGTACTCCACGTTCTCGTACTTATCGGGCGAGCCGGGCGCTTGATCGCCGGTGGGAGTTGGCGAGGGCGTCGGAAAGTTCTCGCTGCCCGCCAAGGGGAGGAGAGGGAGCCTGTCCTTGACCTCATCGATGGTGATTGCCAGGCCTATTCCGCCGACCGGACTTCCGCCCACTTCGGTATATCTGGACGTGTTCACGCCGACCACCTTGCCGGAGCGGTCGATCAGCGGACCGCCGCTGTTGCCGGGGTTTATGGCGGCGTCGGTCTGAAGGTAGTTGACGCCGTCGAACACTCTCTTGGAGGAGACAATCCCCCTCGTTATGGTCGATGAGCCGGGCAGCGCGCTGCCGAGCGGGAATCCGACGGCTATCACGTCGCTGCCGACGAAGGCCAGATAGGAACTGCCCAAGGGGAGTGCCGGAAGCTTGTGATCGGTGTCCACGTGTACGAAGGCTAGGTCTGCCTCTCCGCCCAGGCTTACGACGTCGCCCGCGTACATCCTCCCGCCGGCCGTCCTGACGGTGACGGTCCTGGAGTCTTCCACGACGTGCGCGTTTGTGACGATGAGACCGCCGTCGGTGACGAAGCCGGAGCCCGATCCCACGTCGCTGATTATCTTTACCACGCTCGGCCTGACCCTCCTAACAACGGTCTCTAGCGTCGGAGTCGAAGTCGGGGACGGAGCGACTGTCGGCTCCGGGATGGGAACGGCGGTCTCGGTCGGCTCCGGGGTAGGCGGCTCCGGAGTCGGCGGTTCCGAGGTCGGCGTGGGAATTGGCGTGGCGGTCGGAACCGGAGTCGGCGTCTCGGTTGGAACCGGCGTCAGCGTGGCGGTTGGGAGTGGGGTTGGGGTCTCGGTTGGAACTGGAGTAGGCGTGTCGGTAGGGCGCGCGATTGCGGTCGCGGTTATCTGGGCGACCACTGTCGCGCGGACATCCGGCGTTGGCGTCGGAGTAGTCGTAGGCGTGGGCGTGTCGGTGGGCCGTGCCATGGCGGTCGCGGTAATTTCGGCGACCACGGTTGCGCGGACGTCGGGCGTAGGCGTCGGAGTGTTCGTAGGACTAGGCGTGCCGGTGGGAGTCGGTGTAATCGTTGGCGTTGGCGTGTCGGTTGGGCGGGCCATGGCGGTCACGGTAATCTCGGCGACGACCGTTGCCCGAACGTCAGGCGCCGGCGTGGCTGTACGGGTTGGGGTCGGCGTAGGCGTGAATGTCGGTTCGGGCGTAGCCGTCACTGTGGGGGAGACCGCAATGACAGACACCAGACCAGGCTCAGGGGTCGGGGAAGGCTCCGGGGGTCCGCAACTCAGGCACAAGGCGAGAGTGAGGGCCAGGGCGATCGGCTTCCACAAATTAGTCGTGTTCACTCAGTCCCTCGTTGGGTATCTAAAGTGCCGGTCAGAGTCCGCCAGCGGCGCACGGGTAGGATAGCATGGCAATGCGGGGCGGAGATTCTCGGTTACAATTTCATTGACCATAGGTATATCGCCAATATAAAATCCCTTGCACACAAAGGCAATGACGAGGGTAGTATTCAACGTCGGTTGCCATTACGGGAGGTGACTCGTGGCCCGTGAGATTCAGGGTGAAGTTCGTCTGACGCTGGAGGTTGGGCAGGAGGGACACTTGTACGCATCGCGCTGCGTCGAACTCGGCACTGTTAGCTGCGGCGACACAGTTCAAGAAGCTCTGGACAACATTCGGGAAGCTGTCCACGTCCATCTGAACGCACTGGAAGAGGCCGGAGAACGGGATAGGGTGTTCCAAGAAAAGGGCATACAACTTCTGCCAACGCCCCCCTTCCAAAACCTGCCCGTCTATCTGTCTCATTCAGAAGCCCTTCAGTCCCCAGACGGTGAAGTTCTCGAAGCGGCCTGTGCTGAGGTCGTCACCCTTGTAGATGCCGTAGGCGGCCATGACGTCACCGGATGTCGTTATGGAGCCGATGTCGGCTGTGCCCAGTTTTCGACCGTTCACGTACACAATTGCTACCTCACCAACGAAAAACACCTCGAGGCGGTTGAGGGTGGGGTGGTCGATGTCAACTGCGTCGGAGAAATCTCTTTCAAGCGTCTGCCATTCTCCCCCCGAGACAGTAGCGTGAGCCACTCTCCAGTATCCTGATGACGATATATAGAAAATCAAGTAATCGTTCTCCCCCTCTTTTCTGAACATGAGGCCGGCACTCCACTTATCGGGGTCATCCGGTGTTCTGAACTCTACGCTCGCATACGCGAATGTCACGTCCACGCGGGCTCTGTGGATACTGATGGATCCTGCGCTCCTGGTCAGTGAACCATCTTGTGGGCCGTAGAGAATGCTCATCTCTTCCGCATGAACGCTACTAACCTTCGTCGAGTAGCCGGGAACTTCATCATTCGTAAATATCCCTGTCGCGACTTCCAACTCTCCTTCCCGACTTCCAACGCTTACGTCAAAGTCGGTGACGTACCTTGAGTTGACTGCCAGCCAGCCACGGTCCTCGACCACGATTAGACTTACCGTATTTGTATCGCCTGCGTTTCGGTTCCAAGTGCCTACAGAGCCGACATCAAGGCGTGTACTTTCTCCGTCAAGTCTTAGGTAGTAACTGTACCGGCCATCTTGAGTCACTGCTACGTACTGCATATTTCCGTCGCCCGAATTCCGGAACAGGAACCCGACGGACCAGTTACCTACGCTTGCGTCGTACGGAACCTCGAACTCGGAGGAAATCCAAAAGTTGCGAACGTCGTCCATTGCCGCCAGCGTCTCTATCAGTCCATCGTCATCATGGGGCAACTCCGCGCTGTCAAGGTAGAACCGCTTGGAAACGGGGGTTGGGGTGGGCACCGGGGTTGGGGTGGGTACCGGCGTTGGGGTACTGTCCAAGACGTTTTGGCCTCTTGCCAGCGAGTCTAGCCTGTCCTTCACCTCGTTGATCGAGATGGCCAAGCCTATTCCCTCGACGGTTCTGCCGTCTTCGGTCTCGAACAGCTTGGACGTGTTTATCCCCACGACCTCGCCGTCGCTGCCGAAGAGCGGTCCGCCGCTGTTGCCCGGATTTATCGCCGCGTCCGTCTGGAGCAGATCGACGCCCGACCCAGACACTCTCTTGGCGGAGACTATCCCCCTGGTGATGGTTGGGGAACTGCCCCGCAGCAGTTCTCCCAAAGGGAATCCGACGGCAATGACGTCGTCGCCGACCGATATGTCGTCAGAGTCGGCGAGCTCGACCGCCTGAAAACGTCTGCTCGACTGAATCTGCAATACCGCGAGGTCCGCGATCTCGTCCACGCCCAACACCCTAGCCGTGTAAGACTGCCCGCCGACGATTCTGACCGATACGCTCGAAAGTCCCCGCACCACGTGGGCGTTGGTCACCACGCGCCCGTTGGCGTCTATGATGAACCCGGACCCGGAGGCCCCGTCCGGGGTAACGATCTGGACGACGGCGGGCGAAACTTCTTTCACCATTTCGGAGAGAGTCGGAGCGCTGGTCGGAACCGGGGTCGGCGTGTCCGTTGGGACCGGGGTCGGTGTCTCGGTGGGAATCGGCGTCGGTGTCTCTGTGGGCGTGGGTGTAGCCGTCGGAACCGGTGTCGGCGTCTCGGTTGGTGTGGCTGTCGGAACCGGTGTCGGCGTGGCAGTTGGGATCGGGGTAGGCGTCTCGGTGGGTGTCGGCGTGGCGGTGTGAGTAGCTGTCGGCGTTGGAGTATGTGTAGGTGTTGGCGTGGGGGTGTCGGTTGGTCGCGCTATGGCGGTCGCGGTTATCTGGGCGACCGCCGTCGCGTGGTAGTCCGGTGTGGGCGTCGGAGTAGGCGAAGGCGTGGGGGTGTTTGTGGGTTGTGCCATTGCGGTCGCGGTTACTTCCGCGACAACCGTCGCTCGGTAGTCCGGCGTTGGCGTGGGAGTAGCGGTGGGTGTCGGAGTACTCGTTGGCGTTGGGGTGTCGGTTGGCCGCGCCATGGCTGTGGCGGTAATCTCGGCGACGACGGTCGCGCGGACGTCGGGCGCCGGTGTCGGGCTGGCGAGAGTCCGTACAAGCGCAGGCGAGTCCGGCGCTTGGGAAGGCTCAGGCTCACCGCAGCTCAGGCAGAAGGCGAGAGCCAGGGCCAGGGCGATCGGCTTCCATAGTGTAGTCGTCTTCACTCGGTCTCTCTTCGGGTATCCGCAGCGCCGGTCAGAGTCCGCCAGTGTATAGGTAGGATAGCACAGCTACGGCCTTTCGATTGCCGGGGGGTGAGTTGGGCTGCTGTCTGAACTGTGATTTTTGTGATCATGGTGATTAGTGTGATACCCCGATCCACCCCTCTGGACTGCCGAGCGGCGAGCCGCTGCGCAGGTTCCGGCCCCGTATCGGGTACGGGGTTGAGTTGCATCGTATCAAGTTTATTGACTCGGATGTATTGGGGGGTGGAAAAAGTTTTTGAAATACCTGCCCTAGCTGCCCTGACCTGCCCTGTCCGTAGCTGAGCCAGCTTTGGGAGAGTCAGGGCAGCAATGGTTTTCTTACCTGCCCTGAGCTGCCCTAACCTGCCCTGATCCGGGTCGAGCAACAGTCTTATTCACCTTTGGGTTGGGGTTGGTGAACCGATGTGTTTATGATAATGAAGAACTGCGGTTCGTGTCAAGGGGGAGGTGTCTGAACTGTGATTCTTGTGATTATGGGATGGACAGGATGACGTGCGCGGGGGCGTCTGAACTGGTCAAGGTAGGCCGCGCGAGGCCACTGCCCAACGTTCAGGAGGTTATGCGGGAAGGCCACCAGTTCCATCGGCCCACAAGAGAGACGACCGCAGGGACTATCAACGTGCGCGTGATGAAGGTGTCGATCAGCACTCCGGCAGCTACCGCGAAGCCGAGCTGCAACAGGTCCTGGAGCGGCAGGGTCATCAGCGCGGAGAAGGTGCCGGCGAGGATGATGCCGGCTGAGGTAATGACGGGGCCGGTGCGGGCGAGCGCGTGGCGGGTCGCCTCTTTGAGAGGGGCTTCCTTTGCCTCCTCGCGGATGCGCGACATCAGGTAGATGTTGTAGTCCACGCTCAGAGCGTTCAGGAACACGAAGAGGTAGAACGGGACTGCCGATCCAACGCCGGCATGGCCCATTATGACGACGAACACCACAACCGCGAATCCGAGTGTCGCGAAGTAGGTGAAGGCGATCGTGGCCATCAGGTACAACGGCGCGATCAACGAGCGCAGCAGCAGCGCCAACACAACCCCAATGGCCAATAGGATCAGCGGGAGTACCACGAGTGAGTCTCGGTCGCCCGCGGTTCGCGTGTCGTAAGCCTCGGCGGTGTCTCCGCCAATGAGTACGCTCTCGGCAGAAAGACCCAATCCCTCCGCGCTCTCACGAGCGAGGGCGCGCAGTTCGGGCACGGCGTCGAGGGCCTCCTTGGAGAATGGATTGTCCTTCAGCACGATGTCGATGCGCGCCGCGCGTCCATCTTCGGAGACGAAACGCCGCGCGACCGAGTCAGGCAGCAGGGAGGCCGCGGGTCCCTCAATGCCGAGTGGCCTGCTTGGACCGGAGGCGTCGGCAACGGCCGGGTGGCCGGCCAGTTCTTGCGTCAGGGCGTCAAGCTGGTCGAGCGCGGCAGGGTCGAGCGCGTTGGCGCCCGGAGGCAGAGAGACGTAGAGCCGCGTAGGCGAGAGTTCGCCGGCCGGAAATCCGCCTCGCAGAAGCTCGAAGCTGCGGACGGATTCCGTGTTCCCCGGCAGGCTCTCCAGTTGATCATAGTTGGCGCGGAATGGGATCAGGCCCGTCACCAGCGCCGCGAGGCCCACCACCGTTACGGCGAGAGTCAGCCCCGGCCGGCGCAGAACGACGGCGCCGACCCTGCCGTACACGCTGCGCCTCCAATCGACCTGCGGCGTCGTTTCGATTTCGAATCGGGGCTGCAGGGGCCAGAAGACGCGCCTTCCAAAGATCGTCAGCGCCGCCGGGATGAGGGTGAGCGCGGCCAACATCATCAGAGCCACGGCAAGGGCTATGACGGGACCGAGCGCCTGGTAGGAACGCAGCGTGGCGAGCCCGAGCGCCGCGCAGGCGACTAGGATGGTGGCTCCCGCCGAGGCGACGGCGCCGCCAACGCCGCGCATGGTCTGTCTCATCGCCTCGTGGCGGTCCTCATGCCGCGTCAACTCTTCTCGGAAGCGAGCCGAGACGAAGAGAACGTAGTCGGTCCCGGTTCCGAAGAGCACTACCGTCATGATCCCGGTGGTCTGTCCTGAAACCGGCAGCCCGAAACGAATGGCGTACCAGGCGGCTATGGCTCCGGCGAGTTGAAAGACGAGGCCCACTCCCAGCAGCGGGACCGTGGCCATGATAGGTGAGCGATAGATGACGACCAGCAGCGCCAGCACGAGCAGGACAGTCACAAGCAGGAGGAGTGTATCGATCTGCGAGAAGACCCCGACCAGGTCGACGATCAACCCGCCGGGGCCGCCCGTGGCGATCTCGACGCCGGGCAGGTCGAAGGACGCTGAGCGGTCTCGGATGGCCTCCACCGTGTCCAGGAACGGCTGCTCGGCAGGCTCGCCAAGCGCTTCCACAAACACATACATGGTAGTACCGTCTTCAGACACGAGGCCGGACTGCCGACCCGTGGCCGCGTTGGGACTGAGTACCTGCGACACGTTGTCCGGCGCCTCGGGGCCCGACAGCCAGGCCGCCATCTCCGCCGCGGCCCCATAAGCGGCAGGACTCAGTCCGGCAGGTTCACGAAACACGATCAGGACCGGAGTGCCCCCAGACGGGAAGCGTTCCCGAGCGAACTCATAGGCGCGGGTCGCCTCGGCGTCCCTGGGCAGGAAGAGCGCCTGCTCGTTTTCGCTGGCCTCGTCCAGCCGGGGGAGTTGCGAGATCAGCAGGCCGGCGGCGAGCAGCCAGACTACGACCGTTATCCACTTGCCGCGAGGGCTGGACACAAAATCGGTCAGGCGGTCGAGCACTATACGTTTCCTTTACTAGTAGTGTGTCCACATAATTATGATGGGTAGATATGTTGGAGTTTAGTGCGAGCATCCTGGGTGGAGAACCGCCAGTCTATGACTGCGGCAGCATTGTTGCGCTCGCGTTCCAGCGCAGAGACCTCTCTTTTCAGTGCTGCTTCATCGCCGATCCGACAGCTCAGACACTGCCTGCTGAAGACGCTGAACTCGATCTCAGCCATGTTCAGCCAACTTCCATGATTCGGGGTGTAGTGAAACTCCAAGCGTTTGGCTATACGACGCGCTTCGGACGGCTCAAACGCTTCGTAGAGCGATCCGAGCTTGTGGGTGTTGAGATTGTCCAGCACCAGCCTGACCACCCCAGCGTGAGGGTATGCCTCATCAACCAGCCAGCGCATCTGATGAGCGAAGTCCACAGCAGTGCGACGCTCGGTCACTTCGACATGCCTCCACCCGCCCTTGGGTTCGCAGAACATGAACAGGTTGCGGGTGCCGTTTCGCTTATACTCGGTGTCATAGCGTTCCACTCGTCCGGGCCTCGCCTCAATTGCCGGTCTCACATCCTTGACCAACTGCTTGGATGTCTCATCGAAACAGACCACTGGATGGTCTGGGTCATAGTCTTCTTGGTAGAGGTCGAGCACGTCCTCCATCCGAGCCACGAACTCCCCACTCACTTTGGGAATGCACCACTCCTTCCTTTGCCACGGCTTGAGTTCGTTTTTTTCAGTATCCGGCGCACCGTCTCAGGCGAGATGCTCTCAGAGAACCCCATCTCCACCACCTTGCCCGCAAGCATCCGGAGAGACCATCGCGTGTGTCCTTCGGGCGCTGCGCTGCAGGTGATAGCTACAAGGTGCGCTTCCTGCTTACCGCTCAGCTTGCGCTTCTGTCCCGGTCGAGGTCGCTCATTGATTGCACTGTCGAGTCCCTCCTTCACAAACCGCGTGCGCACACGTCCCACCGTGGGTGCGCTTATCAATAGTCCGCTGGCGATATCACGGTCGGTCAGACCTTCATCTGCCTTCAGCAACACCAGCGCTCGCTTGACCTTACGCGCCGAAGTCTCGCCACGATTCGCTATCTCCTTGAGTTGTGTCCGCTCCGACTCGTTCAACTCCACCTTGTACTTGAGAGCAGGCATGTCTTCGTATGTCCTCCTAATAGGATCATACACAATTCTAACCAATTTCTTATATTTGTAAAATACATGTGGACACGGTACTAGGATAGAGACCTGGACTCGACACGGCTTACGCCATCAAAACAGTTCTTCCCCAGGCAGATTAGCTGCCTGCCGAATCCAACTCGCCACCAGATCTTCGTCGAACTGGTCATCCTCGTGAATATGGAAGTAGCGCACGTCATCGTACTTAGACTCGACGGGGGGAAGGGGACTAAGCGACCCGCCATTGAGGAAAGTCACCTTGACGTACTTGGTAAAGCAGTGATAGCTGAGGAACCAGCCCCGTCCTTCGACGCCGTAGAAGGGCGAGTTCCACCTCACGGCCTTTCGCACCTCGGGCACGGTGCACACGACGAGCTCGTCGAGGCGACGACCTACGTCGCTCTTCCACTCCGGCATGGCCGCGATGTATGCCTGCACGGGGGCGTCGCCGTCGGCCTTCGCGATCTGCGGGTTGCCGCCCGAAAGGAGCCTCACCCCACCGCCAGAGTCCTCGGTTTTCTTCGTAGAAGCCTTCGTCGGTTTCTTGGACGCCTTGCGAGCCATCGCGTTCACTCCAGTGGGTGATTTGGGCATCTTACCATCTTTTCACAATTGGGTTCATCTTCCCGTTTTCGTGTAGAAGCTGTGTCAGATTGGCAGGAGGTGTCATCACCCTCACCCTAACCCTAACCCTAACCTTCAAGGGAGAGGGAATATTCGCGCTTTCGTGGCGCGCCTACTAAACTGCAGGCGCTCAACCGCTATCTGAGTATCGCAACATGAAATGGTCTAGGGTGATTACAATATAAGCCATGCGAAATTACCTGACCCACTTGGAATGTACTTACTGCGGAGCCACGCTGTCGGCGGAGGAGCCGCAGAGACTGTGCCGCGAGTGCGGGAAGGTTCTCTATCCCCGGTACGATCTCGACGCTGCTGGCTCGGCGTTCGACCGCCGCGCTCTCAGAGACAGACCCGCGAGCATGTGGCGCTATTTCGAGTTGATGCCGGTTCGCGACGAGGCGAACGTCGTAACTCTGGGCGAGGGCTTCACTCCGATTCTCAGGGCGGAACGTTTGGGATCGGCTCTCGGCTGCTCGGACTTATACATAAAGGACGAGGGCCTTAATCCGACGGCGTCGTTCAAGGCGAGAGGGTTGTCAGCCGCAGTTTCAAAGGCGAAGGAGCTTGGAATAACCAGGATCACGATGCCGTCCGCGGGCAATGCCGCCGGAGCGATGACTTCATACGCGGCGAGGGCCGGAATCGAGGCGCGCGTCTTCATGCCCAAAGACGCTCCGGAAGCTAACCGCAAGGAGGTATCCATCACGGGCGGCGACCTGACGCTAATCGACGGCCTGATCAGCGACGCCGGCGTAATGAGTCGTGAGATTGCCGCCAGAGATGGCCTGTTCGATGTCTCGACTCTTCAGGAGCCGTATAGGGTGGAGGGCAAGAAGACGATGGGATACGAGATCGCGGAGCAGATGGGATGGAGTCTGCCAGATGCCATAGTCTATCCGACAGGCGGCGGGACGGGCATCGTGGGTATGTGGAAGGCGTTCGAGGAGATGGAGGCGATGGGATGGATCGACGACCGCAGGCCGAAGATGTTCGTGGTTCAGTCGGAAGGCTGCGCGCCGATGGTTCGAGCATTCGAGCAGGGGACGGAGTTCGCCGAACCGTGGGAAGACGCGCAGACAATGGCGGCTGGCATCCGAGTTCCGTCGGGGATCGGGGATTACCTGATATTGAGGGCTGTGCGAGAGAGTTCGGGCGGCGCGCTGACGGTGTCGGACGACGAGATACGCGAGTGTATAGGCAGGATAGCGCGGCTGGAGGGGATGTTCGTTTGTCCGGAAGGAGCGGCGACGGGGGCGGTGCTGGAGAAGCTGTTGGAATCCGGTCATCTCGACCCGGACGATACGATTTTGCTGCTGAACACGGGCTCAGGTCTGAAGTACCTGGAAGTTGTGTGATCAGCGGACCTCGACCTCGCTGATGTAGGGCGCGAGGATGCCCACCGACGACTTGAGCATCATCTGGATCATGTCATGGGTCGGAACGCACTCGGGACATTCCTCGTTCACCCCAGGTGTGTACTCGACGGTGAGCTTGCCCGCCTTGGACTCGACGAAACGGACGGAGCCGCCCTCGGAGGCCGCGATGACTTGTATGTTGTCGATTACGCTCTGAAGTCCGGGGTCGATGTTGGCGGTGGTCATGTGGCGCTCCTGGTGAATGCGTCATTACATACTACCACTTTTGCAGGGAGTCGTGTTTGCTCTCAAGAGGTCTGCCTTGGAGTCCACGTGCTAGCCATGCAATCCCAGAGAGGGGACGGCGTACAGTGTTGCCGCCCCTTTGAAATATGATTACAATGTCCCGCAATCGGGCAGTTGGGTTAGTTTGCGGAGATTAGGCTATCCCATGGTGACTGAATCGTGACCACTGGAAGGACAGACCTTGACTCAGCCTCACAGAGTGACGAGCAGGCTGTGAGTTTTCCCTATGGCGGACGTCGCAATGGTCATCCTGCCCCGTTGTCAGCAGGCGACGGGCAAGTGCAGATGCCGCTGTGCGGAGAATTCGACGTCGATGATCCTGATTATCTGTCGAGACAAATCATCACGTACATCGGCAACAAGCGCGCGTTACTAGGCCATATCAACCGGGTTGTCGAAGACGTCAAACGGCAGTTGGGTAAGGAAAGATTGCGTGTCTTCGACGTGTTCAGCGGTTCTGGGGTCGTATCCCGATTTCTGAAGGCCCACTCATCAACGCTGTTTAGCAACGACTTTGAGGACTACGCCGCCGTGATCGGGCGTTGCTATCTACGAAATCGAAGTGAAGTGGACTTCAAAGAACTGGCCGGCATTGTAGAGGAACTCAATCGCAAGGTTGACGATCCTGGGTTACCCCAAGGTTTTATTGAGGAACTGTACGCTCCAGCGGATGAAGACTGTATCACTAAATTTGATCGAGTGTTTTACACACGAGACAATGCCAGACGCCTAGACAACTATCGCCGACATATCAGCACTGTGCCGAGCGACCTACAGGAATTGTTGATCGCGCCCCTTCTGAGCAAAGCATCAGTGCATTCAAATACGGCCGGGGTGTTCAAAGGCTTCTACAAGGATCGCCGAACCGGAATCGGCCATTTTGGAGGCACAGGCTCAGACGCTCTTACCCGCATCAAAGGGAAGATTGTACTGGAGACGCCAGTTCTTAGTCGTTTCGAGTGTGAATATCAAGTAATGCAAGATGATGCCAACATGGCAGTCCGAAGAGTGAAAGACCTTGATCTCGCATACGTCGATCCTCCGTATAATCAGCATCCGTACGGATCAAACTACTTCATGCTCAACTTGCTGGTTCACTACAGAAGACCTTATCCTATCAGTCGAGTCTCCGGGATCCCTGTTGACTGGCAGCGCTCCCACTATAACGTTAAATCCCAGTCGCTCAGGGCGATGACAGACCTTCTCCATTCTCTTGATTCCAAATTCATCCTCGTATCATTCAATAATGAAGGATTCATCACTCCGCTCGCAATGCTCAACCTGTTAAAGAATATTGGCAGAGTGAAAGTATTGGAGGCTCCGTATAATACTTTCCGCGGGAGCAGGAATCTCAGGAACCGCCCGATTCATGTGACTGAGCAACTGTTCCTCGTCGAGAGAAAGTGAGGGCAGAATGGCACGCAAGGCGCAACTCCGAAAGCTGCGTACAAACACTGTCATAAATGCCACCTCCAAACAGCAGGAGACTGCGGTAATCAAGGCACTGCATCTTGTTGTGGATAAACTCCAGGACGAGTTCGGCACACGAATTTCACTGGTTCACGAGAAGCAGTGGCATCTCAGCAGAATCGTGGCGGAGCTTAGACACACTTACCCCGATGTCGACTTTCACTACCACTTCGAAAACACAAACATCCGTCCAGATGGGGGCATTCTCTATATTGAGGGCAAGCCCGGCGACCAACTGACTTATCCTATACTGATTTCCGAGGTTAAGAACCAAGGTACAAACGACAGCCGTGTACGTGAGGGGTTACCGAGGCAGGCAAGGGGCAACGCGATTGAGAGGCTGGGAAAGAATCTGATTGGACTCAGAACGGCATTGATGCGAGAGAGCATCTTCCCGTTTGTATGCTTCGGGTATGGCTGCGACTTTGAGGACGTGTCTTCGATTCTAGATCGCGTGTCCACTATGGCGATGTTCGGTCAGTTGAATACCACTTATTTGCATAGCCAAGGGGATGGCAGATTCAACCGGGGAAGTTTCTACTTCCGAGAGAATGAGTGGTCGGTTGAGGAGATGTTTGAGGTTATGCAGGACATAGCAGTGAGGTCTATCCTGTACTATTTTTCAAAGTACCGTGAGGATCACTTCCGTTCAACGGATGATGAGTAGGTTTTTGGGCGATGTGGATTGCTGCGGTTCCTAGGGCAAGTTGGATGCAGGCGGTTAACTTTAGGCCGGCGTTCTCCATGGCTTGGGATAGTTCTTGGGCGGACATGAAGCCTTGCGCGGACTGGGGGAGGTAGGTGTACGCTTCGCGGTCTCCGGCGAGGAGCGCGCCGAGCCAAGGGGTGACGTATCTGAAGTGGAGTCGCGCCATTCGGCTCACGGGGCCTCGACCGTCCTGGCGGACTATCTCGAGGGACACGACACGTCCGCCGGGTTGGACCACTCTTGCCATCTCTCTGAGTGCCCTGGGAACGTCTATGAAGTTCCTGATGCCGAAGCCGACGGTGGCACAGATGAAGCTGTCGTCCGGGAAGGGAAGATCGTGGGCGTCTCCCTCAACGAACGAGACGGCGCCGCGGACTCCCTGACGTTCGGATTTTTCGACTCCAAGTTGCATCATCTCGCGGGTGAAATCGAGTCCGACGACGGAAGAGACTTCGGGCCTTCGGGCTAGGTCGAATGCGAAATCCCCGGTTCCGGTGGCTATGTCGAGGGCTGCGCCCGAAAGTCCTTCGACGGCCATTGCCGCCGCCCGCCGTCGCCAGTTGTAGTGACGTCCTCCCGACATGACGGTGTTCAGGAGGTCGTAACGGCGCGAGATTCGGGCGAACATTCCGGCGACGTATCGGGCGCGACGGTCTCCCTTTAGCTGCGCCAACTATCCGGCCTCGCGCAGGCCGCGGATTGCCCTTGGAAGCGCGGGCAGCAGGTCGCTTGCGAGTACGCCGGTGTCGCCTAATTCATCGCTCACCTTCTCGCCCGCGAGCGCGTGAAGATAGACTCCGAGTTGGGCGGCGTCTTTCAACGATAGTCCCTGGGCGAGCAGACCGGCGATTGCTCCGGCGAGCACGTCGCCGGTTCCAGCGGTTGCCAGCGCGGGGTTGGCGAACGGCGACATCATGGCGGAACCGTCGGGATGGGCAACCACCGTGTGCGCTCCCTTCAGCACGACGGTCTTGTTCCAGTGGTCGGCGGATTCGAGCGCGGCTTCGATCCGCGAGATACTGCCGGAGTCTCGGGTCAGGCGCGACATTTCTCCGGGGTGCGGCGTTAGGATGGCCTTGGTCGTCCAGTGTTTCCACCACATAGATACTCGCGATAGGGTGTTTAGGCCGTCGGCGTCCACGACAGTCGGGGGAAGATCAGCACCCGATAGAAGAAGGCTCTCGGCCATTCTTCTGGTCTGTTTCGCCTGGCCCAGGCCGCAGCCGATCAGCAGGGCAGAGTATCCGTCGAGCGAATCCAGGATCGCGCTGGCGGCGTCGGGTGAGACTATCCCCGCGCTCGATTCGGGCAGCGGGAGGAAGGTAGGCTCGATTGCGCTGGGAGCGACCGATGACACGAGGCTCTCGGGTATCGCAATGGTGACCAGTCCTGCGCCGACTCTGCCTGCCGCCGCTGCCGCCAGGGGCGCGGCTCCGAGGAAGTTCCTCGATCCCGCTACGATCATCGCACGCCCGAAAGTTCCTTTGTGCGAGTCGGGCGGACGCTCGGGGAGTATCGAGCGCGCCCAGTCGTCGGTCATCAGCGACAGTTGCACATCGTCGTCGAGGCCGGGGGGCAGGCCGATGTCCGCGATCTCCAGACGCCCGGTGAAGTTCGCGCCCGGAAACTCAAGGTGGCCGCGCTTGGGGTATCCCAGCGCAGCGGTGACGTCAGGCGCGACGCATGTGGGATCGACCTCGCCGGTGTCGCAGTTCAGGCCAGTTGGAAGGTCGAGGGCCAGCAGCTTGGAATTCGGGTTTGCCGCCCTGATGTCTGAGAGCGCTGTTAAGATCGCTTCCAGAGCGCCGGATATGGGTCTTGCGCGTCCCGTGCCGAGGATAGCGTCGATGACCAGGTGGGCGGAGCCAATATCTTCTTTCAAGGCTGATCGCTGCGGATCGTCCGACGCTCGGATCACGCCGACGCCCGCTTCTTGGGCATCGGCGAGCTTGGGGTCGTTCGGGCTGCGGTCGCGGCAGAGGTAGGCCGTCGTCGTCGCTCCCCATCGCCGGAGGTGGCGCGCGGTCACTAGGCCGTCGCCTCCGTTGTTGCCGGGGCCGATCAGAACGACAATACGGGCGCCGGTGAGCGGCCCGACCATGCGGCGGGCGATACGCGCGACGGCTAGACCGGCGTTCTCCATGAGGCTGTCGGTGGAGACGCCGGACTGCTCAGACCGGGCTTCGATCGTCCGCATCTGATCTGCGGTGACAATCTTCACGGGGTCAGCCGCCCGCTTCCTGCTCGGCGACCCACTGGCGGGCGGCGGCTCTGGCGGCGTCGCGGTTCGGCGCGTTCAGCCCCCGCGTTCTGAGGTCTATCGCGGAGTCCACGGACGCTACGGACGTGATTTGCAATCCCTGGCGGTTCACTCGCTCTTCCATTCTTGCCCTGAATGTGTCGATGTCCTTGGCGAAGGCCAACTGCCAGCCTCGCGTCCTGTCGAAGGCGGGGTAGGTCTCGAGGACTCCGATTTCGTTGAACCGGTCCATGTACTGCGTATCCGCGACCGATTCGCCCTCCCAGATGAAGATACGCATGTTGTTGGCCAAGTTGTACGCTCCGATAAGGTCGATGCTTGGAGGCGGGTTTCCCTGCCAGATGGTGGCCCAGAGTTCGGGGTCGCGTGTCCTGTCTGACGTGAAGATGGATACGAACAGCATTTGTCACCTCGCTGTGTTTGGCTTTCTCGGGCTGACTTAAGTTCTGGATTCCGGCCTTCGCCGGAATGACGGTTTGGTTGGTGTGGCTGCTACTTTAAGTCTAAGCGGACAGGGTACTAGTACCGTGTCCACATGTATTTTACAAATATAAGAAATTGGTTAGAATTGTGTATGATCCTATTAGGAGGACATACGAAGACATGCCTGCTCTCAAGTACAAGGTGGAGTTGAACGAGTCGGAGCGGACACAACTCAAGGAGATAGCGAATCGTGGCGAGACTTCGGCGCGTAAGGTCAAGCGAGCGCTGGTGTTGCTGAAGGCAGATGAAGGTCTGACCGACCGTGATATCGCCAGCGGACTATTGATAAGCGCACCCACGGTGGGACGTGTGCGCACGCGGTTTGTGAAGGAGGGACTCGACAGTGCAATCAATGAGCGACCTCGACCGGGACAGAAGCGCAAGCTGAGCGGTAAGCAGGAAGCGCACCTTGTAGCTATCACCTGCAGCGCAGCGCCCGAAGGACACACGCGATGGTCTCTCCGGATGCTTGCGGGCAAGGTGGTGGAGATGGGGTTCTCTGAGAGCATCTCGCCTGAGACGGTGCGCCGGATACTGAAAAAAACGAACTCAAGCCGTGGCAAAGGAAGGAGTGGTGCATTCCCAAAGTGAGTGGGGAGTTCGTGGCTCGGATGGAGGACGTGCTCGACCTCTACCAAGAAGACTATGACCCAGACCATCCAGTGGTCTGTTTCGATGAGACATCCAAGCAGTTGGTCAAGGATGTGAGACCGGCAATTGAGGCGAGGCCCGGACGAGTGGAACGCTATGACACCGAGTATAAGCGAAACGGCACCCGCAACCTGTTCATGTTCTGCGAACCCAAGGGCGGGTGGAGGCATGTCGAAGTGACCGAGCGTCGCACTGCTGTGGACTTCGCTCATCAGATGCGCTGGCTGGTTGATGAGGCATACCCTCACGCTGGGGTGGTCAGGCTGGTGCTGGACAATCTCAACACCCACAAGCTCGGATCGCTCTACGAAGCGTTTGAGCCGTCCGAAGCGCGTCGTATAGCCAAACGCTTGGAGTTTCACTACACCCCGAATCATGGAAGTTGGCTGAACATGGCTGAGATCGAGTTCAGCGTCTTCAGCAGGCAGTGTCTGAGCTGTCGGATCGGCGATGAAGCAGCACTGAAAAGAGAGGTCTCTGCGCTGGAACGCGAGCGCAACAATGCTGCCGCAGTCATAGACTGGCGGTTCTCCACCCAGGATGCTCGCACTAAACTCCAACATATCTACCCATCATAATTATGTGGACACACTACTAGCTGCCGATTTTTCTTTGTAATATGTTGCCGTGTTTGCTGTCTCCGATTACCGACGCTACCGCGAAGTCTTTTGAGTGGCTCAGCGAAAGCGCGATTTGGGCGAGGCCGATGAGTTCGGCGCGCGCTTGCGCTGTCCCGTGAAGCTCGATTCTCGGCGCTTGGCCTCTACCGCGCACTATCTCTATGTCTCTCCAGCGTATGCCTCTGACTCCGGTGCCGAGCGCTTTCATCGCGGCCTCTTTTGCGGCGAACCGGCTCGCAAGCTGGGGCGCTCTGCCACGGCAGTACGCTATCTCGCGGCGGGTGTAGATTCGGCGCAGGAACCTATCGCCATAGAGTTCGTACACCCGCTTCACCCTGGCGATCTCGATGATGTCCACGCCGGTTATCAGCACGTCTTGGCCTCGTTGCGCATGTCGTGGAGCATTATATCGAGAATGGCGCGGTTGGGAGAGGGCCGGTCACGCCGGCGGAGTTCAGCGGCGTCAACAGCCGGGATGTCCGAGGTTGCCGCAGCACTCACTCAGCGGGAAGAATCTGCGCCAAATGTTGGCGGCCGTGAGTGTCACGATGCGATACCACGGCAATTTACTGTCGCGGATGATGCTCAGGCTGGTGATGATTCCGGTAATCAGGCCGGGCTTGTCGTTGGGTTCTTCACGAGGTTCGCACATGCGGTTCCGGTCCTTCCGCCGCATTTTGGGTGAACGTACATGATTGTTGGGTTTGAGTCAATTAGTGGGTAGCGCCCAGATCCACCGCCTAGCCAAAGAAGAAGACCTCGTTGGAGCCAGCGGCAAAACTGGCTATGATGGTTAGCGTCGAAAAGAACCACCACCAACGAGGTGAAACCATTATGCAGCAAGGACCACTCCCTTTCCACTACGCAGAGGAGAACAACTCAACCGGTATGACCGCCCTGACTAGACTGCCAGCGTATTTGGACCTGGCTAGAGGGCGCCCTTCCTATGACTTGCTGGTCAACGCGCGCCAGAGGATAGTTGCTCTGGCGAACACACTGCCCTGAGCCTGATCTACTCCAACACTTGAAGCGACTCAACGGAAGTCGTCGGCTGCGCTGTGTCCTACGACTGCCTGAACTCCCACAACTTCGCCATGAACAACGAGAAGGCCCCCTACGACGACCCCAGGGTCCGCAGGGCTATCCACCTCGCCGTCACCCGCCCTCAGACTCCGGCGGGCCGCCCTCCAAGAACTTAGTCCGCAGGAACGGGTCCTTGGCCGGGAAGAATACGATCACCCTGGCCGGGGAGTCGCCGACCGCCTCGAAGCCGTGCGGGACTCCGGGCGGAACGACTACGGTGTGGTCCGCCCCCGCGTCGTGCGACTCGTCTCCGATTCGCACCCTGAGCGTACCTTCCAGCACCACCAGCAACTCGTCGTCCTCGTGCGTATGCAGCGGCGCGCCGGCCCCGACGCCGACCTCGTTCAGCGAGGCGTCCGTCGAGGTCGTGCCGTCCCCGTCCTCGGTAATCTGCCACTTGCGGTAGTTGGGCCTCCAGGGGACCTCTCTGGCGTTGGCGTGGTCTATGATCGGCATGAAAAGTCCTCCCGTCTATTCGGCTAAGAGTCTATCCCATTTGCGCGCGGCCGTCTGGCCAGCAGGAACATTGCGCCGCCCAGCATGTTGCACGCCGCCAACACGGTGAACGCGAATATGTAGTCGCCCTGAATGTCGCGCATCAGCCCGGCGAAAACGGGCGCGACCAGCAGCAGGAGGTTCATCGGCACCTGCGACAGTCCCATTATCTTCCCGAAAGACTTCCGACCGAAGTACTGGCCGCGTATCGAGATCGTCAATGGACTGCGCCCGCCGAACCCGATCCCGAACAGCAGCGCGAACCCGTAGGCCACCGGCAGCGTCGGCGGACCCAGCGCCAGCAGGAAGACCGACGACGCCTGTATCCAGGTGAAGACGAACAACGCGATGCGTATGGGAACCCTATCTCCGACGAATCCGCCGACCACCTGGAACACCATCGAGACGATCGTGTAAGCGGTGATGACGAAGGCTGCCGTCTGCAGATCGTAGCCCTGATCCCGCATCATCGGAGCGAGATGCGCCATCATCCCGATCAGTACCATCGACGTGAACCCGTGCCCGATGCCAATGAACCAGAAGGCGCTGGTGCGGAGCGCCTGTCGGGCGGTGAAGTCGGGATCGCTCTGAGTCGCGGACGCGGCGCCGGCCGACCGTCCCCGCTCCGCGCTCCGACGTGGCGCGGGCCTGTCCCCGTCCGGCAGCAGGCCGTACTCCTCCGGCCTGTTGCGGATGAGCCGCGTCACAGGGAAGGCCAGCGCTATGACCACGCCCCCGATGATCATGGCCGTGACGCTCCAACCGACTCTGTCATGCACCGGGTCTATCGCCCAGGCGAGAGCGGGAACCAGGGCGAGGCCGCCGAGCCTGCTGGTGAAGCTCGACCATCCCACCGCCATCGCGCGCCTGCGGCTGAACCAGTTGTTGATCATAGTCATCAGCGGCAGCCAGCCCCCGATCCCCTGGCCCAGCGCTATCACCATGTAAACCCCGTAGAACATGAGCGGAGGTACGATGGGCTGCATGAAGTCCGGCAATAGGTGAAACGGCAAGTCGCGCAGGATTGGGACGTTCTCCGTGGATTCGACTTGGCTGAAGAGCATCCAGCCGACGCCCATGATCATCATGCCGATCAGCACGAGCCTGCGCGTGCCGAACCTATCGACAAGGTAGCCCTCGATCGGGCCGAGTATGCCGCCCTCGACCCGCGTGAAGGCGAAGGCCAGCGATAGCTGCGTGCGAGTCCAGCCGAACGTGCTCTCCAACGCTACGAACCACAGCCCCATCGCGTGGAACATCGGCGTGGTGGAGGTCAGCATGACGAACCCGCTCACCGGAACGAGCCACCAGCCGTAGAACACTCTGCGCGGATGAAATCTACCGAGCGAGACTCCGGCCCGCGCCGTCCGTGTTTGGGACGTCCCAGCCTTGGACGGAGGATCTGCGGGCTGCGTGTCCTGGCGGCTGTCCACCTAGCCGCCTAGGTCCATGCCCATGTCCACGGGTACGTCGCGCCGCTCCAGCGCCTCGTCCAGCTTGGCGCGAAACTCAGACCAGAGCGCCTCCGCCGCGTCCTCGTCGCCGTCGATCTCCTGGATGCGTTCGCGGTACTCGTCCATGACGACGTCCTCGGAGCGTCCGAGCGGCATGTCGAAGAAGCCCGGCTCGAACTTCGGCAACTGTCCCGGTCTGAAGTAGCCCTTGTCCGGCAGGCTGTACCCCTCCAGGTTGTCGGAGTTCTTGCCCAGCACGTCGCCCGTCTCGATGTAGTGCTTCATCACCTCCGGCAGGCCGTACCGCTGCGCGGGGCAGACCTTCATGCACACACCGCACCCCGAATAGCGAGTCATGACCGGACGGCAGCGGCGAAAGTCCAACTTGCTCTTCTCGACGCCCCTGAACCACACCTTGTTCTGGTTGATCGCCCGTCCTGGACAGCGCAGCGAGCATATCTGGCACAGTTCGCAGAACTTGGTCACGCCGTAGTCAACCGGCCTGTCGTGCGTGATCTTGGCGTCGGTGATGATGACCTGGAGCCGCGCGCGCGAACCGAAGTGCGGAGATAGAAGCTGCCCGTTGATTCCAAGCTGCCCCAGTCCGGCGTTGACGAACAGCGGGATCATCGGCCCGAAGTGCCAAGTCGGTCCCCACACCTGCGCGCTGTATCCGAGCGAGTGAATGAACTCGACTAGCTCCTTCGCCATCTCCGCCTGGCGCAGGTGCGCCTCGCCGTGAGCCGACTCCGCCTCTATGCTCGGGATCGACTGCGTGGCGACGTAATCCTGCTCGACGGCAAGGCAGACGGCGGTTCTCAGGTCGCCGCGAACGTACTCGCGCTTGCTCTTATAGACATACCGCCGGTCAACGTTGGTGAAACCGACCTCGCCATACCCGAGCCCGCGCGCCCTTGAGCGTATCGCCTCGGTCACGTCCTCGCCGGTGGGCTTTGCCGTCGGCGCCATCTCCCGCGTGGACTTGAGCCACTCGACCACCGGCCCGATCTCCCTCTGATGACGGCGATACAGGTCGGCGGTCTCCGGCGCCGCCTCCTCCCGAACGTCCAGCGCCCACATCGACGACGCGCTGTGCTCCACCGCCACGCTCTCCAACGGGTACTCCCTGGAGTAGTAAGAGACCTCGACGTCTCGCGTAGGTGTGCCCGGTACCGACTTCAGGTCCGCCGCGACAGGTATCTCGACGGGCGGATCATCCTCTCGCCTGCCCGGACGTGTTACATGGTAGCCGACTCTTCTTCTTGCCATCGCTCCCCTCGGACGCTTGCGCGCGCAATGCCATCGTAAGGCGGTGGATCTGAGACCTATACCGCGAAGAAGAGTATCAGGCTGACGCTGATGAGCGCGGAGCTTTCTATCAGAGCCGCGCCCAGGTTGCGGTCCACCGCCAGTTCGTCCGCGAGCCGCACGCGCGGGAACAGCGCCTTGTCTATGATGAACCTTATCGCGTACAGCAATACGAACCCGAGTATCGCGTAGGTGATGAACCCGGCGATGCCTTCGGCCCATCCGACGAACTCTCCGAACACCGCTTTGAAGACGACGATGCCGATGGCGATCAGGTTCCCCGCGAGAGCCACGCCGACCGCGACGTTGTCGCTCTCGATCTGCTCGTGGATGTCGAATGAGGTCGTCCATTCGTAGAACAGTGTGTACAGGATCAGCGCGACCAAGCCAAGAACCAGGAACGCCGCGGCGGTCTCAGGCCCGCCGCCCTCGCCGCTGATCGAGCCGGCTATGACAAGGCCGACCGCGACGTACACGGCGAACTCCACCGCTCCGGTGCCCGCGTTCTGGTCCTCGATGATCTCATCCTCGGTGCTGAAGCCATGGAGAACCAGTCGGTCCACGAGTATCCTGGCTAGGTTCAGGACGATGATCCCGGCAATCGAGTACCCAAACGCGAGCGCGGCCTCCTGCCAGTAGTCCGCCGTGAACCCCAGGCCGCCGTCCGCAACCGTCATGAACGGCTGATAGATAGCGCCGAGCAGCACGATTATCACGCCCAGGTAGTAGCCGGAGATGCTCAGCGCGAGCGCCACGTTGTCCTTCTGGTTGAGCTGCTCCTGAATTCGGTAGGGCGTGACCAGGTCCTGCGCCACTCTCGCGATCACGAGAACGATCACCCCCATGGCCACGTAAACCAGCCCGCGCGGAATCTGCTCGAATATATCCACAAACGCTTCGGCAAATGCTTCCATTATCTTATGCCCTTCCTGTTCCGGCTCCCTGATACACCGTTACCACGTGGGGCGAGAGCGCTCTGGAGACATACGCCTCGAACGGCATCCCCTCCCACTTGACCACGCTGACGGAACCGCCTTCGTCTTCTCGCAGGAACTCCCATATCCAGAAGCCTTCGCCTTCGTCGGCGCCCTGCCTGACGTGAAAGGCCTCATGGCTGTTCCGGTAGAAGTACCTGTGGCCTTCGTATTCTACGCTGTTTTCCAACGACTTGTGATCGTCCCATTGTACGAGCGTGTCGTGGTCCAGTCCGAACTCGGACAGGCCCAACGGACGCTCCTGCACCGTCACCGAGATGTGCAGGCCGTCGTGGTCCGACCACTCTATGGTGGCGCGCCGGTCGCCGTCCGCGCAGACCAACTCGTTCGCCCTGCCATAAGCCGATTCGATCGTGCCGATGCCATCGACTATCAGGTAGGCGTCCTCCCCATCTTCCCAGAAACCGGGGATGAATACCACGTCTCCGACCTTGGCCGAGCGGATCGATTCGTCCGACGGGACGTTGGCGGCCGGCTTCTTCTTCTTGCCGAACAGCGATCTGAACATTCCTGTCCTATTCTACATCGGGAGCGGCGCGTGACTCTTCCACAAGGGTATAGTCGAACTCTCCCGGCTATTCTAAAGCTGAAGCCGCCCGTTTGCCAATGTAAAACCGCGTTGCTATAATTCCAAAGAGCCGGGAGAGTTCGACTCTATGGGGATTCGTCTAGCGGTAGGACGACAGACTCTGGATCTGTAAGCAGAGGTTCGAATCCTCTATCCCCAGCCAACTAATCCCGCAATCAGAAATCCCCAGTTTCAGCGTGGCGCATTCGTCTAGCGGCCTAGGATACCACCCTCTCAAGGTGGAGACACGGGTTCGAGTCCCGTATGCGCTACCATGTATTCATACCGAGGGGCCGTTGGCTCCCAACCTGCTCGGCGCATTCGTCTAGGGGTCTAGGATACCACCCTTTCAAGGTGGAGACACGGGTTCGAGTCCCGTATGCGCTACCAAGCCGGAAACCTGTGTCAGACTCATGGGCCGCCCGGCCGGTAAGGGCGTCCCTTGTGGGCGCCCACAGCTGGTGCCGACCCGTTTGAGGTCTCAATAGGGTTGCTGGTCGAGTACGCGCCGCGGTACGCCCACGAGGGCAGGAATCCGATCGATATCTTCGTAGAACGTGGCCGCGAACTCCGCTTCACCAGACCGTCCCGCAGAACTCGCGTAGATGCGCCTGCCATACCCCTTGAATCGATCCTGCCCGCGCCGCTTGGGCTTGGCGCTCACCCGCCCACCTCGCTACGCCAACCGCAAGGGCGGAAGCCGCAAAACCGCCTCCAAAATGTGAATTGGTTGGAGCCGATGATGGCATGAAGCCTGCCCCTACGGGCATCCAGCCGTTAAGTGGTGGATTTGGGTTCTTTACCTGAGTCCGATTTCGGCTGTATACTCGCATCGCATAGGCCCGGCATGGAATACACGGCGGGAGGTTCAGTCATCGAAGAGGCCCGGCTGCGCGCCACACTCCAACAGCTTCAGGAAGGCGATCTTTCCATCGACCAGGTGATCGCGCAGTTGCGCGACTTTCCATACGAGGACTTGGACTTCGCCAAGGTGGACCACCACCGCGCGATTCGGCAGGGTTTCCCGGAGGTGGTCTTCGGAGAGGGCAAGACGCCGGAGCATATCGCGGCCATCTCGTCCACGGTCTTGACTCGATCAGACCGCCTACTCGTGACCCGCGCCACCCCTGAGGCGTTCGAGGCCACGAGGGCTCAGGTCCACGACGCAAGCTACGACGAGATGGCGCGTTGCATCGTCGTTGACCGGCGAGTTGACGAGCCCGGAGTTCCGGGGGTGGCCGTGCTGTCCGCCGGGACCGCCGACCTTCCCGTCGCCACAGAGGCCGCTATCACCGCCGAGCTGATCGGCTGCGACGTGGATCGAATATCCGACGTGGGCGTGTCCGGTCTGCACCGGCTGTTGGACCACCTGCCCAAGCTCAGGCGCTGCCGCGCGCTGGTGGTGGTAGCCGGGATGGAGGGTGCGCTGCCGTCGGTCGTGAGCGGACTTGTGGACACCCCGATAGTGGCGGTTCCGACGAGTGTCGGTTACGGCGCGAGCCTGGGGGGAATCGCCGCGCTGCTGGCCATGCTCAATAGCTGCGCGCCGGGGATCGGCGTGGTCAACATAGACAACGGCTTCGGCGCCGGGTACTTGGCGGCGATGATCAATCTGACCTCGAGGCGACACGAGTCTGACTGAGGCGGCGTGAAGCCGGAGCCTACGGCCACATGAAATAGAATGCCTGTAACAAATGCTGGAACAGAATATAATGCCGTGTTATATTCTTGTCAAGAAGGACTGGCGCTACCTGAAGAACCGTCCAAAGAGTTAACGTGTCCTTACCCATAATCGACAAAGAGCATCAGGCATGGCACCTAGCCATATTCTTCGCTGGCTCCGTTGTGGGGTTAGGGTTGCTGATATGGCATCATGCCACCAAACCGCCCGCCCTCGACGACAACGGAGTTCTGGGGGTGATTGTAGCGGTCATGACGGGTATGGCTCCCGTCTGCATCGTAGTGGCCGCAGGAACAGTAACACTGATTGAGGGAGTAGCTATGATTGCCGAACGTTACCGAAGAGCCAAGTTCAAAGAGGGCCGCCAGAAGGGCGTGGACGAAATGGTGGAAATGCTTCACAGGCTGTCTGGAGGGGCTGATGTTCCCGATGAGGTCAGGGAACGAATCGAGAATCTAATCGACGAGGCAAACCGAGAGATAAACCAGGAAATCAATCGGGGAGGTCGGTACAACTAAGCCATCTTCCTCTCTAGAGCTTGGGTCGGGACATAGATTCGCTGTCGCAGTGCGGGCAATGTATCCCATAAGGGTGAGGGTGAATCCTAATCAATAGAAGGTCAGAAAGCGTCCGGAGCCTCCGCAATCGCTTCCAGGTCGGCGTGGGTGTAGGAGCCGAGTGAGCGGAAGTCGTATTCGGTGTAGTTCTTGATCCACCGGAGGGCTACTTTGTACGCCTTGCGGTATCGCTCAAGCTGCTCATTCAGGGCCTGCTGATACTCAGCGCCTTGTGGGGCCTCGGCGTTGCGCTTCTCCTGGATGTCGGCAAGCTCCTCTCCCAGCAGCCGCTTGATGAGCGCGAAGTCCTGCACCTCGCCCGTATCGTCGTCTTTCGCCCCGTGGATGATGCGCTGGGCGGTCTGGGCGACCGATATGCGGCCCGTCGCCAGGTCCTCCATCAGAGCGGGGTGTATTCCGGGCCTGCCTTCTAAGCTGTCGATGCCCTTCGCGCCGCGCCCCATTAGCCACCCTTCCACGTACTCGATCAGCATCCGCGCGTTGCGCCTCGATCCCTCGGTCGTCACCTTGCCCTCCGGCGCTGTGATATTGACCGGGAAGTTGTCGGGGTCGTACATGTCCGGCGACGGCTCCCATCCCGAACCACGCAGTTCCTTGAACGGGTCGGCGGCGGTCTTCATGTGGAAGATGTGCGCGACCCAGCCCCTGATGAACCCCTGCCGCGCTTCCCACTCCTTGTCCGCCCGAATCGAGTCTCCCGCTACGGTGTTGACCTCGTCATCCCTAGAGGGCAGGGCCGTTGCCATACCTCCGATGGGCACAGCGCCGCGTCGAAGGCATACCGCTACGAGCCTCCTGAAGACATTGGTCATGAACTCTGTCGTCTTGATGTCCACGTCGAACCGGTCCGGCCAGACCTGGCTGGGGTCGGACACGGTGTACTCCAGTACCGAGGCTTTGAAGTCCCAGCGCGCCGCGTTGAGTCCGGCGGCGTAAGGCCCAAGCTCCCATAGGAGCTCGTCCATGATATAGACAGCCGGAAGCGACTCGACCAGGAATATGCCTCTGATGACCGCGTCGTTTGGGTATTCGAGCCGCTCGCGCCCGAAGTCGAAGAAGTCGCGGTAGAATCGCGCTTCTTCTACCACCTCGGCCTTGGGCAGGTAGAAATACACCCCCTGGCCGCGCTCGACCTGAGCCTTGCCTCCGTGCGCCAGAGTCAGCCCCATGCCCAGGATCGTCGCCGGGATTGGGCTGCCGTCTATCGTGAAGTCCGGCTCGTCGAGGTGGGTTCCGCGCTCCCTGTGCATAAAGAACGGGAGAGTGCCCGGCGCAAGCTCGTAGGTGCGGTTGCGGGCGGGATTGTGAAATGTGATGGTTCCAAGAGTGGCGTCGCGGCGGTTGAGAGCGGCCTGCACCGTGTCTTGCAGACGGTGGCCGCCTGAGTCCTCGTCGTCGTCGAGATAGCCCGTCGCCCGCTCGCCGTCCGATCCGGGATTGAGGGCGTTGATCGCCATGTTGGTGATCGAGACCGGGCCGGAGATCTCGATTCCGGGCCTCGTCAGTTCTTCCGGAAGATCCGGGACGGTCCAGTCGCCGGAGTTGGCCTCGGACTTCGGCGGGAACGTCGGCAGGACGTCGTCCCTTATCGCGCGTTCGATCATCGCCCCGCGCTTCCGGCGGATGTCCTCGATGACCAGCTTGAACCTGTCGTACGCCGCTACGATGAACTCCAGGAAATCGGAAGTGAAAAGCTCCTCGGCCCCCGGCACGTCGGCGTATTGGACTCTTGACTCAGCGGACATCGCAGTGGCCTTTCGTATAGGTGGCTTCCACAGCCGAGTTTACTCAGCCCGCCCAAAGGTGTCAACGCGCCACACATCACAAGCCGGGGTCAGATTTCTTGGCCTTTGGCGGTCCGGACGATCATTTCCAGAACTTCGTGGCTGGAGATGGAGCCGATGAACTCGCCCGTCTCCGAGTCCGCCACGGGTAGTACGGTTAGCGAGTTGTCCGTCATTCTCTGCAAGATATCTTCCACGAAGTCGTCCGAGTAGGCAGACGGCGTACTTTGGCGGAGTACCTCGCCAAGAGGGGTTCGGCCCCACTCGCCTCGGGGGAGGTAGCGCAACATGCTGAGCGAGACTATCCCCACCAATTCGCCGCGCTCGACTACGACATAGTCGTGCTGTTCGGGGAGGACCCAGTTTTCGGCGAAAGCCTTGACGGTTAACGACTTTTCCGGGTGGGTCCGGGAGCGGTCGAGGACGTCGCGCACCCTGATTCCCTCCAGAACAAAGCGGTCGAGCGACGGGGGCGCCTGCTCTTCAGGCGTGACGGCTTCGGAGCGTTTGACCCTTCTGAGCGCGGAAGCTAGGCCCATCGGGGTCAGCAGGATGTACCCGAACATGACGAGCACCAGCAAGGAAAAGACGCCTTCGCCGATTGCGCCGTTGTGCAGCAGGAGGAGGAGAAGCGCTATTTCGGCCATGCCCTTGGCCATTAGACCCATTGCTATGGCGAAGGGAGAATCGAGGCGGGTGACGTATGCGCTGGTGAAGGCCCCGACGAACTTTCCGGCCAGGGGCACGAGGACCAAGGCGAGAATGGTCTGCGGCGGCAGATTCAGAAATTCGAGGCTGAGGTTCAAGCCGGCGGAGGCGAAGAACAGGGGAACGAAGAACCCTTCGGCCATGCCTCTCATGCCCGGCATGATGTCGCGCCGCACCTGGTAAGGCAGGAGGGAGAGGGCGGCTCCGAAGAGCAGGGCTCCGAGAGAGCCGTGAAGACCCACCTTCTCGGCTCCTACGACCACCAGGAAGAGTCCGCCAAGCAGCAGCCCAAAGGAGAGTTGCGGCACTTGGAAGAACCGATGCAGCAGGACTATCGCTTTCGGAAGTACCTTGGTGGAAAACAGCCAGGTCAGTACGGCAAATCCGAAAATCTGGAGCAAAATGGTCGATACGCTCATCAAGTCCAAACTGTGATCGCTTTCCCCCGCGTAGAAGTGCTGGCTTATGGCGAAGCCCACAACTAACAGGGCGATCAGCTCCGCGATGACCACGGTGGTAAAGATTTGGACGCCTATGGGTTCCTCAAGCCGCCCCTCATCGATCAGCACTTTGGCGACTACGCCGAGGCTTGACAGGGATAGTACGCCGGCCAAGCCCAGAGCTTGGGTAAAACTGAGGTCCAGCCCCAGATCGAAGAAGACGTCGGTGGTTACGGCAAGGGAAACCAGCAGGGATATGGTCACGGACAGCACGGAGGCGAGAAAGAGGCGTCCGCGGATGGCGGCCAAGAAGCCCCAGATGTCCAACTCTTCCAGGCCGACTAGGAAGAAGAAGATGAATATGCCGATGCTCAGGATAAACTCGACCTCTTTATCCAAGTACATCAGTCCGGTGACGGGGCCGAGTATGATCCCGGTGGTGGCGTAGGCGATGATCGAGTTCAGGCCAAACCGCTTGAATACGCCCTCCAGCAGTTTGGCGAGGATAATGAGCAAGCCAACCGAAAAGAGGGCCTCATGAAATTCCAAGCCGAGGTGTCCTTCCTACGTCATGCGCTCAGGCGCGGTCATGGTCATTCCCCGCGCATTCTAACACTCCGAGCGACGCAACGGGGCAAGAGTGTTAGAATGGACGCCAGATTTTTAGGGAGACGGGCAATTGGCATCGGGTCGGTTTGGCGGGATTAGCACGCTGACGTTCGACATATTCGGGACCGTGCTGGACCTGACGGGCAGCCTGGAAGGGCCTACGGGACGGTTTCTGAAGGGTCTTGGCTCGGACGTGAGCGGGGCGGAGTTTTACTCCCAATGGCGGGCGCGGCAGCGGATCGAGCAGTTCCAGGACTCGCTGATGGGCCTCGGCCACAGCGGATACCTGGAGACCTGCCGACGGGCGCTGGTCTATACTCTACGCATGAACGGCATAGAGTTCAGTGCAGAGCAGGCAGCCGAGCTAATGAAGGCGTGGCAATGCCTCGATCCATACCCTGACGCCGTAGAAGGGTTGCGTCGATTGAAGTCGCGCTTCAGGGTGGTCGCGCTGTCGAACGGGGAGCCTGACTATCTGGGGCGCCTCGCGCGGAACCGGATACGATTCGAGTTCGACGAGATCATATCGGTCGATGAGGCGGGGGTGTTCAAGCCGCATCCCGAAGTTTATCGCACGGCGGCGCGGATGCTGGCGTGTGAGCCGTCTGAGATCATGATGGTCGCGGCGCACTCTTTTGACATCATGGGCGCGGTGGCTTGCGGATACTCCGGGGCGTTCGTCAACAGGTACGGGCTGCCTTATGAAGATACGGACAAGCACCTGCCCGCGCTGGTCGTTGACGATTTCATAGAGCTTGCGGACGCGCTCTTGGAGGAGTCGTGACGGTGGCCACGGCAAGCGACGTTGTGATTGTGGGCGGCGGCGTCGTGGGCGCGTCGGTGGCCTACTTCGCGTCGAGGAAGGGGCTGTCTTGTACGGTTCTGGACAAGGGCAGGGTAGGCGGCGGGGCGTCTCACGCGGCGTCGGGCGCGCTGTCGTCGTCGCCCGGCAGTGGGCCATACGCGCGGCTGGGACAGCGCAGCCGGAATCTGTACCACAAGCTGGCGCCGGTCATACGTGAGGAGTCGGGAGTCGATATCGAGCTAGTCCAGTGCGGCGAGTTGATTCTGGCGTTCGACGAAGAGGACGTTATCGGGCTGCAAGGTCTCGCGCGGCAGTTCTCTGCGCTGGGTGAGGAGGCGGCGTGGCTGTCTTCGGACGACCTTTTCCAGATAGAGCCTGGGCTGAATCCGGCGATACCGGGCGCGATGTTCGCGCCGGAGGTGTGCCGGGTGAACAACCAGCGTCTTTCGGGCGCGCTGGCGGGCGCGGCGGCACATCACGGAGCGACGATCGCGCAGGGTGTCGAGGCGCTTGGCTTGGCCTTCGAAGATGGAAGGGTGACGGGGGTGCGGACGGCGGACGGCGCTGTTCCGGCGGGCCAAGTGATACTTGCCGCGGGCGCGTGGACCGGGATGATGGACCGCTGGCTGTACGGCGAGAAGAGTCCGAGCGTCGAGCGGGGGCCGATGGTGAGTCCGGTGAAGGGGGTCAATCTGAACCTTCAGCCCAGAAACGGAAGCATTAGCGCTGTCATTCACGGCTCGTGGGGGCTTCTGGTGCCGCGAAACGACGGGTCGATGATAGTCGGGGCCACGGTGGAAGAGGCCGGTTTCGACTGCCGCGTGACTGCCGGAGACATACACTCGATACTCGGAATCGGGACTGCTCTAGTGCCGTCGCTCGCTGATGCCGACCTGAACTGGGCGGTTGCCGGACTCAGGCCGCGCTCGGCGGACGACGTGCCCTCGTTGGGCAGACTCCCCGGCTTTGACAACGTCTTGATGGCGTCGGGGCACTTCAGGAACGGGATACTGCTGAGCCTGGCGACGGGGGAGGCGCTCGCGGACATGCTGACGGAGTCGGCGGACGAGTGGCTGTCGGCGTTCGACCCGGCGCGGTTCTTCTAGGTTCTGAAAGGAGGCGCGGATGTCGGTGAAGATAGGGATAGGGTTCGGAGGATGGCCGTTTCCGACGGCGGACCCGGACCACCTGTGGGAGTATGCCGACCTGTGCGAATCGCTGGGAGTGGACTCTCTGTGGCTGAGCGACAGGGTGGTGTCGGATGTGATGAACGTCGAGCCAATCGTCGCGCTCTCGTTCATAGCGGCGCGCACCAAGAACCTGAAGTTCGGGACGAGCGTGCTCGCGCTGCCGCTGCGGAATCCGACCGTCCTGGCGAAGGAGATAGCGACGCTGGACTTTCTTTCCGGCGGTCGGTCGCTGCCGGCGGTTGGACTGGGGACGGAGGATGAGCGGGAGTTCGAGGCGTGCGGCGCGGACAAGCGTCAGCGCGGCAGGCAGACGGACGAGGCGGTGGAAGTCATGCGGCTGCTATGGTCTCAGGACTCGGTGACGTTTCGGGGCCGGTACTTCAACCTGACCGACGTTACCATTCAGCCCAAGCCTGTCCAGAAAGAACTGCCGCCGATATGGATAGGCGGACGGAGCCAGCCCGCGATCATACGCACCGCGAGGGTCGGCGACGGGTGGCTGGTGTCGCAGGCGACGCCCGAGGAGGTTGCAGAGGGGGTCTCGCAGATCAAGGCGATGGCGCCTGAGTTCGGGAACGAGATAGAAGACGACCACTATGGCGCGCTGTTCAGTTTCTGCGTAGCGGACACATACGGAGAGGCGCGAAAGACGGCGGAGCCGTACATGCTGCGACGCAGGACGGATGTGGACTACGACGGGTTTTCGGCGTTCGGGACGGCGGACCGGATTCGGGAGTTGATCGACTCGTACATCGAGGCCGGGGCGACTAAGTTCGTCGCGCGTCCGGCGTGCCCGCCGGCGATGATGATGGAGCAGCTTCAGGCCCTCGGAGACGACGTTCTGCCGATCTACCACTGAGAAGATAGAGGAGCGAAACTTTGACAGACTATTCCGTCCGAGTAGGCGACGCGGAGATTGTTTCGGTTACGGATGGGCATATTCACTTCAAGCCGTCGGACTTCTTCCCCAAGATCGAGCCTGAGGTGTGGGAGAGGTACGCCGACCAGCTAACTGAGCATGGAATGATCAAGATGAACGTCGGGTCGTTCGTCGTGCGCGTTGGTGAATCGACCGCGCTGATAGACACGGGACTCGGCGAGGGCGATCACGGCTTCGATGACTCCGAGTGGGGGCTTCTGGCGGGAGACCTGGAGAGCAAGGGGATTGGAAGGGACGAGATCGATACGGTCGTCATCACGCACCTTCACCTGGACCACGTCGGTTGGAACACCGTTGACGATGGGGATGGCCCAATCCCGTTCTTCAGGAACGCTAAGTACTGGGTTCCCAAGGCCGACTGGGACACCTTCACGCGCAGGGCCGGAATGGCGATGTTCGCGTACGTCAGAGAGAAGGTGATGTCGCTGATGGACATTGGCGTCTTGGAGTTGATGGAAGGCGACCAGTCGATAACCGACCACCTGACCGCGCTGCCGACGCCGGGCCATACGCCGGGTCACACCAGCGTGCTGGTGACGTCGGCGGGCGAGTCGGCGGTGGTCTTGGGAGACGCCGCGCACATTCCGATACAGGCGCATCACACCGATTGGAGTCCGAGGCCGGACACGAATCCCAAGCTCTCAAGACAGCAGCGCGCGGAGTTGTTTGATAGAATGGAGAAAGACCACTCGCTGGTGGTATCCGGTCACTTTCCGATGCCCGGGTTCGGCAGGCTGGCGCGGGTCGATGGTCGGAGATACTGGCAGCAACTTTAGATTGCTGGTAGTCTCACTGGAAGCGCGGCCCATGCAAACGGCTGTCGGACTGTACAGCGAACACGGATACTCCATGAGATAGGAAGGCTACTGGAACTGGACTTGGAACGGAAGAAGGTCAAGTTGAGGAACAGGTTGCGGCAATGGCCGGCCAGCGTGAGTTACGCGAGATGACCAACAGCCAGATTGACCAGATTAACGCGTGCTTCGATCAGTTGAACAGTAGCTTCGACGAACTGAACCGTCGCCTCGATAGATTATTCTTCGCCATTCTGGGCATAGGCGCCGCTCAAATCACCGCTCAAATCGCGCTGCTGGTCACCCTCATAGTCCGTACCTAGAGATAAGGAGGCATTTCCCATGCAGCAGGCGCAGAGGCTGTACAAGAGCCAGGATGACAGAATCCTATTTGGAGTCGCGGGCGGACACGCCGAGTATTTCAACGTCGATCCGGTTATCGTTCGGTTGGCGTGGGTGGTGCTGACCATTGTGACCGGCGGAATCGCCGGACTGGTCTATCTCGTTCTGGCAATCGTCACGCCCGAGGACCGCAGCCTAGCGGAGACTGTGGCCGGCGATGACGATCCGGCCAGCGACGACGAGGACGCTCGAAGGAGAGACCGCCGGTCGTCCGGAAGGAGGAAGGACGGGGCCAGGTACGTGATAGCCGGGGCGCTGATCGTCGCAGGTATCCTCTTTCTCCTAGGCAATCTTGGGATCTTCCATGCGATCCGCTGGGATATAGTTTGGCCCGTTGCCATCATCGCGCTTGGACTGGCCATCCTCATTCCATCGATCAGGCGCTGACCTTTCACGACCTCGCATAGCCCGACAGTCACACGACTTTACCGACCCGGCGCAGTGAAGGGAGGATGACATGACCGACGATACATCCACACGACGCGGACGACGCGGATTCTCCCTCTTCGGATTGTTGCTGGTGGCGTTCGGGGCGCTGCTGCTGTTGACCGTCACCGGAGTCGTCGGGCTGGGCGTCTGGTTCGAGCTTGCGAGATACTGGCCTGCGCTGCTGATACTGATCGGGATCAAGCTGATTCTCGCGCCGCGCGCGCCTCTGGTGGGCATGGCCGCGGTCAGCCTTGTGATAGTCGCGACCGTCGTAGCCGCGTGGGTCCCGCTATCCGTCGAACGGTCGGATGACACGACGCACATCGCGTACTCGACTCCGTTGGAGAACACCGAGACGTTCGAGCTTGGCATGGGGTTCGCCGGAGGGCGCGTCTCTCTGAGGTCTGACCCGTCCGGCGACAGGCTTTTCGCCGTCGATTTCAACAATCGCCCGGCTGAGGTGATTCACGACCGCGCTGGGAGGTCTTCCAAGATATACCTGTCCACCGATGGGTTCTCAATGGACTACTCGAACGATGGCGGAGACAGCTACACCTTGACCGGTCTCGCGGACTGGGAGTTGCTGGTGTCGCCGGACGTCGCGCTCGATCTCGACATCAAGGCCGGGGCCGCCGACCTGGACCTCGATCTGACGCACTTGAACGTGCGCCGGGTTTTCGTCGGGGCCGGAGCGTCGGAGGTTCGTATCCGACTTCCCGAGTCCGGCAGGACGCGGGTTGAGATCGAGGCCGGAGCCGCGGACATCCAGATAACAGTGCCGCGGGGCGTGGCGGCTCGAATCGATAACGACTCGTTCCTGAACTCCATGAGCATAGATTCCACCCGGTTCCCGAAGTCGGACGGCGAATACCGTTCGCCCGACTACTTCACGGCTGAGAACCGCGTGGACATCGAGATCGACGGGGGCGCTTCCAGCGTAACCATCGGTTAGCCTTGTTTCGACTCCGCCGCCTGCGTACAATGCGAACCGTGAACATCGCCAAGATTGCGGGAGGGCAAGTTTGTACGCCATCGACCTAGAGGGAAAGAACGCCCTCGTCTTCGGAGTAGCCAACCAGCGCAGCATCGCTTGGCACATCGCCCGCGCGCTCGACCAAGCGGGAGCGAGCCTGACCCTCTCGTACCTCAACGAGCGAATCGGCTCAAGTGTCGAGAAGATCGGCGGCCAACTGTCGTCGAGTCCCACGCTGATAGAGTGCGACGTCAGCGACGACGCGAGCGTGGCGTCGGCGTTCGAGAAGCTGGAGGCTGAGGTCGGCAAGATCGACATAGTGGTCCACTCAATCGCGTTCGCCAACAGGGAAGACCTCGGAGGCCCGTTCATAGACACTCCCAGGGAGGGGTTTCGCCTCGCGCTGGACATCAGCGCGTACTCGCTGGTGTCGGTCGCCAGGGCCGCCGCGCCGCTCATGAAAGAGAACGGCGGCAGCATCGTCACGATGACGTTCCAGGCGTCCGGGCGCGTGTTCCCCGGATACAACGTGATGGGCACCGCGAAGGCCGCGCTTGAGAACGAGGTGAGGCAGCTTGCCTGGGACCTCGGGCGTGACAACATCCGCATCAACGCGATAAGCGCCGGGCCTGTCGATACGCTTTCGTCGCGCGTGATCAGCGGATACCGCGACATGAAGCGCGCCCACGCCGACCGCTCTCCGATGGGGCGGAATATAACGCACGACGAGGTCGCCAGCGCCGCCCTGTTCCTGTGCAGCGATATGTCGTCCGGCATCACCGGAGAGGCGCTGCACGTCGATACCGGCTACAACATCATGGGCATTTGAGGAAGTAGAGGCGCCTAAAGCCGACAGCCTAAGTCCTCTGAACCGCCGGTACTGGGGAGTCCACTTGGACCCGTTCGCTCGGCTGGGCAATCGGGCCGCGGATCTCGGCCATGAGCCAGCCAACCGCGCCGACGGTTATTAGGCCGACGGTCGCGAAGATGGTGACCGCGGTGGCGGGAGTCGTTGCCTCGGCGACGGCGCCAACCATCAGGGCACCGATAGGGCCGGCCCCAATGGCGAGCGAGATTACTCCGAGCGTTCGGCCCCGCATCTCCTCCCTTGCCGCGATCACAACTATGGTGGACTGCATCGTGCCGAAACCGGCGGTTCCGAGTCCGAGCAGTACCAGCACCGGCAGAGACACGGCGAACCATCTGGATGCCGCGAATAAGATCAACATCGTCAGCGCGATCAGCGATCCGACGAGATAGACCCGTCCGTGATGCCTGATCCGGCGCGCGGACGCGATGAACGCCGACCCGATGATTGCGCCCAACCCGTCGGCCCCCATCAGTATGCCAATGAGTCCAGGCCCGACACCGATAGTATCTCGCGCTATCACCGGGACCATCTGCATGTAAGGGAACATCAGCAGGTTCATGAGCACGGTTATGATGACGGTCGCCAGGATGATGCGGTCGGTTCTGACGTAGGCGAAGCCGTCCATTAGGTTTCTGCTGAAGCTCACCGAGCCGGACACCGGTGTCCGCGCCGGCAGCTTCAATGGCGTGAGGAAGGCGATTGACAGCGCGTAGAGCGCGATCATGGCGTAGTACCCGCCGGTCACGCCGACAGCGGCGATGAATCCGCCGGCCAGGGCCGGGCCTGCCATCCTGCTCGCGTGCATACCCATCGAGTCCAGGGCCATTGCGTTCGTCACTCTCGCCCTGCCGATGAGGTCGAGGACCATGGACCGTCTCGAGGGCATATCAAAGGCCCATCCGAGTCCGCTGGCGAATACGACCAGGTAGGTGTGCCAGTACTGAACTGTTCCGGAGAGCAGCAGAGTCACCATCACGACTCCGGCGGCCAGGTTGAGGATCTGCATCGCAATCAGGAGTCGACGACGGTCCACTCGGTCGACCAACACTCCACCGACCGCGCCGAACAGCAGCAGCGGGGCCATCCCGAAGAATCCGACCAGCGCCACCCTGAACGGTGAACCTGTGATGTCCAACACGAGCCAGATCAGCAGGGTCATCTGCATCCAGCGGCAAATGTACGAGAAGAAATTCGCGGGCCAAAGCAACCTGAAACCGCGGTTGCGGAATGCCTCGAACGTCGTCGGAAGCCGGGCGTGGCGTGGCGTGAAGCGTGAAGTAACAGCCATGAATCACCAATCACTAATTCTAGCGCGCCAGTGGCGTCCAGGAAAGGGTGGGAGGGGTCCCAATTCCGCCACCAAGCGATTGTATTGCGGCGTCGACGGGTGCGGGCGCAATACGATGCGCTCCTACGGATGTCCGGGTATTAGGTGGTAGCTTTCGGTCAGGGGACAGAATCGTACGGGATGTTCGTGGTTGATATGGCTTGTATCAAGTTAGTTGAAGTGAACGGTTTCTGCGCTGGAAAAGTTTTTTGAAATGCCTGCCGCAGCTGCCGCACCTGCCGCGGTCAAAGCTAAGGGAGAAGGCGTTCAGCTTTGAGATCTGCGGCAGTTTGGCGATGTTAAACCTACCGCGCATCTGCCGCACCTGCCGCATCTGCCCCCGTCGGGACCGCTCTAGGGAATGAACCGGTTGCACCATCAGGACATTTCCTGGCGCTCGCCACTGTCTGACTCATGTTGAGTGTGCTATCGATTCGAGAACTCATGTAAGAATGTAATAGTGCACCCATGTTCTTGTCAAGGGGTGATATGAGCGGGAGACTGTCCCGAACCCCGAAATTGGGCCGCAATCCACAGGGGCGGAGCAGCCGGGCGCATCTGGTTCATCACATAGATCACGCCAATCACACCTCACACAGTAAATCCTTGTGTGATTTAGTGCTTTATATTCGTATTATTGCCCATATCACTTGATATCGCAACACTTGACGGGGGGGGAATTTGTGATATAAAGCCCACATCCCGTAATGGGGGCGGCTCCGCAACGGTGCGGACCGGTTCGACTAGGGTGCCTCGTGTGGGCGCCCAGGATGTAGGGGCGTCCCTTGTGGGCGTCCAGAAGGAGGCATCGACATGCTTACATCTAATTCAATGCGTTGGCTGGTCGTAGTTGCAGGAGCCATAATGCTGTTGGCGGTCGCCGCGGCATGCAGTTCAGAAACAATCGAGGTCCCCGGCGAGACCGTGGTAGTCGAGAAAGTTGTGACTGAGACCGTTGAGGTGCCCGGCGAGACCGTCGTCAAAGAGGTCGTCAAAGAAGTTCAGGTGCCGGGCGAGACCGTCGTGGTCGAAAAAGTGGTAACTGAGACCGTCGAGGTTCCGGGCGAGACCGTCGTGGTCGAGAAAGAGGTCGTCAAGACCGTCGAGGTCCCCGGCGAGACAGTCACCGTAGAGGTGGTCAAAGAGGTAATGGTCCCCGGCGAGACAGTGGTAGTTGAAAAAGAGGTCGTCAAGACCGTCGAGGTACCGGGCGAGACCGTCACCGTAGAGGTGGTCAAAGAGGTACAGGTTCCCGGTGAGACTGTGGTGGTCGAGAAAGAGGTCGTGAAGGTGGTCGAGGTCGCGGGACCAGAACGAGTCGTCGTGAAAGAGGTGCGGCCGGGGTATGTGTTCGACCGCGCCACCGGCATGACGTGGACCGCGCCACAGTATGGCGGGACACTCACGTGGGCCGTTAGGGTCTTTCCTCCGGGTATTGACCCCTGGTGGAATCTTGGCTGGGCGCAGCACATCATCAGTGGCGTTAATGAGAAGCTAACCCGCCCCGACTGGGGACTATCCAGGGAAATGCACGTTGACCTATACAGCATTGTGACCCCAGAGATGGCTAGAGGGGCTCTGGCTGAAAGCTGGTCAATGCCCGACGACACAACGTTCATCTGGAACATCCGCCAGGGCGTTAACTGGGACAATAAGGCGCCGGTGAACGGTCGGGAGTTCGATGCCTATGACGTCGAATGGAACTATCACCGCTTTTTGGGTCTGGGCGATTTCACAGAAGACGGACCTAGCGCCGGTAAGGGTGGTATAGGTATGGGTCTAGAGATCGAATCGGTAACGGCCACCGACAAATGGACGGTTGAGATTAAGCTGCCGAGGCCTCAGCTCAATGCGCTGGGGAATATGGTCAACGACTACTGGATAGCGCTCCCTCGCGAGGTAATCGAGAAATGGGGAGACGCTAAGGACTGGAGGAACGTGGTCGGCACCGGGCCCTTGAGACTGACTGATTTCGTGGAGGGCAGCTCGGTAACCTGGGAGAAGAATCCTAACTACTGGGGCTACGACGAAAAATTCCCGGAGAACCGCCTACCCTATATTGACGAGTACAGGTCCCTGCTGATGCCAGACACGTCAACACGTCTGGCGGCACTGCGCACGGGTAAGATTGATATGCTGAGTAACGCCGGCGACTCTCCTTTAACCAATCTCGACAATGTAGATAGCCTCCAGAAGACCAACCCTGAAATCGAGCTGTCGCGCATTTATCTCTGGATTGACGGCGCTTTCGGTTTTAACCAGTCTTTGCCGCTCATGCAGGACGTCAATGTGCGCAAGGCACTACAGATGTCAGTGGACCGCGAGACAATTTCCGCTACCTTCTTTAAGCGTTGGGGAGTTCCAGCACCTTATGGGTTAGTAAGTCAAGATTCTAAAGGGTGGGCCTGGCCATATGAAGACTGGCCCGAAGACGTCAAGATGGGGTATATGTATGACCCGGCAGGGGCAGAAGCTTTGCTTGATGCGGCTGGGCTTACACGCGGCGCCGACGGGTATAGATTCAAGGTCAAGATTGCCCAACACTCCAGGTACGATCCGACCTATACAGAACTCCTCATGGGGTACTTCGAAGCCATTGGCGTTAAAAGCGAGCTTGTTGTGCAGACTACCGCTGAGCAAACAGCTCTCGGCAGGGCGGACACGCACGAGTGGCACATATATAATATGGATTATGGGGTTTTGGCCCCCTCCACATATATATATAGAATAACACGATTTGGTGATTTTGACAACGCCAAAGCGAAGGACCCGCGAATGGACGCCCTGGTTGCCGCCATGCAAACTGCTACCACCGTGGAGGAGTGGAAGAGCTATCATCGACAGGCCGATGAGATCACTGTAAGGGAGCACTGGGGCCTAGTTAAATCCAACTCCCCTAAGTTTAGCGCGACCCAGCCGTGGGTCGAGGGTTTTTTCGGTGAATTAGGTATGGGATGGGGTGGACGTAATACCTTGTTTGCCCGCCTCTGGATTGATAGTGAGCTGAAGGAAGCAATGGGTCGTTAGGGGTTTCACCCGTTGTGGCTGACCTCACGGGAAAAAGGGAGCCGGGAGGCTCAAGCCTCCCGGCTCCCTAACTTAACTTATCGAATAATGGGAGGAGTCCCTTCTTGCTGTCATTGCGAGGCTTGTCCTGAACCGAAGCTGTAAGTGCAGCGAAGAGGCAGTGAAGGAACTTGACGAATTCCCGATAGTCTACTGTCCCAGAAGTGCGCTTATCAAACAGAACGCCTTCGGCTGCCCTTCGACGGGCTCAGGGCGAACGGAGCGTTGGATTTTCCCGTTCACGGGGTGTCGGTTTTTCCCGTTCATGGGGTGTCGGATTCCCCCGTTCGTGGTGAGCCCTTCGACTTCGCTCAGGAGATCCCTGTCGAACCACAGGTCCCCTCCAGAACACGATGCGGTTTATGCAACGAACTTCCGAGTCGGGACAATAGAATCGGGGCTCGCAATGACAAAAGACGGTTGGCAATGTCGAAAGAAATAACGGGGGAAATCGCAATGAGGTGTATCACATGAGAGCCTATATGATCAGGCGGTTATTGCTGATAATCCCCACCTTGTTTATATTGACCATCATAGTCTTTCTCGCGGTCCGCTTCATCCCCGGCGATTTAATAGACCTTATGGTGGGTGAGCTGGAAGGATGGTATGCCATCGATATAGACCGCGAAGCTCTTGAGCGTATGCTGGGATTAGACGTGCCTGTGCACGTGCAGTATGGACGCTGGATAGGAGTGTTGCCGACCCCTGACCCGTTTAGCATGGAGTCGCGCTTCAACGGTCTCCTCCAGGGCACCCTTGGCGAATCACTGATCGGCGGTTGGTCGATAGAGGAGAGGATATTAGGTAGACTGCCGGTAACCTTTGAGCTTGGTTTCCTGGCAATCGTAATCGGGCTAGTGATAGCCCTGCCAGTCGGCATCTACTCGGCGATTCGCCAGGATACGGCGACCGACTACGTGGGGCGCACCGCCGCCATCGTCGGCATGGCAACGCCTAACTTCTGGCTGGCAATTATGGTCATGCTCTACCCGGCAATCTGGTGGGGCTGGTCGCCATCGGTAGAGTATATCCCTCTTGTCGAAGACCCGCTGGGGAATCTCGGGATGTTCATCATTCCCAGCCTGATTCTGGGGACGGCCTCGGCTGCAGGCACGATGCGGTTGACGCGCACCATGATGCTGGAGGTGCTCAGGCAAGACTATATCAGGACGGCCTGGTCCAAGGGTCTCAATGAGAGGGTAGTTATTATGAGGCACGCCATCAAGAATGCCCTCATCCCGATAGTTACTCTGATAGGCATGCAGTTGCCTATGCTGGTAGGTGGCGCCGTTATCATGGAGGAAATATTTGTTCTGCCGGGGATAGGTCGTTTATTTCTGGATGCACTCAATGACAGAGACTACCCGGTGATCCAAGGAGTAAACCTGTTTTTGTCCACCGTAGTTCTGCTTACCATTCTACTTACCGACATGATCTACCCTTACCTGGACCCCAGGGTGCGCTACACGTAGAGGAGGCATATGAGCGACGCTGCAGGGATACCATCGACAGAAATTGCGCCAAGGAGACGTTCCCGGCTGGCTGCGTTCTTTATCAGGCTGGTCAAGGAGAAGCCACTGGGTGCTATCAGCGGGATTATCATATTGATATCGATTTTCGTCGCTATCTTTGCCGATGCTCTGGCCCCTTATGGCTTTCTTGAACTACACCTGGAAGACAGACTGACTGGCCCATCAGCCAAGTATCTGCTGGGTACCGACGGGTTGGGGCGAGACTTATTGAGCCGCCTTATCTTCGGGGCTCGTGTTTCCATGCTTGTCGGTCTGACAGTGACCACTATTAGTGTTGTGATCAGTAGCCTGATAGGCGGCGTTTCAGGATTCCTTGGTGGTAAATCGGACCTGGTTGTGCAGAGATTTGTCGATGCCTGGATTGCTTTCCCGGGACTGCTACTGTTGTTAACCATAATGTCCATAGTGGGGAAGGGTCTGCCGCAGATAATACTGGTCCTGGGGATATCAGGAGGCATCGGCGGCTCGAGAGTACTCCGAAGCGCCGTTATCGCCATCAAGGGGAGTGACTACTTTCTGGCGGCAGAGGCGGTTGGCAACACAAAATGGCGTTCATTCATCCGACATGTCATGCCCAATGTGATGCCTGTCATAATCATTGCATTCAGCATCAGCATAGGCGGCGTAATCATGTCTTTGGCTTCTCTGGGCTTCCTCGGATACGGTCTGCCAGCCAACATTGCTGACTGGGGTGGTATGCTCAGCCGGGAAGGGCGCCGGTTCATGGAGCAAGCACCCTGGCTGGCTCTCTGGCCCGGTCTTGCCCTGACTATTACCGTTTACTGTCTCAACATGCTCGGCGACGCCATGAGAGACCTCCTCGACCCCAGGCTCAGGGGGGGCGAAGGGTAGGGGGAGCCGATTCAGTCTCCGGGCGGCCAGACGCTTTCGGCGTCTTGGGCGGGTATCCAGCCTACGATTTCGGTTCTGGGGATGCCGATCTTGTGCCAGCCGCCGCGAGTGTGGAGCAGGTTTGTCTCGTTTCCGGCGCCGATGCTGAACTGGCCCGGATACTGGCGTCCGGGGCCTGCGCGGACTTCGGTGGACTCCGCGGTGACGACGGCGACCCGCTCCCAATGCGACTGCTGGACGTAGCCTCCGGCGGCAAGTGTGGCCGAGGTTATCAGTCCAATAGCCGCAATCACTCCCGCGCGGGCCAGCCGGACTCCCCACCTGCCATGCCTGAGCCGTAGGTGGGCGTAGATTACGGCCGGGAGCGCAATCCAGAACGCCAGCGCCGCCATGACCGCCTGGTTGGTCGAAACCCACGGAACGAACTCGGCGATCTGCGCGAGGGCCGGAATCGGTTCGCTTGAGTAGCCCTTGTCTTCGCGCTTCGACCGCGCCAGTTCCAGATTGGCGCGAATGTCGGCGTCGAACGGGGCGAGACGCTCTGCCCTGAGGTAGTTGAGCGCCGCCCTTCCGAAGTCGTCGGCGCGGTAGTAGGCGTTGGCGAGATTGTAGTAGAGCGTGGGGTCGTGGTAGCCCAGCCCCACCAGCCGCTCATAGCTCATAGCCGCTTCCTGAAAGCTGCCTTCCTCGTAGAGCATAGTCGCGGCGGCGAAGGCGTCTAGATCGAAGGGTTCATTCGCCGAGGCTTCCGACGGGAGAGAGAGAAGCGCCAGCGCAAGGACGATTGGCGCGGCTGCGATGCGCTTCACGCTTCCACCTCCCGGCTGATTCGACGGACGACCTCGGCCACGTTATTCAGCGCGGCGGCTGGGTCGGATGGCTCATGATCGGCAAACCTGGCTTCGTCCAGCGCATCCAGAGTGACCGCCAGAAGCTCCGAGGTTGCCGTCGAGACCCCCATTTCCCGGACTCTCGATACTATGTCCGCGGCCAGCAGCCGAGTGGAAGACTGGCCGAGGAGCGCGCTCAGGTATCCGTGCAGAGCCGAGGCGGCCGCATCCGGTGTGGAGGTCGTCGGAGCGACGGCCGCCAGTCGCGCCAAAGCGCGTTGACGGGCCTCGATGCCGCTCTCGGCGGCGTCGCCGTCTCTGCGGATGCGCGCGAGCGCTTTCGGACCTGCGAGGGCTAGGAGTCCGGCAACCGGCAGAAGCCACAACGCCCAGAAGATGGGGCTGGCGGCGACCGAGCCGCCTCGCGCGCGGATTCCGGCGGACGGCGGGGCCTTGATGTCCCGTATGTCAAATGCGGTCTCTTCGTCCTCGGCCGCCGCGTCAGAGACCGAGGGGGAAGCATCCACCGCGTCCGGGTCGGGCAGCGCCTCCACGCTTATCGGGTCGGTGGAGATCGTAATATACTCTTCGGCGTCTGGATCGAAGTAGGCGTACTCGATTGGGGGTATCTCGAAAGCGCCGGAGACTTCCGGGATCAACAGGAGGTCGTATGACCTGCTGCCGACCAGTTTCCCGTCGAGGATACGGGCGCTGTGAGATCCCGCGCCGTCGAACGAACGCCATCCCGTGAGCTTCGGCCACAACGGGCCTGGAAGTTTCTCTATGTTGCCTTGCCCGGAGAGGGTGACTCGCAGAGTTATCGGATCGCCAACGGTGGTCGTGACCTTGTTGACCGCCGCGGCGATGGTGAACGTGCCCACTGCGCCGGTGAACGCGGGCGGTTCGTTCAGGGGCAACGGCCGGACATCCAGGTCCACCTGGTTGGACTGCGCGGACTGCCGGATAGAGCCGAATCGCGAGGTCGCGCCGCGCCCGATGGTCACGTCGCCGGACAGGATAGAGAAGAGGATGGTGTCCGTCTCGGACACAAGGTACCTTCGCCCGTTGATGGTGGTGGTGTACTCTCGTTCTTCAGGGTCCACCGGGTTCCAGAATCCGGCGAAGTCCGGCGGATTGTAGAGTCCGCGCGGGAACATGAGGCTGGGGAAGATGCTGTCCGCCTGGTTGAAGACCCTGTGCGTGTATGTGATCTGCTCTCCCACATAAGGGTTGTCGTTATCGACTTCGGCCTCAGAGAAGTAACCGCCGGTCGTCTGCCGCGTCGGTTGGACGGTGGGCAGCGGGGCCAAGTTGGGTGGCTGGACGGGCGCCGGTTCGACGTACAGAGTGATCGGTTCGGTCTTGCGCTCAGTGTCATCCACGACGACGGTCACGGGGCCTATGTCTATTCTGCCGGGCCTGGTTGGAGCGAACCGGAACAAGAATTGCACTTCCCCCTGGAGTTGCCCGTTTTGGAAAGTGTGGGATGAGGTTATGGACCTCGCAAGCAGCGTGAGACCGTCTATGCTGGGAAGCGTGGGCAAGCTCGCGGTGCGGTCCGGGACTGTTATCGTAAGGGTCACGTCTTCACTCATGTTGAGGTCGGTTTTATCGACCTCGGCGGTGATGTCCGCGGTTTGGGCGGCCAGAGGCGTCGCGAGTATCAGGCCGCCAAGTATGGCAGCCAGCAGTGCGGCGACTAGCGCGAGGCGTGTTGTCGGCTGATTCTTCACCATTGCCTCTCTAGTGGGCGTACAGGAATGGGGTCTCCACGCCTTATCCTGTCTTGAAGTGTATTGTCTGGTACAGAGTCGAGAAGCCGCCGCGCCTCCTCCTCTGTCAGTCCGGTTGGAGGCGCCTCCTGCTGCTGACGCCGCGATTCTTCGGGTGGCTGCTGCTCGCCTGGCGGCGGGCTTTCGCCACCGGGAGACTCATCGCCCTCTGGGCCTTCGTTCTCGTCCTGCTGACCCTGGGGCTGGTCCTGCTCGCCCTGCTGGTCCTCGGGCGGCTGCTCGCCCGGTCCGGGCTCCGGCTGCTGTTGCTGCTCGCCCTCCTCTTGGCCCTCTTGAGGGTCTTCCTGCTCCTCTTGGTCCTGCTCTTCCTGCTGACGCTCTTCGAGTTCTTTCAGGGCGAGCTCGAGGTTATGCTTGGCGTCTTGGTCGTAAGGGTCGAGCCTGAGCGCCTGCTTGTACATCTCAATCGCCGCTTCGAGATTATCCGCTTCCAACTGCGCGTTGCCGGAGTTGAAGGCGGTATCTCTGGCCAGCAATCGCTCGGCGTCGGGCAAGGCGTCGTCATAGCGCGCCCCGGCCTCCGCGAACCTCTCCTCGCGGTATAGGGTATTGCCCGAGTTGTAGTCGAGTTCGGGACGGTCTGGCATCGTCTTGAGGGCGCGGTCGTATGCTTCCCTGGCGTCGCCGTAACGTTCGGAGTCGAAAGCCTCGTTTCCCTCTCGCGCCGTCTCAGGGCCTTCGCGGTCGCATCCGACGACAGCGAGCGTTGTCAACAGGGCGGAGAAGGCTATCATGAAGACTCGCGGCGTCATGCTTCCTGCCCCCTTGCCCGAACCGGAGGCGCGTTTCGCCTGCGCTCAGAGACCAGTTCGGCCCCGATCAATAGGACTATCGCGATCACGGCGAATACTTGGAACCGCTCCACCTTCCTTTCCTGGAGTTCGGCTTGCGAGGCGGCGTCCTGAAGGGTGTTGAACTCAAAAGCGAGCAGTTCGGCGGCGCTGCCGGACTCTGCGAAATACTGTCCGCCGCCCTCGACCGCGATCTGCCTCAGAACCATTTCGTTCAACCTGGAAACGACGAGGTTGCCTTGACTATCTACGAGAGGGCCTGTGACCTCTCCGAACCGGTCCAAGTCCGGGAGGGTGTGTCCCTCGGATGTCCCGACCCCGACGGTGAAGATTATGGCTCCCGCCTCGGCGGCTTTGCGGGCGGCCTCAAGCGCGCCGTCTTCGTGATTTTCGCCATCCGAGACGATGACGATGACTTTCTGAGAGAGCCGCTGGTCGTCGAACCCACCCATGGATACGTCTATGGCGCGGTCTATGGCGGTTCCCTGGGTCGCTATCATTCTGGGCGAAGCGTTGTCGAGGAACGTCCTTGCGGTGGCGTAGTCGAACGTCAGAGGGAACTGGACGAAGGCCGCCCCGGAAAAGAGCACGAGGCCCACTTCGTCGCCCGTAAGTTGCGCTATGAGGTCCGAGATTACGTACTTTGCCCGTTCGAGGCGGTTGGGTTTGAGGTCCTCGGCGAGCATGGACTTCGATACGTCCAGGGCGATCATAAGCTGGATGCCGCGTCGTTCGACGATCTGGCTGCTCTCGCCCCACTGCGGCCTGGCGAGCGCGACTACGGCAAGAGCCAGCGCGGCCAGTATCAACGTCCTGCGTATCATCCGCCCTCTCGTGTCGGCGGTGCGCGCAAGCCTGGCTACCAGGTGGTGGTCGCCGATGCGATTCATCGAATCGGCGCGTTTCCTGATGGAGAGCGCGATGAGCGCGATCGCGACCGGGAGCGCGGCGAGCAGAAGCAGGAACTGTGAGCTTTCAAAAGTCATGGGACCGGCCTGAATATGGTGGCGTGGGCGAGAACCTCCAGTAGCAAGAGCGCGGGCACGGCAATCAGGAACCATCCCGCGAGTTCCTGGTGCTGGGCGTAAACGGAGACTTCGACCTCCGACTTTTCCAGCTTGTCTATCTCTTCATATATGGTGCGGAGTCCGTCGGTGTCGGTGGCGCGGAAGTACCTGCCGCCGGTGGTGTCGGCGATCTGCCGGAGGGTCTCCTCGTCGAGGTCTCCCCTGATGAAGCCGGACCTCAGCGCGCCGAGCATGTCGTTGGGATTTCCCATTCCTATGGTGTAGGCGCGGATGCCGAGTGTCTCGGCGGCGGCGGCGGCGGTTTGCGGGTCGATGTCGCCGCTGTTGTTGACGCCGTCGGTCAATAGGACGACGACCTTGCTCTCGGACTCGGAGTCCTTGAGCATGTTGGAGGCTACGGCGAGTCCCATGCCGACGGCGGTGCCGTCGTGCAGACGTAGGACTGAGGCGAGATTGACCTCTTCGAGCAGGAACAGCAGCGCGTCGTGGTCCACGGTTGGCGGGCTGTGGACGAAGGCTTCCGAAGCGAAGACGACCAGGCCGATGCGGTCATATTCTCTCCTTTCGATGAATTCGTAGATGACCTGCTTGGCCGCCTCGAGGCGGTTGACCGGGTCGAAGTCGTAGGCCGCCATGGAGCCTGATATGTCGAGCGCGAGCGTGATGTCTATACCCTCTCCCCTGAGAATCTCCCTCGCGTCGGTGGTCTGGGGCCGCGCGGCGGCGATTATCAGCAGCGCAAGCGTGATCCAGCGGAGCGCGGGGACGAAGGGCCTGAGCCTAAGCCGTATGCTCCGCGATCCTGTTCGGGCCGCGGAGGCGCTGGCGAATCTGAGAGACGGGGGCCGCGTCCTCGATCTCGCGTACAGCGGCAGCAGCGCGACAAGCAATACCGCCGGGAGCAGGAGAAGCAGGGCAGGCGTGGCGAACTGTACGTCGGTCATCGTGGAGCGCCGCCTCTTTCACCCAAGTATGAACCGAATCTTGCGCTCCCGGACCTGATGCGCTGAATCAGGTCTCTGGACTGACGTATCACGGACATGGCGTCGTCTTGGCCGGGCAGCAACTTGGCGAACTTTACCAGATCGGACTCGTCGAGCGCCTGTCCGAATCCGCGCAGGTCAACGCCTCTCGACCTGCGTGTGGACATCATGTCCTTGATCTGTGGCGTCGTCAAATCGAGCGCGGGGATTCCGAACCGTCCCTCGATGTATCGCCGCAGGCAGGCGGACACCAGAACGTAGTGCTCTACCAGGCGGCCTTGCGCCGGAAGGTTCAGCGCCTCGATCCTGTCGAGTTCGGCGAGAGCGGCCTCGGCCGGGGGAGTCTGAGGCTGTTCGGGAATGTCGGCTTCGCCCATGAATTTCCTTCGCAGCAGGTATCCGCCGGCAACGGCGAGCATCCCCAGGGTCGCGGCTCCTCCGGCGGCCCAGGGCCATACGGCGGGCACGGGTATGTTCGCCTGCGGCCTGATGTCTCTCTTCTCGGTATCGTCGGGCGTGAGGACCGAGACCACGGTGACATCTATGGGCCGCGCGGGCCGGTAGATTACCGTGCCGTCTGGATGGCGGACGGAGACGCTAAGGGAAGGCGTGGCATGGTCGCCGGGTTCGAACAGGACGGCCCGGATCTCGGTAGCAGACGTTAGGGTTCCGTCGCCGTTGTCTATGGTCGGGAGTGGGCTCTGTGCGCGAACTTCAAACTCTCCCCAGTTGGCGGGCACCCTGGGAAACATCACGTGATAGTCCGGAGGGTGGTTTGCGGACAGGGTGATAGTGAACGGTTCGCCGACGGTCACGGAGTCGGGCCGGACGGTCAGGCCGACGCCCACCGAGAGAGACTGCGCCGACGCCGTACTCACGCGGAGCAGGGCGCAGGCCAGCGCCAGGGCCAGAATTACGGATGCGGCCCTCAACGCGGACGCCTCTTGGCGCGCTGCTTGAAGAAGTCGTTCAGGCTGGCGATGTACTCCCGTCCGGTCTGGACGGAGATGCGGTCCACCGCCAGCGAGCGCATGGCCTGGAGCTTGTCGTCCTCGCGCTCCTCGACCTGCCTGGCGAAGGCTCTGCGCCATGAATCGTCGTCAGTATCGACCCAAACGAGTTCTCCGGTCTCGGCGTCTTCGAGGGCCACGATGCCGACACGCCCCAACTCGCGCTCGGCGGGGTCATGCACGTCCACCGCGACGAGGTCGTGGCGGCGGGCGGTGGCTGCGAGGTCCTGCCGGTAGCTTTCCACCGGGGCCAAGAAGTCGGAAATGAGGAACGCGATGCTGCGCCGCTTGAGCAGCAGGTTCATCGTCGCGAGCGCGATGCTGATGTCCGTGCCGGAGTTGCCGGGCTCGAACACCAGCAGGTCGCGCACCATCCTCAGAACGTGCCTGCGGCCCTTCTTGGGCGGCAGCAGAAGCTCCACGCGGTCGGTGAACACCATGAGGCCGACGCGGTCGCCGTTGGTAATGGCGGCGAACGCGATGACCGCGGCCAGTTCAGCCGCGAGGTCGCGCTTGAATCGTTGGGCGGTCCCGAACTCTGAGGAGCCGCTTGCGTCCACGGCCAGCATGACGGTCAGCTCGCGTTCCTCCTGGTAGCGGCGGACGTAGGTTTCGGCCATGCGGGCGGTGACGTTCCAATCTATGCGCCTGACGTCGTCACCGGGAACGTAAGGACGTACTTCGTCGAACTCCACGCCCCTGCCTCTGAAGACCGACTGGTACTCTCCCGCGAGGACGTTGGTGACCAATTGCCTGGAGCGGACTTCGATTCGCTTGATCTGCTCTACCAACTCGGGAGACAGCATCCAGTGTTCTCTCAGGGTACTTCAACGTGGTCGAGAATGTCCTTGACGATGTCGGACGAAGAGATAGCCTCGGCCTCAGCCTCGTATGTCGGTATGACGCGGTGCTGGAGCACGTCGGCGGCGATCTTCTTGACGTCTTCAGGGGCGACGTAGCCGCGTCCCTGCATGAATGCGTTCGCGCGGGCGGCCATGACCATGTAGATTCCGGCGCGTGGCGAGGCTCCGTATGCGATCAATGGGCGAAGCTGCGCCATGCCGTTTCGGTCCGGGAATCGGGTGGCCATGATCAGGTCCAGGATGTACTCCTTTACCTTGTCATCGACGTAGATGGAGCGGACGGTCTTGCGGGCGTCGAGAATGTGCTTGGGTTCGATGACGGGCGCGACCTCCGGAGGCTCGGCGCCGGTCATGCGGTCTATGATCATCTTCTCGTCATTGCGGGGAGGATAATCTACGATGACCTTGAGCATGAAGCGGTCAACCTGCGCTTCCGGGAGCGGGTAGGTGCCCTCTTGGTCGATCGGGTTCTGAGTGGCCAGTACCAGGAACATCACTTCGAGGGGGTAGGTGTTGTCTCCGATAGTGACCTGCCGCTCCTGCATGGCCTCGAGGAGCGCGCTCTGGACTTTGGCGGGGGCGCGGTTGACCTCGTCGGCCAGCACGAGGTTGGCGAAGATCGGTCCCTTGTGGACGGTGAACTCGGTGGTGCGAGGGTTGTATATCTGGGTGCCGATTAAGTCCGCCGGCAGCAGGTCGGGAGTGAATTGGAGCCTTGAGAAATCGGCGTGAACGGCCTGGGCGACTGTCTTGACGAGCAGCGTCTTGGCGAGGCCCGGCACGCCTTCTAATAGGATGTGGCCGTCGGCCAGAAGGCCGATCAGGACACGTTCCACGAGGTCGTCTTGTCCAATGACGACCTTGCGAATTTCGGCGTCGAGCCTCTTTAGGAACTCGGACTCGCCGCGGATGCGCTGATTCAACTCTCGAATTTCGGACTGTTCCATCAATGCCTCCAAGGAGACTCTGCGCTGCGCGCGGCGGGATTCCGGAGCGAGCGACGGGGCGCGGAGAGCGCAGGGCCGCTAGCCTTAGTATACGTTATTCGGGGGGTGTCCGGTTTGATCGGCGCGGGCCAACTGTGGTTCAGGTTGCCCGTATGAGGCGGCTGTGCTACATTCAGCGAGGTCGCCGATGCGGCGGCTAATCATGCAAAATCGCTCCCTGGAGGCCAATATGCCCGGCTCGTATTCAGTAACCTTCGACCATAACTTACCGATCATGATGAGGGACGGAGTCACCACATACGCGGACGTGTTCAGGCCGCGGGTGGACGGTCGCGTGCCCGCGCTGCTTCAGAGGACGCCATACGACAAGTCCGCTCCGCAGAACCGGACTGGCATCCTCGACGCCATCCGCGCCGCGAGCCACGGCTACGCGATAGTAATTCAGGACGTGCGGGGAAGGTACACCTCGGAAGGAGACTTCTACACGTTCTTCAACGAGATCAACGATGGATACGACTCGGTGGAGTGGGTGGCTTCCCAGCCGTGGTGCAACGGGAAGGTGGGGATGTACGGGACATCGTACGTCGGCGCGACGCAGTGGCTGGCGGCAAAGTCCGGCGCGCCGTCACTGGCAGGGATAGCCCCCGGCGTTACGGCGTCGGACTATCACGAAGGCTGGGCCTGGCAGGGCGGAGCGTTCGAGCTGGGATTCAATCTCTCTTGGACTATGGGGTCGCTGTCGTCGGCGAACTGGGCCAACCTTGCTCAACGCTTTCACCTTCACGACGAGGACTTCGATGACCTGATCGCCGCGAAGGACGATTTGACGCAGTGGTTCCAGTACATGCCCATGAAAGACATGCCGAAGCTGAAGAATGAGATAGCGCGGTACTACTACGACTGGATGGCGCATCCCGAGTACGACGACTACTGGAAGCAGGTGTGCATAGAGGAGTCTCACTCGGAGATAAGCGTGCCCGCGTTCAACTACGGCGGATGGTACGACATATTCCTGGGCGGCACGATCAGGAATTATGAACGGATGCGGAGCATGGGCGCGACGGAGGCGGCGCGCAACGGTCAGCGGCTGACCATCGGGCCGTGGGTACATGGGTTTACGCCGGGGGTATCGGGCGAGTACAACTTCGGAACGAGGTCGGCGGCGGCCGCAATCGACATGATGGGCGCGACGCTGAGGTTCTATGACCACGTGCTGCTGGGCGAAGACAACGGAGTGGCGGAGGAGAGCCCCGTTCGCATCTTCGTCATGGGCGAAAACGTGTGGCGTTACGAGGACGAGTGGCCGCTCTCCAGGGCCGAGACGGCCAACTTCTACCTGCGCAGCAAGGGCAGGGCGAACACTCTCAACGGCGATGGCTCCCTGAGCCGGGAGGAGCCGGGAGAGGAAGCGCCGGACGTGTTCGCGTACAACCCCGCCAATCCGGTCCCGACGGTCGGCGGCGGCCTGTGCTGCGATACGGCGTTCATGCGCTTCGGCGCTTATGACCAGCGTTGGGTCGAGGGCAGGGAGGACGTGCTGGTCTATTCGACTCCTCCGCTGGATCAGGAAGTTGAAGTGACCGGGCCGGTCAGCGTGACGCTGTTCGCTTCGACCAGCGCCGCCGACACGGACTTCACCGCTAAGCTGGTCGATATGGAGCCGTCGGGCTACGTCAGGAATCTGACGGACGGGATTATCAGGGCGCGATACCGCAATCCCAGGCAGCCGGCGTCTCCGATTCAGCCAGGAACGGTGTATGAGTACACAATCGACCTGTGGGCAACCTCAAATGTGTTCAAGAAGGGCCACCGGATCGGCCTGGAGATCTCAAGCTCAAACTTCCCGCGATTCGACCGCAACACCAACTCAGGCGCGGAGATAGGGGCGGACTCCGCGATGATCCCGGCTCTCCAGACGGTCTTCCACACGTCCGAGTACCCGTCTCACGTCAAGCTGCCGATAGTACCGCGCGAGTAGATTGGGCAGGCGTTCAGTTACCTTCCGAGAGGAAGTCCGTGACGATCTCCGCAAACTCGTGTGAGTATTCGTGCGGGAACATGTGCCCCGCGTTCTCCACGACCCGCGACTTGGAGTTGGGTATGCGCGAGGTAAGCATTTCGGCGTAGGCGGTTGGGACGACCTTGTCGCCGTCGCCAACTAGGACGAGCGTCGGACTCTTGATACGATGCACCCTGCGAATAAGTCCCTTGTCCGGTATCGGCCAGAGGAACTTGCCCACCGCGCTGAGCGACTGCACCCTATGAATGATCTGCCAGCCTCGCTCCTCGTCGTCTTTGGGTTCGGGGTACATGCTCAGGGCGACGTCGGAGTCCGGGTCGGCGAAGAGGGCTTGGCGAATTTCCGTAATCGGGGTGGCGTTGTAGTCGAGTCCGGGGTTGTCGTCCTGCCAGAGTCCGGCTGGGGCGGCGAGTACGATCTTGCCGATGTTGCGTTGGCAGACGGCGGCCATTTCGGCGGCGACCATGGCGCCCGAATAGTGGCCGACGACGTGCGGGTTCTCCATCCCCAGCGCCTCGATCAGGTCCGCGTGGTATAGGGTGAGGTCCAGAAGGTCTTCGACGTGGTCTATGTCGTCGTCGCCCTCGAATCCGGGATGAGTCGGCGCATAGACGGTGAAACTCTGGGAGAGTTCGTCCAAGAAGTCAGGCCAGCCTTTGTAACCGAATGCTCCGTGAAGGTAGAGAAGCGGGTGTCCCTCGCCCTTCCTCAGGTACTTCGTGGTTATGGGGCCGACTTGGACGGTCAGGGTCTCAGGCGCTGATGTAATGGTCATCGGTCAGCCACCAACCTTTGCGGGCTCGGCGCGGTCGGCCACGTCAACCGGCTGCGGCCACCAGCGATCCTCGTACTCGTCCCACATGTCTTCCAAGTATGGCTTGACCTGTGTAGCGAACATCTCCGTGTTCTTCATGGTCAGGTCTCGCGGCATGGAACCGATCTGCAACAGAGTCATCAGGTGCCCTACGCGGAGACCTTCGACCGCTTTGCGGAGGTTTTCGATGACGGTCTTGGGACTTCCGGCGATCACGTAGCCCTCCTCGACGTAGTCTTCCCAAGTCAGTTGTTGCCTGAACCTGCTGGCGTTGGCTCCAACCTGCTGTACCGCGCCGGACTTGATGGTTCGGATGGTGCGGTAGCCGGGCGCCTCGGCGAAGCCATCGTAAACGTGCAGGCATTTCTTGTAGAAGTAATCGACGTGCTCGGCGTAAAGCTCCTTTGCCTTCTCGTCGGTCTCGGCGACGCAGACAAGCTGAAGGAATCCTGCGCGGTAGGGGTTGTCGTCCACTCCGAGCGACTCCATCTCCTTCCAGAAGCCATCCATGGTCTTGAGGCCGCGCTTGTATCCGAAGTAGCTGAGGTAGCAGTACACGTAGTCCATCCGGGCGGTCCACTCCCAGGTTTCGACGCTGCCGCCTCCCGGAATCCAAACTGGCGGGTGCGGCTGCTGGAGCGGACGGGGCCAGATGTTTACGTACCTGATCTGGTTGTGCTTGCCGTTGAAGGCGAACGGCTCTGGCTCGGTCCACGCCTTCATTACGAGGTCGTGGGCCTCGTAGTATTTCTCGCGCAGGCTCGCGGGCGTCGCTCCGTAGGCGTAGTTGGTGTCCATGGACGTCCCGACCGGAAATCCCGCCACAAGCCTCCCGCCGCTTATGCAGTCGAGCATCGCGAACTCCTCCGCGACTCTGAGCGGAGGGTTGTACAGCGCGAGGCTGTTGCCCAAGACGACGATTGCGGAGTCCCGTGTCCGCCGCGTCAGCGTGGCGGCCGGTATGTTCGGAGACGGCATGATGCCGTATGCGTTGTTGTGGTGCTCGTTGATGCAGATGCCGTCGAAGCCGACCTGGTCGGCGAATTCCAACTCGTCCAGATACTCGTTGTAGAGTTGGTTGGCCTTGACCGGATCGAACAGGTGACTGGGGACGTCCACCCACACGCTGCGGTACTTCTCCTCGAAGTCGGGCGGCAAATACCGGTATGGCATCAGGTGGAACCAGCAGATCTTCATTTAAAGCTCCTTCTTACGCTCTGTCTGCGGCGAGTCTTGCTTAGTAGGGCTCTGCCGCCATTGGCTCCAGTATGTCCAGCAGCTTCTTCACGCTGTCTATGTTGCCGGAAACGTACTCGTCGCTCAGCCATCCTTCGTAGAAATTCTGGTGCAAGGAATTCGCCGCGCTGAACAGTTCGCGGACTTCGGGCCGTCCCGTCGTCCTGGTAATTCTGTCGACCACGGCAAACAGGTCGCGGTGGGAACCGTGTTGCCATCCCTGACGTTCCGCGACGGCCTTGACGGCTCGGGCCGCCGCGCCCCAGCCTTTCTCGGACGCCTGAATGACGTCGCCCAGTTCAAGCTGTTCCTGCGCGTGAAGAATGAGCCCGCGGCTCACTTCGAGATGGATTTGCGCTACCAACGCTTGCTTCCTAGTCTTCTTCCAGCGTGCTAGTGTCGCCCTCCGGCAGGCCGAGTTCACGGGCCTTCAGGAGTCGACGCATGATCTTGCCCGACCGTGTCTTGGGCAGGCCGGGGATGAAGTCTATTTCGCGCGGCGCGACCGCGGCGGCGAGCTTAGTCCGCGCGAACTGCATGATCTCGCGCCGGAGTTGGGGGGTCTCCTCGTAGCCGTCCTTGAGCGAGACGAAAGCCTTTACGACCTCCATCGCTATCGGGTCCGGCTTGCCGATGACGCCCGCCTCGGCCACGGCTTCGTGTTCGATCAGCGCGCTCTCGACCTCGAACGGCCCTACCAGGTGTCCCGCCGTGTTGATCACGTCGTCCGCGCGTCCGACGAACCAGAAGTAGCCGTCCTCGTCCACGCGCGCCGTGTCGCCGGTGATGTACCAGCCCTTCTTGAACCTGGAGTTGTACATCGGCGTGTTCTGCCAATATGTATGGAACATCGAGGGCCATCCGGGACGGGCGACGAGGTTGCCGTCTTCTCCCGTCGGGACCGGGTTGAAGTCTTCATCCACGACGCCGAGTTCGATGCCCGGTATCGGGCGGCCCATGGACCCCGGCTTGATGGGCATTGATGCGTAGTTGGCGCACATAATGGCCCCGGTCTCCGTCTGCCACCAGTTGTCATGGAAGGCGTGACCGATGGCATCCTTGCCCCAGACGACCGCCTCCGGGTTCAGCGGCTCCCCGACGCTGGCGGTGAAGCGCAGCGAAGACAGATCGTAGCGTTTCGGAACCTGCTCCCCGGCCTTCATGAGCATTCGGATGGCTGTGGGGGCGGTGTACCACACCGTCACCTTGTGCTTCTGGATCTGCTCGTACCACGCGCTGGCCCTGAATCCGCCCTCATAGATTAGCTGCGTGACGCCGTTCGTCCAGGGCGCGAGCATCCCGTAAGAGGTGCCCGTTACCCAGCCGGGGTCGGCGGTACACCAGTAGATGTCGTCGTCGTGGAAGTCGAGCGCCCACTTTCCCGTGGCGTACTGCTGAACGACCGCCTGGTGACGATGCACGGCCCCCTTGGGCTTGCCCGTAGTCCCGGACGTGTAGTGCATGATCGAGTAGTCGTATTGGGAGGTCGCCACGGTGGTGAAGTCGGCGGACGCCTTGCCCATCTCCTCGTAGTAGTCGAGGTCCTGGGCGTCGATTGGCGCGGGGTCGCGCCCGTTCTTGTTGACGATGATGATGTGCTGGAGGTTGAAGAGCTCGGGTATGATGCCGGAGATCTTCCGTCGCAAGTCGGGCTGTGTGATGAGAACCTTGGCCCCGGAGTCCTGAAGCCTGTCCCTGACCGGGTCCGGTCCGAAGGCCGAGAAGAGCGGCCCGGCGATCGCGCCCGCCTTGAGTATGCCGAATACGGCGATGTACTGTTCGGGAACGCGGTCCATGAACGTGAAAACGCGGTCCCCTGTCTCGATTCCGAGACTCTTGAGCACGTTGGCGAACCTGTCGGTGTGACGCTTGAGGTCGCCGAACGTGTAGTCCTCGCGCTCGCCGTTCTTGCCCTCCCATATCATCGCCAGCTTGTCGCGCTTGGCGCCGTTGGCGTGGCGGTCAATCGCCTCGTGCGCCTTGTTCAGTCCGCCGCCCGGAAGCCAGTCCAGTTCGTCGAACATGGTCTGCCAGTCGAACTCGGCGACGTTTTCGCGGTCGATGTTCGGCGCGACCTCGAAGCTGTCCGGCGGGGGCTTGCCAATGGTCTCGAACGAAGAGCCGGTAGTCATGAATCTTCCTCCGATAGTCTCAGGTTCTGAAAGTCGGCCCCATTATACACGAAGTTGCGTAGTGCGTAGTGGGTGGTCTTTAGTCGGGGATCCTGTCCCGGATCAGTAGGTGCCGCACACGCGACCGCGAAAACCCCCTCTCCTTTGAGGGCTGACAAGGGTAGGTAAATGCAAAAACAACCACGAATATCAGTCAACAGGCCCCCTCTCCCTCTGGGAGAGGGTTGGGGTGAGGGTGAATACCTACCCCTTTAAGCTCCCTTGAGGGAGAGGGCTAGAGCCTGCCCCGTACTCCGATACGGGGTGAGGGTGAACAATAGAATCATCCTCACAATCATCTGGAACCACTATTAGTACCCTGCCCGCTTAGCTTTGATGGATACCAACTACATTCTCCGTCATCCCAAAAACCCAACCAACCCCATCCTGAACATCCTCCCCATCCCGCAAATCCTGATTCTGACAACTCCCTACGGCGTGCTGGCCGTAGAGGTCGCCACCGACGCCAACTCGCACGGCGCCGGGTTCACCGCTCCCGCCGTCGTCGTGCTGACGCTGATGCGGAGCATCAGTAGGTCGCCGTCCTTCCACGGCTTGGCGCAGCCGCTCCACTGAAGCGACGTGTCTCCGCCCTCAGTCACCGCCGAGGCGTCGTCGAAGTCCAAACGCAGCGATACCGTCCCGTTCAGCGCGATGAAGTCCGCGTGGTGGTTCGCCAGGGTAGTGTGCGGGTCAAGTTCAATCTCTACCGCGTTCGACGCCCACTCAATGCGCTCAATAGTGGTCGTGCCGTTGCCGTACCTGAACGCCGCGGGCTTCAGAACTCCTTTGGAGCCGTCCGCCCCAACCGCGCCGCCGCCAAGGTCAACAGGGTCGAAGAATGCTTCGTGCAAGACACCGGACGGGGCCTCCGCCGTTACAGTCCATTGGAAGTAGGCACCGTTAGGTATGAAGTTGCAGGGAATATAGTCAGCGTGTTGCATGTTGAAGTTGACGACGTAGGCGCCGGCGGGCAGCGGGCGTGTCGTGGAAAGGGTGAAATAGTAGCCATTCGCCGGGTCGGAGTCGTCATCGACGATCGGGGCTTGGAAGTGGGCCTTATCCGGGCCGCTCACCCAAAATTTATGATATTTCGGCTCGCCGGTATCCATGAAATCCCTATCGATCTCCGCTCCGGACGCTGAGTTGGAGGACAGGGTTTCGGAGAAGCTGGCCGGAGTCCAAGGATAACCTTCCAAGCGCTGCGCGCGCATATACCTCTCGTGGTTAAATTTGCTTCTGATACAAACCGTGTGTCCCTCGATGCCCTTCCCCGCCTCCAACATGGCCGCCATCTCCGCTATCGCGGACTTCAACTCCGCCAGCGAGATGACCGGAGTCGCCGTAACTGTCCCATCCGTAATGAAGGACAGGCTGTCGACACTTGCGGAATGCCCCACCGCCGCGTCCGAAGCGGGCAGCCAGGCGCGGCTGGGGGTGTCGATGGCGTATTCAAACTTACTAGCCCCATGACGTGCGGATTGAAAGTACCCAGTTTGAAACTCTAGGGCGTTGGCTGATGAGGAGCCGGATGCGCCGCCGGACGGATATGGATCATACCGATGCCTCAGAAAGAGCGCCGCCTGTCGGTCGTCCCAAGTGGTGTTTCGCTTGGCCACGGACCCATCGGCCTCCGCGCGAGCCTCCGTCTCTATCGGGAACTTTCTGTCGCCCCTCACAACCACGAGCAATTCGCTCGCCCCACTCCCTTTGAGGTACTCGTGGACGCTGAAACGCAATTCCTGCACCGGACTGTAGCACAGTGCTTCGCCGCCATCGCTGGGGACCCTCTCCGTCGTTGCGGTGACTGACAGCAGCGTTGCCCGCGCGATGACGCTCGACTCGAAGACCTGCTCATCCAGGGATGCAGGGATAAGAAACCAATTCGGCGGGGGCAGGCTCTCAATATCCCACTCACATTCGGGCGCAGTGTCAACTTGGGTCACGGCGTCACCTGTGCCGCCCAGAAGTTGGCAGGCAACCGATACGATCAGAATCGCGCAGATGGCCAGAGCCAAGAGACAGCCGTGTAGCCGCCCTGTGATATGACCGGAAGGTGTCATCGTCCAGTCTCCGTCAGATCTGCCGTCAGTATAACCCACGTGGGTCGTGGCTATATTGAAAGACCCTGGCAGACACCCCCACTACCCACCAAAAGATCCTGTGTCAGTTCTGTCGGGCCCACTTGGGAGCGCGGGCGTCTCGCCCGCACCTACAATCACAAAAATCACCCCAATCACAAAAATCATAGTTCAGACACCTCCACCAAAAACTACCCACTATCCACTACCCACTATCCACCAAAACCCCCCCCTTGACATCCTCAGACCGCATGTGCAATACTAATGTTCATGCAGTCCGAAATACATACAGCCACCATAAACCCGGTCTTCGCCGGACACGCCGCCCAGCATCTTCAGGATGCCACCGGCGGTATCCAGCGCGTCCTCGACAACCTGCTCGAAATCGCCAAAGGCAAAGACCCCGAAGCCAACACCTACGACCGCATCAGGGCAACCAAGGTCCTCTACGACAGAGGCTTCGGCAAAGTCGCCAAGATTCGGCACTGCGCTCCATCTCCTGAACCGAGCCAATCCCCACAATCAGCGAAATCCCAAAATCAGACGAATCACAGTTCAGACAGACCCGTCGCCAAGCTCGAAGAGAAACTCGACGACGCGCTAGGCCCGCCGCAGGCCCCCGTCAGGCTGCACAACCCCAACAAACTGCCCCACGACCCCAACCGTGTCCCCGACCTCGTCCACGAAGCTCAATACTACATCCTCGAAATCACCAACTACGGAGCCGAACTCGCCTCCATACTGGCCTACATCCACGAACCCGACCCCGAAGACACGTCCGTCAAGCCCTGCCACCGCATCACCGCCGGCCAGATGATACTCGACCGTGTCCTCGGCGCAGTCGCGGACCTCCAAACCCCTCCTGACCACAACCAAGACCCCGCATTCGACGCCGACTGGGCCAACAAACACCCCGCCGAGATCGACCCCAACCTCTCCCTCGAAAAGATCATCGAGGCCGACGACTACGCCCGCAACGTCATCGAGGGCATGAGAAAAGAGCGCGAGAGGTTCGAGCAAGAGTACGGAGACCGCGAAGACACAGGCCCTTGCGGGGACTGCTTCGGTGATGACGACCTCTGCGAGTACCACGTCATGGCCTACGAACTCTCCAAGTCGGAAGAAGAAATACTCGATACCGTCCGCGGCATGAGGAACATTGAACTCTTCCGCGACCGCCTCTACTTCGACGAGAACGGCATCTACCGCATCCACCCCCCGGACCACATAGACGACTCCTAACCCCGAACACCATCCAACCGTCATTCCGGCGCAGGCCGGAATCCAGAGGGGCATGGGCAGGGTGGCAGAAGATCCCCTCTCCCTTGGACCAATATACCCCCTCTCCCTTGAGGGAGAGGGTTGGGGTGAGGGTGAACCCCCATCCACCAACCAACATATCCCCTCTCCCTTGAGGGAGAGGGCTAGGGTGAGGGTGAATACCTACCCCTTTAAGCTCCCTTGAGGGTGAGGGTGACACGCCCACCTACCAATCTGACACAGGCTCAGTCGGGTGGGGGAAATTGACAGGTATAAGCGCCTGTGTTAGCATGGGCCAAATTGGACGATTCATCTGATAGACGAATCCGCACATCTGCGCCTGACATGGGCCTGACGGGCCCGTCGGTTGGGCGTGTTTTTGTTTGCCTCTCATGACTTCCTTCGCCGCCGTAATTCTCGCCGCCGGGAAGGGCAGTCGGATGAGGTCGAACACTCCGAAGCCCCTTCACCCAATATGTGGCGCCCCGATGGCGAGAATCATCGCCAACAGCGCCATGGACGCGGGCCTCGCCCCCGTGATTCTCGTGGTTCCGGGGTCATCTTCGGCTGTTCAGGACGCGCTCGGCCCCAATTTCGTCTATGCGGAGCAGCATGAGCAGCTTGGAACAGGCCATGCGCTGCTTCAAGCGGAGGATGCGGCGCGCCGTTTCGACAACCTGGTGGTCGCCGTAGGGGACGCGCCTCTGATCAGGCCGGAGACCCTGAGAACGTTGACTACGGCTCACGCCAGGGCGGAAACTCCGGTGACCATCCTGACGTCGAAACCCTCCAATCCGGACGGCCTGGCAAGGGTGCTGAGGGACTCGGACGGCGGCGTGAAAGCCATCGTGGAGCAGTCGCAAGCGGACGCGGAAGTCTTGAACATTACTGAAATCAACACCGGCCTGCACTGCTACCAATCGGCCTGGCTGTGGGATAACCTGCCGACCCTGGCGCCGTCGGCCACTGGTGAAATCTTCTTGACTGACCTGATCGAGTTGGCGATCAGTCAAGGCCACAGGGTCGAGACCTTCACTTTGGACGACGGGGATGAGGGTATGGGGGTCAATACGCGCGTGGACCTGTCGTTGGCGGAGTCGATACTGCGGGACAGGATCCGGAAGTACTGGATGCTGGAAGGGGTCGGTATGCCCGATCCGTCGTCAGTGTACATAGACTATGGCTCCGAGCTAGGCATGGATACGGTCGTGCATCCGAATACGCACGTAAAGGGCGCGACGACGATTGGCGAGCGGTGCGAGATCGGCCCCAACTCGATCGTCGTAGATTCCAGCATCGGAGACGGTAGCAGGGTTGTGGCCTCGATGGTAGAGGGGGCAACGCTGGAGTCGGACGTCAGCGTCGGCCCGATGAGCCACATCCGTCATGGTACGCACTTGGAAAGCGGCGTGCGAGTCGGAAACTTTGGCGAGATCAAGAACAGCAGGGTCGGCCGAGGAACCAAGTCTGGGCACTTCAGCTACATAGGGGACGCCGACCTCGGTTCCAACGTTAATATAGGAGCGGGTTCGATTACGTGCAACTATGACGGTGAAAGCAAGCTCCGGACCGTGATAGGCGACGACGTCTTCATCGGCTGCGACACGATGATGGTCGCGCCGTTGAAGATAGGCGACCGCTCGTACACGGGAGCCGGGTCTGTGGTCAACAAGGACGTTCCGCCGGACTCCGGGGCTGTCGGCGCTCCGGCGAGGATCAGATCGAAGAGAACGGATGCCAGATAGAGTTGATTCCGTCCGCGTGAATCACGCGGGGGTGGAGTGCTGAATTGGAGAGCGACAGTAGTTTATCGATCGTAGCATTAGCTGTTTTCGTCCTGCTACTGGCGGTTTCGGATCTTGGCGCGGCGGCAATCGGGGCCCGAATCGGGTCTCTGTCGTCGTCTATCGGAGACGAGTCGGATCGGGCGAGCAGGTTTCTGCGGCGCCTCTCGGCGCTCCCGTCCGGGCCCACTGCGCCTTTGCGGCTGGTGAGCCTGGGCGCGCTCGCGGGTACGCTGACCTCGACGGTCGCGTTCGCGGTAGCGACGTGGGGCGTCAACTGGTTCCTGATCGCGGTCGCCGCGTTGATCGGACTGATCATCGCCACCGCCACGTCGCTGCTGGGCCGCTCCGCCGGAATTAAGTACGCGAAGCGGGTCTGCCCCGAGATGGCAAGGTTGTCGTGGCTGCTGTCTATTCCTCTCAGGCCGGCGCTGGCGCTTCAGTCGCTCGTTTCGCGGGGGAGCGACCAGCAGTCCCTGGACTTCTCGATGGCGGTGGACTCGAATGACGAACCGCTGGACGAGCACGAGGTCAGGATGATCCGGGGCGTCGTGCAGCTAGACAAGACGGTCGCGAGAGAGATCATGGCGCCGAGGGTGGACATCGTCGCGGTGGAGGAAACGGCGCGCCTGGAAGAGCTTGCGGAGGTGATGAACCTCGCCGGACACAGCAGGATCCCGATCTATAAGGGCGACCTGGACCACATCGAAGGAGTCGCCCACGCCAGAGACGTGCTTCAGCAACTCGCCAACGGGGACGCCAACGGACAGATCACGGCGAAGCAGGTCTCCCGAGAGCCGCTGTTTATCCCGGAGTCGAAGAACTTGGAACAGCTTCTGCAAGAGTTCCAAGAACGTCGGACACACCTGGCGGTGGTGGTGGACGAGTACGGCGGCGTGTCGGGAATCGTGACAATCGAGGACCTCTTGGAAGAGATCGTCGGGGAGATTCACGACGAGTTCGACACGGACGAGCCGGAGATTCAGCGCATCGGCGAGTTCGAGTTTCTGGTGGACGCGAGATTGCCGATTGACGAGTTGAACGAGTCTATGCAGTCGAACGTAGTCGCGGAGGGGTTCGACACGATAGGCGGTCTGCTGTTCCATCAGCTTGGCAAGGTGCCGACGCCCGGAGACTGGGTGCAGTATGACGGACTGAGGATCGAAGTCGTCGATACGGTGGGCCGCAGGCCGAAGACGCTCCGAATAACGACCGGCCGCTAGGCCGCGGACGACATTGAAGAGGCGGCGGCAGGACGGGACTGACGGGACTAGTTTCGAGGGAATAGTAAAGACGCCCCGATGGGAGCGGGGCGTCTTCGATTGTGTCAGACTGTGACGGGTTGGCTACTTCTCTGCCTGGATTACCAGGACGGCGTTTGCTGACGACCCCATGTTGCCGACGGCGTGGAGCGAGTACACTCCGGCGTCTATCGGATTGGGCGCTTCGAGAGCGAACGCGCCTGAGTCGTTGGCGTTCCCACCGACGAGGATGCGGTCGTTTCCGCCCTGAGCGGCAGCGACAGCGATGATCGTGACCGCCTCACTAGGACTGAATCCGGCTCCCCAGATCATGATCGGATTGCCAACTACGGCTGCGCCGGCGAGCAAGCTCGAATCGACGGACGCCTCAGGCACGGCGGCCCTGACGATCTTGACAGGAGCGCTGGCCATGCTGCCGTCGGCGCCGCTGGCCAAGAAGCCACGCTGTCCGACTGCCTGTTGCTGGAGACTGTCCGATCCGCCGACATCGTCGAAGGATGCGCTGAACGCTCCGACTCCGTTGGCCGTCACCTGGGCGCCGGTGGCTCCGCCGAGGACGATCTGTGAATCCTGACCGACCTGAAGCGTCAGAGTGACCGGTTCGCCTGGCCGGAAGCCGGAACCCCAGATTGAGAACGCGTCTCCTTCGGTCGCCAGCATGCTCTTGCTGACCGTGATGGCGGCCTGTGGCGAGACGCCGGGAGTTCCGGGTTCTCCTTGCGGCCCTTGCGCTCCGGGAGGTCCGGGCGCTCCGGGATTTCCGGGGTTTCCAGGCAGGCCCGGCTTGCCCGGATCGCCTGGCGGTCCCTGAGGACCCGGCTCGCCGGGGTTGCCCGGATTTCCGGGGAGACCTGGGAGACCTGGTTCACCCTGCGGTCCCGTGCAGGCTAATAGCGCGAATACGATTACTGTGGATAGCAAGGCAATAGCGATGCCCTTCATGGGGAAGTGGCTTCTCATCTGACCCCCTCTCAAGACGGTTTACTTAGAGTCTGAGTCCGTGCCTTCACTCGAACATCTTACTATCGAGTATTCGACAACCGGACATACTGCTACTTCGCCGTTATCAGCGGCGGAGTCCCAACGCGGCATAATCATATTCACATCAAACCTGTATGTCAAGTGCTTCCACACCCCAATTGTCAAGCGAGAGTCGGTTACGCCGAGACAGCTTTGACCTTGTTGGATTATTGGCCGCTTGATATATTGTAGCATGAATGGCGTACCCCCGTAGCTCAGTGGATAGAGCGCTGGCCTCCGGAGCCAGGCGCGTGGGTTCGAGTCCCGCCGGGGGTGCCACCTCTTCATTGTATCACTGCCACCTGTGCGGCGCGTCTTTGAGTCGCTCCAAGCCCAGACGGTCGCAGAGGGCTAGGTACTCCGTTTTTCGAACTCCACGCCATCTGAGGTCATCCAAGCTCTCGGAGATTGGCGCGTCGGTCCTGAGAGTCGCCAGCGTCCGGTACAGGGCCGCGGCCTCGCGGTTCTCGGCCAGATTCCGGGCGAGGGTCTTGCCGCCGCGGACTGCGACCGTCCAGTCGTCATACGAATCGGGGATTGAGTCCAGGCTGCCGTACTCAGACAGCGCCGCCGCCGTTCCCTTGGCGCCCCACCTTGGGATGCCGGGTATGCCGTCTGCGCTGTCGCCGACGAGCGCGAGGTAGTCGGGGATCGACGCGGGCGGAACGCCGAAGCGCTCAACCACATCCTGCTCTGAGTAGGTGATTCCGCGCCTGCGGTCCCAGAGCGTCACGCGCGATTCATCGACCAGGTTCATCAGGTCTTTGTCCACCGAGCAGATGACGAGGCGGCTGATGGCGGAGTCGTCTTTCCAGCGATTGACCGCGGTTGCGATCGCGTCGTCGGCCTCGAATTCGACCATCGGCCAGGTGACGATTCCGAGCGCGCGGGAAGCCTCTTCGGCCAACTCGAATTGGGCGAACAGATCCGGGGGCACGTCTTCGCCGGTCTTGTATCCGGCGAACAGGTCGTTTCTGAACGACTCGACGACATGGTCGAAGGCGCAGGCGATGAAGTCCGGCTCCTCCTCTCTGAGCAGCATGAGGAGGGACTGCATCAGGCCCGCGACCGCTCCAACCGGGCTGCCGTCGGGCGCGGTCCGGGGAGGCGCGCCGAAGTTGGCGCGGAAGAGCTCGTATGTGCCGTCTATGAGGTAGAGATTCAATGTGCGACCCTAGCGTGTTCTGGGATTCAATACGTCGTTGAGGGCGTCGCCCAGGAGGTTCCAGGCGAGAACTAGGACCCACGCGACTATGCCGGGGCCGAGCAGCATCCATGGGACTTCCCTGAGCGCGCTGAGGCTCCCTGCCTCCAGCAGCATGACGCCCAGGCTAGGTCTGGGCGGCTGGATGCCGAGTCCGAGCCAGCTAAGGATGATCTCGGTGCCGACCATGGTGCCCATGCCCATGGACACCGACACGACAATGGGGCTGATCGCGTTGGGAAAGAGGTGTAGGAATAGAATCCGCGGGGTGCTCGCGCCGATAGCCTGGGAGGCTTCGACGAACTGGGTCTGCTTGAGGTAGAGCACCTGGCCCCTGACGAGTCTCGCCATGCCGAACCAGCCGAAGGACACGAGAGCGAGCGAGATGACGATATAGTCGGGCGCTCCGGACGAAACGAGACCGTCCATGAACGTGTTGTCCTCCAACCACAGGACAATCTCTCTGACTCTGGGCCGGAGAGTCGCGGCCAGTATGATAACCAGCAGTATGTCGGGGAAGGCGGAGAACACCTCTCCGACCCGCATCACGAGCGCGTCGATCCGTCTGCCGAAGTAGCCGGATACCAGCCCCAGGGTGACTCCGATCAGAAGGCCGCCGGTCGCCATGGAGACGACGGTGATGACGACGGTGTTCTGGATGCCCCACATGATGCGCGTGAGCATATCCCGGCCTTTTAGGTCTGTGCCCGCCAGGTGATCGAGGCTGGGAGGCTCGCGGATGGCGGTGTAGTCCTGGGCGGTGTACTCATAAGGGGCGAAGATCGCGGCGAAGATTCCGAGGGAGTAGAGCGCGACGAGCGTCACCACGCTGACCATCGCCAACTTCTTCCTGACGAGGCGCGACCATGCTCGGGCGAGATGGCCCCGGCTGCGAGTGCGCGGTTCGGCGGTCTCCATCCCTGAAACCGCCAGGCGCTGGTTATCACGGCTCACTGGTATCTTATCCTAGGATCTACGATGGAGTAGGCGATGTCGGCCAGCAGGTTGGCGAGAACGAAGGCGGCTGAGCCGATCAGCGTGATGGCCATTATCACGGGGTAGTCGCGGTTGAAGATAGAGTCTATGGCAAGGCTGCCGACGCCGGGGAATCCGAGTATTCGCTCGGCGATGAATCCGGTGCTCAACATTCCGGCAAGGGTGAATGAGAGCACGGTAATGATGGGGATGATCGAGTTCTTGAAGACGTGTCCGTAGTCCACGGAGAGTGAAGACAGGCCCTTGGCCTTGGCTGTCCTGATGAAGTCCTGCCCCATCACGTCGAGCGTGCTGGCGCGCATCAGCCGGAGCAGCCCGGCGATGCCGGGTATTCCCATACATACTGCCGGGGTGATCATGCGGACATCGAAGAATCCGCCCCAGCCTGAGCATGGCATAAGGTCGAGCTTCAGGCACATGAGCCATAGAAATGAGGGAATGGTGACCATTATCGGGATGGACATTAGTATGAGCGCGGTCGACACCGTGCTGGGGTCCTGCCACGAGCCCTGTTTGTGGGCGATGTAGAAGCCGAGAGGCAGGCCGATTCCGAGGCTGACGATGAGAGCGACGAGGTTCACCTGGAACGAAACCCACATCTTCGACACGAGCAGCGAGCTGACGGACCGCCCCCTGAACCGGTAGCTCTCGCCGAAGTCGCCGTGCAGCACGTTCCAGACGTAGGTTCCGTACTGTACGGCGAAGGGTTTGTCCAGTCCGAATTGGCGGCGAAGGTTCTTGGCGACCTCAGAATCGGGATCGTAGCGATTGCCCATGGCAACCTGCACCGGGTCGCCGGGTCCGAACCGCCCTAGGGTGAACGTGACGAACGACACCGCCAGCAGCAGCACGGGCAGCCATAGTATTCTGCGTGTGATGTAGAGCCACATTTTGGGAGCGGGCGTCTCCGGGAGTCGTTCGGCTGTATTCTACTCTCTGCGGGTGAAACGCAGCGTGTTATGGGCAAGAGTATTTGGGGCTGGGGAATAAATCAACCCGTCCCACGGACGCGGGACGGGTTGATTTTGGCGTCTATGCCATCATCGGGACAGTCAACGCGGCGTTAGTCGGTCAGTCTGATCTCCTTGAGCTTCGGGACGATCATCGGCGTAACGCGGTAGTCTTCCACGTAGTCCTTGATCAGTACGTATCGCTCTCCGGTGTACCACAGCGGGAGCCACGGGGCGTCCTCCACGATCATCTTCTCGGCGACGTGATATAGCTCGATGCGACGGTTGACGTCCGGCTCGGTGCGCGCTTCCTCGAGTATCTTGTCAAGCTCGAGGTTGGAGTACTCGCCGTGATTCAGCGAGCTTTCCGTGTGGAACAGGATGTCCAGGAAGTCCTGCGGGTCCGGGTAGTCGGCCTGCCAGCCGAGTCCGGCGTATGCCTGGAACTTCTGCTGGTTGAGGTCCTGTAGGTACGTGGCCCACTCCACCTGCTGGATTTCTACCTCTACGCCAAGCTCCTGCTTCCACATCTCGATTACCACTTCGAGGTCCAGGCCGATTGTGCCGCCCGTGCCGGGCACGGTGACGACGATTCTGGGCCTCGTCTCGGGGTCGGCGTAATTCGACTGATCGAGAAGTTGTCTCGCCAGTTCGGGGTCGTACTCGAGGCCGGTTAGCTCCGGATTGTAGCCGGGGAATCCGGGCGGGAGTATCCCGTAGGCGGGTTCGACAAGTTCGGAAAGAACCTCTGTGGCGATCAGTTCCTTGTTCACGGCGTGGGTGAGGGCCTGCCTGAACTTGGGGTCGTCGAACGGCGGCTCGCTCGCGTTGAAGCCGACGTATGAGATGCTGAAGTCCGGCGGAGCGATGACCAGTTCCTTGTTCAACTCTTCGTTGGGATCCAGAATCCTTTCGAGGTCGAACAGCCCGACTCCGGTTATGTCGATCTCGTCGTTTTCGTACATAGCCATGGCCTGGCCGCCGGCGAGGTTCATCGAGACCGACTCAAGGTGCGGAGGAGTGCGGTAGAAGTGCTCGTTGCGCTCTAGGATGATCCTCTCGCCGATGCGGTACTCCTTCAGCTTGAACGGCCCCGACCCGTTGGGCGTGTCCGCCCAGTTGCGTCCGCCGGCCTCGACGTTATCCTTGTCGAGAACGTAGGCTGTGGGATAGGTCAGTTTAGCGAGGAAGTATGCCTTGGGGGCGTCGATTTCGATCTGGAGCGTATGCTCGTCTATGACCGTTATGCCGGAGATGTCCGTGCTATCGCCATCGAGCACTTCCTGGACGCCGATGATGTCGTTCAAGTAGGTGTCCGCCACGGGGGACGCGGTGTCTGGGTTAGCCGACCGCTCGATTGACCACTTGAAGTCACCTGCGGTTATGGACTTGCCGTCGTGGAACTTGGCATTGTCGCGAAGATAGAACGTGTAGGTCTTGCCGTCTTCGCTGATGTCCCAACGCTCGGCTATGTCCGGGACAAGCTGGAGGTCGGTGTTGAGGGCCACTAGACCGCTGAAAAGCTCGACCACGAGTCCGGCCGACGTCGTGTCGGTTACGAGGTGTGGGTCGAGTGTCGGCGGGTCGGCCCAAAGTCTGCGGAAGACGCCGCCGGGCGCGACCTGCTCCGGAGCTTCGTCGGCAGTCTCGACCTTGGCCGCGCTGGGAGGAGGCTCGGCAGTGGGCGCGCTGACCGGGGCGGCCTGCTGAACGGCGGCCTCGGCCGGCGTCGGCTCAGGGGTCGGCGTCTCCACGGCCACAGGTTCTCCGTCGACCTCGGCCTCCTGACCGCCGGGGTCGCCGCACGCCACGGCGGCGAGCGCGGTCAGTCCTATCAATAAGAGCGCTATTCTGATCATTTCAATCCCTCCGCTTCCTTATCTCATTCTGAATGGTTAGGTCTCTCGATTCTTCGGTTCGTTTAGTGTGGTCCGCTACTGGCCGAGGTCGCCGACCGTCGTCTTTAGGTACGACATGACGAAGTCGTCCAGGTCGCCGTCCAGCACCGCCGATGTGTCGGATACGGTGTGGTCTGTCCTGTGGTCTTTGACCATCTGATACGGGTGGAGCACGTAGCTCCTTATCTGGTTTCCCCATTCGGGGGAGATATGCTCTCCCTTGATTCTCGCCAACTCTTCGGCTTCCTTCTGCATCTGGAGTTCCAGCAGGCGACTCACCAGGATTCGCATTGCGATCTCTTTATTCTGGTGCTGCGACCGCTCGTTCTGGCAGCTAACCCTGATCCCTGTTTCGAGGTGGGTGATTCTGACCGCCGTGGCGTTCTTCTGCACGTTCTGGCCGCCGTGTCCGCCCGCCCTGAAGGTGTCTATTCTGATGTCGTCCGGGCCGACTGTTACCTCGCCCCCGACCTCCACCTCAGGCATTACTTCGGCGAGCGCGAACGACGTGTGTCTGGCGTGGTTCCCGTCGAAGGGCGAAATCCTGACCAATCTATGCACTCCCTTTTCAGCCTTGAGGTATCCGTATGCGAACAGCCCGAAAATCTGGATGACCGCGCTCTTGATCCCGGCCTCGTCGCCCGGGGACACGTCCAGAACTTCGGCCTTGAATCCCCGCCGCTCGGCCCACCTGAGATACATCCGCATGAGCATCTGCGCCCAGTCCTGTGAGTCCACTCCGCCCGCTCCGGCGTGAAGGGCGAGGATCGCGTTGTGATCGTCGTACTCGCCGGAGAGCATCAGCCGAAACTCCAACTCCTCAAGCGTGCAGACTAGCTCCACAACCTCCTCGGACAGCGCCGAGATCAGAGACTCGTCACTTTCCGCAATGGCCAAGTCGAGCAATTCTTCGAGATCATGCGCGCCGGACTCCAACCCCGTCCAAGACTCCAACTCGTCCTTGAGGGCGGCCATCCTGCGCATGACCGACTGCGCTCGGTGGTTATCCTCCCAGAGCGACGGGTCGGACGCCTGACGCTCGAGACCTTCGAGTTCAGTCTTCTTGCGGTCCAGGTCAAAGACGCACCATCAACTCGGATACTCGCGCGCATATCTCGGTGAGTTGCTCTCTTGCGTCTGACATCGCCTATAACCTCGGACTGCTGGGCTGTTCTCTTGATATAACGCTACGATTGGGGAATGGTTATCATCGAGTTCGGGCGAAATTAATTATAGCAACGGAAATTATCCAGCATCTAGCCTAAATCTTTGATCGGAAACCTCTTGGCTGAAAGCGCTGCCCGGAAGAGCAGTCAGGAGGCGCTAGGTGGCCGGCGGCAGGAACCGGCCAGCATCTCGCGGAAGAAGGCCGCCATCTGCGCCTCGTGGACGGGAGCGAACCGCTCGAACTCCCTCTCGTTTCTCCACGCCTCTTCCTCCGGGTCGAACTCAGGCCCCATCATGTTATAGTCGGACGCGAAGACTCTGTTCCAGACTTTCAACTCATCCAGGGTTAGCTGCGGCTCGAACTGGACTCCGTATGCGTTGTTGAAGCGGAAGGCCATGTTGATACGCGCGTAGCGGCCATCCCTTCGCATGATGAACCCCTCGGCCAGCCTGACGGCTCCGGGCGGTATGGTGAAAGATTCGCCGTGGAGTGTCGGCGCCAGCGGCGTGGTGATCTTCTCGAAGGCCGGATCGGCGTGGCCCTTCGGCGATACCCACAGCTTTCTGAGTCCGAACTGGTATCCGCCTGTCGGACTCACCACGCCGCCGAGCGCGCGGGCGAGAAGCTGCGCTCCCAAGCAGACCGCGAGAACGGGTATTCCGGCCTCCGCCGCCCGACGCAGGTAGCGCATCTCCCCCTCAAGCGCCGGGTACGGGTCGTTGGCGGACATTGGGCCGCCGAGGGTGACGATGGCGTCCACTTCGTCGAGGTCGGGCGCGCGGAACTCGCCCTCAGGCAGCGACTCGTAGGCCGGAACGGTTATGATGTCGCCGCCGCACTCGTTGAGGACGGAGCGCAAATTGGAACCCAACGTCTCGGAGGGGTGATGCTGGATGATGACTGAAGCGCCCATTCCTTTGTTCTCTTCTGACGATGGACTCACACCGCCCGTTGTCGGGATGGGTGAACGGTCGGTACACTAGCCATCATTCAAGTCTGAGTCAAGGCTCGCGCGCGGCGTTGATGCTGTGTCAGTCTAGTAGGCGGCGCAGTTTCAGGGGCGACGTGGGCGAGACACCCACGCTCCCAAGACTCACCAATTAATCTGGACATAGGCTAATACTGCCCAGGGGACTTCGCTATCCGGTCCGAAATAGATTAGAATAAAGTGGACGGACATGGAGCGAATCATGGTCAACGAGGTAATAAGAGAAGTCCGGGAGAACCCTGAGGCTAGGGAGGCCGTCAGGCGGCTCATTCTAACGGATGAGCTTCTGGCAATGCCTGCCACACAGGCGCGCGTGGCAGAACTCTTGGCCCGCCAGGGCGAGCGTCTTGACCGGCTGGAAGAGACACAGGCACGCATGGCAGGGCTTTTGGCAGGCCATGGCGAGCGTCTTGACCGGCTGGAAGAGATATTGGCCCGCCAGGGCGAGCGTCTTGACCGGATGGAAGAGACACAGGCACGCATGGCAGGGCTTTTGGCAGGCCAGGGCGAGCGTCTTGACCGGATGGAAGAGACACAGGCACGCATGGCAGGGCTTTTGGCAGGCCATGGCGAGCGTCTTGACCGGATGGAAGAGACACAGGCCCATATAGTCACATTGTTGGATCGGATGAATGCGCGCCAAGACCGGATGGACGCGCGCCAAGACCGGATGGAGGACGACCTCGCCGGCATCAAAGGCAGCGTGATGGAAGCTAGGGCGGAACGACGTGTCTTGGCCCTCGCTCCAGGCGCGCTCAGAATTCGGAAGTCTGAGATAGTCGGCGGTTCGGCAACTCCTCATAGGAAGTCGCAACGCTTCATAGACGAGTTCCGCAAAGCTGGGGCCACTGGCGCGCAGCTAGATCGTCTCTCCAATACGGACCTGATCATCAGGGGCCGGAAGGGAACCGACGGCGCTGCCAAACGCGTGTACTTAGCGGTCGAGGTGGCTTACAGGCTAAACGGAGATGACATCGACCGCGTGCGCAAGTCCGTGGACATCCTACGCAATTTGGTTCTGAAATCCGATGAGCCTAACGCTGAAGTTGTCGGCGCGCTCTACGGGGCCAGAATAGACGACGCGGATCGTAAGGGGGCCGCAGGGCAGGACCTGATGGTCTTCACCGAGGACCTCCCTAAGTAGGCGGCAACGGGGTACAGAGCTGAGATTGGTGTGGCCCGTGGGGCATTCTCTGGCCCCGCAGCGCCATTACTCACCACTTTTGTGACGCTCCCTGTGACTCGCCCAACGATGGACTCCTGTTTACCGTTGCCGAGATGATAAACGGTCGGTACACCAGCCCACGATCCCAGCCGGAGTCAAGGGTGACCGCGCGCGGCGATTCGTCGGCGAGCGGCCTGTAAAATCGGTTCAGAGGTTAGCTATAGACGTGATCTTTCTTAGCCGCACAATAGCGGTTGTCCTAGGTCTGCCGCTGCTGGGGTTCCTTCTAATGGCGATCGTGACCTGTCAGGTCAGCGCCACCGTGGTTAACGCCGACTTCTATAAGTCCCGACTCTCAAACGCCCACCTCTACACATTCGCGCTGACAGAGCTCCCTCCGGCCATCGCCGCCGATGTGCGCCGCTCCGGTAACGAGTCGTCCAAACCGGAAGGAGCGGCCCTGATAATCTCCGGCCTCTCGGATCAGGACATCGTGGACTCTTTGAACCGCGTACTCCCTGAGGCTTGGCTCCGGGCCACGATTGAGCAAGCGCTGGACGAGATCGTTCCCTACGCCGCCGGAGGTGTAGATGAGTTTTCGCTGCTATTGGAGCCTGACGAAAGTTCAGAGACACTCATCGAGGAGGTCAAGCGTCTGCTGAGGAAATCGAACTTTTACGTAACTCTCTCGGAAAGAGTCGCGGAGACGGTTGCGGAGGATGTCATGCGGGCAACCGGCGATCCGGGGGCGGCAGTCGGCGCCGACAGGATCGCGCAAGCGGTCGTAAGCGTGTTTGCAGCCGACTGGCTGCAAGTTCGGATCGAAGGCAGTCTGGATGAGATAGATCAATACATTCTTGGCGAAAGCGACTCCTTCGACCTGCGTCTGGAAATCCGAGAGTCTGTGCGGCACGGCGCCGAGGAAGTAACAGACATACTCCGCGAGGAAGACGCATACGACATCCTAGTGGAAGACGCGATCGTCGGCAGTATATTCGAGGAGTTGGGCGGTCAGACGGCGGTTGACATCATAGAGCGCCTACGCGGCGCATTCTCAGGGGATCTGGCCTGGACAGAGCGGGACCTACATTCACTGGTTGAGTCCGAGTTTGGAAACGAAGGACTTCAGGGGTTTCAGCAGACCAGGACTTGGCTGTCCCGTTTGAGACTGTTGGGGTTGTTGGCTTGGGCCTTCGTCATCGCCCTACTCATATCTATCGGGCTGCTGGGGGGTAGGGACTGGTGTGGACGGATCACTTGGGCGGCGGACTGCCTTGCCGTAGTTGCCTTGCTTCTGTTCGTGGCTTTTCGATTCCTGCGCTCCGCGTGGAACAGTTTGCTCGATGACGCTAGAAGCGAGGCGCTGGGAGAGATCGATACGGATTCGTCGTTCGCAGCAACTGAGGGGCTAATCACGGGCAAGAGTTTTGAAATCGTAGCGGACGCGAGCAGCGTATTCATCGACGGCATGGAGAGACAGTCGTTGATCTGCTTCCTGATCGGCCTGGCGCTGGTCGCCGGCGTGGTCGGATGGCGGCGCTGGCGGGCGAGGGCAAGGAAGACGGGCTAGCGCCGAGGATCCGCGACCTCAGTGGGCAGCCACAATCCCGTCCACTTCTGCGACCTCCTCAGAAGTCAGCGCCCAGTCGGCGGACTTGGCGTTGGCGACGACCTGTTCCGGCCTCGTCGCCCCGGCTATGACGGAACTGACTTCCGGCTTTGCAAGCAGCCAGGCGAAAGCGAGCTCCAGAACCGAGTGTCCGCACTTCTCGGCGAATCGTTCCAGCCCTTCCAGCACGTCGAAGTTCCGGTCGGTGAACATTCCCCTATCGCCTTGCTCCAAGCGTGTGCCCTCCGGGGCCGGCTGATTCCTCCGATACTTCCCCGTGAGGAAGCCGTTCTCAAGTGGGAAGTACGGCAGAATCCCAACCCCATACTTTGAGCAGAACGGGAGGAGTTCCTCCTCCGGATGGCGGTACATGATCGAGTAACGCGGCTGAACGCTCACGAATCCGTTTATGCCGAGCGACTTTGCCGTCCAGTGCGCCTCGCAGACCTGCCAGGCGGCGAAGTTGGAGCACCCGGCGTACCGGACCTTTCCCTGCCGGGTAAGATCGTCCATCGTCCGTAGCGTCTCCTCGATGGGCGTGTTCGGGTCCCACCAGTGGATCTGGTAGAGGTCGATATAGTCCGTGCCGAGCTTCCGAAGGCTCGTATCGACCTGGTCGAGAATGTGCTTCCTCGAATTGCCCGCGTTGTTCGGGCCGTCGGCTACGCGGCTCGATACCTTTGTCGCTATGACTGCCCGGTGACGGCGGGATCTCAGCGCCCTGCCGATGAACTCCTCTGAGTGTCCGTTGCCGTAGCTGTTGGACGTATCTATCAGGTTGACGCCGGCGTCCAGAGCCGCGTGTACCACGGCCTCCGTCTTCCTGGAGTCGAGCCTTCCGCCGAAGTTGTTCGCTCCCAGTCCGACGGCCGATACCTGAAGGCCGGATGCTCCGAGTTGTCTATATTCCATATTAACCTCTCCTATTATGAAGTCAGCCGGGCGACGCTCAGACCGTCTCCGGCTCTGCAACCAGCAGACCATCCCGATGGCGGACACGAATCGCGAATGCGTGAGAGTCTATGTCCAACGCCATATCTCGGTCTTGAATTGGGAAGTGAGGCAGATCGGGGTTCCCGTATTTCTGCGCCTCTTGGCCCGCGAGGACTAGGGAGCGTACGCTTGCATCGTCGGGACGCCTCCCCTGGAACAGGTTTCTGAGATACAGGCTGCACTGCTCATCTTCGTCGGTACGGACGCGGCCCTCGGATCCCATCGCGACGATCGTTACCACTTCGGGATCATCGCGGCGGATGGCGTCCACGGTGGCAGACGCGACGGCGAACGAGCCTCCATACAGACGCTCGGCATGGGAAGCGGCTGCCATGCCCACGGTTCCCGCCCGTGTGGACTGGATTATCGTCTTGCCCTCGACGTCGGCGCGGCTTATGTCGTATGGCGAGTTGCCGAAGTCGAAACCGTCGGGTCTCTTGCCGCCGACCTCACCCATGCAGATCTCCCCGACGCCTCGATCTCTCAGGGCCAGCGCCTCATCCACCTCCGCCACCAGGACTATCCGGTTAGCTCCCCTGGAGAACGCGACCGCGGCGGTGGTGAACGCCCTGAATACATCGACGATTATCACCGTTCCCCGAGCGCGTCGAGCGCCTTCTAGCAGGCTGTCGAGTATCAACTCCATGTATCGGCGGAATCCTCGGGTGCGGCGCGGCGACGGGATAGGGGAAGGTCCAAACGCTCCGGAGTATCGCTACTCCCTAAACTCGCGGGGCAGTACGAAGCTAACGTCCTCGTCAACGCCGTCGATGGTGGTGACCTCGTCGGGGGCCAGCTTGTCTATCACCGACATTACCAAGTCTTCCGGAGTGGAAGCCCCGGAGGTGATGCCGACGTTCTCGACGCCTTCCAGCCAGCTTTCGTCAAGCTCATCCGGCCCGTTGATGAGGTATGACGTGACCCCATTCGCCTCTGCGACCTCCCTCAGTCGGTTGCAGTTGGAACTGTTCTGCGCCCCGACCACAAGCGCCAGGTCCACGAGATCGGACAACGCATCGACCGCTGCCTGGCGGTTCGTGGTAGCGTAGCAGAGGTCGTTCCTGACTATCGCGTCCGAGAAACGTTCCGTGATCTGCGAAATCGCCTTCTTGGTGTCGTTCACCGACAACGTGGTCTGCGTCAAAACGGCAATCGGGGTCTCTCCGTCCCACACGGGCACAACGTCGTCCTCACGGTCGTCCACGAGGTGCATATCCGCCTGTCCCATCGTCCCCTTGACCTCCTGGTGACCGCGGTGGCCCACCAAAACGAGTTTGCGCCCTTCCCTCTCGTATCGCAACGCCTCGTTATGGACCTTGGTCACCAGTGGGCAGGTCGCGTCTATCACGTGCAGGCCGCGTTCCTCGGCCTTCTGAAAGTCTTCGGGGGGAGACCCGTGCGCGGAGAAAACCACCGTCGCCCCTTCCGGAATCTCATCGACGTCCTCTACGGTTCTGGCGCCCTTATCCTCCAGCGACTTCACCACATACGGATTGTGGACGATCTGATGTTTGACGAACACCGGGTGCGGATACTTCTTCAGCGCGAGTTCCACCACGTCTATCGCGCGGACGACCCCGGCGCAAAATCCTCTTGGGATACCGAGAACGACTTTCAACTCAAGACCCCCTGTGTGTACTATGGCCTGTGTATTATGGATGGGCGCAGTTGAATTGTATCACACACAGCGCGATTCCACAGTGTTGTATTATACTGTCGCAAATGACTTCCCCATGCAGGAAGACGACCGAGGGTAACTGAATGAAAATCGCTCAGAGAATGTCCCGACTTGGGACCGAGTCCGCTTTCGAGGTTCTGGCCAAGGCGCGACGCCTGGAAGCGGAGGGCATGGAGGTCATCCACCTCGAAATCGGAGAGCCGGACTTCAACTCTCCGGCCAACGTAATAGACGCGGGCAAGCGCGCCCTCGACGAAGGATACACAAGCTACGGCCCATCTCCGGGCTACCCGGAGCTGCGAGAGCGCATAGCCGAAGAGATTCGCGAGACCCGCGGAATCTCCGTGACCGGCGACAACGTGGTCGTGACGCCGGGCGGCAAGCCGATCATGTTCTTCCTAATCATGGCGGTCGTCGATCCCGGCGACGAGGTGCTATATCCGAACCCCGGATTCCCCATCTACGAGTCTATGATCAATTTCGTGGGCGGCGTCCCGGTCCCGATGCAGCTTCACGAGTCTAAGGACTTCAACATAGACATTGACGAGATAGCGGGGCAGATCACGAGCCGCACCAAGCTCATGGTCATCAACTCCCCCAACAATCCGTGCGGCTCGGTCATTCCCGGGGAAGACCTCGAACGGCTCTCCGAACTTGCCAAGCAGCACGACATCATCGTGCTGTCCGACGAGATATACAGCAGGTTCCTCTACGAAGGGGAGCACCACTCCGTATCCAGCTTCCCCGACATGAGAGAGCGGACCATCATTCTCGACGGGTTTTCCAAGACCTACGCCATGACAGGGTGGCGCATCGGGTACGGGGTGATGCCGCCGGAATTGGTCGAACCCATCTCCAGGCTCGCCACCAACAGCGTGTCATGCACGGCCAGCTTCACTCAGATGGCGGCGCTGGAAGCTCTAAGCGGGCTGCAGGATGATTCCTACGCCATGGTCGCCGAGTTCAAGAGGCGCAGAGACATCATCGTGGAGGGCCTAAACCAGATCAGAGGCATTCGATGCCGAGTTCCCAAGGGCGCCTTCTATGCGTTCCCGAACATCGAAGATACCGGGATGAGCAGCCAGCAGTTCGCCGACGACCTCCTGAACAAGGGCGGGGTAGCTTGCCTGACGGGTCAGGCTTTCGGGGAGTACGGCGATGGGTTCGTGAGGTTCTCGTTTGCCAACTCCGCGGAGAACATCGAAAAGGCGCTCGAACGCATCGAGAGCTTCGTCAAGAGCGCCTGAATCTCGCAGCGATACGGAACGCCGTACCCGGAAAGATCAATGCGCACCTTCAGAATAGCGCTCGCCCAGATCAACGTCACGGTCGGTGACCTGAACGGCAACACGGCGCGGATTCTGGACTGCATCGAGCAGGCCCGACGCTCCCAGGTCGATCTGATAGCGTTCCCCGAGCTCGCCGTCCCCGGATACCCGCCCGAGGACCTTCTCCTAAAGCCCCAGTTCTTGGACGAGAATCGGCGATGCGTCGAGCGGGTCGCCGCCGCCTCGGACGGAATCGCCGTCGTCGTCGGTTTCGCGGACGCGCGCGACTCTGAGGTCTATAACGCCGCCGGCCTAGCTTACGACGGCCGACTCGTGGACGTGTACCACAAGCAGTTCCTGCCTAACTACGGCGTGTTCGACGAAGACCGATACTTTCGGCCCGGCGACTCCTCACAGGTCTATGTCGTGAACGGAACGGCGGTCGGCGTCAACATCTGCGAAGACATCTGGTATCCCGTCGGCCCCACCGTTGCCCAACGGGCGGCTGGAGCAGAGGTAATCGTCAACATCAACGGATCGCCCTTTCACGTGGGCAAGCGAGATTTCAGAGACAAGATGCTCGCGACGCGCGCCGCGGACAACGAGGTCTTTCTCGCGTATGTAAACCTGGTCGGCGGCCAAGACGAGCTGGTCTTCGACGGCGCGAGCATGGTCTTCGACCCGCTCGGCGCGGCTGTCGCCTCCGCGGGCCAGTTCGAGGAAGACCTGCTGATCGCCGACCTCGACGTTGAGTCGGTCTTCAGGTCGAGGCTGAGAGAGCCGAGGCCCCGAAAAGAGGACACTTCGGCCCTAGTAGGGTCCGGACATGGGGAATTGATAGAAGTCTCAGGATGGCGCAACGAAGTCAGGCGTCCCCTGCCGAATGGCGTCCGGCGCGGAAGATTCTACGACGGCGCGGAGGAGGTCTATCGCGCCCTGAAACTCGGCACGAGGGACTACGTCCGCAAGTGCGGCTTCGATAAGGTGCTGATCGCGCTATCCGGAGGCATAGACTCAAGTCTTGTCGCCGCCATCGCCGTGGACGCGCTGGGGTCAGACAACGTCGTCGGCGTCTCCATGCCGTCCAGGTTCTCCTCCGAGGGCAGCGTCGTGGATGCCAAGCTGCTGGCAGAAAACCTCGGAATCGAGTTGTGGACTCTGCCGATTGAGGCATCTTTCAACGCCATGATGGATACACTCGCTCCCCAATTCGAAGGCACAGACTGGGGCGTGGCCGAGGAAAACATCCAGTCCAGGATTCGGGGCAACCTGATTATGGCGCTGTCCAACAAGCTCGGCTGGCTCGTGCTCACGACCGGCAACAAGAGCGAGATGGCAACCGGGTACGCCACGATCTACGGCGACATGTCCGGCGGATTCGCGGTCATCAAAGACGTACCTAAGCTTTTATGCTACCACCTCGCCCGGTTCCGCAACTCTATCGAAGAAGAGCCTGTCATACCTCTGTCGGTCATCGACAAGCCTCCCAGCGCCGAGCTTAGGCCCGACCAGTTAGACCAAGACACCCTGCCGCCCTATGAGGAGCTCGACCCGATACTCAAGGCCTACGTCGAAGACGACCTCAGCTTCGACGAGATAGTCGCCCTCGGAAACGACCCCGAAGTCGTCAAGAAGATAATCGCCCTCGTTGACCGCTCCGAGTACAAGCGACGGCAGGCCGCCCCCGGAATCAAGATCACCCCGCGCAACTTCGGACGCGACCGCCGAATGCCAATCGCCAACAGGTGGCGGGCATATTAGTTGATAGAAGACCAGGACTTGATGATCGACACACCACGGCCGCCTCCCCGGACGACAGAAGAAGACGACCGAGAATCCCCTCTAAGTGTGGCGCGCGGCTGGTTGCCATGGTGCGTCGCACTGATCTTCGCAATGACGATAGGATGGACTGTGGTCGTATCTTGGGAAGAGGTGTCGAATGGGAATCACGCAGGTTTTCGCCAAACCGCGATTGCGGTTGTGGATAGAGCCGCGCCCGCTACCCCATTCATAGTCGTCTATGCGATAATGGCCGTAAGCCTGTTGGACATGTTGGGAGGATTCGCCATGGTTACCAAGCGATACTTGGAAAGCAAGTTTGTCAAGCCACTGATAGCTAGACACGAAGCTAGGGGTGAAGCTAGGGAGCGGCGCCGCTGGGCAGGGTGGAACGAGCGCCGGCTAAAGGCAGAGGAAGATGGCTTGCACTTTGACGAACCACCTCCCTCTGAGGATGCGTCAGAGTCGAACAACGGCAATCAGAACTAGCCCACGCCCCTGTCAGTTCTTATGAATCAGTATTCGGGTCTGTCCGACTCGCTCAGGTGCGGCTCGGCCTTCGCCTCGACCGAAATCCACCACCTAACTGTCAGATGCGCATAGGGCCGGTTCGTGAACCGCCCGCGCCCGCCGACACCCCAATACCATCGTCAGGTGGATCGGGGCTTCTGTGTCTTGGATCGCTAAGTGGAAAGGCGGCGCTACTTGGGGCATAATGGTTGTAGTCCATGGGCGGCATCGTCGTCCTAGGCGTGCAAGTCGTGAACTCAGAGTAATAGGGAGGCTGGGACATGCAGTTATTGGCATCGGCGCGTTTTTCGATTTTGGCTTTGGCGGCCCTGACCTTGGTGGCGCTTGCGGCGTGTTCGGACGACCCCGAACCCGTTGTCGTCGAGAAAGTAGTGGAGGTCGTCAAAGAAGTCCCCGTAGAGAAAGTGGTGGAAGTGCCCGTAGAGGTCGAGAAGGTCGTCGAAGTCGAGAAAGTGGTGGAGGTGGAGAAGATCGTCGAGGTCGTCAAGGAACCCGAACCCGCCGAGGAACCCGTGACGACGGCAGGCCCGCCGATATACCAGATGGGGATATTCGAAGAGCCTATCTCAAGGAACTTCTGGAACTACTACGGCGGCCCGGCCGGATCGGTCTGGACCAAGTACGTCCTGGCCGGCCACACCGGTTCGATGTACGGATACTCAGACCAGCGGTTTGACTGGATCCCCTCTTTGGCGGCGGACTTCCCCACCGACCTGAAGAAAGAGACGGTCGGCGGCGGCGAGTTCTGGACCGCCGAGGTCCCCCTAAAGACCGGCGTGACGTGGAGCGACGGCCATGAGTTGGACGCGGGCGACTTCGTGTTCACCGTCAACACCGTGCTCGACCTTGAGCTTTCGTCCAACTGGGCGGCGGTGGTCGATCGCGCATTCTTGGACCGTGTAGAGGCGCTGGACAGCCACAGATTGAAGGTGTTCTTCAAAACGACGGACGAAGAAGGCAACCCGCAGACCCCCGGGTTGAGCGTGTGGCAGTTCGGACTGGGTTTCATGCCGGCGCTCGCCGAGCACTATTGGGCGCCGGTCATCGAAGAGGTAAAGAGGGCCGGGGAGATCGAGCAGCAGCACGAAGCGCTGTTCGCTCACGTCCCTGATGGAGAGCCGACACTCGGAGGATTCACCTTCAGCAAGTGGGAGCCCGGAGCTTTCTTCGAGAACGATACGAATCCCAACTACTATGGCATTGGAACCATGATCACGATGTACGAAAACGGAGCGTACTCTGAATCGAACGAACGCACCGGCCACTCCGCCACCTACTTCGATGAGGCATCGGGCGACAAAACCCTTGAGTACACGGTCGGACCGCACGTCGAGTCCGGGATATTCAGCATCTACGGAAACCAGGACGCCGCGATTCTGGCCCTTACCAAGGGGGATATAGATTACGTCTTCAACCCGCTCGGCCTGGAGAAGGGTTTCCTCGACCGCGTGAGGAGTAGCCCGGACATTCAGGTCGTCTCGAATGCCAACAACGGCGTCCGATACCTAGGCTTCAACGTTCGCAAGGCCCCGATGAACATCAAGGAGTTCAGGCAGGCCGTCGCGACCGTCATAGACAAGGAGTTCGTCGCCAGCACCATCCTTCAGGACGCGGCTATACCTGTTTACGCGATGGTGCCGGAAGGAAACGGGTTCTGGCACAACTCGGACGTTCCCAAATACGGGAAGGACATGAGCCGTGCCGAGCGCATAACCCAGGCCGTCGATCTTCTCAAGAGCGCGGGATTTACATACGAGCAGGAGCCCGAGCTCAGCGAGGACGGCAACTTCGTCTCCAAGCAGGGCAAGGGCCTCAAGATGCCGGACGGCGCGCCCGTCCCCGAAATGCAGCTTCTCGCCCCGAGCGCGGGTTACGACCCGATGCGGTCCACCTTCGCGATATGGGTCGATCGCTGGCTGAACGACATCGGAATACCGGTCCGAGCCAACCTGACGGGATTCAACGTGATCGTCGATGAACTGTTCAGCGATACGGTCGCCGAAGACCTGGACATGTGGATGCTCGGATGGGGGCTGTCGATATTCCCGGACTACCTGGAGAACTTCTTCCACAGCAGGCACGCCCCGGAGGTCGGCGATGGGTATAACTGGGGCGGATACTCCAATAGCGAGTTCGACAAGCTCGCGCTTGGACTGCTCTCTGAGACAACCATAGAAGGCGCGCGCGACAAGGTGTTCCAACTCCAGGAGTTCCTGGCCGAGGAACTGCCCTACGTGACCCTGTTCACGACTCCGAAGCTGGACGCGTACCGCTCGGCCCGTATCGAGTTCCCGTACACGGACGTCCTCGGCGGACTGGAGCAGCTAAGTGGAATGCAGCATGAGGCGTTGATCAAGTAGCGGGGAGCGGGCAATGGCTAAGTACCTGCTGAAGAGGATGGCGCAGATACTCCTCACGCTGTTCGTGTTCCTGTCGTTAGTGTTCTTCATCGTCAACGCTCAGCCGGGGGACGTCAGCAACTTCTACGCGCTGAACCCGGACCTCCCGCCTGAGACTAGGGAGCGGCTCCAAGACCTGTTCGGAGTGAACGAACCGCTTTGGAAGCAGTACGCGGTTCACGTCAAGAATACGTTCACGGGAAACTTCGGCATCTCGTTCAGCCACTACCCGAGGTCGGTCGCCGACGTGATCAAGGAGCGGCTGCCCAGGACCCTGGTGTTGTTCCTGACCGCCGCCGTGTTCTCGTTCTACCTCGGCTTCGCCCTGGGTAAGATAATCGCGTGGCGCAGGGGCAGATGGGTCGAGTACACCTCGACGGTCGGCGGCGTCGCTCTCTACACGGTGTTCACCCCCTGGTTTGGGCTGATGATGATCTGGTTCTTCGCCTTCAAGGCGGGATGGTTCCCCATAGGGAAGTTCCTGGACCCCGTGCTTTGGAGAGACGCGCCCGTTGACGCCAACTCGGTCTTCAACCGGATGATACTGACCGCGATCATAGTGTCCGTCGCCGTGTTCGCCGTGTTTCTGGTTACCTCAAGAAAGCGGGCCTCCGGCGCGCGGCTCATCCGCGCCGCGAGCGTCGCGGCCGCGATTCTGGCCGTCATCGTCGTATGGCTCGCGTCGGGCGCGGCGACCTACGCCTGGGACATCGTCAGGCACATGGCGTTGCCCGTGATCACGCTCACGCTGATCAGCTTCGCCGGAACCATGCTTCTGACCCGCAACAGTATGCTCGAAACTATGCGAGAGGACTTTGTGATGGCGGCGCGGGCCAAGGGGCTGCCCGAGCGCGACGTGCGCGACAAGCACGTCGCCCGGAACGCCCTCCTGCCGGTCGTAACCAGCTTCGTCTTCAGCCTCGCCTTCGCCGTGGACGGCGGCGTCATTACGGAGTCGATATTCTCCTGGCCCGGCATGGGTCAGACACTGGTATCGGCGGCGGTGTCGGAGGATTTGCCTCTGGCGGTGGGAGCGTTCGTGTTCGTGGGGATATTCGTGCTGGTGGCGCACCTGGTGGCGGACGTTCTGTACGCCTATCTGGACCCGAGGATACGGTACTGATGTCTGCCGATCATACCCAAGCCGCCGCGCCGACTGCCCTCTGGCGTGTTCGCGTCAGGCTCGCCTCTCGCAGCCTGCGAGAGAACTGGTCGCTGTTTCTTGAGGCGCGGATTGGGGTTATCGGGCTGGCGGTGATCGTGTTCTACGCGCTGCTGGCGATGGCGCACCCGGTTCTGATGAACACCGTTTGGGAGGAGCGGATCTATGACCCGGTGGTGGGATACTCTTTCGATGAGACTCGTCAGCCAGCGCCCCCGAGCCTGAGTCACCCGCTAGGCACGGATCCGCTGGGCCGTGACATCCTGAGCCAACTGATGTACAGCGCGAGGTCGGAGTTTCTGCTCGGACTGTTGGCCGCGGTGGTCACTGTCACAATCGGCACCGCGGTCGGAGCGGTGTCGGCCTATTTCGGCGGCGTCGTGGACATGTTGCTGATGAGGCTCGCGGACATAATGATAATGATGCCCGGCATTAGCGTACTCATAGTGCTGAGTGCCCTGATAGGCGTGGAGCACTTTGAGTTAGCCTTGATCATCGGCATACTCTCAGGCTTCGGAGGGACGGGCGTCGTGCTCAAGTCGCAGGCCCTGTCCGTGGTGGTGAAGCCCTACGTTGAGGCGGCCAGGACCGCCGGCGGCGGACACTTTCACATCATCCTGACCCACGTCGTGCCGAATCTCCTCCCGCTGTCGTTCCTGTACATGATGTTCACCGTGACCAGCGCGATATTCTCAGAGGCGGTATTGAGCTTCCTCGGCCTGCTGGACGTCCGCATGAGTTGGGGGCTGATGATCCACACTACCGAGTCGGCCGGCTACCTATTGCAGGTCGCCGAATACTGGTGGCTGATATTTCCGGCCAGTTTGTCCATTACACTGCTCTGCTCTTCTTTCTATCTCGTCGGGCGGTCGCTGGACGAGGTCGTGAACCCCAGGCTCAGGCGCCGATGAACGCCGAAACGGTCCTTGCCGTCGATAACCTGACGATGCACTACGCCACCCGCGCCGGGGCCGTTAGGGCGGTCGATGGCGTCTCGTTTTCTATCGAGCGCGGACAGTCGCTCGGCTTGGTGGGGGAATCCGGCTGCGGCAAGTCTTCGATTGCGGCTACCTTGCTCAAGCTGCTCCCCGACAACGCGAGGCTGGTATCCGGCAGTATCTCCCTCAACGGCGTGGACCTAGTCCCGCTCGACGAGGAGCGGATGCGGGCGTATCGCTGGGACCGGATATCCATGGTGTTCCAGGCTGCGATGAACTCTCTCGACCCGGTTTACAGAGTGGGAGACCAGATAGTCGAAGCTCTGGAGGCCCACTACGTGACGGCGCGCCAGGACGCCATCGAGCGCGTTCGGGAGCTTTTCGACCTTGTGAGCCTCGACCCCGGCTTCATTCTGCGCTACCCGCACGAGTACAGCGGCGGCATGAAGCAGCGGGCGATCATCGCGATGGCGCTGGCCTGCGAACCGGACCTCATGATCGCCGACGAACCCACAACCGCCCTGGACGTGATCGTTCAGGACAAGATCCTGCGTGAGATGCGGAAAATCCAGCGTTCGCTCGACATGAGCATGATCTACATCTCGCACGACATGGCGGTGATAGCGGAGGTCAGCGACATCGTTGGAGTGATGTACGCGGGCAAGATAGTCGAGTTCGGCCCGACCTCCGACGTTTACGCCACGCCGATCCATCCATACACGCGCGCGCTGATGTCCGCTTTTCCGAGCGTAAAGGGCGAAAAGCGCGAGTTGACGACGCTGCCCGGCGAGCCGCCGAACCTGTTAGACCCGCCAAGCGGCTGCCGCTTCAATCCCCGATGTTCGTACGCGACGGACGAATGTCGCACTTCCGAGCCGCCCATCGTCCGTCGGGGCGCTCACTGGGCAGCCTGCTGGAACCCTCCGGGCGAAGTGAGATCATGACCGTCTCGACCCGCACGTCCGCTTCCTCCAATCGCCCCTTGGTCAGCGCCGTCGGCCTGTCCAAGCTCTTTCCGGTGTCCGCCGGGTGGTTTAGCCGAAGTCACAGCTTCGTTCACGCGGTCGATGGCGTGTCGTTCGACCTCATGCCGGGCGAGTCTTTCGGCCTGGTTGGCGAGTCCGGCTGTGGAAAGACTACTACGGGCAAGCTGCTTGTACGTCTTTCCGAGCCGACCGGCGGCCAGGTCCTGTTCGATAGCGGAACCGAGGACCTCGAAGACATCGCGCATCTCAAGGGAAGGCCGCTGAAGGAGTTCCGGCGCAAGGTCCAGATGGTATTTCAGGACCCCTATGAGTCGATGAATCCCCGTAGGACGATATTCGACACGGTCGCCGAACCTCTCAAGGTTCAGAAGATGGGCGGCCCGTTGGAGCAGTTGGAGCGTGTCTCGGAGATGCTGGCTCTGGTCGGACTCACCCCTCCGGCAACCTTCCTGTTCAGGTTTCCCCACGAGCTTTCGGGCGGGCAGCGTCAGCGCGTCGCCATAGCCAGGGCGCTGGTCGTCGATCCGTCATTCGTGGTGGCGGACGAGCCCACTTCGATGCTGGACGTGTCCATCAGGACTGGCATCATGCGGCTAATGGAGGATCTGGCGGGCCGCCTGGGAATCAGCTACCTGTACATCACGCACGACTTGGCAGTCGCCAGGTACATGTGCAGCCGAATCGCGGTCATGTATCTCGGCAAGATAGTCGAGATGGGGGTGACTGAGGAGATTCTTCAAAGTCCCGCGCATCCCTACACTAAGGCGCTGCTGTCCGCCGTCCCCGTTCCGGACCCGGCGGCGGCGAGGGCGCTGCCCAACATAGAAGGCTCGGTTTCCGTACCCGTGGACCCGCCGTCCCGATGCAGATTCTACGACCGCTGCCCCATCGCCGACGAATTCTGCCGAGAGAACGACCATCCCCCGCTCGAAGACAAAGGGGGCGGTCGAATGGCAGCCTGCTACAAGGCATGAGGGTCGGACGAAATCCACCACCGATGCCCGTAGGAGCGCGGGCGTCTCGCCCGCGCCGATCAACACTGTAATGCCATCCTCAGACGGTAGATCTGGACTGCCTGCCATGCCTGACAGTCGAAAATACCCTGTGGTAACATGGCATCCGGCTGCCGCGGCGCGGCAGGCACGAAGGACGGAAATCACAGGGGGCGCATATATTGAAGGTCACGGAGGTAACTCCATTTCTGACCAGCCCGGGATGGGGCAAGAACTTCTGCTTCGTCAGGGTGGACACCGACGCGGGCATCTATGGCTGGGGAGAGTGCTACACCCAGGAAGATAGGGATACCCAGGTCACGACCCATCTCGACAATCTATCCCGTTACCTGGTTGGTCGCGACCCCACCAACATCAAACACTTTTTGCAGGTGGCATACGACGACTTCGCGGCCCGGCGGGGAGCGATGGATCTGTACAGCGCGGTCAGCGGAATCGAGCAGGCTCTATGGGACATCACGGGCAAGAGCTTGGGCGCGTCGGTCTATAAGCTGCTCGGCGGCAGATGCCGCGACAGGATTAGAGTCTATGCCAACGGCTGGTCAGGCGGCGCATCTACACCGGACCAGCTTGCGGAAAAAGCCGTCCGGGTCATAGAGATGGGCTACTCCGCGCTCAAGTACGATCCGATCCCAGGCCCCTGGCGCACCTTCGTCAGCCGCGAAGTCGAGCGGGCCACCGTGGAAAATGTCAGGGCGGTCCGAGAGGCCGTCGGCCCGGATGTGGACATCCTGCTCGACATGCACCGTCGGCTTGCCCCAATGCACGCCGCCAGAATCGCCGGGGCCATCGAGAGATACGATCCCTTCTGGTACGAGGAGCCGGTCTTTGCGGAAAACATCGACGCGCTGGCCGCCGCCAAGCGGGAGATAAACATCCCGGTCGTCACAGGTGAGGAGCTCTACACAAAGTACGAGTTCAGAGAGGTGTTTGAAAAGCAGGCCGCCGACATCATCAACCCCGACGTTGCCGTAGTGGGCGGAATCCTTGAGTTGAAAGAGGTCGCCGCAATGGCCGAGGCATACTTCGTCGCGGTCGCGCCGCACAACTCCAACAGCACAACAGTCGCCCAGGCCGCGACCCTTCAGTTGGCGGCGATCATGCCCAACTTCTTGATAGCCGAGTGCTTCATCAACCTTGAGGACTTCGGCAGGGAGATTGCGGTAACGCCCTTCGAGGTCACGGACGGATACGTTGAAGCGCCGGATGCGCCGGGTCTGGGAATCGATCTGGACGTGGACGCGTTAAAAGCTCACCCCTACTTGGAAGCTCCCGCGAGGCGGCTCCCACAGGTAAGCGACGAAGGCCCATAGCGCGCGTTTTCCTTAGCGCCCAAGCCTAACGAGGGCGAGCAAATGTAGCAAACAACTACGAATGTCAGTCAACATACCCCCTCTCCCTTGAGGGAGAGGGCTGGGGTGAGGGTGAAAAGACCCAATTACTACCCCTGTCAGGCGCCCAAACCAATAGGAGGAGAAATGGCCGACAAGAGGTCTCCAGGGCAGAAACTGCGCGATCTCATAGCGACGGGCGAGACGATCCTGCTCCCCGGCGCTCACGACCCTCTCATGGGGCGCGTCGTGCAGCGCTTGGGATTCAAGGCGTGTATATGCGCCGGATGGATGACGGGCGCGCACCTCGCCACGCCGGAGCCTGTCATGACAATGACCGAGCAGGTTGACGCCGCCGGACGAGTGGCAAGGGCGGTTGACATCCCGGTGAAGTCCGACGCCGGCGCGGGCTACGGCGACCCGATCCACGTCATCCGAGCGGTGCAGGAGTTCGAGAGGGCGGGCATCGCGGCGATTCAGATCGAAGACCAGGTCTTCCCCAAGCGCGCCTCTTACCACAGGGGCCTTGAGCACGTTACCGAGCTGGATGAGTTCCTGCGCAAGATCGAATTCGCCATGAAGGCGCGCGAGGACGACATCGTGATATTCGCCCGCACCGACGCAGGCAACGCCGTCGGCGGCTCGTGGAAAGAGGCGGCCCGCCGCGTCAAGGCTCTCAAGGAGCTTGGAGTGGACGCCGTGCTTCCAATGACGCGTACCAAGCAGAACATGGAAAAGTTCCGGCAGGAGTATCCCGACGACGACATCGTGATGGAGGGCACGGCCTACTTCAACGGGATGCACCCGGACGAGATGAGAGGGTACGGCTTCCAGCTAATCTCGTTCCCCTTGGCTACCATAGTGGCATCCGTCGCCGGCGTAACCGAACTGCTGAACGGCATCCTCAAGACGGGCATCGCCGCCTACGATCCCGAGAAAGCCCGCGCGGTACGGGAGGAGGTCGAAAACGCCATCGGCCTTCCCGAGTTCTGGGAGATCGAGAAGGAGACGGTCGAGGCAGCCCACCGAGACTGGGAAGGCCGTCACATAGCGGGGCACGAAGGTTACGACGAGACACGATAGCAGCCATGAATGTAGATCAACAGTCCCCTCTCCCTTGAGGGAGAGGGCTAGGGTGAGGGTGAATAGGTTCTATTCCTGTCTCCCATTAGCCCCAAGCTCGGATAGGAGTTATGACTACAATCGCCACTAGCGAAATAGGAGCCACCGGCCTCAGCGTCACGACGCTGGGCATCGGCGGCGCGCCCCTCGGCAACAACGTCCCGGACGACAAAGAACATCTCGCCATTGCCGCCGTCGAGCGCGCATACGAAGCAGGAATCCGCTACTTCGACATGGCCCCGATCTACGGGCTGGGACGGGCCGAGCGGCGAATCGGGAGCGCCCTCGCCGGGATGCCGAGGGACGAGTTCGTCATATCCACTAAGGTCGGCAGGCTCCTCGAATTCTCCGGCGGATCAAAGTCCGCCGACCCTGATGTAGTCTTCGACTGGAGCCGCGACGGCGTGATGAGATCGCTTGAAGAGAGCCTTGAGCGCCTCGGCATGGACCGCGTGGACATCGCCCTGCTCCACGGGCCGCAGGACCACTACGAGGCGGCCATTGGAGAAGCCTACCCCGCGCTCGCAGACCTCAGATCGCAGGGGGTTGTTACGGCGATAGGGGCCGGAATGAACGAGTGGGAGATGCCCGCGCGGTTCGCACGCGAGGCAGACTTCGACTGCTTCCTAGTCGCTGGCCGCTACACGCTCCTCGACCAGTCAGCGCTCGCCGAGTTTCTGCCGTTGTGCGAGGAAAAGGGGATAAGCGTCATACTTGGAGGGCCGTACAACAGCGGCATTCTCGCGTCCGACCTGTCCCCTGAGGCGACCTACCAGTACGCCAAGGCCCCGCCCGACATTCTCGACCGCGCGCGCCGGATAAAGTCCGTCTGCGACCTCTACGGCGTCCCGCTCAACGCCGCCGCGCTCCAATTCGGGCTTGCCCATCCGGCCGTGGCCTCCACGATACCCGGCGTCCGCGGCCCCTCGGAGGTCGAGGACAACGTTGGAGCGGCAGAGCGCTCTATCCCCGATGAGCTATGGGAAGCCCTGAAACTCCAAGGACTTTTGGACGAGAGCGCTCCGACTCCATGATGGGAGCAACTCCTGTTCTTGGATAGGCGTGAGCCTCGGAAGATGAACCATGTACTTCGACTGGCGACTATTTGGACTGACGCGCGGTGTGCGACTCAGGATTTTGCTTGCGGCAGCCCTGGGCTTGATTGCCGTGGGCGCGGGCGTCGCCCGGCTGGCCGTCTCAGGTGTCGTTATATACCGGGTTCTGACCGGCCAGGCGAGCTTTTCGGCCCTTGCGCTGCCGCTGTCGATCATCGCGGCATTGATCGTCGCCCGCAGCCTCTTTCAGTACTGGCAGAACTCCGTGAGTCATCATACCGCCAATATCGTAAAGATCAGGCTGCGTCGCGATGTCTATGATCATGCCCTGAAGCTGGGTCCGGGGTACTTCGATCGAAACAGGACGGGGGACGTTGTCGTCACTCTGGTCGAAGGCATCGAACGCTTGGAGACGTTCTTCGGACAGTACTTGTCTCAGATCATAGTAGCGGTCATAGCTCCAATCGCTATCTTCGCTTACATGGTAACGCTCGATCTCTACATCGCGCTCATCTTCTTAGTGTTTGCCATCCTCACGATTGCCGTACCAGCAATGTTCAACCGGTGGAATCGGGCTAGCAGTTCCACCCGTCGTAAGGCGTATGGCGTCCTGGGATCGGACTTCCTGGACAGCGTGCAGGGCCTCGCTACGCTCAAGGCGTTCGGACAGAGTGAGAGTCGCGGCAGGGCCCTGGCGCGGCGCGCTCACGACCTTTACCGCAGTACGATGGGCGTGGTCGCCGCCAACGGAGCGACGAGCGGAGCATCCGTCTTCTTCATGACGACGGGAGCCGCGGTGGCTCTGGCGGTGGGCGCACTGCGCGTCAGCGGCGGCGATATGGAACTGCGCCCTCTGCTTATCGTGCTGATGCTGGGTGTCGAAGTGTTCAGGCCCATGCGCGAGCTTACCAACCTCTATCACCAGGGGATGAACGTGCTCGCTTCGATGCAGAGCGTATTTGGAATCATGGACGAGCCGGTCGAAGTATTCGACTCAGTACCGGCGGCGAACCGACCGGCGCAGCAAATCCGACCCGAGGTATCGTTCGAAGGGGTTACGTTCGGCTACGATGATGGACAGAGAGCCGCGCTCTGGGACGTCTCTTTCGATCTGCGGGAGGGTGAGACCCTGGGCGTCGTGGGCGCCAGCGGAGCGGGTAAATCGACCCTGGTATGGCTCATGTACAGGTTCTACGATCCCCAGGTCGGATCGATCAGGCTAGGCGGCCACGACCTCCGGGATCTGCCCCTCAGCGCGATCAGGAACAACATATCCGTCGTAACTCAGGACACGTACCTGTTTCACGGCACGGTTGCCGACAATCTGCGCTTCGGAAAACCGGACGCCACCCAAATGGAGTTGGAGGAGGCCGCCCGCGCCGCGAACGCCCACGAATTCATCTCTCATCTGCCTCACGGGTACGACACCGTTGTAGGCGAGCGCGCCGTCCGACTTTCAGGAGGCCAGCGCCAGCGGCTGGCGATTGCGAGAGCGCTTCTGAAAGACGCCCCAATTCTGCTGTTGGATGAGGCGCTCTCCAGCGTGGACGCCGAGAACGAGTCGGTCATTCAGGCCGCTCTCGACCGTCTGATGGAAAACAGAACGACGCTGGTCATCGCGCACCGTCTTTCGAGCATCATCAACGCCGACCGCATCCTGGTCCTGGACGAAGGGCGGGTTGTGGAGATAGGGACTCACGCCGAGTTGATCGCCGCCGATAGCAAGTACGCCGGCCTCATGCGTCAACAGACTCAAATGGGCGTCGGCGAAGTCGTCTCCGGCGCCGCTGGGATGGCGCGGCCTCACGTCGCTGCGGGTCATGCGCCTGATCTTTCACACCTTTCCGGCGGCCACGGTCACCATCATCATGCGCCGTCGCGCTCTTCGGACGATGGCGACGGTGTCAACATCCGCTCCTGGGCAGTCTGGGTCAGGCTGTTCGGACTGGTCCGACCCGTCAAATTTCAGTTCATGGTCGTACTGGCGCTGGGATTGCTGCATCACGGCTCGGTCATCGTATTGGGCGCGCTCAGCGCGCTTCTGGTCGGGGCGGTTTTCCGCGACGAACCTCTGACGATGCTGCTCGTCATCGTGTGTGGCTTGGCTACGCTGTCGTCGCTCCTGTACTACTTGGAGACGTGGCAGGCGCACGACATGGCGTACAGACTGTTGGCCTGGATGCGGATCGATCTCTACGACAAGCTGGAGCCGTTGGCGCCCGCGTATATGGTAAAGCGTCGCTCCGGAGACTTCGTCAGCATCGTCGGGGGAGATGTCGAGACGGTCGAGTTCTTCTTTGGTCACGCGGTCTCTCCAATGATCGTCGCAATCCTGATACCGGGAGCGCTACTGCTGGCGCTGGCCTTCATAGCGTGGCCGATTGCCGTCGTTCTTGCGCCGTTCTTGGTCGCCGTGGCCGTCAGTCCATTCTTCGCAAACTCGCGTATCGAGCGCCTCGGCGACGAGATCCGCGCGCGCATGGGGGACATGCATGCATATATGGTTGACAGCATTCAGGGAATGAGAGAGATAACGGCCTTTGGACGAGGGCCCGACCGGAACGACGAGCTTACCGACAAAAGCTGGGCCTATGCCGGCCATCTGGTCAGATTCCAGAAATCCCAGGCGTTCCAGATAGGCTTCATGGAGGCCATGATGGGACTTGGAGGCTTGGCGGTCCTCGCCATGGGTGTGTGGCTCGTGCTTGATGACCAGATCGCCCGAACCGATCTGCCGCTCGTAAGCGTGCTTGCCCTCGCCTCTTTCAGCCCCGTTACGGAGTTGGCGCGGACTATGAAGCAGATGATGGAGACTCTGGCCGCTTCCCGTCGCATTCTCGCCATCCACGACGAGGCGGTTCCCGTGAAAGACGGCCCCGGCGTGACCTCGATGGCGGACGAAAAGCCCTCTGAAATACCATCCATACAACTAGAGGAAGTTTCCTTCGCGTACTCCGACGGCGATCCACAGGCTCTGGCAGACGTATCGTTCGAGATCGGGTCCGGAAAGACCGTGGCTATCGTCGGACGCTCAGGCGCGGGCAAGACCACCAGCGCCTACCTGATGATGCGCTTCTGGGACCCGGACCGAGGCGACATTTCCCTCGCGGACCACAGTCTGAACGAGTTCCGTCTCGATGACCTGCGCGGACGTATTGCGCTTGTCGCTCAGGATACTTACCTGTTCAACAACACGATCCGGGAGAACATTCGGCTAGGACGACAGGACGCCACCGACTCGGAAGTAGAGGAGGCGGCGAGGCAGGCGAACGCCGTGGAGTTCATAGACTCTTTCCCGGACGGCTACGATACGTTGGTTGGAGAGAGGGGCATGCAGCTTTCGGGTGGTCAGAGGCAGAGGATCGCCATTGCTCGAGCCATACTTAAGAACGCGCCGGTGTTGATTCTGGACGAGGCGACCTCGCATCTGGACGCCGTTGGCGAAGCCGCTGTTCGAGACGCTCTCAGCCGGCTCATGGAGGGCAGGACAACAGTGGTGATCGCGCACAGGCTTTCGACGATTCGAGACGCAGACCGCATTCTGGTGCTCGACCGGGGACGCTTGGTAGAGCAGGGTACGCACCTGCAACTCCTGGAGCGCGACGGGCTGTACGCGCAGCTTGTGTCTGCCCAGATGGTGGGTGGTCTGACGAAGTGAAGCGGACCAGCGCGCCCCTGTGCCGGAATCTACCTGACACCTCGCCGCCCCTGTGCTAGAATTGGCTCAACGATCTGAGCGGCGATACGCCCGTACGTGAGCGGGAATGGTGATTACGGAGCGTCAACAACTCATCCTCAGGCACATCGTGGACGACTACATCCACGACGCCGCCCCCATCTCATCCGAGAGCCTCGCCCGGAATCACCCCCATCTCGGCGTGGGTCCGGCGACCGTGCGCAACGAGGTGGCCGCCCTCGAAGAGCAGGGTTACATATCGAGGCCCCACTCCTCGGCCGGCAGCGTTCCCGATGACAGCGCCTACCGGCTCTACGTCGAGTCTGTGCTCGCCGAAGAAGGCCCGAACGTGCCTTCCCATCAACGCACCGCCATAAGCAGGCGGTTCCGCAGGGTCGAAGACGACATGGACCAGTGGGGCGTCGTCGCAGCCGCGCTCATCGCCCAGATCGTCGGCAACCTCGGCATCGCCACCTTCCCGAAGACCTCCGTATCCAGGGTCAAGCACCTGGAACTCGTGCCGGTGCAGGACTTTCTGGCCCTTCTCATCGTGGTGCTGGAGCAGGCCAAGCTCCGCAAGCAGCTAATCCGCTTTCAAGAGCCGCTGGACAACGTCGAGATGGAGTCCATGTCCACGCGCTTGCGAAGCCACGTCACCGGCCTTACTCACCAGGAGATCGCGGATCAGCCGATGAGCCTGACAACGCCTGAGCGCCAGGCGGTTGACGCGACCATAGTCATGCTGCGCGAAGAGGACGACTCGGCTCACGAAGACCACTACGTCCGCGGCCTGCGCAACCTGCTCGACCAGCCGGAGTTCATAGACTACGAGAAGGTCCGCCCGATCATTCACGGCATCGAGGACGGCACTCTGATCGAGGCGGCCCTCGAAGAGGCGCAGAGCCTGCCCCGGACTCGATCCGGGGGCGAAGTGGTGCGGGTTGTCATAGGCCAGGAGAACCGCGGCGCCGCGCTGCGGCCCCTCAGCGTCGTCATCTGCCGATACGGAGTGCCCGGGCGCGCGCTCGGAACGATTGGCGTGATCGGACCTACTCGGATGGAGTACAACCGCGCGATATCCGGCGTCGGCTTCATCTCCTCCATCATGAACGGGATGGTCAGATCCATAGTTCCCTCTCCCTCGATGGGAGCGGATTAGAGGCTGCCCCATGTTTGAAGCCCTGACGGAAAAACTCAACGGCGTGTTCCAACGGCTTGGCAACAAAGGCCGGCTGACCGAAAGAGACATAGACTCCGCCCTGCGGGAAGTGCGAATGGCCCTCCTGGAGGCCGATGTCAACTTCAGGGTCGCCCGCGAACTCGTAGCCGGCATCAAGGACAGGACTCTCCAGGAAGACCTTACCGTCAGTCTCACCCCCGGCCAGCAGGTGGTCAAGATAACCAATGAAGAACTGACCGCCATCCTGACCGCCGGCAGCCACCGTCTGGAGTCCGCGCCGTCCCGTCCCACCGTCTTACTCGTGGCCGGACTGAACGGCGCGGGCAAGACGACGCTGGCCGCCAAGCTCGCGCGTCACCTGAAGCAGGACGGCCAGTCCGGTCTGCTGGTCGCCGCCGACCTGTACCGCCCCGCTGCCATAGACCAACTTGAAACGCTGGGACGCCAGGCAGACGTCGAGGTGTACGCCGACAGAAGCTCCAACGACACGCTCCGAGTCGCCAGGGAAGGCGTAAAGCGGGCGAAGGACACGGGCGCCGCCTGGGCTATTGTCGATACGGCAGGCCGCTTCCAAGTGGACTCCGAGTTGATGGACGAGCTCGAGGCCGTCCGCGACGCCGTGAAGCCGACCGAAACCCTGCTCGTTCTCGACGCCATGACCGGACAGGAAGCCGTCCGAGTCGCCGAGGAGTTCCACGAACGCATCGACCTGACCGGGCTCGCTCTGACCAAGATGGACGGTGACGCGCGCGGCGGAGCCGCGCTCTCGATCACCAAGGTGACCGGCGTGCCCATAAAGTTCATCGGTACCGGAGAGCGCATCGAGGCGCTTGAGCAGTTCCACCCCGACAGGCTCGCATCCAGGATATTAGGCAAGGGCGACGTGCTGAGCCTGGTCGAGAAGGCCGAGCAGAACTTCGACGAGCGGCAGATGGTCGATCTCGAAAAGAAGTTCCGGCAGGCCAACTTCGACCTTGAAGACTTTCTCGAACAGATGCAACAGCTCAAAAAGATGGGGCCGCTCAGCCAGGTTCTCGACATGGTGCCGGGATTCTCCGCCATGAAGGGCAGGTTGGGATCCGATGATCTCGATAACGACAACCTCAAGCGTGTGGAAGCCATCATCTACTCGATGACCCCGCAGGAGCGAAAGCGGCCTGAGATTATCGGCGGCAGCAGGCGCCGGCGCATCGCGAGGGGCAGCGGCACGACCCCCAGGGACGTCAACCAGCTTCTCAACCAGTTCCGACAGATGCGGAAGATGATGAAGCAGATGAACACCAACAAGGGGCGCAAGCAGGTAATGCGGATGCTTGGAGTCTAGACTTCAGCGGTCTTCGCTGGGCGAAATCTCGAACTCCGACAGTATCTCCGAAACCCTGAGCGCCGTCGCCAGGTCGTTCGCCACGACAACCAGCGTGCTCTGAGGGTTGGCCTCAAGATAGAAGGCGACCCCGTCTCCGGTCACCGCCGCCGGCAGACTGTAAGCCGCGAATGAGGGCGGATCATCCCCGGCGATAGTCCGCCGCTTGCCCGTCACAGATTCCCAGTGCGACACCATCGCCTCCGCGAACTCGTCCGCGTCGGATTCCGTGTCCCACCACACGACGGCAACGAACACGTCGCTTCCGTTCGGCGCTTCCATCAGCACGTAGGAGTCGCCTCCCCAGCCTGCCGCCGCCGCTTCGTACGCCTCGCTCTCCAGTCGGTCGCTAAGCAGCGACCGGATGAACAACTCGCCCATCACGTCCCGCTCGACCTCCGACCAGCCGCTCCCCAACGCGCTCGCAAGGTCGGGCATCTCCACCTTCAGGGGCGGCTCCGACGCCATGTACTTCTCAGGGTGGATGATCTGCTCGGTGGACTCCGGTATCCGCTCGAACGCCGCGTTGACCGCCGAGAAGTCCTGGTTCTGTATGAACAGCGTGTAGGCAAACTGCGGCCCGTCTATGTACGGGTAAACTATGGTCTGCCTTATGAAAGCGGGCGCGCTCCGATACGCCGACATGTCCGGGGAGTGCGCCTCCTGCTCCGCCGCGAGAGCCTCCTTGTGGTCATCGTCGAAGACCCGCCACTCGTAGATGAACTCCGACAGGCTCGCGTCCCCCTCGATCAGCCCGCGCAGAGCCGCCATCCTGTCGGAGTTGCCCTCGATGCCCGCGCGTATGCTCTTGTAGTCGAAGTGGAGTTGCTGGAGCGCGTGAACGTACTCGTGAGCCGCCGTCAACTCGTCCATCAGGCCGAAGTCCTCAGAGTCCGACACGACGTAGATCACGTTCTCTTCCGAGTCGTACAGGCCCAGCACGATGTCCGCGATGACCGATGCCTGTAACTCCTTGAGATCCACGCCCTGTTCGATGATTCCCAGCCGAGTATAGACCCGCTCGGCTATCGCAATCTGCTCGGACTCCTCCTCCAGGTCGTCCAGGTATATCTGCCTCGCCTCGTCCTGCGTGATGAAACGCCTCTCGATCGGTCCGACCGCCGACAAGTCCCTCACCACCGCTGTCTTCAGCGCGATGGCGTCCAGACGGTCTTCTATGTCGAACCCCAGCCACTCCTCAAGCGTCATCGCCTCCAATCGGCTCTCCGGCGTCGGGAGAATGACAGGCATGGGCGCGAACGTCGGAGTGGGCGACGGGGTAGGGGAGAGCGTGGGTTCGGGAATCGGAGTTGCGGTTGGCGCCGGCGCGGGTGTTGGCGTCGGTGTCGGCGTGAGCGTGGGAACTAAAGTCGGGCTAGGCGGTATGGGCGTCTGAGGCTGTTCGGCGGGTTCGCCGCAGGCGGCCACGACCGCCGCGATAGCCAGAAGGATCGCAAATGCCCTCAAGTTCTCTCCCGAATCGATAAATCTCGCCCGTCCGGACTCTATTCTCTTCAATCAAGTATCGCCCCGCCTAGATGCACTGTCAAGCCGACGCGCTCTCCCCAAATCCACCATCCCAACCCATCCTGAATATCCTCCAATCCCGTAAATCCTGATTCTGACACCAACCCATCCTGCCAATCCTCCCCATCCCGTAAATCCTGATTCTGACAACATCCCACCCACCACCTCTGTCATCCCGACCACCCCATCTGCCATTCCGAGCCCCTCTCTCTGTCATCCCGACCGCCCCTACTGTCATTTCGAGCGCAGCGAGAAATCTAAAATCCCTGAACATCCCCCAATCACAAAAATCACAGTTCTGACCCCTTGACATCCCCAGACCTCATGTGCGATACTAATGTTCATGCAGGCCATAACCCAACAGACAACATCAAACCCGGCCATCGACTTCGCCAACGCCATCCTCGAAGTCACCAACAACGGTCTCGAACTCATCGAGATCCTATACGACATCGCCCAGAACAAAGACGGCGACGCCGCCACCAACGACCGCATCTCAGCAACAGCCGAACTCATGGACCGCGGACTCGGCAAAGCGCCCAAGCAAGTCAACCCCAACCCGGCCCCGGCCCCAACCCCCGAATCCAACGACAACGACGTAGGGGCGATTCGCGAATCGCCCTCGGTGCCCGCCGCCAACCCCCACCCCGTAACCCAAATCAAACACGCCCTAAACGACACCCTCGGCCCGGCCCCAACTAACAACTATCCACCATCCACTATCCACGATTCACTCCAAAAACACATCCTCGACATCTCCAACAACGGATATGCCCTCCGAGACATCCTGCTCGAAATCGCCCGGGCCGAAGACGACCCAAAGATTACCGACCATCACCGGCGCAGGGTCTCGGTCATGCTGCTCAACCGATCCCTCGCGGCCAACCCAAGCGCAGCCGCCCAGACCGACCCGGACGACGACTCCGACGAGGAGTTCGTCCCGGACCCCGCCTGGGTCGCGGCCGTCAACGAGGTCAAGCGCATGGAGGACGAGGGTATCATAGACGATGTGGAATACGACCCCTTCAAGCCCACGAACTACTGGGTGCCCAAAGAGGTCGTATTGCCCTACGCCAAGGAAGTGGCTGCCAAGTACATGGCCGAACTCGACCTTCAGGCCGAACGCCGGAAGGCATGGCCCGCCATCGAAGAGCGCAGGCGCAAGAAACTAGCCCGGATGTATCCGTCCCACTCCGAAGACATGGACGATGCCGACCCCGACAACCCCAACTCCGGCCTCGATCCCCCCTAGTCGCTGCACGCCACCAAAGACCGAAAACGTGCTACAATCCTGAACACTGGGACGGCGGGCCCGCATACCCGTCTGCCCGCCACCTCAGAGCGTCAGGGAGTCAAATTTCTATCGCGACCAGTGCCGCCGCCCTCCCCATTCCGCGCCACGTCTCGGACTCGCTCCAAGCGCGTCTGGCCGACCGTGAAAGCCGTCTCTCGCCTCACGCCGCCCGCGCCGCGGCCAGCCCAGGACGCCGGACGCCGGAACCGCCCTCTCCAATGCGCTCCGAGTTCCAGCGCGACCGTGACCGCATCATCCACACCAAGGCATTCCGACGCCTCAAGCACAAGACACAGGTATTCATCGCCCCGCTCGGAGACCACTACGTCACGCGGCTAACCCACACCCTCGAGGTCGCGCAGATCGCCCGAACCATCGCGCGCGCCCTCAACCTCAACGAAGACCTCACCGAGGCCATCGCGCTCGGTCACGACCTCGGTCACACCCCCTTCGGGCACGTCGGCGAAGACGAAATGGCTCTGCTGCATCCCGACGGCTTCAGGCACAGCCGCCAGAGCCTCAGAATCGTCGAGCGGCTTGAGAAAGACGGCCAGGGACTCAACCTCATGTGGGAAGTCAGACAGGGAATACTCCGCCACTCCAAGCCGCAGGGAGACTTCCTGGACGCCTCTCTGGTCGAAGACCTGTCGCTCGAAGGCCAGATCTGCCGCCTATCCGACGCCGTCGCGTACCTCAATCACGACCTCGCCGACGCATTCAGGGCCGGAGCGCTGCGCGCAGGCCAACTTCCCGTATCCGTCTCAGAGGTCCTCGGCGAATCGCACGCCCGGCGAATCGACACCCTCGTATCCGACGTCATCTCATCCTCGTGGGCCGCCTCCGGCGAACCCGGCGCCGATACCTCCGGCGCTCCCGTCATCTCCATGAGTCCCGAGGTCAGGAGCGCGTTCAACGAACTCCGCGATTTCATGTTCAAAAATGTTTACATCCCCGAAGACGAGAGTATCCTCGGCCGGACCGCCAGAAAGATCGTCCGCGCCCTCTATCGCCACTTCGACGCGCGCCGCGATCAGATACCCCCTGAGTATGGATACAGAAGCCGGTCCGAAAACATGGTCGTCGTGGATTTCGTCTCCGGAATGACCGACCTCTACGCCATTAGAATAGCCGAGCAGATCCAACCCGGCATCACCAAACCATTCCAGGAGCGCAAGCGCCTTCCATTATTTCCCACTCCCTTGATTGGAAACGAAGCCCCAACATCGACCAGCACGTCCCCTCTCCCTTGAGGGAGAGGGCTAGAGCTTGCCCCGTACTCGATACGGGGGTGAGGGTGAAAAACCCTTCCAGGAGCGCACTTCGACTTGACCCCCCAAGACCGCATCAGACTCCGCACAGTCGGCAACCAGGTTAGGATGATCCGAGAGCATCTCGAGGCCATGCAGCGCGACGCCCACGGCCTCGAATACGAACCCTGGAAGGCTGAGGTCGATGACCTCTGGAAAGGCGTCTTCGCCAACGTCAACAGCATGGGGCCGGACCTCCAGCCCAGCGCCCTGGAATCCATTCGAGAACTTTGGATGACGTACATCACACACTACAACGTCGGCCTGAACTGAAAGGACTTCACACGTGACCACCGCCCAGCGCCTCGAACTAGCCCCCGACCTCGACGAGGCCAAGAGAGGGGCCACCCTCGCCCATAGCATCGTCATCAAGCTCAAAGAGATGGGACTGCCGGACGACATGGACCCGCATCTCGCCAAGCTATGCACCGACCTCGCCGACCTATGCTCGGCCCAACGCCTGCTCACCGAGCAAGTCGAATCGCTCCTCAAGTCCGAGGACGACTGGGATGCCGTAGGTGACAATCTGGTGGACATTCGCGCTACAATTGATCATATCGGATGGCACATGAAGCGCGTGCGCCGACCCATGACGCAGATTACGCGCTGGGCATACCGGCAGAATGAGACCGACGAGCTTCAATGAGCGTACTCGACGACATAAAGGCCAAGCTAGACATCGTTGACGTTGTCGAAGGCTACGTGCCGACGCTCAAGCGGACGGGCAGCACGTTCAAGGCCAACTGCCCGTTTCACACCGAAAAGACGCCGTCTTTCATCGTCACCCCCGCCCGCCAGTCTTGGAGATGCTTCGGCGCCTGCGCCACCGGCGGAGACATCTTCAGCTTCGTCATGCGCGCCGAAAACGTCGAGTTCGGAGACGCGCTGAGGCTCTTGGCCCGCCGCGCCGGAGTACAGTTGGGCCGCTCCGACGAACGCGGCAGGTCGAACGCGATCTACAAGATAAACGCCGCCGCCGCCGTGTACTACCAAGACATGCTCAACTCCGACGACGGCGCGAAGGCCAGGGAGTACCTCGACGGCAGGGGCGTCGGACTGGCGGCCCGCGAGCAGTTCAAGCTCGGACTCAGCCCCGACCGCTGGGACGGACTCAAGGCATTTCTCCGGACCCACGGATACAGCCGTGAGGACGCCGTGGCCGCCGGACTTGTCAGACAAGATGAGAACGGAGAGCGTAGCTGGGACTTCTTCAGAGACCGCCTCATGTTCCCCATCTTCAGCCGCGACGGCGAGATAGCGGGATTCGGCGCTAGAGCGCTCGACGACTCCACTCCGAAGTACATCAACACCTCCCAGACGTCCGTATTCGACAAGCGGAGCATCGTTTACGCGCTCAACTTCGCCTCGTCGGCGATACGCGAGAAAGGCTCCGCCGTCATCGTCGAAGGATACATGGACGCGATAGCCGCCCACGAGCGCGGCTACAACAACGTAGTCGCGTCCATGGGCACCGCCCTGACCGAGAACCAGGTGTCGCTCCTCCGTCCGCTCGCCCAAGAGTTCGTCCTGGCCCTGGACCCAGACGCCGCCGGACAGGAGGCCACGCTGCGAAGCCTCGAATCTTCATGGCAGGTCTTCCGCAGCGTCGTGTCCAGGCGCGCGACCTCCCAGAGCGTGCTCGACCAGCGAACGCCGCCGATACTCAAGATAGCCGCTCTCCCCCCCGGCCTAGACCCCGACTCCCTGATTCGGTCCGACCCGGATGTCTGGGAGTCAACCATTGCCGACTCGAAGCCGCTTCTCGATTTCGTGATTCCCGCCTTAATCGAGCGCGCGGATCTTTCCGTGCCGGACAGCCGCGCCCGCATCGCCGAGAGCGTCGCCCCGCTGATTGGTCGGTTAGACCCCTTGGACCAGTACGGCTACTGGGTCAAGCTCGCCGATGGGATGGGCGTCCATATCGATACGATGAGGGCCGCCATAGGCGACGCGCGGGGGTCTGCCGGTCGCCGCCGGCGCGGCTCCACTACTCAAGAATCAACAGGGCGGGTCGAGGTAAGTTCCAGCCTGCTTGAAACCGACCGGACCGACATGGTTGAAGAGCAAGTCCTGTCCATGCTTATCCACAACCCCGATTTCGTAGAGATCGCCCGGCAGGCCAGCCCCGACTGGTTTCAACATACCATCAATCGGGAGCTATTTACCGCATTGCTGGAGTCCCCTACAATTGAGGATCTCAGAGAATCCGTTGACCCTTCATTGCAGGGTCATCTGGAGCGACTTGAGGCTTCACCAAACGCACAACTCGGATTGCGTCATGTGAGAGTGGCCGAGTTTGAATGGTGTGTGAACCGCTTGAGGCAACGATATATAGAGGATTTGCAGAGACTCTTGGCAGCATCAGAAATACCTACTCCCGAAGACATCGCAAGCCAGATAATTCAGGCAAAGCAGCAAATAAAGGAGTTGGAACCCTATGGGAAGGGCGGTATCCAACTCGGATACAATACTGGGGACCGCTATCTGAAACGCCGCAACGAACCAATTCACAGATCACGAGGTTGAACCAATGAACAGAACCATCGGCGGCGATAACGCCGACGACCTCTTCCGCGGACTCGTCACCGAGGTCTCCACCACGGCAGACCTGATCAGCACCACCAGTTCCACAGAGGACGGGTTCAGGAGGGCCGAGGACGGAAGCACCGAGAGGCCCGACGGCGGCGGCATATACGACGATCTGAAAGACTCCGACGGACGCTCGGACCGCCGACAGATCGATCTGAACGGCGCCGCGAGGCCCGCCGAATGGGAAAAGGAAATCAGCGCCGCCGAGATGATCGACGACCCCGTTCGGATGTACCTCCGAGAGATCGGCAGAGTCGATCTTCTCAAGGCGGTGGAAGAGCGCATCCTCGCCCGCCGATTCGAGGCGGTCAGGCACGTCAACGACCTGGAATACAATCTCGCGTCGCCCGAAACCCGGCAGACCAGGGCGTGGATGATCGTCTGGCACTTCCTCAGCCACATCGCCAGCCATCACGAAGTCGTCGGCGCGGTCGCCAGATACCACGGCATCCGATACTCGGGAAGGCTCTCGGAGACAATGGCCCACCCCGAGATCCGCGCCGCGCTCGACGGCGAGATTCCCGAAGAGGTCATGAACTTCCTCGCGGACGCTCTCAACACCGAACCCGACACGGCCAAGGAGATGGTCCAGCTATTCTCTCTCAGCAGCAGGCTGCTGCACCCGGAGCATACCCTCAAGGCCCTCGACATGGACCCGAACATCGCGGAGATGAGGGACATCCTCGAGCGGCCCGAGACCTTTCGCGCCCTCGAATGTTACGAGCTGGTCTTCCGCTCCCACGTACTGTTCGTCAAAGAACAGGGGGAGCGCGCCCAGAGACACCTCGCCGAGGCGAACCTTAGGCTCGTCGTCAGCGTCGCCAAGAAGTACATCGGACGCGGCATGTCGCTCCTCGACCTCATACAGGAGGGCAACATCGGCCTCATCAGGGCCGTGGAAAAGTTCGACTACCGCAAGGGTTACAAGTTTTCCACCTACGCCACCTGGTGGATCAGGCAGGCCATTACCCGCGCCATCGCCGACCAGGCCCGCACCATACGAATCCCCGTCCACATGGTCGAGACCATCAACAAGCTGCTCAGGGTCACGCGCAGGCTCGTCCAAGAGTACGGGCGCGAGCCGACCAGCGAGGAGATAGGCGAGGGCATGGACATCCCCGCCGAAAAGGTCAGGGAGATTCTCAAAATCTCCCAGGAGCCTGTATCGCTCAACACTCCCATTGGGGAAGAAGAGGACAGCCACCTCGGAGACTTCATCGAAGACACCGCCGCCCTCGCCCCCGCCGAGGCTGCGTCTTACCAGCTTCTCAGAGAGCAGGTGGACGACGTGCTCATGACGCTCAGCGACCGCGAGGCGCAGGTCCTCCAACTCCGATTCGGCCTCGAAGACGGCAGGTCCAGGACACTCGAAGAGGTGGGCCGCGACTTCGGCGTGACCCGCGAGCGCATCAGGCAGATCGAGGCCAAGGCGCTCCGAAAGCTCCGACACCCCAGCCGCTCCAAGAAGCTGAAAGACTTTCTCGAATAACCCGGAAGCAAATCGTGACCATATCCACACATATACCTCGCGACGTTCGTGAAACACCCACATCAAGCGTCTCAAGCGCGCGCTCGACCGTCGCCGTCGTTTACGCGCGGCCCGAAACCGTCCTGGACGACATAGCCCGCGCCATGGACATGGCCGGAGTCGGCTCGGCCCTGCCGCCCGGCCTCGAAACGCTTCTGAAGATCAACATATCCTGGCAGCACTACTACCCCGCCTGCTCGACCTCGCCCTGGCAGTTGGACGGCGTCATCCGAGCCCTCAAGTCCGCCGGATACGATCATCTGACGCCCATCCACAACGGCACCGTCGTCGTCGATCCCAAAGAGGGCGCCCTCAACAACAAGCACGAATCGGTCACGGATCGGCACGGGCTGGAATCCGTCTATCTCGAAGACGCGCAATGGGTGGACTTCGAGCCGAAGTCGCCGATGCTCGTCCTGGACAAAGTCTATCCGAACGGATTCAAGATTCCGCAGATGATGATCGGCAAGAACGTCGTCCACCTGCCGACGGTCAAAACCCACGTATTCACCACCATCACCGGGGCAATGAAGAACGCTTTCGGCGGCCTGCTCAACTACCAACGCCACTGGACCCACTCGGTAATCCACGAAACGCTCGTCGATCTGCTCAGGATTCAAAAGGAGATTCACCCCGGGATCTTCGCCGTCACCGACGGAACATTCGCCGGAGACGGCCCCGGGCCTCGCGCGATGCGCTGGCACGTCAAGAACGTGATCCTAGCCAGCGCCGACCAGGTCGCCATCGACGCCGTTTCCGCTAGACTCATGGGCTTCGACCCAATGTCGATCGGATTCATCAGGCTCGCGCACGAAAGCGGCCTCGGTAACGGCCTGATCGATGAAATCGAGGTTGTCGGCGAAGACATCGAGGAAGTCAACTGGCGCTTCAAAGCCGCGGAAAACACCATCGCCAGCCGCGGACAGAAGCTCATCTACTGGGGTCCGCTCAAGCCGCTGGAGAACATGCTGCTCAGGTCTTTCATCACGCCCTGGGCCTACGCCGCGTCCAACGTCTATCACAACAGCTACTGGCTGCGGTTCATCGGCAGGAAGCGAGTGCGAGAAGCCATGAAAACCGAATGGGGCCGGCTGTTCCGGTCATACTGACACCGGGGAATCTCTAAGGACGTTCCTCGAGATCGACCGTCGTCTCGAAAGTCTTGTTCTCCCTCATGAATTCCAGGTGGACCGTATCGCCCACCTCATAAGTCCACAGCATCGTCAGGAAACCGCCGCTGTCAAGCATCGGAATGCCGTCCATGCTTATTATGACGTCCCCGACCTGAAGTCCGGCGTTGAACGCGGGGCCTCGGCTGGAAAGTCGGGTGATTATGATCCCCTCCGTGACGTTCAGGTCCAGATGGTTGGCCAATGCGGACGTGACGTCATCGACGGTCAGCCCCATGAACGGCCTCACCACGCGCCCGTGCTCGATGAGGCTGTCTATGATGGGCATCGCCGCCTCCGAGCTTATCGCGAACCCGATCCCCTGCGCCTGCCGGAGAATCGCCGTGTTGATCCCAATCACCTCGCCGTTCAGGTTCATCAGAGGCCCGCCGCTGTTGCCGTCGTTTATCGCGGCGTCGGTCTGGATCATATCGTAGAGAGGCTCGCGCTCGGTCCTGATCGTGCGTCCGAGCGCGCTGATGATTCCCAGCGTGACGGTCGGACCGCCCTTGAGGGCCAGCGCGTTGCCGAGAGCCACCACCCAGTCGCCAACCCGTATGCCGTCGGAACTTCCCCAGTTCACGACTTGGAGCGGCTCCTCGGGCTCTATCTTCAGAACCGCAAGGTCGCTCACCACGTCCCATCCGATGACCTCAGCGTCGTAAGACTTCCCGCTTGGCAGGCTCACGCTGATTCCGACTACTCCCTGAATGACGTGGAAATTGGTGACGATGTATCCGTCGGGCCGCACTATGATTCCGGACCCCGCTCCCTCGTCGGTGAAGTCGAAGAAGACCCCTCTGTTTACCGACTCGACGTGAATCGAAGCCACGGACGGCTCCATCGTATCGACCAGGGTGGAGATGGACGGGAGTTGGACGAACGCGCCCGGCGCAGGCATCGTCTGAGGACGCGCGGCGACGCCGGAGGCCGGCTGGGCGTATTGCACGACGGGAACCGGCGTTGGAATTGGCGTTGGGGAAGGGGTCGGCTCAGGCGTCGGAGTGGGCGGCGGCGGCTCCGATCCGCAGGCCGCAAGCGTCCATGCCGCCAGGGCGGCCACGACAAGCGGAAGCCAGAAGGTTGACCGGCTAAGCGCCCTCGTCACCTGCTGCCACCACTCTGAGTCTCACCCGAGAAAGTCCTATCCACAGCAGTTTGAACCCCTGTACTTCGCCACCCAAGTTGTCGGCGAACCTAGCGTAGCGTGAAGTCGCCAGCGCGCCGAATAGTAAAATGATAGCCGAGACATATACCCAGGTCAACATAGCCATCATGGCCCCCAGCGGGCCGTAAACGACGTTGTACACCGGGAACGTATCCACGTACCACAGCAGCCCCCACTTGGCGCCGTCGAAGGCGAGCGCCGCCGCCAGCGCGCCGATCCACACGTCCTTGAACCCTACGCTCGTGTTTGGCAGGTACCTGTACAGGACGAGGAACGTCCCGAAGGCCAGCAGAGGCGAGACGAACCGGGTAAGCAGCGTCAGCATCCTCTCGAAGTCCGTGTTTGGGAACATGATCTCGAGTACTTCCTGGACAGTCCCGCTCAGCGGAGCTATCACCAGCAGGATCAGTATCACCACCCCGGCTCCGGCGACGAGTCCGAGGTCGATCAGACGCTCGCTGATGAACGGCCTTGTCTTGGTGATTCCCCAAGCCGCGTTGATGCCCTTTCTGACCGCCCCGAACGCCGCGGACGACGCCCAAAGCAGACCCAGGAACGAAGCCGTTCCCGTGATTACTCGCGCGGACGCCACGCCGCGCATCGTGCTGCTGATGAACTCCGTGGAGACCGGGATTACCTCGGCGATACGCTCCGCAAGCTCCGCCTGTTCGACCTCCGGCCCAAGGAAGAATCCCCAGACCGAGATCAGCGCAAGCACCAACGGGAACATGGAGAACAGCGTGTAGAACGCGATAGCGCCGGCGATGTACTGGCAGTTCTTGTCCAGGAAGTCGTTGGTCGCATCCACGCAGAAGAGGATGAATCTCACGAAGTACATTGTTCGGCGGACACCTTCTTAGCGGCGCTCGAAGTTGTCGCGGCTGCCTCGCGCAGGCGCGAGGCAAGTCACCTAATCGGGGAAATCTCCCTCAAGATGGTAACGAACGCCGATTTTGAGGTCAAATTGGATAGTGGATAGTGGATGGTGGGTAGTGGATGGTGGATGGTGGATAGTGGGTGGTTTTAGGTTTATAGGGAGTAGAACAGCGGGCGGCGTTGTTGGATCAGGTTGGTTATGGCGTACACGAGGGCATCGGTGCGGTCGGGAGAGCGGGACGCCACCATATCGGGGGTCCAGGTACACATCTGCTCTTCGAGTTCGGGGAAGTTGCCGACGTGGTGGACTTTGCCTTGTTCGTATAGGGATGCGACGGGTTCGGCGCGGGCGTATTTGCCGATTCGGGCCCGGATTTTCTTGATGGGGAGACGGCGCTCGGTGGCGTTGCTGATGGTGGCCCTGACCATGTCTCCGCCGGCGTTGTCTTCGACGATAATGGCGGAGGCTTCGAACTTGTCGTAGAGTTGTATGACGCGCCGCGCCCATGAGTTAGGTGACAGGCGCGCGGACTCGTCGGCGAGGACGTATGCTTCTCTGTATTTGTCGGATCCCGCGACAATGATTCCGGTCTCTGAGCTGTTTCGATTTGCGGAGAGGGCAGGGTCGACGGCGACTACAATGCGGGCCATGTAGCTCGGGGGTTCCCAGCGTCGGTGTTTCTCGATCCACTCGCGTTTCCAGAGGGCTCCTTCGTCTTCGTCGGTGAGTTCGGCGTCGATTTCCTGTTTTCCGAGTCGCGTGCCCTCGAACTGTTCGATGATGGCGTTCATGAAGGCGGGAGGGAGGACGGCGCGGTTTTCATAAGTGGAGCCGCGTGTGACGAACACGCCCGGCCTGTGAGGCAGGGAGCGGATAATATCGATAGGTTTTGGGGTCGTGGTGATGACGGCGCGGGGTTGGTCGTTGAGTCGGAGTGTGAAGGTTAGGTTTTTCCAGGTCTGGTCGGGGTATTCCCACGCCGCCAGTTCGTCGCACCACGCGGCGTCGAACTGCGGGCCTCTGAGTTGGTCGGGTTCGTGCGATGAGAAGACGAAAGCCCGCGCTCCGTTGGGCCAGGTCAGTTTTCGCTTGGAGGGTTCGTAGGTGGGCTTGTTCCAAGCGGGTGAGACGGCGATTATTCCTGATTCGCCTTCGATCATGACGGATTGCGCTTCGTCGATGGTGCGCGCGACGAGGGCGACGCGCTTGGCGTCGTAGTGTTCTACTTGGTCTCTAATCCACTCGGCGCCGGTGCGTGTTTTGCCGAATCCTCGGCCGGCGAGGATTAGCCAGGTATCCCAATCGTCGTCGGGGGGCAGTTGGGAGTCGCGGGCGTGTATGGGCCAGTGGTATGCGAGCGCGGCGGCGTCGGCCTCAGAGAGTCCGCGCTGAATAGACTCGATGGCGTCCGGCCGCTCGGCATCCGGGATAGAACGCAGATGGTCGATGACGGCAGCGATGCGTCCAGCGGCATCGGAGTCGCGCAGTGTTTCGATGTCCAGAGTCATGATTAGGTATTGGGGCTTATCACCCTCACCCCCGTATCGGAGTACGGGGCAGGCTCCAGCCCTCTCCCTCAAGGGAGAGGGGGATATTTGATCTACATTCTAAGTTGCTATGTGTCGGGCGGGTCGTCTTCGGTTTCGTCGTCTGAGTGAGATGGGTACATCTCGGCGCGCTTTTGTCGGCGGCGCGCTTCGATTTGGGGCCAGTTCTTCTGTCGTTGGAGTCTGCGTTCGTTTTCGGCCCTGAATCTCGCGGCTTCCTGGGCGAGAAGGTCGGGGTCGAAGCCTTTGGGGGGCATACTTATCGGGTATCGCTTCTTGGGAGCGTTGGGGTCCGGGTGGAGTATGCCGTCTTCTTCTTTCTGCTTGAGTTCGGCGATGATGCCTGCCCAGAGTTCTTCGTCGAAGTCGTCTTCTTCGGGCTGGCCGGGGGCTTGCTCAAGGTGGTCGGGTGAGCAGGCGTGGGATGTCCAGCCTTGTCGGCAGTCGGGGCACAGTGCGTTTGGGGTGAGCGTTGGGTTTGCGCCGAGGACTCGGTCGAGCAGGAGTCCGGCGGCCCTGCGCCGGTGGTGTGGGGTGATCTTTGGGTCGTCTTCGGTCCTGGCGATTTCCAGCAGAGTGGCGCGGAGGGTCTGTCCGTTGTTGGTGATGGTCAGGATGTGTTGTTGGATGGTTTCCAGTAGTGAGTTGTTGGTCATTAGTGGTGAGTTGGTGGTTGGGGCCGGGCCGAGGGCCTGGTCGAGGGTGTGTTTGATTTGGGTTACGGGCCTTGGGTTGGCGGTTGTGTCGGGGGCGTTATCCACTAAGGGCACGAAAGAACGCGAAGGGTTGTCTGAACCGTGATTTTGGGATTCCGCTGATTTGGGGGTTGGGTCCGGGTTAGGGGCCGGGGCTTGGTTGGGGCACTTGCCGAATCCTCTGTCGCTGAGGATTTTGGCGGCCGCGATGCGGTCGTTGGTGGTGGCCCTCGGGTCGCTGCCTTCGGCGATGCCGTGCAGTATCTCGATGAGTTCGAGGGCGTTGTTGGTCTCCTCGAGAATGGCGTTGGCGTGGTCGAGGGCCGGGTTGGATGTTGTCTGTTGTGTTGTGGTGGTCATTAGTGGATAGTGGGTAGTGATTAGTGGTTGGTGGTACTGATGTGCGTTAGTATAGGAGGTGTGAGAACGGATGTCAAGGGGGGATTTGGGGATTGGGGGATGTAATGGTAGAATGGCGCGTGTAGGAGTAGGACTACGGAAGGGGGATCGATGCGAGACATGGACACGCGGACACAAGAGATGGTGGACAGAAGGCTCCCAACCCGTCCCCACGAAGAGATCGCCCGGCTGGGCGACGAGATATACGAACGCGATATCCGTTCGCAGGTCGAGGCGACACAGCACGGGAAGATCGTCGCCATAGACGTGGACAGTGGGGATTACGCCATTGCCGATACCGCCCTTGCCGCAGCTGACGCCCTACGAGAAAGGCGTCCAGCACTCAATGTTTGGGCAGTGAGGGTTGGGTACCCGACGTTGCGCACCTTCGGCGGCAGTTCCCTGCGGAGAGTCGGGTGATAGAAGGTTTCGTCAACGCCAATCTTGAAGTCGTCGTCCTGAGACCCCATAGCGCGATCAGTCCCAGAGCCAGTCGAGGTCAGAGAATGCAAGCTTTCGCTCGAAGTTGTCTATATTGTCTCTGACGTTCAGGATGAGGCACCTGTCGTTGCCGCCGTTCTTGACGCCGCGCAGACCCCGGCCGACCATCTGGAAGTAGAGGTTGGGACTGTACACCGGGCGAGCGACGATGATGGCCCGCGTCTTGGGCGCGTCGAACCCCTCTCGAAAGACGCCGTAGTTCACAAGGGCCTTGACCTCACCAGCGCGAAACTCCTCAACAACCCGGCGTCGGGTGGATGTCTCAGTGGTTCCGCTCACGGCTCGCGCCTTGATTCCCTTCGAGGTGAGCAACGCCGCGACGGTCTGGGAGTGTTCGACCGACGTTGCGAAGATGAGCGTAGGCCAGTCTGGGGCTATGAGCTTTTCGTAAGCCTCGATGATCCTTTGGGTTCGGTCCGTGTTGCCCGCAATACGGTCTTCTACGCTTCTCGGCAGCCAGGGAGTATTTTGCGACTGCTGAAGTTCATAGGGAGACAACTGGAATCGGCCCCCGTCGATAGTGTCGTGATCGGCCCGCGCCAGAATCAGCATGTCCTGGAGTTGCTGAATCACATTCTCAGGATCGTCACTTGCGAATGCCCCTGAATCCAGGCGATTCCTTCCATATCGGTTTACAAGACGCTCTGTTTCCCGTTCGTCATGTCCCCTATAAGGAGTTGCGGTAAGGCCGATTAGGAACGGCTCTTGTAGACGTCGCCAGCGCGTTAGGCCAAGGTCCTGCATTACGGACGTGAAGGTGGGCGCTACCGACCTGTGCGCCTCATCGAATACCAGGAGCTTGAAGTCGGCCAGGAATTCGTAGGACTCCGGCTGCCTGTCGATCTTGGCATAGAGTGTCTGTATGGTAGCCACGATGACGTGCATCTCTCCCGTCGGCAGCGGCTGGGGCTGTCCTGCCCACATTCTGGAGATTCGCAGCCGTTTAGCTTGGACGCCCTCGCTGGACCAGACTTGGCGCCACGCTTCGACAGCCTGCTCGCATAGCTCGTCGCGGTCGGCAACCCACAGAATGCCACCCTCAAAGCCGTCGTCTCGAATCGCTTCGACTATGGCCTGAACCGCGACGCGAGTCTTTCCCGATCCGGTGGGCATACTGATCATGCCGCGCCGTTCGCCGAGCGCGCCGTTGGAGCGTATCAACTTCCTGGTGTTGTCAACGACCGTGCGCTGGTAGTCGTGAAGCCCAGGAAGTGAGTAAGGCCCTTCCACCTCCACATACGGATCGCGTCGAGCGTTCGGCTCGCCAGCCCACTCCTCCGAGAAACCGAGCGAACGGACGAATTCGACAGCCTTCGCTCCTCCCGCCCATTTCCGAGGCGGGTCCAGGTGGCTAAGAGAATGCAGGTACTCACGCAGCGCGCCGGTGTGATACGTCGCAATCGCAGCCTGTGCCACCTGTACCCCGGTAAGCGGCCCCTGAGCATCTTCGAGTATCGCGAGAAGACTCCGAGGAAGATGCCGCCGAAGATCGGTCTCCCCGACCGCTTTCAGAAGGCGTTCTTCGTCCGTCGAGCACAGCCGCACCGCATCTCGGGCAGCTTGTACGTCGGCATCGGTCAGGCCGAGGAGAATCCTTTGGATCTGTTCGGGACCGAGTCGAAGACCTAGCGCATTTAGTACCGACCGCAGCTCGTCCCGCTCATCATCCTTCCGAACAACGTAAAGGAGATTATTCCTGATAATGAAGTCTTGCTCATTCTCCCTCTGGACTCCACCTAGTTGTTGAAACCCATCGCAGCGTACGAGCTCAAGATTCACTTGTTGAATCGCGAGATGGGGCCCTAGTCCTCGCCACACATCAACTATAGGGATGGGGTCATCTTCGCCAATCGGTTCCACTGGTATTTCGATCTCAGCACGAATTCCGAAAGCCCTACGGATTGAGTTGGACCGCGGGTGGGAAAGTAGCTTGCGCAGCACGTCCTGATTCTGCGGCGGGTCGCCAAGCCCGTCGGACAGTCTATGAATCCCGTCGTCGGTTTTGATGCGCCCGTGTTGGCGCAGCACTTCTATCACGGGGGACTCGAACTCCATGGGCGGATAGATAGCTTGGGTGTCATGGCGCATAGTCCACTGCTCATAGGTGTCGCTCAACTTGAGGAGCTCCCAAGTGTACAGAGCTTTCCCCTCGTTAGAGAGTGACTCAAGTACGTCCAGCGGGCCGCTGGTCGTGGATTCGTCGAAATTCAGCCTGTCCCGGCGCGGATCGCGCGGAAGGTCGCGCTTTGTGAACTCTATCCGTTTAGAAGCCCTAAACCGTCTGATTTGATCGTAAGACAGTTCATGTCCAGCGCATGGCGCGTCGGACGCGCCGAGTTGTTTGAGCAAAGGCAAGTCTTCTTGATGAAACTGGACGTCGATGGTGACACCGCTGTCCCGGCTGCCGTCTGCAGGCACGATGGAACCTGGAAGCAGCACTTGGAAGAGCGACCGCCATTCTTCGTCAACTGTGCGGACACGGAGCGAGTCGCGCCAGTCACCTTTGGACTCTGTGATAATACTGGCGGCTTTCAACTGATCAACATCGTGGGCAAGTTTCCAGAATTGGGTCCAGCATGAATCCAATATGGTTTCGTTCTCGAGGTAAGGTGCGAATTCTATAGAGGGCTTTAGCAACATTGATGCCCACCCTCTAAACTTAGTCTCCCGAGATGCGAGCTTGACACCCAACTCCTTCAAGGCACTCAGTGTTTCGGGGTCTGCCTCAAGTTGTGGATGTACAAGGTTGCTCGCATCGGAAGGATCCTCTCCTCCAAGAAACACTTGGTCCGGATCAGGCTGCCCCCACTTTCCATCGGACCTAAGTACGATTCTACCGAGTTCGTTGCTCGCTCGTATGGATTCAGGTATCAGAGCCGCTGTCTGAATAGCAGCCATCGAGGCTTGGACAAGCGGCCTCACCAGGTTTGAAGTAAACTCTTGGCACTCTTCGCTTGGTAGTGACGAAGCCCGACGGTTTAGGGCATCTATGCGTGGCTGTTGGGCCTTGGCACGTTCTACCAGCGCTTCCAACCACTGCGAAACCTTTGCGCGTGGCAACGCTCGCCTCGCCATCCTAGTAGCGTGATCGTGCAACTGCTCCAGTCTGGCCATACGGTTGCGGGTGAATACTCGGTGATGTACCCATTCTTTGGGCCTGTGATCGAACTCAGCCCAGTGGTCGAGCGGAGCTCGATCCGTCTGCCTGTCGATAGTCAGTTCTCCGGGAGCGTATAAAACGTCAAGTAATTTCTGAAGCTTGCCTTCCTGGTTAGGGACAATCGCAGCGTCTTGGAGAACCGAGTATATGCTAGACCTTAGACTATTCGTGAGTTCTGTATCCCCTCTCTCCCGTCTACTTGGGAGCGCGTCCAAGTGCCGTGCCGGATCTTCCGACGTAGAGAGTCGCGGCAAGGTGTCGGCGACCATTTTGGATGCAGCGTCGATCAACTCGTCGTTATAAATCCCCGGCAAGAGATTCTGCCTGTCTTCGTTCGTCTTCCACGGCGCGTTGAGAATGCCGGCCAACAGGCTGGTCGTCTGCGTAGGGAAGAATGCCCAGAACGTACCGGGGTCGTTCAGCCTATCGACGGGCGCAGCCCACCAGATTGGCACTTCGTCGGCATTATCCAGGCTTCTGCTGTCACTTTTGGCACCGTCAGATAGCTTGTGCATAGTGTTGACGATCATCCAGCGGGACTTACTACCGCCGTCATCGAGGATGTACCTGCCGTCTTCGTGGGTGAGGGTAGCTATGCGAGCTACTTCCCGCTCGTCTGTCTGAAGTACAAGGCGGCCTACGTGCTCGACGAACAGGAGAAACTCGGCGGGGAACTCTGCGATCTGTTTATCAAGAGTCCGGTACGCGCCGGGCTTCAGCGGGAGGCGGACGATGTTCGTGGCCCAGCCCATCATCTCACGCAGGATTGGGTCTGCTGCCGCTTCCCTGATCGGATGGATAGCTTCCGGCAGACGAAGCACGGGGAAGCGATCAGCGTCCGGCGCGATGTCGCGGACCCGCTCCGACGCACTTGCACGGTCGAAACGGAAGGAGCCGGACCGGCTGAAGAATTCGGGCGTGTCCGTAACGCCGAGCACCGACTTGAAACCCAGCCCGAAACGCCCGATCTCGTCCGTGCCACGCTTGGGCGATAGATGGGAGAACATCAAAGCCTTCACTCCGTCCTCGTCGATCGCGCGCCCCTCGTCGGCGCAGTAGAGATGTGTCGGCGTCAGTCGTATCCAGATTTGCCCGCCGTCCGACAGCGACAGCGCGTCCGCGCCGTTCTGCACCAACTCGAACAACTGGCGATGCGCGTAGCCGCCGCGCGCCGTATCCTGCTCATGGTTGGCGTGTTCCGCTACAAGGTTTGGCTGGCTGCGGTAGGCGTCCAGCGTCTTCTCCGACTGTTCTTGAATGTACGCGCCAATGTGCCCATCCTCCGCCCACTTTGACGCCAGCCTCGACATGGCCTTGGATCTTACGATGGCGTTCACCACATCCTCTACATGGGTGGGATCATAGTCCTCATACGCAATCTTGAGGTAAGCGTCCACATCATCGTAGGTCTCGATGTAGTCCGCCATGTCCCAACGATATGTTTTCAGCGCCATAGCTGTCTCCTACCGCAACTCGCGCGCCAAGTCCCGCGCAGTTCTGATGTCGCGATCTTGGCTGTCCTTATCTCCACCCACCAACAACACGATTATCCTTTCCTCCTGCCGCGTGAAGTAGATGCGATAGCCCGGTCCGTAGTGGAGCCGAAACTCCGATACACCTCCGCCCACTGATCGCACATCACCGTAGTTGCCCGATGATAACCGCTGTATACGGTCTGTTATCCGCCGCCGTGCCTGCGTGTCTCTAAGTCTTCGCAGCCACCGCTCGAATAATTCAGTTCGCCGAATCTCAATCACGCTCGGATTGTATCAACCGCTGACATGTTGCGCAAAACGCGGCGCTGCAACTCTGCCCACTTCGCCTCCCTCACGGCCCCACAGAGCGCCCACTGGCTGCCTCTCCCAAGACCCCCGCCCTCGCGGCGGCGAAGAGGTATGTGGTGAGGTAGCTCCGATAGGGACTCCACTTGCGCGACAGGTCCAGCGCCTCGCCGGGGGATAGCTGGCCCCGGTTGCACAGCAGGCCGAGCGACCGCTGTATCGCCAAGTCTCCGTGCGGGAAGCCGTCGGGCAGGCCGTAGGCGTGGATCAGAAGCCAGTGGGCAGTCCATGGTCCGACGCCGCGCAGTTTCAGCAGTTCGGCGACAATCGCGTCGGCGGGAAGATTGGCAAGAGAGTCGAGATCCAATTCGCCCGCGACGGTCTGCGCCGCTATGTCATAGAGGTACTCGGACTTTCGCGCGCTTAGTCCGATGCCGCGAAGTCTCTCAGGGCCTGCCTCGGCTATCGATTCGGGTGATGGGAACGTTCTGTACTCGGCGCCGCCGAACACGACCGAGTCGCCGAGCGTGTCCACTATCGTCTCTCTCAACACTCGCGCGACATGCCCGCTGATCTGCTGTCCGAGTATCGCCAGCACGATAGCCTCGAACGGCGCTGCGGTCTGCGGTATCCCAAGTCCGCGAAAACGCCTGGCGAGAAAGCCGACCGCATCGTCGTCTTCGATCGCATGGTAGAAAGGGCGGAGATCGACGTGCGCCCCGACCAATCTCGCCGCCGTCTCAACCAGACGGTCCGCCGTGTTGGACGAGAGCGAATCGCCTGACAGCCTGATGTTCAGGAGCGGTTCGGACACGCTCCCGATGCTTTCAATCGTAACCAGCGCAGGCCCTTCCTCGGACCGCATCGCCCGCCGAAACATGCCGTCCTCGAACAGGTCGGCGGCGTAGCGGCCGCCGCCGTAGGTGGCGAAGGCGGCACTCAGGTCGAAGTCATACGGCGCGCGGGGGTTGAACTGTCGAGTTACAGTCTGCATCCTAAACCTCTGGGCGATACTGGGCTTGTCCCACTCTGGATTCCGGCCTTCGCCGGAATCACCATGGCCTTGTCAGGCCACATAAGAGGGATGAAAATGGCGTGGCCCAGCCCCGGGCCTCTCTGGATTCCGGCCTTCGCCGGAATGACGGTTTGGTTGGTGTGGCTGCTATTTTCATGGTAATGACGGTTTGGTTGGTGTGGCTGCTATTTTCATGGTAATGACGGGTGAGTTGCGCGTACCAACCCCGTATCGGAGTACGGGACATGCTTGGGACAGCCTCGGCGATAACGGTACGATGGTCATTGGATGAGCATCCCGTCGCCGAAGCTGTAGAAGCGGTAGCCCTCATCGGCGGCGGTCTTGTACGCCCTGAGTATCCTGTCGGTTTCGGAGAACGCTGAGACCAGCATCAGCAGGGTCGATTTCGGCAGGTGGAAGTTGGTCACGAGTCCGTCTATTACCTTGAACTCGAATCCGGGCGTGATGAATAGATCGACCCAGCCGGATCCGGCGCTCACCAGGGTTTTGGGGTCCGGGTTGGCGATGGCCGCGTGCTCAAGCAGCCTTACGGCGGTTGTGCCTACGGATATTATCCGGCGTCCCTCCGACTTGGCTCGGTTTATCTCGTCCGCCGCCGTCTGAGATAGGCTCCAATGCTCCGAGTGCATCTTGTGTTCGGACGGGTCGTCCGACTGCACCGGCTTGAACGAGTCCCATCCGACGTGCAGCGTTACGAACGTCTTCCGCGCCCCCGCGTCCGCCAGCCGGTCCAACAGTCGTTGGGTGAAGTGGAGTCCCGCCGTCGGAGCGGCGACGCTGCCCTCAGTCCGCGCGTAGATGGTCTGATAGCGTTCGGGGTCGTCCAAGGTCTCGTGAATGTACGGGGGCAGCGGGACGACACCGATGCACTTTAGGTTCGACTCGTCCTCGAAACGCACGACCCTGGAACCGGACTCCTCCACGTCCATCACCTGCCCCTTGACTTGGACACTCCCCGATTCGTCCGTGACCACGAACTCAGCGCCGCGCCGCATCCTGCGACCCGGCTTGACCAACGCGCTCCACGTATTGCGCTCGACGCGGCTCAGCAGCAGTAGTTCGATCCCTCTATCCGACCCCTTCAGGCGGCCGCGCAGCCTTGCCGGAAACACGCGGCTATCGTTGAAGACCAGCAGGTCGCCCGGCCTTAGCAGATCGGGCAGATCGGTGAACCGATGGTGCGACACCTCGCCTGAATGCCTGTCCATGACCATGAGCCTGGCGGAATCGCGCGGTTCAGCCGGAGTCTGGGCGATGAGATGCGGGGGCAGATGGTAGTCGTAGTCTGAGGTCAGCATGGACTTCAGCCGGTCGGCGCCGCTTCAGGACGGCTGGGAGGGACGGACACGCTCGATGCGCGGTGGAGGTAGGCGAGGAACGCGCCGAAGCAGAGCACGAAGACGACCATGAGGCTGGAAAGCTGGAAGCCCTGAATGTAGAAGGTATGCGCGGCGACATCGGACATTCGGGATATGCCGGCGGGCAGGGCGATGGCGAGCACGGCGGCGGCGGTGGTCGCGCCGAGCGCGTGGCCCATCTCTCGCGTCGTTTCCAGCATCCCGGACGCCGCTCCCCTGTATCTCAGCGGCAGCGAGTTCATCACCGTGGCGTTGTTGATCGGATTGAACATGTTCGTCCCGACGGAAATTGGAATCATCAGAAGCGGCAGCAGCCAGAAAGATATGTCCGACGCGACAAGGCTGAGCGTCAGGAAGCCTCCCGCGATGACCACCATCATGATCGGGCGCATCAGCGGCGGCCTGTACCTGTCGTAAACCCAACCGGCGACCATGGGCATGAACAGGCCGAGCATCTGGCTGGGGAGCAGCACGACCGTGACGTACAGCGGCGGCCTGCCAAATCCCTGTTCCACGAGTATCGGAACCAGGGTCATGGTGGAGAGCATCGAAAAGTGATATGTGACGTTGGTCGCGAGCGAGAGGGTGAAGGGAGCGCGCTTGAAGTGCTGTACGTCCACGATAGGGTTGGACATCTTCCGCTCGACCAGGAAGAACACCCCCAGCATCGCCACGAACAGAAGATGCATGGGCAGGTGATAGGAGAGCGCGTCAGGACTGACGTAAGACTCCTCGCCGCCGTGAAGATGGGAGCCGGAGAGCACGAGCACGACTCCCGCGGCGACCAGCACGAGCGCGCCAAACCAATCGACGGGGCCTTCTTCGCCGGGTCTCTCGACCTTGGATTGGCTGCGCAGCATGGGTATCGACGCGCCGACGGCGAGAACGCCGAGGGGCACGAACGTCAGGAATATCATGCGCCAACCCACGAACTGGAGCAGCGCTCCGAAGAAGGCGAGCCCGATCAGCGTCCCGAACCTGGACCCGATAATCGGAATCGCGAACGCCCGCCCGCGCTCGTTGGGCCGGAAGTTGGCCGCGAGTATCGCGTTGGCGTTGCCCATGACCAACGCCGAGCCGAGTCCGGTCACGGCGCGCCACGCCACGATCTGCCAGAGGTCCTGAGACAGCGCGATCAGCGCCGAGCCGACGGTCGAGAGGACGATGCCGACGAAGAAGACCCTGGCGTGGCCGTAGCGGTCGCCCAGTCTCGCGCCCAGCATGACGAACGCGCCCAGCATCATAAGGTATATGATTACTATCCAGGCGGTATCGTCTATCGAGGTGTCGAAGGCGTCCGCCAGCGTCGGGAGGGAGATGGCGATGGGCAGGCTCGATAGCTGCACGAGCATGTACGCGGCCGTGAGCGCCAGCAGCGCCTCCCTCCGGTCTCGCGTATCGAGGAGGGCGCCTATTGGCGCGAAAACACTCAAACGGCTACACTCCTATTGTGCCCTATCGTGATTGACATGCCCAGAACGCGGTCTCGTAATCCTATCACAGCGGACGTGGAACGCCGCACTAACTTTTCCGTTCCCGATTCGTTAGATATAGCTAGCGGGGATATTCACGCAGCCTTCGACGCACTGGAATCTCTATGCCTATGGTCACATACAACGACAGCCATTCTCAGGGTGTATCCACTCTGTTCGCTTCGCTGACGGGAAGGGCAAGCATGGAAGCCAAGTCAGCAGAAGCGGACTCTGTTGAGGACATCGTGAGACGGGCGCAGGCCGGCGACTCGTCCGCGTTCGGGCGGTTGTATGAGATGTACTACGATCAGATCCACCGCTACGTCGCCTTCAAGTGCGGCAATCGTCTGGAGGCCGAAGACCTGACCGGAGAAGTGTTCCTCAAGATGATCGAGTCGATAGACAAGTTCAAGTTCAAGGGCTTTCCGTTCACGTCGTGGCTGTACAGGATTGCCCACAACGCGGTAGTCGACAACTTCCGACGCAAGGGTCGGAGGCCGACGGTGCCGTTGGACGACTTCATCGCGACGACAACGGCGGACGACAGCGATCTGGAGAGTCGCGCCGAAATTAGCTGGACGATGAGGGAAGTCGTCCGCGCCATGCAGGATCTGACGGACTTGCAGCGCGAGGTGATAACGCTGCGATTCGCGGGCGGACTGTCCGTCGCGGAGACGGCGTCCGCGGTCGGGAGGAAGGAAAACGCGGTCAAAGCGCTTCAGCACGCGGGCATTCGGAAGCTGAGGCAGATCATGAATCCGCCGCAGCCGGCGACCGCCGCGAGATCGGAGCTTGAGCTGTGAGAGGTGAAGCATGAATCAGGAGCTTAGCGAGGCCCTGAACGACTGCCTCGACCGATTGATTCAGGGAGAGAGTATCCAGGAGTGTCTGAGCCTGTATCCTCAGCACGCCCAAGAACTGGAGCCCCTGTTGCAGGTGGCGTCCGCCACGATGCGCGCCGCCGAAACGGTTCGCCCCAGTCCATCGGCCAAGGCCGGAAACTTCCAGCGTTTCACCCAAGCCGTTGCCGAGCGCGCGGCGAACCGGCAGCGCAAATCGGCTCCGGGCTGGTCCAGATGGATTCCGGTCGCGCGTCCCATTCTGGTCGGCGTTGCGGCGATCGCGGTGTTCGTCATGAGCGCCGGAGTCGCAACCGCCGCGTCTTCAAGCTCGGCGCCCGGTGAACCCCTATACTGGGTGAAGACGACGAAAGAGAGCATCGAAAGCAACATCCACCGGTCTAACGAAAGCCGCGCCAACTATGAGGCCAATCTGGCCAAGGTGCGCGGCGACGAGGTGAGCAGGCTCATCGAGCGTGGACATCTCGAACGCGCCGACCAGACGATGAAGCGGATGACTATTCATCTGAGACGCTCGGCCCACTACGCGGGGATCACGATCACCGTCAATCCGGTCGAGATGCCCGAGAAGACGCCCGCCCGCATAGGCCTCAACAGCGCCGAGAAGCTCAAGGACCGGCTGGACCGCGACCGCCAGCAGTTCAGGACGCGGGTGGAGCGGGTGATCGTCCTGATGCCGCCGGAGAGCAGGCCGCACGTCAAGCAATACATCATGCGCACCGAGTTGGGCTACGGACTGATCATCGGCGCGATTCAGAGAAACACACCGGCCAACCGGCCATTCATAATCGTCGTAGGGCCGCCGACAAGGAGCCAGCGTTGAACAAAGAAACATGGTCCAGGGCGCTGGCTTCGGTCAGGGCGATTAGGGCTTGGCAAGTAATCGTCCTGGTCGTAATCCTACTGGGAGCCGGCGCCGGAACCTATCTGGCCTACTCATTCCTCACGGTGTCGGACTCAGTCCGGCTCGAAGAGGACCAGCAGCTAATCCCCGTGCAGCGCGGAGACCTGGTGAAAGAGGTCTCGATCAGCGGGACCGTCAGCTTCCCGAATCGCGAGACGCTCACGTTCGGCTCCTCAGGCATCGTAGATGACGTGCTGGTCGAGGAGGGCGAGAGGGTGGTCGAGGGCCAAACGTTGGCGACTCTGGACGCGGACACCATCGCCGGTCTCGAAGAGGCGGCGGCCAAGGCGCGGGTCGATCTCAGAGACGCGGAGGACGCCCTAGCCGACTACCTCGAACCCCCAAGCGATCTGAAAATCGCCGAAGCCAGGCACAAGGTCGCACAGGCCGAACTCAGCCTACAAAACGCCAATGAGGCCCTGGATAAGATTCTGGAGCCGACCGCGGTTGAGGCAGCCGACGCCGAGGCCAAGATTTCGAGACTTCTGCTCGATCTCCAAGACGCCGAGGATAAGCTCGAAGATCTCATCGATCCGCCCGTATCCCTCTTGGACTTGGAGAAGGCGCAGATCGATGTCGAGGCCGCCCAGTTGAGCATCGAAGTCGCCAGGGACAACCTTGAAGCGCTGTTCGAGCCTGTATCCGGTCAGGACATCGCCAGAGCCGAATCGAGGATCGAGTCGGCGCGCGTCTCACTCGAAAAGGCCAAAGATGACCTGGAGGCCCTCTTCGAGAGCGCCGACGATCAGGACGTCTCCCAGGCACAGACGGCGATAGAGCGGGCAAAACTCAACGTGCGGAAGGCGGAGGAAGCTCTCGCGGAACTGATGGAACCGGCGGACCCGCTCGCCGTCTCCAAAGCTGAAGACTCGATCGCCAATATGGACCTGGCCGTTGAGAGCGCGCGGGAAGCGCTGGCCGAGCTTCTCGCGGAGCCGTCGCCCGAAGACGTGGAGGACGCGAACGTAGCCATCGAACGCGCCGCCTCGGACCTGCCCCTCTTACGGGAGGAGCTTGAGGTCGCAAGGCGCGACCGCGAGATCAAGCTGGAGGAGGTCCAGCATCGGGTGGACGACGCGGCGGAGGCCTACGCGCTGAAGTTCTTGGAGTGGCTCGGCATCGAAGTGGACGCCGAGAGCGTCGATCCCGATTACGAAGCGGCGCTCGCCGCGCTCGGCGTCGATCTGGCGACTCTGTTCGACCCGTCCAATCAACTCCCCGAAAACCCGCTCATCGGCGTACACAAGGAGAGCACCCCAAGCAACGACCCTTCCACCCCGTGGAACGAGTTCACGGTCTATGCCTGGTTGAACCTCCACTTCGCGCCGATAGTGGGCGTCTGCGAACCCGACGAGATACCCACAAGGGGACACTGCGTGCAGGATGAGTTCCGAAAGACGGGGGAGGCGTACCAGGCGGCGATAGACAACTTTGAGTCGGTCGATTCGCAGTTGGCGCGCATGATAGCCGAGAAGGAGTCCGCCGAACAGAGGGCTCAGGACGCTCTGGACAAGGCGCAGGAGGCGTTGGACGACCTGATGGAGCCGCCCGACGCCCTGGCCGTCACCCGGCATGAGAGCGACATCGCCACTGCCGAATTGAATGCGGAGAACGCGCGGCAGGCTCTGGAAGACCTTCTCGCGCCGCCCGACGCCACCGCCGTCGCCGACAGAGAGATGGACATTACGCTTGCGAAAGAGTCTCTCGCGAACGCCGAGCAGGCGCTGGAAGACCTTTTCACGCCCGCTGAGGCGCTGGCCATCGAATCGAGGGAAGCGGCTGTGGAGGCCGCCGAACTGGACCTCGTCGACGCGGAGCAAGCGCTGGCCGATCTGATGGAGTCCCCGGATGAGCAGGAGGTCGAAAAGCGAAACCTGGACATCGCTCAGGCCCAGATCGAACTCCGCAGCGCCGAGGAGCGTTTGGCCGATCTCGTCGAAACCGTGGATGAGACGGCGGTCGCCAACCAGCGTATGCAGATCGCGCTCATCCGGGCGAACATCGCCCAGGCCGAGGACGACTTGGCCGAGTTGAAGTCCGGCGAGGACCGCCCAGGGTACGACGAGAGGTCGCAAGACATCGACACCGCCCAACTCGCCCTCGAGCAGCGGCGCGAAGAACTGGCCGACCTCGAAGGTCAGACCACGGAACAGGTCGACGTCGATTTCTTGGAGGCTGCCATATCGGCGGCGCGGGCGGCGGTGGAACAGGCGGATAGGCGACTGGCGGACTCCACGCTCGAAGCGCCATGGGACGGGTTCGTCTCACAGGTCAACGTGGAGCAGGGCCAGCAGGTCGGGGCCAACGCCTCTGTGCTGGAACTGGTCGATACCAACGTGATCGAGATAGACGGCTCGGTGGACGAAATCGACGTGCTGTCGGTTGTGGTGGGGACTGAAGCCTCCGTTACGATGGACGCGCTTCCGGGACAGTCGCTCCCGGGATTGGTATCCTTCCTCGGCGCCGAAGCTCAGTCACAGCAGGGCATCGTCAGTTACCCCATCGGGGTACAGCTTCAGCCGCCGGACGACGTAGCGTTGCCCGAAGGTCTCAGCGCGGTCGCGACGATTACCATCGGCCAGGACCTCGACGTGCTGCTCGTCCCGATTCAGGCGGTGCGAGGCAGTTTCGACCAGCCCACGCTCGGCGTTATGCGGGACGGCGAGATAGCGGAGACACCCGTGACGCTCGGAAACAGCGACGACTTCTGGACCGTGGTAACCGACGGAGTCGCGGAGGGCGACCAGATCGTCATGACGACGCAGGTCGATGAGAACGAGTTCGGCGGGTTCGGACCTCGCCGCGGAAGCGGCGTCCAAATCCGGAGGGTAGTGAGATAGACATGATCCGGCTGGAAGACGTCACAAAGATATACCGGATGGGCGAGGTCGAAGTCGGCGCGCTCCAGGGCGTCTCGCTCGACATCGACGAGGGCGAAATAGTGGCCATCATGGGGCCGTCCGGCTCGGGCAAATCGACGCTCATGAACGTCATCGGATGCCTTGACGTCCCAACGAGCGGTCGATACGTCCTGGACGGTCAGGACGTAGCCGGCGTGTCCGACAACCGGCTCTCCGAGATTCGGGGGCGGCAGATCGGATTCGTCTTCCAGACCTACAACCTGCTTCCCAGGCTGACGGCGCGCGCCAACGTCGAGCTTCCGCTGGTATATGGGCACGGCTCCAACCGCAGACGGCGCGCTCTGGAGGCGCTCGACCGCGTCGGACTGGGAGACCGCGCCAACCACAAGCCCGCCGAGCTTTCCGGCGGCCAGCAGCAGCGCGTAGGCATAGCGAGGGCGCTCGTCAAGCAGCCTCGTATCCTGCTTGCCGACGAGCCGACGGGGAACCTCGACAGCCAGTCCAGCGAAGAGATCATGGAAATCCTCAAAGAGTTGAACCGCAACGAGGGGTTGACTCTAATACTGGTAACTCACGAGCGCGACATAGCAAGCCAGGCTGAGCGTGTCGTCTCGATGCTGGACGGCAAGGTCGTCAGCGACACCACGGCCAACTTGGAGGGAGCGTCATAAATCCCTTCGACACATTTCTGACCGCGATGTCGTCCCTGGCCTCCAACAAACTCCGCGCCGGGCTGACTTTGCTCGGCATAGTAATAGGCGTTACCGCGGTCATCACGCTCATGGCCATGGGCCGCGGAGTGCAGGAGTCCATCAGAGAAAGCATCGAGTCGCTGGGCAGCAACCTTTTGTACGTAACTCCGGGCCTGTCCGAGTCGGGAGGGGGCGCGTTCGCGTTCTTCCGCAACTTCGGCGGCGGCGCAGGCGATTCGGAGGCGCTGACCATGGACGACGCCTATGCCATGCTGGACACGGCCTACGCGCCGTCAGTGGCCGCGGTCGCCCCCGAAAAGAGTCCGTCGGCAGTGTCGGGGCAGGTCTTGGCGCGCGGAAATGAGACGTTCGCCGAGGTACTGGGAGTCACTCCCGAGTACGAGTTCGTGCGAAATCACCCCATCGGGTCCGGCTCATTCATTTCGCACGGCCACGTTCTCAACAACTCCATGGTGGCGGTCATCGGGGCGAGCGTGGCGGAGGAACTCTTCGGCCAAAGAGACCCCATAGGCCAAACCATTCGGCTCAACGTCGAGTCCTTCCGCGTGGGCCCGGGCGGTCTAGGCGACGTGCTGGACATAGGCAGGCTGTTCACGGTGATCGGCGTCTTGGAGAGCCAGGAGGAGGGCATCGGACCGTTCGGCTCGGCAGATTACAAGGTGCTGGTGCCCATAACCGCCGTTCATTACAGACTCTCGATCGATCGCACCGTGCCGGGGGAGATTCGGGTCGATACCATCAACGTCCAGGCCGTGGACTCAGACAGCACCGAGAGCGCCGAACGCGAGATCACAGCCCTTCTCAGGCTGCGGCACCGCCTGACCGAGGAGAACGACTTCACCGTCAGCGATCAGCAGCAGACCATCGAAACCCTGGAGGAGACGACCAACGTTCTGGTGCTGTTCCTCGGCAGCATCGCCGGAATAAGTCTGCTGGTCGGCGGCATCGGCATAATGAACATCATGCTCGTGTCCGTCACCGAGCGGACTCGGGAGATAGGAATTCGGAAGTCCATGGGCGCCAAGCGGCGCGACATACTGCTTCAGTTCGTGGTGGAGGCGTCTATGCTGAGCCTCACGGGCGGGCTTGTGGGCTTGGCGCTCGGCTTCGGCATATCGCGGGTACTCGACGGGCGAGGGGATTTCGGTCCCGGAGGCGAGTTCAACATGGTCGTTACGGGCGACGTCGCCCTTCTGGCTGTAATCGTCTCAGTCGCTATCGGCCTATTCTTTGGGATATATCCGGCGACGCGCGCCGCCAGGCTCCATCCGATAGACGCTCTCAGGTATGAGTAGCTAGACAGAATCGAGGGATACGCAGATGAACGCCAAATCTTTCATAATCATGGTAGCCGCCGTTGTGGTAGTGGGCATCGCTCTGGGAGGGACGTTCATCGGAGGCGTCGCGTTCGGACGCACCCAGACGGAGTCCGAGCCGCAGCAACCCGCATTTCCGCAAGCGCCGACGGCGCAGGGGCAAATGGTGATACAGGGCGGGGGCCGCGAGCCAACCCAAGCGGAGCTCCAAGAGATCAGGCAGCAGATTCGCCAGCAGGCCCAGGCGGGCGGCATCGATCCCGAGCAAGCGCGGCAAATCATCTCTCAAATCGGTCAGGGCGGCGGAGCAGGCGGGGGAGCGGCGGCCGGCGCCGGCACGGGAGCAGTAATCACAAGCGTGGCGGACGCGGGCGCGCGCACGATGGGAACCGTGAAGTCGGTCGAGGACGGCGTCCTCACCGTCGAGGGCTTCCAGGGCACGGTGACCGTCAACGTCGGCGCCGACACGTCTATACAGGGTCTGACCGAAGTGTCTCTCTCGGAAGACTATGTTGACTCCATGGCGGTCATCCTCGGAGAGAGAACGGAGTCCGGCGAATTCGACGCCACGTCCGTAATCATCCTGCCGGAAGGAATCCTCCCCGGAGCCGGCGGCTTCAGAAGGGCCGGCGGCGGTGGCGGCGGAGGGCAGTAGGGGCGCCAGAAATACGCACCCTGAAACGTCGCCACTCGTACTTGAAGCACAGACGAGTTCTATGTAATGGGTGGCGATTGGCAGAAGTTATGCTAAAGTGTGTCAACCTCATAGTCAGCAGGCACGCGCGACTGGGTTGACGGTCTCGCGTACCTACACATACCAGGTGACATTAGATTGGGAAACAGTGAAGCAGATGGCGGAGTGGATCGTTTGCGCGAGGTGGTTGAGGCATGAACGTCAATAGGGACAACGACCACCTTACCGGGCTGGTGCGAGAGCTGCGCAAACTGCCGCATGAGACTGAGTGGGTTGAGTTCAAGCTCAGTCACAGTGAGCCACAAGCTGTTGGGGAGTACATAGCCGCATTGGCCAACGCGGCCGCACTCAACGGTGAAACCCATGGATATGTACTCTGGGGTATTGAGGATGGAACCCACGCAATCATCGGCACGAGCTTCACACCGGCGACCGCGAAGAAAGGCAACGAACCGCTAGAGTCTTGGCTGTTGCAGATGCTGCGCCCACGCATTGACTTCCGCTTTCGCGAAGTTATGGTTGAAGGACAGCGCGTCGTGCTCCTAGAGATCGACCGTGCGGCACATCAGCCGGTCGCCTTCATGGGAACTGAGTTCATTCGCGTTGGAAGCACCAAGAGGAAGCTCAAGGACTATCCTGAAAAGGAACGGACACTCTGGCGCATATTCGATCGGATAGGGTTTGAGGAGGGAATAGCCGCCGAACGTGTAGGTGGCGCAGAAGTCCTCCTCAGTCTCGACTATCCCGCGTACTTCGATCTGCTGGAGACGCCGCTCCCTGATGGCCGTAGCGCCATTCTCGATGCACTGCAGCGTGACGGGCTAATAGAGTTCAGCAAGGCGGGCGGATTCAACATCACGAACCTGGGGGCTATTCTGTTTGCTAGAAATCTCGCCGACTTCTCTCATCTGAAGCGCAAGGCCGTGCGTGTCATCCAGTACAATGGCAAAGATCGGACGGAGACGATCCGAGAACAGGAGGGTGGTAAGGGTTACGCCTCGGGGTTTGAAGGATTGATCGATTACATCGATGGGATCCTACCGACAAATGAGGTAGTCGAGAAGGCTCTGCGAAGGACGGCGCCTATGTTCCCGGAACTGGCCATCCGTGAGGTCGTCGCCAACGCTCTCATCCATCAGGACTTCTTTGCCACCGGCGCGGGACCGATGATAGAGATATTCGATGATCGCGTTGAGGTCACGAACCCCGGTGAGCCGCTCGTGGATACGCAACGCTTTTTGGATGCACCGCCCAAGTCCCGGAATGAGAAGTTGGCTTCACTGATGCGCCGGGTTCGCATATGTGAAGAAAGAGGCAGCGGGATCGACAAGGTTGTCTCCCAAGTCGAGTTGTACCAACTCCCGGCGCCGCTCTTTGAAGTTCCACCTGGTTCTACCCGTGTGGTCCTGTTTTCCCACAAGCCCATGGCCGACATGGACGCAGCAGAGCGGGTTCGGGCCTGCTACCTACACGCCTGCCTCAAGTACGTTATGCGAGACTTCCTGACCAACGCGTCGCTCCGAGAGAGGTTTGGCATCAAGGAGAGCAACAAGGCCGTGGCCTCTCGCCGCATTCGTGAGGCCATACATGCGGAGAAGATTAAGCCGTTTGACGAACATGCGCCTCGAAGGCTGATGAAGTATGTTCCATTCTGGGCTTGATTTCAATTGACGGGTAATTGACAGGGCGGCTTCAGAATGACGATCCTAACCGAAATCCAGCTTTGCAAGCGGGTTGACTCCAATTGACGGGTAATTGACAGGGCGGCTAAGGAGGGCCGGCGGCGGCGGAGGAGGGCAGTAGGGGGCTATTGCGCGCCCTTGATCCTGGCCGCGACCCTCGCGAATGGATCAAGTCGTCCCCGCTCAAGGGGTTAGCCTCTATTTGAATGCCGCGACTACATCCTCTTCTACGCGCTGGAAAGCCTCGACGTCGCCGGTCGGGATGGCGCCGAACATGATCTCGTCGACACCGGCGTCAACGAACTGGCCGATTCGATCGATGACGTGATTTAGCGGCCCCGCCATCGACCCGGAGAGCCTCGGCTCCATCAGCGGTCCCTCATAGCCGCCCCAGCGTTTCATCGTTCCGGGACCGAGCCCCACGATGAAGCGTTCAGCCTCAGCCGCGTCGTCGGTTATCAACAGCGGCATGAGCAGGGTGTGCTTGATTTCCGACGGGTCTCGTCCGACGTTCTCGCAGTGCCGCTCGAGCACGCTAACCTTGTGCTGATAGAGCTCGAACGACATGCCGCGGCCAGACCAGCCGTCGACGTTCATGATGTCGCCGTGCATCGCCAGAGTGCGCAGCGTACGGCGTTCCCCGGTGCCGCCGACCATGATTGGAATATGCGGTTCTTGATAGCAGCCGGGCGATAGCTGCGCCTGGTCGAGCCGGTAATACTGGCCGTTGTAGTCCACCAGCCCGTCCGCGGTGAACAGCTTGCGGATCAGCTCGCACGCCTCCTGAAACCTGTCTGACCGCTCCTTCATCGAGGGGAAGTCCCAGCCGAAGGCGTCGTGCTCGCGCTCGTACCAGCCGGCGCCGAGCGCCAGAGTAAAACGCCCCTTCGAGGCCTGGTCCAGGGTCGTCGCCATCTTCGCCAGCAGCGCCGGATTGCGGTAGGTGTTGCCGAGCACCAGATGCCCCAGGCGGAGCTTCTCCGTCATGCCGGCGGCCACCGCGATGAGGGTATACCCTTCGAACGCCGTTCGGTGTTCCGTCTCGCGGTTTCCTTTGGGTCCCCACCCGGGGGGCAAGAAGTGATCGGCAAACCATAGGCTATCCCAGCGCCCCGCCTCCATTGTCTCGATCGACGCGCGGATGTCGTCCCACGTCGTTCCATAGCAGTTGACCTGTACGCCAAATTTCATTTTGCGCCTCCGTGTTTTTTGCCGGATGGAGAGTACCACTAGATGAAGCGTCGGGTCAATTCACCCAGGGCGGCTTTGAGACCCACTCTACGATTCGCCGCCCCTGAGCCTGGGATCGAGCAGGTCTCTCACTGCGTCGCCGAACATGTTCACTCCGTAAATCACCACAGCGAGGCAAAGACCCGGATAAAGAGCCAGGGCTGGTTTCATCTCCATGTATCTGCGCCCTTCACCGCTGAGCATACCCCCCCAGCTGGGAACGTCAGGAGGAAGCCCAAATCCAAGGAAGCTCAGACCGGCCTCATCCAGGATTATCCATCCTATGTTTACCGAGAATATGACGATTATAGGGGCCATGATATTGGGCATGACGTGCCGAATCAGCGTTCTTGGGTGACTACTGCCGATAGCCTCTGCCGCCAGAAAGTAGTCATTCTCCTTTATGCCGATAACGGCACTTCTTACTATTCTTGACGCGCCGATGCCGCTCAATATGCCTAAAACAAGTATTATCTGTAACATACCCCGCCCCACCAAAGACATTACATTTAGCAGTATTAGGAGCCCCGGGAAGGCCATCCAGCCATCAACAAACCTCTGAACTATGATGTCGAATCTACCGCCAAGAAATCCCGAAGGGACGCCTATTATTGCAGCGACAAATATGGCGACGGTAGTCCCCGCCAGGCCAACGATCATAGAGACGCGGGCCCCGTAGATAATGCGGCTAAGGATATCTCTTCCTAGCTGGTCCGCGCCCAGCAGGTACTTTGCTGATGGCGCCGCCAGCCTGTCTATCAGGTGAAGCTCATTCATCCCGTGGGGAGCCAAGAAGTCCGCGAAAATGCCGCTGAACAGCAGTATCAGGACTATGATCCCGCCGACAACCCCCAATGGCTTCTCCCCTACTAGCCTGGCGAAGAAGTCGGACAAGGCGTGGCGCCTCTTCGTTTCGACTTCTTCTAACGGGATATCTCTAAGCTGACTCATCTGTTTGCCTCGACTACCTGTATCGCACCCTGGGGTCCAAATAGGCATAGGAGATGTCCACCAGTAGATTCGCTACCACTACCCCGGACGCGATAACCAGATTTACTCCAGAGACCAAGGTATAATCTCTATCAGAAAGAGATACCAACAGGAGACGACCTATCCCGGGCAGGGCGAATATCTGCTCTATAATTACGGCGCCGCCGACCAGCACAGGCAACTCCGCTCCTACTATGGTCACCACTGGAATCAGCGCGTTCTTCAGGGCATGCCTCCTGACCACTAACCTCTCTTTGAGCCCCTTTGACCACGCAGTCCTGATGTAGTCCTGCCTCAGCACCTCCAGCATCATGGTGCGAGTCATTCTCATGGTCGTTCCAGCCATAGCCATACCTAGAATGAAAGATGGGATGAAGAACTGCCCCAGGTTGCCCAGTGGGTCCTCCCTGAAAGGAATAAGCGCCACAGGTGGCGACCACCCCCACCAGATTGAGGGGTAGAGCATTATCATCGTTGCTATCCAGAAGCTCGGTATGGCGATAAAGATGATAGCTATGCTACGTCCTGTATAGTCACCGACCGTGTCCTGCCGAATTGCCGAATAGATACCTATGGGCAGCGCCATCATTAGCGAAATCACTATGGCCATGAGGCCAAGCTCAACAGTTGTGGCTACTTTACCGAAGATCGTCGTCACGACCGGTTCCCCAGTGCGCAGGGAATAACCCAGGCTACCGTGCAGAAAGATATCGCCTATCCAGCGACCGTATTGAACATACATTGGTACGTCCAACCCGAGGGCGCGTTCCAGCGCTTCGCGGTCCAATCCCCCCCCTGCCCGCTTCGCAAGCCCCCGCTGCATCATACTGTCTATTACGTCACCCGGTATGAGACTAATCATCAGAAAGACTATGATAGAGATAATGAAAAGAGTGGGTATCATCATCAGTAATCTTCTGATCAAGTAGCGATGCATATCAGACCCCGGCAGTAGTACAGTTCGACACCACTTACTTTCCTATGGCATTTCTTGTTGTGCTTGTTCCCTTGGGCCATATTCCAGTCAGCCCCTTAGCCCAATACCTTTCAAAACCGTGCCAAACCGTCTCGTTAGCCAGAATTGAGGCCTTTACGGATGTCACCCATAAAAAAGTTTGCTGGGGGGTGTCCCCCTCAGCAAACTTTAGATCATGCGTGACATGGCCACACAACCATGTCATTCCTTCGTCCTTCCGCGGAAGGATCAGGACGGCGTCTGAGGCATATTGAGGCGAAGATTCTCCCGTACGCTTTGTATGCTCGCAGGCCACAGAGTATTCGGTCGCTTCGCTCCCTTAGAATGACATCTCACATACGCTTCTCTGTTATCCCGAAGAGCCAGGCGCTAATGCCCCATCTCTCTCTTGAATTCTTGGTCAATCCAGCTCCGGCTGTACTGGAGGAAGTGTGTGCCGCCTCCCATAGAGTATTCACCATTGTAACCATGGAGCCATGGCTGGACGAAGGCAAAAGCAGGGACGACAGGCAAAAATAGATTCCAATGCATCTCGCTGAAGCGGAGGTCTGCCTGTCTCACATAATTCGTTATCTCATCACGGTCAGTAGACGCCGTTGCTTTGACCAGCAGCTCGTCAAACGTGCGGTCATCAATACCGAAACTTTGCCACTCATTGGTCGAGGCAGCCGCGTAGTCTAGCAAAGGAAGAGGACTAAAGCTGTTGTGTCGGGTCTCCGCCAAGGTCATATATTCATATGTTTTGGCCGTCACACGGTCCCAAAATTGGCCACCTTCAAGTATATTAAGCTCGACATCAACGCCAATCTCCGCCCAATAGTCTTTCGCTATTTGGCCCAGGTCTATATCCATAAATGACGAGTCCATGTCATATTTGGTCTTAAATCTAATGCCATCCGAGCCGCGGGGATATCCAGCCTGATCAAGCAGCTTCTCGGCCGCATCCGGGTCATATCGATAGCCTTCTTTAACCTCTTCAGGCCACTCATCAAATGGGATGTAGTAGCCTTTGACGGCCTTCGAAAGAGGACCATAGGGTGTTGGGTCGGCATTACCAAGATAGTATGTATTGGCAATCTCCTCGAGGTTTATTGCCATCTGCATCGCCTTGCGCACCCTGATGTCATTAAAGGGCGGCTCGCTCACCAGCATACCGACTGCGGTTGCACGACCTACTCTGTTTACCAGACGAAGTTCAGGGTTGGTTCGCTGGAGGCTCGCTACCTGGTCAAGCGGCCAAAATTCTTCGGTCATATTTACAATCTTACCTGAACGCAGCGCCGCCAGCCGCGTCGTGAGGTCTGGCATGACGAGCAACTCAATCTTGTCGGCAAAAGGTAACTGGTACCCAGGGTAACGCTCATCTGTGAGCCAGTAGTTAGGGTTCTTGGTGTATTCGTAGACGGAAGCATCGACATAATCAGTCAGCTCATAGGGACCAGTGCCGACGAGGCGCTTCCAATCCTTGAGGTCTCCATGCTGCTCGATGACTTCGCGCGGCTGTATAAAATTACCAAACTCCTCGACGATCAACATGCTATCCAGTATGTCAAAGCTGAAGCTCGATGCTTTAACAACCACAGTCCGTTCATCGGTAGCCGTCACCGATTCTACTGGCAGGTTACCCAAAGCCGCAGCATAGGGGCTTGGCTCGGTATAGCCACTGCCCAGCCCCATTATCCGGTGGAAGCCAAACTCGACATCATAGGCAGTTAGCTCCCGACCGTTCATCGGCGCCTTATCGTGCCAGGTAACGCCCTTGCGGATGTGGAAGATAGTGGTCAGCGGGTCCGGCTGCTCCCAGCTCTCAGCCAGATGCGGTTTAATGTAGGACATAGGAATGTAGGCTGTTGTAAAGTCAAATTCGTCACGGGGTGTTGCCCAGTCGGCTATGCCCAGCTTTTCCAGAACGAGAGAAAGTGGGTTGTTCGAGGAATCATTATCATAAGGGTCAAACCCCGAAAAATTCCACCCTGTAGCTAGAGGGATTGTCCCGCCGTACTGGGGCTTTGCTACCAGCTCACCCCAGACGTTGCGAACATATCTGTCGCCCTCGACCTCTTTCACGACCTCTTTCTCCACCACCACCGTCTGGCCGGGTACCTCGACGGTCTTTACGACCTCTTTCTCCACCACCACCGTCTCACCGGGAACCTCTACGGTCTTCACGACCTCTTTGGTGATAGTCTCGCCGGGGACTTCGACGGTCTTGATAACCTCTTTTTCGACCACCACGGTCTCGCCGGGGACCTCTACGGTCTCAGTTACAACTTTCTCGACCACCACGGTCTCGCCGGGGATCTCGACTGTTTCTGAACCGCAGGCCGCGACGACCGCCAACAGTATTGCGGCTCCTGCAACTACCACTAGCCAACGCAGTGAAGTAGATATACGCATGTCTCTGTCTCCTTAGCTCAAAGCCTGCCCCCGTCTCGAACAGGGGCCAGGATGGTCCGCAACGACGCGAAACCAACCCCATGACGGGGTGAGAGATTTATACCATATCACGAACTTTTCGTCAAGGGTTGGGATATCGAGGAGTAAGAGTGCATGAGAGATGGGATTCGCACTTAGGCTAGGGTTTGTCTAACCTGGGTCAGACATGGTGAGACTGCGCCAAAGGGCCAGAGTCTGCCTGCGGCTAGGCGAAGGCGGCTAGGACATCCTCATCGAGCTGCTGGAGGGACTCGGCGTCGGAGGGGCGGGGGTCTGGGCAGGGCGCTGCTTGCCGGGGAGTCTCACGGGATGCGGCGCGCAGAGCGCAAAGTGGAGCGGCGCCGGCGGCGGTCAGTAGGGGGTTGCTGCGCCGGTTTACCGCTAGATGACCGCGTCGTCCCTCGTCCTGAACTGCCAGGCCCTAATCTTTGTGGACAGCAATCTCACGACGTCTTGGCAGTCGGGATGGTCGTAGAGATTGTTCATCTCATGTGGGTCTTCCAGCAGGTTGTACAACTCGCACTGGTCGGAGGCGCAGAGGTTGAGCTTCCAGTCGTTGACCACGATCGTCCGCCAGGGCGCTTGGTGCATAATCTGGATCTCCGGCGTACCGATTGCCGTCTGCACGATTACGCCTTCAGACCTATCTTCGGGCGGGCCGGTGTCGATCCACCCTATGCCGTTCCACTGAATGTAAACTTCGTTGTTCCTCAGATTGCCGCCCTCTTCGAGGACGCTCGCGACCGACTTGCCGTCCAGCTTGTCCGGCACGTCGCACCCCAACAGTTCGAGCAAGGTGGGGACCAGATCGACGTGGCCGAAGTTGCCGCCGATCACGGTCTTATCGGTGGATACTCCGGGCGCCCTTATCAACATTGGGACTCTGGCCGACTCTTCGTACATGGCCATCTTGTGCAGCATACCGTGGTCGCCGGTCATGTCGCCATGCTCGCTGGTGAAGACGAAAACGGTATCGTCGAAGATACCCCGCTCTTTCAGGGCGTCGGCAATCATCCCGACCATGTCGTCGACCAGAGTGATGGCGGCGAAGTAGCGCGCCCTGAGACGCTTCCACCCGTACTCGGAGCTTATGTCGTTGAACGCGGCGACGCGCTCGACGTTCCCCATGTAGGTCTCAGAAGATCCTTCGAGGAACTGAAGGTTGTTCTCGGCTATGAGCCTGTTCACCAGCGCGCCGCTCTCCGGGACCTTCAAAAATGAGGGACCGGTGGGAAGGGTCGCGGGGTCGTAGAGGTCGTTGTACGGACTGTTGTAGGGTGAGTGAGGCTCGACCGTACTCACGTACAGCGCAAACGGCTCGTCGCTGTGTTCGTCGATGAACTCCGCCGCCTTCCTCCCCAGGAAATGGGCCAGGGTGTCCTCAGCTTCGACATCCGTCCTCATTGCCGCGCTGAATGTCCGCCAGTCGTCGGGTATGTTTCGCACGGCGCCTTTCGGAATGTAGGATTGAGATTGGGACTCCATAGAGAGCGTCTCATCCGGCTCGTATCCCCTCTCAATCAGGTGGTTGTGGTAGTCGCTCTTCTTCGGCTCGCCCTCGAGGCCCACGAAGACGCCCGCATGGTCTTGCGCGGATATCCAGCGCTGAAACCCATGCTGCGGGTAGTTGTCGTTTCCCAGATGCCACTTTCCAAAATAGGCGGTCGTGTAGCCATCAGGGAGGTATTCGGCCAACGTCTTCGTATCGTGTGGGAGTTGCATGGTGTTCATGGTCGTCCCCGCGGTGTGAGGGTACAACCCGGTCATTATCGTCACCCGCGCCGGAGTGCATACGGGCTGTGAGACGTACGCCCTCTCGAATATGAACGACTCTTCGCTGAGCGCATTGAGATTCGGGGTCTTTATCCAGCCGTTTCCGTAGCAGGCCATCGAATCGTATCGCTGCTGGTCGCTGAAGACGAAGACAAGGTTCTTGTGTTTCTTCAATCTCGAATGCACCCCCTGAACTGTTCTCGCTAGAGTATCACCTGAAAGAGTGAGAGTACACATGCCAAATGTAACGGAACCTGTGTCAGTTTGGTAGGTGAAGGTATCATCCCACTTGCCCCGCTCCTCCGGATTGCCGGGCGGCGAGCCGCTACGCGGGTTCCGGCCCCTTGTTGGGGCAAGAGGTTGAGTCGGGTTGTGTCAAGTTTGTTGACTCGGATGCTGTTAGGGGTAGGAAAAGTTTTTGAAATGCCTGCCCTAGCTGCCCTGACCTGCCCTGTCCGTAGCTGAGCCAGCTTTGGGAGAGTCAGGGCAGTAATGGTTTTCTTACCTGCCCTGACCTGCCCTGACCTGCCCTGTTTTGGTTCGAGCACAGTCTTATCCACCTTTGGGTTGGGGTTGATGAACCGATATGCTTATGATATGAGAGAACGGCGGTTCGTGTCAAGGGGAGGTGTCTGAACTGTGATTTTTGTGATCAGCCGGATGCGCCGCTTCAGTTGCCCGCGCCGCGGAGCCGGGGGTCTAGGAGGTCTCTCATGGCGTCGCCGAACATGTTCAGGCAGTAGATGACCAGGGTGAGACACGCGCCCGGCCAGAACGCGAGCCAGGGCGCGATCTCCATGAACTGACGGCCTTCCTGGCTGAGCAGGCCGCCCCAGGTGGGAATCTCGCGCGGGAGACCAAATCCGAGGAAGCTGATCGATGCCTCGCTTATGATCACTCCGCCAATGGTGATGCTGAACCCGATTATGATTATGGGCACGACGTTGGGCAGCACGTGCCTGATGAACGTTCTCCACCTCTCAGACCCGATGGCGTGCGCGGCCAGGACATAGTCGTTCTCCTTAATGGCGATGACTGCGCCCCTGAGGACGCGTGAACCCCCGAGGCCGCCGGAGATTCCCAGCACGAGAATGATTTGCAGCAGTCCCTGGCCGACGATCGACATGAGCGTCAGCAACAGCAACAGGCCCGGGAAGGCTATGTAGGCGTCCACGAACCGCTGGATCCCGAGATCGAATTTGCCGCCCAGGTATCCCGAAGTCCCTCCCACCAGGACCGCGACTGAAATGTTGAGCGCAGTGGCCGTTATACCGACGATCAGGGAGACTCGGGCCCCATAGATGACGCGGCTCAGCATGTCACGCCCCACGTGGTCCGTGCCCATGGGATGCTGCCACGACGGCGCCTTCATCCTGTCTATCAGGCTGACGTCGTCGTGCGGGTATGGTGAAAGCGACTCGGCGAAGAGTGCCATTACCAGCATCACCAGAACAACCGCTAGGCCGAAAGTGCCGAGCGGCTTGTCCTTCACCAGCCTGGCCATGAAACCGAGGAAACGGTTCCGCCGACGGGGGGGAGTTCCAAGCTGTATGGTTTCCGAGGCCATGCTAGAATTCCTGCTCCATTAGCGGAACCGCACTCGTGGGTCGAGGTACGGGTAGATGAGGTCGATGATCAAGTTGATGAATATGACAGCCGCGCCGAAGAACATGTTGACTCCCGACACGACCGGGTAGTCCCTGTCCAGGAGCGCCTGGAGGGCCAGCTGCCCGAGTCCAGGAAGGTTGAAGATGTTCTCCATGATGACCGACCCGCCGACCAATAGAGGAAGGTCCAGGCCTATGCCGGTGATCACGGGGATGAGCGCGTTCTTGGTGGCGTGGCGTATGATAACGACTCGTTCCCTCAGTCCCTTGGACCAAGCGGTCCTGATGTAGTCCTGGCGGAGGACTTCCAGCATCATCGTCCGGGTCAGCCGCATGGTCCCGGCGGCCATTCCGGTTCCGAGAATCAGACTGGGGATGAGAGTCCCGTACATGCTCGCTAGAGGGTCCTCGGTAAACGGGACCATTTCCAGCGGGGGAGACCATCCCCACCAGAGCGCGGGGAATATCATGACGAGCAGCCCGAGCCAGAAGTTGGGGGCCGCCAGCCCGATGACGGCGAGCGTCCGGCCGATATAGTCTGAGACCGTATCCTGCCGGACTGCTGAGTATATGCCGACCGGGAGCGCGATCAGCATGGCGATCACGATTGCCATGACGCCAAGCTGGATCGTTATGGGCAACCTAGAGACTATCTTCTCCTCGACCCTCCAATCGCCCATCAGGGACTCGCCGAAGGTGCCTTGGAGCAGCATGTCCTGCATCCACCTCCCGTACTGGACGTACATGGGGACGTCGAGTCCGAGCTGCTTCAGGAGGGTTTCACGATCTAAATCCAGGGCAAGGTAGTCGGAGCTGTTGACCATCGCGTCGATGGCGTCGCCAGGTACGAAACGCACCGTGAGAAACACGATCGTGCTCAGGATGAAGAGCGTGGGGACGACTAGAATCAGCCGTCTGATTATGTAGGCTCTCACGTGACGTTCCTAGCGATTGCGCGCTAAAGACCGTTGGGGGAGCCGAGACTTCTCGGCTCCCCCGGTACTATTGCCAAAGTCGATTGGACCCTGAAGGTCGGTTGGCTAGTTGCCGGTGGACTGGGCCTTCAACTCCTGATCGAGCCAGAGTCGAGCGAAGAGTTGCGAGAACCGCTGCTGCAGTCCCAGGTGGTACTCGCCGTTGTATCCGATCAACCAGGGCTGGACCGCGTTGAAGTGCTGCGCCTTCATCCCCCAGACGTATAACTGCTGCCTGGAGAGCTCCAGGTCGAGCTCCTTGATGATGTCCTGGCGCTCTTCGTATGTGGCCGCTGCCTCAGCTGCCTCGATCATCGCGTCGAACTCAGGGTCGCGCACGCCGGTGTAGTTGTAGCCGCCCTCCGAGTGAATGAAGGCGCGCAGGATCGTGATAGGGCTTCTGTCGTAGCCCATGATGGCAGATCCGATCATGTCGTGCGGGTATGTGTGCTCGCGGATCCAGGTGCCGACCGTTGTGTTGTCCGGCCCCCTGACGATCTCGATGTCTATCCCGATTTCCCGCCAGTAGTCGGCGAAGATGTCGCCGAGGGCGAGGTCGGAAGTGGCGTGGAACACCGAAGAGCCGGTGATTCTCACACCGTTCTCATCGGGCGTGTAACCGGCCTCGTCGAGGAGGGCGATCGCGGCTTCGGGGTCGTACCTGTAGTACTTCTTGATGTCCTCGGGCCACTCATCGAACGGGGTGACGTACTCGACCGCGCCGGTGCCGATCTGCCCCATGGGCTCCGCGGTCGCCCAGCCCTTGTAATAGACGGTGTTGATCGTATCGAGGTCTAGCGCCAACTGCATGGCGCGTCTGACGTTGATGTCGTCGAAGGGCGGTTGATCTACGTTGAACGCCGTGCTGGTGGTGGACCTATACGCGTATGGGATGAGCCTGATGCCGGGGTTCGTCCTGACCAGCGCTTCGGCCTGCTCCACGGTGGAGACCGCCGAGTTGGCCGACCATCCTATGTAGTCGCCCTTGCCGGTCCTCATCGCGGCGATACGGGTGGCCTCGTCCGGCATGATGAGCACGCGCGTCGCGTCCCCATACGGAAGCTGGTTCTCCGGGAACTTTTCGTCAGAGCCCCAGTAGTCCGCGTTCTTCTCCCAAGTTATCGAGCTGCCTTCCACCCAGTCCGTCAACATCCAGGGGCCGGTGCCGACCAGATTCCTCCAGTCCTGGACGTCGCCGTGCTCTTCGACAACCTCAGGGGGCATGATGTGCGGGGAGTAACTGGTGAACAGGATGGTGAGAGTGTCGATGTTGGGTTCCGACAGCCTGAACACGACGGTATTGTCGTCGGTAGCCTCGACCGACTCCCACTTGACGCTCTTAAACGTGCAGCATGGGCCTTCCTGACCTTCCGCGAACTTGCCCAGGTGCAGGTAGCGCTGGAAGTTCCACTCGATGTCCTGGGCGGTCATCTTGCGTCCGTTCATCGGGGCCTTGTCGTGCCAGTACACGTCGTCCCTGATGTTGATCGTGTAGGTAAGGTCGTCGTTCTGCACCCAGTCGGTCGCGAGCTGTCCCCTCATGACCCATAGCGGCGTCGGCCGTTTCAGGTGGTCGAACACGCTGCGGTCTATGCCCCAGTCCGCGTGAGCGAGCGATTCGGTAACGCCATCGGTGACGTTGGCCGAGTGGTGCGTGAAGTATGTGTCGGTGTGGGCCACCTCGTTCTGCTGGAGCCTGACAAGCGTCCCGCCGTACTCCGGCGCCGGAACGACCTTGCCGGTGGTCGGGTCGGTCACGTACTTCTTGCCCGGAACCTCGACCTCTTTGACCTCTGTAACCATGACCTCTTTGGTGACGACCAGCGCCTCTGGGGTCGGCAGCGCCGAGACCGCGGCAGAGACGATCTGGCGGACTTCGTCGGCGCTCAGCGGGTCGGGGCCTTCGGTGGCCGACGCCGCGACCGCTTCGGCGACCAACGACTTAACCTGCTCCGCGGTGACCGCATCCCGGCCAGCCGCGCCTACGGCGGCTTCGACCATCGCCTTGATCTCCTCGGCGCTGGTGCCCTCAGGCACCGCGCCCTGAACGGCGGCTTCGACCATCGCGGCCATCTCCTCGGCGGTCGGACCGGCCGGGGCGGGCGCCGCGGGGGCAGGCTGCGCCGCTTTCATCGCCTCCTGCAGTGCGGCGGAAAGCTCCTCTTTCGTTACCGCGTCTGAAGTATCCGCCGGCTCAGTACTCGAGCAGGCCATAGCCAGCGCGACCATGAGCGAGACGACCGCTAAGATTGCCAACCAACCTGTCTTTGATTTCATAACTTCCTCCTCACTTATTCGATGACTGCGGTTCTTTTACCATACCGCCCGCCCCCGGTCAAGTTTGGGCTGGCGGATAGTGGTCAGCCTTTAGTCCGGGCGCCCCTGGGAGCGCGGGCGTCTCGCCGGCGCCCACTAGACGTCCATCGCCTTGTCCGGCGTCAACAGTTCCATGAACTCTATTCGCTGGTCTTCGATGTACTCGCGCACCTGCGCGCCGACCTGGAGCGCGGCCTGGGGAAGGTCGTTGTCGCCGCGCATGGGCGACATCAGCGCCTCGTCGGTCCATTCGAGCACTACCACATTGTTCTCGCCCGGAACCGTCCCGCCGTTGAAATAGACCTTGAACTCGCTGCGGTGGCCCGCGTCGCGATATAGCTGCGCCTGCTTTTGGACGAGGCTCGCCACCCTGCGCGCCTCTCCCGCCTTCGTCTTGTAGATTCTACGAACCAAGTACACCGGTTTCTCCTTCCACTGTGACAATTCGACGCCATAATAATACCGGATTCCGCGCCAGCCGCGCCCCCACGTAGTAAACTACTGTCGGAATGGACGCATCCCCTACACTCCCCCATATCCAGGTCATGGACGTGACCAAGATATTCGACGACGGCGCCGAGCGGTTGACCGCTCTGGACGGCGTGAACCTGAGCGTCGCCCACGGCGAGTTCGTCACGCTGCTAGGCCCAAGCGGATGTGGAAAGACGACTCTGTTGAGGCTGATCGGCGGCCTTGCGGAGCCGACTTCAGGCCGGATAACAATAGCTGGCCGAACTCCCGCCGAGGCTCAGGCAGACAAGGACTTGGGGTTCGTGTTCCAGGAGCCGTCGCTTCTGCCCTGGCGCACGGTATGGAAGAACGTTCGGCTCCCGTTGGAGTTGAACCGTCACAGCGACCGGGGCGTTCGCGCCGACGTGGACGACCTGCTGCGTCTGGTCGGACTGGAGCGTTACGCGGGCTACTATCCGAACCAGCTTTCCGGCGGCATGTCGCAGCGTGTCGCGCTGGCGCGCGCGCTGGCGGTGGGCGCTTCGCTGCTGCTGCTGGACGAGCCGTTCGGAGCGCTCGACGAGATCACCCGCGAGTCCATGCGCTACGAGCTGCTGCGCGTGTGGGAAGCCGATAGGAAGACCGTGGTTTTCGTCACGCACAGCATAACCGAGGCGGTGACCCTGTCCGACAGGGTCGTGACACTGTCCGGCCGGCCGGGTCGGGTGAGCGGCGTGACTCAAATCGATCTGCCGCGTCCTCGCCGTCGGAGCATGGAGCGAGAGCCTGAGTTCCTGCGGTACTCGGGCCTGCTTCACGATCTGCTCGCCCAGGGAGGACGAGCCGAGCGAGCGGGCGTTGGATAGGCCGGTCCGTCCCATAGCGGCGCGACGCCGGGGGAGCGGGTTTCTTCAGAAACTCTTGGACGGCGCGCGTCCGGGCCTGATGTACGCCATCCCTCCGGCGGCCGTCCTGGCGCTGTGCGGCGTGTCGTGGGAGATATGGACTCGCATCAGCAAGACCCCGGAATACATCTTGCCCGCGCCGACGAAAGTATTGGCGCGACTGGTTGGAGACATCGGGTTCTTCGCCGGACACGGGGCGGTCACGCTGGGCGAGGCGATCGCCGGATTCCTGCTGGGCGCCGCGATAGCGTTGGTCGGGGCCACGCTCATGGCGCACTCGCGGGTGATGGAGCGCAGCCTGTTTCCGCTGGCAATCCTCGTGAAAGTGACTCCCATAGTTGCCGTAGCCCCTTTGTTCGTGATATGGTTCGGGTTCGGGCCGATGCCGAAGGTTCTGATAGCGTCGCTAATCACGTTCTTTCCGGTTCTGGTAAACGGAGTCACGGGCTTCCGGTCCTTGGACCGCGGGGCGCTGGACTTCATGCGCTCGCTAAGGGCCTCGCGGAGAGAGGTGTTCCTCACGCTCAGGCTGCCGAGCGCCACGCCGTACCTGTTCGCCGCGTTCCGAGTCTCGATACCATTGTCCGTGATCGGCGCGGTGGTCGGAGAGTGGTTCAGCGCCGACCGCGGACTTGGGAGCGTGATAATCGTGGCGCACAGCAACCTGGACATGGTGACTCTGTTCGCCGCGATCTTCGCGCTGTCGTTCATTGGAATCGCGCTGACGGCGTTGGCGGCGGTGATCGAGAGGCGCGCGCTGTTCTGGCACGAGTCGGAGTACGAGACAGGCACCAGTACCGCTTCAACTTAGTTTTGACGATATCCCCTCTCCCTTGAGGGAGAGGGTTAGGGTGAGGGTGAGGGTGAACATCGGATCATCCACCATAATCATCTGAAACCACTAGGAGCTTGGAATGAGATCTTGTCGGACGGCAGCGCGCGGGATATGGGCCATAACTGCTGCTGCGGCTGTCATGCTGTTGACCATGTCGGGCTGCTCAACTGAAGAGGCCCCACTGAAGAGCGTCACTTTCATGGCGGGCTTCAAGCCACAGGCAAACCTGCCCTTCGCGGCGGCCTACGTCGCCAAGGAGAAGGGCTACTTCCGCGAGCAGGGCCTCGACGTGGAGATCAGGCACTCGACGGGAGAGCACTTGAGCCTGCTGATGGCGGGCGACGTTCAGTTTACGACGGTGGACGCCAACACGGTGTTGCAGCGCAGGGCAGACCCGGGATTGCCGATAGTGGCGATCGCGCTGTTCGGTCAACGCGGTCAGCAGGCATTCGTCGCGCTGGCAGAGTCCGGCATCCGCACCCCGAAGGACTGGGAGGGAAGGACTTTCGGCTACAAGGTGTCGGTACCGCCCGATTACCTGGCGATAGTGGACGCCGTGGGCGTGGACCGTTCGCGGGTGCAGGAGGTGAGAGTGGGGTTCGATCCCCGTGTTCTGACCGAGAAGCGCGTGGACGTGCTGGCGGTCTTCAAGTCGAACGAGCCCAACATCGTCCGCAATCTGGGATTCGACGTCGTCCTGTTCGATGCGGCGGACTTTGGGGTACACACTCTGGGGCTAACCTACGTCGTGACGCAAGACCTGATAGACGAAGATCCCGACACGGTGGAGCGGTTCCTGAAGGCGACGATGAAGGGCCTTGATTTCGCGCGGTCGAACGTTGACGAGGCGGTGGACATTGTTTTGAAGTACGCCGAGAATGAGGACAGGGAGCACATGCGCTTCATGCTGACGACGGAGTTGGCGGACGCGGTATCTCCGCTGACCGAGGCGAACGGGCTGGGATGGATGACCGCCGAGCAGTGGAAAGCGTTCCACGATTCGCTCCTGAACTACGACGCGCTGTCAGCCCCCCAAGACGTTGAGACCGCTTTCGACGACAGCTTTCTAAAGGAGATTTACCGGGACGGCGAGTTGGAATGGCCGTAGAATAATGCAATTCGTCGTATAGACATCGAATGGAAGGTCGTGTATACTCTCCCTGAATCTTCCCCGCCGTCCGCCTAGCCATCTGGTAAGGTGCATTGGCGGGGTTACTGCATTATGGCTACTCCACATCTCCAAGACTGCTGACCCCCAGCAAGGCATCACATGAGCAACTCAGAGGCAAATCATATCCTGGACCTCGCCAAGGCCAAAGGCGCGCTCCTCTTCGGAGAGTTCAAACTGTCCGCGGGCGGAACCAGCGCCTACTACTTCGACGGGCGGATCCTATCCCTAGACCCCGAGGGCGGCTATCGCGTTGCAAAGGCTTTCCTTCCGATTCTGAAAGAGTGCGGCGCCGTCGCCGTCGCCGGTCCAACCCTCGGAGCCGACCCGATCGTCTCCGCCGTGTCCGTCGTGAGCTACCTCGAAGGTAGCCCAACTGTCGGCCTAATCGTGCGAGACAAAGCCAAAGGCCACGGCGGCCAGCGCGCCATCGAAGGTCCGACCTCCGCGCTTGAGCCGGGAGCGCCGGTCGCCGTCGTGGACGATACCTGCACCACCGGAGCCAGCCTGTTCCACGCCATAGACGCGGTCGAGGCGGCAGGTTACAGAGTCGTCAAGGTACTGACCGTTCTCGACCGCAATGAGGGCGGCAGCGCCGAAATCAGGCGAAGGGGATACTCGTACCAGGCCCTGCTCACCGCGAACGATAGCGGTGAGATATATCCGTCGGCGTAACAACCGACAGTCTTATCCACAGCCAATAGAACTTCAACTGGTCATACCCTGCCAGATCAAGCTGATACCGAGGGCAAGCGTCACGACCAGAAGCATCCTAAGTACCCAAACACCCCGGACGCGGCCGGAAAGTCTGGCGCCTATCTGTCCACCCACTACCAGCCCCGGCGTGACGAAGACCAGAGTTGGGAACAGTTCTATGTGACCAAGCGCGGCGTGCGTCAACGCTCCGGCGGAGCCGTAGATCGCCAGCGCGAAGACGGAACTCGCCGCGGCGATCCGCACCGGAAATCCGAACGCCATGACGAGAATCGGAGTCCTGAGAAATCCGCCGCCAATGCCGAAGAAGCTGGATATGAACCCCAAGACAAGGTTGAACGAAGTAGCGAGCGCCTCGTTGAACTCGTAGGAGTACTCCTCGCCGGACTCGGTGCGTATCGTGCGCCTTCTTACGGTCTGCGAAATCAGATGCTTCGGACTGCCGGTCTGAACATTCTCAGGAAGCCTGGGCTTAAAGGCGAGTTGGGCCGCGAGCAAGACCAGCAGCAGGCCGAACAGCGTTCTGAATATATCGGGGGCGACCTCTCCGACCACGAAGGCGCCGGTCACCGCTCCGGGGACCGCGGCGGCCGCGAACAGCAAGCCGCTGCGGTAGTCCACGATCTTCATGCGCCGATACGTCCATGCGACCAAAATGCTGTTGACCGATATGGCGGTGAGTACGGTTCCGGCGATGGTTTCCGGTTCGGAGTCCGAGATCATCAGGAGGACGGGGTTGATGATGAATCCGCCGCCCGCGCCGACCAGAACTCCGTATGCGCCGGATACGGCCCCCACCAGGGCGGTCAGCAGCGATTCGAGGATGTCCGGCAGGGTCATCTAGCGTCTGTGCCCGCGAGCGGTTCCCGGCTCTATCCGGTGAGATTTCGGAGGACGGCGTTCACGGTTTCCCGCGGAACGTCGTTCCTGGTCGTAGCGTTCCCAATGCCGTCCAGAAGCACCCAGCGAATCGCTCCGGCGGATGTCTTCTTGTCCGATCTCATGGCATCCAGAATCCCGTCGGGATCGACGCCCTCGGCGCGCAGGGGCAGGTCGTAATCGGCGAGAACGGACTTTTGGCGTTCGACCTCGGCGGCCGACGTCAGCCCAACGTCGCAGCCGATTTTCGCGGCGCCCATCATGCCGACGCTCACCGCCTCGCCGTGCAGGTACTGACTATACCCGGTGGCGGCCTCCAATCCGTGCCCGATGGTGTGCCCGTAGTTCAGCAACACCCGTATTCCCAGCGTCTCCTTCTCGTCTTTCGAGACGACGGCGGCCTTGATGGCCATGCTCCTGCGAATCACGTCGGTGGCTGTCTCAGGCTCCAGGGACCGGATGCTGTCGCGCCGGTTTTCAAATGTGGACAGAAGCTCCTCGTCCATGATCAGGCCGTGCTTCAAAGCCTCTGCCCAGCCTGAATTGAGTTCGCGTTCGGGCAGCGTCCGGAGGGTGGAGACGTCGGCGAGAACGAACTTGGGCTGGTAGAACGCTCCGACCAGGTTCTTTCCCTGTGGTAGATCGACGGCGGTCTTGCCACCGATGGATGCGTCCATCATCGCCAGAAGGCTTGTCGGAACTTGCGCGTAGGGTATTCCTCGGAGGAACGTCGCCGCGACGAATCCGGCGAGGTCTCCGACCACGCCTCCGCCCACAGCCAGGATCAGGTGTCCGCGCTCCGCCTTGAGTCCGGCCAGCCAGGTATAGATGCGCCGCGCCGTCTCCAGCGACTTGCTCTGCTCACCGGATGGGACGAAGAAGAGGTGTGTAGGGATCCCCGTCCTCTCCATAGACGCCTGGGCGCGCCTGGCCTGAGGCTGAGCGCCGGTGTCGGATATGACGTAGGCGGTTTGCGTATTCAGAACACTTTGGACGCGCTCTCCCAACTCGTCGATCGTGTTCCAGCCGACCCAGAGCGGGTAACTCCCGGACGAGGCGCTGACCTCGGCGGCGAGGGCGGGATCCGGAGCGTCCGAGGCGCCGGCGCGGCGAGAGGCGATCGTGTCGAGTCCCCGCGCGACCTCGGCGGCCGCCTCCTCCGGCGTCAGAAGATCGGTATGCACCGTCCAATGGGCGAGCGTGTAGTTGAACTGTCTCTTGGACTTGAGGGAGTGGACTCGCTGGTACAAGTCGTCGGAGTCGAGCATCGGCCTGGCGACCAGTTCGTCGCCCCACTCCGCCTCCTGATTCCGCAGACGCCGAATGATGGTGTCCGGTCGCGCTTCCAGCAAGACGACGACGCCTCCGGACTCCATGACAGCGCGGTTGCGTTCGTCCATGATCGTGCCGCCGCCGGTGGAGACCACCTGGCGGTCGGCCCGGGCGATTGCGGAGAGCGTTTCGCACTCAAGCCGGCGGAACTCTTCCTCGCCGTGCCGCTCGAAGATGTCCTCGATGGCCATGCCGGTGGACGCGACGATCTCGTCGTCCACGTCCACGAACGTCCAGCCCAGCAGGCGCGCGACCGCTCGTCCGGTCGTGGTCTTGCCGGCGCCTGAAAATCCTGTGATGAAGACGTTCACGTCGGTTTTATCTTCCTAGCGGCAGCGCATGGCGTAGTAACGGCGCATAGGCAGGCCCAGCGACCTGCCTATGACTGGATTGGCTGAATGACAGCGTTACCGTACCGGGGTGCGGGCGGATCAGTCGTCGGTGATGCCGTTGGCCTTGAGGAACTCGACTGCCTGCTCGACGGTGAGGATGTTCTCCGCGTCCTCGTCCGAGATCTCCAGATCCATGTCGTCGGTGGAGAACTCTTCCTCGAATGCCATGATCAACTCGACGAGGTCGAGCGAGTCGGCGTTCAGGTCCTCCGTGAAGGAAGCCTCAAGCACGACCTCGGACTCATCGACGCTGAGCTTTTCGGCGACGACTTCCTGTACCCGTTCAAAGATTGTTGCCACTTCCGTACCTCCGGTAGCGCTTATGCGCCTTGTTGGTCTTCATAGACTATCATACCATTCTCACGCGCCCATCTGACACCGAATCCCACGTGGGAGATTTCATTCCGGCTTCTATCCAATTGTCGTTCGGCTTCCGATAGGACGACCTCGGGATCGAGTTCGTAGATTATTTTGCATTTGGTCTGATTGTCACGGTAGAAAACCGCATAGTATATTTTTGAGTTTCTCGTGATGCGCGTCAGCGATTCTTCGCGTTTCTCAAGAGGAGACTTGAACATACGGTCAAGCTGGCCTCTGTTCCCTTCTTTACACGACAAATATTCATACTTCCTGCCAGGGTCACCCGGAGCGTGGGCGTCAGCATCACGCTTCGAGTGAATCAACTCGTGACCAAGTATGTCAGCAATGATCATTTCCTTTACCAGCCCTGGCTGGAGTATATTAGCAATGCCGATAGTCTGGGCCAAGTCTGACGCCCTCACTACCAATGCTATAATTTTGCGATAGACTTCCCGCGGCATATTAGAGAAGTCTGCCCGCTGATTCGCGCTCCACTTCCGACAGCCTTCGGTTTGCTATATCCACAAAGGACTTTTCCCTTTCTATGCCAATGAAATGTCTGTCAAGCTTTCGGCACACAACCGGGCAAGTGCCAACTCCCGCGAATGGGTCGAGAACCAAGTCGTACTTAGAAGAGCTTGCTTTGATCAGACGTTCCATCAATTTCTCAGGCTTCTGTATGGTATTCAGCGCTTCTCTGCTCACAAGCTCTTTCGATTTGTAAGTCAGTTGCTTTATATCTCCCCAAACATCGCCCGGGTTCTTGCCGCTAGGATTGAACTTAGTTCCACCGTACTTTCCATTCGTCACGGATGGCACGCGCTCGCACCTAAGTCTATGCTCTAGTTCAACCAACTGAGCAACCCGTATAGCATCCAAATTGAATGTCTTCGGTCTATCTCCCTTAACAAAATAGCAAATAATATCGTAATTGTTAGTGTAGTTGATTCTCCCTTGGGCAAGACGACTCGGCTGGTACCAAACAATCTTGGAACGGAGAGTCAAGAAAGGTCTGTAATCTATAAAGTCGATGCAGTCGGACTTCCCGAACAAATATAGAGCGCCGCCATCCTTCAGTTTAGGAGCGAATATCTTGAGTAGCTCTAGATTGAAATGCTGGATATCTGAGATCCTATCCCACTTGTTGGTAGTAACTCCATAGGGTCCATCGCAGATGATAAGGTCTATGGACTCATCATCCAATCGGGAAGACAGCTCGAAGGCGTCAGCATGATATATCTTGTCAATATCAAGCATATCATTCCCTTAGAGCATAGATTGGATCACCGACCGACTGTGAAACTGGGAGCGCCTCCCTGGCCGCCACGCTCTGCAACACCGCTCCGAGCACGCCGTTGACGAACCTCGGGGAACTTTCGGAACCGAAGCCCTTGGCGATCTCCACGGCCTCGTTTATGGCAACCTTGGGAGGTGTTTCCTCCCCCATGGCTAACTCGTAGATTCCCATCCTCAACAGATTGCGATCCACTATGGCCATCTGGGAGACGGGCCGGGTCGGAGCGAACTCCGAGATTATCTTATCTAATTCGCCGATATTTTCAAGCACGCCCCCGGCCAGGCGAGCCATGAACCGGCTGGCAGGCCCGGAGAAGTTCCACGACTGCTTGACATTCTTGAGGACCTCATCCAGAGGGTGGCCGACGCAATCGATCTCATAAAGGGCCTGTAAGACGACGACCCGCGTCGTGCGCCTAGAGTAGAGTAGATTGTAATACGTCCGTGCCATTCCCCGTCCCAGGCTTCAGAGCGGCGAGTCGAAAGACGCGGCGGCTAGTTCTTCGCCAAGCTGAGAATCGAGTCCAAGTCCGCGACGTTGGATATGCTCGCCCTGCGGTCGATCCGCTTGACCATGCCGCTCAGCGCCCGCCCGGGCCCGATCTCCAAGAAACTGTCTATCCCCGAGCCTACCATATACTCTATGGTGCCCTTCCACTGGACGGTGCCGCAGACCTGAGCGACCAACTCGTTCTTGATGTCTTGGGATGCGGTCATTGGCGCGCCGGTGCAGTTGGCGACGATGGGAACGCGGGAGTCTCTGAAGTCCATCCGCTCTATGGCCTCTATGAGTCCGGCCCTGGCCGGCTCCATCAGGCCGGAGTGGAACGCGCCGCCGACTCTGAGGCCGATGACCTTCTTGGCGCCCCTCGCCTCGCAAAGGTCCATCGCTCGCGCGACGGCCATTCGCTCCCCGCTGATGACGATCTGCTCCCCGGTGTTGACGTTGGAGATCCAGACGCCCGTCTCCCTCGCGACCTCCTGAAGAGCCACCTGGTCCAAGCCGATGATCGCGGCCATGGTGCCCGGATTCCGGTCGCAGGCCTCCTGCATCAGCCGCCCGCGCTCCTGGACCAACAGCGCCGTCTGGTCGATGTCCAGCGCTCCGCCGACCGCTAGAGCGGTGTACTCGCCCAGGCTGTGCCCCGCCATCGCGACAGGCTCGGGCATGTGCTCGGCTCCAAGCTCCTGCTCCATGGCCTTCACGCAGGCGAGGCTCATGGCCATGATGCCCGGCTGAGCGTTGACCGTCTGCCTGAGGTCGTCCTCGGGCCCTTCGAACATGACCCTGGTCAAGGACCGTCCAAGCGCGTCGTCTATCTCCTGGAACACTTCGCGCGCCGCCCGTGAACTGGCGTACAACTCCTTGCCCATTCCAACGGCCTGAGCGCCCTGTCCTGGGAAGAGGTAGGCGACCTGCGGGCCGCGTGCATCGGTGCTGAAGGTGAGAGTCATGTCCAAACGCTCCTGACTGGGGGGCTTGCCGTCGCTGTCGGGTTCGATGTCTATTCTACAAGTCTTCCGAGTCGGTGAAAATCACTTCCCTGCCGTTGTAGTAGCCGCAAGCGGCGCAGACTCGGTGTGGCAGCCTGGCCCTCTGGCATTGCGGACACCTGGACAGAGCCATGCGCTTCAGGCCGAAGTGAGCCGACCGGCCGCCCTGCCGCTTCTTGGAGTGCTTCTTCTTTGGGAGAGGCGCCATAGCGTGTTCCTAACTCCTGGACGCGGATGGTTCTAGGTCGAGGCCGGTCAACAGCAATTGTGAAACGTTCAATTCCATGAGGGACGCAATATGAGAAGGGATTTCTTACGGCAAGCTAGGCAATTCTAGGAAACTCGGCAGGTTGCGTCAAGTTTCACAATGCCCGCGTTCGGCGGATATGGGGAGCGGACGCCGGTTCAGGGCGTCGAGGAGTGTTCGAGAATCCGCGGCGCCAACGCCTTGCGGAGCTTCTTGATGGCCAGGCGCATCCGGGTCTTTACCGTTCCGAGCGGAGTGCCGAGCCTCTGGGAGATCTCCGAATGAGTCAGGCCGCTGAAGTAGGCGAGAACGACCACCTCGCGCTGTTCGGGCCTCAACGTGGTCAGCGCCTCGGTGAGGCAACTGCCCTCGAACTGGATGGCCGCCCACTCGGTCGGGTCGTCCGAGCGCGACTCCGACGGCCTGTTGGCGAGATCCAGGCCGTACTGGACCCTTCCGTTCTCCCTGCTGCGCTTGCGGAGCTCGTCTATCGCCCTGTGGTGCGCGATGCTGAACAGCCACCCGGTGACGCTGCCGCGCTCTGAGCGGTAACTGTTCGCCCTCCGCCAAACGTTGAAGAAAGTGTCCTGCGTGACCTCCTCAGACGCGCCGGGATCCCGCAGCATACGCAGCGCAAGCGCGTAAACCGGACCGCCATACCTTGAGTAGAGCGCGTCCAGAGAGTCGAGGTCGTGCCGGCTGATCCCGTCGATCAAAGATCTGTCCTCGGCTTGGCTGTAATTCATGTTCACACCACTCTGCTTACGCTTCAACTTAGTTTTGACAGTCCACTCGTAGTATTTCGACGATATCCCCTCTCCCTTGAGGGAGAGGGTTAGGGTGAGGGTGAACAATCGAATCATCCATTACAATCATCTGGAACCTCTACTAGCTTCTTTCAATCAGATGGCCCGATTTGCCACACCGCCGACTTTTGCGGTAGAACTGCATTGTTGGATACAACGCTCAAAGTGGCTGAGTAGTTAGGACGAGTGCTTTGAAGTCGGCAGACGACGCTGAGAGAACGCTGGACACAACCGCCCTCGAACGTGGCGCGGCCAATTTGGGGCTGCGGCTTAGCCTTGCGCAACTTGAATCTTTCCGGCGATACTACCGTTGGCTCGTCCGCTGGAACGACAGGGTGAACCTGACCACCGTGACGAAGTGGGAGGACGTCCAGACGCGCCACTTTCTCGACTCCCTTTCCGTCGCGGAAGCGGTCCCCGCCGCCATGCTGGACTCGGGCCGCTCCGTGGACATTGGGACCGGAGCCGGCCTGCCCGGCATCCCGCTCAAGATAGCGTTCGCGGGCGGACGCTGGTCGCTGGTCGATGCGACGGCCAAGAAAGTCGATGCGGTGAACGAGCTCGTAAACGAACTGGGACTGGACGGAATAGAGGCCGTTCACGCCAGAGCGGAGACGATTGGACACGCCGACGGGATGCGTGAGAGTTTCGACCTCGTGACCGCGCGCGCCGTGGCGCCGATGCCCGTTCTCGCCGAGCTTGCCCTGCCGTTCTGTCGAGTGGGAGGCGTGGCGGTCGTTCACAAGACGGACGGCGCGGACGCTGAGATAGCGTCGGCAAAATACGCGATAGAGGTGATGGGAGGAAAGGTAGCGCGTACAGTAAGATATGTATTCGAGGAGCCTGATTCGCGCCGGAAGCTGATAGTGATAGAAAAGGTTAGACCGACGCCCGATAGATACCCGCGCAGGCCGGGTATGCCGTCCAAGCGTCCCCTCATGCTCCGGTCCGGCCACAACTGAGAGATACTACTGCCAAGAATGCCACGACAGATCGACCCCAACTCCCGGACGGACTCGCTCAAACGGCGGGTGTTGTCGCTTCCAACCCTCCTGTCATTCGCGGTCGCGGCGGCGTTCATTCTGTTTCTGGCCACCGGCGTGGACCTCGACTGGGGCGAGACCTGGGACAACATCAGGTCGATGGACCCGCGCCTGTACGCCGTGGCGGCAGTCCTATACTACGTCAGCTTCATATTCAGAGGGGCGCGTTGGCGAATCCTCGCCATCAACGCGGCGGCGAAGCGAGACGACGCGGACTTCCGACCGCCCTCGACCCTCGCCATGTCGCAGCTCATCCTCATAGGTTGGTTCGTCAACTCCATCGCCTGGCTCAGGCTCGGCGACGCATACCGAGCGCACGCTTTCGCCGAAGACTCCAACAGTTCGTTCTCCTGGAGCCTGGGAACGGTGCTGGCCGAGCGCGTTCTGGACATGGTCGCGGTGGCGGTCATCATGATGGTCAGCGTGGCCGCCGTGGCGTTGACCATCGGCTTTACCGGCTCCAAGTACATCCTCATAATTCCCCTGGTAATGGTGGCGGGGTCAATCGCTCTGATAACGCTGATGGTCAAGTTCGGCGCCCGCCTGGCCGGGTTCCTGCCTGGCAGACTCGAGGCGGCGTATCACAGGTTCCACGATGGGACCGTGGGCAGTTTCGAGCAGTTGCCGGCGGTAATGGCTCTAGGCATCGCCGGCTGGCTGCTGGAAATGGGCCGCCTATACTTCGTCCTGCAGGCGCTGGGCCTGGACATCGGCCTGCCGCTGACCGGAGTGGTCGCCCTCGGCCACGCGATACTTAGCACAGTGCCTACGCCCGGAGGCGTCGGAGCCGTCGAGCCCGGAGTGACCGGACTTCTTCTGATAAAGCTGAGCCGCCCGGACGCCGCGGCGGCGGCGATCCTGGACCGCTCCATCACCTATGTCAGCGTGATAGCGATCGGCGGACTGGTGTTCCTGCTCAGGCAGTTGATTCTGATGCGGCGCGCCAAGCGCAGGCCCCAAGCGGAGGCCGCGTCAAAGGGTGAAAATCCCCTCTCCCTTGAGGGCTGACAAGGGTAGGTAAATCAGACAACACATCCCCTCTCCCTTGAGGGCTGACAAGGGTAGGTAAATCAGACAACACATCCCCTCTCCCTTGAGGGAGAGGGCTAGGGTGAGGGTGAATACCTACCCCTTTAAGCTCCCTTGAGGGAGAGGGCTAGGGTGAGGGTGACACGCCCACCTACCAACTTGGGACAGTTTATTCATGTAATTTTTCTCTTGACTCAGTTTTGGATTGGGCGTAAACTCCCACGCAGACAAGCACAACGGGGGAGGGACTATGCCTGCTAAAGAAGTACATCACGTCGTCACGCGCCCGGGACGATTGCACGGTGACCCCGATTACGATATTCCGGTCCCCGAAGACTTGGTAACGACGCCGGGCATTCGCAAGAACGACGAAGACGTCTCCTTCTATACGCGGGTGTACCCTCTGGAGTCTCAGAACATAGAGAAGGCCGCGGACCGAGAGTGGGTCTGGACGGTCTATACCCCGGAGGTATTCGAATACCGCGAGGAGCACGACAAAGCCAACAAACCCCTGGTGGACGCCGCCGCCGTCTCCGGCGAGATCGAGCCGACCGGAACGCCCGAGCCGGGCAAGGACATGACCGAGACGCTCCGGCTGAGGGCCCGAGAGCTTGGGTTCGGAGAGGTCGGATTCACCCGGTTCGACCGTCACTACGCTTACACCAGCAAGCGCAAGTGGATCAAGTACGAGCACGCCATCTGCCTAGCCCTCGAACAGGACTACTGCCAGACTCAGACCATCCCCAGCCTCGACGCGGAGTACGCCCACTTCGGCACGTATGAGATCGAGGGCGCGATGGCCCTCCGGCTCGCGGCGTACATTCGTGAGTTGGGCTACCGCGCGCAGGTCCACAGCCCGAACGACAACAGCGCGGCCTACATTCCGATGTTCGTCGAGGCCGGGCTTGGGCAGCTTGGCGCCAACGGCCAGCTTCTCTCCCCGCACTTCGGCTCGCGCGCCAGGCTGATGCTGATTACGACCGACGCGCCGGTTACATACGACGAGCCTATTGACTACGGCATCCACGAGTTCTGCCAGAAGTGCCAGGTCTGCGTGAACCGCTGCCCGGGAAGGGCGCTGGTCAAGGAAAAGGTCTGGTGGCGCGGCGTCGAAAAGAACAAGCTCATCTACGACCGCTGCCGACCGGTCATGGCGACCTACGAGGGCTGCGCCGTCTGCATGAAGGTCTGCCCCGTCCAGCGCTACGGCATGAAGCCCGTCATGGAGCGCTACGTCGAGACCGGCGAGATTCTGGGCAAGGGCACGGACAACCTCGAAGGATACGAGCTCAGAGACAAGGGATACTTCGGCCCCGGCGAACTGCCCAAGTTCGAGAGGTCGTTCTTCGACTTCCCCCACGGCAGGAAGGACGAATGGCTCTTCCACCAGTTCAAGGAGAAACTCCAGAACGAGGACGCCTCCGCCGAGGACGTCGACGAGTTCGTCACAAGCCTTCAAAAGATATTGGCCGAGAGCCAGACGACGCGCGGAGACGAATAGGCTCCGCGCCCGATTCGCGGAGGACGAGGTACTTGCGATGCCCGCTTTCAAGAAAGAGCACATAGACGCGCTGTTCGACGAGATCGAGAGCCACTACAAAGAAAAACCGGAACGCGAGCAACTCCACCGCGACGCGCACCTGGCCATCGCCCTCCACGACGCCGGCAGAGACCTGCCCGACTCCATAGACGACCGCGTAGCCGCCCTGATAGCCAAGCACAAACCCGACTAGCGGGCCATCACCCCGACGAAAAGCCCGCCCCGTACCCGATACGGGCCCGGATTCCTGAACATCCCAAAATCCCGAAAATCCTGCTTCTGACAACCCCCATCCTGCCAATCCTCCCCATCCCGTAAATCCTGCTTCTGACAACATCCCGAGCGTCCCCACTGTCATTCCGAGCGCAGCGAGGAATCTAAAATCCCTGAACATCCCCCAACCCTCAAACCAACCCATCCTGCCAATCCTCCACATCCCGTAAATCCTGCTTCTGACTACCCCCAATCAGCGAAATCATCCCAATCACAAAAATCACAGTTCAGACCCCTTGACAACCTTCAATCCAATGCACTATAGTTCCAGAGAACTAATGACTCAGCAAACCCAACAGACACCATCCAACCCCGCAATCGACTTCGCCAACATGGTGTTAGCCGAGACCGACAACGCGCGCGAAATCATAGACCTGCTACACGACATCGCGCAGGGCCAGCGGCAAAACTCCACCACCAGAGACCGCATCAACGCATCCCGTATCCTACTCGACAGAGGACTCGGCAAATGCCCCAAGCAGCCCCTAGACATCGACACCGACACCGAATCAGCGGAATCCGACAATCACAAAAATCACAGTTCAGACAATCCCCAGATTGACTCGCCCAGCGAACCCGAGTCCCCCACACTCGTCACCCAACTGGACCAGTCCCTACACGACCAACTCGGCCCACCCCCTACTGTCCACAATCCACAATCCACTAAAGACTCTCCACCATCCACTATTCACCACGCCATCCAAAAACACATCCTCGAAATCACCGACAACGGGCGCACCGTCATGACCGCCCTGAGAGACATCTACCGCGCCCCGGACGGCGACCCCAAAGTCAAAGACTCCCACCGAGTCACCGCCGGCCGTATGCTCTTAGACCGCATCCTCGGAACCGGACGCGCCCTCGAAACGAGGACCCCCGAGAAGAAACCCTACGTCCGACCGGTCAGACAAATCGACCCCGAAAAGCTGGCCAAAGTCCGCGCCAAGGTCCAGCGCATGAAGGACGAGGGCATACTCACACCTAACTATGACTCCCCCGGCCCCCCTATAACCGTGCCTGAGATACCCGAAGGATTCGATCCGACCCCCTATCTCAAAGAAGCATCTGAAAAGTTCGAGGCCGACATCAAGATGACGCTCGAACGACAGAAGAAATGGCCCGCCATCGAAGAACGAAGGCGTAAGAAACTCGCCCGGATCTACCCCTCTCACTCAGAAGACGGCAAACCGCCGGAACCATGAACATGACGACCTCTGAAAATATGGATTCCTGAATGGGCTAACGGGAGATCGGGTGACGGAAGCAGAGCGACACAAACGGGATGGGGCGGATGCGTCGCGTGAGAGGATCGACCTAGAAGCGTTCGATCCGCGAAAGTCCGGGATTTCAGGGCGGGTCATAGCGTTCGCCAAGCTGGGTTTGGTATGTCTTTTCGTCGCGGCGCTGGTGGTGGGCATCATCAGCGTTCGGAACTACTTCCTGATCTCTCTTCCGGTATCTTCCCCTACCTCGAACATCAGCGAGGCCCCCATGGAGCGCGTCGGACAGACTGGAAGGCTGTCCGGGATGGTTGAGTGGAGATTAGACGCCGGCGAGTTGATAGCTCATGCTCCGGTCGTGGCCGGAGATATGGCTTATGTCGCGTCGGGAAGCTCCAGCGCGACGGGCCAAATCATTGCGTTAGACCTGAATACGGGCGAGAAAATATGGACGTACAGACTGGACAGCATAGCGAGCGGCAGTCCGGTTGTGGCGGGGGACTTCGTATTCGCGGGAATGAGGGGAGGGCGCATCGTCGGCCTGGACCGGCACACGGGCGCCGAGAGATGGTCGTTCCAGGCAGAGGACCTGGCTCACGGCAGCCCTGCGGTCCGGGACGGGGCGTTGTATTTCGCGTCCATGAGCCTTTACGCGCTGGATGCGGCGACGGGAGAGCTGCGATGGAGTCACAAGTTGGAGGGAGGGAGGGCGATCAGTCCTGTCACCGTGTCTCAGGGCGTGGCGGCGGTACTCAGCGCGGGCAACCACTTGAATCTGGTCGACGCCGCGAAGGGCAAGAGGAGGTACACCTCCCGTCTGTGGTTCGCGCCCTCGGGACGCCCGACGCCGGTCAATAACATCTTCGTCGTGTCCGGCGACGCGGGAATAGTCCAGACCTTCGACATTCACGCCAAAGATATTCCGACGTGGATCGCGCTCCGTTACTGGTGGATCAGGCTTTGGTCCTGGGATATGGCGCCGCGTCCGCCCGACCCGCTGGGGTACTCTTGGCGCCACAGGGGAGTCGGCGGCCTTTCGGCGCGTGTCATATCCGCCAGTCCGGGCAAGCTGTTCTTGGCGGTGAGAGAGGCGGACCGCAGCGGCGGCCTGGCGGCGCTGGACGCAGGCTCCGGCGACCTGCTGTGGCATCTTCCAACCGAGACGCTGGTGTCGGATATGATCGAGTCGGCCGGGGATGGGCTGATTGTGGGCGCTGAGGGCGGGTTGCTGTACGGCATCTCCGAATCGTCCGGCGAGGTCGACTGGGAACTTCCCATCGAGGGTCCGGTGAGCGCGGTGACAGCGGTGGACGATTCGTCGATTCTGGTGTCGACGACGGAGGGGGTTATTCAGAGGATTCGGTGAAACGGATAGCATGAGCTTGACCTTCCAACAGCGCGACCCTTATTATGGGTAGAACTTGATTGCTACTGTTGGAGGCCGACATGAACATCACATTGAGCATTGACGAAGAGACCGTAAAGAAGGTACGCAAGATTGCAGTAGATAGGGATACGACTCTGACGGCGATGGTAAGAGACTACCTGACGTCGGTCGCCGACAGCGACGCCGTGGATCGGAAGGAGCAGGTAGCAAGGCTGATGCGGTCCGTCGAGAGGTCAAGTCGTGACATGGGGCCTCGAACTTGGACGAGGGACGACCTCTATGATCGGAAGGCGCCCTGAAAGAGATGACTTCCTTGACCGATCGGACATTTTTGGACACGAATGTCTTGGTTTACGCATACGACCGCCGTGATCCAGTGAAGCAGTCGAAAGCGGTGGAACTGCTGAGTACACACATCCAAGAGCAGACTGCAACAGTTTCTGCGCAGGTACTGGGTGAGTTCTTCAATGCAGTAACGCACAGAATTCCGGAGCCACTTCCGACTGAAGAAGCCCAGGAGGCGGTGTACGCCATCAGTGCGCTCGAAGTAGTAGCGCTCGATCTGACTTTGGTCCGGCGGGCAATAAGCACACACAGACGGTATGGCATTTCGTACTGGGACGCTCTCATTGTCTCGGCCGCTGAGAGCGCGGGCTGCACGCGGATACTGTCCGAAGACCTCAACTCTGGACAGGCATATCACGGTATAGTGGTAATCAACCCTTTCGAGCCGTCTCCCAGATGATAAGGAAACTTTCGACATGCCCGTAACCAAGCTTCAGATAACCAGTACAACGCCCTTTGCCGGGGGGCAGTCGTTCGGGGACGTGGGGCCTTACGTCCACCTCAAAGGGAGGGCCTACTTCTCGGTTGATCCGGAGCATCCGAGCAATCGGCCTATTACCGATATCGAGATGGCTCCGCGCGACTCGAATGGCCGCGTGTCGTTTTCAGCCGACTTCGAGATGCTCCGGCCGGAGAATCCGGACCGGGGCCGAGGCAGCCTGGTGTTCGACGTGGTGAACCGAGGGCGCAAGACGATCCTTGGCTTCAACAGCGCGCCGAGGGCGATGGACCCGGGGGCGCCGCTCGACCCAGGCAACGGATTCCTGATGAGGGAAGGCTATACGGTCGTGTGGTGCGGGTGGCAGGCGGACGTGCCGGATGATCCGAACCTGATCGGACTCAACGCTCCGCAAGCGCTGAACGCGGACGGGGGTCCGTTGACGGCGCGGATACTGCACCAGTTCCAGTGTAACGAACCAGTCAACGTCTTCTACCTCGCCGACCGCAACCACAACCCGCATCCCCCGACCGACCCCAACGATCCGGGCGCGATGCTCACAGTCAGGGATCATCCGAACGGCCCGGCGACCGAGATCGCCAGAGATAGTTTCCAGTTCGTGCGAGTGGAGGATGAACAGGTCGAGCCTGACTTGAATCACGTTTATCTCAAAGGCGGGTTCGAGCCCGGCCGCATCTATCAGCTTGTCTATACCGCCACGGGCAGCGCAATTGTCGGGCTTGGCATGGCTTCGGTGAGGGACATCGTGTCGTTCCTGAAGTACGAGTCCGACGGCAACCCGTGCGCGGGCAGCATAGACTACGCGCACGCCTTCGGCGCGTCCCAGAGCGGCCGGTTTCTGCGGACCTACATCTACTACGGCATGAACGACGACGAACAAGGCCGCATGGCGCTCGACGGCATCATCCCTCACGTCGCGGGCGCAATGAGGGGCGAGTTCAATCTTCGCTTCGGCCAGCCGTCCAAAGACGTGTGCTACATCATCCCGGAGCTTTTCCCATTCGCCGACACCGAGGTCACCGACCCGGTGACGGGTTCCAGCGGCTCACTGCTGGAGCGCATGGAGGCGAGCGGCAGCGTCCCGAAGATCATGTTCACGAATACGTCTGCGGAGTACTGGCGCGGCGACGCGGCGCTGGTACACACCGATTTCGGGGCGATGCGAGACGCGGAGGAGTCGGAGAACGTCCGACGCTACCATTTCACCGGAACGATGCACGGGTCCGGCACGTTTCCTCCCCAGGCGGTTCGCGCCGTGGACGGGCTGAAGGGTCAGCTTCCATACAACGCGGTGGACTACTCGCCTCTCCAGCGCGCGCAGCTAACGAACCTGGATCGATGGGTCCGCGACGACGCGCCCGCGCCCGCCTCTCGGCATCCGAGCCTGGACGACGGCACAGGCGTCGAGTCCCATACGCTCAGGGAAAAGTTCGGACGCATCCCGGGCGTAACGTTTCCGCCGGAGGTCACGCGGGCTATGCGGCTGGACTACGGCGACGAGACGCACATGGGGCGGACGGTCAAGCTGCCCGCCGAACAGGGCGAGGAGTACCCGGCCATCGTGTCCGACGTCGATGAGGACGGGAACGAGGTGGGCGGAATCAGGCTGCCGTCGATCAGTGTCCCGCTGGCAACCAATACTGGCTGGAACCTGCGGCATCCGGACAACGGCAATCCTAGACTCGTTATAGGTATAACGGGCGGGCTCGCCGGGTGGACGCTTCCCTTCCACAAGACCAAAGAGGACAGGAAGGCCGCGGGCGACCCGCGCCTGTCCATTGAGGAGAGGTACGAATCGAGGGACGACTACGTGGAGCGGGTGCGTCAGGCCGCCGAGGCTCTGGTGTCGAAGGGGTATCTTCTCCAAGAAGACGTGGAGCGGGAGTCTGAGACGGCGGGGGAGCGATACGACCACTGGATGAACGGCGCTTGAGCCGCGTCCCCTTGAACGCAGAGTCGAAGCAGATAGGCAAGAACGGAGCGCTTCGGCTGCTCGCCGATCTGGATTCGGAAGGTTGCACCGGAAGCGTGTTGATCTCCGCCGGAACGCTGGCGGCGCCCGAGGCGGCGCGCCGAATGCTGAAGCATGACCTAGAAAACTCAACGGCGGAGCAAGTCATCGAGGTGGTTGGAGATTCGGATACGGGAGCAGCGATCTTCAATTGTCCGGAGCGGATCGTCGCCATACAGCCTCCGGCGCCGCTGACCGTCGATGCCTGCGAGTCCGGCCTGCTGGCCGACCCGCTCCGCGACCTGCTGGAATCGAACCCCGTCATAGGCGTCGTTATGCTGCGGCTGGGCAGGTACGCCGTCGGCGTACTACGGGGAGACAAGATGCTCACCACCAAGACCGATTCCCGCTACGTCAAGAACCAACACCGCGCCGGCGGACAGTCGCAGCGACGGTTCGCGCGCAGCCGGGAGAGGCTGATACGCGAGCTTTACGACAAGACGTGCGATGTGACTCGGACGGTATTCGAGCCTTACCTGGGCGAGATGAAATACGTCATGCTCGGAGGTGAGCGCGGCACGCTCGACGGATTCCTGAAGCGCTGCCGCCTCATGCAAGATCTGGAGTCGAAAATCCTAGCCCGCCGACTCTCGGTCCACCGCCCGGATCGGAAAGCGTTGGACGGCATTTCCTACGAAGTTTGGAAGAGCCGCGTCACTTTCTTCGAACGCGGCTGATGCTCACTGGGCCGTATAGCCGCCATCTACGGCCAGGGCGGTCCCGGTTACGAAGGCGGCTTCATCGGACGCCAGGTAGAGCGCCGCATTGGCGACCTCCTCCGCTCTGCCCAAGCGTCCCATAGGGTGAAGGCTTTCGAGCCTGGTCAGCATATCGGCGTCCTCCCTCAATGTCCTTGTCAGGTTAGTAGCTATGAATCCGGGACAGAGGCAGTTGACCCTGATGTTCTTGCTCGCGCTGTCGATGGCAAGGTTCCGGGTGAGCTGCGCCACGCCGCCCTTCGACGGCGGGTACGGGTTGAAGCCTCCGCCGATTCCAACCGGATATCCGACGAGTCCCATAATGGAGGCGAGATTGATTATCGACCCTCCGCCGGAATTCTCCATCTCGGGAACCGCGCGCCAGGATGGCAGATAGGTGCCCTTCAGGTTCACGTCCATCACCTTGTCCCATACATCCTCGGCAGTCGCGCCCTCAGGCATCGCGTTGCGGGCCGAGACGCCGGCGCTGTTTAGCAGGATATCCAGCCGTCCGAACGCCTCGACGGTGGAGCGCACCATCTCTCTCGCGTCTTCCGACACCGAGACGTCGCCCGACAGGGATATCGCCTGTCCGCCAAGGTCTTCTATGAAGCGGGCGGTTTCAGCGGCAGCCTCCGCGGAAATGTCGGAGGCCGCGACGCTCGCTCCTTCGCGCGCGAACAGAAGGGCAGCCGCCCGTCCTATGCCCGAGCCCGCTCCGGTAATCAGCGCGACTTTGTTTTCTAGACGCATAAGTGATCCTTAGACTTAGCTTGCGCTCAACAGAGAGCGAATCTTGGCGTCGGGGCTAGTCGCGTAATATACGGGCGGCGATCTCACGAGCTTCTTCGAGCGTTTCGACAACGCGGTCCTCCGGGACGCGCCGGAGGACGTTGAGGCCGTGGAGAGTAGCCTTGGGCAGTCCGCTCAGGCCCATTACGACACATTCGGTGTCGTCTTCAATGGCGGAATCTATCATCTGCTCGACCACGAGGGCGGCGCTGTCGTCCATGTAGACGGTCTCGGAGAAGTCGAGAATGACGACTTCATGGTCTCGTATGTCCACGCTGATGGCGCTGACGAGCTTGTTGGAGGAGGCGACGGTGAACATGCCCCTGATGGCGACGAGGCCGACACGGGCGGAGAAGTCGTCCACAGCGTCAAGGGTCTGCTGACCGGCCAAGAAGGTCTGATCGAGCAGGGGAACGGAGATGACGCTGTCGAGCTCCAGGCGCTCCAACTGGCGCGCGCCTGCCATACCCGCGGCTATCAGGCCTATGGCCACGGCCGTAACGAGGTCGAGGAAGACGGTGAGTCCGAGGGTTATGAGCATAACGAGAAGGTGGGCCTTCTGGACGCGGTGTACGCGGGTGAGAAAGCGCCAGTCTATGATGTCCCAGCCTACTTTCATGAGTATGCCCGCGAGAGCGGCGTGGGGAATCGATTCGACGTATTTGCCAAGGCCGAGCACGAGCGCGAGCAGGATAGCGGCTCGGAGCACGCCTGATACTTGTGTCCGCCCGCCCGCCCGAATGTTTACGACGGTGCCCATGGTGGCGCCCGCGCCCGGTAGGCCGCCGATGAATCCGGCGACGGTGTTTCCGATACCCTGCCCTATTAGCTCTCTGTCAGGGTCGTGCCGGGTGCGGGTCATGGAGTCGGCTATGAGGGAGGTTAGCAGGCTGTCGATGGAGCCGAGGAGGGCGATAATCAGCGCGGGCTGGATCGCGTGCAGCAAGAAGTCGGGCGAAAAGCCGGTTAAGCCGATTTGAGGCAGGCCAGTCGGGACGTCGCCAATGACGGGGGTTTGTGTCAGCCAGAGGACGCTCAGGAGCGTACCGGAGACGAGGGCGGCGAGGGTGGGAGGCAGGTACTTGGCGAGGCGGGCAGGCCAAAACACGCCGACGGCGAGGGTAACGGCGGCAATGGCGAAGGCGTTGAGGTTGATATCTCTAATGGCGTCGGGCCAGGCGAGGATCGATCCGACGGGTCCGCCGGAGGCGACGGGCGAGCCGAGGAAGGGAAGGGACTGGAGCAGGATGATGATGATGCCGACGCCGGACATGAACCCTGAGATGACCGAGTAGGGCGTGTAGCCGACGAAGCGTCCAATTCTCAGCACGCCGAGAATGACCTGAATGACGCCGGCCATGATGACTATGGTGAACGCCTGGGATAGGCTCTCCGCATGGGTGGTGACGACGACGGCCATGGCGATTGCCATGGGGCCGGTGGGGCCGGAGATCTGTGAGCGGGTGCCGCCGAAGACCGCCGCGAAGAATCCGACGGCGATTGCGCCGTACATTCCGGCAATGGCGCCAAGTCCTGACGCCACGCCGAATGCGAGCGCTACGGGGAGTCCGACGACGGCGGCGGTAACGCCTCCAAAGACGTCGCCTCTAAAGGTTGTGAGGTCGTAGCTTAGCTTAGAGAAAGATTCGCGCAGTATCATCCTGTGGGCGTAAGGCGTTGGCTAGTCATCGTCCGAGGGGATTTCTACGGCGGCGAAGTCGTCCATGACGATCGGCTCCGCTTCGATCTCCTCGTTGACGAATTCGTCACGGAAGTCGTAATCGTGCTCGGGTCCGAGCAGAACGCGGTTCAGGTGCGGCGCGCCGGTGGTCATGACGCCCATTCCGCTGGTCGGCGAGTTGGCTTCTTCGAGGCTGAGGCCGCTGACGCCTTCGTCGCTCAGGTTCAGCCTGGCGGGTATGAGCCGCCCAATGATGACGTTCTCCTTGAGGCCGGTGAGGTGGTCGGTGCGGCCCCTGACCGCCGACTCGGTGAGCACCCTGGTCGTCTCCTGGAAGGAGGCAGCCGCAAGGAAGCTGTCGTTCTCCCCCTCGGTGTTGAGGGAGGCCCTGGTGATTCCCAGCAGGACGGGTGTCGCGGTCGCAGGCTCGCCGCCTTCGGCGAGTATGCCCGCCGTGACCTCCTCGAACTCGCGGCGGTCGATAACCTCGCCGGGCAGCAGTTCGGTATCGCCCGGATCGTCGATCTGCACCTTTCGGAGCATCTGGGAGATTATCAACTCGACGTGCTTGTTGTGGATGGGCACGCCCTGCGAGCGATACACCTTCTGCACCTCGTCTATGAGGTATCGCTGCACGGCCTCGCGGCCCTGGATGCGGAGAATCTGCTGCGGGTTCTTGGGGCCGGAGGTGAGGGCCTGTCCCGCGATGACCCTTTCGCCGGACCTGACCACGATCTGGGCGGCGGCGGGTATGACGTACTCACGCTGGTCCTCGTCGGTCCAGGTGATCGTCAGCGAGTCGCCTTCGACCGTGACCCTGCCGGAGACACGGGCCATGACCTCGTTGGAAGCGAGCGAGAGCGAGTCCTCATCCAGATCGGCTGTGCCGTCCGGCTCCGCCAGAGTCTCGCCTATGGAGATGAGCGAGCCGTCTTCGACGATGGGCGAGAAGCCTTCCGGCAGGGTGTACTCGTCCGTGTACTCCTCCTGGTTGGACACGCGAATGCTGCGGACCTCGGCGAGGTCGGTGACCTCGACGACCTCCACGTCTCCCTCGATCTCCGACAGGACGGCCTCCATCTTGGGTGTACGAGCTTCGAAGAGCTCCTCGACCCTGGGCAGTCCGCTGGTGATGTCCTGGCCGGCGACGCCCCCGGTGTGGAAGGTGCGCATGGTGAGCTGTGTGCCGGGCTCGCCGATGCTCTGGGCAGCAATGATGCCCACGGCTTCGCCCATCATGGATGGGCGCATGGTGGCGAGGGACAGCCCATAGCACATCTGGCAGACGCCGCGCGTGGCGTCGCAGGTCATGGGCGAGCGTACCATGACAGAATCGATCCCGGCCTCCTCGATGCGCGCGATCATGGCGTCGTCGAGGGCGTCGTTGCGGTCAGCGATGATCTCGCCGGTGCCGGGGTCGGCGATCGGCGCGCACAGGTAGCGGCTCCTGAGCCGCTCCCCGAAGGGGGCGGTCCCTTCCTCCTGGTCATCCCTATTGATCAAGACGCCGTTGGGAGTCTCGCAGTCGTCGGACAGGATGATGACCTCCTGCGCGACGTCTATGAGCCGGCGGGTGAGGTAGCCGGAGTTGGCGGTGTTGAGGGCGGTGTCCGTGAGGCCCTTGCGCGCGCCGTGAGTGGAGATGAAGTACTCCAGTACGCTCAGTCCCTCTCGGAAGTTGGCCCTGATGGGTCGGTCGATGATGCGTCCCTTTGGGCCGGCCATGAGTCCGCGCATCCCGGCCATCTGCTTGATCTGGGCGATATTGCCCTTCGCGCCGGAGTTGGCCATTAGGTGAATGCCGCCGTAGTTTTCGAGGTTCTTCTCGATGACCTTTGTCAGCTCGTCATTGGCCTTGGTCCAGATGTCGACCGTATTCCTGTAACGCTCCTCCTCGGTGATGAGGCCGTCCATGTACTGCTGTTCGAGCATCTCGACCATTCCGTCGGCCTCGCCGATGATGTCGGTCTTCTCCTGGGGCACGGCGACGTCGCTGATGGCGATGGTGATGCCGGCCTTGGTGGCGTACTCGAATCCGAGGTCCTTGATCTTGTCGAGCACCTCAGCGGTGCCCTGGTTGCCGAGGATGGCGTACACCTCGGCGACGATGTCTTTGAGCGCGCTCTTTTCGACCTCATGGTTGCGGAACTCGACGCCTTCGGGCAGCGTGTCGTTGAGGATGATGCGTCCGGCGGTGGTCTCCACGTGGGAGCCGTTCACGCGGACGTTTATGGGCGCGCGGAGCTCGATGGAGCCGAGCTCGTGGGCGAGGCGGGCATCGTCCAGGCTGTTGAAAGTGCGCCCGGCGCCCCTGGCGCGCTGGTTTACGATGGTCATGTAGTACGCGCCGAGCACGATGTCCAGAGTGGGCGCGACGATCGGCTCGCCGGAGCTCGGCGAGAGCATGTTGAAGGTGCTCAGCATCATCTGGCGCGCCTCCAGAACCGCCTCGCGGGATAGAGGGACGTGTACGGCCATCTGGTCGCCGTCGAAGTCGGCGTTGAAGGCGGTGCAGACGAGCGGGTGAAGCTGGATGGCCCTGCCGTCTATCAGCACAGGCTCGAAAGCCTGGATGCCGAGACGGTGGAGCGTCGGCGCGCGATTGAGCAGGACGGGCCGGTCGGTGACTACCTCTTCCAGGATGTCCCAGACCTCGGGGCGTATGCGCTCCGCCATGCGCTTGGCGCTCTTGATGTTGTGGGCGTAGCCCTTCATGACGAGCCGGTTCATGACGAACGGCTTGAACAGTTCCAAGGCCATGCGCCTAGGCAGTCCGCACTGGTGAAGCCTGAGATCAGGCCCGGCGATTATGACCGAGCGGCCGGAGTAGTCCACGCGCTTGCCGAGCAGGTTCTGCCTGAAGCGTCCCTGCTTGCCCCTGAGCAGGTCGGAGAGCGACTTGAGCCTGTGGTTGTGGCTTCCGGCGACGGCGCGGCCCCGGCGTCCGTTGTCTATGAGGGCGTCAACCGCCTCCTGGAGCATCCGCTTTTCGTTGCGGACGATAATCTCCGGGGCGGCCAACTCGATCAGCCTCTTGAGCCGGTTGTTGCGATTGATTACCCTTCGATACAGGTCGTTGAGGTCGCTGGTGGCGAATCTGCCGCCGTCTAGCTGGACCATGGGCCTGAGCTCGGGCGGGAGTATCGGCAGCGTGGTCAGGACCATCCAATCGGGCCTGTTGCCGCTCTTTCGGAACGCTTCGACCACTCGCATACGCTTGATGGCCTTCTTCCGGCGCTGGCCGGAGGTGGACTGCATCTCCTGCTGGAGCTCGTCGCGGAGCTCGTCGAGGTCTAGGTTGCTGAGCCTTTCGAGCACGGCCTCCGCGCCCATGCCTGCGCTGAAGATTATGCCGTAGCGGTCGCGGAGGTCGCGGTAGCGGCTCTCGGTCAGAAGCTGGCCGACCTGGAGGTCTTCGACCTCGTCCATCTGGTCGCCGAGCTCTTTTTCCACCGCATCCTTCTGATCTTTGATCTCGAGCTCGAGGTTGTTTATCTGGGCTTCCAACCTGTCCCAAGGGTTATCCTCGTCGGGTTCATCGGTCTCATCAGATTCGGGGCGCTCGCCCAGGCCGGCTAGCTGCGCCCGGAGTTCGCCGAGCTTGGCCTCGCCTTCGGTCTCTATCCTATCCAGCATCCTGTCGAGGTCTTCCTGAATCTCATCGACGCGGGCCGCCTGAAGTTCGGCATCCACCGCCGTGACGAGGTACTGCGCGAAGTAGAGCACCCTGTCGAGGTTGCGAGGCGAGAGATCCAGCAGGAGGCCGAGCCTGCTGGGCGTGCCCTTGGAGAACCAGATGTGGGCGACGGGAGCGGCGAGGGATATGTGACCCATCCGCTCGCGCCTGACCTTCGCGCGGGCCACCTCGACGCCGCAGCGGTCGCAGGTGACGCCCTTGTACCTTATCTTCTTGTACTTGCCGCAGTAGCATTCCCAGTCTTTGGTCGGCCCGAATATGCGCTCGCAGAAGAGGCCGTCCTTTTCAGGACGCAGAGTGCGGTAGTTTATCGTCTCCGGCTTGGTGACCTCGCCGTAGGACCAGATCCGGATCTGGTCGGGCGATGCCAGCGTTATGCGGATTGCGTTGAAGTCGTTGCCGCCCAGGGCCATGTTCACGCTCCATTGGATTGGAATTGTGTTCAGCCGTCAGTAAGCATGTATTCGATAGGTGGTTGCCGCGGCAGGTTCGTGTCCGGAGAATCTGATGGTTCACCCTCACCCCAACCCTCTCCCCAGGGAGAGGGGGCCGTTGGCGTCGGGCTAGTCCTCGTTCCCGACTAACCCGAAGGGTGGGAGATCGGCGGGTTCCGGCATGGGCTGGTCGGATTCCGGCGCCGGTTCGGACGGAGCGTCCGTGACGACCGCGCTCGCCTCGCCTTCGATGATCGTGTCGCCGAATCCGGCGACGATGGGGACCGCGCCCGGATCGCCCAGGTCGGGGCCGCCCACCAACTCGAACGGCGGCAGCATGTCCGCGATGTCGTCGGCATAGTCGGAGTCGAGATCCCCGAGCTCGAGGTCGTCCGGCTCTTCGTAGCTCAACTCGATAGAGAGTCCCAGGCTCTGAAGTTCCTTCAGCAGCACGTGGAACGACTCCGGTATGCCGGGCTGGATTACGTCCTCGCCCTTCACAATGGCCTCGTATGTCTTGACCCTGCCGACCACGTCGTCGGACTTCACCGTGAGCATCTCCTGGAGGTTGTACGCGGCCGAATAGGCTTCCAGCGCCCAGACCTCCATCTCGCCGAACCGCTGGCCTCCAAACTGGGCCTTGCCTCCCAGCGGCTGCTGGGTGATGAGCGAGTATGGGCCCGTCGAGCGGGCGTGTATCTTGTCTTCGACCAGGTGGTTCAGCTTCATCATGTAGATCTGTCCCACCGTGACGGGCTGGTCGAACGCCTCGCCGGTGCGTCCGTCGTAGAGTGTCGTCTTGCCTATGATGGGCGCGGCGATCTGCTCGTCTCGGTTGAGCCTGAGCGCCTCATCCATCATCGCCTGTTCCGTCATGACGGACGTGTCCATGCCTCTGTGCTCTTTGAGCCAGATCTCGACGCTCGCTTTCCGCGCCTCGCCAAGCTTAGCGTCCGGTCCGAACAGCGCGTCATAGTCGTAGCCGCGCTCGGCCAGCCACGCCTGAACCGCGTCGTGGTCTATCTCGCGGTCGAGGGAGCGGTCCAGTGAGCGAGGGTCGATGGCGCCCGACTGCTCCACGATCCAAGCCTGTCCCAGCGAGTCCTCGATGGAAGTATCGGGCGCGCCGTCGAACACGGGAGTCATCGCCCTGAAGCCGATCAGGCTGGCGGCCCAACCGAGATGAGTCTCCAGCACCTGGCCCAAGTTCATCCGCGACGGCACTCCGAGAGGCGTCAGGATGATGTCAACCGGAGTCCCGTCCGGAAGGAAGGGCATATCCTCTTCAGGCATTATGCGGGCTATGACTCCTTTGTTGCCATGGCGTCCGGCCATCTTGTCGCCCTCGGTGATCTTGCGTGTCTGGGCGACCCAGAGCCTGACCAGCTTGTTCACGCCGGGGGGAAGATCATCATTGTTGTCTCGGCTGAGAGCCTTAACCTCGATTATCTTCCCGCGCTGACCGTGCGGGACCCGAAGCGACGTGTCCTTCACGTCGCGGGCCTTCTCGCCGAATATGGCGCGAAGCAGTTTCTCCTCGGCGCTGAGCTCGGTCTCGCCCTTGGGCGTGATCTTGCCGACCAGAATGTCGCCCGGAACGATCTCCGCGCCCACCCGAATGATTCCCTCTTCGTCCAGGTTGCGGAGGCTGTCCTCGCCGACGTTCGGGATGTCGCGGGTGATCTCTTCGGGTCCGAGCTTCGTGTCCCTGGACTCGACCTCGTGCTTTTCGATATGGATGGAGGTGAACTTGTCCTCCTTTACCAGACGCTCGCTGATGATGATCGCGTCCTCGAAGTTGTAGCCCTCCCAACTCATGAACGCGACCAGAACGTTCTGGCCAAGCGCCAGTTCTCCGTGTCCGGTGGACGAGCTGTCGGCCAACACGTCGCCCACCTTGACCACGTCTCCCCTGCTTACTATGGGCCTCTGGTTGACACAGGTGCCCTGGTTCGATCTGACGAACCTCAGCAGTGGGAAGGCGCGCTCTTCGCCTTCGGAGTCGATGATTGTAATCCGATCTCCGGTGACCCCGGTAACCACGCCGTCAACGTCGGAAATCACCACCTGGCCGCTGTCTCTGGCGACGCGCTCCTCCATGCCCGTCCCCACGAGGGGAGGCTCCGGACGCAGCAGAGGGACCGCCTGGCGCTGCATGTTCGACCCCATGAGCGCGCGGTTCGCGTCGTCGTGCTCAAGGAACGGGATGAGCGCCGTAGATACGCTCACCAGTTGAATCGGCGCGACGTCCATGTACCCGACCGTTTCAGGAGACGCCATCACAACTTCTTCGCCCAAGCGGGACTCGACCCTGTCTTCGGCGAACTGGCCCAGATCGTCGAGGGATGCGTTGGCCGGAGCGATGTGGACCGTCTCCTCGGTATCGGCGGTCAGGTACTCGATGTCTTCCGGGTTGCGGGAAGCATAGGGCCTGACCTTGATCTCCCTCTCCGACAGCCGGGCGATCTTCGTAAGCCGGCCGTTCCTGCGCGTCGGTATGCCTCCGGCCTTCAGTATCGTCGTGCCCTCGTCGTCGATTACGTCCTCGGCGAGTGTCCTGCCCTCCAGATCGGGGGCGGTATTGAGTATGTCCTGGCGAACCCTGCGGTACGGAGTCTCGATGAATCCGTACTCATTGGTGCGGGCGTAGGTCGCCAGCGAGCCGAGTAGCCCGATGTTCGGCCCTTCGGGGGTCTCGATCGGGCAGATTCTGCCGTAGTGGGAGTGGTGAACGTCCCGGACGTCGAACCCCGCCCTCTCCCTAGAGAGTCCGCCGGGGCCGAGCGCCGAAAGCCTGCGCTTGTGGGTCAACTCGGCCAGAGGGTTGGTCTGGTCCATGAACTGCGAAAGCTGCGACCCGCCAAAGAACTCGCGGATAGCCGCCACCACCGGACGGCAGTTGATCAGCGCCTGCGGAGAGGTGGTGGACGGCTCGCTCTGGGTGGTCATGCGCTCTTTTATGACGCGCTCCATCCTCAGCAGTCCGACGCGCACCTGGTTCTGGATCAGTTCGCCCACCGCGCGCACGCGCCTGTTGCCCAGGTGGTCTATGTCGTCCGGCGTGGTGTCGCCATTATTGATTTGGATCATGCGCCGAATCAGGGCGACGATGTCGTCCGGCGTAAGCGTGAACTCCTCGAATTCTTCCTCGTGTTCCGGGTGCAGCTTGCGGTTGAGCTTGTAGCGCCCCACCCTTCCGAGATCGTACCGCCTCGCCTCGAAGAACAGGCTCTTGAGCAGGTTCCGAGCGTTGTCCAAGTTGGGAGGCTCGCCCGGTCGGAGCCTCCGGTAGAATTCCAACAGCGCCTCCTCGCAGCTATCCGCGGTATCCTTTTCGATGGTCGTCCCCATGTATGGATGCTCGACATCGGTATCGACGTCCGAAAACATCGAGAGCAGACCATCGTCGGTCTCGAATCGGCCGCGCGTCTCGTCGTCCTCTATGTAGTAAACGCTGAGGCACTTGAGCAAAGTGCTCACCGGGGTCTTGCGCTTGCGGTCAACCTTGACGGACAGCACGTCGCGGTTGGACGTCTCGAACTCCATCCAAGCCCCTCTGTACGGAATCAGCTTGGCGGAGGCCAGCGTCCTGCCCGTGTTGGCGTCGGAGGTAGTCGTGAAGTAAACGCCGGGAGAGCGCACGAGCTGGCTCACCACGACCCGCTCCGCTCCGTTGATGATGAACGTGCCCGTCGTGGTCATCATCGGAACATTGCCGACGAATATCTTCTGCTCGTTGACTTCGCCCTGCCCGGGGCCGCCGGCCCTAATCTTCAGTTGCACGATCACGTACAGCGAGGCGTCGTAGGTCGTCTCATGCTCCCGGCACTCTCCCTCGACGTGAAGGGCGTAGGTGGACTCCCGCTCACCGCACTCCACGCACTCCGCCCCCCACGCGCAGCTCGGCCAGGACGAGCTATTCTCCCCAAGGCACAACGGAGTGCATTCGGAATCGCTGTCTCCCGAGAAACTGCGGATAACGGAGAGTTCGCAGCTTCCGTCGCACGTCTCCTTGCACTTGGCATGGCTCTCCCTGGGACAGTCTTCGCGCGCGTAGATATCTCCCTCATGCTTGGGCCACCCGGCCTTCAGGTGCTCGACGTAAGCCCTCTTTCCTTTGAGGAACACGGGGCAGCCCTTGCCTTCCGGACAACCGGGCCAGTCGAAGCTATGCTCTCCGAAGCTCAACTCGAAGCGTCCGCCCGGAAAGTCCTCGATTGGCGAAAGCTCGTCGAACAACTCTCTCAGGCCGTGCTTCTTGAAGTGGTCGAACGAGTCGATCTGTACCTGGATCAGGTTCGGAACGTCGATTATGGCGGGTATCCGCGAGTAGGACTGTTTCCTTGTGCTTTCCTGGCCGTTTCTCACCTGCAAAGCGGTTGAGGTCATACGCTCTCACACTCCTGAATTGAAACGAGGGTTAGCCTATGGTTGAAAGTCGTAACGACGTTATCGCGCCGTGAAGGGTTGAGGGGAATGTTGCGCACCTTTAGCAAGGTGTTGACGATATGGAATACGAAAGGTTGCTCTCAAGGGCATAGCGCGACTGATCACCAAGCCTACCATAGCCCGTTGACAATGTCAAATAGAACATAGCCGCATACTTTCGCCGTTTGCGGCTGAGGATGGAGAAGACCCGCGACCGGCGCAGACTAGCCTCCGGATTCTATTTTCTTCAGGCTGTCCAGATGTCCCTCCGTGACTGATGGCCGCATTATAACAGGACGGCGGGGAAATGCTAGGGGCGCGTCATTGGACGGCCCCTTCCGTCGGTCTCGAAATTGACACGCCTAAATGGGGTGTGATAAAACAACCCACGCTGGCGCGCGACGTGCGCGCCGATTCGTGAATCATCGTGACAGTTCGCAAGGAGGCTGCTAGATGAGAAGGTATTCTGGACTGGGCCGAGTGGTTCTGGTAGTTGGCGCGTCGCTTCTTCTGGCGCTTGCCATTGCCTGCACCGAAACGGTAGAGGTGCCCGGCGAGACCGTGGTCGTGGAGAAAGAGGTCATCAAGGAAGTAATGGTTCCGGGCGAGACCGTCACCGTGGAAGTGGTCAAAGAGGTAGAGGTGCCCGGCGAGACCGTGGTCGTGGAGAAGGAGGTGGTCAAAGAGGTAGAGGTGCCCGGCGAGACCGTGGTCGTGGAGAAGGAGGTCGTAAAGACTGTTGAGGTGCCGGGTGAGACAGTGGTGGTGGAGAAAGTGGTAACTGAGGTTGTGGAAGTGGAGACGATGCGCGAGCCGGAGGGTACGCTGCTTGTAGCGGACGTGGTGCCTGGACTGACTCAGCTGCAGTCTAAGGACGCCTCCGGAAGCGTAGGCGTAGGCGTGGCCTGGCAGGTATATGAGGGCATCATCAATCCGCAGCTCACACCCGCCGGGGTGATCCCGTCCGAGACTCTGTACGAGCCTCAGCTGGCCCGGTCTTGGGTCGTCTCGCACGACCTCACAACGATCACATTCTCGATTCGAGACGATGTGGCCTGGCATAACGACTGGGGAATGCTCACGGCAGAGGACGTCGCTTGGACGTACAACAACTCCTTTGAAGAGGGGTCGGTTGGCAACGCCGGCGACCAGGTGACCAAGGGCCACAGGGTAGGTTGGGAAGTGGCGGGCCCGCACACGGCCATAATGAACGTGGCTGAGGGCGAGTTCAACACCACCTGGGGCGTCTATCACGGCGGCTTTGGATGGGACAACACGTACGGCATGGTCTGCAAGAGCTGCTTTGACTCGCTGGGCGAGGAAGAGTTCATGACCACGCCGATAGGCACCGGCCCGTACAAGGCGACGAAGTGGGTCGCCGACGAAGAGGCGATCCTGGAGTGGACAGGCTCTCACTGGAAGTACACGCCTTACGTACATACGGTGCAGATCGTAAATATACCGGAGGCGTCAGTCAGGGAGGCGGCGTTGATCAATGGAGAGGTGGACATCGCTCCGGTGACCGTTCCCAACCTTCCCGAGGTGGTCGAGGCCTCCGGCGGCACGGCAATAAACTTCCAAATATCATGGCCGCAGACCATCAATATGTCCGGCAACTACTGGGGTGATTACTGCTCCGAATGCGATGAGGGCGAAAAGGACTGGAAGGCCAAACCCAGGGCTGGATATACCCCTGACGCCGACCATCCTTGGATTGGCGAGTACGGCAACGACGAGAGCATGGAGAATGCACGAAAGGTGCGCTGGGCGATGTCGATGGCTATCGACCGGGATCTGATCGTCGATACAGTGATGAAGGGATTCAGCGAACCCGTGTACATCGCCTTCCACACCCAGTTCGGCCAGAATACGCCGTACTGGAAGGAAGAGTGGTTCGTTCCGTACGATCCCGCAATGGCGAAACAGTACATGGAAGAGGCGGGCCAGGGTGACGGATTCTCCCTCGAGTTCTGGTCGACCAACTCCTACCCTCACATATGGAACCCCGAGGTTATGGATGCGGTCGCGCTCATGTGGCGTGAGCACCTGAACCTCGACGTAACCCTCGACAGGACCCCGTACCCGACGCGGCGGCCGGATACTACCCACACCACCGACCACAAGATAAACATCCCCTGGCACCACGGCTGGGGAGTGCCCGCCGGACGCTCCATCGCGCAGTACTACTGCGCATGGCCGGGACACATAATGGGGGTAGCGCTGCCTAGTGAGATTTGCGACGTTGGATTCCAGAACAACTCCGAAAAATCTGTGGAGAAGCGCATCGCAAACAACATCTTCATGCAGGACTACATGCAGCACTGGATGACTCAAATTGGAGTGGTCAACCTGCTGCCTCACTACGTGTACCGCACCAGTGTACTGGAGTGGCAGCCATACTTCAGCAACAGGTTCAACCACCCGGCGAGCGTGGTCTTGTCTGAGTAACACAATCTCTCGTTGACCGGCGTCGGAAATGAGGACGGGTTTCACGTCCGGTCCGTGACCAATGCCGCGAGATAGCGTACCGTAGGGGCGGGTATGATACCCGCCCCTCGATACATCACGGGCGCGCCGCTATCGAGGATGAATCCTTGAGACGACTTATTCTACGCAGGCTGGCCTCCACGGTGCTGGTGCTACTGGGCCTTACCATGATCGTATTCGGCCTGTCACACGCCACCGGCGACCCTCGCCTCCTCTATCTCAGCACACAGAAGAAGTACAGCGCGGAGGAGTGGGAGGCGCAGGGAGAGGCGCTTGGACTCAACAAGCCGCTCGTCGTCCAGTACGGGCTATGGCTGGGCCGAGCTGTGAGGGGCAATTTCGGCGAGTCGTTCGTGTCGAAGCGGAACTCGCTGGACGATATCCTGGAGAAGCTGCCCGCTACACTCCAGCTGTCCGGGGTTGCCATCACCGTTTCGATATTACTTGGCGTTCCCCTCGGGGTGTTTTCCGCCGTAAAGCGCGGCACCTTCTTCGACTACGTCGGACGGAACTTCGCGATCCTGGGCCAGTCGGTCCCAGCCTTCTGGCTGGCCCTCGTACTCATATACGTCTTCAGTGTGGAGCTAGGATGGTTGCCAACCTCGAGAAGGGGCGACTGGTCCCACTACGTTCTGCCTGTCACCGTTCTCGGATGGTATCCCACCGCCGGGCTGCTGCGCCTGACGCGCTCGTCCATGCTGGAGGTGCTGGACAGCGAGTACATAAAGCTGGCGAGGGCGAAGGGCGCCAGCACGCTGCGAATCATCTGGCTTCATGCATTCAGAAACGCGCTTATAGCGCCGGTGACATACACGATGATAATGCTCGCGAACTTCCTGACGGGCACCGTGGTTGTGGAGACCGTTTTCGCGTGGCCCGGAATCGGCTGGCTCGCGATCAATGCGGCTCTCAATACCGACTTCCCCATGATAACCGGTCTGGCGTTGGTGTTCGGGGTGATCTTCCTCTTCTTCAGCTTTGTCGCGGACATCTGCTACGGCTTCCTCGACCCCCGGATTCGATATGGCTAGCATCGACTTGATGGAGTCCAATTCCCATCCCCTGCGCGCGCTGACCAAGGCTTACGACTTCTTCCGGCGCTGGCCCGTTATTCCCGTTGCGGTGGTACTCATACTGCTGCTGTCGGCGATATTCGCCCCGCTGGTCGCCCCCTACGATCCGCTGGATGGGGATCTGCGAGCCAGAAACGTCTCGCCCTTCTGGACGGAGGAAGGGTCATCGAAATACCTCTTTGGAACAGACCACATTGGTAGGGATATCCTCAGCCGCACTATTCACGGCGGCCGGGTGTCGTTCCAGGTGGCGGCCGCGGTGCTGGTGGCGGGGGCGGGCGTGGGGACCCTGGTGGGTCTGGCATCGGGGTACATGGGCGGCATCGTGGACGAGATATTCATGCGTCTGACGGACTTCGCGTTCGCCATGCCGTTCATCGTCATCGCGCTGGTCGCGTCGGTCGTGTGGGGCCCGAGCCTGTTGCTGGTGATCATACTGCTCTCGATCTTCACATGGCCGCCCTTTGCCCGGCAGGTACGGGCCGAAGCCCTTCAACTCAAGGAGGCGGACTACGTCGCGCTCGCGCACGTCGCCGGAGCCTCCGGCTTCAGGATAGCTTTCAGGCACATCCTGCCCGGCGTCTTCCCGACCGTGCTGGTGCTCTCGTCACTGCAAGTTGGGTTCCTGGTTCTGACCGAGTCGGTGCTGAGCTTCCTCGGAGTCGGAATCCCGCCGCCGCAGCCCTCATGGGGCAACATCGTAGCCGGCGGACGCGACTACATATCGACGGCTTGGTGGATATCGTTCTTCCCCGGAGTCGCGATACTGCTGGTGGTATTCTCCATGAACTTCTGCGGCGACTGGCTGAGGGACAAGCTGGATCCCCGCCTCAGGCAGCTATAGCTTCTCCGACCTGCTCATAGTGCGCCGGAGAGATCGAGCGTATCCCCATTCTCGGACTGCCACTTTTCGAGCCGCTCCCTCATTTCGCTGATACGCGGGAGGCTCTGTGGCTCGTCGAACAGATTGATCTCCTCGAACGGGTCACTGTTCAGGTCGTACAGCTCGCCACGCATCCCCTGGCTGAGGATCAGCTTCCATCCGTCGTCGGAAATCAGGATCCTGTGCTGCGTGTTCTGTATGCGGTCCAACTCGGGGAATCCGTCCATTGGAGCGACGGCGAACCCCGTCCAGTCGATGACGACGTCTCCATCCAGCGCGCGGCTTCCCCGAAGAACCGGAAGGCGGCTTTCGCCTTGCAGGTGCTCGGGGATTGACGCTCCGATTAGGTCGAGAAGCGTCGGCACGGTATCGATGTGGCTGTACCGACCTCCTACGCGAGTTTGGGAGTTCATAAGCCAAGGTATCCGCATGAGCAAGGGCACCCTGATCGACTGCTCGTAGAATACGGCTTTGCCGATGATGTTGTGCTCGCCCATCTGGTCTCCGTGCTCGCTGGTGAACACGACGATGGTACGGTCGGCGACCCCGGCCTCGTCCAGCGTGTCCAAGATGCGGCCCAGCGCGCGGTCCATCAGGGTCACGTTGCCCCAGTACCGCGCGATCAGCGCCCGCCAGTACGATTCGTCGTATGGGCCTGATAGAGCGCTGCCCATGCCGTGTCCGAGCAGCGACGCCTTCGACCGCATGAGCGCGACGGGGCCGGCGTTCGGAGGAGGGTCTTTCATGAACGACGGACTTACGGGGATCGAATCCGGATCGTACATGTCGTTCAGCGGCCCGTCGTATGGCGGGTGCGGCTCCAGGAAGTTGATATACAGCGCGAATGGGTGGTCTCTGTTGGCGCGGATGAAGTCCGTTGCGCGGGTCGAGAGGAAACTCGCCTTTGTAAGCTCCTCCGGCAGAGACGCGGCGAGTTCGCGGGAGAACACCGCGGCCCCTCGGGACTCTGCGTCGGGTTCGACGCCGCTGTCGATCAGAAAGCGGTGGTGGTCGCTGAGCGTGTCGAGGTGCGCGGCCTCCGAGTAGTACGCGCGGTAATAGTCCTCGATGCTGAGCCATTCGTCGAAGCCGCGCCTTCGGATAACCTCGTTGCCGAGGTGCCACTTGCCGAAGTAGGCGGTACGGTAGTCGTCCGGGAGCAGGTCGGCGACGGTCGGGATCGAGAGGTCCAAAGGAGCGTTGTTCTTTGTGCATCCGTTGGCGTGCGGCCACGTCCCGGTCATGATCGTGGACCGGGACGGCGTGCATATCGGCGAACTCACGTAGGCGTTCTCAAATACGAAGCTCTCATCGGCGAGCGCGTTGAGGTTCGGCGTCTCGATGAACTCGTTGCCGTAGCAGGCCATCGTGTCCGCGCGCTGCTGGTCGGTGAAGATGAACAGGATGTTGGGCAGTTCAGGCATGTACATTGCCTCCACGTGGAGTTGTCAAACAGTATCTTCGCATAAGCGGAGTGGGTTTGGATAAGACACTCCCTGCCATGACCCTGGCCGCAAGCGGGATATTCGTACCGGCAATCTCATTCAAGCGAAGAGCCCCCGCCTGAGAACCCTCCTTTCGAGAGCAGCTCCTAGCCCGCCCAAAATCCTGTCCATCCCCAAAATCCTGCTTCAGACCCCCCTCACTCCTTACCCCTTATTCCTGACTCCTACACCCTCGATATCTCAACGCTTGACGGGGGGGAGAAAGTGGTATAACTCTCACATCCCGTCACGGGGACAGGTTCCGCGCCATCGCGGACCAGATCCCCTCTCCCTTGATGGGATAGGGCTAGGGTGAGGGTGACTCACCAAACAAGGAGGCATCGACATGCGTACATCTAATTCACTGCGTTGGCTGGTCGTAGTTGCGGGAGCCGCAATGCTGTTGGCGGTCGTCACGGCCTGCGCCGGAGAGACCGTCGAGGTCCCCGGCGAGACCGTGGTAGTCGAGAAAGTTGTAACTGAGACCGTTGAGGTGCCCGGCGAGACCGTCGTGGTCGAGAAAGAGGTTATCAAGACCGTCGAGGTCCCAGGTGAGACCGTCACCAAAGAGGTCGTCAAGGAGGTGATGGTACCGGGCGAGACCGTCGTGGTTGAGAAAGAGGTCGTCAAGACCGTTGAGGTCCCCGGCGAGACCGTCACCGTAGAGGTGGTCAAAGAGGTACAGGTCCCCGGCGAGACCGTGGTGGTCGAGAAGGAGGTCGTCAAGACCGTCGAGGTCCCCGGTCAGACCGTCGTGGTCGAGAAAGTGGTAGTGCAAGAGGTGGCGGGTAAGAAGTATGTGACCGACCCCACCACCGGCAAGGTGGTGAGCGCGCCACAGTACGGCGGGACATTAACCTTTCCGTATGTCTTAATAGGCGAAACTACCGACCCCTTTTTTACTAGCTATGCGTCTTTTTCCATAAACGGTGTCAATCAGAATCTCGGCGCCCCGAACTGGGGACTAGACAGGAAGGAATTCGCCTTTAATGGGCCTTACAACCCTCTGTTTACTTGGACAGGGGAGCTGGCGGAAAGCTGGGAAACGCCCGACGATACAACCATTGTCTTCAACCTCCGCCAGGGCGTTCACTACGCGCTTGACCCAGACAGTGAGGCCAGCCGCCTGGTAGGTGGTCGGGAGCTAACTGCCGATGATGTCGTATTTAACTATCAGCGCATGTTGAGTCTGGGCGATTTCACCGAACCTCCTCAAACAAACTCGGCAGCTTTCCAAGTGCCATGGGAATCGATAGAGGCCACCGACAAATACACGGTTGTTATGAAGTTGACGGAGCCACACCTCGGTGCGCTAGAGGCTGTCCTCAACGAAGTTTGGTTCCAGATAACGCCCCCCGAGGTAATCGAGAAATACGGAGACTATAAGGACTGGAAGAACGTGGTCGGCACCGGGCCCCTTATGCTGACCGACTACGTCGAAGGCGTCTCCCAAACCTGGACCAAGAATCCTAACTACTGGGGCTACGACGAAAAATACCCGGAGAACCGCTTGCCCTATATTGACAAGCTTGTGGGCCTGTATATGGCAGAAGAAGCAACACGCATATCGGCGCTACGCACGGGTAAGATTGATATGATACGCCTCTCTGGTGCTGAGATAAAATCCATCGACGTAGTAAGGTCCCTCCAGCGGACCGATCCCGAAATCGAGATATGGCCATTTTACAGTCGGGCGGATGCCATCATACTGAACACACACACACCGCCCTTGGACGACATCAGAGTACGCCACGCACTGCAGATGGCGCTGGACCTGGAGACGATTAACGATGCCTACTTTGGCGGTTTCGGCCAGTGGCAACAACCTCGCTTCCTTGGCGCCAAGGGGTATTACACCGAATGGGAAGAGTGGCCCGCAGAGCTCAAGCAATACTACACCTACGACCCGGAAGGCGCTGAGAGGCTCCTCGATGAGGCAGGATATCCCCGCGGCGCCGACGGCGTCCGATTCAAGTTCGAACATAAGCACCGTGACGTCGGAGATTTGGGCCATGTAGAAATAATCGCCGGCTACTGGGCTGATATTGGCGTTGATGTAACGATTAATGTTACCGACTGGGCGACTATAGCCGCTTCTAAGGCAGAAAATAACTATGGGTCGATTTATGGCTACCTGGCCATAGAGTCCCCGAGCTTTGGCATGGGACATTATGGCTCGGACCTCCTTTGGCGAAGGGCAAGCGTGGGCGGAGGAGTCGAGAACCCTGTGCTGGCCGCCGCCCAAGATGCCTTTTTCGGTGCCACTAGCGTCGATGAGCAGTTGAAGGCGGCAAGAGAGTATGGTATGGAAGCAATGAAGCAGCACTTTCAGATATGGGTTCCTATGGCTCCAAGGTATCAGGCGAGCCAGCCGTGGGTCGGAGGTTTTAACGGTGAAACCGGGATCTCAGTCGGGCAACTGCAAAACGTCCTCGCCCGCCTCTGGATTGATAGCGAGCTGAAGAAAGCAAAGGGTTATTAGTGGTTTCAGCCCCTTGTGGCTGACCTTAGGGGAAAAGGGAGCTGGGAGGCTCAATCCTCCCGGCTCCCTAACTTAAATTATGGAATACCCGGAGGAGTCCTTTCTTACTGTCGTTCCGAGCGTCCCTGTCATTCTGAGCGGAGCGAAGCGGAGTCGAAGAATCTAAAATCCCAATACTCACAACCAACCCCGAACATCCACCAACACATCCTCAATCCCTTATACCTTACCCCTTATACCTTCCACCAATGACGGGGGAAATCGCAATGAGGAGTGTCACATGAGAGCCTATATGATCAGGCGGCTATTGCTGATAATCCCCACCGTGTTTCTATTGAGTATCATAGTCTTTCTTGCGGTCCGCTTCATCCCGGGCGATGTAATAGACGTAATGGCGGGTAGGTCGTTAACATCTACAGCTACGGCGGTTGGCGGCAAGATGGACCGTGCAGCTATTGAGCATTTTCTGGGACTAGACGTGCCTGTCCACGTGCAGTATGGACGCTGGATAGGAAATATTTTCCGGCACGGCACCCTTGGCGAATCACTGATGGGCGGTGGTTACAACATAGAGAAGAGGATATTAGATAGACTGCCGGTAACCGTTGAGCTTGGCGTCCTGGCAATCGTAATCGGGCTTGTGATAGCCCTGCCCGTCGGCATCTACTCGGCGATTCGCCAGGATACGGTCGCCGACTACGCGGGGCGCTCCATCGCCATCATCGGCCTGGCAACTCCTAACTTCTGGCTGGGAATGATGGTCATGATATACCCGGCAATCTGGTGGGGGTGGTCGCCGCCGATGGAGTGGATTCCTTTCACCGAAGACCCGATGGGGAATCTCGGGGTGTTCATCATTCCCAGCCTGATTCTAGGGACGGCCATGGCGGCAGCCACCATGCGGATGACGCGCACCATGATGCTGGAGGTGCTCAGGCAGGACTATATCAGGACGGCCTGGTCCAAGGGACTCAAGGAGAGGGTAGTTATTATGAGACACGCCATCAAGAACGCACTCATACCGGTAGTTACCCTGATAGGCCTGCAGTTGCCTATCCTGGTAGGTGGCTCCGTTATCATGGAGAACATATTTAACCTGCCGGGGTTAGGTCGCCTATTTCTGACTGCACTCCAAAACAGAGACTACCCGGTGGTCCAAGGAGTAAACCTGGTTTTCGCCACCGGGGTTATAGGGGTCAATCTAATGATCGACCTGATTTATCCGTACTTAGACCCCAGGGTCCGTTACAGCTAAATATGAAAGTCCCCTCTCCCTTGATGGGCTGACAGGTGTAGGCAAATATCCCCTCTCCCTCAGGGAGAGGGCTAGGGTGAGGGTGATTGACACCAGTAGTGTCCAACTACAGAAAGCCCCGGAGCGGTCGGCACATGAACGACACCACAGACATACAGTCCCCAATAGTCGAGCCAAAGAGACGTTCCCGGCTGGCTGAATTCTTCGTCAGGCTGGTCAGGGATAAGCCACTGGGTACCGCCAGCGGGGTTGTCATATTGATATTGATTCTTGTGGCTATCTTTGCCGATGCTCTGTCTCCTTATCCATATAAGGAAATGCACCTGATAGACCGGATGCAGGGCCCATCAGCCCAGTATCTCCTGGGTACCGACCACATAGGACGAGACTTCTTGAGCCGCCTGATCTACGGGGCTCGTCTTTCGTTAACTGTCGGTCTGGCGGCGACCGCTCTCAATGTTGTGGTGGCTGTCCTGATAGGCGGCATTTCAGGTTTCCTTGGTGGTAAACTCGACCTGGCTGTGCAGCGCTTTGTCGATGCCTGGATGGCGTTCCCGGGACTGCTCCTGTTGCTAACCATAATGTCCATCGTCGGGTCGGGTCTCCTCCAGATCATCGTCGTCCTGGGGATATCAGGAGGCATCGGCGGCTCAAGAGTACTCCGAGGCGCCGTTATCGGCATTAAAGAGAATGACTACTTTCTGGCGGCGCGGGCAATTGGCAGTCCCGGCGCCGCAACACTGATGCGGCATGTCCTGCCCAATATCATGGCTCCCGTAATCATCATATTCAGCATCACCGTCGGGGGGGTGATTATCACTGAGGCCTCTCTGAGCTTCCTGGGATTCGGACTGCCCATCGAGGTTCCTAGCTGGGGAGGTATGCTCAGCCGGGAAGGACGTCTATACATGGAGGTAGCCCCACGGCTGGCTTTCTTTCCCGGTCTTTGCCTGACGATTGTCGTTTACTGTCTAAACATGTTCGGCGACGCCCTGCGGGACCTGCTCGACCCCAGGCTCAGGGGCGGCGAGGGGTGACGGCATTGACGCGGATTCTGTCTAAGCCGAGATTGGGGCCATTGGCCATGATCGCCGGCCCGGTCGCCACTCGACCCCTCAGCCGTTCTGGGCCATGACCTCCACCAGTTCACGGACCGCATCGGCGGAGCTGCTTAGAGCGGATCGCTCGTCGTCGGTCAGGCTGAACTCGATGATCTCCTCCACGCCGTTCGCGCCGAGCCGAACAGGGACGCCGACATACAGTCCGTCGATGCCGTACTCACCTTCTAGGTAGGCGGTGCAGGGGAGTATCTCCTGCTTGTCGAAGATCATTGCCTCGACCATCTGGACGATGGAAGCCGACGGCGCGTAGTATGCGCTTCCCGTCTTGAGAAGGTTGACGATCTCGGCGCCGCCGTCCTGGGTGCGCTGCACGATAGAGGCGATGCGGTCTTGAGAGAGCGCCTGAGAGATGGGCCGCCCGCCCACTGTCGTGCTGGCCGTGACGGGGACCATAGTGTCTCCGTGTCCTCCCAGCACGTACGCCTCTACGGAGTTCACCGACACGTTCAACTCCTCCGCCAAGAACGTTCTGAACCGCGCGGTGTCGAGTATGCCCGCCATGCCGACGACTCGGTTCTTGGGAAATCCGGACACTTGGAACGCGCGCTGCGCCATCGCGTCGAGAGGGTTGGTGACGATCAGCAGAATCGAGTCGGGCGACTGCTTTGCGACTTCACCGGTGACAGCCGTGACTATCTTCATGTTCGTCAGCAGAAGGTCGTCGCGGCTCATTCCCGGCCTGCGCGCGACTCCGGAGGTTATCACCACGACATCAGACCCGGCGGTCGGCCCGTAGTCGTTGGTCCCGACTACCTTGGCGTCCGAGCCGAGAACGGGGCCGGACTGGAGCATGTCGAGCGCCTTGCCTTGTGGCAGCCCTTCAACGATGTCCACAAGGACCACGTCCGCGTATCCTTTATCGAATATCCTCTGCGCGGCGGTCGCGCCCACGTTTCCAGCGCCGACGACCGTTACTTTGCTTCTTGGCATCTTGTTTCTCTACAGTCCTTTCTTCGACGTGGCGAGCTTCAGTTGGTCGCCTCGACGTACTCACTCCAGCGTTCTTCGAGAGTGGAATCTGCGACGGTATCCATGATGTACTGTCCGAACTCCGCGCTGGTCGCGCCGGTGTCGCGGCCCGTCATGACGATCTTGCGCTCGTACTGGCCGCAGACGTCGATGGCCTTGTGCAGCCTGGCGCCGACGTCGGTATAGCCGATGTGCTCGAGCATCATGCCTCCGGCGCGGAGCAGCGAACTGGGGTCGGCGAATTGGGCGCGGTTCTCCCGAACCATCCGGGGCGCGCTGCCGTGGATCGCCTCGAACATAGCGTGCTGCTTGCCGACGTTCGCGCTGCCCGCGGTCCCGACGCCGCCCTGGATCTGCGCGGCCTCGTCGGAGAGGATGTCGCCGTACAGGTTGGGCAGGGCGAGCACCTGGAAGTCCTTCTGGCGGGCGGGGTTTATGAGCGCGGCGGTCATGATGTCTATGTACCAGCCGTCCCACTCGATGCCGGGGTACTTTTCGGATACCTCGCCGGCGATGTCCAAAAACTTGCCGTCCGTGGTCTTGACGATGTTGGCCTTCGTGACGATCGTGACTCGCTGCCGCCCGGTGCGCTGCGCGTGGGCAAAAGCCGCGTCGATGATCCGGCGCGAACCCTGAGAGGTGATCACGCGGAAGTCCACGCCGAGGTCTTCGGTGACGTTGATGCCCTGGCTGCCGACGGCGTACATGTCCTCGGTGTTCTCGCGGAAGAAAGTCCAGTCGATGCCCTTGTCGGGAATCCTCACGGGCCTGATGTTGGCAAACAGATCGAGCTCCTTACGCATTGCGACGTTCGCGCTCTCCAGGTTGGGCCAGCCGTCGCCCTGCTCCGGCGTGTGCGTGGGACCTTTTAGCGTGACGTGGCACTTGTTGATCTCGGCGAGCACGTCGTCCGGAATGGACTTCATGCGCTCGGCTCGGTTCTCGATAGTGAGGCCGTCGATAACTCTGAACTCCAACTTTCCCGAATCTACCTCGTCCTTGAGCAGGCTCTCGAGGACGGTCTGCGTTTCGGCGCTGATAGCCGGGCCGATGCCGTCGCCGCCCAACATTCCCACGACGATGGGAGAGACCTTGGAGTAGTCCACCCATTCAGGTTCGTTCTTCAGACGCTCGACGCGCTCCAACTGCTGGGTCACCACCTGGCCGAAGTGCTCTTTGGCGGCCTCTATAATCTGATTGTCGGCCAATTCCGGCTCCTTTCAAGTGTGCTTCGATCTATGGCCCCCGACATTGTTGGGGTCACTAGTTGTACTAACTCAAGATTCGATAGTTACAAGAACCTGGTCTCTCACCACCTGTGTACCGGGCGCGACGGGCAGCGACTTGACAGTCCCGCTCACGGGAGAGGGGATTGTGTTCTGCATTTTCATAGCTTCCAGAACGAGGAGCGGCTCCCCAGACTCGATCCGCTGGCCCACCTCCACGGCGAGGCTAAGCAGTATGCCCGGCATGGGAGACCTGACTGCGGTCTCACCCTCGGCTACGCTCTCGGACTGGGCGGGTGAGGCTTGGACTGACGGAGCCGCAGCGGGAGTGGACGGCCTCGTCGCTGGCTGAGGGGTGGGAGAACTGCCTCCAACCGGGTCCACCTCGACCTCAAAGAAGTTGTCCCCAACGTACACGTTGAATCGGCGCGATCTGGAACTTCTGGGCGGCGCCTCGGCAGCGGGAGAAACGGCGGCGGGTTCGCTGGGCGCTTCTTCGGCGGCCTGCTCGAGGCCGTGCTTGATGCGAAGGAAGCTGAGGCCGGTCTGCGGATACAGCGCGTAGGTCAGCACGTCGTCTATGTCGTCGGTCACGTCGGCGACGGCGGCCCTGGCCGCGTCAAGTTCGGGGTCCAGGGCGTCGCCCGGACGCTCCGGCGGCGGCTCGGATTTTCCTCCGTCGCCCTCTACTACCTTGTCGATTATCTCTGAACTGATTGGGGATACGGGCTTGCCGTAGTTTCCCCTGACGTACTCTTTTACGGGGTCGGATATGACGGCGTATCGCCCGAACAGGACATTGTTCACCGCCTGCGCGCCGACCATCTGGCTCATCGGAGTCACCAGGGGCGGGTATCCGAGGTCGGCGCGAGTGGAGGACATATTGGCCAAGACCTCGTCCAGCTTGTCGAGCGCGTCGGCCTCCCTCAGTTGTGACACCATGTTGGAGGCCATGCCTCCGGGGATCTGGTGGCTGAGAACTCTCGCGTCTATGACCGCGGAGCGGGTTGATTCAAGCTGGCTCCGGTACTTGGACAGCGCGGTTTCGAGCTTGTCGCCAAGCTCCAGCAGGGCCGACAGGTCGATTCCGGGGTCGCGCTCCGTGCCGCCAAGCGCGACGACAATGGGTTCGACGGCGGGCTGGGACGTTCTAAGCGCGAGCGGCGCGAGGCACACGTCCAATACGTCCACCCCCGCCTCGACCGCCTTCAGCGCGGTCATGGAGGCCATGCCGCTGGTGTAGTGCAGGTGAAGCTGGATGGGAATATCGACCTCGGACTTGAGCGCGGAAATCAACTCGAAGGCGTCGTAAGGCGCCATGAGTCCGCCCATGTCCTTGACGCAGATACTGTCTGCGCCCATGTCCCGCAGGCCGCGTACCTTATCCACATAGTAGTCGAGATTGTAGATGTCGCCGCCCATTCGGCCCTCGTCGGTGACGGTGTAGCAGACGGTAAGCTGAAGATGCTTGCCGGACTGCTTGACGGCGCGCGCGGCGCGTTCGAGGTTCGGCTCGTAGTTCAGGGCGTCGAAGACGCGGAACACGTCGATGCCGTTTTCGGCGGACCGCTCCACGAAAGCATCGACAACGTCGTCGGCGTAATTCCTGTACCCGACCAGGGACTGCCCCCTGAGAAGCATGGTGAGCGGCGTGTTTCTGATAAGGCTCTTGAAAGACCTGAGCCGCTCCCAGGGATCTTCGGCGAGGAATCGGGTGGCGGCGTCGAAGGTCGCTCCTCCCCAGACCTCCATCGAGTGGAAGCCCACGGAGTCCATCTCCTCGGCCAGAGGCAGCATGTCCTCAGTCTTCAGGCGCGTTGCCAGCAGACTCTGGTGCGCGTCCCTGAAGGTGGTGTCGGTCAGTTTTAGGGGAGTGGTCATGGTTTCAGCGATGGGTTAGCTTGCCTCCGGCATCAAATGGTATCAAGATAAGCTATGCAGAGAAAACATCACTCACCGGGCAGGTGAAGCCGGGCAGCACATCGCCGCCCTCGAGCGTGTCGTCTCCTGAGAGCGTTTGCATCGCGCCGCCCTCGTCGTACACATCTATCGTTTGGGCTACCGGATGCACAACCCACGCCAGCCGAACTCCGTGCTCCAGCCATATCAACGCCTTGTCTCTTACTTCCCCGAGGCTGTCGCTTGGGGACACTACTTCAACGACCAGATCGGGGACGACCTCGGAGTAGCCGGGTACGTCTTCGCCGATCGGCAATCTTTCGGATGATATGTATGCTACGTCAGGCTCTCGCACGGTGTCCGGGTCGCGTCCCAGCAGGACGCCCGTATCGGAAGCGAGCAGTGTTCCCAAGGCGCGGGGCATGATGAAGGCTCCCAGCAGAAGCACCAATTTCACCACAATCCTGCCATGATTCACTCCGGCTGCCATGGTTTCGTATAGAACTCCTCTTACTAACTCACCCCTGACTCCTTGACCGGACAGGCTCATCAGGTCATCGGCTGTCAGCAGCTTGGGTTTGGTGGTCGTCATAGCGGTCACCTCGTTTCAGATGGCCATCGGATGTTGTGGACGGTCACAATGCTCCCATGCGTCGCAGGTTGCGAAAGAACACAGCGGCGTTTTCCAATTTGTTCGTGTCTTCCTGTTCTAGACCGTCCGGGCTAAAGTGCATGATGTCATTACGTTTTTCTCTCACCCAGTCTAGTTGCTTCACAAACTCCTTACGGTCGATCTTCAGGCTAAGCCGACTCCAGTGTTCTTCCTTTCCAAGCAACTGGCAATATCCACCTAGAGTAAGATCTTGGGGCCCGGATATCTGCCGTCCGCCCTCTGAGATTGGTAACGCTTCTGCTATCTCTTCAATCGTGAACTTCCTATGGACAAGATTGCGTAGGTAGCCTTCTATCTCGCCAATGAGCAGAAATGGTCCGGCAAGCTGCACGAACTGGTGAGAGATGTCGGTTGCGGTTACGATACCTGTAATGGCTCTATTACTGCCTCTTACTAGAACATATCCATGCTGTGAAATATCTGCAATAGCATCGAACAAAGGTGCCCCAATACGAATTTCCCTCGCGACAGGGTCCATGCAATCGCTAACAAAGTCGTAGCTATGTTGTAGCGACAACTTCGTACCGATCGACTTCCAGCTAATAATCCCCTTGACATCGCGTTCGTTTGTCATAACTGGCAATTGAGAGAAATCGTTCATCTGCATTAGGGTTGTAGCTACTTCGAGAGGATTGTCGGGTTTCACACAAGTGGGCTTGCGATTTGCTGCCTCAAGCGCACCTATACGGATAGTCGGGTCAGTCTGCTCTCCTAAGGGTGCGATACCTTCAACAGCTTCAGGGTCGAGCGTAATGGAAATCTGCGCGTCTATCCAAGTGACCTCAAAATCCGGAACTGTTCGTAGTTCCAGTTCCTCAAGCATGTTCCTGATTTGGCTTACCACATAGCTACCCCGCCGGGCATATCCAAACCACCTCAGAAAATCTCGGACCGTCAACTTTTCAGGAGTAGGCGCGGCTCCTCCATCAACTTCACGCTTCATCCGAGCAGCTAGTGTTTCAAGTTTTCCATGCACTTGGTGGTTCACCTGGCTACCTCCAGTTTCGGCTGACAAGGCTCTGCCCAAACCTCTCATGCCATTTGGGAGCTACGAGATTGGGAATCACACACGGCTCTCCAGTCATGTATGCGCATATTAAGGTGTCGTTAGGCAGAATTTGGAGTTTAGGCATCGGTCAGCCCCGTTGGGAACGGAACAGTCTGTCCCTGAGTCTGGCAATTTCGGCTTCGGCCTCGATGCGGGCGGTTCTCTCGCGGTCTCGCTCCTCTAGCGCTTCCAGAGCTTCCTCATATGTAGTCAGGTACTCTTGGGTTTCGGGGTCCCAGAATCGCAGTTGATTTTTGGTGTCAGCGCATAGGTAGAGGGACAGAGCGGGGCTGTACCCTCGTATCTCGCCGTTGGCTTCTTCCGTCAACTCGATCGGGCGGTAGGCCCCGCCGATAAGGAGGCCACCCCACAACGGCTGTGAGTAGAAGCCCTTGCCTGAGCCGTCGAATCTCCAGAATTCGGGTACGTTCAGCCCGGCGTATCCTTCCTGCTTGATGGTTTCGTCGCGCCTCGCGGTCGTCCTCAAAGCTATCTCCAAGACGAAATCAGGGGGCTTGCCAACTTCGGAGATCACGTAACCGTTCCGCGCGACGATGGCCTCCGGGTCCACTCCGAACGCGACTACGCAGTCGGGGTAGAAGAGTTGTCTCCAGTCCTGGACGGAGCCAATGCTAACGATGAGGTATCCTTCGCCCGCCACGAGGACGTCGCCGCGCTTACCCAAGTGAGCTTGCAAGGTGGATCCGGTCCGTACGGAGTGTTTGTATTGCTGCATGTCGCGTTTCTTCGGCGGATCGGGCAGTGATTCGATGGCGGCGGTGGCTATGTCGAGCTTGGTGGTCATGGCTGGTCTCCGTTCGGCTATCGCGCGGATCCCGCTTGGGTCTCTTATTTAGTACATTGAAGTGTATTGCAGCATCAGGGTTTCCTTCAATCCCGGCTGCGCCAAGTGACGTTCGCGCCGAAGCCCCTGACGAGCGCAGGGTTCCGAGCTGTCATGCGCCAGGCGGAGATGCCGCTTCTGGTCGTAGTCGGGGTTTGGGCGGCTTCGTCCGACAGAAAAGCCTCGACTGCCGCAATCACGGCGGATACTACATCTGCGCTTAGTTCGTCGCTCATGTCTGTCTCAACTAGAGTAGTTTCAGGACGCCTACGATTACTCCTCCTATGAGCAGTTGTACGCCGACCAGTTTCCACGTCTGCGTGTTGATGGCGCGTTCTAGGTCACCTCTGAGTCGTTCCAAGTTGGCTTGGACTCGCTCCACGTCTGCCTTTGTTGCGAGGTGCTCATAAGCTCCTTCGAGGTATGCAAGCCTCTCTTCGGTGGATACAGCCATATCTGTCCCCTTCCGATCATTCCTAGAGCGGTATGCTCCCGTGCTTCTTGTTTGGCAACTGCTCCCTCTTGTTATGCAACATTTCGAGCGAACTGATTATCTTGGACCGCGTTTCGAGCGGATCGATCACGTCGTCTATCATGCCCCTGGCCGCGGCGGCGTAGGGGTTCATGAGTCGCTCCTCATAGTCTGCGATGAGCTCGGCGCGTCGCGCGTCGGGGTCATCCGCCCCCCTGATCTCGCTGCGGTGAATTATGTTCACCGCTCCGTCGGCGCCCATGACCGCGACCTCGCCGGTCGGCCACGAGAAGTTGATGTCGCCTGTCAGGTTCTTGCTGCTCATGACGATGTATGCGCCGCCGTACGCCTTTCGGGTGAGGACGCTAATCTTGGGAACCGTGGCTTCGGCGTAGGCGAAGATCAGCTTGGCGCCGTGACGGATGATGCCGCCGTACTCCTGGTTGGTGCCGGGCATGAATCCGGGAACGTCGATAAATGTCACGAGGGGGATGTTGAACGCGTCGCAGAACCTCACGAATCGAGCGGACTTGACCGCGGCGTCGATGTCCAGCACTCCGGCCATGTGGTGGGGCTGGTTGGCGACGATTCCGACCACACGGCCGCCGAACCTGGAGAAGCCGACCAAAATGTTCTGGGCGAAGTTCTCGTGGACCTGCATCATCTCGCCGCCGTCAACGACGCCCTGGATCACGTCGAGCATGTTGTAGGGCTGGTTGGGGTTGTCCGGGACCACGTGGGCGAGACCCGGATCGGAAGTTTCGTCGAGGTACACGGCATCCGCCATCGGGGGATCCTGCATATTATTGAGAGGCAGGAAGCTGAGCAGACGTCGTACCTCTGACAGACATGCTTCTTCTCCGTCTATCGCGAAGTGCGCGACGCCGCTGCGTACAGAGTGCGCCGCCGCGCCGCCCAGGTCTTCGTGCGACACGTTCTCTCCCGTGACCGAGCGGATCACGTCCGGCCCGGTTATGTACATCTGCCCGACTCCGGACGCCATGAAGATGAAGTCCGTCAGCGCGGGGGAGTAGGTCGCGCCGCCGGCGGCAGGGCCGAGAATCACCGATATCTGTGGAACGACGCCGGATGCCCAGACGTTCTTGTGGAAGATCGCGCTGTACCCGGCGAGGCTGTCTATGCCCTCCTGGATTCGCGCGCCGCCGGAGTCTATCAGTCCGACCACGGGCGCCCCGGTGGTGATCGCGAGATCCATGACCTTGCATATCTTCTGCGCAACCACCTCGGAAAGTGAGCCGCCGAACACCGTGAAGTCCTGGGCATAGACGAATACGCTCCGGCCGTCCACCTTTCCGTGTCCGGTTACGACGGCGTCTCCGAGGTACTGCTGGTCGGCGAGTCCGAAGTCGGTAGCTCGGTGAGTGACGAACGTGTCTATCTCCTGAAAGGAGCCATCGTCCAGCAGAATGTCGATCCGCTCTCGCGCAGTCAGCTTGCCCCGGCCGTGCTGGGCGTCGATGCGCCTCTGACCGCCGCCGAGCGTCGCCTGCTTTCGCATCTGGCGGAGCTGTGACCGCCTATCAACTTTGCGTCTGATGACCAACTTTGAAGTGCCTTGGGATGTGCTGGAACAAGTTTACAGAGATTGGCAACGTCGGGCAACACGAAAGCCGTCCCAGAGCCTGTGTCAGTTCTGTAGGCGCACACGCGAGCGCGAAAATCCCCTCTCCCTCGAAGGAGAGGGCTAGAGCCTGCCCCGTACTCCGATACGGGGGTGAGGGTGATACGCCCGCCTACCAATCTGACACGGGCTCAACCGCCAATTGACGATAGCGTTTGAAACAGTTTCTTGTTACAATCATCAAAACAAGTTGCGGCAGGCCATAGAGTGATATACGCGCAGCATCAATTTCAAAGTCGCCCTGCGGAGGCGTCGCAGCCGAACCTCGGCGCGTGCGTCGCCGACTTGATGAACGTCTTCGACAAGGGGATGACCGACGAGGTCGAGGCATACGACCTCTCCTCCCTGGAGTTCAGCATCCTAAGGACCTGTATGCAAAGAGGCGAGTGTACCACCACCCAGTTGGCCGAAATGCTCCCTGTGGACGCCCCGCGCATCAGCCGCATGGTGACCAGGCTGGTCAATATGGGCCTGATGAGCAGGCGCCGCCTCCAAGACGACCGCCGCGTCGTGATGCTCAGACTCACCAAGAGGGGCAACGAGTTGACGCTGCAGATCGATCAGCGTGTCCGCAGATACGACGCCAAGCTCATGGAGGGCGTCACTGAAGAAGAGATTCAAGTCTTCGCGTCCGCCACCGCCAGGATACTCGCCAACTACGTCGCCCTGCACCAACCCGGCTAGCCCCAAGAACTTGTCCGGGATTAGTAGGCGCCCCACACGCGAGCGCGAAAATCCCCTCTCCCTCAGAGGCTGTCTCATAGTTTCACGAGGTGTGCAGAGATTGAAGGCAGGGTGGGGCATGTGATGTGTGCTGACTGGTAAACTGGATGGAGTCGGCGAGTAGCGTGGCGTGGGCGGGCCGTCAGCCGCAGTATCATGTGGCTGCATGTGGCTTTGATGGCGCCTTCAGACAGCGTGGATGTAGCCGTGGCGGGCCGATTTGAGGCTAATTCGGCAGCGTGGCAGCGCTCCACACCTTGTGGAGACTCTTGAGGTTGAACGCCGCGGCCAGCAGACGCCACTCGGCAAGGACGTTCTCGCGACCTCGCAGCAGGAAGCGCCTGGCGCCGTGGTACTCCTTGAGGAGGCCGAACACGGGCTCGACCAGACCCTGACGCCGCTTGTAGACCGACTTGGCAGACTCCGTAGACATCAACTCTCTGTGTCGTCTCAACTCCGGTTCATATTCGCTGATTCTTATGGAACGACCGTTAGTGGAGGTGGTGCATTCTCCAAAGGCAGGACAGGCGCGGCAGAGCGCACCTTCGGCCCTATAGCGCCTGACCCTGTAGCCGTTGCTGTGAGTGAAACTGTCCTTGTAGGTGAGCGCCTTCTGGTGAGGACACAGGTAGGTGTCGCTCTCCGAACGGTAGGTGAAGTGGTCCTTATGATACGGGTTGCGACGTCTGCGATCGTGTGTCTCGGGCATCATCACCTTGTGGCCGCCAGCGTCGCACTCGGCGAGGTTGAGTCCCGAATGGTATCCGGCGTCCGCAACGGTCACTACGTCCTGCTCGGCTCCGATGTTCTCAGCCGCCGCTTCGATCATCGGTACCAGTTGGGGATGGTCGTCGGAGTTGGAGGTCACGTCCACCGCAGTGATCAACATGCCGCCCGCGCCCTCATCCTCGGACCAAAGAGGGGAGACGACCGACTGGGCGTTGTAGCCGGTGATGAAGTTGCCTTTACGTGTGTTGAGCAAGGCCGCGTCATCGTCGGTCAGGTTCGCGTAGTTCGGCCCCTCATCATCCTCTACGCGGGCCAGCGCATCCTCCACCCGCTGGCGCAGAGCCTCGGCGTTGGCAAGCTCCTGCGGCAAGCTCGCGGACGGAGGGTCGCCACCAGTGGCGTTCTGGGACTCCAGGTCCGAGATAGCCTGCTCGGTACGGGCCAACAGCCGCCTCAGCCCCTTGGCGTCGTGGGTGTGCCTCGTAGAGGCGTTGGCCGTGATTCGGGTACCGTCCACGGCTTGGATGGCCAACTCCACAAGTCCCGCACTCACAGCGGTGCGAACCGTGCGGCGCAGAAGCGTCCGCATCCGGTCTCGGTGCGCCTTGTAGAAGCGCCACAGGGTGTTGTGGTCGGGCTTCTGCATCCCGACAAGCCACATGTAGGGAACCTGATCTTTGCATGCCGCCTCCAGCTTGCGAGAGGAGCGCACACCGGTCATGAAGCCGTATATCCATACGCCCAGCAGGGCGCGGGGATGGTAGGCGCTCGCTCCACGCGGGTCGCCCTGAAGGTCAATCTCCAACTCCTCCCAGGCCTCGGCGTCAAGCCCGTCCACGAACGCCGCGGCGAATCTGACAGGGTGGTCTTCGGGCACCAGATCGTCCAAAGACGGCGGCATAAGCCAGGTCTGTTCACGACTGAAGGGTCTCAAAGGCATCGGCGCTACCTCACTACAAGCTGTCCTAACACGTCACCTCGCTCCTCCACACGGGCAGTATACATCGGTGAGAGATATTTTGAGACAGCCTCCTCAAGGGAGAGGGTGAGGGTGACACGCCCGCCTACCAACTTGGGACAGATTCTAGCCCCAAGAGGGCATCGGACGCAGGCTCACGGCTACGGCTTATAGGCCAGGCACTCCCCGTATGCGATGCCGCTGAAGGCCGCCGGATGGTCGTGCCAGTCGCTGAAAGCGCGGCGAAAGTCGTCGAACTGCCTTCGGGTCGCCACCCCGTAAGTCGCCGCCGCTTCCATTACCTCCGGCGATAAGAACCAACCCTCGATGACGCCGTAGAGGAAAGCCACCTCTTCGGGTGTGCTGTACAAGTCGAAAGACGCGCTCGGCTGAACGTCCGTGAACCCGGCCGAGAGAAGATGCAGTTTCAGGTCTTTCCCCAAGTTCGGATGGCCGTCGTCCGCTGCGACAAGCTGTGAGAACGTTCCCCATCCGCCGCTGCCGAGAGTCTCGAAGCTGGGCGCCGTGAAAGACGACTCGAAGATCGCTTCACGGCACGAGATGATGCCGCCGGGTTTCAAGACCCGCTTCACCTCGGCCAGCGCCCCATGCGTATCCGGCACGTACGTAAGAACGGCATGACCGTGTACCACGTCGAAATAATCGTCCTCGAAAGGCAAATCGATAACGTCCGCGACGTGAAATATCGCGTTGTCCTGGCCGCCCGCCTCCGCCACAGACCTCGCCATCGCTATCTGAGACTCCTCCATGTCTATCCCATGCAACTCACCCGGCTCTATCGCCTTCGCCAGCCCGACCGATATGGTCCCCGGTCCGCAGCCGAAGTCCAGAACCCGAAGACCGGGCTTCAGATGTGGGAGCAGATGCGATGCGTGCGTTTCAGCCGTATATCGCTGGAGAAACTGAAGAATAACTTCACTAAAGCCCATCGTATAGTTGGGTGTCCCCGGTACCTCGTCAGACACTGTCACGCCCCCTTTCCCTGTTGCTCCCGATTGTAGGTATGTTGTATCAACTCGTCAAGACTGCCCACGCCGCCGGCAGTTGCAAAAGCCCCCTCTCCCTTGAGGGCTGACAAGGGTAGGTAAATGCAAAAACAACCACGAATATCAATCAACAGGCCCCCTCTCCCTTGAGGGAGAGGGTTGGGGTGAGGGTGATTCAACCGTGCCATGTCCAACAATCGAAAGACCCTGCCCGGGGAAGACTCCGGAGTTGACTATTTCGCCCGTTGTGCAATAATTCTGACAGCTAGGAAAATCTCCTGACGAGGTGACACCATGGTAACAGTTACAAAGACAGACCTTGACCTCATCGCCCACCTGCTGCGACGCGCCGGATTCGGCGCGTCCCGTGAAGAAATCGAGGCGTGCGCCGAACGCGGCTACGACGCCACCGTCAACGACCTCATCGAACCGCCCGACACAAGCTGGGCCGGAGCCTTCCTCGCCCGGCGGTTCTACCGCGAGCAGTCCGGGATGCTGACCCCAAGAGGCGGCCCTTCCCAGTGGCTCTACCGGATGATCACCACCAAAGCCCCTCTCCGGGAAAAGGTCGCCCTCTTCTGGCACGGCATCTTCGCCACCGGATACCCGAAGGTCATTCACGGCAAGGCCCTATCGGACCAGATCAGGATGTTCAGGCATCACGGCATGGGCAGGCTCGATACCCTGCTGCTGGAGCTTGCCAAAGACCCCGCCATGATCGTTTGGCTCGACAACCAGGACAACCACCACGACGCCATCAACGAGAACTGGGGCCGCGAACTCCTCGAGCTCTTCTCCATGGGCGTCGGCAACTACTCCGAAGACGACATCAAAGAGTGCGCCCGCGCATTCACCGGCTGGACTCTCGGCAACACCGAGTACATGGTGCTGCGCTCGATGCGAGACTCCGATTGGCCCTATGGCCGCATCTCATGGCACTTCGAGTACAACCCCGAAGACCACGACGACGGCGAGAAGACCTTCCTGGGCCACACCGGAAACTTCAACGGCGAGGACATCATAGAGATCATCTGCCGCCAGGAAGCGACCGCGCGATTCATCGCCAGGCACATGTACCACTTCTTCGTCGCCGACGAGCCGCCCGTGCCGTCCTGGCCATACACGCCGCCGCGAGACCCCGAAGCCATCGACACCCTCGCGCAAGCCTACTTCGACGGCGACCACGACATAAAGTCGATGCTCCAAGTCCTGTTCGACTCCGACTTCTTCAAGGCCGAGGACATCCGATACGAGAAGGTCAAGGGTCCGGCCGAGTTCGTGACCGGCGTCCTCCGGCTGACCGGCGAGTTCGACCGGCCCCACAAAGAGATCAACGAGAGATACGCCCAGACCAACTTCATGGGGCAGATGCTCACCAACCCGCCAAGCGTGGAAGGCTGGCGGCAGGGTGTCGACTGGATCGAGACCGGCACCCTCATCGAGCGGGTCAACTTCGTCTCAGAGCAGTTCGGAGACCGGACCAAGCCCGGCGTCGGCGCGATGATAGACGGCATAATGGCCGAGTCCGCCGACCCGACGCCGAACCAGCTAATCGACCTCTGCATCCAGCGGCTCGGCTTCATCTCCATCTCAGACGAAACGCGAGAAGTCCTGCTAAACGTCGCCCAACAGGGCGACCACTCCCGCGACAAAGTCGCCCAAGTCCTCAGACTAGCCGCCACAACCCACGAGTTCCAACGCGCGTAGGCTTGACGCGCTTGAAAGAGTGACACCCTGAAATGGTTCGGTATCCCATACACGCGCGGCTGTTCACACCGTCATTCCGGCGAAGGCCGGAATCCAGAAGTGGGGAGAGTAGCATCCCGCCTACCAAACTGACACAGGCTCAAATGGTTCAAACCACAGTGCCGCTGCACTGCGCTGTGCTATACTTGATTCACACGCGAAACTCCTCCTGATACACCAAAGAGGCAAATCCTAGTAGAAGGAGCAAACCGATGTACTTCTACATTGCTGTCTGCGAGGAACCCATAACGGATGACATGTTCGAGAAGGCGAACCAACTGTGTTCTAAAGAAGCCTACCGTCTAACGGACAATGCCCTGCTGTTGCAGTCGCACATAAGCGACCCTGGCGTCTTCGTCCCTGCCTTTCGCCTTGATGACAGTTTCGGGGACGACAGCAACATAGGTGTGGTTCTAAAGCTGAACGGCTCATACATGGGATACCACCACTCCAAATTGTGGGACTGGTTGGACGCGATCAAAGAGGCCGCCGTTGGCTGAACAATATCCTGAAGACGGTTCGCCTCGTGCAGGACGTTACCATCTGCCCCGTACTCGATACGAGGGGCAAACCCCCGTGGTTGCCCATCCCACTTACCCACCAAACCCCATCCTCCAACCAACCCACCCTGAATATCCCCCAATCCTGAAAATCCTGATTCTGACCCTTGACACCAGCCCAAAGACCATGTATTCTAAACAGAACTGTCGTACACCCACTATCCACCATCCACTAACCACTAATGACTACTTCAACCCAACAGACACCATCGAACCCCGCCCTCGACTTCGCCGACGCCATCCTCGAGGACACCAACTACGGTCTCGAACTCATCGAGATCCTACACGACATCGCCCAAGGCAACGACCAGAACGCCACCACCAACGACCGCATCGCCGCCGCCACCATCCTGGCCGACAGAGGCTTCGGCAAAGCCCCCAAGCAACTCGACCCCAACCCGGCCCCAACCCCCAAATCCGACGCCAACGACGCCAACGACGTAGGGGCGATTCGCGAATCGCCCTCGGTGCCCGCCGCCAACCCCCGCCCCGTAACCCAAATCAAAGACACCCTGGACCAGGCCCTAGGCCCCGCCCCAACCACCGACTCACCACCAAAAACTAAAAACTCTCCACCATCCCCTATCCACTTCACCATCCAAACCCACATCCTCGAAATCACCAACAACGGACAGACCATCCGTGAGGCGCTCGAAGAAATCGCCCGCTCCGAAGACTACCCAAGAGTCACCCCATACCACCGCGTCAGGGCTGTCCGCATCCTGATCGACCGCATTCTCGGAACCGGCCGCGCCCTCACCCGGCCCGAGCCCGCCGAAGAGAAACCCTACCGACGCCCCGTCAAATACCTCGACCCCGTGAAGCTGGCCGCGGCCCGCGCCGAGGTCCAACGCATGAAGGACGAGGGCGAACTGACCCCCGACCCAAACGCGCGCCCGATAGACTTATCCAAATACATGCCGCCCGAAGACTACGTCATGCCTCCCGAGGTAGCGGCAGAGGAAGCCGCCTCGTTCTTGGCCGAGGTCAGGCTGAGGCTCGAACGTCAGAAGGCATGGCCCGAAATCGAAGAACGCCGCCGGCGGAAGCACAAGGAGACCTACCCGTCACACTCAGACGACCACGAAGATGACGACAAACCGCCGGACCCATGACGAAACTAACCGCTGACAAATTCCTATCTGAGATCATCGACGAGTTGAGCGCGCTTCCTCCCCCGACCGCGCCGACGCCCTAGTCCACGCCATTACCGAACTGATGATAGAACGAATCCCAATCAAAATCTGGGTCTAACCCCCCATGGGAGCGCAAAAATCCCCTCTCCCTTGAGGGAGAGGGCTAGAGCCTGCCCCGTACTACGATACGGGGGTGAGGGTGACACGCCCACACCCGCCAAAGCTGAATATCGAGAAATCCATTCCCCTTTGTGTCCTTGCGCCATTGCGTTAAATTCGACGCCCACTAACCCGGCACGCCACCCCGCCGAAAGGTGTAAGCTACTTGTTACACCAAAACACGGAGCTTGTCCGATGACCAGAAACTTCCGCTTCTACATAATGGACGTCGAGGCGCGCGAGTCCATGCTCCTCCGCTTGGAGCGCCTGACCGAACTCCCACTGCTGCTGCTGTCATTCATCATGATTCCACTGCTGCTCGGCCCGATGCTCTGGGACCTGTCGCCGACCGAGGACCTCGTCTTCTCCACGCTCGACAAGTTCATCTGGGCCGTCTTCGCCATCGACCTGGCCGTCAAACTCGCCATCTCCACCGACAGGTTCCGCTTCGTCAAGAGGAACTGGCTGGAAGTGCTGGTCGTCGCGCTGCCCTTCATCCGACCCCTCAGGCTCGTGAGACTGTTCGCCTTCGGCACCCGCGCGTTCGTACGCTCCCGGCGCCTCGTCAACGTGGACTTCCTCCTCGTGTACGCCATCGGCATGGTCATCATTGCCGCCACCATCGTTACCGCCGCGGAGGCAGGCCAAGACACCATCGAGTCGTTCCCCGACGCCCTGTGGTGGTCCATGGTGACCGTCACCACCGTCGGCTACGGTGACATGACCCCGGCCAGTCCCACGGGACGCGCGATCGCCATATTCCTGATGATCGGAGGCATCGGACTGTTCGGCGGCCTGACCGCGAACCTCGCGTCCGCCCTCATGAGGACCGAAGACCGCGTGGAGGCGAACGTCGAACTGCTGCTGGCCGAGATGCGCGCCCTGCGCGGCCAGGTCGGCGGACTGGAGACCACCGCCGAACAGACAGCCCGGAGCATCCAATCGACGGCTGAGACGCAGGGGTTTTCATTGCTCGCCGCCGCTAATATAATTCGGGGGCGGCTTTCCGGCGCGGTCAGTTGGTTGAGGCCGCGCCAAACGCCGCAGGCAGAGGACGAATCGAAAGGAGAGGATATGCCCGACCCACAAACCTTCCGCCAAGCATGGGGGAAGTTCGCCACCGGCGTCTCAGTCGTCACCACCGTCGAACAGGACGGCAGCGTTCACGGCATGACCGCCAACGGCATCAACTCCGTCTCGCTCGACCCCCTTCTGGCGCTCGTGTGCGTGGGCCACGCCGCGGCCTCGTATCCGCTGATCAAGCAGTCTAGGCGATTCGCCATCAACATACTGGGCGAAGACCAGCAGCCCGTCGCCGAATACTACGCGCGCCCGACCGACGAGAAGACCGGAGACCTCGATGTATCGTTCACCCACACCCAGCGCGGCTCCGCGACGGTCGACGGAAGCCTCGCCCACATGGACTGCCGAGTCGTCACCGAGCACGAAGCCGGAGACCACACAATCTTCATCGGAGAGGTGGAGGAGATTGAGATAGGCGACGGCAAGCCCCTTCTCTACTACGAAGGCCGCTTCAGCAGCCTAGCCAACGGATCGCAGGAATAGTTCGAATACCCAACCCTGGAGGAACCCATGCAGCCCGAACTGATCGCGGACTACGGATGTATCGTCGGAGAAGGACCCCTCTGGCACCCGATGGAAAAGCGGGTCTATTGGGGAGACATCCTCGGCGGAAAGCTGTTCAGGTACAACCCATACACGCGCCGCCACGAGCAGATTTACGAGGGCCGGCAGGTGGGCGGGTTCACCATCCAGGCCGACGGATCGCTCCTGCTCTTCATGGACAAGGGATCAGTGGCCGTATTCCGTGACGGAGACCTAGAGTTCATCGTCGATCAGCTAGAATACGAACTGGACAACCGCTTCAACGACGTAATAGCAGACCCCGCCGGCCGCGTCTTCTGCGGCACAATGCCCACCGACGACGGACGGCCCGCGAGGCTGTACCGCATGGACACCGACGGCTCCCTCAGCGTGGTCCTCGACGGCATGGGACTATCCAACGGAATGGGCTTCACCACCGATCTCAAGCTGATGTACTACACCGACTCCTTTGGCCGCAGGATCTACGCCTACGATTACGACGTCGAAAGCGGCGAACTGTCCAACCAGCGAGTATTCGTGGAGCCCCCCGAAGACGAGGACGGCTCGATCCCCGACGGCATGACCGTCGATGCCGAGGACCACGTCTGGTCCGCGCGCTGGGACGGCTCCGCCCTGTACCGCTACGCCCCCGACGGCTCCGAGGTGGGGCGCATAGTGTTCCCGGCCAAGAAAGTGTCCAGCGTCATATTCGGCGGCCGAGACCTGACCGACATGTACGTGACCACCGCCGGAGGCGAGGACAAGCCGAACGAAGGCCCCGGCGCCGGCGCGCTCTTCAGGATGAACACAGGAGTCAAAGGCAAGCCCGAGTTCCTCTCAAGAGTGGGATTGTAGGGTTAGAGAGGGTTAGAGCCGCGATCATCGGTACGCTTCTCTTCTATGCAAGACGCGCAACACGAGTAGAGTCGGTGGCGCCGTCGCGGCATCATAGGTAAACCTGATCCGCCACGAGCCTACTCTCAGCCGCCATTCGCGGTCGTAACCACGAAGCCGCCTGACATCTCCTTGTCGATGGACCGCGTATCTTCTGATTGCGGCGCGGATCTGGCGACGAACGTCAGGGTCGAGTTTACGAAGATCTGAGGCGGCTCTTCGAGTCCACTCGATGGGCAAGACTGCTCACCCCTCTAGCAGAGAATCGAGTTCTTCGTCCCTTACCAAGTTCCCGCTCCTGACATCTTCGTAAGCCTCACGCACAGCGGCGGCCTCTTCAGGAGACTCAGGTTCGTCGTCCCAGGGAGCCGCCATGAGTGAGTTGAGCAACTCATCCGAGCCTATTGACTGGAAGGATTGGAGATACTCTCCAACTGTAGGAAGGTCCCCTTCATGCAGGGAGTCCACCAAGCGGTGGATGTCTTCGCGCGTTAGGTTCATGTGGGACTGCCTCCAAGCTATTCTAGTCGAAAGCGGCGGTGACCGTCACCTCGAAGCTTCTACCCACCCTCAGTATAATCCGCCACCCGCGTCGGAATCAGACGGAAGACGACCAAGTCCGTCTCCTCTTCGAGATAGCTGTCCGCGAACTTCCGTCCCTCGTCATCGCCATAATATCGGACGGCCATCGAGAGCGCGAGGTCATACAGCGGCCTGTCAACCTCCTCGACCACGCCACCCAGGATCACCGACTTGTACGGCGGCTCCCGCCAATCGACGCACAGAGAAGCATGCGGGTTCCGCAACAGGTTGCGCCACTTGAGAGTCCGGCGTCCCGTGAAGAAGTACGCCGCGCCATCCTCCCAGTGATACCAGATAGGCGCGGAGCAAGGCCGACCCCGGGCATCGACGGTGCTGATGACGCCCACCAGCGTCCGACTTAGGAATTCGTGTACGTGCGGTTCGATTGTGGTCATTGAAGTCCCCTTCGAATGGAGTTGCCTCCTAGTCTAGTCGAAAGCCGCTACTACCGCCTCCTCGAAGTGCTGGACCACCTCCGGCTCGTTTGGCAGACGACCAAACATTATCTCGTCCGCCCCGGCGTCGATCAGCTCGCCAACTCGGTCGATGATGTATGAGGCACTGCCAGCGACCGTGCCCGGCCCTATCATCTCGATGAACTGGTCAGCCTCCGACTTGTCATCGGTGAGCATTGTGGGCATAAGGACAGTCGGCCTTATCTCCGCTGGGTCTCGTCCCACCGCCTCGCAGTGGCGGTTCAGAATCTCGATCTTGCGATTGTAGAGGTCGAGCGACATTCCGCCGTAGCCCCTGGCCGCGAATCCGTCCAGATTGAACACGTCGCCGTACATCGCGAGGGTCCGCAGAGTGCGGCGCTCTCCGGTGCCGCCGATCATGATCGGGATGTGCGGACTCTGCGCCGACCCAGGGGACAGAACAGCGTTCTCCAAAGTGTAGTAGCGTCCCTGGAAGTTCACCGGCGAGTCGGACGTGAATAGCTGCCTGATGAGATTCGCGGCCTCTTCAAGGCGGTCGGAGCGTTCCTTTAGCGAAGGGAAGCGCCAGCCGTATGCCTTGTGCTCGCGCTCGAACCATCCCGCCCCGATCGACAAGGTAAACCTGCCGTGGGAGATGTGGTCGATTGTCCCCGCCATCTTCGCCGTGAGTCCGGGGTTGCGGTATGTGTTGCCGAGCACCAAGTGCCCCAGCCGGAGCCTGTTGGTGATGCCGGCCACGGCGGCCATAGTCGAGTAGCCCTCGAACGCCGTTTCCGACTCCATTGCACTGGGCCTGTTGGGAGGGACGAAGTGGTCGGCGTGGTAAACGCTGTGCCATCGTCCGGCCTCCATAGTCTCGACAACCGAGCGTATGGCATCCCAAGTGGTCAGGTAGCAGCTAACTTGAATTCCGAATTTCATGTGTGTTCTCCTAGTGTGCTGGTAGGGTCGGCGTTGTGATGGGCCTATCGATCTCGTCCAACAGGCGCCGGGATATGTAGAGATGTGGCCAAGCGCTGTCGTCGCGTGTCACAATTCCGGCATCCACCAATCGGCTGAGAACCCCCCGCGTGCCCGCGTCGGATATTTCAAGAAACTCGGCGGCTTGGAGGGCTGTCATTATTGGCTGAGCAAAGAACCTTTCCAAGAGACGTAGAACATTCGCGGACACTCTGCGATTTTCAAGTTGCGCTTTCAACTCCTCCTGAAGTGCCCGCATCCGACGGATTCGCTCCACTACGTCTCTGGCCTCCTGATGGACGCCTATCAAGAAGTAAGATAGCCACTGCTCCCAGTTGCCCGTCGCGCTGACGTTGAACAACTCGTCATAGTATCTCTGCCGGTCGCGTTCAAAATACGCGCTCAAGTACAGGAGTGGCATCCGAAGCATACCACTTGCGCAGAGGAAAAGTGTTATCAGAAGCCTACCGATCCGTCCATTGCCGTCCGAGTAAGGATGGATGGCCTCTATCTGGTAGTGCATCAGCGCACATCGAACCAGCGGCGGCATATCTGTGTCTTCGTTGACGAACCTCTCCCAATCGTGGAACAGGTCGCGCAGATACTCGGCCGGAGGCGGTATGAACCGCGCCTCGTGGATAGAGGAGTTAGGCACGCCTATCCAGACCTGTTCCCTTCTAAACTCGCCCGGCCGCTTGTCCTGGCCCCTGACCCCGGCCAAGAGCCGCTCGTGAAGTTCGTTCACCAGCCTGAAAGAGATCGGGAGACTATTGAGTCTTTCGATTCCATACTCGAGGGCAACCACGCAGTTCACCACTTCGGCAACATCCCCGCCGGGTGAGCGCCGGCTGCCCGCTTCGTAAGCGAAGACTTCCGACAGCGATGCGACCGTCCCCTCGATTTGAGATGACAAGACCGCCTCGCGCCGGAGCAGCGGACGGATCAGGATGTGTGGATTGGGGATGGTCTCCCCAACACCACCCAGTTCCCCAACGGCGCGCGAAGCCCTATCCAGCAGCGAGACCAGCCTTGAGCTCATAGGTAGGTCAGTGGGCAGCGGATTGGGAACGTACGCCTGTTGACCTTCGATCGTCGGTACCAGACGTCCAGACGGGCTGTTACCTAGAATCTGCAAAAATTATTTTAAACTCCAGCGTGAAAATATCCGATATTTTACACTAAATCGGAAAAAAGTACAAACCGATTTGTGTTTTGAAACCGGAATTTCAAGGATGGGATTTTTAACTCCAGTACGAAACTGGCAGCCATTCCACACTAAATCGGAAAAAAGTACAAAACCGGCCGTATTTTGAAACCGGAGTTTCAAAATACGATATATTGCGGTTGTTGCATATCCGCGTCACTAGCAGTGGCGCTACTCCCCCTAATCCGCCGCCACCTCTGCCACCCTCGGCAGGACGCCCCTCAGGTATTGCCCCGTCTGCGAATGCTCCATTCCCGTGAGGTCCTCCGGCGTGCCCTCCGCGACGACGTCTCCGCCCCGGTGTCCCGCGCCCGGACCGAGGTCGATCAGCCAGTCGGCGCTCTTGATCAGGTCCAGGTGATGCTCTATCAGCACCACGCTATTTCCCGCATCTACCAGCCTGTGCAGCACCCTCATCAGGTGAGAGCAATCCTCGAACGACAGCCCCGTCGTCGGCTCGTCCAAGATGTAGAGCGTCCGACCCGTGGCCCGCTTCGACAACTCCGTCGACAGCTTCACCCGCTGCGCCTCGCCGCCGCTCAGCTGCGTGGCCGGCTGACCCAGGCGGATGTACCCAAGTCCCACGTCGTACATCGTCTGGAGCTTGCGCTTGATTCGCGGGATGTTCTCGAAGTGCTCCAGCGCCTCCGTGACCGTCATGCTCAGTACCTCGGCGATGTTCGCGCCCTTCCACTCGATCTCCAGAGCCTCGCGGTTGTAGCGCGCGCCTGAGCACACCTCGCACGGCACCGTCACGTCCGGCAGGAACTGCATCTCGATGTTGATGTACCCGTCGCCGGTACACGCCTCGCACCTGCCGCCCTTCACGTTGAACGAGAACCGCCCCGGCTTGTACCCGCGAGTGCGCGCCTCAGGCACAGTCGCGAAAAGCTCCCTGATAGGAGTGAACGTCCCCGTGTAGGTCGCCGGATTCGAGCGCGGAGTGCGGCCTATCGGCGACTGGTCTATGTTGACCACCTTGTCGATATTCTCTATCCCCTCTATCGAGTCGCAGTCGCCCGGACGCTCGCGCGAGCGGTAGAAGTTCTGCGCCAGCCTCTTGTACAGGATCTCATAGATGAGCGTACTCTTGCCCGACCCTGATACGCCCGTGATGCACACCAGGCGGCCCAGCGGAATGCTGACGTCGATGTCCCTCAGGTTATTCTGCCGCGCGCCTCTGATCGTAATCGAGCCGCCGCTGCCGTCCCTGCGGTCGTCGGGCACCGGTATCTGCTTGAATCCGCCGAGATACTGGCCCGTAAGCGACTCCGGCTCGTCGATGATGTTATCGACGGGGCCCGTCGCTACGATGTGCCCGCCATGCTCGCCCGCGCCCGGGCCAAGGTCAACGATATGGTCCGCGGCCCGCATGATCGCCTCGTCATGCTCGACGATCAGCACCGTATTGCCGAGGTCGCGCAGGTTCTTCAGCGTGCCGATCAAGCGGTGATCGTCCGCCGGGTGCAGTCCGATTGAAGGCTCGTCGCACACGTACAGCACACCCATCAGTCCCGACCCGATCTGCGTCGCCAGCCGGATGCGCTGAGCCTCTCCCCCGCTCAGCGTGGACGCGGTGCGCGAGAGCGTCAGGTAGTCCAGGCCGATGTTCAGCAGGAACCTGAGCCGCGCCTCTATCTCCTTCAGTATCTGCGCCCCGATGGTCTTCTCCCTGCTTGTAAGCAGGTCTTCCGGCTTGACGCCGTTGGACGACGGCGCTTCGCCCGAGATCGTCTTGACCCAGTCGAGCGCCTCAGCGATCGACCTGTCCGTCATGTGGATTATGTTGACGCCCCCGATCGTCACCGCCAGCGCCTCCGGCCTGAGCTTCTGGCCGCCGCACACCGCGCAGGCGTTGGCCGACATGTACCGCTCAATCTCGTTGCGGATGTAGTCCGACTCGGTCTCGACGTACCGCCGCTCCAGGTTGTTCAGAACCCCCTCGAACCGTGTGTTCCAGTTGTACGTCCGACCCCTCTGCGTGCGGTGCGTCACCCTGATGCGCTTTCCCTTGGTGCCCCGCAGGATCACGTCCAACTGCTGCTTCGTCAGGCTCTCCAGCGGGTCGTGGACCGAGAAGTCGTATGCCCTGGCGAGAGATTCGAGTTGGCTCATGTTCCACGGCGCGACCGCGCCCGTCCGCGCCCACGCCTGGATTGCGCCCCCGGCGATGCTGAGAGACATGTCAGGGACGACGAGGTCGGGATCGACCTCCAGCTTGTACCCGAGCCCGGTGCAGGTGGCGCACGCCCCATGCGGGTTGTTGAAGCTGAACGTGCGCGGCTCAAGCTCTCCGAAGCTGATGTTGCAGTGGACGCAGGCGAAGTGCTCGGAGAACAGCATCTCCTCACCGTCCACCACGTCAACCAGGACGGTTCCCCCCGCCATCCTGAGCGCCGTCTCCACCGAATCCGTGACCCGCCCCGCGTCCGCGCTGTCGCCGGTCATCAGCCTATCCACGACGATCTCGATCGTGTGCCACTTCTGTTTGTCCAGGTCGAACGACTCGCTCAGGTCGTGTACCTCGCCGTTGACCCGTACCCTGACGAACCCCGCCTTGCGCGCGTTCTCGAACACGTCCTTATGCTCGCCCTTGCGACGCTGCACCATCGGCGCGAGAATCTGGAGCCGCGTCCTGTCGGGCAGGCCCAAGACGGAGTCCACGATCTGCTGCACCGTCTGCCGCTCGACCGGCCTTCCGCACTTATAGCAGTGTGGACGTCCGACCCTTGCGAACAGCAGCCGCAGGTAGTCGTATATCTCGGTGACGGTGCCGACCGTCGAGCGCGGGTTGTGCGACACCCCCTTCTGGTCTATGGAGATCGCCGGAGACAACCCCTCGATGTAATCGACGTCCGGCTTGTCCATCCGTCCGAGGAACTGCCGCGCGTAGGCCGAAAGCGACTCGACGTAGCGCCGCTGACCCTCGGCGTAGATCGTGTCGAAGGCGAGCGAGCTCTTCCCCGAGCCCGACACGCCGGTTATGACCACCAGCCTATTGCGCGGGATAGTCACGCTGACGTTCTTGAGGTTATGCTCGCGCGCTCCGCGAACGACTATGTTCTCAAGAGGCATATCTGAGAATGCGGCCTCCTTTGCGGGGAGTTCGACAGACGGGGGTTCGTCCAGCCTCTCAGATTCTACCATGTAGCCCAGCGAATGTTGAGTCCGCACCCCAATCAGCGAAATCCCATAATCACAAAAATCACAGTTCAGACACCAACCGTCATTACCATGAAAATCCCCTCTCCCAAGCCTGGGAGAGGGTTAGGGTGAGGGTTGAGAATCAGGTACTGAGCAGTTTTCATCACCCTTATGTGGCCTGATAAGGCCATGGTGATTCCGGCGAAGAGCCTGCCCCGTACCCGATACGGGGCCGGAATCCAGAAGTGGGGAGTAGCATCCCGCCTACCAAACTGACATAGCCTCTATGTAGAATATGAACATTGACAAGACGACGCCGGAAATAGGAAGATGACTGCATGAACGGCTTACGGAGGCTTGAGGCCCAGCGTGAATCTGCCTAGGGCGAATGAAGCATGGTACCTCATCGCGTTCGTGATCCTATCGGGCAGCGGCGCCGCGCTGGTGCTGGTCGCTGAGATTGGCTTCAGAACGAACGATAGCTGGGTCGCGACTCTCGCCAACGTCGGACATGGCCTGCAATGGGTCGTAGTCGTTGCCGGAGTCGTCTCTTACGTTGGAATGGAGGGCTTCAACATGCTGTACGAGCGATACGTCCGTAGATTGGATCGAGAAGCCCGCGAGGTTGGACGCGAAGAGGGCCGAGAAGAGGGCCGCGAGATGGGCCGAGAAGAGGGCCGCGGCCAAGGCCGCGCCCAGGTACTCGACCTCCTTGACGAAGACACCCGAAAGATCGTCGAGCGCAAGCTCAGCCGCAACGCCGACGACTAAGATACCCCCGCCCTTCGCGCCCGTCACCCCCACTCCCAACACGGCCTAAGGCCCTCAACCGCGTCGCCTCCACACGGGCTTGACACGACGGCCGGATCCGATCAACGATCCGCCCGTAGTGATCACTTATTCTAATCAACCGCTCAAAGGCGCATCCGATCCTTTATGGACCTCTCCCATAGGTGACGCGACGCTCTACCTCGGCGAGGCCATTGACGTGCTTTCGCGCCTACCCGATGAGACCGTTGACTGCGTGTGGACCGACCCTCCATACCTTCTCTCCAACGGAGGAATAACCTGCGTCGCCGGGCGCATGGTCAGCGTGGACAAGGGCGACTGGGACAAGAGCCGGGGCATCGAGGCGGACCACCAATTCAACATGGAATGGACTGCTGAGTGCTACCGAGTGCTGAAGCCGACGGGCACGATCTGGGTATCGGGGACGCTGCACGTCTACCCCAGCGTCGGAATGGCCCTGCTGCGTAACGGCTTCAGGTTGCTCAACGACATCATCTGGGAAAAACCCAATCCGCCTCCCAATTTGGGTCGCAGAACCTTCACTCACTCCACAGAGGTCATTCTGTGGGCGAGCAAGGCCCAAAAGGGCAGCCGCCACAAGTACACGTTCAACTACGCGGAGATGCGTCAGGAGAACGGCGGCAAGCAGATGAAGACCGTATGGCGCTTCACTGCCCCGGGTCGGGACGAAAAGCGATTTGGCAAACACCCAACTCAGAAGCCGCTCGCCCTCATTGACCGCTGTTTGCGGGCGAGCACAAACCCGGGCGACACCGTGCTCGACCCATTCGCAGGCTCTGGCAGCACGGGCGTTGCAGCCTTGTCGCTAGGACGACGCTTCATCGGCATAGAATTGGATGCAGGGTTCGCAGATATCGGTGTCAAGCGAATGTCTGAAATCGCTCCCGCCGATAGTCAGGGATATCCGGAGGACTCCAGAAATACCTCGTGTGAGTATGAACAAAAGGCCCCTGGTCACATATCAAGGCTGCTCGAAAAGAAGGAGCGCTAAGATATGGCTCGGCGAAATACTCGTACAGGCTCCGTCATGGAGCAAATGGTACTGCCTGCGTTGGCAATGGGGAAGTACAAGGTAGAGCGCAGTGTCAACATCGGGACCCGATTTGGAGTATCACGCCATGTAGTAGACACCCTCGCAGCCGACTCTAGCGGTCGGTTACATCTCATCTCGCTTAAGTGGCAACAGGTTCAAGGCACTGCTGAACAGAAGATTCCATTCGAAGTCATATGTCTAGCGGACGCACTGCTGCGCGACGAACGATTCCACAAGGCATATCTTGTGCTGGGTGGTGAAGGATGGAGGTACAAAGAGTTCTATCTAAGTGGCGGCCTCGAACCTTACCTCTCAAACGCCGCCATGGTAAACATCGTTTCGCTGGAGCGATTCGTCATGCTAGCAAATCAGGGGAAGCTCTAATCGTTGGGCAGGCGCATGAAAACAACACACCCTCCGACTGACTCATAGGATAGTGGAGTGGGGACAGAGATGTGTTCTACGTGTGGTCGTTCACTAAACAGGTCTATTTATATCAATAGTAGCTTCAAGAGTTGTCCGAACTGTTCTCGCCACTTCGGGCGTCATGCCTTCTTGCCGTTGGCAGCATTTGGTGAACGCACTATGGGTGACGGCTCTGTCATACCCCAATCGTGGTGCGGACCATGTCGCGGCGCGGGTTCTATTACAAGTACTCCCGTAAGAATGTGTCAAGGCTAGTTTCACTCCGGTCTGTGTGTTACTAGTGTGAATTTCAAAACTTCCCAGTTAGGCCCCCGCTGTGACTCCTCGCTACGCTCAGACTCTAAGACCCTCAACTACCTTACCCCACCCTTGACACGAACCGCAGTTCCCCAATATCATAGAGTACATCGGTTCCCTGATACTCCAACCCAAAGGTGAATAAGACTATGCTCGACCCGGAAATCAAAAGCATCCTCTCCGATTTCAGCTTCAAGGGCATCCGGCTAATCCCCGAAGCGCCACAATCGGGTGCAGATGGTGCAAGTAGGGTGCAGGAATGATTTCCCTAATATGCGCCATCTCCCAAAGCTGGACCGATCCTCTCTCAGCTTTGACGGGTGCAGAGGGTGCAGAAGGTGCAGGCAATTTCAAAAACTTTTTCCACCCCTAAAACATCGGAGTCAATAAACTTGATACAACACGACTCAATCCTCGTCAGACTGTCCCAAGCATGACCCATTCCCCGATACCGGGATGATACCTCCGCCTACCAAACTGACGCAGGCTCCCGATAGCGGTTGTAATTGACCCTCAAAATCGCAGGTGATACCATTATGTGAAAGGATTCACCAATGAACTGAAGTTCAGTCCGCGCGTCTGAAATCGGCCTGCGAGAGCGTCCCGGCCGGCCAGCTTTCCGGTAGGGACCAACGCCGTCGAGTCGCGCGTGACATAGGTCAAGGGAGAAGTCGGTGACGAGACTTTCGGTTAGTGCCCTAGTCATAGGCGCCCTGGTCATGGGTGTGGTGTTCGTCTTGATCGCGGGATGCGGGAATGCGCCGCCCACGGACCCGTCGGCAACGACGATCCGGCGAGCGTCGCCGCCGATTCCGCAGCCGGCCCCCACAGTCGCGCCGGGCGAAGAGGACACCGTGCGGCTGGTCGGCGCTCCGCTTACGGTGAACCTCTTGGATAACGGAGGAGCAGGGCCGTTCGTGTTCGAGCCGCTGGAGTTCGAGTTCAACCGCGGCGACGTGATCAATTTCACCTTCATCGCCGACGGCGCATTCCACACCTTTACCGTCAACGACTTGGAGATCAACGTAGAGGTGAACGCCGGAGAAACGTCGGGACTGGACTTCGAGTTCAGCGAGCCGGGTACCTACAAACTGGTCTGCATCCCGCACGAGGCGCAGGGGATGATCGGCGAGATAGTCGTCAAAGACATTCCGGAATCCTGACGGATTATTTGGTTCTCCGATGATCGAACGATACAATGTTCACCCTCACCCCAACCCTCTCCCTCGAAGGAGAGGGGGACTTATGCTGGCGGCAGCCTTACTGGCGCTGGCCGCGCTGGCGGTGTCCTGCTCGGGCGGCGAAGAGCCGAGTCCGACGCCAGCGCCGACAGTCGCCCCCACCGCTCCGCCTGCGGCAGCCACGGCAGCCCCTACGCCCCAACCCACGCCGACCGCTGAGCCAACACCAGCGCCCGTTGCTGTGCCGACCGAGGCGCCCACCGCTGAGCCTGCCCCGGATCCGACACAAGCGCCGGCCTCCCCTTCCGGCGGCGGCGTCACGGTGTCGCTGACCGAAGCATCGGCGGCCCGATACCTGATTGGCGAGCAACTCGCCCGATTCACCACGCCCATCGTCGCGATTGGAGAGACGCCTGACGTCGGCGGCTCGGTGGTGTTCGACGCGGACGGCAAGGCGGACCCGTCCCAGTCGGTAGTGACGGTCGGGCTCGCGGGACTGACGAGCGACGAATCGCGTCGGGACGACTACGTTCGCGGCAGGGTCTTCAACGTATCGCAGTTTCCGAATGCGGAGCTTGTCGTCACGGACGTTGCGGACATGCCCTGGCCATTGCCGGAATCGGGGGAAGTGTCTTTCCTTCTGATAGGCGACTTCACGGTCAGGGACACCACGGTCTTGACGAAGTGGGAAGTGACCGCCGAGATTTCGGGCGGAACGGCCACCGGCCAGGCCAAGACGCTCTTGACGTTCGATCAGCTTGGAATACCCAAGCCTTCTTTCGCCTTCATCATAAGCGTGGATGACGAGATTCGGCTGGAATTGGACATTTCGGCTGAGATCTCCGGCGGCTGACGGCGCTCGGAATCGCTCCCGCTCAGGTCCAATACGCCAATATGCGGGGGTCACAGGCGCCGGAATCCGCATATACAGTGGTTTTTGTTCGGCGCGTTGACGGCTGAAGGTCTTGATACTATACTACTGCGATAGATGCGCGCGCGCAGCTATATCTCTAATGAGGGGTTTCGCAACATGCAGATCTCATGCCTGCAAGAGAATCTGAGTCAAGGACTCTCGGTCGTCCAGCGAGCCGTGGCGACGAGGGCCACGCTTCCAATCACGCAAAACGTGCTGCTGTCATCCGACAACTCGCGTCTGAAGTTGGCCGCGACCAACTTGGAGATCGCGGTCAGCACCTGGATAGGCGCCCAGGTGGAGGGCGAGGGCGAGGTGACGATACCGGCGCGTCTGCTGACCGACTTCGTGGGGTCTCTTCCGCCGGAGCGCATAGACATCACGAAGTCGGAGGAAACGGCCAGCATCGAAATCAAGTGCGCTCGTTCGGAGGCGCACATCAACGGGCAGTCCGCCGACGATTTTCCGCCCATCCCCACGGTCGAGGACGGCGTGATCGGGCGCGTGGAACCCGCGGTGCTGCGAGAGGCCATCAACCGCGTGGGGTTCGCCGCCGCGACTGAAGATTCCAGGCCGGTCCTTACGGGCATAAAGGTCGAGATCTCAGGCGAGGGTTTCACGTTCGCCGCCGCGGACGGATTCCGGCTCGCGGTGTACGACGGCAAGCTCATGGAACCGATCTCCGAAGACGTGGGTTTCATAGTGCCCGCGAGAGCGCTTCAGGAGGTGGACCGGCTGTTGGGAGGCCAGAGCGACCCGGTGCAGTTCACGGTCACGCCGGAGAAGAGCCAGGCGCTGTTCAGGCTGGACAACGTGGAAGTGGTGTCGCAGCTAGTCCAGGGGACGTTCCCGAACTTTAGACAGCTTATACCCGAGAAGTACGGTACGAGGGTGGTGGTGAACCGGAACTCGTTCCAGAGCGCGACGAGGACCGCATCGCACTTCGCCCGAGACGGATCGGGAATCATTCGGCTGAACATGACGGCCGGCGAGGAAGACGAGCGCGGGAAGGTCTCCGTGTCGGCGCGGGCGGAGGAGATGGGCAACTACGCGGGCGACGTCGATGCCCAGGTGGAAGGCGAAGATGCCAAGATAGCCTTCAACAGCAAGTACCTCAGCGAGGTGCTGGACGTGATCGGAGACGGTGACGTTGCGCTGGAGACGACCGAACCGTCCAGCCCGGGGGTCATCAGGCCGGCCACAGACTCCGAGGGCAGCAAGTACACCCACGTCGTCATGCCGATGTTCGTGCAGTGGTAGCCTGAAGATCAGGGCCAGTTTCTGGTCGGCGTCGCCTGAAGCGCGGCCTTGACCTGGGCGTGCTCCCTGTTCAATTTCAGCGTGGGCAGCCGCCGAATCAGCCCGGTGTACTCGTCGAAGTCCTCGTAGGTCTCCCTTGTAAACAGCCCCTCGTCTATGGCGCTGTTTATGGCGTTGACGAGGTAGCCGTACTCAAGCTGCATCCAGGGCTGCTGGCTGAGGTTCTGCGACAGATACCTGAACGTGATGTAACGGCTGCGCTGCTCCAGGCTGTCGCAGAATCGGATTATGTCCTCCGCAATGGAGCCGGGCAGAAGATCGAAGTCGCCGGGGCCGGATTGGTCGCCTTGGGTGAGTCCTTGGCCGTGCTCGAATCCTATTGCGTCCTCGGCGTCGTCTTCGTCAACGCTGTCGAAGTCCGTATCCACTGGCATCACCCAATCGACCAGTCCTTCGGTGACGACTCGGACGTAGCCGGCGTCCTCGGCTTCCATGACGAGCGGCTTGAACTTGGCGTGGCCGAACTTGCGCTCATGAAAGTCCTCGACCTTCTGGGCCAGCATCGGCTTGAGAGCGGCAAGCACGAGCGGGCCGTGCTGGTCCTCGACGATCTCTTTGATGCCCTGAAAGACCCTTCTGAGATCGTTGGGAATCGGCTCTTTCTGAGCGTCGGGCGCCGGCGCCGGCTGTTTGTCGGGGCTGACGGACGGCTCGACGTCGAGGTCGTAGTATCTGACCCAGTCGGCGGTCTCGGTCAGCCTGGGAGACGCCGTCCAGCTTAGAGCGACGATGGCGACGAACTTGCCGTATGGTCTGAGGGTCTTGACGAGGTGAATGAAGTCGCCGTCGCCGGAGACGAGCATGTACGCCTCGATGTTGGGGTACAGGTGGCAGAAGTCCACGCAGTCGGCGGTGAGCTTCACGTCAACGCTGTTCTTCCTGACGGGCGACGTGCCGTTCTCGCCGCTCTGGTACACCCTGCCAGGGACGTAAACCGGCTCGATGCCCGCGGCGTAGAGCCTGCGAGGGTCGTTTGATAAGGTGTAGTTCTGGAAGTCGGCGTAGGCCCTTGCGACCACCACGCGCCCAAGGCTTTCAGCCTCTTCGCGGATCGCGCTGATGTTTGGCACGAGGTTGCGCTGTTGGAGTCCAAACCTGATGTTCTCCCAGTCCAAGAGCAATGCTATCTCACGCTGGGCATCGTTCTTTTGCATAATGACTCTCCTAAAAGCTCAGAATATCATGAGAAGGCGAATTCGGTTCCCGCGCCTTCCTCCAGGGCGCGTTGGTACACATAGTGGGCCGCCGAGATGTCCTGAATGGACAGCCCCACACTCTTGAAGACAGTAATCTCCTCGTCGCTCTCGCGGCCCGGCTTGGCTCCGGTGATCAACTCCCCGATCTCCCCATAGATGCCGTCGGCGGTCATGGCGCCCTCTTCGATGGGGATCTGCACGTCTCCGGCCTCGGCGAGACAGGCTTCGACGTTGTCGCAGACCAGCTTCGCCTTGACCATGGTCGCGGTGTCGATCTCCCTCACTCCTACGGCGTGCGACCCTATGCCGTTGACGTGGAGTCCGGGCCGTATCCAGTCGGCAGCTATGATCGGAGTGGTGGCGGTTGTTGCGAGGGACAGGACGTCCACGCTTCGGACGAGGTCTTCGCCGCTCTGAGCCAACTCTACGGGGATGCCGAGCATTGCCGATGCCTCATCCGCGAAATCCTTCCGGGCGTCGGGCGGGTCTAGGGAGAATACTAGGGCTTTCTCTAGTTCCGCGCCGGACGCCATCCCCCATAACTGCGTCCGCGCCTGTACGCCGCTGCCCATCACGCCGGCTATTTTGGAGTCGTCGCGGGCCAGATACTTCGTCGCCAGCCCCGTGACCGCGCCAGTGCGCATGGCGGTTATGTAGCCGCCGTCCATCACCGCGAGGGTCTGCCCGGTTTGGCTGTCCATCAACACGATCGTGGCGAGAGTCGCGGGGAGGCCATGCATGGACGGATTATCCTTGTACACGGTCACCGACTTCACTCCGAGCGCGCCCATGCTCTTGAGCTGCGCCGGCATGAAGGCGTACCAGCCGTTGACCGACTGATCGGCGACCGCCGTCCGCTGGGGCATGACCGCCGAACCGGATGCAAGCTCTCCGAAAGCCTGCTCCAGTATTCCAATCATCTTATCCATGTCCAGCAGGCCCTGAATGGTCTGCCTGTCGAGAAGTAGCGCCACTTTCCTAGAATACCTCGCCCGTATTTATCGTGAGTGTAACCAAGTAGCTAGGAGAGCGTCAACGAGAGTCGAGTCGGAGATGTTGTCACCCTCACCCTCCAAAGCGCTTTTGCAATTGACTCCTATCCAGTAACTGTTCAGGCCTCGTGAGATCTGAGTCCGCTGGGAGTGCTGTTCAGCGTTGGAGTCTGATCAGGGTTGAGTGGAAAGGAGCAGTTTGCGGGTCTCGAAGAGGGGGTTAAGACCTCTGGCACGCCATGTGCCAAAGAGGGATGCGAGAGCCATTTTGGTGTTGGTGCCCCGTTCAGAGCGAGTGCCGCCGCTGATCTTACGGCTGATCACCAAGTGGCGTAAGCTCCGTTCAGCCGCATTGTTCTCGGATGGCACACTCGGATGGGATACGAAGACGAACAACTCCTTGATGAACCGCTGTATGCGCCGGCAGAGCTTGGCTTGGGGCGCCGACTCGTCTTCCGAGAAGGGGCGGCACAACGACAGCAGTTGCTTCTCCAACATCAACTGGTTGGGAGACACTGACCGTTGGTAACCGGACGCCTGTCGATCTCCGGAGAGCGCGCACGCCCTGGCTCTGTTATAGAGTTGCCGCACCGCTCCGGCCCACCGGATCAGCCCGCGGTCATCGGGGTACAACGCCTTGAGTTCGTCTATGTCCCGCAGCAGATGCACCCAGCAGCGTTGCTTAGGGCCAGGGTAGTGATTATATGCGGCGTAGAAGTCGCTCACCAACACCCCACCGAAGGAATCACCCAACGCCTCGTCTACAACCTCCTTGCCCCGACCACGACGCACAAAGTACCGGTCCGTCGGTGTGCTGAAGGTCCAAACATAGCCGTTGCCCCCGTCCTGCCGCCACCCGGTCTCGTCGGCGTTGACGACCGGAGACCCACGGATGCGCTCGACCATCTCAGCCACCGCAGGCTCTGCGCGTCGAGCCACCCTGTGAATCGTGTCCACGATGGCGCCCACACTCAACTTGAGCCGGTGAACCGTCTGAAGGTACTGCTGGATGCCCCTTATGGGTAGCCGACCCTCCTCTCGCAGAGTCACTATCAGGCTTGTCAGATTGACGCCAAAGCGCTGACGACCCAGTCCGGCCAACGGGTCCTGCGGCAACCGCCGCTGTCGGCATAGAGCGCACACTCTGGCCATGATGACCTGTTCGATCACTTCTACCGGAGCCAACGGAAGCTCGATCACCTCACGCGTCCGATGCACCCATCCCCCTGACAGGCCCACCCCACACTCAGAGCACGACTCGGCGGCATGTATCTCTCGCCGGGTGGGCTCCGTCCGCCGCCGGGAGAATCCCTGGGTACGCTGCTTGCGGGGCTTGACGCTCTCGGACTCTCTCCGCTTGGAGGGCGACTTGTTGCCTGGCATGCCGCGAGGCTTCCCAAGCTTCGCGCTCCTCTCCAGTATTTCGATACGCCGATGTAACTGTGCATTGACAGCCTGCAATTCGGCGATGACCGCCAACAGGGTCTCGCGGCTGGCGCTATTCAAGTCATGCTCAGGCTTCATTACTCACTTATGACACAACTGCCCACAGAACCGCTAGCCATTTTAAGTTCACCTCATCAACTCTGAACAGTTACCCTATCCACCAACCACTAACCACTAGAAACTCCGCCGTGATAGAATCCCCGCAGCGAACCGAGTACACTCAACCACCGCGAGGATATTGATGACCTGGCTAAAATGGTCCTGGCGAGATCTGCGCTCCAGATGGATGCAGGTCGCCGCCATTGCCATCGTCATTGCGTTCGGCACGGCGTTCTTCTCCGGACTCCGAAGCATGAACGTCTGGCGCGGACTGTCCAACGACGCGAGCTACGAGGCGGTCAACACGTTCGACCTCCGCGTAGAGTTGGGCACAGGCAGTTTCGCGGAGCGCGGGTCCCTGCTGGACGCGCTCGCCGAGGTCGGGAAGGGCGCGGTGGAGGTGGCGGAGGAGCGGCTGATACTGCCCACTCAGGTATCCATCGAAACCGCGGATACCGATACGATCCTCGTTCCGGGCCGGCTTATCGGCGTCGATCTCTCAGAGGGCGGACCTCACGTAAACTCGCTGTACACCAAGATCGGCAGAGACCTCGAATCCGCCGATGCCGGAAAGAACGTCGTGGCGCTGGAGCACAACTTCGCGCGGTTCTACGACCTCCCCGCCGAGGGGGCGGCGTCCCTGTCCGGGGACGTGGAGGTCACTTACGTCGGTCAGGCGCTGGGGCCGGAGTACTTTTTCGTCATCACGCCGGAGGGCGGTCTCCTCGCCCATGCCAACTTCGCCGCCGTATTCACGTCGGTAGAGACGGCGCAGATACTCACAGGCATGGACGGGAAGGTCAACGACCTGATACTCAGGCTGTCGGCCGGGGCGGACGAGGACGCGCTATTCGACGCCCTCAACAAGCGTTTCGAGGAGTTTGGCGGAACGGTCACGCGGAGGCTGGACGATCCGTCGATCAAGTTGATGATCGCGGACGTGGAGGGCGACCAGCAGTTCAACACCGTTCTGGCCGTCGCGCTCTTCGGCGGCGCGGTCTTTGCCGCGTTCAACCTGACCAGCCGGATCGTTGACTCGCAGCGGAGGGAGATCGGCATAGCCATGGCTCTCGGAGCGCCGTCCGCCATGGTGGCCCTCAGACCGATGCTCTTCAGCGCCCAGGTGGCGCTGCTCGGCGTCGTGTTCGGGATACCGATGGGGATCGGGATAGCAGAGGCGCTCGGAGGTTACCTCGAAGACTTTCTGCCCCTTCCAGTGTGGCGCACGCCGTTTCAGTTCGGCGTGTTCGGCATCGCGGCGGCCATCGGTTTCCTCGTGCCCATCCTAGCAGCCGCGATACCCGTGTGGAGAGGGGTCAGGGTAGCGCCCGTGGACGCCATCAGGACCGGGCATCTCGCCCAACGCTCCGGCGGTATGCCCAAGCTGCTGTCAGTCCTGAGAATACCGGGGCGAACGCTGATGCAGATGCCCTTCCGAAATGTAGCCAGGGCGCCGCAGCGCACCCTGCTGACCGCGCTGGCGATCGGGGCCATCGTCGGAATCATGGTGGCCGTGGTCGGGATGCTCAACTCGTTCATAGACACCATAGACCGAATCGGGGCCGAAACCGCCGGCGAGACGCCGGACAGGGTCGAGGTCGCCTTCGACACCGTCTATCCTCAGGACTCCCAGGTAGTCCAAAGCGTGCTGAATTCGCCGGTCGCGGCAGACGCCGAGCCGATGCTCCGAGTGGGCGGTTCGATCTCCAAAAGCGATGAGTCGTTCGAGGTACTGCTGCAAGTCATGGACTTCGACAGCGGCCTGTGGCTTCCGACGATAGAGGAAGGCAGCCTGAAGAGCCGGTCGCCCGGAGTCGTGATAGCCAGGGGAGCGGCGAATAAGCTCGGCGTCGGCCCCGGCGACGTCGTCACGCTGCGACACCCGGCCATCACCGACCGGGGCATGTTCAGTCTGGGCATATCGGAACTGAGAGTGGCGGGCGTCCACGCGCATCCTATGAGGATCGGCGTTTACATGGACTTCGAGCACGGCGAGCAGATCGGGATCGGAAGAGTGGCGAACATCGTCCAGGCCCAGCCAGCCGCCGGCGTCACCGTCGGCGAACTCAAGAAGGAGGTGTTCGGACTGCCCGGAGTCGGATCGGTACAGAAGGCCACGGCCTCGTCCGACGTGTTCAGGGACCAGTTCGCGCAGTACACCAGCATACTGGCATTCATTCTTGCGGCGGTGGTCCTGTTGGCCCTGCTGATCGCCTACAACACAGCGAGCATCAACATGGACGAGCGCCGCCGTGAGACCGCCACCATGTTCGCCTACGGACTGCCCGTGCGCGCCGTACTGGGCATGACGATGCTCGAAAATGCCCTGCTCGGAGTGATGGCAATGGTCATGGGCCTCGTAGCCGGATACATATTGCTCCAGTGGGTCGTGAGCGTCCTTATGCCGAACACGTTCCCCGAGTTGAGCATGGAGATCGCGTTCGATCCGCTCGGACTCGCCCTCGTCATCGCGGTGAGCGTCATCGCCGTCACCGTCGCGCCGCTCCTCATCGTGCGCAGGCTCCGCAGGATGGACGTCCCATCCACCCTCCGCGTCATGGAGTAGTGGGGCCCTCATAGTATGATTCACCTAGTCTATGGAGAGGACGACGTAAGCGTCGATGAGGCGCTGACCGACCTCGCGCAGAGCGCCGGACCCGACGACCTGCGAGACGTAAACTACACGTCTCTCGACGCCGACGGCCTGACCCCCAACGCAGTCGCGGCCGCCGCGTTCAGCGTGCCCTTCATGTCGGACCGCAGGGTGGTGGTGGTCAAGGGACTGCTCTCGACTTTCGAGCGCCGGGCGCCGTCCCGAAGCCGCGGCTCCTCCAACAACGATTCGCTCAAGACGTGGACCGAGTTCGCCGATCAGCTAGACTCACTTCCGCCAACTACGGATCTCGCCTTCGTCGATGGCGGGCTGTCGAAGAGCAATCCGCTCGCGCGAAAGCTGACGCCGCTCTCCCAAGTCCGGGAGTTTCCGCTGCCCAGAGAACGCGACATGCCGGGATGGATAACGCAACGCGCAAAGTCAATCGGAGTGCGTATAGAACCTCGCGCCGCCGCAATGCTCGCCGAGGCCGTCGGCAGACAGCCCCGGTTGATTGACTCCGAGCTGAGAAAGCTGGCCCTGTATGCCAATGGCACGCCCATCGGAGTCGAGGACGTGCGGAACATGGTCGCCTACGTACGCGAGGCCAACATCTTTCAGGCCGTCGACGCGATTATCGACCGGCGAACGGGCGTCGCGCTCAGGATGCTGCGCCGGATCATGGAGGACGGCGCGCCCGCCGCATACGTCATGACGATGATCGCGCGGCAGGTCCGGCTGCTGCTCATGGCGAAGGACATGAAGGAGCAGGGGCTGCCCCAGAACGAGATCGGACGCCGGCTCAGGCTGTCCGGGTGGGTGCTGAACAAAACGCTCCAGCAGGAGCGGCGGCTGTCGTTAGACTACCTCGCGCATGTTCACGCCCAACTCGTAGAGACAGATCTCGCGCTGAAGACGAAGCCGCTCGATGAGCAGTTAGCGCTTGAGATACTGGTGGCGGAGCTCAGCTATATCGCGTAGCTGTTGAGCAGCGCGGATACGTCTTTGCCGGGGGCCTTTTCTGAGATTTCGTCGATGCGCTGGTCGAAGGTGGGGCGGTCGGAGTCTCGGTAGATGACGCCAAGCGGCACGCCCTCCGTTGACGCCAACTCGAACGCCGACGTAGGATCCGTCTCGTCATAGTCGTCCGGTATATCGAAGGCCAGCCCCGGAATCCCCTTGCGCGGATTGCCTTTGAGGATGTCGTAGGTGTTGTTGTACTCAGTGCATGGCGACTGGATGTGGACGATGGCAAAGCCCGGATGCTCCATGGCGTCCACCATCATTTGCGTCATCGGGCGTATCTGGCTGGACATCGTGGAAGCGACGTATGTAACGCCCATGCTGAGGTACATCTGGAACGGGTTGAGCTTCACCTCGGCCTTGCCGAAGGGCGTGGAGCTCGTGACGACGCCGAGGTCGGTCGTCGGGGAGCTTTGTCCCTTTGTCAGTCCGTACACGCCGTTGTCCATTACGACGGCGGTCACGTCGAGGTTCCGGGCGGCCTGGGGCGCGATGTGCTCGAAGCCGATTCCGAGGAAGTCGCCGTCCCCGGCGACTATCACCACGTTGAGGTCGGGGCGGCCCATCTTCACGCCCATCGCTATCGGCAGAGTCCTGCCGTGGATGCCGTGAAAGCCGTAGGGCTGCTCATCGCTCTCGAGCATGTGAACCATGTTGCCGGAGCATCCGATGCCGGCGACGATCACGTTGCTTTCCATAGGCGTCTCGGTCTCGACCACTCTGCGCTGTATCGCGCCTTCGAGGGCGCGCCTCACACCGAAGTCACCGCATCCCGGGCACCATTTGAAGTCGTACTCCGGGTTCTTGGTTGTCATGCTGTCACACTCTCCTTCTGCTCTATTCCCGCTTTGTCGGATATGGCTTGAACCAGGTCCTTAACCTTGAAGGGCAACCCGGTTATCTGGGTAACGGCCTCCGCATTGATTCCGAGGGTCCTCAGATACGCCGAGAACTGTCCCATGAAGTTCAACTCCGGCACGATCACTAGGTCCTTGGCGCGGAGCTCCTCGACCAGTTCGTCGGGGAGAGGGTTGAGGAACATCGTGTAGTACCAGCCCAGTTCCGCGCCCGCTGCCGTGAGTTGTCGCCAAGCGCCGAGCGTCGGGCCTTTCGATCCGCCCCAGGGCATGACCACGACACTGGCGTCAGTGTTCTCGCTCTCGTACGTGCCGTCTTTTAGAAGTTCCAGCTTGCTGAAGCGGCGCGTGGTCATCTGTATGTGGCGCTCCGGCCTGTGCGTGGTGTCGCCCATGCCGTCGTGCTCGGAGCCGTTGGCAACGTAAGATCCCGGCCCTCCGGGTATCGGCATTGGGGAGAGTTCCCAACTCTCGTATCTATGATACCCGTTGGCGCCCACGTAGGTCTTTCGTCCTTCGACCGCCAACTTGGACAGGTCCGGCTTAGGTATGTTTTGATTGCGCTCGGACAGCATGTGCTCGCTGAGGATGACCACCGGGCCCTGGTACCGCTCGGCCCAGTTGAAGGCGTGTATGGCCGCGTAGAAGCACTCCTCCACGGTGCCGGGAGCTATGACCGGCAATCGCATGTCGCCGTGTCCGGGGTACAGCGCGGTCATCAGGTCGGACTGCTCGGTCTTGGTCGGCAGTCCGGTGGACGGTCCGCCGCGCTGTATGTCGGCCACGACCAGCGGAATCTCGGCCATCCATGCCAGGCCGAGCCCCTCACCCATCAGGGAGAACCCGGGGCCGGCGGTGCCGGTCATCGCCTTCTTGCCCGCGAATCCGGCGCCGACGATGCTCGTGATAGACTCGATCTCGGACGTCGCCTGATACACGAACTTGCCCGACCTGGGCATGTTGCTCTCCATCCACACGAGCAGCGACGTGGCCGGCGAGATGGGATATCCGACGTACACGTCAACGCCCGCGGCCATCGAGCCCAGGCCGAGCGCGACGTTCCCGTTGATGAGCACCTGCTCGCCTTCAGGCGGGATGGAGTCTGCCAGTTCTCCGAGGTTGAAGCCGCTCTTTTCCGCCTCGTCGCGGCCGAGGCTCAGCGCGAGGTGGTTCGACTCTATTATCTGCTGGTCGTTGGGCCTCCCCCGAGTGAACCGCTTGGTGACGAAGTCTTCGAGTATCTGTTGGCGTATGTCCACCAGGTATGCCAGCGCGCCCATGACGACCATGTTCGCCGCCCTGGTGTTGCCGGTGGAGCGGGCCAGTTCGTCGAACGGCATTCCGAAGCTCTTGCCGTCCGGCTCAAGCTGGAACTCCTCCGAGTTGTATATGATGACCCCGGTATCCCCGACCTCGTCGCGGTGGGTCTCGTAGGCGTACTCGTTGAAGGCGACCAGCACGTCAAGCTCGTCGCCCGAGCTGAGCACCGGCTGGGTGGAGATGCGGGTCTGCGTCCAGGTGGGGCCTCCCCTAATCTGCGACGGGAAGGTGGAGAAGGTCTGTACGTGGTATCCGACCTGGGCGTTCGCTTGGGCGAACCCCTCGGCTGAGGTCACCACGCCCTGTCCTCCCTCTCCCGCGAACCTGACTACGAAATCGGTCTTCTTCATTCAGGACTCCCTGATGTTCGGAACCCTCGCAATCCGCACGGCGCACTTCGACGCCTGATAGGATTGGTCGGGACTAGACGCGTCCGCCCACTCTAGGCCGGGCGCCAAAAACATGACGACCCTCCGGAGCGGGATCCGGCGGGCGAAATGTTTTCTCGGATGATCAGTGGGCAATTGCTGAGACTGTGCTCTTTTCGAGGGTCGGCGCTGCGACCGACAACTTTACTTTCATTCTAGCACGTCTCGAATATATCAGTTGGATTTTGAGGGTGTCAATTTTGTGAAGGGTTGCACATACTAGGATTCGGGCGGCGCCGGGTCGCCGCGCGCAGGATGGCTCAAAAAGTAATATAATCACCTCAACCGAGGTCAGTAAGCGCCGAGCAAAGGGAAACGGAGGCCGATCAGTGGTACATCAACAAGCCGCAATCCTCAGGCCTGAGACTATGGTCGAGGAGTTCAAGAAGAACGGCGTCACCCACGTCGTGACGATTCCGGACAGTGAGACCAACTACCTTTATGAACTGATGGAGGACCAAGACTGGCTGGAAGTCGTTCCGGTGTCGCGGGAGGGGGAGGCATACGGCACGGCCTACGGCCTGAACATCGCGGGCAAGGTTCCCGTCGTGCTGATCCAGAACACCGGAATGATGGAGTCGGGCGACTCGATTCGGGGCATGGCGCTGGACGCCGGATTCCCGTTGGTCATGGTCGTAGGATACCGGGGCTGGACTCGGCGTGGGGTCATCAACGACTCGGTCGCCAAGTACACCGAGCCGTTCCTGCACGCGTTCGGAATCAACTACTACCTCGTCGAGCAGAACGAAGACGGCGGCCGGATATCCACGGCTTTCGAGGAGGCGCGGGCGACCAATGGCCCCGTCGCCATCTTGGTCGGCGACGAGTATCACGGCTTCAATAGGTAATCTCAAAATCGAACCACCGAAGGAGTTCACCTTGATCGACGTAGAAGACGTATTCAAAGCATTCCAGGAACACCGCGGCGACGCCATAGTCGCGCCCACAGGCACGGCGGGCGGCCACTGGCGAGACTTCAGCGCCAACGAGCGGCGAGACATCTCGCTGGGAGGGGCGATGGGACAGACGACATCCGCCGCCCTCGGACTCGCGCTGGGACTGCCGGACGAAAAGATCGTGCTCTTCGACGCCGAGGGGTCGCTTCTGATGAACCTCGGCGCGCTCGCGACTATCGCGGGAAAGAAGCCCGCGAACTTCTACCACTTCCTCTTGGACAACGAGTGCTACGCCACGACGGGCGGTCAGCCGGTGCCCAACTCTCAGGAGATCGACTACGCGCTGATGGCAAAGGGCGCGGGGTACGCCTCGACCCACAGCTTCGACGACCTCGAGGAGTTCGCGACGAGCGTGGGAGAGATCATGCAGGAGACCGGCCCTGTGTTCGTCTCGATCAAGATAACGCCCGAAGTCCAGAACATGCCCATCGGACTACGCGAGCGCAGGCCGAGCCGGAGCCGCACCCAGACGGTCAACGACTTGCAGGAAGAGCTGGGTATTGGGTGAGTTCAGGCTCGGCGCGTGATTCTGAGCGAAGCGAAGAAGCCATAGACCCTCAAGGTCGGTTTGGTCTAATCACCGTCGTCCTCGCCGTCGATTTGGAATAAAACTACCTTTACTCCGGCGTCTTCGGCAAGGTCCTTCGCGTCTCGGCTTATGTCCGTACCCGCAACCACGCTGGCCTGAACCTGCTGGCCGAAGACCTTCTCAATTGCCTCGGCCGCTTGCGCCACCCTCGTAACGTCCTTTACGCGGATCGTTTTGGACACTTCCACCGGAAACCAGCGGGTTTCCCAACCCGCATCCGTATGCACAGACGCGGTGTAAACCAGATCGGCGCGTAGAAGTCGCCGCTCATCGCCCTCGGTGATGGTGTCGGCGTCGTAAGCGTCGTCCACGGAGGACGTGTAGCCGCCGTTATCGGGCTGTAGCGACCGCCGAGCGCTGTAACGCAGCCCAATGGCTCGCAACCTGGCTTCTGCCACACTACGCAGCCGTGATTGGAGAACGTTGGCTGCCTTTTCTTCCAAGTCTCGGCCCAAGACGACGGAGTTGATCGAATGGACATCGGTTTCGAGCCTGTCCACCCGGATACCCAGAGCGTTGAAGTCCTCCCGCAGAGCAATCAGCGCCTCGCCCTGCTCTTTGAGTGTTTTAAGGATGGCCTTCTGCGTCTCTTCGAACGAGTCCATCCGAGTGTATAGCGCCGGCAGCGCCGACAGGCCAAGCGCCTCGAACAACCGCGTCCGCAGTTCAGCGTCGGAACTGATCCTCTCGATCAACTCCTCGTATGTAGTTAGCTGCGCCATCCGATTACTCCTCTAAGTAGTTTACTCTATTTCCGCCTCCGCGTTCACACTGTGGTCTCGCTGTTCGTCCGAGGGCGCTCCTCTTCGAGGCCCGACATTTGGCCCGCGACCAGCCGTGCCCGCTAGTTGATTGTGAACACTAGCAGACTCGCGATGGCGTACACGGAGATCAGCGCCCCCGCCTCGATGGTGACGAATCCGGCCTGTTTGTTTCCCGGACGTATCATGACGGCGAGGACGATGACCGTCGTCATGGCTATCGCGATGAGTCCGGTGAGCGCGTGAACCTGCGAGACGGCGGTCCAGATGGGGCCTCCTGTGTGTGCCACGTCGTTCAGGAAGAGGACGAACCCCATGTTGAACAGGTTGCTGCCCAGCAGGTTGGTGATGGCAAGCTCCGGGGCGGCGATGCGGAGCGCCGCGAAGGATGTCGCCAGCTCGGGCAGAGACGTAGCGGCTGCGAGGAACTGCGTGCCCATGAAGCTGGCGTTCCACCCCATCTTGACCGCCACCTCGTCGCTCACGAAAGATAGCCAGACTGCCGCTCCGACGACCGCCAGGGCCGTCAGCGTGTATATCGCAACGTGTTTCGGCAGACTCTCGGAGGCGTATTTTCCAGGCTCTTCGGAAGCGGTTCTGTCGTCGTCGGAGTTCTGCTTCCGCTCGAACAAATAGATGAAGTACATGGCGGCTGCGAAGCTGACGATCAGCACAATGGACAGGGGGCTGACGATCCAAGCGTCGAGGATTGTCGTCATGTGGTGCAGCAGGACGGCCACGCCGCCAAGCGCGATGATGCCTGTGCCCAGCGCGCCCACAACGACGGGCGACGTGCCTACGTGATTCAGAAGGTAGCGGTTTCGCCAGAAGATATCCATCAGGCCGATTATCAGCAGGTTGAACAGGTTGCTGCCGAACGCGCCGCCGACTGCGAGATCTGGCTCGCCGACTAGGGCAACCGAGCTTACCCCCGTCACCAACTCGGGGAGAGACGTAGCGGTGGCGAGCATGACCACGCCGACGAAGGAGCGGCCAAGCCCGGTCTTGATGGCTATGACGTCCGCCGACTTGGCCAGGAATACGGATGCCCCCAGTATCACAGCCGCCGCAACGCCAAGCTGTATCCAGAGAATCGCTATCGGCATGATGTCTTCATCCAGCGGCGTGAATGGTGGTCGCCGTCGCGGAATCATACACTACACCCCCAAGACCATGCCCACGGCCATTTCCAAATTCGCGCTCTCAGTTGACCCCAAAACGGTTCATTCTGTGGTATATTGAGCCTAGCCGCTCAATGTGGAAGGTGCGCTGTACGGTACGGTCAAGCTGCGTTTAGCGCTTGGAACGCTGAACGGCGCTCATGAACGAATTACAAAGACGGAGGCAGATATGACCACGGCAACGACAGATCTGCAGCTAATGGCGCATCTCATGAGGCGCGCGGGATTCGGAGCGAACCGGAGTCAGCTAGAGGAATACGCAGAGAGGGGCTACGACGCAACAGTCGAAGAGCTCCTAACTCCCGCCGAAAGCCACGAGATGACCGACGACCTGATATGGCGATACCACAACGAGCAGTCCGGAATGATGGGACAGATCGCCCCGGGCACCCACTGGATCTACAAGCTCGTCTCCACCACCAACCCGCTCAATGAGAAGATGGCCCTCTTCTGGCACGGCGTCTTTGCCACCGGATACCCCAAGATAACCAACGGCAAGGTTCTGAACGACCAGATAAGAATGTTCCGCCGGTACGGGATGGGGAGCTTCAAGGACCTCCTCCTCGAGCTTGCCAGGGACCCCGCCATGATCATCTGGCTGGACAATCACGACAATCACAAGGGCGCGATCAACGAGAATTTCGGACGGGAGCTGCTCGAGTTGTTCTCGATGGGCGTCGGCAACTACAGCGAGGAAGACATCAAGGAGGCGTCCCGCGCTTTCACCGGCTGGACGATTGGCAACCTTGAGTACATGGCGCTCCGGGCGGAGCGCGACTCGATCTGGCCGTACGGCCGTATCTCATGGCACTTCCGCTTCGATGAAGAGGACCACGACGACGGTGAGAAGGAGTTCCTCGGCCACAAGGGCAACTTTGACGGCGAGGAGATCATCGACATCATCTGTCGTCAGCCCGCCACCGCGCGGTTCATAGCGAGGTACATGTACCACTTCTTCGTCGCAGACGAGCCGCCCGTACCACAGTGGCCTTACGTTGAGCCGCAGGACCCGCAGGCCATCGAGACCCTCGCAAACGCCTACTTCGAGAGCGACTACGACATAGGCCACATGCTGCGCGTGCTTTTCACCTCCGACTTTTTCAAGTCGCGCGACTGCTGGTACGCCAGGGTCAAGAGCCCGGCGGAGTTTATGACCGGCGTGCTGAGGCTGACGGGTGAGTTCCACAGGCCCAGGCGCTCGATCGTGGAACGCCAGGCCCAGATGTCCTGGATGGGCCAGTATCTGATCAACCCTCCGTCCGTAGAGGGCTGGCACGAGGGACTGGAGTGGATCGACACCGGGACGTTCGTCGAGCGGCTCAACTTCGCCTCAGGCCAGTTGGGCAACGCTGAGCATCCGGGCGTCAGGTCGATCATCGAGCGTGTGGCGACGAACGGAGGCTCCGCTATCGGACCCGCCGAACTGGTTGACCGCTGCCTGGACGAGATAGGCATGATATCCGTGTCCGACGACACCAGGGCGTCTCTGGTGGACTACGCCTCGGCGGACGGCGAGATCATCGCCGGACCTGAGGTCGAGCCCGAGACCGAACAGCGCGTTTCTCAGTTGCTTCAGATGATCGCGGCCACGCACGAGTTCCAGCGCGCATAGGCAGGTGGAATCATGACCACGGCTGAAGCCACCCGGAGACTGGTATATAGCCACTCAATCGGCCTCTCCACCATGGACGGCAGGGGGTTCTACTACCCGGTGGATACGCTTGCCGCAACCGACGGCAGGCTGTACACGTTGAACCGCTCGCTCGAAGGCGACACCAGGGGCGTGCGCGTCACGATCTACGACATAGAAAGCGAGTACTACGGCACGTTTGCGTCGTTCGGCCAAGAAGCCGGACAGCTAATCTGGCCAGTCTCCATGGCCCAGGACAGCAAGGGCCACATCTACATTAGCGACGAAGAGCGCAACAAGGTAACCGTATACGAGACGTCCGGTAGCGTGGTTAACTACTGGGGCGAGTCCGGTAGCGAGCCGGGGAAGCTCGACGGACCAGCCGGTCTGGCTTTCGACAAAGACGACCTGCTGTACGTGGTCGATCAGCACAACCACCGCGTGCAGGTATTCACTTCCGACGGGAATCTGGTGAGTCACTTTGGTTCGCACGGGTCCGGAGAGGGACAGTTCAGCCTGCCGTGGGGCATCGACGTCGGACCGGACGGAAACGTGTACGTCGCCGACTGGCAGAACGACCGCATACAGAAACTGACGCCCGACGGTGAGTTCATCTCCTCATTCGGAAGGTCGGGACGCGGCGACGGCGAGTTGTCCAGGCCGGCGGCGGTGACCGTCGATGACGACGGCCGCGTTTACGTCGCTGACTGGGGCAACGAGCGTGTTGTTATCTTCGACTCCGATGGAGGGCTGCTCCAAAACATCCGCGGCGAGGCCACGGATTCCAAGTGGGCCAACGCGTTCCTGGAGATCAACGTCGAGGAGGCGCAGGCCAGGGCCAAGTCGGACTTGGCGCCGGACATCGAGTTCTTCAATGACAACCCGCACGAGGAGTCGTCGCACATCGAGAAGTACTTCTGGGCGCCGACTTCTGTTAGGCTGGACGACGAGGGCAGGTTATACGTTACCGAGAGCAACCGGCACAGGGTACAGATCTATCGCAGAAACGGCGGCTGAACCAGACAAAAGCCCCCTCTCCCTGAGGGAGAGGGCTGGGGTGAGAGTGAAAAGACCGCCAGCGCTTGACGCGCGTACTACAATAAGACTGACATCCGAACACTAAAGCAGAGAGGGAGCAGCACCATGGCAGCAAACGGCAACGGAAACGGCAACAAGTCTGTGGTGGTCTTGCAGCTCAGCGGCGGGAACGACGCGCTGAACACAGTGATCCCATACAGCAACGAGTTGTACTACGACAACCGGCCCTACCTCGGCATACCCGAGGACCGGGTGATCAAGCTGGACGACGACCTGGGACTGAACCCGTCCATGGGGCCTATCAAGTCGCTGTGGGACGAGGGTAAGGTCGCGATCATCAACGGCATCGGATATCCAAGCCCCAACAGGTCTCACTTCCGCTCTATGGACGTGTGGCACACGGCGGAGCCTACGGACATCGCCCCAGAGGGCTGGCTGGGACAGGCCATCAGAGACCTCGACCCCAAGGCCGAGAACGTGGTGACCGGCGTCAACTTCGGCAGGGGCCTTCCGCGCGCCATGTACGCGAAGGACGTGCCCGTGGCCTCGGTCGGAAACCTGGAGAACTACGGACTCATGCCCGACATCAAGGACGAGGCGGCGCGAAAGGTCGCCCTGGAAGCCTTCTCCCAGATCTACGGCGGTTCCGGTAAGGACACGATCTCGCAGTTCATCAGCCAGGTCGGCATGGACGCCCTGAAGGGCGCTGACATCCTCAGGACCGCGCCCGCCAAGTACTCCTCCAGCATCGAGTACGCGGATACCGGGGTCGCGCAGAACATGAAGAACATCGCGCAGGTGATGTTCGCCGACGTCGGGACACGCATCTTCTACACCCAGCACGGCAGTTTCGATACCCACGCGAACGAACTGAACGCCCACGCGAAGCTCTGGAACGACGTATCCACCGCCGTCGCGGACTTCATGGACGACCTGAAGGAGCACGACAGGGACAAGGACACCATCGTGCTGATGTTCTCGGAGTTCGGACGCCGGATCAACGACAACGGCGCGGGCACCGACCACGGCTCCGGCGGCGTGGCATTCGTCATCGGTGGTGACGTTGACGGCGGTCTCTACGGCGAGTTCCCGTCGCTGAAGGAAGAGGACCAGTTGGAGGGCGACATGCACTTCAACAACGACTTCCGCACAACCTACTCGACTATCCTCGACCGCTGGCTGGGTGTCGACCCTGCACCGATCACCAACGGCAGCTTTGAGCAGTTCGAGTTCATCTCCAAGTAGCGCTCGAATCCCAAAAATCGCCGCGATGTAGCATAGACCGCGCCTTTGCCGGGCGCGGCCTATGTCGTTTGGGGACGATACGTAGCAGCTAGCAAGATCAACATACCTTGGAATACCGTACGGCCTCACGGGAGCATGTTTCCAATACGCATCTTTGCCGCTCTACTCGCACTGCTCATGATCCTGTGGGCGTACTTCAACATTTCAGCAGACCTGATCTCAGTGATGCTGGGAAAGGGCGAGTTGGACGAAGTATTTGTAATATCGTTTCTGATGGACGTATTTACAGAGGAAGAGTTTTCCTATTATGGCAAGTTTATCTCTGGTGCGCTGGCGCTGGGGTTCGCCGGCGTCATGGGCGCTCCGGTCGTGGCATCGGTCTGCGGCGTAAAGGCTTACCGGAGAGGCGACTCGTTCTTGGACTATGGGAGCGGTGGACTTTTGTACTCAGCGCTTTTCCTACTGCCCGGGATGTACATGGCCTACCGCATGTTCGATCGGCGTGTCTCCCTCAACCTTGTATCCGTTGGCTACGGTGTTCTGTACGGGATGTGGTTCATAGTCCCGATATTCTTCTGTCTCGTCTTCTATCCTCTTCAACTGTTACAACCGACTGATGCACGGAATTCAGAGCCCTTTTGGTATGGACTATTTACTGTCGTGTATGTTGTCACGGGGGCTTGTCAACTCTATACTTGGATAAGATCAGTTCTGAGCATGTATCGCCTACGCGTGCGGCATGAACACGTCCAAGACGAGACTTTGCGGTTCACGCTTCCTGAATCTCTGTTTTTCAATAATATCTACGCGGCGCCTCTTCGCCAGATGTTCATATGGCTTCTAGGTGTTGCCGTGTTGTTCGTAATCACAATAATCGTTGGATTTCTCATTCATATTGGATAATGCGACTATCCGGCGTCCAATATCCCGACCGACTCCGGCGACATGCTAAAGACACCGGATAGACTAGCGCAGAATCCTAAAAAATTCCCCCGCGCGTGAAGCCGGAACCAAAAATGTGTTAGTCTCTGGTGGAGCAGACTCAGGGAGCATCTGACTCCATGCCCAACACCGTTCTGGTTATAGAAGACGAACCCAACCTCCTGGCCGCGCTTGAGTACACGCTGGAGCAGGAGGGTTACGAGGTTGTCACCGCCATGGATGGAGAGTCCGGCCTGAATCTCGCCCGCGCCGGAAATCCGGACCTGCTGATACTCGACGTGATGCTCCCATCCCTCGACGGATTCGAAATCTGCCGCATCATCCGGCGCGAGTCCAACATCCCCATACTCATGCTGACCGCGCGCGGCGAGGAGGTGGATCGGGTCGTCGGCCTGGAGCTTGGAGCCGACGACTACGTGACCAAACCCTTCAGCATGAGAGAGTTGCTGGCCCGCGTCCGCGGTCTTCTCAGGCGGGCGTCCGCCCCCGCCGCTGCCGGCTCTCAAAACGAGTCGGAGGTGCTGAGGTCGGGCGACCTCACGATCGACTTGGCCAGCCACTCGGCAATGCTGGAGGACAAACCTCTCGACATGAAGCCGCGAGAGTTTTCGCTCCTGTCGCTGCTCGCCGCCAACAGGGGACGCGCGTTCACTCGCGACCAGATTCTTGAACGACTGTGGGGCCACGACTACATCGGCGACTCGCGCACTGTGGACGTACACGTAAGATGGCTGCGAGAGAAGATAGAACCCGAACCCTCCAGACCCCGGAGGATCATCACCATCCGAGGGGTGGGATATCGTTTCGACGGATGAGACTGCCCGGAACATTTCAATGGCGAATCGCCGCCGCTTATTCGGCCCTCATTATCGTGGCCATGGCTGCCGTCGCGGCTATGCTGGCCGCGTTGGCCTTCGATGGAGAGATCAACGTGGGCAGGGTTGTGGCGGTCGCCGCGCTGGTCGCTGCCGGAGGCTGTGTCCTGGCGGCTCTTCTCGCCCGCGCGCTGACGCGCTCGACGGTTAGCTCCATGCGGGACGCCGCTTCCGGCGCGCGACGTTTGGCAGACGGAGACCTCGAACACAGGATGGAGCCGTCCTCCCTGGACGAGGATCAGGATTTCGCCAACGCCTTCAATCGGATGGCGGAAGCCATTCACAAAACGGTCAGAGACTTGGAGTCTGAGCAGAGTCTGCTGGCGGTCGCGATGGACACGATGGCCGACGGCGTAATCGTTCTTGACACCGAGAATTGCGTTAGGCTCATCAACCGGGCCGCCGAGTGGTTCACCTCTGCCGACCGCCGCGACTGTCTGGGCCGTCCGCTCTCAGAGGTCGCGCGCGACTACGAACTGCTGCAACTGGCGGCGAGGTCGTCCGAAACCCGACAGATCCGGCAGGCGGAGATAATGCTCCTGCATCAGCGCCGGTTCCTGAACGTCATCGCGACTCCAATATCGGGAGAGCTTGGTGAAGGAGTCCTGCTGACCCTCCAGGACGTGACCCGGCTCAGACAGGTCGAGACGACGAGGCGGGAGTTCGTCAGCAACGTGTCCCACGAACTCCGCAGTCCGCTCGCGTCGGTCAGGGCCATGGTGGAAACTCTCGAAGGCGGCGCGCTGGGGAATCGGGAGGTCGCGCTCGACTTCCTCAACAGAATCGAGAGCGACATCAAGCGCATGACCACGCTGGTCGATGAGCTTCTGGAATTGTCCAGGCTGGAAAGCGGGCAAATGCCGATCCATCTCGCGCCCTTGTCGGTGAGCGAGGTGGCGGGCGAGATCGTGGCGAGATTCAAGGGGACGGCAGCCGCGGCGGGAGTAAAGATGGGCACGGACCTTCCCCCCGACCTTCCCTACGTCATGGCGGAGGCCGGCAAGCTCGACCAGATATTGACTAACCTTCTCGAAAACGCCCTGAGATTCACGCCTGAAGGCGGCAGGGTGGATGTGTCCGCCAGCGCGTGCCGACAGTGGGTCAAGCTGACCGTGTCCGACACCGGCGTCGGCATACCCAGCGAGCGCCTGCCGCACGTGTTCGAGCGCTTCTACAAGGTCGATAGATCGCGCAGGGATGGAGGCACGGGTCTTGGACTGGCCATCGCCAAGCACCTCGTTCAGGCGCACGGCGGCGACATCAGCGTCAGCAGCGCCGAGGGTCGGGGAAGCTCATTCGACCTCACGCTCCAACGGGCGACGTGAACCTCGTCGAAGCCGCGCTGCTCGGGTTGATACAGGGGCTGACCGAGCCGCTTCCGGTCAGTTCGCAGGGGATCGTCACGGTCGTCAACGCATGGCTTTTCGACGAGACCATAGCCGACGCCGCCGCATTTTCGCTCTGGCTCCACTTAGGCACCGCGCTCTCCGTGGTAGTCGCCTTCAGGCGGGACTTGACCGTCATGCTGCGCGACACGCTGAGCCGTCCGACAAAACCGGCGCCGCCGGTTATCTTCCTGATCGTCGCGACGGTCGTCAGCGCGCCCCTCGGCCTCCTCGCGCTGGCCGGACTGTTCGAGTTCTCAGACCGGATCGGGACGGCGGCCATGGCGATTGTCGGGATCATGATGCTCGTCACAGGTACGCTCCTACTGCGGAGACGGTCGGGAGGAACGCGCACCCGCGACGACGTTACATGGCCGGACGCGGTGGCGACCGGAGTTGCCCAGGGACTCGCGGCCCTGCCCGGGCTGAGCCGATCCGGGCTTACGGTGTCAACCCTGCTCTGGCGCAGAGTTGACAGGTCCGAGACACTGACGCTCAGCTTCCTGCTTAGCGTCCCCGCCAGCTTGGGCGCGGGCATCTACGGAGCTCTGAAGACCGGCGCTTACGCCTCTCCGGAGGCGCTGGTCTCCCTCGCTGTTGCCGCCGCCGTCGGGTTCATTGCTATCAAAGCGCTCATAAAACTCGCTGAGCGGGTCAACTTCGGCTGGTTCGTCATCATCGTGGGAGGGAGCGTCATCGCGGGAGCCGCATGGGAGATGCTGCGTTCCAACATCCACCCCTGATCAATCCTTAGCAATCCTCTAACCCATGCTTAACCCTCCGTTAATTCGGAACCCCTAGAGTCTCTTCTGCCGACTCGTCCGCACAGCGTTTTGGCCGACTCTTCATGCCAATAGTTGGAAGACCGCAAGACTCCGGAGGTTGAAACGATAATGATGGCGAATACCAAGCTGCCCAAGTTGCTTGGCATTCCCAGCCTGTTGCTTTTCACAATGTTGGCGGCCGCTCTGGTAGCGGGGGCATGCGGCTCGGACGCCGAGTTGGGCGCAATTCAGAGTCCGTCGGACGTTGCGCCTGCTCGGGGAGAACAGTTGAATGGCACGATCGAGATCGACGGCTCCAGCACCGTCGCGCCCATCACCGAGGCCGTCGCCGAAGAGTTCAGAAAGGTGCAGCCCAAAGCGCTTGTCAACGTCGGCATCTCAGGCAGCGGCGGCGGATTCAAACGCTTCACCGCCGGCGAGACCGACATATCCGACGCCTCAAGGTCCATCAGAGACTCCGAAGCGGCCACTGCCGCCGAGAACGGCATCGAGTACTTCGAGTTCCTAGTCGGCGTCGATGGGCTGTCCGTCATGGTCAACCCCCGGAACGACTTCGTCGACTGCATGACCGTCGAACAACTCAAGATGATCTGGCAACCGGGAAGTTCCGTGGATTCGTGGAACGACATCGATCCCTCGTGGCCCGACAGAAGAATAAACCTGTACGGACCGGGCACCGACTCCGGCACATTCGACTACTTCACCGAGGAGATCGTCGGCGAGGCCAAGCTGTCGCGCCCCGACTACACCGCGTCCGAGGACGACAACGTGCTCGTCCAGGGCATCAGCGGCGACCGCAACGCGCTCGGTTACTTCGGCTACGCCTACTATTCCCAGAACGTGGACAAGCTCAAGCTCGTCGAAGTCGATAACGGCAGCGGCTGCGTCGCGCCGTCAGTCGCGGCAATAGCCGACGGCTCATACGCGCCCCTGTCCAGGCCAATGTTCATATACGTCAACAAACAGCGCGTTCAGCAACGCGCCGAACTGAGAGCCTTCGTCGAGTTCTACATGGAGAACGCCGCTCAACTAACCGAGGAGGTCGGCTACGTGCCTCTGTCTGCTGAAGACTACCAAAACAACCTAGCGGCGCTCAGGTAGCCCCAACCCGCTTCAACACCTATCGCCAACTTATTGGAGGGGCGTCTTTGGAGACCACAGCATCCAGGACAGGCGACATCGACACCGGAAGGGCCGCGTCAGGCAGATTCCGCCGCGGACGCGGCAGCAGCGTCGAAGGAACCATCGTCCGGTGGGTATTCTTCGGATGCGCGCTCATCTCGATCTTCACCACCATCGGAATCGTCTTCATCCTGTTCGGACAGTCCATCGGCTTCTTCAGAGAAGTCTCGGTCTGGGAGTTCATATCGGGAACGCGATGGACGCCCATCCTCAAGCCGACCTCCTTCGGTGTGCTGCCCCTCGTGGCAGGCACGCTCCTCGTCACGGTTCTCGCGGCGGCGGTCGCCCTTCCGATCGGACTGACCACCGCTATCTATCTCGCCGAGTACGCTCCCGACAGAGCGCGCAGGGCGCTAAAGCCATTCATCGAGATCCTGGCCGGAATCCCCACAGTCGTTTACGGCTACTTCGCCCTGACGTTCGTGACGCCCCAGCTTCAGAGAATCTTCCCGGACATGATCGTCTTCAACGCCTTGAGCGCGGGCGTCGTCATGGGCGTCATGATCATCCCCATGGTGTCTTCACTCAGCGAGGACGCCATGATAAGCGTGCCGAGGTCGCTCCGACAGGCATCCTACGCGCTCGGCGCGACCAGGCTCGAAACCAGCCTGAAGGTCGTGGTTCCCGCGGCCCTCTCCGGCATCGTCGCATCCTTCATACTCGCCATATCCCGCGCCATCGGCGAGACGATGCTCGTCACCATCGCCGCGGGCGCAACGCCTCGAATTACCGCCAACCCCCTTGAGAGCATCCAGACGATGACCGCCTACATAGCCCAGCTTGCCCAGGGCGAGGCGTCCCACGACTCCGTGGAGTACAAGACTATATTCGCGGTCGGCCTGCTGCTGTTCTTCATGACATTGGCGCTCAACTTGCTCGGCCACTGGGTGGTCCGCCGATGGAGGCAGGCATACTAATGGCGCGGATTGCCAACAGGTTTGATCCTAGGCTGGCCCGCCGCAAGATGGTCGGCGGGATATTCTACGGCGTCTTCTTCGCCGCCGTACTGGTGAGCATCATCAGCCTGTTCGTGCTGCTCATCCAGACCGCCGTAGAGGGATTGCCCTGGCTGGACTTCGACTTCCTGACCAACTACATGTCCAGGAAGCCGGAGTTGGCCGGCATCAAGGCCGCTATCATGGGCACGCTCATCACAATCGTATTCACCGCGCTGTTCACCGTGCCCGTAGGAGTGGGAGCCGCCATCTACCTCGAAGAGTACGCTCCCAAGAACCGGCTCACCCAGATAATCGAAATCAACATATCGAACCTGGCGGGCGTGCCCTCCGTAGTGTACGGCCTGCTCGGACTTGGCGTGTTCGTTCAACTCATGTCCCTCGGAAAGGTCGTCTTGGCGGGCGCGCTCACCCTCGGACTGCTGGTGCTGCCCATCGTCATTCTTGCATCGAGGGAAGCGATCAGGGCAGTCCCCAACGAGTACCGCCTTGGAGCGTTCGCGCTCGGAGCCGACCAGTGGCAGGTCATCAAGGGCGCGGTTCTGCCGTCGGCCCTGCCGGGAATACTCACCGGCACAATTCTGGCCCTGTCCAGGGCAATCGGCGAAGCCGCGCCCATCCTTGTCATAAGCGGACTGGTTTACGTGACGTTCGTTCCCGGCCCCCTCGACAGGTTCACTGTGATGCCTCTCCAAATCTTCACCTGGGTCGGCCGGCCGCAGGAAGATTTCCGATCCCTCGCGGCGGCGGGCATCATCGTTCTGCTCATAATCCTTCTGTCTATGAACGCAATAGCGGTGCTCGTCCGCAACAAATATCAGACAAGGTCGGAGGACTAGCTTCGTGAATTACGCGGCCCCGATTTTCAAGGTCAACCGCCTGAACCTGTTCTATGACGCCTTCCGCGCCCTCAACAACATAGACATGGAGATCAGGCGCTACTCCATTACCGCGCTGATCGGACCGTCGGGGTGCGGCAAGAGCTCCCTTCTGCGCTGCTTCAACCGCATGAACGACCTCATCCCCACCGCCCGCATCGAGGGTGAAGTCCTATTCGAGGACGCCGACCTGTACTCGCCGAACGTGGACGCCACGGAGATCAGGTCCCGAATCGGAATGGTCTTCCAACGGCCAAACCCCTTTCCCAAGTCCATCTACGACAACGTCGCCTTCGGACTGAAGATCAACGGATACCAGGGTGAAATGGACGAGGCGGTGGAACGCTCTCTGAGACAGGCGGCGCTCTGGGGTGAGGTCAAGGACCGGCTCAGGAACAGCGCCCTGGACCTGTCCGGCGGACAGCAGCAGCGTCTCTGCATCGCCCGCGCGCTGGCCGTCGAGCCCGAGGTCATTCTCATGGACGAGCCCGCCTCCGCCCTCGACCCCATCGCCACGCTCGCGATCGAAGACCTCGTGCGCGAGTTGAGCGAGCGCTATACCATCGTGATCGTTACCCACAACATGCAGCAGGCGGCGCGCGTCTCCGACGAGACGGCGTTCCTGATGGTTGGCGAAGACCGCGCGGGCTACCTCGTCGAGCACGGCGAGACCAACCAGATATTCACAAATCCCAAGAACGAGCGCACCGAAGCGTACATTACCGGAAGGTTCAGCTAGGGAGAGGCATCATGGCGCGCACCGACTTCGACAGAGACCTTAGAGACCTCCAAGACGAGCTTCTGACACTCGGAGGAATGGTCGAGAAGGCTATCGCCAAGTCTCTCGAGGCGCTCAAGAACCGAGACATCGCCCTCTCAGAGGAGGTAATCGCCGAGGACGACATCATCGACGAGAGGCGCTTCGAACTGGAGGAGAAGTGCGTTGACCTGATGGCGACCCAGCAGCCGCTCGCCGGCGACCTGCGCATCATTATTACCGTTCTGCACGTCGCCGTCGAACTTGAGCGCATGGGCGACTACGCCGAGGGCATAGCCAAGATCAGCGTCGCCATGGGAGACGAACCCCCGCTCAAACCTCTCATAGACATACCCCGCATGGCCGACAGGTCTTCCGACATGCTCCGACGCAGCCTGGACGCCTTCGTCAACCGCGACATAGAGTCCGCGTACCGGATCTGCGAAGACGATGACGAAGTCGACGCCCTCTACGACCAGGTTTACAGAGAGCTTCTGGTGTACATGATGTCCGACCCGAGCGCCATTCGGCGCGCCACGTATCTACTCTGGGTAGCGCACGACCTCGAACGCATCGCGGACCGCACCACCAACATCGCCGAGCGCGTCATATTCCTCGTGACCGGCAGGCTGACGGAGACGAAGGTCTCGACCTACTAGACCCGCCCCAAATCCCGTACATCCCCAAAATCCTGCTTCAGACCCCCTTATCCCCTACCCCTTATTCCTGACTCCTACACCCTCGATATCTCAACGCTTGACGGGGGGGAGAAAGTGGTATAACTCTCACATCCCGTCACGGGGACAGGTTCCGCGCCATTGCGGACCGGTTCGACTAGGGTGCCTCATGTGGGCGCCCAGAACGTAGGGGCGTCTCTTGTGGACGCCCAAAACGAGGAGGCATCGTCATGCGTATATCTAATTCACTTCGTTGGCTAGTCGTATTTGCAGGAGCCGCAATGCTGTTGGCGGTCATCGCGGCCTGCGCCGGAGAAACAATCGAGGTCCCCGGCGAGACCGTGGTAGTCGAGAAAGAGGTCATCAAGACCGTCGAGGTCCCGGGCGAGACCGTCGTCAAAGAGGTGATCAAAGAGGTCGAGGTTCCAGGTGAGACCGTGGTGGTGAAGGAAGTGGTAACCGAGACCGTTGAGGTCCCCGGCGAGACTGTCGTGGTGGAGAAAGAGGTCGTCAAGACCGTCGAGGTGCCCGGCGAGACCGTCACCGTAGAGGTCGTGAAAGAGGTGATGGTCCCCGGCGAGACCGTGGTGGTGGAGAAGGAGGTCGTCAAGACCGTCGAAGTCCCCGGCGAGACCGTGGTAGTCGAGAAAGTGGTAGTGCAAGAGGTGGCGGGTAAGAAGTATGTGACGGACCCCACGACCGGCAACGCGATGAGCGCGCCAGAGTACGGCGGGACATTGACCTACGCTTCCAAGGAAGAGTGGGCGAATCCCGATGTCTTGGTCGCTAATCATTGGGGGGCAATGTTCACCAGGTTTGTTACAGAGAAGATAGGCTTCGCGAACTGGGGAATAGATAGGGCCGAATATAAGTTAGCAGAATGGTCGACGCCTCTATTTGCCATGACAGGTAGTCTGGCGGAAAGCTGGGAAACGCCCGACGACAAAACGATCGTTCTCAACATCCGCAAGGGCGTTCAATGGCACGACAAGGCGCCGATGGACGGTCGGGAGTTGACTGCCCAAGACATCGAGTACAACTTTCACCGTATTACCGGTATGGGCAGCGGTTTCACCGAACATAGCGGCTTTACTTCGCATTTACACGCTGTGCCATTAGAATCGATAACGGCGACCGACGCTTCGACAGTTGTTTTTAAGCTGAAGGAGCCAAGCCTCGGTGCGCTGATAGGTGTCCTCGACGACTCTATGGCTTGGATGTACCCCCCCGAGGTAATCAAGGAACACGGGGACGTTACGGACTGGAGGAACCTGGTCGGCACCGGACCCTTTATGCTGACCGACTATGTCGAGGGCAGCTCTATTACGTGGAGCAAGAATCCTGACTACTGGGGCTACGACGAAAAATACCCGCAGAACCGCCTGCCCTATGTTGACGAGATAAGGGCCCCGATTATGCCAGAACCGGCAACATATCTGGCCGCACTGCGCTCGGGTAAGGTTGATTACGTTGGTAGCGTCGGCGCCGCTAACATAAGGTCTGTCGACCAGGCAGAGAGCCTCAAGAAGACCAACCCCGAAATCGTGATATGGCGGACTACCGGTGCGTCGACAACATCTACTGGTCTTAACGTGAATATGCCGCCCTTTAACGACATTAGGGTGCGCAAGGCCATGCAAATGGCACTGGACCTTGAGACAATTAACGCTATCTACTTTAGGGGTTATGGAGATATGACTCCTCACGGGCAGGTAGGGAATGCCGTCATCGGGTATTTCATCCCATTTGAACAGTGGCCCGAAGAGGTGAAGGAAGGTTATAGGTATGATCCGGAAGGTGCCGAAGCGCTGCTTGATGCAGCCGGGTATCCTCGCCTCGCCGACGGCATTAGATTCAAGACTCTATTCACTGAGAGCGCGCGGTACGACCTGACCTTTAGAGAATTACTCGCTTCATACTGGCGTGACATTGGCGTTGATGTCGAGATTCAAGTATATGAATCTGCGGAGCGTGCCGCGATAAGAAAAGCCCGTACTTTCGAAATGATCTACCACGAAATGGCCTATGGGAGTCTGGCTAATCCTCTCTCACCTCCGGACCGCTTTCTCTCGTACCGTCCATACAACAGCGTGGCAGCGGAGGACCCGGCTTATGACGCCATGTTTGAAGCCGCCGCCGCCGCTAGCACCATCGAGGAGCAGCAGAGGCTGGTTAAAGAGCTGGATATGTACGCGATAGAGAGGCACTGGGCCGTATGGGGTGGGATGAGTCCAATATTTGAGGCGACCCAGCCGTGGCTCGCCGGTTTTAGCGGTGAAAACGCGGGCTTGGCGGTCGTCTTCCCCCGCCTCTGGATTGATTCCCAACTGAAGGAGGCAATTGGTCGTTAGGGGTTTTACCCGTTGTGGCTGGCCTCAGGTAAAAAGGGAGCTGGGAGGCTCAGGCTTCCCAGCTCCCATACTCATTGAATAAGGTGTCTCCGTGAGAGCCTATATCATCAGGCGCCTACTGCTGATCCTCCCCACGCTGTTCATATTGAGCATCTTGGTCTTTCTCTCGGTCCGCTTCATCCCGGGCGATACAATAGACGTAATAGTGGACAGGATGGAGTTTTACTTTGTAGATGTAGACCGTGAAGCTCTTGAGGGTATACTGGGACTAGACGTGCCTGTCTATGTGCAGTATGGACGCTGGATAGGAGTGTTGCCGACCCCTGACCGGGTTACCGGTGAGTCCCACTTTAAAGGCCTCCTGCAGGGCAGCTTTGGCGAATCACTGATGGGCGGTTGGGCGGTAGAGGAGAGAATAATAGGTAGATTGCCGGTAACCATTGAGCTTGGCGTCCTGGCAATCGTAATCGGGCTCTTGATAGCCCTGCCGGTCGGCATCTACTCGGCAATACGGCAGGATACGGCCGCCGACTACGTGGGGCGCTCCATCGCCATCATCGGCCTGGCAACGCCCAACTTCTGGCTGGCCATCATGGTCATGATCTACCCGGCAATCTGGTGGGGCTGGTCACCGCCGCTGGAGCTGATTCCTTTCTCCGAAGACCCGCTGGGGAATCTCGGGGTGTTCCTCATTCCCAGCGTGATTCTGGGGACGGCCTCGGCTGCAGCCACCATGCGGATGACGCGCACCATGATGCTGGAGGTGCTCAGGCAAGACTATATCAGGACCGCATGGTCCAAGGGTCTCAATGAGAGGGTAGTTATTGTGAGACACGCCGTTAAGAACGCCCTCATCCCGGTCGTGTCCCTGATCGGCCTGCAGCTGCCTATCCTGGTAGGTGGCTCCGTGATCATGGAGAACATATTCAACCTGCCGGGGCTAGGTCGTCTCCTGCTGGAGTCTCTCGTTGCGAGAGACTACCCGGTGGTCTCCGGAGTAAACCTGGTTTTCGCCACCATGGTTGTAGGGGTCAATCTAATGATCGACCTGATTTATCCGTACTTAGACCCCAGGGTCCGATACAGCTAAATATGAAAGTCCCCTCTCCCTTGATGCGCTGACAAGGGTAGGCAAGTGTAGAGAACAACTACGAATGTCAGTCAAAATACCCCCTCTCCCTCAGGGAGAGGGTTGGGGTGAGGGTGACCCTCAGAAACATGAACGACACCACAGACACACAGTCCCCAATAGTCGCGCCAAAGAGACGTTCCCGGCTGGCTGAATTCTTTATCAGGATGGTCAGGGAGAAACCGCTGGGTACTATCAGCGGGATTATCATATTGATCTTGATTTTTGTGGCTATCTTTGCCGATGTTCTGGCACCTTATCCATATTGGGAAGTGCATCTAGTAGACAGGCTGACTGGGCCATCAGCCCAGTATCTGCTGGGTACCGACCAGTTGGGGCGAGACTTCTTGAGCCGCATTATCGTCGGGGCTCGTATTTCGTTATATGTCGGTCTGGCGGCGACCGCGCTCAATGTTGTCGTCGCTGTCCTGATAGGCGGCATTTCAGGATTCTTTGGGGGTAAACTGGACCTGGCTGCGCAGAGATTCGTCGATGCCTGGATGGCTTTCCCGGGACTGCTCCTGTTGCTAACCATCATGTCCATCGCGGGGCAGGGTCTATTACAGATCATCGTCGTCCTGGGGATCGCCGGAGGCATCGGCACCTCAAGAGTAGTCAGAGGCGCCGTTATCGGCATTAAAGAGAATGACTACTTTCTGGCGGCGCGGGCAATTGGGAGCCAAAGCGCCGCAACGCTGATTCGGCATGTCCTGCCCAATATTGCCGCTCCGGTCATCATCATTTTCACCATCAACATCGGCGGGGTGATTATGTCTGAGGCCTCTCTGAGCTTCCTGGGATTCGGACTCCCAGTCAAGGTTCCTAGCTGGGGAGGTCTGCTCAGCAGGGAAGGGCGTGAGTTCATGGAGGTGGCCCCACGTCTGGCGCTGTGGCCCGGTCTTTGCCTGACTACTGTCGTTTACTGTTTCAATATGTTCGGCGACGCCATGCGGGACCTCCTCGACCCCAGGCTCAGGGGCGGCGAAGGATAGGGCCTGCCCCGTACCACGAAACGGGGCGGCCACTGGGACCGCCCCGCCCGTTCACAGGTGACTTACTCCTACCGCCAGTAGCGGGACAGGTTCTCCTCTTCCTTGGTCATCATCTCCAAGAGGGCGGGTCTGCCATCTCGGTTGGCGGCGAGGCCCCGTTGGACGGCGGCTGCCATCTCATTGGGGTCGGAGACCTTCTCGCCGTATGCGCCAAGTCCGCGAGCGACCTCGGCGTACTCGCCTCCGAGGGCGTTGCTGCCCCAGCGCTCGGTCGCGTATGGCATGTGGTCGTAGTAGTGGGTCATGACGCCGTTGTTGAGCACCACGGTGAGAATGGGCAGCTCGGACCTGGTCGCGGTCTCGATGTCGAGGCCTGCCATGCCGAACGCGGCATCTCCCATGATGTTGATAACCTGCTTCTCCGGCGCAGCCATCTTTGCGCCAAGCGCGAGTCCCAGCCCGTAGCCAAGCTGTGTCGATTTGCCCCACCCGATGTAGTTTCGGGGCGTGACGGCGGGCCAGAAGGGCACGATCTGCTCGCGCGGGTAGCCGGAGTCGTGGGTGATGATCGTCTCGCGAACGTCCACCGCCTTCATCAACTCGGTGAAGACGCGGTACGGGCTGATCGGTACCTCGTCCGAGTTGAGCGAGGGCGACCACTCTTCCATCCACTGCGCCTTGATCCTGGCAATCTCGTCACGGACGCCGTGAACGTCGCCGCGTCCGTGCTCGCCGACCTGACTCTTGACCTCCTCGATCATCTGCCGGAGCACGATCTTCGCGTCGCCTATCGCGCCGTACTGCGCGCGGTAGTCCTTGTTCACGTCCTCCGCGCAGTTGGTGGAATGGGCGATGGTCACGCCGGACGGCATGGGCGCGGTGAAGTTGGAGATTGTAAGGCTCGACCCCATGCCCAGAATGAAGTCGGTCTTCTGAAGGAATTGGGCGCACATGAGCGTGCCCGACGATGCCCCGGTGCCCAGGGCGAGCGGGTGGTCCTCTGGGAACGCGCTCTTGCCCGCGAGAGTGGTCATGACCGGAACATTGGTCAACTCTGCGAACTCCACGAGGTCGTCCGTCGCCTCTGCGTAGAGCACTCCCTGTCCGGCGTTGATCACGGGGTTGTCAGCGGCCAGAAGAGCCGCAACGAGGTCGCGGACGTCCTCGGCGCTCGCCCCCGACTTGTACGGCTTCACAGGCTCGTAATCCTCGACTAGTGAATCGGGCACGTCCTGCCCCATGACGTCACCGGGCAACTCGAGCAGAACCGGACCGAGCCTGCCGTGCTTGAGTTGGCTGAAGGCCATGGCCAGAAGATCGGAGGTGCGGTCGGGGCTGTTGAGGAGCGCCATCCACTTGGTGATGCCGCCGTAGTTCTTGACGGCCTCGAAGTTGGGATGGACGTCCGTCCGGTGGGCCGGCTGTCCGCCGGGCAGGCACAGGATCGGGACCGAGTCCGCGTAAGCCTGCGCGACTCCGCCGAAGGCGTTTTCCGAGCCTGGTCCTGTCTGCATTGTAAACACGCCGATCGTGTTGCCGTTCTTGATGCGGCTGAAACCGTCGGCCATATTGACGCCTGCCCGCTCCTGCCGGGACAGAATCGGCCTGATGTCCTCTCGCGCGCAGGCGTCGATAAGAGGCTGCGCCGGGAACGCGGCCACCCACTCGACTCCCTCTTTCTTCAGTATCTTCGCTATTGCTTGGTATCCGTTCAATGGTTTTCTCCTTGTCTCATTTTGCTAGTCGTGTTGGAAGTCGATTCTGACTGTACGTAGTAGCCGATCACCCATCGCCGCGGTCTCTGAAGAAGGGACGCGCGCGTGGCGGACGGATGGAAATGTCGCCGTTGGGAGGCGGCAAGCGCTCAAGCAGGCCGACAAGCTCCTTCATGTTGTCTATGCTTTCTCTGACCTCATCTTCGGGCATCCATGCCTCGTAGAAGTTCGCATGAAGACTCTCGCCACTCCTGAACAACTCGCCAATTCTAGCCTGTCCCGTCTCATTCACGAGATGTCGGGCAACCAAGCGCACTTCCCAGTGGCTTGAGTGCCGCAATCCGCGCAATGCTCCCATTGCCTTGAGACTCTGGGACGCCGAGCCCCAAGCCTTTTCTGAGGCCTGAAGAAAGTCTCCCTTCTCGAACTCGTCATCCGCCTGACGCATGAGACGGCGCGAGGTCTCTCTGTACTCCTCAGCGAGGGATTCATGAGTGGTGTATGTGGTCATTCATGTATCCTGTGGTCATCGGACTCATTCGTCCCGGATTCGCGCGTACTATACGGGCTGAGATGGAACGGGTCAAGAAACAACAGCGTCCTACGGAACCGGCCTCCTGCCCACTCCGACGTACTCGAACCCCAGCCTGTCCATTTCGCCCGGATCCAGAGCGTTCCTGCCGTCGAATACCAGCCGAGGGGGCGTCATGCACCGCGCCACGATCTGCCAGTCGGACTCGACTATCTCATCCCACTCCGTCAGCAGCGCCACCGCCTGCGCCCGATCCGCGGCCTCCTCCACACTCTCCACCATCTTGACCGACGAAGGCAGCGCCGATCGCGCCGACTCCATCGCCTGTGGATCGAACGCCCGCACCTCGACGCCTTCGTCCACGAGCGCCCGTATCAGGTCCAGCGACGGAGCGTCCCGGACGTCGTCGGTCTCCGGCTTGAACGCCAGTCCAAGCGCCCCCACTCTCAGGCCGGCCAGCGCGCCCTCGAACCGTTGGCGCAAAGCGTGAAGCGGCAGAAGCCTCTGCCTGTTGTTCGTGTTGATGACCGACCTCAGCAAATCCACGTCAACGCCGCTCGTCAGCGCCAGGTGGTCGAGCGCGCGAACGTCCTTCGGAAAGCAGGACCCCCCGTATCCCACGCCCGCATGGATCTTGGCGCCCGTCCTAGAGTCCAGCGCCAAGCCTTCGCTCACGTCGTCTATCGACGCCCCGATCGACCCGCAAATCGAGGCTATCTCGTTGATGAACGATATCCGAGTCGCCAGAAAAGCGTTGCTCGCGTACTTGATCATCTCCGCGCTCGTAATGTCCGTGACCATATACGGCGCCTCGATGCCTGTGTGCATACCCATCACGACATCGGCCGATCGCTTGTCACTCGAATCGACGCCGATCACGATCCGGTCCGGCGATTTCCAGTCCTCCACCGCCCTGCCCTCGCGCAGAAACTCCGGATTCGACGCGTACCCGATACCCGTCCCCTTCAACTCTCGCTCCAATATCCTCCGACCCGTGCCCGGTGGAACGGTGCTCTTCATCACGACGACGAGGTCCTCGGAGCCGAGCGACCTGACCCACTCCACGGCGGCCCTCACCTGCTGAAGATCGGCTGCCCCGCCGTGCGTGGGAGGCGTGCCCGTCGCGATGAGCGCGGCGTCGCCGGGGTCTTCGGCTGCGTCGTCCCGATGCCTGAACCGAAGCGCCCCGCTTCGCAGACCGGACGCCACCTTGCTCCCTAAACCCGGCTCGTACATCGGCGCTCGGCCCGCGCCGAGCGTATCGATCCGACTCCGGTCGATGTCTATTCCCACAACGTCGTGGCCCGCTTCCGCCAGTCCGGCGGCGGCAACCGTGCCCACATATCCAAGTCCGACGACGGTTATCTTCAACTCCGCTCCTTAGGATTGCGCTCGCTCCCAGCGTCTGACAACCTCTTCGATTCCCTCAGACGCCGGGATTAGCGGCTCCCAGCCGATCATCGCTTTCGCCTTCGAGTAGTCCGCCGACTTTCGCAGCTCCTCGAACTCGCCCCTCGGATTCGGGATGACATGCTCGATCTCGCCGCCGACCATCGCGGCGATGTCGTTGACCGAGGTCTCCTCTTCAGGGCCGATGTTGAGCGCGAAGTTCTCCCCCGACGGCAGGATGGCGGTCGAAGCCAGCAAGTTGGCCCGGACGACGTCCGAAACGTGCGTATAGCCCCTTGTCTGATTGCCGTCTCCATATACCGTCAACGGCCTACCCGCGTCCCGAAGCCGCAGAAAGTGAGGTATCACCAGCACGTAAGCGCCCTCCGTCGCCTGTCTCGGACCGTACACGTTGAAGTACCGCAGAGAGACGACCCGCATATCGAACAGCCGCGCGAACATGTCCGCGTACTGCTCCCCGATTAGCTTCTGAAGCGCATACGGCGATTTGGGATTCGGCGTCATATCCTCGCGCATCGCGTGAGTCGCCTGGTCTCCGTACACGCTCGACGAGGACGAGTAGATGACGCGGCCAACGCCGTTCTCCCTGGCCGCCTGCAGCACGTTCAGCGTGCCGTTCACGTTCACGTCGTGAGTCCCTACGGGGTCTTGGATCGAGCGCGGAATCCGCGCCCAAGCCGCCGTGTGGAACACGCAGTCCGCCCCCTCCGTGGCGGCGCCGACCTGGTCGAAATCCGTCACCGAGCCTTCGATCAGGGTTGCCGCAGAGTTAAGGTGCGCCGCCTCGCCGGTCGAAAGATCGTCGAGGACCGCCACATCATGGCCGAGTTCTACCAGATTGTCGACGAGATGCGAGCCGATGAAGCCGCAACCGCCGGTCACAACGTGTTTCATGGTTTGAATGCAATCCTACCACCGCGATACCGCCCAAGCAATCGAAAGACCCCGGTTGAGCAGGGCAATCGCATTTCACTCAATGCCAGCTTTGGCAAAGCCTCCCAACTTCCCCTCTGGACTCCGGCCTCCGCCGGAGTGACGATGGACGATGCGCCTTCCAAGTCTAAATGCGATTGCCCTACCCGGTTGAGGTGGTATGCTTGCTATTGTCCACCAACCAACTCGGAGGTAAGACCATGGACAAAGTGCGATTGGCGATCGTGGGATGCGGGTCTATCGCGCCGTTGAGCGCGCCCGGATACCTTAAGCACGATAAGTGCGAAGTGACGGCGCTGTGCGACCCGTTGGCTGAAAGGGCCGAGCAGAGAGCGAGGGAGTGGGGGATAGAGCCGCGCATCCACACGAGCTACGAGGACGTGCTGAACGATTCGAACGTGGACGCGGTGGAGTTGCTGACGCCAACGTTTCTTCATGCCGAGCAGGTCGTCGCTGGCCTTGAGGCGGGCAAGCACGTGTCGTGCCAAAAACCGGCGGCGGTCAACGTGGGGGAGATGAGGGAGATAGCCACGGCGGCTGGGCGGGCGGACACGTACTACAGGACGACTGAGAATTTCTTGTATTACCCTCCTATCGTCAAGGCGCGGGAACTGATACGGGACGGGGCGGTGGGTGAGGTGTCGATGGTGCGAATACGTACGCTGAATGGGAGCGTGGAGGGCATTCACTTGCCAGTGATGGAGGGAGCTATGACGTGGCGACAGGACTCGTCGCGCAACCCGGGAGGGGCGCTTTATGACGACGGGTGGCACAAGGTCTCGACGGCGATCTGGTGGGGCGGTGAAGTGGAGCGGGTGTCGGCTCTGGTTACGAAGAGGCAGGACTTCCTGAACGAGTTTCCGAGCGTCGCGACGTGGAAGTACGCGGGCGCCGACCGCCTGGGGGTGATCGAGTACGCGCGGGCTGAAGAGATGCCGATGAGGACCCGCCACTACCCGGCGGACGAGTTCATGGAGGTGATCGGCTCCAAGGGTGTGTTGTGGGTGACGCGATGCACGGGCGAGATGCTGGACTTGCCTCCGGTGGTTCTGCACCTGGGGGACAAGAGTGTGTCTTACCAGGTTCCTATGGACTGGATAGATGGGTTCAACGGCGCCGCGGCGGACTTCGTGGACGGCATCCTGGAGGACCGCCAGCCGATGATGGACGCTCGGTTTTCGGAGGAGGCGCTGCGGACGATACTGGCGATGTACCGCTCGTCCGAGTCGGGCCTGTGGGTAACGCCGGCAGAGGTGGGGTGAGACGATTCAGCGCTGACGGGCCGCGGAGGCCGGCGCAGGTTCCGCTGAGCGCCCCTCGTCCGAGTCTCCGACAGACCCGCTAGAGGATGAACGCGCGTAACTTTGGTAACGCTCGATTTCGGCGTCCGGATTCTTGACCGACCGCCACTCGCCCCGCTCGAACGAAGCTTCAAGCTCCCGCTCTTCCTCGTCAAGCTCGATCTTGTCAAAGTCAATCATCACTGCCACCTGCAATTGGAACCGGGCACAGCGTCATTATACTGAAGAGCCTGTGTCAGTTTGGTAGGTGAAGGTATCACCCCACTTGCCCCGCTCCACCCCGCTGGAATGCCGAGCGGCGCGCCGCTGCGCGGGTTCCGGCCCCTTATCGGGTACGGGGCAAGCTCCCGTATCGGGGTACGGGACATGCCTTCGCCGAAATGGCGGTGGTGTCTGAACTGTGACTTTTGTGATTATGGTGATTAGTGTGATGCCCCGCTCCACCCCGCTGGAATGCCGAGCGGCGAGCCGCTGCGCGGGTTCCGGCCCCTTATTGGGGAGGGGGTTGAGTCGGGTTGTATCAAGTTTATTGACTCGTATGTTGTTAGGGGTGGAAAAAGTTTTTTGAAATACCTGCACCTTCTGCACCCTCTGCACCCGTCAAAGCTGAGAGAGGATCGGTCCAGCTTTGGGAGACGGGGCATTTTGGGGAAATCATTTCTGCTCCCTATCTGCACCTTCTGCACCCGTTTGTGGTGTCTCGGGGATTAGCCGGATGCCCTTGAACAGGCGGCGTCCGTGAGAGTTATGCGTTTTTACTCTGAAGATGTCCCAGACGGAGGTGTAGAGTCGGTGGGCGCTGACTGGGTTGTGGCGGTTGGCCGCGCACCAGTCTTTGTATGCGGCGTAGAGGTCGGCGCGGTTGAGGAGGCCGGACAGTTCTTCGGGCGTGGTGAGCTTGTCGAATTCGGAGATGAGGCTTTTGATTTCCGGGTCGAGCATGGTCTTATCACCTTTGGGTTGGGTATCAGGGAACCGATATGTTCTATGATATTGGGGAACGGCGGTTCGTGTCAAGGGGGTGTCTGAACTGTGATCTTTATGCTTATGGGATTTCGATGATTGGGGGCTCCTATACTGTATGATGGCTTGAAAACATGTATCCTTGCGGATACAATACTCATAGTGAAATATGAAGTTGTCAAGAGCGCCACGTTCCTCAACTGGTTGAGGGGATTGCGCGGGAGTCAACATGAGCATAGAGACCTATACCCCATGGGATAGCGCCGAACTTCTCACCGATGACGAAATGATCATCGAATACCTCAAGGCGGCTCTCGAAGAAAACGATCCATCCTACTTCACCAAAGCTGTCGGAAACGTTGCGCGGGCCAAAGGCATGACATCAATCGCCCAGGAATCCCAATTGGGCCGTCCAAGCCTCTACAAGGCGTTGTCCGGTGAGCGAGACCCCCGAATTGGCACCGTGATGAAAGTTCTCGAAGCGATTGGCGTCCAACTCACAGTCGAATTGAAGGTGGCCTGACATCCCCGATACGGGAATCGCTGCCATTGCGGAAAGGAACCAAATGCCCAACTTCGCTGCCAACCTGACAATGCTCTTCAACGAGGTGGACTTCCTCGACAGGTTCGCCGCCGCCGCTTCAGCCGGTTTCAAGGGCGTCGAGTACGTATCCCCTTACGAATACGATAAGGGCCAACTTGCCGAACTGCTTCAGAAGCACGATCTGACCCAGGCGCTTCACAACATGCCCGTCGGAGACTGGGACGCCGGAGACCGCGGCATCGCCTGCGACCCCAACAGGGTCGGCGAGTTCCAGGACAGCGTCGGCCTGACGATAGAGTACGCGACCGCGCTCGGATGCGAGCAGGTCAACTGCCTCGCCGGAATCCTGCCACGCGACGTTTCGAGCCGACAGGCCCACGAGACCCTCGTGGACAACCTGAGGTTCGCCGCCCCGGAGATGCAGAAGGCCGGAGTGCGACTCCTCATCGAGCCGATCAACACGATAGATATTCCCGGCTTCGTCCTGAACAGGACCCACGAGGCGCGGTCTATCATCGGAGAGGTCGGCTCCGGCAACCTCTACCTCCAGCACGACATCTACCACATGCAGATAATGGAAGGCGACCTCGCCCGGACGATCGAGGCCAACCTGGACATCATCAGCCACCTGCAGATCGCCGACAACCCCGGGCGCAACGAGCCGGGAACCGGCGAGATAAATTACCCCTACCTCTTCGAGGTGATCGACTCAAGTGGCTACGATGGCTGGGTAGGCTGCGAATACCGACCCCTCACAACCACCGATGGGGGACTGGGCTGGATTAGGAAGTATCTCTAGAGGGAGCGCGAATATGACAACGGCGGCGTCCACGGACGCAGACACCTTCATCGACCGCGACGACATTCTGGAGCAGATCCAGGACCGCGTCCTCTGGCTGTCGATGAACATGGTCCACCACGCCAACAACGTCCGCCCGAGTCCGGACGGCGCGAAGGTCGGCGGACACCAGGCGTCCAGCGCCTCCGTCGCCACACTGATGACCTCCCTGTACTTCGACTTCATGCGCGCCGGCGACCGCATTTCGGTCAAGCCGCACGCCGCGCCGGTCTATCACGCCATCCAATACCTCCTCGACAACCTCGACCCGGCGTACCTTGCCATGCTGCGAGAGTACCACGGCCTGCAGGCGTACCCCAGCCGCACCAAAGACCCCGACGACGTGGACTTCTCCACAGGCTCCGTCGGACTTGGCCCCGTCGCGCCCAACTTCGCCGCCCTCGTGGACAAGTACAACAAGGCGCACCTGTTCACCCACTCGCGGGTCGATCACCGCTACATAGCCATAGTCGGCGACGCTGAGCTAGACGAAGGCTCGGTATGGGAAGCCATCGCCGAGCCTGAGATGCAGGGCCTCGGAAACGTCCTGTGGGTCGTCGATCTCAACAGGCAGAGCCTCGACCGCGTCATACCCGGCATCCGCGTCCGAGCGTGGCGCGAGATGTTCTACGCCAACGGCTGGAACGTGATCGACGCCAAGTACGGCAAGAAACTTCAGGCGAAGTTCTCCGAACCCAACGGCGAACTGCTGCGCATCGCCATAGACGAGATGTCCAACGAGGTGTACCAGCGGCTGCTGAGAGTCCCCCCGGCGCAGCTGCGCGACTGGCTGCCCAGGTCGTCGCGCTATCCCAGGGACATGGCCCGCCTCATCGGGCGATGGTCCGACGACGACCTCCAGGAAGCGTTCCGAAACCTCGGCGGCCACGATTTCGCCGAACTCCGCGCCGCATTCTCGCAGGTTGACTTCGACTCCGGCCCCAACGTCGTGTTCGCATACACCCTCAAGGGCTGGCGTCTTCCCTCCATAGGCGACCCGCAAAACCACTCGGTCGTGCTGAACGCGCGCCAGATGGAGCAGTTGCGCGAAGAACTCAACGTACCGCGCGGCGGCGAATGGGACAAACTCCCGCCCAACACCCCCGCCGGCCGCGTATGCGCCGACATCAGCCGTATGCTCGGAATCGGGCGCAAGCCAAGGTTCGACGTGCCCGAAGTGCGTATCCCCGCCGAGTTCGGACAGAGATACACCGGCAGCATGGCCACCCAGCAGACCTTCGGACTGATCATGACCGCCATATCCCGCGAACTGCCCGAGGTGACCGACCGAATGGTCACCGTCAGCCCCGACGTGGCGAGCTCGACCAACCTCGGCGGATGGATCAACAAGGTCGGCGTCTGGGGAGACCAGCAGGAGCCGCTGCCGGAGGAGTCCATAACCAGGGCGCTCAGGTGGGAAGTTCACGCGCGCGGGCAGCACATAGCGCTCGGCATATCCGAAAACAACCTGTTCATGATGCTGGGACAGCTTGGGACGTCGTTCGAAGACAACGGCGAGATGCTCTTTCCCATCGGCACCCTCTACGACCCCTTCATCAGGCGCGGACTGGACGCCTTCGTGTACAGCGTCTATTCGGGAGGCAAGTTCATCGTCGTCGGCACGCCTTCCGGCCTGTCCCTATCGCCCGAGGGCGGCGCGCACCAGTCGCAGATAACCCCGTCCATCGGCGCCGAAATATCAGAACTCGACTTCTACGAGCCGTGCTTCGGCCAGGAGCTAGAATGGATAATGCTCTCCGCTCTGGAGCAGATCAGGCGCAGGCGCAGGTCAACGTATCTCAGGCTGACGAGCAAGCGCGTTGACCAGGGACTGTTCAAGGTCCCGCAAGACTCCGCGGAGAGGAGCCGTCTCAGGCAGCAGGTCATCAATGGCGCGTACCGGCTGGTGGACAGAAGCTCCGAACGCGGATACGACCCGGACGCCAACGTTACCCACATCCTGGCCAGCGGGGCGATGATCCCCGAGGCGGTGGCCGCCAGCAACGCGCTCCACGATGAGGGGCTTTTCGCCAACGTGGTCAACGTCACCGGGCCCGGACCGCTCTACCGGTCGTTCCAGAAGTCGGTTTACGACGCCATGGACGGCGCGGGAGCGCTGGACGAATTCATGTCGGACTCGATCGCGCCGCACTCCCGACACTCGCCGATGGTGACCGTCGTGGACGGTCACCCGCACTCGCTCGCCTGGATAGGCAGCGCGCTCAAGGCCGCGGTGATACCGGTCGGAGTGACGGAGTTCGGGCAGTCCGGCTCGAGGGACGACCTGTACCGCGAGCACCGCATAGACGTAGATAGCATAATGGCGGCCTGCTACGCCGCCCTCGGAAACTGATCAGGAGGCCCCAATTGCCAAAGATACTCGTGCTGCACGGACTCGGAATGAACATGCGCGGCAAGGTCCAGACCGACATATTCGGCATCCAGACCCTAGACCAATACGACGAGCGGATCAGGGGCTATGCCGACGAGCTTGGCGTGGAAGTAGAAATCTTCCACTCCAACGTCGAGGGCGAGGTGATAAACAAGCTCTACGACGCCCACGAGTCCGGCGACGTGGACGCCGCCCTCTTCAACCCAGCCGCGTACTCTTCCGGCTATCCCGGCATCGTCGCCGCCATCGCCCAGGTGGACTTTCCCGTGTACGAGATACACATCTCAAACCCCGCGGCGCGCGGCGGAGAGTCGCAGGTCGCGGGCGTGTGCAAAGGCGTGATCACGGGCTTCGGACTCACCGGCTACTACCTCGGCCTCAAAGGCGCCCTCGACTCCCTCAACAACAGCTAGAGCCGCTTCAACTCAGTTTTGATGATCCACATAGCGAGCGGATTAGCTGTGCGTTTCTGATGGCAAGTGTGAGATGCGTTTTCAAGACCACGGACAAATGAGTGAGCGGATGTATGTCTTTCTGGACGAATCGGGTAACTTGGACTTCAGTACCAAGGGAACCCGATATTTTGTGCTGACCAGCGTGATCATGAAGCGGCCCTTCCAGATGAACGACGCACTAGACAGCTACAAGTATGACTGTATCGAGTACGGTTTGGAGCAAGAACGCTTCCACTGCGCAGAAGATAATCCACATGTGCGTGGCAGGGTGTTCGAAGTCATCAGCAATCGCCTCGACGGTGTGGACATCGACAGCATGGTTGTGGAGAAGCGCAAGACAGGTCCGGCCCTGACGGCTGAGATACGCTTCTACCCGGAGATGCTTGGCCGCCTGCTCAAGCACGTGTTCACTCGATCGTCGTTTGCGGCAGCCGATGAGGTGATCATCATTACGGATACCATTCCCGTGAAAAAGCGGCGACAGGCCATCGAAAAGGCAATCAAGCTCACCCTGGCAGATATGCTGCCTGAAGGATCCCGTCATCGCATACTGCACCACGACTCCCGCTCCCACTACGGCTTGCAGGTCGCGGACTACTGTTGCTGGGCAATCTTTCGGAAGCGCGAGAAGGGGAACAACTCATACTTTGACCACATCAAACCGGCGGTGCGCAGCGAATTCGATATCTTCAGACTCGGCACGAGGTGCTACTATTGATGCTAGTCAGCAAAAAACGACCCCCCCGACTACTCCGTCGCCGGAGAGAGCCCCTTGGGCTCTTGTCATCAGGGGGGAACCTTTGGAAGCAATGATAACGCCTGATTGAGTGAACGTCAAGATTCTCTGACTTTGAGGTCCCCGCTCCCTTGATGAACACGACTAAATACCTCAGCCGCCCCAAATCCCTGGATTCGGCTTTCCCGTGGATATTGGCCCTGCTTGCCGTCGCCTATGTCGCGTTCCACTGGTCCAATCCGATGACGCCGTTCCCTGACAGCGGCGGCTATATCGAATTCAGCCCGGTCCGGACAGCGGGCTATCCGGTCTTTATAGATGCTGTCGAGGCCGTCTTCGGGAGCGTGGACGCGGTTCCGAAAGTACAGTTAGTCATAGCGGCGGCGGCAGTCGCTTTTCTGGGATGGAGCATCTTTCGCGCTTTCGGGACAGTCCTATTTGCGCTGGCGCCGGTCGCAATGCTGATGCTGTTTCCCCAGATTCCCGACGCCCACGGCGGCATATTGACCGAATCTCTCTTCATATCGCTGCTTTGCGCGCTCGCCGGCTGCGTAGCGCTGACGACGCGGCGGCCCACCTGGTACTGGATTGCCGCGGCTGCCCTGGCCTGCGGCTTGGCGATAGCGATTCGACCGGCGGGCGTCAGCCTGCTGATAGTCTGGCCCCTTCTATTTTGGCTGATCTGGAGACGCTGCGACGGTCGGCGCATGGCCGCGCTGGCGTTGGCCGCAATCGTGCCCATCGCTTTCTGCCTGATAGTCGAGAGCGTGCTGTGGCGCGCGTATCACGATTCCGAATCTCGCCCCAACCTCTCATACCGCCACCTGTTCGCCAAGGCGCTGATCATCGAATCGGAGCCGTCCCTGTCCGACCCCGAACTTGCTCGTGTAGTGTCTATGGGGCGCGAGGTGATGGCTCCTGGCCGGGAACTGATCGCCGCCGCGCCCAGCCACTATGCCCGAACCAGGCTTCTGGTGGATTTCGAGGTCGCGGCTCAGCATTCGGCCTATAGAGGCATATTTCAGCCGGGGATAAACGCGATAGCCGAGGCGCGCGGGATTGACGAATACGATGTTCTTGGGAAAGTGATACGTCCGGCCATGCTGAGCGCGCCGGTCGCTTGGTTCAAGAACGCTCTCGCCCACTACCTGGGGCTTTGGTTCCCATACTGGGCATACATCAGCCCCGAGATACTGGCGGAGTACCAAGCGTATATCCAGAGCGCGGAACCCGCCTCCATCTTCGAGTACAATCCGATCTTCTTCCACAAGGAGCCGCCCGGCGCGACTCTCGCGCTACTGCTCCGGCTGACCCTGGGCGCGGGACTGCTGGTCTCGACGTTGACGGTTGGATTGGCGGCGTGGCAGCGCTTTCGCAAGGGAGAGCAGGACGGCAGGTTGATCGCCGCCGCCGTGTGCGGATTGGCGATTCATGCCCATTTTCTGACGGTCGGACTGCTTGGCGTAGTGGCGACTCGCTATGCCGGAGCCATGGCCCCCCTGCTGGCCGTATGCGGCATCCTACTGGCAAGCTGGGTAATCGAGTACGCGCGCAGCGCCGCAGGACGATTCTTTGCGCGGCATAGATCAAGCGTGCGGGGGGGTAACCAATGACTTCCCCCAACCTCAGACTGGCCGTGCTTCTGCCGTGCTACAACGAGGAAGCCGCGATAGCGGACGTGGTCGAATCCTTCAGGGAAGCCCTGCCAAGCGCAGAGGTCTATGTGTACGACAACGCTTCCACCGACGCCACCTCGGAGCGAGCGTCAGCCGCCGGCGCGATTGTGCGCTTCGAACCCCTGCCCGGCAAGGGAAACGTGGTGCGCCGAATGTTCGCCGACGTCGAAGCCGACATATACATCCTAGCCGACGGAGATGGCACCTACGACGCCTCCGCCGCTCCCGGCATGGTGGACAAGCTCGTTTCCGACAACCTCGACATGGTGGTCGGAGTTCGGGTCGAGGCCGAGGGACACAGCGCCTATCGACGCGGCCACAGAATGGGAAACGCCCTGCTCAACAGGCTGATCAGGTTGCAGTTCGGGGGAGTCTTCACCGACATTAGCTCCGGCTACCGCGTGATGTCGCGGCGGCTAGTCAAGTCTTTCCCCGCGCTCTCGCAGCAGTTCGAAATCGAACCTGAGATATCCGCGCACTGCGCCCACCTTCAACTTCCGTGCGCCGAGATTCCCACGCGCTACGTCGAGCGGCCCGAGGGCGGCGAAAGCAAGCTCCGCACCTTTCGGGACGGCCGGCGCGCCCTCGTAACCATTGGGCTGCTGGTGAAAGAGATACACCCTTTCCGATTCTTCTCGCTGGTCGGCGTCGCGCTCGCGATGGCGTCGCTGATCCTGGCGGCCCCGATCGCGATTACCTACTGGCAGACCGGCTTGGTCCCGCGCCTGCCGACGGCCGTGCTCTGCGCCAGCCTGGCGCTTGCCGCGCTCGGCAGCTTTCTGGCCGGCGTCATTCTCGACAGCGTAAGCAGAGGCCGGCGCGAGATGAAGCGGATGGCGTACCTCCGCTACCCGTCCGTACTCGAGGCCCAAGAATCGCTCGGCGAACCGCCCGACCTGACCACGTGCCCACCATCCGGCAAACCTTAGACCGTAAACCGTAAACCTCTAACTCTTGTGACTGGCCGAGCGGGGGAATATAATGGTGTTAGAGGTGCGCCCGAAAATCGGCGGCCCGAACGGAGTTTCATGACCACCAGCAAGCGCGACTACTACAACGTACTCGGCATCCCGCGAAACGCCTCCGAAGAGGACATCAAGAAGGCGTTCCGAAAGCTCGCGCTCGAATTCCATCCCGACCGCAACAGGAGCGACGGCGCCGAGAGCCGCTTCAAGGAGGTCAACGAGGCCTACCAGGTCCTGTCAGACTCCAAGAAGCGCTCCGACTACGACAGGTTCGGACACGCCGCCGTCGGAGGCAATGGCGGCAGAGGATTCGACGGATACGACAACTTCAGCGGATTCGGAGACATCTTCGACGCCTTCTTCGGCAGCGGGTTCGGAGCGCAGACCCGCGCACGTCCCAACGCGCCCCGTCCGGGCGGCGACCTTCAGACCAGCGTCGCTATCGAGTTCGAGGAGGCCGTCTTTGGCGTTGAGAAGGACATCGAGATCGAACGCATCGACGTCTGCTCTCGCTGCCAAGGAGCCCGCGCGGAACCCGGCTCGCAGACCCACACCTGCGCCAACTGCAAGGGCGCGGGACAGGTCCGCCGCTCGCAGCAGGGCTTCTTCGGACAGTTCGTCCAGGTCACCACCTGCGGCGTCTGCAGGGGAGAAGGCTCAACGATCTCCAATCCGTGTACCCAGTGCAGAGGCATGGGACGCGAGCGCAGAAAGCGCAAACTCGCCGTCAAGATTCCCGGTGGAATAGACGACCGCACCCAGATCCGCCTGAGCCGCGAGGGAGAGGCCGGACTGAACGGCGGAAGGCCCGGCGACCTCTACGTTGTGGTAAGAGTGAGAGAACACGACCGGTTCCTGCGCGACGGGACGAACATCTACTACTCTCTGCCTCTCGACATCACGCAGGCAACCTTGGGCGCCAAGGTCAAAGTCCCAACGCTCGAAGGCGAGGAGGAGATTTCGATACCCGCCGGAACACAGCCCGGCGACCGATTCACCCTCAAGAACAAGGGCGTCCCATATCTCCGGCGCAACCAGCGAGGCAGTCAGATCGTCACCGCCGACATCAAGGTGCCGACATCGCTCACCGACGAGCAGCGTAAGATGTTCCAGGCACTGGCCGAGTCTATGGGCAATAGCGACGGCGCCGAAGGCAAGGGCATCTTCGGGAAGATCAAAGACGCGCTCGGCAGCGAGTGATGCCCTCCGACTGGCTCGAACTCAGCGTAGATGCGCCTCCCGAATACGTCGAGCCGCTCAGCGAAGTCTTCCATCGCTATGGCGAGGGCGGCGTCGCCGTCGAGCAGCCGGGCGGCTTCAACCCCGACGAGGGCGAACGTCCCGGTGTGCCGGACAAGGTCACCGTCAAGGCATACCTTCCCCTCGACCACACCACCGGCCACCGCCGAGCGCAAATCGACGTCGGAGTCCGGCTAGTCGGCCATCTCGCCCCACTCTCCAAGCTGCGGGAGCGCGTGGTTTCGGAAGATGAGTGGCGGAGTGGCTGGAAAGATTTCTTCGACGTTCTCAGGGTGGGTTCTAGAATCGTCGTCTGCCCAACCTGGCGCGATCACTCCCCAAGCGCGGGCGACGTCGTCATCAGGCTCGACCCCGGAATGGCTTTCGGCACCGGACACCACCCCACTACGAGGATGTGCCTGGAGGCCATCGAGCGCATCTTGCAGCCTGGCGACTCTGTACTCGACCTCGGATGCGGGTCCGGCATCCTGTCGATAGCCGCGGCCAAGCTCGGCGCAGGGAGAGTCGTCGGCCTTGAGATCGACCCAAACGCCGTCGCCGTCGGCCAGTCCAACGTTGAACTCAACCGCGTCGGCAACACAGCCGCTGTCGTTCAGGGTACGCTCCCAAGTCCGAAGGCGCTGGACGCGTCGTTCGACCTCGTAGTCGCCAACATCTCGGCGCGCGTCATCGAAGACCTGGCGGCGCATCTCGTAAACAGTCTCGCCCCCGGCGGGAAACTCATAGCCTCCGGAATAATAGACAAACACGTTCCGAGCGTAACCCGCGCGCTCGAATCCTGCGGCGCGGCCATCGAAGACAAATTCATCGATGGCGATTGGGTGGCGCTGACAGCATCCGCTTGACCGCCCCCGAACAATTGTTTACAATGACTCACTATGAGTCGAACTATGCACAGATTCTTCATAAACCCAGACCGAATCGCCGGAGACACGGTCGAGTTCCCGCCGGACCTCTCCCGACAGATCCACCGCGTCCTCCGAATGGCCGCCGGAGACTCCGTTATCGCGCTCGACAACACCGGCTATGAATACATAGTCATGCTGTCATCCGTAAACCCCGACCTGACCCTGGGCCGAATCACCGACCGCTCGCCGGGATCGGGCGAACCTCACGTCCGCCTGACCCTCTACCAGGCCGCCATGAAGTCGGACAGGTTCGAGTGGGTACTTCAGAAGGGCGCCGAACTCGGAGTTCGCAAGTTCGTCCCCGTCGTGACGCAGCGAACGATGCGCCGCGACGCCTCACTGTCGCCGAATCGGCGCGCCCGCTGGCTGAGAATCATCAGAGAGGCCGCCGAGCAGTCGGAAAGGTCACTGCTCCCCGAACTCGCCGAGACAGTCTATCTTGAGGAAGCGCTAGACCGCGCCCCGCGTCCGATGATACTGGCCTGGGAACAGGAGGAAGAGACCTCAATAAAGTCCGCTTTCGACGCGCTGCGCGAGCAGTGTACGCCCGGACGAGAAATATCCGCGTTCGTAGGGCCTGTGGGCGGATTCGATCCGAAAGAGATCAAGTTGGCGCGAAGCCGCGGAGCGGTCACCGTAAGCCTGGGCCGAAGGGTTCTGCGGGCCGAGACGGCGGCGATAGTCCTAGTCACGGCCATCATGCACGAACTTGGAGAATTGGCGCCCGATCACCCTAACAAGGGTAGGTAAATGCAAAAACAACCACGAATATCAGTCAACAGGCCCCCTCTCCCTCTGGGAGAGGGTTGGGGTGAGGGTGATTAAGATCAATGCCTACTCAGGCCGCGGGTCCCGTCCCATGAGGTCCCGCACCGCCTGGGCGACCGACATGCCCCCAAACAGAATGTCGTGTATAGCCTGGGCTATCGGCATCTCGACATTTAGTTGCCGCGCTAGGTCGAGCGCGGCCCGCGTCGTATCTACACCCTCCGCGACGTTCTGCATCCCGCGCCGTATGTCGTCCAGAGTCTCCCCCGCCGCCAACCGCTCACCCACCTGGTGGTTGCGGCTCAAGTTGCTGGCGCACGTCGCGACCAAGTCGCCCATGCCAGCCAAACCTGCGAAAGTTAGCGGATTCGCGCCCGCCGCGACCCCAAGCCGTGTCACCTCCGCCAGTCCGCGCGTCATGAACCCCGACTTCGCGTTGTCTCCGAGCCGCATCCCGTCGCACATCCCCGCGCCCAGCGCAATGATGTTCTTCAGCGCGCCGCACAACTCGACCCCCACCACGTCGTCATTCGTGTACGCCCTGAACACGGACGAGTTCACGATGTGCTGGACGCTAATCGCCGCCGCCGTGTCGCGTGACGCTATCACCGTCGGCGTCGGCAGACCTCTGACGACCTCGCTCGCCAGGTTAGGGCCGGACAGAGCGCACACGCCCCCTTCTCGGCCCGGCGGCAGTTCCTCTTCGATGACCTGGCTCATTCGCCGGACCGTGCTCAACTCAAGCCCCTTCGCCGCGCTCACCAAGATGGTACGGGACGGGGTGTACTCGACTGCGCCGCGGACATTGGCCCGCATGGTCTGGGACGGGACGGCGAAGATAGCCACGTCCGCAGCATCGAAAGCGGCGTCAGGGTCGGCGGTGGAGCGCATGGAGTCCGGAAACGGAAACCCCGGAACGAAGCGCGAGTTCTCACGCTCCGAGTTCAGCAGTCGCGCCTCATCGTCCGTTCGAGCCATCAGACGAACGTCGTGCCCCTCCCTCGCCATGATAATTCCGAGGGTCGTGCCCCAACTCGTCGTGCCGACTACCGTAACCGTCGCCATGAGTAATACCGTCCGGTCAGTGGCCGCCGGCGAGATCCGCCGGCTGGCCTATCTTGCGCTCGGTGCCGTTGAGCAGGCGCGCGATGTTCCCCTTGTGCCGCAGAACGATGAGCGTTCCGCCAACCAGACCGTACCACAAGTAGTCCGAGGGGGTATCCGCAATCCCTGTGATCGCAAGGATGACGAGAGCGAGAGACCCAAGCGACGCCGCGAATATCGAGCCGAGGGACATGTATCGCGTAATTCCCACCAGGCCGAGCCCGATCAGAGAGGCTATCACGCCCGCTACGGGCGACAGAATCAGCAGCCCTCCCCAGCCGGACGCGGTGCTCCGTCCGCCTCGGAACCCTATGAACACCGGCCAACTGTGACCGAACAGCACCGCCAGAGCCGCCGCGGCCTCGGACCCGGGCGAGTCGAAAGCCATCCGCGCGATCACCACCGCCAAGACGCCCTTGCCCATGTCCAGCAGCAGCACCGCGATAGCCACGCGCGCCCCCGCCGTGCGAAGCACGTTGGTCATGCCCGTGCTGCCGCTGCCGTGCTCGCGGACGTCCACGTTGGCGAACATCTTCCCGGCGAGATATCCGAACGGGAGCGACCCGATCAGGTAGCCGACCGGAATCATAATCAGATATGGGATGTACGGGGTCATCGACCTCTACGCCCTTTGAACCGAATCTTCAGTGGACTGCCATGGAAATCGTATGCCCGTCTGAGGCTGTTTTCCAAGTATCTCTGGTATGAGAAATGAACCGTATCTGTACGATTCACGAAGAACGTAAAGCTGGGAGGGCCAACCCTGTCCTGAGCCACGCTGTATATCTTGAGGCTCCGGCCCTTGAGACCGGCCGGGGGGCGTTCGGCGATGGCGCTCATCATCGTCCGTCGGAGCTCATACCTCGGCACGCCCTTCATCCACTGGTCGTAAACCGAGAGCGCGGTGTCCAGAAGATCGTCCAAGCCGGTCCCATTCAGCGCCGACGTGAACAGCGCCGGCGCATAGTCGGCGAACTTGAAACGCTCCGCCAAAAGCGCCTCCATCTCGCCCCTGCCGACCCCAGCGCCCTCCAGCAGGTCCCACTTGTTGACGACCAGCGCCAGGCCCTTGTAGGCATCCAGTACATAGCTGGCTATGTGCGTGTCCTGAGCCGTGGCGGGCTCCGTCGCGTCCATCAGCAGCGCAACGACGTCCGCCCGGTCTATCGCGCGCACCGACCGTATGACGCTGTACTTCTCGACTCCCGTGCCGATCTTCCCGCGCCGACGTATTCCCGCCGTGTCGATCAAAAGCACGTCCCGATCTTTGTGCTTGATGAGCGTATCTATCGTGTCGCGCGTCGTGCCCGGCACGTCGCTGACGATAGAACGGTTCTCGCCCGTAAGCGCGTTCAGCAGCATGGACTTGCCGACGTTCGGCCTCCCGACGATCGCCAGCCGAACGTCCGCGTCCGGCTCGGGAAACTCAGGCTCAGGCGGAAAGTTCTCGATGACCTCGGCCATCATGTCGTCCAGGCCCAAGTTGTGGTACCCGCTGATCGGATAAGGTTCGCCCAATCCAAGCTCGTGAAACTCGTGCGCGCCGTCCGCCTTCCCATCCGTATCGACCTTGTTCACCGCCAGCGCTATGGGCTTCCCGCTCGGTCGCAGCGCGTCCGCCACGTCCATGTCGGCGGCTGTCACCCCTGCCGTCACATCGACCACCATTATTATGATATCCGCGTCCTCTATCGCCGTCTCGGCCTGCGCCCTGACCTCACGCCAGAGGTCGCTTTCCGGGACCGCCTCCATTCCGCCCGTATCGACGAGTATGAAGGGGTAGTCCGCCCACACGGTCTCCAGCATGACCCTGTCCCGCGTGGTTCCGGACCGCTTCGACACGATGGCCACAGTCCGCCCGACCAGCCTGTTGAACAGGGTGGACTTTCCAACGTTGGGTCTGCCTACTATGGCGACGACCGGCTTGGCCACCATTACCCCCGTGTCAGTGACTCAATGCGGACGGCGGAGCGCTCCGCCGATTGGGAAATACGAAGCGGGCTACTCGCCCATCAACTCAGCGAGTATCGCTTTCTGGGCGTGAAGGCGATTCTCCGCTTGGTGGAACACGATAGACCTCGGATGATCCAGCATGTCTTCCGAGACCTCCTCGCCCCGATGCGCCGGCATGTCGTGCATGAACACCGCTTCCGAGTCGGCGCGCGACATCAGGCCGCCGTCCACGCGGTACTTCGTGAATATACCGCGCCGCGCGTCAGCCTCGGCTTCGTCGCCCATGCTGATCCAGACGTCGGTATAGACCACGTCCGCGCCATCCACGGCGGCGTCCGGAGACTCGGTCCAGTCCAGGTTCGTCTCGTTCTCGGCGGACCTCCGCCGAGCCACGTCCCACGCTATCTCGGGCACGCGGTAATCCGGCGGCGACGCGATCGCGAAGTTCGCCCCGACCGACGAGCACGCTATCGCCAGGCTGGAAGCTATGTTGTTCCCGTCCCCAACGTATGCCACGCTCAACCCCGCCAGGTCGCCCTTGTGCTCGTTCATGCTCAGCAGGTCGCCGATTGCCTGGCAAGGGTGGGCGAGGTCCGACAGAGCGTTGACCACCGGAACGGCGGAGTACTCGGCCAGTATCTCCAGGCTCCGATGCGAGAATACCCGCGCCACGATAACGTCCACCAGCCTGTCCAGCACCCGCGCCACGTCTTCAGCAGGCTCGCGTGTGCCGAGTCCGACGTCCGACTGGCTCAGGTAGATGCACGACCCGCCCATCTGCTTGACGCCGACCTCGAAGCTGACCCGCGTTCGCAGCGACGGCTTCTCGAACAGCAGCGCCGCCACCTTGCCGTCCATCGCCTTCGGCGTGACGCCCTCCTTCATAGAGCGCGCCTTCTTCACCATCTGCCTGATCTCCTCGGAATCGAGGTCCGCCAGCCACAGAAAATCTTTACCTTTCATACGACCTCCTCAGATCGCCTAATATACCAGATTCCGTTGCGTCGCCGTTCCCATTGCCCATACTCACCCCCCCAACCCCGCCAAAAACCGCCGGTCTTCAGCGCTCAGTTCGTCGGCGTCAAGACTGCCCAGCAAGTCCGGCCTGCGCTCGAAGGTCCGGCGCAGGGACTCTCGACGCTGCCACCTGGCGACCTCGGCGTGGTGGCCCGACAGCAGGATCTCCGGCGCCTCCCAATCTCTGAACCGCGCTGGTCTCGTGTAGAGCGGATGCTGGAGCAGGCCCGTTGTGAAAGAGTCGTTGCCCGTCGATTCCGCCGACCCCACCACTCCGGGCACGAGGCGCGACACCGCCTCCATCAGCGCCATTGCGGCGATCTCCCCGCCTCCAAGCACATAGTCGCCTATGCTGATCTCGTCAGTCGCGAGATGCTGGCGGACCCGTTCATCTACTCCCTCGTACCGTCCGCATATCAGAGCCATCTCGTCGAGGCCCGCGAGCTCCTCCGCGACCCTCTGCGTGAACGTGCGGCCCTGCGGAGTCAGCAGTATCACCCGCGCCGACTCGCCAAGCTCGCCCGAAGCGCGCAACGTCTCCACGCCCTCGAACAGCGGCTCCGGCTTCATCACCATCCCCGGACCTCCGCTGTACGGGTAGTCATCTACGGTCCGATGCCGGTCGTGCGTGAAGTCGCGGATGTTGTGTACCCGGACCGAAATTACTCCCTGGCGTATCGCGCGGCCCATGATGCTCTCGCCGAGCGGCCCCTCGAACATCTTCGGGAACAGGGTCAGGACGTGGAAGCGCATCGGGAGTATCGGACCTACGGACTGCCGTGTGTCCGCCAGCCGCGTATCATCTCCAGAGCGTGCGGAATCGCCTTCAGCGCGACCTCCAGCGTCTCGCGGACCCCTGTCGGACTGCCGGGCAGGTTCACGATCAGGCATCCGTTGCGAACTCCGACCACTCCGCGGCTGAGCATGGCGAAAGGAGTATTCTTCAGCGTCTCCATCCGCATCGCCTCCGCGATTCCCGGCGCCTCTATGTCTATGACCGCGCGGGTCGCCTCCGGAGTCACGTCCCTGGGTCCCAAGCCAGTGCCGCCCGTGGTTACCACCACGTCGGCCACCGCGGCGTCGCACCACTCCCTAAGCTGCGATGAGATCAGCGCCGATTCGTCGGGGACGATCCTCCGGTCCACCTGTATGAACCCGGCCTGGGCCATCATCTCCGCGATCGCGTCGCCGCTGGTGTCCTCGCGCTCCCCCTTGGAGCCGGCGTCGCTGATGGTCAGCGACGCGAATCTAAACTCTGTCTTTTGCATTTTCCAAGACTTCTCAAAAGTTAGGTTAATCGTCTCTCAATTTTCCTTGCGCATCGGATATGCTAGGTGGGACACTTGCCAAGTCCGCGCAGAACCTGCTCCGCGGCTCCCGACTAAAGGGCGTCGGGCATACTGTATGTTACCATGTACTGATGAAGTGTCCATACGGCGGACGATTCTGCGACGGAGCCATCGACAGACCGAACAAGCGCAGCCGAACAGATATGATAACCTTGGCCAGAGAAAAGACGCACGCCCCCCCGAACCATCGGCCCGCTATGGTCGCCGAGATGCTTATAGCCATGTCGGTCATGCCGGGAGGCTCTTACATTGACTGCAACGTCGGGGATGGCGGTCACACTGAAGCCATTCTGAAAACGGCGCACGGCGCGCGCGTTCTGGGCATCGACCTGGACAAGGAGGCCCTGGAGCGCGCGGCGTCCAGGCTCACGCGTTGGAGATACCAGGTTGACCTGTGCCACGGCAACTTCGCCGATGTCCACGCCATCGCGCATAACAACCACTTCTTGCCCGCGTGTGGCGTCCTATTCGACCTTGGAGTGTCGTCCGCGCAACTCGACACCCCGGAGCGTGGTTTCAGCTTCAGGCACGACGCCCGGCTGGACATGCGCTTCGATCCCGGCGAGGGCCTCACCGCCTACGACATCGTCAATCGCTGGCCGCTGTCCAAGCTGGAGGAGATCATCCGCGACCTCGGCGACGAGCCCAGAGCGGCCCGCGTCGCAAGGGGCATCGTCAAAAACCGACGTATCGAGACCACGGGCCAACTCGCCGGCGTCGTAACCGATGCCCTCAACTGGCCCGCATACAGCCGCAACCATCCCGCGACACGCACATTCCAGGCGCTTCGCATGGCCGTCAACGCTGAAATTGAGAGCTTGGAACGCGGACTCGCCCAGGCGGTACAATCGCTCCAGCCCAAAGGACGGCTCGTCGTCATCAGCTATCACTCCATAGACGACAGGATAGTAAAGGAATTCATTCGAGAGAGCTCCTCAGGGTGTTCGTGTCCTCCGATGCTCCCTGAGTGCATTTGCGACAAGACGCCAATGCTCAAGCCGATCGGCAAGGGGGCCGTCAAGCCCACCATCTCGGAGGTTAGAAACAATCCGCGAGCCCGAAGCGCCAGAATGAGGGTGGCTGAGAGGCTGTAAACAGCGTCGGACTTTATTCGACGATGCCTCGTGTGTAGAATATGTCGGTGAAAATCCATAAGGCTTCAGAGAACACGGAATGACCCAAGACTCGAAAGTCATCGCGGCGGTTGACGTGGGCACTACCAAAGTGTGTACCATAATCGCGCGTCCGGAGGGCGCGAGACAGTTCTCCGTTCTCTCATACAGCGTAGTGCCGTCGCGCGGCATGGAAAGGGGCATCATCACTGACGTCTCGGAGGCCGAAGAGTCCATCCGAAGCTCGATTTCGGACGCGGTCGACAAGGCCGACGCCGCCGTCACGGCCGCATACGTGGGAATCACCGGCGCACATGTCTCCTTCGAGAACCGATACGACCGCATCGACTGGGCAGCCGCAAGGGGTGTCATCACCCGCGCGGACCTAGCCAAGATACCCGTGACCGTTGCCGAAGCCAGCAAACAGCCGGGGAGGCAAGTGCTTCATGCCCTGCCGCGCAACTACATCCTGGACGGTCAGAGCGGCATAGTCGATCCTCTGGGTATGCACACCAAGAGGATGGAGGTCGATAGCCACGTCGTGTCTGCCGAGGTCTCCACGGTCCGCAGGCTCTCCCAATCGGTCGAGAAAGCGGGTTTCGCCGTCCAAGCGCTAGTGCTGGAGCCGCTCGCCAGCTCGGAAGCGGTACTCTCCGAAGCCGAAAAATTCGATGACGCCGTCCTCGTGGACATGGGAGGCGGCACTTCCGACATCATCATGTTCGATAGGGGAATAGTCGAGTACACCTCGGTGCTCCCCATTGGCGGATTCCAGTTCACCAACGATATGTGCGTCGCCTTCAACACCACCTACGAGGCTGCCGAAGCGGTCAAGCTGGAATACGGCAACACCGACCCGGCCACGTTCGGCGCGCTCGATGACGTTGGAATGCCCGTCAGAGGCAGGCAGCTAGACACCCGAGTCAGCCTGCGCGAAATCTCACAACTTCTCAGAGAGCGCGCCAGAGAGTTGATGAGGCTCATCCGCATCAAGATGGCCGACGCGGGCGTTGACGATCCCACCAAGAGAACTCTGGTGCTCACGGGCGGAAGCTCCCGACTTCCGGGACTCGACGCCCTCGTGAAACGACACGTGACCCCAAGCGTCAGAATTGGCGGCGCCAACCCGAGGGCCGACTTGCCGGAGGTCCTAAAAGGCCCGGAATTCGCCACCAGCGTCGGCCTCGTCATGTGGGCCATGAAGCATCCGGTGCCTCCATCCAAGATTTCGACGACAGGTCAGCCGCGCAACTCACACAGGAAAAAACGCCCACGACTACTCAGGTGGATGTTTCCGGAATAGGCCTTTAATTAGATAACCGGGGGGATAGGCATGACGACATATCGGGGCGATCAAGAGAACATTGCCCGAATCAAAGTAATAGGCGTTGGAGGAGGCGGATCCAACGCTGTCTCCAGAATGTACAGGGAGCGCATCCCCGGCGTTGAATACATCGTCGTCAATACGGACTCCCAAGCCCTCGTCCGAAGCGACGTGCCGGTTAAGATTCGCATCGGAGACCAGCTTACCCAGGGCAAGGGCGTCGGAGGTATGCCCGAGCTTGGCGCCAAGTCCGCCGAGGAGAGCCGCGAAGACCTCTACGAGATCATCCGAGACTCCGACATGGTCTTCTTGGCCGGCGGCATGGGCGGCGGCACCGGCACCGGCGCGACGCCCATCATCGCTGAGATAGCCAAGGAGACCAACGCGCTCACGGTCGCCGTGGTCACCAAGCCTTTCGACTTCGAAGGCATCAGGCGGCAGCGTGTCGCCGAAGCGGGAATCAAACGCCTCAGAGAGCACACCGATACCCTGCTCGTCATCCCCAACGAGCGTCTCCAAGTCATCTCAGAGGAAGAGATAACCGCCGAGAACGCATTCAAGATGGCGGACGACGTCCTGCGGATCGGTGTACAGTCGATCGCCGAACTCGTCACCGTCGCCGGAGACATCAACGTTGACTTCGCCGACGTTAACGCCATAATGCGCGACGCCGGCCCCGCGTGGATGTCCATCGGATGGGGCATTGGAGACCATCGCGCAAGAGAGGCGGCCCAGCACGCCATAACCAACCCGCTGCTCGACGTATCCATCGAGGGAGCCAGGGGTGTCCTGTTCAACATCACCGGCGGCAGCGACCTCAAACTCTCCGAGTTGCACGAGGCCGCCGAGGTGATTCAGAGAGTCGTTGACCCGGAGGCCAACATAATCTTCGGCATGGTCACGGACCTCAAGATGGAGAACGAGATCAAGCTGACCATCATCGCCACGGGCTTCCAAGACGGCGACATTCTCAGCGAACGCGAAGACAACATCGAACGGCTGCTGTCAGAAGCGCTCGCGGCGGGAAAGGAAGACGAACTGGACCTGCCCCCGTTCCTTCGCCGATTCTCGCGGATGCGCACCCAAACCAACGGCAACTGATCCGTTCCTGCCGACGGCATTCAACCCAGCGGCGCGACGCTAATCCCCGTCGCGCCGCTGCTCTTTCCCCCGCCACCCCTACGAACCTGTGTCACTTTAGGAAGTTCCATCGCGCGCGAGCGCGAAAATCCCCTCTCCCTTGAGGGAGAGGGCTAGGGTGAGGGTGATACCTTCACCGACCAAACTGACACAGACTCCGCCCCTACCCTCTTATTGACACTACCGCCCCACGTTGATACATTTACCATACAACGGACAATCCAAATCCCCGCGTCTATCCGTTCGAGCGGAGCGATCGCCATTCGCCGCCGGACAAACCGGACTTCAGGAAGGAACTCAGCGAATGACCACCGCCAAGCCGATAATCGAGTACCTGCCCTCCGAGATCGATGAGTTCGAGATGGGCGTGAACAAGTTCCAGGCCGGAGACTGGGACCCCACCGATTTCATGGCCTTCCGGCTGCGGCAGGGGGTCTATGGACAGCGGCAGCCCGACGTCCACATGTTCCGCATCAAGATACCCTTCGGCGGCATGACCGCCGACCAACTGGACATGATGGGCGAGGTCGTCGCCAACTACACCCCGCTCAACAAGGGCCACGTCACGACTCGCGAGAACATCCAGCTTCATCACATCCCGCTGCCCGACACCCCAACGATCATGCGAATGCTCGCCTCAGTCGGACTCACCACCCGCGAGGCGTGCGGGAACACCGTCCGCAACGTCACCGGATGCGCCATCGCGGGCGTCTGCGCCAACGAGCCTTTCGACGTCACCCCTTATGCCGCCGCATACTCCCGATACTTCGTCAGGCACCCCTTCACACAGTCTATGCCGCGCAAGATCAAGTCCGCCTTCTCAGGCTGCGACCGCGACTGCGCCATTACCGGCATCCACGACGTCGGCTTCATACCCCGCATCCAAGACGGGCAGAAGGGATTCAAGATGCTCATGGGCGGCGGCACTTCCATCATGCCGCGCATCGCCCCGACGCTCTACGAATTCGTCACCGCCGACGAGTACCTCAGAGTCACGGAAGCCGCGCTCAGGGTATTCCATGACTCCGACGAACTGCGGCGCAGCAGAATGAAGGCCCGCGTCAAGTTCCTCATCGCCCGAATAGGGATAGACGAGTTCCGCGTTCTCGTCGAAGAACAGCTTCAGGAAGCATGGGCGCAGCGCTCATTCGACCCAACCGGCCTGCTCTTCATAGACGATGAGGAAGCCGACGCCCCGCCGCTCGACGGCGACTTTCAGCCCGCCGGGCCGGACCCCGAATTCGAGCGCTGGCTCGATACCAACGTCCAGCCACAGAAGCAGAGCGGCTACCACACGGTCACCGCCAAGCTCCCGCTCGGAGACATCGACTCCAGCCAGTTCCACAAGCTCGCCGACCTCACCCGCAAGTACGGCGCGAGCCGCGCGCGGCTAACCCACCAGCAGAACCTAGCGGTGCGTTGGGTTCCCGAAAACGCGCTCTATGAAGTCTGGCAAAACCTCAAAGAGATCGGATTTGGCGAGGCCGGAGCCCTCGAGATAACCGACGTCGTCTCATGCCCGGGCACAGATAGCTGCAAGCTCGGCATTACGTCGTCCATGGGTCTTGGCCGCGCGGTCGCCGATGCCGTTGAGGTAATCGACCAGGAGAACGATCCGCTCATTCGCAAGATGCACATCAAGATGAGCGGATGCCCCAACGGATGCGGACAGCACCACGTCGCCGACATCGGCTTCCACGGCGCGGCGGCCAAGGGGCCCAGCGGACAGGTGCCCGCCTATGAGTTGTTCCTCGGCGGCGGATTCGAGGAGGGCGACACGCGCATCGGACTCAGGGTCAAGACCAAGGTCCCGGCCAAGAGTATGCCCCAAGCCCTCAGGAAGGTTCTGGACTTCTACAAGGCCGAGCGCGGCGACGACGAGATATTCCGGGACTTCGCCGCCCGCGTCGGGCCGGAGTCGTTCGAGCCTCTGCTCGCCGAGTTCAAGGAGATTCCGGAACTCAACCGCGAGTCGCTGGACATGTACATAGACTGGTCCAAGACCGTCAAATATGTCCTGGAACGCGGCGAAGGAGAGTGCGCCGTCTAGCCCCGCCTGATCCTGCGCCTCATACGCTCGAACCAAGACTCCTGCCGGTCATCCACGATTTGGCCGCGCCATCGCTTCTCGACCTTAGGCGGCCTGGCCAAGACCATCCCGTAACCGATGATGAACACCACCAGCCCGGCCCAAGCCAGAAGGCCGAGCGTCCCCAATCCAAACACCTGCAGCGCAAGACCCGTAAGAAGCAGAAGGAACCCCGTCAGCATCACCCGCCCCGGAGTGATAGACCAAAAACCGCCTCTCAGCGACTGCCTCGCATACAGCCACACCAGCCGAAAGAAGCCATGCCGACGCGGCCGATTTCCTCGCGGCGGCGGCCCGACTTCACCCGCGCTCTCCAGAATCTCTTCGATTTCGCGTTGATACCTGCTGGACATTCCCGCTCCCGGCGTTTGCACTCTGAGACCGCATCCTAATCAACAACCCCATGAGTGTCAAGACGGCAAAATTCGGCGGGCGATTGACACAGCCGAAGAAATCTGCAACAATTCCGACCATTCAATCTAGCGAAATCGAGGTGCGGCCACATGGAAACTAGGCGTCTGGGCCGGACGGAACTTCAGGTCACGCCGCTCGGATACGGACTGGCGGAGATCGACCGGCAGGACAAGGGCGGCAGAGACATCTCGGAATCCGGCCGGGTGCTGGAGGCGGTGCTCGACGGCGGCATCAACTTCCTCGACACCGCATCGGGATACGGCATTACCGAGGAGCTTATCGGCGAGACGATCAGCCATCGCCGCGACGAGTACGTACTCGCGACCAAGTTCGGTCCCATCTACGACGATGCCAGCGCCCGCGAGTACGACGAAGCCGCGGTCAGCGAGAGCATAGACGACAGCCTGCGGAAGATGAAGACCGACCGGCTGGACATCATCCAGCTTCAGTACGGCGCCCCGGACACCGGCCTGCTGGCTCCTTACCGCGATGAGATCATCGGCGCGATGCTCAAGGCGCGAGATGCGGGCAAGGTGAGATTCCTAGGCTTCGCCGGAGACAACGACTCGGCTGAGTGGGCCGTCGAGTGCGGCGCTTTCGACGCCTTGCAGACGACGTTCAACCTCGTGGACCAGCGCGCCCGAAACGGCCTGTTCGCAAGGGCGAGAGAAAAGGACATCGGCCTCATCATCAAGCGGCCGCTCGCCAACGGCATCTGGGCGAGAGGTCTATTTGAGTTGGAAGACATCCCGGACGACTACCCCGAAGCGTGGATATTCAAGCGACGCCAGTACCACGAGCGAGTGCAGGCGATGAAGCGGGCCGGACCCATACCGGGCGAGCCGGAGGATCCGACCGCGCTTGCCCTCGCGTTCGTGTTCGCGCACGAGGCAGACACGGTTATCGTCGGAACGCACAACCCTTCGCATCTGAGCGCGAACATCGAGATCGTCGAGAGCGGCGGGCCGGATATTAGCGAGGCGGTCGAGGAACTGCGCCGCCGCTTCGACCTTCTGGGCAGCGACTGGGAGCAGGTCGGTTAAAACTCACTTAGAGCCGCGTAGCCTGGGGTCTAACAGATCCCTCACGGCGTCGCCGAACATATTCACGCCGTAGATGACAGTTGCGAGGGCGATACCGGGGAACAGGGCCAGGACGGGCTTGGTCTCCATGAACCTGCGACCTTCGCCGCTGAGCATACCGCCCCAGCTTGGGACGTCGGGAGGCAGCCCGAATCCGAGGAAACTCAGGCTGGCCTCGGCCATGATCGCCGACCCTATGCTGACGCTGAATATGACAATCAGCGGAGCCGTGACGTTCGGCATGACGTGCCGCCACAGCGTTCCCGCGTGAGCGCTGCCGAGCGCGTGAGCCGCCAGAAAGTAGTCATTCCCCTTTATCTCGATCACCGCGCTCCTGACGACCCTCGACCAGCCAATGCCGTTCAGTATTCCTATGACGAGCGCTATCTGAATCATCCCTCGTCCCACTATGGACATTACGGTCAGCAGGATTAGCATATACGGGAAGGCTGTCCAGGCATCTACGAATCTCTGCATCACTATGTCAGGCTTGCCTCCGAAGAAACCGGAGGGAACGCCTATCGCCGCGGCGACCAACACCGTGGCGGCGGTCGCGGCGAGGCCGACTATCATCGAGACCCGCGCGCCGTAGATGAGACGGCTGAAGATGTCTCTGCCAAGCTGGTCCGCGCCGAGCAGGTGGTCGCCTGAAATTGGAGCGAACCTGCTCAGGATGTCTATTTCGTCGATTTCATAAGGGGCCAGGAAATCCGCGAATACGCCGCAGAACAGCAGCAGCGCGACTATCGCCCCGCCGACAATCCCCAACGGCTTCTCTCGCGTCAGCCTGAAGACGAAGTCGGCCCAGGGGCCGCGCCTCCTGGGTTGAATATCCTGTACGGGGATTTCCGTGGTCCGGTTCATTCGCTGTCTCGACTAGCCGTAGCGCACTCTGGGATCCAGGTAAGCGTAGGAGATGTCAATGAGCAGGTTCGACATCACCACTACCGTCGCTACCACCATGTTTATACCGGATACGATCGTGTAGTCTCTCTGGTGAAGCGCCTCGAGCATGAGCTTCCCCGTTCCGGGCAGGGCGAAGATCTGCTCGATGATTATGGAGCCGCCCGCAAGCAGGACCAACTCCGCCCCAATCACGGTCACAACCGGCATCAGCGCATTTCTCAGCGCGTGTCTGACGACTACGAGGTTCTCCCTCAGACCCTTGGAGTACGCGGTTCGGATATAGTCCTGGCGGAGTACTTCGAGCATCATGGTGCGGGTCATTCTCATAGTCGTTCCGGCCATTGCCATGCCCAGTATGAAAGCCGGAATCAGGAACATCTTCAGGTTGCCGATAGGGTCCTCTGTGAAAGGGATGACTTCCAGTGGCGGCGTCCACCCCCACCAGATGGAGGGGTAGATCATGATGAGCGTTCCTATCCAGAAGCTCGGCACGGCGATGAAGATGATTGCGAGGCTCCGCCCCAGGTAGTCGCCGAACGTGTCCTGCCGCATCGCGGAAAAGACGCCTATCGGCAGCGAGATCAGCATCGAGATAAGAATTGCGAGCAGGCCCAACTCGAACGTGACGCCGATTCTGCTGCCGATCAGTTCCAGCGCCGGCGCGCCGCTGAGAAGCGAGTTGCCCAGGCTGCCGTGAAGCATCAGGTCGCGCAGCCAGCGTCCGTACTGGACGTGAATGGGCACGTCTATGCCGAATGCGCGCTCCAGCCGTTCGCGGTCGGGAGGTTCGCCGAGAATCTGCCCGCCGCGCATCATCTCGGCAATCATGCTGTCCACGATGTCGCCGGGGATGAGGCGAATCATGAGGAAGACGATGACTGAGACGAGGAAGAGGGTCAGGACTATCAGAAGCAGTCTTCTGATGACGTAGCGCTGCAAATTAGACCTCGCCTAAAGACCGCTGGGGGGCGTCAACCCCCCAGCGAATCGGTGGCTCAAAGAGTGACTGGACGGGAATCCCTAGTGGCCCATCCTCTGCTTGAGGTCCTGATCTACCCAGGCGTACATCAGGACTCTGTGGAAGCCCTCGAACGCGCCGCCATACTCGCCCCGGTAGCCCTTGAGCCAGGGCTGGTGGAGCATGATCAGGGGAACCCTTCCGAGATAGATCGAGGACACCTCCTTGATGTAGAGCTCGTCCATCTCGCGCGCTATCTGGCGATACGCGGCGACGTCGGTCTCCTCGCCGGCGCGGGCGATCAGGTCGTCCAGGTAGGTATAGCCGCCGGCCACGGGAACCGAGAAGGCCATTTCGCCAACCGGGAGGACATTCTTGTGACGGCAGCATCCGTGGGTCATCCCGTCGTGGGAAGCCTGTATGATGCGGTTGAAGTACACGCCGTCATCCGTCTGCGCGTTGATCTCGACGTCCACGCCGATCTTCTTCCAGTAGCTGGATGCGAGCAGCGCGAGATCGACGTCCTCAGCCCATTCCGCTTTCAGGTCCCAGCCGGCTGTGAACCTAACTCCGTCCGAGCCGCGGGGGTACCCGGCTTCGTCGAGCAGCCTCTCAGCCTCGTCGGGGTCGAACATGTACTGGGCCTTGACGTCGTCGGGCCACTCTTCGAAGGGTATGAACATGCCCGGCGCGAGGGCTGTTATGAATCCCGTCGGGGTCGGGTTGGCCATGCCGTAGTAGTAGCCGCTGTTTATCTCGGCCAGGTTGATCGCCTTCTGCATGGCGATGCGGACGTTGCGGTCGTTGAAGGGCTCGCGGTCGCCCCTCATTATCGGCGTGGTGGACTGAACGCCGGCCAACGTGTGCGCTACTAGCTCAGGGTTGGTCTTCTGAAGGGCGATGGCCTGCTCCAGCGACAGGTGTTTTCCGCCGGCGAGGGCTGTCTTGCCCGTGCGAAGCGCGGCTGCCCTGGTCGCCGAGTCTTCGATTACGAACAGCCTGATTTCGTCGGCATACGGCAGACTGTTGTTGAGGCCCGGATGAATAGGGTCGATCTGCCAGTAGTTGGAGTTCTTGGTGAGTGTCAGGGAGGAGCCGGGCTGGAAGGCGGTTATCTCGTAAGGCCCTGTGCCGACCACGTTCTCCCAGTCCTGCATGTCGCCGCTCTGTTCGATGACCTCCGGGGGCGCTATCAGGCCTGTGGGCGTCTCGCCCACGCCCAAGAACCACTGGATGTGGAGAACGTGTCCGGGTTCCGATAACTTGACGACAAAGTTGTTGTCTTCGGTCGCCTCGAAGGACTCTACTGGGATGCCCTGGAAAGCCTCGTAGAAGATGTTGGGTTCTGTCGCTCCGGACCCCATTCCGAAGTCGCGTAGGAACGTGAACTCGATGTCCTTGGCGGTAAGCTCACGACCGTTCATTGGGGCCTTGTCGTGCCACTGGACGCCCTCGCGGATGTCGAAGGTGTACGTCATAAGGTCGGATGAGATCGACCAGTCTTCGGCCAACTCTCCGCCGGCGTAGCTCATATCGACGTATCTGGACGTGAGGTAGCGGGCATTGTCGCGGGGCAGCGACCAGTCAACGTCGCCCATCGCCTCCAGGACGAACGGCGAGTAGAGCACCATGCTCTCCCTGGCGTTATGGTAGGGGTCGAAAGTCTCCGGCAGGCCGATTACGGCTGCGGGAATCGTCCCTCCGTAGCGTGGAACCTCGACCACCTCTCCCCATACGTTGGTGGTGAATCTCTCGGGCTGAACCTCTTTCTGGACCACGACGGTCTCGCCGGGAAGCTGGATTGTCTTGACGACCTCCACCGTCTTGACGACCTCCACCGGGACCTCTTTGGTGACCACGACGGTCTCGCCGGGTACTTCAACGGTCTTGACGACCTCTTTTTCGACGACCACGGTCTCGCCCGGCACCATCACCTCTTTGACGACCTCGACGGTGACGGTCTCGCCCGGAACCTCGACCGTTTCAGTGACCACCTTCTCAACGACAACCGTCTCGCCGGGAACCTCGACCGTTTCAGTGACCACCTTCTCGACGACAACCGTCTCGCCCGGTACCTCGACCTCCTTAACCACTTCCATGACGACGGTCTCGCCCGGAACCTCCACGGTCTTGACGACCTCCTTCTCCACCACCACCGTTTCGCCGGGAACCTCCACTGTCTCTGTACCGCATGCCATGACGAGCATCAGGAGCAGCGCCGCTCCCGCGGCGAAGAGGATCCAACCAAATGTGCGACTCTTGGACATTGTCTTGACTCCTATCCTTCTGGGTTCGACTCTGCTCGATTGGGGCGTGAGGTATAAGGTACAGGATGCAAGGTGTAGCGTACAAGGGGATGGATATTGGACAGTGGTAAGGGACAATGTTCATTCCGCGGGCGCCGGCTCAGGCTCTGCTTCATCTTCGGTGGCTGGCGGCTCTTCCGCGGCCTCGGAGTCCCACTCTTTGTAGAAGTAAACGAACACGTCCCTTGCCGCGGCGACGAGAGGCACGCCGACGATGACGCCCCAAAGTCCCGCGACTTCGCTCGCCACCACGAGCGTCACCATTATGATCGCGGGATTCAGCCGGACGGCTCTGCCCTGTATGCGCGGCGCGATGAGGTTGTTCTCTATGAGTTGAACGATTACGTAAACCAGCGCGACCCATATCACCTGGCTGGGCGAGCTTGCCAGCGTGACCAGCAGGCCCGGAACGGCGCCGAGCAGCGGACCGATTATAGGAATCAGACCGAACAGCCCGGCGACCAAGCCCAGAATGGCGGCGAACTTGATGCCAAGTATGGACAGTCCGACGAAGACCATGACTCCGACGACCGTCGCGCTCAGTAGTTGCGCCCTGACGTAGGAGCCTATGACGCGGTTCACCATGAAGATGACGCTGCGCGTGTGAACTCGTCCGCGCGGCGACAGCATCGGATAGACCCCGCCGACCACTTCCTCGCGGTCCTTGAGGATGAAGAACAGGAAGAACGGCACGATGGCGAGTCCAATCACCAGCGTCACCGCGTTGGATACGCCGCTTATCGTTCGCTGGATGATCCCGCGGGCGGCGTCCGCGAGAACGTTGCCGCCCGCCGCGACCGCCTCTTCGATCTCGGTTCTCAGCTCGACGGGCACCCGCTCCGTGAAGTCCTGAGACCAGCCCTCCACAGTGGACCTTGCTCGCTCATAGAACTCCGGGAAAGTCTCGATGAACTCTTGCGATTCGGCGAACAGAGGAGGAATCGTGAGATACAGAATGCCCGCTGCCACCGCCGCGAACCCGACGTAGATCGTCAGTATAGATACGATTCGGGTTACGCCGGGCATCTTGTCGTGGCCCGGCATCCGCTCCTCCAGAAACACCACCACCGGATAGAGAAGTTCGGCCAGAACAATGCTGATGACGAACGGGAACAGAGCGCCGCGCGCCATATACAGGATGATGGCGATCACCAGCAGCGCGGCTGCAACGAGGCCGACCTGCCGCCACTTTATCCAGGCCTCATGGCCCGAACTGCGTTCTGGAGTCTCAGATGACAATTTCGACCAGCATACCTTCGGCTTCAGCCCACGACATCGGAGATCATCCCCCGAACCATGGGCAGCAGATGCTCGGCGACACGGTCGCACTCCTCGACGTGCGGGAACCCCGATAGGATGAATTCGTCTATGCCCAGCTTCCAGTAGTCCAACAACTCGGCGGCTGCCTGCTCGGGCGTCCCGACGATCGCGGTCCCGCAGTTCACGCGGACCGTGGAGATGCCGTTCCACAGGCGCGGGCTTAGCCTGTGGTCTTCGACCGCCCTCGTCTGAGCCTTCTGCCCGACGATGGCCGTTCCGGCGAACGCCGCCTGTCGCTGCTCCCTGACAACCGACGCCGACTTGGACAGCAGCGACTCCGCGGCCTCCCACGCCCCGGACTCGGTCGGTCGCACGATAACGTGCGTCCGCAGTCCGTAGGCCGATTGGCGTCCCGCCGACTCGAACTCAGCCTCCGCCTTTTGAATGTGCGCCTCGATCCGCTCTTTCGGAAGTATCCACGCCAGATAGACGTCGGACTGTCTGCCGGCGAGCGCCAGGGCGCGATCCGACGCTCCTCCGAGGTAGAACTTCGGCCCTCCGTCCACGACGCCGGGCGAAGCGAGCGCGCCCCTGAAAGTGACGAAGCGCCCGTCGAAGTCCACGGGCTCGGGCCGTTCCCACAGAGCGCGGAGCGCCGCGATGAACTCCTCTGCGCGCTCGTAACGGTACGCCTGGTCGCTCGTCTCGCCGAACCGCTCGAAGTCCCCCTGAATCCCGCCTGGGACCACGTTCAGGTCTATGCGTCCGCCGCTGATCTGGTCGAGTGTCGCGGCCATCTGCCCGAACAGGCCGGTCGAAATGAATCCCGGCCTGACCGCGATCAAAAACCTGATCCGGCTGGTGACCGCCGCGAGAGCGGTCACGGTCGTCCAGGTCTCCGACAGCGGCGCGGTCTCCTCGAAGAGTCCGTTGGCAAACCGGGTAGGGATGAGCAGCGAGTAGAATCCGTTGCGCTCGGCGGTCTGAACCACCTCGTTCAGATAGTCGAACGTGGGCGGACGCTCGGCGCGAAGGGCACCGATGTGTCTGCCGTCGCCGTCGATTGGTATGAACCAGTCGAATCTGGGCTCCGGTCTGTTCTGTCGTTTCGGCACGGGACGCCCGTCTAGCTCATGGCGGTTGTTTTGGCGCGGACATACTCCCCAATTCGCTCTATGGCGCGCTGGCCCTCGTCCAACATGGGCGCGAACAGGTGCCAGACGTGGGTCATCTCCTCCCAGGACTCGAAACAGGTCTCGACTCCGGCCGCCTCGGCCTTTTCGGCGAGCCTGGTCGCGTCGTCGTAGAGCGTCTCGCTCGTGCCGACCTGTATGAGAAGCGGCGGCAGCCCGCTGAGGTCCGCGTATAGCGGCGCGGCGAGCGGAGTCCTGGGATCGGCGCCGTTGAGATAACTTTCCCCCATTGCGACCAAGCCCTCGCGCTGCACCATGGGGTCCAGGGCCGCGCGGGATGTCATCGACTCGCCCAGACCCTCCATATCGACCCACGGGGATATGCAAACCCCGCACGCGGGCAGCGATACGCCCTGCTCCTTCAAGCTAACCAGCGCGGCGACCGTCAGGCCGCCGCCCGCAGAGTCGCCGGCTATCGCAATGTCGGCGGGGTCGCAGCCCTGACCGATGAGCCATTTATACGCCGATACCGCGTCTTCGACCGCAGCCGGAAACGGATTCTCGGGGGCGAGCCGGTAGTCGATCACGAGCGCGTCGGCGTCCGCCGCCACAGAGAGGCGGCGCGTCAACTCCTTATGGGTGTTCGGCGACCCAATGACGTATCCCCCGCCATGAAGGTATAGTACGGCTCTGCCGCTGGATGTCTCACCACTGGATACCAACTCGCCGGGAACGCCGTCCACGTCGACTGTGAGGATGCTCGCCGCGGTGTCTCCGCCCACGACGCGCATCAGCTTCTCGAATCGCTTACGGGAGTCGTGAACCGTGGGGTTCTCCAGAGGCTCGCGGCCGGTCAGAAGGTCGATTACGGCGTCAAGCTGAGCGTTGGGCATGGTCTTTCCTGCTCCGGGCGCGGGGGTTGGAGTGGTGCGAGTGTAGCAACGAGGCAGTACGCCGTCAATGCGAGACCGCATTTATCTTCTGCGTTCATACCGATATCCAGCTTTGTACTAGCTCCATCAGAGTCTTCTGTCCTGACAAGGAGGTGAGTTCTCGTACTGCCCAATACTTGCCGCGTCGTTTCCTATCAGGGATAATGTCAACCATACTGCCTGATAGAGGCGACCTCATGGATTTCTAGTTATCCGTCACCAGCCCCCGGCAGAGGAGGCTTCTGTGCCATCCGAGAGTGGTCCGATCTGCATATCGGTCATCAACATGAAAGGCGGCGTCGGCAAAACGACAGTCGCAGCGTCGCTGTCCCGTGTTGCCGCACGGCGTTACTCTTACAGGAACTCCAGTCGCCGAGTCCTAGCCATCGATCTGGACCCGCAGGCCAATATGTCCCAAGCGCTCATGGGCGAAGGAAGCTATAGACAGTTCTTGATTAGCCGTTCGCCTTCGGTTGTTGAGGTGTTTACAGGGTATCAGCCTCCGACATCTGGTTCATCGTCAGCGACCGCATTGAGTGTTTCCAGCGTGGTTCGCCCTGTCAGTCATAATTTGAGAGTTATTCCCTCACGGTTTGACTTTTCCGACAACTTGATCTCTGCCGTAAGGCCTGATTCACGATGCCTAGCGCGGCTCATTGCCGACGACTTCCAGGATGAAGCTCTCATACTCATCGACTGCGCGCCTACTGAGTCCATATTCACTCAAGCCGCATATCACGCCTCGCGATACATCCTCGTTCCCGTCAGACCTGAGTTCTTCGCGACCATCGGTTTCCCGTTGCTCAATGATTCACTCAACGAGTTCAGAAGAAGTAATCGGGGACACCAGATCGACGTGATCGGTATTGTTGTCAACGATGCCACCTATCGTGGCAACAACGATGGAGGACCAGAGAGACGAACGGCAATGATAGAGATTAGAGAGGAAGCAGCCAAGAATGGATGGCATATCTTTGATAACCAGATTAGTTATTCGCGGGGCTTTCCCAAAATGATGAGAGGTAATTACAGCCATATCGGGAATGCTCAGTCTGAGATGAACCGGTTTGCTGACGAGTTTTTCGATATGGCTGAGTTGAGTGGGCTCGGTCTTGGTACACTACCCTGAGGGAGTTGGGTCATGGTCAAAGACAGTCTCAGTGATACGCTGCGCGCAATGGTTATGGAGTACGGATTCGAGCAGGTTGACGCATCGCTCAGGGAGATAGGCCCCCCCGGCAGGCCAAATCAGAAGGCCGAAGCGTCTAACGGGGGCACAGATACACGGGGCACTACTAGGAGAAAGTCCAAGCCCACAGCGCCACAGTACGTTGCCAAGATGGAGTTGCTGCCGGAGGTAGAGCCAACGGTGGTTGAACTTGCCGAAAGATTTCAGAGTAAGTCCTTCCTCCCCACATTTGGAGATATTGTCAACTTCTGTCGCCTGAATGGCATCGATGAACCTGCGTCTAAGTCTCGCGCAAACGCCATACCCAGAGTCTTCAAGCTCTTAGTGTCAATGGAGCCCCAAGAGGTTCAGAGAATTCTTGACGAAGGAATGTTCTCAGGGCCATCTCGTCTGGGGCCAATCGCGGATGCAATCCGTCGTAATGGCAGAGCTAGTGCCGTTGCCGGTTCGAGTGATTCTCTAGGCATAGATTCTCGATAACGTCACACCTTAGAATACTCCGGCGCCGCGATCTGGGTTCCGTCCGAGAGGTCCGACACCTCGAAGTCGCCGAACATGATCGGCGCCTCTTTCTGGAGGATTTCGAGTACCTGCAAGGCGAGCGAGCGTATCTCCCAGTCGGCGAACGGCGCGGCGCGCATCTCTATGAAGTGTCTCCACGCCCTGACGTTTCCAGTGACGAATATCTTGGTCTCCGTGGCGTTCGGCAGCGCCGCGCGCGCCGCCTGCCGGATCGCCTTGCGGCGGTCGGTATTGCGCTCGAATCTCTCCCTCGGAAGCGCCGACTCCAGTTCAGCCACCAGCCTAACGTAACTCTCCGACGCCGACTCCATCGCGTCCTTCAGGATGCCGCGCGCCTCGTCCGCGCCTACGTCGTCGCCTGCCAGCGCGGGCGGCAGGACGAATGATCCCTCGGTCTCGTCCACGTATCGCTGCGACCGCTGGCTGTATGCGAATCCTGCCCTGTGCCTGACTAGCTCGTGCGTCAGGCTCCGGGAAACACCCGTGAACACGAACCCGTAGTTGACGTGCTCGAACACCGAGCCGTCCTTCGAGCTGAGCAAGTTGTGTATGAAATCCGATATATCCCGCCTTCCGCGTCCGAAGCTCATGTAGCACAGCCGCGCCGACACCTCTATGATCGCGTTGGAGTCGTCCGCGCCGGCCCTGATGCTGTCGGGGATCGGTGGAAGACCCTCGTCTGAGAGAAAAGCTGCTATCTGCTCCCAATCCACCGCGGGTCTGCTGACCAGGTACACCCTGGCTCCGGAACTGTATTTCATCTGTCGAAGTCCTTTGGGGGATTATTCATGTTGTTCAGAGCTTGGCGCGCCGCCTCGAACATCGCCGTCGTGGAGGCGGGCAGTCCAGTCCACCGGCGGAACGAGGCCGCCCCTTGGTAAACCAGCATCGGGAGGCCGCCGACTACTTCCGCTCCTCGAGCGCGCGCAGTCTTCAGCAAAGGCGTATCCGCGGGGTTATAGACCATGTCGTACACCACTACTCCGGGCCTGATGAATTCGGGCGGGATCGGAGACGCTCCCTCGGACGGGCCGTGCAGCATCCCTACCGACGTGGAGTTGACGATCAGATGCGCTTCCAAGCAGCGTTCAAGCAGTCCGTCGTCATCCAGCGCGATTGCGCGCGCTTCCAGTCCCATCCGACGTACCTCGTCGGCAAGCGTTCGCGCTCGTTCCAACGTGCGGTTGGCAATCGTCAACGACCGAGCGCCCTCCATCGCCAGCGCGTAGGCCGCCGCGCGCGCAGCGCCCCCGGCGCCGATTAGCGCGGCGTCCAGACCCGAAAGAGTGAGACCCGCCTCATCCTTGAGCGAGTCTATGAACCCTGCGGCATCCGTGTTCGACCCCAGCAGTCGGCCCCCGTCGTTCACGATGGTATTGACCGCGCCGATCCTGGTCGCCAGCTCGTCGATCTCGTCCAGATGCTCCATCACCGCCCGCTTGTGCGGCGCCGTGACGTTCGCGCCCAGGTATTTATCCCCTCTGAGCTTGGCCACGCCGCGCGCGAGCGCGTTGGGCGGTGTGTCCCACGCCTCATAGACGGCGTCGATACCCGCGTGGTCGAACGCCGCCCGGTGCATCGCGGGCGATATCGAATGAGTAATCGGGTACCCGAAGATACCGGCTTTGAGGGTCATTGGCGCGTTGTCCTGCTCTGAGCCCCGAGTATATCAGGAAAGGCTGTGAGGGGGCTTGCCGAGGTTCATGAAATCCCGTTCTAGTACGAAAGCACGAGGAGGGGCGTAGCCCGAATGTCGTCGAATCCTGACCCCATTTACCGATGAAAGTATTAGACAAGTACGGTACTTTGGTAGTACGGGGGCAGCAGTTCAGATTCTTGAGAAGGACGCGAATTGAGTACCTCCGTTGAAAACAGACAGGCGTACGCCCTGCTTCAGGACTACCCTCTCTCCCGCCCGTCGCTGCCGACCCTCGCCGAAAGGGCGCCGCGCATGGTGGCCCTCCAGCTTGCCGCCATGGCGGCGAGTTCCGTCGCGCTGGCCTACCTGATGATCAGGTTCAGCACCGTCCTCGAATCGCTCGGCTCTTGGGGATACGTCGGAGTCGCCGCCGCCGAGTTCAGCAACAGCGCGATGATCATCGTGCCCACACCCGCGTTGGCCTATACCTTCGCCATGGGAGCGGTCCTCAACCCCTTCATCCTCGGGATCGTCGGCGGGACGTTCGCCACCCTCGGAGAGTTCGTGGGCTATGCCCTAGGACGCAGAGGCGCGGTCTTGCTGCCCGACCGCCCAATGATCCATCGTCTGACCAGATGGACAGACCGCTGGGGCGCTGTCGTCCTGTTCTGCTCCGCTGCCCTTCCAGTGCCGTTCGACGTCGCCGGAATCTGGGCGGGGACCGTACGATACCCCATTGAGCGCTTCGCTCTGCTCGTATGGGCCGGCAAGACGCTCAAGATCACCCTTGTCGCCCTAGCCGGGTACTACGGGGTCGAGATGCTGGTAAGGCTCTTCGGCTAGGGGCTTGCGGCCGCTCGATTCCCTTCGAGACTGATGCCTGCAAGATTTCTCACGCCATCTCTAAACACTTGAAAGCTCGTTGACCGGTTGCTGTCAATGTCCATGTGGGGAGTTATTGTCGCGGCCCAATCGCATTTCGCTTCTCCTATATCCGGGTACCCCAGTTTCTTGAGCCTTGTGGACCCACCTGCATGGATAGCGTCCGCAAGAGTTTCCCACGTGCCGCATACACTGTCCTGCACGTAATCATCCAGAACTGAATCTTTCGCATTGGGATAGGCCACCTTTATAGCGTCACGGTCTCCCAAGAGCCATGCTTCGCCTTCCTCGATGGCTATTCTGAACAAGGTCCTCGGAGCCGGATCGCACGCAGTAAGAATATCAAGCAACTCACGCTTGAACTCCATGCAGTCCCTGTCGTCTAAGTCCACTACCACGATGACCGCAGATGAAACCTGGAGACTCTTTCCATATCCTTGCAATATCCTTGGCAATTGGTCCAAGAGTATCCGATGCTCCGGCGACGTTACACCACGCAGGTCCCTAGGTACGCGACCAATACCCTTGTACGGGAACATCCTCCATGAGTGTTCGGTGTGGTTTTCGCCAAGAATCTTACCGAGAATGACTTCGAGCGCAATGCTTCCCGACTTATCTTCGACCAAGACTTCGAAATGCACCATCTATCTCCGATCAAGATAGTCGCTGTACCAGAGACCGCCCAGCGGCAGACCCTCATCCACCATCGCTTTGACAATTCTGTCATCACTGGCTCTGCGGATGGTTGAGAAGCCGTCAACCCCCTTCTCCAGCACCCATGTCTCATCGGGCTTGAGCGCGTCAACGAAATAAGGCTGATGCGTCGTGACGAAAATCTGGGGCGCGCCTCTTCTCCCAGTGGCGTGCGCGTGGAATTCGGTGGCCAAGACCTCCAGCAGTTTGTGGTAGAGGCCGTTCTCAGGTTCTTCGATGCATATGAACGGCGGGGGCTGCGGATCTTCCAACATGAGCATGTAGGCGAAGACCTTCAACGTGCCATCCGACATTTGCTGAGCGTAGAAGGGATCGTCAAAGCCTCTGTCGTTGAAGCGGAGAAGCAGCCGACCGTCCGGGCTGCGTTCCGTATCAATGCGGTCAATACCGGGAATCTTCTCGGCAATCCCACTTAGGATGCGTTCGAATCTGTCTGGATGTTCGCGCTCCATGAACTGAACGACGTTGCCAAGATTGTCACCGTGAACATTCAGCCGCCGCTGGGGACCGGCCAAAGGCAGGCTGCGAGCGGCATCTGGCGTAAAGTAGCTCAAGTACCAGCCTTCGACAAACTGCCGAAAAGACGATATTCTCGGGTGTTGCTTCAGTGTGCCGAGAGTTGCTATTCCTAGCCTGCGTTTATCTTGGAGCTCGATGACCTCTGTTTCTGCGCTTTCCTCGTCTCCCGACCCAGACTGGAGCAGTTCTACTAGTCCGCGAAAGTTGAGTTGTCTCAACTGGTCTTCATCAACCTGTTTTCCTTGCGCTTCTCCTCTCCATACCACTCCCGCCCCATCATTCAGAATCAAAAACGAGAATGGCCGGCCGCGGCTTTGCCCTCCACGTCGCTGGCGAAGCCGTTCACGCAATACGTAGGGCCGACCGGAACTGTCTTTGTCAATCTCAAATTCGTATGTGATAGGCCGCGCCCGCACCTCTTCTCTGTAATAGACCTCAAATGCAATTGGAGCCTCACTCCCTTGGGAACGGATTCGGTCGAATCCGCCGCGCCCACGAGTGTCACAGGCCTCTTCGACGCCGACCTTCAGACAATCCGCAACAAAACCAAAGGCGTCGAACAAAGAGCTCTTGCCAACCCCGTTTTTCCCAATCACCGCTGTCATTGAAGTCAACGGTTCATATTCCTGCGTATTCCACAGCTTCCCAAGCGTCACATCTTCAAACACTCGGTAGTTTCTGACCCTGATGCCCTCGATTTTTGCCATGGGTCCGCATCCTTTGGGACTCTGACTATTTGCTAAGTGTAGCCATGCTACATCATAGCTTAAAGGAAATCGGGCTGCGCCACCTCCCTCTACGGCTTTACACGCGCGCGCGCTTCATATAGCATGGGGCAACCGCACCAAGGCGCGTTGCTTCCCAGAGGAGGGGTGGCACAATGTCCGATTACCAGTCGCTGCTCGCCCGAATCTCCGGCTGTACCAAATGCACGCTTTCACAGGGCCGGAACAAGACCGTGCCGGGCGACGGCGCCCTCGACGCCGACATCATGTTCATCGGCGAAGGCCCCGGTTTTCACGAAGACCGCCAGGGCCTGCCGTTCGTGGGACAGGCGGGCAACCTGCTGAACGAGATGCTCGCGCTCATCGGACTGGCGCGCGGCGACGTGTACATCACGAACATGATCAAGTGCCGTCCGCCCAACAACCGCGACCCGTTTCCCGTCGAGATAAGCTCATGCGGCCCATACCTCGACGAGCAGATCGAGATGATCGACCCCAAGGTGATAGTCACCCTCGGACGGTTCTCGTTTTCCAAGTTCTTTCCGGGCGAAGCGATCGGCAAGGCAAGGGGCAAGCCGCGAAATTGGAACGGCCTGGTGGTGTACCCGATGTACCACCCGGCGGCCGCGCTGCGCAACCCACGCCTGAGGAGCGCGCTGGAAAGCGATTTCTCGACGCTCCCCGACCTGATCCGACAGGTCAACGAGCGCCAGGTCTTGGGTGAAGAGCCCGAGCAGGACCCCGCCAACCAACTTTCGATGTTCTAACAGGCCACATGCCCAGCACACCACTTCGAGTCATTCCGCTAGGCGGACTCGGCGAAATCGGACAGAACATGATGGCCGTCGAGTACGGCGACGACCTCGTCGTCATCGACGCCGGAGTCCTCTTTCTGGAGGAGGACCTGCCCGGAATAGACTTCGCCGTCCCGGACTTCGCCTACCTGCGAGAAAACCGCTCGCGGCTCCGCGCCGTCCTGATAACGCACGGCCACGAAGACCACATCGGAGCGCTGCCATACCTTCTCGCCGAGATGAACGTCCCTGTCTATTCATCCAGGCTGACCAACGGACTGATCTCCGTCAAGCTGCGCGAGCGCAAGCTGCTCCGCGACGCGGAACTCAACGTCGTGGAGCCGAACACTCAGTTCAGGGTCAGCCCCCACTTCCAGGCGCAGTTCTTCAGGGTCTGCCACTCCATCCCCGACGCCATGGGCATCGCCATAACCACCCCGCTTGGCGTGATCGTCCATACCGGCGACTTCAAGATCGACCACACTCCGGCGGACGGCAAGCCCACGGACTTCACCCCCCTGAGCCGGATAGTCAACGACGGCGCGCTGCTGCTGTTCTCCGACTCGACTTACGCCGAGGTCGAAGGGTACACGGCGTCCGAGCAGGTCGTCGGCGAAGCGCTGGACCGCGCCATAGGCGACGCCGCCGGCAGGGTCATGATAGCCACCTTCGCCTCCCTCATATCCAGAATACAGCAGATCATCAACGCCGCCGTCAAGTATGACCGCAAGGTAACCGTCGTCGGCCGGAGCATGATAAACAACGTCAACATGGCCCTGAACATGGGATACCTCGACGCGCCGCCGGACACGGTTATCCCGATGTCCAAGGCCAGAGACCTCCCCTTGGAAAAGACGGTCATCGTCGCCACCGGAAGCCAGGGAGAGCCGACTTCCGCCCTCGTCCGAATCGCCAACAACTCCCACCAAGACATCGAGATCGTGCCCGGCGATACCGTTGTCATATCCGCATCCCCCATTCCGGGCAACGAGACGGTCGTCGCCAAGACGGTGGATAACCTGCTCAGGCAGGGCGCGTCCGTCCTTTACAGCCGCGTGTCGCTCGTACACGTACACGGACACGCCGCCCGTGAAGAGCTCAAGATGATGCTCAGCATCGTCAAGCCCAGATACTTCGTCCCGGTGCATGGCGAGTACCGTCACCTCGTCCAGCACGCCTCCATCGCCTCCGACATGGGGGTTCCGAGCTCGCGCATCTTCGTCCTCGAAGATGGCGACGTTCTTGAGTTGGACGAGCGGAGCGGCGAAGTCGTCGACCGGGTCCAAGCCGGGCACGTCTTCGTGGACGGCAGGCGCCTCTGGAAGGTGGACAGCCAAATACTCAGTGAGAGAAAGAGCCTCGCGGCGGCAGGCGTGGTGACGGTCACGGTAACTCTGAGCGCCCTGACCGGCCTTCCGATTGCGGAGCCTTCGATCACCTCTTCCGGCTTCATGGATTCGGAAGACTCTCATATTTTGTTCAAAAATGCTTCAAAAGAAGTTTCAACCGCGCTAGAACGAATCGCGCCGAAGCGCCTAACATTGGAAGAGGTGAAGTCCAGCCTGAACAAGTCGGTCAAAGACTTCCTCTACCGCGAGACGCGGCGTCGTCCGACGGTTCTCACGGTTATCGAGAGCGTATGACCCCGTCTTGAGACACTCGCTGGACTCCGGGACGGGGACGATGATCCGGTCCTGTACATCCAGTCGAGAGGGTACGGCAATATGAGTTTCATTCGGCGATTCCTTCCGGCGTTGGTCTTCCTGGCGCTGAGCGCGGTCTTTCTGGCGTTTATCAGCCTCGTGCTGTTCGGCAACTCAATTTGGAATTGGTCGAACCAGACGCGCATCTCCATTCTCGGCGTCACGGGTTTGACTCTGGCGCCCATTGGTCTCTGGGCCGCCGCGCTGCTCCTCGCCCTCGCATTCAAGCGCGAGTGGCTGAAGATGTACAACTACTGGCTGTCGGGGGCGCTGGCAGTCCTTGCCATGTCGGGCGTAATGGCTTTCTTCAGGCCGTTCGACGGATGGCTCGCTTGGTTCAACATCTACGGGACCTACACGCTGGGCGGCGACATCGGAGATACGATAATCGGGAGTCCCTCCTTCTTTGGCGGCGTCCGCGCGGCAATCGTCGCCTTGGCGGCAGTCGCTGTCGCGCTGCCCGCGTGGTCGAAGCTGGTGTCGGAGTCGGTCGGCAGGGGGGCGGTGTTCTTGTACGTGACTCTGTTCATGTGGATAAAGTCGCTGCTCTTCAGGGGAGACCTCCCCAAAGTGGACGACGACGAAGCGCAGCCGCCCGCGTCCGGGCAGCAGAACGACGGTCTCGGCATCGCCGGTCTCTCGGACAGAGACAGATTCGGTGTTTGGGGAGAAGACCGAGGCGCCTCGACCCTCGGACCGAATGAACCCGGAATATCCGGGCCGTACTCTCCGGGCGGGGTCCCCGCATTCGCATCGCCCACACCCGATAACGGCGGACCCGTCTCCGACCCGCCCACAAATGGCAGCTTGTGGGACGACGACGAAGATACTGACGGTCCCACACCGGCCCCAAGCCCGGAGAGGATACTCGTGGCGTCAGGAGTAGGCGGGGCAGGCTCAGCGGAGCCGCAGCCAAAGGCCAACAGGTACTGGGCAAGCAACCGCGGCGATGACCGGTCGGCATCTACGTTGACTCAGCTGCGCTCCCAGACTCGCGCGCTCGAACCGCAGGCGATGGCGAACGGCTCAGTCCTTACGTGGCAGATGCCGAGCCCGGAGGTCTTCAAGGACGCTCCCGAAAATCCCATCTCGAAGGACGAGCTTCACGCCACATCCCAGGCTATCACCAACACTCTTGGAGAATACGGCGTGGAGGTGAAGATAGGCCACGTGAGGCCCGGCCCGACGGTCACGATGTACGGACTGGTGCCCGGATGGGTGCGGCGGCAGAAGATACACAGGCAGGTGGACAAAGATGGGAACCCGGTGCGTGACGAATCGGGCAAGCAGATTACCAAGCGGGTCGAAGAGAAGACCCGTGTCAAGGTGGATACGATCCTCGCCCGCGAGAAAGACCTCGCCCTGGCCCTGAAGACGCCCGCGATTCGCATAGAGACGCCCGCCATGGGCAAGTCCCTCGTCGGTATCGAAGTCCCCAATCCGACGCCCAGCCTCGTGACCCTGCGCAGCGTCATGGAGAGCCGCGAGTACCAGAAGATCAAGAAGAGCGCGCATCTGCCAATCGCGCTTGGCCGCGCGAGCGGCGGCGACGACGTCGTCTTCGACCTCGCCAAGATGCCACATCTCCTGGTCGCGGGCGCGACGGGCAGCGGAAAGAGCTTCTGCCTCAACGCCATCGTCTCATGCCTGATTACCGAGAAGTCTCCGGCCCAGCTTCGCCTCCTTCTGGTGGACCCGAAGCGCGTGGAGTTGACGCCCTACAACGGAATACCGCACCTCATGGCCCCCGTGGTCGTCGAGACCGACACGGTCGTCGGCTACCTGAAGGGACTGATACGCGAGATGTTCGACCGCTACCGACGCATGGAGGAAGTCGGCGTCCGCAACATCGAGGCATACAACAAGCGAATGCCGGACAAGATGCCGTTCCTCTGCGTCGTCGTAGATGAGTTGGCCGACCTCATGATGACTGCCGCGTTCGACGTGGAGCAGTCGCTGTGCCGTCTCGCGCAGCTTGGCAGAGCCACCGGCATACACATCATCATCGCCACACAGCGCCCGTCCGTGGACGTCGTGACCGGACTCATTAAGGCCAACTTCCCAAGCAGGATCAGCTTCAGCGTCACCTCGCAGGTGGACTCTCGCACCATCCTAGACACCGCCGGCGCCGAAAAGCTACTCGGACGCGGCGACATGCTCTACCAGCCCATCGACGCCAACAAGCCGGCGAGAGTCCAGGGAGTGTTCCTCAGCGACCAGGAGATCGAGGAACTCATCAACCACTGGAAGACCATCCCTTGGGCGCGGGTCGAACCGATAGACCTCCTCGGCGACAGCGACGCCCCGGATGAATCCGAAGCCGAGAGCAATGACAAGCCGGACCGCGACGATCTCATGGACAAGGCGTTGGAGCTTGCCCAAAGCCACCGCAAGCTGTCCACCTCTCTATTGCAACGCAGGCTCCGCATTGGATATCCCAGAGCCGCGCGCCTGATGGACCAGTTGGAAGAGGAAGGAGTCGTGGGCCCGAGTGACGGATCCAAGTCCAGGGAAGTCACAATCGCCCAAAACTGACGCCCACCACCACCATCCCTGCCGTGATAAACTGTTTGTGAGAAACGTAGTCAGCCAAGGTTGGGCTGGTGGTAGAAGAGACTGAATCTCGTCCGCGCATAGCCAAAGTGTGGGCCAAGAACTTCCGCAGCATCAAGTCTGCCGAGTTGGAGTTGGGTCCGCTGACAGCGCTTGTCGGCCCCAACGCTTCCGGCAAGAGCAACCTGATCGACATTCTGGGATTCCTCGGAGATGCCGCTCGCCTTGGCCTTGAAACCGCTATAACCCGACGGGGCGGAATCGACTCAATTGGCCGCAAGTCGCCGGCCGGAAGAGTTCTGGGCCCCGAGATTGGCTGTAAGTGCGTATCCGATTGGGGAATGCTCGATTACACCGTCGCCGTGGCCCGGCGAGGCAGGGGCGAGTATCGGGTCAAGCGGGAATACGCCAAGCTGGAACCCACCGATGCCGACATTGGTACACTGGAATTCGAATTCACCAACGGACGGCTCACCAAGCCCAATCTCACGAGGTTGTTGAAACAGGACGATTCCACACGAACTGAAGACAACGGACATGCGACCGGACTTGCCACCCTTGCCAATCATCTCATTGAGGAGTCGGGCCGCCGAGACCTCCTACTGATGTCCGCTGAACCACCTAGCCTCACTGTAGTTTTGGGATTACTGCTTAGCCGACGAGGTGAGAACGAGGTCAACTCTGGATTGCTCTTACACGAGGCCCTTGACGTCGCAAGAGATGGCCTTGACAAGATCGGACTCTATCACATCTTCCCCAACTCACTCCGGGATCCTCAGAAAGTGGCCGACAGCCATCCTTTGGCAACGGGCGGGGAGAACCTGGCGTCAACGCTAAGAGATATGATCAGGAGGAAGAGTCGCTTTCTTCCCGATCTTAAGGCTGCCCTAGCGTTTGCGGTTCCGGGAGTTCAGGACATTAGAGTCAAATCCGCGGGCAGTTGCGCTCGTGGTTGAACTCAACCACGAGCGCAACGGCGGGAACGACAGGGGGAATTGGTTCGACCTGTCCCATGAGTCCGACGGCACAATCCGTCTGCTGGCTCTGCTGACCGCGCTGTTCCAAGAGCCTGCTCCGCCGCTGATTGGTCTGGAAGAGCCTGAGTTGGCCATTCACCCCGGCACTATGGCAGTTTTGTCCGACACCATGTTGGAAGCGGCGCTGAGGGGCCAAGTGATGGTCGCCACCCACAGCCCCGACCTGATCGACCGGCTGCCCATCGAGAGCATCCGCGCGGTAACCGCCGAAGACGGCCCCACCCAGGTGGGCAAAGTCGCCGAACATCAACTGGCATCAGTGAAAGAGAAACTGTTCTCAGCCGGAGAACTGCACAGCATGGAAGGTCTCCAGCCGGCCGGAGTTGAGTAGTCGCCAATATGGTTATGATTGTTCCAGTGGTCGAGGGCGATGGAGACGCCGCCGCCTTTCCGGAATTGCTGATCAGGATTCTTGGGGAGAAGTTCAATCGTTACGATGTCTCTGTCGCCCGAGGGAAAACCAAAGTGGTGAAAGCCAACAGCAGGGATAAACTGGAGTCCGACCCCGGCAGATTCCTGCGACACGCACAGAGAAACAACTCACCAAGCATCGTTCAGCAGGGCCATCGATTTAGATTTGGCGCACCGGAATTCACGCTCATTCCGTCGGTTGTGCCACGCGGTGGAACAACTGCTGACGGCATTGGACGACCCGCCGCCTAACAGCCCATCCTGACCTATTCCGATACGATGACCGCCGTCCCCACAAAACGGGAATACACTTGCCGGAGGTGTTACAATAAACCAGAACTAGCTTCTGATCTGTTGTAAAGGTGTCTGGCAATGGTCCGCAATCTGACGAACCTCGTAGGTTCAGTTACCGGAAGAAGGCCAAGTGACGAACCTGCATCCGATGGCAGGGACCACTGCATCGTCTGCGATTTGGACCTGCGGTCCGAGGAGACCTACGAGGACTTTCGCGTCTGCCCCAGGTGCAGATTCCACTACAGCATGAGCGCGAGGGAGCGCATAGCCTCTCTCACCGACCCGAACAGCTTCAATGAAATAAGCGGGGCGCTGATTTCACTAGACCCTATCTCATTCGCGTCAACCGACTCGTACAGCAGCAGCATCTTCCAGGACCAGCGCAGGACGGGACTGACCGAAGCTGTGCTTACCGGGACGGCGTCTATCGACGGCGCTCTGGTGATGCTGATCGTACTAGATTTCGGGTTCATGGGCGGCACGATGGGCTGCGCGGTAGGGGAGAAGGTGACGCTCGCCCTCGAACGCGCCGCCAAGCGCGGACTTCCGGCGGTGGCTATCGTGACCAGCGGCGGAGCGCGCATCCAGGAAGGCGTTCTCTCCCTCATGCAGATGGCGAAGACGGCAGCCGCCGCCAACCGGCTGAACGAGGCGGGACTGCCGTTCATAACCGTTCTCGCCAACCCCGCCACCGGCCAAGCCTACGGCAGTTTCGCCAATCTCGCCGACATCATCCTGGCCGAGCCCGGCGCGATCGTCGGCTTCTCCTCTCTGAGAGTCATCGAGAGGGCCAGCGGACAACCCCTGCCCAGCGGTTCGCACACCGCGGAGTCGCACATGGCGCACGGGATGTTGGATGCCGTCGTCCAGCGCACTGAGATGCGAGCCATCATCGGTGTGCTTCTGGACCTGCTCGGAACGGGCTTCCGTCTTGAGAACGGCCACGAACGACATCGAAAGATTCCCAGCATCCTCCCCACTGAAGCCTGGGAATCGGTTCAGATGGCTCGGCACCATTCGAGGCCGACGTCGGCTGACTATCTGTCGCGCATCTTTTCAGAGTTCGTCGAGCTTCACGGCGACCGCGCCTATGGAGAAGACCCGACCGTCATATCCGGACTCGGACGCATCTCGGGCCAGACGGTCGCGGTCGTCGCCCAGCAGAGGGTCTCGGACCAACCGGAAAGTGAGACCGTCCACCAGAGTCCCACGACCCCGGAGGGCTTTCGGAAGGCCCAGAGAACCATGAACCTGGCGCGCAAGTTCTCGCTGCCGATCATCACCTTCGTGGACACCTCCGGCCCCGACCTCAGCGAGTCCGCCGAGCAGCGGGGGCTGGGAAACACCATCGCCAACACCATGTCCATGATGGCCGGCCTCCCGGTGCCGACGATATCGGTCGTCATCGGTCAGGCTGGCAGCGGGGGCGCGCTCGCGCTGGGAGTGGCGGACCGAGCGCTCATGCTGGAGCATTCGATATACACCGCCGTATCTCCCGAAGAGGCCGCTGAGGTGATGTACCAGGACCCGTCCAAGGCCGAGGAGGTAGCGTCGTCCATGCGGCTGACCGCTCCGGACTGCCTGGACCTTGGGATAATCGACAGGGTCGTGCCCGAGCCGCGCAGCGGGGCGCACTCCGACCCGGACGAGGCCGCCCGGATGCTGCACCGCGTGCTGGTCGTCGAGTTGGCCGGCCTGCAATCGAAATCGGCGAGGAGGCGCGCGAAAGAGCGATACGCGAAGTACCGCAACATGGGCGAGTACAGTTCACAGATCAAGGCTGCCATCGCAAAGGAGGTCAACGCCGTGCAGAATCTGGTTAGAAACGGCGTGGCTAAAATCCTGCGCAGGAGGTCATCGGGGCCGGCGCTCGAAGACCCGATAGACCACATAGGCGACAACGGCTACATGTACGGCTCAGACGACTGAGCGAGCGCTGAGAAACCTTCATGCCGAACCCATTCGACTTCGCCGACCAAGACACGATCGAAATAGGTGTGGTCGTCGCCTTCTTCGCCGTCGGAGCTTGGCTTGGAAGCTGGTTTCCGGACATCGACCAGAAGATCCGCTATCTCAGGCACAGGTCGGTGGTCACGCACGGCTTTGTGATGCCCGCGCTGCTGCTGATCGGATTGGGCGTGACGCGGCTCGACAGAGTTGATTGGTTCATAGCCGGCTTCTCGGTTGGAATCGCGGTGCATCTCGCGTTCGACCTCTTCCCCGAAAGCTGGCGCGGCTACGCGCTGATCACTCTTCCGGGGTTTGGAGCGATGTCCAAGACGGTCGCCAAGCTTTGGCTGGCCCTCAGCGTGTTCGCCTGCCTCTCCATAGCCGTGATACTGGCTCCCGGCAGGACGGGGATCATCTGCTACGGCGTCGCCATGTTCCTGCTGTACGCCTACGGAGTCATCTCGCAGAAAGAGCGTTTCGCCGGCCCCCTGCTCGCCCTGGTCACCCTCGGAAGCGGCGCCGCCATGTGGACCGTAGCCACCAACGGACGCTACTTCCGCGACCTGCTACCGCTCTGACGGCCCGATTAATCGGCCCTCGCCTCAGAACGTAAGCACGCCGCCGTTGGAGCTTCGACTGCCCTCGAACTCCGATATGCCGTCCTCGTGCTCCAGCGTCAGGCCGATGCTGTCCAGCCCGTTCAGCAGGCAGTACCTCTGAAACGGCTCGATGCTGAACTCCACGGCAACGTCCTCGTTGTCGTCCCAGACCCGCTCCGCTTCCAGATCGATGTTGAGCCGATATCCGGGGTCGGCCTCGGCGTTGGCGATGATCCGCTGCACGGTCTCATCGGGCAGCGCGATGGGCAGAAGCCCGTTCTCGAGGCAGTTGTTGCGAAATATGTCCGCGAAGCTCGGAGCTATCAGCGCCTTGAATCCATACTGGCCCAGTGCCCACGGAGCATGTTCCCTCGACGATCCGGAGCCGAAGTTCCTGCCAGCCACCAGAACCTCAGCATCCTCGTAACCCGGCTTGTTCAACACAAAGTCCGAGTTCGGACTACCGTCATCGTTGTACCGCCAGTCGAAGAACAGAAACTCCCCGAACCCGGTCCGCTCCACCCGCTTCAGAAACTGCTTCGGAATAATCTGGTCCGTATCCACGTTCACGCGGTTCATGGGCAGAACCACGCCGGTCATCTTGCTAAAGGGTTCCATGCTTGCTCCTCAGTAGTTCGTGCCTTCCCAAAACTGTTCCACTTCAACAAGAGAACAATCCTTCAGAGTCGCGAAATCTCTACATGCTTGAATGACCTTCTCATACTGTACGTAGGTTGTTATATCCTTCATGCGAGTAACTCGGGTAGATCCAAGTGACAGTCGGACGCCCTCATCCCTTAGTCCGCTTATCAGGCCCCGATCTATCGGCGGATGAATTACGTCGATCAGACCGTCTCTACCGTATCCGCCAACATAGCACCTCGTTTTTAGGTACACATTGATTATCTTTGCTGCCCATATCACATTGAGCCTTGGTTGGTATTTGCACGTTCCATCAACGGCAGATTTGTGCCATTCTCCGAATATTGTATCGTCAATCGGTTCCATGTCAGCCCGGAATAGACATGTAAAGTCAACCGTATCTAAAACGCCATAAACGTCTTCGCGAGATTTAATGGGGCTTCCTGACCTCGTGGCTGAAAGAGCCGTCCATTTTGCGAAGTCAGTCACAATCTTTTCCCTAACTAAGTTCATTGGAGATTCCTTATTGAAAAGTTACATCTGATGAAATCCTGTTGGTGCAGGTTCAGGTAGCCCCCGCTGCCATGTACTTTAGCACCACGACCTCAACCTCATCATCCCGCTCAGAGTTTTCCGGGGTCATTTTGAGCAAACGCCCGACAGTCTCCGAATCCATATATGCCTCTCCGCAGTTGTTGCACACTTTGGCGGGAATGTCCTTGATGAAGACGATCATGTCGTCCTGATCAAGCGTTGAGGTCGTAACTCCGGGCTCTGTCTCCCCGTTCTTGCAAATGACGCAGATCACCCTACCACTCCCTGATGTCCACGAAGTGGCCTGCGATAGCCGCCGCCGCCGCCATCTCAGGGCCGACGAGGTGCGTCCGTCCGCCCTTGCCCTGCCGACCCTCGAAGTTGCGATTGGACGTGGAGGCGCACCGCTCGCCGGGATCGAGAATATCAGGGTTCATCCCTAGGCACATCGAGCATCCGGCAACTCGCCAATCGAATCCCGCCTCAGTGAATACACGGTCCAGTCCCTCTTCTTCCGCCTCCGCCTTGACCTGCGCCGACCCCGGGACCACCATCGCATACACACTGTCCGCGACCCTCTTGCCCCTGACCACGTCTGCGGCAAGCCGTAGGTCTTCCAGACGCGAGTTGGTGCATGAGCCGATGAATACCCTATCCAGGCTGATGTCCTGGATCGGCGTGTCCGGGTCCAGTCCCATGTACGTGAGCGCTCGCTGTGCGGACTCCCGCTCACCTTCATCGTCGAACGAGTCGGGGTCCGGCACCCGCCCGCTGACAGGCGCCACCATACCGGGGTTCGTGCCCCATGAGACGAACGGTTCGAGGTCCGACGACTGTATTACGACCGTCCTATCGAACTCGGCGTCCGGGTCCGTCGTCAGCTTGCTCCACTCCTCACAGGCGCGGTCGAAATCGGCGCCCTGCGGCGCGTGCGGCCTGCCACGCATGTAGTCGAAAGTAGTCCGGTCCGGCGCGACCATACCGGCGCGGCCCCCGGCCTCTATCGACATGTTGCAGACGGTCATGCGGCCCTCCATGGATAGCTGCCGAATGCCTTCGCCTGTGTACTCGATGGCGTGTCCAGTCGCGCCCGCGACGCCTATCTCCCCGATGATGGCAAGGATGACATCCTTCGCCGAGACGCCGAACGGAAGCGGACCTTCGACCCTTATCTCCATGGTCTTCGGCTTGAACTGCCGCAGCGTCTGCGTCGCCAGGACGTGCTCGACCTCCGACGTGCCTATGCCCATGGCGAACGCGCCGAACGCGCCGTGTGTCGATGTGTGGCTGTCGCCGCACACGATTACTTTGCCGGGCTGGGTATAGCCCTGCTCCGGCCCGATTACGTGGACGATACCCTGGTTCGGGCTGAACCTGTCGTACAGCGTCACCCCGAACTCGCGGCAGTTGCGTTCGAGATAGTCCAACTGCTGCGCCGCGATAGGGTCCGTAATCGGCCTGCTCAGCTCCCAGGTAGGCGTGTTGTGGTCCATCGTAGCCACGGTGAGATCAGGACGCCTCACCCTACGCCCCGTCATCCTCAGACCCTCGAACGCCTGCGGCGACGTGACCTCATGCACGAGGTGCAGGTCCACGTACAGCAGCGTCGGCTGACCCGCCTCCTCGCGCACCACGTGGGCGTCCCATATCTTGTCGAACATCGTCTTGGCGGTCATTCTCGTTCCTCGTCGTTTGTGATTATTCTTGCACTGTCATCGGGCCGTCGTAGGGAACCGGCGGCTCGTAAACGGGCGTCGGCAAGTAACTGACACCTTGGTATTCGAGAAGGCGCTGGGCCCTCTCGGTGATAGCGGCGCCGGCGACGATTGCGAGCGTGTCGATTCCCACCGCCGCCTGAAGGGCCTCCGCGCTCTGCCGGGCGCGGCTTATGTCGTCTTCCCTGACAGTGGTTGATATCTCCACCGCGCACCACACCAACTCTCGTTCACCGGAATCGTCCCGCCGCCGGCGGGCGAAGAAAACGAGGTCTGTATTCAGTATCCTTGTAAACTGATCCTCGGTAATTCGGCCTTCGTCCCTAGCGTCTTCGATGGGGTCGAGAAGTTCCCGGGGCGGTACCTCGCCGATGCTCAACACAACCCTCGTGCGCCTGAGCCCCATCGGCTGAGATATGACGGAGTTGACCTTGAAAGCGACCTTTCGCTCCTGGGCCTCCCCCCTCAGGTTATCGACATAACCGGATATCAGGTCAAGCCGCTGCGACAGTAACCAGACGGTGTTCGCCAAGCCTCTGACCTCCTCCGCCAGAGCTCTGACCTCGGCCGCAAGCGAGGCGATCTGCTCATCTACGCGATCTAACCTCTGCGTGGTCTGCTCTTTGAAATCCGCAAACCCCTCCTCCAACCGATCCATCCTGGATGGAAGCAGCAGAAACTCCTCGGAGAGGAGCGTTTGCAGCAGCATCGTCCTGGCCTGGGGCTGGTCTTCCAACTCCTGGATGATGCGCGCTACGAGATTTTCGTCACTGGTACTCTGTGTAGTGACCACTGGACGACCTCTCCGGCTCGTTTAAATAACTGCGCCGATATGGCAGTGCGATCAGGCGACACCGAACACCCGGGCCGACTGCTGGGGCCGGCCCGGATAATCGTCAACTCCCTACGGTGACGGATCTGCCGAAGCCCCATGCCCGTTGCTCGCGGCTATCAGACGGTTGAGCGCGTTCATGTACGCCTTGGCGCTGGCGACGATGATGTCCGTGTCCGACCCGCGCCCAATGTACGTGTTGCCCTCGGCCTCGATACGTATGGTCACGTCTCCGATGGCGTCGATACCCTCCGTCACGGCGTCCACCCGGAACTCCGTCAACCTGTTCTCGACGTGGATGATGCGGTTGATCGCCTTGTACACGGCATCGACAGGACCCGTCCCAGTAGCGGCGTCGGTCATCATGCCTCCGTCCGGCCCGATTATCTTCACCGTCGCCGTCGGCACGTCGTGGTTGCCCGATGAGACCTGGACGTGCTCCAGCTTGTATATCCTGGGCACGTCGATAGTTCGCCTCTTTATGGCCATCAGCGCGACGAGATCGGCGTCGGTCACCTCGCGCTTCTTGTCAGCGAGGTCTTTGAACGCCTCGAACGCCTCGTCAAGCTCCGCCTGTTCGAGCGAGTAGCCGAGCTCTTCCAGCCGAGCGCGCAGTCCGGCCCTTCCGCTCAGCTTGCCCAGCACCAACTCGTTGCTCGGCCAGCCCACCGAGCGCGGGTCCATTATCTCGAACGTGCTCCGCTCCTTCAGCACGCCGTCCTGGTGGATGCCGGAGGCGTGCCTGAAGGCGTTGGCGCCCACGATCGCCTTGTTCGGCTGCACCGGAAATCCGGTGATGTCGCTGACCAGACGGCTCGTGCGGTAGATCTGCCGCGTGTCTATGTTGGTGCTCACGTCGAACAGGTCCGGCCGCGTCTCTATGGCCATGATTATCTCTTCGAGCGCGGCGTTTCCGGCCCTCTCGCCCAGACCGTTGATGCACCCCTCGACCTGCCGCGCGCCCGCCTGAACAGCCGCCAGGCTGTTGGCAACGGACATGCCCAGGTCGTTGTGGCAGTGGACGCTCATCACGGCCCTGTCGATATTCGGGACGTTCTCCCTGATCAGGCTGAGGCGCTGATGGAACTCTGCCGGTATCGTGTACCCGACGGTGTCCGCGATGTTGACCGTGTTGGCTCCTGCGTTGATCACCGCCTCCAGCATCGAGTACAGGTACTCGATGTCGGTGCGCGTGGCATCCATCGGCGAGAACTCCACGTCGTCGCAGTACTCTTTCGCCCGCTCGACCGAGGCCACCGCCATCTCCAGCACCTGCTCCGGGTTGCGCCTAAGCTGGTGCATGATCTGGACGTCCGAACTGGATATGAAGACGTGTATCCTCGGACGCTCGGCGTGCTTGATGGCTTCCCAAGCCGCGTCCACGTCCGGGATGTAGCACCGAGCCAGGGACGCGATGATTGGGCGGCGAACCTCGCTTGCGATGCTCTGCACCGCCTCGAAGTCGCCGGGCGAGCTTGCCGCGAATCCGGCCTCGATGATGTCAACGCCGAGCCGGTCGAGCTGCTTCGCTATCTCCAGCTTTTCGGGCGTGGTCAGTCCAATTCCTGCCGACTGCTCTCCGTCGCGCAGGGTCGTATCGAAAATCATTACCTTGTCGTCTGGCATTTTCCCTCTCCCTTGGGGCTCAATGAAGTATTCGGGCTATCGTCTGACGACAGGTCCAAGCGCAACGCGGTCCGCCGGACCGGGCATTGCCAGAACTCGGTCCCTTTGGCGGACCACGTGAATGGCCTCCGAAGTGGTCATGTTGTTACTCCTGCTATGTCCTGAAAAGCACCGTCAGGATCACGGTTATCCACATAGCGACCATGACTCCGATAGTCGTGATCATATTCCTGTTTATCGTAGAATGAATGTCGCGTAGCTCGGCTTTTATGTCGCTGACTTCGCGCACCAAGGCTTCAACCGTGGCCTCGAGCTTAGATAGTCGTTCACCCTCCGGCGCCTCTTTCGTTGCAGTGGTCATTGGCTAAATCTCCCTGAGTGTCTGCATCTTATATCTCAAATATCTCTCTAACCGGGCACGAGAACCCCGGCAGAACGTCGCCGCCGTCCAGCGTGTCGCGTTCGCCGAGTGTGGCCACAGAGCCATCCTCTCCGTACACATCCACCGTGCGCGTATCGGGAAATAGCATCCACACGATACGCACCTCGAATCCCTTCCACATCAGCGCCCGATCGTTGGCCTCCCTCTCGCTGTCACTCGGAGACACCACCTCGACCACCAAGTCCGGTACCTCCTCTGAGTAGCCCGTGACCCTTACCCCGTATGGCGCTTTCTCCCTAGAAACGAACCCGATGTCCGGCTCCCGAACCGTATCCGGATCCCGCTCAAGCCAGATGCCGGAGTCCGAGCCGAACAGGACACCCAGCCGCCGAGGCTTGATGAAGAATCTCAATTCGGCGGCCAGGTTGACAACGATCTCGCCGTGCTCTCTTCCGCTCGCCGCGGTCTCACGCAACTCCCCTCGGACTAACTCGCCGCGAACCCCCCGGCTGTACAGGCGCAACAGGTCGGCGGCGGTCAGCAGTTTCGTCTTTTGGATAGTCATGTCAGTCGGTCTCTCGTTGACCCCACTATATCCTCAATACCACGAAGCTAATGGTTAGCGTCGAAAAAACTAGAGATGCGATAGTCAAAAACCTCAGCAAGTTACGACTTATCCTGTCGGACACCGTTCCATACAATTTCCACCAAGGCGCGTCCCCATCGTCTATCGCCAGTGGCATCAGAACCAACTGCCACAGCCAGAACGGAAAAACGATGGCGAAGATAAGAGCAAAGTCAACGATGAGTTCTCTGTCTAACAAGAAGTCATGTCCTCATGAATGTCATAGGATTCTGAAACGGTATATATTGTTCGGGGCGGTCTTTGAACGTGGACCGCTTATTTCCAGAAGTTTCACATTCGCTAGTTCCTCAAACTTCTGCGTATCCAGAGCAAAGCCGACGTCTGTGGCTTTTACTGAGTCCAGTCCCATTTCGTCGCGCACATCGCCTAGGCGAACTTCCATGATCTGCTCGCCCCTTCTACGAGCGGGCCTAATGTAATGATCAAGTACGTATTTCCTATATTCATCCGCCTGAGTCATTGCGTTTACCACCCCCTAATCCGCGTCCTGCAAGAACGACATCATCCCCCGCAGCTCCTTCCCCACCTTCTCTATCGGATGCTGCGCGTTCTCCCGCCGTAGCCTGTCGAACCTCGGGCGCCCCTCGTCGTTCTCCGCGATCCACTCCCGCGCGAAACTCCCGTCCTGGATGTCCACCAGGATCTTCTGCATGTTCTCCTTTACGCTCTCGTCTATGACCACCGGCCCGCGAGTATAGTCCCCGTACTCCGCCGTGTCGCTCACCGAGTACCGCATGTACTCCAGCCCGCCCTGGTAGAAGAGATCAACTATCAGCTTGAGCTCGTGCATACACTCGAAGTACGCCGACTCCGGCTGGTAGCCTGCCTCTATCAACGTCTCGAACGCGCTCTTGACCAACTCCGCCACTCCGCCGCAGAGCACCGCCTGCTCCCCGAACAAGTCCGTCTCCGTCTCCTCCTTGAACGTCGTCTCCAGCACCCCGGCCCTCGTGCATCCGACGCCGCGGGCGTAAGCGAGGCCGACCTGGTGAGCCTGCCCGCTCACGTCCTGGTGGACCGCCAACAGGCCGGGCACCCCCGACCCTCGCGTGAACACCTCCCGCATCCGGTGACCCGGTGCCTTCGGCGCGACCATAGACACGTCCACGCTGTCCGGCGGCACAATCGCCTCGAAGTGGATGTTGAACCCGTGCGCGAACATCAGCGTCTTCCCCGGCAGAAGGTGCGGCAGGATAGACTCCCTGTACACCTCCGCCTGCAGGTGGTCCGGAATCAGAACCATGATGATGTCAGACTCCTTAGCCGCCTCTTCGACGAGTCCCACCTTCAGCCCGTCAGCCTCCGCCTTCGCGATGCTGCTGCTGCCCTCGTACAACCCGACCATCACGTTCAGCCCCGAGTCCTTCAGGTTCAGCGCGTGAGCGTGTCCTTGGCTCCCGTAGCCAATTATCCCTATCGTGCTGTCCTCGACCAAAGACATGTCCGCGTCGTTCTCGTAATACATCGTTGCCATTTAGTTCGTTCCTTTTCTCTGGCCTGCCTCACGCAGTGCTAGGGCAAGCGATTCAAGTTGGCTTGCTACATCCTTGATGTTAACATCAATACCTTCGCGTATAAATTGATAGCAGAGATCTTCCCAGTTTTTACCTTGACTCCAAGCTGAGCGAATCAAGTTGAACCAGAAATCTACTTCAACCGGAAGCAGTAAGACAGGCGGACTAATTTCTTCAAACCGGACACCGGTTACAAGGCTTAATGCTTCCCTGATCGGGTACTCCTTATTCATAACTAAGTTGACAACATTTTCACATTCGGACGGACTCAGATCTTTCTCCACAATACTTATAGCCAGCAGCCATTGGTCTTCTTCGTTCTCTAGTCTTGAGATTTGGTAAGCATGTGTAATGCCGATTTGGTCCTCGTCAATTTTCCACCTAATACCTTTAGGAAGTTGAAAGATGCGATGCCTTGAACTCAAAAAAGCTGGTGATCGTTTTGTTCCTTTAGAGTTCACCTTCTCCGCAATTACACTGTATGCTCCGTACTCCCGGTAAAGAACATCTACGGCCATTCCTACCTCAGATGGCTTGCTGACAGGAGCAGCTAAGCACATCATTGCTGTCTGGACATCCATTACCGAGCCTCTCTATTGAGTACATCCGCTATCATATGCCCAACAATGGTGGATTCGCCATCAAGGCCACGCAACCTACCCCACTCGAGAAGCCGTCCGTGGAGTTCACTAGGAATTGCATATTCGATAACACGACTGGCTTCTGCCACCTTTTCTATCACATGCTTATTCAAATCTGCGATAGAAGCGGAATGTCCCATATCTTGAATGGCCTTGATGGCGTGTTCTCGACTGTCTCTATCAAGGCCAAGAAGCCAAGATGCTCGCTCTCTCATCGCTTCTTGTGATTGATCGTAGCGCGCAGCGTCAAAGGTGTTACGCACAATCGTAACTGCATTCCCTGAAGACAAGATACCTTGATCTACCATTCGTTGAAGCTCTTCGGGCAACGCAACCAATGTGTAGTACCGCATAACGGTTTGCGTTGTTACGCCGAGATAGTCGGCAGCCCTCTGGAGGGCTTCATGCGCCGTGTAACCATCGCCGCTATATTTCTTGTATATTCGCTCCGTCCAGTATGCGCGGTCACTGTACGTTAGGTCTCCGCGCGCCTCATTCTCAAGCCAAGAGCGCTGAATTGCTTCCTCGTCACTCAAATCAAATATGAAGGCAGGTATTTCTTCCAATCCGAGGGACAGGCACGCCTTGAATCGGCACTGACCTGTAACATGCTCATATTCGTACTGAGAGCCTGAAACTGGGTGAGGTCGGACGACGATAGGCATATCCGGCCAATATCCATGTTGCTGAATAGAGGCCTTCACCTTCTCTACGTTTTCTTCTACACCCTGTCTCCGCACATTGATTGTGCTATCTGGGTCAATGTCACTAATCTTGACGTTTTGGACCACACTCATGTTGGCTACCCCCAAATGTGTAGGATGAATTCTAGAGACCGCTCTCCATTCTTATCGTCGATGCCTCGGCGTGATGGCTTTGCCTCTCATGCGCCCCGCGCCTCATCGCCACCGTGCCCGTGCGCATGACCTCTTGGACGCCGAAACTGCGAAGAAGGTCGATCAGAGCGTCCACCTTGTCCTCATCGCCTATCACCTCGACTATGAGCGATCCGGACGCCACGTCAACGATGTTCGCCCGGAAGATGCCCACTATCTGCATGATCTCGCTGCGCGTGCGGACGTCGGAATTGACTCTGATTAGCGCGAGCTCGCGCCGGACGCTGTCCTCGTCCGACACGTTCACCACCTTCAGCACGTCTATCAGCTTGTTCAGGTTCTTGGCGACCTGCTCAACCGTGCTCGGATTGCCATCGACCACGAATGTCATCCGCGAAAGGCTCGGTATCTCGCTGGGCCCAACCGCCAGGCTCGCTATGTTGTAGCCCCGACGCCGGAACATGCTCGTGATCCGATTGAGGACGCCGGGCTTGTCCTCCACCAGCGCCGTTATCGTATGGCCCGGCCCCGCGCCGTTCTGATCCGTCATCGTCATTGTCATCTCACGGCCTCCTGCGGACGCGGCTCCTCCATCATCTCCTTTACCGACATGCCCGACGGAATCATCGGGTACACGTTCTCCTCCTGCTCCACCACGAAGTCCACCAGCGCCGGGCCATCGAACTCCATCGCCTGCTCCACCACCGTTCGCACCTGGCTCTTGTCCGTCACCCTCGCGCCGAAGATGCCGAACGACTCCGCCAGTTTCACGAAGTCCGGGTTCCCCGAATATCCCGTCGCGACGTAGGAGTGCTCGTAGAACAACTCCTGCCACTGCCGAACCATCCCCAGGAACCCGTTGTTGATGATCGCTATCTTCACCGGGATTCGGTTCTCCGCCAACGTCGCCAACTCGCACATCGTCATCTGGAACCCGCCGTCGCCCGCTATCGACCACACCACCTTGTCCGGACGGCCCACCTGCGCCCCCATCGCCCCCGGCACCTCGTAGCCCATCGCGCCCGCGCCGCCCGACGATACGAACGTACACGGGTCGTTGAACGTGTAGTGCTGCGCCGCCCACATCTGGTGCTGGCCGACGCCCGTCACGATCACCGCGTGCCCTTCCGTCGCCTCCGCGATCTCCCTGATCACGTACTGCGGAATCAGCTTGTCCGTCTCACGGATCAGCATCGACGGATGGTCGCGCTTCAGGTCGTCGATCCTGTGCATCCACTCCATTCTCGAAGCCTCATGCACCTGCCGGTTCAGCGCCTTCAGCACGCGCTTCACGTCGCCGACTATCGGCACGTCAACCGCGATGTTCTTGCCGATCTCCGTCGGATCGACGTCCACGTGTATCTTCTTCGAACCCGTCGCGAACGAAGACGTGTCGCCCGTGATGCGGTCGTCGAACCGCATCCCCAGCGCGACCAGCAGGTCCGCCTCCTCTATCGCCAAGTTCGCGTAGGCCATGCCGTGCATCCCCGGCATTCCCACGCTCAGAACGTGGTTCTCGGGGAAGCACCCTATTCCCAGCAGCGTCGTTATCACCGGGATCTGCGCCTTCTCGGCCAACTCCCGGAGCTCGTCGTAAGCCCGCGAGATGATGATCCCGTGTCCCGCCATTATCACCGGACGCTCCGCCGAGTTGATCAGGTTCGCCGCCCGCTTGACCATCAGCCCGTGACCCTTCAGGTTCGGCTTGTACCCGGGAAGCGCCATCTCATCTCCCCAATCGACCTCCACCTCCTCGGTGAAAACGTCCTTCGGGATGTCCACCAGCACAGGACCGGGCCGCCCTGTGTTCGCTATGTGGAAAGCCTCCTTGATCACCCGCGCGATCTCCGACGCGTGCATCACAAGGTAGTTGTGCTTCGTAATCGGGAGCGTGATGCCCGTAATGTCCGTTTCCTGGAAGGCGTCCGACCCGATCGCCGCGCGCCCAACCTGACCCGTGACCACCACCATCGGCACCGAGTCCATCTGCGCCGTCGCTATTCCCGTAACCAGGTTAGTCGCGCCCGGCCCCGAAGTCGCCCACGCCACGCCCGGACGCCCGGTCACCCGAGCGTAACCGTCAGCCGCGTGAGCCGCGCCCTGCTCGTGCCTAACCAGTATGTGACGCAGTTCCGGATACTGCGGCAGCGTCTGGTACAGCGGCAGAATCGCCCCTCCGGGAAGACCGAAGATGACGTCCACGCCCTCCCGTATCAGCGCTTCGCATACTATCTGTCCGCCTGTGCGTATCATCTCTCTTCACCTCCGTAAATCCCCTCTCCCTTCATGGGAGAAGCCCTATCCTTCAATCCCCCTCTCCCTTCACGGGAGAAGCCTATCTTTCAATCCCCCTCTCCCTTCACGGGAAAGGCTCGGCCATTATTCCCCCTCTCCCTTCACGGGAAAGGCTCGGCCATTATTCCCCCTCTCCCTTGAGGGAGAGGGTTGGGGTGAGGGTGAATGCCACCACCCCAATCAAAAAATCCCGTCCACCCATGGGACGGGATCGATCTCGCGTCAACACGACAACCCGCGGTACCACCCAAGTTGCCCCCGCAATCGCGGCGGACCACTCTTCGGCTCGATAACGGCGCCACGCCGTCCCGCCCTACACAGGAACTGAGCAAGATGGAACCCGGACCCTCAGATCCGGCCTCATCCATCCTGATCCTTCCCTTCAGGCAAGATGCTCATGGGCGAGTTCCCCCGACTCCTGGCGCCGGACTTCCACCCGCTTCCGGCTCGCTGCCTGCCGGTGCGCCGAGGTACTACTCCCAATCAAAGCGACTATGACCCATTTTACATCATGAGCAGTGAACCAATAGTAGCATCGGCCCAGAAAACGTGTCAATCTCGATTTCCGAGTAGTCTTGCAAGTCACCCACCTTGAGATTGTACAATGAGCAACCGGGAGGGGGCCGACTGCGTTCACCGGAGAGAGTGTATCCCCTCCGTTTTTCCTCAAGGGAGGCCGCCTCAGCGACCGGTCTATGCTAGAAGTCCTCAGAATCATACGCATAGCGCTCCGCCAAAAGTGGCAGCTTATCGCAGCCTACGTGACCACGGCGGGGGCGCTGGTAGCGTATGTGCTCATGCCCCGGTACTTCGGCCAGGCAGTGGACAGCATCACCGAGATTATTCGGACCGGGTCTTACTCCGAGACCGCGATACTGTCCCTAATTGGCATAATTCTGGGGCTCAGCGTCATTAGGGGCGTTCTATCCTACTTTCAGAGCTACCTGGCGGAGTCGATAGCCCAGTCGGTCTCGTATGACATCCGCAACATGCTGTACGACCACGTGCAGCACATGAGCTTCGGGTTTCACGACCGCCACCACACCGGAGCGCTGATGTCGCGGGCGATAACCGACGTGGACAACATCCGCATGTTCATTCAGATGGGCTTGGTGCGCTCCCCGTACTTCTTCGTGCTGCTGGTCGCGGTGGCAATCATCCTGTTCGTCAAGGACTGGCAGCTTGGACTGGTCAGCGTGAGCTTCATGCCCGTGCTGGTCATATACTCGGGCATCATCAACCGGAAGATGCGAAGGGTTTGGCTGCTGGTCCAGGAAAAGATGGCCGACATGAGCGCCGTGCTGCAGGAGAACTTCACCGGCATCAGGGTGGTCAAGGCTTTCGCCGCCGAGCCGTACGAGGAGGCGAAGTTCGACGAGTGGAACCGCGAGGTCGCCGACCGCTACGTGGAGGCCGAGCGCATGAGGGCGTCGAGCACGTCGTTCATGCTGTTCACCTTCCTAATGGCCACGGCGCTGATCTTGCTGTTCGGCGGCCAGCGGGTGATCGACGGCCAGATGACCCTCGGCGAGTTGGCCGAGTACATCTTCTACCTTCAGATAATGGCGATGCCGGTCAGGATGGCCGGGTGGCTGATCAACACGTACGCGAGGGCCGCGTCCGCCGGTCAGCGGATCTTCGATATACTCGACGCCGAGTCTCCGGTCCGGGAGGAGACGAACGCGCGAGCGTTGGAGCGTCCGAGAGGCCACGTCAGACTAGAGAACGTCACTTTCAGCTACGACCACACCAGGCGCGTCCTCAGAGGAATAGACCTCGAAGCGAAGCCGGGAGAGGTGATTGCGCTGCTGGGGGCGCCCGGAAGCGGCAAGACCAGCATCGTCAATCTTCTCCCCCGCTTCTACGACGTGACGGGGGGCCGCGTAACCATAGACGGCAACGACATCAGGAACGTCACCCTGAAGTCGCTGAGGCAGAATATCGGCATAGTGCAGCAGGACGTGTTCCTGTTCACCACGTCCATGAGGGAGAATATATCCTACGGGAACGTCGAGGCGTCTCTGGAGGACGTTCAGAATGCGGCAAGGGTCGCGCAGATGCACGACTACATCGCTTCGCTTCCCGACGGGTACGACACCCCCGTCGGAGAGAGGGGCGCGACCCTCTCAGGCGGCCAGCGGCAGCGCATGTCCATCGCCCGGGCGGTTCTGCTGGACCCGCCAATCCTGATACTGGACGATTCGACTTCGAGCGTGGACGCGCAGACCGAAGACATGATCCGCAGGGCGATGGAGTCCGTGATGGAGGGAAGGACGACGTTCGTGATAGCACACCGTCTGAGCACCGTTCACCGCGCGGACAAGATAATCGTGATGCGAGGCGGCCAGATCGCGGAGCAGGGCGCCCACCAGGAGCTTCTGGAGGCAGGCGGACTGTACCGGGAGATCTACGACCTCCAGCTAAGACCACAGGAAGAGGTGATGCGAGAGATCGAGTCGCCTGCTTCGGCGGGTGGAGGGTGAGACGCCGATGAGAGCAAGAATCTCTGAGAGGGATAATGTCATTCAACTGGGCGTTTAGCAGCTACAGCGCCAGGCGAGGGCACATCGACGAGGAGGTGTTCGGATCGGTTTACGACCAGCGCGTGGTGATGCGCCTGCTGCCGTACATCGCTCCGTTCAAGCTGCTCACCTTCGTCGCCACGGTCTCGATGCTGATCTACACCGGCACACAGGTCGCGGCGCCGTGGATCATCAAGATCGCCATAGACGACTACATCCTGCCCGGAGACTTAGACGGTCTCAGGTGGATTTTCGGCGTCTTCATCGCCATAGCGGTCGTGAACTGGATTATGAACTACCTCCAGCAGTACGCGATGGAGAGGGTCGGGCAGGGCGTCCTCTACAACCTGCGTCGCCAGGTCTTCGGCCACGTCCAGAAGCAGTCCGTCTCCTTCTACGACAAGACTGAGGTGGGGCGGATGATGTCCCGCGTGCAGGGAGACGTGGGCCAACTCCAGGAGTTCAGCTCGCTGGTGGTGATGACGCTCGGCGAGCTTCTGAGCCTGGTCGGCATCGTCGTCGCGCTGCTACTGATGGACTGGAAACTCGGCCTGATCACGCTGGTGGTGGTGCCTCTTCTGATGGGCATAATGGCCCTATGGCAGCCGCTGGCGCGAAAGGCTTTCATAGAGGTGCGGCACGCCATCTCCATAGTCAACGGCGAACTCAACCAGAACATCACGGGGGTCCGCATCGTCCAGGCGATGAACCGCCAAGAGCGAAACCTGGAAGCGTTCGACGCTCAGAACGTCCGCCACCGCGAGGCCAACCTCCGTGCCGCGCGGCTGTCCTCCGGTCTGCTGCCCGCCGTCGATATTCTCACGGCCATCGCCATCGGCCTCGCGATCTACTTTGGCGCGAGGATGGTCGGCTCCGGCAGTCTCGCCGATCCGGGAATCCTGGCCGCCTTCATCCTGTACATCCAGCGCTTCTTCGACCCCATACGCAACCTGACGATGATGTACACGCAGCTCCAGAAGTCGATGGCCTCCGGCTCCCGCATATTCGATCTGCTCGACTGGGAACCTGACCTTGTGGACGCTCCTAACGCGACGCGGTTGAAGGAGATCAGGGGCGAAATCGAGCTCCAAGACGTCAGCTTCAGCTACGTGCCGGGCGAGGACGTGATCAGCAACGTGAGCCTTCACGTAGAGCCAGGGGAGGTGGTGGCGATAGTCGGGCCGACCGGGGCGGGCAAGACGACGCTGGTGAGTCTGATGTCGCGGTTCTACGACGTCGAGCCCGAGCGGGGAGCGGTGCTGGTGGACGGTCATGACGTCCGCGACGTGGTGCGCAGCACGCTCGCGCGGCAGATGAGCATGGTGCTGCAGGAGCCGTACCTGTTCTCAGGCACGGTGAAGGAGAACATCAAGTACAGCCACACCGAGGCGACCGACGAGCAGATGGTCGAGGCCGCGAAAGCGGTCGGCGCGCACGACTTCATCATAGAGCTTGAGCACGGCTACGACACATTCCTCGCCGAGCGCGGGACGAACCTGAGCGTCGGCCAGAGGCAGCTACTGAGCTTCGCGCGGGCCATCGTCGCGAACCCGAAGATTCTCATTCTCGACGAGGCGACGGCGAACATCGACAGCTACACGGAACTTCTCATTCAAAGGGCGCTGTCGAAGCTGTTGAAGGACCGGACCGCGGTGGTCATCGCGCACCGGCTGTCCACCATACGCGGCGCGGACAAGATCGTGGTGCTCGACCGCGGCAAGCTAATGGAGATGGGCAACCACGAGGAACTCATGGCAAAGGACGGGCTATACGCGCACCTGTACCAGATGAACTACGCCGCGATAGAAGAACCGTTGATCCACTCCAACAACGGGCCATAGCCTTCTGCGAGAGAAGGCTCCCCTCCGTCAAGGCGAGGTCACCCATTGAGCGCGGACAGAAACCGGGGGGCGTTCCGTATCCTCACTCCCCCATGCTCCCCAAGTGGCAACAGGTGCCGTCGGTCGCCGGTGACTAGGTAGTCGGCTGAGGCCGCCGCCGCACACTCCAGAATGCGGTTGTCGGCGTGGCCTCCCCCGATCACTTCCGGTTGCCTGGGTGGCTCAATTATGGTGGAGGCATCTTCCAGCGCTCTGAGAGCCTGAGAAGAACGCTCCTCGTCCCAATCGAACTTGCGCCCAAGCACGCCGCCCACCTCTTCGAGGATGAAATGAGACAGGCACAACTCGAATCGTCCCCTGAGAGCCATTTCCAGAACGAGGCGCTCGTTCCCGGGAAAGTTCAGACCGGAGACGATGACGTTGGTATCGAGTACAACTCTCATACACGGGACGAGCCAACCTCGGCCCGGTACTCTTCGACCAGACCGGCCACGTCCTCAGGGCCGATACCCTTCTCCCTAGCCTTCTGCTCTCCGTACTGGAGTAGCTGTCTCCACTGGCGCTCCTCGATGTAACGCAGTGCCGCTTCCCGAAGGAACTCGCTCCTAGACCGTCCCTGCTGCTTCACCACCTCGTCCACGCGCTCCGCCATCTCCGGGGGCAGAGAGAAGGTGATGGTCTTGGTCGTTCGCGGCATGTTTACCTCTTGTTATCGAGTCTTACCAAGATAGTGCGCCATGAACTGGGCTCCTGTCAACAGTTAGCCCCAGCGCCGGACACGGCGATAGAAGAGCCGCTGTCCCACTCCAACAACGGGGCGTAGGGGCCAGCGTCGGCGACGGGCAGGTCAACGTCTTGTCTGTTGCTGGACATCTAGGCGTATAGAGATGCGCGCCACAAGCAGAGATCATGATATGAACTCGCTCCAGTGACGGAGTGCGATGCCTAAAGGCGCCTCGATCCAAGCAGTGAATCGGCGGGCGACAGATTTAGCGTCGTCATCCCAAGTGAACGTAAAGGAGTCGATGGTGCAATTCCTAAAGTCGGGGTCGGCGGGTTCTTCGGCGCTCTCCACTCCGTAGTCATGGACATTGACGATCTGAGCAAAAGCAGTAGCGGCCATGACCCCGGTTAGCTGTCGCCCCACGTGGTGTAGAGAGACAACGAATATGAGGCGTGGAGTCCGAGACTGGTCTTGCGGATTGGTAGATAGCTTGATAAAAAACCTATCTTCGTTCGGGTTGGCCCAGTGATTGGCATCTTTAGCGGTTTGAACCACTTGAGCGCGATACCAGTGTTCCCTGTCGCCAGGACCGCCGCAATCGATAATACACTCTACGCCGAGGCCAGCTTCACCCAACTGCTGACGGATTGAATGGGCTTGAGACTCCAGGTACGTCTTTGCGGTGTCCTGAAGGTGAGAAGCGACGCTATTCACCGAGCGCATCTGGGTTAGTCTATCTTGGCGTTGCCTCTTGACTTGGCCCGCAATGTGATCCAGAACTTGACTGACCATGCCGGAGTGCGCGACAGGCTCAGGCTCGCCCAATGCCTCCAAGATCATTTGCCTTTCCAGTCGAACAATAAAATCGACGAAGGGATTGAGGTCACCGGTGTCAGCAGATTCCAGACACTCGATGTACCGCTTCCGATCATCCCGCGATATGACGACTGGCAAGTACTCTTCCTTCACCAAATGCCAAGTTAGCAACGCTCGCACAACTCTTCCGTTTCCATCTTGGAACGGATGAATCTGTGTGAACCTATGGTGCAGCCAAGCCCCTACTAGGAGTTTGTGATAGCTGTCGCTTGCCGCGTTACATTCGCCGTACAGACTGACGAGGTTATCGATCTCACTTTCTACCTGAATAGGAGGACAGTACTCGTGAACCGCGCCATCCGGTCTAGTTGGGTTGTTGGGCAGTTTCTTGAATCCACCATGATCCAGTTCGGCTTCGAAGACGTGTCCGAATTGATCAACAGCAGTATAGGTGAGTTGGTTGCGAGTCAGTAGTTGGTGCAATTCTCTGATATAGTGCGCGGAAAACGGTGTACTCTGTCTAATGGACTCGGTCACAAATTCTACTGAATCCTGATGAGCTTTCAGCACCTTGACCAAAGCTTGGGGATCACGGTCCGTGGCAGTACGATCAACTAGCTCAGCAATGAGACCGTTCTCTACCAGGGTTTTAGTTGTGCCTCGGTCAATGTTGTATATGCCTTCGATGATGCCTGTTTCAATGGCCCAGCGGCGATCTAGGCGCTCCAAGAAGGCTCTATAAGCGTCAGGATTTGACTCCTCTCGCTGCTTGCGAAAGTTCAGCCACTGTTGGTGGAGCGAGTCGATTTCCTGGAAGTCGGTATTGGAAGATTCGGGCGTAAGGCCCTCCAAGGGCTTCCAACTGTGGCCGAACATATTTCTTAGAATCCCCTATCGAGACGATTCATTGCTTATGCACTTCGTCGGCCCGCTGCTCCAGATCGGAGACGTCCGGCTGGTTCACCTTCAGCATCTTCGCCATGTCCTGCTGCGTAAGCGACCGCGCGCGGCGAAGCTCGTGCAATGGCATTTCATCGAGCAGTTCTCTCTTCATGTCATCAATGCGCCGACGGCGCTCCGGCGTGAAGTCCTTGGTCAGCTCGCTGAACGGATGGCGCCCACTCATTCGATCAACCCTTCCTTCCGCAATTCTTGCAGAACTACCCGGGTCTAACTCTGTTCCCGAAAGCTATGACGCGCGTACCCGGTCAGCCGAACCGAGCCGCCGCCGCCGGTGAACCCGCTGCTAGTACGCCCGAAAGAGCTGCCCCGTGAACTGCTGCCCCAGCTAGACCTTACCCCGGTGCCGCTCGACTTGAACGCTCCCGAAGTTTTCTGGGAGTTGAGGTACGTCTGCCGCGAGGAGCTTACGTTGCTGGCGGCCTGGTTGTAGGAGGAGCCGGCGAAGGACTTCTGGTTGCTGAAGTACTTGGAGTTGCGGGACACCTGCGACCTGTAACTGTCCGAGTTGCGGTAGTTCCCGCGCGTCCGGCTGATGTTGTTGTAGGAGCCTATGGGCGTGGCGTAGTAGTAGCCGCCCATGGGGCTGAACGCGCTCAGCAGCATGTATGTGAAGAGAAAGTCGCCAGCCCCGAAGTGGCTCCGATAGTAGCCGTTCGCGCCGTATCCGCGAATCTCGTGCTCGTCGTGGTCTCTCACGATGCCGAACAGCTTGTCATCCGCGGCCTCGGTTATCGTTCCGGACTTGTCCAGATCCTCCCAGCCTTCCAGCGACATCCGGTCGCCGTCCTGATCGACCCTGATCAGTACGATGCCGTCTCCCTCGTATATCTCGTTGACCCGCTTCTCGAAGTCGGTGGGACTGTCGGCGTCCTTGAACGCCTGCTGCACCTCGTCCAAGTTGATGCGTCCGGCGGCCCCGTCCGTCGCGGCCCACTCCTCATAAGTCGGACCTTCGCTGCAAGCCACCGCCACCGGTCCCGCCAGCAGCGAAGCCCCGGCCAGAGCCGCCATCGTGGTTCGTCTCGATCTTCTGCTTCTCACCGGATCACTCCTCTCCAATGAGCATTGTATCAGGTTATGAGCGATGACAGTTTGGCGGGCAGGCGCTCTACTCCGGCGATTTCGGAACTCGGAGCGGATTCGACGCCCGGCGAGCGCAGTATCTCCCCCCAGGCTGAATCGACTACGGCGCTTCTGAGCTCCGTCCGCTCCCTCAGCGCCTCTTCCGCGAACTGGGTAACCGCGGACTGGACCGACACCGCTCCAAGCGCAATTGAGACCGCCATCTCGTGCAGCGTCTCCAGGTGTGCGGGCCACGTCTCATCGACTGCGGCGAGGAAAATATCGCGCGCCATCCGAGACAACCCCCTCGGCCCAAGCTGCGAACGGTGCGCGAACAGACGGGAGTCGATCTCGTCATTCAGAATGTCAATCACATCTGCCGGAGTCAGCCCCGACGCCCAACCCAAGTCGATTCCGCACCTGCCACTGAGATCCGAGGCAACCCGCGCGAACCGCTGCCCGTACTCTCCCCGTATCTCATACAGCGGCGCGGTGACTCGCTCGATCCAATCTTGGCGAGCGTCCGTCAACAGCCAGGCTGCGCCCTCAGCCGTCATCATCGACTCTCGCAGATCATAATGCGCGCGCGACTCGGTTTCGATAACCGCCTCGAATTGAGAGGTCAGCGCGGACATTCGCTGCCGCCGCGACTCCGCGTCCTTCTGAGCATCGCGCAAAAGCTCACGCGCCGCCGAGCCCTCCACGTATGGCCGTCCGGCCTCCCTCATGTTCAGCAACTCGACCTGCTGCCTGGAGAACGCGAGAACCGGATCGTTCGAAGACACCAGAGTCACCGACCCGCCGAACCTGCCCTGCCGTCCCGTGCGCCCAACGATCTGCCGCTCCACTCTCGGGGACGGCGGCATAGACGCCATGACCACCATCAAGCCGAGGCCGAACCGCGCGGTCTCAGTCCGAGCTTTGCCGGAGACACTCTTGCCGTGCATCTCCACGTCGATCCCCGACCCAGTCCGCCGAGTCTCCACCTCGCCCACGTCTTCCAGCGCGCCCGCGAGAACCGCCGCCTCTTCGCCGGAAGCGCATCGAAATACGACCGCATTCCCCCGACTCACGCCGCGCCGCGCCATTTCGACGCTCGCCTCGACGATCCGCTCGTCCACCTCCGGCCCAACGATAATGTCCGTGCCGCGCCCGGCCATCGCCGTGGATACTGTGACCGCGCCCGTCTCGCCCGCCGCCCCCACGATCTCAGCCTCCCGTGTCGGGTTGGCCGCGTTCAGAACGCGATGACCTATGCCGCGCCTACACAGCTCCTCACTCACCTCCGAAGACTGCCTGACCGTCCCCACCGTCAGAAGCGCTGGCCGCCCCAGCCGATGCCAGTGAGCGACCTCGTCCGACACCGCTCCCAGGTGCTCGGCGCGGTCGAAGAAGACCGCCGCCCCCAAGTCGCTCCTCCGAGAGGCGACGCCGGACGGAACCCTGGCCGTCTCCACGCCGTAGGCGTTGGCGAATATCTGACTGGCCTCCGTCGCCGTCCCCGTAAGCCCCGAAACCGTTTCGTAGTTCGACACCAGCGCGTGAATCGTGGTCCGCGCCTTGGCGCTGCTGCGTCCGCGTCCCTCGATCCCCTCCTTCGCTTCGAGTGCCTCGTGCAGGCCGTCCATGTAGCGGTGTGAGTGCATCGGCCGCCCGTCCAGAGGGTCTATCAGTATCACCCCCTCCTCGCCGACGACGTAGTCCTCATCCGAGTCGTGTATGACCCGCGCGCGGAGCGTCTGCGCTACCTCGAACGCCGCGGTCGGTGTATCCACGCGCTCCCAGATGAAACCCCAACCGCGCTCTGTGACTCTGAGAGTGGGTCCGTCCACGTCCACCGCAAACAGCAGGTCAGACTCCAGCGGTCTGCCATCCATGTCGTCGTTCATGATGATCGTGTCCCGTTTCACCGCGCTGGCCGATACGTTCAGACGCTCAAGCGTGGAGACCAATCGAGGGTTGAGTCCCCCTGCCAGCATGACCTCCGCCAAGAGGCGATTTAGCCGTGTCGCGCCGTCCAGCTTGGCGTAGAGGACGTCCACGTGCCGCGCCTGTCTTTCGATGATCTCGTCGGCCAAGTCTTCGCACTGATCCCCAACCTCCGCTTCCGACTCAAGGGTCGGGCCGTCCGAGATTATCAGCGGCGTTCGTGCCTGATCGACAAGCTGATGGTCGGCCTCATCGACAATCGCGACGTCGAAGACGGGCCGAACGCGCCGGTCCAACGATGGCGCGATGGCGTCCCTGAGGTAGTCGAACCCGACCTCCCGCGCCGTCGTAAACACGATCTGCCGAGCGTACTGGTGTCTGAGCTCGTCGCGATCCATGCTGTCGATAACCAGGCCCACCGACAGCCCCAGAGGTTCGAGTACGCGAGCCATCTCCTCACAGTCCCTCGACGCCAGGTAGTCGTTGGCGGTCAGGACGTGGACGCCCCGACCCGATGCCGCGAACACCGCGGCGGCAATCATGGATGCCAAAGTCTTGCCGTCTCCCGAGTCCATCTCGACCACCGTCCCGCGCAAGAGCAGCGACGCCGCGGCAAGTTGCTGAACGGTTGGAGAAAACGCGAGACAACCCGTGTCATCCGCCGACCTGAGCGAGTCATAGAACTCAGCCGGAAGCAGAATACCCGAAGGATGCTCGGCGCGGACCCGGACGAGCGCGGTCAGCAGCCAGCAAAGCGCGGATTTGAGTTCGTCTCGTAGCTCGGAGTCAGCCGCCTGAGCGCAAGCCCAACTTTCCAGCGAGGAATATTGCGAACCATCAGAAACCGAAATAGCGCGGCCAATGATGTCCTCCGCCGTCTCCCGAATCTCCCTAACTCCACCGCTAAGGTGATGCGGACCGGACAGAACCGCCCGCCACAAACCCATCCGCCGACGCGCCGCGACATCTACGAGGCCGATAGCCGATGCGACCCACTCCGATTCGTGCCGCGCAATGGCATTCGAGGCGCACTCACGCAGCCCCTCCCTAAGCTCATGATCAGACAGCCCCTCGAAGTCCGAGTCCTTCGCCTGCTCAGCGACCTCCATAGCCCGCCGCGCTTCGGCGGACGTTCTATCGGCGCTTCCGACCATCAGACTTTGCCCGCATCGTCTTGATCGGCCGCCGCACCGAGCCGGGGTCGATTCCCACCTTGAGCGCGGCCATGATGCCGGCCGCCTCCCAGTAGTTCTCGGCAACGTAGTACTGCCCCGGACCCCAGGGCAAACTTGCCAGGTCGTTCCGCATCAGGTTGCGGTTCTCCCTGACCGCGATCACAGGTATCCCCTGGTGGAGCGCGGCCAGCGTCGGCAGACCGAGGCAGCCGTCAGGGATGACGACGCAGCCCACGTCTTCAGCCGTGAGAACGTCGGGACGCGCAAGCTCAGCCTCGCCGGATACGATGCGAGGCGCGCGCTGAAGTCCCTTCAGCACGGACTGGAGGAAGGTCATCGAGATAATCTCAGCCGCCATACGCGAGTCCACGATTCCCGGATCCATAGCGGCCACCTCGTCCGACTCCATCATCGGCGCGTGCGCCGTGGGCACGTCCAGAATCGACGAAACCGCGTGTGTCAGCAGCGCTTCCACGCCGCCCCAGGGGTTGATCATCTCGCCGCCGCTCGTGAAATAGTCTATATGGTAGTGGTCCGGCACCTCGATGACCGTGCAGATGGCCACGCTGTCGTAGGTCTCACGGCGATCTGTCAGAGACCTGAGCAGCCCATCCAGCCCGTCGACCGTGCCCGAAGCGCGCCCCGCCGACGTGTATCCCGAAACGACGCGCAGAGGATCATCGACGTCCAGAATGCCGGCGCACCTCAGCCCGTATGTCGCCCTCGCCGCGTTCACCGCGTTGACCGTGTACTTCGCGTAGCGCGTCTGGTAGCTGGAGTCCAGCACGACCAGAACCCTGTTCGACCTCACCCGCCGCAGGCCCGCGGTTCCCATCAACAGCCGAGCCAGCACGCTGCCTTCGACGTACAGACCGTTCGGAGGCAGTTCGTTGATGTCCGAAGCGTTCACCACGTTCGGATGAGTAATGAGCGAGTCCGCGACCTCGGACAGCAGGATCGCGGCAGGCGTGGCGTCTCCCGAATGGCCCCCGATCTCCGCGCCGATGCCGGTCGGCGCTATGAGGACCGCGTTGAAGTCCGACTGGGACTCATGGGAGCGTCGCCTGAACTCGAACAGCGCGGGCATCGAGCAGGGCATTTCGCCGCTGAGGACGCCCACCTCGCACTCAAGAGGCCCGTTCATAGAGTTCGTAACCGTGAACCGAACAGGCCGCTCATCGGCGGCTAGAGAGCCGGCGAGCGCATTGCTCAACGTCTCAAAGTCGTGCGCCCCGTCGCTGAGAACGGCCTCTCTTTCAAGCAGTCGCAACGCTGATAGCTCCGTTTCTGGCCGCGAAGTCCTGATATTCGAACCTCGAAATCAACTCGAACGTGCCGCTCTCGCGCAGCATGTAAGCGTCCGGGACCGCAATCCCGTTGAACGGCGTCGCCCGCGAGTGGCTGTACGCGCCGGAGTCCATCACCGCGACCCGGTCCCCCGCGCGCGCCGACTCTCGGAAATCGTACTCGCCTATCACGTCGCCCGACAAGCACGAGCGGCCGGCCAAGATCGTAGTCCGCTCGCCGCCTGAGAGCGGCCCAACCACGCGCGGCCTGTATCCGTACTCGAATACTTCAGGGAGGTGGCTCGTCGTAGCGTCCACGATAGCTACCTCCACGCCGCCGTTCCTGAAAACGTCCAAGATTTCCGTAACCAAAAACCCAGCCTCCTGTACCAGCGCCGTTCCCGGCTCGATGAACACGTTCAGCCCCAATTCCGAACCGAGCCAGCCCACGACCTGCCGCAGCGGTTCGGGGTCGGTCTGCGGGCCGAGATAGTACCCGCCGCCGAGGTTGAACCAACCGAGTCCATCCATCCGGCCAATGAAGCCGGACATCGCCTCGACCGTCTCCGCCAACTCCATCAGGTCGTGCGACTCGCAGTTGCTGTGGATGTGCAGACCGACGATCTCGCGGCCCAGCGCGGGTAGTTGCCCCACAAGACTCCCCAGCGGCGCCCCCAGCTTGGAGTGAGGACGGCACGGGTCGTACCTGCTGTCGGATGCGAAAGACATCTCCGGGTTGATCCTCAGCCCCAGCGAGGCGCGGCCGCCGTTCAACCGAGACGCCTCGTCGAACTGCGTCAACGAGTTCAGGGAAACGTAGTCGGCCATCGACAGCAACGCATCCATCTCATCGACGGGATAAGCGGGTGAGTAGCAGTGAAGCGATTGGCCGTCGCGCAGCGCCGCGACCGCGACCCTGGCCTCGAACATGCCGCTTGCCGCGAACCCTTGCAGCCGGGGGGCCAGCGTCTCCAGCGCCGGCGCGAGCGAGCACGCCTTCAGCGTGTAGAGCAGATCGCATCCGGCGTAGGCCGCGATGTCCGCCGCCCGCTCCGCCGCGCGCAGCAGCAGGCTTTCGGAGTACACGTAAGCCGGCGTCGTCGGAACGTTCAGAGCGGACGCGGCCTGAACGTCGGCGAGTCTATCCATGTCGGCGGAGTTCATAGTTACCAAATGTAGCACACAACGGCGCCGTTGACCCGCTTCACGAACCTGTGTCACTTTAGTAGGCGCGCCACGAAAGCGCGAATATCCCCTCTCCCTTGAGGGAGAGGGTTAGGGTGAGGGTGAATACCCATCCACCTACCAATCTGACACATCCTCCCACTTTACCCGCGCGGCCTCAGACTCACCACCGCCAACCCCATCTCATACTCCGGCCCCTCGAACCGGCGGTACCGACTCAGCAGATGCTCATAGCACCCGACGACCCGCTCCGCCGCCGGTTCCGACAACCGGAAGTCCTCTCCCAGCCGTCCGTCGATGCCCCATTCCGCGCTAACCTCCAACTCAAGACCCTGCGGCTTGGCAAGCTCCTCGTACATCCGCGCGAGATCGGCAAAGTCCCGCTCGTCCCGGAAAGGAACCGGACTCACCAGAAAGTCGGGCGTGATGATCAGCCCCAGCTCGTTGTCGAAGACCTGCGCCATGTCGATCTCGGGGATGAAGTTCTCCATCGTGTAGCACAAGTCGCTCGCGAGGTCCTCCGGCGCGCGGTGATAGTAGAAATCCTCATCGTATGTCGCCATCCTGACCCTGACCGGGTTCAGCGCGCGCTCATCCAGAATCGCCTCGCAGTCCGCGCCGCTCTCGAACAGAAACGGGATGTTCCCGTTGGTGGCATCGACCAGTATGGGCAGCCCATCGACCTGAAACTCCAACGCGAGGTGCTGCCAGAACCGCATCGCCGCCTGCGCCCCGCGAAAGTCGAAAGTCGTCAGTATGTGCCTGAGACGTTCCTCCGGCAGCGGCCCGATGGCGTCCGGACCCGCGAACACGTAACCCGATTCCAGGCCGTAGGCCCCGGCGATGAATCTGAGAGCCTGAACCTTCTCCGAGCAGATCCCGCCGTGACCGTCCATGATGTTCAAAACCGTCTCGTCCCCGGTCTTGTACGGCAGCTTTTCACCGACGAAACGGGAGTAGTTCTCGAACGGACTGTCCCATATCGCCCTGGCGACGCAGCGAAGAAACGTCGTCTTGGCCTCACGGTCTCCGAGCGACAGTACCGACTCGACGTCTGCCCCCGCGTTGGCGCGTACCGCGCTCTCGACAAAATCCTCGAAAGCCCCGCTATTGCGCTCCCAACGCCGCCGGTTGAACCCGGACCAATTCCTCGCGTACTCAGACTCGCTGCGGTCTATCGAAACGTCGATCAGCCAGACCGCGCCGCCGTCAAGCTCGGCAGGCGCGGCCGGAGGCGTCTCCAAGAGGTTCAACTCGTATGGCCCCTCTCTGAGCGCGGCCCCAGGAACCAGCGGCCCCGGAACGCCGTCATCAGACAGCATCAGCGCCAAATCCTGCACCGCCTGGTACGATCCAACGTCGTCGGCCAACAGATTGCGCCCCGACACCAACGGCCCGGGATCCGCGGCCTCAAGATACTTCAACACCAGCAGACCCAGCGGAGCGTCCACGTCGTCCGCATCAACCCTCAAAGTACATGACTTACCAGTCAGAAGGTCGGTCCACCTGACGAAAACGGGGGCGTCTTGGTTGTGGTCTGGTCGCTTCAACCCCGTCACCGCTTCCTCATTATGCCGCGCGCCTGAAGCTGACCCTTCAGGTACTCCATGCTCCGACTGCCCTTGATGGCGTTGCACGTATGGCAAAGCAGTTGAAGATTGCTGATGGAATCGAGCCCGCCCTTCGAGCGCGTCCTTACGTGGTCTATGGTCAGGACGTGGAGGGGAAGCTCGTACCCGCACCCACGGCATAGGCGCTGTTGCGTGTTATACAGCAGTTCCTTATCCGACTGAGGGTCGGCAGGGCGATAAAGAGTCACGTCGTCCGTGCGCTTGGGCGGCTCAGTGCGAATGATCGGAGTCCGGTCCTCCCAACCGTCGCTGTCGTCATCGATGGGTATCTGAAGTTCCCGTTTCGCCCTGTCCGTCAAGACTTCGGCGGCTTGAGGTACTATGTCGATCCCCATCCACTCGCGCCCCAGCTTCTCAGAGGCGATGCAGGCCGTGGCGCAGCCGCAGAACGGGTCGAGTACCAAGTCTCCCGGGTTGGACGACGCCCTGATTATTCGCTCAAGCAGAGCGACAGGCTTTTGAGTGCTCCATCCGGTGTACTCGGCTCTCCGCGTGGAGTAGTTGGTGAACCCCGTCGGCTCTAAAAAGAGATTCAGAACCGGCCTGCCGATGTCCGCGTCCGCATATCTCTTCAATCCGGGCCACCTGCCCGTTTTGGGGTGGTGTATCAGCCCTGCCTCGTTGAGGGCGTCGAGCCGCTCATGTATGCCGCTGATGCCTCGATAGCCCGGGATGAACTCGCGCTCTATGTACTCCGCGTATCTGCCGGTCTTGGGAACCGACCAGACACGGTTCATCGCGAATACGTCATACTCCTTCCATGCCAGCGTGCTGGCGCTTCCACGCTGCGCGTCGTGGCGGGGTCCCGTCAAATCGGCGGGGCGAAAGCGTCCGCGCTCGTCTCTGGACGGGTACGCCTTTCGCAGCTCCTCCTCGTCTTTGGATTCCGCGACCGCGCCGGCGTTCCATACGGTCGTCCCGCCTTTGGAGTAGAACAGAATGTGATCGAGGACGCGTCCGTAGCGCTTGGCGTCGTTGTGGGACGTGGCGCGCCTCCACACGATGTTGTTCAAGAAGTTGCCTGCGCCGAACAGCGCGTCCATTACCCCCTTGAGATAGTGGACCGCCGAGTCGTCGCAATGCAAGTATATGCTGCCGGTTGACTTCAGGATGCGATGTAGCTCCAACAGTCTCACACTCATGAAGGTGAGATAGCCCGCCATGCTCTCGCCGCTCGCCAGCTTCGCGCCGTTGATGATGTAGAGCAAGGCGGGGAGGCGGATCTCGATCTCGTCGATCCACTCCTCTTTCACGTCTTCCAAAGTCCAGACGTCGTCGAACGTCGCGCCCCTTGCCTCGCTGTCGAAAGGAGCGGCGTAGGTGCGGTCGGAGTTGAACGGAGGGTCGAGGTATATGAGATCCACGCACTCCGAGTTTATGCCGCGAAGGATGTCCAGGTTGTCGCCGATGAAGATAGTGCGATTCCGCGCATTGCATACATTAGCCATTCGACCGGCTCCCGGCAACTTGTGTAGGTTCAATATACCACCCCAGCCCCCAACAAACCCATCCTGCCAATCCTCCCCATCCCCTAAATCCTGATTCTGACAACATCCCGCCCCATCTGTCATTCCAAGCCCCCTCTCTCTGTCATTCCAAGCCCCCTCTCTCTGTCATTCCAAGCCCCTCTCTCTGTCATTTCGAGCGCAGCGAGAAATCTAAAATCCCTGAAAATCCCCCAATCCCGTAAATCCTGCTTCCGACCCCTTGACACCAGCCCAAAGACCATGTATTCTAAACAGAACTGTCGTACACCCACTATCCACCATCCACTAACCACTAATGACTACTTCAACCCAACAGACACCATCAAACCCGGCCCTCGACTTCGCCAACGCCATCCGCGAGGAAACCGACAACGGTCTCGAACTCATCGAGATCCTACACGACATCGCCCAAGGCAACGACCAGAAGGCCACCGCCAACGACCGCATCACTGCCGCCAACATACTCGCCGACAGAGGATTCGGCAAATGCCCCAGGCAAATCGACCCCAATCCGGCCCCAACCCCCAAATCCGACGCCAACGACGTAGGGGCGATTCGCGAATCGCCCTCGGTGCCCGCCGCCAACCCCCGCCCCGTAACACAAATCAAAGACTCCCTGGACCAGGCCCTAGGCCCTGCTCCAACTATCCACTCGCCAAAATCTACTAACCACTATTCACAATCCACCATCCACTTCACCATCCAACAACACATCATCGAAATCACCAACAACGGACAGACCATCCGAGACACACTCAAAGAAATCGCCCGGGCCAAAGACGACCCGAAAGTCACCCCCTACCACCGCGCAAGAGCCGCGCGTATCCTCCTCGACCGTCTCCTCGGAACCGACAGCGCCCTCGAAACGAGGACCAAACCCTACGTCCGCCCGGTCAGACAAATCGACCCCGACGACCTGGCCGAAATCGACGCCAAACTCCGGCGAATGGAGGACGAGGGCATACTCACACCCTACCCGGACGGTCACAGAGACAACATAACCGTGCCTGAGATACCCGAAGGCTTCGATCCGACACCCTATCTGAAAGAGGCAGCCGAAAAGTTCTGGGCAAACATCGATATGACGCTCGAACGACAGAAGGCATGGCCCGCCATCGAAGAACGAAGGCGGAAGAAACTCGCCAAAATCTACCCCTCACACTCCGAAGACCAACCGGAAGAACCTCCCGACACATAGGCATGTTCTTCTAACACGCGGCTGAGGGTGGAATGTTCCAACCTGCTATGCTGGTACGGCAAGCGCCAATCATCTGCGATATAATCTATCCCATGATTGCATTCAGGCCACGACTCGGACAGGCCGTTCTGTGCGCCGCGCTGCTCAGTGCGGCGTGGGTAATCGCCGCGTGCGCATCGGAACCTCCGCCCACCGCCACGCCGGTCCCGGCCCAGCCGACCGCGACCCACACACCGGTCCCGACGGCGGCTCCAACCGCTGCGCCGATACCTCCGACCGCCGCGCCGCGTCCCACGCCAATACCGACCCGCGAACCCGCGACGCCCGTCAGAACCGCGCCCCGCCCCGCCACTCAGCCGCCCGAGGCCGCCCACGATTTCGAGGTCGAAACGTTCGACGGCGAGACGCTGAGACTGTCGGACCTCGAGGGAAAGGTCGTCGTGCTGAACTTCTGGGCCTCGTGGTGCCCCCCGTGCCGATGGGAGATGCCCGCGTTCGAGCGCATATCCCAAGAGTACGGCGACGAGGGGGTCGTCTTCGTGGGCATTGCTCTCACCGATACGCTCCGGGCCGCCAAAGAGTTCGCGGACAGCGCCGGCGTCACCTACCCGCTCGCCCTCGACAAAACCGGCGAGATTGCCCGCGCGTACAACGTCGTCGGGCTGCCAACCACCTTCTTCATAGACAGAGAGGGCATGATCCAGCGGCGGTTGACCAGCGTCGCCAACGAAGGCGTCCTGAAAATCTTCATAAGAGGCCAATTGAACCCAACTCCGAGCCGAGACCAATGACCCACTCACTCTTGAGAGCGCTTCCATGACCCGCCAACACGACAGACCAACCGACGAACAAGGAGCCGCGCAACTCCTCCTCTGGGCTGTGCGGACCGGAGTTCTCCTCGTCCTGCTCATGCCGCTGATCGTGAGTACCGGAACCTACTTCCCCTTTGTGGTCGGGAAGGCGGTTTACGCCCGGTCGATCATCGAGGTCACGTTCGGACTCTGGCTGCTGCTCATACTCTTCGACCCCCGGTACCGACTGGGCAGATCATGGGTCGTCGCGGCGTTCGGACTCTGGCTCCTGGTTGCGATACTCGCCGGACTTGCCGGAGTCAGCCCCATCCGAAGTATATGGTCCACCTACGAGCGGATGCAGGGCATCTTCGACCTCGCCCACTGGTTCTGCTTCGTCATTATGGCGGCATCGGTCTTCAGGTCATTCTCTAGCTGGCGGCTGCTGTTCTCCCTGAACCTGGCCGTGGGGACCGTCGTCGCTATCCTGGGACTCGGCCAGCATTTCGACTTCATCAACATAGATTGGCTCGGCAGTTCCAGCCGAATCGAGTCCACCATCGGCAACGCGACCTACGTGGGCGCATACGCCGCCGTAAACGTGCTGCTGGCCGTCGGCCTGATCGCGCAGTCTTTCTCCCGTCAAGCGAGCGAGCCGCTGCAACGCCGGGGCCGCGGCAGAGCGGCCCGGCGCAGACGCCAATCATCCGCCCCCGCCTTCAGCATGGACTACTACGCCGCGCTCAGGGCCTTCTGGGCGCTTGCCGCCTTCCTCAACCTGCTGACCCTATGGCTGACCAGTACGCGCGGAGCCGTCGTCGGACTGGGAGCCGCTCTGTTCGTCTTCGCCGTCTGGTACGCAGGCTGGGGCAGCGTGAAAGCCGCTAGACGGGCCGGATACGTCATTCTGGTGGGATCCGTCATCGCCCTGGTATTTCTAATTGCGGCGCGCACGACGTCCGCCCTCGACCCGATCGTCGACTCCAGCGCCATGATAAAGCGGCTGTCAACTATGTCCCTCGAAGACTCCAGCATCAGAGGGCGAACCGTGTCCGTCGAAGCCGGATACCACGCCTTCCTGGAGAGACCCTTGCTCGGATGGGGGCCTGAGAACTACATAGTCGCCTGGGGAAGGCATTACCGGTCGGAGTCGCCGCCGAACGAACTCTTCGACCAAGCGCACAGCAAGCCCATCGAAGAACTGGCGACCAAGGGTGCCCTGGGGCTGATAACCTACCTGCTCATCTGGTGCGCGATGGCCCTCGCGATTCTACGCTCGTTCAGATCCGAGACCGGCTATCATCAGGTCTTCATTGCCATATTCGGAGCGACGCTGTTCGCCTACTTCGTCCAGAACCTCTTCCTGTTCGACACTCCCACAACCGCGATGCTGTTCTGCGTGCTCGCCGCCTTCACGGTTGCGGAGGAGCGGCGATTGAACGCGGCCGCCGACCGGCCAAGCCGTCGCAGCCGAATCGACCTGTCCGGCTTCGCCAACGCATTGCGTACGCCGCTGGGAGGCGCCGCCCTCGCGGTCGTCATCGCGATTGCGGTCATAGCGTCGCTGTTCCTGTTCAGCTTCGATCCCTACTCTGCCGCCGAGGACATCGCCCAGGCCAAGAACTCCGCTTCTTGGGATTCGAGCCTGGAGCTTTTGGACCGATCCATAGAGGTCTTCCCCGGCTTGGCCAACTACCCACGCAGGGAACTTGTCGATACCGCCGCCCGGAGCGTCGGAGCGCTGTCGGAAGACGAGTTCCGAGTAGTTGCCGACAGAGTCGAGTTGGCGGCCGGCGAAATCCTGGAAGACGAGCCTGAAAACTGGAGGCTCATGATCACCCTCGCCCGGTTCTACGAGGTGGCTTCCCAACTTGACCCGAGCTACATGCAAATCGCCGAAGAATACGTGAAAGACGCGGCGGAGAGAGCGCCAATGATAATAAAGCTGGACGAATGAGCCTCGGAGCGTTAGATGGACAACGAGCATAGCCGCATTCAGGGCCGGACCGAGCGATGGTCGGGATGGGCGGGATCGAACCGCCGACCTCCTGTTCCCAAAACAGGCGCGCTGCCGCTGCGCCACACCCCGATCTCATGCTGCGCTCTAACATTACCGCCTTTGTCCACTCCCGGTAAAGTCGAAAACCCTTTCAGAGCCTGTCCCATATCAGTAGGCGCCGCACACGCGAGCGCGAAAATCCCCTCTCCCTTGATGGGCTGACAGGGGTAGGTGAATGCAAAACAACCACGAATATCAGTAAACAGGCCCCCTCTCCCTTGAGGGAGAGGGTTGGGGTGAGGGTGACACCCGACCACCAACTTGGACGGTCTCCAACCCCATCTCGTTTGATGGTACAATCCGACTGCCGAATCAACATAGGAGAAACAGCCCCATGGACCTCAACGACAAAGTGGCAATCGTCACCGGCTCCGGAAGAGGAATCGGCAGGGCAATCGCCGAAGAGATGGCGCGATACGGCGCAAGCGTCGTCGTGTCCGACCTCGACGGCGACGCCGTCGCCCGGACAGCCGCCGAAATCCGCGCGGACTTTCCCCACGTCGCCGTCGACTCCTCCGCCCTCGACGTGACCGACGACGATTCCGTCGCCAACATGACCGCCCAGGTAATAGATCGGTTCGGGCGCATAGACATACTCGTCAACAACGCCGGCATCATCGGCGCCCCCGGCTGGGAGAATCGCGAGCAACCCGCTGAAATCGACTGGGACCGGATATACGAGGTCAACGTGAAGGGCATAGCCAGAGTTTCAGACTGCGTGGCCGAGTCGATGAAGACCAAGCGATACGGCAAAATTGTCAACATCGCCTCAGTCGCCGGACGGCAGGGCAGTATGCGCAACCCGCCATACAACGCCTCGAAATCCGGCGTCATCAGCCTGACCCAGGCTTACGCGCTGGGACTCGCCCCGTTCAACATAAACGTCAACGCAATCTGCCCCGGCCTGCTCTGGACTCCCATGTGGGAGAGGATCGCGACCCGCACCATAAACCTCAACGACAGCATGGAAGGCATGACTCCGAGAGAGGCGTTCGAGCAGTTCGTGGCGCAGAGCATCCCCCTGGGCCGCGAGCAGACCCCGCGGGACATCGGACGGCTTGCCGTGTTCCTCGCCTCCGACCTTGCCATGAACATCACCGGACAGGCGATCAACGTCAACGGCGGCTCCGGCATGAACTGACCCGAACCCAAAGCGCTGGCGCCAATGACATTTCACCCAATCACATTCATCTACGACGCCGACTGCGGTATGTGTACCTCAGCCGTGAGACTGCTCAGCCGCCTGGATTGGCGCAATCGAGTCTCTTGGGTCTCGGCCCAGAGCTTAGACGCGCCTCCACGCGGACTGTCGTGGGAAAACCTCGAACGTTCCGCCTACCTCAAGACCCCGGCCGGAGACCTCCACGAGGGGTTCTTCGCCGTCAGAGCGCTGCTTCTCAGACTGCCCCTGACCCTACCCGTCGGCGCGCTGATGATGCTGCCCGGTGTCAGATTGGCCGGAGTCCCCGCCTATCGCTGGGTCGCCCGAAACCGGCATCGACTGTCGCGCGGGTGTCTCGGTACCGGCAGCAGGCCGCGGGCATCCTCCCCGGTCAGCCGGCGCGCGATGTGTGGGGCGGCGAGGCCGAGCAGCTCCCGAAATTCACCACCTAATACCCGGATGCTCGGTAGGAGCGCGGGCGTCTCGCCCGCACCCGCCGACACCGCAATACCATCGCTAGGCGGTGGATCTGGGAACTCAGATGGCGGTTGACAACATTATCAGGCGGTCATATAATCTGAGCCGTGCCTGCGCGGCGCGTCCGTCTATGCAGGAACCGGATTCCCTTCGGGAAATCGGCTCAAGAGGCAGAGCTTGGTCTCGGAAATGTCGGAGTAACGCGGTGATTCGGTTACCTATTCTTGTAGCTATCGTCTCGCTGGCGGTGTTCCCTCTCCTTGCCTGTGGCGCTGGCGCTGCTCCCGCCGAAGAATCACAGCCGGCCGCCAAGACCGAAGAGTCGGCAGCGACAACGGCAGACCCGGACGAAGCGGCGGCGGCGGGGGTGGCTCTCTTCCCAGACCCGTTCATTGAAGAAAGGGTACGGGAGGAATTGAATCAGCCTGAAGGACCTATCCTCATCTCAGATCTAAAACAAGTGACCGATTTTGGTTCGGCAGGGCGCCTCTATGTCGCCGACCTTACCGGATTAGAGCATCTTGTCAATATAACCGAATACGACGTCAGCCAGAACAAGGTAACCGACATCTCGCCGCTGGCTTCCCTCACCAATCTCACCAGACTCAACATCTCCCAGAACGACATAACCGACATCTCACCACTGGCTCCGCTCACCAATCTAACCTTTCTTTGGTGTCAGGATAACCTGGTAAGCGACATCTCAGCGCTTGCCTCGCTCACCAACCTAACCGAGATCAACATTCGGCAAAATGAGATAAGCGACATCTCAGCGCTGGCTTCGCTCACCAATCTAACCGTGCTCGACCTCAGGAATAACAATATCAGCGACCTCTCGCCATTGGCTTCGCTCTCTAAGCTCACCAATCTCTCACTCAGTAAGAACGACATAACCGACATCTCGCCACTACTGGATATTGGCCTCGGTGAGGGCGCCAAGATCACACTTTATGGCTTGCCTTTGGACACCAATTCGATAGAAGTGGTTATTCCCCAGCTCGAAGCGGCAGGGGTGAACGTCCTGTTCTAGAGGTAACATGAGATGAGTACTTATATACTAAGACGGTTGCTTCTGGTCATACCTACGATTTTGATAGTCACCGCTCTGACCACCGTCTCCACCCGCCTCATCCCGGGCGATGCGGTTGACATACTAATAGGTGAGATCGATGCCGGAGGGAATGAAGACCGGGAGGAGATGCGGGCCGCCATTGAGAAGCAACTGGGGTTGGATGTGCCCGTCTATGTCCAATATGCGCGGTGGTGGAAGAATATAATCCTCCACGGCGACATGGGCCAGTCGATATTTATGAGCACCGATATCAGAGACCAGATTATTCGAAGGCTTCCAATATCCATCGAACTTGGCATAATGGCCCTGATAATAGCATTGATAATCTCTTTTCCGGTCGCCATATATTCGGCAATACGGCAGGACTCTATCGGTGACTATGCGGCCCGAAGCGTCGCTATATTATTCATCAGCGTCCCCTCCTTCTGGGTGGGAATCATGGTAGTGGTCTTCCCCTCAATCTGGTGGGGTTGGTCACCCCCCATTGTTAACATTCCTCTTTGGGAAGACCCCTGGGGAAACTTAAAGATGTACATACTTCCAGCAGCCATCCTGGGTATGGCTATCAATGGAGTCAACATGAGGTTGACGCGGACCATGATGCTGGAGGTGATAAGGGAGGACTACATCCGGACCGCCTATTCAAAGGGGCTGCGTGAGAGAGTAGTTGTGCTCAGGCATGCTCTCAAAAATGCGATGATCCCGGTGATCACCATAATAGGGGGGAGCGTGCCTATCGTCATTGGGGGCTCGGTTATTATCGAGCAGATATTTAACTTGCCTGGAATGGGTCGTCTGGCGGTAGGGGCTGCTTTTAACCGGGATTACCCGGTAATTGTTGGGGTAACAGTTGTTTATACGTTTTTCACCCTATTCATCATTTTGATAACTGATCTGAGCTATGCCTTCCTGGACCCCAGGATCCGCTACAAATAGAGGGAAGAATGGTCGATACTGACAGAGGGTTCAGCGTCCCTGAGGTAGCTCAGGCGAGAAGGCGTCGAAACCCACTGGCTGATTTCTTTATCAGGCTGGTCAAGACGAAGCCACTGGGTACCGCCTCCGCGGTTATTGTCCTGGTGTTCTTCATTACTGGCGTATTCGCCGGGTTCCTGGCCCCCTTCGGATTCAACGAACAGTTCCGGGGGGACTTCCTAAAACCGCCATCACTCGATCACTGGCTAGGCACTGACCAGTTGGGGCGAGACCTCCTCAGCCGCATGATCTACGGGGCTCGTATTTCTATGCTCGTAGGTGTGGTTAGCAGTTTGATTTCTCTTGTTGTCTCCTGTTCCATAGGCCTTCCGTCGGGGTACTTTGGCGGCAAATTCGACCTGATCGTGCAAAGGTTCATTGACGCTTGGATTGTCTTTCCGGACCTGATCATTCTCTTACTGTTGGTGGCTATAGTCGGTCCAAGTCTCTGGACGTTGATATTCATTCTGGGAATATCAGCTGGCCTCGGGGGGTCGAGGTCGGTAAGAGGCGCCGTTATCGGCATCAGACAGGATGCGTACATAGAATCCGTACAGGCTATTGGCGCCCCGACGATGAGAATAATCTTGCGGCACGTGCTGCCTAACGTCGCCGCTTACCTGCTTGTCCTGGTCACTACGCGTATGCCGGGGTTGATGTTGGGGGAGGCCGGTCTGAGCTTTCTCGGGCTTGGTGTCCCTCCCCCAGAGCCTAGCTGGGGGGGTATGCTCGGTGGAGCCGGCGTCACCTACATGTATAGGGCTCCTCTGCTGGCGATATGGCCTGGTCTTGCCCTGAGTATCGTCGTATATAGCACGAATATGTTCGGGGACGCATTGAGAGACCTGTTAGACCCTAGGCTCCGCGGCGCGGGCAGCTGAAGCGGCGCATCCGGCTGATCACCAAAATCCCAGTTCAGGCACCCCCGCTAAAATCTACCCACTACCCACTATCCACTCACGCATAAAATCCTGTCCATCCCATAATCCCCAAGATCCTGCTTCAGACATCCCCTTACGCCTCACCCATTATCCATGACTATTTCCCCCTCGATTTCTCAACGCTTGACGGGGGGGGAGAAAATGGTATAACACCCACATCCCGTCACGGGGGCCGGTTTCGCGCCGTCGCGGACCGTCAAAATTCCCTCTCCCTGAGGGAGAGGGCTGGGGTGAGGATGACTCGCCCAACAAGGAGGCATCGTCATGCTTACATCTAATTCACTGCGTTGGCTGGTCGTAGTTACAGGAGCCGCAATGCTGTTGGCGGTCGTCGCGGCCTGCGCCGGAGAGACCGTCGAGGTCCCCGGCGAGACCGTAGTAGTCGAGAAAGAGGTCATCAAGACCGTCGAGGTCCCCGGCGAGACCGTCGTCAAAGAGGTAGTCAAAGAGGTACAGGTGCCCGGCGAGACCGTGGTGGTCGAAAAAGTGGTAACGGAGACCGTCGAGGTCCCCGGCGAGACCGTCGTGGTAGAGAAAGAGGTCGTCAAGACCGTCGAGGTCCCCGGTGAGACCGTCACCGTAGAGGTGATCAAAGAGGTAGAGGTCCCCGGCGAGACCGTCGTGGTCGAAAAGGTGGTAACCGAGACCGTTGAGGTTCCGGGCGAGACGGTGGTGGTGGAGAAAGAGGTCGTGAAGGTTGTGGAGGTTGTCAAAGAGGTGGAGGTTGTCAAAGAGGTGGAGGTGCTCGTTCCCGCAAAGATAGGGGATGCGGCTATGGAGGTCAAAGCAACGGGCAAGCCAATCTTCGGCGGGACGTTGAGGTTAGCTCACCAATGGGACTCGGGTGGAAAGTGGGACATGTGCGAGTTCAGAGAGCAGGGGTTGCTAGGCCATTCTGTTGAACATTTCTTGGTGGGAGACTTCCGTTTAGGTCCCTCTGGCGAAGGGCTAACCACATTCTCCCCGGTGAGGAGTCTCGGCACCGATCTAATCGCAAAGGGATCCCTGGCCGATTCGTGGGACCGACCTGATGCGTTGACCTATCGCTTTCATCTGCGGCCCGGTATCAAGTGGATGAACAAGTTCCCTACATTCGGTAGGCCGGTAGAGGCCCAGGAGATAGCGGACGAGCACGAACGCATCAGGGAGTGCCGCCACCCCAGGCACGACTTCCTGGATTCGGTAACTGCTGAAGACACAGATGACGACGGGACCCTTGATTCAGTTGTTTTCAATGCCAATCAACCCATCTCCTTCTGGGGGTATGAGTTTGCCTGGGGACCGTACTTCCTCGCCGCCCCCCCTGAGACAATAGAAGCGGGTACGGATAACTGGGAAAATCAGTCCGGCACAGGACCCTGGATTCCGACTGGTTATACCCAATCAAGTACCATCACATTCGAGAAAAACCCGGATTGGTGGCAGACCTATACACACGATGGCGTGGAGTACAATATACCCTTCATCGATAATCTTCACTACACCATCATCCTGGAACAAGCGGTCCGACGGGCGGCGTTTCGAACGGCTAAGATCGACAAATTGGACAGAGTGGGAGTGGTCGATAGGGCAGAGGTAGAAGCGACATTCCCAGACCTCAATTATAGGACTCTGGCTGCCTCCGAATCCTTTAACTACTTCATGCCAATGAACAAGCCGCCGTTTGACGACCTACGCGTTCGAATAGCGATGAATAATGCTGTCGACCGTGACGTTTATACAAATACGCTGCTCGGAGGCGAATCCATACTGCTTGCCCACCCACTGACCCCTGAGTGGCCCCTCCATTACGAACCGCTAGAGGACATGGCACAAATGGTACAGGATTACTTCAAGTACGATCCGGAAAGGGCAGAAGCGCTTCTGGATGAAGCTGGGTTGCAGAGAGGCGCAGACGGGGTGCGCCTCGAGGTAGACATGATGATCGCCAATAATAATCAGCTGGAAATAGACTTAGCGCAGATCTCGTTGGGCTTCTGGGATGATATCGGTGTCAAAGTTACCCTGGACCTTGTGGAACCCGCTGTTGTCAGGACCAGGTTGTTCGAAAAACAGTTCGACCTGTACGCTGGTGGGGTTGGAGGGAGGCCCAATGCGTTGAACGACTTCAGGTTAGGACACCAATACAACAGGTCGAACCTGGCCGACCCTGAATTCCTTCAAAAGTGGGACGATGTCCTGGCCGCAACTGACTCAGGGGAGCAAGTGCGTCTGATCAGGGAAGCAGCGAGAATATGGTTGGAATTGGCTCCAGCCGTCCAGGTGCCAGGCTTCTATGTGGCCGACTATTGGCAGCCGTGGCTGCTGAACCACAATGGAGAACGCTACCTGAAGTTTGGGGACAACTCTACTCACTGGGCATACGCCTGGATCGACCGAGATGCAAGGGCGGAGAGGACAGGCTTCAGGGACTAGTTTCCCTGGCTGACAGCACACGATAAGTGAGACGGGGTGTGGCCCGCCTGAGGCGGACCACACCCCCTTTCAATTCACTGGCGGCTCGGAGCCTCCGCTTCGGGAGCCATATGGAGACAGCAAATCGCAAGATCAGCCCTACCTGAGGATCCAGGGCAACCGCATTTAGAGTTAGTAGGCACACCATCAATCGTCACTCCGGCGAAGGCCGGAGTCCAGAGGAGTGGGGTGGGAGGCTCTACCAAAGCTGGCTCTGAGTGAAATGCGATTGCCCTGACCCTCGATATCTCAACGCTTGACGGGGGGGGAGAAAGTGGTATAACTCTCACATCCCGTCATGAGGACAGGTTCCGCGCCATTGCAGACCGTTTCGACTAGGGTGCCTCGTGTGGGCGCCCAGAACGTAGGGGCGTCCCTTGTGGGCGCCCGCGCCCGCCAGTGCCCCAATGCCATCGCTAGGCGGTGGATCTTTGGTACTCACCCCTCATTTGTTGCCGCTTTGCGCCCCGTGCTATAATCCGATTGATTTCCCCTCTCACATCTAGGAGATTTGGTTTGGCTTCACAGCGAATGCGAGACTACGAGTTGGTCATGATCCTCAGTCCGGAGGCTACCGAGGCCGAGGCCGGGGCCACCGTCAAGAACATTTCCGATACCATTGTGGACAGCGGCGGCGCAATATCCCGACAGGACAACTGGGGCGTCAGGCGGCTGGCATATCCCATCCGCCGCTTCATTGAAGGCAACTACTTCATTACCAGATGCGCAATGGACGCTCAGGCCGCCGTCGCGCTCAATGAGACCCTCAATTCCGCCCAAGACGTGCTCAGGCACCTTGTCATCAAGCTCGAAAAGTCCGAGATAGCCGCCATGGAAGCCCAGGCCCAGCGTGAGCGCGTCGCCAGGGAGCAGGCGGAGGCGCGGGCCAGGGCCGAACGCGAGGCCAGAGAGCGGGAGGAAGCGCGCAGGGCCGCCGAAGCCGAGGCCGCGCTGACGCAGGATCCGGAAGGAGGAGAGTCTGACGACGAGGCAGACACGCCCGACCAGGCGGAAGCCGACGCCGTGACCTCCGAGCCTGCCGCCGAAGCCGAAGCCCCGGAGGCCGAGGCCCCGGAGCCTGTCGCCGCCGAAGCCGAAGCCCCGGAGCCTGCCGCCGCTGAAGTCAAAGCCCCGGAGGCCGAGACCCCGGAGCCTGTCGCCGCTGAAGCAGACGCCGAGCCTGAACCCGATTCCACCTCCGAGGCCAAAGCCAAAGAGGGCGATTAGTCAACACACTCACAGGAGTTTGAACCGTGACCCTCAATAAAATGCAGATCATCGGCAATCTGGGTCGAGATCCGGAGATGCGCTACACGCCCAGTGGAGACGCCGTAACCAACTTCTCCGTAGCGGTCGGCAGGCGCTATACGAACCGCGATGGACAAGAAGTTGACGAGACTGAATGGTTCAATGTTTCCGCCTGGAGGCGCTTGGCTGAGACCACCAATCAGTACCTAAGCAAGGGGAGCAAAGTGTACGTTGAGGGCAGGCTCAAGACCAGGTCGTATGTAGGTCAAGACGGTCAGACCCGTTTTTCGAATGATATTAACGCTTTTGAAGTAGTATTCCTCGATAGGAGGGGCGAAACATCCGGCGACTCCGGCTTCTCCGGCGGTCCGCCGTCCGACGACGACGCGGACGATCTCCCTTGGTAGCCACTGGGAGCCAATTTATGGACGGCAGACTCACCCCGGCAGCAATTTCCCTGTCGGCCCAAGCATCCGGCACAATACATAGGACGTATCAAAGGTGAGTGGACATGACGACACAGACCAGCAGACCCCCATCATCAGCGCCTAGACCGGGCGGCTCCGGACCCCCGGGGTCCAGGCCGGGCCCCGGCGGCCGTCCTAGCGGCGGCAGGCCCGGCGGCGGTGGAAGGCCGGGAGGAGGAGGCCGTTTCGGACGACGCGGCAGACCCAGGTACTACAGCCGCAGAAAGATTTGCGGCTTCTGCGTCGATCACATCGAGTACATAGATTACAAAGACACCGAGCGTTTCCGACGCTACATGACCGACAGGTGGAGGATCGAGTCCCGACGCAAGACAGGCGTATGCTCCAAGCACCAGCGCGCCCTCGCCAACGCCATCAAGCGCGCCAGGCACCTGGCGCTCATACCTTTCAGCCCCGACCACGACGGACCGCCGATGCGATGGTCGCGCGACAGCGCTCCCTCGTATAGTAGGGGTGGCCGCGACGGGACATCATCGTACAGAGGAGGCCGCGAAGGTTCCGGCGGCCGATACAGATAGCCATTCGAGGGTAGCAAGTGGTTGAAGAAGCGCACGAAGCCCCGACCAGGTCCGCCGCGAGGCGCGACAGGCGCAGGATTGTCGCCGAACTCTCTCCGGAAGAGCGACGACGGCGACGACTGGCCCTCATCATCATTGGGGCGCTCATTCTCACCGTCATCGGCATTGCCGTCGCCGGATACGTCATCATCTTCGTCCTGCCGCCGCAGCAGGTGATCGTCAGGGTGGGCGACGTCAGCTACACGCGCGGCGACATGGTCAAACTCCTACAACTCAGACAGAAGACGCTGGAGTTGACCCAGGCCCAGGGACTCAGAAATTCCGACGACATCTTCCAAGCCCTCCAGTTGATCGTCGAGAACGAGATAATCTCCCAAGCGGCTCCGGGATACGGAATCTCCGTCTCCGAAGAAGAGGTGGACAACCGTATCCGCACGACTATGGCTCCATCCCAGTCCGAGTCGTTGGGCAAGTCCGACGCCCAGATCGAGCGCGAGTTCAATGAACGTTACCGACAGTTCCTCAACACGACCCAGGTCAGCAGAGAAGAGCACCGCGGCCTCGTCCGAAGGGCCATCCTGCGCGAGAAATTCAGACAGTACATCGGTGACCGGGTGCCCGCGTATGGCGAGCAGGTCTATCTCCACCGCATCGGCATGGCGCAGCACGACCAAGTGGACATCATGCAGACCAAGCTCGCAGACACCATCGGCGACGACAAGAGCCCCCAACGCATCCAGACCGCCGTCAGCTTGGTATCCCAGGAGTTCTCCAGCGACCAGATGACGGTCCAATCCGGCGGAGACCTCGGATGGGTCCCGCTCGGTATCCACGAAGACTACGAGCGCATCTTCTGGGACCTGGAGATCGGGGAGATGTCCGAGCCGATACCCAACGTTGACAACCCGGAGATCTTCTACTTCTTCATGGTGTCGGATCGCGACGGCAATCATGAGATCAGCCGCCGAAACAGGGACCAGCTAAAGACCCGAGCCCTCCAGACGTGGGTCAACGAAGAGCGCCAGAACCACGACGTCCATGCCAGCTTCAATTCAGATATCTACGCCTGGTTCGTCGAGCAACTCCGTCTGACGATCGTAATCACGCCGACCCCCGAACCCAACGCCAACCCGCTGCAGAACATACTGGGCGGACGCTGATCGTGAGCGGAGATGCAGTCGGAGTCGGGTTGCTGGGAGCCGGTGTAGTTGGGACCGGCGTCGCCTCAGCCATCGCCGAAAAGCGCTCCCACCTGAAGGACATGATCGGGTGCCCGCTCGATCTGAAGGGCGTTCTGGTCCGCGACCCCGCAAAGCGAAGGGCCGACGCCGTTCCGAAAAGTCTGATTGCCACCGATGTCGAGAGCATAATCTCCAACCCCGAAGTCAACGTGGTGGTCGAGTTGATGGGCGGCCAAGACCCCGCCCTTGACTACATCCTCCGCAGCGTCTCCGCCGGCAAGCACGTCGTGACCGCCAACAAGGAGGTCATGGCCCGCCACGGCCCGCGCATCCTCGGCATGGCCCGCGAAAATGGCGTACAGGTCCTGTTCGAGGCCGCCGTCGCGGGGGGCACCCCCATAATCGCCCCCATTCTCAGAGACCTCGTAGCCAACGACGTCCTCACCATCCACGGCATCATCAACGGCACCACCAACTTCATCCTCACCAGCATGGACCAGGACGGCGCCGACTTCGGTGAAACGCTCGCCGAAGCGCAGCGTCTCGGCTACGCCGAGGCAGACCCCACCAACGACGTCGAGGGCATCGACGCCGCCTACAAGCTCGCCATCCTCGCCAGCCTCGGCTTCCGCGCCCACGTCAGAGACACGGACGTCTATCACGAAGGCATTACACGGCTCACCGCCCGCGACTTCCAGTACGCCCGCGAATTGGGATACGCCATCAAGCTGCTCGGAATCGCGTCCATAGACGGAGACGGCATACAGGTCAGGGTGCATCCCGCCCTCGTCCGCCAGGACGCCATGATCGCCAAGGTCAACGGCGTGCTGAACGCGGTCGAGATTCAGACCGACCTCGCGGGCAAGCTGCTGTTCCACGGAGCCGGAGCCGGTTCGATGCCGACCGCCAGCGCCGTCCTCGCCGACCTCGTTGACATCGCCCGAAACCTGGCCGGCGACGTTGTGCCGCCGCCCATTCAGCCGCTCTCCGAAGACATCCGCGTCAGACCGATATCCGAACTTCAGACGCGATACTACGTCCGACTCACCGCCGCCGACCGTCCCGGCGTGCTCGCGCAGGTCGGCAGCGTCCTCGCCGAGCGAAACATATCCATCGCATCCGCGATCCAGAAGGAGACCTACGAGGTATCGCAGCGCGCCGAGATCGTCCTCATGACACACAGAGCGAATGAAGAGGCGATGCGGCGCGCCGTCAGCGAGTTCGAATCGCTTGAGACCGTCGTAGAGGTCGGAAACGTCATTCGAGTCGAAGAGTGGTAGAGGAGGTCATACCGATGTCCGTCACATACTACACCTGGACACGTTGAAGCGCCTGCCGCAAAGTGAAAGCGGAGCTTTCACAAGCCGGAATCGAGTTCAACGAACGCGACTTCTTCGCCGACCCATTCACGCCGGATGAGCTAAGGGACTTGATCGGAGAGCGGTCGCCGTCCGACTACTTCTCCTGGAGATCGCCCTCTTTCCGCAAGACGGGACTCAAACGCGATGAAATAAGCGATCAACAGATGCTCGATCTCATGGTCGGCGAGCCGCGCCTCATCCGCCGCCCGCTGATTCGGACCCCCGACGGAAACCTGATAGTCGGAACCGACAAGAAGGCAATGGCCGCGCTGATTGAGTAGAATCAGTGGTTCAACAACACCATCTCCCTTCAGGATGAGGGTGAAACCTCAATATCGTCAGATAACGCCCTCGGACTGAAGCTCCCCGATCTCTTCGTCGCTCAGGCCCAAGTCTCCGGCGTACACCTTCCGGTTGTGCTCGCCAATAAGCGGACTCCTGAACGTTCGCCACGGTGTCTTGTTCGATATGAAAGGCCGGCCCGCGTAGGTGTAGGTCTCACTAAGCTCCGGGTGCTCCACCTCTTCGAAGAACTCACGGTCCTCCCGGAAATGAGGGTCGTCCAGATTCTCGTCCGGAGAACGCACGACTCCCCATGGGAACTTCCTCTCCTGCGCCCCTCGATATATCTCCTCCGCCGTGTGCGAGGCGATGAACTTCCTTATCACTTCGAAGGCATGGTCCACCTCCGGGTTCGTCCGCTCCCTCATCCTGTCCATGTCCCGGTACTTCGAGTCCGTCAACCCCTCTGCCATCCCCTCCGAGTCCATCCACGTGACCAGCGACCACCACTGGTTCAGGCTGTTGAGCACCGCGAATATATTGACGTATCCGCCGTCCCTCGTCGGATACATCGTCCTCGGAGTCGGGTCTGCCGAGTGGTGTCTTCCGGTCATTCGCCTAACGACACCGCCATGATAGACGTAGATCGGCACCGCCCACTCCGTCGTGCATGAACAGGCTTCGTGAATCGAGGCGTCCACGTGCTGGCCCTCGCCCGTCATGTCCCGCCAGTTGAGCGCGAGGAGCGTTCCGATGGCCGCGTAGTGCGCGCTGATCATGTATCCGTGCCCGCCGCTGGGACGGATGGGAGGCGACCCCGGAACGTCGTCGTACCCGCAGCTGTGCATGATCCCGCTCATGGCCAGCGCGACGATGTCCGACGTCTTGTAGTCTCTATAAGGCCCGTCCTGTCCGAACCCTGTGAGCGAGGTCATTATCAGCCGCGGGTTGATTCCGCTCAGGTCGTCGTACCCCAGACCCAGCGAGTCCAGGTAGCCGGGGTCGAAACTCTCCAATACTACGTCGGCATTGAGCGCCAACTTCTTCAGCAGACCCTGTCCCGCAGTCGTATCGAGGTCAAGGGTTATCGACTCCTTGGCGGTGTTGAACGCCCAGAAATTCAGGCTTTGGTTCGGGTCCGGCGTGTCGTTGCGGAACGGGCCGACCTTTCGAGCCTCGTCTCCGCCAGGCGGTTCGACCTTGATGACCCGCGCGCCCATCTCGCCGAGCAGCTTGCCCATAAGCTGGCCCTTCTCGTCGCACAGGTCGAGGATGGTCAGGCCCGACAATGCCCCTCGTTCGGTGTTCATCTGGTTGACTCCGCTCCTCTCAAACCTATATCGCGCCCTCGGCCATTAGCTGCCCAATCTCCTCTGCATCGAGGCCCAGGATTTCGTTGCAGACGAAATACGAGTGCTCGCCCAGCAACGGCGCCGCGCGCTTCATCTCCCAAGGCGACCGCGACAGGTGTATCGGCTCTCCCTCGAGCGGCTTCGACCCCAGTTCCGCGTGCTCGACCTCTTGCAGATAGCCGCGATGCCTAAGCTGCGGGTCGTCATCCACCTTCTCCTTCGGACTCTGGATCGCTCCGGCGATTACGCCCGCCGACTGGAGCTTATGCATCACCTCGTGCGGCGTATAGTTGACAGTCCAGGTCTCGATCAGCGCGTCCAGTTCATCCTGATTGGAAACCCGCCCCTCGTTGGTGGAGAATCGCGCGTCGCCCGTCCATTCGGGCGACCCTATGGCTTCCACGAACGCCGACCACTGCGTCTCGTCGAACACGGATATGGCGCACCACCTGTCATCGCCCTTGCATCGGTACGCGCCGTGCGGAGCCACGCCATACTCCGGCGCGCGGTTTCCGGGCGGGTTGCCCCCTCTGCGATACGTGCGGCCGTTCACCGTCCTGTCCAGAATCGCCGTGCCCGAAAGCGTGATCCCCGACTCGACCTGTGACAGATCGACCCACTGGCCCTCGCCCGTCCGATTTCGGTGGTGCAGCGCGGTAACGCACGCAATCGCGCCGTGGTAGCCCGCGATGTGGTCCATGTACGAGAATCCCCATGCCGCGGGCGCCTCTCCCGGCAGTCCCGACATGTGCGACAGGCCGGAGATAGCCTGAGCCGTCGGCCCCCACGTCACGTTCTTCTTGTCCCGCCCCGAGTGCCCGAAACCGGACATGCTGACGTAGATGATGTCCGGCCGGATGGCGCGCTGAGCTTCATAGTCGAGTCCCCACCGCTCCAGGACGGTCGCGCTGAAGTTCTCTATCACTATGTCCGAGATCGAGATCAGCTCGTGCGCTATCTCCATCCCGCGCGGGTGCATCACGTTGAGCGTCACGCCGAGCTTGTTGCGATTCAGGTTGTTGAAGAAGCCGCTGCTGTTCGGGCTGTCGCCGGACGCGCCCGCGCCGCGAATGACGTCAAGCGTCTGGTCGTACTCGACGCGAATGACCTCCGCGCCGAAGTCGGCCAGAATCCGCGTACACGTCGGACCGGCCACGATCCACGAAAAATCTACGACCCGGACTCCTTCTAAGGCGTGTCTTCGCATACGATGATCTCCCCATGCCACTCGGAGGGCTAACGAATCGTATAGCCGAGACCCCGCATAGTCAACTTGCATACAGGCGCGGATTCAGCGTCTGTCTTATGCCCGCATCCCAAGAGTTGACGGGAAAGGATTCGAGGTGGTATAAACCCCTCAGCCTGTCACAGGGTCGGTCTCACGCCGTTGCGGACCGTTTCAACGTCAGCGCGTCCCTTGTGGACGCCCGGAAGGAGACATGACATGCGTACATCTATTGCACTGCGTTGGCTGGTGGTCGCCGTATCCGCGGCCATGCTGTTGGCATTTGCCGCGGCCTGTACCGAAACGGTGGAGGTGCCGGGCGAGACCGTCGTCGTCGAAAAGGTGGTGACCGAGACCATTGAGGTCCCCGGCGAGACCGTCGTCAAAGAGGTGGTCAAAGAGGTGCAGGTGCCCGGCGAGACCGTCGTCGTCGAGAAAGTGGTCAGGGAGACCGTCGAGGTGCCCGGTGAGACCGTCGTGGTCGAGAAAGAGGTCGTCAGGACCGTCGAGGTGCCCGGCGAGACTGTAACCGTCGAGGTGGTCAAGGAGGTGATGGTACCCGGCGAGACCGTCGTCGTGGAGAAGGAGGTCGTCAGGACCGTCGAGGTGCCCGGCGAGACCGTTGTGGTGGAGAAGCAGGTGCCTGTGGAGGTGGTCAAAGAGGTCCCGATACAGGTCGTCAAGACCGTCGAGATTCCCGGGCCTGTACGGGAAGTGGTGAAAGAGGTGCCGGGGAAGAAGTACGTGACCGACCCCGTCCATGGAAGGGTGTACACCGCGCCGGAGTACGGCGGCACGATTACCTTCGCCAGACAGAACGACAATAGCCAACGCGGCATCGACCACTATGGCAGGGGCGACACGGGTATGACCTCTCCCGTCAATGAGAAGGTGTCGAAGGCGAACTGGGTGCTGGACAGGAGTCTGTTCCCCTGGGCCGGAGGCGGCTTGACGCCGACATTTGCCCTGACAGGCGGCCTGGCCGAGAGCTGGGAGTGGACCGACGACCGGACCCTCGTGTTCAATATCCGCCCGGGCGTTAAGTGGCACAACAGGGCGCCGATGAACGGTCGCGCTCTGACCGCCGCCGACGTCGCGTTCACCTATCAACGCCTTATCGGAAACATTGTGGCAGGGAACGAGTTCAGCGAGGCCGATCCTTCCCCCATAGTGGGATCCCTCGGAGCCTTTCCATGGGAGTCTATCGAGGCCACCGACGACAGCACGCTCGTGATGAAGTTTAGTTCGCCGGCGCCCTTCGTCACCCTGGAGAACATCCTGGACTACCACTTCGTGGGCGTTCAGGCGCCTGAAATAATCCGGGAAAAGGGCGGCATCAAGGACTGGAGGGAAGACCTGATTGGCACCGGTCCATTCACAATGACCGAATGGACCTTTGGCGAAAACTTCGCATATGAGAAGAACCCAGACTACTGGGCCATGGACCCTAAGTACCCAGAAAACCCCCTTCCGTATATCGACACCCTGAGGGGTCTTGTCATCACCGATGGCGCCACGCGCCAAGCCGGCCTGCGCACAGCGAAGATCGACTACGTAGGTCAACCCGGCACCACACAGATGCAGAATATCGACCAGGTGCTGAACCTCGCGAGGACCAACCCCGAACTGGTGCTGTACGAGTGGTCGAACCGGTCCAACAATAGCTTTGTCCTGAACGGGACCAGGCCTCCCTTCGACGACATCAGGGTGCGCCGCGCCATGCAGATGGCGTTGAACCTCCCCGAGATGACCGCGGCCTATTTCTCGGGCTATGCGGACACGGAACCTCGGGGGCAGCTTGACAAGCAGTGGGCGAAGTCGGGTTATGTTGTCCCATACGAGGAGTGGCCCGAAGAGATCAAGGGATACTACACCTACAACAAGGAGGGCGCCGAAGCGCTGTTAGATGAAGCCGGCCTTGAACGAGGAGACGACGGCTACAGATTCGAGGTAGAGTTCTCGCACTTCGATCGCTGGCCTGTGGCCTGGTCGGAGTTCGCGGTCTCTTACTGGGATAAGATCGGCGTAAAGATCAATCTCATTACACCGGCCGCGGCCGAACACAACGCCAAACTCCGGGCTCATGACTTTGGCATCGTTCCCACCGCTACCAGCAACAGGGGTAACCCAATCTCCACCAGTCGACGGTTCTACTCGACGTTCAGAGGTAATATCTCCCATTCACACCCCGATTACGATGCCTGGTGGGAGAGGGTCCAGGTCTCCACCGACCACGATGAGATAAAGGACCTGCTCAAGAAGATGGACTGGATGGTAATAGAGCAGGCCTGGATAGTCTGGGGATCGCTCTCTCCGCTCTTTAACGCGGCGCAGCCGTGGATCATGGGCTATGCCGGTGAAGGTATGATGGGAGCCGGCATGCCGCATTCGATCTTCCAGTGGCTCTGGGTTGACAGCGAGCTGAAGACAGGAATGGGTCACTAGGGGATTTCGCCCCTCGGGGCTGACCTCGGGAAGAATAGGGAGCCGGGAGGCATGGGCCTCCTGGCTCTAATTGCTCACAGGGAAGTTAGTAGATATAAGGAGAAAACGAGATGCAATCATTTACTTCACTGCGCTGGCTGGCGCTTGCCATTTCTGCGGCAATGCTGTTGGCGTTCGCCGCGGCCTGCACCGAAACGGTTGAGGTGCCCGGCGAGACCGTGGTGGTCGAGAAGGTGGTGACCGAGACCATCGAGGTGCCCGGTGAGACCGTCGTCAAAGAGGTGGTCAAAGAGGTACAGGTGCCCGGTGAGACCGTCGTTGTCGAGAAGGTGGTAAGGGAGACCGTAGAGGTGCCCGGAGAGACCGTCGTCGTCGAGAAAGAGGTCGTCAAGACCGTCGAAGTCCCCGGCGAGACCGTCACCGTTGAGGTCGTCAAAGAGGTGATGGTCCCCGGCGAGACCGTCGTCGTCGAGAAAGAGGTCGTCAAGACCGTCGAGGTCCCCGGCGAGACCATCGTGGTCGAGAAGCAGGTGCCTGTGGAGGTGATCAAGGAGGTCCCGGTACACGTCACCAAGACCGTCGAAGTCCCCGGACCGGATCGGATCGTGACGAAGGAAGTGCCGGGCAAGAAGTACGTGACCGACCCCGTCACCGGCAGGGTGTTCACCGCCCCGGAGTATGGCGGCACCATAACCTTCGCCAAGCAGAACGACTACAACAATCGCGGCGTCGACCTCTACGCCAGAGGCAACAGGGGCATGACCTCTCCGGTAATCGAGAAGATGTCGAAGGGTAACTGGGCGCTCGATAGGAACCTGTATTCCTTCAACACGGGGTTCGTAACGCCCGTATTTGCGCTGACTAATGCCCTGGCGGAGAGCTGGGAGCTGACCGACGACAGGACGTTCGTGTTCAAGGTTAGGCAAGGCGCCAAGTGGCACAACAATGCGCCGATGAACGGCAGAGCCGTAACCGCCGCCGACATCGCTTTCAATTATCACCGCTGGATTGGAAACAAGCTGGCCGGGACCGAGTTCAGCGATGCCGATCCTTCTCCTACAGTGGGATCCCTCGGAGCTTTTCCGTGGGACTCGATCGAGGCTACCGATGACAGTACGCTCTTGATGAAGATGACTGAGCCGGCGCCCTTCATCGCCTTGCAGTGGATCCTGGACACCAATGGCTTTGGCATACAGGCGCCTGAGATAATCCGCGAAAAAGGCGGCATCAAGGACTGGCGAGACCTGATTGGCACCGGGCCTTTCGAGATGACACAGTGGACCTTTGGCGAAAACTTCACCTACGAAAAGAACCCTGACTACTGGGACGTCGACCGCAAGTACCCCGAAAACGAAACTCCGTATATCGACACCCTGAGGGGTCTGGTTATCGTGGACGGCGCGACACGCTTGGCCGGAATTCGAACGGCCAAGCTCGATTACATGGGTCATCCGGGCTCCAGTCAGATACAGAATATCGACCAAGCGTTGAGACTCGCGCGGACCAACCCCGAACTCGTGATGTGGGAATGGCAGGAGCGATCCAACAACAGTTTCAATCTAAACAAGTCCAGGCCGCCTTTTGACGACATCAGGGTGCGACGGGCCATGCAGATGGCGCTCGACCTCGATACGATGACCGCGGCCTACTTCTCGGGCTATGCGGACACGGAACCTCGGGGGCACCTCGACAAGCAGTGGGCGAATCTGGGTTATGTTGTCCCATACGACGAGTGGCCCGAAGAGATCAAGGGATACTACGCCTACAACAAGGAGGGCGCCGAAGCGCTCCTCGATGAAGCCGGCCTCGAACGAGGGGACGACGGCTATAGATTCGAGGTCGAGTTCTCGCACTTCGATCGCTGGCCCGTGGCATGGTCGGAGCTCGTAGTATCTTACTGGGATAAGATTGGCGTAAAGATCAATCTCATTACACCCGCCGCGGCCGAACACAACGCTAGGGCAAGGGCCGGCGACTTTGACATCGTTCCGACGGCAACGAGCAACAGGGCCGACCCGGTTATGAACGTGTGGCGGTTCGTTGGCGGTTCCCCCTGGAATCCCACGATTAGCCACCCGGACTACGACGCCTGGTGGGAGGCGGCCCAAGTGGCTACCACCGAGGATGAGATAAAAGAACTGGTCAAGCAGATGGACTGGATGATAATTGAGCAGTCCTGGATAGTCTGGGGCTCGCTTTCCCCAGTCTTCAACGTGTCTCAGCCGTGGATCATGGGGTACAATGGCGAAGGCGTATTTGGCGGATCCATGAATCACGCCGTCTTCGAGTACCTCTGGGTTGACAGCGAACTGAAGGAGGGAATGGGGCACTAGGGGTTTCGGCCCCTAGTGGTTGACCTCCGAGGAAAAGGGGAGCCGGGATGTCCATGCCTCCCGGCCCCCTTTACTGTCTGCTTCGAACCTGTCCCGGATTAGTAGGCGCAGCACACGTGAGCGCGAAAATCCCCTCTCCCTTGGGAGAGGGTTAGGGTGAGGGTGATACGCCCGCCTACTAACTTGGGACAGTTTCGTCTGCCTTCCCCAACACTTGACGGGAAAGGATTCGAGGTGGTATAAACCCCTCAGCCCATCATAGGGTCGGTCTCGCCCCGTCGCGGATCTTCTGGGCCCCGTTTCGTCGAGACGGGGACATACCTTGAGCTAAGGAGAGAAATATGCGCACATCTACCTCGCTGCGTTGGCTGGCGGTCGCCGTATCCGCGGCGATGCTGTTGGCGTTTGTCGCGGCCTGTACCGAGACCGTAGAGGTCCCCGGCGAGACCGTAGTCGTCGAGAAGGTCGTAACCGAGACCATCGAGGTCCCCGGCGAGACCGTAGTCCAAGAGGTCGTCAAAGAAGTGCAGGTGCCCGGCGAGACCGTCGTCGTTGAGAAGGTGGTAAGGGAGACCGTCGAGGTTCCCGGCGAGACCGTGGTGGTGGAGAAAGAGGTTGTCAGGACCGTGGAGGTTCCAGGCGAGACCGTCACCGTCGAGGTCGTCAAAGAGGTGATGGTGCCCGGCGAGACCGTCATCGTTGAGAAAGAGGTCGTCAAGACCGTCGAAGTGCCCGGCGAGACCATCGTGGTTGAGAAACAGGTGCCTGTGGAGGTGATCAAGGAGATCCCGGTACAGGTCACCAGGACCGTCGAGATCCCCGGACCGGAAACGGTCAAGACCGTCGAGGTGCCCGGGAAGAAGTACACCACAGACCCGGTCACAGGCAGGGTGTTCTCGGCGCCGGAGTATGGCGGGACGATAACCTTTGCCAAGTCGAACGACTACAACAATCGCGGCGTCGATCTCCCCAATTTGGGCAACAGGGGCATGACCTCTCCCATGATCGAGAAGTTGTCCGCCGCGAACTGGGCGCTGGACAGGAGTCTGTTCCCCTGGGCCGGAGGAGGCATGACGCCCGTATTTGCCCTGACGGGCGGCCTGGCCGAGAGTTGGGAGTGGACCGACGACCGGACCCTCGTGTTCAAGATGCGCCCGGGCGTCAATTGGCACAACAGCGCGCCGATGAATGGGCGGGCCGTGACCGCCGCCGATGCCGCATTCTCTTATCATCGGATGCTTGGGAACAAGGTGGCAGGGACCGATTTCAGCGGTGACGATCCGGCGCCGGGGGCGCGCGACCTCGCGAATTTTCCGTGGGAGTCGATCGAGGCCACCGATGACAGCACGCTCGTGATGAAGATGAGCCAGACAGCGCCTTTCATTGCGTTGCAGGTCATCTTGGACTACAACCAATTGGGCGTTCAGTCCCCAGAGATAATCCGGGAGAAAGGAAGCATCGAGGACTGGAGGGACCTGGTTGGCACCGGGCCTTTCATGATGACCGAGTGGACCTTCGGCGAAAACTTCACCTACGAAAAGAACCCCGACTACTGGGGCGTCGACCACAAGTACCCCGAAAACCCGGTCCCGTACATCGACACCCTGAGGGGCCTCGTCATCGTGGAAGGGGCGTCACGCCTGGCGGGGCTGCGCACGGGCAAGATCGATTACATAGGCCAGCCGGGCGCCTCTCAAATGCAGAGTATCGACCAGGCATTGAGCCTCGCGCGGACCAACCCCGAGCTGTCGCAGTACGAATGGTCCAACCGCTCCAACAATAGCTTTAATCTAAACAAGTCCAGGCCGCCCTTCGACAACATCGACGTGCGCCGGGCGATGCAGATGGCGTTGGACCTACCCACGATGACCGCGGCCTACTTCTCGGGTTACGCCGACACGACGCCTCGGGGAAATCTGGACATTCAGTGGGCGAATTCGGGATACACTACCCCATTCGACGAGTGGCCCGAAGAGCTCCAAGGATACTACACGTATAACCCGGAGGGCGCCGAAGCGCTACTCGATGCAGCCGGTTATGAACGAGGGGAAGACGGCTATCGATTCAAGGTTGAGTTCTCGCACTTCGCTCGCTGGCCAGTGGCTTGGTCGGAGTTCGCTGTCTCCTACTGGGATGCCATCGGGATCGACATCGACATGATAACTCCGTCCCAGGCGGAGCATAACGCCGCTCGAAGGGCCGGAAACTTTGACATCGTTCCGTTGCCTTCGAGCAACAAGGGTAACCCAATCTCCAATATGATCCGGTTCTATTCGACGTCTCCATGGAACCCCACTATCGGCCACCCGGACTACGACGCCTGGTGGGAGAGGATCCAAGTGTCAACCGACCCCGATGAGATCAAAGACCTGATCAAGAAGTTGGACTGGATGGTGATTGAGCAGTCCTGGTTAGTCTGGGGCTCTATATCGCCGCTCTTCAACATCACCCAGCCGTGGATACAGGGTTACGGTGGCGAAGGTATCATGGGCGCGGGCATGAACCACGCCGTCTTCCAGTACCTCTGGGTTGACAGCCAGTTGAAGGCGGGAATGGGTCACTAGGGGTCTCAACCCCCAGGCAGCCGAACTAAGTGAAAAGGGAGCCGAGAGACGTGAGCCTCCCGGCTCCCTTACTCATTGAATAGTCGCCCGTCAACACTGAAAACGACAGACCATGATCTGATCAATCGACCATACACACTGTCAAACCGACCGTACACACTGTCATTCCGAGCGAAGCGAGGAATCTAAATTCCCCATATACTCACCCAACTCCAAGGACACACCAACACATTCCCTACACCTTACTCCTTATCCCTAATGATGCCGGAAACAGCCAGCCCAATGAGGACGTATAGCACATGAGAGCCTATATAATCAGGCGGCTGTTGCTCGTACTCCCCACGCTGTTCATTCTGACCGTTCTGGTCTTTCTCTCCGTCCGCTTCATCCCCGGCGACGCGATCGACGTGCTGGTGTTGGAGTTGGAATACCAAATCGACGTCGACCGTGAAGCTATGGAGAAGCTCCTGGGACTGGACGTGCCGGTCTGGGTCCAGTATGGACGCTGGATCAGAGGGATTCTTCTCGAAGGCACGCTTGGCACACCGCTCTTCGGCGCTCTAACCATAGAGGACCGGATATTCCAGAGATTGCCTGTAACGATGCAGCTCGGCGCGATGGCCATAATAATCGGCCTGATAATCTCGTTGCCCATTGGCATCTACTCCGCCATGCGCCAGGATACCGCCACAGACTATGTGGCGCGCACCTTCGCCGTTATCGGCATGGCGACTCCCAACTTCTGGCTGGGGATCATGGTCATGATATTCCCCGCGATCTGGTGGGGATGGTCGCCTTCCATGGAGCTAATCCGATTCAACGAAGACCCGATCGCCAATCTCAAGATGTTCATAATTCCCGCCACCATTCTGGGGACGGCCGGCGCTTGCAGCACCATGCGAATGACGCGCACCATGATGCTCGAGGTTCTCAGGCAGGACTACATAAGGACGGCCTGGTCCAAGGGTCTGAGGGAGCGGGTGGTCGTTATGAGACACGCCGTCAAGAATGCTCTCATCCCGATAGCTACACTGGTGGGCATGGAACTGCCCATGCTGGTAAGCGGCTCGGTAATCATGGAGAACATCTTCGTGATGCCGGGGTTGGGCGCACTTCTGCTGGATGCGCTCTCCAATAGGGACTACCCGATGGTCTCGGGAATAAACCTCTTCTTTGCCACGGTGGTTATATTCATCAATCTATTCGTCGACCTGCTTTATCCGTACCTGGACCCCAGGGTCCGATACAGCTAAACATGAAAGCCCCCTCTCCCTTGACGGGAGAGGGTTGGGGTGAGGGTGACAAGAACCCCCGGAGTGGTCGGAATATGAGCAACATCGCACGGATTCCATCCGCGGGAAATGCGCCAAGGGAGCGTTCCCGGCTGGCTGAGTTCTTTACCAGGCTGTTCAGGGAGAAGCCGCTGGGCACCGCGTGTGGAATCTTCATACTGTTCTTGATTTTCGTAGCCATCTTCGCCGGTACCCTGGCTCCTTATCCTTATGTCGAAGTTCATCCGATAGACAGGCTCCAGGGGCCGTCATCTACATATTACCTGGGTACAGACCACCTGGGGCGTGACATGTTCAGCCGACTTATCTTCGGGGCCCGCGTTTCGCTGGGCATCGGCCTGTCCGCGACCGCCGTCAATGTCGTTGTGGCCCTCTTCGTGGGCGGCGCTTCAGGATTCCTTGGCGGTAAATTCGACCTGGTCATGCAGAGATTCGTCGATGCTTGGATCGCTTTTCCGGGACTGCTCATACTGCTGACCGTAGTGTCCATAGTGGGGCGGGGAGTACCGCAGATAATTCTTGTTCTAGGGATAGCCGGAGGCATCGGCGGCTCGAGGATAGTCCGAAGCGCCGTCATCGGCATCAAGGAGAATGACTACTTTCTGGCGGCGCACGCGGTTGGAAGCCCCACGCACAAGACCCTGGTGCGGCACGTCCTCCCAAACATCATGCCCGTCATGATCATCATATTCAGCATCACCGTCGGCGGCGTGATCATGAGCGAAGCCTCACTCAGCTTCCTCGGATTCGGCCTGCCGGCCCAGGTCCCTAGCTGGGGCGGAATGCTCAGCAGGGAAGGACGTGAGTACATGGAGATCGCGCCGGGGCTGGCTCTCTGGCCCGGTCTTTTCCTGACCGTTACCGTCTATTGCCTGAACATGTTCGGCGACGCCATGAGGGACCTGCTCGACCCAAGGCTCCGCGGCGGCGAATGATAAAGGGCGGGACTTGCGTAATCGCCGCATATTTGGCACGATAGGGTCATGCGAATTGGTGAGTTTGAACTTAGGGATCCTCTACCCGACCTGAATCGACCGATCGCGGTCGCCATGCTCAGGCCGTGGATAGACGTGGGGCGCGTCGGCACCCTTGCGCTGAACACGCTCCAGCGCCATCTCGGCGCGCGGGAACTCGGAAGACTCGCCGAACCGGGCAAGTTCTTCGATTTCACCAGGTACAGGCCCAGGATGCGAACGGTGAATGGCCAGCGCATCTTCACCACGCCCAACACCATCGTCCACTACGCCCATGACGACGCTACTCGGCGGGACTACCTGTTCCTCCACATCAGGGAGCCGCACGCCTTTGGCGAAATCTATTGCCACGCGATCTCCGAAGTGCTGACTCACTTCGACGTGCAGGAATACTGCCGCGTCGGCGGGATGTACGATGCGGTCCCGCACACAAGGCCGTTGCTGGTCACCGGGACCATGACGGACGACCAGGCGGCGAAGGCGCAGGGGCTGGTCTCACAGCGAAGGAGCGCTTACCAGGGACCCACGAGCATCGTCAACATGGTCGCCGACCTCGTGACCGACAACCACGTGTCCACCACAAGCCTGATGGCTCATCTTCCCCAGTACATGCAGCTTGACGAAGACCACATGGGATCGTCCAGAATCATCGAGATACTGTGCGCGATGTACGACTTTCCCCAATCTCTCTCCGACCGCACGCGCGGCGAGCGCCAGTACGAGGACATCAACAAGGCCGTGGCCAACAATCCCGAGGTACGCTCGCTGATCGGCAGGCTCGAAGCCTACTACGACCGGACGGTCGCAGATTCGGGCGAGATGGCCGAAGAACCAAGCGAGGAGCCGGCGAACTTGGCCCCGGGCGTAGAGCAGTTCCTCCGAGAGGTGACGGGCCAAGCCGAAGATGAGGACCGCGACGACTGATACGCCTCGCCCGCGTGACCGATTTCATAGGGGGTTCTGTATGAGTAACTTTGAAGGAAAGGTAGTCATAGTAACCGGCGCCGCGCTCGGCATGGGAGGCGACACCGCAGCCGCCTTTGCCGACGAGGGCGCAAGCGTCGTAATCGCCGACATAAGCGCCGAACTCGGCAGCCGCCGCGTCTCCGACATCGAGGCGGCCGGAGGAAGTGCCCTGTTCGTCCAGGCCGACGTGGCCGTCGCGGACGACGCCCGCCGCGTCGTCGAAAGCGCCGTCGCCCAATTCGGCGCGGTGGACGTACTCTTCAACAACGTCGGCATCCAGCCCGTCGATTCCTACCTCAACGTCGAGGACACATCCGAAGAAATGTGGGACCGCATCGTGGACGTCAACCTCAAGAGCTACTTCCTCATGGCCAAGTACGCTATCCCCGAAATACGGCGCAGAGGAGGAGGAGCGATTATCAACAACGCCAGCGTTCAGGGCTTGCAGTCCCAGTACGGCGTGCCTGCCTACGCCGCCAGCAAGGGCGGAGTTCTCTCGCTCACCCGGCAGATGGCCCTCGACTACGCCGCCGAAAACATCAGAGTGCTCGCTATATGTCCCGGCACCATAGACACCAACATGGTCAGGACCGTCGCCGCCTCGGAGGGTGGAGACATCGAGGAGACCCTCGCCAGATACGGCGAAGGACATCCCATAGGCCGCATAGGCACGGGACAGGACATAGCCAACCTCGTCATGTTCCTCGCCAGCGATCGAGCGTCGTTCATGACCGGCGCCCACGTCGTCATAGACGGCGGCTACATGGCCCTCGGAGCCTGGGCAGGCGGCGCCGGCGGAGCCGCCAACGAGTAGCCGAAATTCAACCCCTAACGACTAGGATGCCCGTAGGGGCGCCCCTTGTGGGCGCCCACCCGTCAATATCGCAATGCCATCGTAAGACTCTAGGTAGGCGCGTCCCTTGTGGGCGCCCCCGCTCAGATCAATTCGGCTTGACCAAGATGCGAAACACGTCCTTAGTCGGCGCGAGCATTCGCGGAAACGCCGTCTCCAGAACCTCGTCCAGCCCTACGATCTCCGTCACCAGTTGGCGCGTTCGTATCTCGCCCGACGAGATCAGCCTGACCGCGTCCTCCACGTCTTCTTGAGTGTAGGCGAGCGAGCCTGTGATCGACACCTCCGCGCTCACCAGGCTGTTGAAGTCGAACCTGGGGGTCGAGGTGTATATGGCGACCACGACCACCAGGCCGCCCCTGCGCGCCATTCGCACCGCCTGCTCGGGGATAGACTCCACCCCCGCCGCGTCGATAACGATGTCCGCTCCCACGCCGTCCGTCAGCGACGAAATCGCTTCCGCCGCGTCCACGCCGGATGCGTCCAGAACTTCATCCGCCCCTAGCTCCTCGGCCAGGTCGAGGCTCATCTGGCGTGTATCCACCGCATAGACCGTCGCCCCGAACGCCTTCGCCGCCTGCATCGCGAGCAGCCCGACCGTCCCCGCGCCCAGCGCTACTACCTTATCGCCCGGTCCGGCGCCGCTCCGCTTCACCGCGTGAATAGCGACCGAAGTCGGTTCCGTAAGCGCCGCCTCCTCGCTCGAAAGATCGCCCGGAATCTTCACGAGCATGTCCGACCGCCAGACCAGCCTCTCAGCCAACCCTCCGTCTATGCCGAATCCGATCCCCGCCATCCCCGGGCATTGGGTCGGCGCTTCTCTGTCGCACCAATAGCACGTCCCGCACGTCAGCACTCCGTTGATCGCCACCCTGTCCCCCGGCGCGGCCCCCGCGTTCGGGCCGTTGACCTCCATGACCGTCGCCGTGATCTCATGACCCGTCACCATCGGCATCATCTTCCCGGTAACCGGGTTCGGCTCCTCGCCCGCGATGAACTCAGGGCCGTACAGATACTCCTCGATGTCCGTAGCGCAGACGCCGCAGTAGTCCACCCGAAGCAGCGACTCGCCCGGCCCGGGACGCGGGTCGGGCCACTCCTGCAATCTCAGGTCTTTGTTGCCGTGATACACCAGCGCCTTCATGAACAGTCCCCCGCAATTGGATAGCGCGAGTCTATGCCCGAAACACAGCCGCGTCAAGGTTCCGCTCCCACCCAAAATCCTGCCCATCATCCACCCATCCTGAAAATCCTGCTTCTGACCCCTTGACATACGCACAAACATTCCTTAAACTAACTAACGTACATCCGTCCACCAACCACTAAAAACCAAAAACTAATGACTGCCACATCCCAACAGATACCATCCAACCCGGCCCTCCACTTCGCCAACATCGTGCGCGAGAGGACCAACGACGCCCTCGACCTCATAGACATCCTGCACGACATCGCGCAGGGCAAAGACCAAAGGGCCACCGCCAACGACCGCATCACAGCCGCCAACGTCCTCTTGGACCGCGGACTCGGCAAATGCCCCAGGCAGCCCCTAGACTCCGACACCGACGACCAAACCGACGACACCGAATCAGCGGAATCCAATAATCACAGTTCTGACAACCCTTCGCGTCCCTTCGTGTCCTTCGTGGATGACACCCCCGACGCCCAAAACCCCAGACCCGTAACCCAAATCAAAGACACCCTAAACGACACCCTCGGCCCAGCCCCCAACGCCCAAAACACCCTCTCCCTTGAGGGAGAGGGCTGGGGTGAGGGTGAAAAGAGCGCCTCCGACCCCAACTCCATACACTTCACCATCCAAAAACACATCCTGACCATCACTAACAACGGTCAGACCCTCTGCGACACGCTCGAAGAGATAGCCCGCGCCGAAGACGACCTGAAAGTCACGCCCTACCACCGCGCGAGGGCAGCCCGAATCCTGCTAGACCGCATCCTCGGAACCGGCCGCGCGCCCAAACCGAGCGAGGCCGCCGAGAAGAAACCCTACGTCCGCCCGGTCAGAGTCATCGACCCCGAAGATCTGGCCGAAATCGACGCCAAGCTCCAGCGAATGGAGGACGAGGGAATACTCACACCCGACCCCGACGCGCCCCCATTCCCCTATGCTGTGCCTGAGATACCCGAATGGTTCGATCCGACCCCATACCTCGAAGAAGCATCCAGAAAGTTCGAGGAAGACATCAAGATGCGGCTCGAACGACAGAAGGCGTGGCCCGCCATCGAAGAACGCAGGCGCAAGAAACTCGCCCGGATGTACCCATCACACTCCGAAGACCAAGACGTCACCGACGACCCCGGCCACCCCAACGCCGGCCCCGACCCTCCCTAATCCCTAAGACTATCCACTAGAAACCATCCACTACCCACCATCCCCGCACGCCCAAAATCCTGCTTCAGACACTAAAAACTACCCACTATCCACTACCCATGCGCCGCGCCCCCCAAATACGCTAAGATACTTGCAGAGAGACCGATCATGACCCAACTCACGACAGTCGAAGACCTCATCGAGACCCTGAACGCCGACCCCGAACTCCGTGGGGGTGTCACCAGACTCAGTGAAACTAGCGACAACGTTATTGTAAGGCTCGACAACCTCAAGGCAATGGTGTGGGGAGAACAGTTGGAGAGAAAGGCATTCAACGTCGTTCCTGGGCGCTTGGGCAAGGTAACGAATAAGAGAATTCGCAGGATCGAGCCAATGCTGACCCAGAGCGGCGCGATTTTCCACAAAATGCAGTACTTGTATCCGGTGCAGGACGCTCTCGCGGACGGGAATATCTCCGACTCGGAATATGATCGCCTGATGAGAACCGACCTCATCTTCAGAGCCTCCTTCCGGCAGACCCTACACCTATTCCCCGTGGAGGTGTCCAGGACGATCGCCAAGGACGACGTGGACAGGGTCGCGCGCTCAGCGAACATTCTCAAGAAGATCTACGACGCCGCCGAGACGATTCCGATCGTGGCTGGCGCTTTCATTAGCGGTTGGTTGCGCGACCACGCCGAAAGAGTCGGCGTAAAGGTAGTTACGTTCGCGTTCGACGACAGTGAACGATCTGAGCAGACCTGATTCATCCGACGCTGCTGAAGAGCGTTCGGCGGCGGAGCTCGAATCTCTTCGGGCATCCGCTTTGAGGTTGCTCGACTTCGGCCACGTGCGCCGGCGCCTCGCCGACTGCGCCACCTTCCATCAAGCTCGTCGCCTCGCTTTGGACCTCACCCCGTCTTTCGACCCTTTCGAGGTTGAGCGTCTTCAGCGTGAGACCGCCGACGCCCGCGCCCTCCTCGAAGAGTTGGGAGACCTGTCCCTCCACTCGGACGCCGACACATCCGAGTCCGTTACCCGGGCGTCGCTGGAGGGCGTCCTGACGGGCGCGGAACTGCTGGCCGTCGCCGACTCGCTTGAAGTGTACCGCCGAGCGCGCTCCTCGGTTCTGCGCGCCGACCAAGCGGCCCCGATGATGGCCGACCTCGCCCGGACTATCCCGGACCTGAGCGAAGTCCGCAGCCGGATACGCTCAAAGATCAGCGAACGCGGCGAAGTTTACGACGACGCGACGCCAAGCCTCCGCGCCCTCCGCTCCCAGGTCAGGACGGCATACGAAAGAGTCACTCTCGCCCTCCAAGACTTCATCCGCTCCCCCACCGGAAAAGACTCCCTGCAAGACCCGGTCATCTCCGTCAGGGGCGACCGTCTGGTCGTGCCGGTGCGCTCCGACAGGCGGCGCCGCGTCTCCGGCATCGTCCACGACGTCTCCAACACCGGCGCGACCGTCTTCGTTGAGCCGTTCTCCACTGTGGAACTGTGCAACGAATGGCGCGAATTGGCTCTGGAAGAAGAGCGTGAAGTCACCCGGGTTCTTAGAGACCTCTCCGCCCTTGTCGGCGCCGTCGCCGACGATATCCGGCTGGCGAACCGCGCTACCGCCAAGCTCGATTTTGCCCTCGCCCGCGCGCGATGCGGAAGCCGTCTGGACGCCGTCACGCCCGCCATCAGCGCTGGCGAAGAGCGGATGCGGCTGATACGCGCGAGGCATCCACTGCTGGGAGCGGACGCCGTTCCGATGACCGCCGACATAGGCCCCGACTGGTCGGCCCTCGTCATCACAGGCCCAAACACCGGCGGCAAGACCGTCGCGATGAAGACCATCGGACTCATCGCGCTCATGCACCAGTCGGGACTTCAGATACCCGCCGCCGAGGGCAGCGCCATACCCGTATTCGAAGGCGTTTTCGCCGACGTCGGCGACCAGCAGAGCATATCGGAGTCCGTCTCCACGTTCGGGTCGCACGTCAGCAATCTCGTTCGCATCCTGCGCCACGCGGGACCAAAATCGCTCGTGCTGCTGGACGAACTCGGGACCGGCACCGACCCGGATGAAGGTTCCGCGCTGGCAAAGGCGATTGTCGCCCATCTCGCCCGCCGAAGAATCGCCACAGTCGCCACGACTCACCACAGGAGCGTCGCGGCATTCGCCGAGGCTTCCGACGACATGATGAACGCCAGCTTCCAGCTAGACCCGGACACTCTCAAGCCCACATACCGGATAACCATCGGCATCCCGGGACGAAGCTATGCCATGGCCATCGCCGAACGGCTCGGACTGCCCAAGCGCCTCCTCGACGAGGCCCGAAGCCTGATGGAGCCTCAGCATCTGCTCTTCGAAGACTGGCTCAACGAGCTCCAGCGGGAGCGTACTCAACTTCAGGCCAGCGTCGAGGAGGCATCCATGGCAAGCGCGGAGGCCGCCTCTCTGCGTCGAAAGCTCGAAGAGCAGGTCGAGTACCTCATTGAGCGCCACGACGAAATGCTGAACTCCGCCCGCGCCAATATCATTGGACGCTTCCAAGACATCAGCCGAAAGCTGGAAGGAGCCGAAGCCTCTCTCAAGTGGGAGGTTCCCGAAGTGGCGTCCGACGCCGCGCCTCCGACGCGCGACCGAATACAGCGCATCCGGCGCGAGTTGGGCGCAGTCGAACCTCCGCCCCCGGCGACGGTCCTGCGGCCCAAGCGAACGTCGCGCCCCATCGCTGCCGGAGACAGGGTGTTCGTCAGGGGCATGAACCTTCAGGGAACCGTGTCGCAGATCAGCCCTCAGAGCGACGAGGCGCAGATCAGCATTGGCAGCGTGCGCGTAAGCGTAGAGACGCATCGTCTGTCCCGCGTCGAGGACGACGACGCGGAGACAGCGCCGTCCGACGAATCTCCATCTCCGGTCAGCATGGACCTTGCCCCCGCGCTGGACAGCGTCGAGCTTGATCTGCGAGGGATGCGGGCCGGCGACGCTCAGGTCAGCCTTGACGATTTTCTCGACCACGCCGTGCGAGACGGGATCGAGAAAGTCCGCATCATCCACGGACGCGGAACCGGCGCTCTCAGAAACGTGGTGCGCGAGCATCTGCGCTATCACCGCGCCGTCAGAAGCTTCGGACCCGAACCCAGGGAGCGAGGCGGCAACGGCGCGACGTGGGTCGAAATGGCCTGATGGGAGGAACTCGCTTGACTTCCCTGATCAAATCTCTGATCCTCTCCATCGCTCTCGGATGCGCCGGCGCCGGGACCATTGCCGCCCCCGACGGCCCGACGGTCGCCGTCGGCAATTCGGTATTCCAGGTCGAGATTGCCGATACTCCGGAGTTGAGAAGCAAAGGGCTGTCCGGCAGAGACAACCTTCCCGATATGTCCGGGATGATATTCGTGTTCGAGTCTGGCCGGACGAGCGACTTCTGGATGAAGGGGATGAGGTTCCCGTTGGACTTCGTCTGGATTGGCGAGGATTGTACCGTGGTGGATACTCATTCCAACGTTCAACCGCCCGCCATTGGCGCAAGTGACGGCGGTCTCCCACTGTATAGATCCGGCAGCCCAGCCGTTTATACACTCGAAATAAACGCGGGAAAAGTCGCCGAGACCGGCATTGAGGAGGGCGACGCCATAAAGTTTAGCGGATTCTCAGGTGAAGGTGTATTCTGCTGATGTCAGACGATCGATTGCGCGTCGTATTCATGGGAACCCCGGCTTTCGCAGTGCCCGCGCTTCGGGCGCTGATCGAGAGAGGCCACGTCGTCGCGGGCGTATTCACCCAACCGGACCGCCGCGCCGGCAGAGGACGTAAGCTAAGGGCTTCACCCATAAAGATATTCGCCGAGAAGCGCGGTCTGCCCGTTTTCCAGCCGAGTTCCCTCAGGCAAGACGCCGATGCGCGGTTAGAATTGGCGGATCTAGCCCCGGACGCCATCATCGTGGCCGCCTATGGCCTCTTTTTGCCCGACGATGTGCTGCGACTCCCCAGGCTTGGATGCCTCAACATCCACCCGTCCCTGCTGCCCAGACATCGCGGCCCGTCCCCCGTCTCGACCGCGATCTTAGAGGGAGACGAAATGAGCGGCGTAACGATCATGCTGCTCGACGAGGGAGTGGACACCGGCCCAATCCTGGCGCAGACTGAGACTAGGATTGCCGAGTGCGAGACTGCCGAAGGACTGACCGAGCGGCTGTTCAGCCTTGGGTCTGAGATGCTGGTCGCCGCTCTCGATCTGTGGGAGCGAGGGCAGATCGCGCCAACGCCTCAGAATGACGATGAAGCGTCCTTCACCAAACGGCTCGAACGGGAGGACGGACGCATAGACTGGAGCCGGTCGGCTGAGGATATAGCTCGTATGGTGAGAGCCTTCATCCCCTGGCCCGGCGCCTTCACCGCGCGGCAAGGCAGAACCCTCAAGATCCTGAACGCGAGGCCGGTCCGAGGGGCATTGGAAGGAACACCCGGAACGGTGGTCGAACTGGAAGATTCGACCATCGCCGTGATCGCCGGAGAAGGCGCGCTGACGGTGGAGCGTCTTCAACTCGAAGGCCGACAGGCCATGCGCGCCGCGGACTTCGTCCGAGGATACAGAGATTTCGTTGGTTCGATCCTCGGAGGTTGACCGAAGAACGCAAGCGACACTTATTGGCGCCGATGGAGGTTATTCTCGAATATCGACCGCGGAGAAATCGTCCAAGCCGGATCGGGAGATGCCCAGAACCCTTACCACGTCGGGATGGCCGCGATTCAGCCGTATTGCCGTGACCGGGAATGTAGGCGCGTTCGGATTCGGCACTTTGCCGGTTAGTATCACGCCGTCCTCAATCGCCTCTCTGAGCGCCTCAGACCTCGATTCGTAGGTGTCCGCCCAAATCGTACCCACCGCCGGCATGACCTTGTCGCGGAACCACTTGAGCGACACGAAGCTATAACCCGGACGGCGTTCCGCGCCGTCGAGCGCTTCGATCAGGTTGCCCAAATTCGTCGGATGAGACATGTCCTCGTGGAAATGGTCGTCATCCTCCGGGTCATGTATCTGTGGCTCAACCACTGCCGTCGTGGTTGAAGGACGGCCTACGAATCTGATCCGGATCTCTCCTATCTCGGGCCGCCAACTCTCACGCGCCGCATCGCTGCGCTTCTTGCGGTGGTTCTCTATGAGATCTACTTCGACATCATATCCGGTCACTTGGGGCAGGTACGCCTGCACCAACGCTCCAAAGACCTTTTCCAACTCCATCCGCGTATCCTGTATGGTAGTCATCTATCGCGCCTCCATTTATGATATGTCTCTAACATTATAGAGGTGATTGCGCCGACGTGGGGTTCATTCAAGGGCCTATCGTCACCCTTTCACTCAGGCCGTTCAGCACGGAGACGGTCTCGTCGATCAAATCGGCCATGATGTCGGCGGCGGGGCGGCTTTCGTTGATCATGCCGGCGGCCTGACCGGCCGGGTTGAAGACGAGGTCGAACCTGTTGGCGCGCTCGGCGGCGCGGTTGAACCCGGACATGAGAATGCCCTGCAGCGGCATCGGCAGAGGATCCAATCCGGCCTCTTCCCACGCTTGGACGATAGGCCCCTGGTACTGTCGCGCCGTCTTCCCTGTGAAGGTGCGCGAAATCATGAAGTCTTCGGACCGTCCCCTGATTATCGCCGCTCGCTGCATATCGTGAAGACCGCACTCCTTGGCCGCGAGGAATGCCGTGCCAAGCCATGCGCCCTCGGCCCCCAGCGCCAGCGAGGCCGCGATTCCGCGACCATTCGCTATGCCGCCCGCCGCGACGACTGGCAAAGGCGATACGGTATCCACGATCTGCGGCACGAGCGGCAGCGTCGCGATCCGCCCCGTGTGACCTCCGGCTTCTGTTCCTTGCGCCACCACGATGTCCACGCCCGCTTGCGCCTGGCGCTGAGCGTTCCTGACGCTTCCGGCAAGGCCCATCACCTTCACGCCCTTCTCTCGCGCCTTCGGCACGACCCATGCCGGATCGCCGAGAGCGGCGGCGAAGACCGCGACGTCCTCCTCCAAGATCATGTCCACCTGGCTGCGGGCCAGCGCGATGCCGGTCTCGGCGGCAGGTGGAGGAGGCTCGACCTTATCCAGCCCAAACTCCGCGGCCAGAGTATCGACGAACTCAGCGTGCCTGGGGTACTGCCTCCGCACCGCCTCGTACTCCGACTCTCGACTTCCAGAGCCGCTTTGAGCTTCTACTTTCCCCGTCACGACGGGGAGAAGCAGGTCCACGCCGAACGGCTTGTCGGTCAACTCGCGCACCCTCCGAATTCGCTTCCGCAGGTCCTCGACCGGAGTCCCGGTCCCTCCCATAACGCCGAGGCCGCCTGCCTCCGACACTGCGGCGACAAGCTCCGGGGGCGTCCATTTGCCGCCCATGCCGGCGAGGCATATCGGGTATTCGATTTCCAGAAGGTCGCACAACGCGGTTCTCAAGACTGGACGGGACATGGGCATACCTCTCTTATTGATTATCCTCAAACCAGCGGGATTGTAGGTTCGGGCCGACGAAGTGTCAATTCGAGGGCGGAGTTGTGGAACTATCGGACGCAGTCGACCAATTCGACTCGCCCTCTTGGACAAGACCACCCGGCAACCCTATACTGTCCCAGTCCCGGTTGGGGCTGCGGCAGACTACCTCAAGCGAGTGTAACCATGTACCAGTTTACAGCAGACCCGGCGCGCATCCAACAGCTCGCCGCCGAGCTCCGAGAGAGCGTTCAGAAGGTCGTGGTCGGCAAGTCCGACGTGATAGACCTCGCCATCATCGCGCTCATCTGCAAGGGCCACGTACTCGTCGAGGATGTTCCGGGCATTGGCAAGACCACGATGTCCAAGGCTCTCGCCCAGTCGCTGGGATGCACGTTCGGCCGAATCCAGTTCACGCCCGACCTGATGCCGACGGACGTCATCGGCGTCAACTTCTACAACCAGAAGTCCGGCGACTTCCAGTTCAGGGGCGGCCCCGTATTCAGCCAAGTTCTGCTGGCGGATGAGATCAACAGGGCCACTCCCAGAACGCAGTCAGCCCTCCTTGAAGCGATGCAGGAGCGGCAAGTCACCGTGGATGGCGTCACACGGCCCATTCGCGAGCCGTTCCTAGTGCTCGCCACGCAGAATCCGGTCGAACTGGAGGGCACCTTCCCTCTGCCCGAGGCGCAGCTCGATAGGTTCATGGTGCGGGTGAAACTGGGCTACCCTACGCCCGAGGAAGAGTCCGACATCCTGCTCAGGTTCGAGCGAGACACCGTGCTGCCGGACCTGGAGCCTGTGACCGCGGAAGAAGAACTGCGGGAGATGCAGACGGCGGTCACGGGTATCAGGGTGGACGATATCGTGCGCGACTACATAGTCCGGATAGTGCAGACTACGCGAAAGAACGAGGGGCTTGCGCTGGGCGCGAGTCCGCGCGCGGCCCTCTCGCTGTACAAGACATCCCAGGCCCACGCCGCGCTCGACGGCAGAGACTTCGTTACGCCGGACGACGTGAAGTCCATGGCCGAAACCGTGCTGGCGCACAGGCTGATATTGACATCGAACGCCAGACTCAGGGGCCGCCTGCCAGAGCAGATCGTGGCGGAGATAGTCAACTCGGTCCCAGTCCCAATCGAGAGGTAGCGGAGGTTGTTCAACCGGTTCTGGCACGACATTTGGACCCTCATGTTCGTGCTGCTCATCATCATCGGCGTCATTGCCGGTCAGGGACTCGTCATCGGGCTGGGAGCCATGGGACTGCTGGTCGCGGGCGTGTCTTGGCTGTGGAACCGACTGGCGCTTGAAGGACTCGAGTATCAGCGGTCGATCGAGCAGACCAGGATATTCTTGGGGGAGCAGACCAAGCTGACCATATCGGTCGCCAACCGCAAGCCCCTGCCGATAGCAAGGCTCGACGTCGAGGACGATTTCCCCGAAGAGATCGAGTTCACAGACTCTCAAGTAGATGCCAGTTCAAGTCCGATGATGTCCGCCCTGCGCCACCGCACGTCGCTCGCATGGTACGAACGGATTAAGTGGGACTACAACATCAGGTGCGGAACGCGCGGATTCCACAGAATAGGCCCGGCCAGGATGGAGAGCGGCGACCTGTTCGGCTTCTTCTCCTGCCAGAAGTCGGAGCGCAAGAATGACTTCCTGCTGGTCTATCCTAGGGTAGTCCCACTTCCGGAGCTTGGAATGCCCGCCGTGCGCCCGCTGGGAGAGACGCGCGGAGGAATAACCATCTTCCAGGATCCGTCTCGCCCGTCGGGGCTGAGGGAGTACCAGATTGGCGACCCTCTGAAGATAGTGGACTGGAAGTCCACCGCGCGTATGCAGCAACTTCAGGTCCGCACATTCGAGCCGAGCTCGTCTTTCACCGTGATACTGGTCGTAGTGGTGGAGACCTCCGAGCGCTCATGGGAGGGTTACTCTTCGGTCAACTTGGAGCGGGTCATAACGGCGTCCGCTTCGGTCGCGAGCTACGCTGCGTCCCAGCAGTACAGCGTCGGGCTGTTCTCGAATGGGACGCCGATACTGACAGACCGGCCTATGAAGCTGGAGCCGGCGAGCAGCCCGGAGCAGTTGACCGTGATCCTGGAGGCGCTCGCCACTGTCAGGCCGCTGCCCATAGGCCCGATGGCGCCGCAGCTTGCCCAAAACCTCAGACAGTTCCCCATCGGCTCGACGCTGGTAGTCATCGCGGCCCTGCTGTCCGAAGACCTCGTCGCGACCATCGCCGACCTCAAACGGCAGGGTTACCAGGTCGTCCTCATATTCGTCGGTGACGCGGAGCCGCCGGAGATGCCGGCGGGCGTCGTCCTTCACGACCTCAGAAGGTTCTTCGAGAACATGGAGCTAGCCGGTGAGTTCGGCCCAAGATAGGATTGTCCTAGCCGCGACAGTCGCCGTCGAGAGCGTATGGTTCTACGCGGCGTTCTCGATCCTCGCGCTTCTGATGTCCCTGCAGGGGAGTCCGATGTCATGGGTCGCCGCCGCCGCCATAATGGGCGTGTCCCTCACCGTGGCGCGAACGCTCTCGCTGGTAATCATGCCCGTCTGGATGCCATACGTCGTTCAGATGGCGCTCGGCGCATTGACGATCTACCTCACCCTCGGCACACAGTTGCAGTCGGCCGGGCAGGGTTTCGATCTTGGCTGGATCGCGTCCGTGCGCGCCGATGACGCTGCCGACCACTATACTCGTTCCGTCGCGCTTGCCGGACTATTCTCAGCCCTGATCTGGTGGAGGGGCGGGAGGGTGGCCGCGACGGAGTTCCTGCTGGATCAGCTATCGTTCACCTTCAGAATGGGCCTGATCGTGCTGTCGGTCGTGGCCGTGGTTGACGTGCTCCACCCGGCCGACCTGAAGATGTTCCCCCTCATGTTCGTTTACTTCGCATCGGGGCTGATCGGCCTCGGAATTGGCCACATCTTCCCGGCGGGCGGCTGGACTGGTCTCCGGCAGAAGTGGGGCCGCGTCATCGGCGCTGTCGTGGGCGCGGTCATGTTGGTTGGGCTGCTGTTCAGCCTCCTGCAGAAGGGAGCGTTGAGCTTCATCACGACGCCGCTGGGCTTCGTGGTGAATGCGCTGGCGATAGTCGTCTTCTACGTTGTGATCATCCCCATGGTGTACATAATCGAGTTCATCGTTAGCGGGTTCTTCTGGCTCATCGGCCAACTTGTAGGCGAGCAGCAGGGGCAGGAGATCGAATTCGAGGGGCGATTCGACGACATGCTAGAGGATATCCGGGAGGAAGTGATCGACTCAGGCCCTTCGATCTGGGCCGAGATACTGGAATGGACAGTCATAACGATCATCGTGCTCGTCGTTCTGATGGTCTTGGCGGTGGCGTTCCGGCGGACGATGCGGTGGCGGCGGACCGATGAGGATGGCGAGAGAGAATCGCTGATCGAGGGCGCCGACCCGGCGCTGGACATGGCCCGGCTCCTCTTCGACCTGCTCCCCGAACGCTTCAGGCGCAGAAAGGCGGACGATAGTCTCCGGCTGCCGGACGATGAGCAGAACATCGTGGACGTGTTCAGAGTCTATTTCGGGATGATAGACCACGCGGAGTCCAGGGGGCTAGTCCGCAGGGGAGAGCAGACGCCTTCGGAGTTCCAGGCGTCACTCGTAGAGATCTTCCCCGAGAGGCTGGTCAGCATGGCGACCGCCGCGTTCAATCGCGCTTGCTACGGTCGCCGGCCTGCCTCAGCCGACCAGATAGCGGAGATGCGCCGGATGTTGGAACAGACGATGGGGGCGAAGTGAGCGCGATCGAGTCCAATCTGGTCCTCTGGCAGATGCTGATCTTGACCGCCGTGTCTTTTGGCGTGGGGATTTTGGGCGGATTCGTCGGGCTGGCGCTTGGCACGATGCGATTGCCCGCAATGCTGCTGATGGGAATGCCCGCTGCCGCCGCGGGCGGCACCAACATACTGGTGTCCAGCCTCGCCTCGCTGAGCGGCGCGCTCAGACACCTCCGAGAGGGGCGGGTGGACCGCCGGATCGTGCTGGTCATGGGAATCCCCGCCTTCGTCGGCGCGTTTCTTGGCGGCTTCGCCAGCGACTTCGTGTCAGAGCGGCTGCTGCTGGCCGCCGCCGGCGCGTTGGTGCTGTGGCAGGGCGTCGAGTTCCTTATTCTGGTGCGCAACCGCCGCAGGACCGGCGGGCCGCACATGTTCGGCTCAGACCTGGAAGGGGCGGAGGGCGACTTCACCCCCAAGAGAATGTCTTTGGAAGCCGGAATCGGTTTCGGCGTCGGAGTCTTGGGCGGAGCTGTGGGGCTAATCTTGGGAAGCATACGACTGCCCGCGCTGGTACGCATACTGCGCGTGGAGCCGCGGACCGCCGCCGGGTCGAACCTTTTCATCGGATTTTTCATGGGGTCGCTCGGCTGGGTGGGCCACGTCACGAGAGGCCATGTTGACTACCCGCTCCTCGTGATGATGGGAGTCGCGGCGATGATCGGCAGCTACCTCGGCGCGCGCCTGACCGGCAAGGTGCAGCTAGACACTCTGATACTGGCAATGGGCTTCGTGCTGATGGTCGTGGGCGCACTGCTGATCTGGAGAGGAGCCGCGGGATAGCACGTGTCAGATGGCCCGTCCCACTAGAATGCCCGCAAGGGCCGCAATCAAGCCGACCGCCATGCTGCCGACGATGTTCAGCGCGGCGCGCGCTATCTCGCCCGACTCGGCAAGCTGAACGGACGCGACGGTCAGCGTCGAGAAGGTGGTGTACGATCCCAGGAACCCGACGGCGATCAGCAGCCTTGTGGATGAGGGCCAGTCTTGACCGGCTGAGACAGCGACGAACACCCCAAGCAGAAAAGACCCGGTGACGTTGACGAGAAATATCCCAAGCGCTGTCGGGCCGATCGCGGCCTCGACAGCGCGATCGATGGCGTACCTGGAGACGGCGCCCGCCGCGCCGCCGACTGCCACTATGAGGAAGGGCATGGCGGCTTAAGTATCCAGGGGTAAGAATCAGTCGGTGGTTTCACAGTTGAAGCCCTCACAAGCTCCTACCTACCACTAGGACTTGGTGTTACGGTTGCCAGTTGATTGTCCATAGCAAAGACAAGTTCTTCCACGGCATGACACAGGCGGCGAAAAGAGCGAGACCTGCTTTGCGCTAATGCAAAGTCAATGTGATAAGTCATGCTCTCTTGGTCGCCCGTCTCTCGGTAGGCGCGATTTGCGGGCATGTGGTTAGTAAGCCACCCTTTCGGGTCGCGAACGTCTTCGATGTTTTTGGGAGCCGTAACCGTCTCGGAAATCTCAAGTCGCTCCCTAATTTTCTGGCCGGTGTTCTCTGAAAGCATGCATATGAACCAAGTCTCGTACTCGTGCTTTGCACACGCGACCGCCACGGGGACATCGAGATTCAACGGAATCACCCTATTGACGATGGATACGGCAAGTTCAGTTGGGCATTCAGTATCGGCGTCTACCAGTACCAGAATCGCACTACACTCCTCAATTAAGGCGTATCTCAAGAACATCTCCAGCTTCTTATTCAGATTTGACTTGCTTCCCAAGGCTTTGGCTTTGGCAACGGTGATGTCATATCTGTTGAGCCGTTCTCCTAGGATCCTCCGCAGCAGTCCGGGGACGGCGGTCCTGTCTCCCGGACCTTCCACTATCGCAATAAGCTTGGGGGGCGCAGTCATCAGTTCCTAAAGTCCGGTTCAAGTCCCTCCAGCCGGTGCAACTCACCCGGAGAGAATAGATTCCGCTTTACTGCTTCCGCCTGAGTTCGCAAGACGGATCCAACTTCAGTACCGCCTTCTACCAACTTCACGACCCGCAGTTGATCGGTTGATAACCGGTCTATGAGGTCAGGGCTGTGAGTGGTGACCAATATCTGCGAACGTCTTGAAGCTTCCTGCAAGACGTCAGCGAGCGCCGCTAGCGCGCCTGGGTGAACTGTCAACTCAGGTTCTTCTATCCCAATGAAGCTAACATAGGGTTGCTGGTATAGGGCGACCAACAGTCCCAGTAACCTGAGAGTCCCATCGGACTCCTGGCTCAGATCAAACCAGGGATTGGCTCCCCTGTGCGATGTGTTGGTGTGCCTTAGCTGAGTTACTAAGTACCTTCCAGCCGGCGTCACTCGCAAATCCGTCACGCCCGGAACCAGCACCTTGAGGGCCTGTTTGATCGGTTCCACGTCTTCAGGCGATTTCTTTTGCATATCCCTTAGGACCGACGCCAAATTCTCTCCACCCTCGCTAAGAGGGTATGGGGACAACAGAGTTTGAGGTTGTCGAAGGGTGTTCGGGAATATGTGGTAGCAGCGAATCTCGGAGAGAACACGACGGAGACGTATCAAAGCGGAGCGCATCGCTAGACGGGGATCTTCGCGATCTCTACCTAGAAGTCTGAAAGGGGGCAATCTGACCAGAGTCGGCATCGCTAGGCTGGTCGTCTCGAAGTCCTCCTCCTCTTCAAGGTTCTGATTGTCTGTCAGTAGCCATTTTGGAGAAACGACATTGCCGTTCTTGATTTGAAAATCTGAAGATACCTTGCTGTCGTGGAGTCCACTAATCTCGCCCCGTTCCTCCCTGACTCTGTAACCACGATCTGGGTCTCCGGCAACGATAAACTTGTAATCTGTGGAGTAAGTCTCGGATTTGACCTTCAACCCAATCTCGATATTGAACGGCCGACCGCCGCGTTGCCAGCGTCGGATTCCGCCTATACCGTCTCGGGAAGTGAGAGCGGAGTCCAGACTCACACGGACTGCTTCGCCGACGAACCTTAACGCGTCCATCACGTTGCTCTTGCCGGAAGCGTTTGGTCCGACAAGCGCAGTGAGGGGGGTCAATCTGAGCGTAGCGTCGGCGACGCTACGAAAGTTTTTGACCCGTAACTCCGTGATCGGTGATCTTCGTCTAGTTCTTGTTGGTCTATTCATAACAGCATCCTCGGTGCCTGCTCATATCATCCCCATCTCCCTGATCTCCCGCAGGGACTGCTCATAGGCGTCCAGCGTGTGGGCGATGTCGTCCTCGGTGTGGGCGGCGGTTAGGACGAAGCGGTTTCCGGCCTGGACTCCGTGGTTCAGGAGCGACAGGTTGAGTTGGCGCAGGCGTTCAGGCTCCATCGACTCCGCCATCTGCTCCGGCGTCAGAATGCAGTAGTCCGTATCTCCCTCGTAGTCCACTCCCAGGTGCAGGAACATGAGCGAGGAGATTCCGGCGGCGCAGCCCGGAATCTCCAGCCGTCCCAGTACCTCGTTCAGGCCGTCCTTGAGCTGCGACGCGCGGGCGTCCGCCGTGTCGTTGATCGGCTCGTTCGCCACGATCTTCAGCGCGGCGATGCCGGCAGCGGCGGAGATTGGGTTCGCGTTGAAGGTGCCGTTGTGGGCGATTCGGCGGTCCCGGTTGAACTCCTCGTCGCCGGGCCGGGCCTCGATCATGTTGATTATATCGGCTCTGCCGCCCACCGCGCCTCCGGGAAGTCCGCCGCCCAGAATCTTGGCAAACGTGGTCATATCCGGCCTGATGCCGAAATACTCCTGTGCCCCGCCCCTGGAGACTCGGAACCCGGTCACCACCTCGTCGAAGATGAGCACGACGCCGTATCGCTCCGTCACCTCGCGCAACTGGCGCAGGAACTCCGGCAGAATAGGCTCAAGTCCCATGTGCGCGCCGGTAGGCTCTAGGATGACCGCGGCGATGTCGTCGTTCTCTTGGAGCGTCTTCTCGAATGTCTCGATGTCGTTGGGCGGCAGCACGATCATCGTGCTGAGCGTCTCCCGCGGTATGCCTCCGATCCCCTCGGAACCGGCGACAAGGTAGTCGCTCCAGCCGTGGAAGTGATGATCGAATTTGATCACCTTCGACTTGCCGGTGTAGGCGCGCGCCATGCGAATCGCCATCATGTCGGCCTCGGTGCCGGAACTGTGGAACCGCACCTTCTCCGCGCTTGGGACCAGTTCCTTTACCCAGTTGGCCCACTCTATCTCCAACTCGGTGGAGCCGGAGAAGTGCGTTCCTCTGCCCATCTGATCCTGGACCGCCTCGACGACCTCCGGCCTGGAGTGGCCGAGAATCAGCGCGCCGTGACCGGGGAAGTAGTCGAGTATGCGGTTGCCGTCCACGTCATACTTGGACGCGCCCTCCGCGTGGGTGTAGTACAGTTGGAACGGGTCCTGGCGACGGGTGTCGTGGGTTACGCCATTCGGGAAGATCGGCCGGGCGGAGTCGTGAAGCTCAGCCGACCTTGGGTGGATCTCGAAAAATCGCCGCTCGATTAGAGTGGTCATGATTCTCACCTTCTCGAGGCCCGCATCGGTTCGGGCGCAGGTTGAGTGTATTATATCCTCTCGGTTCTCAGATGCAATTCATGGTGTTGACCCTCTTGCCCACTTAGGATAGACTCGCAACGTTCATCCCGGCGATAGTTTTCCGATTCATTGGAGGCGCAAATTGAACTTGCTAGTCCTGTCCGGTGGAAACCATCCATATAACGAGAGTACGCCGCTTCTGATCGATTTCCTGCGTCAGGATGGACACGAGGTCCAGGTGACGGAAGACTCGAACATCCTCACTACGGACGCCATGGCGGAGTTTGACGCCCTCGTGTTCAACACCAGGCGCGAGTTGGAGTTGACCATGCCGCGAGAGGAGCAGGTGGCTCTCACACAGTACATAGGCAGCGGCGGCGGGTTCGTGTGCATCCACATCTCGGGATGCAGACCGGCGACTTGGGCGGAGTACCACGACGTCACCGGCGGCGGATGGAAGACGGGAGAGAGTTACCATCCTCCCTACGGGCAGTTCACCGTCAACGTGAGCGACTCGGACCATCCGTGCGCTGAGGGGATCACGGACTTCATCACCAACGACGAGCTTTACATGAACATCGGATGGCGTCCTGATAACGAGGTGTTTCTGACTGCCGACGCCGAAGACGGCACGTTCATGTGGGGCGGTCAGCCAACTTTCATGCCCGGCGGCGCCTACCCACTGGCGTGGACCAGAACCTACGGGAACGGGAAAGTCTTCAACACCACGCTCGGACACAACGGCCTCAGTTTCCGAACTCCGCAGTTCCAGCGTCTGATACTCAACGGGGTGAACTGGGTCAAGGGGGAAAGCTGAGCTCAATCCGATCAAAAATGGGTCAGCGCATTGCGCCCGACGCGGCCCGTTTGCTATATTCTGCTCGTCCCGACGGCGGACTAGTGGGGCTGTAGCTCATCTGGGAGAGCGCTTCAATGGCATTGAAGAGGTAGGGGGTTCGAGTCCCCCCAGCTCCACCAAATTTGACGAAAGCAAGAATTTTCATCTTGAGATTCGTTCTGGACCGCTAGTCACCGACCGCGCCTGCCGACTCTGATTCCGTTCCGCCTTTCCACCCGCCCGGCTTGCCGTCCGTGCAGCCGCTTCATCTTTCACCTGCTGGGTGAAAGGACGAAGTGTCGAAAATGGTCCAATTTAGCTACGAAACTCAACCGCATTGGCAATTGGGTGGTGGATTTCGGGAACCTCCCCCATGACGGGATGTGCGGGTTGTATCATATTTATCCCCCCGTCAAGTATTGGGGTATCGAGGAGACTGTCCCAAGTTGGTAGGCGGACATGTCACCCTCACCCCCGTATCGAGTACGGGGCAGGCTCTAGCCCTCTCCCTTGAGGGAGAGGGGATTTCCGCGCTCGCGTGTGCGGCGCCTACTAACCCGGGACAGTCTCGGTATCGAGGATAGAGGCATTGTCTGAACTGTGATTTTTGGGATTATGGGATGGGCAGGATTATGGGCGGGTTTCAACCCGCCCATACCATAGGACGTGAACCCAGATACCCATACACGGCCTTGGCGCTATGTGTATGGCGGGTCAGGGTTGTCGCCATCAGCGGCGGGTTCGTCTTCTGAGTGTGAGGGGTACATTTGGGCGAGCTTCTTTCGCCTGCGTTCTTCGATGGCGGGCCACGCCTTCCGGCGTTCAATGCGAAGGTCGAGCTCTTCCTTGAACTTGGCGGCCTCTTCTCTGATGACCTCGATATTGTTGGCTACCCATTCCTTGGACGGCCTGGATATGGGCCAGTTTCTCTTTGGGGCGTTGGGGTCTGGCTTGATGCCGAGCTCGTCCTTCATCCGCTGGATCATCGCGCGTACTTTGGCCAGACCTTCGTGGTCGCGGCGATGCTCGCCTTCGTGTCCTTCGGGCATGTTGAGACTCTTGCTGCAGTAGATGCAGCTCTTTGTCGGGTCAAGGACATATCCGGGGGGATAGTCAGGGTAGTCCTCGTCACTTAGGATGGGCTCGGGAAGTGACCGGACAGCGGTTACGACGGGTGTGAGGTCCCTTCCGGCGGCGCGCTCCAGGAGCATCCTGGCGGCCCTGTTGCGGTGGAAGGGCCTGACCTCTCGGTTTGGGTCTTCGGGCCAGGCTACCTCAATGAGGACGTCTATGAGGGTGTCGCCGTCGTTGGTGATGTCCATGACGTGGTCGCGGATAGTTTCTAGTAGTGAGTGGTTAGTGGATTGTGGCGAGTGGTTAGTTTCTGGTGGATAGTTTTTAGTTTCTAGTGGCGAGTGGGTAGTAGGAGCGGGGCCTATGGCCTCGCGCAGGGAGTCGTCTAGTTGGGTGACCCTTCGACTACGCTCCGCTGCGCTCAGGGCAGGCTCCCCACCGTCAGAGGGTGTGTCTGAACTGTGATTGGCGTGATTATCGGATTCCGCTGATTCGGGGTCCGGTTCCGGGTCGGTTGAGGGGGCAGGGTCGGTGATGGCCGGGGCCTGTCTGGGGGTTTTGCCGTAGCCTCTGTCGAAGAGGATGCCGGTTGCGGTTAGGCGGTCGTGCTCGGTGGCGTCGTGTTCACCCTGCGCGATTTCGTGGAGGAGGTCTAGGATGTCGCGCGTGTCGTTGGTCCTCGCGCGGATCTTTTGGGCGAGGCGTTGTTCCGGGGTCGGCGGCGTCTGTCGGATTGCTATGGTCATTGGGTTTTGAGTGGTTAGTGGATGGTGGATAGTGGTTAGTGGACTGTTGTGCTGGATAGTATATGGGAGCGTGAGAACGGATGTCAAGGGGTGATAGTGATTAGTGGATAGTGGATAGTGGATAGTTTTTAGTGGTTGGCTGGTGGATGGGGTTTACAATGGAGGCGCATCCGGCTGAAACGGAGGTTGAATATGGCGAGCACGGCCGACGCGGTTATCATCGGCGGCGGGGTGATGGGGTGCAGCATCTTGTACAACCTGGCTGCGCGCGGCGTCACGGACGCGCTGCTTTTGGAGCGGGACGTTCTGGCGTCCGGGTCCACCAGCAGGTCACAAGCTATCCTGCGAATGCACTACTCGAACGAGGTGACGACGCGGCTATCGTGGGACAGCCTCTCGATCTTCAGGGACTTTCAGGAGATCACGGGAATGCCGTCAGGCTACACCAAGACGGGGTACTTCATCATCGTGGGACCGGAAGACCGGCGGGCGATGGAGGAGAACGTCGCCATGCAGCGCTCGGTGGGGGTGGACACGTCGGTTGTCACGGCGGAAGACGTCCGGGAGATCGCGCCGATGGTGGAACCTGCTGAGGGCGAGTCGTTCGCCTACGAGCCGGAGTCGGGATACGCGGACCCCTACTCGGTAACGACGGGCTACGCCAACGCGGCGCGCGATCTGGGAGCGCGGGTGAGGTCGGGCTGTCCGGCGACCGGAGTCGAGATCAGGGGCGGGCGGGTGTCGGCGGTACTGACTGAGGACGGGCGCATCGAGACTCGAATCGCGGTGGTGGCGACGGGGCCATGGTCGGGGCCGTTTCTTGGTTCTATCGGGGTGGATGTTCCGCTGCGCCCAATCCGTCACCAGGTCGTCATGCTGCGCAGGCCGCAGGACATCGTGCCGGACCATCCGATAATCGGCGACGTGGCGCTTGACATGTCTCCGAGGCCGGACGTTGGAAACATCACGCTGATCGGAGTAGGAGAGGACGAGGAGGCGGAACCGGAGTCGTTCAACCAGGGCGTTGACATGCCGATGGTGGAGCGGACTTTCGAGAAGCTGGTGAAGCGTATGCCGGGCATGGCGAGCGCGTTGTTTCGAGGCGGCTGGAGCGGCCTTTTCACGACGACCCCGGACTGGCACCCTGTCTTAGACCGGGTTGAGGGAATCGAGGGGTTGTACCTGGCCGTGGGTTTCAGCGGGCACGGTTTCAAGCTGGCGCCGATGGTCGGCGTGGTGATGTCGGAGCTCATCACTGAGGGCCAAGCGGCCAGCGTGGATATATCCGAGTTGGACCTGAAGCGCTTCTATGAGGGCCGCCTGATGAAGTCTCGCTACGGGATGCAGGTTCTGGCCTAGTACCTTGTCAACGTGATTCCGGTAGATAGCTCTAAGGTTCACCCTCACCCTAGCCCTCTCCCTTGAGGGAGAGGGGATATGCTCGGAATACTTCGAGTGGATCATCAAAACTAAGTTGAAGCAGTACTAGTACTCTGTCAATATGATTATGATAGACAGTCTTACGGTTCACCCTCACCCTAGCCCTCTCCCTCAAGGGAGAGGGGATATGCTCGGAATACTTCGAGTGGATCGTCAAAACTGAGTTGAAGCAGTACTAGGAAGTCAGTCCTCGACCTCGACTACCACTTCGATCTCGACGGGGATGTCGTTGGGCAGCGACACCATGCCGACGGCGGAGCGGGCGTGGCGGCCTCGCTCGCCGAAGACCTCCACGAGCAGGTCTGAGCAGCCGTTGACGACGGCGGGCTGCCGGTTGAAGTCGGGGGCGCTGTTGACCATGCCGAGCACCTTGACCACTCGGCGCACCTTATCCAGGTCTCCCACCACGCCCTTCAAGCGCGCCAGGATGTTGACGCCGGTGAGCCGCGCCGCCTCGTAGCCCTCCTCGGCGGTCAGGTCTTGTCCCACCTTGCCGGATGGGGTGGAACCGTCGGGCCGCGGCGCGGGTCCCAAGCCGGAGAGGAATAGGAGGTTGCCGGTTCTGACGCCGGGGACGTAGTTGGCGATGGGCACAGGCTCGTCGGGAAGCGAGATTCCCAGTTGCTCCAGTCTGGATTCTATTTCTGACATAATGGCCGCTCCTGAAACGGGTTGTGCGATAACATTCTATACGACGATGCGCCGTTTAGGGGCGGGCGCGACATCGGTATGCCTGATATGATGATGGCCGACGGTCACAAGATTGACGCTGGGAGGTCCGGAACGATGACAGGCATGATCGGAACCATCAGGCTGAGAAGGGTCAACCACCTGACGTATTGCGTGAAGGACATGGAGCGGGCGACGAGGTTCTGGGTGGACGTGCTCGGAGTCAAGGAGATACCGAAAGCGGTGGACTCGGACACGATCGTGTGGCTCCAGCTTCCGAGCGGTACGATGGTGCATCTAATCGAGGACGAGAACGCGCCGTCGGAGCCGTCCCACCACGGGGCTTTCGAGGTGGAGGACATCGAGGCGGCGCAGGAGTACATGCACTCGCACAACGTGGAGACGACGGAGATCAACACACGCCACGACGGCCAGCGGGTGTTCTTCATCGACGACACGGAGGGGAACCGGATCGAGATATGCACGAAGTCGGGTTTTGGGGTTTTAGTGTAGGGATAAAGGAGTCATTTATTGGAACACCACATCTGCAAAGTTACATCGGTGGAGCCGATTGGCCCGTACACGCTAAGGGTTGGCTTCGATGACAGCACATCGCAGATCATAGACTTCAGCCCCGTACTTCAAGGCGAGTTGTACGGCCCTCTGCGCGATCCCGACGTCTTCGCCCAAGTACACATAGACCCTGAGGTCCATACGCTGGTGTGGCCGAACGGAGCGGATTTCGATCCGGCAACGCTTCATGACTGGTCAGAGTACGAGGAAGATATGGTGAAGATGGCCGGAGGCTGGTTGCCGGTGCATGCATGAAAAAACGAGTGACGATCTACACCGACGGGGCCTGTTCGGGAAATCCGGGGCCAGGCGGATATGGGGTCGTCGTCCGAATGGGACGGCACAGCAAGGAACTGAGCGGCGGATTCAGCAGGACGACGAACAACCGGATGGAGTTGATGGCGGTCATAGAGGGCCTGAAGGCGCTGACCGAGCCTTGCGCGGTGACGCTGTACAGCGACTCGAAGTATATTGTCGATGCGGTGAACAAGGGATGGGCCAAGCGGTGGAGAGCCAATGGCTGGCGTCGGAACCGCAAGGAGAAGGCGCTGAACCCCGATCTCTGGGGTCGGCTCCTGGAGTTGCTCGAACGCCATGACGTGGAAGTCCGCTGGGTCCGGGGACACGCGGGAAACCCGGGGAACGAGCGGGCGGACAGGTTGGCGGTCGCGGCGTCGAGGGGAGATGACCTCGATGTAGATCGGGGCTACGAATCGGCGGTGATGTTTTGACCGAGACCGGAGAACCCAAGCTCACGCACGTTGACCGGAGCGGCAAGGCGCAGATGGTGGACGTCGGATCGAAGCCCGATACGTTGCGAGAGGCAGTGGCGAGGGGTCGAGTCGTCATGCGGCGGGAGACTCTTGAGTTGATACGGGCCAACGCTTTCGACAAGGGGGACGTGCTGGGCGTGGCGCGGATCGCCGGAATCATGGGGGCGAAGAACACGTCTAATCTCATCCCGCTGTGTCACCCTCTTCCGCTGAGCAAGGTGGGCGTGGAGTTCGACCTTGACTCGGACTCTAGCGCGGTGGAGATAACCGGCACGGCCCGAACGACGGGCAAGACGGGCGTCGAGATGGAGGCGCTGACGGCGGTCAGCGTCGCCGCCTTGACGATCTATGACATGTGCAAGGCGGTCGATAGGGGCATGAGGATCGAGGCGGTGCGGCTGGCGCGGAAGACAGGGGGGCAGAGTGGGGATGTGGTTTTGGAGTAGTTCGCATAGATCTGCAGGATGGACAGGATAAGAGGCATGGCATGGACTTTGAAGACGTTCGACCATATTTGGAGACGCACCACCGGGGGGTGATCGCCACGAGGCGGCCCAACGGCGCGACGCACTCCAGCATCGTGGTATGTGGAGCATACAAAGGTCACGCGGCCTTCGTATCGGTGTACCCACAATCACAGAAGATAAAGAACCTTCGGCGCGACTCAAACTGCACGGTGCTATCGGTGTCTGAGGACTGGCGGCAATGGGTCTCGGTCGAAGGGCAGGCGACTCTGTTCGACTACGGCAACACGGAGCCGGAGGAGATGAGGGTGATGCTCCGAGAGGTGTACATGGCGTGCAGCGACACCGAGCATCCCGACTGGGACGAGTACGACCAAGCGATGATCGACCAGGAGGCCGTGATCGTTCTGGTGACGCCTGAGCGGGTGTACGGGCTGGTCAGGTAGGAATATTCCAGGTGCCTTTCCTAAAGAACCTGTTCAAGCGCAGTCGTCGGCTCAAGGGGTCGATTGAGATGCCGGACCTGATTATCGTGGGTCTTGGGAATCCGGAGCCTCAGTACCTTAGGACCCGGCACAACGCGGGCTGGTGGCTGGTCGATATGCTGGCGGAGCGGCACGGCACCGACATCAAGCGGGCGCACAGCACAACGAGGCTCGGCATCGGAAAGATCGAGGGCCACACGGTCGCGCTCGCCAAGCCGCGCACCTACGTCAATCGCAGTGGAGCAGCCGTCAACTACCTGCTCACCCGGTTCGGGGTTGGGCGGGAGAGGTTGCTGGTCGTGTACGACGAGATTGCGCTCGACGCGGGCAAGCTCCGGCTGAGGCCCAGGGGCAGCGCCGCCGGACACAACGGGATGAAGTCGATCATCGACGCCCTCGGCAGCCAGGAATTCAAGCGGCTGAGGATCGGCGTGGGACAGCCGCCTCCCGGGACGGATCGTGTCGGATGGGTGCTGGGCGAGATGTCTGAGGAGGACCAGCGCCTCGTGGATCAGGCGATTCATCGTGCCGCCGATGCTATTGTCAGTTTGATGGAGGACGGCGTAGACACCGCGATGAGCAGGTTCAACTGACTGGCAGGAAGGGGGAGTCCCTAGGTCAGGCCCATCTGCTGAGCAAATGCTTCGACGTGGCCGGAGGAGGCGCCGTATTTAAGCTCGGCTACCTTGGCCCGGCGAGTCCATAGCTGGAGGTCGTACTCTTCCATGAAGCCTATGCCGCCGTGTATCTGCTGCGCGGTAAGGGTCGTCCACTTGTAGGCGTGGTTGGCGAGAGACTTGGCGAGAGCGACCTCTCTGTCGACTGGCTGACCATCCTCCATTCTGGTGATGGCCTCGTAGGTGGCGAGGCGCGCGGCGTCTATCGCCATCACCATGTCCGCGCAGTCGTGCTGAACCGACTGGAAGGTGGCGATAGCACGGTCGAACTGGACCCTCTGCCTGGTGTAGTCGACGGTCATTTCGAGCACGCGCTGCGCCCCACCCACGCTCTGGGCACAGTGAAGTACGGTCGCTCGGTCCAGAAGGCGATTCAATGCCGCTTCGCCTCCTCCGAGAACTGCGCCGCCTTCCACCGTGACGTTATCGAAATGGACGACGTACTGAGGGTCGCGGCTGATGCTCTCAAGCGGAGTGGTGGCGATGCCGTCTGCGGTCCTTGGGACCAGTACTAGAGACACCTCATCATCAGAGATCCTTGTCGGGACCAAAAGCAGGTCGGCTGAGTCGGCGTACTCGACGAACATCTTCGTGCCGTTCAGAACAATCCCTTCACCGCGCAGAGTCGCCGATAACTGGATCGACTCCGGCCTGTAGCGCGCGTCCGACTCCAGCAGAGCGGCGGTGGCGATCAGGGAACCGTCGGCGATTCTCGGAAGTAGATCGACGCGTTGACTATTAGAGCCTGCGTCTAGGATGGCAAGACCCGTGACGGCAACGGAGTTGAAGAACGGCCCCGGCACGAGAGCGCGTCCGAACTCCTCCAGAAGCACGGCCAGATCGGTCAGCGAGCCGTCGGAGCCTCCGTACTCGGACGGGAACGGCAGCCCCATCCATCCGAGGCCGGCCATGCCCTCCCAGAGGTCTGTGGTGTAGCCGCGCGCGTCACCCTCCATAGCGCGGACGAGGGTGGTCGGGCATTCACGCTCGAAGAATTCCCTGGCGGTGTCTTTAAGCGTCTCCTGGCGGTCGGTTAGAGATAGGTCCATCGCCTAAGTCCTTCCAGCGGCAGCCTGCGGGGAGCGCACGTCCTGGCGAGTCTCCCTGCCTTCTCTGGGCATTCCCAGACCTCGCTGCGCGATAATGTTGCGCTGGACTTCGTTCGCCCCACCGCCAAATCGCAAGAAGATGCCGCTCCGGTACGCCCGCTCCATCTCGCCGTCCAGCAGAGTATACGGAGAACTCCGGGTTAGCTGGCCGTACATTCCGAGAAGCTCGAAGCCGAAGTCGGCGACCTCCTGGATGAGGTCTGTCGCTACTATCTTTAGCGCGGAGCTTTCGTAGTTGGGTACGATTCCCTGGTCGATCATCCAAGCGGTGCGGTACGAAAAGAGGCGGACCGTCTCGAGCTTCATGCCGATCTCGGCGAACCGCGTGCGGACGTGGTGATCCCTGGACAGTGGAGCGCCGTCCACCTCGGTATCGTTTGCGAACTCGATGAGCCTGTTCACGCGGCGCAGCAGGTTGGTATAACGTGAGCCGATGCTGACACGCTCGAAGTCGAGCGCCATGGCCACGTGATACCAGCCCCGATTCGGCTCTCCAATCAGGTTCTGGCGCGGTATGCGGACATTGTCAAAGAAAACCTCGTTGGTGCGTCCGCTGTCCATACGCCAGAGCGGACGGACGGTGATGCCGTCGGAGTCCATCGGCACCAGGAACGCCGATAGTCCTCGGTGCTTCCGGACCTCGGTGTCGGTACGCGCCAGCAGCCAGACGTGCGAGGAGAAGTGGGCCGCGCTGGTGAAAAGCTTCTGGCCGTTGATCACGTAGTCATCGCCGTCCACGACCGCGCGGGTCTGGAGTCCCGCTAGGTCGGTGCCCGCCCCGGGTTCGGTGTAGCCCAGAGCGCACTCGACCTCACCGCTGAGCATCTTCGGAATCCACTCGGCCCGCTGCTCGTCGGTGCCGACGTTCAGAATAGTCGGGCCAACCATGTTGACGGCGGTGCCGTTGGTGTAGAGACTGCCGAAGTTTCCGATCTCCTCAGAGAATATGTACTGGTCCATCAGCGGACGTCCCAGGCCGCCGTACTCCTCGGGCCATGAGATGCCCAGCAGACCGCGACTGCCCAACTCCCGCATGAAGGTCTTGTCGGCGGGACTGGGCCCCACGTCGTCCGAGACCTCCATCTCCTCCCGCAAGTCAGGAGTTATCAGAGACTCTATCGTGGAGCGGACGTAGCGTCGCCACTCCTCTTGTTCGGGCGTGAATCGGAAGTCCATGCTGAATCCCCTAAGCCGGCTCGAACACGGGCAGAGCTATGTTGCCCTCGCCCTGATCTATCCAAGTGAGCTTCACCCTCATGCCACACTCCACGTCCTCAATAGGGTCATCGACGCCCACGACGTTTGTCATGATTCGGAAGCCCTCGTCCAGGTCCACGTAGGCCAGAGCGTATGGGCCGAGGTCTTTGAAGGCCGGGTGTCGGTTCTGCATGATGACGCTGAAGGTATAAACCTCGCCCTCGCCCTTGGAGACGTTCCAGGAGAGGGACGAAGACAGGCAATCGGTGCAGTGCGCTCGGGGGTAGAAGACTACCTCGTCGCAGTCGTCGCAGGTCTGGTAGGTCAGCTCGCGGCGTTTTGTGGCCTCCCAGAACGGCTCGGTATCAGGCTCTGGAAAGCTCGGCTGCGGCCTGAGCGGTTGGTCGGTCATGTCTTCTTTCTCCCTGATCTTAGAGCTTCCGAATCGGTTCTATTCTTGTCACTCTTAGTCCGCTGCCAGGATCGTAACGCCCGTGGCGTGCCTGGAGCCGAGTTGTCCGCCGTTGCCGACCGCGACGGCCAGCTTGGCATCGTCCACCTGGGAGGTTGACTCGCCCCTGAGTTGGCGGGCAGCCTCGATCAGCAGGTATATCCCGCGCTCGCCGGGGTGGTTGGACGACAGCCCGCCGCCGTCGGTGTTGAGCGCGGGCTTTCGCGGGTCGTCGAACACAAGGTGTCCCTGTGCGACGTACTCCCCACCCTCGCCCTTCTCGCAGAACCCGAGGTCCTCGATCATGCACATGACGGTTATGCTGAACGAGTCGTATGCCATCAGCACGTCGATCTCGTCGGGCGTGACCCCGGCGTCGGCAAAGGCGCGCGGGCCGGACTGAGCTCCCGCGCTCACGGTGATGTCGCCGCCGTTCTCGCGGTACTTGGTGGCCTCTCCCCCGCCGATGATCCAGACCGGATTCTTGGCGCAGTTTGCCGCGACCTCCTTCGAGGCGATTACCACCGCGCCGCCGCCGTCGGATATCATGCAGCACTCCAAGAGTCTCAGCGGCCATGCGATCATCCGCGAGTCCACCACGTCCTCGACCGTAAGCTCGCGGACGCCCACGAACTCGAGGTCGGTCATGGCCTTGACCGCCTCCGGGTTTCGCATGGCGTGCTTGCGCGTGGCGATGGAAATGTGGGCGAACTGCTCGTTTGTGGAGCCGTACTGGTACATGTGTCGCTGCTTGACCATCGCGTAGTTGCCGATGAGCGTCTGTCCCCATGACGCCTCCATGTTGGTGGCGGGGTTGGGAGCGCCTTCCGCGACGGCGCCTCCGGTGCCTATGGCCCTTCGGTCGGAGTGAGAGGTGGCTCCGTAGGTGAGCAGCGCGACACTGCACCTGCCCGCGGCGATCATCGAGGCGGCGTGATTGGCCTGAAACTCGTAGGACGTACCGCCGACGGCGGTGTTGTCTATCAGCTTCGGGTTGATCCCGAAGTACTCCGAGATACCGAGGCCGCCGATACTCTGGTGGCTGCCGGTGTCGTACACGGCATCGACGTCGCTCCACGACAGCCCCGCGTCCTCGAGTGCCCTGGCCGCGGAAGCGGCCTTGATCTGCAGCGCGCTAACGCCGGGCGCAACGCGCAGGGGGTACTCGTGAATCCCTACGACCGCGGCCTCCCTCGTCTGGGCCATGCTGCTTGCTCCTTTCACGAGGCGCAGCCTCGCTCCACTTGTTCAAAGGTGAGGCCAAGTTAGCACACGACCCCAGAGTCGTCAACGCGGTGTTAGCACCCAAGGCTGTGTCAGATTGGTAGGTGGATGGGTATTCACCCTAACCCTGACCCTCTCCCTTGAGGGAGAGGGGATATTCGCGCTTTCGTGGCGCGCCTACTAAAGTGACACAGGTTATTAGCGCTCAAGTACACTGTCTGACGATGGTATTGCGGTATCGGCGGGCGCGGGCTAGACGCCCGCGCTCCCCGCATCGAGTACGGGGCAGGCTCTACGGGCATCCGGATATTAGGCGGTGAATTTCGGAATCACTATGGCCTTGCGAAGGCCACAGGAGGGGATGAACATTGGGCAGCATCTCATTCACAACCCTCACCCTAGCCCTCTCCCAAACTTGGGAGAGGGGACTTTGGCCGACTGGCTCATCGACCTATTTTCATAGCAATGGATAGTGGGTAGTTTTCAGTTTTGAGTTTAGGGGGTTTTGAGGGCATGGATGACGTCGGTATCGTAGGGCAGGTCGATCTGCGGATACGTCCACCGTTCCAGCTCGGAAACGGGCGCGTCGCTCACAGCGGCGAGCCGGTTGTACGCTATCTCCGCCAGCTTGGGCAGCGACAGCACGTCCTCGGCGTTGTAGCGGACGAGTGTATCGAGCGCGCCGTCGTTCCCCGCGGTCCACATTCTCCACATCCTGACCGCGTCGAAACCGACTAGGGAAGACAGTTCGGTCGGCCTCCCCACCCCAAGACGGCGCTCGACGGTCTTGAGTCCGCCCATCAGACCGAGCCGGCGCAACGGATACATCAGGTCTATGTGGGCTGTGTGCCTGAATAGGGTCCCAAATTGGCGTTGGATGAACGGGAGGTCAAACGACGCGCCGTTGTAGGTGACGATCAGATCGTACTCCTCGACCGCCTCTCTGAAGTCCGCGAGATTCCGGCCGTGGATGAAGGCGCGGTAGCCGTGTCTGTCGAGGATTCCCACGAGGGTGATGATGCTGCGTTCCAGTGACATCCCGGTGGTTTCGATGTCGAGAAAGGCGGCGTTGGCCCTGAAGTCGGGGTACATTCGCCACATCTCCCGGTTTGGGAGCACCCGATCGAAGTAACCGGAGTCCATGACCGAAAAACGCTGTCGGCACTCGGTGAGAATCGAGTTCAGGCGCGTCCGCCGCGAATACGCCCTCCCCGGCAGGATGCTGGTCGCCAGAAAATCGTCCCAGGTGAGTACGCCTGTGTTCCAAAGCTCGCGTTCGGTTGCGTATCCAATACCGGGCAGATGTATGAATGTGTGAGTAAGCATGTCGTCGCCTGTAAAAGCTAATGTGCCGGAGCCACCGCGTAGGAAAGCTCGCCCTTGTAGATGCGCCTGATCGTGAGCGCTTGGAAGCTCGCGAACATTACAATTATAAAGCCCACTCCGCCGATTATCAGCAGCGGCGCCGCTCCACCTATGAATGTTACATCGGCAAGTCCTCCGTTGACTAGGTTGGCGGAGGCCATGATGCCTCCGATATGCACGGAGTAAACGGCGCCGACCCTTCCGCGGATGCCGTCGTCCGTTACGGCTTGGATCATCGTATGGGTGAGCGTCATGAATCCGGCCTGGGTCGCGCCCATGAGAGCGGCGGCTACCAGCGCGGTGGGCATGTTCGAGGAGACGGCAAGAACGGCGGGTGTGAGTCCGCTGAGGACGCCGAGGCTAATGAACAGCTTGCCCCGGGCGGAGTCGCCTGAGACTCCGGCAATTGCGGTCACCGATACCATGGCTCCTGCGCCGACGGCCATCATCAGCAGGCTGAATCCGGCGTCTTTGGCGTTGAGTCGAGTGTCCGACAGCACAGGCAGAAGCGATTCGAACGACATGGTGAGGCCGCAGTGGAAGAGCGCCATGAATGTCACGGCGCGGAGGACCGGGGTTCGATAGACGTATTTCAGGCCGTCGATGAGGTTGCTGACGACGCCGCGATTACGGTCCACCCTTCCGGTGGAGGCGGTCTTGAGTCTGAGGCATTGGGCCAAGCTGATCACGTAGAAGCCGCTGCACAGGAAGAAGGCGCCCTCCTCTCCGACGGTGGCGAGCAGGGGGGTAATCGCAAGCGGTCCGAGCAGGCGCGATCCGTGCATGGTGGCCTGGTTCAGCGCGATGCCGTTGAGCAGGAGGTGACGGGGGACGAGGTTGGGAATGAGGGCCTGGGAGGCGGGCATCTGCGCGGCGCGGGCGGAGCCGTTGATCAGAGAGAGAATCACAACGTGCCATATTTCGATCGCGCCAAAGGCGACCAGGATCGAGAGAGTCAGATTCTGCGCCAGGTTGACTGCGTACATGGCCGCGACGACCCTGCGCCTGTCGAACCTGTCTGAGAGGTAGCCGGAGATCGGGGGTACGAGAACCCTGGGAATCATCGCGGCGAAGGTGACTCCGCCGACCCACAGGGAGGAACCGGACTGCGTGTAAACGAGCAGTCCCCTGGCGACGATGAGCGCCCAGGCGGCGGCCCCGGACGAGAGGTTGGCGATCCAGAGCGTGCGGTAGTCCGAGTAGGCGAGCGCGGCGGTGTACCGGTCCGCCACGATACCGACGTACTTCTTGGAACTACTCAACATGCCGGTCTCAGTCCTCCCGAGGGTCTTTCGATTATTGGACATGGTTAGAGGGAATCGGTGTCAATCACCCTCACCCTCAAGGGAGCTTAAAGGGGTAGGTATTCACCCTCACCCCAACCCTCTCCCAGAGGGAGAGGGGGCCTGTTGACTGATATTCGTGGTTGTTTTTGCATTTACCTACCCTTGTCAGCCCTCAAGAGAGAGGGGGTATTGCGCTCGTGTGCGGCGCCTACCAACTTGGGTCACTCTCCGTTAGAAAGGCATGATCTCAACGTCCCACACGATTTCGGACATCACGATTGCGCCGAGGGCGACGCTCATGACGCCCGCGCCGATACCGACCGCGCGGTTTAGGGTTACGTTTGCCCCTGTCGCCACGAACGGGACGGACAAGACGACGGTGGCTATGCCCATCGAGAGCATTGTGCCAACGCTGAACAGCAGAAGATAGAAGACACCCGCCAAGAACGAGTCTATAGCCGGAACGAGGGCCAGCATGACGGCGGCGCTTCCGGCCAGCCCGTGAATCACGCCAATCAGGTATGACTTCAGGCGGAACATGGGCTTGCCGAAGAAGAGGAATCCTCCGTTCTCATCGTTCTCGGCGTTGTGCGCGGCCTTTGGGTCGTGGGTGGCGTGGATATGCACGTGCGAGCTATCGTCATGGGTGTGCTGGTGAACGTGCAGCTTCCCCCGCCTGATATTCCATATAACCTGCACTCCGAGGAATATGAGCATTACTCCCACGCCGAACTCCAAGAACGGCGCGACAGCCTCGTATCGTCCGAGCACGAGGTCTTTGAGCGCGAGTATGATCAGCCCCAACACGATCAGGGGCGTCGAGTGCCCCGCTCCCCACGATCCGCCGATCCACAGTCCGCGCCATATATTGCGCTGTTCCGTGACGATGGTGGAGATCGCCACGATGTGATCGGCGTCCGTGGCGTGCTTGAGTCCCAACAGGAACCCGATGGTGAGCACTACGGGAATGCCGGCTCCGAAGTCCATGCGGTTACCTCACTCACAATGTGTTTCGTTCATCTGCCCCGACTCCGCGGCGGCACTCACGGCAGGCTCCGAAGACGGCCAGGTGGTCTATGTCCACCTCGAAGCCGTATTCTTCAAGAATGTTGGCGCCCAGCGATTCGAGCATCGCGTCGTCCAGCAGAATGACGCGGTCGCAGTTCTGGCATACGAGGTGGTGATGGCGGACCTGGTCTATCCATTCATAAGAGCGCTGGTCGCCGCCCATGTGTGTCTCGGACACAAGGCGCATCTGCTTGAGCATGTCCAGGGTGCGGTACACGGTGGACAGGTCTATGAAGGAGTAGGACTCCTTGACCTGCTCAAGCACTTCTGAGGCGGTGACGTGTCCTGAGGCGTGGCGCAGCGCGGAGAGAATCATCAGGCGCTGCGGCGTTGGCCGATGTCCGGATTCCTTGAGGGTCTGTACTGTTTGGTCTTCGCAGGTCATTGGGCGCTCCGCGAATCTTAGCGGCATCCAAGATAGTAGTTTAGCGATAATCTGTCAAGGCAGTAGATATGCAAGAGCATTGAATATCTGTTGCGAAGAGTTGCGGAAAGGGTTGCGTGACGCGCAAAGCCGCAGGGGTTAGAATGGAGGGAGACTCTTACCGGCGGATGAGCCATGACGACAAGCATCTACACAGTAGGTCACAGCAACCACACTTGGGGGGACTTCTCTCGCCTGCTGCTGAACAACGACATCGAGTTGTTGGTGGACGTCAGGACGAACCCGGTGTCGCGTTTCGCGCCGTTCGCCAATTATCGTAGCCTGGTCGATCTGCTGGAGTCTGTCGGGATAGACTACGAGTTCATGGGCGGCAGGCTTGGGGGCAAGCCCAAGAATACGGCGCTGTACGATTCGAGAGGGAAGCCGGATTACCGCAAGATGCGGTCGCTGGACGGGTTCGAAGACGCGGTGGAGCAGCTTGCGGGGATGGCGTCGCGCCGGCGGACGGCCATTCTGTGCTCAGAGGAAGACCCGTCCGAGTGTCACAGGCTGCTTCTGCTGGGGCCGTCGCTGGAAGAGAACGGATGCGAGATGCTTCACGTCAGGGGCGACGGCCGAATCCAACGGACGGGCCATCTATCAATCAGCAAGAAATACGGTCAGCAACTTCAGGGGACGCTGGGGATATAGGACGTGAAGATATACACGATAGGGTTCACAGGGAAGACCGCCGAGGAGTTTTTGAGCATACGTGCCTGTATGGTATCAACTCAAGCCATTGGATAATTGCCGAGATTTCCAATAGGCTATGTCCATGATGTAAGATGTTGGACAAGAGAGCATCGTGTGATATGCAAACAGACACCAGGGCCACAACAGAGTACTATGAGATCGACCAAAGGGTTCAATACTTGGAATCCGCTATTGTGGCCGAGCAAGACCTACTGCGACAGTGTCTCGTGAAACTTAGCGAAGTGATCGAGATGCTCGGTGACTCACAAAACACTCATTCGACTTCAATTGCGTCAGTCACCGTGGATGATGTCGAACTCCCGCTCCGCATTCCCCTTGTGGCGATCATACAAGAGGATGAGGACGAAGTGGGCGCGCGCGTCCCTGAGTTCAGCGCATCCGGCTTTGGCAACACTGAGGTAGAGGCGATTGCCGAACTGAAGTCTGAACTTGGGTCGCTCTACTCGGAGTTGCTGAATACCCCTGTTGAGTTGCTGGGAGTTCTTCCCAGGAAGTGGAGGCAGGGCTTGAGCAGCATCGTAATTCCCGATGGCGAGTAGGAGCTATTCGCCCCGGGAAGTAGAGCGAGGGCTACGAAAGCTGACAAACCTCTACGCCTCGGATCAGAGGAACGGTTTTGACCGGCGCACGACGAAGGAGAAGTACGGTTGGTATTACCTTGACGGTGTCAGGCTATTTCGCATCTCATCTAAACTCCCCTCATCAGGATCCGTAGGAAAGGGTCGAATACACTCACTTCGGAATTACTTACATCTCTCTGCCGGCGAGTTCGACGATCTGTGTCGGGTCCAATGAGCGGTCCAGACTACCACGAAAACATCCGACAGCTTCAGCAGCAGGGGATTTTGTAGATACTTCTGCGTTCGGCGCGGGATATCCCTGTCGCAGTCAGAAGAAACTGGGCTGGGCCGGGTCCGGGGTGAAGTCTATGCCGAGGTGTTGGTATGCGCGGCGAGTTGCTACGCGGCCTCGGTTGGTGCGGTCTAGGAAGCCGAGTTGGAGCAGGTAGGGCTCGTACACGTCTTCGATGGTGTCGGAATCTTCGCTGATAGAGGCCGCCAGGGTGTTGAGTCCGACGGGTCCGCCGTCGAACTTCTCGATTATGGAGGACAGCACGCGGCGGTCGATGTCGTCGAGGCCGAGTAGATCGACCTCCAGGCGCGACAGCGCTTCGCGGGCGACCTGTGTCGTGATTATGTTGTCCGCCATGACCTGGGCGAAGTCGCGGACGCGCCTTAGCAGCCTGTTGGCGACCCTGGGAGTGCCGCGCGAGCGGCGCGCGATCTCCTCGACGCCGGCGTCGTCGGCCTGGATGTCCATGATGCGGGCGGAGCGTCGCACGATGGTCCGCATCGCCTCGTCGTCGTAGAAGTCGAGGCGATAGACCGACCCGAATCTGTCTCTGAGCGGCGGGCTGACCATGCCGAACCTAGTGGTCGCGCCGACGAGGGTGAATGGGCGGATGGATAGGTTCATCGACCGCGCCTTTAGCCCCTTGTCGATAACCCAGGATACGAACCCGTCCTCCATGGCTGGGTATAGTACCTCTTCGACGACGCGGCTGAGGCGGTGGACCTCGTCTATGAACAGGACGTCGTTTTCGCGGAGCTGGGTGAGGATGGCGACCATGTCTCCGGGCCGCTCGATCGCGGGGCCGGAGGTCGTCTTGATCCGGGCGCCCATCTCGGTGGCGAGGATGTTGGCGAGGGTGGTCTTTCCGAGTCCGGGTGGGCCGTAGAGCAGGGTGTGGTCGAGCGGCTCGCCGCGTTGGAGGGCGGCCTTGATGGCGATTTCCAGGTTGGACTTGAGCGAGCTCTGTCCGACGTAGTCTCTGAGCCTGCGGGGACGCAGGCTTGTGTCCAGGTTCTGATCGTCTTCCTGGACGGTTCCCGATACGATGCGCTGGGGCTGGGTCATGTCTGTTTCCGCCAAAGACTCGGTGGCAAAGTGGTATGATGGTGTCTGCGTTGATATGTTATCAGACTTGAAGAAGGTGATATGGGAGTGTTCACAGTCGAAATGGGGATCGGTGATCCGGATGGGATGCGGTACGAGTCGGTCGAGGCGATGGTTGACTCGGGGGCTTCGTACACGATGGTCCCGGGTTCTCTGCTGCGTAGTCAGGGGGTGAAGCCTCTAGGCAGTGGAAGCTTCAAGCTGGCCGACGGCAGCCGGATCGAGCTTGACATCGGCCAGACGTGGATGAGGTTGGAAGGCAAGCGGAGTATCGCGCCGGTGGTGTTTGTAGAAGAGGACTCCCAGCCACTACTAGGAGCCGTTACGCTGGAGATATTCCGGCTGGGGATCGATCCGGTGGAGATGCGGCTGGTTCCTGTGGATGGGCTGCTAGGGAGCGCGGGCGGCCGCGGAAGTAGAGTACTTGCGATTGAGTGAATCCTCAAACAGTGCGCCTTGGTCCGAGACGTACTGCTGTGTATTACTCGACGAAGCCTCGCCATTACTTGACGGAGCGTAGTTGAGAACCAGAATTTCCTTGTTCACAGTCCTTTTTCTGCCATGCGCTTTGGCGTCCGAATCTGAAGAACGCATTCCGGATGCGGACTGAATTGGGACAATGTTATAATCTCGATAGAGTTGGCGGATCTCTTGTGTGTCGTAGGAAGACATCATCCACTGACATTGGACAGTGCGCAACCGTTCGGCAATTGCCGAGTGCTCCGCCATTGATCTCATGTTGTATTTGTAGTTAGCTCCGTTCCCAGGGTATGGGGGGTCAAAGTACATGAAGGTTCCAGATCTATCGTAGCGCTCCACGCATTCTGTCCAGTCGAGGTTTTCTATTATGACGGTTCTCAGCCTGTCATGAACTGGCTCAACTCTTTGTCTCAGAGATTTGAGAGCCCCTACTAGACGATTTCCGTGTCCGCCATCCGATGTGCTGGTCTGGAACCTTGGATATCTTGCTTCGCCTCCCCAACCGGCCATGATCAGATAATAGAACCGATGAGCCCGCTCCACGGATGACAAGGTATGG